>OZ244061.1:0-2142500 GCA_965215475.1 Rhodothermales bacterium
AATCCCCATGATTGCACGTAACTCAAGGATCATCTGGATCTTAGCTAGGCGTCCGTGTGCGGGCTGCTTTCGGAAAACAGCATTGAGATTTTTTTTGAATCTCAATGCTGTTGTTTGCCTTTTTCAGTTCTCTGTTCGACTGACTGAGCTCTTTCTTGAGGCGTTGGACCTCCTCGTCCTTAGCCGTCAGCTCCTTGCCAGCTTGCGTCGCACCAAACCGTGTGCCTTTTGAGCACTGATGGCGCCACTGCGTCAGATGAGAGGAATACAAGCCCTCCCTGCGCAAAAGAGCCCCTACATCCTCGCGCGTCTCACAGCGATCGGCTGCCTCCAGAATCCGCAGCTTATAGCTCGCACTAAACCAGCGTCGCTTGGCTCTGGGGATCCCCTCCGTTGATGGAGACTTGTGCCCCTCATCTTTGGAGTTCAAGGAATCATTCTTTTTCATGACAATAAAAGATGGTTATATAAATGAAGGCCCTCGAAAAACAAGAAAAAACCGAAATCCAAGTGTGTCATCTTTTATTGGCACAGAGGGTCTATTCGTGTAGAATGAATGATTCAATTTGTTTGTTAGTCCAGCAGTTTTTGTATACCTTTCTTGAATTTCTGAAGGATAAAAACGGGAATTATGTGAATGACATAACGTGTGTATGCCTTTAGTATACAGTAAATTTACAATAGCGGCACACGCCGCTGGATCTATTATGAAATTAATTTCTCCTACTTGTTTGAGATTCGCGGCTGTATCTTTTCTATTTCCTCTCTTTGTAGCTTTTGGAGAGAGAGAGTCAACAGTGCTTACCTGATTTGAAAACTCTCCGACGGTTGACAGCTTGTTAGCTGCTGCTCCACACTTTATTGTTAACACTGACATACAAACTGAAGAATGGGTTGCTAATGTTGAACTGGGATTAGTGAAGGACCCTTTGGTTCTCGGACGCCCTAATGGTATCATTGCTATTGCAGACAGCTTTTATATCTCAGATAGCCAAGCCAATGGCATTTTCGTGGTGGACCGCAACGGGTATCTTGTGCGGAAAATTGGTAAACGTGGAGAAGGTCCAGGAGAATTCTTAAGTATGAGGGGTCTTGATTACAATGGAACTCATGTATTTGTAAAAGATAGGGAGCGTGTCCAAGTTTTCAAAGAAAGTATGGATTATGCAAATTCATTTTCTATTTTTGGCTTGGGAAATCTAGGAGTTTCGCCTGGATATATGCTTTTGGAATGCCCCGAAGTTAACAAATAGATCATTTGTGCTCGTAGCACTGTCCCTCCTTTTCATTGGTTTGAATTCAAACAATTACTTCCTGTTTTGGATCTCCCTGACCGTACCGGGGAGAACCGTTACGTTGTATCCATTTCTCCCGAAGGGAATCGTATTGCAGTAGGATACAAAGGCCTTCCTACTATATTTGTTTATGACGATCAGTTTACACACTTAAAGACAATCCGGTTTGAGGGGAAAGATGTTCGTGATTGGACGCCTACTGGCATTCCTGGTGGAGCACCCCCAGAAGTCGTTAATCCTGGGACGTTCAGCTTCATCGAAGGGATTGAATTTGGAGATTCTCGTTACTTGATTGCAAGCGTACACAGAACAGACAACTACATTATCGATGTGTCTGAGAATGAGCCTCAACTCGTTAGAAAATTTGTTCTGCGCCCCACCAATCATCCAGAAGAACGCAAAAATATCCCTGCTAGAGATTTTCTGTTTCATCGAGATCGTTTGTACGTTGCCTCACCATGGGCAGAATATGTGTATGGCTATAGTTTTGACTTATAAGTTCCATTTAATCGTGCCTAGATGCCCTCAGGGTGAAATAAGCGCATTAGATGCATAGGATTGGTGTGTATCAGTGGGGGATGGTAGCGTAAGTGTTCAACCGTCATGGCTTGATCACTTCATCCAAAAGGTAGATCGTCGCAGGTGTCAGTGTTCCCATCTCCAGATTTTTTCGACAGGTTCAGCTTTGATTCAGTGCTACGTGTTCAGACCATGCAACCGTTTTCGCTCAAACCCACACGCGCGAAGCGCATCGGATGGTTTTATTTTGTACCCCGAAATCAGCATCCTGAAAAATAAAATATTGAACTTGGGTCAGGAGTTCTGGCTTTTTTCTGGAACCGATCTCTTCGTCGTGGAGAGGAAAAATGATCTCCAAAAGTAACTGTTTACGGATTCTAATTATACCATTGCCGAGAGCTTGATTTTTGTGGAAATCCTGCAGGCAAGCCATTCTAGGTGGAACATTGGAATGCGCAACCAACTATATATGGCCATTCAACAAATTTTACGATTCGTACTGAGAAAAACCCAAATATTGAATTTCAAACAAGAGATAACATCTGGGAAGATGCAGTGGGAAAAGAGCTTGAAAATGTAAACTCTAATGCTGGAGTAGTGTCAGAAAAACCAAAAATGATCGTCAATGACGGTCTAGATCAGCTTCTTGGACGGGGATCATCCTGTAATGGGGGATGCGAGATAATGCGCTCATTTTTTGAGTGAGAAAATGTTTGCAATTTTAGTGATGAGGGGCATCTTTGTATCAGCAAATTCTTTTGTCTCGTGATGAGGATGATTACCATTCACAATTGCCAACCGCTTGAGCTGCAAGTAATCCGCTGAAGTGTGGGAGATCATGAAACTGCAATATTCATGACGATCTTGCCTCTGAGAATCCTCAATCTAATTAAAAAAGCCTTGATCCTTCAGTCTATTAATGGGTACAGTAGGTGTCTAATTTCTTACTTTTGGATCTTGCATTATTGCCTCCATATTTCTTAACTTTGTAAAAGTTCAAATAAAATCTGCTTTTAGGGTTACTTGTTCGCATTCACTGAAAACCATTTATGGATTCTGTTGAAACACTCAGGGGGGCACTTCGTACGATTTCTGATTTCCCCAAACAGGGAATTGATTTTGTGGACATTACTCCCATATTATCGAATATAGATTTGCTCAAGAGGGCAGTTCATGAATTATCCACTCCGTTCATGAAGAAGAATATTACAAAGGTGATCGGGGTAGAGTCACGCGGTTTTGTGATGGCTCCAATGATTGCCCTTGGATTGGGAGCAAGTTTTGTGCCAGTTCGTAAAGAAGGTAAGTTGCCTCGTCAGACATACAGTGTGTCCTATAACCTATGAATATGGTTCGGATACGATTGAAATGCATATTGATTCTGTCAGACCTAATGATCGTGTGTTAATCCATGATGATGTGCTAGCTACTGGTGGGACTTGTTCGGCCGTTGAAGATTTGGTTGACCAAAGTGGTGCAGAAATTTTCGGGATGACATTTTTAATTGAACTCATTAAGTTAGAGGGCAGAAAACGATTCAGATATCAGGACACGATCCATTCAGTCCTCAAGGTTTAATTCATGTGATTCAATATTTCTGAGCTTCCAAAAATCTAAAGCTTACAGTGAGACATGCCCTACGATAATATGATTTTGAAATCCGAGTTTGAAGCCAAGATGTTTATCGGGTTGCACGTCCTATTTAGTGGTTAACTGAATCTCAATGCAGTTAAACCGAAAATCTTTGAGTGTATAGTGTTTTGCGAGAAGCCTAAAATCACTATATAAATATTTGTGAATCTCACTATTGATGAATTTCAGTGACTTACTTAGGATAAGTACATATACCATCTTACTTTGTGTTGCTCAGTTCTCATTTTCTAGTGTTGAAACTGATGGTCGTAGTCTACAAGTTGAATCTGTGACTTCCAGATCGGAGTCATTTTGGAATACGCAGACATCGATTGAGATTGACCAAAATATGAACAATGTAAATGAGCATCAATCCATCACGGCGAATACATCAGTGCACAACAATAGATTCAGTGAACCTCAGATCAATGCCTCCATTACCAGTCCTGATGATTTGCACTTGACCAACTCGAAAGTTGACGGGGGAATAAAATCTGAAACCACGACTCAGTCTGGGATAAATCAAGGGTATCTTATCAGGATCCATGATTGGGAATCTGTACAAGTTGATGAAAACACATCCACACAATTTGGGGTATCATTAAGAGCAAAACCCAGCGGTGATGTGCAGATCGCCATCTCTCAGTTTACGACAGCAGGTTTATCGCACACTCAGACGAATCCTCTGACGTTTTCGCCATCAAACTATAGTATATCTCAAGCAGTGACGGTTACTGCTACTGACGATGCCAACACGGTCCACGAACGCGAAGACATCACACTAACCGCCAGCGGAGCTGAATACGATGGAAGCACCAAATCTCTCCCAGTTCAAGTGTTTGATGACGATGTTTCAGGCCCTAAAATCATGACGAATCCGGACAGGTCTATGAACGTTGTTTCAAGAGGAGATGGCAGTGATACGCATGAATTTGAGGTTTGGCTCTCCGAGCAACCGAGTGCAACGGTCACGGTTACGATGTCGAGATTTGACAATCCAGATGTAACGGTCACAGGTCAGGGTACATTAGAATTTACTCCTGACAATTATTCTATACGACAGACTATTGACATTAAGGTTTCTAAAGATCCTGGGTCAGATGATGAATCAGCCCACACTATACTGACGGCTAGTAGTGGGGGCTACGATGGCGTGTCACAACCTTATAGAATTCTAATTCAGGATGAATATTATGAATATGAAAAAAAACTTCGGCATGATACTGGCCAGCCCTACTATGCACATGAAGTAGTGGAAGAAGGTGAAACTTTTCGATTGCCCTTTTTTTTTGAATCATTTGAGTCAGTACCTACTGATGGTGTTGATATATTTGTTGATTGGTACACATCTGAGACTAGGGAAGTTCCAATACGCTTTTTGGGTCCAACCGTTACATGGGATTGTTCTGAACCAACATCATCTGTGGAAATTGACCCAAAAACATTAAACTTTACACGTTTCAATTACACTGATGGCGACCAAGCGGTGATTATTACAGCAAAAGAGGACAACAATTCCGATGATGAATATCTATGCCTTGAAATAAAAAGTAAACCTAAACTTGATCAGTATGGGCAGGAATCATTGAAAAATGTCTACATTCTTATAGACGATAAGGATGATGTAAATGGAGAAATAGCGGTAGAATTTGAACGTGGAACATGCGTTAACGGACAGTATAACCGTAACGTTCGTCAGCCTAATGACCCTTTCAGAATAAAAGAAGATTGCAAATCCCCCCTGGATTTATCAGTTAGTCTTACGAGAGATCCAAAAGGAAAGGTCACAATTCAAGTCCCTCAGTTTGATAACGAAGATTTGAAAGTCCAACGCCGAAATCTAATATTCGAAAAGGCCGATACCCCCCAAAGATTACGAATTACGGTATATAAAGACGGCACGGCTGATGACGAGATGGGATCTATCACATTATTTGCCCAAGGTGGTGGTTATGATGATAAACGGGAGGACATTACAGTAGAAATCCAAGATGTTGATAAGCTGGAGCTGATTAGTCCAAACCAGATTTTTGTTACGGAAGGTGACGAGAAGGGTAAAGACTTCAACGTATCTCTTTCTGCGCAGCCAACCGACGATGTCACGGTCACGATCATCCCCGAGCTCACGAATTCAGATCTTTCTCGGTCTCCTAATACCCTCATGTTTACGCCCGACAGTTATAATGTTCCCCAGTCTGTGAAGGTCACGGCGGCTGAAGATTTAAATACGGATAATAAGACCGAAACGCTTAGGATGACTGCTAATGGAGGTGGGTATAGGGAGGTCACCAAAAAGGTTATTGTCAATATTAAAGACATGCCTACCATTGAGAACAAGCCAAAAGTCACTTTGCATCTCACGCCCGATTCTATTAGCGAATTCGATAATTTTACCACCGTGACCGCCACCTTGGACCGAGCATCCAGCAAAGGGACCGTCGTGGAGATTTCGGCTATGCTCGTACCGCATGATGATATTGATGATAGTATAGGGCACTATGTCCTGAGTGGCGACGATAAAAACGAAAAAGAAGGACCCAAACTAACTATTGAAGCAGGAGCAACCACCAGCACCGGCCTCGTCACCATCCATGGGGCATACGACCCCGCTTTCGGGCCTCCGACCAAAAAGATTGCGGTTTCTGGTAGGATTTTGGACGAATCCGGTGTCGATTCACATCACGTCGACGCTCCAGATCCTGTTACACTTATCATCAATGATTACAAACCAAAAGTCACTTTGCATCTCTCGCCCGCT
Source organism: Rhodothermales bacterium (assembly GCA_965215475.1). Lineage (GTDB taxonomy): Bacteria > Bacteroidota > Rhodothermia > Rhodothermales > Bin80 > Bin80. The sequence continues at coordinate 6,205 of OZ244061.1, forward strand.
TCTATTAGCGAAAACAAGAAATCTACTACTGTGACCGCCAAATTGGAGCTGCATTCCAACGAAGAGACCGTCGTGGAGATTTCCGCTACGCCTGTATCCCCTGCTACGGCAGGTGACTTTACCTTGAGTGACGATAAAACCCTAACCATTGCCCCCAAAGGAAAACAAAGTACTGGCAACGTCACCATTACTGCGGTGAATAATGAAATTTTCGGGCCTCCGACCAAAGAGATTACAGTTTCCGGCACTCCCAACGATCACGTGACTGGCCCCGAGGATGTTTTTCTGACTATTACAGATGACGATGTAGATGGCGAAATTCAAGCACCTTCGACGTTTATCATTAATGAAGGAGAGGAAGGAGAATTGCAAATTGCCCTGACATCTATACCATCGGGCGAGGTCACAGTAACCATCACGGGGCAGTCTGGAACGGATTTGAGTCTGTCACACTCCTCGCTTTCATTTACAGAAAAGAACTACAATAAAGTTCAGACGATCAACTTGATTGCGGAAGAGGAAGTAGGAGTCGAGGAGGACTACGCGGATGATATGGTGACACTGACCTTCCAAGCCACGGGTGGTGGCTATAATGACAGCCATGCCACAGATGTTACGATCAAGGATAACGACAAAGCGCCACTCCCCCTCCCCCCAACGGTGACCCTTTCTGCTACGCCCAAAACCGTGATCGAAGGGAAATCAACGACGCTCACCGCCACCTTATCGGGAACTCTTACGACGGATGTGTTGATTACACTGGAAGATGAGCATATTGATACGGAACCATCTGACTATTATTTTCCGTCTAAAAGTTTTACCATTTTTGCGGGAGACCTCGAGGGATCGGGCGAACTGCGCACCGAGAATGACCTGGTTGCAGAACCGGGTGAGGAATTTCTTGTCCGCCTCCTCAAGCCCGAGGGAATTGACTTAGAAGACCCGCATGAAGTGAGGATTACGATTGAGGATGATAACGATACGCCTCCCCCCGTGGAAGTGACCCTGGCGGTTACCCCACCAAGAGTGAATGAGGGAAAGGATGTGACGGTCACGGTCACCTTAAAAGAGAAGTTATATCGTCCGGTAACGATTCCACTGATCTATCCCTCAGATGGCACCACCGCAAGCATACACAAGGACTACATTCCTGTAGATCAGCTGATCATTCCTGCGGGTCAAACCTCCAAATCGAGCCCGATCCGAACGACTTGGGATTTCGAGGAAGAAGGAGAAGAAACCTTTACGGTGGCCTTGGGCGATCTTCCATTCGAGGTTTCCGGGGGTAGGCCTCTCTTCCGGGATGTGACCATCTTTGATTCCCCGCAGCAACAACCTGAGGTATTTCTTTCGGCCGATCGCAGGCGGATCCGGGAAGGAGAACAGGTGACGGTCACGCTTCATCTATCCAGCCCCTTGCCGGATGCGGTGATCCTTCCACTTACGCTCACGAACGGGACGGCATCTTCGGAAGATTATCGGTGGTTGGGCTCGACCAGGCTTGAGATTCCAAGTGGAGCGTCCAAAGCCGAGATCATCATTTTGGCAGAGGAAGATGATTTCCTGGAAGGCGATGAAACGTTTACCATTGCCTTGGACGATGTACCTTCCTTTGTGGCTTTGGGCACGCCCTCGGACATAGAGATTACGATTGTGGATACGAATGAGGCGACCATCGAGGCGCCCCCCTTGGTGGAACTTCTGGAAGGGGAGCAAAAAAAGATCTCGGTGGCTCTGCGTGCGGTTCCGTCGCGCGAAGTCTCGATCACGATCACGGGCCAGCCTGGAACGGATCTGGGGGTGGAACCGACAACCCTAACCTTTTCCTCCCTGCAAGCGCAAGAGGTTACCCTGACGGCGGGGCAGGATGACGATGGGATTCCAGACGAGATCACGCTTTTGCTGACTGCATACGGAGGTGCATATTCGGGGGTCACACATAGGATTCAGGTACACGTTAAGGACGATGATAAGCCGGGCATTCGCGTCCCCCCTGAAATCACCATCCCTGAAAGACATACACGCTCCCTTGAGGTACGTCTTACGCAGCAGCCCACGGCCGAGGTTACGATCACCATGACCGGATATGTGGGAACGGATCTTCGTTTGCTCTCTGCGCCCCAATTGACGTTTGCCCCCTCCAACTGGAATGAATCTCAATCCGTAGCGCTGATGGCGCAGAAGGATTTGGATGCCGAGGCGGAGGAGCCGATTCCGCTCTTGCTTTTTGCCTTCGGCGGGGGCTATCATGGAGTTGAGGAAACGGTCATGGTCACCATCACGGAAACCGATCAGAAAGGACTGATCGCAGAGCCACGCATTCGGATGGAGGAAGGAAGCTCGGCGGAGTTTACGGTCTCTCTCCACTCACAGCCACAGGGAGAGGTCACCGTAGAGATCTCTGGACATGAGGGATCGGATGTACGCCTGCCAACCTCATCGCTCACGTTTCATCGCGCGAATCGGTACGCCCCACAATCTGTCCCGATCCGAGCGGAGATCGACGCGGATCATGTGGACGATCAGGTCTTGCTTACCCTCCGTGCACGTGGCGGGGGCTATGATGGTCAACAGATGCAGGTGGTGGTAGAGATTCTCGATAAGGGCCCCCCCAGGATTACCATCTATGGGAATCAGGCCTCGGAGGATGCGGGAGTGATTGAACTGCCGATTGAGCTGAGTTATGCGATTGAGGAAGCGGTCACGGTTCAATACAAAACCCAGGAGCAAGCGGGCGATCAAGCGGCCACGGCTGCCGAAGACTATACGGCCTCCAGAGGCATTGTCATCTTTGATCCGCGCACCACCCGAGGCATTATTCAACTTGAACTTACCGATGATGAGATTCCCGAGGGAACAGAGACCTTTATGGTCCTGCTCTCCAATGCCTCCCCAAATGCCATCATTGCCCGGAACTCTGCCACCGCCACGATTCTTGATGATGATGGGGGGATCCCCACGCTTACGATAGAGGACGCGGTGGCACATGAGGATGCCCCTGTGGTTACATTCCATATTCATGTATCTCCGCCGAGTCTTCATCCGGTCTCCGTCCGCTATCGCACCGAAGATGGGACGGCCACCGCGGGACAAGATTACCAGGCGCGATCGGGATGGGTGACCCTTGCGCCGGGATCGGTACAAACCACGATTGAGGTTCCATTACTTCCACAAGAGGGGAACCCGAAGCGGGAGCGGTTCTATGTTCATCTGGAATCATCCGAGACGGTGCAGATGGACAAGTCGGTCGCCACCGCGGTCCTTGAGAAGGAGGGTGAGCGGGCACAGGCGGCGCTCACCGCGTTCGCGGCCCGATTTGCGCGCACCTTGTCAGTTCAACTGGTCGAGGCCGTACAGGAGCGGTTACATCCTTCGGGGTCTACCTGTTCGGCAGCGCAACGCGCGGAGATGGTTCAACGTTGGCAATGGACGCCCTCCCTGGGAGAGTTACTGTCGGGGTGCCAGGTATCCGAGACATCTGGATCGGTGGGCGTCTGGGGAAGAGGGGCGTTCCGACGGTTCCATGGGCGCGGTGATCTGAATCAGTCCTTACGTGGAGATGTATCTAGTGCCCTTATCGGGGCAGACGTTCGCTCAAGGAGAGGCTGGTTGGCAGGGGTCATGGTGGCACACAGTCAGGGAACGGGAGCCTACGACCATAGAGAGGTCGAGGCGGGAGTAACGGGAGTGTACCCCTATGCATCGTATGAGACATCAAGGTTGGAACTCTGGGTGAGTGGTGGGTATGGTTGGGGGCATGCAAAGACCCTACTTTTGGAGGAGGTATGTCCCTATGAGCCTAGTTTGTGTCGGAGAATGGAGTTTCGTAATCCAGGGCCCTCACGTTTGAAGGGGGATCTTGTATCTAGGTTTGGGGCAGCCGGGTTCAAGGCGCAGTTGGCATCGGTGCGCGCATCTCAACTAAGTTATTATGGAGATGTGATCGTGACCGATGCGGAAGTGGATATCACAGAAGTTCGCGCCGAAGTCCTTCGAGTTCGATTGGGAATTGAGAGTTCGTTTCAACTCCGTGAGGGAATTCGTCCGTATGTGGAGGCAAATGTTCGCCAGGATGGAGGAGATGCGGAGACGGGCATCGGATTGGAGTTGGGTGGGGGATTGCGAGTCGCGTACCCGCCGTGGAACCTTCGCGGCGAAGTTCGCTCGCAGGGGTTGGTGCTCCACAGCGCAGATGGATTCACCGAGTGGGGCATATCCGGATCCATTCAGGTGGGAACCCCCTCGGAGGGATGGATGATGCGGGTTCGTCCGTCTTATGGGCCGAATCCCCAAATGACCCTTCATCGCCAGCAAACGATTCTGGATGTAGCCCCCAGTCCATCGGGGAGGCATCGCACCGAGGTGGAACTGGGATACGGGATCCCGATCCATCGAGGAAGCGCGCGATCCATCGTCGGAGTGACCGAGCTGCCGCAAGGAAGGCTCTATCGACTAGGGGGGCAACTAAGCCCGCGGGATTGGATCTCCTTGTCCATCTCTGGACTGGCACACCATCATCAAGCCAATATCGGCGATCTAAGCCTCCATGTACAAGCATCCCTCCGACATTGAGAGCAGAGAATTATCTTAAATTTGATGTTTAATGAGTTGATCAATCATATAAAGGATGGTGAATGAGCCAATTGCAAACGAGATCGTCCAGAGAAATTAAGGGACAAAAGAAGATGCGAGTCGTAACTTTAGGTATTCTGGGTAAACCAAGGAATGTCTTTGCATCATCGGCTCTTCCCATATCCGCACCGTTCTCAATGTAGGCACGAATTGTTCCCAGCATTTGTACCAGAGGGGATCGCTCGTGTAAAATTATCAGGCAAGCCGATAGAGGAAACCTTTTGCCCCAACAAATCTGTCGAGTATAAATTCTCGTAGGAAAAATTGAGAGTTACCGGATAATTGGACCGGCGGGAGAACGGGGTTCATCAGAATATAAATCTCCAACCCATTCGTCATACCCATTAAATAATTGGGTGCGTATCCGCTGTTCAACTCCCTCACTTAGCAACAATCGCTCAGATGCTTGACTCCAGCGAGGGTGGGGAATATTTGGATTAACATTGGAGAGAAACCCATACTCCTTGGGCTGCAAATCATTCCAGAAAGTACCGGGTTGTTTGCGTGTAAACTCAAGATGAGTAATCGCTTTAGGCCCCTTATAGCCATATTTCCAAGGTAGAACTAGTCTAAGAGGAGAGCCATTTTGCTTTGGTAGAGGCTCCCCATACATGCCAACTGCGACAAAGGCTAACTCATTCATCGCTTCATCCATCCGTAATGCTTCAAAGTACGGCCAGGGATACCAACTAGCTTTCTTTTGCCCAGGCAATTGATCTGGACGGTTGACACAAGTGAACTTAACGTGAGTTGCCGATGATTTTGGGTTACATTTCTTGATCAGACTGGAAAGCGGGAAGCCGGTCCAGGGGATGGTCATAGACCAAGCTTCCACACATCTAAATCGATAGATACGTTCTTCAAGAGGCATAGATTTAATCAGTTCGGTCAAATCCCACGTCTGCTTCTTATCGACCTGTCCAAGAGCCTCTAGCGTCCAAGGAAAAGGGATATAATCATCTACCAGTGGCCAAACCTTTTTCAGATCGCCTTGGTTGATAAATTCATAAAAATTATTGTAGGAAGAAGCGAGGATACGTTCAGTCATGTCCCTTTCGGGGACGGAATAGGCTCCATTTCTTTGAGCTGGATATCCATCGCGTGGCGCATTTTCGGGGATTTTATCTAAAGGGCCGCCAACGATATTACGGCTTTGAACCGTGCAGCCACCAAAAGCAGCGAATCCGATTGCACCAAGACCTAGGGATTGAACAAACTTTCTTCGGTTCGTATACGCAGATTTAGTTGTGCAGGCACTTTCTTTCAGTGCCCAATCCGGGGAAAGGATAATGTTTGCCATTTCTCAAAGGGGGCTAGTTTCAGACAAAGTTAAACAATTTACAGAAAGTGAAGACAAGTGAAAGATTCGAAAGCATTTAATTTTGATGGAGATTATGGCGAGGAATACAAAGAACTTGCCAGCCGGGTGATCCCAGGTTATGACGAACTATTTGTAGCAACCTTAGCACTCCTTCAGGAACGATTAGGTTCAACGGCTCAGATTTTGATTGTAGGATGTGGTACGGGCCGGGAAATTGAAGTGTTTGCTCCATCGGCAAAGGGATGGGAATTTGATTGCGTAGATCCCTCTTGGGCTATGGTTGAATATTCTCGTAAGGTGGCAAAACGAATCGAGGTGTCCTCCCGAATTCGGTTCCATAACGCATACACCCATGAACTTGAACTCGACTATCAATTTGATGCGGCAACGGCGATTAATGTGATGCATTTTCTACCAGATGATGGATCCAAGGATGCATTTATGCAAAGTATTGCGAACCGGGTTAAATCTGAAGGAACGGTTGTTCTATTTGATCTTCATGGAGATCAATCCAAGGCTTATTTCGAGTTGTTCTATGATGCATGGATACGATACATGGATCTTAGGGGATATAGGGGGAAGAAAAAGGAACGCTTGCTCAAAAGGCTTGAGACGGGTATCGCTTATGTCGGCTCGGATCGAATCCTACAGATCTGTCATAATGCTGGCCTGAAGCTGATTCGACCCTATTGGAGTGGACTTCTTTACACTGCCTGGCTCTTTGAACGGATAGATCCGTGAGTGAAGAGATTCGATTATAGTAGAACTGATTTTGGACCTTTCAGGATGGCTTTTCCTTCATCAATCGTATGGCTAATTGGTTTTTCCAGAAAGACGTGAGCTCCAGCGTTAATGGCAGCGATGGCACCAAGTGCATGCCAGTGATCCGGTGTCGCAATAATGACGATGTCGCAATTCTGCTCAGAAAGTAATTCCTCATGATCGGAGTAAACGGCAGGACGCGATCCAGTCAATTGGGTGATCTCATCTCTTGCCTGTTGAAGATGTGTTTCATCGACATCACAGAGTGCAACGGCATCCGAAGTGCCTGTAGCAAGAGCAGTACGAAGGATATTTATTCCCCACCAGCCGGAACCAATAAGCCCAACCCGGTATTTTTGGGACCTTGGGCGAGTACGGATAAACGGTCCGATCGCCGATACCAAAGCAGTTTTTTGAACAAATTCACGACGATCCATCTTGATGGTTTCTGGTCATAGACACTTGAATATAAGCTATTCTGCAGTGGTCTAGTTCAAACGCCAGATACCGTCTTATCGAATGAGCTCTCCTATCAGTAGGGCATGAACATTACATTATCCTGTTGCGAGAAACAGCAGGAAAGATGCCCTGGATCACTCTACTTTATCGGATAGATCGGTCAGTGCATCTAGGCCAGGGAGCACTTTACCTTCGAGAAATTGCAACATTGCACCACCACCGGTGGATACATGGGAGACTTTTGTGTGGAGATTCAACTGTTTGATGGCGGCTACAGAATCTCCACCACCAATAATGGTTACGGCACCCTTACTGGTGGCTGAGGCCATTGCCTGAGCCATGGATTTGGTTCCAGACGCAAATGCAGGTTCCTCAAACACGCCCATCGGACCATTCCAGATACAGGTGTTGGCTTCGTGAATGTTCTGAGAGTACGTATGAACGGTTTCCGGTCCAATATCCAGTCCCATGAAGCCCTCTTCAATATTTCCGGAAACCGTTTTCAATTCCTCAGGTGCATCGAAAGATGTGCTGACAATATGATCACTGGGAAGAAGGATTTTTCCCTGTGCTTGATCCAGCATTGCTTGTGCATCATCTAAGCGATCTTCTTCTACAAGAGAACTACCGATAGATACTCCCTGTGTTTTTAGGAATGTATAGGCCATTGCACCTCCAATCAGAATATGATCAACGATGCCAAGGAGGTTCGTGATCACGCCCATCTTGTCAGACACTTTTGCTCCTCCTAGAAGTGCAAGCATAGGTCGAGAGGGGGCATCTAGGGCATGACCTAATTGGACCAACTCTTTTTCCAGTAAATATCCAGCCGCCGCCGAGGAGAAGTGGCTCGCAACCCCTACATTTGAAGCGTGCGCTCTATGCGCGGTTCCGAAGGCGTCATTGACGAAGATATCTCCAAGTTTCGCCAGTTCCTCGGCAAAATCTGGATCATTTTTTGTTTCGCCAGGAAAATAGCGAGTATTTTCAAGTAGGATGACACTACCACTTGGCATATTACGTACGGTTTTCTGTACGATAGGGCCGATCGTTTCGCTCGAAAATCGTGGTGTCGTTCCCAGGAGATCACTCAAGCAATCAACGATCGGTGCAAGACTATATGTTGGATCAGGTTGACCCTTGGGGCGACCTAAATGACTCAGGAGTATTGCCTTCCCACCTGCTTCCATGATGGTCAGAATCGTTGGCAAAGCGGCACGGACGCGCGTGTCGTCAACAACCTCATAACAACCAGTTTCCTCAGAGAGCTGTAGAGGTACATTGAAGTCCACACGCACCAACACGCATTTTCCGTGCAGATCTAAATCTTTGAGGGTAAGTTTAGGCATTAAAGATGGGCTGAATCTAACCAGCTTTCTTCATCAACAAAGCGGCAATATCAACCACACGATTGGCATACCCCCACTCATTGTCATACCAACCTAGAACTTTGACAGAATTTCCCTGAACCATCGTTGCCAAGCTATCGAAAATCACAGAATAAGGATTATGAACGATATCAATGGATACGATGGGATCTGAGCAGAATTCCATCACTCCGGATAAAGAACTCTTGGCGGCAGCAGAAAATGCAGCATTGACCTCATCTTTACTTGGGGAGGCATTGACTTGGACCGTCAGGTCGGTCAGAGAACCACTTGGGATGGGAACCCTGAGTGCCATCCCATCAAGTTTGCCCTGCATATGAGGCAGGACCAAGCCCACGGCTTTTGCCGCACCCGTGGTAGTAGGAACAATGGAATATGCAGCGGCACGTGCACGACGTAAGTCACTATGAGGTGCATCAAGTAATTTCTGGCCACCAGTGTAGGCATGTACAGTGGTCATCAGACCACTCTGGATTCCAAAGGTATCATCCACGACCTTAATCATGGGAGCAATGCAATTCGTGGTGCAGCTCGCATTGGAGATGATTTCTTCTTCTCCTGTTAGGATATGATCATTTACCCCGAGCACGACCGTAGCATCAACCTGATCCTTGGCCGGTGCAGAAATAACCACTTTTCTTGCTCCAGCTGCGATATGTTTTGCCGCGGCACTACGACTCCGGAAAAACCCGGTGGATTCTATGACCACATCACAGCCAAGGTCAGACCAAGGAAGATTTTCTGGATCGCGTTCACTGAGGACAGGAATTTCATGACCATCAATCGATAGACTGTCTCCATTGATCGATACATCTCCTGACCATTTCCCGTGAACGGAATCGTATTTGAATAGATGTGCAAGTGTGGCTGCATCCGTCAAATCGTTTACCGCAACCACATCAAGTGCTGTAATGTTACGTTCTATGATGGAACGAAGTGCGAGACGACCAATACGGCCGAAGCCATTGATTGCAAGTTTATAAGCCATTTAGTTAAGTTGTTATGAAATGAAATAATCTTGAACAAGAAACTTACGGATTCATTCCCCGAAGTTTCAGGAGGTCACAATGGACGTATCCAGAGTGAGCATTTTTCTTAGAACGGGGTAAAACGAACAAGTACAAAAAATGATTACATGCAGTGGTTCCCAATTCGTTCTGCACGTTCGAACGAACCTGTTCAGAACCGATAGGAGGGATCATAGAAATCATGGAGTCAACATCTTTCTCAAGTAGGGATAGAATATCCAAGGACATACTCTTTGGATTCAACTAACGTCGAAATTATAGAATGTCGAAAATGAAAGCACCGAAAGGGGCTATAGGGCAAAGAAGTGGTCAACGCACCGAAGCGGGCAGTAGCTGGTATACACCTCTATTGGCGGCCTATTACGGCAACCGAAATGTCGTTACCGTAGTAGCTATTGGTATTATCCTGATTATTGCAGGCATATTTGGATATAATTATATCCAGGGAGAACGAGGTAGGCAGGCTCAGGAGTTGTTAGGCGCCGTAATTCTAGAGTATGAACGCGGAGAATACCAAGTGGCTTTGGATGGAAATGGTGATATATTGGGGCTCTTGGATATTATTAATAATTATGCGAGTACTCCCGCGGGAAATACAGCCAGATTCTATGCGGGTAACGCGTTTTTTGAATTGGATGACTATGAGCAGGCCCTGGAGCAGTTTGAAAATTTCAATGCGAGCGATGATTTTCTTGGAGCGAGCGCAACGGCCGGCCGTGCGGCGATTCACGAGATACAGGGAGATTTTGCACGCGCTGCCGATCTCTTCATACGTGCGGCCGAGATAGATGATAATGAGGTGCAGAGTCCACATTATCTGCGCTCCGCTGTGCGAGCTTATGTGGAATCCGGCGAATTCGAGTCGGCGGAAGAAGTTATTCTTGAAGCAAAAGAGCGGTATCCGGAAACAGATCTGATTGATGAATTTAACTATATGCTAGGTGTCGTACTGGCGCATAAATAAATAGGATGGCTGCATCTCGTGTGCTGGTTGTCGATGATGAGATAAGTATTCGAAGGACACTCCGCGAGATCCTGGAGTATGAGGATCTTGTGGTGGAAGAAGCAACCGATGGCGAAGAAGCATTAGCCAAGCTCAAAAAATCCACGTTCGATGTGGTGCTTCTGGACATTAAAATGCCCAAACAAGATGGCTTGCAGGTTCTGGCCACATGTGTAGAGGTATGGCCGGAATTACCTGTAATCATGATAAGTGGTCATGCAGATATCAAGACCGCTGTAGAAGCAACACAGTCGGGAGCATTCCACTTCATTGAAAAGCCGCCGGATTTGCAGCATCTTCTTGTGACCGTTCGATCTGCACTCGAGAAGGGAAAGCTGGTGATTGAAAATCGGCGTTTGCGACATGCCTTGAAGCAGCAACAGGGGAGTGTTCTCTCGTCTATGTTGGGGGAAAGCCGTAAGATGCACGCGGTGAAAGAATTGATTGAACGTGTCGGTCCGACTGAAGCCCGTGTCCTGATTACGGGGGAGCCTGGTACAGGAAAAGAATTGGCTGCAAGGTGGATACATATGCAGAGCCTTCGCGGGGAAGGACCAATGGTCGCAGTAAATTGTGCAGCGATTCCTTCGGAACTCATTGAGAGTGAGCTGTTTGGTCACGAAAAAGGCTCATTTACGGGTGCAAATCGACAGCGAATCGGAAAATTCGAGCAGGCACATAAGGGGACACTTTTTCTTGATGAGATTGGTGATATGAGCATGCCAGCACAAGCAAAAGTTCTCCGAGTTCTACAGGAAAACAAACTTACAAGAGTCGGAGGGGAGCGAACGATCAGTGTAGATGTTCGCGTGGTGGCTGCAACGAACAAGGATTTACGGGTCGCGATTGATGAAGGAGAATTTCGCGAAGATTTATATCACAGATTGAGCGTGATTCTGCTAAATATGCCTCCGGTTAGAGAACGAGAGGGAGATATACCCATTCTGATTGATCATTTTGCTTCGCAGCTCTCCAAGCGAAGTGGGCTTCCGTCGAAAAGCTTCACAAAAGAGGCAACCCATAAGCTTTCCTCATTGGCGTGGCGCGGGAATGTTCGAGAAATCAGCAATGTAGTGGAACGTCTAATGATTCTCAGTGAGACGGATACCGTCACTTTGCATGATGTAGAGCAGCTGGTCGTGCCAAGATATTCTGAGACGAGACAGATAAATACAATCGCAACGCAGTACAATAAACTGGCAGATTTCCGGGATCAGACGGAACACCTTTTCCTTCGGAAGAAGCTAGAAGAAACCAGTTGGAATGTGAGCCAGACAGCAAAAAATATTGGGATCCAACGGTCACACTTACATAACCTAATCAAACGCCACAAACTTGAACGAGATGCTTAGGAGTTATCTAGTTTTTGTAATTGGATCCCTAATGTTGATTCCGGCTGAAGTAATGAGTCAGAACAATGTTGGTAATCGACTCAGTGTTTTTCTTGATTGCGATCAGTGCGACCAATCTCATATCCGGACCGAATTGGACTTTGTAAACTACGTTCGAGATCCAAGTCAAGCCGATATACATATCTTTGTGACCAGTAGCTTCACGGTGCTTAGTGGACGGCAGTATGATTTATCCTTCATTGGCCTTGGCTCATTGGATGGATCCGAATTGAATCTAATCCGAATTGCCGACCAAGATACTTCCCCAGAAGAGAGGCGAAGGATGATCAATGAGGCTTTGAGACTTGGTTTGGCTCCTTTTTTAGGGCGAGAGGTTGACACGGATGTTTTTTCACTTTCTTATGTGGATGGAGACGGATCTGAAGCAGAAGAATTATTAAGTCGAGATCCGTGGAGACACTGGGTATTTAATCTGTACGGTGGTGATTTTGAATTGGACTTAGAATCGAACCGTACAGTCTTTGATTCTCGGTGGGGATTTTTTGCCGATCATCGCAGTGAAGAATGGAAGGCACGAATTCGACCCTACTTCAATTACGATCTAGTGAGGATCCAGCGGGGTGGTAGAGCAACGGTGCGTCGGAGTATCACCCGGCATGGACTAGATAGCTATTTGATTCGGAGCCTTGGACCTCATTGGTCGGCAGGACTCTTTCTGGATTATGTAACTCGAGATGATCGAAATCTAAAACATTGGGTTTCGTTTGTTCCAGGTGTCGAGTACAGCTTATTCCCCTACGAAGTGGCGACCCGCCGAGCAATCACGTTTGTGTATCGAGTTGGTCTGCAGTATGTAGATTATTTTGAGACAACGATTTTCGACGAGACGCAGGAATTATTACCACGTCATGAGTTGGATGCGACGGTTGCCATCCGTCGCCCATGGGGGGATATTTTCAGTGGATTAGAGGGATCTCAATATCTACATGATCCATCAAAACAGCGGGCCGAATTTTTCGCAAGTATTTCTGTTCGTCTATTTCAGGGGTTTTCCCTGGAGCTTCAGGGAAATATTGAAATGATTCGAGATCAGCTTTCTCTACCCAAGGGCGAACTGCTTTTAGAGGACATCCTTCTTCAGCAGCGTGAACTGGCTACCGACTATTATGCGAGTACCAGCATTGCCTTTTCATATACATTTGGTTCAAAGTTTGCCAACGTAGTGAATACGCGATTTTAATGCAACCCCGTTTAATTGCAGAGAATTTGCATAAAGGATTTCAGGTTGGTTCTGGGGGGAGGCTTGATGTATTGCAGGGAGCATCTTTGACCGTTAATGCTGGTGAAGTCGTTGCGATTATTGGGGATAGTGGAGCAGGAAAAACGACATTACTCCATTTACTGGGTGCACTGGACCGACCCGATCAAGGAACGGTGTCTTACGATGGGCAGGATATTTTTCAACTCAATGATCATCGACTTAGTCGCTGGAGGAATCATTCAGTAGGATTTATCTTCCAATTTCATCATTTACTTCCCGAGTTCAGTGCACTTGAGAACGTGGCAATGCCGGCGCTGATTGGTGGTGAACCATTGCATAAAGCTCGGCACAGAGCAACGAGTCTTCTGGAGCAATTGGGGCTTCAATCACGACTTGATCATCGTCCATCACAGCTTTCGGGTGGGGAGCAGCAGCGTATCGCGGTTGCACGTGCACTAATGAATCAGCCAGCACTGATCCTTGCCGACGAGCCTACAGGAAGCTTAGATACAAAAACTGCTGGTGTACTTCACGAAGAATTGCTTAACCTGAGTCGGATGCATAATCAAGCTTTTGTGATTGCGACTCATAATCCTGCATTGAGTGAATTGTGTGACCGCATCTTGGTGCTACATGATGGTCGACTTCAGGAAAAATGAATTCAGCCATCTTCTATGGAATTAAGTGATGGTGAAACTGGATTCTGGCACAATCATGGGTGTGGATCGTTAGTACCTGTGGATATGTAGAAGCAGGTAGTGTCATTCTAGCTTAGAATCATGCTTGTACAACAAGATTTGCTGAATCGTCGTCTGGATCAGATCGGATTCATTGATGATCCCATAGATCAAACGCTGGATCTGTATAAGGAGATTGAAACCCTCAAAAAGGAGAAGAATGCGATCCTGCTTGCACATTATTATCAAGAACCGGCGATTCAGGATGTCGCTGATTTTATTGGAGATTCATTAGGACTTTCTCGGCAGGCAGCGGCAACTTCGGCGGATATTATTGTATTTTCCGGGGTTCATTTCATGGCTGAGACGGCAAAAATTCTGAGCCCAGAAAAGAAGGTTTTACTTCCAGATCTGAATGCAGGCTGCTCCTTGGCAGATACGTGTCCGGCGGAGGAATTCGAAGTCTTTTGTGATCAGTATTCGGATCATCTGGTTATGTCCTATATCAACTGCTCCGCTGCCGTAAAAGCTAGAAGTGACATTATCTGTACATCGACCAATGCAGAGCACTTGCTACGAATGATACCGGAATCTCAACCAGTTATTTTTGCCCCTGACCGAAATCTGGGGCGCTGGCTTGAGCGGAAGACCGGGCGCAAATTAAAAATCTGGGATGGGGTATGCATTGTGCATGAGACGTTCAGTGAGCGTAAGCTTCTTGCGTTAAAGATTGAATTTCCAGCGGCCAAGGTACTAGCCCATCCAGAATGCGAGGAAGCGGTTCTTCGACATGCTGATTTTGTGGGTTCCACTAGTGCGATCCGCCGTTTTGCACGTGAGGATGAGGGAGATTCCTTTATCATTGCCACCGAAGAGGGAATTCTGCATCAGATGCGAAAAGATTCCCCCCACAAACATTTTATCCCTGCTCCTCCTGAAAGTGGATGCAATTGTAGCCAGTGTCCACATATGCGTCTGAATACGCTCGAAAAGCTATACACCTGTATGCATTACGAATTACCTGAAATTCGTATGGAGGAATCAATCCGCAAACGTGCGCTCCGACCAATAGAGCGTATGATTGAAATGAGTGAAGGTGTTTCGTAGGCTGATGTCAGAACCATTTATTGTAAAATTCCCCGTACCCGAATCACGGAAGAATATCCATTGTCATGGGTAGCCTTATTATTGATTTTGATATTTTGGGTTCAGTGTCATGTAGGATTGAGTTGCTGGTGCGACACCTAAAATTTCTCCATGGATAATAGGATGGTTTCAGTAAATCGCAAAGAATTCTGGGATAAGGTAGCTCTGGGCGAGGACTCAAAGCTTGAGTTTAAGGCCGTAGAATTTCGCGGAGCCAATGCTTCCGCGCCTCGGCGAGATCCCCTCGCCGACGAGATCGCTGCATTTGGGAATGGGCATGGAGGGACGCTAATTTTGGGAGTAACCGACGATGGTCAGGCCCAATTGCTTACACGCTCAGATCTTGATATTCTTGTCAGATATGTGGAAGGGATTTGTACGGAGAGTATTAAGCCATCCATTGATGTTGAAATTTCCCGTGTCCCGACTGAATCGGGCAAGGGAGGAGTACTATTGGTTGAGATCCCACAGAGCAAAACCGTCCATCGTTCACCCGGCGGATATTTTCGGAGAAAAGGAACGAGTAAACGAGTGATCGAACATGACGAAGTACATCGATTATCACAGATGCGTGGACAATCTGATGCCGTCTTCTTTGATAGTCAAGTCGTGAGAGGGGCTGGAATCAATACTCTTCAGATAGAGCTATGGCGCAAATATGTGAGTTCCCGTGGACATGACTCGGATGAGGTGGCACTATCCAAGTTGAAATTCATCAAGATTGGCCCACAGGAAGAATTGTTAGCCACGGTGGGAGGGATACTGCTGGCATCGGAAGATCCGAGTGAGTGGTTACCGAATGCTTGGATTCAGGCCGTCAGTTATCGAGGAAATAAGCTGGGCTCCAAGTTTCAAATTGATGCCCGTGAGATTAGGGGGCCACTTGATGAACAGGTTCGTGCAGCGGTACGCTTCGTGGCAGCCAATCAGCGTGTAGCAGCATACAAAAACCCGGCGCGTATTGATTTGCCCCAGTTCAGCCTAGAGGCAGTTTTCGAGGCGATCGTGAATGCCGTGGTGCACCGTGACTACTCCGTGTATGGTTCGCGGATTCGACTGTTCTTATTTGAAGATCGGCTGGAATTGTATTCACCTGGAGGCTTATGCAATTCCATGACCACGGAAGATCTGCGCACGAACCAGTTCACGCGCAATGAATTATTGGCTTCAAGGTTGGGGCAATGTCGCGTGGGTGATGTACCTGGTGCTGGTGGACGTGAATACTTTCTAGAGCGTCGGGGGGAAGGGATTTCAGTGATTGAGGATGAGACGTTTGCTTTTTCAGGGAAGCGACCGGTTTTTGAGCTGCTTGGTGGGCGTGAATTGAGGCTCACTTTGCCGTCGGCCAAGTTACCCGAGCCAGAGGGGATTCTTGTTCAAGTCATCGTTTCCCGGAGAGATGATGATGCGCCACTGAAAGGTATAAATGTATTGATCCTCTATCCGAACAATACCTATCTTGAGGCACAAACGGATGCGTATGGAAAAGTTGAGTTTGTCGTCCATTCAAAATTACCCATGACGGTCTTCTGCGCAGCGGAGGGGTACATGGCGCATGTAGAGCGCGATCATATTCCAGGCAGTCCATTAAGAGTTCCCATGCAGGCATCACAGGGGGGAGGATCCCAAATCATTGCCAAAGACTCGGGGTACCTCTCTAGGATCCAAGCACGATTGTATCTGATGAAAGACACCCTTGACCGGGCGTACCTTTATGCGAACAGTGGAATAATCAACGAAGGCCAATCGCTTCCCGCCCGAATTGAGCTGAATGAACCTGTACGTCTTCGGGATGTGCACGGAAATCGGGCCGTATTATGGTTTCGAGAAATGCTCGGAACTTCGTGTATCTTTGATTACTCCTTTGACAACTAGTGAACCTTGTGGCTCAAGTATCACTTCATGAATAGAACCGAATTTTCAGCAAATGTTTATGGTATTATGGCGAACCTGAAAATCATGAATGAACTCATGACTGCTAATTCTGCCGGGAGCGCCTAACCCCCACTAACTTTGACACCCCCGTAAACTTTCGAGGCATACGTAAGTATTGAGGGATGTGCACTTTAGTGATGAAGGAGGCCGAATTACGGATAATTCCCATTATTCTTGATCCAGATGGCCAGGAAGTGCCAATCTTGAAAGCAAATCGTTTTTAATCATCGTGGCGAAATGATCCTCAATTCGACGTGCAATAAGGGAGGAATTGATTAAGAGTCCCAATTCGATGTTTCGCTCCTGAGCTGCTTCGGTAAAATTTGCCGAGGTTACAAAGGCTTCTTCACCGTCAATAACAATACATTTTGCATGCATTGAGCTGGCTGTTACCCCTGCAGGAGCGAGGGAACGTGGATCATAGTACACCTTGGGGAGCTTCGTTCCAGGCCATACATTCCCTGAAAACTCAGACGCAAAACGTCGGATGATGTTTTGATCAAGAGACGTATTTCCGTGTCGGCGTTCGATATTGAGACAGAGCGTAACTTCCATAGAGGGGTCCTGATCCAATCGATTGCCAAGTGTTTTAAACACAGATTTCCCTTGGTGAACTGCAAATCCTACGGCTAGGACTCTTCGGTGTGCTTTTCGAAACAATTGTCGTACAACGACACCGGTATCACGGGCACTGGTTGTGGCATCGGGGCCGGTTGCGACGACCTCTATGGTGGGGGAAGTATGACTGGAAGCTTCTGTTCCGGCAGCAAATGCACGAAGTAAAAGTGGGATCTGCGAAGGAGGTATCTCTTCCTGTTGCAACTCCTTGAGAAATGTAGCCACCTGTAAGGCCTGATCCTTGGTCAGGTAATTACGCAGTGCCAGTTCGGTCAGAGGCGGAGATGTGGGGTTCGCAGCGAATTGGTTTGCCAGGCGTATCAATTCTTTTCGATCTAATGAAGCAAGACGATCAAAGTCCATTAGAGTGCGGGGGGGGACTCTCTACCATTTATGCAAATAAAAACCAATAAATTTTAAAATATTTTTTGTGTATTCTTCCATGGAAGCGATTTTTGGCGTGGGCTGGTATAAACTCCTCGGTCCCGAGCACTCTGATTTCATCGTATCCGACTACGCAAAAGGACGCGAGCGAGTGGATCCGAATTAGACGTAGGCTCCTCTTTTGCCCTGGAAGTTTCCGTTTCGTCACGATCCTGCTTTGCATCCAAGAAAGGTTGGAGAGGCAGAGTTTACGAGGTACGGGACGCCATGGTTTGACGGCTGGGATCATAGAGGGTTTGATCTCGGAGCATTGCGCAGGCGACGGCAAGTAGCCGGTCTCCCACCGATCGGAGCGATCGTCCATGTTTATGTCCTCGGTCCCTCAGGGCTTTGTACTTGGCTTTACTGATGGGGTCACGCTGGGTGGAGACTCTACTCCAGTGATAGACGGAATTTGCCAACCGTGCATGATGGGCTTTTCGTTGCACGACCCTGTGGCTTTTTCCCGATCGCTTGGTGACCGGAGCGGTGCCACACAAGCATCTCAGTGCCTGGTAATCCCGTGCTTGGATCGCCGAGGAGGCTTCCGAGAGAAGGGTGGCTGCGACCGAGCTTCCGATTCCCGGGATCGATAACAGGATCTCTACATCTGGTGGCGCAGATCTGGACGAGGGGGCTTGCCCAGACGATGCGTTTTCAGGTTCGCAGATCTCCTGAGAGGGTGGATTTTCATGGAGCGAACCCAGAATGGATTCGATGTTCTGTTTGATCTCCTGGATCTGCTTCCCAAGGAGTTCCAGCTGTTGCAGAACGAGTCGGATGTGCTGGGTCGCGGCTTGCTCCACCCCGTCGGCAACCGTGAGGGGCTTCGCCCGCAAGAATTGCAGGACTTCCTCGGCGCTCAGGCGCCGGATCCGATGTTCTTTGAGCACTTTTTGTACTGAACTGAGTCGAACTCTCCGAGCGCGTGCGGGGGTCGGAATGAGGGTCCACAGAGCCATCAGTACGGGAGAATCGAGACGGAATTTGAGGCGAAGGAATTGCGGGAAGTAGCGCCAGAGCTGTGCTCGGAGTTGATGCATGAGGCGGGTACGCTGGGCGGTGAACTCCGCCTCCATCCTGGACCACTCTCGCAACTGAATGATGTCCGAATCCTCTGGATCCAGCGCACGCAGACGGTCAGGATCCGTGCGAAGGGCATCGGCAAGTACCCGCGCATCCCGACGATCATCTTTGGCTCCGGCCGGCGAAAACCGATCCCGGAATCGATCCAGTTGCTTCGGATTGATGGAAAATACCTGAATGCCGCGCTCCATCAAACTCTCCACCACCGGACCATGTGGAACTTCTATACTGGTAGCAATCTCGGTCAGATCGCAGCCTGCGGTGTCCCTCATCCAGTCCATCATTTGATGGAACCCTTCTCCGGAGTGGGAGAATGCCTTCTCTCCGAGGACCTGGCCCTCTCGGTCCAGAATACAGACCTGATGAGATTCCGAGCCCCAATCCACTCCGGCGAACCTCGTGTAGCGATTTTTTTCTGTCATGGTTTCCGTATCTTTAGGGGTAAGTTTTGTGGGTCGCCATGACGTTCATCTGCCCCTGTATCGGTGCTCAACGGCACACACTCTCTACTGGATGTAGATCATGGTTCCCCCTGGGGCACAGTTCCCCCCCAGGCGTTCAAGACGCAGGGGGCGTCAGGTGGCTCCCAGGGAGAGACCCACGTTTGAATGATGCAAACCGGTTCAACGTATGGAGTATCCGAAACGCTCCGATGGGTCCAGTTGAAATTCAAAACCTCTCAACCAATGGACACATCTTCACCGCATTGAAGACCCAAACAATGAACTTAAATCAGCATCTCTTATAATATACAGGGGGCAAAGAAGGCGGCATCCTTGTCGGCAATCGTTGGGACGACAAGGGCACGATCTAGAAAGTTGTTGCGCTGTTCGCAACTACTTTCGGCAATCAAGAGACAACCATGGCAGGCAGCTCCCAGCAATGAGCGGCCTTCAAGCACGGCGGCAGGTGAATGCTCCGCACAAACTGGGTCATTAGAGCAGAGCCCCCCGTCTCTGAGTGCTCGTTGCAGATGCAGTTCAAGTTTTCGTCCAGTTTCGATCAATCCACCGAGAGTACCTTCCGAATCAGATGATCCCGTATAGATCAGGATTCCGTGACCGGTCTCCCCTGAATATACACGCTCCCGTAGTGAACTGATTGGGTAACCGCATTCAAGAACGATTGCAGTCATGAGCATATGAGACAAAGAATGTAACATGACATACGGTAACCCAGGAAACTCGTCTTCGGAACGATTTCGCTGTCTTGCCCATTCTTTATATCCATTCATAATTTGTTGCCCACGTTTCTTGACACCTGGGCGCGCCATCCATTGATGGATATGTTCATGCTTGAAGGAAAGGAAGATCCCTTCACCACGGTTTTCTATGGCCGGTAGCCACGTAATTTCGTCGGTAAGTGATGCTCGAATGACATTCAGATCCAGTTCCCCATCCTTGTTCGGAGTAGTTGCTTCAAACCGTGTGAAGCCGAGTAATGCTACGACTTCTCGCAGGCGATGAACGAGAACCAATTTGTCAATTGCAGATGTAAATTGATATTGAGTGGAATCCCAACTCTCTCGGGAAAGAGTCTGGGCATAGAACTTAGCGCGTGATTTATTTTGCCCAATAACCTCCTTTCCGCTACTGAGAACATCAAATTCCGCTGCCTTTACGGTAATATCTTTTGATTCCTCTCCTCCTTTTTGCCGATGATATTCGTTCATAACGTCTTTATCGGCGATCCCGTCAAAGGCGATATCAAGCGTGGGGTTTTTTCGGAAATGTTCAAGCATTTCCATGGAATCAAATGAAGCGATGGCATCAAAATTCTCTGCAACCTGAGAAGCAAGCCCAGAATCATATTCTGGTAAAGAGATAACACTCATGGTTTGAGTGAAATAGGCATTACTCGCGGTTCTCACGAGGAGGCGATAATTTTCATTGCATCGTTCTCTTGCATACGGCCCAATCCATGGCCTTTTGCCTTTACATCTGCCCAAGATTCCGGATTGAGCTCCTGACGCTTCATAGAGAGAGCGTTCTTGACCACAATCACATACGACAAAGATATCTCCGATACCTGCACCAGTACCGCGTTCTTCTAACCAGAGAGGGCGGGTACAGGTGGTTTCTCTACGACATGCCAAGCGGCGCCAGTCTAGATCGTCAATATGTCCTCGGCGACAACCGCATACAAAGCGGACAGGGACAACTTTTTTTCGTATTCCGTCATCATCAACAAAATGATAGTTTTGCAAATGACTCCACTGTACTAACCTCTGCCGCCTCCATTGGGGGTTACGAGGAGATGAAATAGAATCTTTTACAATGAACCACCTCGGAAAAATGTGAGCAAAGACCGGCGAAGATTTTCCATGCCCTTCTTCATGACGTGGTGGAGTCCATAGAGTGAGTGAGGATATCTGCAAGATTCCCTTAATTTTCTGAACCAAACGTGGTTCTTCGATTCGTTCTCGTCCTCGGCAGGACCAGTTGTCCAGCCCGGAAATCATCACCGAACGCTCGGGCAGGTCAATCATCGCCCCAGGCCCGTAGGTTGTGATTAGTTGGCTCTGGCGAAGAATATTGTCTTTCATCCGATTGTTTTATAGGTCATCGTCTGAGCTTTTGATTGCAAGAAGAACACCCGGTTCCACATCGCGAAGTGACCGGGGTGCTCGGAATTGGAGTTGTTTTTTATTGAGCTCATCTCGGTCAGGATCAATCATCTCGCGCAAGAGGGGAGTATTCACGCCTTTGCCCCGGCGTGCATACCCAAAGGTCATTCCATCTGTACCAGCTTTGTGAGCAAGGCGAGCCCAGTCATCGATCAAGCTTTGAGTCCGATTACGGACATGATGAATGAGCGCTTCATCAATCCCGTCTTTATGTATGCGTGCCCGTTCTCCCACAGCCTCCGTCAGTGCCGAGGTGTCTGTAAGATGGTGTTCAATGTTACTGGCGTCCAGCATTGGAGTCAATTCTGGAATTCCGAGTCTTGCCAGAGCGACCGTAATGGCAGGGAGTCCTCGATCCAAGGCACCTGAGGAGAACGGAGTTACACTTGTTGCCTCCACCCTTCGGTAGAACGATTCGTGCCAAGCGGAGAAATGTTCGTAGTGGGATCGGTCGCGAGGTCGATGGATATTCAAGAGTGCCACCACTAAACCGGGGCGATCGGGATCTCGGCCAACCCGGCTGGTTGCTTGAATATATTCGGAGGTGCTCTTTGGTTGGCCAGACACTAGCATGAGTCCCAATCGGGTGATGTCAAGGCCAACCGAAATCATATTGGTAGCGAGTGCAACATCTACATGTTCAGGCTCATGAAACCCCATTGAAAGCCGACGCTTTGCCTCTGCCACCATTGCCGTTCCAACCCGAGAGGTCAGTTCCACGGGTTCTAGACCAATTTGTCGGTTAAAAAAGAGCCCGCTGAGCTCCCCCAGACGCGTACGTGCTTTATAGTTGAGCAGACGCGATCGGATTTCGTCTTCTGTGATTCGCCGTGCACTTCCTAGTTCCCGCAGGGCATTAAAGTAGGCCACTACGGTCATGTAGGGATCTGCCGGATTGCGTTCCGCATGATCTTTGCCTGTTTCCCATGCAAGCTGGGCAGCTGCCATGAGTGTGATCATACTTTTGAGAAAGATCACCTTCGGCCCACGTCCCTGAGCTGCAATTCCGAGATACAGCCTTGGATGTTTCTTACTTTGGGGTACTTGCTCGGCAAAAAATGAATCTCGTCGATCAATTCCCGGTGGTGGAAAGACTTCTACCGTAGATCTGCCGAACAGGGCTCGAATCTGCTTTCGAGCCAGGCGGACCGTCGCCGTCGATGCGATGATCTTTGGTCGCACCTCTTTTTCATCAACATGATACCGACAGAGATGGTCGATTGCCGTCTCGTATAATCCGACCATGCTTCCAAGTGGCCCAGAAATAAGATGTAATTCATCCTGAATGATGAGGTCCGGTGGTCGGGGATTGTTTGGATCTACACCTCGAAAAAAGCCTGCGGTTTCCCCACTCCATGGCATTGCAGCAAACTTATCTACGGTCGCAATCATGAGCGCAGGCAAGCGCTCGTATATCGGTTCGTCCACGGCAACGATCGGTAGATGGCGATGCCTCTTAGAAAAATCACAGCGACGATTCACACAGCGTACATGTAGATTGGTCGGTTCATTCTGGTTGGGATGGAGCCAAAAGGAATGTCTATTAAATTTCGTTCCACACCAGGGGCAGCAATCCAGAGGTAAGGGGGGATCTTGTGCAGTGTTTGTTCTGAATCTCATGGTACGGGCGCGCGCCGTATTTGGGGAGGAATCTCCCTTTTTCCCCATATAATTAGGGGTTGCTGCGCGTCCCACCCAGAGTGCAATTTCAAAGGGCCAAGTGCCTAGCTGTTCTGTGTTTTGTTCACGTTCCAGTTCCAGCGCACAGATGAGTGCGGCGGCGCGTCCAAGTTGGTCCAGAGTCAGAAGTCGGAGCGTGTATCGCATGAGTACCGAAAGCCCCCTGTATCTGGATTCGATGGGGTTTTTCAGACGCCGAAGTACGATCGTGAATGCGGCCAAGCCTAGATACGCTTCTGTTTTTCCGCCACCTGTTGGGAAAAACAACAGATCCACGGTTTCCCGTTCGATATGGGTTGGGTCTGTAATGCCTCGAAGGTTCATCAGAATGTAGGCAAGCTGAAAAGGCCTCCATTTCAGAGGACCTACTTCTTCAGGCCGGATATTTTTCTCTTGTGCGATGCGCCTACAGCCCGCCGCGGCCATCGCTCTATTCGCAATTCGGAATGCATCCAATACCTCGACATGTTCCAATAGGTTAATTCCTGCCTGAATGCGATCTACCGCGCCGGACGCTCGTCGCAGCAATTCATCCGCAACTTCACGGCGTCTCCCCGAAAAGTGCTGAAGGTCTGTTTGTTGCCCGTTAATCCAGTCCTGATACTGTTCAATCAGCGGATTCAATGCCTGTCGTGCTGCTTCTGCATTTTTCAGGTTACCCAGCGTCTCCATTTCGAATTCCACATCGGAGATTTCGGAGGGCTCTACACGTTCGACCGCTGCCTGGGGCATCCATTCGGTATGGACTTTATTGCATTGGTGGTCATTTAGATCTGCATACACGGATACATTATGCCCGACTGCATACTCGGCAGCATCTCGGTAATGCAGATCGGAGAGACGGTCATCCCAGTCATCGCCCATCAATCCGCGCGGATCGTAGCGCGGAATAAACGGATGATCAGAGGTGACGGTCATGTTTACTTGGAATGTAAAGGCTCTATCCTGCAGTTCAGTCTTCTTAGGGGTTCGATGATTCACTACAAAGAGAGAGACTGCCCAAACGGGTTTATTTTCATTTACCTGCTGCAGGGTAGTTTCGCGGATGAGATAGACGATCCTGAGTCCATTGCTTTCTGGAATATCTTGGGATGTCTGTTGATTGATGTTCGCAGATGTTAAGTCAATGGACAGATCTGCATAGCGCGGGATACGCCTCCATGGGGTAGGGTGATGGTTTGATTGCCTCTGGGATTTATTCTCGCTCAAATTTTCGGGAGCATAATCTCCCCAGGTCACGACAAGATCGAGCTTGGTTGTAGCTGGATCAATCAGAACGCTCAGGCCCATGGAGGAAGGCAAAAAGACTCGTTTCCCACTTCCCCGTTCAGGAACAGCCGCATCATCGGCACCATGTGCAGGCTCTGACGGTTCATCCTGTTCTTCCTCAATATCTTGTGCACGCTGTTCAATGGGGGCTCCAGTAGGAACCAGAAATCCTGTCATGTACCACTTGGACGGTGCGAATTGTAGCACTTCCTCCTGATGTACTTCATCCTCAGGACTAGGACCGATCAGATCCATTCGCAGTGCGTGAATCAGGTAATCCCTTACGGAAGCACTATTTTCGAAGGTTGGAGAAGATTCCATATTAGAATGTTGTTATTTCGTACCGGTGAGGTTCTCTTCCTCGTAGCGCTTGGCATTCAGCTTCAGGAGACGTGCAAGCACTTCGTCATGGATTTCATCCGGCCAGCGGTAGCGATAGGGCTTTTTCTTGTTGCCCCAGGTTTCTTCATCAATCTCATAATCCAGGAGGAACTCACAGTCAGTAGGAATATCCGACCAGCCATAGGCATCCAGTACGGCACGATCCATTGCAGCGTGGAGAGTCCGGAGCTTTTGGATTTGGAGATCACGCTCCTTGGGATCATGGAAGCGGTTATAGGTTTTTGTCATGCCCTCATTGTTTTTGACCATGAGTTCTGCACGAAAGGTATAGTAGGTTTCGCCTACCGCTTCAAGAGATGGGAGTGTCTCCCAGTTTTCTGGAAACGGAAAGGTCTCAAAACAGTCGGTGGGGGTATAGCGGAGACGATCTTCGAGGGTTGATCCGAAAAAACGAGCCCAAATTTCGTGCGAACGAGATTGAAGAGTGCAAAAGGCGGAGAAAGTAGGAAGGGGAAAGATGGCAAGTGTATTACTGAAAACCTGATTTGGAGACAGAAAAGCAAATTGGATATGCGGTGTGACGTTACATATTGCCAGTATCTGATTGAGTTCTTTCATAGAAGTGTATAGTTCCTGCCCGTGCGCCAAAAAATTCCACCACCGAAGAGTTGCATTTCGGTTTGATTTGTTTTTTTGAGGAAGGGCATCCCGCTCTGGTTTTACTTTTTCTTGAACAATACTTAATAACTGAGGCCAATCCGTAGCTACTGGATCAGAGTAATCCATAGGAACGATTCCTTCTTGGAGCCATTTTTTTTGTTGATCTTCCTCTGCATCCCTCCATGCCATTCCTGTAGCAGCACGACAAAGCGGCCAGTCTCGAAAATTAATCACATAGCGATGATGAGCGTGAACTGGGCTTCTATTTATTTCTTTGCCTCCGATGTATGGAAAAATTATCTCCTGATTGTGTGGATTATCTTGGATCAAATACTCCAGATCTGAAATTGATGAAGCAATACCCTTCTCATCAGTATCATCAAATGTGAACCCCATCCCAAGAATAATACTTCCCCGAAAGCTTTTTCCTGAGTTCTCTTTTAAAATATTTGGATTCGTATGTCCACCACCATGAAATAGAAATGCCGTGATCAAATCGACACTCTTATTATCTAATTGCCTCTTCCTTACATATTTCCCATTGATCACATGAATGACACTCACAATGACCGCTGCCTCTCCAGGCCACTTGAATCGGCGCTGCGCACGGTAGATTTCACCTCCATGTTCACAAATCCATTGGAGCCCCGTTGAGCGAGTATCTCCCTGTCCAATGGTATTGGTGGCAATTAGCCCTAGGGTTCCTCCATTACGTAATAGGTTGAATGCACGCCGAAAGAAGTGCGCTGCTAAATCGGCATTCCCATGGCTCTCGACGTGGAGCTCTTTGAGCCATTGGGGATAGGTTTTGTGGTTTGCAGCGGCAAGCGTATTCTTTCCTGCAAAGGGTGAATTGCCAACAACCACATCAAACCCTGGATTTTTCTGATCAAAAACCTCAGGGAACTCTATCTCCCAATGGAATGAATCAAACGGTAGTTGTCGGATAATATCAGCAATCGTGCGACTGGCCCCCTCGTCCCTACTCAAAACTAGATCAGTATATTCGGTTAAAGTATTATCTCTCGTTTTTGCATTTTTTCCCTCAAAAAAAGCTAATAGAACCAAATCAGCAATCTGGTGAATTCGTTTGAGCTGATGATCCATTTCGTCCATGAGCTCTTGCAATTCATCTTCTGGAGTTTCGCTACCAAGTTCCTGAATCAATCGGCGGAGTTCACCAACTCTTTTGCAAGCCTTGTCAATCTCTTGTGACTGTAGGGATGTCTGTGGTTTTGTGGATTCTTCCCAACTGAATAACTCAATCTGCCTGCGTGAAAGTCCAACCAGCGAATCTCCATGACGCAGTGCATGATCAATGAAGGTGAACTCATGATCTCGCGCAAGTGTCACCAGCCACAGGGATAGCTTTGCAAGATCTATCGCCATTGGATTTCTATCCACGCCATACAAGCACTGCTGAGCAACCAGGCGTCGGGCGTGAAGGAGCTCATCCTCGTCAACAAGGTATTCTGGTGTGCCACCATGGATGCTCCATGCGGTCACCAAGTGTTCCGCAAGTTGTCGGCAAGCCTCCACCAAGAATGCCCCTGATCCCGTTGCCGGATCCATGACCTTAATACTGAGAATTTCTTCTGGATGAGCCCGTTTTCCGAGCCGTTCAAGAACAGGCCGTAGTGCTTCCGAAACGATTGGCTCGGTCAACGATCGGGGGGTGTAGTGGCTTCCTGACCGACGCCGTTCATCTGTTGGTTGTAGAATTGGCGTTTCAGGGGGGATTACAGTTGGCGTTGCATCACGGTCGATTGCGCGGTCTAGTGCGGCTTCTAAGTCAACAATGGTAGCCGCTTTTTTGAATTCAGTAGCCTCTTTCCCGGTTAGCTTTCGATCTGTTTGATCCTGAAGCTTTTTTACACGCGGACCGCTTACCATATCGAGCAAACCGTCAAGATCTACAATGACGGCGGCACCAGTGCGTTTCGGGGAACGGATACCAATGGAGCGCCCACTGGAGAGATCAACCCGAAATCCCATGATCGCCTCGTAGACCGAGCCGATCTGCTCTACATCAAGTGTACGGTAGGATAGCCGCTCCCCGTCCAGTACCATGAGAGACGCCAACACTTTCCAGATGCAAGCATCGGAAACCATTGGGACGTTTCCACGTTTCCACGTTTCCACGTTTCCACGTTTCCACGTTTCCACGTTTCCACGTTTCCACGTTTCCACGTTTCCACGTTTCCACGTTTCCACGTTTCCCTAACCTACTTTTTACCTGCGGCACTCCAAGAGGGTTCCCAAATCCATCGTTTATCCCCATCTTCGTCATGGCATGATGAGAGGTATTATGATCCATCGATTTTCCTTCAAGAAATGGATATCGATCGGGGTCAAACAGTGACCCTTTTCGTGCGACGAACTTGAGTTCGCCATGAGATCCTCCATCGTGAATTAGTCGGAACAATGCCAGCAGCTGCGCCCAAGCACCATATCGCTGATCCATTGTGTCCGGCCAAGCGGCCTCGTCCATGCGCAATTTCGTAAACAATCCTCCCAATGAATAATGCTGTTGGTACACTTGGTGATCGGGCATAAGTCCTCTATCCTCGGCATAAAGAATAAAGATGAGACGCATCAAGGTCGTGATCAAGCCTCCATATAGTTGATCTGGATCTGTTTGCGCAAGCTCTGTGACGGCTCCATCGTCTCGTGCAACGAACCCGCGCAATAATTCATAAAGTGCAGCGAGTACCTGCTTCGATAATTTGGTAGAAACCTCGGCTTGTGCGTCACGGCTCTTGGCTAGAAGGGTAGGTAACTGGGCATCAGGAGGCCCCATGAACAAAGCTTGTGCCGAAAGTAACATTTCGAATGCAGCCAGAATCGGTCGCCCCGTTGGGTCAGACATCTGCGAAAACTCAAATGTCGCATAGCCTGAAGATTCGCCTTTCGGAGCATAAACCAAGCGGATTCGATCATCCGTACACAGGAGTCCAATGGGAATTGATGTTTCGCGAAGCAGGCGTTCAAATCGGGTTTGATACGTGGCATTCCATGCCTTTGAATCGGCAGGGGGGCGATCCAGATCCACACCGCTCTCCTCAACTTTGATGAGCATTATCCATTTGGCATCTTCGCCAGGTACCGCCCATGTCGGAGAAAGTACAGTCTCCAGTTCAGGAAGTGCTATTTCAAGTTTATCCGAGTGATCCGACGGATCAACGAGATCACTCTCTTCCCATCCGAGATACTCCAGAAATACCCGTTTAAGATCTGATACAGTTTGTCGGGCATTTGTAAGGCTTTGATCCTCTTTGAGTAGCTTCTTGAATTCGTTCTGGCGTGGTGTAACGTTACGATCGGGGGCCACTTGAGCATTTACCAAAACGGTTGGGGAAACGACAAGACCTACTGGTTGAACGAAGCCTAGCCATTCCTGATGGGCAGCGATGTGGTTTTGATAAATACGATCGGCCATGATCTATCCCGTTTGTGGCCAGAGATAGACGAGTCCAACCGGATCCACACGAGTAACATGGACCGTATAGATCTCATCAATTCGGCGCGGCTCACGATCCAACTCTTGTTCAATATTGCGTAGGCGAGATTTCCATGCACGGCGATCAGCTTCGCGCTGATGTCGTTCCCCGTCGTTAAAATCAAGCATCGGCAGTTCATCATACTTCCGCACGGCCTTGGCAATCCTCTTCTGCTGACTCTCCAGCAATGTAATCATGCTGCGCTTTTCCTCTTTCGACCGCTTAAAGAGACGGTTCTTCACGTCCTCAGCAAGATTCTCTGCACGCTGATCCAAATGAGGCAGAAGGGATTTAATGTCTACTTTCGCAGAAGTTTTAAGGCGTTGTTCAACCTGATCGGGAATCTGGTCGTGGTCCGCTTCGCTGAGTGCTTGCTGTAGAGAGTGCAAGGTTGTTTGTTCACCCGATTTTCCGTAGGGAACGAGTGGGCCTTGGCGGCTCGCGGGATCAATCCACCGCGCGGTGACCGGCACGATTTCCTCGTGTAGACGGGTGGCTCCAGGGCCATAAATAGCAAGTCGGCCCAAAAGAACGACCCGTGGAATTGCATCCGAAGCAACGGTCAGGCAAGCCTTGGATAATTCATGATGGATCAATCCCTGTGCAGAAAATCGACCAAGCAATCGTTTTACCAGGCGATGCTCAAGATGAAGTTGTACAACCTTTTCTCCTAGTGCTCCCGGATCCTGAAATGTGATCTCCCGAATAGGGGCTCTGCGCCGCCATTCACCAAAGTTTTCTCCTCTTTCCTTACGTTCTCGAAGGGTATCTAGTGTTGTTGTCCAGTCCGGGTTATTTGCAAGATCATCCGCCGGGAATAAATAACGGGGATGTTGATGATCATTGCTGTCTTTTTCTTTGATTCCAGAAGCATTCGCAAGCTTCAGACTCATGGACAATGCCTGGTGAAGCTTGGTGGGAGTCAGGTCAATATATCTACGTGAATACTCTAATCCATTACGAAGTTTTTCGATTTCACTCCGCAGGTCGGTTTGACGGTTACTAGCCCCTTCCAGTTCATCATCAATCGTCTGCTGCTTTGCATCCGCAGATAGATTCTGAATATCGTCTTTAAGTAGATCTAGATTATCATAACGTATGCCCTCTCGGGTAATCTTTGTTGCAATACGATCTTCCAGGACTTTCGCTGCACTCCCGAGCTCTTCATGGATGCGTTGGACTTTATGAATAAGAACTTCCAAAACACGATCTTCGGATCGTTGTCGAAAAATGAAGTAGCGGCAAAACACATCCTTTGCCGGCTGAAGCTTCCGATCAATACGCCCGTTACGCTGATCAAGCCGACTCGGATTCCAAGGCAGATCAAAATGAAACAGGTCATAACAGTGACGTTGCAAATTAATCCCCTCTCTCGCAGCATCAGTAGCGATCAGGATTCGAAGTGGGTGATCGCTAGGTTCCTCATTGAAAGTTTTTTTGATTTTTTCTCGTTTATTTCGGGGTGTACTCCCTGTAAAGACGGCAATTCGGCGGTTTGCTTTATCGGAATGCTTGATTGCTTCTTCTAGGTGACCCTGGAGCCATCGGCGCGTGTCTTCATATTCGGTAAAGATGAGAAGGCGGCGCTCATTCCATTGCGGATGATCCATCGTCGAGAGACCTGAGCACATATGCTCCTCAATCCATTGGATGATGATACGAACACGTTCGTCTGCGTTGTACCGCCTAGTTTCCGCAACCTGGATCATTTGATCAATCAGAGAGAGTTCATGCCTCAGGGCAATGCGTGTTTTTTCTTGGCTCGCATCCGTTGACACAGTAGTTGCCTGAGTCATTCGATCATGAAAACCTGGCTCATGTTGAGCTTCTTGTTGATCAAGGTTGTTTTCTTGACCGATCCACTCTTCATCAAACTCCTCCCCGGTGGTCAATCGTTCTAGTTTTTTTCGATCGGGTTTTGAAATCTCAGAAGGCGGGGTAGAGTTCACAAGTGCCTTTTCTACGCTCTTTCGGTGCTCGATCAAGGTCCTGGTAAATGCTTCAATGGATGAAAGCAGACGTTTTTGAAGCCCACCAATCACTAGGGCTCCCGCGATCTGCCTGAATTTTGTCTCCTTACTGAGGCGTTTTTCTCGCTCAAGGCGGTAATCATTAAGCATTTTGGGGAGCACGAGCTCAGGAGCATCCGGTGGTAGGTTGTCAATGACAGTGGGGATTACGTTGCGACGTGGGAATCCACCTTCAAGCTCTCGGATGTCCGACTTTAACCTTCGAATTAGAACTTCATTTAGATGTGTTTTGAGTACCCGAACACCACGGCAAAATCGTTGTGGATCAAGGATTTCCAAAAGGGCAGAAAAACTATTTGAATGCCCATTATGAGGAGTTGCAGATAAAAACAGACGATGCTCGAACCTAGGGGAAATATCTCGGATCGCACGAGTGATTTTTGAATCAATTGCATAGCGGCTACTACTTGCTGGTGCTACGTGGTGTGCTTCATCGAGAATTAAAAGCGATTGCGGCGCAAATTCTCCAAGCCAGTCACGTAGTCCTGATACATAGGTCTCGTCAATGAGCAATCGGTGGGAAACCAGAAAATATGAATGCGTGGTCCAGGGGTTGACAGAAAATCCTCGTTCTCTTCGCATCCGAGTCAGATATGCTCGGTCGAGGATCATAAACCTCAGTCCGAAACGAGCTTCCATCTCATCTTGCCACTGATCCAACATTGCAGGTGGACAAGCAACGACAATACGATCAATTCGGCGTCGTAACAGAAGTTCGCGGGCAATTAAGCCAGCCTCAATGGTTTTCCCCAAACCCACATCGTCTGCAATAAACAGGTTCACGCGAGGCAACTTGAGTGCCTTCCTCAGTGGTTCAAGCTGGTAGGCATCAATCCGAATACCAGCGCGGAATGGAGCTTGGAATAGATTGGGATCAGTCGCCGTCACACAGTTCCATGACAGAGTGCGAAGATAAGCTGTAAAGACATCTGGATCATCAAATTCCTTTTCTGCTACTTTAGACCAACCATCATCCTCCAGAATCTGTGCATCCAATTCATGCTCCCATAACACGGACAGAGAATCTCCCTGCGCATCATCGTCTAGGCAGGATAGGTCCACAAGTGTTGCATCACCTGGCGATACAGGTGAAACAACTTTCTCGACCAGATATCGACGCTGACGTACATGTGCAACCCGTCTAGGTTTAGGGTAGGTGGATGTCATTTCAGTGAATTACGTGAGCCGGACGCGATATAATAATCAGATTGAATATTTCGGGGTGAAATTATATGGGACGGGAATTTACAAAATACAAGGATTCTTTGAATCTTTTGCAGATCCTCTCAGAGGAAAAAGGTTTTGCAAGAGTATTTCCATGTATACATCGGTGGTCTTGGCTCGCTGACCGAAATGAGTCTTGAAGTGAGACGGGATCATCTCTGGATGATTAAAATGGAGCTAATTTGATATCCCAGACTAGCTGCAACACTGCAAGGACATGAACAGGGCCATCTCGCAGGTCAAGAAATCTGTTGCCCCTTAAATTACAGTGAATGGCACGTTTGGATGATACATATGGTTGGAAGTAAATCAATTAGGATGTTGTATCGATCTTGATTTTATTTTCATTACAGGGAGGCTCTTGCAAAACACTCTTCCAATCTGTAAATATGCCCCCAACTACTCCCTGAGCGATATTTACTTTCCAATGAAGAGGTTTTGCAAGAAAATCTAGGGTGACTACGAAACAAGATCAAACATGGACGCTTTACGTTATATTGAGAGAGATGCCGACAATGTGAACTTTAAAACAATGACCAAGAAAGGCTTGCTTGAAATCATTGGCGACGGTGAGAATTCTCGTGTTGAATTCAAGCGTGATAGCGTGCAATCAGAGGCCCTTGCCAAAGAAATGTCAGCAATGCTTAACCTCAGTGGGGGGATCATTATCCTGGGAGTGGAAGATGATGGCCAAATTACAGGATTGACAAGAGACATAAAGATAACAGAAGAATGGGTGATGAATATTGCACGGCAAAATATTCAGCCCTCAATGATACCAGTCTTTACTACGACCATAGCAAAAGATAAATTGGTAGGTATTATCGAAGTCCATGCTGACAGCCCCAGTAAACCCTACAAGGCGAAACGAGGAAAGAATTGGGTGTCCTACATAAGAGTCGGCACGACTTCAAGAGAAGCAACGCGTGAGGAAGAGGGTCGGTTATATCAGACAGCACGGTTAGTTAGATATGAAACCAAATCTGTACACGATACTGGATTTGAGAGTCTTGATGTCAAAAGGATTGAGAATTATTTCCGCATTGTCCTCAACATGGATGGTGTTCCTGGTCGCGAAAATACAGGAGAGTGGCGAAAACTCCTTGTGAACTCAGACTTGCTTACCCAGATCAATGGTAATCTTTACGCATCTGTGGCTGGACTTCTCCTCTTTGGTCAAAACCCCAATCGCCGCTTACCACAGGCAGGCGTCACAGCAGTAAAGTTCCCAGGTGTCGAAAAGGAATATAACACCATAGATGAAGAGCGAATTCGGGGGCCGCTAACTCCGATCAAATCTGAGGATGACGATACGATTAGCCGGGGAGTGATTGATCGATCAATTGATTTCGTCAAGCGAAATATTGGAAGTGTCGCATGGATTGATGGAGGAATACGAAGAGTGAAAAAGGATCTCCCTCTAGATGCAGTACGTGAAGCGATTGTCAATGCCGTAACCCACCGAGATTACAGCAGGGAAGGTACAGATATTGAAATATCAATGTATGCCGATCGACTTGAGATCATTTCCCCAGGAAACCTTCCAAATGGTGTGACCGTGGATAAAATGAAGCAAGGTGTCGTCAGGGTAGCTCGCAATGAGTTAATGAAGGAAATTCTTCGAGATTACGGGTACATGGAGCATTTTGGCATGGGAGTTCGCAATCGAATTATTGGGTTAATGAGAGAACATAATGGAATAGAGCCAGATTTGATTGCAGATGAGGATCGTTTCAAAGTTTGTCTTTGGTTCGGGAAGCGCACCTGATTTATAGGCTAGGCCTTGGCTACTGGTGATATTGCACCCTTGAATTTGAACGTAGGACGAAAATCTATGCAATATATTCCGTACCGGGCAGGTATCTCTGAAAATGGTGAATAATTTGTTGCCATGCACACAACGATAACACTTCAATCACGTTGCACCATTCAATCGGATCCCTCCATCCATATTTATTTGATGGGTATTTTCATAATCTTGCAATAACGGCATTGATTTGACCTAAAACCCCCCTGTTTTATGGCATCAGACCGAGATTTTTTATTTGATGGTTATTTTCAGAATTTCGCAATAACGGCACTGATTATGTCTTTAAATCTCTATTTTTATCCGTAGATAGAGGTTAATTATTTGATGATTATGTTCATCATGCAGTGACTCTATATTCCCCAATCATGCGGTGCATGGCCATGTTACATGCTCCCGCATATAGCGATGACATTGGCCATCAGTTGAAACGAGTACTATCTCAGGCTCTGCCTCTGCAAAAGTTGTAACCGAGCCGATAAAGCGAGAATTTTTACAGACAAAAAACCATTTGTACGGGGGCCTAAAAACGGACACGAACTCCCAAGGTGGGTTCAAATCGTCTCTGAACCAAATAATGAGGAACAGGATCAATCGGTTCAAAAGTATACCGGGCTTCTGTGTGAAGAAAAATAGACCCTCTGATACGGAGGTTCGTGGCAAAAAGGAGTGCACTTTGTTCGGAAAAAGCCGTGAATACATTCCCAAATGTACGCTCTCCCAAGCGATCAACACCAACCTCAAGATCAAAATAGTCTCCTCGTTTCATGAATAACCGGAAGTAGAGCTCGCTAAGCCTCTGAGCACCATAATGCCGCCGCCAACTATAGGCAATCCAGAATGTATCTTTGATCTGGAGTTCAAATTCTGTGAGGAGATCATTCACGCCTCGAGCTTCCTGAAGAGGTAAGCCAACGAAGTCGCCTGCCCCAAGGTTGTCTATGTTTGCTCCACTGCGGATGATACGACTCTGAGAATTGTTGACACTAAATAGGGTTCCGATGTAGCCCGGGATAAAATGTCGACTATTATAGAAAGCTCCAACTCTTATTCGAAAACTTAGAATATCCAGAAACCCCAAACTCCTTATATCAGCACCAAATGCCAATCCATCCCCGTATCGTGTATACCATGCGTAGCTGACATACGGAGCAAAAACGATACGCCCGGTTTCAAATAGTTCGCTCTGAAGATCAACACTCCATGCTGTCAAATTGGTAGGATAATGGTTGGCATAGTTAAGTCCCATTTTACTGGTATACGGGAGATCAAGACGTGCTCTTGCACCAACCAGGTTGTTGAAGAGAACATCTGCTGTGAAACCACTGAATTCGAAGATCCCCTTGGTCCACGCCAGTTCAGCTCCAATCGTTCTTGCATCCCAGGAGACGGATGAACCAAAATAATTGATGATGTGTCCGATTCCCTGACGCATATCGCGAATCGGGCCAATCCGGGCATAACGGTGACCTGACTGAACGCGGGCATACCGAATGAATCGCAAGAAATCATAGGTCTCGTCCCAGTCAGGAGCATATCGCCCGAGAGGCCCCTGTCTTACACTTCCGTGTAATCGAATCGTATAAGAATACCTTGCAATGTCCAGATTCAGTAATGCTAGCCCCCTCCATTGTGCTCCAATGAGCGAAACTCCTCCCATGAGGTTTAACTGTTGATGCGCTTGCCAATGATGCTCTACACGCAGTTCAGACAGCCGGTTCATACTTCCAAATTCACCTTGCGCCAGGCAATCCAATAGAGAGGGTGGTGCCATCAGAAAGATCAGAATGAAAAGTCGATACATGATTCAGTCAACCCTAAAAAGGAAACACACACGCGATACTCTCATACGAACACACTATGAGTGCGAATAGACCTGACAAACTGGGGCTTTTTGTTCTGGAAACTGTACTGTATCCAGGTGAGCAGAAAAATCTGCATGTGTTTGAGCCGCGCTATAAGGAGATGGTTGCGAATTGCATGGCGGAAAAACTGGCATTTGTAATTGTACGCGGCAATGACAGACAGATTAGTGAAATTGGATGTTCTGCACAAATCGAACAGGTGCTTACACAATATGCCGATGGAAGAGTTGATATTCAGGTTGAGGGAGGTCATCGAGTACAAATTAATCGAATAGATCGCTCCAAGGCATATCAGCAGGGAGTTGTGGAGTTCTATCAAGATACAACTGAAGCAGTATCTCTGATCAAAAAAGAGCAACTGATTGCGCAGCATATTAAACTTTTGGAAATCGCTGGTCGAACGGTAAACCCTCAATACTATCAATCGGAGCATTCCGTCTCCTGGCTCATTGGACGAAATTGTGGCCTGTCTCTGGATCAACGTCAAAGTTTATTGGAAGTGCAGTCCGAAAATGAGCGAATCGAATTTCTCAGCCAGTATCTCGAAGAGTTGATCCCAAAGGTTGTAGAAAAATGGGAGATTCGTCAAAAGGTCATGTCCAATGGACATTTCAAAGACTTTCCTCCCGAAAATAATTAGAATGAATGCCAAAGATCGGGCCGTATACCTTGCATTCGATTGAATGCGGTCGCTTCAGGCTCGATGGAGGGGCAATGTTTGGGATTATTCCGAGAGTTCTGTGGGAGCGCCGGATTCCGCCGGATGAGCGTAACCGAATTCAGATGATCATGAGGTCACTGCTTCTTGAAGGAGATGGGCGCGTCATCCTGATTGACAATGGTGCAGGAAACAAGTATGATCAGCGATTCCGAGATATATATGCATTGGAAGAAGATACACTGGAAGGTTCTCTAAAAAAGGCAGGGGTTCACGCTGAAGAGATTACAGACGTCATTCTGACTCATTTACATTTTGATCATGCGGGTGGAAGTACCGATCGCAAGGGGGAGAAAGTTGTTCCCAAATTCATCAACGCCACGTACCATTTGCAAGAGCGTCATCTAAAAGAAGCTAGAAATCCCAATCTTCGTGAACGAGCGTCATTCTTGGCACATAATTTTGAGCCACTAGCTGCATCCGGACAGCTAAAAACCTATTCTGGAGGGGGGAGTATTTTCCCTGGAGTGGATCTTCTCGTGATGAATGGACATACGGCCGGACAGCAGTTGGTTAAGATTACGGGAAAAGAGGGATCTCTTGTATTCTGCGCCGATCTATTGCCAACCGTTCATCATGTACGGGGTCCCTGGGTGATGGCCTATGATGTTCAACCGCTACTCTCAATGAGAGAAAAGGAAGAGTTCCTTCGGGAGGCACTTCAGGGCGAATGGCAATTATTTTTTGAGCATGATCCTGAAGTTAACATCGCCAGCATACACGAAACCGAAAAAGGGATGAGCACCTGTATGCATCGACCACTGGCGGAGTTGTTCTGATTTGGGGAACACGAAGTAGATGCACGCGTAAACCGGATCACTCACCAAGATTTTTCTTTCTGATTGCCTGAAAAAAAGCTACCCAGTGTACAAGTAGGACGTTAGTCGCTACGAAATCTATTGCTAATTGACGCATTTTGGCGTTTTCTGGACTGGTGAATCGGGTAAAAATAATAGCCGCTTTGTTCCTGTGGATAACTGTACCAGTTGCAGCGCAGGATGCCTCTCTTCGCCTGGTTGAATCCCAGCCGGGTCGTAGCCTTTATGAGTTGAATGCGGAATGGGGAGACATGGAGCCGTCCATCAGTGGGCTTTTAGAGGTTTCGGAATCATTAGACCTTCCCTCTCTGGTGCAACCGTCCGTACGCGTACTAGAGGCCGAGTACGATGAATTCACTTTTGATCCAGTTAGGTGGCCTGGTGAAGAAGCGGCGGTGATCGTTGGATTAGGCCTCACACGAAAACGGCCGGTGGCTACCTTGGTTGCACGACTAGTCACCTATGACACCGCCTCCGAACGATTGCGACGCTACAGACGTATGCGCATCGAGGTCAAGTATCCAGTCTCACAAGGACCAAATGAGCTATATAAATCTTCAGATAACCCACATCTTGATGTCAATCGGAGCGTGCTTGCGGATGGAGGATTTTTCAAGATTGCCATCTCTGAGACCGGAATGTACCGGATTGACCGGACATTCCTCGAGTCTCTCCCAGGATTGGAAATTTCTGTCGAAAACATTGACCCAGAAAAAATTCGAGTGTTTGGGAATGGAGGTACTCCCGTTCCTGCGCGCAACAGTGAGCCCCGAATTGCGGACCTCATAGAGAATCAGGTTTTTGTACAGGGAGGTGGGGATGGTAGTTTTGATGAAGGGGATGCGATATGGTTCTTTGGTAAAGGACCAACGGGATGGTTCAGCAAGCAGCTAACCGATTCGAGAGGACGACCGATTCTGGATCAGAACTCAGAGCTTATTCGAGAATGGTCGCACTATGTACATCCATTTGACTCCACCAACTATTACTTTTTGGATATCGGGACTACGGAAAGTCAGACCTATGTGCAGGAGAATTATTCAGATATCCCTGCTACCGCTGTTCTTTCCGAAGTAGAAGGACGATTTTTTCTTGATCTGGATGAGTACCTCTGGGGGCGAGAAGGGGGGCATTCGGGGCATACATGGGTAAGTACACTGATACCGGGGGCAGGTCCAGGACGTACGGTTCTTCAAAACACTGAACTACCTGGATTAACAAGTGGCACACTGAGGTATCAAATTCGGACCGCAATACAGAGTAACCCTACGGCTAGTCTGCAATTTAGAGACGAGAACCGTGTGCTTCACACGATCAGTTATGGGCCAAATTCAAATGCTCCAACGACCCCCATAGCCCGTTCAGGGATTGCAGAGTTTGAACAACCGGTGTCGACAAACCAATCCCTGACTTTGACCGCTGATCTTGAAGATCAGATTGGAGGACCTCAGGCAGCTCTCGACTGGGTACGGGTCTTTTATCCAAAAGCATTACAGGCAGGGGATACGCCATTATACTTCAGTACTCCAGTCGCTCAAACAGGTACCTATACGTTTGTCTTACAGGGATTCAGTTCAGCTCCATTGGTGCTTGATATTACTGAACCTGGAGCGTACCGATGGTTGGGTGTTGAGCGGCAGGGGAATGCATTCCTGGTCCAGACAACGGCCGTATCTCTGGATCAGCCTAGGGAATTGATCGCTTTTACACCCGATCATGTCCAATCAATGAACTCCGCAGTGGTGTGTGGCTCTGCGTGTAATGTTGCACCTCAGAACCTCCATGGAATTCAATCCTGGCCCAATTTTATCATTGTGAGTCCAAGCTTGTTTTTTGATCAAGCAAGAACCTTGGCAGATCGTCGCCGCGCAGAAGGAATGACGGTCGAAGTCGTGGATATTCGACAGATTTATAATGAGTTCTCCGGGGGGCAACAAGATGTACGTGGCCTGAGAGATTATCTAAAATTTATTTATGACAGAAGCCCCGATGAGGAACGGCTTCTCAAATACGTACTCCTCTTCGGTGATGGACATTTTGATTATCGAGATTTGGATCCATCAGCTACATTTCCGAATCTGATCCCCCCATTCGAAACCGAAGAGTCATGGAACCCCGAAACGTCCTATACGACCGATGACTATTTTGGATTATTGGATGACAATGAAGGGCTATGGCCATTTGCGAGAGGGGTCTTCACCGGCTCAAATGCCGATCTGAATGAACGTGTTGATGTCGGGATCGGACGCTTCACGGTACATACGGTTGAAGAAGCCCAGTTGATGATCGACAAGATCGTTCATTACGAGAATCCAGCCACTTACGGCCAATGGCGGAACCGTTATCTATTTCTGGCAGATGACGGCCCCACAGGTACAACCGGGCTTCAGAATGATCGTGATTTACATACACAAAACACGGATGTAGTTGCTGTTTCAGTGAAAAAAATGGCTCCAGAGGTCAATCAGAAAAAGATTTATGCGATCTCATATGATCGGGAGTTTTTGAATACCTGGCGCATCCCCAAGGCTCGGCAAGATTTGCTGTCTTCGATTGATGAAGGTGCATTGGTGGTCAATTTCAGCGGGCATGGAGGCGAACGGGCACTGGCTCAGGAAAATTTATTTACCGTTGAAGATTCCCGTACCCTTCAGAATTATGATATGCTCCCGATATTTATCACGGCCACCTGCTCCTTTGGGAGATGGGATTTGGCAAATGAGCAAACCGGGGCAGAAGAACTACTTCTCAATCCTGCGGGAGGCGCAATTGCCCTTTTGACGACGGTACGTACCGTATATACATCAGGGGATGCCAGAACGCTCAATGTGGGTTTAAATGTAGCCCTGAATGAAGAACTCTTTCAGCGTGAACCAGATCATTTACTTCCGCGACTAGGAGATGCGTTGCGGAGAACCAAGAACAGACGGGTCGGATACGAGGGGAATAACCGGAAATTCAATCTACTTGGAGATCCGACCCTTCGATTGGGTTTACCGGCGGATCATGCTACGATTACCCATATCAATGGAGAGGATCTCCGTACAACAACGGGGAAAATGCGCGCTCTGGAGCGGATTGAACTCAAAGGCGAAATCCAGAATCCGGATGGTACCATAAAGACATCTTTTGATGGTACGGTATCCCTTATCGTGTATGATGCCCTCAGACAGGTACTGATTCCGCCAGAAATATATCGGTATATGCCACAACCATACTACGAAGTGCGGGAAGATCTTATATGGCGTGGCAGGACACGAGTGGTGAAAGGTGAGTTCACAGCACGATTTGTGGTACCGAAAGATATTTCTTATACAAATCAGCCTGGAAAAATTACGCTCTACGCTCAAGGTGCCTCGGAGCATCTCAATGGGTATTCGCAACAATTTATCGTTGGTGGAACCTCAGATGATACAGCAAATGATGCCAAAGGCCCCGAGATTGAACTTTTTCTGGGCGATGAAACGTTTACCAGTGGTGGATTCGCACCGGCGCAACCGCAACTTTTTGCACGGATCTATGATGAAAGTGGGATTAACACCGTTGGAGCGGGAATCGGTCATGAGATGCTACTTGTATTGGATGAAAATGAAATAGATGCCATCAATATCGGCAATCGTTATGAAAGTGATGAAGATTCGTTTCAGAGCGGATCCGTGTCCTATTCATTTGAAGAAGCACTTACATCTGGTCCCCATAAGTTAAGCTTGCGGGCCTGGGATGTACTCAATAACTCAGGAGAGGCGACCTTGGATTTTGTCGTAACCGATACCGAAGAATTGGTAATCAGAAACGTGTTTAATTACCCGAATCCCACGACCGGCCCCACACGCTTTGTATTTGAGCACAACCAAGTACCGGGTACGGGGGTTAA
Organism: Rhodothermales bacterium; assembly: GCA_965215475.1. Lineage (GTDB taxonomy): Bacteria > Bacteroidota > Rhodothermia > Rhodothermales > Bin80 > Bin80. The sequence goes on from OZ244061.1 coordinate 47,709, forward strand.
AGTACGCGTTCGGGTGTATACACTTGCTGGGAGACCCATCCGAACCCTGGAAACGGAAGAACTACTGCCTGCGGGGCCAATGCAAATTTTGTGGGATGGGTTGGATAATGATTATGCAAGGCTCTCTCCCGGCGTGTACTTGTATAAGTTGAGAGCCGAGACGGTGGGAGCAGAGGCGCAGCATGTTGCCGAGATTATTGAAAAACTAGCCATTGTGCGCTAAAGACATTCGACAGAACTTTTTCCTCAGAAGATTTAAAGGTATGAAAAGCCACACACGCAGATCGATTCAAATTCTGACACTTCTAATTCTGGTTGCCGGTAGCGGCTTGGCTCAGAAGTCCAATGCCCAGACCGGAGCGGCCGCAGTCGTATTTCTCATGATTGAACCCGATAGCAGAGCTGCTGGCATGGGGAATGCAGGGGTAGCGGTTGCAGATAACGCGAATGCGTTATTCTGGAATCCAGCGGGATTGGCGGATCAGGTGGGTACAGAAGTTGCATTGACCCACAGCAACTGGTTGCCAGAACTCACCTCGGATCTCTTTTTTGAGTATCTAGTCGCCAAGCATCACATCAAGAATTGGGGAACAGTGGGCGCACATGTGACCTTCCTGAATCTTGGGGAGCATGAGCACCGAGATGAGATCAATACACCACTGGGCACATTCAGATCGTATGACCTGTCCGTTGGAGTTTCATACGGATTCAAGTTAACAAAGAACCTGTCTCTTGGCACGGGAGTGAGATGGATTCGCTCCAATCTGGCCAGTGTCAGTGTGGGGGCGCAGGAATCTCGTCCAGGTGTTTCGGTCGGGATTGATATCGCAGCGTTGTATAAATTCCCGGAGTTCTATATGGGTTCGATTTCGGGAAAATATAATATAGGTTTCAACCTTGCCAATATGGGCCCCAAGATTCAATATTCGGACAGTGAACAAGCGGATCCGATCCCGACCCTGCTTCGTTTTGGGCAGGCTTTGACGCTTGATTTTGATGCCTATAACAAGATCATTCTTGCAACGGATGCCTCCAAAATTCTGGTTCGGCAACGAGTTTCGGAGGAATGTATTGATCCGTCTGATCCAGAAACCTGTATTCCGACGTTCTCCTCGGATCCGTTTTATCGCGCAATCTTTTCTGCATGGACACCAATTGAAATCTTGACGTCTGCGGTAAATAGTGAGGAGCAGGAGTACCAAAGTCTATCGGTCATTGATCAATTATTATTATCGGTTGGTTTTGAATACTGGTATAATGACCTGTTCGCTGCCCGAGGAGGATATTTTTATGAGAATCCATACAATGGAAACAGGGAATTCATGACGTTCGGAGCAGGCATCCGATACAATATTGTGGGGGTTGATTTTTCATATGTATATGCTCTAAAAGAAAATCATCCGCTGTCGGATACCATGCGGTTCTCACTCCTTCTGAACTTTGCGCGGTAGTGAAGGTCAAGGCTGTAGCAGGATGAGATGGATCCTTGTCGGAGTATTTGGACTCTTATCCTTGCCTCAGACTCAGGCCCAGATTGTTCAATCTGCTGATCCGCATTATAATGTAGTCGCTCTCCGAGTTGAATTTGCTCCGGATACGACGCGTTTTACGACGGGGGATGGGACCTTTTCCGGACTTGAGTTCCCTCTCGAACCAAAGGTAGATCCACTCCCGCATGATGCAGCCTACTTTCAGGCGCATCTTGATTTTCTGGAACATTACATCCGTATCGCTAGCGGGGGGAATACTACAATTTCTACGTACCTCCTTCCAGAAGTTGTCCAGTTGAACCAGCCAATGGCCAGCTATAGTCCGATTGGGGAGGATTCTGAAAGTGATGGAGAACTAGCGAAATTAGCGGAACTAGTTCGTGATTCGTGGGAGCGCGCCGAGCAGATCAGCACCTTTGATCCCATGCAGCTTGCGCATGGAAAGACAGGGTTCATCTTGTTTCATGCCGGAGTGGGCCGTGATATTGAGCTGATCGGAACGACGCTTGACAAAACGCCCCAGGATTTACCATCCATCTTCATGGGGGCCGAATTATTGGCGAGACTCGGAGTCAGGGCAATGTCCTTTAAGGGGCTTCCAGTAGATCATTCGATGATTATCCCACGGACCGAGACGCGTGCGGGCTTGAATTCGATTACCGATGAAGCGTTTTTACTGGAGCTGTCCATAAATGGGCTATTGGCGGCCAGCTTTATGAGTTATCTGGGAGTGCCAGATCTGTTTAATACAGAAACAGGAGAATCAGTGATTGGTCCATTTGGATTGATGGACCCACTAGGAATTTTTGCATATGGTGGACTGTTTCCTCCACTACCGAGTGCATGGACTCGTATGGAATTGGGATGGGTGAGCCCAAAGGAGCTTCAGAATTCAGGATCCTATGAATTGATGGCCGGGGAGGTTGCGAAGATCAAGATTTCGGAAGCTGAATACTTTCTCCTGGAAAACCGTGTTCGGGATCCAGATGACCGAGGGCTCACGATGCAGATATATAAAGATGGGGCATTTTCGACACAAATCGTTCCCGAAGTGCGGGAGGATTTTCATCGATTTAATATAGAGGGGTTTCAGGGCGGAGTGGTAACACAGGTCAATTCATACGATTTTGCACTTCCTGGTTGGGACGCGGATCAAGAACAGTACAATGGAGGGATTCTGATTTGGCATATTGACGAGCGCCAGTTTGCAGGATCAGTGAACAATGATCCAAAATGGCTGGCCATGGACATAGAAGAGGCCGATGGAGCACAGGATATAGGGCATGATGGAAACGTTGGTGCCCCGTTTGACTTTTATTTTGAAGGAAATCCCGCGAGTGTCTCTCTTCCCTCTGGACGAATCATTCCCCTTTATGAGAATCGATTTGGGGCGGATACAAATCCGGACAGTCGAACAAATGGAGGCGGGGACAGCTTCCTGATCATCGAGGACTTTTCTACATCAGGTCCAGTCATGTCCTTTTCCCTCCGAAAACAACAAGATGGCGCAGTTACAGATCTTGGATCCACTTCTTTGGGAGTACAAGCGGACATCAATGGCAGTATCAGTTATATCGCCGACCATTACGCTGTTTTCACAGGAGCTGAAGTTGTGATTCCCGGGGTAGGCCGCTTGAATTCATTGGTCCGACCCGCGTTTAGTGGTGCTCATATGGCCACGGTTAACATAGAAAGCGGCGCAGCGTTTGCATTCCAGCGGTACCAGGTGACAGATGATGGATCAGAACTCGTTCAGTCCATCATGCTTCCAACGCAGCTTGTAGCAACCAGTCCGGTGGTGCATCATGCAGGGGCTCATTATGTTCAGTTCACAGGTTCGGATCGTTCGGAGGTTCTTCAAATCACAGAGAGGATTGAATCCTATCCGTTCAACGACCCCGCTGTGGGTATGGTCGCTACGGATGAGGGGATCTATGTTTTCGGGCAATCTCAGGCAGGGCCACTTGAAGCCTCTCCGGTTTGGATGTACCAGTTGGATGAGGGAGCGGGGTCTCCAGTCATGGGGCGCGATCGTACGGGGTTATGGGGAGTACTTCCACATCCTAGAGAACTCCTGTTTTTGCAACCCAATGGAGTTGTGATTCGATCTTCTGCATCCTCCTACTTCGGAGAAGATCTTTTTTCAGGCGAAATGGCAATGGCGGATCTCAATCAGGACGGAGTACTGGATGTGGTAACTACAGTAGGGGAGAAACTGGTTGCGTTTTCCCAAGGCGGTGCGATACTCCCTCCGTTTCCCATTGAGATCGGGGCGGAGGTAAGCAGTTCTCCACTGGTTTACGAAACGGATGAATCGATCGTAGTACTCGTTTCGGCTACGGATGGCAATATCTATGCATATGATTTGGGAGAAGGGGGAGAGAGCCTCCCGGGGTTCCCCTTATCTGCTGGATTTTCCTTGGAGGCAGCTCCCCTTCTCTGGGAAGACAACTTAACGGTTGTAACTCAGGCAGGCGTACTACGCAGCTATAAACTCATTCACGTTGCCCGAACACTTTGGACGGAGAAATTCGGTGGGCCGCAAAATACAAGCTTTGTTACACTGGACCGAATGATCCCTGCCACCGAAACACTCCTGAGTGCAACCGAAACGTATAATTGGCCCAACCCAATCCGAGACGGATCCACTTTTTTTCGGTGCATGACGAGGGAATCCTCGGATGTATCAATTACAGTGATTGATGCTGCCGGGTCCTTGATAGATTCCATCCGCTTTACGACTTCTGCCGCCATTCCCTTTGAGACGCTCTGGACGACGGATGCATCGAGTGGCGTGTACTATGCCAGAGTAAGTGCTCAATCGATTTCAGGAGAAACGGATTCCCATTTGATAAAGCTTGCCGTGATTCGATGAAATGGTCTACGATCATGGTGGCTACGCTGGGATTCCTTGCACAGGTGAATGCACAGGTTTCTCCCTCCCTTGTGGATTTTAGCCGGCCAACATTGGAATGGTACCAGATTGAGACCGAGCATTTTGTCGTGCTTTTTCACCTGGATGAAGAAGGCAAAGGGGCAAGCCGATCCGCACAAGTTACGGCGCGTGTGGCAGAAGAGATCTATGGTCCGATTACCAAGATGTATGGTCATGAACCGAATGATAAAGTACACATCATCCTCAAAGACTATGAGGATTATTCGAACGGTGCAGCCTTCTTTTTTGATAATAAAATTGAAATCTGGGCACCAGCACTCAATTCATCACTGCGCGGAGCACATGATTGGCTACGTAATGTGATCACGCATGAGTTTACCCATATTGTTCAGATCCAGGCTGCAATGAAGCTGCCCAGGGCCATCCCGTTTGGGTATCTCCAGATTCTCGATTATGAGAATGTACGGCGTCCGGATGTATTGTACGGGTACCCGAATGTGTTGGTGAGTTATCCCTTTGTCGGTCTTACAAATCCAGCATGGTTCGCAGAAGGGACGGCGCAGTATCAGCATGACCATGTGCACTACGATCAGTGGGATTCGCACAGAGATATGTTGCTACGAACTCGTATTCTGAAAAATAAAACCCTCAGCCTGAGCGAGCTCGGTAGTTTTTACTCTAAAAGTAGTCTCCTGCGTGAAGGGGTCTACAACTATGGGTTTGCCTTCACGATTTATCTCGCCAACCAATACGGTTCAGAGATCTTGTCCGAGATTACCAGTCATTTGCAACGATGGGGAACCTGGCGTGTGGAGGAGGCGATTGAGCTGGCTACGGGGGTGAAAGGGAAACAGGTGTATGATCAGTGGTTACATGAACTGGAGCAGGCATACCGCGAAGGAATCTCACCGATTGAAGCCTCACTGGTTGAGGGGCGAGTGATTGAGCCGGAAGGTTTTGCGAATTACTTTCCACGATTTTCCCCGGATGGTTCTAAACTGGCCTACATATCGAATAAAGGAGAACATTTCAGTCGCGTAACCCTGTATGTGCGGGATTTAGGCGAGGGTTCCGTTGTTGCACATGATCTAGGCAGCATGGCCGGTGATCATATCTATTCTCTTGGACATCGGGTCAGGTCTGGTGTTACGGGTGGAGCGGCATGGAGGCCGGATGGAAATGCTATCGCCTATGCAAAACAGCGAACCACTTCGGAGGGGTTTCTCTATACAGATCTTCATGTGATTGACCTCGATACCGGCAAATCTGTGCAACTCACAAGGGATGCGCGTGCATCTCATCCTGCCTGGGATTCGACAGGAACCCGGATTGCCTATGTCGCCTCCCATGATGGTACCAGCAACGTATGGCTTCTTGATGTCAAGTCCAGCGAGACCAGGCAGATCACTCAATTTACCAATGGAGCCCAGGTGACCGATCCGACCTGGGACGGAGATTGGATCTACTTTGCAAGGCTTGATCCAGGAAAGCATGGAAATGACCTTTGGCGGATCGGAGTGGACGGTTCCCATCCGGTTCCGGTAGTTCAAACCCCTGCAGATGAACGCTCGCCCATGGTAAAGAATGGAATCTTGTACTATGCCTCCGATGCGAGTGGGATCTATAATATCTACCAGATCGAAGAGGGGACATCACAGCAGTTGACCCAGGTGATCGGAGGGGCATTCATGCCGGATATGGGGCCAGATGGAACGCTTGCCTATGCCTCATACGAATGGGATGGATACAAAATTTCTTTACTTGAAAAGCCGGTTCTCCCAAACACTACAATTCCCTATAAGCCCCCGGAATTTATCACAAAAGCACCATTAGCCCATGCTCATGTCAGCGATGAAGATGTCCGTGCATTGACCGCATATGAGATTGATCATGCGGTACAAGAGGATCAGGTCTTGGGGGTCGATTCATTTCACGTTTCTCGGTATGGGGCGGCATTCACGAACTTTACGGTGTCACCCGTTATTCGTTTAGACCAATATGTAGAGCGTGAACTGGAGGGGCGAATTCGGGGGAGAGCAGAGACCATATGGAGGAATCTAAAGTTCGGCACGTATCTCTCTTCTAGAGAAATTCTAGAGGGGACGAGCCTATTTGGAGGGGTATTGATTGGGCCAGGATCTCATGGAGACGGCCAGTTTTTCGCCCCTGCCAATTTATTGGCTCTGGAGCGAGATGCTTTTCTCCAGTTCGACTATGCCAGAGGGTTTCGGCTTATCCCCAAACGTTGGTCGCCTCAGGTCTCCATTCAGCTCTATAATATTCAACGGAGTGTAGAAAATGGATTGTCCATTGAAGAGCATCCTTGTACCGCATGTTTGCAAGAGACCACGAATGCAGATTTAACGTACGGTCTATGGGAAGGCAATGTATATGTGCGTAGCAAGATCCATCGAAGTACTTTACTGGAAGTGGGATACCGCTACAGTCCATATCGCGTGACGACCAACAGGTTTTATTCAAAAGAATTGGCGGATTGGATTCCAAGCTCATCCTCACGCTATTATATTGGGCGCAGCTATATGGCAAATGCGTATTTCGAATTACAGCGTGCCCATCGTGAATCGGATATCATGCCAGTGGGTCTGCGCATGAATGCGTCCTATCATCGTGAAACCGGACGACTACTGAATCAATTCGATATTCGAGAGGGCCAGTTGGTGCCCGTGTATGAGACTAGTATTCTTCACCGCATGAGGGTGGAATTTGAAGGGGGGCTACGATTGCCTGGCCGGATAAATGGTGCCTCTCATGGATTGATCCTGAAAATGCATGCATCCACGCTGTTTGGCAAACGTGCAGATTCATTTTACTACGACTATGTGGGTGGGTTATCAGGAGCCAGAGGCTACCCTTTTTATGGATTAGGGGGAACAGAAACCCTGTGGCTACAGGCGTCGTGGCTCATGCCGCTTCTGCCAGACATTAAACGACAAATTGGTCCGATTTATTTGGATAAAGCATTTTTTCGACTGTATACGGATGGGGCGAGGGTGCAGCCTGAGAGCCGCGCGCTCCGCAAAGATATAGGTGCTGAACTTCGCTTGATGATGGGAAGTTATTATCTTTTACCTACGGCTCTGTTTGTGAGTGCAACCTATGGAACAGATTCATTTGAGATACAACTGGATGACGTATTTATCACCTCACAGCCGAGTGTAACCTACGGAAAGCAGGTTCAATGGCACTTTGGAATACTTTTCGGGTTTGATTTTTGAAGTCAAGGATAATGACATGACCCTGATCTTAGTTTTTTCTTTTCTGTTCATTTTCGTGGGAATCGCGATCATGTATTTCGCTCTCCGAAAAAACTCATACCCGGTTCCGCAAGGGGCCGTGCAGTGGATGGTTACAATCATGTGCATCTTGTTGGTATGTGTATCAGGACTGACCATTACACTTGTCTTAACCGGTCCTGACCATTCTGGTCATGAGCTCTCCTCGACCTATGTTGAGCCCTTTGAATTTCAACTGGTTTCAAATCAGGAAAAGAGAAATATTACCGATTATTCTGGCCATGTGATTCTCTTGAATTTTTGGGCAACGTGGTGTCAGCCCTGTATTACCGAGTTACCCGAACTGGATGAACTCCAGGTCGCATATCGACAAAAAGGTTTGATCGTGGTAACGATTTCGGATGAAGCATTGGAAGAACTTCAATTATATACGGATCTCCTACCAGAAGAGACGGTGTCCGGTTTTCTTCAGTATGAGGATTTGCCAGAGTCGTTTCAACATGAGCTTGCGTTTGGAAGGCCCGTCTCGTACGTGATTGATGGAGAGGGTCTGATTCGAGATCGTATTCGTGGCGCAGGAAGCTTTGCTTATTTTGAAAATTTAGTGACTCCCTGGCTTGCTGCTCTTGAGTCATAACCCCATGCGAACGGTTCTATTTCTCCTTGTATTTGGTGTATTCATTACGACCAATATACAGGCGCAACCTACGGCCGATAGCTTGGGGATCTTGTTTGCAGGTCCACGAAAAAATGTCCCTCTCGCATTCGGTATGTCTGCGATCGTGCCCGGGGCAGGTCAAGCCTATAACCGCAACTGGATTAAGGCGGCCGTTGCGATTGCCACAGAAGCGACGGTGCTTATGCTGTATACATCTTGGCGTCAAAAAGGGACAGATGGAAGAGATGCCTATCAGATGGAGGCGCATGCGCACTGGAGCCCGGTTCGATATGCTTCCTGGTTGAATGATTACGTGCAATACTTAAATCAATTGCCGGGAGGGCAGCCGATCACCACCCAACCCATCGATCTTGTGCCACTATTTTCTAGCCTTGACCTGTCACGCCCAGATATCTGGTCCCAATCGGAACAGTTGGCGGTTCGTTCCCTGATCCAGGAAATTCGCCGCGTCGAAGGGGTGGTATATAATGGAAACACCGGAGCCGCATTCTCGCATGTGTTGCCATTTTTTGGTGAACAGCAGTATTATGAATTAATCGGCAAGTATTTCCAGTATGCTCCTGGCTGGGATGATTATGAGGCTCTAGTGCGGAATGGGCAGATCACTTGGATTGATGAGAATGGAGAGTTCATTCCCTCGATTGAACCAGAAACGAGTGGATCGGGAGATAGGAAAGCACATGTGTCCTCTCGATTTTACCAGTATGCGGATCATCATGCCGATGCCAATACATACCTGCGGCGAGCTTCCCGGATTACCACATTACTGATTGCAAATCATGTGATTGCTGCCGTAGATGCAGCTATATTCGCACGACTACACAACCGTCGTATACAGATGCATCTTGGACTGCTGGATGATCTACATGGTCAAACGTATATCGCCCCTCATCTGAGTTTTACTCTTAATCCATAGTGATACCATTTGACGATAAATCTAGAGCTTGTCGGGTACTGGAATAAGATATGCACATCATCTTCATGGCAAACCCAATTTTCCCGTCCCAATCCGTAGCGTTTTTGGGAGATCCTCAGGGTAAAAAGATCATTTGTTTTAGAATCATGATAGAGATAGATCAAGTTTTGAATCCGGAGGTACGGATTCGGATTGTGTAAGAAGAGACTTGGGATTCTTACGTTTTGGATCGGTACGGATTTTGCGATGATAAATCCCTTATATTAGCCCAAGGATCAAAATTGAACTGACATTATGAATTGGCAAAAACAGCTGCACATCTGGATTATCCTTGGCCTTGTTCTGGGATTAGGCTATGGAATTCTTTCCGCGGCGATGGGTTGGGGGGAGTTCACGCAAAATTGGATCAGCCCCTTCGGGGATATATTTTTGAATGCACTGTTCATGATTGCGGTCCCTCTTGTTTTGGGATCAATTATCACAGGAATATCTTCACTTTCGGATACACGTAAACTTGCACGTATCGGTGGTAAGACCATTGCAATCTACATCGGCACAACCGTCTTTGCGCTGATCATTGGTATCATTTTGGTGAATATCATTCGCCCGGGTGATACGGTTCCCGAGGATGTCCGTACAGAATTACAAGCCGAGTGGAGTGATATGGCGGAAGAGCGGCAGGAGAGTGCGGCGTCTGCTGAAGGCCGCGGACCGCTCCAAGCGATTGTGGACATGGTCCCCCGGAATATTGCGGCCGCAGCCTCGAATAATCGCAACATGCTGCAAATCGTGTTGATTTCCGTGTTGTTTGGTATTTCATTGCTGTTGATTCCCAAGGATAAGGCTCAACCTCTGTTGAATGTCTTCGAAAGCTTGACGTCCGTCGTCATCAAGCTTGTAGAGATTATTATGTGGATTGCTCCAATCGGTGTGTTTGCTCTTCTTGCAGATACGGTGAGTTTGATTTCGGGGGATAATCTGAGTGAACTGTGGAGCCTTCTAGGGGCACTTGGATTTTATATGATGGTCGTATTGATCGGTCTTATTCTGCACGTCGCGATTACGTATGGATCATTGATCAAGTTCTTCACTCCCATTGGCATCAAGAAGTTTGTTATGGGGATTGCGCCGGCTCAGCTGGTCGCATTCAGTACATCTTCAAGTGGAGCAACTCTACCCGTTACAATGGATCGGGTTGAGAATAACCTTGGGGTTAGTGAGGAGGTGTCATCGTTTGTGCTTCCACTTGGAGCAACTATTAACATGGATGGTACGGCTCTTTATCAGGCCGTTGCTGCGGTGTTTATTGCGCAGACTCTGGGAATTGGATTAGGGTTTATGGATCAGATTGAAATCATCCTCCTGGCGGTTCTGGCCTCCATTGGCACGGCAGCTGTACCTAGTGCGGGGATCATCATGTTGATCATCATTCTCCAATCGGTTGGAGTACCTGCGGCGGGAATTGCTTTGATTTTGGGAGTTGACCGAATACTTGATATGTGTCGAACGGTGTGTAATGTAACAGGAGATGCAACCGTGGCAACCTTGGTGGCATCCTCAGAAGGACAGATCGAGACGTGACATAAATTCAGACGCGCTAGGTAGGGTACGCCCGAGAGGATTCGAACCTCTGACCTTCTGCTCCGGAGGCAGACGCTCTATCCAGCTGAGCTACGGGCGCATATCTCTCTAATGTATAATCAACCCGAAACGTTTCAATGGTCAGGAAATTTTCCGATAAAACGAATTCTGTCTCTGTAGAGGAGGAAATAAATCAGAAAGATTCTCCATCGATCTTGAATCTCTTTGATGGGGTTTTGGGAAATTGGCCTACGCTTGGCGTCCTGTCTCTATGGCTTCTCGTAGGGCTGGTCGCATATCTGTTGATTGGGAACCTTGCTTCCGTTCTGTTTCTTATGTTGGAAGGAGTAGGGGTTCAGGATTTGGTTGCAGATCAACAGGGGATATTTGCTGAGTATGGTGGGGCCCTCTTGCGGGCAAATGCAATTGGATTGGCGCTGGGATTGGGTGGGGTTGCTCTTATTGCAGCCTGGCTCGATTCGTCTCAGCTCAAAAGCTATTTACGTCTTTCCTCTTGTTCCGTGAAAGAGTTCGTTCTGTGTACGGTCGGGTTTTTCTGCCTGCTTCCGATTGTACTGGGACTCGGAATCCTGAATGAACAACTTCCATTACCTGAATTTCTTCAGACACTGGAAGATCAGCAAATGGAAATTATAGACTGGCTCACTTCTGGAGGTGGGAACGTCTATTTAAATTTGATTTATGTTGCTGCTACGCCCGCAATTTTTGAAGAAATATTTTTTCGAGGGTTTGTCCAAAGACGTGCAGAGCGGGGGCTGGGGATTGTAGGAGGGATCCTGTTCACAGGAATCCTTTTTGGTCTGTTTCATTTACGACTCACACAGGTGCTCCCCCTAGCACTATTGGGCTGCTATCTTGCATATATTACTTGGCGTACGGGGAGCATAGTAATTCCAATGATTATACACTTTCTGAACAACGGATTATCACTGATTGTGGCCGAGTGGGGATCGACATCTATGGCGGATCCAGAGAGTATTCCGTGGCCGTTGATTCTAGTTGGCGGCCTTGCCTTTTTGATCTGTATCAGATTTATTCATCAAAAACATAGACAGAGAGATGACTGATTGGGAAGAAGTATATCGCTGTAGTACAGACTACGAAGCGGAATTGGTACATGCACGTCTGGAAGATATAGACATTCCATCGGTTATCCTGAACCAGCGTGATCATGCGTTCAATCTTACACATGGCTACCTTGCAAAGGTAAAAGTTCTAGTACCAAAATCCAAAATAAAATTAGCACGGGAAATCCTTTCGAAGCAATCGCTCACGGATGAAGAATTAACCCAGGAAGCATTGAGGAATACGCAACGGAGATAGAACGAATGTCGCAAATTTTGACTCGTTTGTTTACCGCGTCGATTGGGGCGTTCTTGTTAATTGGTTCGGCATGGCTTGGCCCGTGGTACTTTGGTATTGCCGTGATGGTGATTGCACTGGTTGGGCAGGTGGAGTTGTACCAGCTCTATCAGCGATGCGGGGTGCAAGCCTGGATCATAACAGGGTTGCTTTTAGGAGCCGGCTTATCCCTGAGAGCTTTAGTTCCGAATATTTTCCTCCTTAGCGCCATTCCTGTGGTGGGCTTGGTTCTGTGGTGTACGTTCACGAAAACCCCTCAACCCCTGATGCGTTTGGGGGCAACACTTTCCGGTGCCGTCTACCCGACTACGTTGTTGGCTTTTTTGACCGAAATTCGTATCATTCCGGGGTATTCTGAGCAAGAGGCGTTAGTACTTACGGTTACGGTTTTGACACTCGTATGGGCGAGTGATATTATGGCATTTTTTGCAGGATCATTTTTTGGGAAACATCCATTAGCACCGACGATTTCCCCTGGTAAAACCTGGGAGGGATTTCTCGGTGGGATTGGAGGAGCGATGCTTGCAGTATATATTCTGAATGCAACCGTTGAAATGCCACTGGGCATCGTGCATCTGATTATTCTTGGGATCGTATGTACTCTCTCGGGTGCATTGGGAGATTGGCAGAAAGCCGGTTCAAGCGGGTCGCACGAGTAAAGGATTCGGGTATTATTTTACCTGGTCATGGAGGGATTCTAGATCGCTTTGATGGGATCATTGTAGCAGCTCCCTTAGCGTATTTGTATATCGTTTTTATTGGAAATCTATTTTAATATGGGCCTTTTATTTGGACGAAAAGTACGACCTAAAAAGTTTGATTATACCCCTCGCTATTATGATCCTCGCAAGGATGATAGCTTAAAGCGTCGTATGAGAATTCAGAGCCGTGTTCGGCGCCGAAGAAGTCCGATTGCTCTTTATTATCTCGTAGCATTATTGCTGACTGCATTTTATATCTATAACTCTCTAGGCCGTTGAACAGTATTCATGGAGCAAACCTCACAAATTAGGCGAATGCCTATTGAGCTGGCCAACAAGATTGCGGCTGGCGAGGTTGTTCAGCGTCCAGCATCTGCACTCAAGGAATTACTTGAGAATGCAATAGATGCAAATGCGACAGATATTGCGGTTTTGATCAAGGGGGCGGGAAGTAATCTGATTCGAGTCAGAGATAACGGAACCGGGATGAGTATGCAGGATGCATCCCAGTGTTTTGAGCGTCATGCAACCAGCAAGATCGTAAATGCGGAGGATCTAGAGAACATTCGTACACTGGGCTTTCGGGGGGAAGCATTAGCCTCTATTGCTGCAATTGCTCAGGTATCTTTGAAAACAAAAAGGCAGGTAGATGATCAGGGTACTCATCTACGAATTGAAGGAGGAGAAGTCCTTGAGACCTCTCCGTGTGCAACGGCAGTAGGAACAACGATAGAGGTTCGGAATCTCTTTTTCAATACCCCTGCACGGCGGAGTTTCTTGAAAGCCCCCACCACGGAATTTCGCCATCTCTCAGAGGTTTTAGTCACGTGCGCCTTGGCAAACCCATGGACTGCATTCCGATTAGAGCACGAAAAACAAGAGGTATACCGGCTTATCGGCTCCCAGTCCGAGAATTTTCTGGATGCACTCCGTGAACGTCTTCGCGCGATCCTAGGATCTAACGTGGCTCGACATGTTATACCGGTTGATGAAGAAACTAGCTATATCTCTGCGTATGGATTTCTGTCACATCCTGAGCATGCGCGAAAATCTCGGAAAAATCAATATTTGTTTGTGAATGGGAGGCCCATCAGAAGTCCAAGCTTAAATCATGCAATCAGGTCGGCATATGATGCAATTCTTCCAGAGGGGCAAAAGCCTGCGTATGCACTTTTTTTAAGTGTCGATCCTCAGAATGTAGATGTGAATGTGCATCCTTCAAAGATTGAAGTTCGATTTGAAGATGATCGGGGAGTCTATAATTTTGTTCAGGCGATCTGCAGGAGAGCGCTCGGGATCGCTGAACTGATTCCTCAGCACCCGGGTGCCGTGTCATCGTTGAGTTTTCAGAAAGAGCGTACTGATTTGCCGCGCTCCTGGAATCCACCCGCTCGCGCAGATGATTTGCCTTCTGTCCATGGCCAACAGACCTCAATTGTCTATGAAATGGAACCGAGCAGGTTACCAAGTGGAGCGGATCCAAAGCAAACTGGATTTTTGTGGCAACTCCAGGATTCCTACATTCTCACCCAACTCAGTAATGGGATCTTGGTGGTAGATCAGTATGCTGCTCATCAGAGAATTCTTTTCGAAAGTGCCCTGGAAGATTTGCGCTCGGGATCAGGTTTTTCACAGCAACTCCTGTTTCATCATTTGATCTGTCTGACAGAGCAGGATTGCCAACTCTTGCGTGAACTGGATCCACTTGCAAAAGCACTGGGGTTTGACTACACAATATCTGAAAACCGTACGGTAACGGTTCGAGGAGTACCCTCACACATAAAGGTTGGAGCTGAAAAGGAACTTCTTCAGTCAATCCTTGATGGGTATAAAGAAGGTTCTGAGGCAGAGTTAGGTCCCCTTCCCGCAGAAGAAAAAATGGCTAGAAGCCTTGCCATACGTGGAGCGATACAGCCAGGCGTAAAGTTGAATGACGATGAAATGCGGACCCTGATTGATCGTCTTTTTGAATGTAAAGAACCTTACCGAACTCCGGGAGGAAAGCCCACGCTTATTCAAGTTACTTTTGAAGAGTTGAACAGGAGGTTTGATCAGCGAATGACAGATCATGAGGAGCTGGATGAAATCATTCCGTGATCGGGTTGCAGATTATATGAAGCAAACCGGTCAGGCCAAGACCGAGAAACATGTCCTGATAGGAGTAAGTGGAGGGGTTGATTCGGTGGTGCTTCTGGATGTATTCGATCGTTTAGGATTTGAGTGTGAGGTGATCCATGTAAATTTTCAGTTACGTGGCTCGGAATCAGACAGGGATGAAAAATTTGTAGTGGATCTGTGTGCCCAGCGAGGATTCAAACTTCATGTCCATCAAGCTCCTGTGGAACCTGACACCGCAGGAAATAAACGCTCGGTACAAATGATCGCGCGTGAGATTCGATATTCTTTATTTGCAAAAACAGCTTCCAAGCAGCAGATCGCAAGTGTTGCGGTAGGGCATCATTGTGATGATCAAGCTGAATCCTTGCTCATCAATCTTAATCGAGGAACCGGGCTGGAAGGAATTGCGGGAATGCGGCCAGTGCGAAGTTTGGACGCATCATGTAATCTAATTCGGCCACTACTTGCGGAAACCAGAGAATCTATTCGTGCTTATGCGGAGGCTCGGCATCTTGAGTGGCGTGAAGATACAAGCAATCAGGATGAGAAGTATCTTCGGTCCAGGCTGCGAGCCAAGGTAATGCCACATTTGAATGCCGAGGCACTTGCTCGCAGCTGTAATTTAGTCGGGCAGTGGGTTGACCAATGTATTGTCCCGGCAATTACGGAGAATTTTGATGAGGCCTCCCATGGACAATCCCTGAAGATCTCCTATCTAGAAAAGTTGCCGAGCATACTGGCTCAGCGATTGGTGATTGAGGCACTTCGTCGTTGGATCCCACGGGCCTCGGCAGATGAAGCCATCGCGCAACGAATTATTGCTCTAATTCCTATGCAGTCAGGGAAACGTATTGAGGTAGGCGGGGGAGTCGTGTGGCGGGATCGAAATGATCTCACTTTTTCCGCTTTCATGGAGCACGAGAAAATGAAAAGATTTAGGCTATTTGGAAATTCGAGTCCGATACCCATCCCTGGGGGGAAGCTCCGGCTTGATCTGACTCCTACCAAACCGAGACGCTTTACTGATTCAGATGAAGCGTGGCTGGATGCAGATCAATTAACCATACCTTTAACGGTTCGTACATGGGAGGAGGGAGATCGAATTCGTCCCTTAGGAATGAAGGGGACAAAGAAGATCAGCGACCTGATCACGGACATCGGGATTTCGGCGTCGAAGCGAAAAGATACAATCGTAGTGTGCAGTGAGCAAGAAATTGTATGGGTGGTGGGGTATCGGCTCTCGGATACATTTCGGATTACGGATAAAACTAGAAACTATGTCAGACTCTATTTCGAACGAGATTGAGGTTATTCATGGCCGGCATCTGAAACTGTTCAAAGATGCAGATGCGATTGCAGTACGTGTTCGGGAAATCGGACAAACATTAACGCACACGCATCAGGAATATCGTCCAATTGTAATCGGTTTAATGCAGGGAGCATTCATCTTCACGGCAGACTTGGTTCGCGCCATAAAGCTTCCATGTATCGTTGATTTTTGGCGCTTGAGTTCATACGGAGACCGAATGACAAGTACTCAGACCATCCAAGAAATCATGCCACCAACCGTACCTCTTCGGGATGAACATGTGATTCTGGTGGAAGATGTTGTGGACTCCGGTCGAACGCTAACCTATGTACGCCAACAGCTTTCCAAGTATGGACCCAAATCCGTGACCATTGTTTCCTTGGTCAAAGTGGAAGCGAGTCCGATTGAAGTGGATCATGTGGGCTTCATTTCTAGTGGAGAATTCATTGTGGGATATGGTTTAGATATTGCCCAGGAGCTTCGCGAGTTGCCTGCACTGTACTACCTCAAGGCTAGTTAATAGCTACAAAACAGACATTTCAAAGAGTAGATATACCAATATATCAATTTCCAAGGGGGAGATTCATTTTTCTTAGGTGAAACTTTTGAATTTTCCTAGACTATGACGCTAGTCATGGGCATTTTTTCACCTAAGCATTTCATACAATTGTATGAAATGTATATTGGTAGTATCCCCAACTTTATGTACCATAATAGTCCTATTTCCCCCTAAAGTCCAATGGTTCGAAGTAGAATAAAGTACCCCTCACTCTCATTGCCCATTGCTATACTACTCATTCTATTGAGTTCATGCAGAGTTTCTGAGGAAGAGCAGAGAGTTGTTCATCCTGTTTCAAGCCTGATTGCTGGTATGGATGACAGTCATAATTTTGATTCATCTGACCATGATTCCGAAGATCTCCAAGATGCTAGAGTATTAGCTCAAAACCTGTTGTCTTCGGAAAAGATACTAACACTTGGGGTAGTAGAAGGGGAGCCATACGAGATATTTGGTCATATTTCTGCTATGAAATTAGATTCTGCAGGGAATATGTATATACTGGATAGTCAATACAGTGAAGTAAGGGTATTTAATTCAGAAGGTGTGTTTCTCTATTCGGTGGGAAGTGAGGGTAGAGGTCCAGGTGAGTTTTTATGCCTAAGGACATGGAAGTTGACTCCAGTGAGCGAATTATTGTAGTCGATAGAGCTCGCCGAAAGACAATTTTCGAACGAACGGGTGGCACACATCAGTATGAGGAGACTATGACTCTACCTGTCATTCCATTCAAACTATGCCATCAAGAAGAGATCTTGTATGTTCAGAGTTTTTCTTTTGGAGAACTTTCGAATGTGATTTTTTCTTATTCATCGGATGGAGATAGTTTAGGTGCTTTTGGTGCCTTATACAAATCCCCATCTGACATGGTGCAGCTCGTCTTCAGTGAAGGTCATATTGCATGTTCGCGTCACCCTAGCCCTGCCTTGTTATCAATACTTATATTTGACAATAAAACTTTTATTGCGTATTCTTGTGTTATTCTTCACTT
Source organism: Rhodothermales bacterium (assembly GCA_965215475.1). Taxonomy (GTDB): domain Bacteria; phylum Bacteroidota; class Rhodothermia; order Rhodothermales; family Bin80; genus Bin80. Next base: position 65,586 of record OZ244061.1, read on the forward strand.
TACTATGCAAAAAATGCAAGTACAGCAAACCATTTTAGCGACTCTTCGGAGCGATTTGCCGACCTTGTCCGAGCTCGTCACCTCAAATCAGGACAAGAGTCGTCAGGCTCTCGGGAAACTGATTTGTTCAAAGTTCAAGTTGTTGAATACCAAGGGACGACCTCGTATTTCCGGTTGCATGAAGGCGTTATATGTTCTGGAAGAGGAAGGACATGTTTCGCTTCCCAAGCCTCAGACGGCTTCCTTTGTTCGTGGTCCGCGTCTACTGGAGGAAAGTGTTCCAGCCCCGGTTGACGTTCCCGCAGATGTGCGGCAGATTCAGGATTTGGAGATTCTTCTGGTCACGGGTTCGCAGGCTCGTGCAATCTGGAATACGCTTCTCGCTCGGGAGCACCCAAAAGGAACGACTACATTTGCGGGTGCTCAGGTGCGGTATTTGATTCGGAGTACCTCTGGGTACCTGGGTGCGGTGGGCTTTTCCGCCGCGGCATTGCATCTAGGGGCACGCGATGCCTGGATGGCATGGGATCTCAGCACCCGTATGCAAAACCTGTATCGTGTCGCGAACCTCAGTCGGTTTTTGATCCGCCCAGAGATTCGTTGCAAGAATTTGGCGAGTTCCATCTTAGCACGCGTTTTGCATCGACTTCCCTCTGATTTTATGGCCCGCTATGATTATGCGCCCTATGTGGTAGAAACGTTTGTGGGTCCAGACTACGATGGAACTTGTTTTCGGGCTGCGGGATTTCACTATCTAGGGAGTACAAAGGGACAGGGACGGCATGCGTCGGCTACGGATGCGCCCAAGTCAAAGAAAAAGATATTTGCCTATGAGTTGGATCCAAACTGGCGTACACACCTGGGGGTTCCCTTTGTGGACTTATATCCGCGTCTGGAGCCGGGCACTGGATTGGATGCGGACCACTGGGCGAATCAGGAGTTTGGCCGTGCAGAGCTTGGGGATCGTCGTCGCACGGCCCGCTTGGTCAAAAGTGTACGTCTGATGGCCAACACGGTCGGTACACCTGGCACGGCATCCCCCAAGCGCGATTCCGCGGCACTTCAGGGGTACTACAGGTTCTTTGCAAAGGCCGATGAACTCGGCATTTCCAATGAGGATATTCATGCCCCGCATTTGCAACGGACCATTGAGCGAATGCGAACCCAAGAGACGGTGCTTTTTATTCAGGATGGCACCAAACTCTCGTTCACGATGCGAACCAATACAGAGGGCTTTGATGTCATTGGAGAAAACCAGACCAGTGCAAAGGCCTACGGAATTCGTCTCCATGCAACGATTGCCGTGAGTGCAGAGGAAGGACTTCCATTAGGGATCGTGAACTGCAGTTATGGGAAACAGACCCCAAAAACACAGACTTGGCTGGATGGACTGCATGCGGTTGAGAAAGCCAGCGAAACGCTGCCTCGCAAAACTCGTGCAATTTGTGTGATGGACCGAGAGGCCGATGCATTTGAGATTTTGTCCGAGCAGCGCGCCTTACAGCGAACCGAGATTTTGGTGCGGGCCAAACATGACCGTGTGCTGGACAAGTCCAAAAACACCCGACTTTTCAGGACCATGCGAAAGGGATCGCCTGCCGGGCTAGTAGAGTTGAAGGTGGAGGATTTGAGTCGTCGGATGAAATCGGGGCGTGTGACCAGTGAAGGTCGGCCGGGCCGAAATGCGCGTATGGAAATTCGCTTCCGTAAAGTGATGCTTCCCCCAACCAAGGATCCAGCGCACGCTCCCATGCCCGTTTGGGGGGTCCATCTACGTGAACTTAATCCACCTGAGGATGCAAAGCCGATTGAATGGTATTTGGTAACGACACAAGAGGTTACAAGCCTGAAAGAGGCACAGCAGATGATTAACTATTACAAGTTGCGCTGGCGTGTGGAAGATACCTTTCGGGTGCTCAAGAGTGGCTGTAAGGTAGAAAAGTTACGGTTCCAGAAACCAAAGGTCCTGCATCGGGTACTGACGGTATACATGATTATTACCTGGCGCATCATGCTAATGACTCTAATGGGACGTGTGGCGGGGGACTTGGAGATGGAGGTGTTTTTCAGAGGATCCGAGGCGAAGATGCTCCAAGTCTATGCTGAGAATTATCGACTTCCTGTTCCCACAAACGTATCTTCGGCTATCCTGACGGTGGCGATGATGGGGGGCTATATGAACCGTAAACATGATCCACCGCCCGGTCATGAGATCATGTGGCGTGGCTATTCAAGTTTGCAGATCCGCGCCGTTGCGTATGAGGAGTTGGAAGCCATAGGTAAAGTAAACTGGTAGAGAATCCGTCTGTGTAGACCGGTTGATTCAAGAGTATTTTTCCAGGACTTCAACTCGGAAATCATGCTGAAATGGAATGGTCTGGAAGGCTATACCATACAAATTCTTGAAATTTGTGATGGATCTACGCATACTTAATTGTCAAAATATACTTTTGGCTACAGGGCAGCCCTAGCCGGATTATTTATGCTTCGGGACTGCTTCCGGTAATCTATAGCTATTCACTTGAGGGGGAGATTCAATGGGTCGCAAAAATCTCAGATTTCAAGGCACTTGAGGTTGCAGAAAATAAGCGGGGGGATTCAGGACAATCTGAAGTATCTATGAATTTACGTTCCAGCATACATGATCAAATATCGGGAATTATCGCTCTGCCTCAAAAATATGCAATTGTTCAGGTAGCATCTATAACCCCTGAGAGTATAGATAGGGAGGGCGAGAGATACGCTGTGCTTCGGTCATATGTCATGCTATCTGAGAGTGGAAAAGCAGTTTATATAGGGGATTCGTTACCGGTAATTAAGGCGATTACAAAAGATCATCTTTATGTTACACGCTCCTCACCATGCCCCCAAGTATCAGTATACAGTTACAATAACGTCAGTGAATAATTTTCCTAGGTTCTATCACGACTTGTGTGGAACCAATCGCTTATGAAAAAAAATATCAGACCACAAAATTCAAGCGATATAGTGCGCAGCGGGCAAGGAAAGAGAAAAAGGCACGTAAGCGAATCCGAACAAGAAAACGTGGTGCCTTGACTCCGAAGAAGCCGATACGAAAAAGGACATAGAGGTCAAGGATTGTCAAACATTGCTAATCGGAATAGAGAAGGACAAACCTCTCGACTGAGAATCATATCCAATAATGTGTTTGCAGATGTGGAAAGATCGGATTATCGTATACTGGAACGAGAATTCTCTGGAACCGTAATATGTTGGGAGCACCCGGACGAGACATTACCTTCATGATCAATAACATCACTAATCAGGACATGACCATATACGTACGTGAGTTTACCCTTACTCCAGGACCGCGTCTGGAGGAAGATGGTAATTATTCTGGTGAGGAATTTCGTGAAAAATATCTTCTGCCCAGATTTCGTGAAGCTGTTAAGAAGAACATTCGCTTGAATGTCAATCTGGAAAAAACGAAGGGGTATGCTTCCTCCTTCTTAGAAGAGGCCTTTGGAGGTCTCATACGTAAGGGGTGTAAAAAGAAAGATGTTAAAAAATATCTGAGGGTACACTCGAGCGATAGGCCTTGGTACGTATCAGAAGTTAGTAGATACATAGATGAGGCATAATTAGATAGTGCCTTTCTATTTGATCGTAACCTTGGGTTTTATGTTATGGGATGGTCTTTGAACCTAGAAATCGGGTTACTGGAAATTGCGGATCTAGTACTGACATTTGTGCTTGCGTTATTGGTTGTTAAAATTGGATGGCGTTTCACAAATGTGAGAGCGGGTAAGGATCTCATTCTTGAAGAAGGAAAGAAAATCATTCAGGTGTGTGATTAGATTAGAAAGGCTCTGAGAAAGATCCCGTATTCAGAAATTCCCAAATTTGAAGATTTTACCGAGTACTTGGACGATCTTGGTAACTACTTGTATAACTGTAAGAAAATGTATATTAACATGAGCAAAAGATCGGCGAATATCAAGATGAACTATTTAGATATAGCCTATCAAAAATTACGTGAAGACTTGTCAGGAGACACAAGTAAAGAAGACGTAACTGCTCTCAATGCGATTAACCGACTTCGGAAATTCGAGGATAAGATAATAGATCTTTTGGTTGATGTGAATCATTGAGCGACAGTTTGAGGAGATATCTGCACTGCCCTGCATCTCGTACAATATACAGGGAGTAGTCTGGCGGGATCGAAATGATCTCACTTTTTCTGCGTCCATGGGGCACGAGAAAACGATACGATCCCAACTACTTGGAAATTCAAGTCCGATACCCATTCTTGGTGGGAAGCTCGGGCTTGATCTGACTCTTACCAAACCTGGACGCTTAGCAGATTTGGTACGCGCGATAAAGCTCCCATGTATCGTTGATTTTTGGCGCTTGAGTTCATTCCAAAACTTAACCCTATTTTTTTCTGAAAAAAAGCACAGATTTCCCGCACCATTTGGATGGATTTTTTAAAAAATGATGTTGTTCAAGGAGCAACGGCGGGCGTCTGATTCGGTTTGATGAACCGAATCAACACAGAGACTTCATCTTCAGAAGTTGGAACACTTGACGTTGGGTCGGGGTCAGTTCATTGTCCACAAACTTCACTTCGTGATCCTCGTCGGCCTTTATGTTTAGAACGCCCGTTACACGGCATACCCCAGAGAGTTCTTCCATGATGGACTCAAAACTCTTGGGTCTTTCCGCGTCTTTGGTCTTCTTGTTGTGTGCGTTCCTCTTTGCATTCTTGACCGGCTCCACCATATTCTCTCTCTGGGCTCTTTTTGCTTCCAGATCCTCTTCGGCAAACGTGATGGGGGCAAGTTTCTTTCGTAGATGGTATTCTACATAATAGGCCAGCATACATAAAAAGACATGAGCAATGACCCGCTCGGATTTGACATGATGGATGGGGCGTACGCGCAGGGAGATGGATTTCATCACGCGGAAGGCGCGCTCTACGGTGGACCATCGTTGGTAATCCGACACCAACTGCTCAGCGGGCTGTTTCAAGCTGGACCGGATCGCATAAACCCCATCCAGACGCTCGGCCTTCTGAATCGCCTCCACATTGTGGGTATACGAGAAATACCCTTCCTCGATCTCCAGGAGATAGAATTTCTTTAATTTGTGTTTTCCCAGTGCACGCTCCACGCGCATTCCAATCTTGGCCTTATCTTTGAGTCGACCTGGGGTACGGGTGGTTGCCGCCAGGATCTGGTCTAATTTCTGGTCGGCCTTCGCCAAGAGATCCTCACGGGTTTTCTTGGTCTTTGCCGCCTGAAAGGGGTTCCTGCAGAGCACGAGGCGTTCCTTGGGATAGAGATCGCTTTGAATCTCCACCAGATCCTGTTGGTCAAACAAGCTCATTTGCGTTTTCTCTTGCTCCACCACCTCACGGATCTCCTGTTTTTGCATGCCCGTAATCCAATCCAACCCCACAGGGATGATCTCCTCCTGAATCTGTTTCTGCTTCAACAGTCCACGATCTCCGACCAAGATCACATGCTTGAATCCAAAGGTATTCTGGAGCTTGGAGATCTGAGCGCCAAGGGCTGCTTTGTTATCAATACTTATATTTGACAATAAAACTTTTATTGCGTATTCTTGTGTTATTCTTCACTTTACTATGCAAAAAATGCAAGTACAGCAAACCATTTTAGCGACTCTTCGGAGCGATTTGCCGACCTTGTCCGAGCTCGTCACCTCAAATCAGGACAAGAGTCGTCAGGCTCTCGGGAAACTGATTTGTTCAAAGTTCAAGTTGTTGAATACCAAGGGACGACCTCGTATTTCCGGTTGCATGAAGGCGTTATATGTTCTGGAAGAGGAAGGACATGTTTCGCTTCCCAAGCCTCAGACGGCTTCCTTTGTTCGTGGTCCGCGTCTACTGGAGGAAAGTGTTCCAGCCCCGGTTGACGTTCCCGCAGATGTGCGGCAGATTCAGGATTTGGAGATTCTTCTGGTCACGGGTTCGCAGGCTCGTGCAATCTGGAATACGCTTCTCGCTCGGGAGCACCCAAAAGGAACGACTACATTTGCGGGTGCTCAGGTGCGGTATTTGATTCGGAGTACCTCTGGGTACCTGGGTGCGGTGGGCTTTTCCGCCGCGGCATTGCATCTAGGGGCACGCGATGCCTGGATGGCATGGGATCTCAGCACCCGTATGCAAAACCTGTATCGTGTCGCGAACCTCAGTCGGTTTTTGATCCGCCCAGAGATTCGTTGCAAGAATTTGGCGAGTTCCATCTTAGCACGCGTTTTGCATCGACTTCCCTCTGATTTTATGGCCCGCTATGATTATGCGCCCTATGTGGTAGAAACGTTTGTGGGTCCAGACTACGATGGAACTTGTTTTCGGGCTGCGGGATTTCACTATCTAGGGCGTACAAAGGGACAGGGACGGCATGCGTCGGCTACGGATGCGCCCAAGTCAAAGAAAAAGATATTTGCCTATGAGTTGGATCCAAACTGGCGTACACACCTGGGGGTTCCCTTTGTGGACTTATATCCGCGTCTGGAGCCGGGCACTGGATTGGATGCGGACCACTGGGCGAATCAGGAGTTTGGCCGTGCAGAGCTTGGGGATCGTCGTCGCACGGCCCGCTTGGTCAAAAGTGTACGTCTGATGGCCAACACGGTCGGTACACCTGGCACGGCATCCCCCAAGCGCGATTCCGCGGCACTTCAGGGGTACTACAGGTTCTTTGCAAAGGCCGATGAACTCGGCATTTCCAATGAGGATATTCATGCCCCGCATTTGCAACGGACCATTGAGCGAATGCGAACCCAAGAGACGGTGCTTTTTATTCAGGATGGCACCAAACTCTCGTTCACGACGCGAACCAATACAGAGGGCTTTGATGTCATTGGAGAAAACCAGACCAGTGCAAAGGCCTACGGAATTCGTCTCCATGCAACGATTGCCGTGAGTGCAGAGGAAGGACTTCCATTAGGGATCGTGAACTGCAGTTATGGGAAACAGACCCCAAAAACACAGACTTGGCTGGATGGACTGCATGCGGTTGAGAAAGCCAGCGAAACGCTGCCTCGCAAAACTCGTGCAATTTGTGTGATGGACCGAGAGGCCGATGCATTTGAGATTTTGTCCGAGCAGCGCGCCTTACAGCGAACCGAGATTTTGGTGCGGGCCAAACATGACCGTGTGCTGGACAAGTCCAAAAACACCCGACTTTTCAGGACCATGCGAAAGGGATCGCCTGCCGGGCTAGTAGAGTTGAAGGTGGAGGATTTGAGTCGTCGGATGAAATCGGGGCGTGTGACCAGTGAAGGTCGGCCGGGCCGAAATGCGCGTATGGAAATTCGCTTCCGTAAAGTGATGCTTCCCCCAACCAAGGATCCAGCGCACGCTCCCATGCCCGTTTGGGGGGTCCATCTACGTGAACTTAATCCACCTGAGGATGCAAAGCCGATTGAATGGTATTTGGTAACGACACAAGAGGTTACAAGCCTGAAAGAGGCACAGCAGATGATTAACTATTACAAGTTGCGCTGGCGTGTGGAAGATACCTTTCGGGTGCTCAAGAGTGGCTGTAAGGTAGAAAAGTTACGGTTCCAGAAACCAAAGGTCCTGCATCGGGTACTGACGGTATACATGATTATTACCTGGCGCATCATGCTAATGACTCTAATGGGACGTGTGGCGGGGGACTTGGAGATGGAGGTGTTTTTCAGAGGATCCGAGGCGAAGATGCTCCAAGTCTATGCTGAGAATTATCGACTTCCTGTTCCCACAAACGTATCTTCGGCGATCCTGACGGTGGCGATGATGGGGGGCTATATGAACCGTAAACATGATCCACCGCCCGGTCATGAGATCATGTGGCGTGGCTATTCAAGTTTGCAGATCCGCGCCGTTGCGTATGAGGAGTTGGAAGCCATAGGTAAAGTAAACTGGTAGAGAATCCGTCTGTGTAGACCGGTTGATTCAAGAGTATTTTTCCAGGACTTCAACTCGGAAATCATGCTGAAATGGAATGGTCTGGAAGGCTATACCATACAAATTCTTGAAATTTGTGATGGATCTACGCATACTTAATTGTCAAAATATACTTTTGGCTACAGGGCAGGCCAAGGGTCTTGATATCGGGGGTATTGCCAGGAAAGACGTCTACGGAGACCGGACATCCTTCCTGATCGGTCATCAATCCATACACAATTTGTTTTTTACCTTTCTTCTTGTCCCGATTATAGCCATGGGCACCAAATGCATGTTTCTCTCCCTCCAAGTAGCTGCTGGTCACATCATAGAGCACCATTCCACCTTCGGTGAGATGCCGTTTGGCTAACTTGCATTCGATCTTGGTCTTGCAGGCGGCCAATTCATCCATGGCCTCATAGAGATCATTCTGGTCCACATGCTTGAGGTCAAGTTCTTCATGGAGCGTTGTGATGCAGCTCAACATATCACGGGTCTGCAGTTTGCTGGCAGGCTTGATGACCCGGGCCGCAATCATGCCGAGAACCAATCGTCGAAAGCGTGAATTCTTTGGCGCAATGAGGGGTGTCATTTTGAGATGCTTCATCATGTGTAGCACCACCGAAACATGCCCATGGTGCCGGGTACGCTGGGAGTGCAGTGCCTCCTTGAAGGACTGGATGGCATGGCCTCCCTGCAAGAGCGTTCGCAGTCCTTCGCGAATGGGTTCGGGAAGGTGCGTTACATTGGCGATGGTTTTTTTGATGGTTCGTTTGCCGTCTCGCGTGGAGGTTCGCACGAGCCAGGTGGAGGGGGAATTGCGGTTCGGGATTTCGGCTAAATACATGGGCGTAAATAGGTCGATTAAAACGTAAATATACGGCATAAATTGCAATAAATAATCAAAGATCAGCAAATATTTACATGGGCGCACTTTTTAAAATGAATCTAGGAATCAAAAACGCACAAAAAGGCAGATTCAGACCGAAAAACGGGGCGGAAGAAGGGAAAAAGAGGACGTTTTTAACCAAAAAATCCTACGTTCAGGAAAAAATAGGGTTAAGTTTTGTCATACGGAGATCGAATGACAAGCACCCAGGCCGTACAAGAAATCATGCCGCCAACCGTACCTCTTCGGGATGAACATGTGATTCTGGTGGAAGACGTTGTCGACTCCGGTCGAACGCTAACATATGTGCGTCAGCAGTTATCCAAGTATGGACCCAAATCTGTGACGATTGTTTCCTTGGTTAAAGTGGAAGCGAGTCCGATTGAAGTGGATCATGTGGGCTTCATTTCTAGTGGAGAATTCATCGTGGGATATGGTTTAGATATTGCCCAAGAGCTTCGTCGCGAGTTGCCTGCACTGTACTACCTCAAGGCTAGTTAATAGCTACAAAACAGACATTTCAAAGAGTAGATATACCAATATATCAATTCCCAAGGGGCTCTTTACAAAATACATAGCACCTTTTTAGCCTGCCCCGAAGGCCGTCCTACTATACCAGAGATATTGTTGAAGTTTGAATATTCCCCACCAATTTTATCCATAGGCCACTAGATTCACGGTTTTTGGATGGCAGATATATGGTTTTTGAACAAACTTGGTGAGAGTGCTGATTGCAGCTCCATCGGTGTATTGCCCCAGTTCGATTAAATTTCCCTGAGGACTCAGGACGTGTACGACATTTTTATCAGGTTTGTAGGCCGCGTGGCTGGATTTGCCTGTTTTTAAGTAATAGGTATGAGCATTCGGGTTGGTAATCCCGATTTTTCTGAGATTGTGCATCACACGGTCCTTCCAGTTTTCAAGTAGCTGGTCACTTGGCTCTTCATCAAGAAAGGTGCAACGAAATAAATCTCGGATAATGATTCGACGAGATAGATCCGCCAGAATTCGATCGTTACTGGTGCACCACTGCTTTAAGGTGTATATGATGTCAGAGTCATCTAAGTCCAGAAAGCGAGACAGAACCGAATCTTCTGAAAGTCGATTCTTATCTGGGTTCTCCTTGAGAAACCAATAAAGGGGAGGAGATATTCCATGTACGGCATCATCCTCACCATTACAAATCAGATCACGAGCCCGATCAATGGCTCCTATAAGCGCATGATCGGCAGCAATCACCGTCTTATGAACATATACTTGCCAATACATTAATCTTCTTGCAATGAGTACATTTTCAACCGCATACACTCCTTTAGATTCAATCGCGAGGTGGGATTGAGGCCCACCATCGGTTGGATGGACGCATAATGTTCGTAGAATTCGACCAACTCCAATTCTGCCCTCGGCAACTCCAGTAAAATGAGAATCTCTGCACAGATAATCGAGACGATCCATGTCCAGTTGACTAGAAATCAAAGCATGAAAGAAGGGTTTTTCATAGTTCCCCGCAAGCATGGCGATCACCATATCCAGTAGGTCGCCCATTTGTGCTTTGAGTCGTTTAACCAGTGCCATGCTTATTTCCTCGTGCCTTGTGCCATGGACTAACCTAGACTCAAGTGTATGTGAGAAGGGACTATGGCCAATGTCGTGTAAGAGGATCGCCGCCATAGCAGCAAGTCGCTCCTCTTCTTTGATGGGAGTTCCTTTTGCTTCAAAACTGTCTAATGCACCAGATAGGAGCCCCATGGCTCCCAAGGCATGGGGAAATCGACTGTGTTCTGCCGCTGGAAAAACGATAGAGCCCATCCCCAATTGCTTAATTCGGCGAAGTCTCTGCACTTCGGGGGATTCTAACAGGGATTGGATTATCTTTTGAGGAATTTTAATGAATCCATGAACAGGATCAGCAAGTACGGTAAGGTCACGAATCATTATAATGCTGAGGTGGTGTTCAGGCTAATCATCCAAAGAATAGGCACATGGCCTAATTTGAGTATCTACACGAAAATCCCATATACTCAAGTACCTAAACTTTGTTAACCTGAGCGTATGATCCCATTCGGCTTGCCAGGAAAATCCGTGCACAATGGTAGTCAATTTTCTCTGGATCAATGGGCCGTTACTGGAGTCCCCATGTCTGTGTCCGTCTGACCTACGTGGCTTTGCTGCGTGTCTCCTGCTGTGTGGACTTCCAGTGCTGAGGCAACAAGGTATACAGCTCCTCTTCTGGAATCGTGTCCATCCGCGTTACCCCCTCCACCAACCAATCCCTTGGGTTCCCCCCGTGTAAGGTACAGGTATGGAGCAATGAATACCGGATCGCAGCACGCGGGGCAGCTTCATGGGAGCCTGCAAAGAGGTAGTTCTTTCGCCCTATGGCAATCGGTCGCACCCCAGATTGGGGTCACTCTCTCCTTCCCCGTGATCCAAAAATCGCGTGAGCTTGTCCCGTGCATCGTACACGGCCTGTTTCCATGATTGTGTGCCCATGGTCGCATTGGCCTCCAGAACCGTCTTGCGCTTCTCAAAGAGCGGAGCTGACTTCTGCTGACGCTCGGTCCTGCGTTGGTCCAACGAGACTCCACGCTCGCGAAGATCCCGCGCCATCGCATAGATCTTCCGGAACCGCGATCAGACCACCTTCCCATTCTCTTGAACAAACGCATACTCGGAGGTCTTCCCCTGCTCAAACGTGCGACGACAATGCGTCACGCAATGGAAGGGATCCAACTCGTCAGAAACACGGTACGCTTCCATCTGCAATTTCCCCTGAAAACCATTCAGGATCTTCAGCGGACCATCGCGCGATCGTCCACGCGGGTACTCCACAAACCCGACCATCGGTGCCGAGTACAGCCAATCAGATCCAAGATGATTCTTGCCCGATGTTTTGCTCTTGACGGGATCACGCACCGGAATGCGGGTCTCATCCGCCTGTATATATTCGCTGTCAGCCGATGCCGTTCGTACAGGGGCTTGAGATCCTTGGCAACATGGACACAATCATCGTTCCACGTAGAGTTGGGGAGATCTGCACCTAAGCGTGAGAACGGTTTGCGGGTACGATCCACCGGTAGAGGATCTACATATGTATGGATCACCACTTCGGATAAGGTCTCTGCCGTGGCGGAACGGTTTCCTTTGACATGATCGGGAAGGGGTCCCATCAAGCCCTCCGCCTCTTTATGGTGGGGATCTACGTACGTATTCCGCACATATGGAAACATCACAAAGCGTGCAGGTTGAACATGAAGCACAGAATGGACTTCCTCGCCGATTTTCTGTAGATGGGATACATCTCCGTCAGGGTCAATGGTGATGATGACTCTGGGCAGACGACCGCTAGATCATCCCCTTCGTCTCGTACGCGTTTTTTTCACCACGACCTCTTCCTCCTCGGGGGCTTGCACCTCAGGATTGGTATCATCAAAGATCTCGATTGGATCTGGATCGATATAACGCTCCCGACGTGGTCCATACCACCGACGTCGAAGGGAGTCTATCTGCTCTTGTGCATGCAAGATCTCTTCTTTGGCAGGGATCAATTCTGTAATCCATCGCATCCCCAGCTCTTGACCATCATCTCCTAATTTGTGCACCCGTTCCAGTACGCGTTGAGCACGCTCTTCGCCAAGCATCGCGAAACGCGCAAAGATAAATCAGAAACCGGTGGGTTGCTCTTCATCATATGCACGGATACGAAACCTCTTTACTCGGTACACCAGTCTGAGAGATTTTTCACAATTTTTTATTTTTTTCAGCAAACAATCAGAATGTCCTACGATCGGATCACGAATGCGATGTTGATCCTCTATTTGCCTAGATCAGGATTCAGGAACCATTAGCTACGTTATTCGATCCACACCTGCGGATCAGGGCATATGGGATTTTCGTATAGATACGAATTTGATACGGGAACGGACAAGATAAATAAACCAATTGTCAATGAACTCTGCAATTCCTGTATGCCTCGAAGTAGGTCATCAGTATAGGCCGAAGGCTGAATATAGTATTCGTATGTTACTTGGTCCACTCGGTTTGGGTCCGATATTTCAGCCCCGAAACAAACTAATCGGATCAGGAATCTATTATGGAAACGCCCCCTCGGGGCTTGATTCAAAGGTTATTGTTTTACCGATCGCTCCCAATGCAGAAAAATTCTTTGATGATTTTGCTCCATTGAATTTGGCTTCGGTAACATGGCAGGAGGTTTCTGATTGCACGTTCCCAATCCTTTTCTCGTCAGAGGCGGAAGGGGATTTAATTGCATCGACATTTTACTGGCTCTCCGGTTGGCAGGAGAATACAATCCTTGCAAGGGATTCGCATGGCCGATTTCTTCACAAAGAATCCGTTCAGGAAAGACTGAATGTAACGCACATTCCCGTTGTGGAGTGTTATCGGGAGATACTCCGAAGAAAACTTGTCTCGGCGGGAATTCAAGTAGCGTCAAGGACTTGGGCGAAAAAAAAATGGGCTTTTTGTCCAACCATTGATGTAGATTATTTTCAACATTGGAGGCTTGGGATGATCTATAGGGAGGAGGTACTTTATTTTCTCTTGAACCATCGAAAGGTGAGTATCATAGAGAGGTGGCGCAGGTTATTTCAGTTTATGCAAAGTTACTTCACACCTGGAGACGCATTCCAAACGGCTCTATATCAAATGTATCGTCTGATACGCAGGTATGGAACGGCAACTGTGTTTATCAAAGCTGCCGCACATGGGCCCCATGATGTGTATTATCGATTAGATCAGAAATTTTTGCAAAGAATGTTGAGAGATCTGGAGTCGGATGACTTTGAACTCGGATTGCATCCGAGTTACTACGCACATACTCATCTTGGTTATTTGCGAAGCGAACGTCGTACACTCACCCGTCAAAGTGGAATCCCTCCCGTGAGTGTTCGGCAACATTTTTTGCGTTATGATTCCAGGATCACGCCACAACATCAGGTTGAGGTTGGTTTCCGGATTGATTCAACACTCGGATTTGCTGAATGTGCAGGATTCAGGAATGGCACCTGTATGCCATTCCTAAAATTTGACTGCACAATGAACGAAGTAATGGATCTCTGGGAAATGCCCGTGCTTTTCATGGATGGGGCTCTCTTTAACCGGCAGCATCTTAAAGTAGGAGATGCGATTCATCACAGCATGGAGCTTCTCAAAATGTGTCAAAAATTCGGTGGGGTAGGAGTTGGTTTATGGCATAATGTGATGGGAGAAAAATTGGATTACCCGGGGTGGGGCGAACATTTTGAGGCCATCTTGCAATGGTGTAGTGAAGAGGATGCCTATATTAGTTCTCTGAAAAATGCACTGAGCTCATGGAGAGGCTATCCAGTATGACCATGACTCATTTTTGTAATTGATGCCTCAGAAGAATACAGGTAAGACGCCGCTGATGCGGCAATACTACAGGATTAAAGAGGAGAATCCTGACACGTTACTGTTGTTTCGTATGGGAGATTTCTACGAGACATTTGAAGAAGATGCTCTGAAGGCAAGCGATGTACTTGGAATTGTGCTGACAAAGAGGGGGCATGGTGCGTCAGAGAGTGTGGCACTAGCAGGATTCCCTCACCATGCCCTTGAGAATCATCTCCCCAAATTGGTTGCGGCCGGATTGAGAGTTGCGATATGTGAGCAACTGGAAGATCCGAAAGCAGCAAAAGCTCTGGTAAAACGAGGAGTCACCGAAGTGGTTACTCCTGGTGTTTCCCTTCGGGATCAAACACTTTCCCCTAAGCAAGCGAACTATCTGGTGGCAGTGCATTTCGGAAAAGAGCAGGCAGGAGTATCCTATACAGATGTATCAACGGGGGAGTTTATGCTTACCGAGGTTCGACATGCTCGGTTAAATAACCTCCTGCAAAGTATTGAGCCAGCGGAGATCTTGATTGATAAATCCGCTCGAGATTCAATCCAGAATCTGCGTAATCAAGGTTATATCGTCACACCACGCGAAGATTGGATCTTTGATTTTGATTTCGCCCACATTACTCTGCTTGAACACTTTGGTACCCATTCCCTAAAGGGGTTTGGAATTGCAAAGTTACAGGAGGGAATTGTTGCAGCAGGAGCCGTCCTCCACTACTTGATAGAAACTCAAAAAGGGAAGCCTGAGCATATCAAAAAGATTCGCATGCTAACCGATCAAGGTACAATGTTGCTTGATCCGCAAACGCGCAGGAATCTTGAACTCATTACCCCTCTTCATGGGGATTATAAAGCGATGACCTTGGTGAAGCTTCTGGATAATACGCTGACTCCAATGGGGGCGCGCACATTACGGCAATGGCTTTTTCGGCCATTGCGTGAAATTCAAAGGATTAATCGTCGGCTTGATGCAGTGGAGGCACTAGTTGGAAATTCAGATATCCGGATTCTCTTGCAGGATCATCTCAAACAAATCTGTGATATTGAACGTGTGGTATCCAGAATTTGTGCTCAACGCGCCATTCCACGAGAGCTTATAAGTCTTGGTCTTTCACTGTATCAGGTGCCAGATATAATTTCAAACCTGAATGCATTGAACTGCCCTGTTTTAGGCAAATTAGCCAAGACTCTGAATCCGTGTAGTGAGGTCAAATCGCTGATTGATCAAGCACTGGATAAAACATTAGAGCAGATCTTTCGTCCAGGATATAACCAAAAACTTGATGAGCTCCAAGAAATATCTACTTCTGGGAAAAAGTTCATTGAGACGCTGCAAAAGCGTGAAATCCAAAAAACGGGCATCCCTTCCCTAAAAGTGGGATATAACAAGGTCTTCGGATACTATCTTGAAATTACAAATACTCACCGAGATAAGGTCCCGGTAGAATATGTTCGTAAGCAAACTCTGGTCAATGCAGAGAGATATATCACTAGTGAATTAAAAGAATACGAAGAACGCATTCTGGGGGCGAAAGAGAAGATCGTCGTGATGGAAAGTGAACTTTTATACTCTCTCCGAGCGGATTTATCCATGAAGTCTCAGGAGCTTCAGGATTTGGGGGCATCCATTGCAGTATTGGATTGTCTTGTAGCATTTGCAGAGGTCGCAGTTCGTGAAAGATATATTCGACCGGAGCTGAATAACTCCCGGTCCCTTAAAATTCTCGACGGAAGACATCCCATCGTCGAGCAATCTATCCCCGAAACGTTTGTTCCCAACTCGGTGAATATTGATCCAGAAAAGAATCAAATATGGATTATCACAGGACCGAATATGGCCGGCAAGAGTGTTGTATTGCGTCAAGTAGGCTTGATTGTTTTGATGGCACAGACAGGAAGTTTTGTGCCGGCTAAAAAAGCAAAAATAGGTGTAGTTGACCGAATCTTTACTCGCGTTGGTGCATCGGATAATCTAGCAGCAGGTGAGAGCACGTTTCTGGTAGAAATGAATGAGACAGCTAATATTCTTAATAATGCTACCCGAAGCTCTCTTATTCTTTTGGATGAAGTAGGCCGGGGAACCAGTACGTTTGATGGGCTCTCCATTGCCTGGGCTCTCGTAGAATATCTACATCAGAATGATTCCATTGCAGCCCGAACCCTCTTCGCAACACATTATCACGAACTGAATGCACTGGAAGAGCAGCTCCAGCGAGTGGAGAATCATCGTATTCATGTACAAGAGCATAAAGGCAAGATTATTTTTCTTCGCAAGCTTGTTCGCGGTGGGGCAGATCATTCGTATGGGATTGAAGTAGCTCGCATGGCGGGCTTACCCTCAAAATTATTACAGCGCGCAAAAATACTTCTGGAGGAACTGGAGTCACAGGAAATAGTGAACCCTACAAGCTCTAGGGAAATGAAATCTCCTCAGATGACTCTTTTTGATGAATCGGAGTCTGATCCGCTTCGAGAGCGACTCAAGGACATTGATCCAGATAAAATTACCCCAATGCAGGCACTGCTACTTTTGGCTGAGTTGAAGCAGCAGTTCAATTAAATCTTAGCTTTATCATGCGAATTCTCATTGTTGGAAGTGGTGGGCGTGAACATGCACTGGCATGGGTTGTGCGCGGTGCAGATGCTCTCTTTATTGCACCAGGAAACCCTGGAACACAACAGCTCGGGGTTAACATCCCGATTCAGGCGACGGACATCAGAGAGCTGGTGTTATTTGTTCGGGAAGAAAAAATCAATCTAGTGATTATTGGGCCCGAAATCCCCTTAGCCGAGGGCCTTGCAGATGCCCTGAATACTGTGGGAGTACCATGTTTCGGACCATCCGCTGCCGCAGCCGAGATTGAAAGTAGCAAAGCATTTGCCAAAGCGTTCATGTGGCGACATCTTGTTCCTACAGCGCAATGGCAATGTTTTCAAGCAGATCAGATGAATGAAGCCAAAAACTATGCTCAAGAACTTGGGAGGTGTGTAATCAAGGCTTCTGGACTCGCCGCAGGTAAAGGCGCCATCATGTGTGAAAATTTTGCAGATTCAGAACAAGCAATCGATGACTTATTGATTCGGGGGAGCCTAGGAAATGCGGGGAAGGAAATCGTGATTGAAGAGTGGATGGAAGGCGAGGAGGCAAGTGTCTTTGTTCTCACAGATGGAGATGATTATATCCTCTTGGATTCTGCACAGGATCATAAGCGGGTATTCGATGATGATCAGGGTCCAAATACTGGAGGAATGGGTGCATATGCGCCAGCTCCGGTTATGACACAAAGTCTAATTGAGACGACGCGTACACAAATTATTGAGCCGGTACTTGAAGGAATGGCGCGGGAAGGGAGGCTATACAAGGGATGTTTGTATGCAGGTCTCATGATTACAGAGCAGGGTCCCAAGGTCGTTGAATTCAACTGTAGATTTGGTGACCCCGAAGCACAAGTGGTATTGCCGCTTATGGGAAGTGATCCAATTGAAACTCTATTACGTGCTGCAACAGTAGGAATCGGGAACGTACGATTGGAAAAACAAACATCATCAGCAGCATGCGTAGTGTTGGCCAGTGGGGGATATCCAGGGGGGTATGAGAAGGGGTGCGTGATTACGGGTCTCACGGAAGCTAGTGAAGTTCCAGGCGTGCTAGTATTTCACGCTGGCACAAGGTTGGATGGGGGGAACATTGTAACAGACGGTGGACGTGTACTTGGAGTAACGGCAATCAGCGATACACTTTCAGAAGCAATTGACTCTGCTTATCAGGCGGCAGACCTCATAGACTTTGAGGGCAAACATCTCCGCCGTGATATTGGGCACCATGCATTACATCGCGAATGAAGCCAATCTTGGCAATCTTGTTGATATGCTCAACGGTTCTCGTGCGGATTGCGGAAGCACAGGATACACTTCAAACCGGATTTGAAGTCATTGTGCAGATCTCGGAAGCACGAGGCCTTGCCATGGATCCAGAGGGTCTCATTTATGTGGTCTCCGCTTTGGAGATGATTCAACTTGACGATACGGGAGACATCCAGGCACGCATAGATGGTACGAATATCGGGGTGTTCGGAGAGCTTTCAGATGTTGATCCGGGAAATGGATTGATCTGGGTTCTTGCAGATGCAGAAAAAGGCAGTCTTTTGCGGTTTTCCAAAGAACTTCTGCACTTGGAGACGATCCTGGTTCCAAGAAATATAGATCGAGAACCAGGACATTCTCTCCAGCTTGATCTACAGGATGAATTTTCAACAACGCTGGGGCAGCCAATTGCAGTTGCAACGGGAGTGTCAGGGGAGCTATTCGCCATTGATGCATCATCGCAGCGCGTTTTAAAATGGGATGCGAGTCGACGTCTGGAGCGGGTGATTGGGGAGTTTGGTTCTGGTGAGGGGCAATTGGTTGAGCCGATCAGTATCGCGACCAACTCATCATTTCTATTTGTAGCCGACCGAAATCTCGGTGTAGTCAAAGTATACGATTACTATGGAGGACACCTGCGGAACCTGGAGGCTGGATACAATCTAAATAGTATTACAGTAACGGAAACTGAATTATGGGTCATCCATCCAAGGGAAATATGGATTTATGGTATACAAGGGAGATTAATCCGCCGAATTGTGATTGAGCTTGATGATCCATTGATTGAGGCAATACCTGTTTCCAATCAGATCATTCTGCTAACGGATCGGCAGCTATTGAAAGCGTATGCGCAAGCTCAATAAGTAGTTTGGATCACCCAGACAGCAGTAGAATATTCATTCCTGATAAAGCCTGAACATGGACCATCTGCCGGTTGGATTGGCTTTCAGCACGATTACAGTTCATATCTTATCGGCTACAATGATATGAGGTAGTTGATTAGTATCTATACGAAAATTCCATATGCCCTGATCCGCAGGTGTGGATCGAATAACGTAGATCATGGGTACTGAATCCTGATCTAGGCCAATAGAGGATCAACATCGCATTCGTGATCCGATCGTAGGACATTCTGATTGTTTGCTGAAAAAAATAAAAAATTGTGAAAAATCTCTCAGACTGGTGTACCGAGTAAAGAGGTTTCGTATCCGTGCATATGATGAAGAGCAACCCACCCGTTTCTGATTCATCTTTGCGCGTTTCGCTATGCTTGGCGAAGAGCGTGCTCAACGCGTACTGGAACGGGTGCACAAATTCGGAGAGGATGGTCAAGAGCGGGGGATGCGATGGATTACAGAATTGATCCCTGCCAAAGAAGAGATCTTGCATGCACAAGAGCAGATAGACTCCCTTCGACGTCGGTTGTATGGACCACGTCGGGAGCGTTATCCCGATCCAGATCCAACCGAGATCTTTGATGATACCACTCCCGAGGTGCAAGCTCCCGTAGAGGAAGAGGTCGTGGTGAAAAAAACGCGTACGAGACGAAGGGGATGATCTATTGGTCGTATGCCCAGAGTCATCCTCACCATTGCCCCGGACGGAGATTGATCCCATCTACAGAAAATCGGCGAGGAAGTCCATTCTGTGCTTCACGTTCAACCTGCACGCTTTGTGATGTTTCAATATGTGCGTAGATCCCAACCATAAAGAGGCGGGGGGCTTGATGGGACCCCTTCCCGATCATGTCAAAGGAAACCGTTCCGCCACGGCAGAGACCTTATCCGAAGTGGGGATCCATACATATGTAGATCCTCTACCGGTGGATCGTACCCGCAAACCGTTCTCACGCTTAGGTGCAGATCTCCCCATCTCTACGTGGAACGAGTATTGTGCCCCTGTTGCCAAGGATCTCAAGCCCCGGTACGAACGGCATCGGCAAGACCGCGAATATATACAGGCGGATGAGACCCGGTGCGTGATCATGTCAAGAGCAACACATCGGGCAAGAATCATCTTGGATCTGATTGGCTGTACTCGGCACCGATGGTAGGGTTTGTGGAGTACCCGCGTGGACGATCGCGCGATGGTCCGCTGAAGATCCGGAATGGTTTTCAGGGGAAATTGCAGACGGACGCGTACCGGGTTTATGACGTTTTTGATCACTTCCATTGCGTGACGCATTGTCGTCGCACGTTTGAGCAGGGGAAGACCTCCGAGTATGCGTTTGTTCAAGAGAATGGGAAGGTGGTCTGATCGCGGTTCCGGAAGATCTATGCGATGGCGCGGGATCTTCGCGAGCGTGGAGTCTCGTTGGACCAACGCAGGACCGAGCGTCAGCAGAAGTCAGCCCCGCTCTTTGAGACGCTCAAGACGGTTCTGGAGGCCAATGCGACCATGGGCACACAATCATGGAAACAGGCCGTGTACGATGCACGGGACAAGCTCACGCGATTTTTGGATCACGGGGACGGAGAGATTGACCCCAATCTTGGGTGCGACCGATTGCCATAGGGCGAAAGAACTACCTCTTTGCAGGCTCCCATGAAGCTGCCCCGCGTGCTGCGATCCGGTATTCATTGCTCCATACCTGTACCTTACACGGGGGGAACCCAAGGGATTGGTTGGTGGAGGGGGTAACGCGGATGGACACGATTCCAGAAGAGGAGCTGTATACCTTGTTGCCTCAGCACTGGAAGTCCACACAGCAGGAGACACGCAGCAAAGCCACGTAGGTCAGACGGACACAGACAGGGGGACTCCAGTAACGGCCCATTGATCCAGAGAAAATTGACTACCGTTGTGCACGGATTTTCCTGGCAAGCCGAATGGGATCATACGCTCAGGTTAACAAAGTTCAGGTACTTGAGTATATGGGATTCTCGTATAGATACGTTGATTATGTCAGAGAATTCACATAAGCCTGTTCGTTTTGCGATTGCTCATTTATTTACTACTGGTCGTGACCCTTCAAGAGATTCTATTCTTCATATTGCTTGCAAAAGATATTCGGAGAAATCATCTCCCCAAATAAATGACTGGATTGTAAATCCAGAAGAGACAATAAAAAAACGTGTATGGAGGCGCACAGGAATCAGTACTAAACAGGCGAAAGATGCGCCATTATGGGATGAAATTCGAGATAAAGTGCTCTCATTTCTAGAAGATATAGATGTAATATTTGTACGGAACTCGGATATAGCAGCCGAATGGTTTGAAGGAATCGTTTACAGGGACAAAACTGCACCTACTCTGGTGGATTTAAATGAGATGTATCAATTCTTTTTGCCAGAAGAACCTGTTCCATATTCTGATGCTGCATTGATTGATTTGGGTACGTCTATGAGACCAAGTGAGGGCGATCGCAAGCTACATAAAATATTGGCTGAAATGACATGCATATTAGACCGCATACTCGAGATTATATTATCACGGGAAAAAATAAATACAAAGACGTATCATCCGGTCTATAGTCTCTTTGCTTGGGCACTGTCTGTTGATGAAAATCAATCTAGCTTTCATGCATTATTCAAAATTGTCACAGGCGCCACTAGGATACAGTGGGCTAAAAGAGCTTGGATAGAAGGAATTTATTACGATAATCCAGTGAAGTTGAAAGAAGATGAGTTGCGAAAATTCATCAAGAATTGGAGCCCTTCCAATTTGATTGAGGAGGATCGGAAACCGTTTGACGAGAACTACACCCGCACCAATCCTATCCGAGATGAAGGCCTTCGGCTTTGCTATGAACTTGCCGATAAATCTAGATCAGTCGAGGGCAAGAAACTCGACAGGAGGGAAGAACAGAGAGAGTATTCTCGATTCATTCAGAGAGCCATAAATATCGGGGGCTCATACGCTATAGAGGCTGGCACGGGAACGGGTAAAACATTAGGCTATCTCATTCCTGCGTGTGAGCATTTGCGTGAGAACGAGGACAGGCAGGTTATAGTGGCAACCGCTACGATTAACCTGATGGACCAAATTGTCACCAAAGAGTGGTTGAACCACGGTCTGTATTCCAGTAAATTGCATCAATATGGTCAATATGGTCTGATGGACCAAATTGTCACCAAAGAGTGGACGAACCTTGCCTCGCATGACTTACGGATTGCAACACTTAAGGGGAAACGGAATTATTTGTGTACATCTGCCCTGAAAAGGCTTTTCAATACTTTGAACTCAGTTGAAAACGAACAAGATAAATCTCAGAAGGAGATTCACTCTGATGACCGACTCGCATGGCTATGTCTTTTTCAAATCCTTACCCGCAACAATGGTCAATGGGATAATGTAGATGACTTCACCAAAAAGTATCCTCGAATTTCAAAAGAATTTGAAGTAGATCTGGACGCAGAGAGCGCATGTAAGCCCAAATTATGCCGGATGGGAAAGCATTGCTCATTTCCACAAGCAGTACGCCGGGCCCAATTCGCACATGTTTTGATTACGAATCATCACAAGTTGACCAAACTTGATGACGAAATCCGGAAACGTGCCTCCGTATGTATTATTGATGAGGCGGATCAGTTTCCAGATAATCTACGAAATGCGCTAAGCGAAAGTCTCTCAAAAAAGGACATGATAGATTTTGCTCACAGAGTGGCCGGAACAAAAAAACGCCGTGGCTTTGTTCAGATATTGCGTGATGGGTTAAAGGAAACTCGATCAAAGTGTGAGAGTGCACTAGAGAGTCTTAGCAAGATTGAAGATCTAGATGATCTAAAAAGTGAGCTGAGTGAAATTTTATCAGAGAAGGATATGATAGATTTTGATCGTAGAATGGCGAGGACGGAAGAACGTCGTGACTTTGTTCAGATATTGTGTGATAAATTAGAGAAAACTCAATCAATGTGTGAGAGAGCACTAGATAGCCCCATCCTCAGCAAGATTGAAAAATCTTGTCACCAAGTAATAAAATACCTTTGGAATTCGACAAAAGATTCAGCTGAAACAAAAGAAAAACGATGGAAAGATTTACATCAAAATCGTAAGGAGATTCTAAAGAAAACTCTTGAAAAACTAGCAGAAAAGTTCTGCAACATTGAGAAACAGTTTTGTACCATTGGACTTGAGTGGAGACAAATTGAACAATTCACTCCCAAAATATTTGGTGTAAGAAAAACTGAGTTCTTTGATCGTATAAATACATATATCTATGATGCTGAGGAATTCGGGGCAATTGCAAATAGTTTAATATCTGCGATTGCAAGTAATGAATTTGTTGTGACCTACGATCAGAAAGCCTTTGACTGGATGATTACCAAGATTCCCTTCAGCATCGCGAATAATGTAAAGAGTATCACAGGTAGCTTCGAAACAGTTGTGTTAACATCAGGAACACTATATGTTGACGAAACCCTGGATTTATTATCATTAGAATTACTTGATGATGAGGAGGCATCCAAAGATCTATTTGTAGCTGATTCAAAAATCATGTCTCCGTTCAATTACCACCGGAAAGTCTGTGGAGCCTCAACCCCATTCATTGTAGGGTTTAATTACAAATTTCCCAATAAGAAGTGGGAACATCAAATCCTAGCAGCCATTGCTCTCCAGTCTTTAGTGTTGGATGGACGAACCTTGGTTTTATTCAATAATTGGGCGGAGATGCAAAAAATGTACAAGCGTATCTATCCAGTATTCCAAAAATTCGGAATTCCATTGCTTTTACAGGATAGAGTAGGAAGTAGTGAAGCAATAATTCAAGAGTTCGCAGGGCTGGAGGAAAGTGTGCTATTTGGTACTGGTCGCTTCTGGACGGGAGTGGATTTTCCTGGACCCACTTTAACGCAACTCATGATTGTTCGGCTCCCTAACAAGGATTGGACGAGTCCGCTTGTTGTTGAACGCAGGGAACGATGGCCTGATAAGAAATTTGATTCTTGGTATACCCAAAATACCAAGCGCAAGTTGCGTCAGGGATTTGGGCGTCTAATGCGGAGTGATCGTGATGAAGGAGTATTTATTATGATGGATAGCCGTATTCTTAATGATGCCAGAATGAGAGCTTGTAAAGAAGCCATCCCTGTATTACTCAATTCAAAATTTGAGTCTGCTCTTAAACTTGCTGAATGGGCTGTTAAACGTTGTGGGCTTTCCCCTGAACTTGAAGAACGGGGTATTGATATGAAGACGTCTTATCAGCAAATAGAATGGATACTCAATCAGTAACTTACTCATCAGGGAGCACTTCGCTTGATGATTTAACGGTTGCAGGATTACCACCGTTTCGGGATGATCATATTATTTTCTGACGCCTGCCCAGTTACTGTGGTTGGATATACAAGCATACTCCAGCTCTCCTACTCTAGGGAACTGCGAATCAGAATCATTCGTGTAATCTTAAATGCGGCCGACTTTGCCGGTCGTCTGGTGAAGCAGGAAATATTCCTGCAGATTTTACGTCGTAGATCATGACTCGTGTTTCTGTATCTCCCGAAATACTCAATTGGGCTTGTGAACGAGCAGGTCATGATGTAAGGTACTTTGCAGAAAAAATACCACAACTCATATCCTGGGTTAAGCAAGAAAAGCAGCCAACGCTAAAACAGTTAGAAAAGCTAGCTCACGTTACTCACACTCCATTCGGCTATCTATTTCTACCTACTCCTCCAAAGGAGCTGCTTCCTGTTCCAGATTATCGTACTCTGTCAGAGGGCTCCAGTTGTAGACCGAGTCCAGATCTACTTGACACGATCCATGCAATGCAACGCCGGCAAGATTGGTTACGTGAGTCTCTGATTGAAGATGGAATTCAGCCACTTGATTTCGTGGCAAGTGCACATTTATCTGATGATCCTGAAGAGGTGGGACGTGAAGTTCGAAGAACACTTGGTTTAGCAGATGGTTGGGCAGAAAGTATCCATACTTGGCAGAATGCTGTCGGTGAATTGCGCCGGTTGATTGAGGAGATTGGTGTAATGGCCGTGATTAATGGCGTGGTAGAGAATAACACACATCGCAGGTTGAAAGTTGAAGAATTTCGAGGCTTTGCGCTCTCTGACCCTTATGCACCTCTTATCTTCGTTAATGGCGTAGATGCCAAGTCAGCGCAGATGTTCACACTTGCTCACGAGTTAGTACATATTTGGCTCGGTAAAAAGGGGCTTTCTGGCTTTGAAATGTTGTTTCCCGGAGGGACGAATGTAGAGAAGTGGTGCAACCAAGCAGCGTCGGAGCTTTTGGTGCCAGCCGAAGAACTTCGCATGCACTGGGACGGGGTTAAGTACCAAGAGAGTCCCTTCAAAGTACTAGCCCGAATATTTAAGGTAAGCCCCGTGGTTGCTGCACGAAGATCCCTTGATTTGAAATTCATCTCGCGCTCCGCATTCTTTAGTTTTTATGATGATTACGTTGGACGCGAGCGCGGAGATAGCATCAAGCCAAGCGATGGTAATTTCTTTAATACTCAGAATTCACGTGTCGGCAAACTGTTTGCGATACAGGCCTTTCGGGCAGCGAAAGAAGGTCGAATCCAATTCAAAGAAGCTTTTGATCTCACGGGATTGCATGGAGATTCCCTCCAAAAATACGTCAAGAAACTGGGGGGAGATTTTTCATAGCGATGGATTCTATTTATTTGATTGACTCCAATGTCTTCATCACGGCCAAGAATCTGTATGATTCCTTTGATATTTGTCCAGGCTTTTGGAAGGGTGTCATTCATCATTACCGAAATGGGCGTATCTTCAGTCTTGATAGGGTTCGCAGCGAACTTGTCGTTGAAAAAAAAACGGAACAGCTATTGAAATGGACGAAAAATGTTGTTCCTAAAGAATTCTTTCATTCGTCTGGCATAGATGAGGTAATACAATCCTATGCGGATATTATATTGTGGGTAGAGCGAAATTCGCAGTATTTTGAGAGCGCAAAGAAAAAATTTGCTGTCGGTGCCGATGGCTGGCTTGTGGCGTATGCGCAAATTAGAAATATGACGGTCGTTACCAGTGAACAGCCTGCACCAAGTTCCAAGAGGAAAATCAAGCTGCCCGATGTATGCAATCAGTTTGGAGTACGCTGGGTAGATACATTCTCAATGCTCCGATCCTTGAATATTCAGTTTGATTTGCAGAAAACAGACTAATATACGAAAGGGCAGCCCTTGATTCAATCAGACTTTGGCAAATAGAATTCGTAGATATTTCTAATCTCCTCGCAGTAGACTCTGAGGCAGTTTTATCTAAGCAACAAAGTTTGAGAAGAGTTTATGTTGATTTTTTTGGGTTTAGATGAAAATCATCACAGAAAAATAGAATCCTCCCCTGTCCGCGATGTTGATTCTTTAACCAGTCTACAAAAACGTAGTACTAGTCTAGTTAAATCAATTGTACGATTGGGAACTGGTTTCAAACATCAAGTAAAGTATCTCATTTTGTTCAACTGGTCAGGATGTTCGTGATGAAAGGCACATCCTGTTCACTAGTTGGTATCATTGGCTGAGGTAGGTAACCATTCAAATTGAATCATGACTTACGACGAACACACAAAGGTACACCCCGTAACTAAGGGCGATTCTCTTCCAGAGGTCCGACCCGCAATCACAAGCACAAGTCAAGTGATGTCAGGTGCCGAGATTCTTCTTCGTTCTCTTGAAGCGGAGGGGGTCAATATTATTTTTGGACATCCAGGTGGTGCGGTAATCAAGGTGTATGATGAGATGCATCGGATTAATCCTGAGTTCCAACATATCTTGGTTCGACATGAACAGGGAGGAACGCATGCAGCAGAGGGATATGCAAAGGCAACAGGAAAGGTTGGGACCGTTCTCGTGACCAGTGGGCCGGGGGCCACAAATACCGTCACTGGAATTGCGGATGCATACATGGACTCCGTGCCGATCGTTGTCTTTACTGGACAAGTTCCCACCGGGCTGATCGGGAATGATGCATTTCAAGAGTGTGATGCAGTAGGAATTACACGCTCAATCACCAAGCATAGTTATTTAGTACGAGATATCAATGATCTTGCACGAACGGTGAAAGAGGCGTATCACATTGCTCGAACTGGCCGCCCAGGTCCAGTATTGGTGGACCTGCCAAAGGATGTTCTGTTGGCAGAGGCTCCATTTCAATACCCGGAAACCGTGAATATGAGAGGATATGCGGTCCCAGAAGCAGTTCGTCCAGAAAAACTACAGCGAGCAGCACGAATGATCGCGGAGTCAAAACGGCCACTACTCTATGTTGGTGGTGGTGCCGTAAACAGTGATGCATCCAAAAGCCTGACGGAGCTTGCACGGCATACGAAGATTCCAGTAACGACGACTCTTCATGGACTTGGAGGATTTCCCGAAGAAGATCCCCTTTCCCTCCGAATGTTGGGAATGCATGGAACATGGTGGGCAAATCAGGCCGTACAGCACTGCGATCTGATTATTGCGGTTGGAGCTCGATTTGATGACCGAGTAACGGGGAAACTGGATTCATGGGCCCCCCATGCAAAAGTGATTCATATTGAAATTGATCAGTCATGTATCTCGAAAAATGTATTTGCAGATTGTGCAATATTGGGAGATGTGAAAACGGTCTTGAACCGACTCATCCCTCTGGTAGACCCGAAGGATACAACAGAATGGCTCAATCAAATTGATACGTGGCGCCAGGAATGCCCGCTGCAGTATCAGAAGGATGGGAAATTACATGCGCAAGGTGTAATTGAACAGTTACGTGATAAAACAGAAGGGGATGCGGTTGTAATTACTGACGTAGGGCAGCATCAAATGTGGTCCGCCCAGTATTTTCGCTTTCTTCATCCTCGCACCCATATTACCAGCGGCGGACTGGGTACAATGGGATTCGGTATGCCTGCAGCAATGGGAGCTGCTTTTGGGATGCGTGAGATTGGATCTTCTCGGCCCGTGGTGTGCATTAGCGGAGATGGTGGATTTGTGATGAATGCACAGGAAATGAGCGTGGCAGCTGCACATAAGCTCCCTCTGAAGCTTGCTGTAATCAATAATCGCTTCCTGGGAATGGTACGTCAGTGGCAGGAACTCTTCCACATGGAAAGATATAGTCATACCGATCTTTCAGATACGAATCCGGATTTTGTGAAACTCGCGGAAGCTCATCATTGTGTTGGCCTTCGAGCAAGTACTCCAGAAGAAGCAAAAGAGATTATTGATGAAGCATGGAAAGTCACGGATCGGCCAGTCCTAATGGAGTTCTCCGTTGCAAAAGAGGAAATGGTCTTCCCAATGGTTCCTGCCGGAGCAGCAACCGGAGATATGATCACAGATCGAATGACACCAAATTCCTTTGTCTGATTGTGACAAAAAAAGTATTGAAGAAAAATTAATGGAAGACTCCCTGATACTTACTCCTCAGCAAATCATCCGGAAAAAAGCTGCAGGAGAACCGATTGATCCGGATGATAGCGAGATGATTCAAGCGCATACGATTGTAGTGCTAGTTGAGAACTCAATCGGTGCATTCATCCGTGTCATTAACATGTTTTCGGCTCGAGGATTCAATATTGATAGCGTCACCGTTGGCGTTACAGAAGATCCCAGTGTAAGCCGAATGAATATCGTTACGACAGGCAATGGACGTATCATTGCCCAAGTGCTACGACAGCTCAGCCGCCTAGTAGATACGATTGAAGTTATTGATTTGACGGATTCCGATTACGTAGAACGGGAGTTGTGCCTACTTAAGGTTTGCTATAATCAGGACTCTCGTTCCGAGATCCTTGACGTAAACGAAATCTTTCGTGGTAAGGTTGTAGATATTACGACTAAAACAATGACCTT
The DNA here is from genome assembly GCA_965215475.1 of Rhodothermales bacterium. GTDB lineage: Bacteria > Bacteroidota > Rhodothermia > Rhodothermales > Bin80 > Bin80. The sequence continues at coordinate 94,395 of OZ244061.1, forward strand.
TGAATTGCGGGGGCCTTCCCAAAAGATTGATGCGTTCATTCACATGATGGCCTCACACAAGATTGTTGAGGTAGCTCGCAGTGGCCGCGTTGCGATGAAGCGAGATTCATAATTTGACTGATAATATTGAAGATACATGAGAGTACACTATAACGCAGACCCCGCGATCATTAAAGGGAAGAAGGTTGCGGTCATTGGATATGGAAGCCAAGGACATGCCCATGCATTGAATTTACAAGACAGTGGCGCAACGGTCGCGGTGGGCCTTCGTGATGGATCAAAATCCATAGAAAAGGCTCGCGAGAAAGGTCTCACAGTCATGAATATAGCCGATGCATCCGCTTGGGGAGATGTAGTGATGATCCTGATTCCGGATCAAGATCAGAAAAGAGTGTATGAAACTGAAATTTCCAAGCATATTGTACCGGGAAAATCTTTAGGATTTGGGCATGGATTTAATGTGCATTACGGTCAGATTCAGGCACCCGACGGAGTAGATGTATTTATGGTTGCGCCCAAGGGGCCGGGGCACCTAGTCCGCCGTACGTTTGAAGAAGGGAAGGGGACTCCTTGCCTGGTTGCCGTGGCTCAGGACGCTTCGGGGGATGCACTGGATCTGGCGATCAGCTATGCCGATGCCATCGGTGGAACACGTGCGGGCGTGATCGAAACGAATTTCAAAGATGAAACAGAGACCGACCTGTTTGGAGAACAGGCGGTATTGTGTGGAGGATCACAGTCGCTCATTCAAGCCGGATTTGAAACCTTGGTCGAAGCAGGCTACCCCGAAGAACTTGCCTATTTTGAAGTCCTTCATGAGCTCAAACTGATCGTAGATCTCTACTATGAAGGAGGTCTTTCCTACATGAACTATTCCATCAGTGATACAGCAGAGTATGGTAATTACTCCAGAGGGCCTCGTGTAATTGGCCCAGAAGTGAAAAATGAAATGAAGCGAATTCTCTCAGAGATCCAATCCGGTGAATTTGCCAAGGAATGGATTGCGGAATGCGAAAATGGTCAACCAACATTTCAATCCTATCGGAAAGAGACGGCTGCCCATCCCGTTGAAAAAGTAGGGCAGCGGTTACGTAAGATGATGGCCTGGCTCAGAAAGAATTAGAATTGAACAGCAAAGAGCGCAAGATGTCTACATATCATATCGCGGTATTACCAGGAGATGGTATCGGACCAGAAGTAACTCTACAAGCAGAAAGAGCCATATTGGCCGCGGCCAAAGAGTTTAATTTCAAAGTGAAGATGGAGCATTGGCCCATTGGTGGTACAGCTCTGGATCAGTTCAATACTCCTTTCCCCGACGCAACACGCGAGGCATGCCTAGCCGCGGATGCGGTATTTCTTGGGGCAATCGGAGGGCCCAAATGGGATCATGAAACTGGATCCAGGAGATGTGAAGCAGCACTCTTGTCTTTACGAAAAGCTTTAGGAGGTTATGCCAACCTACGACCAGTCATTGTGCCTGAGAGCTTAGTAGAGAGTTCTCCACTGCGCGCCGATCGTGTGCGTGGAACCGATCTTTTGATTGTGCGAGAGCTTACGGGAGGGATATATTTTGGAAATCCACGTAGCAGTTCCCCAGAGATTGCAGCAAACTCCATGGTCTATTCACGTGATGAAATTGAACGGATCGCTCGGACTGCATTTGATCTAGCAAGAAAACGTCGCGGACGTCTTGCTTCTGTAGATAAAGCAAATGTACTTGAAGTTTCGCAACTCTGGCGAAGTGTCGTTACAGAACTTCATCATGAGGAATATTCGGATGTAGAGATTGAGCATCTGTACATTGATAATGCTGCAATCCAGTTGATTCTTAGACCTTCTCAGTTTGATGTAATTGTGACCGGCAACTTATTCGGGGACATTCTTAGCGACTTGGCTGGAACACTTCCTGGATCACTCGGGATTTTGCCTTCGGCAAGTGTTGGGGGGGACGTTGGACTTTTTGAGCCCGTCCACGGGAGTGCTCCCGATATAGTCGGGAAAGGCTTTGCCAATCCTGCGGGTGCGCTTCTGAGCGCGGTGATGCTGTTGCAGGGATTAGGTGAGATGGAGGCAGGAACACGTATACAGTATGGTGTTGTAGAAGCTTTGAATGATGGGATCCTTACGTGTGATTTGGGGGGAACAGCCTCAACCGTAGAATTCAGCGATGCCGTTCTTGAACGAGCATTTTCCCTTTCTTCAACTACTGTATAATTGAAACCACTAAAGAGATCTTCGGATGTCTAGCGATAAGGTATTAATATTCGAGACAACGCTACGAGACGGCGAACAGGCCCCCGGTGCGTCTATGAATATTGGGGAAAAGATTCGAATTGCACATCAGCTTCAAAAATTGAATGTAGATATCATTGAAGCGGGCTTTCCAGTTTCTTCGCCGGCACAGTTTGAAGCAGTTCAGAGGATCGCACAGGAAATTGATGGCCCGATTGTTGCCGCCCTTGCGCGGACGATTGAAGGAGATATAGATGCTGCTGGCGAAGCATTGCTTACGGGCAGTAAGAGACGGATTCATACTTTTGTTGGTACAAGTGATATTCATTTGACCGCAAAATTTGGAGCCGATCGGTATGGGAAAACCCTGGAAGCAAAACGTGAGTATGTACTGGAAATGGTGGAGCGAGCAGTACGACAAGCTTGCTCAATTACCGAGGATGTAGAATTCAGCGCAGAGGATGCTGGTCGGACCAATGTGGACTACCTGATTGAGGTGATCAATGTCGCAATCAAGGCAGGAGCGACCACGATCAATATTCCGGATACGACCGGCTATTGTGTTCCCAGAGAATATGCAGATCTCTTCAAGACGGTTCAAGAGCAGTGTACCGATATTGATAAAGTAACGTTATCCGTTCACTGTCATGATGATTTGGGATTAGCCGTGGCAAATTCGCTGGCAGGTGTTTTAGCCGGTGCTCGGCAGGTCGAATGTACGGTGAATGGCATAGGTGAGCGAGCAGGCAATGCGTCCCTGGAAGAAGTGGTCATGGCGCTACATGTACGGAGCCAGCTCTTTGGGACACAGACGGACATAAATACACGTCTGTTGGCATCAACGAGTAAGATGGTATCCATTGCTACTGGCTTTTCTGTACCCCCAAACAAAGCGGTTGTCGGTGCAAATGCATTCAGTCATGAAGCAGGGATTCATCAACATGGGGTACTCAAAAGTCGAGAAACCTATGAGATCATGCGGGCCGTAGATGTGGGGCAGGAAACGGAAGCGATTCGTCTCGGTCGGCATTCTGGACGACATGGATTATTCAGCCGATTGGAAAAACTCGGCATCTTTGTGGGTTCAGATAGAAAAGAGGAGGTGTATAAGGAGTTCGTGACATTAGCCGATCGGAAAAAGGAGATCTTTGATGAAGATTTGGTCTTGCTGGCTCAGGGTCAGAAAGGAGACGCAGCCATAGCTCATTATCGACTAGATCATTTATCGGTAAACAGCAGGACGGGAAAGATGCCACGTGCAGAAGTACTCTTATATCATAGCTCCTCAGATACCTCCTGCCGCAAAGCAGCAGAAGGGGATGGCCCGGTTGCAGCGATATATAAAGCGATTGATTTAGCGGCAGGGAGTCATCATGGATTGGTATCCTATGGCATCCGATCGGTTGGAGAAGGGAAAGATGCCATGGGAGAAGTCACAGTTTTGATCACCGAAAACGGAACTCTTTTCCGTGGAATTGCCAGGCATACGGATGTTCTTCAAGCCTCCGCAAATGCCTATGTTAAGGCGCTGAATCAGTTAGAAGCATTTAGGGCTAGTAGTGGAGAAGAGTTCGTTTCTGATGGAATTATGCAATCATTTGGTAGTGACGGAGGACAAGATTTATGACACTGACAGAAAAAGTTATTGCTCGCCATTGTGGGCGTCAGAGGGTTTCACCGGGTGAAAGTGTTTGGGTGGATGTAGATATTCTGATGACTCATGATGTATGTGGCCCCCCAACCATTGATATATTCAAACGTGAATTTGGTGAGGATGCCAAGGTATGGGATCCCGAAAAGCTTGTGATCTTACCGGATCATTATATCTTCACTCAGAATCATCATGCCAATCGTAATGTGCGTTTACTCAGGGAGTTTGCGGAGAAGCACGATTTGCCACATTATTATGATGTAGGATCCCCTCGGTATAAAGGCGTATGTCATATGGCTCTCGCGGAGGAAGGATTTAATCGACCGGGGTCATTGCTGATTGGTACGGACAGCCATACCTGTACATCGGGGGCATTTGGTATGTTTTCGACGGGAGTTGGAAATACAGATGCAGCACTCATTATGGGGACGGGGAAGATCTGGCTTCGTGTGCCCGAAACGATGCGTTTCGTCTTTGAGGGAGCTTTGCCTCCCTACCTGATGGCGAAGGATTTGATTTTAGCCGTAATTGGAGATATAGGCTGTGATGGGGCTACGTATCGTGCCATGGAGTTTGAAGGTGAATCTGTATACTCTCTTTCCATGCAGGAACGCATGACCCTCACAAATATGGCAATTGAAGCAGGGGGGAAAAACGGAATTATTGCACCGGACGAAACGACGATAGAATATGTTCGCGCACGTACGGATCACGAGTTTGAATGTCTTTATAGTGATGAGAATGCACGCTTCCATTCGGAATACCGTTATGATGTATCCACCCTGGAACCCGTAGTTGCAAAACCTCACCGACCGGATAATCGTGCAAGTGTTATGGAGGTTTCTGGCACTCGTATAGACCGAGCATACGTTGGAAGTTGTACAGGTGGTAAACTGGAAGATTTCCAAGCGGCGGCACAAATCATCAAAGGACAGGAAGTTGTAGTGGATACTTATATTGTTCCTGCGACGACAGAAATTAGTGAGTCACTACGAACCCTCACACTTGATGGAACGACACTTTGGGATGTATTTGCTAATGCAGGATGCAAGATGGGGCAGGCCAGCTGTGCAGCATGTTTGGGAGGGCCTCCGGATACATTTGGTCGCATGCAAGGCGATGAGGTCGTTATTTCTACAACCAATCGAAATTTTCCAGGCCGAATGGGTTCAAAGCAGGCCTCAGTCTATTTAGCATCGCCACTAACGGTAGCTGCAAGTGCACTCAGTGGTGTGATCACAGACCCCCGAGAAGTTTTGGTATAGTCATGGAAGCAAGCATTAATGGGTTGGCGTACGTTGTTGGTGATGCAATTGATACAGATCAAATCATCCCTGCAGAACATTTGGTGTACAGCCTCAAAAAACCCGAAGAACGACGTATGTATGGACGTTATGCAATGAGTGGAGTACCTACACAAGAACAGGGACTCCCGCACGGTCATATTCCGTTCACAGACCCTGATAAGTATATGAGCAAGTATACGTTTGTGATTGGCGGGGTCAATTTTGGATGTGGGTCATCACGAGAGCATGCGCCATTTGCCTTGACCGAGGCGGGTGCAAAGGTCGTGATAGCCGAGAGTTATGCGCGAATTTTTTATCGAAACACGATTGATGGCGGATTTGTCATCCCTTTTGAGTCACATCAAAAAATCAATCGTGAAATCCGTACGGGAGACTCACTTGAACTTGATACAACAATCGGGCAGTTAACGAACCATACGACAGGGAAAGAATATCTGCTTAAACCATTAGGAGATGTAGCAGATATCCTTAACGCGGGTAATGTCTTTGAATACGCGCGAAAGAATGGCCTGATTAGTGCGACCTGATGGGACAGATTGAATTATTTGATACCACGCTACGAGATGGTACTCAAGGGGAACATGTGACGCTTTCGGTGAATGATAAGGTTCGTATCGCACACCGGCTTGACAAGTTTGGAATTCATGTGATTGAAGGGGGATGGCCTGGATCAAATCCAAAAGATCAGGAATTTTTTGAACGTGCGATTGAAGAAAATTGGTCGCATGCAGATATTTGTGCTTTCGGGTCTACCCGTAGGGCTCAGAACCTCCCCGGAGAAGATCCCAATCTACTTGCACTCGTCAGAGCCCAAACCAATACGGTTTCGATATTTGGTAAAAGCTGGATCTTACATGTAGAGAGAGCACTTAAGGTGACGAAGGAGGAAAATCTGGCTATGATCGCAGAGTCAGCTAAGTGGTTGCATGAGAATGATCTCCGTGTCATTTATGATGCAGAGCATTTTTTTGATGGATACAAAGACAATGCCGAATATGCGTTAAATACGCTTCATGCTGCAGCAGAATCGGGCGCAGATGTGCTGGTTTTGTGTGATACCAATGGTGGTAACATGCCAACCGACATTAGGCAGATTACCGAGCATGTTTGTTCGGAAATGAAGGGGGCTACAATTGGGATTCATGCACACAATGACAGTGGCGTTGCAACAGCGAACAGTATTGCGGCTGTCGAGGCCGGGGCGCGTCACGTCCAGGGAACGATCAATGGGATTGGGGAGCGTACGGGGAATGCGGATCTATGTACGGTGATTGCCTGCCTCCAACATAAAATGGGATACGAGTGTGTCTCAGAGGAGCAGTTGGCAACCTTAGCAGATTTGAGTCAGTTTGTCTATGAAATCTGTAACATGTTACCACTCGATCGTGCTCCGTTCGTTGGTCGAAGCGCGTTTGCTCATAAGGGCGGAATTCATGTGTCGGCAGTCATGAAAGAACCGGCAGCGTACGAGCACATGATTCCTGAAGTGGTCGGGAATAAAAGACGAGTATTGGTTTCGGATTTGTCTGGACAATCCAATGTGCGTTATAAGGCAAAAGAGTTGGGGATTACGCTCAATGACAATGAGCAGGCGCGTCGAGCAGTTCAGCGGATCAAAGAATTAGAACACCTTGGTTATGAGTTTCAGGGGGCTGAGGCATCTTTCGAATTACTATTGAGAACGATTAAGGGAGAGGATACGGAGATGTTTCGATTAGATCGTTTGAGGGTTCACAGTGAGCAAGACAAAAAAGGATTAGAGTGGTCAGAAGCGACGGTGGCTGTTTTTGTGGGGAAACATCGTGAGATTGCGGTAGGAGAAGGCGTAGGTCCGGTTGATGCATTATCCCGGGCACTCAATCAGGCACTCTACCGCTTCTATCCGCATTTAGAAGCTTTACGACTCGCCGACTATAAAGTACGTGTCCTTACTCCCGAGGAAGCTACTGCAGCTTCGGTCCGAGTCCTGATTGAACATCACGACAGGAATGGTGAAGATATTTGGCATACCGTGGGCGTATCTCCAAATATTTTGGATGCCAGTTGGCAGGCACTTACGGATGGTGTGCGCTATTATCTTCTACGCACAAAATTTCCTCTATATAAGGAGGAGCCAGAAATGATTGATGCACTCTGATTGCATTGTATTTTTGTATCACGGATCAAGATAATTTAGAATCAAATTTCTTTCTCCTTTTTGTTTACTTATGTAGGATTCAGAGTGTTTTCGCTCTCCAAACATAGAAAGGATTTCTATATCTCACAAATAGCTCTTCTTCGATTTATTCGGCGTTTCGATTTATCGGTCAACTAGCGTGTATACTCGCAAGTACGACGCTACTGGTCTTTACGGCACTAGCTCAAGAAACCATTACCGTGACCAAGGACGGTGTCGTGAAGGCAGGGAGTTTGGGGGCATGGGTTGAGCAAAACGGATACATTGAAATTACATCATCCGAGTCGAGCGAAGTAGGGTTGTTTGCCGATCGGGATCTTTCACTGGGGAACTTCCGGATCACGGCTCAGCTGAGCCTTCCCGAGTTAAATGGTACGGGAGGTGCATTCCAGCTTGGAGAAAGCTATTTCGGGTTCGATGGACCGAATCAGCAACTGTACCTATCTGGCGCTTTAGTAGGTTGGCATCATGTGGTTCTTGGCCCCGCTCGTGATCATTTCAAACCTGGAGAATGGTTTACTTTTGAGGCGATTCGAACCGATGGCATGATTCAATTCCTGATTAATGATCAGTTGATTCATTCAGTGGGTAGTTTTGCAGGGATCGGTCGTTTTGGTTTTACCTTTTCATCGCTTGGTCGTGTAGTCCCTTTGACGAAAGGCGAAGTCCGTCTGCTGGAATTTACTAGTACGGGTATATTTCGTCCTATCGGTACAATTACACCCGGTGGGTACAGTATTCCTCTCATTGACCTTGCCGAAGAGGCTCACCGCCAAGTATTAGTAGATCGAGAAGCAAACCAGTACCTTGGTCATCCAACAACTGTGCTGCTGGATGATCAGCATACAATCATCGCTGTATATCCAAAGGGACATGGGCGTGGTGCAGTTGTGATGAAGAAAAGTAGCGATGGCGGACTCACCTGGAGTGATCGCCTACCTGTACCGGACAACTGGTCCACCTCACAGGAAGTCCCAACACTCTATCCAGTGATTGGGAATGATGGTACGAAGCGTTTGATCATGTTTTCCGGGTTGTATCCCATCCGTATGGCTTTTTCTGAGGATGAGGGAAGGACTTGGAGCCCATTAGAACCAATTGGAGATTTTGGTGGAATCGTGGCCATGGGGGACGTAATTCGATTGCGTGATGGTCGTTATATGGCATTTTTTCATGACGACGGAAGGTTTATTCATGGACGTGAGCAAGAACAGGGGCAATTTTATGTGTATAAGATCATATCGTCTAACGGTGGGTTAACTTGGGGGGAACCAGAAGTTGTCGTAACACATCCTGTGGCTGATCTGTGTGAACCAGGTGTCATTCGCTCTCCTGATGGCCAGCAACTCGCTATGTTACTGAGAGAGAATAGTCGTCAGTTCAACAGCTTCGTAACATTCTCGGATGATGAAGGTGTTACATGGAGCATCCCGAAGGAAGTCACAGGTGCTCTCACTGGTGACAGACATCAGGCTGTCTATGGTCCGGATGGACGACTGTTTATCTCTTTTCGTGACCGTACCCATGTTTCACCCACATGGGGCGACTGGGTTGGATGGGTGGGTACGTATAAGGATATTATGCGTGGCCAGGAGGGACAGTATCGTGTGCGACTTATGGACAACCACGAGGGAGCGGATACGGCGTATCCAGGGGTTGAGATCCTTCCCGACGGGACTGTGGTTGCAACGACGTATGGTCACTGGATAAAAAATGAGCCTCCCTATATTATGAGCGTTCGCTTTACATTTAATGAACTTGATCGTACATTCATTGAAAATCAAAGGAATTAGATCTCAGAGGAATCACTTGTAATCCCCAAAATTATGTATATCGTGTGCACGGGGTGGTGATAATTCTTGGTATACGAGGAATTGGTGGGGCATATGGATGTGTCCGGGCGTTTGCATGGAACCATTACCGGAACATGGATAGAGCGAAGGATGTCCTTGATCGGTGTTCGCAGAATTGTTACAAAGAACATGCCCCGCCAAAACCTGAATAGGTTGTGTCAAAATGAAAAGGAAAAGGATTATTGCGATCTTTGTAGGTTCCTTTGTGATGTCTCTGTCATCCTTTACGATGTATTATACTAGCTTGGATGATCACACTGTAACTGATTTGCTATGGGGGGTATTGGCTTCGGCAATTTTAATGGCATTCTTTTATTTGTCTGACCGGATGGAGATTGAGCGCTTTAGCAAGCTTGGGCGATTGGACTCATGATTGGGATGGGACTTTTTGCCATTGGATGGTCCAGATCTTTGTCTGATGTCGGATCGGATATATATATGGCTTGGGGAGATTTTATGTGGTTTACGGGGCTTTGGATCACGGTTAGTTTTTTAGGGCTGCCCAAAGAACATAAACCCTATGAATGGTCTTTCTTTAAGCGCCGTAGACCAATCGAGGAAAAATCTGTCCACCAGCGGGGTAAAGCCGAAGCATAGAAGTTCCTTGTTTCTGAAAAAGGTGCACATTCCAGTTGATTGGGACACTCATGTCGAAGAAGGTTTGACAACATCTGTTCCAGATTTAATGTAATGCTTGAGTTAAGTAGAACCAACCTTAGTTCTACTGGGTTTATTTTTTGGGAGTTGTGTTTTACATCTCATTCGGTGCGTTCTTTCATCTGAATACACAAGTAACAAAAATCGTGAAATTTTTGAGTGGCGCGCATCAGCAGCGTTTGGAGCGAGTTGAACACGCGCAGGCCTTGATCACTGCGAAGCAGAAGCCCCGTCCGTTGGAGCGTGATCCAGTGCATGATCAAGTACCTGTCCGCGATTGACGTTGGTCAAATCGTCAGTGATTTGCTGCAGGCTGGTTTGGGCAGAGGAAGCATCCCATTGTTGCCACGCCGGTTGCAAGCGATGACGAAACTGCATGGCTTCGTCTGGATCCAGTCCGGTGAGGGCTTCCTCCATCACCGTATTCAGACATCGCTGCACAGACACGCGCTGCCCCCATACGCTTGATACCGCTGATTGTAATGCCACATTCCCCGGAAACGTCACCCGCATGTCGGATCCCAGTCCGCGCGTACTCAACGCATCCAGTGTGGCTTCCATACAACTCTGATCCTGGGGTCACGTTCACGATTCGGCGATGCCCCTGCAAACTCACCCCTACGCCAATCAAAGCATAGAACCCCAGCACATAGGTGGCAGGTGGACGATCTTCTCGGCGTGCCAATCGCGACATGCCAGTAGAGATTCCGCCGATTCCCAGCAGGATGACCGATCCGGCTCTGGAACCTCAGAGGATGGACCGAACACGACCGGCGCGGGGGCAGGTACGACGGGATTTGGTTCGGACACCACAGGCACAGGGGACAATCGATCGGTGAACAGACGAAGTACATCGGTATAATGGCGAACCAATTCAAGATGGAGCTCCTGCGAAGACTCCTGAACGGGAAGGTTTGAAGCAGTAGAAGATCGTATATTCATGGAAGTAGAGGGTTATGGTTGAACGGAACCTAAATCCCCACTAACTATGATACACTCCCGGTTTTGAGCAACTTCATAGTAGCATATTTCAGTCCATCGGGTAATTGTGGTTCAAGTTTTCGCCCGTTTATGTGTGTAATTGGCACTGTGAGTCGCCCACTATTTGTCATGAATGCAGCATCCACAAACGGCAACTCATCTTCCGTTATGGTTCGCTCTGTAATTTTAAGTCCTATGCTTGGAGCAATCCGCATTACCCATTGACGCATGATTCCTTGTAGGATGCCATCGGAAATCCGTGGGGTCGCCCAGGTATTATGAATCTTCAGAAACAGATTCCCGCTTGTAACACAGCAAACATTTCCGATTGTGTTCAAGAAAAGTGCATCGTCATAGCCTTCAGAACGAGCGGTTCTCAGGGCTGCCAGGTTATCCGTATAGGCAAGAGTTTTATGACGACTTGTAAGTGAGGTGTGATTTCGGCGAATGAAACTGGTTTGTAGGGAGATCGGCTTAAATTGCTCGCTTTCATTTAGTGGTGATAGGTTTAGTAGAACGGTTGGAGATGCCATTTGAGTATTCAAACTCCATCTTTCTGCAGGGCCTGATGTGACCGTGATGCGCAGTACTCCGTTCTGATCTTCAGTCAGATTTGTATCAAGTAGATCGTGGATTCTTTGCTGATCAATGTTGATATTAAGTGCGGCGGCATCACGCACAAGCCTGTTTACATGATCCGAGCGCAGGATCATGGTACCGCATACAATCAAGGACGTATCGAATACTCCATCTGCGAGGAGTAATCCTCGATCCCGTAGATCAAAAGGACGAACTGCATGTTGCCTGCCTGACTGCTCTAAGAAGAACATTGAAATCGCTCTACGATCTGTGCGAAATTATACAGAAGTTCATGTCCAAACTCGCTCAGTATTGATTCTGGATGAAATTGAACGCCAAACGTAGGATTCTGCTTATGTCGTATAGCCATGATTTCGCCCTCTGGAGATTTAGCTTGGACAAGTAGATCACTTTCATCAATATGTGTAACGATCAGAGAATGATATAGACCTGCGGTCAACGGATTGGGTACCCCTTTGAAGAGGTCACATCCATCATGTATAATTGAGCTTGCCCGGCCGTACTTCGGGAACTGAGAATGTGTTACAACCGCACCATAAGACTGTGCGATTACCTGATGGCCGAGACATACGCCCAAGATCGGGATTCGCCCAGAAAAATGTGAGGTCACACGTAAACTAATCCCAGCTTTATCTGGCGTGCAGGGGCCTGGTGAAATCACCAGCGCCTTAGGCTGCATCGCTTCAATATCATGCAGCGTGATATCATCAGATCCAACCACCTCTGTCTCCTCACCAAGCTCCCTAAAATATCGACTGAGATTGTAGACGAAGCTATCTCGGTTGTTAAGGATCAAAATCATTCAAGACACATTTTTTCAGTCCCGTCAAGGATCTTCCGTGCCTTCAGTAAGGTTTCGGAATATTCCTTATCTGGACAGGACAAAGAAGTGATTCCACCTCCTACCGCAAGCCATGCACGGGCACCTTGAAACTGAATGGTCCGGATCATGATATTAAAATCTGCAGAACCGTCAAATCCAAAATATCCAAATGAACCGAAAAAAGCACGACGCGAAAATGGTTCTAGTTGCTCAATAATCTCCATGGAACGATATTTTGGTGCTCCCGTGATGGATCCTCCAGGAAACACAGCCGACAAAAGATCAAAGACATCTTTATTCTGCTCTAACTGCCCCTGAACAGAAGAGGTGAGTTGATGCAATCCGGCATAAGATTCCAGTATGCAAAGCTCAGGTACTTTCACCGAATGAGGCTTACAGACTCGTGATAAATCATTGCGAAGCAGATCCACAATCATAATATTTTCAGCGCGATCTTTTTCAGAATTGAGGAGCTGATCTTTGAACTGTTGATCTTCATCTGGATGGTCTGACCGCGCAATCGTTCCTTTGATCGGCCTTGCTTCGGCCAGTCCATGTGTATTTACAGTGATCAGGCGTTCTGGGGAGGTACATGCGATACTTCGTTCGCCGAAAACACCATATGCAGAAAAGGGAGCAGGGTTACTCTTCCGAGTGGAAAGATAGATTTGAAATGGATCGATCTCCCGGGGTACATTTGCCGTGAAAGCTTGTGCAAAGTTCGCCTGATAAATGTCACCGGCGTGAATAAAATCAAGGATGTCACGCACGGCCTTCAAATAGTCCGCTTTTGTGATCTCATTGTGCCAAGTAAGATTCACGGCAGGCGTAACCGGTTTGGGCAGATCTCGAATATCCTGTTGGATTGCATGGATGCGTGCTTTTGCCGTGTCCTCGCATGGCTTGTTTGACCCATTTTTGAAGCCGGACGAGATGATCCACATAAGGGAGGCATAGTGATCCACAGCAATAATTGTATCATACAACCTGAAATGGCAGTTTGCATCGTCTTGGTCAGAAGCCTGGATGGCTTTCGGAAAATCGTTTCCTGCAAACTCGTAATCAAAAAAGCCTACTAGTCCCCCTTGAAATGGAGGCCCATTCTCGATACATCCGGTAGTTGTATAGCGATGGAGTACACTCCGCAGATCATCCATCTTTGCCGTTGACGAAATGGATTCAACCGGATCAATACAGAGATAGGAGTAACGATCAAACCGCAGAGATTTCGATGAGCTGTCCAGCCAGATTAACCCGCGCCCGTGCGCGTATATCTGGGCTAGAGGCTGTAGATCTACTGCAGCTAATTTCAGTGCCCACATACAGTTACTGCATCTCTCGGGCGAGGGAAATCTGATGATCTCCTTCGTCCAAGTATTATTTGTCGCTCAGGAAGAGTTATACCTTCCCGGTTCCAGTGTTTGGCATAACACCTTGTCACGATCTGGTTTGGAAAAGTGAGAGAAGAATATTCTATCTACTCAGTTTGAAATATTCCTTTATTGCAGTTTTATAGAAATCGACAGCTTCAAGAACCTCAGATTGTTCTACATGCTCATTCGCTGTGTGAGATAGTTCACTGGAGCCAGGGCCAATCTTTACGGCAGGGACGCCCTGCAGGTAGATCCAGTCACTAGCCGTCGGAGATCCTTCTGGATATGTTCTGGGAGCTGCAATGAGACAGGCATCAACAATGGGCTCATCTTCCGATGTACAAACGGGGACAATTCGATCGCTATGCACCGAAACCTCGGATTCAACAGCAGTACAAATCGTTTCAACGATTTCATCGTGAGAGTAAGCGGGGGTGCTTCGAATGTCTAAGTATATTGTACAGTGGTCAGGGATTACGTTTCGAGCAACGCCTCCTTGAATTGTCGTAACATTCATACTGATATTCCCCAAAATGGAATGACTCCGTTGGAATTTGAGTTCCAATAATCGACGGATATCATCTGTAGCTTTGAGGATTGCATTCTCTCCAAGTGCATGTCGGGCTGCATGGGCACTCTGACCGGTGGCATCCAGCCGAACGACAAGCAACCCTTTTTGAGCGATCACCGGGCGTAAATTTGTAGGCTCACCGATTAAAGCAGATTGTGGTCGCGGTAATTCAGTTTGCAAGAGCTTTTGTAATCCATTATTTTCATAATCAGTCTCCTCACACTCGGTAAGGGCGACAATAAGCTGTCCACCCTCCGGTGGCATCCAGTTTTCGGAGGCTAATTCCAGGAGTGCTGATGTCATTGCCGCACCAGATGCTTTCGCATCTGAAGTTCCTCTTCCGTAGATTTTCCCGTCGACAAGAGTAGGATCAAAGGGAGGGTAAGGATGATCAGAAGAGGGAGGAACTACATCCAGGTGCGAGGCTAAGAGTAATTTATTGGGGCCATTTCCTAACCAAAAGAATAGACTATTCTCGATCCTCTTGCTTTGAATTCCCTCTTGACCTACATAGGATTGTATGTAAGAACAAATTTCATCCTCCTGACCACTCAATGATGGAAATTGAGTCATCGAATACAGTAGGTGCAGAACCTTTCGTTCACTCATTCTTTTTCCTGAATTATTGATGTAGCATTCTTTTTATGGAGCAGATCATCTACTCCTAAAATCCATACACTAGAAACACCTTTTTCAAGTGCGCCGCGCGCTGTTTGTATCTTGACCGACATCCCTCCGCGGATCCATCCTTGAGAAAGCCCGGCTGTTTCATCCGAGGGAGAACATATCGTTAATAGCGATGATGGGTCATTTTGGTTTCGAAGGACTCCTCCGGTATCTGTGACTAGAAGTAGTTCTGTTGCATGGATACTGGCTGCGAGTGCACAAGCAACGGTATCTGCGTTAACATTGTAGCGATGACCTGAATGATCAATTCCGAGTGGAGCGATAATTGGAATAAATCCTGAATTCAAATTCGCTTCAATCAAGGTTGTGTCAATGGAGACAATTTCACCGACCCAACCAAAATCAACTTCTTTTCCATCAATGAGCCATGGTTCGCGTCGACGGACGTTGATCATGGCTCCATCTACCCCGCTAAGTCCTACAGCTTTCAGGCCAAAAGTATGAGCTTCGGCCACTAGTTTCACATTAACAGCCCCCCTCATAGCCCACTCTGCGATGCTCAAGTCTAAGGAGCTTGTAACCCTGCGTCCTTTCACGATTTTTGGGGTATGATCAAGTCTTTTGGCCAAATTAGTTGACTGCATTCCGCCACCATGCACAATCACTACGGGAGGCTCTATAGACTTTACTTGATCCCAGAATTGTGACAAATGATCAAGGACCGTTCCGCCAATCTTGATTACGATGGGAGTTCTCATATGAGATTCCACGCTCGTTCTAGGATTGCTATTTGCGCGTGCAGCCGGAATTCTGCCTGTAATAGATGGATGGATTGCGCGCTATCAAGAACCGCATCCTCTACTATGACTCCTCGGCGAACGGGGAGACAATGCATAAAGGCCGCATTGCCGAGATGAGGTTCTCGAATCTGCCAACTCTGATACTGATCACGAAGTACTTTTTCCTGATCTGGATCATCATAACGAAGTTGACTGCCCCAAGCCTTGGCATAGATAATATCGGCTCCCTCACACGCTGCATCCTGATCATCAGTTTCGGTTAAGGAGAAGCCATGCTTTGAGGTGTACGATTCCGCAAGCCGCATAATCTCAGGATCAAGTTCAAACCCATTTGGTCGCGCAATGGTGACCTGCATGCCAAGCCGAGATGCCATTAAAAGTGCAGAGTTCGGTACAGCATGGGCTAGTGCACGAGGATGCCATGCCCAGGAAAGGACAAATCGACGCCCTTTGACTTCATCGTTGAATTGCTCTTGAATTGTTGCACCGTCTGCTAAGGCTTGACAGGGATGATATAAAGCAGATTCGAGATTGATGACGGGCACCGTAGCGGCCTCGAGGATCTTTTTGAATCGAGCCTCACTTTGATCCGTGGTATAATCCGTACCGGTTGCAAATAAGCGTACTCCCAAAGCGTCATAGTATTTTGAAAGCACGCCAATCCCCTCTCGGATATGTTCAACCGATTTGCCATCCATACGAATACCATCTTGCCATTCCATGCCCCATACGCCAGATCCAGGGATAATCACTGAAGTATCCGCACCGAGCCGAGATGCTGCCACTTCCATGGAGGTACGTGTACGCAATGAAGAATTGAAGAAGAGTAATCCAAGATTGCGGCGAATATCTGGTTTGTATGATGATCTTGGGTGACAATAATGGTAGTGGGCACGAGCTAATTGCTGTTCCCATGTGGAATCATCTTCAAGATGCCAGTCAAACAAATGTTGTATCTCTGAATTAGGCATCAGCATGTATCATTACATTCTTGAATGCTTCAACGAACTCTGAAATATGGTCGGAACTAGTAATCAGAGGTGGCATGAGGCGCATAACATTTGGATCCGCACTCCCGCCTGCGATCACCCCGTTTTTCCGCAAAGCAGGAAGAAGATCATTGGTACTCGGTATCGTCTTTATGCCGATCAGACAGCCATGTCCACGTACTCCTATCACGTATGGTTGAATGCCCGCTGCAATCGCATCAAATATTCCCGCTGCTCGCTCCATTAAGCGATTTTTTTTGATGGATTCCAAGGTTGCGATGACCGCACTCATTGCAATCATGCCTCCGCCAAAAGTCGTTCCCTGGTCTCCATATTGGATTTCATCGGAGAGTTGATCACTTAACAACAATGCGCCCACAGGAATCCCGGAGCCAAGACTTTTAGCGAGTGTGATCATGTCTGGAGTCAATCCAAATTGTTCACTAATACTAAATGTACCTGTACGCCCCACACCTGTCTGAATTTCGTCAAAAATCAGTAACACATCATGTTGATCGCATAGTTCTCGGAGCCCTTGAAAGTAATCGCTGGAAGCTTCTACGATTCCTGCAATACTCTGAATCGGTTCGAGGAGTATCGCTGCAATATCAGGATTCTGAGAAAGAATGGATTTTACGGATTCTAGATTTCCAAACTCGGCAAAATAATGAGCAGATGCCAGTACATCTTTGAAAGGATTTCTGTAGGACGGATTCCACGTAGTAGCAAGGCTTCCGAGTGTACGTCCGTGAAATCCGTTTTTTGTAGAGATGATACCGTTTCGTCCAGTAGATTTTCTGGCGATCTTGAGAGCGGTTTCAATTGCTTCGGTACCGGAATTGCAAAAGAAAATCCGATTAAGCGGAGCCATTTCCGCCAGTAGCCTGGCAGCATGGGCTCGGGTATCGTTATAAACAACATTCGAATAGAAGAGAAATTTCTCACTCTGCTTTTGAATTGCATCAACAACCAAGGGAGGGCAGTGGCCAAGGGCAGTTACGCAGTGTCCACCATAAAAGTCCAGGTAACGATTTCCATCCGAATCCCATACATAGCATCCCTTGCCGCGGACTAGCGCGATAGGCATTTTTTTATAGGTAGGGATGAGAAATGTATCCTCATCCTTGAAGATCAATTCTGTCTTCATGAGCGAATTTTTGCGATAAGACCCGTAGTGATTGGCAAATTGAATAGCAGATTCATGTTCTGGATTGCCTGTGAAGCAGCACCACGTAGCATATTGTCCAGTGCAAAGCCGATCACGAGATCGTCCTCTCGCATGACCCATCCTAAATCACAATATGGAGACCCAACTGCATATTGTAATTCAGGAAGTTGATTGGGCCAAAGTCGAATGAGTGGATGGGGATCGTACAGTGACGTGAACCATTTTGCAATATCATCAGGTTGAGGCAGAGGGCTTTTTAATTGGATGGCTCCCCAAATTCCACGCGTCCAAGGACCAGATACGGGAACCATTGTCATATGGATACTTGAACCAACAAGTTGTAAAATCTCAGCCAAGTGCTGGTGTTCAAGTACCTTGTAAGCTCGTACATTTCCATCTCGCTCAGGGAAATGGGTTGTCGGCTTCGGACGAATACCTGAACCAGATGCTCCAGTAATGGCCGTGACTGATGCATAAGCCTCTGTGGTACATTGATAAATAGGCCAAATTGCAAGAAGCATCCCCGTGGCAAAACAACCTGGATTTGCAATATATCGAGTAGAATAGGGACCAAAGAGCTCTGGTTGACCATATTCAAATTCAGAGATCAACTCAGGAGCAGGATGCTTCACATTAAATAGAGATTCAAACGTTGATATATCTTTGAACCTGAAATCAGAGCTCATGTCGATAATACGGCCTGCATATCCATGATCAATTAATGTATTGACAGTGGAGGCTCCTTTACCATGTTCGGCTGCGACGAATACAACATCAATATCAGACACATCCAATTCTGATATAGCGGTAAATTGAAGTTGTTGCTGTCCTCGTAGTGCTGGATGTGCAATATGCAGCGGCTTCCCTGAATAGGTTCGGCTGGTGACACACGCCAGTGCGGCTTGAGGATGCTGAAGGAGCAATCGTATGAGTTCACGACCAACGTATCCGCTACCATGTAATACTGCTGTACGAATCATTTTTTAGATCGTGCCTTATGTGCGAGATAGGCCTGGAGCCCGCTGAGTTTCGAAAAACTACGTGCATCTGCCCCATCCCAAAGAGCTGTCTCTTCTCCATAGGTCGCCACACCTGTGTCAAACATGGAATAGGGGCTATCGCAGCCCTGGACAGAAATATTTCCCTTGTAAAGCCGAACGAACACAGAGCCGGTTACCCTATGTTGAGAAGAAGTGAAAAATGCTTCAATATCTCTCATAATGGGATCAAAGTATTGCCCTTCATGGAGTAGCATGCCATAGAAATCGCTTAGCTGATCCTTTTGATAGCGTTGCCATTTGGTAAGGACAAGTTTCTCTAATTCTCTATGTGCAGTAATCAGAATCAAGGGGGCAGGGGCTTCAAATCCAATTCGTCCCTTGAGTCCAAGGATCGTATCCCCGACATGAATGTCTCGTCCAACTCCATGTTCTGCGCCCATAGATGCGAGTTTGATAATGAGTTCAATGGGAGGGAATTTTTCACCATTGAGAGTAGTGGGTAAGCCGTTCTCGAATTCAATAGACAGTTCATGCCCAGAGTCAGGTACCTTCGCGATAGGGACGGTATGTGGGTAGGCCTCATCAGGTAATGGCTGAGTCGTTCCAAGGGTCTCTTTACCACCAATAGTGGTACCCCAGAGCCCTTCATTGATGGAATATTTTGTCGTCTTTTTGGGGACGGAAAATCCTCGTTTAAGAAGAAACCCTGTGGTATACTGCCGAGTGAGTCCTTCATCGCGAATGGGAGTGATGAGCTCCATCTGATCCGCGAATAAGTGGACTACAGAATCAAAGCGTACCTGATCGTTCCCTGCCCCCGTTGAGCCATGTGCAATTGCCCGAGCTCCAATTTTTTGGGCAACCTTCACAACTTCAATTGCCTGTACAACACGCTCTGCACCAACACAGAGAGGATATACGCCGCCACGTAAGACATTTCCCATAATGAGAAATTTCAAATAATCTTCGTATAGCGTCTGACGGGCATCAATATGAAAATGTTTTTCTGCTCCAAGCTTCATGGAACGAGCTTTGAGGGCCGTCTCATCCAAGGAGGCGCCCGTATCTACCGTCACGGTAAATACGGATTCATCGTACTTTTCACGCAGGTAAGGAACGCAAAAAGAGGTATCCAAGCCGCCACTAAAAGCCAGTACAATTCCCATTCTAGACTCAACTCCTGAATAGTGTTGTTTTAACGCATAGGGGGAATCTTGGATCAATGACGCCTCCAAACCCTATGCAGAGATAATCACCATAGAAATGACCTGAATCACTTCGTTGGGATGGTTCAATCTGGTATATTGGACGCAGAATCTTACATTTCTGATGGTTGTTGAACTTCGCTATAGTCACGTAGTGCAAAGAGCATGCTTGAACTTAAGGTTTTATCGGAGCCTGGCATTATCCCTACTTCGCAGACTCCTGAGGATTTCTCATTATCCTATTCACCTGCTAAAAGTCAGGCCAATGTTCTTTCGGATGGATTTGGAAGGATACATAATTATCTCAGGATCTCACTTATTGAGCAATGTAACCTGAGATGTACATACTGTATGCCGGAAGATGGACTTGATTGGACGCCAGCAGAAAAGCTATTAACGGATTACGAAATTATTCGTTTGGCAAGGCTTTTTGTTGGGCAGGGTGTAACGAAGGTCCGTTTGACGGGAGGAGAGCCTCTATTAAGGCCGGGAATTGAAAAAATTGCTGAAAAATTAGGTTCCTTGCCAGGATTGAAAACCCTTGCTATGACGACCAATGCATTGCTCCTGAAACGGAAGTTATCCGCACTACATAAGAGTGGCATGAATTTGATCAATATCAGTCTAGACACCCTCCAACGTTCTCGCTTTCAGGCCATTACACGCAGAGATGGTCTGGATCTTGTACTGGCTGCAATGGATCAGGCTCTAAGGGTGGGGTATTCTCCACTTAAAATCAACTGTGTTGTGATGAGAGGGATAAATGAGGATGAGCTCGTCGAGTTTGTTGCATTGACCCGTGATCGTCCGATTGAGATCCGCTTCATTGAATTCATGCCCTTTGATGGTAATCAATGGAATAAAGGGAAATTGGTCCCCTACGATGAAATGCTCCGTGTTATTCGCAGAGCATATCCAATCGAAAGATTACAGAATGGGCGCAATGAAACGGCGAAGCTGTATAAAGTCCCGGGCTCTCTTGGTCAAGTGGGATTTATTACGTCCATGAGTGATCATTTTTGTGAAGGTTGTAATCGACTTCGAATTACGGCAGATGGTCATTTGAAAGTGTGTCTGTTTGGACGCTCTGAAGTAAACTTGCGCCGTGTGATGCGAAGTGGGGCTAGCGATCAAGATGTACTAGAACTTATCCACGCTGCGGTAAGCAGAAAACATGCCAGGCATGCCGGGATGCATCTCATTGCTGCGTCAAAAAATCGCCCCATGATTACAATAGGGGGGTAATATGTTCAATTTGCTGGTAATGATCGTGCTCGTTCAACCCGTACCTGTGGAGTTTACAGCGATGTCATTCAATATTCGCTATGATAACCCCGACGATGGGGCAAGTGCATGGAGCCACCGAATAGAGTGGGTTGCCGACGAAATGAGGCAAGTTGATCTGATTGGGATTCAAGAAGCGCTGCGTCATCAAGTAGAACAATTGGCTGAGCAGCTTTCCGAGTATACTTGGGTGGGGGGTGGAAGAAATGACGGCAAAGAAGATGGAGAGTTTGTGCCGATTTTCTTTCGGACAGCCATGTTTGAATTGCTTGGGACCACAACGTTCTGGTTATCGGAGACTCCCGAGAAACCGGGGAGTCGGGGTTGGGATGCAGTTCTGCCCAGAGTGGTCACTTCAGCGCAATTAAAAGTTCGAGGTACAGAGTTTGTTTTTCATGTGATGAACACACATTTTGATCACCGTGGAATTGAAGCTCGATTGCAAAGTGCAAAGCTTTTGGCGGAACGTATTCGAGAATTCAGCGAGCCAGTGTTGTTCCTTGGAGATTTAAATGCAACTTCAGATACGGATATCATTGAGACGTTAACCGGAGAAGGCTCATTAAAAGATTCCCGAATCGTGAGTAAGATGCCACCAAGAGGCCCAATTGGTACATTCAGCGGATTTCTGGAAAATAATGACCTGGATGAAGCTCCACGAATTGATTATATACTCGTATCGCCAGAGTGGAAAATCTCTAGCTATGAAGCAGTCATCTCAGTTCAAAATGGAAGATACGTCTCTGATCATCTTCCAGTTAAAGTAAAACTTGAGATAAATGAGTATTAACTCCTATTTTCCTGATAGTACGGAAGTGTTTAAGTCCCTATTGTATTAGAGATCAAATGAGTGTTCAGTGCCATCATCATATTGAGATTTACTGTGGAAATCATTAACCTGCAAAATATACCTACATCAAAAATAGCTGAAACGGAAGTCGTTACATTCAAGAGTTCTGGTATAAGACTCGATGGACTACTCTCCACGATCCGAATCACTCACAATCGTTGCATAGGTATGCCCGCGCTTGAGAGTCTATTCATCAATACTGATATGGTGAATTCCTGCCAGAGATCTGCGTGACTCTCCGCGTTCAACAGCACGGTGCATAATACGATGGAGCTGGTTAAATCCGCACCGAAGAAGATCTGCTGTTTTGGTCTGATTCTTGGTTGCTTTCAGCAGACGAATGGCAAAACATTCAAACGCATAGGTGACTCGACTGGATGGAGCCGCCCAAGGAATGATGATCGTCTTCGGACCATTAGGAGTCAGTACACGGGGAATCCTACACTGAAGAAAACACTTGAAATGAAAGAGATCCAGATGGCGCCATTGACGCTTCTTGCGATGGTCATACAAGGTACCAGACTCACCCGTATCTGGGCATACAAGATCCTTCCCCGAATGAGAAATATAAAGATCCACTCGCCCCTTCTTCACATTGGTTTCCACATGATCAATACTCCAGCAAGAATCTAAATCTAACCACTGATGCATTGAATTTTTTAAATAAGTATCAAGCATGAAAAATAATTTTGGTGAAACCAAAATTAATCAATTCCATACAAATGGTGGTAGAACCAATTTTTGGAGATTTTTCAACCGTCCAAAAAGATAGACACTGAATGCTGTACTCTATCTGTGTCATTATCCGCTGTACTTCATTCCAGAACACATACGATGGTTGTGTCAGATAGAATAATCGTATGTAACCCATCTGGCCATCGTGATGCTTGGCAGAGACATCCCCACGTAACGATGTAGCACGGAAATGCAAACTCTGGACTTCTCAGTGCTCCATACCAAAGTCCTTTGGAGGAGTGGGACACGCTTTTCTCTCACGGGTAGGTTCAGTTCTTTCGTGCCCGTATTCCTCTTTTAACCAAGTATGCATCGAGGGGATGGAAATGGATAGGCCTTTCCCGCTTTTCTCCAAGATCCCTTTTTCAATAAAGTCTTTCAGTAGGTCTTTGGCTTGATCGTTTCCATATGTTTGTGCCAGGGAAGATACGATCTCAAGACGGGAGGTAGGCTCCCCAAAGGGGGTATTCGCAATAGAGGTTACAAGGCACTGAAGCTGATCTCCGTAAAATTTACTTACGCGCTGTTTGTAGTACTGCTTACGTCCCTCTTCTCCCAGCTCCATGGCAATCTTCAGTCCAGCGTCGGTCATCTCTCCTCGATCGCTCTGAATTTGCTTCGCCGCAGCATCCCCATAGGCCGAAATATGCTGGGGCCAGCCATGCGTCTTTTGGGCAATCTCATTGATCCACGGAATCGGATCCCCTTTAGCACGCCCCTCTTTGACAAGCCAATCTTTGATCACCGCCCGTTCCGAATCTTTTCCCAATCCACCCAATTCCACAAAACAACCGCCTT
The DNA here is from genome assembly GCA_965215475.1 of Rhodothermales bacterium. Lineage (GTDB taxonomy): Bacteria > Bacteroidota > Rhodothermia > Rhodothermales > Bin80 > Bin80. The sequence goes on from OZ244061.1 coordinate 118,079, forward strand.
TGAATCTCGAAATTCCTAGCGACCTGAAGGCTTTTCCGGTTGGTCCCAATCCCGCCGCCAACAGGATCACGGGTCTCTTCAACCCTCCGTTATGGATCGAATCGAGTACATTTGTTGCCACCCCCGCCAACTCTTGACTCGGAGGTGAATTGGTCGTCCCTAATGTTTGGGCTTCATCCAGAATCAAGAGCAGAGGCCTCTTGCCAGCACCCAATATACTTAGGGTGGTCGCCCGCGCCCATTCGGCAACGACTCCTGTTTGCCCCAGTTGTAAACCAATCTGGACATTTTTCGGCAACTTACTTCGGACCTTCTGTCCGAGAGATGTACGCAATTCACCGGGAGTCCAAAGGGCCGTGGGCTTAATTTCTGCAATGCTCCAACCCCTTTCTCTTGCCCTTTTAGACAGCACATCCAATAGCGCGGTTTTTCCCGCCCCGGGCGCCCCCTGAATCAGCATCGTCGTCCTGCCCTCCACCTTGTCCTTCGCCCTCCTCATGAGATCTTTGAAATCATATAGGATCTGCGTCCGCCCATGAAAATATGGCGTGGGGCCTCGGTCTGCGACAATATTTGATCTACGGGGAATATCAGAGAGCATAATTTGTACTAAAGGCTGTTTGCAGGACCAATTAGACAGAAGAACAAGGGGGAGGGTTCCTCTGCTGAATATACGCCACCTACATCTCATGGAGATCTAAAGAAGCCTTCAGCGAAATAAATCCCAGGTTCACTACATCCGATCCAACTTCTGCTGGCACACGCTAGTCGGTTTACTCCTCTCCGCAAGGCTCAAGAATTTGGTGAAAACAACTCAAGTTTTTGGGGCTTCCGTTTTTTAAGTGGGTAAAGCCTGAAAAGAAGTGTAAACGATCGGATTTGAATGAGGTTTAGAAAGGATTGATATAGTATATTAGGTGTTTACAACCCATCATTCTATCACCCTATTGACATGGCCTTAAAAATCACAGATATCAACCACCTTATCGGCGTCAAATCCCCTTGGGTGGTATCGGAAATTGAGCAAGACACCACCGAATCATGGGCGAAGATCCACGTAACGCTTCCGGACGATGTGAAGCTACACTGTCCACATTGTGGGAAGGAGTGTCCTGGTTACGATCATCGTACGCGTACATGGCGCCATACGAATATTTGCGACTACCGTACGAAGGTTGTAGCGAAGGTCCCACGCGTAAACTGCCCAGAGCATGGGGTCAGTACCCTATCGGCACCTTGGGCGGATGCCTAAGTCCAATTCACCACCCAGTTTGAGGCACGCGTGATTGATTGGTTACACGATGCAAGTACTATAGCGGCGGTGGCCGATCGTCTGGAGGTGAGTTGGACCATGATATCGCACATTATGGATCGTGCTGTGAAGCGTGGGAACGCCCGCAAAGAGAAGGAGAATGTGGAGCATATCTGTGTGGATGAGATCGCCTCCAAGAAAGGGCATAACTATGTAACGATCGTGTCGGATCCGACCAAGGGTAGGGTGTTGTTTGTGGCGCAGGGTCGCAAGATTGAGAGTTTAAAGTCCTATGATACGACCTGTTCATCTGAACAACTCCAGACCCTCAAGAGCGTGAGTATGGATCTGTGGCCTGCATAGATTCGTGCGACCCAAGCGTGTGTAGCAGATGCTCAAAAAAAGATTGCGTTTGATCCTTTTCATGTGACGAACTATATTCAGGGGGGACTCGATACCGTTCGTAAACAAGAGCATCGTGTCTTGAAGCGAGAAGGCATTCTGGATCTGGTTGGGACGAAGTATGACTGGCTCACCAACCGGAAGAATATGTCGGCAAAACAAAAGAAACGATTGGATCCATGAAAGAACAGTACGTTGAAAACAGCACGTGCTTGGGCGATGAAGGAAATGAACTTGAAGCTGTGGAATTACACGAGTCGTACTTGGGCACGCAAAGACTGGAAGCGATGGTTAGGATGCTTGACCGAAGTCGGTTGGATCCCATGAGAAACGTCTCCAAGACGATCAAAAAATATCTCTGGAGAATCATCAATGCCATTGTTCTCAGGGTGAGTAATGGACCCGCTGAGAGGATCAATCGTCGGATTAAAACGATCAAAGTTCGTGCACGAGGATTCCGAAATCACGAGCGGTTTGCGAATGCGATATACTTCTATCTTGGCGGTCTGGATTTATATCCAGTAGGCTATCAAAATCGTTCAACCCACTAAAAAAGTGGAAGAACCAAATTTTTAAAACCTAAGGAAAGAAAATAATGGGAATTATCCTGTGCTCTGCATTGCAGCTGCAATACCATTTACGCTCAGCAATAATGCTTGAACCAGTCGCTCTTTATCTGATTCCAGATTATTGCGACTTCGTCGGATTAATTCCACCTGAAGCAGATTCAATACATCCGAGTAGGGGTTGCGGAGTTTGACAGATTTCCTGAAGACAGGTACATGCCCGTACAGATTCTCGTACCCAGTAATTTCCAGTATAGCTGCCTCAGCCTTTTTGTAATCTTCAACGATTCGATGATTCATTCGCTCTCCAGACTTCATGTCAGAAGAGAGTGTCAGATACTCGGATGCAACCTCCAATCTTACACGTGCCATCTCACGTTGAGCACTATTAAGGACTGCTTGGAAGAATGGCCATTGTTTGTACATCCGCTTGAGATCCGCCCCGTGATCGTTCAATAGTTTCTGAAGCCCCTCTCCTGCACCATACCATCCGGGGACAATGTATCGGGTTTGAGTCCACGCGAAAACCCAAGGGATCGCACGCAAATCATCAAAATCTACCTGTTGCACCGAGCCGCGAGAAACTGGGCGGGATGCAATCGGAAGACGACTAATCTGCTCAATCGGAGTAGAAGAAGCGTACCAAGGCCAAAATTCTGGATCGTCAATCAGTTTCCGATATGCTTTCATGGATATATCTGCAATTTTCTCCATGATGATCGCATCGTCCTCCTCATCTTCCATGCGAAGTGGGGCAATCATCATCGCCCGTACAATCTGTTCTAAATGCCGGTGTGCAATTGCAGGAAGAGCATAACGGAATGAAATTACCTCCCCCTGTTCGGTAAACCGAATGCGTCCGTTATGGATGATGCGAGGCATTGCAATAATCGCCTGACCCGCACGTCCTCCTCCACGGCCAACCGTTCCCCCACGGCCATGAAAGAGTCGGAGATCGATACCTGCATCTTTACAAATCTTGCCAATGTGCCTCTTTGCCTTATGTAGGGCCCAGTTGGCCATCCAATACCCTCCATCCTTATTGCTGTCGGAATAACCGAGCATAACCTCTTGCATATTTTCACGATGTTCAAGGTGCTTCTTGTAGGCAGGATGTTCAAACATATTGGTCAACAAAACTCCGGCAATATCCAGATCTTCAATGGTTTCAAAAAGTGGGACAACATCAATAGGGGAGTGAACCTGATCCCCCTCAATTCGCCAAAGCCCGGTTTCTTTTGCCAGCAAGAGTACCTCCAATACATGACTCACTGCATGTGTCATGCTGATCACGTAGCTCCCCAGTGCGCTTGGCGACCATTTGATCGTCTCTCGGATTACCGTAAAGGTGTCCAGTATCTCCTGTACATCTTTGTCCAATTTTACACCATGTGGTAAAAGAGGGCGGGGGGTCTGTAACTCTTTTGTCAAGAGATCCAGTTTGTCCTCTTCAGCTAAGCCCAAATAGTCATTACAGACGCCTGAAACCCGGAACAATGCATGGACGGCACTGCCATGATGTCGACTGTGTTGGCGGATATCCAGGGATACCATGTGAAATCCAAACGCCTGTGCTTGTAGGATGAGTTTCCCCAATCGGCCATGAGTAACGAGGTTCTCATATCCCATCTCTGCTAGAGAATGAGCGAGTAACTTAAGATCCGCGATGAAGTGGGAACGGTTATAGATCTCATAATTCCCATCCCGTGCCAACTCAATGCGTTGCATCATGAAGCTGATTTTTTGCCGGAAGGGCTCCTGCACAAATTGGCGTGCTTGGTGTGTACTCAAACGGAGGGTTTCCTCATCCTGTGCAATAGACTCATAAAGCCCTTGCGGGATTTTTAATTGCAATTCGGAAATACTCAGATCTCTACGTAGCAATCGTAAATCCTCCAAATAGCGGGCCAATGCCGTCCTCCGGTGCATAGAGAAGGTTTTCCTGGTAACCTCTGCGGTTACATTGGGATTCCCATCACGATCTCCACCAATCCAAGATCGAAACTTCAAAAATACCGGGACCTCCACCGTCGTATTGTAATGACGCTCAATGGCCTCGACCACATCTTTATGGATACGTGGGATCGTTTCCCAGATAGCGTTACGAAGGTAATGGAGTCCATTTGCAACTTCGTCAATCACGGTAGGCTTACTTGCTCGAACCTTATCGGATGCAACGAGGAGCCCAATCTGATTATGAACTTGATGGAGCAGTTGATCACGTTCTTTTGGAGTAGGCTTACTATATCGCAGTTGATCAATCAGAGAGGCAAGAAATTCTTGTTTATATAAAATTGTTCTGCGCCGCGCTTCTGTAGGGTGAGCGGTCAGAGTTGGTTGTATATCAAGGCGAGAGACAATTTTGATCACATCCTCTAGTGCATAATCTGCGCGTCGAAGAATCCCAACTGCTTCATCGATTGAGTCAACTCGGCCTGCTTCTGGAAGCAAACGTGCACGCTCTCGATTAATTCGAATAATTTCCTGTTGCTCGCTCTGATTGACAAGATAGAAGAATGTAGTATAGGCGCGTAACAACCACTCGATTTCCCGAAGTTCCAACCCCTTGATTTGGTCAATCACTCGATTGCGCAGATGAGGCTCTTGTTCGGTAATTGCCTGTTTGGTCAAATGGCGCAGTTCCTCAACCAATCCCAGTACTTCAGGGCTGGCCTGAGCTTCAATTACACGACCGAGCAGGCCGCCCAAAAGATTTATCTGTTCGCTCAGAGGTATAGAAATCCCTGTACCTTGTGCTTCAAAACTTAATCCATCCCAAGAATTCATGGCAAATAGGTCTTGTGGCGTATGCCTTCGTGAAGTTTGTATCTTATGACGAGTTGATGCAATTCCCCTAGGGCAATCATTTGTACGCCTAAGATCGACTCTTGCTCATGAAAATATCAAAAGGAGGCAACGTTTCCAGTCCTACTCGATAACAGTACGGTTCGCGATTGAGAGGAGCCTAGCGCCTTTTTCAAACACATCGAAGTTTCAAGGTAAATCTGATTAGATCGGGCGGTAATTTGGGATAAGGTCACCAATTATGCATACCCCATAGAGCTTCAGGTTAAGAACACGTATCCGCCAATATACAAGGGAGAAATTCAACCGATCCACGATTAGTTGAAGAGAAATCTACAAAAAATACCCGTATGTTACAGTCCAAGTTAGATGTAGACGTATAGGAACTGTACATGCTATTTCAGGTTGGAAATCTATCAGGGTAGCAACTCAATTAACTTCATGATAAAAGATCTTGACTGCTTGCGTGCTCTGCTGATCCTATCGGTCATAGTTTTCTTGTTTGAGACCTCCACAAGGGATCTTAGAGCCCAACAAGTGGAAGACACATCCGTTGTACCACGTATTGCGTACGTAACCGATACAATAACCCCGTTTGTCGGAGAGATTCGCTCTCTTGTTCAGCAAGAAATTCTTGCGTTAGCCCGGGATGATTTTGATGTTGAATTTCCTGAGGAGCTATTATTGATTTTGGAGGATCTCAATACAGATCCAATCGAACTGATTGGGCAATTAGTGGCCACGGATGGAGTTACAATGGTTATCACTCAGGGTTTTTTATCTTCGGAAGCTGCTGCTCGCGGAGCACCTTGGGACAAGCCTGTAATTGCATCTAATGTATTTGATGCAGAATTACAGGGGTTCCCTGAAACCAATGGCACTAGTGGCGTATCCAATCTGGCCTACATCACCTCTCCACCTCCTGGGCCTGTCATTCGTGACTTGACTAGATTTCAAGAATTGATTGGTTTTTCTCGAGTCGGGATCTTAGTGGATGAGGCGGCGGCCGCCACATTTGGGACGTTTATTGACCAGCTTCTGGCAACCTCCGCAGAATTGGGGATCACTCTGGAAATCGTGCCTGTGGGAACGACTGCAGAAAGTGGACTTGAGCAACTTCCCAATGACATTGAAGCGGTATATATAACTCCTTTATATGGAATGGATTCAAGCGAATTTGAAGCCCTTTCGGATGGAATTATAGCTCGTCATCTTCCCTCTTTTTCCTATTCATCGGATGATGTGCAGAAAGGGGTTATGGCGTCGTTAGGATCGGTGAATCTATCGCTGCTTGCCCGACGAATTGCCTTAAATGCCTACAGAATTTTAATTGGTGATGCGGCCGAGACGCTCCCTGTGACGTTAATCTTCGACGAGGAGCTAGTACTCAATATGCGCACGGTACGTGAATTGGGGATCATATTGCCGCTGGAGATGACTCTTGAAGCGGTGCAGCTCTTTGATACGGGTGAAGATATCGCTCGTAACGTGACGCTCAAAAGTGCAATGGAGGAAGCGATGACCAGTAATCTGGCATTGGCGATTGAAGATCAAGAAGTACTGGCAGGTGCAGAGGAAGTTCGCCTGGCGAGATCGAACCTTCTTCCAGATCTCCAAGCTTCAATTACCGGAACTACGATCTCAAAAAAGCAAGCAGAATCTTCGTTAGGGATACAGTCTCAACATAATGTTGATAGTGAATTTACGCTCCAGCAACTGATTTTCTCTCCCGAGGCGGCGGCAAATTTATCTGTCCAGAAATCACTGCAGGTATCCAGGCAACAAAACCGAAGTACTCTGAAATTGGATATAGGATTGGAAGCCGCGGAAGCATATCTAAACGTGCTACGCGGCAAGATCCTCGAGCAGGTACAGCAAGACAACCTTACTCTGACACTTGCTACGTTACGTATGGCTCGGCAGAGAGAGCGCATCGGTGCCGCAGGTCCAGGCGAGCGACTCCGCCTAGAAAGTGAGTTGGCAAGAAGGAGGAGCGATCGGATAGATGCATTCGCAATCCGTTCCGCCGCAGAAATTTCTCTTAATCAGATACTGAATCGCCCGCTTGATGAAAAATTTGCTACTCCAGAAGCCAATCTAGAGGGACAGGCACTATTGGAAGGAACCTTGGCCACCAGTTATTTAACCAACCTCAACCAGTTTGATCAATTAAGTGATTTCTTGGTGGATGTAGCCCTGCGTTCCTCTCCAGAGATCCAAAGCCTTGATGCCGTGATCTCGGCCCAGGAAAAACGGTTGACGGCAACGCGCCAAGTATTCTATTTACCAACCGTCGGACTTCAAGCAGGCATATCTACCAATATATTACGAGAGGGAGCAGGTACTTCGTCATTGCCTAACTTTCCAAGCATCGAAAGGCCCGATTTTCCTTGGTCGGCAGGAATGTCCATCAATCTGCCCCTTTTTCAGGGAAATTCCCGATCGGCACGTCGAGATCAGACGGCGGTGGCTCTCTCTAGAGCAAAGTTTCACCATGAACTGGCGGCTCAAAGAATTGAACAAAATCTTCGCGTACAACTTCAGTTTGCCCGAGCAAGCTTGGGGATCGTGAGAGAAAGTGAGACTGCATCCCGAACCGCTCAGCAGTCTCTGGAGTTAGTCACAGAAGCCTATGGGCAGGGCTTGGTTACTGTCGTTGATCTCCTTGAAGCGCAAACGAATGCACTCCTCAGTAATCGGAACGTAACCAATGCGATCTTCGATTATCTGATCAATTTAAAACGAGTAGAACGTGCGGTTGGACAATTCGAAGATTTCTCGACACCCGAGGAACAGATTAATTTCGTAAGACAACTGGAAGAATATATTCAAGCTATAGACGAAGCACCATAATGGTACAGTACAATGGAACGTAATGGTCTGATAATAGGAATGTTTTTCATGGCCTCTGGCCTGGGAATTGGCTGTGGAAGTGATGAAGAAGCAGTGGCACCCGAAATCCGTCCTGTCCGGTATGCACAGGCTTTCGTTACCGGCAGCAATCAGGTTCGAACGTTCCCCGGAGTAGCTAGAGCAGCCTCTGAGCAGAATCTTGCCTTCCGAGTCCCTGGAACGGTAACCGATGTAGGTGTTCGGGTTGGCTCGATTGTACGTAGAGGGCAAGTAATCATGCAACTGGATTCCGGTGACCTTGAGTTACGGCGACAACAGGCTGAAGCGGGCCTGGCACAAGCTCGTGCACAATCCCGTAATGCAAAGGCAAGCTATGAACGAGTCGTAGCTCTTTATGAAAATGGCAATGCATCCATGAGTGAAATGGATGCGGCACGTGCATCGTATGAATCGACGAATGCGTCTCAGGTATCTGCAGAAACAGCCCTTCGCCTCGCGGAACAGCAGGTTTCTTACGCTCAGTTGATCGCGCCTGTGAATGGATCCGTAAGTCAAGTAACGGTGGAAATGAATGAAGCAGTTGGAGCTGGACAGACGGTGGTCGTTATCATTGATTCCGGTGGAAATCCTGAAGTCCAGGTGACCGTGCCAGAAGTGTTTATCGGAAGCCTTCGTAGTGGGGATTCCGCCGAAGTTGTCTTTGGTGCACTTGATGGTGGAGATTTTACTGCATCCGTCACAGAGGTAGGTACAGCTGCCACGAGTGCAGGAGGATTCCCTGTCATTGTTCGTTTGGACGATGGAGCAAGTATAACCCAAATTCGCCCTGGCATGGCATCAGAGGTGACATTCAGAATCCAAGTAGACTCGGCTGGACATGGGGTACTGGTCCCACCACAAGCCGTGGGGCAGGACCATAAGAGCCGGTTTGTATATGTACTCAATCAATCAGATACTGAAAATGTGGTGACTGCGGAGCGCCGCTCTGTTGAAATTGGTTCATTGACTCCCGATGGTCTTGAAATCATCACGGGGATCACAGATGGTGAATATGTGGCTACTGCCGGATTGAAAACTTTAGTTACAGGGCAGCAGGTTCGCCTCCTGGATATGCCCTAATCTTGGATCCTGAAATCTTTTCGCTATGGATTTGACTCGCCTTGCGATCGATAATCGCACCGTCACCTTTGTGGTGCTTGCAATCATTGCTTTATCGGGGTTTTTGGCTTATCAAGAACTCCCGCGTGCAGAAGACCCCGGATTTCTTGTCCGGAATGCAACAGTACGAACTGAATTCCCGGGAGCATCGCCCGAACGGGTTGAACTATTGGTCACGGATCAGATCGAACAAGTCATTCAGGAAATTCCTGAAGTTGAAAATATTCTCAGCGAATCACGAACCGGAGAATCGATAATCACGGTTGAGGTGCGTGAGAGTGTCACGGAATTGCGCCCGGTCTGGGATAATCTGCGCCGAAAAGTTGAGGGGGTGATTGATCAACTTCCGCAAGGTGTTGTGCCGAGCATTGATGATGATCTGGGCGAAGTATTCGGGACCGTGATTACCTTGACCGCCGATGGATTCTCCTATGCGGAGCAAGAGGAAATAGCGGATCAGGTACGTGATGTTTTTCTCAGGGTTCGCGATGTTGCCAAAGTCGCAATCACAGGAATGCAACAGGAACGCGTCTTCGTTGATTTTGATGATGCAAGGCTCTCGGGCCTCGGACTCTCAGCAACGCAGCTTCAGGGAATTTTGCAATCCAGCAACATCATCATTTCGGGCGGAGCGGTTGAGACAGGAGTGGAACGAATCACGCTCCAGCCGAGTGGGAACTTCACTTCCGTAGAGGATATTCGTCAGACACTCCTCACGTTACCTAGTACAGGAGAGACCGTCTTCTTAGGAGATGTTGCGGAGGTTCGGCGAGGTTATGTAGAACCTGCAACTTCAAAAGTTCGAGCCAATGGAGAACCTGCTTTGGTACTAAGTATTTCCATGCGGGAAGGCGGGAATATTGTTGAACTCGGTGAAAATATTCGATCTGCCGTTGCCAATCTTGATCAGCAGTATCCCATTGGAGTCACATTTGACTTTATCGCCTTTCAACCTGAAGTCGTTGAGCGGTCTGTCTCGACTTTTGTCGTTTCGATCTTCCAAGCGGTCGGAACGGTGCTTCTATGCATGCTTCTTTTTCTTGGATTTCGAACAGGGTTAGTGGTCGCATCGCTGATTCCCATGACGATGTTGGCCACACTGATGCTCATGCAGTTCTTTGATATCGGTATGGACAAGATGTCCTTGGCCTCCCTCATCATCGCTCTGGGACTATTGGTGGATAATGCCATCGTCATGAGTGAATCGATCTTGGTACGTTTACAAGCAGGAGAAAAAGCACATAAGGCTGCATTTTCGGCATCCAAGGAACTCCGTATTCCTTTACTGGTCTCTTCCCTGACGACGATCGTTGCTTTTCTGCCGATTGTTCTTGCTGAAAGTGCCGTCGGTGAGTATACCGCACCGTTGGCCCAGGTGATTGCCATTACGCTCCTGTCATCGTGGGTCCTCGCCATTACCATGATTCCGCTCCTGTGTGTCATCTTCCTGAAGGTAAAACGGGCACGCGAAACAAAAGGAGACACGCTTGAAGATTCTGTGGAAGAATCCTCTAAAGATCCATTCGAATCCTCGTTCTATCGATACTATCGTAAAGTACTTCAATTTCTTTTGCGACGCCCTCTGATCACGACGCTAGGTGCCTTTGCAGTACTTGTCCTGGCATTGGGCCTCTTTCGTTTTGTCGAACAAAGCTTCTTCCCTGACAGTAGCGAGCTGCTCTTCACGGGTGACTTTGAATTGCCCTATGGAACCTCGTTTGCCTACACAGAGGAAGCGATGTTGGATATCGAACGTTTCCTGATTGAAGAATTAGCTGCGAACGAAGAGCGAGAAGGCGTGCGGAATTGGGCTTTTTTCGTAGGTGGTGGAGTCTCTCGTTTTACTCTGGGGTACAACCCAGTCCAACCACGTTCGAGTTATGCTGCCTTTATTGGAAATGCCTCAAACGTTGATGTATTGGGTTCGTCAATGGATCGATTGCGTACGTACATAGAAGAGAAACACCCCGATATTGATGTAACACTAAAGCGATTGGCAGCGGGTCCTGGGAATGCCAATCCAGTTGAAGTTCGCCTATTCGGGGCTGACCAGAATACGCTCTTTGAATTAGCAGACCAAGTGAAAGCTCACCTAGCCTCGCTTCCGGGTACTCGTAATATCACAGATAACTGGGGAGAGCAGACGAAAAAATTACTGATCGAAATCAATGATGCGAATGCAGGACGGGCAGGAATTACCAATCAGGACATTGCCATCTCGCTACAGACCGCTCTCTCAGGATCCGCCGTAACACAATATCGGGAGGGAGACAAAGCAATTCCTGTCGTGCTTCGCTCGGAAGTTGGAGACCGCGAGGATGTTGGAAAGCTGGAGTCCATTAATGTCTATTCTCGATCGGGACAGAATGTCTCTCTGCGACAGGTTGCGGATATCGAGCTCACGTTTGAACCATCCAAGATTCTCCGGAGAAACCGCTCAAAAACGCTCTCTGTGCTTTCCGACCTAGATTCGGATGCCGATGTCACAGCCTTTGACATTGTATTGGAACTTGCTCCCTGGTTAGAAGAACAGCAGCGAAGCTGGCCTTCCGGATACAGCTATGAAATTGGAGGAACTTTCGAGAGTTCAGCTGAAGCCAACGCTTCGATTGCAGATAAAATGCCTCTTGCTGGACTCTTGATCCTGCTGCTATTAGTCGGACAGTTCAATTCTCTTCGCAAACCTCTCATTATCATACTGACGATCCCGCTTGGATTGATCGGAGTAGTGATCGGCCTTCTCATTACAGGTCAACCCTTTGGGTTTATGACACTGCTTGGAGTGATCTCACTAGCCGGGATTGTGATTAATAACGCGATTGTTCTCATTGATCGAATTCGAATAGAGATTGAAGAAAACGGCCTCGCGCCAGGTATCGCTGTTTTGGAAGCTGCTCAGCAAAGATTTCGTCCAATCATGCTCACGACGGCCACTACGGTGGGGGGATTGTTGCCTCTGTGGTTAGGTGGTGATCCTCTCTTTGTATCCATGGCAATTGCAATTTTGTTTGGACTAGTATTCGCTACGGTTCTTACTCTTGGTTTTGTGCCGGCATTTTATTGTCTTCTATTCCGAATCCGATCGGAATCGACGGGGTTGTAATTGGAGATGATGCAATTCTGCACGAATAAGATTCCCTGATCCACTCCTGCATGGTTGCTGGATCATTCATCTAAACAGGAAATTTTCGTACCTTTTGAAAGAAGAACATGAGAGAAACGGAATGACTTAGGGATTTGCGTTCCGTAGATCAGGTCAAAGAATATCTGGATAGACAGGATCTCGATCCATGAGAAAAATCTGCACAATGATCGGTTACATGCTCATAAAAACGGCGATCCAGTTTCATGACAAGAAATACCCTTTATGTTACGGTGATCAAATCATAATTTATTGTGACGAAAGCGAAGTTAATTGAGACAATTTCTGAAAGGACTGGCTTAACCAAGCTGGAGACCAGAGCGGTGTTTATTGGATTCTGGGAGATCATTGAAGAGTCCCTGGCACGAGGAGAATCCATAGAGCTACGAGGGTATGGATCCTTTCGAATTCAGGATCGTCCAGCGCGGAATGTGCGTAATCCTGCGACCGGTGAATTGCTGTACATTGAAGCCAGAAAAGTTCCTGTTTTCAAACCCTCAAAAGACTTTAAAGAACGTGTCCATAAGGCCGCTTCAGAATAAATGTGGATCTGTACAGAGTGTGGGGCACGAGTTTCTTTAGAGCGTAATCGATGTGATCTATGTGGCTGGCCAGTGGATTTGAACGCGGTGCCGCCACCGGAAGAAAATCTGCCCAAGGGGCATAACTCTAGCGAAGAGAACCCAGACGCGCCGAGTATCTCTTCTCAAGAGGGCGCAGAACGGCCGGATCTAAGCGTACAGCCTCCGATCTCATCACAGCCTCGTAAGCGTCCTGCCAATGTCGAGTCAGGGGTTGGTATGCAGGTGTTTGCCATTGTTGGACTTGGTGTACTCATGGTGGTGGTACTGTTTATTGTAACGCTTGTCAGTAAGCAAGTCGCACCGCCCAATGAATCTACACGTTCTGCGACATCAATCACCGAAGAATCTCCTTCACCAATACCACTTTCCGAGCAATTAGCCAGTCGACTGAATGAGTTGGATATGGCGATCGAAAATGATACTAGTGCCCTTTCTACGGTTCTGAAAAGAGAAAAAATATTTGTCTTGGTCGAAGGAGGAAGATTAGATCTAGCAGCAGAGATACAGTCGGAGATCGCACAAGAGACGGGGCTTGCCAAAGATTGGAAAACATCAGGGGATCTTTACTATGAATGGATGGCAGAGGCAGCAGAAATACAATTACGTACCTACGCTGCAGATCAGGCCGTTCGCGCATACCAAAGAGTTTTAGAGCTGAATCCTGATGATCTTGATGTTCGCACAGACATGGCCACCGCCTACTTGAATACGGGTAGTCCGATGCTCGGAGTGACGGAGATCAAAAAAGTTCTTGAAGAGGATCCGAATCACTTGAATGCCAATTTCAACTATGGGCTTATGCTTGCCCGCATCAATCGCATGGAAGAAGCCATTGATCAACTAGAGCGGGTTCTTGCCCTGTCTTCTGACTCGGTTTCCATGCACTATCAGCGTGCGTCAATGTTAATTTCAACCATCAGAGAACAAGCAAACTTGTAATGCGACTATTTTTGGTCGCAGTTCTTCTAGTTTTTGGGTGCAATACAGATCTTGGCTCTGAGAACAAGTCGATCACGGTATTTGCGGCGGCTTCTCTGACGGATGTGGTCCATGAATTAGTTGGGCGATTTGAACTTCAGCAATCCGCAATTACGATCCACATCCACATTGGTCCAACCTCTTTGCTCGCGAGGCAAATTCAGCAAGGAGCCCCTGCGGATATATTTATGGCCGCCAGTCCTGACTGGATCAATTACCTTCAGGAGCATGACCTGGCGGCTGACTCAGGAATGGTCTTTGCAAAAAACAAACTGGTTGTACTTGGCTCGGCGACCGCTTCTCCAATGACTAGTCTTTCGAATCTTTCCATGGTCAGGAGGGTTGCCATGGCAGATCCTTCGCATGTTCCGGCGGGTGTATATGGTAAACAGGCACTCGAGTGTGCGGGCATGTGGGAGCGCATGGAAGCCATGGTAATTCCGACCTTAGATGTTCGGGCGGCACTCACTGCGGTAGGTAGCGGGGCGGCAGACGTTGCAATTGTTTATCGGTCGGATGCAAGACTCTCCCCCGAACTGAACGTATTGTTCCAGGTACCGGATTCATGTACGCCGGAGATTCACTACGTAATTACGTCCATTCGTAAAACAGAGCAACCCGAAGGCGCGGCATCTTTCATTGAATTCGTGACAGATTCGCTTCAGCTAGATGTATGGGAACGATTCGGGTTTGACATATAGGTCAATGGATAGTTTCACAAATGATTGGTCGATTATTCTGTTGTCGGCACGAATTGCAATCGTTGCGATTCTGATCATGATGATTCCTGGTATGATTACGGCTAGGTATTTAGCCCGTAGGAGATCTCCAGTTACGTTTGTCGTCGAAAATCTTATCCAGCTCCCATTAGTTCTTCCACCTGTCGTTACAGGGCTCTTACTCCTTGTACTCTTAGGGCCGGAGGGGCAAATTGGAAAAGTTCTGAGTGAACTGTTTGGAATAGAAGTAGCGTTTTCCAGTGCTGGAGCGGCGATCGCAGCCGGGGTCATGGCATTCCCGTTAATGGTCCAGACGTTTCGTGTCGCAATGGAACAAATAGATCCAGAATGGGAGGAAGCTGTATCCGTATATGGTGGAGGGCGTTGGGCTATTTTTCGATGGGTAACCTTTCCACTTGCGACAAGAGGGATTCTCGCGGGTACTATCCTTGGGTTTGCAAGGGCAGTAGGGGAGTTTGGAGCGACCATTGTATTTGCAGGAAATATCCCCGGACGGACCCAAACCGTACCACTTGCCGTATTCACTAGACTCGGTCAGGTTGGTACGGAAACATCTCTGGTTCGATTGGTCCTTGTGGCCGTAGGATTGAGTGTTCTGAGCTTGTCCATATATGCTTATTTCTCAACACGTTTAACACGTACATAATTATTCTATTTCCATGAAGGACATAATAACCGAGGTTGACCTCGAGCGTATTAAAGAGGCGGTTGCTACCGCTGAGAAGCAAACCTCAGGAGAAATTGTTCCCTATATCGTTGCAAAGAGCGCCTCTCACGAGGTAGCTATATGGCGTGGGGCTGGATTATTTGCCCTATTGGCCTATGCAATGGTCCTGGGAATTCGCTGGTTCTCCGGGTGGGGGGGGAGCCAACTGACAGAAGGGATGGTACCCGTACTGCTGATCATCGCATCAGCGGCAATTGGTGCAGTTCTAACCTATTGGATCCCTACCATAAAGCGCCGCTTGGCAGGTCTGGACAGGTTGGCTATAGCGACTCATCGGCGTGCGATGCAGGCATTTGTAGAGAAAGAAGTATTTGCAACCCGGGAACGTACGGGTATATTACTGTTTGTATCTCTACTGGAACATCGGATTGAGGTGATCGGGGATACCGGGATCAATGAGAAAGTCGATCCAGATGATTGGATTGGTGTTGTGACCACAATTCAGCAACATATAAAAACAGGAAAGCTTGCAGAAGGGCTTGTGCAAGGCATTCATCAGTGCGGAAATCTTCTTGAGAAAGCTGGCGTTGCTATTCGATCAGATGACACCAATGAGCTAGCGGACAACGTTAGTTTTGGGGTTTAGACCAACAACAAAGGTTGTACGGAATGCAAAATTAGGGTGCATATTGAGTGTATGTACCCTCTGTGCCGTGTTATGCAGTAAGTCTACGTTTAGCCAGACCAGAGTGGATACTCTTTCAGGAGAACAACCCTTTATCCTTCCTTCATTTATCATTCCGGGTACATTCGTTCTGTCAGCGAATGGGAGAGAACTCAGTCCGGATGACTATCAGTGGGACATGTGGGCTCGTCGACTCTGGGTTTCTTCCATTGCAGAAAAGGATACGGTGATTGTCAGATACAGAATCTGGGAATTGAATCTTCCCGAGCAATTTTCTCGTGTGTTAGGAACGCCGCCGCCTCCGACCGATTCATCCGTTGCGGCTCAGCTCGATGATCCAGACCTTTCTCTTTCACCACCAACACAGCTACGACGAAGTGGATCGATTACTCGTGGGATTCTGGCAGGCAACAATCGTGATGCGACGATCGAGTCTGGATTACGCCTGCAGATGTCGGGGCAACTATCCCCGAATATTCATGTCCGAGCAGCATTGACAGACGAAAATACGCCCATCCTTCCTGAAGGTACAACGCAGCGGCTCAGCGAGTTGGATCGAGTATTCATAGAAATTGATACTCCTTTCAGTTCTGCCCAATTAGGAGACTTTCAATTCAACCTTGATCAGAGTAGATTCGGAAGGCTCAATCGAAAGATTCAAGGCGTTGGAATCACAACCCCCTTTGCCCTGAAAACAACGAGCGGATCTCTACGTGCCGTTGCCGCAACTTCGCGAGGGATTTTCAGGACGCAAGATCTCCAGGTAAACGATGGGGTGCAGGGGCCCTACAGGCTCGAAGGTCGTTCAAATGAGCCATTTATTCTGGTGATCCCAGGCTCCGAGGCCGTGTATTTGGACGGTGCTCTATTGGAACGTGGTGAGTCTCAGGATTATGTCATTGACTATGCGACCGGGGAGATTTCCTTTACAACCAACCGTTTGATCAAGTACCATCATCGGATCGTAGTTGAGTTTCAATACCGAACGACGGAATTCACTCGCACATTATCGGCAACGGAGGCTATGGTTACAACGATGACACGAGAAGCCGGGCCCCCACTTGCCTCTTTGGGGGTCACGTTCATCCGGGAAGCGGATGGAAAGTCCTTTGATCAAGAATTTGGACTTACGGATGAGGATAAGCAAGTGCTTGCTCAGATGGGAGATTCGGAAACATCACGTAGTGGTGCAACCAGGGTAACTTATGATCCCGATGCACCTTGGGTACACTACATGCAAGTAGATACAACGATTGCAGGACAGAACTATGAGATCTATGTACCGATCACAGATGCGTCCCGGAGCAATGTTTTTCGCGTTCATTTTACCCGGGTTGGTCCAGGAAGGGGAGAGTATGTGAGACAGGGACAAACCACAAATGGGATTATCTATAGTTATCGGGGCCCTGGGCTAGGAGAGTACTCTCCCGTGCGCATTTTGCCGAGGCCAGCACAGCAGCGGATGTTTGATCTACGAGGAAGTTTTGCACCGATCCGATATGTCGAGGTCGTAGGGGAGTGGGCGCATTCGTATCGTGATGAGAATCGTTTTTCTTCTCTGGATTCAGATGATGATCGGGCAAATAGTTATGATGCTTTGGTTGCATTAAAAGATGTGCCGATTGGATTGGGAAAGATGGAATTGACGGCCCATCGTCGCCATACAGGAAAAAATTTCGCGACCTTTGATCGGACGCAGCCCATTGAGTTTGTACGTTCTTGGAACTTGCCGATCGATCGTGGGCGGATCCAGACACATCAGGAAACCATTGACGAAGTAAGTGCAGCTTGGCAAATATCTGAAACATCCTCCGTCATCGGCACAATCGGTCGATTGGAGCAGCTCGGGGTATTCGAGGGAAATCGAAGGGAAACAACACTCCTCATTGACGAACCCGATTGGCCGAAACTTAATTATCTCTTCATCCATATTGAAAGTGAAGAAACTTCAGTGAGAGGGAGATGGGTTCGACATCAAGCGCAAATGAGTAAAGCACTGATGCAAAATCGCTTGCATGTCCATACACAATTCAGGACGAGTCAGCGCCATCAACACATCAATGAGGGGCTTCGGGAGGATTCGCAGCAGTACTGGGAACTCTCTCCTTCCGTGGAACTAAGGGGAGCCTGGGGAACCTGGTCTACTGGGTTGGACTGGCGAGAGGAACATCTTTGGTCCGACAACTATAGTTTAATCCCTGGAAGACGTACGGCAACAACTAGCATGAACTATCAGACAGGAAATTGGAGGTCCTTTCAAAGTCAGGGGCGACTGGGTATACAGTACACCAACTATACAGATTTCTTCCAAACTACCCAGGGGCGATTAAATGAGCGATCTTTGGTTGTCCGCTGGGATGGTCGTGCACAGCGGTGGGGAAGGCTAGTGCGTCTAAATTGGTTCTATGAGGCACTCTCGGAACAAACCCCCGTCTTACAAGAGATTTATATTCGTACTGGACCAGAACTAGGGGAGTATGTATGGAATGATTCAAACGGCAATGGTGTAATTGAACTTGACGAATTCACCCCGGAAGTCACGCAAAATGAAGGGGTCTATGCGCGGACACTGATTCCATCTGACTCGCTGCAATCTGTAACTGGACTGAAAGCTCGGTTCAATCTCCAGTTTGACGGGATGCAGCGCTGGCGTACCCCGAACACCTCATGGCAAAAATGGCTCCGCCCAGTTACCCTCAAGACTGCGATCGAAATTCAGGAAAAGAGTAAAGATTCTGATCCAGCGAAGATCTACCTTCTACGACAATCAAGATTTCGCCACCCTGAGAATACCGTTCGTGGTACGCTGAGTCTTATGCAAGATCTATGGCTCTTTCGACATCAACCCCGTTACGGGTTTCATGTCTCTTGGCGAAAGATTCGCTCCACGAATGTCTTTGCTGCCGATACAGAAATGAGGAGGATCGATGAATTTCGGACGCAAATCCGATGGAGCCTTGGAGATGCATGGACGTTTGAATCCGGAGGAATCCTCTCCGATAAGGTGAATCAGAGTACCGCTTTTGGCTCTCGAGAGTTCGATATTCAGTCGCGATCATTAAGACAGAAGATTCAATGGTCCGTAATTTCAAATTATCGTTTGTCCAGTGGATTGGACTATACAAGGAAAGACACCCGAACAAGGGGACGTGCAACGATTCTAAAACTACCACTACAGATGTCTTGGGATCGGGCGGGGAAGTCCAATGTAAGTGCACGGATTGAGCTTTCCAGTGTCCGGTTGACGGCTGAATCGAATGCGAGAGGACTTGCATTTTTTGAACTCACCGATGGCAGAGGAGCGGGGCACTCTCGTCTCTGGGATGTCAGCGGGTGGATACAACTGAACCGTGTCTTACGTGCGACACTCACCTATTCTGGTCGTAGCCCTCAAGATGCTCCTCAAATTCATACCGTCCGTATGCAGTTATCTGCGATATTTTAGTCGCTTTTTGCCGGATCATGTGTAACATTTTCTCAACTTCATGGTTATATAGCGGGTTATGAAAGAAAAACGATTTCCGATACAAGTTGGACTTTGCCTTTTCCTTGGTCTTTGTGTGGCAATGCCATCTATGGCCCAGGATTCAGAGAAATTGGAGGCATTGTTCTGGGCCCGCAAGGATAGCGCGCTTGCACACTTTTCACAGGCCGACGTAGATTTTATGGTGGGCATGATTGCACACCATGCACAGGCCCTCGTGATGTCTTCGTTTGCAGAAACCAATGAAGCAGATCCAATCATTCAGGTTTTGGCTGGCCGGATTATTAATGCTCAGAATGATGAGATTCAAATCATGCAGGATTGGTTACGCAGGCGAGATCAGGTGGTACCGCATATTATGATCGAGGGAAGTTCTCTAATGATTCATGGTGCAGATCATCATGGAACCCACATGCCGGGGATGCTGACGGATGAACAACTAAAAGAACTGGAGTCTGCTCAGGGGAAAGACTTTGACCGATTGTTTTTGGAATATATGATCATGCACCATGAAGGAGCGGTCCACATGGTGAAGGAATTGTTCAAAATAGATGGGGCCATCACGGGGGATGACACCTACAGACTAGCCTCCGAAATCCATGTTGATCAGGTTACGGAGATTAACCGTATGAAGCTGATGCTGGATAATCTATAATTTATAAACTCAAAAATTAACCCAAGATACATGAGTACTCGTATCCTATTTTTTACCGTCATGTTGTCGGTGATTCTGTTTCGGCCCGATGCTGGCCTTGCTCAGCAGACAATGGTCTTCGATGACCCCCGCGTTGGACTTGGAGCGGGATTGTTTGACGCAGAAGAGGCAATCTGGAATTTACGTATGGTTACGACCAAGCCTCCTTCTGAGAACTTTATTGGTGTAACCAACAGCGACCTTGCCTTCAAAGGGAATTATGTTTTCCAAGGCAACTATAATGGCGTGCAAATATGGGATGTGGCGGACCCGACCGATCCCATTCTTGCAAAAGAATATGTATGCCCGGCATCTCAGAGTGATGTATCGGTCTACGAAAACTTGCTCTTTGTTTCGGGTGAGGGCCTAGGTGGGCGTCTTGACTGTGGAACTCAGGGAGTACAGGAAAGCGTGAGTGCTGATCGACTGAGGGGAATCCGAATCTTTGATATTACGGATGTACTCAATCCACAGTATATTCATAATGTCCAGACGTGTCGAGGATCACATACCCACTCCTTGCTCAAAGATCCCGAAGATGATGAGAATATCTATGTCTATGTATCTGGATCTGCTCCTGTACGTCCGGCCGAGGAATTACCTGGCTGTTCCGACATTTCCCCGAGTGAAGACCCCGAATCGGCACTCTTTCGGATTGAAGTGATCAAGGTTCCATTGTCGGATCCAACCCAAGCCGCAATTGCCAGCTCACCGCGAATTTTCGAGGATTTGCCGGCTCCTCCTGTACATGGACCTACAGAAGCAGAGAAAACCCAGTTTGCAGAGGCTAGGGAACGTGGCGAATATGTAGTAGCCATTGGGCCTCGCACGATGGTCCTTCCAGATCGCTATGTGGCTGCAATGAGCGCATCGTTTTTTGAGGAAGAAGGAATTACAGAACCAACCGCTGCAGATAGTGGTGCATTCCGTGAGGCACTTCCAGGCATGGTCTCCGAGATGATGGGGCGTTCCGAGGATGAAGATCGTGGGCCTGATCAGTGCCACGATATCACTTTGTATCCCGAGATCGGGCTAGCTGGTGGTGCCTGTGAAGGGTATGGTATTCTTCTGGATATTACCGATCCGATCAATCCAATCCGGCTAGATGCCGTTGCCGACAGTAATTTTGCATACTGGCATTCCGCCACCTTCAGTAATGATGGTTCAAAAATCTTGTTCACGGATGAATGGGGTGGTGGAAGAGGCGCAAAATGTCGTGAAACTGATCCGATGCAATGGGGGGCAAATGCCTACTTCTCGATTGATGAGAATAACAAGATGCATTTTGAAAGCTATTATAAGCTTCCCGTACCGCAAACGGAACAGGAGAACTGTGTGGCTCACAATGGATCCCTGATTCCGGTGCCAGGGCGTGATATTTTCCTTCAGTCGTGGTATCAGGGAGGAATTTCAATTACGGACTGGACCGATCCGGCCAATGTGATTGAGATCGCCTATCATGATCGTGGCCCAGTATCGGCGGAGCAGTCAGAAATGGGAGGAAGCTGGTCCGCCTATTGGTACAACGGATATATTTACAATAGCGAGATCGCTAGGGGGCTCGATGTTTTTGAACTCATCCCAAGCGAGTTCTTGACGGAGAACGAGATTGCGGCGGCCAATACGGTTCATTTTGAATACTTGAATGCGCAAAAACAACCCATTTATTCTTGGCCTGCGTCGTTCGCTCTTGCACGTGCACATGTTGATCAATTAGAAAGAAATGAGAGAGCAAGTAGTGAAGAAATCAAAGCTTTACGTGCGGAGATTGATCAGCAGGAAGAAGAGGATGCAGATCCAGAAGTGATCGTTCGCAGGGTGGAAGAATTTGTTGAGATGCAGAATTAATTGAAATCTTAATTATATTTGCATAGATCGGATGATCCTCTCTGAATGGGGAGGTTTGTTTCTATGTATCTCAAACGCCGTGAGATCATCGATCTTGCGGCGTTTCTTTTATTATCAATTAACAGGAAATTGAGATGAATGTAGGACTTGTTGCACGCCTTAGCTTAATGATGTTTGTCCAGTACTTTATTTGGGGAGCTTGGGCACCAACCTTAGGTAGTTTTATGAGTGAGGAAGGGATTGGAGATTTGATTCCTTGGGCCTATGCTTTTGGGCCGATTGCCTGCATTATTGGGCCATTTTTCCTCGGGATGGTTGCAGATCGATTCTTTGACTCTGAAAAATTATTGGGTGTACTCATGTTGGTTGCGGGTGCGGCCATGTGCATGATGCCATCGGCTGCCGGCACCAACCTCTTCCTCCCACTCTTAGGGTTACATGCTCTCTGCTATTTTCCAACTCTTGGACTCACCGCTTCGTTGGCGTTTCATCACATGAAGAATCAGGAAAAGGAATTTCCTGTAGTTCGTGTCTTTGGAACGATTGGTTGGGCTACCATAGGATTATTTATGGGATATGTTCTGCAGGCAGATACCTCTCCGACTCCACTGTATATCGGAGGTGGTGCTGCCTTGTTTCTTGGCCTCTATGGCTTTACTCTTCCTTACACACCTCCACCTTCGAGAGGACAATCCACTTCATGGAAACAGATCGCAGGCATTGATGCATTCAATGCCTTAAAGAGCAAATCTTTTGTCGTTTTTCTTGCGGCGGCAACGCTCATTTTTATTGCATTTGGAACGTACTTCCCTTATGCACCACTGTATTTTTCTCAGGTGAATACAGAAATTTTTACCGGCACAAACCTTTTTGCTAACCCCAGTGGGGAGATGGCGTGGGGGCAGGTAAGTGAGATTTTCTTTATGCTTTTGATTCCATTTTTCTTCCGCCGCTTAGGAGTAAAGTGGATGCTTCTTCTTGGTATGCTTGCTTGGGTGGCCCGCTTTGCAATCTTTGCCCTAGGTGGCAGTGTTGAGATGTACTGGTTTATCATGATTGGCATTCTGATTCATGGAATCTGCTACGATTTCTTTTTTGTCACCGGGCAGATTTATATTGATAAAAAGACCGCTCCCGAAGTACGCGGTCAGGTGCAAGGGCTTCTGGTTCTTCTTACTCAGGGGATCGGGTTTTTCCTGGGGACTCAATTAAGTGGTGCCTATGTGAATAACTTTGGAGACAATGGACAATTAGATCTTGCTGGATGGGGAACTTTCTGGACGATTTTTGCCGTTGCGACATTGGTGTTCTCTTTGGCCTTCGTTTTGCTCTTCAATGACAGAGTCGCGGATTACAGTGAATCTGCTGAAGAGCAAACCAATTAACTTCTACAAAACAATCTACGAAAATGATGACACGATTCATGATGGCTGCTGTAATGACGGCAACACTCTTTACAGTAAATGCTATGGCACAAAATTCAGAGGAAGTAACAGAAGATGCCCAGATGGAAGATGCTGATTGGAAAGAACTTGGTACGGATCAATGGAGGCGCTATGGGGGAGAAGGAATTCCTGAGGCATGGCAGGTGGATGAAGAAGGAATACTGTATTTCTCAGGAGAGGGAGAAGGAGGGGATATTATCACGATAGAGCAGTATGAGAATTTTGAGTTGGAACTGGAGTGGAAGATTTCACCTGCAGGTAATAGCGGAATTATGTTCAGGGTTTCTGAGGAACATGATTATCCATGGCGTACCGGTCCAGAATATCAGATTCTAGATAATGAAGCCCATCCTGATGCCAAAGAGGGTGCGGATCGACATGCTGGAGCAAATTATGACATGCATGCCCCCAGTGTGGAAGCGGTAAACCCGGTAGGAGAGTGGAATCAAGCTCGAATTGTTGTCAATGGAGCCATGGTTGAGCACTGGCTCAATGGCGAAAAAATTGTCTCCTATGAGCTTTGGAGTGATGCTTGGAAGGCTTCTATTGCGGAGAGCAAATGGATTGATATGCCTCATTATGGAATGACCAAAGTGGGACACATATGCTTGCAGGATCACAGTGATCCTGTCTGGTTTCGAAATATTCGAATCCGCTCCTTGCCTTCATCTTAGGCGAAAACACATTGCAGAAAATAGAGGCGGTGAGAGGGAGTCAACGATAAATTTTTGTCGTTAACTCCCTCCTTGTGCGAAAAATATGTTTCAATGTGCTATCTTTCACTGTTAGGTTTAGTGGTGAGAGCCTTGGGGTTTTGGGTCCCCAAGGCTCGTTTTTTTCTCCGTATCGGATTTAACAGGGTTGAATTTGACTACTCAGGCAAAGCAAATGCGAGATACGCATCTCCTGACTTGGTTCCCATCTTTCCACCACCTGCAGCGATGACCACATATTGCTTTCCATTGACCGCATATGTTGCGGGAGTTGCATAGCCTCCGGCAGGCAACTGTGTTTCCCATAATAAATCTCCGTTTTCTTTGTCAAATGCTCGAAAGCGTTCATCTTTGGTCGCGGCGATAAAAATCAGGCCACCTGACGTAATGACAGGTCCACCATAATTTTCCGTTCCGGTCAACGGGATACCTTTGTCGGTCAATTCCGGAAACTCTCCGAGTGGGATCGACCAGTCCATCGTGCCTGTGTTCAAGTTGATTGCATTCAATGTGCCCCAAGGAGGCTTAACAGCCGGATAACCGTCTTGATCAAAAAATCGGTTATAACCAGTGTGTCCGTACGGAGAGCCAGCGAAAAAGTTACTCAACGCGGGATCCGTAACTGTAATCTCTCGATGAATGGAAGGATCTTTTTCCTCAAAGAGGAAATCCGTAATGGCAGATACTTCCTCTGTTTTGAGAAACCCAAATGAAGGCATAAACCCGATTCCTTGTAGGATTTGGGTTTTTACATCGTCTTTGGACATTCGAAGATCCAGTCCTGTCAAAGCTGGCATGTCACCGCTACTGGACCCCTCCAATTCCGAACCATGACAACCGGCGCAGTAACGCGCATATAAACCTGAACCCGTGGAGGCATTGTCTGGATTGAGCGGAACCATGGTCAGGATCCAGGGCATCTCGTTACTATTGACATAGAGCATACCGGAGGTCGGATCATACCCGGCACCACCCCATTCTGCGCCACCATCAAATCCTGGATAGATGATCGTTCCCTCTACGCTTGGAGGCACAAACTGTCCCTTGGAGCGAACCCGACGAAATCGCTCCAACACATAGTCATGAGATTCTTGGGAAATGTCTGTAATATCTTCTTCATCAAATCGTTGACGTGCAAACGGAGGGGGCTTTATTGGAATCGGTTGGGTTGGCCATGCCTCTTCACCGTAGAGATCTGATGGTGGAAACTCTTGCTCTTCCACGGGAAAGAGAGGGACTCCGGTTTCCCGATCCAAAAGGAAAACATGTCCACTTTTCGTCACCTGTGCAACCGCATCAATCTTGCGTCCCTCGTGGAGTACGGTAACTAAATTAGGTGCAGCGGGCAGATCTCGATCCCAAATATCGTGATGTACGGTCTGAAAATGCCATTTACGTTCGCCTGTTCTCGCATCCAATGCAAGAACAGAATTTGCAAAGAGATTTTTTCCAATCCGATTGCCACCCCAAAAATCAAATGCAGCTGAACCGGTAGGTAAAAAGACGAGCCCACGCTCTTTGTCTAGGCTTAGCCCACTCCATGCATTGGCACCTCCGCTGTATCGGTATGCTTCCGATGGCCAGGTATCATATCCGAACTCATCAGGGTGGGGGATGGTATGGAAGATCCAAGCCATTTCTCCTGTACGAACATCATACGCACGGATATGACCGGGTGCAGATCGGATTCCCTCTGAAAGAGAAGTGCCCTGGATCAATAGATGTTCATACATGATCCCAGGTGTCCGTGCAGATACGGCCAAGCCAGTTAC
Organism: Rhodothermales bacterium; assembly: GCA_965215475.1. Lineage (GTDB taxonomy): Bacteria > Bacteroidota > Rhodothermia > Rhodothermales > Bin80 > Bin80. The sequence goes on from OZ244061.1 coordinate 143,867, forward strand.
ATCCCGCCCCAGTCCATTCCGCAAATCAATTGATCCCGCTTCTCCAAATGATGGAATCGGCTCCCCCGTACGTGCATTCAATGCGAATAATCGAGATCCAGCAGAGTAGAGAATCCGTGACACGTGATGGTCATTTCCATCCCAATAGGTTACGCCTCGATTAATTCCCGGACCTTCTTTGACTGCACCGGTCTGAAACGGATCAAAACGCCAGATCTCTTTTCCAGTTTCTGCATTCAAGGCAAGTGCTTTCAATCCCGGTGAAGTGGCATATAGGATTGTGTCTACAATGATGGGGTTACACTGTATTTGAGTTGTGCTATCGGCATCTCCTGAGTGGTATACCCAAGCTAATGTGAGCTCGCCCACATTACCCTGATGGATCTGGTGAAGGGTAGAGTAGTGGCTACTTGTAGCATCCCCCAGATACACTGACCAGTTTGTATGGGAATCATCATGATCTACTGGCTTTCGACTCGATGTACAACCATATAGAACGGTAACCAAAATGAAGATGCTGACACGCCACATAAACTCATTCAGTTTAATGTTGGGTTACTCTATTCCAGATTGAGTGGACTATCATGATTTGTGCATTGATCTTAACAGGATTTCGCTTTGCCGCTTGTAGGAGAGAGTAAAGCACTAAGGTACTGATTGATCTCTTCATTGGACTTGAAAACAGCATGTGCACCAACATCCTTCAGGGTCTGATCGGTAAATGTAGTCGTGAGTCCCAGTACGTGGCATCCCGCTCGTAGCCCACTGAGGATCCCGTATTTTGAATCTTCAATCACAATACATTCTTCAACAGGCACGCCCAAACGGGCAGCAGTAATGATATACGGTTGAGGATCCGGCTTTGGCAAGCGAACATCTTCAATCGTCGTCACCGCCGAAAAATAGAGAGCGAATCCAAACTTGGTGAATGTTCGTTCCTGATCCGCTTTTGTGGCAGAAGTTACTAAACCAAGGGGTATACTCTTTTCATGCAAGGATTGAACAAGATGTAAAGCGCCCGGGATCAGTTGGAGCTCATCTGACAGACTTGCATACGCGGCGTGTTTTTCTTTAACAAGGTGTTCCACCGAAGTAGAACCATCTGTACCAAAATGTTCTGTGATGTACTCATAGACTTTCTCTTCTGTCCATCCCTTGAACATCGGATTGACGGTCTTAGGAACGTTTAGGTCAAATTTCCTACAGACGATGTCCTGTGCTTTTTCATGCAGAGGCTCGGAATCAACCAGAACCCCATCCATGTCAAATAATATAGCCGAAAGAGTTTGAATCGTTTAATTATTTCTTGGGAAGTGGATCGAGCGTGAATCATTTACTGGGGCTAGTACATCAGATTCTGTATTCACGCAATTTGGAGAGTTTAGTAGTGAAATCATTAGGGAATCATGCCCTTGGTAAGTAGTGGAATACGTAATAAATATCCATTTGCAGTGATATACAAGACCGTACCATCATCTCCAAAGGCGCAGTTGGCTGTAGCCTGCGTTGTGTTGATCGTGCCAAGGTGTATTCCTTCCGGGCTGAATACCAGAACGCCACCCGGTCCGGTCGCGAATAGATTTCCATTGACATCTACTTTCAAGCCGTCAGGTAATCCGCGAAGCCCTTTTTTGACAAGGCTGGTGGCATCAAAAAAGACTCGTCCATTATCGATTCCTCCATCTTCCAAAACATCATAGGCCATCCAGATCGCATGTTCTGGATCAGAATTTGCGACATATAGTGTCGTTTCGTCTGGCGAAAAGGCTAACCCATTTGGACGGCTAAGCTCAGATTCCAGTAGCGTTACGGTTCCGTCCGAAGCAGCGCGAAAAACACCGTGAACGTCAAGTTCTTTGGATGGATCATTTATTCCAAGTTCAAATCCATAGGGTGGATCGGTAAAATAGAGTGCCCCATCAGAGTGGTACACCAAATCGTTTGGGCTGTTAAAACGAGCCCCGTTATAGTGGTCAACAATCGTATCGTATTTCGGCTCAGGATCCGAGAGAGGTGCTTCCAAACGTGCGATACGGCGATCACCATGTTGAGTAATCACCAGATTCCCCTCAGAATCTAGAGTAAGTCCATTCGATCCCAAAGAGCCTCCTCGTTCTTCGGATCCGGTATAGCCCGAGGGTTCCAGATATACACGGATATCATTGCTCTCGCTCCATTGAAAGATTTGATTGGTAGGAACATCAGAAAAGAGTAAGAACTCTCCATCCCGAACCCATACGGGCCCCTCAGACCAATCAAACCCCTCGGCCAGGACTTCTAATTGCTCATCAGCAGAGACTAAATTTGTCATTGCTTCATCCAATACTTCAACTGAACCCACCAATTCTTGACTGGCTGCATTTGAGGTTATAAGTATGGTCAAACACAATGGAACCCAAGATAGATATTGCATAGAAATAGAGATAAGATGATTAATTATCTGTTGAGTCACGTGGCGAAAGGAGAAACCCCAAGGATCCTGGAATGCCTTGGTTCGATGGATCGGCTAACTCTTCAATCGTCCAGGCCTGCGTTCGATCACTGGTGGCTTTTCGTACAAGCATGACTTCATTCTCCGTAACCGCAGAGGCATCGTTGCCCCATGCAGTGCGAATGTAGGTGAGCAGTGCAGCCATTTCCTGATCATTCAGGTATGCTTTCCATGGAGGCATCGCTCCACTATACACTGTATTTCCTACTTGCATCTCACCCATGACGCCATCCAAGATAATTCGGATAAGACGTCCCTTATCGTCAGTCACCCAATCGATTTCATTCAGTGGTGGAAAAACTCCGGTAATTCCTTCACCATCCGCCTGATGACATGAGCTACATCTTGTGAGATAAAGTGTCTCTCCATCTGCAGACTGAGCCATTGAAATACGGGGTCCTAGAAGAACAAGTATAACCGTACATAAACCAGATAAGTTGCTTATATGAACTGGTCTGGAAACCATTGAATTTGATCTTTAGGTTAAACGATTCTCATAGATTGGTTGAATCTGCACGAGCATGAACTACGATCGTAGTATATAGTTGGTCGTATAGAGATCCAAGAAACTAGGTGGATACACTTCAATACTTCCAAGAGTGAGAAAGCACTGCGTTGTTCCATTCAATTAGTTATCCGATGGATTCTGAGGTGGGGTAGGGTTCTCAATCCAACGATACCTTGTCACTCTTGCATCGGGCCCAGCATCCCAGAAGCCATCAAATTCAGCCAGGTAAATACTCCCATCCGGGCCAATCTCCATAGAGATTGGCGCGGTATCCGTAAGTGTATCAAACATCCGGATATTGATCAAGCGCTTTGCAGGAATTTGGATATTCGGAATGTTCTGGCGCACATCTTCTTCCTGGTCACTCGAAAAGGTCCCATCAACCAGTTCACCATACTTGATCCAGCGTCTTGCCCAATCGAATACAAGAATTTTATTGTTCAGGATCTGGTGAAATGAATATTTCCCGTCGGAGCGATAAATAGGTCCCATTGTGGCCGATCGTCCTCCATGCTCGTAGTCATATTCCCAGAATGGAGGAACATAGTTGGGTATTAATTCGGGCGTCCATTCATTATAGAATAATTTCCCCAGGGTTCGAGGCCATCCAAAATTTTCACCACCATCCAAGGAGATATTATACTCGTCATAATCAAAGGAGGCATCTGGCCCTACGACACCAATATAGAGTGCATTGGTTCGCGGATCTACTTTAAATCGGTAAGGATTTCGAAGGCCATAGGCATAGATCTCCCAGCGTACCCCCGGTTTGCCGAAAAATGGATTATCATGGGGAATTGTTCCATCTCGGTTGATTCGAAGAATCTTTCCTCGAAGATCTTGCAAGTTTTGTGCGGAGCGTTCCGAATCAACTAGACGTGCCCAATGATAATCTTTCAGAGCATGGGTGCTCATGAACTTTGATAATTGTTCTTCGGACATCTTCCAGCCAGGGCGAACTTCAGACATACCTGTATCACCGGTCGAGAGATAGAGCGTCGAATCGGGACCCCATTCGAGATCACCTGCCTGGTGGCAGCACTGTGGTTCAGTCGGAACCCTCAAGAGGACATGTTCTGATTCAAGATCAAGAGTACCCTCTTCATAAGTAAACCGTGATAGTGTGTTTATGAAGGTATGAGGTTCGGTATAGTATAGATAGAGATAGGGCGAGCCTTCATAAAACTCAGGATCAACCTCTATTCCGAACACACCATGCTCGATATTGGTTGGATCTGTAGTTTGTATGTGGGCAATCTGGGTCACATCATCTGTTTCTGCATCGTAATGATGAATTTTCCCGCGCAGTTCAGCAATCCAGACATCTCCTTGTTCATCTACCGCAATATCATCGGGCCATACATTATCTGCAATCACTTCTTTAATTCGATGCCCGGAAAAGTCTACGTCTGTACGCCCTGCGACCATACGCAACCCCTGCACAACATGATCTACAAAAGCGGGAGTCTTCCATGTGTCTGCAAAATGTCCGAGAGACGTGACAAACACTCGTCCATTATTATGAGTCCGAATCCAGCTGAGTGGATAGTCATTACGTTCCGGGCCTGCAACGGATTGAGTTAGTTCAACGGTTTCAGTATCTAATGAAAGTAAAACTTTTGAATTCCAACGTGGGTTGACATCTAGTGCATAGATTTCTTCATGAACCCAAAAATCATCGCCCAGATGATGTGTTGCTGGAGTATTTGGATTTTCCACAGACACGCGAACACTCTGTGTCCATGGATGACTGTCAAAAAGTCCACCACCTACCATCTCACGATACTCTTCGGAGTAATAGAGCGCATCAAGTCCCGCATGTGCAACGGCGACCCCCCTGCCTTGCTCAAGGAACGAGAGAATTGCACCTACATGATTCAAATCCAAGGTCTCTCCTTCGACGTCCATCTCTCCAGCTTGATTGACCGAGCCAGAAAAGGGCATTGCGCCGAAATCCCCTGAAATTTCTCCTTGGATATCATTTTCCGAGATGATTCCTGTTCCATGAAAATCACCAAATTCAGGAATATTAAAGTGGAATTGAACAGAGTCCTGATGGTGTACAAGGTCGTTGATGGAAATTTCTCCTTCGGGAAAGACTATGGCACCTGAATCTCCTTGGAGCGTCAGTAAGGCCTCCATAGGGGTTTGAGGGGTTGTAATCGTGACCGTATAGGTTATCGCCGGGGGCACACTTTCTTTTCCAAGAACAGGGATTTGCATTTCTCCCAGGGTCATCATCCCTCGCAGTGAATCTTCTTCGATTCCAAGGTGCATTTGTGCAATCCCCATTCCCCCCGTATCCCATGAAAATTGTAATGAATCAGAAGCCAACTGGATGCCGATTAATTGTGCCGGGTCAGGAAAGAGGTTGAATTTTACCACCCCGGTTAACGAATCGGGAGTGTCACTGATGGCAACCTTTCCTTGGATGGTATTGTCAGGCACCATCATTGTGAGATCATAATTGGCCAAAGTTCCTTCTAATCTTTCCTCTGAGAACTCTGAGGCAGTGAGGCCTTCAGGGCGAGGGAGTCTCAGTGTTGAATTCGCCAAGAAAAGAACATCGTAATCAGAGAGGGTCTCAGGGGTTAGCATGTTGACATCCTCGGTTGTATCCACACGAAGTTCAGTCGTCTGGCTAAGTGCCATCATGACTTCTTTTTGCGCCTCAATAGCAGCGCCATGTCTAAATCCATGGGTCGCAGTCAGCATAAGTACCCGAATTGGCTCTACTGTCTCTTCGGTTGACATCATTTCGGCCAGAGATTCATGTATATGATCCTCGATAGGTCGAATTCTAACATTTTTGAACGATACATGAGAGCTGTCATCATGATTCTGGAATCCAATAAAACCTTCCCGGCCTCGATGCCCCATATAATCATTTACCTTGACACCGTTGTGCCAGATCTCGTATCTCTGTCCACTGACTCGAATGCGAAAGTTATTCCACTCTCCAGCAGGACGAGGATTTGATCGAAAGGGTTTGCTGATTGCATAGACACTTCCCGTTTTATGATCGGGATCTCGGCTATCATCAATCTGAATTTCATACCCTTCGTTGACCGCAACCCATGGGTCATCAGTTTCGGGAAACCTTACAAATACACCACTATTCGCAGTGTATTTATTGGCCATCCATTCAAGCTCTAATTCAAAATCACGAAATGATTCATTCTTGTAATAAAAGAGTCCCATTCCACCTTTACTGACCATAGATCCGTCCGCCTCCAGTGTAAACTCTCCTGGCCCTGCCTGATACCATCCGTCTAATGATGAACCATCAAAGAGCGTCTTCCATTGAGCCTGAGCAGACTGAATCGTTCCGAGTGCAATGAAAAGTACAATGCACGTTGTAGATAAAAAGCAGATCGTTCTAGTGTTCATCATCTCACTTATTTAATAATCCCCCAATATTGGGCATGTTGAATGGCTGTGTTAATTCCACCTTCCATCATGACAGGTTCAATGGTTCCATCTCCATTTTCATCCTGCCCAGATTTACATTTTTCCAGGATCGCAACCATCGCACTCGCATGATCACGTGCCATATCAAGGTTCCCTTGATAGTTGGTCTTCATAATATTTAGTGCTTGCGCATACGCCTCAAGGATCCATCCAGTGTCTGCACTTGTATTCCAAAAACGAGAAGGAGCATCCCAAACATGAGTAAGGTCAATACGTGGTTGGCGCTCACCTTTGGTAACCCCATCACTTAGACGCATCCATCCAATCACATTACTTAAGGAATTCATGACATGATCTGCATGGGGTTCATTTTGAGCATCGACAAGTAATTTAATGATTGCACGTCCTCGCCCCATGATCCCAAGTTTTCTAGGATCTGAGATGATTGGGGGATCAGAACCATGTCGTTCAAAATGTGCTTCATCAAATTCAGTTCCATCGGTCTGCCATCTGGTTTTCCAACCATGGGTAGCCGCTACTCCTGTTTGATGAAGTAGGTCAGCAGGAGCCCCCCAGACGATCTTTGTGATAATCTCGGCTTGCGCTTTGATTTCTTGAATATCCGTAGCATTGACCGCAGATTTACTAGCTGCATGAGCTTGCAGGAGTAAGTCATCAATCTCTTGCAGATAAGAACCTGCCAAATCTTGTGCGTTCACAAGTAATGGCAGCAAAAAAATGAAAATAACGCACAGTGATGGTATCGTTCGGAACATGGTAAAAGAGACTGAAATTAAGTTCTAATTCAACGTGAATGTGATTCGTAGAGATCGGTATTATTCGTGGAAGCCAATTCGACAAAAAATGTGCCTATTTTTTTTGCGAGCGCTTCAAGAAATAATTTTCCTTGAATACCTGACGCATCCCTTGGATCTCCAACACCTGTATCTTTGGTCACTTCACTCCAGCGACGCTCTGCCCAAGCCCATCCCTCAAGGAAGCCATGAATTTTCCAATGACGTTCCCGCCCGTCTCCAGCCTCATCAAGGGGAAGAACAAGTTCAGGAGCAATTTCAAGTATGAGACTGGTTTCAAGTTCTCCAGCGTGATCACCAGGGTTCTTAAAGTAGGTCATCGTGTCAAGCACTTTAAACCAGTTGACCTCACAGATAAACAGTTTGGGATAATGAAACCCCACTTCGCGGATCATCTGTCGAAAATCATTCCCTCCATGTCCATTCAGGATCACAAGTTTTGGGATCTTCTGTTGTTCAAGAACTCTGGCAAGATCCCCCATTAATGCCATCTGTGTACTGGGCATCATGTTCAAGTCAAGCTTTATGTCGGGTTGCCCTGTATTAACCCCAAAGGGGACCGTTGGTAATGCAACGACTTGTGCACCTTGCTCCCAAGCAAACGCACAGGAATCCGCTGCAATTCGATCCAGTTGTATGTTATCGGTGCCGTAGGGTAGATGGGTATTATGTGCTTCGGTTGCTCCCCAAGGAAGCACAGCTATCTGGAAATCCGTTTCCTTGACGGATTGCCAGGTTGTTTCTTGAAGAATATAGGGTCGGGAACTCACGCTACTCGGTCACAATCAAGATTAAATCGTACTCATGATCCAGGATCTGAATCGGTTCTTGATAGAAAGGAATAATGAACCGTCCTTTGTTATCACGGGATAATTCTGTTGAATTGAGGGTGAAGTATCCACCATCATTGGTACCTTGAAACGTGTAATCCTGCATGATCCGGTTCGATGTCACACTTCGTTCCAATTCATATCGCCGAACCTCTTCGAAATCCTGCCCCACACGTAGTGAAACATTTGTGATTTCGTAGCTACGACGAATGCGAACGGTCGCAGGAGTAGTTCCTTCCTGAGAGCCCTCAACAAAAATCCATGCCCGTTTCGCTTGAACAGGCCCCGAGGAAGTTGTGTCCTTGGGAGCACGAGAAGTAACCGTGATCCCCAAAGGAGTCGTGATACATCCCCAGAGCAGCAGTAGCAAACTTAGAATCAGAATGGGGTATTGCTTCATCTATATACCAAAACTGGAAGCAGGAATATACGATAAGAGAGTCGATTATTGCGAATGGAGTAACGAGTCATACTATATTCATTTTCATTGGCAGAATGACATCTGAATCTTCATGGCGGCTTTGCTACGGGCGATACCATGCATGATAGTAAGGGATTCAATCCATTACGACGGAGTAATTTTATGATTTTCCATCCTCAGTAACTATCGAAATAAACTGGCACAAGAGCTACGACATTCAACCATAAACATATGTTCTGTGCAAACCCGCTAGATCAAACATATGTGTAGCCTGAACCGATTTACATAGTTATATGGCATGAATTGGCTGCATTTTGATTTGCAGTCAGGTAGAGTTTCGATTCAAAATGTCTAAAAAACCGATCAAATAGAGGTGTAGAAAGGGATTTTACCCTCATTTGATGCAGTGTTGCCAACGACCAAGATGATGTCTTCACACCGACAGATCATATCCTCCAACACAAGATCTTGCAAAACATATGGTACGCTCGGGGAGATGGATTTTGTTATATGTTTCCCGTTTTCGCTAGAATGGCTACCTTTGAAGAATTTGATGGGGCCCCAGAAGAATGACGTTCCTTCGTCCTGGGATTCATTGGGATTTATCATTTATATGCATAGATTTTCTTCCTCCCTGATTTATCTTTCTCATTGTTCAATTTGGTATTCTGCATAGATTGGTGCAATTTTGGGGAAATTATAACCGCATAAACAATGAATCGTGTAATTTGGGCTTCGGTTGTCGCAGCACTCGGCGGCTTACTCTTTGGTTTTGATACAGCTGTAATTTCAGGAGCAGAGGGGACTCTTCGGAATCTATACGATCCGACATATCAGAATCTGAGTTCCATATTTGGTACGACAGCCTTCTGGCATGGTGTACTTGTAGCTAGTGCACTGGTAGGGACGATTATTGGATCGCTTGTCTTTGCTAAGCCCGCAGATCGATATGGTCGCCGTCCAATGTTGATGGTCATGGGAGGACTCTATCTTGTATCCGCATTGGGGAGTGCGATAGCATGGAACGCCGAATCGTTTACGCTCTTTCGTCTGATTGGAGGATTGGGGGTTGGAGGAGCCTCGGTAGTTGCTCCTATGTATGTTGCCGAGATTGCTCCGGCTCGAATGCGAGGGAGATTGGTCGCAATGGTTCAACTCAACATTGTCCTGGGCATCTTGGTTGCATACCTCTCGAATTTTATTATCGCTTCTTTTGAGTTGGGAGGTACGGAGTGGCGCTGGATGTTTGGGGTAGAAGCCGTTCCGGCACTTGCCTTTACGTTACTTCTTTTTACAAATCCCAGAAGTCCGAGATGGCTTGTAGCTCAGGGACGAGATGAAGAAGCTCAAAGCGTGCTTATGGCGATTGGGGGGAATGGATTTGATGTTACGAAAGAACTCAGTGCAATCCGCACGTCACTGGTTGAAGCACGTAACCATCTCTCGGAAAAATTCTTCCAGCGTAAATACCTCAAGCCGATTCTATTAGCCGTAGCCATTGCCGCATTTAATCAGCTTTCGGGCATCAATGCACTCATTTACTATACCCGCAGAATCTTTGAAATGGCTGGTGCATCCGGTACATCAGCTCTGTTACAATCCGTAATCATTGGTGGGGTCAATTTGATTATGACGGCTGCAGCACTCATGGTGATTGATAAGCTGGGCCGCAAGAAACTTATGTTCGTTGGGTCCATCGGCTATATCGTGAGTTTAGGTGCGACGGCAATTGCTTTCTACATGGATACAACGGGGCCAGTTGTACTGGCAAGCCTTATTGTATTCATTGCCTCGCATGCATTTGGGCAGGGTGCTGTCATCTGGGTATTTATTGGGGAAATTTTCCCCAACAATATCCGCGCTCGTGGGCAAAGCCTCGGTAGCTTCGTACACTGGATTATGGCGGCAATTATTTCGCTTACATTCCCTATGATTGCGGAAGTATCGGGTGCAAATATTTTTGCATTTTATGCTCTGTGCATGATTGGGCAGCTGCTGTGGGTGATTTTTGTCATGCCAGAAACAAAAGGGATCCCCCTCGAAGAGATGAATAAGAAACTAGGAATCAAGTAAACGGAATGCTTTCAATATTTGATTTTATTGTAATTGCTATCTACTTAGTGGGGATTGCCGTTCTGGGAATCCGACTCGGAGGGCGTCAACGTTCAACAGACGACTATTTCCTCGGAGGACGAGATCTCCCATGGTGGGCCGTTTGCTTTTCAGTCGTTGCCACTGAAACCAGTACATTAACGATCATCGGCGTTCCTGCCGTCGCCTATGGAGGAACCATGACGTTTCTTCAACTCACAGGTGGATACCTAGTAGGGCGTATTGCAGTCAGCATGCTTTTTCTCCCTCGTTATTTTAAGGGAGAGATGAATACAGCCTATGCGTACCTAGGCAAACGGTTTGGGGATCGTATGCGCTCCACGGCATCGGTCACGTTCATGGTAACTAGGTTATTGGCAGATGGCGTTCGATTGTTTGCTACCGCCATCCCAATAAAAGTGATTGCAGATTCAGCCGGAATGAGCTTCATGGGAGCTCCAATCTCCTATGGGCAAATCATTCTTCTCCTTGGTGTGATCACAGCCATTTACACCATGGTGGGTGGAATTCGAGCCGTGATCTGGATTGATGTAGTTCAGATGGCCCTTTATCTTTTGGGAGGGTTGCTATGTGCAATTCTTCTTATTAATGGTTTACCTGAAGGCTGGTTTCAGATCGCTGCCCAAGAAGGCAAGTTCACCGTGATTGATTTAGGACTCAGAAGTTCAATTACGGATTTGATTACCCAGCCATACATTGCTTTGACTGCGGTGATTGGAGGAGGTATATTTTCGATGGCCTCACATGGAACGGATCAGCTTATCGTACAAAGATTACTCACCTGCAGAAACCTCAAAGATAGTCAAAAAGCATTGGTTGCTAGTGCAATATTAGTGGCCTCTCAGTTTGCATTATTCCTGATTATAGGTGTACTACTCTGGATTCATTATGGAGGAGTAAGCCCTCAGGAATTAGGATTAAGCCGCGGGGATGAAGTGTTCCCACGTTATATCATCGAAGGGTTGCCTGTGGGAATTTCGGGATTGCTTCTTGCGGGAATTTTAGCTGCTGCAATGAGTACGCTTTCCTCATCCCTAAATTCATTGGCTTCCTCGTCTATGTTGGATATTATTGAGCGATTTGTAAAAACATCAATCACGGAAGCTAGAAGATTATTCATCTCACGAGCCCTGACCTTATTCTGGGCAGGCCTGTTTATTGTGTTTGCTAGTTTATTCGAGAACACGGAAAATCCCGTTGTTGAACTTGGTCTTGCAATTGCTTCATTCACCTATGGTGGGTTATTAGGAGGATTTCTTCTTGGGATTGTCGTTAAAAAGTCTCAAGAATGGGATGCCGTAATTGCATTTTCTCTGACGATCATAATCATGGTCATGGTGATTTTTGGGATATGGTACAGCCCAGAACAGGGATGGATCTTTGTATTGAATCCTGCGGATTCCATGATTGAAGCTTCCGGACTTCGACAAATCGCTTGGCCATGGTACACCTTAATTGGGAGTGTATTATGCATATTGATGGGATTTCTTCTGTCTCTTCGCCATAAATACACGGATCCCCAACCATCATGAGTGTATTGAAAAAATTTGAAGCTCGAAATTTATTCACCCTACTTCAAAAGTTAGTGAGTATCAAGCTAGGCCTGTTCGTGGTACTGGTCGTTTTGACCACATTGGCTTTCAAACAGGGGGTTCGCACAGAAACTTTTTTTTCGGTAGGAGATCAATGGCAAAAAGAAACCTTGATTGCGGAATTCGAATTTCCGATCTATAAATCTGCAGATTCGCTGGAGGTGGAAAGGCAGCGTGTTCGAGATTCGGTTGAGCCAATTTTTTATACCTACCCAGATGCTAGGCAGCAGACAAGCATGGCTGTCGATTCGATCTCCGTGTTACTGGACATTGCGTTTGATGCCTATACAGACTACCTCATCGGGGCGAGAAGAGATACGATTGCAGCGGGGAATGATCCTTCGTTAGTGAATTTATCGGAAAGCACGATTGAGGATTCGATCAAGTACATGAATTTGCGTCTCCAAGTCCCCATTCGACTCAGCGATTCAATGTGGCGTCTCTTGGGATGGGAATATGCTTTACGGAACCCAGATATGCCAACGGCCACCCGAATTGCTCCGGTAAACCCACCTCTTTTCGAGCGTATCTTGAATGCAATTGCCAATCGCAGCCAGCGATTACAACTTCAAGGAGCTCTTGATGTCCCGATTGATCTGATTCATACGCCATATATCACTGTACGGGACACATTTGAACAGACGTTTGAGCGAAGACTTACGTCCGAGGTCGTGGGGCAAAATGCAGCACGCGAACGAATTCATGTATGGCTTGAGGAAACAGTACTTCAAGACGTTCCTCTACTGACTTCCACAGCTATCGCTCAATTTATTGAGTCCGTCTTCACCCCTTCTTTGATCTATCAATCCATTCCAACGGAATTGAGGAGAACGGACGCAGAGGCTCAGATTAACCCTTCGCGTGGTATGGTTGCAGAGGGCGAAGAAATTGTTCGCAATGGCGAACTCATTACCCCAGAAATCAAACAAAAGCTTGATTCTCTGGAACGCGAGCGAGACAGTGAATTACCAGAACAACAGGAGCACTTGAAGTTACTGGGGCAGATCCTGCTGGCGTTGACGATGATCGGGATATTTACTCTCTTTTTGAGGAATGCCCGGCCGAGTGTGTATGCCAGTAATAAATCTTTAATTCTCCTGTCGCTGCTCTATGCAGGCACCGTGATTACATTTGCTACTGTAATTCGGCTTGCGCCAATAGAATTCATGTATACTGTTCCAGTTGTAATTGTATCCGTGCTTTTAACGGTAATTTTTGACTCACGTCTTGCCCTCCTAGGGACGCTTGCGCTTGCGATCGTGGGAGGCTTTCTATCACATTCGGACTTCACGTATACTTGGGCAACGCTGGTCGGGGGGACGTTTGCTGCATTTAGTGCCAGAGGTTTGCGTAATCGAGGCCAGCTCTTCCTCACAGCGGCCTTTGCGTTTGGGGGCTATGCTGTTGCGTTTGCTACGGTATGGCTCTATGAAGGACTTGCATGGTCATCCATATGGGAGCACTTATTATTTGCCCTGATCGGTTCATTTTTGCTCGTCACAGCCTATCCCTTCGTTTGGGTGCTTGAGCGCATATTTGACATTACGACCGATTTACGTCTGTTGGAGCTCTCTGACACGAATCATCCCCTGCTAAGAGAGTTGATGCAACGAGCACCTGGCACACTAAACCATTCCATCCAAGTCTCAAGCTTGGCAGGGTCCGTTGCAGATGTAGTTGGTGCAAATTCACTCCTGACACGAGTTGGCGCATTGTATCACGATGTGGGGAAGCTTTCTTCTCCTGAGTATTTCATTGAAAATCAGGCTAGTGGTGATAATCTCCATGATCATTTACAACCTGACGAAAGTGCCAAAATCATTATCAGCCATGTGACCAAAGGCATTGAATTGGCAGAACGTTATCGCCTGCCATCAAAAGTATTACATTTAATTGCTTCACATCATGGCACCACGCGGACAGAGTATTTCTTCCAGAAAGCAGTAGAGGAGAGCAAATCTACTGGTGTCATTCTTGATGAATCTGTATTCAGGTATCCTGGACCAAAGCCATTTTCGAAGGAAGCAGGCATTCTGATGTTAACCGATACCGTTGAGGCTGCAAGCCGAACCATGCAGGATGTAACCGGAGAAAAAATCCAAGAATTGGTAGATCGCTTGATCACCCACAAGGTGTCCACGGGTCAATTAGACGAGACTGGTCTGACCTTCAGAGATATTCCCCGTATCAAAAAGGTACTACAAGATCAACTCATGGCAATCCATCATGTCCGTATCAGTTATCCCGAAGATGTAAACTAGCAATAGATTCTGTACTTCGTCAAGCAGGATCTGGTTATATCTCAGGTAAAAAACATCTTGGGACGGGTAGATCTGCAACCGTTCGTAGCCCGGGTGAGGCGTCAAGTATCTGTGGAATTGCATTGATAAGGGCAGCAACTGTCGCGGTATCTCCAAAAATACCTCCTTCGATAACGAGGTTAATTGGCGGATCTCCCTTGACAATCACCCGATCTTCTGGCTGATCAGCCCCCACATACATGCGAAGGTCGAGAGAGACAGCTACATTGCCATTTCTGAATGCTTGCGCAGTATGTTTGATTCCAGCAACTTCACCAGGTTCCACCGTAAGGAATGGCGTCTTGACTTTTTTCTCAGAAATTACAGGATCAAGATTTTCTGTAAAGATTCCCATTGGCCAACCAAGTCCATGCATGACTAGGCGAAGAGACTCAATAAGACCAATGTGTCCAAATCCTCCTTTTTCTTGGCGTTCACGAAATTCGTCTACAGTGATCCCTGCTCCTACTTTTTTTTGGAGGGGGAGGCGTCTTAATCCTGCATCTACTCGCCGATTGACAGACACAGAATGAACTTTAGTACATACTCCAGTTGCAACTAAGGCAAGCACATCCATAGCATAGCCAGGGTTAACACCTGTTCCTAGAACGGCGACTTCATGCTCTTTTGCAAGATCATCTAGTCTTTGAGCTATTTCTGGATGCCTGTCAAAGGGGTAGGGGAGTTCTTCGGTACTGGAAACGACCGAAGCACCATGACGAATACACTGAAGTAACTGCTGTTCCACCATGGGCATAAATGAATTGGTAGTATGAACCACGACATCCGGCTGAGTTTCACGAAGGACATTCTCTGCATCCGAAGAGATGATTACATCAGATGATGTATTGATTAATGCTCCGAGGGGTTTGCCAACTTTTTGAGGATCAATATCAATGGCGCCGACTAAATCTAATTGACCTGTCTGTGTTTTTTCCAGGATTAGTTTAGCAGATCCTTGTCCGATAGGGCCAAGGCCATACTGAACCACTCGGATCGGACGGTCGATATCTGTGTTCATGAATTGTCTGATTGAATGAATGGGTAGGAAAAATGAGCTGGTGGATTAAATGTTTCTTTAATCGTTCGAAGGGATACCCAGCGCATTAAATTTGGTGGTGCTCCAGCTTTATCGTTCGTGCCGGATGCTCGTGCTCCCCCAAATGGCTGTTGACCTACGATCGCGCCAGTTGGTTTATCATTGATATAAAAATTGCCAGCAGCATTGCGAAGTGCATTACTCGCTTGTACGATGACTTGCCGGTCCCGTGCAAAAATAGCTCCGGTCAGCGCATAAGGTGAGGTTTGGTCTACCAGTTCAAGTGTTTCTTCAAAAGCACGGTCTTCATAGATATAAATCGTTACAACAGGTCCGAAGATTTCTTCACACATTGATCGGTATTGAGGATCCGTCACCACGATGACCGTTGGTTCAATAAAATACCCTTCTTTATCGCTGTAATTTCCACCGGCAATGATTTCTGCATCAGCAGAATGTTTTGCATGTTCAATATATCCTGAGATATTCTCGTAAGAAGCCTTATCAATGACCGCATTGACAAAATTTGAGAAATCTTCCACTGATCCCATCTTAACTTCGTCTAATTGACCGATTAAGGCTTCCCGGGTAATCCTCCACTGGGATCTAGGTAAGTAGACTCGTGAGGCAGCAGAGCACTTTTGTCCTTGATATTCAAATGCTCCACGCACGATCGCCGTCGCGACGATATTTGGATCTGCGGATGCATGAGCAACAATGAAATCTTTTCCTCCTGTTTCACCGACAATTCGAGGATAGGTATCATAGTTCGCAATGTTGACTCCAATGGTGCGCCACATATGCTGAAACGTTCCGGTTGAACCGGTAAAATGAAGACCAGAAAAACTTGGTGATTCGAGTACGGGATCACCGATCGTTGCTCCGGAGCCGGGTACCATATTGATCACTCCTGGCGGCAAGCCTGCATCTTCAAGTAATTTATAGATGAAATAGGCGGAGTATACGGACGTAGAGGCTGGTTTCCAGATAACGGTATTGCCCATGAGTGCTGGGGCAGTAGGGAGATTTCCTGTAATTGACGTAAAGTTAAATGGAGTTACAGCAAATACGAACCCTTCCAGAGGGCGATATTCCAAACGATTCCATACACCTGGGGAGGAGTAGGGTTGTTCTTCGTAGATCTCCGATGCATATTCAACATTGAATCTAAAGAAATCAATGAGTTCACATGCGGCATCAATTTCGGCTTGATATGCATTTTTACTTTGCCCAAGCATGGTAGAGGCATTCAGCGTATCTCTCCATGGCCCTGCAAGAAGTTCAGCTGCTTTGAGGAAAATGGCCGCCCGATCCATAAAGTCCATTTCCGACCATTCTTTACGAGCTTCAAGGGCTGAGTTAATGGCTTGGTTGACCTCTTTGGCACCGCATTTATGAACCGTTCCAAGAAGGTGGCGTAATTCGTGGGGCGGTCTGATTGGTTCAGTATCTCCGGTATATACGGCCGATCCGTGAATAAAAGCAGGAATTTCTACCTCATTTTGCTTGAGTTCATGCAACTTAGCCTGAAGAGCTACACGTTCGAAAGAACCAGGTGCATAATCTAAAACTGGTTCATTCACTGCTGCGGGTATCGTGGGAGTGCTGTTATTCATTTGCAGATTTAATTTTGGTCTAGATTTTAGTGGAGAACAGAAGAACTTTACTTGTACTCATCAAGTCCCGGAATTTTTCCAAATTTTGCGAAGACTTTTTTCGCACAGAACTTGATGGCGATCTAAAATTTATCTGTGAGGAAATATCTGCCCATCAACAAGAGCTTTTGTGCTGCTTGACAAACTCTGGAATTCTTCACCTACCCAAGAAGACAGGTTGATCAGTAGCTGAGTGCGCCTCGGACATTGAGTCCTAGATTTCTTCGCGAGTGTGCCAATCCGAAGACCGAGACACGCATCCGATCCCACGGGCGTAGCTGGGTTCCCACCCGATACATCCTTCCGTGAGGCATCTGAGTGACCCCCACGACCGAGCGGGCCACGCCCGACTTCATCGGGGTCCCATAGGCGAATTCTACCTCCGTCCTGTACAGGTTCGCCGCCGAGGAAGTCACATCCAGGATCGTCTGTTGCCGGTGGAGACGATCCCCGTACGTCGGCCCCCAGGATGGGCGAATCGTCATCCCCCATCCGGTCGAACCGCCCCCAACCTGCACCACCCCTGAAGCGCCCCACTCGGTAAACCCCTCGGCGGTATGCATCACCAACCCTTGGGTCCGAAGCTCCGCCTTGACCTGTCCCGACGCAAACCGCACCCCGCCCCCAAGCTCCAACCCGGTTCCCGTCTCGGCATGGCCCCCATCCTGCCGCACATTCGCCTCCACATACGGACGAATCTTTTCATGAACCCTTAATACCCCCTGAACCCCCACACGGACACGGATCACCTCCCCACGAACCTCATATTGGTCCACCTCGGCCTCCGCCACCAGCACATCCCCATGCAGCGTCCATCCAGCCCTACGGGTGGATCTCCATGTCCCCTCCACGCCTGCCGCCCCAAAGACGGAGACCAACCGCCCCTCCAAGGGCGCCACTTCCGTCTGCCCACGACCATACCCCAACGCGAGCCATGCCTCCCAATCCACCCACTGAACCGAAACATACGGAACCACCTGGGTCAAGGAGCTCTGCACCTGCCCCGATTCCGCCAACCTCCGATACGATCCCTCCCCCAAACTGTGGGTCACCAGAAGACCCGTCCTCCATCCGCTCGGCCAACGATAATCGGTCCCCAGCATCGCGGTCGTGACCTCGCCCCGCAGATTCAGCACCCCCTCCCCACGCCCATGGAACCGCGTGAACGCGCCTTGCCCCCATACGCTCAGCCAGCCCCGATCGACTCCTTGTTCTTGTACTACCCGACACCCCGCCAACAACTCGCCCAGGGACGGCCTCCAACGTGATCGCGCGCCCCAGAGTTGAACCAACCCCATCCGCTCCGCAGCCCTGCACGAGGAGCTCGTTGGACGACTCCGCAATCCCTCCACCACCTGGATCGTAGAGGTCCGCACAAATCGTACGGCATGGGCCCGCATCACCTCCGGCGAGGGACTCTCCTCCTGAATCGTTGCGACCGCCATCGCTTTCTCAATCGTTCCCTCCGTGGTGTGCTCCAAACGCATCCCAAACGTCTTCCCCTGCCAAGGCACCCGCCCAGGAACCAGATCTACCTCAATCGTTTGCTCCCATTCGCCCGGGGCAAACGTCAGTACCCCCATGATGGCATGATAGTCCTCGCCCGCACGGGCCGTCTGATCCTCCGTACGATAGTGCACCCGAACGTTCGTCTCACTCGGAGCGGACAACTGTACCGCAAACTGAACCCGCTCCCCCCTCATCACGGCATCGTCAATCCGAACCGCCAGGGCACGCGCCGCATCAAAGATCGTGACCTGTCCCTCGGGGCGCGCAATCGATACCTGCCCTACAGGCCGCGCATTCGCGATCCGTACGGTAAACTGCTCCTCCTGCTCCGCGATCTCATCCGGAATCAGTTCAATCTGGATCTGCCCCGCTCTTGAGCCTGGATCAAAAATGACAAGCCCCCGAGAACGCACATAATCCTCCCCCGAGGTGGCGGTGCCCGCCACGGTTTCATAACTGACCGTGATCGGGACCTCGGTTGACCGGTTGAGCTCGACCCGCAAATCCACGCGCCCCGCACGCTCCTGCGCCTGCGCATCATATATGGAAATCGTGACGGGCATCTGATCGGTAATCCGAAGCGCCAACTCGGCGCGCTCCCCATCATAGCCTCCCCCAGAAGCCGTGTGGAGCACAGTCAGGGTTTCATCGTCGAGATCCCGATCCTGCACCGCCTCGACCGTCACCTTCTGAGGAACCTCCCAGTTGGAGGAATGGAACCGCAGGGACATGGGCGTCAGCGTCGCCTTTCCCTCATCCCCACGTAGCGTTACCTCCACCTCGGACGTGGGCGCGGACGTCAACACCACCGTATAGGTGCCCGAAGGCCCCCCTTCCGTAATCTCCAGAAACGCGGGATCCAGTTGAATCCCCTTCAAATCCGTTTCTTCTATATCCAGGACCGTCACCGGTAGATCTTCCCTCCGTCCATCGTAGATGGCATCCAAGCTGCTTGCGCGATGCGTCAGGACTACGTCTTCTTCTATGGCATCATCGTCAGGGGGGGCCATGACCGTGACCCCCTGAGGAGAATCCCAATCGTCCGCGGTAAAGGTCAACACCGGAGGCGTCCAGGTGATCCGCTCCGATCCTTCGGTCAACAACGCAAGCGTCACCGGTGACCGAGGCTCCGACGAAAGACTTACGGTATAATCTGCTGCGTCGGCCCCCTCGACCACCGTCAGAGAACGTGGAGAAAGAACGATCCCCGCCTCATCATAATCCAGGATGGTCACCTCCTCAGAAGATGGAGTGCCGCGGAGCAGGCCCTGACGCAAGACTCTTCCGATGGCAACGGTAAACCTTTCCGCATGTTCGGCGATCTCATCGTCCCGAATCTCTATCCGAACAGAACCCGACCTTTGCCCCGCAGGAATCGTTATGGAAGCGGGGCCGATGTAATCCACCCCCTCGGTCGCAGGTGCCTCCCCCGTTCCTTCATAGATCAGTGGAATCATCACCTCGGTGGTTTGGAGGGCCCTGCTGAGCTCGGCGGTCAACGTCACCTCATCCCCTTCATTGACCTCGACAGGCGTGGCCAAAAGGGTGACACTTACCGCGCCTGCATCCAGGACCGTGACCTCTATATCCCCTTTGACTCCATCATACCCGCCACCATTTGCAGTTAAAGTAAGGATTTCAGTCTCATTACTCGTATTATCATCTCGGGGTGCCCTGACCGTTACAGATTGGGGATCACCATAATTGGAGCGCGTAAACGTGAGGGTTTCAGGAAAGCGCGTCAGATCGGGATTCTTGAATACTGGGATCGTGACCGTGACCGTGCCAGTGGGCGGCGTAGAAAGAGATACGGTGAAGTCCGATGAAGAACCCTCCTCGACAGAGATCTCTACTGGGTCCAGCACCAAGCTAGCCTGATCGTTATCGTTTACCTTGACGGTAACCTCCCCTTCAACCCCATTATACCCACCTCCACTGGCAGTTAAGATAAGCGTTTCTTCCTCATTCTCCGCATTTAAATCTTTAGCTGCCGTGACCGTCACAGACTGGGGACTATTATAATTGGATGCATTAAATATGAGGGGTTCAGAAGACCAAGAAAGATCGGGATTCTTGAATGCTGGGATCGTGACCGTGACCGTGCCAGTGGGCGGCGTAGAAAGAGATACGGTGAAGTCCGATGAAGAACCCTCCTCGACAGAGACCTCTACTGGGTCCAGCACCAAGCTAGCTCCTGCCAGATCGTTATCGTTTACCTTGACGGTAACCTGTCCGGTGACCCCATCATACCCGCCTCCACTGGCCGTAAGAGTAAGGATTTCAGTCTCATCATCCGTATCTGAATCTTCAGCTGCCTTGACCGTCACAGACTGGGGACTATTATGATTGGATGCATTAAATATGAGGGGTTCAGAAGACCAAGAAAGATCGGGATTCTTGAATGCTGGAATTGTGACCGTGACCGTGCCAGTGGGCGGCGTAGAAAGAGATACGGTGAAGTCCGATGAAGAACCCTCCTCGACAGAGACCGCTGGGGCCAGCACCAAGCTAGCTCCTGCCAGATCGTTATCGTTTACCTTGACGGTAATCTGTCCGGTGACCCCATCATACCCGCCTCCACTGGCAGTAAGAGTAAGGATTTCAGTCTCATTATCCGTATCTGAATCTTCAGCTGCCTTGACCCACACAGGCAAGGATCTAGACTCGAAAGGGGGGAATTTGAAGGGATTGTCTGGGCCATGCGATAGGGCCTCGTCTCCGAATTCTGAAATCGTTACCGTGACCTCGCCGGATGTCTGCGCCGCTAACCGTACATCCAAAATTTTTCTAGGCCCACCTTCCTCCAAAGTGATGGTGGTCGGAGTAATCTCCAGCCTCGGCTCGTCGTCATCGATAATCGTCACAGAGACTCGCCCCCGTTCAAGGTCATACCCACCCCCACTAGCCTCTAAGAAGATCTCTTCGGAATCATTTACGAAGTTATCATCATGTCCTGCGATAAGTGTGACCTCTTGGGATACATTCCAATTATTGGCTGTAAAGGTCAGACTGGATTTGTCCGCTGTAAGAATTCCAACCCCCAGAGGAATACTGACCGTAACATCGTTATTCCCAAAATCCCCCAGAGGAGCTTCCGAAAGCTGCACCTCAAACGTACCTCCTACGGGATCTCCTTCTTTGATCGTAAGTGCCGATGGATCCACGATGAGCCCAGGATCATCGTCATCACCTATCGTGACGGCAATCCGTCCTTTAGTGCCTAAAGTAGGGTGTCCAGGAGGCGCGTCCGTCACGGCAATTGTTAAATCTACTTGATCATCCACGTCATCAGGATCGTGAGCGGCAATTATTTCAGTTTGAACAGTGGGAGTGCAGTATCCAGGGCCATCAAGTGTAGTACATCGGGACCATTGATTTGATGTTACCATGTGAACCGCCTGACCTAAGGTCAAATCTGTCCCTTCGAATCCACTCCAAGTAACTGTGATGTCTATGAATGAGTTGTCAGGTGAACGTACATAAATAAAATATGTCTTACTCAGTATACTTTCTCCCTCGGGAACATACTCCTCATATGGGGGCCGATCATAAATGGTAATCTCGGCTATATATTTGAGGCCGTCATAGCCTCCCCCTGATGCCGTGAAGGTGAGCGTTACTTCTTCATCCAAGTTGTCCAGGTCTAACTGTGTCGTTATCGTCAGAATCTGAGGTCTTTGCCATTTACGAACAGGAAATGTTAATTCTGGTGAATTTGGAACTACATTCGTCCCCTGATGCCCTGAAATTGTAAAGGTAACATCTCCCGATGGGGGAGCCAAATGCGGTAAAAGTTCAACAATAAATGAGGCGTTACTACCTTCTCTAACCGTTCGAGGAGCAAATTCCCATGGAATTTCGTCGTCCAGAATCGTGACCGTCAACCCTTTGGATCTCGTATCTCCTCCCGAATTCGTAAAAGATAACGGAATGACGGGGTCAGGTATTGCATCGGAATCTTGGTTTGCCGTCAGGGTTACCTCTTGAGCTATATTCCAATTTTGATCCGTAAAGGTCAACTGGTTCGGGCTTACGCTCAGATCTGTGTTCTCATGCCCCGTGATCGTTACGGTCACGTCCGCTGAGGGCTGAGAACTGAGTGTCCATGAAATTTCCCTTGAATTTCCCTCCAGAATGGTTACAGACTCTTGAGATTGACTTTTTTGCCCGAGAGATATCCAATCCTGCCCCCCCCCCATTTTTTCTCAGAATGGCCGTTTGATCTTGCCCTAAATGACCAATATCTGAATTCCAGACAGGCCCGATCAGTGCGTCAGAGATAAAATCGTTAGACTCATCCTCAAAGGGCACATCAGGAAGTCGAAACAGATCCACTCCCCCCATGTCCCAAGACCATAATTCTAGTCCTTTCTCATCATGCCCAGCAAAAAACTCAATCCGAAAATCTCCAAGATCTTTATGATCTTCTCCTGATTTCTATACTAGACGAGTATTCGTTCTCCTGAACGAGTTGGACTGATGCCTGACCAAAAACCACGGACGGAAGAAACCATAGAAACCACATCCCAACCCTCAGAGCTCCTCTGGGGCGGATCACAAAGCCCTCTTTTCTATCCTTAAAGTAGAACCCTTGCATTTCCTATGGAATCTCTTGCAAAACCTCTAATTTGTAAGACGTTTGAGAAAAACTTTAACTTTGAAACACGGACTATAACTGTTTAAATGGAAGAGAAGTAACTTTTGTACCCTCATCATTGTTCCCTTCAAAGAAAAAATGATGGCATTCCTTTTCTCATGTAGAATAAAGGGGTGCCGCCCCCATTTTTTCTAGCCATAAATCTTTTGGCCACTAAAAAGAGTATTGGATTCTTGTATCGCTTACCATTCAGGAACAGAAAAATTGTACCGAATTTTCATCAAAATAGTCCAGTGAGCACGATGTGTTCTCTAAGCAAAGTGCAAGTATTACTTTCAGTTCAAGGGGTATGCCTGGGTACTCGTTTTGTTGATTTTCCGTGATTTTTAAAAATCGGGAATTTTTTTATTTGAATAATTGTTATATTTGACGTGTCTGGTATGATTAGGCCCCACAGCATATACCTTGTCTCTCTATTGGCATAATTCGGTTTGGTTAAAGGTGAAAATCGACAAGGCAGAGTTGTGGGGCCTTTTTTATTTCTTTTCTGATCCTTCTGTCATAGAGTGTGCGGGGTTGAATGCAGTTGCACATCTCAGATTTAAACCTGTCCGAACGAATATGACGGATAATCTGCGGACTTTTTCGTACGAACAGTTATTCACGAGTACAAGCTCTAGTAGTTTTCCCTCCATTCCTCATAAATCAGTTTTCAGGGTATTCATGTAGCTTCGCTGACTGATCCAAGTTGGGTGATCTTCGTACTATCGGGGCAGTGAATCCATCAATCGAGAAATCTTTTGCTCTTTAAGATTTTTATAGCTTGGCGATATTTACGCGGCGCACAGGGAGGAGAGAGTGGAAGAAAATTTTTGAAATTAATCTCCTATATAGCGGTCGGGGGGGTATCACTTGGGGTTGCAACCCTTCTCTTAGCCCTTTCAGTCGTGCGCGGCTTCAGTGAAGAGATTGAAATCAAGATTACGGGGTTTGGTGCTCATGTTCAAGTTGAGAATATCCGACAGGCTCCGCTGGATCAAGCACCTGAACTGATTACTGAAATCAGAAAGCATGAGGGAATCGTCTCTGTCCAGCCCGTCGTTACTGAGTTTGTACTGCTTCGTAGATCCAGTCAAGATATTGATGGAGTCGGTTTATGGGGAACGGATCGACTTCCTGTTTATCTGGAAGGGAATCTCATTCAAGGGTCAGGTAGTTTTGAATTGGTCACAACTCCGCATCTGATCATTGGGAATCGCCTTGCGGAGAGCCTTGGTCTTTCTATTGGCGACCACGTAACCTTGCTTTCAACAAGGAACTTATCAAATACCCAAGCACTCCTTGCTAGCCGGCCAAGCATCAAGCAGTTTGTCATCACAGGGATTTACGAAACAGCTTTATCCGACTTTGATCAAACCTATGTATTTACAGATATTCACACAGCGAGGCAATTGCTTGATTACACATCCGAACAAGTATCACGTTTTGATGTGATGCTTCAAGATGTAACAGAGTCCCAATCAGTTGCGCGACTTCTTGAGGAATCTCTTGGTCTTGGGATCTTGGCTCGGAGTATTTTTGAGATCTATCGCGGACTTTTTGCATGGGTTGATCTTCAGGAGGCAATCATTCCATTGATCATTGGCGTTCTGATCCTTGTCGCTGCATTTAACGTAATGGGGACACTCCTGATGATTGTTCTGGAAAAAGCTAGGGAGATTGGAATACTTGCCAGTATGGGGGCATCACAGCGTGATATTCGGTGGCTATATCTATACCTAGGATTTTTTGTAGGCGGACTAGGAACCGTGATTGGATTGCTCCTTGCATGGGGGCTTGGCGCAATACAATTACATTATGGCATCATTGGTTTACCCGCGGAAGCCTATTACATGGATACAGCTCCTGTTTCTATGCATATCAGTGATTTCGTTCTTGTTGCCGTCGTGTCGCTGTTATTGTGTTTGGGAGCATCCTATTTCCCTGCACGCACGGCATCACGAATTCTACCGCTACGCGTACTTCGATTTCGATAGGAAATCGGCATGGAAGAATTTGATTGCAAAGGGCTTGATTCAGTAAACGAAGGAAGATATGTGAGCATGATTGCTCTATACATTACTGGCACAGGGAGCCATCAAAAAACTCCGTACTGGGCTCTGAAGGCAATAGCGGTCCAGGTATCCCAATCCAGCAAATGAGTATGGAAACCAGAAGCCCACTTCTGTGTTTGTTTCTTTTCAGTCGAGATGTTTTCATTTTACCGAGCCCTAAAAATGAGAGAATGGACAATAAAACGTCTCCGATTCAAACGAGTAAGTGAACCGCTGAATCAATTAGAGCAGCTCTTCAAGACTGCTCATGAGGAATTCTTTAAGGACGGCAAGGTGGAATTGATCCGAGTTCGGGAGCCTCTCCCATTTGACAATCCTGACTATTTGAAGATCGCATTTGTTTACAGTTCACCGAAGGAGCGTAATTATAGGGAAACGATGGATTTCTTTAAACATGTTCGCCTCAAACTGGAAGAACTCAATGACGAGCGTTTTCCAGTCATGTCATTTATAGACTACGAGGACTATCTCGAAAACACCCCCAAGGAACTCTTGGCTTGATTGTAAAGCTCTCTCTAGTTTTAAGTAGTTCCAAATGCGATCAACAAAGTCATAATAAAATTACGGGAAGGTATCAACGAAGGCAGATCTTGTAGTGTGTTGAAATTCCAGTTCTAGAATTGGAGTGCTATTCTCAAAAGAAGACTAATAGCTCTTGAGCAAAGTATTTGAATTCAAGCAAGAAGTCAGGACCATTATGTTATCGATTAACGGTTAATCGTCTATGAACTCCTTACATCTTATTAATTCTGCCAAAAACCTTGCAATAGGGACAGGGGGGAAGCCTCGACAGGCAAACTTACGGCGCGCTATCAGCACGGCCTACTATGCTATGTTTCACTGCGTAGCGAAAGCATGTGCGGATGCATTTATTGGTACTTCCAAAACAAGAAATGATGGGGCTTGGGAGCAAGTTTATCGATCGCTAACTCATACCCACGTAGCACGGTGTTGCAATAGAAAAGGGATCATGAATACATTTCCTACAGGAATCCAAGAGTTTAGTGATACGTTCTTAAAACTCCAGTCCATGCGGTACGATACCGACTACAATCCAAGTGAAATGTTTTATCTATCTGATGTATTAGAGGACATTCAACGTGCTGAAGATGCGATCAATGATTTCAAGAAGGCCAAAATCTATGAGCGCAAAGCATTTGCTGCATTTGCAGCTACGAATTCACGAAAAGCATAGCCATCTAAACTTTTGAGATATAGTCGACTAGTGCCAGATCGGCGGCTATGGATGGATACGTTTATCGAAATACAGAACGTGTTAGAACCTATTAGATCGTTGCTATAGATCTAGCTTTGACGAAGAGTTTTTTCTTCTCACTGAGATCATTTGGAGATAGGTTTCTGGGTTCCTCTTTACGAAACTTTCTACGAAGTACTTGAAAGTTTAATTTTGATTAATTGCATCAGTCATGATATTTTTTCAAGGAATCACGCTGATCGTGATTCCGTGGCATATGGATTAAAATAGATTCATTCAGCCAGCACAGAATCGAATTTTAGAAATAGTAGCGTTACAATTGCAGAATTCACGATATTTTAACCCAATCGTATTCAAACAGAGAAATTCATAATCAAATCCAGATGTCCAAATCTAAATTGGAAACTATCCTAGATGCATGGCGGGAAGAGGCAGCAGCTTCCAGTTACAGCAAGGAACGTATCAAGGGTACGGCTTTTGAAAAGCTTTGCATCCCGTTTCTAACGCATGATCCAGTTCAGAGCACATACTATGAGCCTCCCATAACTTATGCGGAATGGGCAGCCAGTCAAGGACTCCCCCTCCCTAAAGGTGATATTGGTATTGACCTGGTTGCCAAGATTCGGGATTCAGAAGACTGGTGTGCGATCCAATGTAAACTTTGGGCTGAAGGTAGCACACTACAGAAAAAGGATATAGATTCCTTTTTGGCTACATCCAGCAAGAAACATTTTTCTCGTCGACTGATCATTGACACAACGGGAAAACAATGGAGTAGGCAGATAGAAGAGACTATTCGTGATCAGGATCCTCCTGTCACTCGAATCGGCCTCCATGAACTCAAGCACAGTTCCATTGATTGGGGCATGCATGTAGGTGATGGAACAGGTACACCCGAAATTGCGACAAAAACTCCACATCCGCATCAGACAGAAGCCATAAAAAAAGCGGTCGTTGGTCTCCAGAAGACAGGATCACGCGGAAAACTTATCATGGCTTGTGGTACGGGCAAAACCTTCACCTCACTACGCATAGCAGAAGATCTAATTGGTGTTGGAGGACGCGTTTTATACCTTGTCCCAAGTCTAGCTCTCATGTCGCAGACCGTACGAGAGTGGGCTACAGATACGCGACTTCCCTTACGGGCTTATGCGGTGTGTAGTGATGTACAGGTCGGTCGTCGTAAGCGCCGGAATGATGACCGAATTGATATGGACATACTGGATTTATCCTATCCCGCGACAACCGACGCAAAAAGTTTAGCCTTGCGTGCGGGAAACGATCATTCTAGTGAATTCACCGTGATATTTGCAACTTATCAATCTCTTCCTGTAATTGGGAATGCTCAGCGTGAGTATGGACTTCTGGA
This sequence comes from Rhodothermales bacterium, assembly GCA_965215475.1. GTDB lineage: Bacteria > Bacteroidota > Rhodothermia > Rhodothermales > Bin80 > Bin80. The sequence goes on from OZ244061.1 coordinate 171,846, forward strand.
CTTTGACTTAGCAATCTGTGACGAAGCTCATCGGACTGCAGGTGCCCGGATCAAGGATGAAGAGGATAGTCATTTTGTTCAGATTCACGATCAGGAGTATATCCGAACGGACCGGCGCCTGTATATGACAGCAACGCCGAAGATCTATGCACCTTCTGCGCGCAACAAAGCTGGTCAGGTAAATGCGACCCTATGCTCCATGGAAGATCAGCAAATCTATGGGCCTGTACTTTATGAGATTGGGTTTGGAGATGCGGTAGAGCAGGGACTTCTGTCAGATTACAAGGTAATTGTTCTGACCGTATCCCAAGAGGATGTTGCCAGTACTGTGGGAGATATGATGGCAAGGTATGAGTTGAAGATAGATGATGCCGGAAAGCTCATCGGGTGTTGGCGAGCACTTGCCAAGGTGGATGAAGACGAATTTGGGGATGATCATTTATCCATGCGCAGGGCAATCGCCTATTGTAAGGATATCAGGACTTCAAAACGATTGTCGGAGGTGTTTCACGAGATAACTCAGAAATACCGCGAAGTTCAGATGCAAAACCCTGTGGCAGATGCATTGATTGAGTATGGGATTGCATCGGAGCATGTTGATGGCACTTTCAACGCACTTGGCCGCGCCGATCGACTTCAATGGTTAGATTCAGTGCAGGCTCATGATCAGAGATGTCATGTTCTTTCCAATGTTCGTTGTTTATCCGAAGGGGTTGATGTTCCTGCATTGGATGCAATCCTGTTTATGCATCCCCGCAAGAGTCAGATTGAAGTCGTTCAGGCGGTGGGGCGAGTTATGCGCCGTTCTGTGGGGAAGAAGATGGGATATGTCGTTCTACCTGTGGTAGTTCCATCGGCTTCAGATCCGAATGAATATTTGGACAATAACGATACCTTCCGGGTCGTATGGCAAGTGCTCAATGCCATTCGCTCTCATGATGAGCGATTTGAAGCGAGGTTGAATTTACTGGAAGAAGGTCAGCCGGGGAAGCATCTGGGCATTATTGCACTGTCGGATTGGCAGCAGAATTCTGATTCCAGAACGCCATCTTCCATTGACATCGGAACTTCAGAAGGTACTACGGAAGAAACAAACCGAACGAATGGAATTCAATTGACTCTACAGTTTGATCTGCCTGCTGCCATCCGTGCAAAAATCGTTGAAAAGTGTGGTAATCGAAAATACTGGGATGAGTGGGCGGTGGATGTTGCTGAGATTGCACAGAAGCATATGGTTCGGATCACGGACATGGTGAATCGTAATGAGGCTGCACGAGAAGTATTTCAGGATTTTCTTGTAGAATTACAAGATGATTTGAATGAAGGAGTTACCGAGAAGGAAGCAATTGAAATGCTGGCGCAGCACATGGTGACACGGCCTGTCTTTGAAGCATTGCATGGAGATGGACGGTTCGTCAATGAGAATCCCATCAGCAAGGGGATGCAGTTGGTGCTGGATGTATTAAAGCCTGCAAACATTGAAGTAGAGTCGGAAAGCCTGGAAGAGTTCTATGCAAGTGTTGCGAGGCGAGCGAAAGCCGCAAATACCGCCTCGGCGCGGCATAAGATTATTACGGAGTTGTATGACAAGTTTTTTCGGAATGCATTTCCGAAGACGGCAGAGCGATTGGGAATTGTTTATACGCCGATCGAGATTGTAGATTTTATTCTGCATTCGGTGGATGAATTGTTACAAGATGAGTTTGGACAATCGCTTTCTTCGGACGGGGTAGAGATTTTGGATCCTTTTACAGGAACGGGGACATTCATTACCCGCATGATCCAGAATGGATTAATTGAACGAGAGGCACTTCGCCGGAAGTATCAATCCGAAATTCATGCGAATGAAATCATGCTCTTGGCCTACTACATTGCGGCCGTGAATATTGAAGATGCATATCATGCAATGGTAGGCACTGACGAGTATGAGCGTTTCCCTGGAATTATTCTGACCGATACCTTTGAAATGCAGGACAGCGAGGATATGATTGCGGGTATCCTTCCCGAAAATTCAGAGCAGCGAAAAAGGCAGAAAGAGGCGCAGATTCGAGTGATCGTGGGCAATCCACCATGGAGTGTGGGACAGAGGAGTCAGAATGATGCGGCCCAGAATCAATCATATCCCAATCTGAATAGAAGGATTGAACATTCTTATGCGAAATATTCAAATGCCACCAGTGTAAGAAATTTATACGACAGTTATGTGCTGGCCATTCGTTGGGCATCCGATAGAATCGGCGAAAGCGGGGTGATTGGTTTAGTGACGAACGCTGGTTGGTTGGATAGTAATGCGATGGATGGTATGCGCAAGTGTTTGGCAGATGAATTCACCTCCATTTATGTGTTGAATTTACGGGGGCATGCTAGGTTGCAAGGTGAAAGACGCCGTATGGAAGGAGACAACGTATTTGAATCGGGTTCCAGAGCTCCCGTCACGATCACACTCTTTGTGCGCAATCCAAGGCGTAGGGGATGCAGGATTTTTTATCATGATATCGGTGACTACCTCAGTCGTGAGGCGAAGCTGGACAAAGTAAAGAGGTTCCAAGGAATTCGAGGGCTTATAGGAAAGTGGAATCTTCTTAGGCCAAATGTTCATCACGATTGGCTAAACCAAAGAGAGGCAAGGTTTGAAAAATTCATTCCTTTGGGGGATAAGAAAGGGAAGATGAGCGATGTGATTTTCAAGAATTATTCTTTAGGGATAGCAACAGGCCGTGATGCATGGTGCTATAACCATTCAGAAGCGGCACTTCGGTGGAATATTCGCGCGATGATTCGTTTTTATGAGAGTGAGCGAGCAAGGCTTCAGGGGGAAAATGCCAAGGGCCGAGAATGGACCGCGGCAGAGATCACAAAATATGTGAATAATGATCCTACGAAGATTAGTTGGACCGTGAATCTAAAGAATGACCTTGCCAAAAATAAAGATCTCAAAATGGAAGAGGGGCGTATTGCTATTTCTCAATACAGGCCATTTACTCGTCAGCATCTTTTCCACAGTCGAAGACTCAATGAAAGGGTCTACCAGATTCCACAGATCTTTCCTCATGCGGAGGCAGAGAACATGGTGATTTGCGTGACAGGGAAGGGGGTGTCAGATGATTTCACATGCCTAATGGTCAAGGAGATACCAGATCTAGGTTACATCGCTTCCGGTCAATGTTTTCCACGTTGGCTTTATTCAAAACCTAGTGAAGCGAAAGAAGATTTGTTTTCGGAGGATACTCTCTCTCTGGATGTTGACTCTCATGGATATATACGAGAAAGTGCAATCCAAGAAAATGCACTATATGTCTTCCAGAAAAATGGGGGGGGGCAAAATCAGTGTCACAGCAGATGACTTATATTACTACATCTATGGCACTCTTCATGTTCCATCTTACCGAAAAAAATACGCTGCAAACCTCCGTAAAGAACTCCCCCGAATTCCACTTCCCAAAGATGCAGAGCAGTTCTGGGCACTTGTCAAAGCCGGAAGAGAACTGGGCGAGTTGCATGTCAATTATGAAGAAGTCAAAGAGTGGCCAATCAGCTTTGAAAAGGGAGGCTGGGAACCACCAAGTGATGTTCAACCTGAAGCATGGTATCGAGTTGGGATTCGGCCCATGCGTCATCCAGGAAAAGCACGAGAGAAAGATCGATCTCGCATCCTCTATAACGATCATATCATCGTACAGGGAGTGCCACTTGAAGCCTATGATTATATGGTCAATGGAAAACCAGCCATTGCATGGGTTATGGAAAGGCAACGCGTGAAAACCGATAAAGCTAGTCAGATCGTCAACGATGCGAACCGATTTGCCCTAGGAACTATGCAGGATCCTGCGTATCCGCTCCGACTATTAGCCAAAGTAATCACGGTCAGCATGGAAACCATCAAGATTGTCGAAACACTCCGTGAGATGGAATTTTCATAAGAGCATTCAAAGAAAGTAATCAGATCCATTCATGTTATCATTTAAGATTCAACTCTATAGCGTCCTGAAATCAAAGCTAAAGGCAGATTCTGTTGATCTGGAAACTCAATCTGGAATCACAGTGAATGAGTTTCTTGATCTGGCATGCAAGCAATATCCTGTGATGGCTCCCTATCGAAGCGTGATGCGCCTTGCGGTAAATCAGACTTACTCGGAGGATTCAAATATTATTCAGGATGGTGATGAAGTTGCCATCATAACCCCGGTAAGTGGTGGTTGAGGATTTAAAGAAACGATGGGTACAGCTTTTACGAGAGCCTATTGATCTCACGGAGGCCTATCAATTCCTTCAAACTTCCGAGGCAGGAGGCCTAGCACTCTTTATGGGGACTACACGACAGTGGACCGCCGGGCAGGAAACACGATCTCTAACCTATGAGGGTTACGAACCCATGGCAATCAAAGAGATGCACAGACTTCTGGATATTGCGATGAATCGTTGGCCAATTCATCGTGCATGCCTAGTTCATCGGCTTGGTGAAGTGCCACTTGCAGAAGCCAGTGTTCTGGTCGGAGTTGCTACGCCGCATCGCCCCGAAGCATTTGAAGCTTGTCGTTACCTAATCGATCAACTCAAAGTACAGGTACCGATTTGGAAACAGGAGCACCTCGCTGATGGACAGGAAATCTGGGTCCAAGGATCCGATCTCCCTAGAATTCCTAACTCTTAAGCACACTCAGAATTCGAGTCTCTGGTTCTGGATGAGTATCTGGATTGAATGATGTTCCCGATACTTTCTCAAAAAGATCAATATAACGTTGGGATACTTGTGTGCGAAATTCGTCAGAAAGGGTAGGGGGCGACTGATCGTCTTGGCCACGAAATCCCTGTTCCATTAACCATTCACGCACAAACTCCTTGGAAAGTTGTTGCTGCGGTTTTCCTTGACGAAGAAGTTCTTCATAAGACTCAAGATAGAAATAACGGGAAGAATCTGGGGTGTGAACTTCATCAATCAAAACCCAGTCCCCCGCAGATGTTTGACCAAATTCATACTTGGTATCCACCAGGATTAATCCCTGAGCAGCTGCAAGGTCTGTACCTCTCTGAAACAGTGCCAACGAGGCTTCTTCTAATTGATCAAATGTGTCTGCACTGATCAAACCCTGTTGAATCGCTTCTTCACGGCTGATATCTTCATCGTGCCCAACCTGCGCCTTGGTCGTAGGCGTGAGAATGGGTTTGGGGAGTTTATCATTTTCATTCAGGCCATCAGGTAATGTTTTTCCACATAGTACTCGCTTCCCGCTTCGATAGGTACGCCAAGCGTGTCCAACTAAATATCCTCTGACTACAAATTCAAGTTTCCCTGGATCACACTTGTGTGCTATCGTGACGTTTGGGTCCGGTACGCTCACTATATGGTTTGCAATGATATCACGAGTTGCATCGAAGAAATAGGCTGCAAGTTGATTGAGTACTTGCCCCTTGAAGGGAATGGTCTGATCTAGTACTCGATCAAAGGCCGAAATGCGATCCGTCGTGACCATGATTAAGCGATCTCCTTGGTCATAAGTATCTCGTACTTTACCCTGATATTTGGTGCCCAGACCCGTAAAATCTGTTCCCGTTAAGGTTTGGTTAAGTTGTTTTGTAATGGCTATTGTATGCATGTTTATTATAAAATGGGAGAATAATCACTAGACATTCTTATTTGAAGTTTAGAGGTAATCTTCTGATCAACTCGTTCGGATTCTGAAGGATTTTTTTGACGAAAGATTAAACGCTCAGCAGCCAACCGTCCAGTATGCTCAATACGCTGATCAATACTGCTCAGCCCAAGATAATAACTGGTTTTTATATCATCATACCCAACAAGAGCAATATCCTCCGGGACGCGCTTACCCGCGTCTCGGATTGCCTTCCATGCTCCAATTGCTTGCACATCGCTGGATGCCAAAACCGCTGTGATTCGTGGAGAAATATGAAGAAGTTGGTTCATCGCTTCAAATCCATGTTCTTCACTGAATCCGGCATGTTTGGCGGTAGTCCCGCTCTGAATGAGATTACTGTTAAAGGGAACTTCGTGTTTTTTGAGTGCTTTCTTATAACCACGTATACGCTCTAGTTGAACATAACCATCCGTATAGGCTCGGATTAGGCCAATACATTGATGCCCTTTTTCTAGAAGATGGTTTGTAGCCTTCTCGGCTCCTTTGGAGTCATTCCAATAAAAACAGTCAAATTCTGTATGATGATTGCCAATCAAAATCACAGGAGCGTCAAAGGCTTTTAATTCTTTTGCAAGAGGAGGAGTGACAGGGATTCCTGCCAAAATAAGTCCATCTACTTTACCACCTTTCAATTTGCTTCTCAACCGTTTTAACGGATTTATACTACCCAAATCAAACAGAAGTAAATCACAATCCTCATCAGAGTCGACCAGAACGGTACGAATTCCCTTAAATAGTGAGTTATGAAAGGCAGTTGTTATGGTAGGGGTTGCCAGCGCAATGAGCTTTGATCCTCGTTGTGCAAGGGATCTAGCAACACGATCAGGAAGATATTTTAACTCATCTACCGCTTCAAGAACTTGTTTCTTGGTATCTTCTGCAACATTAGCTGAATCATTCAGCACACGAGATACGGTCGAGATGCCAACACCAGCTAGATGAGCAACCTCATAAATTGTAACACGGGATTTATCACGTGGCATGGGTGAATCTCAGGTTGGTTCAGTGATAACGCTTAGAAGAATAAACGAGACAAAAACATATTATACTATATTCTGAATGTAGCTGTTCTTATTAGAGAATTCGATGGCAAGTGTGACTTTTGAGAAGGTTCAAAAACTATATGACAACAACCATCTAGCCGTTGATGGGGTGAATTTCACTGTAGCAGATGGTGAGTTGATGGTACTTGTTGGCCCATCTGGTTGTGGCAAGAGTACCACTCTAAGGATGTTGGCTGGACTAGAATCTGTTACAAGTGGATCTATCTCTATTGATGGTCAAATCGTAAATGATATTCCATCAAAAGACAGAGATGTGGCAATGGTGTTTCAGAACTATGCGCTATATCCACATATGACGGTTTTTAATAACATGGCTTTTGGTCTAAGGCTCCGAAAATATTCAAAAGCTGAAATCAAAAAGAGGGTAGGGCAGGCCGCCGAAATTCTGGGAATTACAGATATACTGGATCGTAAACCCAAGCAACTTTCGGGTGGACAGCAGCAGCGGGTAGCAGTCGGGCGTGCAATCGTCCGTAAACCCAAAGTATTTCTGTTTGATGAGCCTCTTTCAAATTTGGACGCAAAGTTACGTGTGCAAATGCGTACCGAATTAGCTCGCTTGCATCGAGAGCTAAATGCTACAATGGTTTATGTGACTCACGACCAGACGGAAGCAATGACATTAGGAGATCGGATCATCGTAATGAATGAAGGAGTGATCCAACAAATCGATGATCCTGTTACTCTCTATAAAAATCCTCAGAATCAATTCGTAGCCGGATTTATCGGTAGTCCAGGGATGAATTTTATTACTGGATCCCTCGAAGTTATAGATGAAACATGGCAATTCGTTTCTGCAAAACGTGAACTTCGTCTTCCGGTGTCCCTGCAATCTATTCCTGTTCAAGCGAATCCTCAAGTGGTGCTTGGTTTTCGCCCAGAGAATATCAAACCGATTTCAGAGTCTCAAAACAGTCATGATGCGGGTATGATTGAGGCAGAGGTTGTATTTGAGGAGCATTTGGGAGCGGAGTCATATGTATATTGTAAAATTCCTTCCACCACATTTATGGCTCGTGTACCTGGCACCACAAATTATGAACTTGGGCAGCGATTACAACTTGAACTGGATCTACAGCGGATCCATATCTATGATGCAGAAACAGGTAAGCTAGTTGTTTTGGAAGCAAGCAATGAGGAGTAGGGGAGTCTAACGAATTTTCTATAGAGTCATGTCATGGCTCCTGATCGGAGCGACTCAAATATCTATATATTTCGAAGAAGATTCATCTGGACGAGCGTGAGCATATTTACTGGTCGTCGTAAGAGATTGATGTCCAAGGGATTCCTTTACCAGGTGAACGGGAGCTCCATGATCAAGGGCATGGGATGCATGGGCATGTCGGAGCCAGTGCGGAGATACATTCTGCTCGAATCCTGCGCTCTTCGCGGCATTTCGGACAATTCGCCAGATCTGTTGCCTCGACAATGCCCCTCCTTTACGTGATCGAAAAATAGGCTGATTGGGTTCGGTGGCTTCTACTTCCGATTTGAGTTCCATCAATTCCTTCCAAACCGAAGCGGGGACAACTAGTGTTCTCGTTTTGTTGCCTTTACCAAGAAGAGTAATCTGACCATGTTGGTTGTTCTTTCGTGCGATCGCAGCCCCCCAATAAAGCTGACTCAATTCTGATACACGCGCCCCCGATGCATAGAACAGCTTCAGTAACACACGATTCCGAAGTGTGGTAGCTTGGTCAAGAATTTGTTGAATATCTGTTTCGGTTAAAATGCGTTCACTCAATTTTTCGGGGACATTGGGTAGGGTAACAGCTGCTCCCACATTGAAGAGTAAATATCCAATTCGATGAGCAAAGCTGAACAAGCTCTTGACCGCAGCCAGTTTACGGGCTTGAGTTGCGGGCAAGGTTCCTTTTTCTTTCAGATGATTGACCCAGTTCCAGAAGTGTTGTAGTTTGACTTCGCTTAATGGTAGATCTACAAAGTCTACGAATTGCTCTACATCACGCACATAAGCTTCCTGAGAATGGGAGCTTTTCCCTTGAAGCCACAAATTAATGAGGTGCAAGTCATCATTTGCCTGACTAGATCGTGGAGAATTGACCGGTACAATCATGGTAAATTCGATCATCAATTACAGTGCAACGAACCGCCAATTAACTATATGTAGATGTTCTTGCGTAACATCTCTCACCTGAGCGCAAACATTACTCTGAGAGTATCTCTCCTATCTGGCTCAGGAGTGATTTTGCAAGAGTCTCTGTGAATATACTCATATATATGTTGGAAAGGACACATGTATCGTAAGAAAACCGCTCACTCCCTTCAATACACAGAAACCCACCAAGTTACGCAGTGTTCTTCCATTGCTAAGACAGGTTAACGCCTTATTGATTAGGATGGGATCGGGATGATCTATTCAGTGCGACCTTGAGATCACCCAGACACCAATTGATTTGATTAGTAAAGTTGGCTGTGTGCGACTACTGGTCTCGAGGCAGTATTAATTCTTCTCGAATCCATTCGGCCAACTCTTCTCTAGACATTTCCCCACGAGCAACGGCCGTAATGACATCTACCATAGCCTAGGTGTTCACCAGTACATCATATCCATTTTTTTGAATCAGCAATATTGCCAAATAAAGTGCTCTACGCTTGTTCCCATCTACAAATCCATGGTTTGAAACAACACCATGAATTAGCGCAGAAACTTTGTCGTGAAGAATCTCAAAGTAACCATTGTATGGACGCGCCAAGGCCGAACGGACAGAGGGCTCGTTTAGGACTCCAGGTGCTCCACCATCGGTAAGAGCTTCATCATGGGCACGAATCGCATCTTCCCATGTAATTTGGTAATGATTTTTACAAATCTGCCAACATCTTCATGGCTTTCCTCCATTTAACCGAAGTCTCTTTGATGATTCTTTCAGAAATTGGGCATACTTTCAAACCTAATTCTTCGGTCATAGAGACTACAGGTGCCGGAGTGCCATTTTGGGGAGGAGCTTCTTGGTTTTGTCCGGGCTCAATCGGTAAGTTGAGGAGTTTTAACTGTCATGACGATTAAAATTTTAACCCCTTGATTAACTAGCTACACTTAAACTATAAAGGCACAATGCGGCACAGAATAACATAACATTTCAATCGTGCAATCGTTCCATAGACTTTCATAACATATACGCGATGTGTGCAGCTGGTCCTAGGTACAGAGATTTGAACGTGAGAATGAACATCTAATGAATAAAATAAATTGACAACGGGGCGAAATAGCACTCATTTTTCCATTTAATAATCGTAATCGCCAAACAGGCTGACGTGACGTGCCTTCTTCGTTTCCGGGATCATAGATGTCGTTATCTTTTCGGTTATGAGAAGGACCATGTATAGACGTGATCTAAGAATGTCGTAAACATGCGGAGCAATCTCTTGGAAAAGAAGAATGTAGTTTCTGCCCAACGAATGATTGATGTCCTGAACCGTAACGACGATACATCTAGAATCCTGGAGAGAAGCGAAAGCTAACGGTGGGTTGACGATACCCAATCACGAGCCAAGAATAGAAGAGTGCAAATGCTCTTGTTTTAGCTCCTAGGACATCCCAATGTAACATAAGGTTAATTATGTTACATTGGAAATATTCTCCAAGATTGAGTTCGCAGGTTGATTTGCCGATTGACCATGTGACTCGAATTCTCGTAATGACCATCCATCCTATCAGGCTTGGGATTGAAGGAATTCTCTATGGTGGGCTAAATTATCTGTGCTCTACCGATCGCATGTAGATCAACGGATCGTTTGTAATTCGCTCCACAATACTTATCCGTCTTAGCGGGAATGGTTGCATGTAACGAGAGCCTAGTTCCTAAGAAGCATCACACGCATCGTATCTGAAGAGATTGCTAACCCAGAGTCGGCGGCAGAAGATATTTGAGTTCAGAGGATTTTTCGTATAGTTGCTGAACTATATTTCCGAAAAAATCACTGTAATTTCGTCATTTTTCCTGTTGAAACGGACTGCCCTGATTGAGATGTTATAATCACTCGGTAGAGATATACGCCCGCAGGCCATTCTGATGTATCAATTTCATGAAACTGATCTGCCCCCCTACTGTTGGGGATCACGGTGGAAAAAGCCGTACGCCCTATAATGTCCACCACTTGAATATCTATTTCGGAGGCCTCTGGAAGATTAAACCATAGATTCGTATGGTCAACGAATGGGTTAGGATAATGCCCTACCATCACATCTTCGAAATCTAATATAGGGAGCTCTTCCACATTAGTTGTTATTAAGGGCATGAATTTTTCCCCGCTACTCCAAACTCCGAATGGAGAAAATCCTTCGGCGATCGTTTTTCCTTTACCCGACAAAAGAAAGAAACCCTGTGTCTCTTCTGGAGATTGTGATAGATCAAGCTTATAGACTTGAATTTCTTGGTTAGTAGAACTCTGGGAGACCGCAATGTTGATCAATTTTCTCTCAAGTGAAAGAGCCCTACTATGACTTCCAAATCTCATTTCTAATGGACTATCAATAGTAGACGAGCTTGCAGCATCAAATACACGGAGAGTCACGTCACCAAGATCAGGTGCTCCGTGAATAGCGCGAATGGTCACATTATTGCCTGAATCTCCGCGTTCATCGTTATTGAGATCAATAACTGATAGTTTGTCTTCGCTTGACCTTTGGATAATCATCTGGTATTCTGTACCAGATTTTGGGGGAAATGTGTATGTATGTAGTGGATTGTTCGTGTTAACAGAATTAGCATCAACAATATCGAATCTAATTTCTGTAGTCTTTAAGTTAACCTTGCGAGTTTGCTGAAATGAGAATCCCTCAATCAGTTTTTCTTCATCCAAGTAGACATCTACGACATCGCCCTGAGAATTATGAATGAATAATACGGTAGGAGCACCAATGTCGTTGTCTTCAATCGTTACAAGTACTGGATCTGGTTTTTTTACATCTGCAATAATCTCGGGTAAATCACCTAAGCTGATCGTAAGAGTTTCATTATCTTGATCGTCATCCTCTTTAGTGAGCAACCGAACCGTTGCGCTAAGCTCTGGGTTTCTATAGATGAGAAACTCTGTATGCGTGACCTCATAATCTTCTGATTCAGAGGTTCCATTTGTAATCATTAGTGGCACGATAACGTCCTTGTCTACTTCTTCGGATAATGACAGCACAATGTTTGCGATTTCTCCTTCCTTCACAGGATTGGGAACAACGTTCAATGAAAGATTAGGCACTGACATTATCTTGACAGAAATATCCACATTAGAAAGCGCATTGTCAAATCCGCCTCCATCTGCTCTGAGAACAAGAGTTTCTGTGTCGCTCTCATTGGAATCTTCTGACGCACGAACAATGATGAGTTGCCCTACCTCAAAGTTGAAGGGTGTGAAGACGATGGTTTCATGGCTGTATGTTAATCCAGGGGTAGTTAACTTTGAGAGTCTCACCGTCACATCTGAGGTTGGTTGCTGTGATAGTGCGACAAGAAATATTCGGGATCCACCTGGTGGAACATTCAAAAAAGAAGGCTTTACACGAATCATTGCATCAGGCAAATCATCCTCTACTCCGGCAATCTGTACATCTAAAGATACACCGTCATAACCGCCATCGTTCGCTGCTAATGTGAGTTGATCTGAATCAGTTTCTGCATCATTATCTTCGGAAAGGGTAATTTCTATCTTCTGACCTTGATCAAAGTCTGAAGGGGTAAAGGTGAGCGATTCGGGACTACGAGTAAAATCTGTATTCGCAAACATTGAGACTCTGACTGTCACATCAGAAATAGGCTTTTCCGAGAGCACAACTGTAAATGTTTCTTTTTCGCCCTCAGTAACAGATATCATTTCAGGGTCAATTTCTATACTCGGATCGTCTAAGTCAATGTTATCAACATTGATTGTAATCTGAGTGGAGAGTTCATCATAGCCTCCCCCACTAGAGGATAAGGTGATGGATGCGCCAGTGAGATTGTTTGAATCATCGCCTACCTGTGCAGAGATGGTGACTGGCATGTCGGAATTATAGTTACTAGATGTAAATGTAATTTCTGTGGGACTAACCGAAATTTGATCTGGATGTGAAGACGAAAGATTAACAGTTACAGCCCCTGACGGTGGAGAAGAAAGCGTAACATCAACCGATTTACTTTGCCCTTCAACAATACTTAGAGCCTTGTTGGACACATTGATTGATTTTGTGCTCTGTAGTTCAAACACGAATGTGCCAACCGATCGTGTCTTTCCATTCACGACAAAGGGAGCCTTCTCAATACGGCGTATTTTTTCTTTGGGTTGGGTGTCAGGATTACTTAAACTATAATTATCTCCATCTTCAGATCCCGCATCATATGCAAACAATTCTACTTCCATCTTGGGAAGCCATTCCCCCTTTTCATCCAGCAAATTCAACCCAGATACACCAATAAACCAGTCAGGACTAGGAGCCAACATAGACGTAAGAGTTACAAGACTCCATCGAGAATCAATATCAAAGGTCATGGATGCCTTATTCGGAGAGGAGCTAATTGTAATTGACGGTCCACGAAGAACAGTTTTAGCACTCTGTCTAGATATGGCTGCTTCTACTTCACGTGAGAAGCCACCTGTGCTTCCCGTTTCGGCCATAGATTCAATACCAGATGTTGCGGTGCCGCCAACCTCCCAGAATGTCACTGATCCATTGTGAGTTCCTCCAATTAAGCTGGTAAAGTGGGGGTTTCTCCCCGTAGGAAAACGATCGGGATGAGTTTGGGGAGACCATGTGGCATCAAATGTTAGCTTATATTCGGCTAAGCTCTGAGCCGAAACCATCTGCACCAAAAAAAACGTACAGAAAATAAACGAACACAGTATAAGAAAGTCGTGACGTATCTTCATTGTAAGGTGATGGTGTAAATAAGTGAGGTACTCGCAAAACCTCTCCATTTTTAGAAAATTTTTCTCTGGGGTGTCTTCATGTACATTTCTTATAGTTTAAGTGGTTTTATTTAATAGAGACACCAGATTTGTAGAATATAACACTCAAAATGAATTATATTCCATTCAATGATTATAGTTTTGGGTTTTACCATGAGTGGTTAGCGACAGGTCATTGCAAAACGAATTACTTTTATTGCTGTTATGAGTCCTCTTCATGTAAATTTGGCATGCAACATTCGCTTAACGCGCTGGGTAGAATTCATGTAAGGTGATTCCCCCTTTCTACAAGAATTTACGAGAATGAAAGTACGCAAAGACAGTATACAGTATACTTGGATGGGAACCAATACTTTATATCTGTGTATCTCTCCAGTGTAGGAAAATAATTAAGAGACTAGTTTATAATGGATGCAGAATTAACTCTATTTCACCTTGTCATAACTGGAGTCAGTACATTATTTCTTATCATTGCAACGCTTCTAGGTGTTTTTTTGCCATTGTTCAGAAGAAATGAGCAATCTATTGAACAGTTACGGGCGGAGATAAATCAACTAGATGCAAAATATGACCGTTCGTTTGAACAGCTACGGGCGGATATAAATCAACTAGATGCAAAATATGACCGTTCGTTTGAACAGCTACGGGCGGATATAAATCAACTAGATGCAAAATATGACCGTTCGTTTGAACAGCTACGGGCGGATATAAATCAACTGGATGCAAAAATTGACCGTTCGTCTGAACAGTTACGGGCGGATATAAATCAACTGGATGCAAAAATTGACCGTTCGTCTGAACAGTTACGGGCGGATATAAATCAGCGAGATGCAAAATTTGAAAATTCGTCTGAACAGTTACGGGCGGATATAAATCAGCGAGATGCAAAATTTGAAAATTCGTTTGAACAGCTACGGGCGGATATAAATCAACTGGATGCAAAAATTGACCGTTCGTCTGAACAGTTACGGGCGGATATAAATCAGCGAGATGCAAAATTTGAAAATTCGTTTGAACAGTTACGGGCGGATATAAATCAACTGGATGCAAAAATTGACCGTTCGTCTGAACAGTTACGGGCGGATATAAATCAGCGAGATGCAAAATTTGAAAATTCGTTTGAACAGCTACGGGCGGATATAAATCAACTGGATGCAAAAATTGACCGTTCGTCTGAACAGTTACGGGCGGATATAAATCAATTAGATGCAAAATTTGACCGCTTAAGTACTCAGCTCTATCATCTAAATGGCAAAACAAACCGCCTGATTGGGCACACGCTTGGGTTTGATAAACAGATGGAGATGGAGGAAGAAGGAGAAATGGAACAACTGTGAATTGAGCCGTGAGTATTGCCGAATTTTGTTCATGAAAGTTGTTACGGTGACCTAAGAATCGCTTCGTTAACTATACAAAAGACACCGGTCAGAACCTCACCTGGAATTACAAGATTGACAAGCTGCAGACATACCCCAATCATTCGTCAGGATTCTCAAAAGTAAGATTATGTCTGAATTATCTGAAAATCATGTTCCTGAAATCACAGTTCAGGAACTAAAACAACTCATTGATCAGAATCAGCAACCGTTTCTCCTTGACGTTCGAGAGGAATGGGAATATTCTACCGTGAATTTGGGTGGCCATTTAATTCCTCTAAAACAATTATCTGATCGGCTGGATGAACTTGATCCCCACCGAGAAGATGACCTAATCATTGTTCATTGTCGTTCTGGTGGCCGATCAGCACAAGCGGTCAGATTCTTGCATGCCGTAGGACTAACCAATACAAAAAATCTGCGCGGAGGAACACTTGCATGGAGCAAAGAAATTGACCCAAGCTATCCTGCCTACTAGGGTTTCGTCTAGCTTGAAGCCCCCCATTCATGTAATTACCGGGCCCACGGCAACGGGGAAGACAATCATAGGCTTACGATTAGCTCGCGCATTGAATGGTGAGGTCATTTCTGCAGACAGCCGGCAGATTTATAAAGAGCTTACAATTGGTTCCGCAAAACCCACTACGAAAGAGTTATCCCAGATCCCCCATCACTTTATTAACGAATTAAGTCTAGGGGAGACATTTTCTGCTGGTTTATTTGCAGAACAGGCAGCTCTGCGCATTGATGAGATTCTCGCACGTGGACGCGTTCCTATTGTAGTCGGCGGCTCTACGCTCTATCTCCATGCACTTGTACATGGCTTATCACCCGTGGTACCATCTGATCCCATTGTGCGAGAACGCATTGAGAAGCAACTTAAAGAACGGGGAAAAGAGAGCCTGTATGAGGAGCTAATGAGAAAAGATCCTCAGTCTGCACGTACAATGGACTCAACAAAAACATCCCGCATGATTCGTGCACTTGAGGTTTTTGAAATAACAGGGACACCTCTATCCTTTTTTCATGGCCCCCCTCCCTCCCCCGCCCATGAATTTTGTGTCACGGTCATGACTCTGGAACGTCCAACCCTATACAAGAGAATTGAACAGCGGGTGGATCGAATGCTGGATGAAGGACTTATTGAGGAAAATCGTCAGATACGAGATCTTCTGCTAGATCGTACACTTCCCGCTTTAAAGTCGATTGGTTATCGCGAGCCGTTAGCTTACCTAGACGGCCGTTGCAGTTGGCATGAAATGATTGAACTCATAAAACGAAATAGTCGCCGTTATGCAAAAAGGCAATTGACTTGGCTACGCAGATATAAGACGTATTACAGGGTAGATGCTCAACTCACGACGGATAGGTTACTAAAAACAATCTTGTCCCACTCCCCACCTCATTGATAGACAATTGATCAATCATTTTTCCCGTGATTGAATAAGAAGTAGTTCAGAGCTTAGAGTTAGGTTGAAGAACAAATCCAGCCGTACCGAAGAGAACCTTTCCAGATTCAAATTCTGCTATAATATCAGCCTTATTCGCAAGGAATAATTTCCGCCATTGCTCCGAGGTCATATACTGTAAATGTTCTTCCTGAGAATTCATCTTCCCAAATGATCGAAGTCGATTTGCTAATTGATCTAGAATCGCTAATAGTTTGTGCTGAAAGGATGAAGTATACACGGACTCAACAATAATCACTCTGTCTCTACATACACGAAATGCTTCATGTAAGAGCATCTCTGGATTTTTTGCATGATGTAATACACAGTAGAGCAGTACCACATCAAAATATTTTGAAGGCCATGGTAACTTCCCTGATTTCAATGGATAGTAAGGAAGACTTGTTTGATTCATTGGAACGATATCCGCTAATGCAACACTCGCTCCTAGTTGTTTATGAATCAATTCCCCTACGTATCCCTCTGCGCAACCTAAATCCAGAACCGTCATTTGGCCAATATCTTTTGGGACAAATGGCTGGATGTTTTTGAATTTTCTACGTGCTCTCGCTCGCATCAAACCTTGTAACCACCTTGGGGCATATCGAAATGTAACGATAATGCCCCACCCTGCCCAACCCACGATCACAAAAATCCAATATGGCCCCTCTACATAAAGCAGATAGGTTCCAATAGAGCATACTCCAAGCCAAATCCAATGCCATCCATGAATTTGTAAACTGGCTACTAAAAATAACGGGGTCAGCAAATACCATGGATGAACCGTTGTACTCAAGACCAGATAAAAACCTATTGTTAAGAGCATTGCTTTAGGCAAAGGCCAACGCTGTCGTATATCCAACGTGTATAATACGGGTAGACTAGAAAGAAATATAACTCTTAAAAAAGGCCCCAACTGTTTACTCCAGTCCTCGCCAGTTAACCACTGCAGTCCAGATTTCAAGCTGTAGTACAAACCTGAATTAAACTCGAAAAATCTCACATACAGGTCGAGTGATTCTGAAACATTTGAGAGCACGTATGGCGCAGTAAATGGAGCTGTGAGCAAAGTGGTGACAATTGCGCCCGGCCAAATAGCACTCCACCCATATCTCCTCCAGAGATAAGGAAAAAAGAGAAAAGGAAATAACTTAACGCATCCTCCGATTGCAAGAAAAACAGAAGCCCACTTGCCATGATTTTTCTGAACCAGATAAATCACTAAGATCAGTGCCAATAATAGTGCCGACTCGGTATGAGCTTGGCCTGCTGTTTCTAGAATGACCACAGGATTCCACGCATATAAAAGGACAAATCCTGATGATACAAGCTTGGCAAGTATCAGAATGGCGAGTAGCTCGGCAAGAACGAAAATCCCTTTGATAATATAATAGCTGAGAAATCCATCTGATTGATGCCATATGGTTCCTACAAAAAAAATCAGTTGTGAAAACGGAGGATATACGCTGACAAAAGATTGCGAATTCAAACGCTCAAAAGTGATATCATGTTGAAGATCAGAAAGAGGTACATCTTCCGGAGTATATTTGTAAGGGTTAACACCTTCATGCTGAACCAAACCATCCCATACGTATCGATATGCATCATCGGAGAGAGAGGGTGGTACACCAATCAGAGCTAGTCTGAACAGAAATGCATAGATCAGAATAGTCTTGATGGAAAATCTTCCGATATGCCAGCACAAGATCCAGCAAACACTCCCAAATGCGACCAAACCGACTACCAGAGGGAGATGGTTGCGATCTACGGAGGCAACCCCCAACACAAAAATTGAAGCACATAATCCGACATGAAATATCCATTGCCATACTGGAATTGACCGGACTAAAGCAATCATGGATTATATATTCTGATTGATTTTTCCTAACTCAGATTGAGAAATTACAGTAATCCACGCCTCTCTCAAAGGGCGATTCTCCATAAGAATCGGAGAATTGGAGAATTTGATGTAACTTTAAACCTGACATGCTACCCATCCTGCTAATAATTTTGTGCAAATGATACCCCCTAAATCAGTTTTAGGAAAAGAAACATCCTTTGTCACCCTATCGACTCTAGTTCTTGTTATACTCTCTGTTGGGGTTTTATCCCTTTTATCAATTGAATCTCAGATACCACCTGGTCAGAAATCTGAAAAATCCAGGTATATCAAGGATCGATTTGGATATCCAGATAAATTTCAGGAGTACTTTGCAGATATTGAAGGGCTCAATGATGGATATGCCCCCTATCCCCCCGGTCATAAGATGCGGGAATTTCAAAAATCAATCGAGAGGAATGCGAAACGCGGTCGTAGCACAACAGAATTGAACTGGGTTGAGCGCGGACCTGGTAACGTAGGTGGGCGAAGCCGTGCAATCATACCGGATCCAACAGATCCTACCCAAAATACTTGGTATGTGGCTTCCGTGGGGGGAGGTGTATGGAGGGCTCAACGTTCCGAGTCATTCGGTTTACAAAAGGTTGAATGGACTGCCCTAACGGATCATCTGCCTAGCCTAGCAGCGACTACCTTAGACGTATCTCGAAATAATCCTAACGTGATTTACTTCGGGACAGGGGAAGGATTCGGTAATTCTGGCGCCTCTTCTGGAGTTGGAATGTTCAAATCAACCGATAAGGGAGAAAACTGGATTCATTTGACTGCATCAGCTGTGAGTACAGACCCTGATTGGCGATATATTAACCGACTTGTTGTACATCCGGATAATCCAGATGTTGTTGTTGTTGCGACCAATGGAGCAATATTCCGAACGGAAGATGGAGGAAAATCATTCGAAAAAGTCTATGAGACCAATAGGGAGCAGGCTGTACAGGATCTGAAAGTTCATAAAGATGATTTTAATATTCAGTTTGCATCAGTTGACGAAACTGCAATCATCAAATCAGTCAACGGTGGAAAAACATGGAAAGATTCATTTAGGAGTTTTACCTACGGGGCGCGCCGTATTGAGTTGGCGATTTCGGAGTCTCAGCCGGAGGTTATTTGGGCATCCGTAGAGGGTACAGGAGGAGGGAGACGAAATATTGACAGATATGAAAATCAGGTTCCAATCGCGGATCTATATCGCTCCACAGATAATGGAAATACTTGGAGATTGATTGAATTTTCCAGTGACACTCCTCCTGAAGCGACTACATTTCTAGGGAATCAGGGATGGTATGATAATGCAATCGCCGTTCACCCATTTTCTCCTGACACTGTATACATTGGAGGCGTCTTCCGATGGAAAGCATGGGTCAACAATGATGATCCAACATTTGGCACCAAAGGGGTCTCGCACTTTGCCAACACTGCTCCCTTTCTCACTTTTATAAACGCTGGATTCCCTCTTTTAAGTGGTACATTGGACGTGGGCTATCTAAGCGAGGATGCCCAGGATATTACCGTGAATGAAGTGACATCTATTGAAGTTCGTTTTGGGCCTGGACTTACACAAATGGCACACCGATTCACGGTATCGCCGAAAGGTGGTGTTAATGAGGACGGAGGTGCAGGAATTGACTATGCTGACTATATGTATTCCGACTATGTTGAGATTCCATTTCAGGTTTGGGATACGGACGGGAATCGACAGCTGATGGTTTCATTTCGAGATCAGGCGAATGATGGAGAATGGAACCTTATTTCCTTCAATGTGGGTGGTTCAGGAGAAACGCATAGCAGAGAATATGTTTTTATCTCAAAGTACGATTACAATGCTTCCGAACCTAGGCCTGAGTATCAAGAAAATGGCGGATTTAGGCAAGGTTTAATGTATGCTTTCTGGCCAGTTCTCAATCGGCTTTGGCAAGGAGAATGGGATCCTAGCTCTCTACCGGCTGGAATTATAGACATAGACATTATCCCTTTAGATGGACAGTACCGCACTACAGAGCTATGGGAGAATGACAATGTTCATGTAGATCATCATGCATTTACGATGGTACCGATGGACCAAAGATCAAATGACTTCCACATCCTAAATGCAAATGATGGGGGAGCTGCTTTTTCACTGGATGGTGGAGAGAAATGGTACGAGGGAGACAAGATTCCCGGGTTTAGTACGGCACAATTTTATGACGCAACCAAGCATCCTGATCTTCCAAGATATATTGGGGGTACACAGGATAACGGCACATGGCTTTCTGAGTTTGGCCCTAGCCCTCGCCGAGGCTGGCCAAAGGAAGATGCTCTCGGCGGCGACGGATTTGATGTCGTTTGGAAAAGTTCAGATTCATTGCTAGGATCCATTCAATTTAATCAGATCGCCCGAACCATTAACGGTGGTAATGATTGGTATTTCGCTGGGAATATTCGCGATTTTGAGGGACAATTTTTGACCTCCATTGGATGGACACCGAAATCCAAGGACGCAGTATTTTCAATATCACCTGATGATGGTTTACTTCGATCACTTGACTTTGGAGCCCGCTGGGACGTAATTAAGCCCCCACAGAAATCACAGTGGGGCGGAGGCGGAGGAGGCAAAGTTCGTGTTTCTCTTGCGGATCCCTCAGTTGTTTGGGCAGGATATGGATTAACACAGATGAATGGTGGCATTGTGCTTCATGTATCTGAAAATGCACGGAGTTCTCTTTCGAAAGTAAAATTTGAACCGGTCAACGCTCCCAGTTTTTCACCAGCTGCCCCAATTTCTGGATTAGCGACGCATCCCTTTACTCGTGCTACAGCATATGTCATGTTTTCGGTTCCATGTGAGCCTAAAGTCCTCCGCACCGAAGACATGGGCGATACTTGGGAAGATCTTTCAGGGTTTTTAGATAATGGTGAGGATGAATGTGAAAGTACAAATGGATTCCCCAATGCAAGAGTACAGGATCTCGCGATCTTTCCGAATATACCTTGGGTTATTTGGGCGGCTACTGACATGGGAATCTTTGAATCGCGTGATCATGGAGAGACATGGGATTACGCAGATAATGGATTGCCTGCGGTCAGCGTGTGGCGTATCCGTATTGTTGATGATGAAATTGTACTTGCCACACACGGTCGTGGAATTTGGACTCTACCCCTCAATCAGGTGCAGACAGACATAGAACGTGTCGCAGAGGAGATTCCAGATTCATTTGAACTTATGAGCAACTATCCGAATCCATTTAATCCGAGCACAACCATCCGCTTTCAGGTTGCAACCGAGAGTCATATTCGTGTGACGGTATTTGATATGCTAGGCCGTAAAGTCTCGACGTTAACCGATCAACCGTATACTCAAGGAATCCATCAGGTTGAGTGGGATGCTTCTTCAATGGCAAGCGGACAATATATTTATCGCATGGAGGCAAATGACCGATTGATTGGGGCTAAAGCAATGGTTTTGATCAAGTAATCTTCTGAGGTACCGGTTCCGTATACGAGATATTCCTGTATAATGAGAACAATATCTTGTTCGCGGGTATCGTAAAAATAGAGCCGTTCAATCGACTCTCTAGTTTTCTCAAAATGTTACCTGAAGGCCTGCATGTAATGTTCTTCCAGGCCCCGGGAGCCCTAATTGGGGTAAGACAACTTCGTCAGTCAAGTTGTTCACTCTTGCGAAGAACTCCGCCGAAGCCCCCCTGTGGAGAATCAGCCATGCAACACGGGAATTTATCATCAATGAATTCGGAAGTGGGGTAAGGCGATTGTCCTCTCCTAGACTATACGAATTGCCGGAATAAGAACTCTCAAATACCACTGAAATTCCTTTTCCAAGTCGAGAATTTATATCACATCTTCCGATCCAGGATGGCTTTTCTACTAATGGTTTCGTTCCGCCTGGCGTGAGCTCCCGGGCATGCATTCCGGTTAAACTGCAACTGAGTAACAGACTTTGGAGCACTCTCGAGGTGACCGTTGCTTCGAGCCCGAATACACGGCTCCCCGCAAGATTGACTCGTTGACGTCTTGCCCTGGTTTCTCCTTCAAGCAACACCATTTCCTGCCCAATCGTATTTGAAGTTCGGTTAAAGAATGCAATGGCTTCCGCAGTTGTTGTACCTCGCTCAAATTCGATCGCTGCCTCGGTGAGGAGGGAAGATTCGGGGTCTAGATCTGGGTTTACAAGAAAGCGCCCCAAGGCTTCACCGAATAGCTCTCTCATCGTAGGAAAACGCGTCTTGCGTCCGATCACCCCCCGGATCCTTACATCGGGATACAGTTCATGAGAAAATCCCATGGTTGCTCCCAGTCCAGTTTGTAAACCACGTTCAGGCTTATCGCCTGTCTTGGGAGTTGCCAAGACATCGATACTTGCTCCAAATATTACATTTATAAGACCAGATCTTGTATACTCAATTCCATTACTGAGAATACGTTGGGAAAAAGTCCTGTATAGGGATTCTCCCTGGAATTCAAGATCGTCCTGTTTATGAGTCGACGAAAGAAGGTTGACGGCCGCCTGGATGGATCCATCGTTTCTAAAATCGTACATATATGTAAGCCGGACCCCATAGGTATCATCCTCATCAATTTGGCTTTTCAACTGCTTTGTGTAGGATTTATCCGAATATTGGGCAATGGTTTGGCCAAATCTGCTGATCCATGCGGTACCTCGTAGGGTTCCACGAAGAAAGGGGAAATTACTGCTCAGGATCGCCATATTCTTGCTCCACTCAGGATAGCGCCAGAATCGTACGTTCGCAGTACGTGGATCCAGATGGCCTTCTGGAGCAATCCCCTTTTTTCCATCAAAGCGTAAAATTGAAACGCCAATACTCCCCTCCCCCAAAGCATTAAATGCAAATTGCGCAAACACGGAACGCATCTGCCGGTCGGTATTGGTTCGAAGATCTTTCGAATCTTGACTGAATGGAAGGTTGACCCTCCGAGGAAGACGATATCCATCTTGATCCGAGATTCCCATGAAAACCGTAGATTGAAAACGTTGCGTACGGCGAAGCCAAGTCATTCTTGCCTGTTGAGAACCCTGAGATCCTAAAATTCCTGATATCTGCGAAAAACTTCCCGTATTCTGGAGCTGTCTTGAAGTCATATTGATTGCCCCACCAAGAACATTCGCTCCATAAAGAACGGATGGGACGCCCTTGGCAATAGATATTTCGCCGACCACTTCTGAAGGAATGAGACTAAGATCTATACGATTATCCCAAGGAATATTCAATAAGGCGCCATCAAAAAACAAACTCACTTGCCGCTCTCCTGCACCCCGTAAATAGATAAGAGATTCTCCTCTAGAATTTGTCTGGAGATGTGCCGAGGGAATCTGCCGTAGAACTGGATGAATCGACGGTGCATCGGCTTGGATAATCCCTGCAAGACGAACCTGCTGAGTCGTAGATATGGTAGATCGATCAGGAGAATCCCCCGTCGATTGTACAACAATATCGCCTAATTCATAATGGATTAGGGAATCGGTTGGCACTTGAGCTTGCACTGCCCCGGCCACACAAAAAAAAATGAGTATCCTCAGGATCATAATATATCCACGAGTAACCACCTATATCCCCAAATAGGATACTATTCAGTGGAGGCCGATTCTAAATCGGTCAGTAGATCCTGGAGTTCTAAAACTGACCACGCCCGGTTGTAATAATGCGGTCGGATCTGTAAGCGACCTTCTTCAGATGGCTGTCCTTGTACTGTAATTCCAAGATAGATTCCCAGATCTTGAGTAACTGAATGAATCTGATGTTGCTTCAACTCACTTTCACTGGTGATTGCGCCCAGTGCACGATGTAATGCTCTGTAGCGATCTCGACCGACCCAGTTCGTAATAAAATTATCCTGAATAGAGGTGGCCTCCTCTGCTAGTTTTTTTTGCTTCTCTGTCATGGCCATATACTCTCCCACAATCGTCTGCATACGTTCACTAAATGGAATTAATTCAGGATGAATCGATGCCGCTTCCATCAACATCTCTGATTCAACTTCAATTCTTGAGGCTTCAGCGATGACCTGTTGGCTAGCCGTGAGCACACTAGTCGCAACTTGTTCATCCGTATGGCCCCCGTAGGTTCTACAACCCGTTAAAATTACAAGTCCAAGCAATGGTAGAGTCAACCGGAATCGCATCTTAGAAAATCGTATCAAATTACCGTCTCATCTGGAATAGAAACATTTTTCGGAATCACAACAACACCGTCCCGAATATAGAAATTTTCCCCATCGTGCTCTTGTACGCCCTCCTTGTTACGTATGATGCATTTATTCCCAACCTTTACATTCTTGTCTACGATCGTACCCTCAATAAAGGTGTTGTCTCCAACACCAGGTTCTTCAGGCCCCTCAATCCGTTCATTGGATGATGGTTCATACAAAGGATAATAATCCGCGCCCAGAAGAACAGAATCACGGATGGTTGTATGATTCCCAATTCGTGAGCGAATTCCAATTACAGATCGGCTTATCGAACTGTCGCCAATGACGCACCCCTCTGAAACAAGACTATCCGTGAATTTAGCACCGGATATTTTTGCAGGTGGAAGCATCCGTGCATTTGTATACAATCTCATATTGGGATCGTAGATATTGAATCCAGATACGGGATCCGTCAGCATGAGACTGGCATCATAGTACGAGCGAATGGTACCAATATCACTCCAATATCCCTCAAATGGATAACTGAGTACTTTCACTTTATCAATTGCTCGAGGTATGATCTGCTTCCCAAAATCATGATCATTTGGATGTTGGTCAAGGGCGCGGAAAAGAAGCTCACTGTTGAATACATAAATCCCCATGGAGGCCAGATATACTCGCCCACTAGACTTCATAGATTCACTGACTGAACTAGACTTTCCAGTGAGATTTTCTGGTTTCTCATAGAATTCTTTAATCTCATGACGGTCATTCGTTTTGAGAATACCAAAGCTAGGAGCTTCGTCTTTTGTCACTGGAATCGTCGCGACCGTGACGGCTGCATCGTTGGAAGCGTGGTAATCAATGATCTTTTGATAATCCATTGAATAGAGCTGATCACCAGATAAGATCAATACATAATCCTGACGGTAGATTGAAACATGTGGAATACATTGGCGCACGGCATCCGCAGTCCCCTGAAACCAGTTTGCAGAACGCTGAGTCTGCTCCGCTGCCATGACCGTCACAAACCCCCGTCGATAATTATCGAATCGGTAGGTATGGGCAAGATGTCGATTCAAACTGGCGGAATTGAATTGCGTCAGCACAAAGATCTTACTGATATTAGAATTAATACAGTTCGAGACCGGAACGTCAATCAGCCGGTACTTCCCAGCAAGTGGCACTGCCGGCTTTGAGCGAAGAACCGTGAGGGGAAACAGACGAGAGCCAGCTCCCCCACCGAGGATAATAGCAATACAATCAGTCATTTGAATTGAGATAATTCTTCAGAAAGATAGGGTATCAAGCGATCATGCCACGAATTCATATAAGCAGTGCGAAACCGCTAGAATGATATCGGGTAAACTACTTTGATGAGCAATAAGTCCAGATATATCTTGAGTAGGATCCAAGCCCGACTCCGGGGATGCTGGAATCGGCTAATTGCAGAACGTGTATTCGTTGGTCTTGTTCTGCTCATTCTCACGGTTGTTAGCGGTTTCACCCTGCTTTTGATGGTGGAGATGCGTTTCTGGATGCCAACCCCATGGCGCAGTATTTTTTTCTGGACTTGGATGTTAGCATCAGTTATCCTGTTTTTCTGGTTCGTACTTCGACCTTGGATCATCGGATGGGTGCTCCGTTCTCATTATAAAAATATTGCTCGTGCGGTGTCGGAGGACCAGCCTGCTCTGCAAAATCGACTACTATCTCTTCTTGAGCTATGCAATGGGGATGCTAGCCCCGCCCCACAGCCTCTCATTGATCATGCTGTAGAATCACTGGATGCAGAAGTATCCAAATTGCCTCTGTTTGAACGAATAAACTGGCGTCAACCCATTCTTCGGAGCAGGTACACCGTCATTCCGCTTGGACTGATTGCCATCTTGGTTCTTGCGGCACCACAGGGATTCCGAGATGCTTCTGTTCGACTGTTTTCCCCAGGTACAACCTTTGATCGCCCTGCCCCATTCTCTCTCCAAATCACGCCTGGCAATGTCGAGGTAACCAAGGGAGATTCTCTCGTGATGATCGCCTATGCATCGGGAATTATGACGCCAGATAGGGTGTCCTTTGAACTGAAGGTAATCGGAGAAACTCGGATACGATCCCAGAATGTCAAAAGTGATTCTCTTGGCCGTTTTCTTTATCAGGAAAATAATCTCCGTCTTCCAATGCGATATCGTGCGATCTCCGGTTCTGTGACGTCTGACTGGTACGATATTACCGTTATTGATCGGCCCATTCTCCGAAATCTGCAAATTACCTTAAATCCTCCACCCTACTCCAAGCTTCCCACCGAAGAATTGCCACCCGGAACGGGAAATATTACCGCTCTACAAGGCACCTCAGCATATATTCGAATTCGCTCCAGTATTCCAGGTACCCGAGCTTGGCTCTCGTTCAACTCAGATCGGGATGATTTTATTCTTGACGAGCTAGCTGGTACCATGATAATTCATAATGAAGCTAGCTATCGTATTTTGCTTGAATCGTCTAATGGTGTTCGTAATTTAGACCCGATCACGTATTCGATTGCCCCGCTTTACGACCGCCCACCTTCGATTGATCTCATCTCTCCGGCCTCCCAGGCAGATATGGATTTTGAGCTACTGGTTCCATTAACAATTCGTGTACAAGACGATTTTGGGTTCTCTCGCTTTACTCTTTCCTGGCGTCATTCAGAAAGTCGCTTTGGAGATACAATGGATTCTTTTCAAGAAATTGAACTCCCCCTGCCGACCGCTCCCGAAATCCAATATCTCTGGGATCTGGATGCAACCACGGGCTTGGATATTGTCCCTGGCGATATAATCAGTTACTTTGTATCCATCTGGGATAATGATGGATATAATGGTCCCAAAAAGAGCTCAAGTGCAACTCAGGAGCTACGTCTGCCATCGATTACAGAACGATATGAATCGCTGGAGGCAACACAAGATCAAACGGAGTCTGGTTTTGAGTCACTGCTGGAGGAGACAGAACGGATCAGGGAAGAGTTTGCTGAACTCAGGGATGAATTGCGCAGAAAACAGGATGCCAGCTGGGATGATCGGCAAAATCTTGAAGAGTTACGCCAAGCACAAGCAAATCTCCAAAATCGGGTCGATGAGCTTGCCGGCAACATGGCCGATGCTGCTCAGCAAATGGAAGATCATAACCTGGTCAGTGATGAATTGCTTGATTTGTTTGAAGAACTTCAAAATGTGACCGAAGAGATCAACTCTCCTGAACTAATGGAAGCACTGCAAGAGTTGCAAGAGGCTCTTTCTGAACTTGATCCTGCTATGATGCAAGAATCACTGGAAAAATTCGAGTTCAATGAAGAGATGTTCCGAGAGCGTATCGAGCGGGCATTAGAGCTATTCAAAAATTTTCAAGTACAGCAACAACTAGAAGAATCATCCCGTCGTGCAGAAGACTTGCAACAGGTACAGGAAAAACTCGCGGAGCAAACGAGTGAGGAGGATGCAATGGAGAATTCTGAAGATCTTGCCGAAGAACAGTTACTGGCATCAGACGAGATGTCGAAGCTTGAGGATAAGATGGAAGAAATCTTTGACCGAATGCAAGAACTTGATCGAGCCCCTACGAGCCAAATGGAACAGCTCAACCAGCAAACGCAAGCCAAAGAGCTTCCCCAGAATATGCAACAAAATGCTCAGCAAATGCAATCTGGGCAGATGCAACAGGCAAATCAGGGACAGCAACAGATGAGTCAAAGTATGCAACAGTTGCAATCGGATCTGCAGAATATTCAGAGTGGAATGCAAGGGCAGCAGATGCAGATTAATCTGGCAGCACTCAAGTTGATCTTAAGTAACATTCTCAGGTTATCCCAAGACCAAGAGGAATTACGTAGGAAGATTACAAATGCTACCCAAGAAAGTACCCTATTCCGTGATTTTGCGCAGGAGCAATCCATTCTAGAAAAAGGTGGAGCAGTCGTTGCAGATTCAATTCAGTCACTGGGCCGCAGCTTGCCACAACTATCTAGGGATGTACAGAAGTTTGCAGGAGACGCACTTTTTCAAATGTCGACCACGACACAGGCACTTACCAATCGAAATCGTCAATCTGCTGAATCCAATGCGAAACAGGCAATGACCAGCCTGAACAATCTTGCACTTCTTTTGAGTGACCTCCTGGATCAACTCATGAATTCTTCTTCAAGTAGTGGTGGAGGCATGTCCATGGAGCAAATGATCCAGCAGCTCCAACAGATGGCCGCACAACAAGAGCAATTAAATCAGACTCTTGAAGATCTTTTGGGGCAACAGCAAGGAGAGCGATTGACGCCAGACATGCAAGAACGTCTTCAACAAATGGCTAGGCAACAAGAATTGATGCGGCGTCAACTCACCGAGCTTGCACAGGAGCGTGACCTGGCCAGTCAACTAGCTGGTGATCTGGAACGCATTGCACAACAGATGGAAGAATCCATTCAGGAGTTACAATCCGGTCAGGTGAATCGTCCAACAAGGCAACGCCAACAACAAATCCTCACTAGACTTCTTGATGCATCCCGTAGTCTTCAAGAAAGAGGGCGTGAGCAAAAACGAGAAGGTCGTGAAGGATCTGCGATTGAACGCGCGTCCCCCCTACCTCTGCAACTAAACATGACCGAAGATGAACTGCAACGAGCACTGATGAGTGCACGTGAAAGCGGGTACGCAAAAGATTACCAAGAACTTATTCAGCGGTATTTCGAGTTGCTTCAGAATCAATGATGAGGTGTCGCCGTTTTGCAATCATTCGATAAACTGCGTCACGAATTGGCCTTGGAATGGTCATGAGTAATTGTGCAACCATGTTCCAAGGGAATCCCAGGTGCTTCAATGCACGAAGAGCTGCGGTAGAAGCTTCCCATCTTCCCTTTTCATCACTTAAAGTAACACATGAGGCATCAGGTGGAAGTTCCTGAAATGACAGCCGATTATGACGATCTTTTCTGCGAAGCCAATCCACCGAGTACGTGCATAACTCACACTTTCCATCATACCCCAATTCGATTTTTTTCGCCATGAGCTTACATCTTCATGAATGAGCTGATACGACTGTTCCTCAAGTTGGGTTTTATCGGATTTGGTGGTCCTGCTGCGGTCATTGCAATGATGGATGATGAAGTTGTTACCCGTCGCAAATGGCTCACCCGAGAACATTTTCTGGATCTAGTCGGCGCTACGAACCTGATTCCTGGGCCGAACTCAACCGAAATGGCCATGCACGTTGGTTATGAGCGACGTGGCTTCGGTGGTATGGTCGTCGCTGGTCTCTGTTTCATTTTACCTGCTGCACTGATGACGGGGACGCTCGGATGGTTGTATGCCGAATATGGCACCGTACCTGAGGTTGAACCATTTCTTCGGGGCATCAAACCCGCTGTACTAGCAATCATTCTCGGGGCTCTCTGGCGCTTGGGGAAGTCTGCCGTGAAAGCGTGGTCACTGGTTCCAATTGGGGTGACCGTAGCCATTGGATTATTGCTTGGGGTCAATGAAGTGTTGGCTATGCTGGGAGGAGGTCTATTGGGACTTGGAGGACTTTATTTTTGGCGCCGCCGATTGACGGCTATCGGTGCAATCATACCTTTCCTTTACGGATTCCTTCAGATCCCCAAGGTAGAGTATAGTATCTGGACACTTGGCTGGTTTTTCCTCAAGGTTGGTTCTGTCCTCTACGGAAGTGGTTACGTTTTGATTGCATTTCTGGAGGGTGGCTTGGTACAAACTTATGGCTGGTTGACAGAGCAACAGCTACTGGATGCGATTGCTATCGGTCAATTTACCCCTGGCCCTGTACTCAGCACAGCTACATTTATTGGGGTATTCCTGGACGGCTGGCAAGGTGGGGTAATGGCTACCGTAGCTATCTTTTTGCCATCTTTTGTATTTGTCAGCATCTTAAATCCACTCATCCCCCGTCTTCGTAAATCGACCATGATGGGATCATTTCTGGATGCTGTAAATGTGAGTGCAGTGGCTCTGATGCTTGTGGTCACAGTACGGCTAGGACTCAGCGTATTGACGGGTTGGGCACCGATTGCGATCTTCTTACTAGCTGCGGGTGTGAGTTTGCGCTTTAAGGTTAATGCTGTTTGGCTTGTTGTAGGCGGTGCCCTGCTTGGTTTGCTATTCATTTGATTGGTTGTGGCCTTGACACATATCCATACAATGCGCTATGTGAATTTACTCGATCAAGGTTCTATCGTGGTGGCCAGTATTCTTCTGACTTATCTTCAAACATTTACTGGTATTTATTCGTTAGAAAGAATCGTGATGGCCCTACGGATATATTTCACGCTAAGGACAGCTGAGAATTATCATCTTATTGATGAATCTCTTTACTATAACCTGCGCTGAATATGTATAACGATAAACTTCATCTCTCTGACTTATCAATAACAAATTTCCGAGGGATACGTCAACTCTCGATCAATAAACTGGGGCGAGTTAACCTTATTACTGGTCTAAACGGCGTCGGTAAAACAACGGTTCTTGAAGCAGTGCGCGTGTATGCAACTCGTGGAGATCAGGATGTATTTCGAACCTTACTCTATTCAAGAGATGAACTCGTGGAGGCTCCTGACGAAGATCGAGATATTGTAATGTTTCCCGATTATTCTGCCCTCTTCTTTGGTAGACATGTTACTCCTGGTCAGTCAATCTCAATTGGTCCCGCATCTGGTCATGATTGCCTCAAAATTGAAGTGGTCGATATAGAGGATCTACCTGAGCCACAGCAAGATCTTTTTTCCAAGCTTAACTCTGACGCAAATCAAGCCTTGAAGGTTGTCCACCGAGATGCACAATCGGTACTGCCCTGGCTCTCTGGTGTTCACCATGTCCCCAGAGCATTGAGACGAATGAGACTTAGTCACCAAGACATGTCGGATCCGATTAGTTGTGAATCATTAGGTCCAGGGCTCCTGAAAAATCATGTTCTTGCAAGCTATTGGGATAAGGTCGTACTAACTCCTCAAGAATTCCTTGCCCTGAAAGCTCTTAACCTAACTGGACAAAATATAAATGGTATTGCAGCAATTGGAGAAGATCGCAGAGGATATAGTAGATCTGGTAGTCGAATTGTGGTCAAGATTAATGATGATACACAGCCTCTACCACTGAAGAGCTTGGGGGATGGAATTACACGTTTATTTGCAACCAGCCTCGCTTTGGCTGTTAGCCGCGATGGCTTTCTAGTTATTGACGAAGTAGAAAATGGAATCCATTACTCTGTCCAATACGAATTTTGGAAAATGATTTTGAAGGCTGCGCAGGAATATAACGTTCAGATACTCGCCACAACTCATAGCTTCGATTGTATCAAAGCATTTGCAAGTGCCGCTAATGAAATTGAAGAATCCAATGGTATTCTAATACGCCTAGAGGGTGAGAATGGAGATATAACAGCGGTTGAGTATACCGAGAACGAGATAGAAATTGCAAGTTATCATAATATTGAAGTTCGATAGATTCCTTAATGATCCTCAGAAATTCTTCTAAGAATATACTTCTTGTTGAAGGGATTGATGATATGCATGTAGTTAAGCATTTTTGGAAGCACCATTGCTCCGACCATCAACCTTTCGAGATTGAAACCAGAGGAAATGTTGAACAATTAATTGACGCAATTAGCACTGATCTCAAATCCCCTGGCCGGAAAGCATTAGGCATTTTGGTGGATGGTAATGATAATCCCATAGATCGCTGGAAGAGTATAGCGCATAGGATAGAGGATACCACAGAGATCCAAATGCCGAGAGAACCTGAACAAAATGGAACTATTTTTCGGGATACCGAGCCTCGGATAGGAATTTGGTTAATGCCCGACAATACCTCGCCAGGCGAGTTAGAAAATTTCATCTCTGAATTGATTCCTGAAGGTGACCCTATCTGGCCTAGAGCCAAGCAATATATAGATGAAATTCCCGACGCAGATCGTAAATTCAAAAACAAAAAAGAGATGAGGGCAAAGGTTCATGCGTGGCTTGCAACACGCAAAGAACCACATCGCATGGGTACCGCAATCACAGCCCGCGATTTAGATTTGACTACACCGATTGCGCAAGCTTTTTACAAATGGCTACATGAATTATTTAGGGAATTATATACTGAAACTGCAGAATCAAGTACTTAGCCTTACCTGAGACACCCAGCATGACTTGTTTCCGGAAGAGATAGGATCAATAACTTAAGTACTCGGGAATGTGTTCATCAAATAGTCATAGAAATTCCGACAGAACCGAATTGTGCTAGACGGAATCTTACGTTAATCTATGCTGTATTCCGAATAGCAGCCGTAAGAGCAGGAACAACTTCAAATAAGTCTCCAACGATACCATAGTCGGCAATCTTGAAAATCGGGGCTTCCGGATCTTTATTAATTGCAACGATACATTTGGATCTTGCAATCCCAGCGATGTGCTGCGTCGCCCCTGAAATCCCAGCGGCAATATATAAATCTGGTGCAATTGCCCGACCGGTTTGCCCGACATGTTCGCTGTGAGGGCGCCATTGATCATCACTTACCGGGCGTGAACAGGCCAAAGCAGCATCCGGACCAAGTGCATGCAGGAGATCTTCAAGGATATGCCAGTTCTCTGGCCCTTGTACCCCCCTGCCCCCACTCACAACAATCGACGCATCGGTTACATCAGGGCGCTCACTTGTATCCTTAGATCGAAGGTTAACCGTGGTTTTTGGGGGAAGGCTATTAACTGCATGCGCTATCACTTCGGCAAACTCATCTGAAGGGGCAATCGGTGCAAATGATCTGGGACGAAAGCTTGCCAGTATCGGCTTGCCTAATAATTTTACATTGGCAATCACCTTCCCTCCGTACAACGCACGCTTGAATCTAATCTCATTAGAGACAACCTCAAACCCTGTACAGTCCTGTGCCAAAGGAACCGAAAGATGTTGGGATAATCGGCCCATAATATCTTTCCCAGTGCTTGTTGCTGCCATCATAACCACATCGGCTGATTCTGCGGCGTGAGTAAAAATGGAAGCCAATAACTCAGTCCCATGATAAGAATCCTTTTCCAACGAAAATGACTCAACTTCAGGAGCAATTTTGCATGCCGCCTCTGCTACGCTATCATGAACAAGCAGACTCCAACTCCCACCCTGAGAGGCGGAAAGTGTAGAGGCAGCCTGACATATTTCCAGGGTTGAAGCCACCAGCTCGGAGCCGCTTGTTTCTGCGATCACCAGAATTTTGCACATAGTACTCCTCAAATCACCTTGGACGTTTTACGTAAAAGAGCCACGATCTCAGCGGCAACCCCATCTTGGTACGTCAGAATCTTGCCTTCTGATCGTGTTGCAGGTAATTCCAATGATTCAATATGAAGTTGGGGAGATTTCAGTGTTACTGGTACTTTCTCAATGGACTTCCGCTTTGCTTTCATGATGCCCTTGAAAGATGGATACCGTGGTTCGCCGATCCGCCGATTTATACCGATGACTGCTGGAAGATTGCAGGTATGAATTTCGTCTCCCTGCTCGACAGGATGCCTAGCAGTCAATTCTCCCGGGTCAATGTTCAGTTCCTCCACACCCGTCACACATGGCCAGTCAAGCAAAACTCCCAGCCTCTGAGGTACTTGAGCCCCTGCCCCATCAATGGTAACCTCACCCGTCAAAACCAGATCAAAATCATACTCTCGGATATGGTCTGCAAGTACATCTGCCACAATAAATGGATCATCGGGCATCACATCATACTGGAGATGGACTGCATCATCTGCCCCCATCGCTAAACCTTGTCTCAAAGAACTTTCTACTCGATCAGGCCCAAGAGCAATTAGCGTGACGGAGCCTCCCTGCTGATCCCGTAACCCAATAGCCACTTCAATGGCAGACTCATCATGAGGATTGATGATCCAAACTAATCCCTCATCCGTCACATATGATTGGTCCTCACTTAGGATCGGTCTTGACTCCGTGTCGGCGGTCTGTTTCACGCAAACGGCAATGTTCATATGTGTTTCAAGAAAGACGATTGGATTGTATCGCGTGGAAATATCCAAGAAAGTAATCAGGCTGGGTGAACTTGCTCATATATCTTGTTTCGCGATCAGTGTAACTGCAAAGCAAATACTTATACTCGTAATACCATTATCTTTATCCAATACTCAGTTTGAAAATTTTTCCGCAGCTTTCACATTCTTGTTTTCCATTCTGGACTAGGATTCAATTTATTTAAGGAACAACATGTAAAGTGGAATCATATGCATTGGGCTCTCGAGACTGGTACACTCCCGTTGGCTGAGGGTGCGTAATAATGGAGTGCACTTCTTACGCATAATAATAGTAGTGCATCTGGGATTGATAAATTATCAGGAACATTTTTTTCTGCACACGTACAAGTCAACTAAGTCCAGCCAGCCTATGCTAGCTTAAGCTGGACAAAACAAATAGGGCCTCCATGTAAAAGAGGCTCAGACGCAAACAGGACCTCCACGTAGAGAGGTCCAGACACAAATAGGGCCTCTATGTAAAGAGGCTCAGATGCAAATGGGGGGATCTCTACGGGGGTCCCCCTTAATTGTTTGTCCGTTTGGTGACTGGTAATTACCAGGCTTTTAACGTGAGACGAAAGGAGTTGCCATGCGTGTGTATATTCACTACTCTCCTTTTGATTTCCCACGACAATCAACAGTTATCCAACCATTTGCCAATGGGAGAAGATTTTTTATGATTCAACGATTATTAGTGCAGCCGTAGTCCGATTTAGACATCAAAACGTGATCCTTGAACCTATCCTACAGAGCTATCGACTCGAAACTATACAACATAAATAGCAGCACGTTAAACAAGAGCATTCTGAATACCCGCTTGCTTCTTTGAATAACGAATCTCCTGCAAACAAATTCCCACCCCTGTCACACTTAATTCAAACCTATATCGAACTACCGATTAAGTGGTTCGGGCGCAAAATGTAGAAAGAAACCATGTGATATCCCATTTGCAACTTCACTCCACAAGCCAACACTATACCCAATCATTCATACACTTCCTTCGGTAAAATTTTTAACTCAAATTCTAGTTAACTCTACTTCAATTCTAGTCGACGCTGGACATCATGAACCGTGTTGCCGTCTTTGTTGATGCAGGCTATCTCTTTGCTCAGGGATCCAAGGAATTATACGATGAAGAGTCGCCCATTAATCGTGACGATCTGAAGCTTGCCCCCTCTGCTGTTACAAAGAAGTTGAAAAAATTTGCAGAAGATACTACGGGGCTTGACTTACTAAGAATCTATTGGTATGATGGTGCAACGGGACAGCCATCACAACAACACATAGAATTAGGCGAACTTCCAAACATCATAATTCGACTCGGATTCGTCAATTCCTTTAAGCAGCAAAAAGGGGTTGATTCTCTCATTGTAACGGATATGGTCACGCTTGCGCAAAACAAAGCTATGGCTTCATGCATATTGCTTACGGGAGATGGGGATCTGAGAATTGGTGTTCAGTTAACATAGGAACAGGGAGTACGGGTCCATCTTTTAGGGATAAGACCAGCTATAGAGAGTCAGTCGAATTTCCTTCGTCAAGAAGCTGACACGAATCACGAATGGAAATCTTCCGATATAGAATCATTTCTTTCGAAGGCACAGGTCTTTCCTAACCCCCCCCCCCCACTAACGTCACTTCTCTTGGTGAAGTAGGTACAGAAATAGCCAACCGAATTCCTGAAGATGAAATCTCAGAGATTCTCCGTAATTCGAAGACGAATCAACGTGTTCCAACGGAGTATTTTAAACCACTGATGGGCTGGGGATCCAATGTAACAAAGCAAAAACGACTTGATAATAATCAGAAAGATGAAGTCCTAAATGCCTTCATCTCTCGTCTCAGGGCTAGGAAGTCAAAAAAATCCTGAACATATCTATTAGGTAGATCCAAGTCCATCGAACGCATCTGCTGGATGAAGTTGCTCTAACTTGGAATAGTTGACGTATACAATTGGGTCAAACACAGGGACCAAGGATTAATCTGGTTCTCTTGGCTGATTCTCTCATTATCCCAAAATGATTTCTACGGCGATTCGCTGTATTTTTAGGTTCTATCACGATTTGTGTGAGTGCAGGTCTATACCTCCGCAGAAAAACAAAACGGCAGATCTGAAATTCTCAAACTTTCTATATCCTCTTCCGATTGTTTTTATGACCTGAATCTTTCCATGAACACGCTCTGCTCTGGCATGGATTTTGGTGACCGATCGCATTACCCACTCCTGCGAAGTGTCGTTCAAACATCTCGGCGAACTCAATCACTTCTCGTACAGTAGAGCTCTCAACACTCTTGATCCATTGAAGAAGTAGTTCCTTGGCATCTGATCTGCACAAGAACGAATTCCGAAGAGATCTCTAAAGTCTTGAATATCTCCGGAGGATGCTTGGTTTCACGCCTGCATACCTGACCCTGAGACTTTGTATGATTCTGGATCCGATGGAATCGGTCATGGATCAACTCTGCATGGGGAAGGAGTTCTTTGTCAAGCGCAAGATCGGCTTTCCACAGATCCGAGGTCACGGTGCAGATCCCCGTACCCTCTCTCCAGAACCCGCCTACAAAGTGCGATTACTGCTTCTTTGTCCCTCCCTGCGCCGATATCCAGTACAATTCTCCGCGTCGAGTCACGAAAGATCGTTGCATCGTAATGCCTCGACTGAAGCGCCTTCTCCTCCACGCTCAGTTCCTCTGCATCTTCCAGGGTTCTTCGTTTCCTCCCACGGGCTACATTGAGATGTAGGACTCTATCAAAACGATATCGGAGCCGTGTCCCCATCTGATTCTTTAGTGCCGTTCAGCAGATCAATCGTTCAGGGCTAGAATGCATAGGTGTAGCTTTTCGAGGCCTCTGCCCAGGGAACATCCACCGTCTTTCCCCTCGCCAAGGACGAGACCCGTGGAATTTGACCATGAAGGAAACACTGGAATTCCAACCGATCCAGATGCCTCCATATCCGCTCCTTCCGGTGATCCTATGCCGTAGCTTCTTCGCCCGTCTCCAGGCAAATCAGCTCTCGATCAACATGCGAAACATAAAGGCCAACCCGCTACTTCTTTTGATCCGTTTGCTCTGATCAATCACCTACCCAGAGACGAGGCCCAAACTACTGCGTAGTACCAAAATAACACTCTCCTTCATTCTCTTAATTCGTATCTTGTGAACTGAAAATTAATCCTTCTACACGAATTACGGTAGCACCAAATTTACTTACGCTTAATAGACGGTTCAATACAGAATTATGATCAACTGGGGAGTCATTGGCGCAAGCACGATTGCCAAAGAATGGATGATTGATGCGATAAATGCAAGCCCAAATAGCCAAGTGACGGCAATTCTAAGCCGATCTCAACAGCGTGGAGAGTCCTTTAAGGGCCAGTTTGGGATTCAACACACCTACACAGAGCTTGATGCATTTCTTGCAAATCCCGACATTGATGTAGTCTATATCGGCACCACAAATGAATTGCATCAGCCGCAGACACTTGCTGCTGCGACTGCTCAGAAACATGTCCTTTGTGAAAAACCACTTGCGCTCTCGCTCGCAGATGCAAAGCAAATGGTGCACGCCTGCTCAAAAGCTGGCCTCGTCATGGGGACGAATCATCATCTTCGAAATGCTGTTACGCACCGAACAATCCGAAAACTTATTCAGGATGGTATGATTGGAGATCCTCTGGCCGTTCGGGTTTTTCATGCTGTTCTTTTGCCCCCGCATCTGCAAACATGGCGAATCAAGGATCCTTCAACCGGAGCCGGAGTCGTTCTGGATATCACGGTCCATGACACGGACACCCTTCGATTTATTCTGGATGATGAAGTGGAATCTGTCATGGCGTGCACCTCTTCTCAGGGTCTTGGAGAGCACGGGATAGACGATACGGTAATGGGAGTGATGCGTTTTGAACGAGGCGTACTTGCACAATTTCATGATTCATTTGTAGTCGGTCACGCTGGAACCGGACTCGAAGTCCATGGCACCGATGCATCCCTGATCGCTCAGGATGTCATGACACAGCGACCGATTGGAGAAATTACTCTCCGCAGAGAAAACCAAGTCGAAAAAGTTAAGCTCCCACCCGCTGTAAATCTATACGAGAGAGCTGTTGAATGTTTTAATGGTGCAATCCAGGGACTCGGTACACCAGCAGCCACTGCTGAAGATGGTTTACGCTCGCTTGCAGTTGCTCTAGCAGTTCAACAATCGTCACGGACAGGCAAAAAAGTTACACTAAACTATGCCTGAGTTTTGTTCATTGGCTGATGTGGCCCAACAAATTCGTGATGACTCGGTCCTAACCATAAGCTCTTCCAGTGGCTTAGGCTGCCCGGATGCAACACTGGCCGCGATTGGTCAACGCTTTATCCGTTCGGGCCATCCAAGAAGACTCACAACACTACACCCGATTGCTGCCGGAGATATGTATGGTATTGCGGGAATTGATCACTTAGCCTACGATGGACTCCTGAAACGTGTCATTGCAGGTTCTCTTCCAAGTGGCCCCTCCTCCATGCCCTCCCCTAAAATCTGGACAATGATTGGTGAAAATCGGGTGGAAGCCTACAACTTGCCCAGTGGAATCTTGTATCACATGCACCGTGAAGCGGCGGCAAAAAGACCAGGAATCCTTACGAAGGTTGGCATGGATACCTTTGTGGATCCTCACCTCTTGGGTGGATGCATGAATGACTGCACTTCCCCAGAAATTGTGAAACGAGTCACCTTTGAAGGAGATGAGTGGCTTTTCTATCCCTCAATTCCCGTCGACGTTGCAATTATTCGTGGAACCACCGCAGATGAGCATGGCAATGTAACAACTGAACATGAGGGAAGCAGCTTAGGTATTTATGACCAGGCACTTGCCGCTCATAACAATGGTGGAATCGTGATCGCGCAAGTCAAGCGTGTCGTAAAATCTGGAAAACTCAAACCCCAGGATGTCCGAGTACCCGGAATCGTAGTCGACTATGTGGTCATTGTACCAGATCAGATGCAAACTACGAACACAGAATATGATCCGACTATCAGTGGCGAACTCTCCCCTGACGGAAAAATTTATGATCTCATGCCCTGGGGGCCCTACAAACCTATGGCTCGTCGGGCAGCTAT
Organism: Rhodothermales bacterium; assembly: GCA_965215475.1. GTDB lineage: Bacteria > Bacteroidota > Rhodothermia > Rhodothermales > Bin80 > Bin80. The sequence continues at coordinate 211,470 of OZ244061.1, forward strand.
GGAATTATACCAAAACGATGCGGTAAACCTTGGCTTTGGAGTATCTGCACAGGTTCCTCGGATCCTTTTGGAGGAAGGACGGTCCGACACGGTGACCTGGGTAATTGAACAGGGAGCTGTCGGGGGGATGCCGCTTCTCGATTTTCAGTTTGGCTGTGCATCGGGTGCACAAGCAATTCTGGCATCTCCAGACCAGTTTACCTATTTCCAAGGCGGAGGCTTTGATCGAAGTTTCTTATCCTTTATGCAAATTGATCAGAATGGATGTGTCAATGTCTCACGCTTGGCTGCTCGTCCACATGTTACTGCCGGTGTAGGAGGATTTATCGATATTACGGCCCATGCGCGTCATATTATTTTTATTGGAACATACACCACCGGAGGACTTCGTCTCGCAATTGAAGAAAATCAGGTAAAAATTCTTCAGGAAGGTAAAGTGCAAAAACTAGTGCCGGAGGTAGAGCATGTATCCTTTAGTGGGAGTCGTGCCCTTCGTTCAGGACAAAGGATCACTTACATTACAGAGCGGTGCGTGCTACAGTTATTGCCTCAGGGGGTAACGGTAATTGAAATTGCCCCTGGAATTAATCTAGAGCGTGATATCCTTGGACAAACCGCGATAGAACTCCAAGTGAGCTCGTCCTTACAGATCATGAATCAGAAGCTCTTTGATCCTGGATTAATGAACCTTCAACTCCCCTTCAAAAAATGAGTCAAGTGAAACTTGAACTTACAGAACACTTGGCAACGTTGACTCTTAATCGTCCGGAAAAACGTAATGCGATTGATCCTTTGATGTTGGACACCATTGATACTCATCTTGCAACCCTCGAATCAAACAACCATCTTCGGGCAGTCATTCTTACAGGTACAGGAGAAAAAGCTTTCTGTGCCGGGGCGGATATCAAAGCATGGGCATCGTTAGATGCACTTGGAATGTGGAAGCAGTGGATCCCGAAGGGGCAGCGTATTCTGCAGCGACTAGCAAACCTGCGATCACCAGTAATTGCTCTCCTCAATGGTTACGCATTTGGTGGTGGGCTTGAACTCGCTCTGGCATGTGATATCCGTATTGCTGCAAGTCATGCATCCTTTGCTATGCCCGAAGTAAAAATTGCAACCGTCCCGGGCTGGGGTGGTACCGCACGATTATCTAAAATCGTTGGCATTGCCCGAGCAAAAACAATGATCCTAACAGGCAACCCGATTGATGCAGAAACAGCATTAGCCTGGGGGCTAGTAACCGAGGTATCTCCACCGGATAAACTTCATTCTGCAGGTAGACAATTGGCCAAGGCAATTGCCGAGAATGCTCCTGTTGCGGTACAAATTGCAAAACAGATGCTTGATGGGAGTTGTGCTCCTCTCGAATCTATCGCGGGTTCACTTAGTGCATACACAAATGATGGGAAAGAAGGCGTGGATAGTTTCTTGGAGCGAAGGAACCCAAACTACAAAGGGGATTAATGAAAACCTCACATGAATCATATGATTATGTAATTGTGGGCGCGGGAGCCGCTGGATCTGTGGTGGCTCACCGCCTTGCTGAAGATCCAAATGTTCGGGTATTACTACTTGAAGCAGGTCCACCAGATAAATCTCCACTAATTCATATGCCTGCAGGGTTTGCCAAACTGACAGGAAAAAATGTGAATTGGTGCTTTAAAACCGTACCTCAGAAACATCTGAATCACCGTGAGATGCACTATCCGCAAGGACGGACACTTGGTGGAAGTACCTCGATTAACGCAATGATTTACATCCGAGGACACCATCTGGATTATGAAGAATGGCGTGATCTAGGCTGTCAGGGATGGGGATATGATGAGGTCCTTCCTTATTTCAAAAAATCAGAAAATAATGAGCGGTTTGTGGACGAATATCATGGACGCGGCGGCCCGCTCAACGTGGCAGATCAGGTGCAATCCAATCCATTATCTCGTGCATTCGTCCGATCTGCACAGGAAGTGGGGATCCCCTATAACCCTGATTTGAATGGTGCACATCAATCAGGGGTAAGCTATTATCAGGTCACGCAGCGCAATGTACGCAGAGAAAGTGCAGCTACGGCATTCCTGAGGCCTCCCAAACCCAACCTTACGATCCAGACCCGTGCCGTGGCAACACGCATTCTTCTTAAGGGTGGGCGAGCAACTGGACTTGAGTACGCCAAAAATAAGACCATCGTCCAAGTCCGCGCGGAACGGGATGTTATCCTGAGCGGAGGGGCTGTAAACTCTCCAAAACTTCTATTACTTTCTGGAATTGGACCGGCGGAGGAGTTAATCCCCCTTGGAATTCAAGTTGAACATGATCTACCGGGAGTAGGAAAAAATTTCCAGGATCATATGGATGTATATCTGGCAGCCGAATCGAGTGAACCTGTCAGCTATAACGGACATGACCGATGGACTCGAGCAATTTTACATGGCATCCAGTATCTTTTGTATAAGACAGGACCGGTTACGGCATCGGTATGTGAGGCGGGTTGCTTCCTGAAAAGCTCTCCCGAAGTTCGTTCTCCGGACATCCAAATTCACTGTCTGCCTGCTTATGTGATTGATCATGGCCGTATGTCGATTAAGGGACATGGTCTTACAATCAATACCTGTAACCTACGTCCACGCAGTATTGGATCTATCTCACTGCGTAGTAATGACCCATTCGACGATCCTGCCATTGATCCAAATTTCCTTGATGATCCCTATGATCTCAAAATATCCATGGAGGGATTCAAATGGGGAAGACGGATCTTGTCCGCCCCGTCTTTTCAACAGTACATCTCCCGGGAAATCCTACCAGGTCCGGAAGCACAGAGTGACGAAGATCTCAAAGCTTATATTCGGAAGTGGGCTAAAAATGATTACCACCCCATTGGGTCCTGTAAAATGGGAACGGATGATCAAGCGGTTGTAGATATCCAACTCTGTGTTCATGGTATTGAATCCTTGCGTGTGATTGATGCATCCATCATGCCTCGTTTAATTAGTGGTAATACACAAGCTACGTCCATCATGATTGGGGAAAAAGGAGCGGCGATCATCAAAGGAGAAGCCTAATGGGAAAACATTGGATTAATGGGAAATTCATTCGAGGCGAGCAGGGAGATCTCTTCACTACGGTCAGTCCTGCACATGATACGACGGTTGGAAGCTATGCATTGGGAACAGATCAGGATGTACACAAGGCCGTGCAGTCTGCACGTTCAGCATTTGATTCTGGCCCCTGGCCGCATATGTCCGGCCAGGAGCGTGCACAGATTTTGAATGCGACGGCAGATCTGATCAGTTCTCACTGTGACGAACTAGCGAAACTGGAAACCCTCGAAAGTGGAAAACCCATTACACAGGCAAAGGGGGAAATTGAAACTGCCGTAGATCTCTGGCGCTATGCCGCAACGCTCGCTCGTCATACCATAGGAGAAGCCTACAACAACCTTGGCGAAACTAAGCTTGGTCTGGTACTGCGAGAGCCTGCCGGAGTCGTGGGACTCATCACACCATGGAATTTTCCGCTTCTGATTATCAGTCAAAAATTGCCATTTGCCCTCGCGGTGGGCTGTACAGCCGTCATCAAACCCAGTGAGTTGACTCCAGGCACAACCCTGAAACTGGCTACTTTAGCACATGAAGCGGGAGTTCCTTCTGGAGTGATAAATATTGTGACTGGTTTTGGAGATCCGATGGGTTCAAGTCTTGCAGAACACAAGGATATTGATGTGATTTCCTTCACTGGATCAACTGCGGTTGGAAGTAAAGTCGCTGCTTTTGCTGGGAAACATCTTAAACGCTGCTCCCTAGAGCTGGGTGGGAAGAATCCTCATATTATTTTTGCAGATGCGGATTTGGATGCAGCACTTGATCCGGTTGTGTTTGGAGTATACTTCAATATGGGAGAGTGTTGCAACAGCGGCAGCCGTTTACTCTTACAGGAAAGTATCGCAGATGAGTTTTCCGAACGTGTTCTTGAACTCGCACGCACAGTACCGGTTGGAGATCCGCTTGATGAAAGTACGAAGGTTGGAGCGATTATCAATGAATCACAACTTCAGAAAATTCATACATATGTTCAAAGTGGCACCAATCTTGGTGCGCGGCTTCGAATCGGTGGAAACAGGATGCCAACCCTGAATGGACGTTTTTTTGAGCCGACTATATTTGATGGCGTGACACCTGAAATGCCAATTGCGCAGGAAGAAATTTTCGGTCCAGTACTGTCCATCTTGACCTTTAAGACAACCGAAGAGGCAATCCAGATCGCCAATGACACGATCTACGGGTTGAGTGCGGGCCTCTGGACTTCAAATCTAGATACCGCCTTTGACGTCAGCCGTAAAGTCCGTGCGGGAACGATTTGGATCAATTGCTTTATGGAGGGGCATGCTGAATTGCCCTTTGGTGGCTATCGAGATAGTGGACTTGGACGTGAACTGGGACGCTTTTCCATAGATGAGTTCACCGAACTCAAAACCGTTCAGCTTCACATTGGAGAGCATCACAGCTCGTGGCTATAATCCAGTATTAAATTCAACGATGCGTGTTTACCCCCTATTTTTTAGTGTTCTGTTTCTGACTGCATGCCAAACCAGTAATGAGATTCGCCCAGAAAAACAGGTTGAAGTCTTTACTTGGTGGACTTCGGGAAGTGAAGCGTCTGCACTGGAAACCATACTTGAAGCCTATCAGGATCGCTACGCGGATGTTGAGGTGATCAACGCCTCCATTGCCGGTGGTGGTGGTTCAGCTGCCCGCCCTGTTCTTCAAACCCGGCTTGTGGGAGGAAATCCACCCGATACATGGCAAACCCATCATGGAGCAGAGCTCATCGGACAATATGTCATTCCTGGATTTGCTGCATCGATGAAAGATCTCTATGACTCAGAAGGATGGTACGAACTGTTTGCACCATCGCTAATTGACATGATCAGCAAAGATGGAGAGCCTTACTTGGTTGTCTTAAACCTTCATCGTAGCAATACACTCTGGTACAATAAACCTGTCCTTGAGGAGTTCGGCATCTCTGTGGGGGATGCATTGAGCATTAAAGAACTATTTGACATAACAGAAAATCTCCAAAATACGGAGATTGCCCCCCTATGCATGGGCGATACAGGAATCTGGGCAAACGGTATTATGTTTGAAAATACATTAGTCGGTACGATTGGGCCTGAACGCTACCGAGGGCTATGGAATGGGACGACCGGTTTTAGAGATCCTGATGTGATCGAAGCTGTGCGTATCTATGATCAGCTACTCAATTATTTGAACGATGATCATGCAGCACTTTCATGGGATCAGGCAGCCGATAAAATGGCAGATGGCGACTGTGTCTTCTATTCCATGGGAGATTGGGTATATGGAGAATTAATCCGTGATGGCTTGCAAGAAAATATTGATTTTGGCTGGGTTGCCCATCCGGGGACAGAAGGGATTCATATACTGGTTACGGATGGATTTACTCTCGCTAAAAATGCGCCTCACCCCGAAGAGACCCTCAACATGCTCCGAATCATGGGAGATCGTGTAGTTCAGGAAAATTTCAATCTCTTAAAGGGGTCTATTTGTGCACGTAATGACTGTGATCGTTCCCGCTTTGGCCCCTACCTACAGTGGGCGATGGATGAATATGCCAATGGCGTTACGGTACCAACCGTGATCCATGGTTCCGCTGCACCGGCAGATTTCCAGCAATCCCTTAATGATGCGCTGACCGACTTTGTTGTTCGACGTGATGTGGAGGCCTTTACGGCAATGCTCGAGCGTGAAGCAAAAGCATCTGGATTTGGCATGTAGCACATGATCCATACACGCTGGCTGGCCAGACATAAAGGAATTTTCATCCTGCTACCATCGCTTCTACTGACCGCCATCTTCATCTATGGATTTATTGGAACAAGCTTCTTTTTCTCGCTCACAAACTGGCGCACACTTGCCGTAGACTTGTCTCTGCGCGCCCCGCTTTGGCAAACGTATGCAGATATGCTGGCGATGCCACGTTTCCAGGCGGATCTAAGAAATACACTTGTCTTCACGGTGCTTTTTATTGGTTTTGCCGTCAGTATTGGTCTCGGGCTTGCAATCCTGTTGGATCGCCAAATTGCTGGCAAGGGGTTCTTTCGTAACACATTCCTCTTCCCTTACGCTCTGTCCTTTATTGTAACCGGAGTTGTATGGCGATGGATCTTCAACCCTGAGACGGGAATCAATCTGTTTTTCAACTTTCTCGGCATTAACCAGGCTCTGGAAGCAGTCGGTATGGATTCTCTGGAGCCCGGTTGGACAACGGATCCGACTGTGGTTTTATCGGTCAATTATCTTTTGTCACAAATTTTGCCAGGTGGCATGGCGTTCCAGATTGAATGGGGAATTCCGGTGGCACTCATCCCGGTAGCGATTGCTGCGACCTGGCAGTTGTCTGGGTTTGTCATGGCTATGTACCTAGGAGGGCTTGGCGGCATCAGTCCACAAATCAGAGATGCTGCTCGTATTGATGGTGCCGGGGAATTGAGGCTCTACCGCTCGGTGATCATTCCCATGCTGGCTCCCATTACGATCTCTACCGTGATTATTCTGCTACATGTTTCACTGAAGATTTTTGATCTAGTTTTTGCTATGTCGGGAGTTGGGCCCGGCTTTGCCACGGATGTTCCAGCGATTTTTGTGTTTGAAATGATGTTCAAGGCCGCTCGTTACAATCTTGGGGCCGCAGCTTCGATGGTGATGTTGGTTGCATCTTCCTTGATCATTGTTCCCTACCTAGTCCACACATTCAAACATCGTGAAGCATGAATCTCAAACGTGGACTTATCTGGTTTGGGTTGGGCTTTGCCGTGATTCTGTACTTGCTCCCAATTTACGTGATGCTCGTCAACAGTTTTAGGGAGGCATCCAGTGTTAGCTTGGCAACGATGTGGCAGCTTCCCCGTCAGATTTCCATGGCGGGATTTACTGAAGCATGGAATATGCTCTCCCCCAATCTGAAGAACAGTTTCTTCATGGTGATTCCTGCTGCTCTTTTATCCTCCATCATTGGGGCACTGAATGGCTATATTTTTTCAAAGTGGCGTTTTCGCGGATCTGAAATTCTTTTTGCTCTCCTGCTTTTTGGCTTCTTTATCCCCTATCAAGCCATCCTGCTTCCGCTAGTGCGTTTTCTTCAATGGATTGAACTGTATGGCACACTCTCGGGGTTAGTCCTCACTCACGTCGTGTATGGGATTTCTGTAACAACGCTCATTTTCAGAAATTTCTATGTCAATATTCCCGAATCTATTGTAGAGGCAGCAACGGTTGACGGTGCAGGTATTATTGAAGCCTTTTGGCGTGTCATTCTCCCCCTATCTTTACCGGCATTTGCAGTTGCACTCATCTTTCAGTTCACGAATATTTGGAATGATTTTCTTTTCGGGATTACTGTGGTTCCGAACCCTCAATCTCAACCGGTTACTATCGCACTGAATAATTTATCTGGATCGTTCTCTGTGGACTGGAATGTTGTCATGGCAGGCGCAATTGTAGCGGCCCTACCCACTACTCTTGTTTATATCGGGCTCGGTAGGTTCTTTGTGCGGGGATTGGTTTCAGGAGCGGTGAAAGCGTGATCTATTTGTCATTTAACAAAATTATAATTTTATATGAAACATATTAACTAATGATAAATATAACTATGCTTATTATTTACCTTATCTCCGAAATTTCTCTTTTATAGAGATTGTTGATTATAGTCATCGTAGGCGATGTTTGCATATCGATTTAGCATATTATAGTTCATGGATTATAACAAAAGACGACAATTATATCAAGAAATTGAAGAACACCGTGGCCGACCATTAATTGTCTATGTTACGAGCACACGTCAATGTGCCGAGCATCAAATGCTCGCAGATGCGGTTAGAGAGTTTATTGATCAGGTTGGTTCCATCAAGGAATCCTAGGAAGTAGATGTTATGATTCATAGCTTTGGTGGAGATCCTCTTACAGCCTGGAAGTTGATGTCTATTTTACGTGAACAGTTTGCAAAGTATCTGTGCTTGTCCCGTACATGGCATTTAGTTCGGCGACATTATTTGCATTAGGAGCTGACGAAATAGTGATGCATCCCTATGCTTCACTAGGACCGATTGATCCCCAGATTACCATTTTCCAACCAGATATGGGAGCTAGACAATTTGCATATGAGGATGTTGGGGCATTCCTACGCTTTCTTGCAAATGATGTTAAGATCAGTGAGCAGGTACATATCTCTACGATCATTGAAAAGTTATTCTCTGTTGTAGATCCGTTAAATGTAGGCGCGGCTAAACGTTCTAGTGAACTGTCATCTTCTGTTGGAGAAAGATTACTCCTTCTACACATGACAGAGGCCGAAGAAAAGCCAAAAGCTAAAGAAATTGCCGAAAATCTGAACAAGAGTTTTTTCTCTCATAGTGACGCAGTTTCTCGCTCACGGGCAATAGAATTAGAACTTCGGATCGCTCCCGAAGACAAGAAGCTGGAGAAACTCATCTGGGATGCTTACTTGGGAATTGAAGATTACTTAGAACTTCGCAAACCATTTTATCTGCGTCACGAGTTTTTGAAGCAAACTAACGGTGCTCAGGTTCCATCATCAACTCCCCCGCTCCAACTACCTCCAAATACACCTCCTGATCTTGTGTAAAGCACTTGGCAAAATGTTCTTCAGCAAGCAATAGATCACCTAAGTGAGCAAATCCCTGAGGTAAACTTTGAGATTGTTAATGCTCTAGTTGAGAGTACTCAAATTGCGTCAGAATCCAAGATATATGGAAAGATTCATCCCATTTGGAACCAAAATGGTTTAACTGATGTATTCTCGACTATCACTAATTATGGCTGAAAGAGGGTGAACCCCAATTCGGCGTAAGACTATTATTGAATAATATGGGAAAATTTTAGCTTCTCCCCTTCCCCTTGGACGATTGCTATTTCCTTGAATTATGAGATCACAATTACCATCTAAGACCATGTCATCTAGACTGAGCCCATCACTTGGAGATACCCCGCAGAAAAAATCACCCTTAGATGATGTGATTCGCAAGACTCCATTTGAGGATAGACCATTACTATATGGTAAAATAGCAATGGATTGATTGCTATTTGGTATTGTGGGTTCGTTTTAATGATCTTGTGTAAAAATATTTTCCCCCGCCATCTCATTCTGAATCGCTTTCATGTGCCTACTCAATCTGTCTGAAGTAAGGATAATCCATTAATTTAGCGGTAAGTTATCGCCTTTAACATTGAGGGGCCCTTAGCGAATCGTACCTACTTGGAAATTTAACTCTGTTATGGTTAGGTGTTCGAGTTAGATGTCACCATATAGAACTATACAAATTATGGCATCATTGTTAATTGAAATTTGGTGCGCTCAACCGATCCCCAACGAATAGCAGAATCGTTTCATCGCATTCTATCCGAAATCTGATGGGCCTTCCTTCTCCGCGACAATCCCATATTCTTCGTGCAGATAATCTTGAAGCACCGATCATTGATTTATTGCGCCCCCATTTGCGTACAGGGCAATGCCTGATCGTTACTGGATTTCACGATATGCTGTCATCACTGTCAATTATTCTAAACGAACTGTCGACGAAATTTAAGGATCCAACCATTTTGCCACGCCCCAAAATCCATCTCGTATATGGTATGGATACAGCTCACAGGGAAAGCTTTTCAGGTGTACGTTCAGTTCCCCAATCCGTCAGCCAGCATTTTATGAGTCAATTCGGTCTAAAAGTGGATAATTCTTCTGATTTGAAAGCCGTTATGGCAGTTGGGGCTATAGAACGTAATGAAATCAGTATCCGAGTCTTTGATACTGATCTGGCAAAGCAGAAACTGAAATGGAAAGGCCATGGTCGTATGCATGCCAAGGTCATTGCAAGTGATTTAGGAGTGATTCAGGGGAGTGCCAACTTCTCCTATGCAGGCCTTCATCACAATATTGAATCGGTGGATGATCTGAGATACGATTCCCCCTCAAAAGAGGTCGTAAATGCCGCCAAAGAACGAATCGAGTTTGCGAGAAAAATCCAAGATGTGAGTATTGACTGCACCAAAGAAGTCCTTGATGTCTTAAATAGATTACTACGAACCGTTTCTCCCGAGGATGCTGTATCCCGGTGTGTGGCGGAACAAACACAATTTCCATTCTGGCGAGCCGACCTGCTTGACGATCATGGACTATCGAGTGCAGAAAAACTGTTTCCTTATCAGTCAGATCTTGTTTACCGGGCCGCGGGAACGATCTATGAACATGGATACGCAATAGGTAGCCGCCTGATAGATGGTTACTCACGTATATAATTCCCCTGCTAAAAGATTAAATGTGAATCGTTCTATTACCGCTCGCCAGCAAAAATCACCAGCTCTTGAAGGGAGGGGGAAAGAAGATTTCACAGAGCATAACTTTAAGAATGCGCTGAATTTTATCCAGGATGCTCGCATACCCCGGCAAAACAATTATTACGATATTCTGTCCGAAATTCAAACCAAACTGGACAAGATCGTGTATGCAAAAGTCTCTGATCTTATTAAAAATCAAGTGAGAATTCAAGGGCTTTGGGGAGCAGAACTTGCCATACTCCCAGGCTTTAGAGGCACGACCATCTTTCATCTTAAGGGAGAAGGAGGAATCAGGGCGGGTGACATGACAACTCCTCGCCTACTAGCAATCCATGGTGAAGCGATAGAACGGAATCAAATACGTTGCGCCCACCTTCTCCATGATGCGTATGTAGAGACAATGCGTCTTGAATCACACACAACTTCTCCAACCCTTGAGGCCAAGGAACGAGCGATAGATCAGCTTGTGCATCACTTGTCCATGTTGAAAGAATGGGATTTGCGTCCAGAGCGAATGCTATCGCCCCTTAAATCTCTGGCCAACACCCTACGACCAGAAGATAGGCATGACGAAAAGTTAGCCAAAAATTTATTTGAACAACTAAGCCTTCAGGCATTGGAACAATTAGTTGAGCGGTGGACTCGGCTTCTCAACCCCTATTGGGAAGAAGAGAAGAAGCGCGTTCGTAAAAACATAAAAGCAGGAAAAATTCCTGACTATGCATCCTGTCGTGTGGTGGCGGACAAAGCAATGCAAAATATTGAATCTGCCGAGAAACTTCGAGATGAGATGCAACAGTTGTACGAAGAGAAATTGGTCCATAACCTACAGGATCCATCTCGCGTTACATCTCGCATCACCGTGGCATTTGTTTCGGCATAAATGTGGTAGACTCCATTCAATTAAAATATAAGATCCTTGTAGACATATCTCATTCAATCCCATAGGGATATACCCATATGACAAGCAAAAAAAGCTGCCGGTGACTGTTTTAAGTGGTTTTCTTGGGTCAGGAAAAACGACCCTTCTTAATCACGTTTTGCACAATAAAGATGATTTGAAAGTAGCAGTTATTGTGAATGACATGAGCGAAGTGAATGTTGATGCAAATTTGATTAAAAATGAAAATGTCTTATCCCGTACAGAGGAAAAATTAGTGGAAATGAGTAATGGCTGTATCTGCTGTACACTTAGAGAAGATCTCATGATTGAGGTTGAGAGATTAGCGAAGGGAAATCGATTTGATTATTTACTTATCGAGAGTACTGGAATCAGTGAGCCAGTTCCCGTAGCTCAAACGTTTTCATTTATGGATGAAAAAAAAAACGGTGTTGACCTTTCTTGGTTCAGCTATATTGATACTATGGTAACGGTGGTAGATGCATTCAATTTTTTCAAGGATTTTGGAAGCCCTGAAACTTTGACGGACAGAAAACTATCTGACATTGAAGGTGACTTTAGAACGATCGTGAACTTACTGACCGATCAAGTCGAATTTGCCAATGTGATTCTCCTGAATAAAACGGATTTGGTATCAAAAGAGTATCGTAATATTTTGGAAGCTTTTATACGTAAGCTGAACCCGTCCGCTAAAATAATTGAATCAATCTATAGTAAAATTGAGCCATTACAAATTCTGAATACAGACCTATTTGATTTCGAAGAAGCAGAAAAGAGTGCAGGCTGGATCAAAGAACTCAAAAAAGATGAACATACTCCTGAAACAGAAGAATATGGAATTAGCTCATCCCCCCTTATTCATCTCAAATCGCGATTTGAGCCCAGCTTGAACGATTCAGATTTGCTCATCTGATCAAACACCCCTTCAAAGATAAGGAGAACCTTGATAATTCTCTTTTCAAGAGGGCATTTTTCTCTTTTTTTATTGAAAAAAATCCATTGTTGAGATAAGTCAAACGTATTTTGAGCTTTTTTTATCTATAATAGTTTCACGCATCTTCACGCAATTTCAAATTTTTGTTGCCATTGGATCCTTTGGATCCATGCTCCAATTGTCTGAGATGGATGTTTTTTCGTCACCAATTTCACCCCGGAGGTGAATCATGACGGACTCTCAAAACTTACAGGTTCAGATCCCCTATAACCACTCTATTTTGGTGCAGGCATCCACGACCAACCATACGACTTCCGATGCGGGGGCTCTATCTATGAGGGGGCTGATTGAAGCTACAGGTATTCTTCCCTATTTGGTGGACAATCTCCATGATCCACGGGATCCCTATCGTACCACACACTCCATGGAGGATCTGCTGTTGCAGCCGACGATGCAAGGATGGGACTTGTCCAGTAAAGATCTGGGCAATGACCCCGCATTACGGGTCGCTCTCAGTACGGAGCGGGGCGAAGCCGTTGTCGATCCAGCCAACCAGCCGGCATCGCAACCGACGATGTCACGCTTTTGGAGCATTCTCGGTGCACCGGATAATGTTGAGGTGATGCAGAAGGGTCTTCTGAATGGAGCATAGGCTCGTACGCAGCGGCGGTGAACGTCTGGATGAAGTGATCCTTGATGTCGATGCCATGCCCATGGCCATCAACTGGGATGCAAGTATAATGGTCATTACAAGCGAACCGTCTTCTTGCCGTTGTTTGTGACGTGTGGAGAAACGGGGGATGTCCTTGGAGCCGAACTCCGTCCAGGCACGCAACGGGAAGCGACCAACTGTCAGAAGGTCATGATTCCTATCGGTGAACAGGTTCAAAAACATGCCTCGGATCGTGTCATTTTTCGCCTTGATGCGGGATTCAATAGTCCTGAGGTGTACGAGGATATAGAGAGCGCAGGCCTGTTTTATGTGACACGCTTGAAGGGCAACAACAAGTTAAAGGCGATGGCCGAAGCCTATTTTGATGGGAAAGGATGTCCACCGAATACCTATGGCTATGTTGAGTTGATGTATCAAGCGGAGAGTTGGGATGGTCCACGTCGGGTCGTGATGGTCATACGGCCTCGTCCAGCTGAACTCTATGAAGACTACTTCTTTTTGCTGACCAACCTTGACTCAGAGACCTATTCGGGGGAAGCACTGGCGAAGATGTACGCGATGCGTGGAAAGGCTGAAAAGCATCAGGGGGAAATCAAAGAGTTGATCAATCAAGTCATGCTGTCATCCACAGAACGTCCCAAGGAACACTACAGAGGCCATAAGATCATCCGTGAACAGGAGCCTGAAACAGTGGAAGAACGAGAGGTTCGCAGAGAAAATGCCGTGCGTCTTCTATCGGTTCTCTATGCATATCAGATCATGCATATTGGTCGATGCCTTCATCGCACCAGAGGTGGTGCCCAATGTGGAGCGTAGCCCTGTCACATCAGACACCGAAGTTCATCAGGATACATCTCTGAAGATCAACACGGAAACGATGATGGTGGATGACACGCAGAACACCGATGCCAGTACAGAGGTAGACTCCAAACTAAAGCATACCCCTCACATGCAGATTACCACCTTTCGCCTCCACCTACTAAAAGTCGGTGCAACCCTTGCACGCCATAGTCGCTACGTTACGTTTTCTATCGCCCTGTCGGCAGAGCAACTATGGATCCGTTTTTGGGATCACCTTCTGCGACTGCGGTGGCACTGCTTGCCCGATATCTAACGCCAACCACCTCATCTGAGGTGGTTTTACAAGTCAAAAAAAAAATCCGAAACATCAACGTATAGGAGAGGTGCGTCCATACGGTAGGATTGGGTATGCGATACATGACTGCACTTGGTGCGATTGGAGGGCCGAACTACTACCATGATAGTAGTTAGCCTGATTCCAACGGAAAAAAGCAGGAAATTCTGTTGCATGAGAGGTTCGTGTATCATCTCCCTGCGATGGATGAACCGTCAACCCAGACTTGGACATAAACAGCGTCTTCATGCCTACCTTTTTAGCCAAAATAATCAGGATTTGACCCGAAAATATCGACGATGAAGAAAGAAAAGCTGCGAATCTCAGCAAGATGACGATTTAACAGAGATCGGAGGTTGAGATGAATAAGAAGGGCTCATTTGTATATCGAAGCAAAAAACCTTTTGATCCAAAACGGTTTTGGGATTTTGTACAGCATAAATTCCCAACTACAGTCATTCGAAGTAAGGGGTTGTTTTGGGTGGCTTCTAGATATGAGCAAGCTCTAGTATGGAGTCAAGCAGGAGGTTCACTCAAAGCAGGTGATGGAGGAGTATGCTGGTGTATTATACCTTTTGGTGAGCGGATTCAGTATGGATCATTTGTTGACAATCAAGAACGTACTGAAGCTACGTGGGATAAGACTTTTGGTGATAGGAAGAATGAAATTGTATTTATCGGGCAAGACATGGAAGAAGAAAGAATCAAAAAAGAACTCGACGCTTGTTTATCTACGGATGAAGAATTATCTGACCTCAAATGGAAAGAGGGCTACGAAGATGAATGGCCTGTACGGAGAATCTACGCCTTGAAATGAGATTTCCATAATAACTTGTATGTTCGTCATTACAATACGTGTGATTTTTAATCGTAAGATGTAAAAACCGGTTGTGTGTATTCACCGGGATCTATTCAGCATCTGTTTATCTTTCCGATCCACTATATCGATACAGGTTACTAACATGGGGAAAGCATCTACTACTTTGAATGCTCGTGTAATTTATTACGGTTTACGCATGTTGTTCTTGCACATCGTATCCTTCTCACTGTAAATTCTATGACTGACTTTGACATCATCATTGTCGGAACTGGAATTGGTGGAGGGACGCTAGCTTGGGGATTGCGTGAGAGTGGAGCACGTATTCTGCTGATTGAGCGTGGAGATTTTTTACCACAAGAGCCCGAGAATTGGAGCCCTGATGCTGTCTTCGGTGAACACCGATATAAACCAGATGAATCCTGGGAGACTGCAGACGGCCAACTCTTCAAACCCGGTATTCATTACTGCGTCGGAGGCAACTCGAAAGTTTATGGGGCCGCTCTGCCTAGACTTCGACAGGAAGATTTTGAGGAGTTAGAACATGAGGATGGCACAAGTCCCGGCTGGCCAATTACTTATGAAGAACTGGAACCGTACTACTGTCATGCTGAAAAGCTATACCGTGTCCATGGGAATGCTGGCGACGACCCTACTGAATCTCCACGTTCAGAAGATTATCCGTACAGTGCGGTACCACATGAGCCGCAAATTGCTCGTCTTGCGGCTTCCTTCCAAAAGCAGGGGCTAAATCCTTTTCATTTACCCCTCGGTATCGACTTGGGGGGGCAATGCCTGCGCTGCCATACGTGTGATGGGTTTCCATGTAGAGCTCATGCAAAATCCGATGCCGAGATATGTGCAGTCCGCCCAGCTATGGATCATCCAAATGTCACCTTATGGACAAATTCAGAGGTCCGTCGTGTTATCGTACGTAATGGCACGGTGAATTCATTAGAGGTGCAACAAGGTAATAAATTGAAAACCATTCAGGCTGACACCTATGTACTTAGCTGCGGGGCAGTGAATTCTGCGGCACTGCTTCTCAGATCCGATGGGATTCCAAATCCCTCAGGTATGATTGGGCGAAACTATATGGCGCATAATAATAGTGCATTGATTGCAGTCCGTCCATGGGAACGCAATACAACAACGTTCCAAAAAACGCTTTCTATTAATGATTGGTATCTTGGGTCAGATGCGTGGCATTGGCCTATGGGTAACCTACAGATGATTGGTAAAGTGCAGGCATCTATGCTAAAGTCCGCTCGACCGAATCCACCTCTTTCGATACTAAAATACTTGGCAAACCGAGGCATCGAATGGTGGGTCATGAGTGAGGATCTTCCCGATCTAAATAACCATGTTTCATTAACATCCCGTGGTCGTATACGAATTCACTGGAAGCCAAATAATCTAGCTTCCCACCGTCAATTATTGAAGCGAGCACGTCGCATGTTGCAACGGGCTGGATATCCTATCATATTCAGTCAGCAGATGAACATTGAGACCAACTCGCACCAATGTGGAACCTTGAAAATGGGTAATGATCCATCTAACAGCGTATTAGACTCTGTTTGCCGAATGCATGGACTTATGAACTTGCGAGTTGTAGATGCATCTTTTTTTCCATCCTCTGGGGCGATGAATCCAGCACTCACAATTGCAGCCCAAGCACTTCGGGTTGCCAAACAAATGACCAAATGACTCCCATGACTCGATATCTCCCCATTCTCCTTCTCTTTGGCTCGATTACCGTATCAAGCATAAGCGCACAGCAGCTTGAAATTGAAGCCGTACTTGATGATTTTCATCTTGCTGCCTCCGAAGCGGATTCGGAACGATATTTTGGACACCTTGCCGAGGAAAGTGTTTTTCTGGGTACCGATATAACTGAACGATGGACAAAATCTGAATTTCAGGGGTATGCTGAACCTCACTTCAGTGCTGGCCGTGGCTGGACCTATGTCCCGCAAATGCGCTATGTATATGTAGGTGCTGGTGATAAGGCTGCGTGGTTTGATGAAATTCTGCTCAACGAGAAGTACGGTGAGGTCCGTGGATCTGGCGCACTGGTGTTAGAAAATGATACGTGGAGAATCGTTCAATATCATCTAACTGTGCCTGTGCCCAATGATCTCCTAGGTACGGTTGTGGAGATGATCAGCGCACAATCGCAGTGATATCCATATCTAGTACCGACTTCGTCGTTATCCTTTTCAACACTTAAGCAATCGTTCCTGCAGCATTTCGATGGATTTCTTGAATTGCTGCGTGCAGAAGTCAATCCTTCCTCAGAGGGGTTCTGAAACAGTTTGCGGCCCGCCATAAGCCCCCCTACCCCTGCCTTGACTGCTACCCGTATGTATAGCGTCAATTACTTTTTTGGTCAACGACAATGAAAAGTTTCGGTTTGGGTATAAGAGAATTTCAGCAATATCTATCATCTCAGAGTAATACTCATCTCTGCAACCTTATGAACTTATTCTTATCCGCAGGGCTTATTCGTCTATGAACCACGGAGCCAATAACTGCTCTGGATCTCCACTTAGAACGATGAAGTGGTTCGATCTAATTCACAAAACATCTTCAACTTTTTTATAGTTCTTCAAGCTGCTGAATGATTGCGGCAAGATCACTTTGCAACTGTGCAAGACGTTGATATGCATCTTTCCCAGGGCGAAAATCTCCTTGGGATGTGAAACCGGAAAGATATCTCAGCTGGTCAATGAGCATTGGCTGAGGATAACTATCTCCGACCTCCGTTACAAGTAGTGCTCGTAGCCGCTTTGCAATCTGTGTTGTAGATTCATCTGAATCATTTTTGATGAGAGAATCAATTTTTTGAACTGCATCGGCCGCATCGCCTCGGGCATTCATGAGATCTATTCCAAATTCAAACTGTGCCAGAAGATCGCTCTGTGTGACATTATCTGCCGCTATACGCGGGTCGATCCGAAGTATAGCTTCCTGAGTGAAGGTTGTTTCTCCATCTACATTCAAGCGCACTTGATAAGTGCCAGGAGGAACCAGTGGCCCTTGAAGATCGGGAGTGTTCAATCCTCTGTGACGCATGTCCCATCTATATCTGTGCATCCCCGGAGTGCGTTCAAGCATCGATGAGGGAGCAAGTGCCCGTGGAGGAGTACGCATGCCCTGATCTGAGGCTAACTCAGACTGAATCTCCTCTGCCTCGATGGTGCGAATGATAGTTCCTTCATGATTTAGAATCTCTAATCTTACGTCTCCTGCCTGTTCCTCTTTGAAGTAGTAATCCATAACAATACCTGATCTGGGATAAATGGGAGAAGCATTACTACCAGAACTAGAATTATATCTCGCTCGATAGGAATCACGTATTGGAAACAAATAAACATCGGAACTGATGATGTCTGGAGTGGCATGATGTAGCGCAGTGATATTATCCAAAATCCAAAAACCTCGCCCCATGGTAGATAATACTAGGTCCTCACGATGTACCTTCAAATCCGTGATCGGGGTAACGGGCAAACCCTGCTGGAAATCTTCCCAAATCATACCGTCATTAAATGAGATAAACATGCCAAACTCTGTTCCCGCATAAAGCAATCCTTCTCTGCTTGGATCCTCTCGAATCACACGTGTCGGATAATCATTCGGAATCCCGTTCATTCCGTTCGTTAATCTTGTCCAGGTCGCCCCAAAATCATCCGTCCGATAGATATAGGGTTCAAAATCACCAAGTAAATACCGGTAAGCAGCCACATATGCCTTGCCCTCTGCATGTGGGGATGGATCAATGGTTTGAATCCGTCCCTCGGGAGGCATATCCGGCGGAGTCACATTGATCCATGTTTGTCCGCCATCCTGTGTCACATGTATTGGGCCATCATTAGCTCCAGTCCAAATGACATTCTCATTGATTGGAGATACCTCAATCACATAGAGTGCACTGTAGTGTTCTTCGCCGGTAATATCTCTCGTGATTGGGCCACCACTGATCACCTGGCGCTCAGGTCTGAATGCAGTCAGATCATCGCTGATTGTCTCCCACGTGCGTCCTTCATCGGTTGTGCGGTGCACGAACTGAGATCCATGGTAAATCACACTTGGATCGTGTGGAGAGATTTCAATCGGAACTACGCGCTGAAAGCGATACGGCAATTCACGAGGATTCACTCCATACATATTGACACCCCCAACATAATAGAGTTGTTGTTGCCCCGTAGCACGGTTATAACGTCTAAACGTACCCTTACAATTACTGTATACGATCATTGGATTCACTGGATGAGGAACCGAAGGCCCTGTTTCGCATCCTCCAATCGCCTCCCAGTATGCGGTGACTCCTCCTGGGCGGAAGTCTGGTGGTAAGCTTGGGACAGCAATCGTAGAATTATCCTGCTGTCCTGCATATGCCCAATACGGAAATCGTTCATCTACGTCAACCTGATAAAGCTCAGCCGTAGGTTGATTATGTTGCGAAGACCATGTTTGCCCTCCATCTCGGGTAACATTCGCCCCACCGTCGTTTGACTGAACGATAATAAGAGGGTCATCAGGATTGATCCACATATCATGATTATCTCCATGTGGAGTGCCAACTCTCGTCCACTCTTTTCCTCCATTGTCTGAGTGCCAAAGTGCAAGATTATTCACCCAGACTACATCTGCATCTGTTGGATCTGCATCTACATTCGTATAATAAAAGGGGCGTGTCATCAGGTAACCTTCCGTACTGACTACATGCCAAGTAACCCCCATATCATTGGATCTGTATAGGCCCTCTTCTTCTGGAATCGCTTCAACTAGTGCATAGACACGGCTCGGATCTGCGGAGCTTACGGCAAAATCGATCTTTCCAATCAATCCTTGAGGTAGTCCATTCGTGCTCTTGGACCAAGTTTTACCTGCATCACGCGAAACATAAATGCCGTTCTCAGATCCATCGTCTCCACTAATAATTGTCCAGGGCTTGCGTTCAGCCCTCCATAATGCAGCGTAGATAACATTGGGGTTTCCCGGAGCAAGCTCAATATCTACAGCCCCTGTCTGCTCAGAAATGAACAATACATGCTCCCAAGTTTTTCCCCCATTGATGGACTTAAATACTCCGCGCTCCGGGTTTGAGTCAAATGGATTCCCTAGCGCGGCGACATAGAGAACCTGTGGATTCGTAGGATGCACAACGACCGAACCAATCTGGCCTGCATCCCGAAGCCCAATATGCATCCATGACTCGCCACCATTCACGGACTTATACATTCCCCGGCCAATGATCACATTACTGCGAATGCCATCTGACCCTGTTCCCACATAGATGATCTGGGGATTACTATCGGCTACATCAATAGAACCGATTGAACCGGTTTCAAAATATCCATCGGATATATTTTCCCAATTTGCTCCATAGTCTGTGGTCTTCCATACCCCTCCCCCAGTTGCGCCCATATAAAATGTCTCAGGAGCATCTCTATGGCCAGTTACCGTAGTTACCCTTCCTCCACGTGACGGGCCGATATAGCGAAACTCCAAATCGTCAAATAGTTCTGCTATCTGTGCTTCGGCTGTACCACTTGAATGTACGTAAACAAATCCGAGAAGCAGAATGATAATGTATCTATTGAGCAACATAATTCGATTCTTGTGTGATTTCAGGATGTAAATTACGCAGTAATTTCGACATCTAACAGGACTCGTGGCGATTCTGTTGGAAATAGAACTGTCAATCTATTCTCTTGCATCTTGACTGGAATATGCAAGAGAGAGTTCTACATCTTAGGAGCAAGCAAAAATGTCGTACTTGGCTAAAAATATAGAGATTTTAAGAAAATAGATCTAAAATTTTGAAGCACAAGGGTACCTGAAGAATAGACCGTATCACCTTCTTTGCTCCTTAATTTTTCGGATTGAGCTGATTGCGGGTGGCTCGTATAAAAAACAAGCGAAGAGTCATAAAAACAAACACCGCTACCTGATTCATGTGTGTGATCAGGAGCTGCCCCCCTTTTAGAGGAGGTATTCGCGCACTTGAACCTGAAGTATGACCCTGGGGCCACGAAAACGATCAAGAAATACGTAGAGGAACCCCGTTCGGTCGTCCCCCAAAAGCCACCCGACCCGTAACGTGGAGCGCGTGGATTCATAAAGGGAGAGAGAACGGACTCCATCGGGGGAGCCCGAGGGGGATGGATGCGGGAAAACCGCACGTCCGGTTTGACGAGCAGGAGGTCGGAAACGACTTATGGGAGCCTACCAATGGGGGCGTGAACAACGAAAGCGAATGATCCGTAGGATATAAGAAACGCGCCGACCTCTTGACTCTACAACCCCGATACAGGAGCTATTTCGAACGTAAAATAAGTAAAGAGTCTGTAATATTCAGTTGTTCCCTTTCTCCGAGCCGTTGACCACAAATAAGGGCCTCAGATCACCTCAAATGACAACACTATAGGTCAAACTTGTAGCCATACACATATTCTTCCCGAGGTGAAGCCACATACAAGTAATCTCCATGCAGGAGAAAATCGGAAGGATAAATATCTTTTCTTTCTTCCACGTCGTTGAGGGGGCGGAAGATTATTTTTCTTGCAAGCTTATAGTCATTTTCAGATAAATCGAAAACATAATTATCACTCCCGGGGATTTTTGCAATCAGGTGGTGGGAATTGATGAATTTTATCGTCAATATAAATCCGTTTGTGCCAGGCTCTATCTCGGCTGAAGCTCCGTAGGGCGGCTCAATGACAGGATTAAAATTACGAACCTGATTACCCTCGAATCGGATGGTTCGCAGATGTACGAACTGATCGTCGTAAACAAAGATATACGGGAGTCCCCCATATGCCATGGCAATTCGATCTCCCTCAGGAGAAACAGTTACTTCATGGAAGTTTTCGCCCGACCGATCTGGAAGATCCAAAGCAGGAAGCAATTCGATGGACGGAACCCAGTCATATGGAGGCGATGTGATACGAGCACAAACTAACCAGCCGTTCCCAGGGCATTGCTGAAATACATAATCGGGCGAAACTGAAAACCTCTCGTGTGTCAACATACCGACGCTGAAGAACGAACTTACATATTCAAATTTATCGGTGAACACTTGTATACGTTCCAGTTCAGAAGTAAATACGTGTGAACCGTTGTATTCTATTCCTCTTAAAAAAGTAAACTCTCCCGGGCCTTTTCCGAGGCTGCCAATTTTCCGGATAAGATAACCATCTGCTCCTACTGCAAAGATATTTCCAACTGGTTCCTCGGTAATGTAGATACTATCTCCAATCGCGATCAAGCTCGAGGATCTCCCAAGGATTAATGAATCAGTCGGGAGTCCGAGTCTAGTCGTTGCAACCCATCTTTCTGCCTCAATATCTGTATTCACCACAAAGTGCGGAGCGGAATCCAGCAAGTAGTCAATGACAGGAGAATCTTCAAATCTGGTAAGGGGTATTTCCTCTCTCTGACATGCAGCAAAAAACACTAAAAGGAGTACACCCATCGCATAATCCCACCTGATGGACATAGGCATACGGGGAAAAGAAATGAAAACCACCCCCATCATCGGTACATGATTAACGTGTAAGGTTGCTCATTGAGCACCCACGCTATACCATCGTCATATCCTCGCACAGGGTGCCTTCCCAGTATCCACTACCGTGGAATTTGTATTCCCCGTCACCGCAATCAACTATCATTTCCCATGTGACGCCATTACTAACAACAGTGGTCTCACACTCACCATTGTTGCAATAGAGCCCTCTCACCTCCCCCGCCTGTTGAGATTGGATAGGAAAAATGTTCCCGACTAATAGATATAGGCACATACATGCCAAGCTAACTAGAAACTTCACCCTGAGGAAAAATTTATTGTAGTTGAGGATTACGAGCACGATCAATCTACGACATATTATCAAGAATTGCAAATAATTCTAGGATTCAGAGCATAGTGGCGTTTAGTAGAGAAACTGAGATCTGCTCGACCGCATCGATGATGTATTCTGCAGAGAGCATATGTCGGCGATTTGTAAGTGAGGATTCATACTATATGTGTTCGGAATTACTCTGGTTTCGTCTATCTTTAAATTGAACCGGGAAGAAAATATGACTCTTCAGCTTTTTCTGTGAGAAATTCATTTTTTTCAGATTCTGGGGCTCAAATCTAGTCCGCCCAAATGAAAGTAAATTGCGTCTATGAATCGGTCTTTGTTCCGGAATCCACGTGCACGAACCTTGATGGTTTTAATCCGGCTGTGGATGCGTTCGGCAGGGCCATTACTCCCCTTCAGAACGATCGCATTGAGGATTCCATATAGGTGATTTTCTATCAGTTTGGCTGCTTTTTTCATCGGTTCAAGTCGGCAGCGCATGGCCCAGCTCAACCATTTCGTCCAGTACTTGTGTGCCCAACCCCGGGTTTTATCATGCCATAGATTTCGAGCCGTTTCCTTGATCGCCCAGGCTCGGGCGATACGGGTACGGAGCGCATGGAATGCCGTGCTTCATGGACAGGTTGGGAGGACGTTTGAGCCACATGTATTTACTTCCCGTCAACATCTCATTCCCACTCTTGCGGAGTTCTTTGTGCTCCTGCCTCCGCACCTTATCTCCCAGATGCTTGGAGACATGGAACCGGTCAAAACAGATCTTCTCGTCAGCATGGGGAAGGCAGGCATGGGTTGCATGAATATACGCCGGCCACATATCCATCTCCGAATTCCCTGCAACTGAGTCGGTGATACTTGCGGATACCAACCCATCCGAGTGCTCTTTTCCCGTCCAAGCTCCACATACAGTACCGTATCTGCATTGGACACCATCGTCAGGTACTTGTGGTACGAGATCTCA
The DNA here is from genome assembly GCA_965215475.1 of Rhodothermales bacterium. Lineage (GTDB taxonomy): Bacteria > Bacteroidota > Rhodothermia > Rhodothermales > Bin80 > Bin80. The sequence continues at coordinate 235,120 of OZ244061.1, forward strand.
TCCACACAAAGGTTGGCAACTACCTTCTCCTTTCTTCAAGCCTTCCCCCGCACGCCGTTGGATCCCGGCAATGCCCTTCCAGCCGATTCCCAACTGACGGGAAATCGCCAAAAGACTTGCCTCCTTGGCCCATCCGATCACGTACTCCTCAAAGTCATGGGTGTAGCGGGAACTTGCGTCGGCCCAGGGAACCCGGACCGTCTTCACTCCATGCTCCAGACATTGAATCCGGGGAACCCGGATCGTTTGATAGGTACATGTATCCAGGTGGCGCCATTGCCGCTCCGTACGCAGATCATAAAAGAGACCTACCTTGCCACACTTCGGACAGGTCAACGAAGACGGATCGGTACAGATCAACGTTACCGTCCTTCGTTGGGCTTGATCATCGTAGGTGTCTTCCAAAATCTCCCAGGGTACCTGAAGACCTAGGCTTTTCTCAACAGAGGAGGTGTTTTGCATGGGATTCTTTAAATTCAGGGGAACCATGAAATTCGAAAGTCCTAAATTTATGGCGTAATTCACAATAAAGGGCGAAGACCCGATTTTTTAGGTCATTGGAGCAGCATCGTATTTCAACTGAAAAAATTCACAAGTTATCCATTGCCAGAGACCCCGCATAAGGATGGCATTATCCTCCATGATATGCAGCCAAAAACAGGAATCTGGTTAATGCCCAATAATAATTCTCCTGGTGAGTTAGAGGATTTCATTGCTGAACTAATTCCGGAAAATGATCCTTTATGGGCTCTTATCAATGAATGGTTTAACGGTGTTCCAGACGACCACCGTAAGTTTACACCGAACAAGGAGCTTCGTGCAAAAATACATACATGGCTTGCTACACTTGAGTGCCCCTTACGCATGGGTACTGCAATCAGATCTCATGATTTGAATTCATCGGCTCCAATTGCAAAGAGTTTCTGTAATTGGCTCGGCAATTTGTTTTCTGAAGCTTCTGCAAAATGAGATCGGCAACAACAGATGTTCAACAACTATATCCGTCTGGATACTCTGAGATCCAGTTCTGCCAAACTATATCTATTATTCCCTTTCATGACAGACCTTTCTCTACTTCTCGCCACTACGGTTATGGGGGAATGCGCGGTCTGGGATTAAGAGTATGGCTACAAGATTGATCGCCCCCTTATCTGTAAGTATATTCTGATGAAAGCGTGCACCTAATGAGATTAAATAATGAGCCCTTTTGACGGCTATTTGGGTATCCCACTTCAATCGGAATACCCACCAAAGCACCAGGATTTAGAAGATTGTTTGATCAAATAAGTGAATCTCAATCGTCTAACCTTGTTAAAAACCTCAATTTGAGATGAATAAGGAGGGTTAAATATATACTCCTTTTCCAGAATACGATACAGATAGCGGGTAGGCCAAAATGAGTCCACACTTTTTCCTCAGCTTGGATGTATTGCCTTTTACATATACACAGAGAACCTACGCTTATCATGATTGTCCTGCTGAGTAAATGAACTCATCTGGCTGCATATTCTTGCAGAATATCATGAATTTCGCCTGGAGCTTGAGATATAGCGGCAGACCAATGTCCAAATCCTCCGTGTTCATTTACGGCTTTCACCCACTCTTGAAGAAATTTCTGTTTAGTTTTTGCCTGTTCGGTTACGTTCCCCTTTGTTTCAAGAATCAGCATCGTGCCAGACTTGAGTCGAATGATAAAATCAGGGCGATACTTTCGAACGACACCCCGAGAGGTGTATAAGATTTCAAAACCGAGGTGATCATTTTTTGCCCATGCATCTACTACTTCATGACTAGCGTCCAATATACTGGAATCCGAAGCTTCCCATGTACTATCAAATACACAATAATTAATATGGCTACGTTTGGTGAGTTTGCAGGGCTTACTCGTATACCATGTCCTCATATCGCCAGTCGAACGAACAGGTTGATCCTGATCAAACACCAAATTGAGTATTTCGGTATTTTGAAAATGGACTGCCTCCAAAATATGATAAACGACTTTGGTCATCGCGACCGTGATGATTGTTTTTCGACAATTATCATCTTGGGAGCCTATCGATTGGGGTATGATGGAAATTTTATCCGATCGGGCAATAAACTTCTCAACCAAATGCACCAACTGGGCAATTAGATCAAATTTGCCTCCTTTCCAATTGGGCTTTTCTTGGTCATAGATGTCTCTTGCCACTTTGAAAATAATACTCTGCAGGCGACTTTCTTTTGTTAAATTCTCCAAGTCAATTGGTTCAATCTTGGTTAAATCGGGTTTGCCTTCTACAATAGGGGCCATATCGGCAATTGTTGCAATCTTGGTAGCATCCAGTTCAAGGGGAGACAGTTTTTCCCAATCTACGGACAGCTTTGGACGAAGCGTATGTTCTACGCGAATCACATTCGGCCACGATATCTTGAATTTTTTTCTTTCTGAGACAGATTCTATAGCCGTCTTCGGCTTAGGAGGTGGAGGTGGGTTGTTACCACAATCCTCGTGGGGCAAAAATGTAAATGGAATCCCGAAAATGTTCACATATTCTGGTTCAAAGTGACCTGTATCGGGGTTCACGTCATATGTGGTACGGCGCAGTCCACGCCCGACAACCTGTTCACAAAGGAGTTGACTGGAAAACGCTCTCAGCCCCATTATATGGGTTACGGTTTTCGCATCCCATCCTTCGGATAACATTCCAACAGAGATCACATTTTGTATGAACTCACCGGGTTTACCAACCTGTCCCACAGTATCTACTTGTTGTCTGAGAAACTCTGCCTGCTGCTTCTTTGTGAGGCTTTTTTTCAGATTAGAATTGACTGAAGAAAAGTCTATGCCAGTGGCTGACTCTTCAGAAATCTCCGCCTTCTTGAGTACGTTTGAGTCAATGTGGAGAATACGCTCAGAGTTGCATAATTTCTGGATTTCCACTTTCCTTTGATCAAACGCATATTTGATCCGAGCTGCGGTTTCCGTTTGATTTGCAACGGTAATCATGACAGGCGGAGTCCCCCCTTTTGATTGTTCCTTCCAATTATTGGCAGTTTTTTCCCAATCATGCCCGAGCAAATAATACCCGTTCATGACTAGATCTGGTAATGGCTCTTCGGGTTTTGCATTTTTCCTGTTTAAGTCATTTTTAACCTCTGGATCGTTATAGATGTGATACAAGCGTGACTTGTACGTTTGAACATCTGGCCGAGCATTATCATGAATCACAACACGAGGAGTCTTCACAAGTCCTGATTCAATGGCATCGTTCAGCCCGAAGTCGCTTACAATCCAGCCAAAAAGGGAGTCCTCCTGATTTCGATTCCCTGACGGTGCAAAAGGTGTTGCTGAAAAATCATAGCATTTAAGGATACTCCGCGCTTTGTGGATTCGGTCTAATCCTCCAATCCATTTTGTGGCTTCTTCTACAACGGTTTTTTCGGATCTTTTAAACTTTGATCCCGAAGGAACTCGCCATGCATGATGTGCTTCATCGTTGATAATCAATAGATTTCGGGCCGTCGCCATATCTCCAAGAACCTCCCGAGCGTACGCTTCATCACTCTGTACTCCGCGTTTATCAACACCATGTTTTTTCGCAATCTGCTCTTCTGTCTCCCAGTTTAGGGCATGCCAATTTCGAACTACAATACGGCCTTGACGAAGTTTTTCAAGTAAGGATGAAGGTACGATACGAAAAGTCTCATAGTAATTTTGTGGGTCTGTTGGCTTCAGAACCGATAATCGATTCTTGACGGTCAGTCCCGGCGCTACTACCAATATATTTTTGGAGAACCGTACATCCTGTTTATATGTGACCTTGTTGAGGATGTGCCATGCAATTACCATGGCCATTACAATGGTCTTTCCAGAACCGGTAGCCATCTTTGCGCATAATCGATCAAACAATCCGCCATCGGAAGGTATATCAATGCCTACCTTTTCATTTGGGGGTGCTTCTATGAGCCAAATGAGTGTTTCGGCAGCTTCCAGTTGGCAAAAGAAAAACCTCCTTCTCACAAACTCTTCGGGATCACTCCAATAATTCAATAGCCTCCTAGTTATTCCTGTGACCCCAGGGTATCCAGAAGCACGCCAATCTTTGACACGGGAGCGAATTTGATTGACCAAGAGAATTTCCTGAAATACTCCTGGATCATCAAACGCTTTTGAATCTCTTGACGCCACTACATATCCCGCAGATCTACGTCCATCTATCAAGTCAAATTCCCGCTTCTGTCTATCATAGTGCCAATGCTTTGATGGTTCCTCATGAGGCGAGTTTATAATCAATTGTTTAATGGTTGTGCTCGGCATTATTCTGATTCAGATTACTCTATAACTCGTGGATTACAGATGGTTGGATGAACGTTATGATGCTATGAAGAAGTTCATCTCTATCGCTCTTATTGAAGGTTTTTTTAGCGCATAAATTTGCATGGATAAGAGGTTCTCGTGTTACTCCAGTTCTACTATTTTCAGACTCTCAATCCCGCGATCATCAATAATTTTGACGGCAGCACGTCGGTGCTTACCTGCTTTGAAGGGTAAGGATCTAGTACCGATATATGCTTTCAAAAGATTTGAATCCAACTCTGCCTTGAGGTTTTTTTCGAGCCGATTTAAATCTTTGGCACCCATGTCTGTAAGAAAGAATACTTGTTTAGGAAACAGACTACGCCCATCATAATCAGTATCCAGCATCCACATTGCAATCTTATCGGAACCGCCGGACTCAATATCTCCCGTCTCCACATTGAAATAATCAAATCCATGAACAGATAGCTGATACTCGGCTTCTCCAGCCTTCTCACTTTTTTTCTCAACTTCCACATCTGGTTGTCCAATCAACCAGAAACTCTCGTTACTCGCACGCTTCTTTTTTAGGTCATCCGTCAATAGATCAACGTTCATCTGCGCTTTGAGCAGGGTAACGCCTGACCAGATTGTCTTATCAATATCTTTGGAAGCTTCAGGGTCAAATTGAAAAGCTGCAAAAATGATGATGGAGGGTTTGGGAACAAGTGAGTATGCTTCCTCAATTGCAAGTTCAACTTGGCGCTGCTCTAATGGAGCATGATCTGGCCCAAATGAAACGACAACACGTTGGGATGAATTAGTTTCACTTTTATCCGGTTGAGTTTCACCCTCGGCGTGCAAATATCGCATCGCCGGCAAGGGCTCTATTCTCGCAAAAGAAATACGTTGACCAGCCTTACCTCTTACACCGGTTTTAAGTAATTCATCCCGCCAATCATGCTGGCGGATTGTCTCTCCTGTACGGGCCAAGGAAAAAATGGGGGGGGGGGGGCATTTTGTTCCTGAACCTCAGTCAATGGTTTGACCGTTGGTGCAGGCACAGCCTCAACCGTGAACGGACCAGATACTCGTGTCTTGCTGCGATCTGTAAGTGGTTGATCATATAAGACTGTTTGGTTGGGTTTCTCGTCGTATCCCAAAATTCTTGGTGAGACGGTTTCAACACTTTTATAGTGAAATCCTGCTCCAACGCCCTCATTTGGATGTGCTAACTCGTAATAATCGTATACAGCGGTTAACAATCGTTGTCTGGCAACGGCAACAGCTACTCGTGAAGTATCACAGGTGATCCATCTCCTACCCCATTGCTCGGCGTTAAAGGCCGTCGTACCACTTCCACAAGTCGGATCCAGCACGATATCCCCTGGATCACTCGTCATCAGGATACAACGCTGGATCGGCTTAGGTGCAGTTTGAACTACATAACGTTTCCCAAGAGCAGACCTTTGGTGAGCCCATACATTATTGATCCGTCTGCCGGGCACCTCATTTTCATATCTTTTCCATCGTAACCAAGCATTCTCACCTTTGACCGCAGCAAGACGGTCTATGTCTGCAAGTCTATTTAGACCCTCCATAGAAATAGCCCAGTGTGTGTTTGGTGGACAAGGAAATTTACGCCCGTTCCACTCATAGGGTTCTGATCTCCCCGTTGTAGAAGCTCCCTGAGAGTTAAGTTTCTGTAATTCATATATTCGGGCTCCTTCCGGCAAATATCTATCTGGATCAAAACGTTCTTCTTGGGTGAGTTTTCTACGAATGCCATTGGGAAGCTCAACCATTACAGTCCAACCAAGGAGCTCAATTGTACCCTTACGATCAACTGACTCATACAATTGTCGATATTTAACCTTTTTTACATCTTTTGCATACCATAGAAGATAATCAGCTACTTCAGGCAATGTATTCGCAGAGCTACCACTAGTGGTGGTATATGTAATCGTTGCTACTCGATTCTCGGCCCCGAAAATCTCATCCATGACCATCGCGACACGGTGAACGTTCTCGTCACCAATCTGCACAAAACAACTTCCGCTTTCGTGTAGTAGATCATAAGCCAACAACAGGCGATCTCGAAGATAGGCCAGATACGAATGGATTCCCAGTTCCCATGTATCACGAAAGGCACGAATTTGCTCAGGTTCAGTTGTCAGATTTTTATCCTGATCATCTCCAGTAGGGCTGTGTTGGCTTACAAATGGCTGAAAATTTGAACGATACTTCACCCCATAAGGCGGATCAATGTAAATCGTTTGTACTTTCCCGCCAAGTCCCTCCTTTTCCAGTAAACTGTTCATCACCAACAAACTATCCCCTGCAATTAACCTGTTCGTCCAATTCTGTCGATGCTTGTAAAATTCAATCGCTTGGCGAATCGGGGGATTTTCCTCCGGCGTAGAAAAGAGAGAAAGTTGCTGGCCTCCATCTGGACGTTTCCGCACAGCCTCGATAATCGTATGAGGATCAATTCGCTCATGAACATGAAGCGAGGCGGTCGGTATTTCAAATGAAGTGCGCTCTTGCTTGCCAGCCCACTGCAGTTGTGGATCTATATGGGGATCGTGTTGGTAGGTTTTTCGGTCCTCTCTCCCATCCGTTTCAGGAGTAACCAGCCCCACAGGTGGGTTATTCACCCGCTCCTTTCCTAGATGAGTATAGTGTTCAACTTGACGAGGTTTCTTTTTTGATCGCGACATCCGCTTACATTATTTAGATCTATCTATTCGGCTTACATACCCTATAAAATAACGAACATAGAAAAAATTTCCGGCTTGATACCCCTCTCTATATCCCCATTTTTATCATCAGAAACTTAACCCGAATCAGTTAAGATTAGTATACTTATTCATGAATGATGGCAAATAGAAATTAAATCGAAAGAATACATCACTACTCATACCCAAATTATTTCATGCGAGCAAAAATACTGTAAAGAACCGGAACGACAAAGAGAGTCAGTATAGACGCACTGGTTAGACCACCAACGATCGCAATCGCCAGCGGTGCACGTAGTTCTGCTCCTTGGCCAAATCCCATTGCTAAAGGCAATAAACCCAGAACCGTTGTAATGGTCGTCATGAGGATCGGCCGTACACGATCATGTCCAGCAGCCATGATCGCCTCACGGATCGATATGCCCGCAGCGCGACGCTGATTAATGAAATCCGTCTTGATGATTGCATCATTGACCACAATCCCAACGAGCACTACGGTCCCCATCAAACTCATGAGATTGATGGACTGCCCCGTGAGTCCAAGCACAAAGGCAACTCCCGCTGCCGCCAAAGGCACAGAGATCAAAATAATCAGAGGCTGAACCAAGTTTTCGAACTGTGCTGCAAGAATCAGATACACAAGCAACAAGCTCAGTGCTAAACTCAAAGCGACACCAAACAGGCTTTGCTGAAATACCTCAACCGAACCACCCACACGGCTACGCACCGTAATGGGTAACGTCCTACTTGTTACATCCGTAACCGCATTCATTGCCCGTCCGATATCATATCCCTGTCCTATGTCAGCGGTAAGCCTCACCACGGAAGACTGTTCCACCCGCACAAGTGCGGCGGGCAACGGAATGGACTCTGCCGTGACAAAAATCGAGAGAGGCATCAAGCCAGCACGTACGGGAATTTGTTCGGCCAATAATCGCTCAATGGAATCAATATGACGCGAGCGCAATACGATTGGGACCTCCTCGTTCACGGTTTTAAGGGTCGTAGCTTCACTTCCACGAGCACCTGCCTCAAGGTATGAGGTCAATGTTCTGGCATGAACACCGTACCGGTTCATCATGTCTCGATTGAACGTCAATTGATAGGTTGGCACAGAAGCAGCATCCGTACGCCGCACATTCTCCAATTCTGGTCGTGTTTCCAATAAATCCTGAACTCGTCCTACAATCTGTTCGGCATCACGACGATCTTCACTCACCAAATCAATCAGTAGATCCGCATCACTCACGGTCAATAACTGCTCTAATTGTGTCTCTACACGTTGTGCCTTGATGGAGACATCCTCTGGTAAATCCATCGACTGTACCGCCAATAACACTTCCTCTGCGTTTTGCCCGGGGGGTAATAACAACGTGATATCGCCCTCATAAGGTGGTCGTGGATCCAAATCTAGGCGCGCCTGATCCCGTTCTCCTAAATCTGCAAGCACTCGGTCTGCCCAGCCCCTGGCTTTGGCTTGTGATTCAAGCTCAGAGGAGCGTAATGCTACCATGGTTAAATCTGCATCGGTGGGTAAGGTGATCCGTACATCTACCCGCCCCTGTTCTGTTTCAGGGATTACCTCTCGAGGCAGATTTGAAATCAAGATTCCCGCACTCATGAGTAAAAGAGCACAGAACATCATGACAGTCCAACGATGATCCAAACTCCAGGAAAGAACCTGGCCATAACGGGTCAGTAATTTTGATTCCGAGTCTGGTTCACGGACAGATTGATCGACAGTCTGTTTGTCGCGCGATACGATGAGTGGGACCACCGTTAATGCCACTAGTAACGAAGCGAAAAGCGAACATACAACCGCCAGAGATTGATCTCTAAAGAGCCTGCCTGCCAAACCTTCCACCAACGTGATCGGTAAGAAAACGGCAATCGTGGTTAATGTACTTGCAGTAATTGCACCTGCTACCTCTGAAGCACCGTTACGTGCAGCTTGTAGTGGCGACTGCCCTTGTTCACGTAATCGAGTAATATTTTCAATGACAACAATCGCATTATCGACAAGCATTCCTGCACCTAATGCCAAGCCACTCAATGAAATCAGATTGAAGGTGACATCCAGAGGCTCGAAAAATACCAGGGTTACTGCAATAGAAAGCGGTACCGCTACAGCAGCAGCTAAAAGAGCTCGCAGTCGTTTCAAGAATGCAAACAAAACGAGAATAGCCAATAACCCACCCAGAAGCACAGCCTGTGTAACCCCTCCAATGGCCGCTTGAATAAACTCACTCTCATCCACTACGACCTCAAGAGAAATCTGCTCATATTCTTCTTCTAATGAGGCTAAAACCGTACGGATTTCTTCTACTGCCCGAACGATATTCGCATCAGCTTTACGCTCAACAAGTAGCAGAAGTGTTTCTGAACCATCCAGTCGAACCAAACCTCGCCGATCCGCCACTCCATCCCGTACTTGAGCGACATCCCGAACTCGAATGGGCGTGTTGTTGCGCGTGGAAATGACCGTCTGGGCAATATCCTCCGTATTTTTGAACTCTCCGCTGATCTCAACCGGATAGCGGAAAGGCCCCCGTCGAATCACACCTCCTTGGAGTGCCACATTTGATCCTTCCAGTTCACTTGCGATTTGGCTGAGACTGATTCCGTACGCAAGCTTCTGATCTGGATCAATCTCAACCTCAATCCGACGCTCAAACCCTCCAGTTACCTGAACACGTGCGACATCACCAAGCTGCTCCAATCGACGTGCAATCAGGTCCCGGCCCACACGCTTGAGTTCAACAAGATCTTCTGGACGATTATTATCTTGCTGCCCTGCCCGGTTACGGAGCGCGATCACCATAATAGGGCGATCTCCTGGATCCAGATGTAGAACTGCTGGCCTTGAGGCTTCTCTTGGGAACGTATCTCCCAGTCGATCAAGATTTTCCCGAACATCCAGTAGTGCCAGATCCAAGTTTGAATTCCATCCAAATTGCATATGCACAAGACTTCCTCCGAGCAAGGTACGTGACGTTACCCGTGTAAGGCCTGCGGTTCCAGCAACTGCCTGCTCAATCCGTTCGGTTACGGCTCGTTCAACTCTGTCTGGCGGTACATCAGGATAGCTGGTCCATACCACCAACCCGGGATAGCGTAGGTCCGGGAGTAATGCCACAGGTAACCGCACATAAGCAACAACGGCCAATACTAATAGGAGAATATAGAAGGCCGTAACGGAAACAGGGCGATTCAGGCAAGAAGAAATGAATGATTTCATGCCTGATTAGATGTAAATAATTGAAAGATCACTTTAACGAATACCCAGCTCCACTACTTTGATGACTTCCACGGGGACATCATGCGCCAATGCATAATTGCCCTGAACGATCAAAGTATCTCCCGGCTCCACAACACTGGGGGAATCCCCTCTAATAATTTCTGTAAAATTGCCAGAACGCTCCCCTATAATTACGTACATCCAGTACGAGCGTCCCCCTTTAACCAGAAAAACCACTTCTCTGCCTTGTCGAACAATGACGGCTTCCGATGGAGCGACCATCCGATCCTGTAAACGATTTGTTTCCAAAGCTACATCCGCATACAAGCCGGAAACAAGTCGGCCACCGGGATTGCGGAGTGCTACGGTAATTCGTCCAGAACCGGTCTTGGGATCCACAGAAGGATTCACTGCATGTACATACCCTTGGAATACTTCATCGCTGTAGCTTGGCACGACCACATTCGCAGTTACCCCAGGACTAACATATACCAGATCTCCCTCAAGAACATCAACAGATACTTTCATCCGATCATCTTGAAGCAGTGTAAGAAGATGAGCTCCCATTCCAACATGCTGCCCCTTCTCTACTTGAAGATCTGCCACCCGACCGCTAAAGGGGGCAATGACCTGGGTACGCTCCAATTGCAGGCGTGCCTGTTCTACCTCTTGTTCCTGCTGTGTTAAATTGGTATACACTGCCGTTACCGCTTCGCGTTGATTCCCCGCCAAGACATCCATGGCTTCAAAATGGCGACGAACATTATCAAGTTCGGTCTGTGTGATCGTTCCGGCTGAAAACGCCTGTTCCGCCGTTTTCAATCGTACTCTAGCTTCTGCGAGCTTCGTTGTATCCGCGGCCTCTACTTCACCGGCATTGCTGATTTGGACCGCATAATCTGCACGTGCCTTCAGGAGCGCTGCTTCGGCTGCAGCTACGCGAATTTTTGATTCACGGTCATCCAGACGTATCAAAACCTGTCCTGTCCGTACACGTTGCCCTTCTTCTACCGGGCGCTCAAGAATTAGCCCACTAACTTCCCCACTGATTTTCGATTCACGCCATGGTGCTAGATGCCCTGTTGCCTCTGCACGAAGAGGAAATTCTCCTCGATCCAATACCATAACTTCAACAGGGGCACGTGCAGGTTCTGGTTCCTCCGTCAATTCTCGATCGTCCTCTGTCTCCTCACCAAAAACCGCAGGCCAGACTCCATATAAGATTAGCCCCGCTGTTGCCAATCCCAGAATCAAGCCGAAAATGTGCCATGGCTTAATTCTACGTGGTGAACGAGATCGATCCGACATATGCTCAGAGAATAATAATTTCTGATCAAGTATCCAAGGCAATTCGTATACTTGATCTTCAAGAAACTGTCTGAAATGAACTAAATTTTTTTACAGCGCTATCTTAGTAGGAACTCTACTCTCTTCAGCATTGTTGGTTCAATTTCTTGAACGACTCCACCTGATGCCTCATGCTCAGTAAGAATGCAGCAAGTTTGCTTAATCGACCGATTGCTGTCATTTCCTGGTGTACGGCCATAATCCTCGCTGGGATCTGGGCTGCATTGGACATCCCGATTGAATACTCTCCAAACACGGAACTTCCTCGGGTAAGTATTTCGGCAGTTTGGCCAGGTGCCTCGCCTAGACAAGTCGAGAGATATGTTACCGCTCCAATAGAAAGAGAGATCCAGAACGTTCCCGGCATCGCTGAAATTAACAGCATTTCTTCGGAGGGTCAATCTCATATACAAATTCAAGTTGATGAGGACATTGATCTGGGCACCTTCACTACCCAGATTGGAGAGAATCTCACGCTACTCAGAGACCGGTTACCCGAAAATGTCTCCCCGCGCCTGACCAAGCAAATTCCGGAAGCATTCCGTGATGTTCAGGGATTTATGACCCTGCGTTTGATTGGCCCCTATAGCCCGGATGAGCTTCGAAAAACAGCTGATGAGCTCCTGAGACCGAAATTTGAAAGCTTATCGGGCATTGACCTAGTGGAGGTTACCGGAGGTAGTGAACGCGAGCTCCTGATCACATTGGAACCCGATCGTCTGGATGCCTATGGGATTGAATATGGTTATGTGATGGAACAAGTTGGTTCTTCCTTACGAGATCACGTTTTTGGTCGAATGGATGCCCAAGGTAGAGGACATTTGATGATGAATCGCCCAGAACTTGATCTGAACCGATTATCCTCCATTATTGTTAGCGAAAGTAGATCTGAAGAGCTCCCTGTCCGTCTTGATCAGGTCGCGAACCTAGAACTTGGCCCCGCCCCTCGACTCAGTATACGCCGTATTGATGGACTGAATGCCGTGGCATTGGACCTGGAGCGTACTCGTGGGTCTCATATTATCAATGTTGCAGAGACGGTGTATGATCGAATCGAGGATGTACAGGAATCTCTCCCCGAAGGAAGTAGACTGTTGGTGGTTCTGGATCGTACGGAGGATGTAAGGGCGTTGCTGGATGACTTGACTCTACGGGGAGGGATCGGACTTATATTAGTGATTCTTGTATTGCTGTTCATGCTCAAAAGTGTGCGAGCAACTGTCATTGTTTTGTTCAGTGTTGCCATAGCTCTTGCCCCCTCCCTTGCCCTATTTCGTTTCTTCTCTCTGTCTCTCAATATCATCACATTAGCGGGATTAGTCTTGGTATTTGGGCTACTCATTGATAACAGTGTTGTCGTTGTTGAACAGCTTTTACTACAACAACAGAAATTTCTTGCACGAGGCATACGGGGCATCCAACTGCACGTCGCACGTACTCAAGCCGCCCTGAAAGCAGTCTGGTTACCACTTCTCGGAGGCACATTGAGTACCATGGCCGTCATGCTTCCTCTGGTTTACTTGAGTGGAGATTTGCGTGAATTATTTTTGCCTTTTGGGGTCTTAGTAAGCATTACGCTACTCATTTCATTAATCAGTGCCGTCGTTTTTGTGCCGGTAGTGGTCCGTTTTTTACCTCCCAAGGTTGAAAAACCAGAGTGGAAGTGGCTCAGAAGAACCGTTGCGATCCCCTATTCTCTGGTCGCTCGTTTTCCCAAAAGCACGTTGGTGGGATTAATTCTCTTACTTGGAGTTCCTATCTGGAAGCTCCCCGTGCAAATCAATGAACCCCGATCAGGGTGGTCCAACGAGGTTAAGGAGCGATTTGCCAATATATACAATGTTTCCATAGGAGCCCCCATTATTCAGACGGCCAGAGAATATATTGATCCCTTGACGGGAGGAGTCCTGCGCCCCTTCTTTCGGAATGCCTCCTTCTATAAACCCTGGAGTTATCCTGAACGGAAAAGTATCCATGTTCGCTTGGGCTTTCCCAAAGGAAATACAATCGAAAGGAGCGATTCCCTCATTGCGAACTTTGAGCAGATGGCGTTAGCCGAAGAAAGTGTCTATCGAACGGATGCACGGATCAGTGAAGATTATGCCTTCTTAAATATTGAGTTCGAAAAAGGCTCTTTGCGTACTCCCGGCCCCTATATTCTCCAAAGAAAATTAGTTGGACGAGCGATTTTGCTTGGAGGCATGTCCGTGTCTGTGGGGGAAATCATTCCCCAAACAGGCTACTACAGTGGCGGTGGTGGTGGGACTAGTGGTGCAAGTGTCCGTATTTATGGTCCCAACTATGAGGACCTTGATCTGCTTGTTCATCAATTTGAAGATTTTGTCAAACGCAGGAGCCGCCGGGTTCAAGGAGTAGATCTGAACGCGATGGGATATTCATGGCTTCGAAGCCAGGCGCGCCAAGTACTTCAATTTGAATGGACTTCCGATGCGACGGCTAGAACCGGGGCAGATGCCCACTGGATTAATCATCGTATGCGGCCTTATTTCGAAACCACACACCCGCTCTGGCGCGCTGATATTGCAGGAGACTCACGTGTCCCGATTCGCCTGATTGTGAATGATGCCTCAAGTCTAGACATTGATCGCATAACACAACGTCCACTTATCGTTGGAGATAGCTCTCTTCTCCGACTTGCAGGAGTCGCAGATTACAAAATCGTGGAGATGGCCGCCGAGATCGAACGGGAAGATCAACAATACGTGCGTCGAATTAGTGTCGATTTTCGCGGCCCGTTCGAGATGAGAAGAAGATTTATGGAAAATGCACTCGCCTCTTTTTCTCTTCCCCCCGGATATCGAATTGAAAGCGGGTATGATTACTTCTTTACCGAAGATACCAAGCGTGCATTCGGTTGGGTATTTGCAGCAACGATCTTACTGGTATTTTTGGTCACCGCATCGGTATTTGAATCTTGGCGTCTACCGCTGGTGGTTATGCTAAGTGTTCCACTTGCTGCTGTGGGGGTCTGTTTGGGCTTTATCATTACTCAAGCCAGCTTTGTAGAGGGAGCATTTATCGGAAGTGTGCTCCTGATTGGAATTGCTGTAAATGACAGCATTCTATTGACAGATCGCTTTCGGCAACTACAACTCGAACGCCCTTATGGTGTCTCCTCTGTCCTTGCCCGCTTAGCGGTCCGTGAACGATTACGCCCGATGTGGACCACGACTTTGACCAGTGGGGCTGCAATGTTACCTCTTTTGGTCTTTCCCAATAATGATGATTTCTGGATTGGCCTGGCGGTCACAGTCACGGCAGGACTTCTGGCATCCACATTACTTTCTCCTTTGGCCTCCGTGGCCATGTTATCTTTTTTCAAACGAAAACCATTCCCTGTAGAGGCAGATGCGGTTACGCCGGAGCTGGCTTAACGCTTAGGAGGGTTTTGTAGTTTAGGCTACAAACCACCAAATGATGCCGTCATTGCCTCGACCTCTGCAAGAGTAGGCATAAAATTGGCGCAGCCATGCCGAGTCACAACGATTGCACCACAAGCATTCGCGAGACGAACGGCACGAACCAGTGGCCATTCTTTGACCAGTCCGTAGATAAATCCTGCGGCAAACGCATCGCCAGCTCCAAGAATATTTTGTACCTCAACGGGAAAACCAGGGACTTCAACCGGATCCTCTCCCCTCTCATGAATTCTGGCTCCTTCTTTTCCAAGCTTTTCGATTACCAGTCGGGGGCCAAGATCCAACAGGGTCGAGATCGCATGGTCTACACTCCCTTCGACACGGGCATCTGACATTTGTTGATCCGTCAGTTGAACCTGGTTAAGCTTTTCTAGCACGGCTGCATTAATTTCGTCCTGCGTCCCAATTACGATCTCTACACTACAGAGAATCGTTCGAATGGAAACCCCAAAGGCTCGAGCATCGTGCCATTGATCTGGACGAAAATCAAGATCCAAAATTACGGTTACACCAGACTCCGCGGCTCGTTCTGCCGCATACAAGGTTGCACTTCGACTGGGTTCTTGTGCAAGATTGGTTCCTGCAAACTCGAAAATGCGAGTCTTCGAGATCGGCACCGCTTGAACATCATCAATGCTGAGCGCATTGTCTGCGCAGTTCTCTCTGTAATAAACGAGTGGAAAACGATCGGGCGGCTCAATACCCAAGAGAACCGCACTGCTACGGCGGTTGGGCTTTCGCGGAATATACGTTGTATCTACTCGCTCGCCTTTGAGAAACCCCAGTATAAAATCTCCAACCGGATCTTCACCAACGGCAGTAAGCAGTGCCACGTTCAAACCCAGTCGACATGAGCCTACACTAATGTTTGTTGGTGACCCTCCGACATAGGCTGCGAAGCTGGATATTTGTGGGAATGGCACGCCAATATCTTTTGAATACAGATCAATCGAAGATCGCCCCATTGCAATCAAATCATACAGCATCCAAATACTTTATCGATCGAATTGACTGACTGAAAAAAAAAAAACGTCACCGGGGTCACAAAGAAGCTGATTCTACCAATGATTTAAGGGTGTATTTTTGAGGCTTTGGCCCGGTTCCATACTTTGATACTTTTCTGAGATGCGTAGGGCCATCTCCAATGATTGACTTACATTCAACCGGGGGTCCACAGTCGAGTGATAGCGTTGATTCAGATCCTCTTCTTCTACACCGCTTACCCCCCCTACACATTCTGTAACATCTTCCCCTGTTAATTCAAAATGAACCCCTCCTAGAATGGTTTTTATACGGGCATGCATATCAATCACTACTTCCAGTTCAGCCAAGATATTTTCAAACTTACGTGTCTTTATTCCACTTGGAGCCGTTTCTGTATTGCCATGCATTGGATCACAGCACCACAAGATATTCAACCCTACATCCTTTACTGCTTGAATCAAACGTGGCAACGTATCTCCAACTTTCTCCGCTCCCATCCGTGTGATGACCGTTAGTCTCCCTGGATCATTTAGAGGATTTAAAAATCGTATCAGAGGAATCAAATCACTGGGTGCCATATCATGACCAATCTTGATCCCAATTGGATTTCGTATTCCTCTCATATACTCTACATGAGCACTATCCTCAAAGAGCGTTCGTTTCCCAATCCAAGGGAGATGTGTGGACAAATTATAGATTTTATTTGCACGAACAACTTCTCGAGTGAACGCTTCTTCATAAGGGAGGTGGAGAGCTTCATGGCTTGTATAGAAGGTTACCCGACCCAGGCCACCGATCGGGTGATCGGATACCGTTTTTGCAAAATCCAATGCTCTGTGAATCTTACTAATAATGGTTTGATAGCTCTGGATGTAAGGAGCTTCCTGAACAAAGCTCAGATTCCAGTTATCTGCATTATGAAGATCCGCAAACCCTGCGTCTGCCAATGCCCGTACGAGATTGAGTTGAACCGCGGAACAGTAGTATGCCTGTATGAGTCGCTGCGGGTCCGGGATTCGTGCCTCCTCTGTAAATGCAGGGGCATTGATATTATCTCCTCGGTACGAAGGCAATGAAACTCCATTGCGAGTTTCATGTGAATCACTCCTGGGTTTTGCATATTGACCGGCAAAACGTCCAACCCGGAGAACCGGCATCCGCAATCCATAGATCAAGATGACACTCATCTGAAGCATGATCTTGAGTCTATTTTTGATCAATTCCACAGTGCAATCCTCAAATCGCTCTGCGCAGTCTCCACCCTGAAGAAGAAATCGACGCCCAACAGCAGCCTCTGCAAGTTGGGTACGTAAGGCTTCGATCTCCCAGGAGGTTACCAGTGGAGGCTGTTGCCTTAGCTGAGCGAGAACACCTGCAAGTTGCTCCTCATCGATATAATCAACTTGTTGAAGGGCTTTCTTTTTCCGCCATGACGTGGGGGACCAGTATGAAAGCGAGTGTTCCATCGTTTTTAGATGTTACTCCTCAATAAATGAATCGAAATCTTCCGTACTGAACGGACGGTTTTGGGATAAAGCATCAATCAATCATACGATTTTAAACTAGATCGTACGTGCTGTACGGTGACGATCACGCATTCGCTCACGTTGTTCACGAATCTGGCGTTCAATCGCTTCAAGAGCTTCACTCACTGCAAATCGAATCGAGGATTGTGTTCGAGATGCCGCAATATTCGCCGGTTTACAGTATACCACTAACCGGGCCTTATATTCCGCGTGATTATTGGCTCCACTAACACATTCTAAAGCAACGGAAGCTCCCGCGATGTCACGGTGACCACGTGCCAATTTGTGGATGCGTTTTTCAATTGCATTTTTGTCCCGCTGACTAAGATGTGCTCCCTCAGTATAATACTCAATCGCGAATTCAGGGGATTCGGCGTGTTGGCGAATTGTATCAGATGTCATAGTAATTATTGATGAGTGAAGGTAAAACCTATGGCAGATCTCCATAAATTGCACTATACTTCTCCCGTATATGCATCAGCCAAGGTTCCGCATTGATCGTTCCATTTGTGAGCCATTCGATAATCTCCGTGGCCGACAACTTGCGTCCCCAATGATACACATTCATTTGTAACCATTCACGAAGAGGAGTAAACTCCCCTCGTGCAATCTGATCATCAAGATCTCGTAACGCAGATTTTGCTTCTGCATATATTTGAGCTGACATGAGGTTCCCCAGTGCATACGTAGGAAAATATCCGATTGCTCCCATAGCCCAATGTATATCCTGAAGGACTCCTTCAGAATCACTTTCTGGCTGGACCCCCAGGTATCCTTCCATTCGATCAAACCAGAGATCCGGCAATTCCCGTACGGGAAATTTTTCTTCCAAAAGCATCATTTCTAGTTCGAAACGAAGCATAATATGTAAATTGTAGGTTACTTCATCTGCTTCTACACGGATTGGAGAGGGATGCACTCGGTTAATCGCCTTATAGAACTCTTCCTTTGTGATTGCTCCTAACTGCGATTTAAATCGCTGTTGTATATCGCGATAGTAACAGGTCCAAAACGCCTTACTTCTGCCGACCTGGTTCTCCCAGAGACGAGATTGGGATTCATGTATCCCAAGTGATGTCCCTTGCGCAAGAAACGTACCTTCAAGTTTTGGATCAATCCCCTGTTCATACATGCCATGCCCTGCTTCATGTAAAGAGCCAAATAGGCCTGAGACCAAGTTACGATCGTGAATGCGTGTTGTGATGCGCACATCATGTACAGAGAATGAAGTGCTAAATGGATGCATAGATAGATCCTGTCGCCCTCGCTGAAAATCAAAACCAATATCACGAAGTATTTCCATCCCAAAGTCCCACTGGATATCTGAATCATAAGAAAAATTCAGGAATGTATTATCAGGCTGTGGAGCTTCTGAGATTGCCTGCACAATCGGCACCAGTGACGTACGTAAATCCTCGAAAACATATTTTATCTGAGCGGACGTAGCATCCGGCTCGTATTCATCTAATAGTGCATCATAGGGGTGATCCGAGTAGCCAATTGCATCCGCCTTTTGAATACAGAGTCCAACGATTCTATCTAGGTCATCAGCAAATTTGTCGAAGTCATTTTCACCGAACGCATATGCCCATGAGGCTTTGGCTTTCGATGTAACTTGGGCAATTTCACCTACTAGATCGGGAGATAATTTACATGCACGGGAAAAATCACGCTTCGTGACACGTACGAGACTTGCTTGAAACTCCATTGGATCGTCCTCTACCCCATCCAAACGATCTAATAACTCGCCCGTACGATCGCGAATAAAAATTTCGTGTGATGTTGAATAGAGTGTTGCAACTTGCTGAGATCGCGCCTTTGCTGCATCGGTTGGCATGTACGTCTCTTGATCCCATTCCAGCAATGATGCAGCGGATCGAAGATCACATACCGTACGGACAATTTTAAGTAACTCTTCAAAATCAGATTCACGCATCAAATACACAAAATAAATAAACGGACGCTGCAGAATTGCCCAAATATATAAAATTCTCTTGGATGCCGTTAAAGATTTTGATCGCACTACAAGTAGCTATGCCCCCAGATGAGCCAGTGCGTATGTATTATTCGTGGGTCTTCGCCCTTTATTGTGAATTAAGCCATAAATTTAGGACTTTCGAATTTTATTGTTCACCTGAATTTAAAGAATCACATGCAAAACACCTCCTCTGTTGAGAAAAGCCTAGGTCTCCAGGCACCCTGGGAGATTTTAGAAGACACCTACGATGATCAAGCCCAACGAAGGACGGTAACGTTGACCTGTACCGATCCGTCTTCGTTGACCTGTCCGAAGTGTGGCAAGGTAGGTCACTTTTATGATCTGCGTACGGAGCGACAATGGCGCCACCTGGATACGTGTAAATATCAAACGATTCTGGTTGCACGGGTTCCCCGGATTCAATGTTCGGAGCATGGAGTGAAGACGGTACGAGTTCCCTGGGCGGACGCAAGTTCCCGCTACACCCATGACTTTGAGGAGTACGTGATCGGATGGGCCAAGGAGGCAAGTCTTTTGGCGATTTCCCGCCAGTTGGGAATCGGATGGAAGGGCATTGCCGGGATCCAACGGCGTGCGGTGGAGCGGGGGAAGGCTCGAAGAAAGGAGGAGGTGGTTGCCAACATTTGTGTGGATGAGGTCGCGTACCGAAGGGGGCACAAGTACCTGACGGTTGTATCCAATGCAGATACGGGGAAGGTGCTGTATGTGGGACTTGGACGGGAAAAGGGCACTCTGATGGGTTGGTATCAGCAATTATCGCCGGCTCAGTTGCAGGGAATTCGGAGTGTAAGTATGGATATGTGGCCGGCGTATATTCATGCAACCCATGCCTGCCTTCCCCATGCTGACGAGAAGATCTGTTTTGACCGGTTCCATGTCTCCAAGCACCTGGGAGATGGGGTCGATAAGGTGCGGCGACAGGAGCACAAAGAACTCCGCAAGAGTGGGAATGAGATGCTGACGGGAAGTAAATACATGTGGCTCAAAAGTCCTCCCAACATGTCCATGAAGCAGAAGAAGGCATTCCATGCGCTCCGCACCAGTACCCTACGAACGGCCCGAGCCTGGGCGATCAAGGAAACGGCTCGAAATCTATGGCATTATAAAACCCGGGGTTGGGCACGCAAGTACTGGATGAAATGGTTGAGCTGGGCCATGCGCTGCCGACTTGAACCGATGAAAAAAGCAGCCAAACTGATACAAAATCACTTATATGGAATCCTCAATGCGATCGTTCTGAAGGTGAGTAATGGCCCTGCCGAAAGCATCAACAGCCGGATCAAAACCATCAAGGTTCGTGCACGTGGATTCCGGAACAAAGACCGATTCATAGACGCAATTTACTTTCATTTGGGCGGACTAGATTTGAGCCCCAGAATCTGAAAAAAATGAATTCCTCACAGAAAAAGCTGAAGAGCCTTATTCGTTAGTAATAAGCCCTTGTATTGTGAGCGGACGATTATCAACAACGTGAATCTGATCACTGAAGACATTTTGTCAGCCCCCAATCGGGTGATCGTAGATCACGGGCTTGAGGATGTATTCGGGGTTGCGCTTGATGCTCCTTTGGAGGCGCAGAGGGAGACGTATGTAGTGAAAATTCATGTTGGGTCCCTATGATGTATGGTTGTTGCATGATTTGATCATTCTGGCTATGCAACTTGCTTCTAAGACATGGGGCGTCTTCAATTTGGGGGTGCATGACATCGTAGATTGGCGGCAATTGAAGCATGTAATCATTTCGCTTGAAAATGACTTCATAGAGATTAACACCTCTAAGAATCGAGAGAAGAATGGTCTTAAAATTCTTTTTGATCTGTTACTATTGGATTTAGATGTGTGTCTTGGCCTTATAAAGTTCAAAGAACTTGATCCAACCTCAAATAAGACTCCGTCATTAGAGACGATGATTGGCAGTTCAATCTGTTGGTAGATTTGGTGCATCGTTGTGTGATAGAGGGGGAAAATTATTCTGCGGAGAAATTATTGTCGTTTCATGCCAAGCATACGCACTGGATATGCAAGGGGAAGTCCATGTCCAATCAGATGGAATTGGGATTTCTGTAGGGGGCATCCAATGTTAACGTGGTTTAATTCTGGGGTGGGATATCATGTGGACTGAATCAGATGTGGATATGACCGTTGAAATCATCACCATCAAGTACGTGGCTCGGTTTTCGAATCTTGGATCCATGAGTTTTGATCGTCGCAGAATTTTCGTATAGATACGATGCGCCGAACTAGGCATAAAACAGGACGCATGGCCGCGCCCAATCAAATCGTTAATCTTAGTAGGGTGTGGATCAGGGAGATCAAAAACGGAAAAGATGGAGTTTCGTATCTTGGGCGCAAGCAAAAATGTCAAACTTGAGCTTAGAAGGGTTTCGAATCACGATTGATCATCCTGAGAACGTCTTCCAGTATATGATAAAAGAGAAATTCTCTGGTAACAAGGGGAATTTCTCTACTTGATCGGTTGCACTTATTCTACAGTTCAGAAACCAGTATCCTTGCTGTGCGTGAAATCGGTCCTGTGCCAACGTAGCTCAGTGGTAGAGCAGCTCACTCGTAATGAGCAGGTCGCCGGTTCAAGTCCGGCCGTTGGCTCTAAGAAAACGCCCTAAATGATGCCAATAAGGCTAATTTTAGGGCGTTATTGTTTGAATTCTATCTGACACGTGCGTCCTGTTCCAATGTGATTAAAAATCCCCCTCGCATATTTATGTAGGATTCCCAAAAGATAAGCAGATATATTTCCGAGAATTTTATCTTGAAGCGGGACTTTCGTAGGGATATATACATATTGGAGAGAATTGGATATATCTGATCTTGCCTGAACCGTATGAGTGCTGATGGCAGGACATCTTCCATACAGGAGAGACTTCTCACTCTATTCTAGGATTCTATGACACTTTCTATTGAAACGATTAATAATTGGAACCCGAATGGGCTCACGATCAGATGTATTGATGCGCATACGGAAGGAGAACCCTTACGCATCATTTTGGCAGGTTACCCTCAACCTACCGGTAATACGCTTTTGGCGCGCCTAAACGAATTAAAAACTCATCATGATACGCTGCGGACTGCACTGCTGTGGGAACCTCGGGGGCATGCAGATATGTATGGATGCCTGCTCACGGAGCCCGTTCATGAACATGCCGATTTTGGGGTACTCTTCCTACATAACGAAGGGTATAGTACGATGTGTGGACATGGGATCATTGCTGTGACGAAGGTGGTTCTTGAGACAGGGATGTTTCCGAAATCAGAACCTGAAACCCAAGTCTTGATTGATACTCCTGCTGGATTAGTAACGGCATGGGCAAGCATTGAGGCGGGGCAAGTGCAATCGGTTCGCTTCAGAAATGTCCCTTCTTTTCCGTGTGTCATGGATCAATTTGTAGATTTGCCTGATATAGGGCGAGTTCGGTATGATATTGGTTTTGGAGGCGCATACTATGCGTATATCAATGTTAATGAGGTGGGTTTGAAGACAAGCTCAGAATATTATCACGATCTGATATATCTGGGAAAAATGATCAAAAAAAGGATCAACGCGAACCAAACCATCGCCCACCCCTACGAGCCTGATCTGAGTTTTTTGTACGGAATTGTTTTTATCGGCACTCCAAAATCATCTCATGCCCACAGCTCTCATGTCTGCGTTTTTGCAGACGGTGAGGTAGACCGAAGTCCCACAGGAACAGGAGTCAGTGGCCGACTCGCGCTACTTTATGGGCGTGGAGAACTTACACCTGGTGAACCAATCATCATTGAAAGTATTATCGGAAGCTTCTTCCGAGGAATGATTACAGAAGAAGTTCAATTTGGCCCCTATCACGCGATCATTCCTGAGATTGAAGGACGCTCATATATTACAGGGCAACATACGTTTATTCTGGATCCTCAAGATCCCTTTCGCGACGGATTTCTCCTTCGATAATCTATTATGCCAACACTTCGGATACTCTCTGGAAAAGACATTGCCACCGCCATCTCCATGCGGGAAGCGATTGATCTTATGCGTGAGGGCTTTGAGGCGCTTTCTCATGGAAAAGCAAATGTCCCTGTCCGAATGAATATGCCCCTTGGAGAGAGTGGGAAGCGTGCTATCTTTATGCCTGCTTATTCCATAAGTCATTCACAAGTTGGAATGAAAATGGTACATGTTAACCCTGACAACCCTGATCGTGGTCTCCCCTTTATTCACGCCATCGTTACTCTTAGCGATGCAAAAACAGGTATCCCACTTGCTCTCATGGATGGCGAATGGATTACAGCTCTTCGAACAGGTGCCGGGGCAGGATTGGCCACGGAAGTTCTCTCTCGCCCTGAATCATCGATTTTAGCAATCTTTGGTACTGGAGTTCAGGCACGTACTCAGGTGGAGGCGATCTGTACAGTACGCCCAATCAAAAAAATTATTGTCTTTGGACGTTCATCTCAAAATACAGATAGATTCATCAATGAAATAAAACACCGCTATAATATCATCGTGACGAAAGCAAAAGAGCCTGTCGAGCTTATGAAAGCAGATATTATTTGCACGGCTACGACATCGGTATCGCCGGTCTTTCCATCCAAGTATCTTTCGCAGGGGACACATATTAATGGAATTGGTTCCTATCGACCTGATATGACGGAAATTCCTGCTGATGTAGTGGCAAAGGCAATCGTATTCGTAGATCAACGGGAAGCATGTCTCCAAGAAGCAGGAGATATTATCGTACCGATTCAGCATGGACATTTTGACGCATCACATATTCACGGGGAATTAGGAGAGGTTCTGATGGGCCATATCCAAGGTCGCACCAGCGATTCTGAAATTACCTTCTTTAAGTCAGTGGGCAACGCAATTCAAGATCTCGTGGTCGCCAGCTTTTTAGAAAAGCGCTCCTATGAGATGAAACTAGGAACTGAAGTACAATTTTAAGAGAACGAGGTAACTAGTCTATAAATCAGATTTTTATGCAGTGCTCCCCACTAAATAATTCCTACCCACTATCCCCTATACAGAATTGTTGATATATTGCGAGGAATATGGGGAATGGACATGTCCATAATTGTCTATCAAGGTACGGAATATAGCTTCTTTCGTGTGGTATATGTGTTGTTTTCGTTTGTACCTTATTCCATCGGGCAACTCCAAGGCTGCGCATATATATGTTCCCATTCTTTTGCTTTTGAGTCAATACGCATACCCCTCGGGCAAGCATTCGGCCCACACACTTTCCGAAGGCAATCTGCTGCCTCCATCCTGCTCCCTCTTCAAGTTCACAAGATTCAATTTCATCAAATGTTTTTGCTGCTATTGTGAAGGCTACTACCATTGAAAATAATTGTGCATATTTCCCTACGAATTGAGCATACGGAACACCTCTTATGGTTTCTCCGACAAGATTTGCATCTTCAATCAATTCGGGGGCTTGACTACCTATGTTTAAGGTGGCATTATCTGTCGCATAACGTTTTGCCAATGATATGATCTCCTCAAAACGGTCAGGCTCATTCTCCTCCTCTGCAGGACTTTGGCAAGCTGCAAACATCAACAACCAGAAGGCGAACAGATATGCAGAGATTTTCAAGCTTCGCATAACACCGTGCTTCATTGGTTCAGTGTTTTAGTTGAAGAATATCATTACATAGACATTAAGGATCATCTTTCGGAATCATTGCTGTCTGGTACAATACAACTTCAATATAATATAAATAAAATGGCTCTTCGCCCATTTTTGTGAGGAATTGTGATTTTTTCAGGTTCTGGGACTCAGGTCCAGTCCGCCCAAATGAACGTAAATTGCGTCTACGAATCGGGCTTGGTTCCTTGATCGCCCAGGCTCGGGCGATACGGGTACGCAGCGCATGGAATGCCTTCTTCTGCTTCATTTACAGGTTGCTTTTGAGCCACATATGTTTGCTTCCCGTCCACATCTCATTCCCATTCTTGCGGAGTTCTTTGTGCTCCTGTCGCCGCACCTTGTCCACCCCATCTCCCAGATACTTGGCGACATGGAACCGGTCAAAGCAGATCTTCTCCTTTGCATTCGCAAGACACGCTTTGGTCGCTTGCATGTACGCAGGCTCCATCTCCGAATGCCCTGCAACTGGGCCAACGACCATTGCGGATACCAATCCATCAGAGTGGTCTTTTCCCGTCCAATCCCCACATACAGCACCGTGTCTGCATTGGACACCATCGTCAGGTACCTGTGGTACGAGATCTCATCCACACAAATATTCGCAACCACCTACTCTTTTCTTCGAGCCTTCCCCCGCACGCCGTTGGATCCCGGCAATGCCTTTCCACCCCATCCCTAACGGGCGGGAAATTGCCAAAATACTCGTCTCCTTCATCCATCCGATCACATACGCCTCAAAGTCATGCGTGGATCGGGAACTTGCGTCTCCCAGGGAACCCAAATCGTCTTCACTCCATGCTCCGAGCATTGGATCCGTGCAACTAGGATCGTTTGATCAGTACACGGATCCAGGTGGCACCATTGCCGCGCCGTACGCAGATCGTAAAAAGGACTTGCTTTTCCACATTCTGGACACGTCAACGAAGACGGATCTGTACAGATCAACGTCACCGTCCTTTGTTTGGCTTGATCATCGTAGGTATCTTCTAAGATCTCCCAGGGGGCCTGGAGACCTAGGCTTTTCTCAACGGAGGAGACGGTTTGCATGGGATTTTTTAATTTAGGTGGAAGACGAAGACCCTTTCTTTTGAGGCAATCATCGGGCAACAATCACACTATCAAAACCGATGCAAATCCTGCTTTGGTAGGATTGCCAGGGATACTGATAATATCCAAAATAATCCCACAGGTTGCAGTTTGATGGAATTTCCCTTAACTTGAAATGATCAATTAGATCAGAATTGACATCTATCCCCCCTTATTCATCTCAAATTGCGATTTGAGCCCAGCTTGAACGATTCAGATTTGCTCATCTGATCAAACAACCCTTCCAAGATAAGGAGAACCTTGATAATTCTCTTTTCAAGAGGGCATTTTTCTCTTTTTTTATTGAAAAAAATCCATTGTTGAGATAAGTCAAACGTATTTTGAGCTTTTTTTATCTATAATAGTTTCACGCATCTTCACGCAATTTCAAATTTTTGTTGCCATTGGATCCTTTGGATCCATGCTCCAATTGTCTGAGATGGATGTTTTTTCGTCACCAATTTCACCCCGGAGGTGAATCATGACGGACTCTCAAAACTTACAGGTTCAGATCCCCTATAACCACTCTATTTTGGTGCAGGCATCCACGACCAACCATACGACTTCCGATGCGGGGGCTCTATCTATGAGGGGGCTGATTGAAGCTACAGGTATTCTTCCCTATCTGGTGGACAATCTCCATGATCCACGGGATCCCTATCGTACCACACACTCCATGGAGGATCTGCTTTTGCAGCCGACGATGCAAGGATGGGACTTGTCCAGTAAAGATCTGGGCAATGACCCCGCATTACGGGTCGCTCTCCGTACGGAGCGGGGCGAAGCCGTTGTCGATCCAGCCAACCAGCCGGCATCGCAACCGACGATGTCACGCTTTTGGAGCATTCTCGGTGCACCGGATAATGTTGAGGTGATGCAGAAGGGTCTTCTGAATGGAGCATAGGCTCGTACGCAGCGGCGGTGAACGTCTGGATGAAGTCATCCTTGATGTCGATGCCATGCCCATGGCCATCAACTGGGATGCAAGTATAATGGTCATTACAAGCGAACCGTCTTCTTGCCGTTGTTTGTGACGTGTGGAGAAACGGGGGATGTCCTTGGAGCGTCCAGGCACGCAACGGGAAGCGACCAACTGTCAGAAGGTCATGATTCCTATCGGTGAACAGGTTCAAAAACATGCCGCGGATCGTGTCATTTTTCGCCTTGATGCGGGATTCAATAGTCCTGAGGTGTACGAGGATATAGAGAGCGCAGGCCTGTTTTATGTGACACGCTTGAAGGGCAACAACAAGTTAAAGGCGATGGCCGAAGCCTATTTTGATGGGAAAGGATGTCCACCGAATACCTATGGCTATGTTGAGTTGATGTATCAAGCGGAGAGTTGGGATGGTCCACGTCGGGTCGTGATGGTCATACGGCCTCGTCCAGCTGAACTCTATGAAGACTACTTCTTTTTGCTGACCAACCTTGACGCAGAGACCTATTCGGGGGAAGCACTGGCGAAGATGTACGCGATGCGTGGAAAGGCTGAAAAGCATCAGGGGGAAATCAAAGAGTTGATCAATCAAGTCATGCTGTCATCCACAGAACGTCCCAAGGAACACTACAGAGGCCATAAGATCATCCGTGAACAGGAGCCTGAAACAGTGGAAGAACGAGAGGTTCGCAGAGAAAATGCCGTGCGTCTTCTATCGGTTCTCTATGCATATCAGATCATGCATATTGGTCGATGCCTTCATCGCACCAGAGGTGGTGCCCAATGTGGAGCGTAGCCCTGTCACATCAGACACCGAAGTTCATCAGGATACATCTCTGAAGATCAACACGGAAACGATGATGGTGGATGACACGCAGAACACCGATGCCAGTACAGAGGTACTAAAGCATACCCCTCACATGCAGATTACCACCTTTCGCCTCCACCTACTAAAAGTCGGTGCAACCCTTGCACGCCATAGTCGCTACGTTACGTTTTCTATCGCCCTGTCGGCAGAGCAACTATGGATCCGTTTTTGGGATCACCTTCTGCGACTGCGGTGGCACTGCTTGCCCGATATCTAACGCCAACCACCTCATCTGAGGTGGTTTTACAAGTCAAAAAAAAAATCCGAAACATCAACGTATAGGAGAGGTGCGTCCATACGGTAGGATTGGGTATGCGATACATGACTGCACTTGGTGCGATTGGAGGGCCGAACTACTACCATGATAGTAGTTAGCCGGATTCCAACGGAAAAAAGCAGGAGATTCTGTTGCATGAGAGGTTCGTGTATCATCTCCCTGCGATGGATGAACCGTCAACCCAGACTTGGACATAAACAGCGTCTTCATGCCTACCTTTTTAGCCAAAATAATCAGGATTTGACCCGAAAATATCGACGATGAAGAAAGAAAAGCTGCGAATCTCAGCAAGATGACGATTTAACAGAGATCGGAGGTTGAGATGAATAAGAAGGGTCTATATAAGAAACAAGGCAAATTTCAATGAAAACCACTATTCATAGACAATTCTACCCCGGACAAATAGAGAATAACCTTATCGAAAGCCGTTCCGAAAATATCCAGGGTTTTGAATCAGGGAGATGATGACACGGCAAATATCACGCAGGGAATTGCTGAAGATTGGTGCAGGAAGCCTCTTTCTTAGTTCACGTCAACGTACAATTTGTATCCATACGAAAATCCCATATCCCCAGCGCCTAAGGGATCCTGCAGTTCATGGTCTGGTGCAGTAGGATGGGGGATGGATGTATCTCTGCCGTGAGATCTATGCTGCTTTTGCGAGCGTGATTTGCTGAGGTGCCTTCCAATGCTGAGGCAGTAGCGTAGCCCTCTCTTCTTCGGCCATCGTATGGATTCGTTTTAATACGTCCACCAACCACTCTCGTGGGTTCACCTCGTGCAAGGTGCAGGTATGGAGCAATGAATCGAGTATTGCAGTACGTTGCGCCGCATCATGCGAACCCGCAAACAGGTAATTCTTTCGTCCGAGTGCAATCGGGCGAACCCGGTTTTCGACCAGATTGGTGTCAATCTCTACTTCCCCATGATCCAAAAATCGCGTGAGTTTCTCCCAACGAACTAACGCATAGTACACGGCCTGTTTCCAGGACTTCGGGCCGACCCTTGCATGGAGCTCCAGAAAGGCCTTGAGTTGATCAAAGATCGGAGCGGATTTCTCCTGACGGATGCGCTGACGCTCTTCAAACGAGACTCCACGCTCGCGAAGATCGCGTTCAATCGCATAGATCTTCCTGAACAGCGATAAGATCACCTTTACATTCTCTTGAACAAACGCATACTCGGATGTCTTCACCTTCTCAAACTTGCGACGACAATGCGTCACGCAATTGAAGTGCTCAATCCCGTCCAACTCGTCAAAAACGTCATAGACACGGTACGCGTCGGTCTGCAATTTCCCCTGAAAACCATCTAGGATCTTCATCGGACCATCGCGCGATCGTCCACGCTGGTACTCCACAAACACTAACATCGGAGTCGGTGCAGAGTACAGCCAATAATAACCAAGATGATGCTTGCCCGACGCGTTGCTCTTGACGGGATCCCGCACCGGAATGCGGGTCTCATCCGCCTGTATATATTCGCTGTCAAGCACTTCTTGCCGATGCAACTCGTACAGGGGCTTGAGATCCTTGGCAACATGGGTGCAATAATCGTTCAACGTAGAGCTGGGAAGATCTGCACCTAAGCGTGAGAACTGTTTGCGGGTACGATCCACCGGTAGGTGATCCACATATTTGTGGATCACGATTTGCGCCAACATCTCCGCCGATGCCGTCCGTTTTCCCCTCACATTCGCCGGCAACTCTCCCATCAAAACCCCGGCACCTTGGTTCGTTGGATCCACATACTTGTTGCGGACATACTCATACACAAAGATCCGCGCAGGTTGATAATGGAAGACCCGGTGCACCTCCTCACCAATCTTTTTGAGATGGGACAACTCTCCCTCTGGATCCATCACAATGGTTTTCGTGGGAAGATCCTGGTTCCGGCCCCCAAACAGCCGCCTCGGTTTCTTTCGTGAGTACGCCACCTTGATCTCTTTTTCCTCTTCTTGTACAGGGGGCATTTCCGGAGCCAAGTCTTCAAATAATTCCATCTGATTCGGATCCACAAACCGCTCCCGAGTTGGCCCATACAACTTGCGAAGAAGGTAGTCGATCTTCTCCTGAGCATCGACCATCTCTTCCTTGGCCTGAATTAACTCGGACAGAAACAGCCGCACAAACTCTTCGCACTCGTCTCCAAATTTGTCCATCAATTCCAGCACGCGCTGCGCATTCTCCTCGCCCAGAATTGCCACCAAAATGGGCCCCAAAGATTCGTTCAAAACCGGTGGATTCTTTGTACTGCTCATGGTAGAATAAAGATACGAATTTCCCTGGAAACCTCCGCAAAAATTTACCCTGTTTTTGAGAGTATTTCTCAAAAAAACCCCATCCACTTCACCGACTCTACAGCGAAATAGAACCCCTCAAAAAAAAACTACCCGATCCGTTTCATCTTGGTGCTTGGTTCCACATATTGGATCTCCGTACACATGGAAAATGATCCACCCCAACGTATGAGTGAAAATGATTACCTTACATGGGATTTTCGTATAGATACTACAATTCAACTCGATTCCGTTTGTCTTGGTGTGATTGCAGATTTGCATCATGGCTTAGCACCACGGGCAATGGAGCGATTGGATGTATTTATGCAAGCCGTCGCCAAGCGCAAACCTGATGCGATTCTCCAGTTAGGAGATTTCAATTTTGGGACCAAGGAAAGTGACGAGTGTCTGGATCTCTGGAATTCATATACAGGCCCAAGGTACCATGTACTCGGCAACCATGACATGGACTTCATGTCCAAGGATGTTATTGTTCAAAAGTGGGGTATGCCAGCTCCCTACTATTCCTTCGATTTTGATCCTTACCATGTGGTAGTTCTAGACCGAAACAATCTGAAGATAGATGAAGGTTATACGCCCTACAGTGAGGCTAATTTCTATGTAGACGCCTCTCTGCGCGGCTACGCCGATGATACTCAACTCGCATGGCTCTATGATGACCTCGCCAAATCATCCCTTCCAACCGTTGTATTTGTTCACCAAGGCCTTGCCCTGCCTTGTTATCAATACTTATATTTGACAATAAAACTTTTATTGCGTATTCTTGTGTTATTCTTCACTTTACTATGCAAAAAATGCAAGTACAGCAAACCATTTTAGCGACTCTTCGGAGCGATTTGCCGACCTTGTCCGAGCTCGTCACCTCAAATCAGGACAAGAGTCGTCAGGCTCTCGGGAAACTGATTTGTTCAAAGTTCAAGTTGTTGAATACCAAGGGACGACCTCGTATTTCCGGTTGCATGAAGGCGTTATATGTTCTGGAAGAGGAAGGACATGTTTCGCTTCCCAAGCCTCAGACGGCTTCCTTTGTTCGTGGTCCGCGTCTACTGGAGGAAAGTGTTCCAGCCCCGGTTGACGTTCCCGCAGATGTGCGGCAGATTCAGGATTTGGAGATTCTTCTGGTCACGGGTTCGCAGGCTCGTGCAATCTGGAATACGCTTCTCGCTCGGGAGCACCCAAAAGGAACGACTACATTTGCGGGTGCTCAGGTGCGGTATTTGATTCGGAGTACCTCTGGGTACCTGGGTGCGGTGGGCTTTTCCGCCGCGGCATTGCATCTAGGGGCACGCGATGCCTGGATGGCATGGGATCTCAGCACCCGTATGCAAAACCTGTATCGTGTCGCGAACCTCAGTCGGTTTTTGATCCGCCCAGAGATTCGTTGCAAGAATTTGGCGAGTTCCATCTTAGCACGCGTTTTGCATCGACTTCCCTCTGATTTTATGGCCCGCTATGATTATGCGCCCTATGTGGTAGAAACGTTTGTGGGTCCAGACTACGATGGAACTTGTTTTCGGGCTGCGGGATTTCACTATCTAGGGCGTACAAAGGGACAGGGACGGCATGCGTCGGCTACGGATGCGCCCAAGTCAAAGAAAAAGATATTTGCCTATGAGTTGGATCCAAACTGGCGTACACACCTGGGGGTTCCCTTTGTGGACTTATATCCGCGTCTGGAGCCGGGCACTGGATTGGATGCGGACCACTGGGCGAATCAGGAGTTTGGCCGTGCAGAGCTTGGGGATCGTCGTCGCACGGCCCGCTTGGTCAAAAGTGTACGTCTGATGGCCAACACGGTCGGTACACCTGGCACGGCATCCCCCAAGCGCGATTCCGCGGCACTTCAGGGGTACTACAGGTTCTTTGCAAAGGCCGATGAACTCGGCATTTCCAATGAGGATATTCATGCCCCGCATTTGCAACGGACCATTGAGCGAATGCGAACCCAAGAGACGGTGCTTTTTATTCAGGATGGCACCAAACTCTCGTTCACGACGCGAACCCATACAGAGGGCTTTGATGTCATTGGAGAAAACCAGACCAGTGCAAAGGCCTACGGAATTCGTCTCCATGCAACGATTGCCGTGAGTGCAGAGGAAGGACTTCCATTAGGGATCGTGAACTGCAGTTATGGGAAACAGACCCCAAAAACACAGACTTGGCTGGATGGACTGCATGCGGTTGAGAAAGCCAGCGAAACGCTGCCTCGCAAAACTCGTGCAATTTGTGTGATGGACCGAGAGGCCGATGCATTTGAGATTTTGTCCGAGCAGCGCGCCTTACAGCGAACCGAGATTTTGGTGCGGGCCAAACATGACCGTGTGCTGGACAAGTCCAAAAACACTCGACTTTTCAGGACCATGCGAAAGGGATCGCCTGCCGGGCTAGTAGAGTTGAAGGTGGAGGATTTGAGTCGTCGGATGAAATCGGGGCGTGTGACCAGTGAAGGTCGGCCGGGCCGAAATGCGCGTATGGAAATTCGCTTCCGTAAAGTGATGCTTCCCCCAACCAAGGATCCAGCGCACGCTCCCATGCCCGTTTGGGGGGTCCATCTACGTGAACTTAATCCACCTGAGGATGCAAAGCCGATTGAATGGTATTTGGTAACGACACAAGAGGTTACAAGCCTGAAAGAGGCACAGCAGATGATTAACTATTACAAGTTGCGCTGGCGTGTGGAAGATACCTTTCGGGTGCTCAAGAGTGGCTGTAAGGTAGAAAAGTTACGGTTCCAGAAACCAAAGGTCCTGCATCGGGTACTGACGGTATACATGATTATTACCTGGCGCATCATGCTAATGACTCTAATGGGACGTGTGGCGGGGGACTTGGAGATGGAGGTGTTTTTCAGAGGATCCGAGGCGAAGATGCTCCAAGTCTATGCTGAGAATTATCGACTTCCTGTTCCCACAAACGTATCTTCGGCGATCCTGACGGTGGCGATGATGGGGGGCTATATGAACCGTAAACATGATCCACCGCCCGGTCATGAGATCATGTGGCGTGGCTATTCAAGTTTGCAGATCCGCGCCGTTGCGTATGAGGAGTTGGAAGCCATAGGTAAAGTAAACTGGTAGAGAATCCGTCTGTGTAGACCGGTTGATTCAAGAGTATTTTTCCAGGACTTCAACTCGGAAATCATGCTGAAATGGAATGGTCTGGAAGGCTATACCATACAAATTCTTGAAATTTGTGATGGATCTACGCATACTTAATTGTCAAAATATACTTTTGGCTACAGGGCAGGCCTAGGCCTGCCAACCTCTATGTCTGAAGCTAGCCGTGCTATTGAATCCGTCCTGGAAGAACACAACAGGAACGTGGTCAATAATAAAGTTGTAGCCTGCTTCTGTGGCCATCATCATATTGATCGGCATACGCGTAAGAATGATATCCATTATCTATGGATAAATAGTGCTTCTTACTATTGGGTTGGAGAAGAGTACGGACGCATGGCACCATACACACATGCGCTGTACACGTTTATCACTTTCCACTCCGATGGATTTATGGAAATTGAGGCTTGTGACAGTGACTGGGTAGCTCCTGCCCCTGCTGATCGCGGTTTTCCCGGAGCTGACGAATTGACGCCGTTTATTTCTGCTCGACGCCTTGAATACTAATATAAACAGTCTCAATCGTGTATCTTGATGGCAGTTGCTGTTTTTGGTTTCAGTCAACCATCAATACCAGAGCATCTATAGATCAGTATAGAATTGTTTTGGAATTATATAGAATACTTCAAATTTTTCCCTTACTTCGCGGGCTTGATTTTCTTTTTCGGAGTATTGAGTAGCACCTTCACAATCTCCATAGGAGTCCGTCCTCCGTACCTCGGATTCGAACTCGGAGTATTCATAACCCGATCAAACTCCGCTTGAACACGATCCAGTTCTGCGCCTGATTCAGAATCTTGCATTACGATCTTATTTGATTTTTTTACGCCTTGTGATTGCATAGGACAGATCTCTTGCTCATGAATATGTAAATATAATTATCTAAACAAATAAACGGTCGTAATTCGGGAGTAGTTCTTCCAGAAACAGTAAAGGCCCCACCGATTCCGGCGGGATCTTTACAAAACAAACCTATAGCGTGACGTAAGTTTATGCCTCGTCCTTATTCCGACCGACAGCCCGGATTTTTAATAAAGCATCAGAGAATCCATAGATTATTATTGCAAGCCCCCCAAACCATATCCATGACGGATCAGAATAGATGATGATTATGCTAGCAAATGCAACGGACGCAAAAGAAGTCAGCCATAAATTTTGCATAGGCGATAGCTTCCTTTTCCAGATTATAATCATTGGGAGGGCAATTAAGAAGACAATACCAGAAATAATCGTAAACATCATTTCTATCCGTCCCTGCAGGTTCTACATGCCCAACATGGCAAGTCTTCCTCACACCAAGCACACCCACATAGCCACAAACCGCCAATAGCTCCCCACCAACCACCAGACAAACCACCCACAATACCACATGCATAAACCGCAATCATATCTCCGCATGCTCCTGGTCCACCACCACAGGCTCTACAGCATTCGGGACATTCATCGTCAACTGATGTTTTTGATAATATCGATGATTCCAGAACAAAAGAGGCGGTAGGAACAGGAAGATCCCGGAGATGACTCAGATTCTCAACAAATCTGTCAATCTTTTCGTTGTTGACTTCACATGCTTCTGAAAATCTCGGTTCATCCTGATATTCAGAAAGTGCTGGGAATTTTTCCATCACAGATCTCGCCGTTTCATTGACCGAAATAATATGATCACTCGGGAAAATCCTTGATAATGAAATAACATCTTCATCATCCAATAAGCCAGCATCCGCTTTGAATGCCACAGATAAAGATTCTTTTGTTAACAATCCATTATCCAAAGCATCAAACAACATACTCAAGCTTTTCTGTCCAAGCTCATTAAAGTGTTTGAATTCATCAGAACTAGTAATCTCGGATACTAATTCATGCTCCGCAATCACTTTATCCTCTTGAGAAATTTCAGTAACGGCGGAATCGTTACAACCGATTGCAAAGACCAATAATCCGAAGGCTAGTAGAAAAATGAGGGGCGACAGGGTTCTTAAAGCCTGAATAAAGTATATCATGGTTGTATTTTGTTAAAGGGTAACATCGCACGGACAATAGGGCTCGTCTCCGTTTCCGTGCGCTGCCAATATACACAATTCACATCAAACAATGAAGTTGATCAATCACTAAGTGGTTACTTTGAGATATTACTCCCATTTTTTGACCATTACGCTGCTTTCTTACGTTTCAGCCATCCTTTATCCGTGAGTAGTACCAGTAACTCTTCTTGCGTCTTAGTGCCTTTGAGTTTATTACACGAGCCACAAAGAAGTTGAAGATTCGAGATATGATCCGTCCCTCCCTTTGATTTGGGAATGATGTGATTGACCTCAAAATAACGGGGCTTGAAATGTTCTTCGCATCCGTTACAAAAGCCTCCCTACTCACCATATAGATATTTCTTATTGCGCTCATCATTGTAACGAATCGGAATATCTATATCCGTGCGTTGTGGAATATCTGTGTGGTGAATCCCCTTATGGAATACTCCCACCTCGTTCATTAACCGTTCTTCAACTAGGTCGGCTGCCTTGGGGCTGATGTCAATACCAACCCACTGCCGGTTCTCTAATTCTGCTGCGATACAGGCAATGGCGCACCCGCAGAACGGATCCAAGATCATATCTCCCTCATTACTTGATGCTCGTGTAATTCGCCTTAACAGTGCAATAGGTTTTTGGGTTGGATAACCGACACATTGACCTTTTTGGCGTGCAGCAATGGCAAATCCGTTTCCCTTTTCTTGTGCCCACCAAGTTTCGGGTACTTTACCGTTGGCGAGTTCATACTTGCCTTCAGAAAGCCCGGACCCTCGTAATCCTTCTTTGAAGTTAGCTTGGGTTTTTCCATGATGGTTTATGCGAACTGTATCGGCATTAAAAACCCATGTTTCCCCGATAGAATACCAATAGATGGTATCATGCTTACGATTGAACTGGCGCATATTTGGGGATCCAGGCCCAGTGTAACACCACACAATTTCATTTCGAAAGTTTTTCTTGCCGAATATTGCATCCATCAGTAGTTTTAGGTGATGCCCTGCTGTCGAATCACAATGCAAGTAGATACTACCAGTTGGCTTCAGGACCCTACGTAATTCCATAATCCGTATTGCCATATAGATCAGGTATGACATCATAGAATCTCCATGAATATCCCGTGTCGCTTGGAGCAATGAATACAGCCCAGGGTAATCATGTTTAATCTCACCATGCCACGCGAGGTTAATGTCATCCAAACCCCAAGTATCCTTAAATGCAACACCCGCAGCTAAACTACCAATCGTAGCAGCATAATTCGCATTAGAATTGAACGGGGGATCCAAGTAGATTAAATCGATACACTCCGAATTAAATCCACGGAGTATATCCAGATTATCCCCTGTCCAAATCGTCTGATTGACAAAATTCCCCTCCCCCCCCCCCCCCATATGGTTATCGTATGCGATCATCTATGCAATCAGATCCTTATACTTCAATCGTTTCCCGACCATGCCCTCTACGACTTGGATTCCTTTAAGGCCATCGTGGTTCCGCCAGTATGAAAACAAATGTGAAATTAGCGTCAGAACTGTCCTCTACAGCCGATAGTTCATCGTATAATTTATTAACATTTGGGATTTTAACCATCGGTAAAAAGACGTTGGCGTTCATCAATCTGTTGACGTTCAATCGTGTTAGAGATGAGTTCCTTAGCGATGGTGGCAGACTCATAGGGAACCTCCAGCCCACGACATAGCGACTGCAGACATCCAGAATGACATACAACTTGAAGTAGCGTCCTTTACGGGGCCCTTTTAGTGTGGTACTATCCTAACTCCACAGTTGATTGGGGGCTGTGGCCAGCAGTTCAGCGGTGGATGGGTTCTCTGGTTTCTACGCTCTTGAACCAAACGATTGTCCTGTAAAATACGATACATGGTCTTCCGGCGACACAAATACCGGCCTTCATCAAGGAGCCTGGCCCCGATCTGACGGGGAGGTAGATCCATAAATCGCTCCGAATACAACGTATCCAGAATCTCTGCCCGTTTCGTTGGAGACCATCTGCGTGCATTCCGGTACTTCCTGGTGTGCACTGTTTGTGCACGTTGGCTCCGGTAATAGGTGGACGGGGAGATCCCCACATATTGACAGGCATTGG
Organism: Rhodothermales bacterium; assembly: GCA_965215475.1. Taxonomy (GTDB): domain Bacteria; phylum Bacteroidota; class Rhodothermia; order Rhodothermales; family Bin80; genus Bin80. Next base: position 273,018 of record OZ244061.1, read on the forward strand.
TAATCCCCACGATTGCACGTAACTCAAGGATCATCTAGATCTTAGCTAGGCGTCCTTGTGCGGGCTGCTTTCGGAAAAAAGCATTGAGATTTTTTTTTGAATCTCAATGATGTTATTTGCCTTTTTCAGTTCTCTGTTCGACTGGCTGAGATCTTTCTTGAGTCGTTGGATCTCTTCGTCCTTAGCCGTCAGCTCCTTGCCAGCTTGCGCCGCACCAAACAATGTGCCCTTTGAGCGCTGATGACGTCACTGCGTCAGATGAGAGGAATACAAGCCCTCTCTACGCAACATAGCCCCTACATCCTCGCGCGTCTCACAGCTATCGACTGACTCCAGAATACGCAGCTTATAGCTTGCACTAAACCTGCGTCGCTTTGTTCTGGGGATCACCTCCATTGATGGAGACTTTTGCCCCTCATCTTTGGGGGCAAAGAATCATTATTTTTCATGACAATAAAAGATGGTTGTAAATGAAGTCGCTTTCATGAAAAAACGAATTCCAACCCACACTGTGTGTCATTTTTATTGGCACAGAGGGATCCTACTATCAACGGTAAAATTACAGTTAGGACTTGTTTATAGGTAACTCGATGACGAAGCCCGGTTTCAAGATTCCCAATTCTTTCAGATAAATCAGATTGTTCCGATTTACTAGCATACTTCAAATCAGAAATCTCACGTTCTGATTCAAAACGATCAGCTACGTATTGATCAAGAGGAACGTTAGGCTCCGACTCCTTCTCGCCCGGCATTATGTTCTCTGTATAATTTCCCGTAATATTGTTGAATTAGTTCATCCGGGATAACGTGCAGAATGCCATGGACTCGCCGAACCTGATCCCATGGAGATCCTGGTTTATTCTCAATAGCACCTAAAGATCATGAATCCAAATCGTTATGTGTATCCAACACGGAATCAATCAATGATTCTTGTCTATCGCTTAATTGACCAATCACGAATTTTGGATCTATCCAGTGGGATTCTATCCGTATGCGAACGTCAATGAATAGCATAAATCGATGATAAACACTCGGTATTATTGGACCGTGTGCCCATGCTTCGGCTTTCTCCTTTATAAGCGGAACCTCATAGATAGTGTCCGTCCGCAAAACACCTAAGATAGCGAAAAAACATGCCCTGTAGGCTTTCTAAGGGCGTATTTTGTCACAATTTCCCCGATTTCTTCACGGTGAATCTTATGGAGGCCTCTTCGGGAGCGTTGGTTTTCAAGGGAGTTTTTATTTCTTCAAGAATCGCACTGGAAGCATCTGGGGAGTGGGTTTTCTCTTATAATTTTTCTTCGTGAAGAATGCGGCCCGCCTCCAGGCTGGGACGTACAAGGAAAAATACTGCGAATCTTCGAGTTTTTTTTATGAGAAAAACGTACGATTTCCAAATGTCCGTCGATCCCATCCCCATTGAGGACCTTCCTCTCCATCCAACCGACCGAGATCGGGTTCAAGTCTATCTCTATGGACTTCAGAAGATCTTTGTGGATCCACAAACCCGTACGAAATGGATGGCACTTCTGGAGACCTACCAGCCCGGGGTCAACAAGCGGCGTGGACGCCCCGGAATGGATGTTTGGCAGATTCTCGTCTTGGCGGGCTTGAATACACTGCAGCGATGATCTGTTGACCTTTCTGGCGAAAACGATCCCCAGGTCTTGCGACACATGATGGGGCATGGGGAAACCGATTCGACCCGGTACCCTCGTGCGGGCATTCATCAAAATGTGTCGGCACTAAGCCCTGAACTGCTCCGGAAGGTCAATCAACTGGTCGTACACTTGGGGCACCGAACCGTCGGCAGGAACGAAGAAGCACCCCTTAAGTGTCGGAGCGACTCAAAACCGGTCAAAACCAATGTTCGTTTTCCAACCGATTTGCGCCTACTCCAGGATGCAACCCGCTGCCTGATTCGTGTTCGCGCCAACCTTGCCCGCACGCTTGAGCGTTCCGGATGGAGACCGCACAAAAGTTTACGCGAGAACCTCCGCAAAAAATATCCGTCCTCGCGGAAAGGACGCAGCTCGGAATACAAATTCTCGAAGGTCCGCACCGATCTGCATTTTTGTCTCCGAATGGCAAAGAAAGCCCGCTTCTTTCTTGATGAACTGGAACAAACGATTCGAGCCAAGCCCCGCCTGTCTCAGAACGATCCACATACCTTGCAGCTCCTGCGTGAGGCACGGCAACAAATTTGTATGTATCTGGACTACGTGGCCCGATTTTCCGATCAGATTCGACGGCGAATCTTCAAGCAGGAATTGATTCCTGGTCATGAAAACGTCTACTCGATCTTCAAGCCATTTCCCCGCTGGATCGTCAAAGGGAACCAGGAATTCTGTGTGAGTTGAGCGTTCCCGTGATGGAGGATGAAGATCAATTCGTATTGGGGTACGAGATGATCTGGAAAGGAACCGACAAGGACGCTGCCATTGCGTTGGTGGATCACATAGAAGCACAGGATCTGGGAATCTCGATGACTTGTTCATTTGACCGAGGATTTTATAGTCCGCAGGCAGTTGGATGAAAAACTGGCGATGCCGAAAAAAGGAAGACGCACGAAAGCCGAACGCGAGCGCCAGAATGATCCGGCCGATCAAGCAGCTCGAAAGGGACACTCGGGGATTGAGTCCTGCCTGAATCACCGAGGCTTGTCTCTGGTCCGTGAATACAGCCCAGAGGGGGTTGAGCGGACGGTGGCTACGTCCGTACTGGCCGCGAATCTTTGCCGGCTGGGAACGCTGGTACGCGCCGAAGAACGAACGCGACTCAAGCGGCGGAAACGCCAACGATATCGCCACGCGGCCTAGTCCACCTCTGCGCATCCAGAAAAAAAACAAGTCGCTCACATGGGCGGATCACAGAGGTACGTCCAATCGAGACGAGTGGGAAAGGAAAGAACGTCATTCCGTGATCTCAGTCGTCTCTAGCAGGATCAATTCAGTCAATAGTTTACCAAATGTGTCTGCATAATGTCATTGCGCCTAGAGCAGCCACCGAACAAAATTCGCAAATGAGCATTTTCTGGACGCACACTAATTATAGAAAAGTAGTACGGAAAATTCTAATAAACCAATCTCATTGGGTTATTTTCTCAATCTTCACCACCGATACAGGCGTTCCCCACATTACTGTGGTCATTACATTAGGATTAAGATGGAGTACAAATCTGACCTTTGTACCATCTACTCGAAACACCTCTTCAAGTGGTTCGAGTGGATAGTATCGTTTACCTGCCTCATCAATGATTCCATAAAACCCACCCTCAAAATCGTTCCACACAATCTTGCCGTTTCCTCGAATCTCGTCACTCATGGCACTCTTTTCAATGGGGAATATTACTATATCGGTGTCTGGAAGGTTACTCGTTTGACAGGACGCCCCCGTGATGATAAGAAGAAGGAACAAGATCAACCGCATTCATCTCAATTTTGAGATGCTGTCACCGCAACCGTCCCTTCTTCCTCTAAAACATTCTGAATCCATCCACCACCCAATAGATCCTCTCCATCATATATGACGACAGACTGTCCTGGTGTAATTGCCGCCCGTGACTCCATAAAAGAGACCCGAAGTTCATCTGTGGCCGTTTGTTGTACAAGACATGGAGCTCCTGGGTCATTATAGCGGATCTTGGCTATGGCATGTTGCTCTTCTGAGATGGACGGATACTTGACAAGGTTGATCTTGTCTGCAACTAATGTTTGTTTGAGTAATTCTTCTCGGGGGCCTACTGTAATTGTATTCGTCTCTGGATCAATTGCAGAGACATAAACTGGATAACCAAGGGCAAGGTTTAATCCGTGCCGCTGTCCAATCGTATAAAAGGGATACCCCTCGTGCCGGCCCACTTCTGTATTATCTGAGAGAATAATTGGCCCATCACCTACCTGCTGACTCAACCCAGGTACACGATCACGTAAAAAACGGCGGTAATCATTATCTGGAATAAAGCAGATCTCATAAGAATCCGGTTTGTGGGCCACACCTGTCAATCCAAAGTCAACGGCAAGTTCTCGAATTTTCGATTTTTCATAATGACCCAAGGGAAAGATGGTACGAGCCAGTTGACTCTGGGGGAGCCCCCAAAGTGCATAACTCTGATCTTTTTTCTTATCCAATCCGCATGACAAAATAAACCGCCCATCCTCTTCACGAACTTGGGCATAATGCCCTGTCGCAATTTGTGAACATTCCAAATCATCTGCTCGCCGTAATAATGCCTCCCATTTAATATGCGTATTGCAAAGAACACATGGGTTGGGGGTTCGGCCCGCTAGATATTCGTTCGTAAACCGATCAATCACCCAATCCCCGAATTCCTCCCGAATATCAACAATAAAATGTGTGAATCCATGGGTCAACGCAATCTGCCTCGCATCATTCATGGACTCTAATGTACAGCACCCAACTTCCTTACCACTAGGACGAGAAGAACTTGTACTATAATCCCAGGTCTTCATGGTAATGCCAATCACCTCATACCCTTGCTTGTGAAGAAGTACAGCGGCGACGGAAGAGTCAACTCCCCCACTCATGGCAACAAGCACTCTGGGTCTCATCTTATAAAATGTGCTTGGAGTATCCGCCGTCAACAGGAAGAGCGATGCCTGTGATAAAGCCTGCCTGTTTACTGGCTAAAAATGTAGCTGCAGCCGCAAACTCCCAAGGTTCTCCTAAACGGTTTAGAGATGCTTGCATAGCCCATCCTTTTTCGACTTCTTCCTCGGTCTTGCCTTGCTGCTCTTTCAAGTAGTCGACTAAATGCTGCAGACGCTCGGTTTTGGTAAAACCAGGTAAAAGCGTATTTACTGTGATCCCTTCTTTGCCAACTTCCTCGGATAAGGTTTTGGCAAACCCTTGCACACCCGCTCTGGAGGTATTGGAAAGATAAAGTGAACCTATGGGCTGCTTTGCGGCAATCGAAGTGAGCATTAGAATTCGCGCATGTTGGTGCTCATGTGCCGCTTTTCGCAGATGTGGAAGCGCATGGCGACACAAATTGATCGTACTCAATAAATTTAATTCAATGCCGGCCCTCCAGTCCTCTTCATTGAAATCATCAATCAATCCCGTCTTCGGGCCACCAGCATTCGTAAACAGAATATGAAGGTGACCAAATTTTTGGACCGCTTGATCTATTACGCTTCGTATTTGCGATTCTTGCGTTACATCACAGGCTCTAGGATAAATATTTTCAGGGCGAGCCCAGTCATTTTTCAGAATAGATTCTGCAGCACGATTAATTCGGTCATCACTGCGAGAACATATGATGATCTTACAACCCTCCTGTGCGAATGCAATTGCGGTAGCAAGCCCTAATCCACTACTAGCGCCAGCGATAAAAGCTACCTTTCCTTCTAGTCCAAGATCCATGATTCTAATTCATTACTCCACCCGTCAATCGTTTATAACGCGCTTCACCGAAAGATGGCCCACAATCTTGATGATGATCCACAAGATTACTCTTATACCTATCCACTCCGTTCGTTGTTAAAACCTCCTGCCCTAGATGAGACATATCATGCTCCAAATTGATCGCCGCTCCAGTTACAATTGTGTTATGCTGATCCTAAAACTATACAACTATGGTAGAAAAAACATGTCATAGATCTTCTGCACTGCTACCTCCCTCCACGCTTCCATCACCAGGATCGGAACTTTGGCTACCTCATGACAAAGTTGAACTTCTTACACCTGGATTATGGAATACACTTTGTTTTTGTGCCTCAGCTTTACTCTACCTGCCAGCTCCAATAACTCGATTAGGAATGAAAGTCCAATGATTTCCCCTTTACATTGATCTACCAGATCCTCCACTGCTGCAGCCGTACCTCCGGTTGCAAGTACATCATCATGGATGAGTACCCTATCACTTGATCGTATCGAATCTCTGTGGATTTCTAACGTATCGGAACCGTATTCAAGGTCATAACCGACATTGTACGTCTGACGGGGTAACTTCCCTTGCTTACGTACCGGGACAAATCCTGCTCCGAGCTCAAGGGCAATCACTGGAGCCATGACAAACCCACGAGATTCGATCCCCACGACTTTCGTAATCTTCTCTTTTCGAAAAGGAAGGACTAGTTGTTCAACCGCAAGCTTCAAGAGAGATGCCTCCGATAAGATGGGGGTAATATCCTTGAAATAAACCCCAGGTTTCGGAAAATCTGGAACGGTTGGGATTGCTTGTCTAAGTTTATCTACTGGATCCATTTCCATGCCAGTTCGGCCTTATTTTAGTGATCAAAACATTTTATCTCCTCCCCCAATAAGCATCATTTCAAAAATGATGCTCCCCGCGAAAATCAATCACAAGCATTAGAGGATCCGAATACAGAATGATTTTTCTATATCAATCTTGCATGCTCAGAACATACAATTGTTGCCAAAACTAAGAAATTTTCTCTGATCGAGAGAACCTGTTTCGATGTACTGCTTGCACCGCAACAACACATACCAATCTTTCATCGACTTCCCGGCAGAGATTTTGATTTGCTCTGCCCCAATCTCTTTCGGAGAGCGTTGCAAAATGTGACGCCTACCGCTCCATGAACCGTCCGCACGGATCAGGATGAATCCATTACCAGCCATATATGGATTCCCGGCCAAGTAGCTCGTTCATGCGGTCATTTATTATCGCTTCACGATTGCCTTGACGCTGTTCCAAAACTTTACCATCTTCTTCTAGATCTCTCCGTTTCTGATCAAGCTCCCGTCTCATCATGGACTGTTTATGCTCAAAAATCTTCTCTAGTTGCGCTTTCAACATCTCCTCTACTTCACGATAGGATTTTTCATCTGCCTGACGTAACTGCCTCGCTAATCGGCGCGCTTCCAATTCCATTTGTCGCAATTCTCTCTCGCCCCTTTCTTCTCCCCGCACATCATATACTCTCATCCGTTGACGCATGGAAGGGCTCTGGTGAGATCGGGAACGAAATCTTTGTACTCTTTCTCTTAGTTTCCTTCTTGCTCTATTTCGATCAGAGCTGACAATCTCCCGCTCTATAAAAACATCCCCCCGCTCACGATCTCCTCTTCGGTTAGGTCTTTTGGTCACCATCATGGTATCCCCTTCCATACTAATGATCACCTCTTCGGAGTGGTGAGAATACGTCCTATTCCCCAAGACAAGGATATCCTGTATCTCGTCTAATAATCTTCTGGTCACCATCGTAGTGTCTCCATCTTCATTGACGATGACCTCTTCTATCACCTCATCATGATGGGGCATCTTCTCTAATGGAATCCTATTCAAAACTTGCCTTGACGATCTCCGTGTGCCACGTATCCGATCGCCATCGGAACGAATAATGACTCTTCTCCCTTGCATTGGAGTGCTTATACTGAGGTGCATTGGAGATATCTCTTGGACAAGAATTGTATCCCCCTCTGCATTGATAATGATCTCTTTCTCCATGCGAAGAGAATCCCTCTGAGCTTCGGCGGACGGGGGTGTCATTAGAATGAAAATCAAAAATAATGAGAGCGTTGCAATCGGTGGTTTCATGGTGACAGAATCGTTTAAATGTAAGGTAGTGTATGATCTGGTTCAAAGCATTTATTCCCTTGTTTCCAGTAATTCATTTACACGTGCATCTATTAGACGATCCATAGCCTTAGATCTTTCCTTTAACCGCTTTTCCATTCTTTCGAGTTCTATTTCCAGGTGTTGGATCTCCATGCGCCGGTTTTCCTGCTTCATGAGAAATATATCTTCGAGCTTTTCTCTCAGCTGTTCGATCGCATCATCACGCTCCTCACTGTCTTCAAGGGTTCGAATACGTCGAGCCATCTTTCCTACCTCGACCTCCATATGCCACTCACGCTTGAGTAGTTCAAATAGATCCCCTCCAGCATTCTGAACGTTGGTCAAATAGCTCGAGAGTTCCAACATTCTAGTTGCACCTTGTAAAGATGATGCCATCCCATATGATGGGGAAACGATTTCCCCGTACGAATCCTGGATCGTTTCGATCATGTTTCGTAGATCATTTTTCATTGCTGGGACAGCTGAGACGACCCCGGTCATATGTTGTGACACCATTTCCATGAGATCATTTACATCTGGCTCTCCCGATTCGATCGTTGCATAACTTTCATTCGGGTCAATGACCAATTTGAAGCTCACGGGGCCTCTCATCTTCGTCTTTGTAACACGATCTTGCCAGATTTCAAAGCTGGTCCCATTGACTTCAACCCGCATAGGAAAAGTCCCACTGGACTGCAAACTGAATTCTGCCTTGCCTAAGTCCAATTCCTCCGGCAAAGCATTAGAGCGAATCGGCTCTCCATTCACACTTAACTGCCCCTCTATATGTTCAACACGGATCGACTGCGACTGGGCATTGCCCACAAAAAACAGGATTAACAAGAGTATCAGATAACCAGAAGGCATGTATGATTTCATTGGATTGTGATCGTTATTGGGGGGTTGAACTGGCAGTTTCAACGCCAGATGGACTTGAGTTAAATGGAAGTGAATCCAGATTCATGACGGCCGATTCGTCCCATAAATCAGGACTTGTTCGCTGCCTCACAACACTGAGCGCATGCTGTATCTCAATTCGATCCTGCGTATCGTCCCACTGCAACTGCTCTGAAGCCACCTCCGCCTCGGGGATTTCATTCGGGGTACTGGGAAAAAAGAACAGAAGTAGCACGCTTGCTGCAGTAGCAAGTGCGCCACTGACGAATGCAAGTCGTAGGGGACGACGGACCGGCCTACTCCAATCGTGACGAGGACGAGAAGTCAACGAAAATACCCGCTCGACAACTTCACTGGGAGCACTTACATTTTTCCTTAATGCAGGGTTCTCCAATTGTTTTTTTACACGAGTATGCTCTTCATATTCGGACCTGTTTTCAGGGTCTTCAAGAAGTTCATTCAGTTTCTCTTTACTGACCTCTTCACCGTAAAGGTGTTTGATCAGAAGTAATCTTGGGTCAATCTTCGTCATGTTTAGACATATGCTTTGGCAGATAACTGCCCGTTCTCTAACTGATCTACCTTTGGGGCATAACGTTGCGATTGCTGCGTAATCATAGCCCTGAGATTAATGAGTGCATATCGCATTCGCCCCAGTGCTGTATTAATGGACACGTCTGTAATTTCTGCAATTTCGCGGAATGTTAATCCGGCATCCTGCCGCAACAAAACCACCTCCCGCTGTGGAGGAGGAAGGGCTCCAATGCAAGCATCGAGCCATTGACTCCTCTCCTTGAGATAGAGTTCTTCATCTGGTGCCTTCGCATCATCCGGAAGACGATCCCAGTAATTTTCATCCTCTCCTGCTATATCCTTCCATTTGTTCCGGCTTCGCTTGTAGTCATAAACAACATTTCTTGCAATCATCAACACCCAACCCAAGAACCTCCCTTGTGGAGTATAACTTCCGCGGCGGCGATGCATAACATCAACGACCTTCAGAAACGTATCCTGAAAAAGATCATTGGCAAGTTCCGTGTCGTGGACCATGCCTAAAATAAACCCGTAGACGCGATCCTTGTGGCGATTCACCAATTGCTGAAATGCACGTTGGTCTCCTCGCTCTACATAGGCTGCCAACAGTTCATCGTCAGACCGTGATTTATACATGCTGTCAAATTCACTCTCCACTATTAACGTACATGAATTTCTAGTTATTGCTTTACGATCAACTCAGAAGCAGTTCCAATACCTTACTGATACTCTCCACACCTACAGTACGGATCTTGCTGGGAGGAGAAAATTCCTGTAGGCTTCTAGATGGACAAACTACCGTCTCAAATCCCATTTTTGCGCATTCTCTGATGCGCATTTCCAATCGACTGACTCCTCGGATCTCTCCTCCCAAACCAACCTCCCCAATCAGAACCCCACAGTGATCTGCCGGGATGTCGTGCAGGGATGAAGCGACCGCAACCGCAACCCCTAAATCCGCAGCGGGTTCTTCCGCACGCATCCCACCGGTTACATTCAGGAAAACATCTTGTCCGCTTAGTACTAATCCTTCACGCTTTTCCAGAACGGCCAGTAATAGTTGGAGCCTCTTCGGGTCAAAACCGGTTGATGTCCGCTGTGGGGTTCCATACGAGGTTGGTGACACTAAAGCTTGTACTTCCATTAATAGGGGCCGAGATCCTTCCATCACACAGATCACACAAGATCCTGTAGCACCTCTCTGACGCTCCAACAAAAATATTTCACTAGGATTCAAGACTTCTTTGAGCCCCGTACTGGTCATTTCGAAGACTCCAATTTCATTGGTCGATCCGAATCTATTCTTGAACGCACGAAGAATGCGATATCCGTAATTCTGGTCCCCCTCAAAATAGAGTACCGTATCGACTAAGTGTTCCAATACACGCGGACCTGCAATGGATCCTGAACGAGTCACGTGCCCTACCAGAAAGGTCGCGGCATTCATTTTCTTGGTCATTTGCATGAATGCTGCGGCACTCTCACGAATCTGTGTGACGCTACCAGGAGCACTGGAGACTTCTGGATCGTACATGGTTTGAATCGAATCAATCACGATCACATCCGGCACCGAATCTTCCATCGCACTCAAGATTGCATCTGTATCTGTTTCGGCTAACAGAAGTACATTCTGTGAAGCGGCATCTAGCCGCTGAGCACGAAGCTTCACCTGTCGGACCGATTCTTCGCCGGATACATAGAGGACGGTCAGAGGATCGAGATAACGACCTAACTCCGTCATCAGTGTAGACTTACCAATCCCAGGATCACCTGCAACCAGAGTGATGGATCCTCTCATAATTCCTCCTCCCATGAGCCGATCCAATTCCTGCGACCCTGTGACGATGCGAGGCATCTCTCCGATCTCCACGTCATCAATGGGTTGTGGAATCGCCACATGGCTTGCTCTATGGCGGTGCCCCGTTCCCTTCTCTTCGACCATGGTATCCCATAAATTGCATGCTGGACATTTCCCCAACCATTTAGGAGATGAATATCCGCACTCCTGACAGGAAAACCTTGTTGTTATCTTTGCCATTGTTTCGGATTATTTGTTTTGCAATATAGCGATTGAATCAAGAGCTAGAAACATCAACCGTTAAAATTGATTAACCTCGAAGCATTCTATTATGATGATGTCTTCTATCGTCCTGCGAATTACTCAGCCATTCTCTGACATCGGTCGATTTACGATGCTCATGTCGTCGGCCTTTATGTCTTTGCATGAAATGAGGACGTATTGGCAGAATTTTCTGATCCAGCTAGTTCGGATTGGAATCGATTCGATTCCCATTGTTGCATTAGCTGCGGCATTCTCGGGAGCGGTGACCACCGTCCAAACCGCGTATCAACTGGTTTCTCCGCTCATCCCGCCGAAAATTATCGGCGCTGTAGTAGTTCCCTCACTCACGATGGAACTCGGAGCCGTCATCACGGGATTCATCCTATCCGGCCGTGTGGGTGCACGTATTGCCGCCGAGCTTGGAACCATGCGAGTTACGGAGCAGATTGATGCCTTGGAAGTCATGGGACTCAATTCCGTTGGATACCTCATTGTCCCTCGAGTATTAGCGGGGATCGTAATGGTCCCCGTTTTATACGTTGCAGCCTGTTTGGTCGGTGTCTTGGGTGGAATTGCAGCAGCAGAGCTAACGGGGGTTGTGTCAACCGGGGAATTTATTCAGGGTGCTCGGGAATACTGGAATTTCTTTGGCCCCTATTTTGGGCTGATTAAAGCATTCGTCTTCGGATTTCTGATTACGTCTATTTCCTGTTATATCGGGTACTATACCACTGGTGGTGCAGATGGCGTTGGACGTAGTACGACACGTGCAGCCGTAATGAGTTGTGTCCTCATTTTAATCGCAGATCTCATACTTGCCGTCCTCCTATTGTAACAAACTGACAAATTTGACCAATTCTGGTCAAGTGAATGATCAAAGTTCAGAATATTCATAAATCTTTCTCCGGTCGTTCGGTACTCCAGGATGTTTCTCTTGACATTTATGAAGGTAGTACACAGGCCATCATTGGCCAAAGTGGATCGGGAAAGAGTGTTTTGATGAAACATATCGTTGGCCTACTACGACCTGACCGTGGAAAAATCCTCGTTGACGAGATTGATATCGGAAATATTAGTTATCAGAAACTCCGTAAAGTTCGAAGACAATTCGGGGTACTGTTCCAAGGCGGTGCACTTTTTGACTCCATGGATGCATTTGAGAATGTTGCGTTCCCTCTTCGAACATTCACCACGAAAACAGACCGCGATATCCGGCATGAAGTACAGGAATGTCTTGATCTGGTACAACTGTCGGATGTGGGGGCAAAAAGGACAGATGAGCTGTCTGGTGGTATGCAAAAGCGAATCGCGCTTGCCCGTGCAATTGCTCTCCGCCCCAGATATATCATCTACGATGAGCCGACTAGTGGGCTCGATCCAGAGACGTCTAATACGATCAATGAACTGATTAAAGGACTTGCAAAACAGCTCGAAATTACTAGTATTGTTGTCACTCATGATATGCACTCGGTACTGCAAATCGCAGACCGTGTAGCTTTTATACATGATACACGTATGCACTGGAATGGCACGACTGAGCAACTCCAGCAAAGTACGGATGAAACATTGCGCGCATTTGTAAAGGCCAACGAATATATGATCGGGCCGGACTATTCACTCGACAAACAATAATCACGTGAAACTATCCAATGAAATAAAAATAGGTTTGACTGTTGTTCTTGCTGGAATCATCTTCTATGCAGGGATACGATTTTTTCGAGATCTGCCGATCTTTGGGCAAGCTTCGGTCTATCATACTGAACTCATGAATTCAAATGGTTTAGTCCCTGGGAATATCGTTTCCGTCAATGGTGTGGGTGTCGGCTCAATCATGGAAGTGCAGCTTACGCAAGCAGGAGCATATATCTCATTTTCGGTTGATAATGATGTGATCTTAACCGAAGGTACGACTGCGTCTGTTTATGGATTGGGATTTGTTAGCAGCGTGCAATTAAACCTTTCGCTCGGCCCTCCGGACACCCCTGTGTATGAACCTGGCTCTTTGATCCCCGCTTCTGTCCAACCAGATATCTTGACAGATCTAGCCAATCGTACACCATCCGTTTTAAATCGTGTGGATACGGTCCTTGTTGGTTCCAGTCAAGCAATCAGTGCCGCCACGGAATTAATTTCTGGACCAGAGGGCCAAGTGCAGAGAACCTTGACCTCCATTCGGAACTCTGCGGAAGCTTTTCAATCTGTCCTCCTTGCAGAGCAAAGTAGCTTGCAGTCGGTCCTTAAAACCCTTGAGGATTTGATGAAAACAGCCGACATCTTTACGGAGGATTCCCTCGGAACAACCGCGGCAAATCTTAACATAGTGATTGAAAAATTGTCGAATAATCTGGACATCTTGGAATCTACAACGAATGAACTCAACATTCTGATCTCGTCCATCAATGAAGGTCAGGGCACACTGGGAAAACTTGCAACGAATGACTCCCTCTACGTTGAACTGCAAGGGGCATCTGCAGCTTTGAGGAGGATCTTGGAAAAATTTGAAGAAGATCCAAGTCAATATTTTGATCACTTGAAACTGATTGACCTCTTTTAGTCCAATGCCAACCTACAAAGAATCTCTTGAGCTTTTCCATGAATGGACCGCTTCCGAAAGCCTTAGAAGACATGCCTATGCCGTCGAGGCCGCCATGGAAACCTATGCAGAGATCTTCCATGAAGATGTTACGCTTTGGAGAATCACCGGTCTACTCCATGATATGGATTATGAGCGTCACCCGACCCCCGAAGAACATCCATATGTAGGTACATCGCTATTACGAGAAAAAGGATATCCTGAATTGATCATTGATGCAATCCTTGGCCATGCTCCCTATACCGGAACTCCACGAACCACCCTTCTTGCAAAAACTCTTTTTGCGGTGGATGAGCTGGCTGGCTTCATTACCGCAGTTGCCTATGTTCGCCCCACACGTCTCGAGGGGATGACTCCCAAAAGTGTCCGCAAAAAATTGAAGGATAAAGCGTTTGCAGCAGCAGTCAGCAGAGCTGATATTCATGAAGGTGCTGAAGAACTGGGTATCGATTTATCCCAACATATTTCGAACGTGATTGCCGGTATGCTCAAACATGCTGACCGACTAGGACTTGCCGTTGCCAAATAAACCAACTCATGACTTCCCCTGGTCATCTACACGGAACAAATCTCGAGGAAGTCATTCGTGATCATATCGGGAGGCATTGGCCCGAGGGCGATACGTTATCCAAAACGCCAGAGTCACGCAGAAAAACGACTCCAAAGCATCGATTCGGATTGTCTGTGATTCGTGTCATCCCATGGATCCTTCTGCTTCTATTTATCTTTTCATTTATTTGGGATTTCACAGGACTTAACCTCTTTATAGATCATACCGGTATCTATTTCTCGTATCAAGGCGGACAGAACTCGATCCTTCTTAACTATTCTGCACTCGGATTCCCGTCATTTGAGCGAATACTTGAACTTGAGGGCTTATTGGTGACGGTTTCAGCTACCGGGCTGATTGGGTTTTTTACGAATTGGCTGGCGATCACGATGCTTTTTCACCCACGGAAACGTCGCCCTCTTTTGGGGCAAGGAATTATTCCGGCATCTCGAGATCGGGTAGCCGACCTGATTGCTATTGCAATCAGTAAAGATCTGATCAGTGAGGAAGTCATCTTAGAACGAATCCATCTTAGTGGAGTGGTCCCAAGATACAGGGAGATCGCTTTGCAGGTTACAGTAGGTCTGCTATCAGATGATACATTTCAGCAAGAAACTAAAGCCTTGACTAGGAAGTTTCTCAAGGAAAAGCTCGAGAACCCTGAGCTCAAAGAAAAAATTATGCTTGCTGTCATGAACATGATTGACTCGGCAGCCAAAAAAGGAGTCACGGGGATGGCGGTTAAAGTTTACCAAATGCTCAACCGTGACGGTCTCCAGCGACAGATTCAGGAAGCCATTGATGAATTGCCCGTAACCATTGACCTGATTGTAGACGAACTTGCTGGAGCATTCCAAACTCTGCCAGGAAAGATTGCCGAACGTGCTGATGACATTGAATTATGGCTCACAAAAGCAATCGTTTCTTTTGTCGGAACACTTGATATATACGAAATGGTTTCAAAGAACCTGCGGGAGTACGATGATCGTCAATTTGAGAACCTGATCAAGGGTGCTTCTAGCGACCAGCTAATCTATATTAAATATCTTGGAGGTGTACTCGGAGCAATTGGTGGATTGGTGATTTTTGATCAATGGCTTGCATTGCCGCTTTTGACCGTTATCCTCTGCTCTGTGATCGCATTGGATTACTTTGTGGTCTGGGTTCTGAAACGTCGGCGCACTACTCAAGTGGCTTAACACAAGTTTGCATGAGAGACTCGTGCAAAAAACCTGATCCAGAAAAAATCTCTCAGGCACTCTCAGAATAATATTTGCGCTCAGATGAAAGAGGTTTTGCAAAAGTATCAACCTTTACTGGTTCTTCGTA
Organism: Rhodothermales bacterium; assembly: GCA_965215475.1. Taxonomy (GTDB): domain Bacteria; phylum Bacteroidota; class Rhodothermia; order Rhodothermales; family Bin80; genus Bin80. The sequence continues at coordinate 288,529 of OZ244061.1, forward strand.
CATATTTATGAGAAATTGATTTTTTAGGTTCTGAGACTCAGATCCAGTCCGCCCAAATGAAAGTAAATTGCGTCTATGAATCGATCTTTGTTCTGGAATCCACGTGCACGAACCTTGATGGTTTTGATCCGGCTGTGGATGCGTTCGGCGGGGCCATTACTCCCCTTCAGGACGATGGTATTGAGAATTCCGTACAGGTGATTTTTGATCGTTTTAGCCGTTTTTTTCATGGGTTCAAGTCGACAGCGCATGGCCAGTTCAACCATTTCGTCCAGGACTTGTGTGCCCAAACCAGGGTTTTATCATGCCATAGATTTCGAGCCGTTTCCTTGATCGCCCAGGCTCGGGCGATACGGGTATGTAGCGCATGGAATGCCGTGCTTCATGGACAGGTTGGGAGGACTTTTGAACCACATGTAGTTACTGCCCGTCAGAATCTCATTCCCACTCTTTCGGTGTTCTTTGTGCGCCTGTCGCCGAACCCTGTAACCCCATCTCCCAGATACTTGGCGACATGGAACCGGGCAAAGCAAATCTTCTCCTTTGCATTCGCAAGACACGCTTGGGTCGCTTGAATTTACGCAGGCCACATATTCATCTCTGAATTCCCTGCAACTGGGCAGGCGATCACTGCGGATACCAACCCATCAGAGTACTCTTCCCCCGTCCAATCCGCACATACAGTACCATATCTGCATCGGACACCATCGTCAGGTATTTGTGGTACGAAACCTCATCCACACAAATATTCGCAACCACCTGCTCTTTTCTTTGATCCATCCCCCGCACGCCGTATGATGCCAGCAATACCCTTCCAGCCAATCCCTAACGGACGGGAAATTACCAAAATATTCGCCTCCTTGCCCCAACCAATCACATACGCCTCAAAATCATACGTATATCGGGAATTTGCATCTGCCCAAGGAACCTGGACCGTCTTCACCCCATGTTCCGAATATTTGATCCGGGGAATCCGTGCAACCAGAATCCTTTAATCGGTACACAGATCCAGCGTACGCAGATCATAAAAGGGACTCACCTTGCCACACTTCGGACAGATCAACGAAGATGTATCCAGACACGTCAGCGTTACTGTCCTTTGTTTGGCTTGATCATCGTAGGTGTCTTCTAAGATCTCCTAGGGGATCTTAGGATCTAGGCTTTTCTCGATGGAGGAGGATTTTTGCATGGAATTCTTTAAGTTTAGGTGAAACTCGAAATTCCCTACATTTATGACGTGGTTCACAATAACAGGTGAAGACTCAAATAGAAAAACATCCATTTAGGAATCTCCAGAGCAATAATTTATACTCAATTGTGGTCTCTACAAACAATACACACATGCTGTCAATTTTAATATATTTTAATATATTTGGATTGTCTGGAAAAGAAATTTGTTAAGATTGAATCATCAATCAAATGTCAATTTTGGGCTTCCTAGTATTTCTTTCTGTCATTCCAAGTAGTGGAAGTAACACGCTCTCTAGCATTTTACCCCCCCCCCATTTTTCTGCAGATCGCATCCTAGGGGGGCTGTCTCATGAATTTGCCGAACCCAAGTCTCCTCATCGGATAAGAGAACACCTGCCTTTATCTGAACTTGATGTCTCCTTCATTGGGCCCCATCTAAACCCTGAAATCACGTTCCATCCACTTTCGGATCTAGCCGTCCCCGATCCTCCAATAAATTTGCAAGCGAATAGTGGGTTTTATAATTTTGTTTATCTATGGTGGGCCACTCCCTCCAGTGATGGAGGTTCTCCGATTACGGGGTACAAGGTGGAATGGTCCACCGATGGCGGGACGAACTGGGAGGCTCTGGTTGACGATACTGAGCGAACGGTTCGGAATTATTCATTTTTAAGTAGCCGATTGACCCCAGGGGCGACCTTTCACTTCAGGGTCCGCGCCCTCAATGCGGATGGCGAAAGTGCCCCCTCCAATGTAGTTCCCTTCACCGCCCGATCTCCCTCTGGACGAGGCATTCCCACCAATGTGAGGGTAACGGAGACCTCCTCTGGCGCGGCACAAATTTCCTGGGATGCCCCTACCGATCTCCCTGATGGACAGAGCGTCTGGACCTACTATCTCTATAAATCCGATGATAATGGAGATTTCTGGAGTCAGTTTCAGATAATTGACGCATCAACATTGAGTTATACCGACAATGCGGTATCGAGTGGCCGTACCTATGGGTATCGAGTGCACACGGCGTATGGTGTGAACCGAAACAACACAACTTTTGGTGATTATTCAGAGCCAGCCTATATTAAGCTCTCGACGGCCCCGGGCAAAGTCTCTTCTTTGACGGTAACGTCGGTCAGCGCGAGCATCATTGATCTTTCGTGGTCGGCCCCATCGTATGATGGGGGATCGCCGGTCACCGGGTATCGGGTCGATATTCGGACCGTCACGCCACAGGCCTATGTACGTTTGGACGAAACGACGTCCACGAGTTACCGTGTCACGGGGCTGAATCACTCAACGCAGTACCGAATTCTTGTGCGGGCTGTCAATAACACGGGTGCGGGAATCCAAACCGCCATCACGTCCACGACGACGGCCGCAACCAGACCAGGTGCCCCGACCGGCCTGACTGCCACCCCGACGGGGCGAACGACCATAGAGGTTTCATGGACCGCCGCAGAGGAAACCGGCGGGAGCCCGATCACAAGTTACTTGGTACAGGTTTCTCCCACTAGATTCTCTCCCGGCAATATAGATTGTTTTTCTCCTTGCGCTCAGAGAAATGTAGCAGAGCACATCAGGATCACTACCGTAACAGGGCTTCAACCGAGCACCATATATTATATTCAGATCTTTACCTTAGCCGCTGGCAATCCTGGTGGGCTCATATTCAGTTCTGCTAGCAGCACAATCACGGCCACCACCGATGCGGTGAGTGCGCCGGATGCGCCCACGGGATTGACGGCCGCGGCAAGTGGGCCAAATAGTCATGACTTATCATGGACCGCGCCCGCCGATGATGGTGGTGCTGCGATCACAAGCTATCAGGTGGAATCGTCGAGCACCGGCGATCCCGGGAGTTTTTCAGTGCTGCTCCCCGCTAGTTTGGGAAATGCAATCCCTAGATTCAGTAGACCTGTCTCACCTGGGACGATCACCTATTACCGGGTAAAGGCCCATAACTCGGTGGGAACGGGGGCGCCGTCCAATGCGGTTCGTGCCACGACAAAGGTGGTCACGGCGCCCGCAGCACCGACGGGCTTGACCGCCACGGCCGATGGCCCTTCTGTGATCAATCTGCGTTGGATAGCGCCCTCCGACAATGGGGGTGCTGCCATTACAGGCTACCGGATTGAATCGTTTCGACTGGGAGGTGGGTTCTGGACCGAGGTGATAGCCAATACCCAATCCACGGCGACCACGTATATGCATACGGGACTCACCGCAAACACCAAATTGCATTACCGGGTCAGCGCGATCAATACGGCGGGAACGGGGGGTGCATCAAGCAGCGTCCGTGCCACGACCACCGCTGCCACGGCCCCGGCTGCCCCCACGGAATTGACCGCCAAGCCCGATGGGCCAACCATCATCAACTTGTCCTGGACGGCCCCATCAAGGAACGGGGGCGTAGCGATTACCGGCTACCAGATTGTATCGTCTCCCACGGGAACAGGAGACACTTGGGTCAATCTGGTGGATAATACCGAATCCACCACGACCACCTATGCGCACACGGGGCTCACGGCCGGCACCACGCGTCATTACCGGGTGCGTGCGATCAATTCCGTGGATCCTGGCGCATGGTCGAATGTGGACATGGCCACGACCGCAGCTGTAGCCACGGCTCCAGATGCCCCCACGGCACTCACCGCCACGGCAGAGGGGCAAACAACGATCACGTTATCATGGACGGCGCCAGCCAGCGATGGGGGCGCCGTCATTATGGGCTATCGGATTGAGGTGTCCACCGACGGAGGAACGAGTTTTTCTGAACTGGTGGCAAGTCATAGTACGACCAGCTATTCGCACACCGGTCTAGATGCTGGCACTGCCCGACACTACCGGGTGCTTGCCATCAACTCGGCAGGCCGTAGTGGGTGGTCCAATACAGGCAGTGCCACGACCGCCGCCACAGCCCCGGGTGCCCCGCCCAATTTACAGGTTTTTCCCTCAGGTTTTCATGATGTGAGACTTACCTGGGGACGTCCGCCCAGTGATTCGCCGATCACAGGATACAAGGTGGAATGGTCTACCGATGGCGGCACCAACTGGGAGGCGTTGATTGGATACGACGATCTGACTCGGACGAGATACCAGTTTCTCAGTAGTCGCTTGACGCCGGGGAGCGTGTTTCATTTTCGGGTTCTGGCACGCAGTGCCTCGGGAGATAGTGCCCCTTCGGATGCAGTGTCCGTCACCGCCGCCTCGGCCCCTGGGTCAGGCATTGCCACCAATGTACGGGTACGCCAGACGTCGGCCAACGCGGCGCAAATTTCCTGGGATGCCCCGACCGATCTTCCTTCCGGCCATCAGACGTTTGGATATAATGTTTACAAATCTGATGATGATGGGGATTTTTGGTCACAGTTCGCACGGGATGTCACCACGACAACCTATACCGATGATCAGGTATCGGCGGGTAAGACCTATGGGTATCGGGTTACCACCTGGATTGGTCCGAGCGAGAACGAAGCCCTTCAGGGTCAGTTCTCCGATGCCGCTTTTCTAACGATAACGATTGCTAGGGCCCCGGATGCGCCAACATCGCTGACCGCTGTGGCAAATGGACAAACGACCATCAACCTGAATTGGACGGCGCCCGCCAGCAATGGCGGCAGCCCCATCACGGGCTATCTGATTGAGGTCTCCACCGATAGAGGGGCGACCTTCACACCATTGGTCCCGAGTCATCCGACGATCTCCTATGCGCATACGGGCCTGACCGCAGGCACCACCCGTCATTACCGGGTGCGTGCGATCAATTCGGTGAACCTTGGGGATCCCTCCAATGTCGCCACGGCGACCACGGCGGATGTAGCAAATCCGACGGCACCCGGCGCGCCAAGGTCCCTCACCGCCACCGCCTCGGGACAAACGACCATCAACCTGACTTGGACGGCGCCCGCCAGCAATGGGGGCGCAGCGATTACCGGATATACATTGGAAGTATCCACCGATGGGGGGACGACCTTCACACCATTGGTGGCGAGTCAGTTGGCAACCACCTATGCGCACACCGGGCTTTCGGCAGGAGTGACGCGTCACTACCGGGTCCGTGCGACCAACTCGGCAACATTATCCGGCGCATGGTCGAATGTGGTCAATGCCACGACCGCAAGTAGCGGCGGGGGAGGAGGAGGAGGTGGTGGTGGTGGCCCGAGTCTACCAGCACTCACATTTGCCGCGGCTTCGGCCAGCGTGGATGAAGCGGCGGGCACCTACCGGGTCCAGGTGACCCTCAGCGCCTCATCCAGCACCGCGACCACGCTCAGCTATACCCTATCAGGGACGGCCACCCAAGGCACCGACTATACGATTCCCTCCTCGGTTACGCTACCCGCCAATGCCACGTCGGCACAGATTCCCATCGTGATCGTCAATGACCAAGAAGAGGAATCCGACGAAACCATCCTCGTGACGCTGGTCAGTAGCAGTGGCTATACGCTTGGAAGCATTACCGCCTTTACGCTCACCATTACCGATAATGATGGCACCACCGTATCGTTTGCCCAGACGCTTTCCGATCAGTCTTATAATGTAGGCGTTCCCATTCAGGAGCTCACGCTCCCCGCTGCGCAGCAAGGAACGCCTCCCTACAGGTATGCGCTGACGCCAGAGTTGCCCAAAGGGCTTGCGTTTGATGTGTCCACGCGGGTTTTAAGTGGCACTCCCACCGAAGCCGCTGCTGCAAAGACCTATACCTATACGGTCACCGATGCCAGTGATAATACAGCAATGCAGCAGTTTACCCTTGCAGTTGTTCAGCCGGAGGCGTTGACCTTTACCGAAACGATCGCTGATCAGAAATATCCCGTTCAGATTCCGGTTCCCGATCAAATTCTTCCCCCTGCAGCCGGGGGCGTTGCGCCGTATACCTACACCTTGACCCCGGAATTGCCGGAGGGACTCACCTTTGATCCGAGCACCCGGGCCTTGCGTGGAACGCCGACCGAGGTGGCATCTACCCAAACCTATACCTATGTCGCAGAAGATCGCGCGGGAACGCAGACGCAGCAGACGTTTGATCTGGAGGTGTATCAAATGTCCTTTACCGAAAGGGTTCCCGACCAGTCCTATGCCCGGGGCGAACCCATTGCGGACCTGGTCCTCCCGGAAGCGACCGGTGGAGTCTCGCCAATTGCGTACACCTTGAACCTGCTGGAGCTTCCGTTGGGCTTGCAGTTTGATCTTCCCACTCGTACGATTCGGGGCATCCCCACAGAGATGACCCCGCCCATCTCTTTGACTTATCGGGCCGTGGATGCGAACCAAGCCCAGGACCGTCTAACCTTCACCATGGAGGTGATCTCCCCGGTCTCGACCGAAGCAGCCTCGGGGAGGCCCCAGGAATTCCGGGTCTATCCGAATTATCCGAATCCGTTCCAGCGTTCAACGCATCTGGTGTTGGATCTACCCTGGCCCGCACAGGTACGGGTGGACGTGTTGGACATGACGGGCCGGCGCGTGATGGCGATCCCGGCCGCGAATCTGAGCGCAGGATGGAACCATGAAATCGAGTTGACGGGCCTGGAACTCTCCTCGGGAACCTACCTGTACCGGATCCAAGCGACCTCGATGGAAGATCCATCCTCTTCGGTCTATGTCGGCCAGTTTGTACGTGTCAAGTGATGTAGGAGGGGAATGCTCTGTCTTTTAACCGGACAGGGCATTGATTGGTCACGTAAAGATCTATGAAGCGAAGTCATAGCTTAGCAAATACAACCTTGTGACTGTATCGCCAAGTAGCTAGAGGGAATTAATGTTGGTGAATACTCTAGGTTAATACAACAGTGCTGGGCTTAACCTGATAACCTCTGGTTCCACTTCCTGAGTTCCGTCAAGGACGGAAATCACATCTTCTTTCGTCTCCGCTTTCATCAGTCGCATACGAAGTTTACTTGCATTCCTAAATCCTTTGAAGTACCCCCCGTACATTCGACGCATCTCTCTCACTCCTCTACGCTCCCCAAGCCACTTACACTTTAAAGTCAGATGCTCTGTGACCACACGGATCCGTTCATCCCAGGATGGAGGTGAGATAACAATTCCTTCTTCGACAAACGCCTTCGCCTGCTTAAATATCCACGGATTTCCGATCGCCCCACGTCCGATCATGACAGCATCCACACCTGTCTCTTCAAACATTTGTAAAACAGATTCTGGTTGCATAGCATCTCCATTCCCGATAAGAGGAATTCGCGTAAGTCCCTCTTCACGAATCTCCCTTAAATAATGCCAGCGTGCTGCGCCACTATACATTTGTTTTCTTGTCCTAGCATGTACCGCAAGTGCTTGAATCCCACATTCCTCGAGCATTCTAGCTACTTTAACAATCTCGATACTACCGTCATCCCATCCAAGCCGAGTCTTTACTGTAACCGGTCGATCTGTGGCTTCAACAACCGTACGGGTAATCTTTTCCATTTTTGGCAGATTACGTAGAATACCTGCCCCTGCCTCCTTGCATACCACCTTACGTACTGGACAACCAAAATTGATGTCAATAATATCCGGTTGAACTTGATCTACGATATCCGTGGCAGATTTGACCTGATCAATGTTCCCCCCGAAGATCTGAATCCCTATGGGGCGCTCGCTGTCATGAATATCCAGCTTCATCAGAGAATCCTCCGCTTTATGGACTAGCCCGCCAGACGAAATAAACTCGGTATAGACAACATCTGCACCATAGCGCTTACATAGCGCCCGAAATGGAGGATCAGAAACATCTTCCATAGGTGCCAATAGGAGTGGCCTTTTCCCAAGTTCAATAGAGCCAATACGCATTCTATGTTATACCTCCACGGATGAACAACCGCAGAAATGAAACGAATCAGTAAAGATTTCGTGCATCACTTGCAAAAATTATGCGTAGAGGAATCTGTACATGTTTTATCTTATGGATATGAATTTTCAGGTGACTCCAAGCTACTTCTTGGCCTTCTGTGCAATTTTTATGGCAGGATGTGAACCCCGCCTCCTGAATATGGCAAGTTCATGGGAAAGCCTCTCCTGTTGTGGTTTAATTGTTCTCATTTTAGATGTGATTGCCATTATTGAAGTTGCCGGCAGTTCTCGTACTACAGCTGGCAAAGTTATTTGGATTTTCTTGATTTTATGTACTCCTGTGCTAGGGCTTATCTTCTATTACACTTTCGCCAATCGTTCATGAAACTTCTAAATTTACTCTGTTTGCTTGCCTTCTTTGTTATTTCTGGTGCCAATCCGTTAGATCCTATTCGGCATGGTTCTGACGAAAAGCCGCAAACCGTAATCTTGATCTCTATTGATGGACTTCGGGCGGATTATATCTCTCCCGAGGATACTCCTCATCTGTATGAGTTAGCCAGTAATGGAGTTCACGCAGCATACTTGGAGCCGGTATTCCCTTCGAAGACCTTTCCCAACCACTACAGCATTATTACCGGATTGTACCCGGCGAATCATGGGATTGTAAATAATTCAATGTTTGATCCTGAATTGGGCTCTTTTCGAATCCGTGATCGAGAGGCAATCACTAAATCAGAATGGTGGGGTGGAGAGCCTCTATGGGTAACCGTTCAGAAACATGGTCATACAAGTGCTACCTATTTCTGGGTAGGTTCTGATGCTGATTCAATTCAAGGCATGAAGCCAACATATTGGATGGAATATGACCATGATCTGGCCCATGAGACTCGAATAGATTCGGTCATGGAATCCGTAAATCGTTCACCCCGCCCCGCTCTCATCACAACTTATTTTAGCACGGTGGATACCCAGGGGCATCAGACTGGCCCCCATTCCCAGGAAACTCGAGAGGTCATGAAAGAGGTTGATCAGCAAATTGGAAATCTCATTGCCCGGCTCCAAGAGGCAGGCCTATACGAAGACCTGAATCTCGTTGTACTCGGAGATCATGGTATGGCCGAGACATCAAGCGAACGGGTTGAAATGGTAGATGACTATATCAATCTTGATGATGTCTACACCATCGGCGGGCTGGATGCATTAGGCTTTTTCAATCTTAAAGATTCAACCCAGCTGGACACACTGTTCAATACTCTAAAGCAAATGAACTATGTGGACTGGTATACACGAGATAATTTACCCGCAAAGTGGCATTATCGTGATAATGAACGCATTCCTGATCTAATCGGGCTGGCGAAAGAAGGATGGCAAATGTCAAACAGACAACTTTTTGAACGTAACCCGGACTACTATTCCGGTGGCACCCATGGCTATGATCCCTCTCTACCTTCCATGCATGCAGCATTCATTGCACATGGACCACAGTTTAAAAATAAATTCAAGGCTGACGGTTTTTCACTCATCCATATCTATGAACTTCTATGTGCAGTAATTGGCATTGAACCTGCTCCGAATGATGGAAGCCTTGGAGAAGTTAAACATCTTCTAAAAACAGATTTTTGAGATGATACGAAGAATCCTAATGCGATCGTACAAGCTTTATATGATATAATTTCTACTCCCGCCGAAGAAGCACCTGACTGGGATCGGTGGAACAATCTATTTATTCAGGAAGCCCGACTGATCGCAATAACACTCAACGAGATGGGAGATGCTCAATATCGTGCTTGGACCCCCGAAGAGTACAAAGAAGAAACCGGAAGTTATTTCGAAGAGAACCCCTTCTTTGAAGTTGAAGTGAATCATACATCAGAACAATTCGGCAACATGGTGCACCGGTTCAGCACATATGAATCCTATCGATCTATGGATGAACCGCCTTTTTTCAGGAGGATCAATAATATTCAATTATTGCAAATGGATGGACGCTGGTGGATTGTGACGATTTTCTGGCAACCAGAGACTTCTCGTTTTCCATTACCTCACGAATATCTTCCCGATTCGTAATATGTCGGACTTAAAACATATCGGTCTCCTGTCAATTCTTTTATTGATGAGAAACTCTCATTCCTTACGAATCAAAGATGTTCAGCCTTAAGTCTAAAATAGCCGTAGTAACTGGTGGTGCCAGGGGAATTGGGGAAGCGACTTGTCGTGCATTCGCACGACAAGGTGCAATGGTGTACCTGCTTGATATTGACATTATTAGAGCCCTCAGGATTGTACAAGATATCGGAAAACGTTGTGAAGCTCTTCGATGTGATGTTACGGATATGAGTGCTATATCCATCACTTTAGACAAAATTGCTGAACAAGGGGCGTCTAGATATCCTCGCCAACAACGCAGGAGAAGGCTGCCTCGGCAAACTTGATGAAACAACAGAACAGGATATGGACCACATGTATGCTACCAACGTGAAGAGTATCTATTACTGCACGCGTGCAGCTTTGTCTCATATGAAAAGATCAAATGGGGGAAGTATCATCAATCTCTCCTCAATTGTAGCTGCAGTTGGGATTCCTGAACGATTTGCATACTCGGCCAGTAAGGGAGCCGTTGCTTCTATGACTCGTAGCATAGCTGTAGATTACCTAAAAGACGGTATCCGTTGCAATTGTGTTGCCCCCGCATGTGTACATACCTCGTTTGTTGACGCATATCTTGAAAAGTACTCTCCTGATACAAAACATGAGATGTTCAGACGAATCTCTAAATCCCAGCCATTAGAGCGCATGGCTACCCCTGAAGAAGTTGCCGCCTTGATCTGTTATCTTGCTTCGGATGAAAGTGCGTTTCTCACTGGTGCCTCCCTTCCTATGGATGGCGGTGCCTTCACATTATAACCTTAATCTATTGTATCGTGAAACTTATTCGAATTGGTTCCGATGATCAGGAAAAACCGGGACTTTTTCTGGATGACGGTAAGCGTATTGATACCTCTGCTGTCGTAGACGATTACGACGAACAGTTCTTTGAACAGGATGGATTGGCGAGGCTACAGGATTGGTTTGATCGAGATGCGCCTAAGCATGAACTAGACCCTGATGCTCGAATAGGGCCTCCGATTGCCCGTCCCTCAAAAATTGTTTGTGTAGGGTTGAATTACACACTTCACGCCAAAGAAAGTGAAATGGAGCCTCCCTCAGAGCCTGTTTTATTCTTTAAAGCAAGCTCTGCCATATGCGGCCCCTATGATGACCTGATCATTCCCGGTAACAAGACGGATTGGGAGGTCGAATTAGCCGTGGTCATTGGGAAACGTGCCAGCTATATTACTCCTGATCAATCTCCAAATTATGTTGCAGGTTATGTATTACATAACGATTATAGTGAGCGCGAGAGTCAATTGGAGCGTGGAGGGCAATGGGTGAAGGGAAAGAGTTTCGATACTTTTGCACCATTAGGTCCCTTTCTTGCAACCGCCGATGAAGTTCTCGATCCCAATAACCTCAAACTATGGTTGTCAGTCAATGGAATCATGTTGCAGAACAGTATCACCTCCGATTTTATTTTTGACGTCTGGGAAGTTATCAGTTATACGAGCCACTTTATGACACTCCTACCCGGCGACGTAATTTCCACGGGTACACCGGCAGGTGTGGGCTTGGGCATGAATCCACAGAAATATTTGCAACCAGGTGACGTGGTTGAGTTTGGCATTGAAAAACTAGGAGAGGCTAGACAAGTAGCCCGTGCACGTTCATAATGCTCCTCTCCCCGCTGCTTATCATCAATGCAACTTTGCCACCAAAAGAAACCCTGGGAATCCTTGTACAATTACATCAAAATTTGAACGGATTATCGTACTACCTCATACCAGATGATCCATTCCTGTATTGGTCCATACAGAGAATTATAATGAAGAATGGAGCGATCTACTCCCCCAACCCTCACCATTTTTCATCACGTAATAGCGTTGTTTTAATTCATTGCAAGCGGTAACGAACCCATCAGGGGAAGCCGTATTAAACGTGAACATGTCGTAGTGACATGGAATCACAACTCGAGCTCCTATGTCTTTGGCTAATTGTGCCGATTCTGCCCCATTCAGGTTGCCTGCAACCCGGCGAGCAGGATCTCGACCGTTAATGGGTAAGATTGCAACATCTACCTGCCATGGACTTAGACGTTCAATCATCCCATCATAAAGCAACGTATCCCCACTATGATAGATATTCCAATTTCCGAAAGAAATAATGTATCCCATATACCGGTGGTGCCCAAAGTCATTTGTTTCCAAGTCTTCGTGAGCGGCCGGGATTCCGAAAAACTTAAACCCCTTTGTTTCACATTGCGAACCATCTTGTAGTCCTATTGGCCAAGAAGGATCACACTGCAACCGCTGTGCAACAAATGATCGGTTTGCCTCTGGAATAATCATGGTTAAATCATGATTATTCTGAATCAATGGTTTGAGTGTCTTATCATCTAGATGATCTGTATGATTATGACTGGAGGTAACTACATCTACAAAATCAAGTCGATTGGGAGCCAGTACACGCTCTGCCATCCGAATATGAGGCTTATCCGTATCTGCGTATTTCAGGGTCAGTGAATCTGATAAGTATGGATCCAGTAGACAGTACTGATTTTTCCATTTAATCAAAAACCCACTTTGACCAAGCCACCACATGCGCCAATGTTCCGGTGAGGTTGTACTGTTAAGAATGTCCTCTAGGAGCACTCCATCTTTCTGCAATGGTTTGATCATCTTCCTCTACAAATTGCTGGGTCACTTCTCCAGAATCTGGGTTTTTCAAAATAAGCCTCACTTTTCCATCTGGCAATCGCTCCCGCTTCACCAACTCGAATCCTTCTACCATTTTTTTAAATCCTCGGATTCGTTTGACGTTTGTGCGTCCACGCCAATCTTCCAACTCAACAGATTCCCATTTTTTCGACTTCGCCGAACGATAGCATGCATCCATGACGGCATTAACAATATACCCATCATAAAAAGTTTCTCTGGGCTCTCGTCCTTCGTCCATAGCATTAAACATGTCCGTGAACATGTCTGTATAGCCTAACTCATGAACCTCATCCCCCACCGGAAACAACCATCCTGATTCTTTCTCTGCTTTTTCTGCAACATAACCTCCTGCCCCACTGGAGAACATTTCAAAACCGGTCCTGAGAAAATGGTTTAGCCAAATCGTTCCCTCTGTACCTGCCACTTCATCTCGTAAATCCATTCCCCCACGAAATGACCAACTGACTTCAAATTGTCCTATCGCACCATTTTCAAATCGAATCAGACCGATTCCATTGTCTTCCGCATTAATGGGATGGACGAGTGTATCGGCCCAGCAATTCACTTCCATGGGCCGAATATCTTTTCCTATAAAACTCCGAATGATTTCGATGCAGTGGCAGCCTAAATCAATAATCGCACCACCACCAGCTTGCTCTACATCCCAAAACCAGCTACTATGCGGGCCGCTGTGAGTTTCTCGTGAGCGTGTCCATAGGATTTCTCCCAACGCACCACTATGGACTGATTCTAGTGCTTTGAGTGTTTTCGGCGTGTAAACAAGATCTTCTAAGTATCCTGCAAAGATTCCACTTAACTCGACAATATCCAAGATGCGTTTTGCTTCTGTAGCACTGCGTGCCAATGGTTTTGTGCAGAGTACGGCTTTATTTGCTTCTATGCAAAGCCGAATTGCTTCTTCATGCAGATGATTCGGCAAACCGATTACAACAACATCACTGGATGGATGATGAACAGCTTCGGCCATATCAGATACAGCATGCTCAATATCCCATTCATTCGCAAATTTCTGAGCGCGGCCTGTATCCCGTGAATACACACAACTAACACGGTCACGCCCCCGCTGCCCATGAAGTGTCATCGTATAGAATAGCCCTATCAGGCCAGTTCCAAGCATTGTTACACTACGATTCTTTTTCATTTTCGCTTAGTTTTGCGTTAAATCCAAGAGCACATGCCCAGAAGAATGGTCTCCCAAGGCTTGGCCCTATGCAGTCAGATATCTATGCCACCCAAATATATTTGACCTGCTGGTTTGATCAAGGATGATTCCAAGTTGGGTCACCCTGAAATTACAACAAATTTATACCACGCCAAGAATTCGTAGGGCCATTATAGAAACCGCAATGACCATAATACCTCGGATAATCTTTTCGCCTCGACGAATCGCAACCTTCGCTGCAATAAACGCTCCTGTCGCATTTCCAGCGGCCAAAGTCAATCCAAATCCCCAATCTACCTTCCCTAAGAGTGCAAATACAAACAGTGTTGGAATTGTGTAAAGTAATATCACCGTAACCTTGTGAACCGTAGTCGTCAGCAAATCCAAGTGCAATAGATGGAAAAATACCGCCATGAATAAAAAACCAATGCCTATTTGAACAAATCCCCCATAAAATCCAATCAGCAATAATACCGGTCCTGTCCAGAATGAACTCCTCGCAATCTTACCCGAAGCGACATTCTCTCTCGGAATAAGCATGGTCAATACGACCACAATTAATAGAACAGCAAGTATTTTCTCAAATAAGGCATCATTAATTCTGGTGGCCATAATCGCTCCAGAGATCGCTCCCGGGATCGTCCACAATCCATAGGAGATGCTTTTGCGAATGTGTGTCTTCTTCTCAGATGAGAATGTAAGTGTAGCAGATATATTCTGAATAAGAATAGCCACACGATTTGTCCCGTTTGCGGCACCAGCATCGAGGCCTAGTAACACAAGGGCGGGCAGTGTTATCGTAGATCCTCCACCCGCCATTACATTCATAATCCCTCCGATTACCCCCGCAAAAAAAAGGATCAAAAGGGCATGTAACTCCGACATGAAACAGCCTTAGCGGCGGATCATGACGATAGACTTGATCTCTCCATCAAGGCTTGAACGCTCACGAGAAAACTTAAACCCTCCCGGATGGCGCCAATCTTCAAGAGCATCTACATCAATTGCAGGATCACGAACAACAAAATTCATAAACTGCCCACGATATACTGCGTCCTCTTTCAAGATACTTCCGTCCGAATTGTAGAAGCCCACCATGGCTCGAGCGACATAAGAGCCATCATCGTCCCATGCCTCACGATATGATTCAGGCAATAAATCCCATACAAAGCGTTCCTGTACCACATTATTCAGATAGGGGCTGATATGTGGCTTCCAAAAAGCCGTGAGAGTACCGATTTCGGGTAGACTGGTAGACATTTCGAGCTTGTACTCCGGCACAAGGTCGTCTGGGCGAAGTAGGCCGAATAGGCCGCTGAAAATCGTACTGCTTTCTAATAAACGCCGCTGTGCTCCTGTAGGAAGGCCCTCAAAATCAACAGCACTGAAAAATGGATCCGGTACAAATCGTTTACGTGCTGCCATCAAGGGGGCTGAATAGACAGCTTTTGTAAGTTTCACTCCATCTTTGACGCTTTCTTTCCCAAATATATCCTCCAGAACTTCTGTTTCATTACCTCGAATGATCTGTAGGAGCCGATCTACAATTTCCCGACGTTTCGGGATCAACTGGTGAAAATAGTTAAAGGTCGTCTTGGAGCGATAATCAAATACATCTGGCGCAAAAGGATTGCCTCCGGCCGCCATGTAATTTGCTGCTGGCGCCAGCACGGCAAACCGGTCATCAATAATTCTCCGCCCTTTCAAGATTCCGAGTGCTCCGACGATGCAGATCCCATGATCTCTTCCATCTGCGAATTTATCTCTTGTGCCTGTTCATTCGCTTTTGCCACCAAAGCCTCTCCCTCAGATTTCGCCCTTGTATTTTCCTGCGGCTCTTTGTTGGAGTCGGCAAGGCCTCTAACCTGTTTTGCTAACTCCTCCAGATGAAAAGTTGCCCGGCGGCGAAGTCTGCTTCCTTCCTCCGGAGCCAGAAGAAGTCCTAGGGTAAACCCTACCCCGCCCCCCATGAGAAGGCCCCAACCTAATGCACGCGTTACATCTCCTAAGCCGTAATTCTTAGACATTTCTTTTGAGCTGTAATTAATTTGATCACTATTAGCGTATCAAAAACCACAAAACCTAATCACAAACTAAACCAACATCCGTGTCAAGCGGTTATGCCCGCCTAGCGATTCCGTTTTTTATGCCGATTTTTACGCAATCGCTTTTTGCGCTTATGGGTTGCAATTTTGTGACGCTTCCTCTTTTTACCACAGGGCATACAGTACTTGATTTTCAGTTAAAATAAGGAAAAACTACATGGATTTTCTTTCTACCGTGATCTGTATTAAATAGTTCCGTATGAACTTTTCTGTCTGTTCCTAGGAAATAACTTATATTTCTACTAACTTGACTGGTAAATCCAATTGCTACTATCAATCGCCCCCTTCCGGCTAATTTAAGATCTCTCGAATCTAGCGGATTTGAATATGTTGACTCAGGCATTGATCATGAGCGGCCACCTATAGTATTCCTTCATGGACTTCTGGGGGATCCTGAGGGTTGGTATGACGCAGCATCCAACCTAGTATCTAGTGGGTATCGTGCCATCGTTCCGAATTTGAAAATGGACGATCTATCCCGTTCCCAAGCAAATGTACAGGGTGTCGTTGACTATGTGCATGAATTTGTGACGTTCTTGGGGCTTGAAAAGATGATCCTGGTTGGCAATTCCCTTGGTGGACAGATTTCCGTCAGGTATACGACCTGCCACCCAAGATATGTTACTGGCCTGATATTATCTGGCTCTTCCGGGATTTACGAAACAGAATTAGGTCGTACAACTTTTCGGCGTAGTGACCGCGAATATATCCGAGTCAAAGCAGAAAAAACATTCTATGATCCAGCCATGGTGACAGAGGGCCTGATTGACCATATATGTGATATTGCGACAAGCAGAGTACGCGCACTTCGTTTTGTATGGCTTGCTCGAAGTTCCATGAAAGATCTCGTGATTGATGAGCTGAGCCACATCAATGTGCCCTCCTTTTTGATCTGGGGAGCAGAGGATCAGATCACTCCTCCCGATGTTGCTCACATGTTTCACGAATTACTTCCAAATGCCAAATTGCATATGATTGAAGAATGTGGCCATGCTCCAATGATGGAGCATCCTGAAGTTTTCAGTCGGTTATTGATCGAATTCCTAGATTATTCGTTCACCAAAATTCCCCTTCCTGCCTAGCTACATCTCCGTGCATAAACCCTTTCGTGTGGTCTTGTTTTTGACCTTGACGGTAGCTGGTTGCTCTCCTACCTTATCCCCTCTGTACCGAGATTATGAGCATCCTCACAAGGGTGATGCTATACTTTTCGACATTGAGGAAGCCTTGATGGATACGGGATGGACATTACTTCCTTCTTCGCCTCCAAATGCAGTGTTAACCGTGAATCGTCCAATTCGAAACTGGCTTTTGTACAAAGTAGTTGTTCAAGTAGAGGCTGTTCCAATCGGTGATAGGTATGTACGCCTGTTTATACATCCTTACCGGATCTACCTAAGCGGTTCTCGCAGTAAAATCCCGTTTCTGAAACGTCGTATTCGTCGCCAAATCGTTCATGAAATTGATCAGGCTTTTGAGACCTATGGACTTATTTCCGTTGGGACGGACATGTCACGGGATCAGGTTCGTTCAAGGTAATTCATCCCCTGCATTAAGTACTGAAATTAGGCCCTTATCTCAAAGTGGCGAACCTTTATCCAGAAATTGGCGTACACGGCTTTCAAGGGGATGATCAGGCTTCGACGGATTGTATCGAACAGCAAGTTGCGTGTCGAGTCAATCTGACTAGGACTCGTAAAAATCACGTCAGAAAACCTGTAACTGCGAACGATTATTCGTACGCGATGGCGGCATAAACCCGCCATCTGTCTTCTGTTCATACCCGCTCACAGGTGGGATAGAAGGCATCGCCGAATGTGAGCACCCTATCTGGATTCCGGCTGTATCTGGTTAGTGGTATCTATCAGCCTTTGCTGACACTTGGCTTGGTCACACGCTATGGGTAGATGCAAGACATTCAAGTGTGACCTACACACGTAGACGCTTGTATGTCCGACCTTTCGGACCCGGGTTCGATTCCCGGCATCTCCACATTTGAATGCCCGCTCAGGGCGGGCATTCAAATTTAGATCAGATCCAAAAAATCATTTACCTTAACAGTGCATCAAATAATGATCTTTGATGCCTGAGTGCGGAAATTCTGTCTGCGGGATCCGTCCGTGCCTCCAGTAAGATCCAGCCTGTGAATTCAGATTTCACGAGCAACTCAAATAGCTGCTTGTATGGATATTCCGGACTATTGAGTTCGCGGATATGGACTGTATCACCAAAATAATCTCGGACAAGACCAAAATTATATTCAAGTCCAGGCTCATTCAAATCGGTCTGATTACAATTCCAGCAGACCCGGACATTATGATGGCTTGCTGCCTCCATAATCTGCCTAATAATGGGAAGTTGATCTGTACGATATCCATGAACTTCTAGCCGGATTTCCTGTCCATAATCTTCCCCAAACTGCCCCAGTGTTCGGAGTGCCCGTCCAATCTGGGCAATCGTCTGTTCTTCGGGAGCACCATCGGGTAAAGCATCCGGCTTCACTTTGACTCCACTTGCCCCGATATCATGTGCTAATACGATTGAAGCTTTTGCTTGACTGATTGCATGAGCTTGCTGGGCAGCTTCAATGTGATGAAAGGACCAATTCATTCCCAGACCTACCAATACTATACCACTGTCTACGAAGTGTGACTGCACAGCTGCCCGTTCCGCAGTCGTGAGATGCACCTCTACGCCATGTGCATGTTCTGTTCGCAATTCTACTCCTTCAACCCCCGTATTCTGACAGTTTCGAATCAGGGTGGGAAGATCCCAATCTCTACCCCAGAGATAGGTTACAAGACCGAATCTCATATCCCCGCTTCCTTGAGATATTGATTTAAATATCCCTTCCAGAGGACGTCTGAAAAATTCGCGACGAGACGAATGCATTGCAGTTGAATATAGTGGTTTATACAGAATACTGCAGGAAGGATCCATGTATCCCGTGGCATTCCCCAGTTCAAAAACACATATCTATGAATCTCGTTAAAGAGATGTGACTCATGATCTTTCTTGCTTTTGTTCGTATCTGAACTCTTGAAAGGTCTCCGTTCCGTATTATGCATTAAACAAACCTCTATTCTCCGTGGCGACACTCATTGATGGAAGGAAAATTGCAGCAATCGTGCGCGAAGAAGTGCGTGATGAAGTTGCTGAATGGACATCCAAAGGACATGCTCCACCCTATCTTGCGGTAGTTCTTGTTGGTAATAACCCTGCATCCGCTTCCTATGTACGGGGCAAAATAAAAGCCAGTCAAAATGTCGGTATTGCAGGTGACACTTTAACCTTTGATGAAAATATATCTGAGAAAGATCTCCTTCAGGTGATCTATGATTTAAATGACAGTCCACATGTGAGTGGAATTCTTGTGCAGCTGCCACTACCCGATCATCTTGACACCTCTCGGGTCATTTCTGCATTGAATTCCCAAAAAGATGTGGATGGTCTCCATGCGGAAAATGCGGGTCGAATGGTGTCTGACTTACCTGGATTTGCACCTTGTACACCTGCTGGAATCGTAGAGCTCTTGCGACGATCTAATATCGATATTGAAGGAAAGCATGCTGTTATTCTTGGTCGATCCAGTCTCGTTGGGCGCCCACTCGGAAGCCTACTGCTTCGAAAAGAAAATAATGCAACGGTAACCATCTGCCATAGTCGAACCCAAAACCTCCCCGAAGTATGTCGTCAAGCTGACATTCTCGTTGCCGCAATTGGCCGTGCTCATTTCGTGACGGCTGAGATGATCAAGCCGTTGGCAACGATCATAGATGTAGGAATCAACCGTATTGATGACCCTACACATCCCCGAGGGTATCGTCTGACGGGTGATGTAGACTTTGAGGATGTTTACAGAATTGCGGGGCATATTACTCCCGTTCCAGGTGGTGTGGGGCCAATGACCATAGCGATGCTTCTAAAAAATACCATGATTGCAGCTAAACTACTCAATTGATGCAGTCCGTTCCAGAAAACATCCAAATTGCGGATACCCAACAGGTTGCGGACACCTCTCTGAGCATCATTGACTCTCTTCAAGCCGATACTACAGCAGATGTATCTGTTTCACTTCCTCAAGTTTTTGTAGACGCAGGAACTCTTGTCTCAGAGGGTAGATTTTCTCAAGCTTGGAATGATATCTCAATGGAAATACTCGCTTGGTTGACAAATCTAGCACCCAGAACGGCGGCAGCGATACTTGTACTGCTTGTATTCTACACTACCTATAGAATCCTGTACAAATTGCTTTCCCGAATTCTGAAACGGAGTAATGTCGTTCAGGTTGGCCTTCAAACTTTAGTGTTACAAGCATTTCGGCTCCTCTCTATTGTTCTTATTTCCTTGGTTGTCTTACAGACCTTAGGGATAGATCCAGCTACATTGATCGCGGGGATTGGAGTTGCAGGAATTGCGTTTGGTTTTGCAGCTCGAGATACCGTTGAAAATATTCTTTCAGGTGTCAGTATACTGACGGATAAAGCCTTCCGCATTGGTGATACTCTGATCGTTGGGGGGACCTACTGTGTCGTTGAAAATATTACACTTCGCACCACGCGTTTACGCACGCCAAAAAATGAAGTCCTGGTCATCCCAAATCAACAAATGGCGAATGAGCAAATCCTGAATCATACGATTGGGGGAACTCTTCGAATTGAGATTCCTTTCGGGATTGCATACAAAGAATCGCCTCAAGAAGCTCGTAATGTCATTCTGGAAATTACCAAGAATGATACACGCTTACTGAAAGATCCTGAACCACGAGTGATCGTGACGAGCCTGAATGACAGTAGCGTTGACCTTAGCTTGTGGGTATACGTAGAAAATCCGAAACAAGAACGTCAAATCATATACTACTATACCGAAGCCATTAAAGAAGCCTTGAATAAGGCGGGCATTGAAATCCCCTTCCCACATATCCAACTAGTCCAGGATTGAGATTTCTACAGGAACTCATCAAATGACGGGTTCCGTGAATCTATCATTCAGGAAAATCACGATCCTTTTTCCTCACGAATATTGATCTCTGCCCGCCCAGTCTCTATCATAATACATAAAGATCCAACAATTCCTTTGACTTCTGATCCGTAGTTGACCCTTGGCTCCACCCGCTTCGCCCCGATCTCTGCACCGGGCACTGTATCTCCTCCGAAATGAAAATGCAGAAGTGACTGGTTTGGTATAGTTTTGCACGGGACTGTTCTTGGTTGATGAATAAATAAATGAGTGCCAAGATCGCGCAAACGAACCAGAACCGTCCTGTTATAAGATCTAAATTGGATTTAGTCCAAGCTCCAAGGAATCCATCCTGTTCCTTTATGACCAAAATCAAAATGCTCCGGATGCATACATTCCGAAAGAATCTCTGCTGATTCTACAACCCTAGGGCCTGGGCGATTGAAATACTGATTCCCATCTGTAACATAGACACGTCCATTCTGCACGGCAGGCAGATCCATCCATTGAGGACTTAAGGTAAGTGGTATCATTTCACGCAGTGAACGATCAATATCAAACCCGCAAGGCATGATGGCAATCACTTCAGGCTCAGATTCAGCAAGCTTGTCCAGCGAGAGATATTCTGAATGAACTCCTGGCTCACTGAGAAGGCTACTTCCCCCAGCAAAATCTACTAGCTCGGGAACCCAGTTCGCCGCGATCATAAGTGGCTCCGTCCATTCAATGCAGGCGATCCTAGGTCGTTGAGGTATTTTTTGTGCTTTTATACGCAGTGATTGAAGCCTGTCCTGAAGGCCTGAAATGAGCTCTTCTCCCCTTTCTGAATCACCCAGAGCATCCGCTACACGCTGAATATCTATCCAGACATCGCTGAGGGACATCGGCGCAAGCGAAACAATCTCAGGGGCTGAACTTACCAATTCGCATACAGCTTTTTTTACATCATTCAGGCTTACAGCACAGACATCACACTGGGTTTGCGTAATAATGACACTGGGGGAGATTTCATCTAGTAACTCGGAATTGACCTTATATACGGATAGACCATCTCCGACCATCTTCCGAACTTGATCATCAATCTCTGCACTTGAACGGTCTGTTATGATTTTCGACGAAGAGCACACGGGGATTCGCTCGACCGTCCTTGGATAATCACATTCATGAGATCGACCGACGAGGTTTGATTCAAATCCCAAGGCACATACGATTTCGGTGGCACTTGCAATTAGAGATACGATTCGGTGATTCATATATCAATCCCTCTCATGAAGTTAGAAATTGGTGATTTTGTGCTTAACTACAGTGATTGATCCAGTTACTTACAAGATACGCATACGTATCACATCGAGGGTAGATGCCTAAATATCGAACCGCTACGGTCATTGGATCGTGAATGGTGGGTACTTATGAAAGTGGATAGCTAATAAAAACGAAGTGAGACAATGAACCCGAAAAGGAAATACAGGCGTTCCATACCTTTGATCTCTACTCCTGCAAAACGTGATCACATAACTGAGTTTCCATAGAATCGCTTGGATTACTGCTTGGAATTAGATCTCGCCTGCTGATTTATAAAAAGGAACGATCAAGTATGGCATTTATGTCTATTGGGATTGTATAATAACTCGATGGAACTCCTTCTCTATGCATTATTTGCACAGGTTATCGGGGTACTCATTTACCCTATATTGCATGACAATCCAAGGCTCACCACAATATTTGACAGATCTATGTATGTGGTTGTCCCCCTTTTGATATTGATTCAAGTCTTGGGACATCAAATTGAACATCATGGCTGGGCACCTGTCGATATTCTAATCCTTATGGGAGTCATGGCACTGGGAATTCTGATCCCCCTTGGGATTGAGTATCTTTCTCATAGTATTGCTCCAAAGACAGAGACATTGTCCGTACTTGCTGGATTTCTCGGAATGGGCCTACATACTATTTTAGAAGGCTCCAGCTTAAATACAGACTCATCAACCATCATCCTCCCTCTAGTCATTCACCGTCTTGCCGTAGGTCTCATGATCTGGTGGATCCTCTACCCACGCTATGGTTTAACTGTCGCCGTCATTGGTATTGCGGGGCTCATGTCTACTACACTCATCGGTTTTTTTATGGCCGACATGATACCACATGAATTTATCGGTAGCGATCTATTTCAAGCATTTGTAGCTGGCTCTCTCCTGCACGTAGTTTTCAATGAACATCACTATGGGAATCCTCATGCACATAATCATTGACTTCCAATCCACGAAATAGTTTTTCTGGAGCATGAAAGGATTCTAGTGGGTTTAATCCATTGATTTTACCTCGCCAATGAACACTTCAAAATTGAATATTCTGCTGTTTCAGATACGCAAACCGAACGATCCAATGCGTATCAATGAAATCGCTGCATTTGCAGAATCCGTTGATCGTCCACGCGAACGTATTACCGCGGTGGATTTAATCAATGATCCGCCACAACCGGAATCCTTACGTAAATCAGATCTGGTATTAATCGGGGGAGCAGGAGATTACTCGGTTCCCAAGGGAGGTGACTGGCTTGATCGTGCACTGGATACCATGCGCTTATTATACGCGAAACGTAAACCAGTTTTTGCATCCTGCTGGGGATTTCAAGCCATGGCTGCTGCTCTTGGTGGTTCCGTGATCACCAATCCAAAACTTGCCGAACTAGGTACCCTACAACTCACACTCACATCCAAGGGAATCAGTGATCCCATTTTCAATAGTTTAGGAACCACATTTTGGGCTCACGTAGGGCATCAAGATACCGTTGTTCAACTTCCCAAAAATGCAGTTCGCCTAGCCGAAACTACACTGGTAAAAAATCATGCATTCTGCATGCCAGATGCCCCATTATACTGCACGCAATTTCATTCAGAACTGAAGAAAGATTTGTTGATTCAGAGGTTGGTCACCTATCCTGAGTACACAAAGCATATTCTAGGTAAACCTGTAGAGGAGCTAGTTGAAACACTTCGGGAAACTCCAGAATCCAATAATCTCATTCGAGAATTCATCCGCCATATATTTACAACCTGACATGAAATCCTCCCTCCATATCTCTCTTATTCTTCTTTTCTCTCTCTCTTGGCAGGTACGAGCTCAGGCTCCCCAAAACGGTTCTTTGGTGATTGCTGGTGGAGGAATATTGGATCCCGTGATACTTGAGCGCTTCGTAGAATTAGCCGGTGGACCAGAAAGCCACATTGTCGTGATTCCCACTGCAAGTGCATCCGACTCGTTCAGTGTTAATTTCCGTGGACTTGAAATATTCCGGGAAAGGGGAGTCTCAAATCTATCCCTCCTGCATACCCGTAATCGAACGATTGCAAATACAGATTCCTTTACGCAAGTCATTGACGAAGCAAATGGAGTCTGGTTCACTGGTGGCCGTCAGTGGCGCCTTGCAGATTCTTATCTCAATACTCAAACCGAAAAAGCCTTGTGGGATCTCCTTGAAAGAGGAGGCGTGATTGGCGGATCATCCGCCGGAGCAACTATCCAGGGATCCTACCTTGCACGCGGAGATACCCAGACGAATACAATCATGATGGGAGATCATGAAAAAGGCTTTGGCTTTCTGCAAAATACCGCCATTGATCAACATTTACTTCGACGGAATCGCCACTGGGATCTCCTTGAAATTCTCAACGCTCATCCTGAGTTACTTGGAATTGGAATTGATGAAAATACAGCAATTGTTGTAGAAAATGGCTGGTTTGAGGTGATTGGTTCCTCGTATGTTGCAATTTATGATCGACAGCACATGATTGAGGAAGATGGGTATTATTATTTTTTGAGTCCAGGGGATACGTATCACTTCATTGAACGTCGTCCTTGTCGAAATCAAGAGCCCCTTGAGCGCGTGACTCAGCGTACCTGGTAGTCAAGCGATCATTCCTGCCACAAGAAACGCACAGAACGATATTCCTGCAATGAGCGCGGAATAAGGTAGCTGTGTATTCACATGGTCGACATGATCACACGCAGAAGCCATGGATGAGATGATGGATGTATCCGATAATGGTGATGCATGATCTCCATAAACTCCTCCAGAAAGAATCGCCCCAAGCATCAATGGCTCAGAGATGCCTAGTCCCGCAGCCAATGGTAACGCAATCGGAATCAGGATTGCAAAGGTTGTCCAGGATGACCCCAGCGTGAAGGATACCATACATCCAATCGCAAAAACTAAGGCAGGCAACCACCATGTCCAGACATCATCTCCCAAAATCGAAACAATGTAGGGACCCATTTCCAGGTCACGTGAGATCTTCCCAAGTGCAAATGCCAGCACTAATAATGCAACGACGCCAACTAAGCCTGAAGCTCCCTTGATCACATAATCGGTAGATTTTGCAGGAGTTAACAGGATTTTCCCCTGACGTGGGATGAAATAAATGCTCATTGCCACCATCACGGCAACTCCAACCGCCCACAATACCGCAGTTGAGCCACTTCCCTCCATCATATTCCCGTCACCCGTAACGTACAGGCTTATAAAGATCATCCCAATCATGACCAAAATCGGAACTAGAAAGTCATATACACGACCTAGTTGTGGATGAATTGGTTCTAAACCAGCTACCTCATCCGCAATCATTGGACTAGATCCAGGCCGAATCACATTCCCCGTTGTGGTAGCCCGAAGCTCTGCTTTTCGCATTGGTCCAAATCCCCACCCGGTTAGAGCCAGAAATAGTGCAAAAAAGATCGCTAGAAATGAAAAAAAATTGTAAGGCAACGCTGCTACTAACGTAGTCACAGCCGTCGTTTCATATCCTTGAACGAACAGTAATCCCAAGACGAATGCTCCCCAGCCATTAAGTGGAATGGCCATGCAAACCGGGGCACTGGTCGCGTCACAATAGTAGGCTAGTTTTTCACGTGGAAGTTTTAGCCGATCAAAAAATGGTCGACTGATCGTACCTACGACCAATGATGTAATACTGGATTCCACGAAAATCAACAGGCCTGTGAACCAGGCCAATAGCTCTACCCCTCTTCGCGTTTTGGCTAGGCCCGCTTTCTGTACCATATGGACAAATGCTGCCACCCCACCCGAAACCTGCACCAATGCAATCAGCCCTCCAACCAATAGACTGAACAGAATAATTTTAGTGTTTGACGACTCCGAAAATACGGCCACGGTCACACTTGCCATCTGAGCCAGTCCCTCGACCGGGTTCCCCCCGGCCAGAATAGTCGTTCCAACCCAGAGACCCGCAACCAGTGACAGGAAAACCTGTCTCGTCCATAACGCAAGACCGATTGCCACCAGTGGCGGAAGTAATACAACCCAGTCCATATCCTGGATTATTTCCACTTAATATTACATCCCATAGATGGGCGCTGCGGCATTGTGATCACTCCCAAGTTCAGGAGTTCGTCTACGGCCTGCAGAAATTCAATCCCTGTCGCATCTCCCATTCCAGGACGAGTTTCATCAAATCTTCCACGATAAGCAAGACAATGATGCTCATCGTATAAGAAAAAATCGGGAGTACATTCCGCACCATAAGCTTTGGCAACGGATTGGGATTCATCATAGAGATAAGAAAAAGGATATTTCTTATCTAATGCACGCTCTCCCATAGCCTCAAACGAATCCTCTGGATATTGGGTAGCATCATTGCTACTGATTCCAACGAAACTGACACCTTTATCCTGACAAATCTGTGCTGCATGAATGAGTGCATCCTCAACATGAATGACAAATGGACAATGGTTGCACATAAACACAACCGCAAGTGGTGAACCATTTTTTAAATCTTCGATACGGATATGATCACTTCCCGCAACCTTAGGATTACTCGCGGGCAAGTTGAAGCTTGGGGCCTTGGAGCCCAATTCGATCATTTTTGAATACGTCAGAGCCATTTCTCTCTTATCATTTGTGATAGGGTGAAAATACGAAAATGGTTAATACCTCCTAGTTTTATCCCGTGAGGATCCATCTAATCTACACTTGATCCATTTCTCGGACTCGGTGTAGCGGCTCCGTTACACAGAGAGCAATACTCGATAGATGCTCTCCGACACGTCCAATTGAACTCGTACCAATCGTGCATACAACCGCGCTATTGGGGGATAATTCCTTTGAGCTCGCCAATAAATCAAAAATATTCTGCAACACGACTGTGATTTTTTTATGTTCATCTTGGACTGCTTTTGCTTTTTGTAAATCTCCCTCCAAAAAACAATCACGAGCTGCATCAAATTGTGCAAGCGTCTGATTCCGTAATTCACGTATTTTATCCACAGGAGAACCAATACGGGGATCCGTCGCTAGCAATGCAGCTGATTCCATCACGCGCCCTATACGTCCGATTCGTTCTGCTTCCTGAGCAACTGTTAGAAGTTTCATACACAGAACCAATTCCCGTTTCGGATCAATATTCAAATGTTCCAATACTGCCCGTCGCACTGAATGCTCACGCTTACATATTACAGCTTCTTGTGCGGACAGATCTTCATCAAGAATTTCATTTTCTAACAATCGCCCACTTGATGCCGCAAATAAATTCCTCCCTGTATCTAACATCACCTTGATATCATCCAAGGCATCTTTGATCAGCGGGGGCTGATTGCCGGTCAAAAAATCTAAAAAACCCATAGTTTTAAATGGAGAAAATGCTAGATGCCGGTGGTCTTCCTATAGATTTGATGTTCCTGAATGTACTCCAATACGTGTTCCAAGACCAAATAGCGAATTGTTTTTTCTTCGAAAATTCTCTTTCGGATATATTCCCCACTTATGGACATAACCGGAGCATCTATAAATGTCACACTCTTAGATATATATCCAGGCAATGTTAGGGCTGATCCAGTAACCGGGTAATTCATTCGTGGATAAACCAACAGCTTTACTTCCTTTGCAATTTCTTCAGGCTGCAACCATGTGATAAAATTGACCAGGCTGTCGCTTCCTAGAATCAAAAAAAACTCTGCTACAGGATAGCGTTCTCTAAGTGCACCAAGCATCCGTATCGTATAGGTTGGCGGAGCAAGTGTTTTTTCAATATCAGAAACACGAAAAAATGAATGAGATGCCGTTGCTGCACGAACCATCTCAAGTCTATCTTTGTACGGAATCAGCTGATGTGCCAGTTTATGAGGTGGAGAAAAAGTGGGAACCCACAGCACTTCATCCAAAGAAAACTGTGACCGTATCGTCTCAGCAATAATTGAGTGTGCAATATGCGGTGGATTAAAACTCCCTCCAAAAATCCCCACCTTCATCGGATTCATGCTACAGATCTGGAGAATCCGTGATCAACTCATCCAATCTTCTCTCAGCCAAATCTCCTAGCTCTCGCGCTTCATCCATCAATTCACTCTCGGGAAAAAGATCTAGCATACGCTGGAAATGTGTGATCGCGACCTGAAGCCGCTCGGGCTGGCGTGCCTCAATGCTTTGTTCGCTGAATTCAATATAACATCTCATTGCACCCAATAGAGCTTCATCCGCTAAGGGAGTATCTGGGAATTTGTCGAAAACAACCTCATACGACAGTGCCGCAGCCTGATATAGTCCTCTACGTTCATAGAGTTTTGCAGCATGGTACTGCTTATCTGCCAACTTTCTTCGCAATTCCCCGACACGCTGCATGGCTACCTCAACGGAATCATGCACGGAATATAGCTGAATATACAAGTTGAACGCTTCCACACCTCTTCTCGTATCCGTTTGATCCAGTTCAATCCGTGGGGATCTCTCATAAAATGTCATTGCCCGTTCAAACTCGGCATCTGCAGCCCGTGGATCCGCTCTGTAAAGCTCTGTAAAGCGTGTATACTCGCTTGCTGCAAGGATATAATCTCTGTTCTCGCGATATGACCGAGCAAGGAAGAGTTGGGCATCCGCTGCCCATTCGTGGGTTCGACCAAAATCAAATACTCCTTGAAAATACTGAGCAGCCCGATTATAGCGGCCATTCTCATAGAGTGCGATCCCCTTTTCGAATGCATCTCCAGGGGAATCATAGCTGAGACGACCAGATCCCGTGCACCCTGCCACGAAAAGGATAGAAATGAACAAGATCTTTTTCATGAAAAATGTGACGATTCGGCTTAGAAGTAATCGGTTAGTGAAACGTACGTTTCTCCAGAATCATTGTGCAGATACCCGAATCGTATCTATTCTGTTCCCCTTAACGAACCAACTGTGGACCTAAAGGAGTGTGCTCAAAGAAATACAGGGCCATGTTATTTCGCTGCTCCCCAAATTGGATGCGCATCCCCACTCCTTCATAAAGTGGTGCATTCAATAAACGATCAGCTAGATCGCTTCCCTCCCACAAGTATTCTAAAATCAAACTAGTAATGTCATATCCCATATAGGCAAGTTGATCTGGCTCATCCCCTTCATTCGATTGCCGATAGGCATGGATAAATCTACGCGCCTTGATCTTGGTATTTGGATACTCAACATCAACGTAGAATACTTTCATTTCTGCCCCCAACCTGGCTATATTCAGAGAGAGCCAAGGAGATGGCCCAAGTATAATTGGAGTAAGCCCAACCGATTGAAGGCTACTTACGCCACTCTCCACAATACGAGACGCCTCCCTCTGATCATCATGATAAACAGAGAAGAAAATTCCTTCGGAAGCCAAAAGTGTATCACGCTCAATCAATTCTGACAGTCTGGACCAATCAAAGGATTTTTCAACCTGATAGGTGAAACTCGGACGTGAGCCGTTTGCCTCAAGCTCTTCCATGAATCCCCGTGCCATTTCGCTGCTCACCTCGTCTCCTGCCTCTTCTAAGATTCCTATCGCATCTATTTCCAGATAATCTATCGCTTCGCGCGCAATGGCACGCCCTCGTTCGGCTAATGTAGAATTTACTTGAAAAACATATCGACGACCATCTGTAAGCGATTTATCTGTAGCTAGGGGAGCCATCACAACCGTTTCATGTTCTTCTGTCACCCGAGCAACCGCATGTACCTGTTCGCTGAATAGGGGCCCAAGGATCACCGAAACGCCCTCCTCCACCAATGAGTTTGCTGCAAATCGCGCACCTTCCGGAGTATTCTCCGTATCTCTAAAAATAATTTTTATCTTCTGCTCATTCATCTGATTATATGCATCCACAGCCAACTGAATTCCAGAAAAAAGTGAGCGCGTGATCGCTATTTCATTCGTAGAAAGAGGCAATGCTATACCAAGCCGAATTACATTTTCATTTGCCTGAGCATACTGAATATCTCGTCGCGTAACCGCAATAAGTCGCGAAGCTTCCGAGATATAGCGACTATTCGGGTAGCGTTCCTGGAACTCTTCCATCAGCTGAATCGCTTGGACATATTCGCCAAGGCGATAAAGAGACTTTCCCGCCATCAGGTATGATGCAGTCGTTTTCTTTTGGATACGCTCGTGCTCGTAAATATTTCTGAATTGAGCGAATGCATCCAGATAATTCCCTCTTTCAAATGCTTCTAACGCCGACTGGAAGACCTGCTCTACCTCTGTGTCGCTGATTGGCTGGGCGTGCAAAAACGGAACCAATATAACTGGGAATAGAGCAATCAGAATCCCCTTCTGGAGTATTTTCATCCGTCCTCTACTCCCATTCAATGGTTGCCGGAGGTTTCGAACTGATATCATATGCCACCCGGTTAATTCCTCTGACTTCATTGACAATCCGGTTTGCCACATATCCCAAAAATTCCAAGGGGAGCTGAGCCCAATCCGCGGTCATCCCATCTCTACTAGTCACGGCTCTGAGCACGCAAACTTGTTCATACGTACGCTCATCACCCATAACACCTACACTCTGTACAGGTAGCAAAACTGCAAAGGCTTGCCATACCGAACTGTAGTGCTCCTGCGAATGTAGTTCTTCTATGAAGATTCGATCTGCTTCTCGAACAAGCTCCAATGTTTTATTACATACCTCTCCGAGTATACGAACCGCAAGACCTGGACCAGGAAATGGATGACGCCCAATCATTTCTTCAGGCAATCCAAGTAATCTACCGATCTCGCGAACTTCATCTTTAAATAACTCTCGGAAGGGCTCAAGGATCTCGAATGAGTGATCTTCTGGTAACCCACCCACATTATGATGGGTCTTGATCGTCACACTCGGTCCCTTGAATGATACGCTTTCAATTACATCTGGATACAGCGTTCCCTGAGCAAGAAATCGAGGTTTTTTACCCAGCTTAAATGAAATGGCTGAGGTTGCCTCTTCAAATACATGGACAAACGTATTACCGATTACAATCCTTTTCCGTTCGGGATCTGTAATCCCCTGTAAATTCTTCAGGAAACGTTCACTTGCATCAACTGCTTCCAGGCGTATCTGAAAATGATCCCGGAATGTCCGTTGAACACTCTCCCATTCCCCGTGTCGCAAGAGTCCATTATTGACAAAAATACATGTAAGCTTATCCCCGATCGCCTGATGAATCAAACAGGCAGCAACGGAAGAGTCTACCCCTCCGGACAAACCCAAGATCACATTATCCTCTCCTACAACATCTCTGATTTCAGAGATTTTCTGTTCCAGGAAAGAAGCGGGTGACCAGTCCCTGTGGCAACCACAGACGGTACGAACAAAATTTTTGAAAATCTGCTGACCACCTTCGGTGTGTACCACTTCAGGATGAAACTGAACCCCATAATGAGGACATACTTTATGACGCAGTGCTGCAATAGGTGCACTTGCTGTGTCCGCAATAATTTCGTATCCCGGAGGAACATCAACGGGCAAGTCTCCATGGCTCATCCAGACCTGTGAACCATCAACAACTCCCTTCAATAGATCATTATCGCGAAGAAGATGGATGCTCGCTCGGCCAAATTCCCGATGCCTCGCCGCCTGTACGGTTCCTCCAGCCGCGTGTACCATAACTTGTAAGCCATAACAGATCCCAAGTAACGGCATTGGAGAGCCATCTTCGCGTCGTAGTTGAAAAATTTCTGGATCCAACTGGGGAGATCCTTCCTCATACACCGAACTGGGGCCACCCGAAAGAACGATTCCTTGCACTCCTTTCAACTGCTCAACGGGTGTCGTACAGGGAAGGATTTCTGAAAATACACCGGATTCTCGTATACGCCGTGCGATCAACTGGGTATACTGAGCCCCAAAATCAAGAACAATGATTCGCTCATTCATGCAATCCTGAAGAGCTTATGCCACGTGGTCAGCATACTCTTGAGCAGACAACAGAGATTCGATTTGAGTATGGTCAGATAATTCAACTTCAATGATCCAACCATCCCCAAATGGATCACTGTTCACAAGTTCGGGGCTATCTTCTAACGCCGTGTTATGCTGATGAATCGTTCCACTTACAGGAAGGAAGAGCTCAGAAACGGCCTTGACCGCCTCAACAGAGCCAAATACATCCCCCTGCTCCAACATCTCTCCTTCGGGTTCTAACTCAATAAATACAATATCCCCGAGCTCTCCTTGAGCAAAATCTGTAATCCCGATCGTTACATTCAACCCATCTTCATGAATGCGTACCCATTCATGCTCTTCGGTGTATTTCAGCTCTTCAGGAAATTTCATCTATGAATGAAGGTTTATTGGTTAATGAGCATTTGGTTCTCCACGAAGTGCGTATCAATCTCCCCAGAGAGGAATGCAGGGTGTTGTAACAATTTTTTGTGGAATGGGATCGTGGTCGCAACTCCCTCCAGAGTAAATTCATCCAATGCCCGTTGCATTCGGCGGATCGCCCATTCTCTCGTAGGTGCATACGTGATCAGTTTCGCAATCATGGAATCATAATACGTTGGGATTACATAGCCGGCGTACGCATGGGTATCGATCCGAACGCCTGGTCCTCCAGGAACATGAAACTGCTCAATTCTTCCTGGACAGGGACGGAAATTCTCATCAGGATCTTCTGCATTGATCCGACACTCAATCGCGTGTCCCCTGATCGAAATATCCGATTTCGGGAGACTTTCTCCCATCGCGATACGGATCTGCTGTTGGATGAGATCAAGCCCAGTGACCTCTTCCGTAACCGGGTGCTCAACTTGGATCCGCGTATTCATTTCCATAAAATAAAACTCACCACTTGCATCAAGCAAAAATTCAACTGTACCCGCACCTTCATAGTTGACTGCTTCTGCACCTGCAATTGCAGCCGCTCCCATTCGGGCACGCAAATCCTCATCCACCGCAATGGACGGTGCTTCCTCCAACAATTTTTGGTGACGCCTCTGGATTGAGCACTCTCTTTCCCCGTAATGTACTGCGCTGCCCTTTCCATCTCCCATAATCTGAATCTCAATGTGCCGAGGATTTTGAATTAACTTTTCGATATAAATATCGGAATTACCAAATGCATTTTCCGCTTCTGCCTGAGCAGATTGAAAATGAAGCTCAAAATCTTTAGCCTCCATCACGGCACGCATCCCACGACCTCCTCCTCCAGCACTAGCCTTGATCATTACGGGGTATCCAATTGAATCGGCAATTTTTTTTCCCTCATCCAGTGAAGCAATCACCCCTTCTGAACCTGGAATTACGGGAACTCCCGCACTGCGCATCTGATCTCTGGCCCGGCTCTTATTTCCCATGATCGCAATCGTATCTGGATCGGGGCCAATAAACTTTATTTCATGATCTGAACAGATCGCGCTAAATAACGCGTTTTCCGATAAAAAGCCATATCCAGGATGTATCGCATCTGCTCCTGTGACCTCTGCAGCGGCCATAATTCGATCAGGCTTCAGGTAGCTCTCTGAGGATACAGCAGGACCGATACGAACCGCTTCATCTGCATAGCGCACATGTAATGCATCTTCGTCTGCTTTCGAGTAGACCGCTATCGATCCTATCCCCATCTCTTGGCAGGCACGGATTACTCTTAGAGCAATTTCCCCTCTGTTCGCAATCAGAATTTTCTTCATACGAAGAGTCGGATTATGCGGGATCAACGATCATTAACGGCTGATCGTATTCAACTGCATCACCATCATGGACAAGAATTTCGATCACGGTCCCACCCTCTTCTGCCTCTACTTCATTCATGAGCTTCATCGCCTCAATGATACATACCGTCTGTCCTTTCTGGATCCGATCTCCAACCTGAACAAACGGATCTGCATCCGGTGCAGGTTTGGCATAAAACGTTCCTGGTGTAGGAGAAAGTACAGGCGAACCCTTTACCTCGGATGGTTCAGAGGGGCTCTCAGGTGAAATATGAACTTGATGATGATCCTTCTGGGGCATGTCGGGAATCGGTATCGACTCCGTCACCACCGTTGCAGGCGCAGAGGCTGTCTGTACCACAGAGGATGCATGCTTCCGTACTAGGACTCGTACACCATCTGCCTCAATCTCAACCTCCGCTGCTTCGCTCTCGGATGCCATTGAGATCAATTCTCGGATACGATCAAAATCCTTCTTAGACCAGTTTTTTGTGAAAATTTTAGACACTTATCAAATAATTATTTCTTAGTGAATTGAAAATTACTCTGTAATTCGTGTAATATAATCTCCCGTGTCTGTGTTAACTCGAACCATATCTCCTTCAGAGATAAAGAGAGGGACATTGATCGTTGCTCCGCTCTCCAGTTTGGCTGGCTTCGTAGCTCCGGTTGCGGTATCTCCTCGAACACCAGGATCGGACTCGGTCACAACTAATTCGACACTCTTGGGGATTTCAGCTAAAAGAGGCTCCTCTGTTTCTGCATGAAACAAAATATCAATGGCCCCTCCTTCTTTTAAAAACTCTCGTTTTGCAACATGATCTGCAGGCAATGAGAATTGCTCATAATCCTGCATATTCATAAAATGCATTCCAAGAGAGTCTTCATAGAGGAATTGATGTTCCCGTCTCTCGATACGTGCCCCTTTCACCTTTTCACCAGCTCGGAAGGTCTTGTCTATGACACGACCTGTTCGGACATTCTTGAGGGTCGTACGAACAAAAGCTCCGCCCTTGCCCGGTTTAACATGCTGAAATTTGACGATCTGCCAGAGCTCATCCGCAATTTGCATGGTAAAACCATTACGGAAATCTGTCGTATCGGCCATGATTTTTGGTACTACGGGTGGATCAGGGTTCAAACCGCAAAAACCGAAAGAAACCTACCCCCACCCCTCGGTGAACACCCCCTACGGCAGAGGGCTGGCAGGGTCCCTACGACCTTGAGAAAAAAGAAATCCTTCGATCTTTGCCACCCGCTCGGAAAGGCGGGTTATACTGTTCGAAAGGCGCCACAGAAAACCAATAATCGCTACCATTCCCAGCAGCACAGTCCAATACTCAAAGTTTTGTACATCCATAGTCTTGCCGACCTCTCGGCGTTTAATTATGTGTCAAATTGTCCGAACATATACTATTCTCTCCATCAACCTCAGAAACACCACGATTCGACCGCATACACGAAACATAACCGGTTTTATGATCCATTGGGAGCATCGTCACATACCCCGCGCATATGTTTTATGTCAAGCCAATTCTTCCACTAGAAAGAAGCCTCCGTTAGAAACCCCATTCCCATGAAAACAAATACCCCAATGATCACAAGAACTATCGACCATATTTTATATCTACGAACGCTAGGTTCTAGTTTCTCAATTCGTCGTTCTAGTTTCTCAATTCGTTGTTCGAGTTTCAGTTCGACTTCAATTTCCGCCAACCTTTCTGATAACCGATCCATCTCTATTTGTTTGTTTGTTGTTCTCGCATCATCATCACATATTTACCAGATCCCCCAGCATACTCATAAGTCCCATTAAAAAAAATATCACGTAACCGGGCTAATTAATCCTAAATTTCGTTCATAATATAATTCAGCATACTCATAAGTCCCATAAAAAGAAATATCACAAGTATCCCAAGGACTATCAACCATATTTTACATCTACGAACGCTTGATTTTAATTTATCAATCCTACGTTCGAGTTTCTCAACTCTACGTTCGAGTTTCAGTTTGATTTCAACTTCCGCTAACCTTTCTTCTAACCTATCCATCTTTATTTATTTGTTGTTCTCGTATCGCATCACGAATTAGCTCCTTTATTGTGCAATTCCGCTGTAAGTAACTACCGTTTCATCCATTTGAAAAAAAATCACAATAATAGGTATAGCGCACTGCCAATCCTGCGCCAAACTCCGTAATTTCTTCTCGGCACAAGCAAAATGCTGATTGTTTTCATATGGGATTTTGAAATATAGGGAATTATTTCTATGCATGATCAATTATACCAGCAAAAGATTTATAATGCCTACTGGAATGGTGCATCCAAGTGGAGTAAGGTGCCGAGATCCGAAACTCCCAGTGTCCCGTTATACTGAAATGGCTCTCCATACGTGCATCCAATCAGCTGTCCATAGGTTCGGGCACGTGCTTCAATCCACTCAAAAAATTGTACATTGGATATGTACGTTTCCGACTCCTTGCTGTGCTTTTTATAGGCTACACTATGAATCTGGGAACCATAACAACGGAGTGCTTCAGTTCGTTTTTCCCACGTTCCGCTCACATTAACGACAAAATCGGGTTCAAATGGTCGTACCTCTGCAAAATAAAGTAAATGTTTGGGGCGCCATGGGGAAATCCCTGAAGTTCCATCAAATTTCTCCAAACCGGCATAAAAACATGCTTTACCAACAAGATGATGGGTCGCCATATGATCTGGATGACGGCAATCCGCAGGATGGGTCATTACGATGCGAGGTTGCCATTTGCGAAGTACATGAATGAGACTGCTCAGGCCATCGGACGTAATATTTCCATCCGGTAACCGAAGGTTTTCACGTACAGAGAGCCCTAAGATGGAGGCCGCCTCATGTGCCTCTTTCTCTCTTAGTTCTGGTGTCCCTCTCGTACCCAACTCACCACGAGTCAAATCTACAATCCCAACTCGAAGCCCTTTCATTACAGACAAAATCAAAGTTCCCCCCACTGCCAATTCGGCATCATCCGGATGGGCTGCAATCGCCATGATATCTAAGTGCTTTGGCATTATTTTGCAGCAACTAGATTAAGTATACGCCCGGGGACATAAATTTCCCGACGGGGGGGATTTTCTCCTAGGAATCGTTGAACATTTGGTTCCAACATTGCAACTCGAACAACTTCTTTCTGATCTGCGCTTGGAGAAGTGCGGATGGTTGCCCGCACACGCCCATTCACCTGTACAGGTAAATCAATCTCTTCCTCTGCTAAGTATTCCTGTTTGACTTCAGGCCAAGGAGTATAGGCCAAAGTATCCTTAGATCCGAATCGCGACCATAGCTCCTCGGAAATGTGAGGCGCAAACGGGGCCAGTAACAACACGAACGGCTCTGCAATCTTGCGAGGAATGTTATCCCACTTGTAGGCCGCATTCACAAACTCCATCAGGGACGCAATGGCTGTATTCATACGGAGCTCTTCAATATCGTTGGTGACACGATTGATCGTCTGATGAAGAACACGGAGTTGATCCGGATCAGGATCTTGATTGGTTAAGGTATTTTCTGTAATCAGTCTCCATGTGCGATTGAGAAATCGGAATGTACCATGAACCCCTCGCGTACTCCAAGGCTTCACCTGTTCCAGAGGCCCCATAAACATCTCGTAAAGTCGGAAAGCATCTGCGCCATATTGATCAATGATCTCATCCGGGTTGATCACGTTCCCACGGCTTTTGCTCATTTTAAATGCACGTACATCCAACTGAATATTGGGGGCCTCACTCAACACGAAGCATTCTATTCGCTTCGTGACTTTCTCCTCGTGGATTTGAACTGCTTCCACAGATATACCGGTGCGAGTTTCTTTTCCATCCGTTACATTTTCCGCACTAACCCATTCTCCGGTCTTCGTATTTTTCCAAGCCGTATATTCAAGCTCTCCCAGAATCATTCCCTGATGAACTAGTTTTGCAAAAGGCTCTGGAGTTGAAACTACGCCGGCATCATAAAGCACCATATGCCAGAATCGAGCATAAAGGAGGTGAAGGACGGCATGTTCTGCTCCACCGATATATAGATCCACAGGCATCCAGTACTGTTCCAATTCTGGATCAACGAGTCGTTCCGTATTATGTGGATCAATGTAGCGCAGAAAATACCAACAGGATCCCGCCCACTGAGGCATGGTGTTCGTCTCTCGTCTGGCCAGATTACCCGTATCAGGGTTCGTCGTCATTAGCCATTCTTTTGCTAGAGAAAGGGGGCCTTCCGGTGTCCCACTCGGCTTAAATTCGTCCAATTCAGGCAGATTGATCGGAAGTACATCCTCGGTCAATACCTGTACCTCTTCGCTCTCGAAAATGATTGGAATAGGTTCTCCCCAGTAACGTTGCCTGGAAAAAAGCCAGTCGCGTAATTTATAGTTTACTTTCCGTTGTCCCACACCATGTTCTTCCAACCAATCAATAATTCGTGCCTTTGCTTCCTCAATATGCAGACCATTCAAAAAATCACTATTGATAGCTTCGCCATCTCCGGTATAGGCTAATCCCGTAAAGTCCGGAGGTGGCTGAACCGTACGCCGGATTGGGAGATCATACTTTGCGGCAAATGCCCAATCTCGCTCATCCTCACCTGGAACAGCCATGATGGCTCCTGTGCCATAGGAATACAGCACGTAGTCTGCGATCCATACAGGAATTGTTTCCTTGTTAACCGGATTTATGACATATGCCCCGGTAAATACGCCCGTTTTTTCTTTCTGAAGTTCGGTACGCTCTAGATCACTTTTATGTGAGGCAAACTCTTTGTAGTTCTGTACTTCATCAATCTGCGCTTCTGTTGAGATCTGATCCACCATGGGATGTTCAGGGGCGAGCACCATGTAGGTTGCACCAAAGATCGTATCTGGGCGGGTTGTATAAACTCGGATTTTCAAGTCTTCTGCTGCCTGAACTGGAAAATCAATATCGGCCCCTTCGCTACGACCAATCCAGTTACGTTGCATTTCTTTGGTACTGGAAGGCCAATCTGTCTGATCCAGTCCAGCCAGAAGCCTTTCTGCATATTCAGTGATCCGCAGAACCCATTGACGGAGCATCCGTTTTTCACAAGGATACCCACCGATATCACTTTTCCCATCTATGACTTCTTCATTTGCTAGAGTCGTTCCTAATTCTTCACACCACCATACAGGGACCTTTGCCTCGTAAGCAAGTCCTCGCTCAAATAATTTTAGAAAAATCCACTGCGTCCATTTGAAATAACTTGGATCTGTTGTATCCACCTCCCGATCCCAATCATAGGAGAATCCGAGAGATTTCAGTTGTTTCCTGAATCGGCTAATATTCCGCTCGGTCGTGATACGTGGATGGGTACCTGTTCGGATAGCATATTGCTCGGCTGGAAGTCCAAAAGCATCCCAACCGATCGGATGCAAAACATTGAACCCACGCATCCGCTTGTACCTTGCCACAATGTCAGTGGCTGTATACCCTTCGGGATGCCCTACATGTAATCCAGCCCCACTGGGATAAGGAAACATGTCCAAGACATAATACTTTGGCTTAGACGTATCCACCGTAATCGGTGTACGAAAAATTTTGTTTGATTCCCAGTACGACTGCCACCGGCTTTCAATCTCCTGAAAAGGATAACCCGCCATTCGTTAATCAGAGATCAATTTGGAAACAGAGGTAGATCTATTGTTCGATGTCCTTTGCCAGAAACACATGACATAAGTACTATAAATTATAGATGGAATCAGGGCAATTTTGATCTAACCGATTTAATGAAAAAACGGACGCATATTTCATAGCATTCCATTTACTCATTCACCGAATACATTATAGGAACACAGGTTCTCCTAAAGGGAATGGTTTTACCGAGCCTGATAGAACATGATCCTGGCCATATATTCTCAATCTCTTCTATTCCTGTCGGCAGAGATTGGCTTCCTCCATTCTCGGATCAAAAAGATCAAGTAGCAGATTGAGTGAATGGCCC
Organism: Rhodothermales bacterium; assembly: GCA_965215475.1. Classification (GTDB taxonomy): domain Bacteria; phylum Bacteroidota; class Rhodothermia; order Rhodothermales; family Bin80; genus Bin80. Next base: position 328,477 of record OZ244061.1, read on the forward strand.
TTACCTTGGTTCCGTAAATCTGCTCACATCCTGCAGGAATTAGGAGCTCATGGCGAATCAATTGATCTGTGAAATTTATACTTTCAATCGACTCAAAACTACTCTGTGTTGCGGAACGACCTGAGTCTCATTTCCACTGGGAGAGCAAGATATGTTATGGATCTTGTACGATTTTTAATCTTGGTGACTTCCCTCAGGTATGCCCCACCATAAACTAGGCCAAAGAGTATATCTTTTCCATTAGACAAAGGCATCCTTAACCTTGGAAAAGAAGGATTTATTCTTATTCGTCTGCTCTGGTTGAAATGCATCGGAATCGCGAAGTTTTTCCAGTAATTTTTTGTCCGCATCGGAGAGGTTCTGCGGCGTCCATACACGAATTCGGACTAACTGATCCCCTTTTCTTGAGCTTCTGAGTTGACCTAATCCCCGCCCTTGCATCCGAAGAACCTTTCCCGACTGGGTTCCCGGAGCAATCTTAATACTCGCGCGACCGTTAAGAGTCGGAACCTCGATTTCCGTTCCTAAAGAAGCATCGGGAAAAGAAATCTCCATATTATAGATCAAATCACTGCCTCTTCGGACGAAGTGATCGTGTGCTTTTTCACGGATCTCAATCCGAAGATCTCCTGATCTCCCTCCGCGTACCCCGCTATGCCCTTGACCACGCAAGTTAATGACCATGCCATCCTCTACACCAGCAGGAACTTTCACTTTGATGGATGACTCTCCATCCAATCGTCCTTCCCCACGACATTCAGGGCATTTTTTCTCAATGATCTGCCCTTCGCCTCGGCACCTTGCACACTCGGATACACTAACAAATTGTCCTAAAGGTGTTTGTCGTGCTCGACGCTCTTCACCGGTTCCATTACATGTGGTACATACTTTTAATTGACTTGGCCCCCCTTCTGCGCCACTTGATTCACAAGTTTGACACGGAGTTAATCGCCGAACTTTCACTCGTTTTTCTGTTCCATCAGCAATTTCTTCCAAAGTCAGTGCCAATTGCTCAGTAATGTTCGTTCCAAGCTGCCCCCTTTCCCGAGATCGCTGGCGTCTTCCTCCAAAGATATCATCAAACACTCCCCCCCCGGTGCCTCCTCCGAAGATATCACTGAATGCACTAAAAATGTCATTTACATTACTGAAACCGGGCTGTCCTTTTCCATCGGATCCGCGTAACCCCGCCTCACCATAACGGTCATAGATTTCACGCTTATTTTGATCACTCAACACCTCATATGCTACTGCGGCTTCTTTAAAACGAGCTTCAGCTTTTGCATCCCCTGGATTTCGATCTGGATGATTCTTTAGAGCTTCCTTACGATATGCTTTTTTGATCTCATCCGAGGATGCATCTCGGCTGACTCCCAATATTTCGTAGTAATCACTCATTGATCACCTGCTTCAACGGAAATCTCTTGTTTGATTCCCACGATCACCTTTGCGTGCCTGAGCACCAAATCTCCTAGGCAATACCCCGCTTGACTCTCATAGAGTACCATTCCATCCTCCTCTCCTTCGGGGGCAGGTGCTTGTCCGACCGCCTCATGAAAATGCTCGTCAAATGCTTTCCCAGCTGTCTCAATCCGATTCAGCCCTAATTTTTCAAGCTCAGAGATAAAATTATCAAACACAAGGTTAACCCCCGATTTCAGAGAAAGAAAATCATTGTCTTTCGATTCAACCTCAGCAGCAACGCTCAAAGATCGCTCCAAGTCATCCAAAATTGGCAGTAGTGTTCGAATAACACTGGCTTTGGCACGTAATGACCAATCTGCACGCTGACTCTCCATGCGTCTGCGATAATTGGCAAACTCTGCAGCAACCCGAAGTCGTTGATCCTTCTCTGCAGCTAACTCTTCGACGCACTGCGTAAGGGGATCCTGTTCTGTCTCCGTCTCAGAATCGTCGAGGGACTCTTCTCCATTCTGAAGTTCATGATCAATCGCATCAGAAGGTATTGAATCCCCAAGAGGTTCATCTTTTTCCTCAGAAAATTCTTCAGTCATTCGTATATATTTGTTGTATTGAACCTGTGATGAAAGGCCGATCTAAAAGTGACGCCATCGTTTCCACTAGAGAAATCGCACGGCCATAATCCATGCGTATCGGACCGAGTAATCCAACCGTTCCTGTACTCTGCCCCACGTTATATCGCGCCGTCACAATGGAGTATGGGCTAACGATCTCATCCTGAATCTCACTGCCAATCCCCACGGACACCCAGTGATTGGTCTCAAGTTGACTTCCAGGTGCTTGATCAAAAAGTTGAACGACATATCCTTCATCTTCAATCAAATCAATCAGTTCTCGCACCTTATTTGTACTCTGAAACTCTGGCTGAGCAAGGAGTCCAAGGGTTCCTGAATGAGTCAGCCGGCCTTGGACTGAATCACTGAACAGGATCGAGGATTCATTCAGAATCAATTGTACAATCCCGGTCGGATCATGACTAAGATCCTTTGTACGCGCTTCATAGTCCCTACGAATCTCTTCAAGGCGTAAGCCTGCTAGTCTCTCATTCAATATGAATACGATTCGATCTAGATCCTCACGACGGATTCCCATGTTCGTCTCGTAAATAATCGTTTTCACTAAAAGGCTCCGTACACTGATTACGATCATAATATTGGACTCGGAGAGTTGGACCACATCCAGCCTCTCTAGTACTCCAGTAGAGATCTTTGGACTGAGAACTACACCTAGAAGGTTGGACATGCGCCCCAGTAAACGGGAAGTCTCACGAAAGAGTGTGTCTGCATCCCCCATTAGTCGCTCGTTGAGCATTTGCTGATCTTGTACAGAAAGTTCTGGCGTTCCCATTAACTCATCCACAAAGGCACGATAGCCCAATTCCGTTGGCACACTTCCCGCGGATCTGTGCGGATGTCTGAGAAATCCAAGTTCTTCTAGGTCGGATAGTGTATTACGGACGGTCGCAGCGCTCAACCCAAGAGAGGAATGTTTCGCCAGTTTTCTAGATCCAACCGCTTCTGCGGTATCAATAAAATTACGTATAACTAGGCGCAGGATCGCACGCTCACGATCTGTCAGGGTTGAAGATACCCCCCAATGATATGAAGATCTATCTTTGGTCATAGAGAGTTTGAATTGCAAAATCCTTGCCGGATCAACAAATTACAACGCTACAAATTAAAGACTGTCATTTTGTCCGATCACGTTCAATAAACACTGCTTTGATCAACCCGCAGTTCCAACTTAACGCAACCGCCATTAACTTACTTCGTATTTCCTAAATTACTTCCTTAAATCAGATGCGTTTCTTTTCAACTCTTATTGCCAGTGTTCTTGGCTCACTCATCGCTATTGGAGTACTCATTTTTCTTGGTAGCCTAGTTATGACAGGTATTATTGCTTCAGCAGTTTCCACAAGTGAAGCACCTATTTCCTCCGAAAGTGTTCTCCTATTGCAGTTATCAGGCCCAATTCAAGAAACTGGCGTGTCTGATCCAATCTATGAGCTCTTTGATTTTCCACAACCCCAGTCTCTGTCTCAGATCCGCACCGCTCTAAAGAGTGCTGCAACGGATGACCGTATTAAAGCAGTATGGCTGAAACCACAGGGAATCATTGCGGGATGGCCTACGCTCCTGGAAATCAGGCAATCCCTGCTTGAATTCAAAAAAAGTAGTGGAAAACCTATCATAGCATCCGCATCTGGGGACTTTGCAATGCGTGAATCGGACTACTTCTTAGCCTCTTCCGCAGATAGTGTCTATGCTTCTCCGAGAGCCTTTTTTGAGTTTAATGGCTTCTATTTGGGTGTATCCTTTTATAAGGGGCTCCTTGATAAGTTGAATATTGAACCAACGGTTTTACGTGTTGGTAGCTATAAAGGTGGAATTGAGCCCTATACACGTGAAAATCTGTCTACTGAAAACCGATCACAGTTAACCGCCGTGCTGGAAAACTGGGATGAACTAATGATTCGTACGATTGCTCAGGCACGAGATTTAAGCACAGAAGATCTCACGAATCTAATAAGAGATGGGCAGCTCCTGACTACTGAAGATGCTCATGCCTCTGGTCTCCTTGATGGGTTGCTTCAAAATGAGGAGGTTGAGTCTAGACTTCGAGAGCTGACAGGCCTGGAGGACAGACTCCGAACAACTAGTTTATCTCGCTATACACTTTCCACAGTTGAATCATCCTACGGGAATGATAGCACAATTGGGATTCTGCACGCATCTGGAACTATTATGAGTGGGCGCGGCAGTGAGCTGAATGGAATTCTAGGATCCGATAGTTTTCAAGAATCTATGGAAGAGTTCCGTGACGATGACAATGTTAAGGCGGTCGTTCTTCGAATTGATTCACCTGGTGGCAGTGCTACAGCTAGTGAATCCATGTGGAAAGCCGTCAAAGAAACGACAAAGAAAAAACCGGTGATTATTTCCATGGGAGACCTCGCGGCATCCGGTGGCTATTGGCTTGCAACAGCGGGAGATACGATTATAGCCTCCCCACATACTCTGACCGGCTCTATCGGCGTCTATGGCATGCATTTTAGTATTGGTCAGATGCTTGAAACCAAATTGGGAATCACCTCGGATCAGGTATCCACTAGTAACTATGCGGATATGTTTTCTGGTATGCGTCCACTTCGTCCGTCTGAGCGTGCACTCATGGAGCGTTCGCTAAACGAAACGTACGATACGTTCCTTGAGCGTGTTTCTGATAATAGAAAAATGTCAACTGAAGCTGTTCACAAAGTAGCTCAGGGGCGTGTATGGACCGGAGAAGCGGCCCTTGAAGCAGGATTGATCGACAAGCTTGGGAACCTTGATGATGCCATCTCCATCGCTGCCGAGATGGCAAACCTTGAAGAAGGAACCTATCGAATCAAGCAATTACCCATACCTGAAACCTTGATGGATCAATATCTGGAGCTCTTTTTTGCCCGCATTCGATCCTATATAGAATCCCCCATTGAAGCCCAACTTCGTGCGGAGGCTCGTTTAATTGACGAGGCCATACAGTTACAGGGAACTCCAATTGCTCGTCTTCCTTTGGAAATAGAAGGGTATGACTGATCTATCTATCTCCTTAAATTTTGATTTGTTCTAGGTATTCAATTAAAGTTTTACTTTAATTCAGCCTGAATATTCATCAAAGTTGAAATTAGGTTGAATATTTCTGATTTGAGCATAAATATTGCTCAGAGAGTAACCGAGGGGATCTTTTTTTATCTGAATCGGGGGGGTTGCAAAAGCATCAGGATATATAGTCTTATCCGTAATTCACGTAAGACTACCGGCTAGTCAACATAGTTATCTTGAAAAATCAATATCTCGGAGCCTATCCACGATTTTGAGTGTTTCCATGCTCACGGCAATTACTTTTAGGGTTCTATCATGATATGTGTGGATGCAGGTCTAAACCTCCGCACTGGAATCGCAACGCGGAAGTTTTCAAATCTTCTGTATCCTCTCCCAATGGTTTTGATTTCTTGAATGTTTCCGTTCATCCGTTCTGCTTTTGCATTGGACGGTCGGTTCCATAGTGCGTTGCAAACTCCATCAAAGTGATTCTTAAACAGATCTGCAATGTTGATGACTTCCTGAATCCCCGTCTCTTGCACCTCGTCAAGCCATAAGTTGAGATACTCTTTCGCTTCCTGGAACGATGCGCATTCAAAGATGGCTTTGAAGTCTTCTCGGAATCGCCAAGCAACACTCACATGGAGGTTCGCTTCTTGGATCACCTGGAAGATTTCTTCTTGTTTTTGCGTGCGATTTTTTTCATTCTTCAACAGGGCGTACTGGCTCCCTTTGAGTTCTGGATGATCTTTGACCTCTCGCCTTCGTACTTGATGGATGGCTTGATGGAGATACTGGATTAAATGAAACCGATCGTGAATCAAGAGGGCCTCGGGGAAGACTTCCTGTACCGCTCCAATGAACGCCAGTCAAATATCGATCGATACCTGATCCCCGATCCGCTCTAAAATGCCCTTCAACAGGTCGATCGTGCCTTTTTGGTGCGCCCTTGTCCAACATCAAGAACGATTCCAAGATCCGAATCACTCCCCACCGTTGTGTACCGATGTCCGCGCTTGAGGGCCTTTTCATCCATACGGATAGGACGAACGTTTGTCAGAGATCTGCGGGCCTCTCCGCGCTTCACCGCACGGTGCATACTGCGATGGACTTGGTTCATTCCGCACCGAAGAATTCCCGACGCTTTGGTTTGGTTCTTGGTTGCGTTCAGCGGATCGTCTTCGGATCCTTAGGGGTTTGTACGCGGGGAACCCGGCCGTGAATAAAACACCTCCAAGTAAACAGATCCAGATGGCGCCACTGACGCTCCTTGCAATGGTCATACAAAGTCCCAGGCTCGCCCGTCTCTGGGCATACCAGATCCTTCCCCGAATGAGAAACACAAAGATCCCCACTCGCTTCTGCTCTTCCTTCGTTCTCACATCATCAATAGACCAGCAAGAGTCCAAATTTAACCACCGATGCATCGAAAACCTTAAATCGGTATCACGCATAAGAAAAGAAATTTGTGAACCCTATATTAATCAATTCCACACAATTCGGGGTAGAACCAAAATTATATTTTAGCTCGCAATTTCTGTACAAAAATCCAGTACCGCTGTACCTGTTAATATCAACACCCAAAGTATAATCATCACTGATCACACGTAGCATGAGAATTCCTCTTCCGTAGTGGATCTACTAACTATAATTTCCACGGAAGTGATCCTTTGGATACTTCGCTGTCCATCTACTCCCTTTCCCGCTTCACTAAATTATCTGAGTATAGTTACTCCAAATCTAGATAACTCTACCAATTGCATGAATGCCTTGAATAACTATTTGGAAACATATGATTGTAATTTTAGTGTATATTCATCGCTCACTCGAACCGGTCATAAAACGGCGGCAGCTGAATTCCCAGCGGTTGTGTTGACTGGTCCACGCCAGTCAGGAAAGACCACTTTACTGAAACACTTATTTAGTCATCAATATGAATATGTTTCTGTTGAACCTCCAGATGTCCGCGCAGCAGCTATAGCAGATCCGCGTGGGTTTTTGGAACAATACCATCAACCGGTCATCATTTACGAAGTACAATACACGCCGGATCTACTTCCCTACATCAAGGAAAAAATCGATGCAAACCGAAGTCATTGCGGCCAATTCCTCCTGACTGGATCCCAGAATCTTCTCCTTACCGAAAGGATCACTGAATCATTGGCTGGACGTGCAGCACTCCTTCGACTTTTTCCTTTATCAAAGCGAGAAGAGGAAGGGCATCCCCAAAAACCTGTTATCCGGGAACAAAAACAGGGGAAAAGTTCAAAAAGCTCCGTCAAATTTGGAAATCTTTGGGAACGGTTTCTTCGTGGCGGCTATCCAGAACTAGTAAACAACCCCAATCGAGATCTGCCTCTATGGCATGCAAGCTATATCCAGACATATCTTGAACGAGATGTGCAAACCTTACGTCAGGTTGGAGATCTTATGCAGTACCAAGCTTTCCTTCGTGTGTTAGCCGCGAGAAGCGGGTAATTGCTGAATATGACCAATTTGAGCCGTGACCTTGGAGTTGCAGTAAATACGATCGAAGAATGGCTCTCTGTCCTTGAGGCTACTTATCAAATATCCGTGCTAAGACCATATCATGCCAATATTGGCAAACGACTTGTTAAGACACCAAAGATTTTTTTTCTGATGTGGGCACACTCTGTCACCTCGTTGGCTTAAAAGATCCTATACATGCGGCAGATGGCCCGATGGGCGGTACTATTTTTGAGACGGCTGTTCTGTCAGAGATTGTCCGAACACTGACCCACAAGGGGGGCCATCCTCAAATATATTTCTGGAGAACTATAGCTGGCTCAGAAATTGATTTCATTGTTAATACAGACCACGGCCTTGTTCCAATTGAAGTAAAACTTTCGGCAACTCCACCCCCAAAAATGGCATCTTCCATTCGGATTTTTCAACGTGACCTGGGAGATACTGTATTACCTGGATATGTGATACACCCAGGAGACATAAGGCTACCCTTGGGGGAACATGTTACTGCTCTTCCCTTTGCTGATTTATAGTGGAAGTAAATTCAGGGAATTATATACGTGAGTGCCCCATGGAGTGCCAGGAGAGGTTACAGGCACAATCAGCCGAGTTAACGCCGACTGATTGCTTACCATAATATCAACCACACTGATATCATGCCGAAGTAGTGCATCAAAATGCACTGTGTCAATTCTTTTGGTGCCGTTCCCCACTGTTTTTAGATATTCACAAGCACCCTTCCCGTCATCTCCTCTGGAATTTGCACTTCCATTAACCTCAAAATCGTAGGAGCGATATCTCCTAGTTTACCCGGTTGAATCTGTCCCTTAAAGCCATCCCTAATAATCAGATGTGGGACGAGCGCAGTGGAATGAGTCGTATTTGGAGAGCCATTCTGATTCCGCATACAATCGGCATTCCCATGGTCTGCAATAATACTGACGCTGTATCCTGCCGAGCGAGCAGCGTCCACTACAATACGTACAGCTTTATCAATCGCTTCAACCGCCCTGACGGTTGCCTCAAACACCCCTGTGTGACCTACCATATCTGGATTCGCAAAGTTGAGACATACAAAGTGGAACTCTCCTTTTCTCAATGCTCGTGCTGCACGATCTGCTATCTCAGGAGCACTCATTTCCGGCTGCAGGTCATAAGTAGGCACCTTTGGGGATGGAATTAATAACCGATCCTCCCCTTCAAATAATTCTTCACGCCCCCCACTGAAGAAAAACGTGACATGTGGATATTTTTCTGTTTCTGCCACCCTCAGTTGCCGTAAACCGGCCTTAGCCACAACTTCACCTAACGTTTGAGCTAGATCTACCTTGTCATATGCCACCGGCAATTCAAATTTCTTGTCATACGGGGTGAGCGTACAAAAATATAACCGTTCAAATGAAATCACCTCAAACTCGGCACTCGTCGGATTCTGAGTAAATGCATCAACCAATTGACGCCCACGATCCGCCCTGAAATTAAAGAAAATAACTGCATCTCCGTCTTTAATACATGTCGGTTCAATGATATGTGGCTCAATAAATTCATCCGTAATCCCTATTGCATAGCTCGACTTGAAAGCCTCTGTTGCATTCTCACAAGCCTCCCCTTCTCCATGTACTAGCATCTGATAAGCTTTTCGCGTACGCTCCCATCTCCGATCACGATCCATTGCATGGTAGCGCCCGATTACTGAGACAATTCGTGCCAAATGCCCTGCACGCTTCTCAAACTGCTCGGTGTAATGAATACCGCCATGAGGATCTGCATCCCTGCCATCGGTGAATGCATGGACACAGACCTGATCACGAGAAAGACCCTCACGCCTTGCCAACTCACAAAGAGCAATAAGATGATTGATATGGCTATGTACGCCTCCATCAGAAAACAACCCCATTAAATGAATCTTCGAATTCTTGGCATGTCGCGCAGCAGCTACAAGAACTTCGTTTTCGAGGATTGAGCCATTTTCAATCGCCAAATCAATGCGTGTAATATCCTGATTCACAATCCGCCCCGCCCCTAAATTCATATGCCCAACCTCGCTATTGCCCATCTGCCCAGGAGGTAGGCCAACCGCTCGTCCAGAAGCCTCCAAAGTACTATGTGGGTAGCTTGCAAACAAATCATCCAAAAATGGTTTATCTGCTTGATCGATTGCACTTACAGACGGGTCAACAGCTATACCATACCCATCCAGAATAATGAGAATATGTTTCTTTAGCGTTTTAATCGGCTTTGTAAATCGGTTAGTCAATCCGGTAATCTCGAACAATTTTTGTCGTCAGACCCGTCTTTGATCGGTATACTTTCATTGAATTACACTTTGGACATGCAATCTGTATCGTTCCAGTTCGGTCAGGCCTGGAAATAGGACGATCAAAATAATAACGCCGGGTTGCACAGTAGTAATCCCCCTTCATAGGCTCCAAATCTTTGATTGGCTCGGGGAGTCTCTGAAGAGCTTCGTAATATTTACACGTACTTGTCACGGCACAATCTGAACAACTGGGATTTCTGGCCGTGCAGGTATATCTTCCGTGAAGAATTAAAAGATGGTGAACCCGCCCCCAGTCATTCCTTGGGATTACCCGCTTCAATCCTAATTCTACCTTGAGTGGTGTTTCTGCATTTTCTACAAGGCCAATTCGATTGGCTACCCGAAATACATGTGTATCTACGGGCAAAGCATCCTTATCTCCAAATGCTACCGAGGATACAACTTGAGCCGTCTTTCGACCAACTCCAGGCAACTTCATAAGTGAGACCTGATCTTCAGGAAGCTTTCCTTCATACTCAGATAGCACCATCCTTGACATCCCCACCAAATGCTTCGCCTTATTGTTCGGATAGGATATGGATGCAATCACGCTAGCAACCTCTTCTGGTGTTGCCTTTGAAAGTGCTTTGAAAGTGGGCCATATGTTGAACAGCTCGGGAGTGACTAGGTTAACACGAGCATCTGTACACTGTGCTGAAAGAATGACCGCAACAATTAGCTCATACTCACTTGCGAATCTGAGTTCTGTTTCTGGACGTGGAATTGCTTTTGAAAGCGCGTCAATTACAAGAAGTGCACGCTTTTTTCTACCTAATTTCATGGACATCTAAAGGATATGCAGTTAACTCATTCAAGATTTATACTGTTCATCCTGGTAGCCCTGATCAATACAGGTTTGGGGCTCAATGCACACGCACAGATCTCAGATTCTGCACGTGTATCCATTCTGACCATCTACCCAGGAGATGCCATCTACGCTCTGTGGGGACATAGTGCACTTCGAATTGAAGATCCCGTTACGCAAACCGATATTTCCTATAATTACGGGACATTTGATTTCAGAAACCCTTTTTCCTTTATTCTTCGATTTGCCTATGGTAAACTAGACTATCTATTGTCGTTGCATTACTCTTCCGCATTAGCTGAACATTCCTGGGTTTCTTTGGGACGCGGCGTAGTAGAGCAGAAACTATCGATGACCACGGAAGAGACGCGCATGCTCTATGAGTATTTATCCGTTAATGCGCTCCCCGAGAACCGTGTCTACCGATATGATTTTCTATATGATAATTGTGCTACACGAATCCTTGATGCTCTAGAATATGCACTCCAGACCACTATTGCAGACTCAGCTTCTACGGGAATTACGTTTCGTAATCTCATTCGCCCCTATCTGAGAGATCATGCAAGTTTGGATTTGGCAATTAACCTAGCCATGGGAAGCCCTGTGGATCAGGATGCAACGTATCGACAGTTGAGTTTCCTTCCCGTTGAGCTACAAATCTTACTGGAAAACGCGCAAACACGTACTAGAATGCCACTGGTTGCACAAACCGATACTCTCTTTGGAAATCCGGTTACTCCTGAGCCGCAGCGCACCATATCTTACCCAATGATCGTGGGATGGCTTATTTTTCTGATTGCACTCATCTTCTTTGTGCGCGATTTCTCTCAACCTCGCCGCAGAGTTTTTGACATCGTCTTATTGGGGATCGTGAACCTGCTCGGACTTCTGATCACCTTCTTCTGGCTAATCTCTCTTCACGACATCACACGTCCGAACCTGCATATCCTGTGGGCGTGGCCTCTGCACATCTTGCCCCTTTTCTTTTTCCAAAAACCTTGGGCAACCGTATATTGGTATGCTGCAACGTGTACGGCCGCCGTTTTTGTGTTCGGTGCACTTTGGTGGACTCAATCTCTTCCTCCTGCAACGATTCCGATAGCACTTGCAGTAACCCTACGATGCTATGTCCTTGCTCGAGTACCGCGTACGGGATTTGAACCCGTGTTACCGGCGTGAAAGGCCGGCGTCCTAGACCCCTAGACGAACGCGGCAAATACTTAAAAGGGTGACCGAGGGGACTTGAACCCCCGACCTCCAGGGCCACAACCTGGCGCTCTAACCGCCTGAGCTACGGTCACCGTTTTGACGGATCTAGAGTTGAACAATTCAAAGCGAAAAAAGATCTCCTCAGTGAATGACTGCAACCTTGCCATATGCAACTCCTTCACCATTTTTTCCCATGGCCACAATCACGTACATTCCCGAAGGGACTAAATCACCTTCCTGATCACGACCATCCCAAATTCCTCTCCCACCACGTACCTGCATGCGTCGAATCAGTTCTCCATGTACAGCCATAACGGAAATCTCCGTTTCTGCAACCAGCCCCTCGATGTATATTTGCGGTTCTACACCTGAAACAAGTTCTACTGGATTCGGATAGATAAATAAATCTCTGGTGTATTCGGATGGCTCAATTGCATCACTAAGTAGGCTGATCAATCCCTTATCTGTCCCCAAAAAGACTCGACCACTAGATCCCTCAACGGCAACTGTGATGACCATATCAGAAAATAAGGGCGAGTTGTCAGAACTGAAGTACTCTACCTGCCTGAATCCGTCGCTCTCCGAAAGTAAATAAACCCCCAGCGAAGTGGCCATCCATAGTCGATTAGAAGGATCAATTGCAATATCATTGACCCTCAATCCATTCAGCACATAGGTTCCAAATGTGCGCTCTGCCCAAACCGGCCACACTGCCTGTAGCGAAGGATCATTGGCAGCGAAGGCACCACTCCGAAAATATGCTGGACCACCACTGGTCCCCACCCACACTCTTCCAGATAAATCTTCTGCCAGCGAATATATCTGTGTCCCTGGTAACCCCGAACCATTCGATCCTGGAGTTGCATAATAGGTACATACATCATCCGTTACATCTTCAGGTGAATCGTTAGTATCTAGAATGAGCAACCCTCGAGTTAAATTCAGGTTGCCTCGTTCCAACAAGACCATCCATTTAATGTCATTGGAATCGATAAAAATATCTCCCAATGTACTATTCTGGGGAACCCCGTCACATATAGGTAGAAGCAGACGCGACCATGTTCCGTCCTGTGTCCGTACATGTAATGGATAAGGCGAATTTGTATTGGTCACCCAAAGCGTCCCATCTTCATCACTGGCTACTCCCCCCACGATAACATAACTCTGCGTTCCAGCTGCTGGAAGGAGGGTCGAGTTCGTCTGATCGTAGGTCATAACTACATTTTCCGTAGAGACCTGTGCCAGACCACGCCCGCGAGATGCAGCCCATGCTGCTCCAAAATTGTCAACATGTACACGCCAATACCCTCCCCTTCCGCGTAATTCCTCAATAAAACGGCTCGTAAAATTTGTCCACTCCTGACTAGGAGTCATACGATAAAACCCCGATCTCGAAACTCCTAATTGAGCTGTAGCCCAGAGACTTCCATCCTGACCAATCTCTAAATCTCCAAAGGGGGAATCAAATGGTCCCTCGGGATAGAGTTCATTGCTTATCAGATCAAGGGAGAATGTCCCCGCTACTTTTACGTAGTGGTTTACCCCCTTATCTGCATCTCCAAGCCAGACGTCTCCATTTGAGTTGGTTGCTACTGCGCGTAGATCATCATAGCCGCCAACAATGATGGTTTCTTGTCCTCGAATATCATATGCTCGCAATCGAAATGGCGTTACCGCAAGAATCTGATCCTCTAGAATTTCAAGGTCTAGAATTTCACGTGTGCTAGAACCAACTCGCTCATAACTCCCATCCTCCATTCGTCTTCCGAGACCAAAAGACGTTCCCACATATAGGCGGTCATGATGATAGATTATGTTCTTGACCCGTGGAGCGGGAATGACCGCAGTTTCAGATGTCCAAGCACTCGGGTCCTGAAGACTTTGTACAGATAATGGCGCATAGGCAACGCCGACATCTGTGCTAACCCAAACTCCCGTTTCTCCACCAGGGACCAAGTCCACCAATACATCATTGACGGAAGTCGCGGCCGGAAGCGAACCAAATCTACTGTATGTATCACGTACCTCATCCCGAATTGGATCAAAGATCACGACCCCAAATCCCGTTGCAATCAGGAGGCTGTCTCCCCATACGCCCATTTTGTTGATCGCTTTGGACGGGAACCGTTCACTTCGATAGATATCAAAATATGTGGAGACGTTACCTGATGATATATCGAGACGATCAAAAACACCATCTGCATATCCAATCCAAACGAATTTACGCTTGGAATCCCATATGACTGCTCTTGCATTCACATCGTAAAGCCCTTCGGCAGCAGTATATCGCTCAATTTCCCCAGTTTCTGGATAATAGCCGAATATTCCTCCAGTAGAGGCGACCCAAACCACCTCCTGCCCTGCTGATAGACTGGTTACCTCACGAGCACTCGTGTGGGCTGTCCATGATCGTGTCGTTTGAGCATTTACCGAGAAGGCAACCAGGAACATGAGAAGCCCTGTGCACACATAGTTGAGCGATTTCATGAAGATTTTTTCTCGGAAAGCTTCCTGAGTAATCCAGCCATCTCTAATGCAGCCAATCCTGCTTCTACCCCCTTATGATTCGGACCTGGCTCTGATCGCGCTCTTGCCTGATCAAGGTTTTCAGGTGTAATGACTCCAAGAGCTATCGGAACTCCAGTATCAAGTGCCACCCTCTGTAACCCCCCGATACTCGAATCACTAATCGCTTCAAAGTGATAGGTTTGACCTCGAATGATCGCCCCTAGGGCAATGATAGCACTATAGCAATTACGGTGGATCATCTGCTGCGCCACAAGTGGTAGCTCGAATGCTCCAGGACACCAAATAACATCAATATTTTCAACCTTGTGTGCCGAGAGAGTTTCAACGCAGCCATCCAGTAGGTTTCTAGTTATGGCTTCATTGAATCGACTTACGACAATTCCAAACCTAGCCTCCTCGGGCTGTTCAAGTAGGTCTGCAAATCTTGTACCCTTCTCCAATTTTTCCATACTCTGACGTTTTTTCACTTCTTTGAAACTAGAAGCTATCCTTTATCACTTAAAGACGCTGTATACTTGGTCCGTTGTTTTCTGGTCCTATCCCTACATAGAGAACTTCAACCTGCAGAAATTTTCTCTGCCCTTGAACTGGAGTATGATCTAGATAATTTTGCCTGATTGCGTAGTACTGGAACAACATTCCAGTACTACTGTAGTGCATATCCATACACTTTACCATTGTTACTCTCCCCATGAGCTTTTTTCATTCCCCTCGGGAAGATATATGAAATCCTATAAGGCCAACCCTATCTCAGGGTAACATCTTTTCTCTTACTTCCTCCATGACCATCATAACCTACAATTCAAGAGATGTTGTAAGATACTTTCCGACGCATTATTTGGCTAAATCATTGTTCATTCTGACACTTCCGTTCTTGCTCACGTCATGCAATAATCAGCCGAAATCTACCAGCTATCCTAATATTCTTCTGATCATGACAGATGACCAAGGATGGGGAGATACAGGCTATAATGGGCATCCGCATTTGAAGACCCCTCATCTGGATGAAATGGCTGCTAACGGGATTGTGTTTAACCGATTCTATGCTGCTTCGCCAGTCTGCTCACCTACTCGTGGCAGTATATTAACCGGACGCCACCCACTCCGCTATGGGATCTGCTATGCGAATTGTGGTCATTTGAAAAACGAAGAAGTGACACTCTCAGAGATGGTCAAAGAGGTAGGATATACGACAGGAATGTTTGGCAAATGGCATTTAGGAACGCTCACTCGTGATACACTTGATTCCAATCGGGGAGGCAAACCTGAACATGATGCACATTATTCACCACCTTCCAAACATGGCTTTGATACATATTTCGTGACGGAAGCAAAAGTGCCTACCTGGGATCCGATGATAACACCTATCAGCTCCGCAGGGGATGTATCTGTATCTCTGCAGCAGGGGAAACCATTCAATACTTTCTATTGGTCTAATCCTGGCAAAATTGAAACCTTAAACCTTGATGGAGATGACTCTCGGGTGATTATGGACCGAGTCATCCCCTTCATTCAAGATGCCGTAAGCCGAGATCAACCTTTCTTTGGTGTTGTTTGGTTCCATACGCCACATCTTCCTGTCATTGCGGGTGAACGTTATAAAGAATTATACTCCGGGTTGTCCGAAGAT
Organism: Rhodothermales bacterium; assembly: GCA_965215475.1. Lineage (GTDB taxonomy): Bacteria > Bacteroidota > Rhodothermia > Rhodothermales > Bin80 > Bin80. The sequence continues at coordinate 344,523 of OZ244061.1, forward strand.
CAACAGCATTTTTACGGAGCATTAACCGCCATGGATGAACAAGTAGGGAGACTACGAAAAACCCTGCGTGAATTAGGTGTATCCGAAAATACCGTATTATTTTTCACCAGTGACAATGGCCCTGAGGGCGAGAACATAACCGGAAGAACCCAAGGCAGTACGAAAGGACTCAGAGGAAGAAAACGAAGCCTTTATGAGGGCGGAATCCGGGTTCCTGGCATTATGGAATGGTCTGGGGAAATCTTGCCGGGAACGGTCTTGGAGTCCCCTTCCTTTACCTCTGACTATTTCCCCACTATTGCAGCCATACTGAACATCAACCCGGAAAAATACAATCGCCCGTATGATGGGATAAACATACTCCCCCTGCTCCATGGGATCACGAAAAAAAGAGAGCAAAATCTTGCATTTAGAATTAATCAACAGGCTAGCATAATCGGAGAAGTTTATAAAATCTATAGCACTGATGGCGGTGGCACATTTGAATTATACAATATTGTCGAAGACCCTTATGAGTCGACCAACATAGCGACTTCTCATCCCGAGCAACTGAGTGTAATGGCTATGGAGTGGAGTCAATGGAAAATATCCCAAGAAGCCAGTGCAAATGGAGTAGATTATTAATTTTGGGAATCGTAATCAGATAGATTCTCCTTCCCTCAATCAAGACCCCGCAGAAATCTTCTATCTCACCATAGAGGTATCTAAATCCAAAATCTGACACACTTGCGTTGTATCCATTTGATTTGGATCTATAAACCGCTCCCGATTCTGCCCATACAATCTGCGTAGAAGATCGTCAATCTTCTCTTGGGCATCCATGATCTCTTCCTTTGCGTTAACCAGCTTCTCTATCACTAGCATCACCAACTCCTTGCCCCAATTCATACACTAGTTCCAGCACGCGCCGAGCATTCTCCTCCCCTAGAACATCGACCAAAATGAGCCGCAATGACTCGTCAAAAACAGGCGTGCTATCCGCGTTGATCATGATCCTACAAATAGAGTGATTATTTTAGAATTAAACAAATCCTGATGCCTTTTTTAGCAAAAAATTTATGGACCTGACGATAACCATGACTACCTCAAAATACAGGCCAAAAAATTATTCAGATTTGATGCGTACCCCCTCATTTATCTCCGCGATCACACTGAAAGGAACCTGCCTCAAATTATCCAATCCAATGGATCATGTCATATGGGATTTTCGTATAGATACGTTTTCTATCTATTCAGAAAGAATGTTACCGCGAAGGATTAGTCTCATTGAGTTGCGAAGCCAGGATTCATCTCTATTCCTCCGGCATATCTTCATCCGTATCCAGTGGAACAATGGTAAATCCCGTAAAGCCATAAATGGCACTAATAACCGGGTTCATGTAGTTGAAAAAGGCAAACGGCACGTAATATAATGTTGGTACACCCAGCGTAGCCGCCATAAATGCACCACATGTATTCCAGGGAACCAGTGCAGATGTAAGCGTCCCTGAATCTTCTAAGGCTCGAGAGAGGTTTTTCGGATGTAAGCCGCGCTTTTCAAACTCTGCACGGTACATTCTCCCCGGAATTACAATAGAGATGTACTGATCACCTGCTATAATATTCATCCCAAAAGCAGTCCCTAGAGTTGCTAAAATAAGTGCCCCTGTACTGCGTGCAGCACTTAGAATCTTTTTGGTGATCACCTTCAACATCCCTGTCTTTTCCATTACCGCACCAAATATCATTGCTGAAATAATGAGCCAGATCGTATCTAACATACTGGACATCCCACCACGTGATAGAAGATCATCCAAGGCTCCATTACCCGTATTGGAGATGAATTCCCCAAACATAACCATCCAGACTCCCTTCAAGAGAGCTAGGATATGTGGTAAATCTGAGTCGCCAACAAATGCAATGACCACTTCCTGTTGAAAAATCATTGCAGTGATCCCGCCCAATAATGCTCCAATAAGAAGAGCTGGAAACGCCGGCATCTTCTTGTAGATTAAAACGAGTACCACGATTACAGGAATCAATAGATGTATCCCCAAATTGAAACTATTCTCCAAGGCTGTCAATACCTCCTCCAAACCTGTCGAAGAACCTAGATCCGGTTTCCATACAAACCCAATGATCGTGAATAGAATTAAGGCAATCGTAATGCCCGGCACTGTCGTCCAAAGCATGTGACGGATATGGATAAACAACTCGGTTCCTGCCATTGCAGGAGCTAGATTGGTCGTATCTGATAATGGAGAAAGCTTGTCCCCAAAGTAAGCACCCGAAATGATTGCCCCCGCTGCAATCCCAAGGTGGAGACCAAATGCTGCCGCAATTCCGACTAATGCGATCCCAATCGTGCTGACGGTCGTCCAGGAACTCCCTGATACGATGGCTACAATTGCGCAGATAATGCAACAGGCTGTATAAAATATTGCCGGATTCAGGACTTGGAGGCCGTAAAACATCATGGTCGGAACCACGCCCCCCAATATCCAGGTTCCGATCAAAGATCCCACAACCAACAGGATAAAAATGGCCCCCATGGACAAGGAAACCCCTTTAACCATGGCGCTCTGGATCTGCTTCCAAGTAAACCCAAGCCGCAGACCGATCAATGCACAGATCATGGCCGACAAGATCAGCGCGATCTGATTCGGACCATAGGATGCATCCTCGCCGAAAAAATTCACAGATGCAACCAACAAAAAGATCAGTACACCTATGGGAAGCAGGGACTGCCAAACACTTGGGTTCGATGGTGTTTCCTGCAAACTATACCTCAGAGCCGGATTTGTGTGCTTTTGCACGTGAGCGCGCGACCGAAAGATATTCTTCTCTGGTCATTCCCGGTTTGAATGCATCAAAATAATCGTCCGTCAATTTCTTCGCAATGCCCGAGAGTAGAATTAGTGCGACTACATTTGGAATCGTCACAAATGCAAGGGCAGTATCCCCAATCGCCCAAATGGTATTCAAGCTCACGACTGCACCAACAAAGTGCATGACTACAAAAATCATCTTATAGGGCAAGATTGAAGATTTTCCAAAGAGATACATTGAACACCGATCTCCATAATAACTCCAGGAAATCGCTGTTGAGATTGCAAACAGAAATACACAAAAGATCACAAGATACTTCCCAATATCTCCTAGTCCCTGTTCAAATGCCAAGGCGGTCATTGGCGCACCATTCTCTACAGCCATGCCGTAAAGTCGTGAGTACTGGGTCTGGGTATCCGAAGAGATGGCAACTCCCGCCTGGGTGTCAATCATGCCCGTAAACGGAATAGTTTGCTCCTGATCAATAAAGAATTGCTCTACCGGCACCTCATGCCATGCATACATGATCCCGTTATTCTGTGCCCGTACAGGAACACCGCCATCAATGACAATCTCTTCAGGAACGCTCCCCGAGGGCTGATATCTTCCTCCAATTTCTTCCACATAAGAGAAATCCCCCTCCCCGATCAAAAGTTCGGTATCTACTTTATCCTTCCATACTCCCGTGGTAAGAACTACCAGCGCCGTAATCGTACAGATGACGAGCGTATCAATAAACGGTTCGAGTAGTGCAACGGCACCCTCAGAAACCGGTTCTTGTGTCTTTGCGGCCGAGTGTGCAATCGGAGCGGATCCCTGTCCTGCTTCATTTGAGAATAAGCCCCGCCTTACGCCCCATAGAATCGTCTGTAGCAGAATTCCGATTCCCGTACCAGCCACCCCAGCAGTGGGATTAAATGCTTCTGTAAAGATACTTGCTAGTGCAGGGAAAACACCGTTATAATTGATGGCCAAGATCACTACGCCACCCGTAACATAGAGTAATCCCATCACAGGAGCCAAAATCCCTGTGACCCGGCCAATCCGTGAAATCCCACCAAGAATCACCAATGCAACGACTGCCGAAGTTAGACCTCCTGTCACCCAAGTTGGAATGGAAAATTCCGAATTCATCAGATCCGAAACGGTATTGGACTGGATGGCATTCCCCGTCATCAATGCCGTCAGAAGCAGGGCACCCGCAACCAGCATCGCCAATGGCTTGAACGCCTTTCCTAACCCATATTCAATATAATACATTGGCCCACCGGACACCGTACCAACGAGTTTGCTTCCATCGCGGTCTACGATGCGGTATCTCTGTGCCAGAGTTACCTCGGTATACTTTGTACACATACCCAACAATGCGGTCACCCACATCCAGAAAACTGCACCTGGACCTCCCCAGTGAATGGCTAAGGCAACTCCTGCAATATTTCCGATCCCCACTGTCGCTGACAATGCAGTGGTGAGGGCCTGAAAGTGCGATACATCTCCCGCGTCATCTGGGTCATCGTATTTGCCCGTTGCGACTTTGATACCGTGCCCAAACTGTCGAAACTGAATAAATCCCAACCGGAAGGTCAAGAATACTCCACCTCCGACCAGGATGACGAGTAGCGGATATTGTAGCAGGCTATCAATGAACTGCTGTACGCTTATAAGAATGTTCATGGCAATGATTTAATAATGTATTCGACTAAATATAGTCACTGGCTACTTCGTCTTTGTCCTGCGATAGACGCAGCTTGGAGTACAGCCTGAATCATACTTCCCTCGTTCGCTTGATTTTTTCCGGCAATATCGAATGCTGTACCATGATCTGGCGAGGTTCGTACGATGGGTAATCCTGCTGTGAAATTCACACCACGTCCAAATGAGAGGATCTTGAATGGAGCTAATCCTTGATCATGATACATCGCCAGAATGCAGTCATAATCACAATACTGCCCGCTCCCAAAAAAACCGTCTGCCGGAAATGGCCCCAAAGCAAGTATGCCTCGATTCCCGGCATCCTTGATCGCTTTGATGATCACTTCTTCTTCCTCATGCCCAAGTACCCCTTTTTCTCCGGCATGCGGATTAAGTCCAAGAACGGCGATCTTCGGGCGTATAATCCCAAAATCATTCACGAGAGATCGTTGTACTCGCTTTAGTTTTGCCACAAGCCCATTGACCGTCAGCTTTCCAGATACCTGTTTCAGAGGTATATGAGCCGTAGCCAAGCTAATGCGCAGTTCTCTGGATACCATCATCATGACTTGATCCTTGACCTTCGTCTTCTTGGCTAGGTACTCCGTGTGCCCTGGAAAATTATAACCTGCGCGAATAATCGCCAGTTTTGAAATGGGACCGGTAACCAGCGCACTGATCTTCTTCTGTTTTGCGAGCAGGATCCCTGCATCCACGGCCTTCATTGCCATCATGCCTGCTTTTGGAGTCACCTGCCCGATCTCCACGGACGCCTCTTCTCCCTCACTTGTATCCAAAAACCGAACTCCACGCTTAGGGACAGGGGTTTTCATGTTCTCAATGAGAACCGGAGGCCGCCTCCCCAGCGATTTTGAATGAACTTCCAAAGCCTTCTTTGAACCAATGACTACTGGCTCAACCCGCTTCATAAGCAGCGGGTCATCGAGACACTTCAGTACCACTTCGGGGCCGATCCCATTTGGGTCCCCCAGTGTAATCGCAATACGCTCTTTCGAGTCCGCCGTCACAGCTCTATCGCTTCTTGGGATGTGCGTAATCGCGAATAAATTCGGTCAGAAGTCGAACACCAAAGCCCGTCCCTCCTGCGGGCCTATACGGTAGATCCGACTTTAAGAATGATGGGCCTGCCATGTCAATATGCACCCAAGAATAGTCAACAAAATTTTCAAGGAATTTTGCAGCCGTAATACTCCCTGCTTCGCGATTACCAATATTTTTAATATCTGCTACATTACTCTTGATCGACTCTCCGTAATGGGCATGCATCGGCATGGGATGCAGGAGATCTCCACTACGCTCCGCCGCTTCCATTACCGGTGCTAATCGTTCACTCGCTTCAGAATCTTCACGTGTCATGACGGCAGCAACTTGACTCCCCAAAGCAACAACCTGCGCGCCTGTTAACGTCGCTAGATCAATCACAATCTCTGGCCGGTACAGCTTTGCATACGAAAGTGCATCTGCAAGAATCAGACGCCCTTCTGCATCGGTATTCAGGACTTCGACGGTCATCCCCGAATGCATTTTCAGGATATCTCCGGGAACATAGGCATCCTGCCCTGGCCGGTTATCTGTTGCTGGAATCAAACCAATCACGTAAAGCGGGACGTCTAGGCGAGCAACCGCTTCCATGGCACCGATCACGGCAGCGGCCCCAGCCATGTCCGCCTTCATGTGATCCATGGAGTTTTTTGTTGGTTTTAGAGACAGTCCGCCCGTATCAAAAACGATTCCTTTTCCAATCAATACCACCGGGCGGGAATTTGCTGCTTTAGCAGGTTTCCAGGTCATTTCAATCATGACAGGTGGCGCAAGGCTTCCCCGGTTTACTCCGAGTAGCCCACCCATTTTCTCCTTCTCAATGTCTGACTTATCCCAAATCGATACTTCATATCCGTATTTACGGCCGAATCGTTCGACAATTCTTCCAAGCTGCGTCGGGGATTTGTCGTGTGGAGACAGGTTTACAAGATCACGGGCCGTAATCGTTGCTTCGGCTTCAATTCGACCACGCTCGGCACCGCGCCTGGCAGATTTTTCATCCTGACCAGCATGCAAGACGAGTCGCTCTGTAACCGTTCGCTCATGGTTTGGCTGTGTCTTATAGTGGTTGTAGTCATACGAGGCAAGCATATACCCTTCTACCAGAGATTGCCCCGTGGCTTCTGAATCGAGCCGTGAATCGGGCAAACATAAAGCGACCGTCGTCGCTTTCGTTTTCATGGCTAAATGTGCACCCGCTGCTGCGGCTCTGCGCAGTATTTCACGATCAACATTTTCTGGGTATCCCAAGCCAACGACGGCAACCCTTGCTGCACGGCCAGAGGTGGGATAGCATAAAAGTGTTTCCTCTAGATCTCCCTCAAAATCAATTAATGCCGTGTTAAGTGCTTCTCCGATTGGTCCACCAATCTGTGCTGCACGAGCACGGGCGAGGGAACGCTCAACTGGGATGATCAAAAGATCTACATCCAAATCCTGGAGACTTAGTGTGGTGACAGAAACTTTCATTGTTTTGGACTGGATAGTACATTGAGATAGGCCTCATCTTCTTGAGTCAAGGCCATAAGTTCTTCTTCTTTAAATAAATCCGGGGCCCCATCTAGTACCACTTCTACCGCCTCTCTGATTGAGCACCGAAGAAATGCACCCGCTGCGTTCTGATGCCCGCCACCATCATACGTCTGCGCCCAAGTATCCATTCGATAGTCGCCTTTGGATCGGAAACTGACCTTCACGCCTCGTTTCAATTCCGTAAAAAGAAGCGTTACTCGAACCCCTGCAATCGACATCATCATATCGGAAAACCCATGAATCTCATCATACTCAACTTCGGACGTGTCAAGCATATGTCTAGTGATTGTAAGATAGGCCAGTTTTCCCCCATACAAAAAGGTCAAACTCTGGAATGCCATAGAAACTAGGCGAGGCCAGGATGGGCTATGATTTTCGTATACACCTGAATATACCTCCAAAGAGGAGTAGCTTCCACGTTCGAGCAAATCAGCGGTCATTCGGTGGATCTTTGGGGTTACCGAAGAAAACCGGAACGAACCTGTGTCTGTCATGACCGCAGTATAAAGTGCCGTAGCCATGTCAGAGTCAATTAAATCCTGGTCATAGCTACAAATCAAATCGTAAACCAATTCCCCGGTCGCGGCAGCCTCTTCATCACGTACCATCCAAGTAAACCACGTTTCAGGCTCTGTGTGATGATCTATAAGTAATACCGGGCCCTTGTACAGATCTAGGGCTCTGGAAACCGTTTTTCCCAAACGATCTCGGGAATTTGTATCTACCACTATGAAGAGATCTGCACGGGCAACCGCATCTAAATTTTCTAGAGAATTCCCGGTCCGAATCACGTCTGAACCCGGCATCCATTCAAGATTGGAAGGCGTAGGGTCCGTGTTGAACAGTGCAACTTCTTTACCCAGAAGCTCTAGAAAACGCCCGAGCGCAATCTGTGAACCGATTGCATCTCCATCAGGACGCTGGTGAGTTGTTATCACAAAATGATGATGTCCAAGCAGCACCTCTAAACCGTCTTTTAACATGGCATCCATAGATGTCGCAATCAGAACCAGGAGTTTCGTTCGCAGCCTTCGTTCACAGCAATCTCCAGCAGCAATGTGCGACGCATCGGTGATTACCAACAAACCTCATGAAAATCTGGCAAGCCTCACAGTTTAATTAATTAAGAACCTCTGCATACCCGCAATTGAACTGAAAAAAATATGACTTGTTCGAAGGACTCATTCTAGATTGAAAGCCATGCTTCCGTCTGACGGGGTAGTACGGATGCTGGAGAAATTGATTCTGCGAGTAAGGCGCGACTGATCCGTTCCATTCTTGCTCCCTGAGACCCCTTGACTAGAATTACATCTCCTGACTCCGGTTGATAGATCCTTCCGCAATTGAGCTCGTGCTCAAACTCTTTTGAATCCGAGACACATTCGACGTGGAGGCTTAAAGCCGCTGGCAATTCTTTTGCCGCCGCCCGCATTCGGGGACCGCATCCATAGATCAGGTCTGCATTCTCGATAGCCTTTTTCAATACCTCTTCATGTGCCTCTTGCTCTGTTGTACCAAGCTCTAGCATGTCCCCTAGAAAGGCAATCCGCCTTTGAGCCGTATACCGACGCAATACATCTAGAGCAACCTTTACTGCATCTGGACTGGCATTATAGGAATCGTCAATTAAAACAGATTCATTTTTTCCAGGTAAGGGATTCAGTCGCCCTTTTTCTGTTTTCAGCGAGCATAGGGCTTCATTAATGAGCTTCGGGGGCAATCCGACCGAAGTTCCAACCGCAAAAGCAGCAAGAAGAATATAAATGACATGTTCACCTAATAAGGGAACTTCTGCGGTAATTTCACGGGGTGTGATCTTTGCATCTTTGGCCCTTCCATAAAGGAGATGCCTGCCTTTGCATTCTGCCATCATTGCACGGGTACGAGGATCATCCGCATTCAGGCATGCGATCCCGTTGTCGCCAAGTGCACGAACGAGTTCACTTTTCTCCTGCTGAACGCCCTCAATGGATCCCAACATTTCTAGGTGTACTCCTCGTACATTCGTCACAACAGAAATATCTGGCCTGAAATACTGGCAGATCTCTTTCAGATCTCCTTTTTGGGAAGCACCCATTTCCAGGACAAGATACGTGTGATCTTCCAGGTTGCTATTCGCCAACGTAAGAGATAAGCCCAATGTCGTATTGAGGTTGCCGACCGATGATATCACTGGATACGCGGCACTTAATACCTGCGCCACAGCTTTCCTAGTGGTCGTCTTGCCCATTGAACCAGTGATTGCAATCACTTTTGCGTTTGCTTGCTTTACCTTGTTGGAAGCAACTTCTGCTAGATAGGTCGTCGTGTTCTGGACAATCTGAAAATTATCTCCCCTTCCCCCCTCAACGGCCCTCTCGACAATCACCTTTGATGCACCTTGGCGGAATGCCTGCTGTACAAAATCATGTCCATCAAAACGTTCTCCCTTAATCGCCACAAAAGTGTCCCCTTCCCGGAGAGTACGAGTATCAATCGAAAACGACATTACCGATTACGGACCAATTGGGATCGTCGTTGATGGGTAACAAATGCATCTTGGATCAGGATATCCATGAGGTCTGTAAAGGATACTTCCGAATTATCCCAGAGCATCGGATACATACTGACCGAAGTAAACCCCGGGATGGTATTGACTTCATTGACCAGTACCCGAAGATCTTTTTCAAGAAAAAAATCGATTCTGGCCATTCCATAACAATCAAGTACGCGACAAACTCTACGAGCTAAACGCTGAATACGTGCTGTAACCGCTTCCGGGATTCGGGCCGGAATGACGATCTCAGTTGCCGATTCATCTTCATACTTAGCCTGATAAGAATAAAAAGAATGTGTGGTCGTGATCTCGCCGCAACCTGAGACATGAATTGGATTCCTCCCCAATACAGCACATTCAATCTCACGACCTGTGATCGCTTCTTCGATCAAGACCTTTTCATCGTACTTGAAAGCTTCTTCAATTGCCGTATGATATTCCATCAACGACTCTACTTTGGAAATTCCAATGGATGAGCCCGTGTTGGCGGGTTTGACAAAGAGCGATTTCCCAAACTTTCTAGCCAGGTAGTCATAGCTGGGAAAATTGGTCTCTCCGCTGTGAAGCACTTTGAATTCTGGTACGGGGATCCCCGCCTCCCGCAAGAGGCGTTTCGAGGTGTCCTTGTCCATGCAAACCGAGGACCCAAGGATCCCCGCTCCAACATATGGGATCCCGTACATCTGAAAAAGCCCTTGAATGGCCCCATCTTCTCCATTCGTTCCGTGGAGAACGGGAAATACAATATCCACATGAACTGTATCCTCTGGAGATTCAATCGGAGCCAACCCTCTATCGGGTTTCAAGAAGACCAACTCACCTGATGCATAAAAATCAATCTGCCCAGGAGGTGTATCCTCAACGGTTGCCACGCGAACCCAGGTCCCATCACGATTGATCCGAACTAGTGTGATCTTATAACGTGTTTGATCAATCGCGTGAAATACATTCCGTGCCGATACCAGAGATACTTCGTGTTCAGCGGACTGACCTCCGTAAATGAGTAGGATATGGGGTTGGGGAGGAATGTGTGCCAGTTTCACGGTTGATTCTCTACTAGTTGTCCTTTATTATAAATGGCCCAGGCACGTCCGGTCATGTAGGAGCCTAAAAATGGTGTATTTCGGCTCTTGGAATGAATGTGTCTGGATTCGAATGTCCAGTTTGTCGTCGCATCAAAGATAGTCAAATTCGCGAATGATCCAACTTCAAACGATGGAACCTGTAGCCCCAGAATCTCACGTGGAGCAACACAAAGCCGATGCACGGCCTCGGCAACACTCAAATGCTGGGTAGCGACCAGATGCCGTCCAGTAAGTCCCCAAGCCGTTTCTAACCCAATAATTCCGAATGGAGAGGACACAAAATCTGTTTCTTTCTCAAATGCGGCATGGGGCGCATGATCCGTACAAATTGCATCCAGAGTTCCGTCGGATAGACCCGTTCGAATCGCTTCTACATCATCGGCGGTCCTAAGGGGTGGATGCATTTTGGTCTGTACATCAAAACTCGACTCTTCAACCGCTTCTTCAGTCAATGAAAAATGATGTGTACACGCTTCAGATGTTATATGGATTCCCTGTGCCTTTGCATCCCGAATCATTTGTGTGGATCGAGCAGTGGATACGTGAGCTACATGTAAATGTCCTCCCGTCAATTCTGCTAGCATGAGGTCACGGGCCAGCATGGATTCTTCTGAGAATGTGGGAACAGGTGTCAGTCCAAGATAGGTAGAAATCACCCCCTCATTCATGTGACCTTTCGGGCCCAGAGTCAAATCTTCCATATGATTAATGATGGGCTTGCCGACAACTTTCGCGTATTCAAGTGCACGCCGCATAAGACTCCCATTGTGAACCGGCAATCCGTCATCACTGAAGGCCACCGCTCCAGTAGCTGCTAATTCAGCCATCTCAGATAAATCTTTCCCTTGCCTCTTGCGTGACACACACGCAATCGGATATACATCTACGGGGAGTTCTTCCGCCCGCTTAATCAATGAATGAACGGCTTCCCTATTGTCAATTGGCGGATCTGTATTTGGCATACATGCAACTGCAGTAAAGCCACCAAAAGCCGCCGCGCGACAGCCGGTTTCGATCGTCTCCTTGTGCTCCTCCCCAGGATCACGAAAGTGAACATGCATATCCATCCACCCTGGGGAGATCATTCGTCCCTTCGCTTCCAAAACCTGTTCATCCGAAGCCTTAAGGTTTTCCCCTACTTCTGCAATCAAACCCTTGCGAATACGTATATCTGCACGCCGGGTCTTCCCCGTCGAGGGATTCAGGATTGCTCCATTCTGAATGAAAAGATCAGGATTCATTCACCTCCAGGTATTGGAAAACAATCAATTTTTTTGAACTAGGAAGTGTTCTCCAGATAGCGTAGCAATTTTGGATTTTGCTGCTTCTGTAAAATATCATGGGAACTAGGAAGCCGTTCATTCAAGCCTTATACGCATAAGAACGGTCTTGGGACCTTCTGGATCTTCACATGACGAAAATCTATCGGCTAGAAAACTATATTCCATTGATGAATATACTATTCACGTATCTCTAAACTGATTCGATCGTACCCTGCGACCATGACGCAACTTTAACTTCAATAAAATTCTCAACTGGTTTAGCATACTATGTGAAAAACCTCCAATCGCTCACAATGCCAGCCGACTCCATGTTGTGCGCCCATTTTTCCAGGCGACAAGGTTTTGCAGCTAGGTTTGAACCCTGTCCAAATGTACATGTTACAGTCCGTAACAGAGCCTTCATGAGTATGAGAAAAACCCTCTCTCCTTGAGTTAAAAGGATTATGAGAGTTTCTATACCATCAAATCCGCCCCAATACTTGTCTATGCTATATGTTACAAAAATCTAAACCAAAACATGAAATCAATATTCTTGTCGTCGAAGACGAAGAAGATATAGCCGAGGTCATTGCTCATTTTCTGGGAGAAGTTGGCTACAGTGTGGATGTTGCGTATGATGGACAACAAGCTCTTCGGAAAATCCATCCATGGACGGATTTGATTCTCCTTGATGTGATGCTTCCCAAGATGGATGGATTTCAAGTATGTCAACAGCTTCGCTCCAGAGATGAGACCGAAGAAATACCCATCATTTTCCTTACCGCAAAAGCAGAAGATGAAGACCAGATCCGTGGACTTATGTTGGGTGGGGACGACTATCTGACAAAACCCGTTACGATGGAAGTCCTCCTTGCTCGGATAAAAGCAAATCTAAGACGAGCTCATATTGGAGAGGTTGAGACCATCACGAACATGGGGCTCACAATCTATGTAAATGAGTATCGGGCTGAATTCTTGGGACGTGACCTCGGACTTACATTGACAGAACTTGAGTTACTTAGTTTTCTGATTCGACACCCTCGGCAGGTCTACCGCCGAAAAGAATTGCTAGATGTACTCTGGCAGGATTCTAAAATGGTAACACCTCGCACTGTAGATACACATATGAAAAACCTGCGGGAGAAGTTGGGAAGCTATGCCAAGCACATTGAAACGGTTCGGGGAATCGGGTATCGTTTCAATGACATGACAACTTCTGGGGAGGAAAACGAATAAACCCAACTAGCGAAGGAGCAAATGGTGTGGCCATTTGATACTCATCGATGGGCATTCCCCGCCCGGGCGCCCACGCGAACATGGATGTTCCTCACGTTCGTACTTTTCGTGGGGATTGCAGGCGGAGGAGTCGTCTTTTTTCTGACTCTGAACTTGAGTCATAATATTCGAAAGGCCGCTCATGAAAGCCATCTAGTTGATACCGCACACATTACTTCACTCATCTTCTCCACGGGACACCCAGCCTCTAAAGAGCCAAGTGAATGGCTCGAAAATCTAGGTGCTCCTGTGATCGAGGGCCTACATATCGACGATCTGCACATATTCATTGCGCACCATGATTCTCTTCTTTATTGGAGAAATTCTCCCTTGGGGCATACCACTGTCCTAGATCTGCTCTCTCGAGCCTCTGTTGAAGAGCCCTTCTTTGATTTAATCACATTGGAAAATCAACAAAAGATTCAGATCGGGGCGATTCGCAGAGATGAGTTTGTGGTTGGGCTAGGCCGCCCTGCCAGTCCGCTTTACATTTTGGCGGCAGGTATGCAAGACCGTATGATCGCTGGGATTGGGATCGCATTATTTATGGCCATGATTGGTGCCTGGATTGCTTCTCATCAGGTTACAAAACCTCTGCGAAAAATCATGAGCACGGTCCGGCAAATTGTTGCAGGCGAGTATGGAACTCCAATTCGTGTATCCTCCAGAGCTGCTGAATTTCAGGATTTGGGACATAACCTTGAATATATGTCAAGAATCTACACGGAAAAGATTCATGAACTAGAGGATATTACACAGCGACAACGTGAATTCATCAGTAATATTTCACATGAAGTTCTTAACCCTATCTTTGCAATCAGCGGATTCTTAGAAGCTCTGGGATCTCCCAAACTCTCGGAGGCACATCGTCAAAGATATTCTGCGAAAGGATTACAAAACCTAAAGAGGCTCAACAACCTGTTTGGTTCACTGATTGATATCGCGAGACTTGAAAATCGCAATGAGCCTCTGAACATCTCCAGTTGTAATCTCTCGGCACTTGCCTTTGATGCAGAGGAGATCCTGATCAATCAAGCCCAGAGAAAAGGCCTGAAGATTGAGATTGATGAGCAAGATGTCTGGGTTCAGGCAGATAGCGATCAGATTCGCCGGGTTTTATTGAATTTAATTCACAATGCGATCCGATACAGCACTTCTGGAACGGTTCGTTGCCGCTTTCACAAACTGGTCGATAAGGTTCGCGTGGAAGTCATTGATGATGGTCAAGGAATCCCCGAGAATCACTTGAAATTGATCTTTGAACGCTTTTATCGTGTTGATCGCTCACGTGCCCGACGAGATGGTGGAACAGGACTGGGTTTAGCCATCGTGAAACAGATTCTACAAGAGCATAGAGAAACGATCCATGTGGAGAGTACGGTTGGGAAAGGATCGCGCTTCTGGTTCGAATTGCCTCTTTCACCTGAACTCCCTCAAACTGAAGGAACTACAGGTTAAGAAGAACGTAACATCCAGTGTTCCAGTGTCTCTTCTATCCTGGAACCAGTGTTGTCTTGACTGGCCTCTTATTTTTGGTTCTATCACGAATCGTGTGGATAGAGATCCAGACCGCCACAAAAGAAGAGAATAGCAACTCTGAAATTTTCAAAGGTTCTATATCCTCTACCCATGGTTTTGATCTCTTGAATTTTTCCATTAATCCTCTCTGCTTTTGCATTGGACTGACGGTTCCATAATGCGTTGCAGACGCCATCAAAGTGATTCTTAAACATGTCTGCAACTTTCATGACTTCTTTGACACCAGCCTCGTTCACCTCGTCAAGCCATAAGTTGAGATACGCTTTCGCTTCTTTTAACGATGCACATTCAAAGATGGCTTTGAAATCTTCCCGTAACCGCCAAGCGACACTCACATTGAGGTTGGATTCCTTCACCACTTGGAAGATGTCTTCCTGTTTTTCCGTACGATTGTTTTCGTTTTTCAACAATGCATATCGGCTCCCTTTGAGTTCTGGATGCTGTTTGACCTCCCGCCTTCTTACTTGATTGATGGCTTGATTGAGATACTGGATTAAATGAAACCGATCGTGAATCATGAGGGCATGGGGGAACACCTTTGCAACCGCTCCAATGAAGGCCTTCCACATATCCGTAGATATCGTCTCTATCTGATCCTTGATTTGCCCTAAAAGGCATTCTAAGAGTTCTATCGTGCCTTTTTTCGTCCGTCCCGGTCCAATATCAATGACCACTCCACGATCCGAATCACTCACAATCGTTGCATAGGTATGTCCGCGCTTGAGAGCCTTTTCATCAATACTGATATGGTGAATTCCTGCCAGAGATCTGCGTGACTCTCCGCGTTCAACAGCACGGTGCATAATACGATGGAGCTGGTTAAATCCGCACCGAAGAAGATCTGCTGTTTTGGTCTTAGTTGCGTTCAGCAGACGAATGGCAAAACATTCAAACGCATAGGTGACTCGACTGGATGGAGCCGCCCAAGGAATGATGATCGTCTTCGGACCATTAGGAGTCAGTACACGGGGAATCCTACAGTGAAGAAAACACTTGAAATGAAAGAGATCCAGGTGGCGCCATTGACGCTTCTTGCGATGGTCATACAAGGTACCAGACTCACCCGTATCTGGGCATACAAGATCCTTCCCCGAATGAGAAATATAAAGATCCACTCGCCCCTTCTTCACATTGGTTTCCACATGATCAATACTCCAGCAAGAATCTAAATCTAACCACTGATGCATTGAATTTTTTAAATAAGTATCAAGCATGAAAAATAATTTTGGTGAAACCAAAATTAATCAATTCCATACAAATGGTGATAGAACCTTATTTTTGAATGAGAGGTTTTTGTTATCTTGATTATTGTTACGTTCAAAGAGAGCGAACATTTATCACCCTGACAAGCAGCACCGTCTGTACTTAATGGGCACTCTATTTCCCATTATCAAGTTTTGAATGTTACGAAATGGCTAATCTTTCGTCTGATCCTGCGATTACCAACCTCGACTCTGCCGAGTTGGATACAAATACAAAATCCAATGGACGATCCTCTGCCACTCAGCAACTCGATACCTTAATTGACATTGATGAAAGTTGCTATGGCGAAGGGCTGGATGTAGAGCTGGTTCAGCCTTCTGATTTTGACAAAGAAACCCTCTTGCATGTGCTGCGCACGATGTATACTGCGCGGTTGCTTGATGGAAAGATGCTCACCCTGCTCAAACAAGGAAAGGGATTCTTCCATATAGGTTGTAGCGGACATGAAGCGACTCAAACTGCCGTTGGACTCCTCAGCAAACCTGGTCATGACTGGTTCTGTCCCTACTATCGTGACCTTGCACTGGCGCTTTCCCTTGGTCAAACGATTGAAGAAACCTTACTTGATCACTTGGCTAAGGAAGATAGTGTAAACTCAGGTGGACGGCAAATGCCTGCACATTATGGTGCACGGGACAAAAATATTCTTACCGTTTGTTCTTCTGTTGGATCTCAATACCTCCCTGCACTTGGGCTTGCCATGGCTTCAATGAAGCGGGGCACAGATGCATTTACATTATGTTCCGCTGGAGACGGCGCAACCTCTCAGGGAGCTTTTCACGAGGCACTGAATTGGGCTGCTCGTAATCAAGCCCCTGTTCTGTTTTTAGTACAGGACAATAAGTATGCGATCAGTGTACCCGTCACCGAACAGACCGCCGGAGGAACTCCCTTCAAACTTGCCGGAGGCTATGAAGGTTTGGCAAGATTCCGGGTGGATGGGACGGACTTCTTCAAGGTTTACTCGGCTGCAAAATCGGCTATTACCCATTTGCGTGAAGGAAATGGGCCTGTTTGTTTGGTTGCGGATGTCGTACGACTTCTGCCGCATTCATCTTCAGATAATCATCTTAAGTATCGTACTGAGGAAGAATTGATCGAAGATTTGACCGCAGACCCGATTAGTCGACTCGAACACTACTTGTTTGAATCTGACATTTTGACTACTGATGAATCCGAATCTCTGCAAAATGATGTCAAAACAGAGATTGATGAGATCGCTCGCGCTGTGGAAAAACGAGTGGATCCAGATCCTGCTAGTTCAATCACGCATGTTTTCTTTGAAGGAGATTTAGAACTTTCTTACGGTATTGAAGAGCCTGTAGGGGAGCCGGTCGTTATGGTAGATGCCATCAATCATGCCCTTCATGAAGAGATGTCACGTGACGAATCTATTCTAGTGTATGGAGAAGATGTTGCTGGAAAGAAAGGTGGAGTTTTCACCGCTACCCGAGGATTGACAGAAGCCTTCGGGAAGGAACGTTGCTTTAATTCACCTCTAGCGGAAGCATCAATTATTGGGACTGCCGTTGGTTTCAGTGCTACAGGATTTAAGCCTGTTGTTGAGATCCAGTTTGCAGATTACATCTGGCCAGCCATGCAACATCTACGAAATCAGGTTGCCACACTGCGCTATCGATCGAATAATGCTTGGTCCTGCCCTATGGTAATCCGGGTACCATGCGGAGGCTATATTCATGGAGGCCCATGTCATTCTCAAAACATTGAAAGTATCTTTGGTCACATGCCGGGATTTTGTGTCGTAATGCCTTCTTCTTCTGCTGACGCTAAAGGCCTTCTCAAGACGGCAATCCGGAGTAAAGATCCTGTTTTATTTCTTGAGCATAAAGCTCTCTATCGGTCCGCTAGTGCCAGAGGTCCAGAGCCAGGAGAAGATTATCTAGTACCTTTTGGAAAATCTCGCACGGTCCGTGAGGGAACAGATTTAACGATTATCACTTATGGCTTCATGGTACATAAATGCCTTGCTGTTGCCAGACAGCTCTCTCGAGAAGATCAATTATCCGTTGAGGTAATTGATCTGAGAACTTTAGTGCCATTGGATTCTGAAGCGATACTTGCCTCTGTTCAAAAGACGCACCGCTTACTCATTGTACACGAAGATCATATATTTCTTGGCTATGGAGCTGAAGTTTCTGCTCAGATCTCAGACGTGGGATTCTCATATCTGGATGCACCTGTACGGCGCGTTGGGAGTAAATTCTCCTATATCCCCTATGCTGCCCCATTGGAAAACGATGTTCTCCCCCAGTCTGAAGACATCCTATCTGCTGCCCGTTCACTCGCTACTTGGTAGGTATTTGAAGAACTACAATCTCAGCGGAAATCAGAATACACATGATCTTCTTGCAAAACCTCTTCATTGGACAGTAAATATCGCTCTGGGAGTAGTTGGGGGTATATTTTACAGATTGAAAGAGGGTTTTGCAAGAGCCTCGCATAACTATTCATTTTCAGTTGTAGAGTCAAGAGGTCGACGCGTTTCTTATGTCCTACGGATCATTCGCTTTCGTTGTTTGCGCACCCATTGGTAGGCTCTCATAAGTCGTTTCCGACCTCCTGCTCGTCAAACCGGACGTGCGGTTTTCCCGCATCCGGCTTTCCGTTGATCTCATGACTTCGCCCACGGAAGGTCTTGGGTCGTTGTTGCAAGGCGGTGCAATCCATAGGTCTCCCATAGACGTGCATCTGAGACGTGCACATACTTCCCAGATCGTACCTTGTGCTTCCGACAAAACCACTGTCTTAACCGCTTAACTGTGTGCATATCTACTACCCGATAGGCGGGCGATACTTACCCAAATTTGAAGTGATTTGCCCAGCCAGATATGGTCCAGTTGAGTCGCTGTATTCCCTCTTCTGCGTCAAGGTTCCCGCACTTCTTGCTCGTCTGCTCACGAATCTTACCGCAAGTTTGCAATTTTGAGTACAGATTGACCGAGTTCTAGCCTAATTTACGATTTTTTCCAACCTAAATCGTTGATTCCAGCCTCCAAATGGGGTCGTAGGTAATTGGTTGTTCAAACTATCCCCCCTGTATATTATAAGAGATGCTGATTTAAGTTCATTGTTTGGGTCTTCAATGCGGTGAAGATGTGTCCATTGGTTGAGAGGTTTTGAATTTCAACTGGACCCATCGGAGCGTTTCGGATACTCCATACGTTGAACCGGTTTGCATCATTCAAACGTGGGTCTCTCCCTGGGAGCCACCTGACGCCCCCTGCGTCTTGAACGCCTGGGGGGGAACTGTGCCCCAGGGGGAACCATGATCTACATCCAGTAGAGAGTGTGTGCCGTTGAGCACCGATACAGGGGCAGATGAACGTCATGGCGACCCACAAAACTTACCCCTAAAGATACGGAAACCATGACAGAAAAAAATCGCTACACGAGGTTCGCCGGAGTGGATTGGGGCTCGGAATCTCATCAGGTCTGTATTCTGGACCGAGAGGGCCAGGTCCTCGGAGAGAAGGCATTCTCCCACTCCGGAGAAGGATTCCATCAAATGATGGACTGGATGAGGGACACCGCAGGTTGCGATCTGACCGAGATTGCTACCAGTATAGAAGTTCCACATGGTCCGGTGGTGGAGAGTTTGATGGAGCGCGGCATTCCGGTATTTTCCATCCATCCGAAGCAACTGGATCGATTCCGGGATCGGTTTTCGCCGGCCGGAGCCAAAGATGATCGTCGGGGTGCGCGGGTACTTGCCGATGCCCTTCGCACGGATCCTGACCGTCTGCGTGCGCTGGATCCAGAGGATTCGGACATCATTCCGTTGCGAGAGTGGTCCAGGATGGAGGCGGAGTTCACCGCCCAGCGTACCCGCCTCATGCATCAACTCCGAGCACAGCTCTGGCGCTACTTCCCGCAATTCCTTCGCCTCAAATTCCGTCTCGATTCTCCCGTACTGATGGCTCTGTGGACCCTCATTCCGACCCCCGCACGCGCTCGGAGAGTTCGACTCCGTTCGGTACAAAACGTGCTCAAAGAACATCGGATCCAGGCCGAGGAAGTCCTGCAATTCTTGCCCCTCACGGTTGCCGACGGGGTGGAGCAAGCCGCGACCCAGCACATCCGACTCGTTCTGCAACCGCTGGAACTCCTTGGGAAGCAGATCCAGGAGGTCAAACAGAACATCGAATCCATTCTGGGTTCGCTCCATCAAAATCCACCCTCTCAGGAGATCTGCGAACCTGAAAACGCATCGTCTGGGCAAGCCCCCTCGTCCAGATCTGCGCCACCGGATGTAGAGATCCTGTTATCGATCCCGGGAATCGGAAGCTCGGTCGCAGCCACCCTTCTCTCGGAAGCCTCCTCGGCGATCCAAGCACGGGATTACCAGGCGCTGAGATGCTTGTGTGGCACCGCTCCGGTCACCAAGCGATCGGGAAAAAGCCACAAGGTCGTGCAACGAAAAGCCCATCATGCACGGTTGGCAAATTCCGTCTATCACTGGAGTAGAGTCTCCACCCAGCGTGACCCCATCCGTAAAGCCAAGTACAAAGCCCTGAGGGACCGAGGACATAAACATGGACGATCGCTCCGATCGGTGGGAGACCGACTACTTGCCGTCGCCTGCGCAATGCTCCGAGACCAAACCCTCTATGATCCCAGCCGTCAAACCATGGCGCCCCGTACCTCGTAAACTCCGCCTCTCCATTCTTCCTTGGATGCAAAGCAGGGTTGTGACGAAACGGAAACTTCGAGGGCAAAAAAGGATTCTAATTCGGATCCACTCGCTCGTGCCTTTTGGCGTAGTCGGATACGATGAAATCAGAGTGCTCGGGACCGAGGAGTTTATACCAGCCCACGCCAAAAATCGCTTCCATGGAAGAATACACAAAAAATATTTTAAAATTTATTGGTTTTTATTTGCATAAATGGTAGAGAGTCCCCCCCTTGAACACGCCTCGAAAATCAATGCAAACTCCAAAAAATCTGCCCCCAGATTCAGATCCATTTTGAACCTCAATATCAGAACAAAATCACCTTTTTTCCCAGGGTGCGTTTTTTCATCTCATTTTACACAGGCTTCGTACTCGCTCTCTCAAGTACTTGAGGCGCCCCATGCTCTCCAGTGCATCCTGAAAGAACACATCACAGAGTTGTTCCACTTGATCCACCAGAAAGGCGAGTAGCATCAGACAAGCAAACACCGTGGATAAATGCTTATATCCGTGTCCATAATTATGCTCAAAATGATACCCCTGATTCTTGAGGGCATGGATGGTTTCATGTTCAATGTTCCATCGGGATCGCCCCGCTCTCATGATCTCCATGAGTTTCGTCTCATCAAGGGAAAGATCGGTCACCCAAGAAACGCGCATCGTTTTGGGGTTGGGATGCTTCTTGGTGCCCGGGCTGGTTTCGTACACCTCTAAAAAATGAACCCGAACCTCTGCATTGGATGCGTTCAAAGGAACGTCGTTGTGATCGCGAAAACGATACCGAATTCCTTGAACCTCCATCTCCACCTCTTTGGTCTCGTCACTGCGATCCATATAGGTAAACAGGAACATGTGATCTCCCGGCTTCGCCATGATGATCTATCTTAGATTATGCTCTCCTAGAAGACGAAGATGGGGCGCGTTGGAAAAGAGCGCATCTTGAGCTACAATCGTCTTCAAATGGGGGTATTCTCGCCACCTAAGAACCGCTTGCATGCATTGCGCTCCGAATCGTTTTTGGTGGCTCCATCGTTTTTGACGATCGGCTCGGGCATCCGAGGAATCACGATTTTTTGGAGCGAATGCAGCACAAAGCATGTGATGAACGTAGGTGATCGTTCCATTGCGATGATGCGTTTCACAGCAATGCGAGCAGTGGACCGACGTGGAGAAAAACATGCCGGTTCCGTCTATGGAAAGCAGGACATGATCGTTGATGGACCGAAACCGCTCCAAAACCTTCCCCCGTTGCAATTGGGCAAAGATGGGTTTGAATACACCACGCAAATCAAACGGATCCACTTCATCAAGACGCTTGCGCATCCCCGAATCACTGGGCACACGGTTCCCCCCAAAGAGACGCTTCCTATTGGCAAGGACCGCAGGGGCACCATTCCGAATCTTTTGATCAAATTCAAGCAACGAGGAGCACTTCAAATGCGCAAATCCCGACATCAGGGAATCCACGAGCGTACATCCCCGGGAAGATTTCGGATCTGCAATCTGTTGAAAACAACGGCAGACCGTATGAATCAAATGTTTCTTGTTGAACGGTTTACGTAACGTCCGTTTCATTTGGGATAGAACGTAAGGAAAGAAGGCCCCCCCTCATACACAAAAGAACCGCAAAACCATCCATGCACCTGGCGATACGCCTCAAAAAATCTTCCCCAAAATGCGTATTTCATCTGCATGGATGGATTGAGCCGTAAAAGGAGTCAAAACGTACTCATCTGGCGAAAATTTAGTAAAATAGTTTGCGAAATCACTTCTGAGAATAAGCCCCGTGGGGACACCAAGAGGGAGTTTTTTGACTTAGTGGGAATTGCTGGAGATGGATGGGTTTAAAGACTGCAACTTTCATCTAATCTGACTTGGTGTTCTCCCAACTCAGTTTTGTTCGTCTGGCTAAGTTTTGTGGAGTCATTTCCTGCAAGAGGCCTGCGTTTTCGATCTTTTCGGAACTTCTTCCCCTCTAAATCAAGCAGAAATATTGCTCTAAAAAACCTGTAAGAGGCTTTTTGTCACTGAACCGCTTCGTAGCCAACTATGTCGCGTTTGCCTTTGATCGCATCGGCCCAAAACCACATTGGATGTCTCTGAGCGCGCCAAGAAAAAGCTTCGCCTCAGTGTAAACGGAATCTGGCGAATCGGATGGGATTCTTCGATTACGAGAAGCACAGGGGCCGCAACAAAGGTAGATCCTGTATTACGGGGCACTGGTAAAAGTGTCAAGCTCTTCATTGAAACCTATTCTTCCATACCCTACCAACGAGTTATCTCAGCATATGGTATGGTTATAACTCAGGATCAATCTAACGGAACGGTCTTGTCACGGAGTAGAGATAGGCTGGGTGGTTGATGGCAGGATCTCTGCTTGCGTAAGGATTCCTTCCTTGCCAAGTATTTGAACCACGAGTCCTTGCACTTGTCCATTCAGTTTGTACATCTTACCTGACAAAGTAGCAATTTCAGCATTCATCTCCTTCTGCTCCGTCTCAACTTTCTCTATGGAGGCAGTCAGCCTCGTCTCAACTTTGTCGATTCTATCGGTGAGACCGGTTTCAACTTTGTCGATTCTATCGGTGAGACCGGTTTCAACTTTGTCGATTCTATCGGTGAGACCGGTTTCAACTTTGTCGATTCTATCGGTGAGACCGGTTTCAACTTTGTCGATTCTATCGGTGAGACCGGTTTCAACTTTGTCGATCCTATCGGTAAGACTAGTTTCAACTTTGTCGATCCTAGTTTCAACTTTGTCGATTCTATCGGTGAGACCGGTTTCAACTTTGTCGATTCTATCGGTGAGACCGGTTTTAACCTCGTCGATTCTATCGGTGAGACCGGTTTTAACCTCGTCGATTCTATCGGTAAGACTAGTTTCAACTTTGTCAATCCTATCGGTAAGACTAGTTTCAACTTTGTCGATCCTAGTTTCAACTTTGTCGATCCTAGTTTCAACTTTGTCGATCCTATCGATAAGATCGGTTTTAACCTCCTCGATTGAAGCGGTAAGTCTAGCCTCATTCCTGTCAATCCTAGCATTCGTTTGCTCTATGGAACGAGCAAGCTTCCGGGATGACAGCGAAATAATACTGACCAAGGAACCAATGATCAAAAAAACCGAAGCCCCTGCGGCTAGGTAAAGATCAAATGCATCCATAACAGACCACAAATACGGTGAATTAAGAAGGTGAACCCGGCTGAAATAGAATGGTTCCCCACATATGGATGCCTTGAGTTCCGTGAATGTTGACACCCGTCATAATCAGCATACTTTACCGACTTCCCCAAAAGGGGTCATTTCCTGATCTCGAAAAATCTAGGATCATCTACTGCAAATACCCTCCGCTTGCTGCGATGGGAAAGCCCTTCATCGTACTCTCATAAAGTATCCGGTATAGAGGTAGGTCTGTTCCGGGGTGGTGGCCTGGATCCGGTACAGGTAGACGCCGGAGGGGATCCGCAGTTCGCGGAGGGGGATCTCCTGTTTCCGTCCTGCGCCCAGCTCCATGGGGGGTGGTGCCATCACGCGCCGTCCCGTCACATCCAGCACCTCGACCTGCACCTGTGCCGGCCAGGGCAGATCCAGCACCAGGTGCGTTGCGTGTTGGAACGGGTTCGGGTAGTTCGGATAGACCTGGAACTCTTGGGGCATCTCGGCCTCTTCCGCAGAGACGGGGGAGACGACCTCAATGGTAAAGCGCAGGCTGTCCTGTGCGTCTTTGGCATCGGTGGCCCGGTAGGTGAGCGCCACGGGCGGCGACAGATCGGTGGGCGTGCCCCGAATCGTGCGCGCTTCCAGATCAAACTCCAACCCCAAGGGAAGCTCCAGAAGGGTCAGGGTATAGGTCACCGGGAGTGCCCCGCCCATCGCTTCGGGGAGCACCAGGTCCGCAATGGGCTCATCCCGGGTATAGGACTGATCCGGGACCTGCTCCACAAAGGACATCTGATAGACGCCCAGTTGGAACTCCGCCTGAATGCGCGTGCCCGCCTGATCGGTGGCCACGTAGGTGTAGGTCTTCTCGGCCGTGACCTCGGTGGGTGTCCCGGTCAGGGTTCGGGTGGCAATATCAAAGGCCATCCCTGGTGGCAACGTAGGCGTCAGCGCGTAGCTGTAGGGAGCGATCCCCCCCTCTGCCCCCGGCAGCATGGGCCCTTTCAGCGGAACCCGGACCGGGTACAGGTGCGCGCCTACGGGCGCGGCAAAGCGCAACGCCTCCGGCACGGCGACCTCGATAGTGAACGTCTGCGCGGCCGCCATGGCGTCCGCATCCGTGACCGTATAGGTGAACGAGGTCTTGGGGAACGCCTCGGTGGGCGTGCCACTCAGGATTCGAGTGGCGACGTCAAAGAGGAGCCCCGGCGGCAGTGCGGGCGCCAGCGCGTAGCTGTAGGGGGGCGTTCCACGCTGCCCTACGGGGAACGTCATGGGCGCAATGGCCTGTCCCAACTGGTACGACTGATCCGGAACCACTCCTGCCAACGACAGGCCTGAATCATCGAGGATCGTGAGCGTAAAGACCTGTCCATCCAGCGTCAGGATCACGGTTTCCTCGGGCTCCTGGTGGTCATCTTCGTGGAGCACGACCAGGATGTCGGCCGAGGTGGCATTGGCGGGCACTTCCAGGACCCCGGCATTCGTAATCGTATAGTCTTCCCGGAGGGTGGCCGTCCCTGCGATGGTATAGGGGAGCGTGAACGCGGCGGGGCGCGGCGCACTCACGTGTACGCGGACTGCGTACGTCCCCGCTGATTCCAGCACCTGGGCCGCTGTTTGCGCAAAGCGCGCGGTGGGGTCTGGGGGGGATACCTGTACGGATGCGGGCAAGCTCTCGCCCTGTGCATTGAGGGCCCTTACCCTGTAGGACCGCGTGGAGGTCAAGAGGTTGGGATCCGTATAGCGGGTCGCCGGGTGCCGATCCATGAGGGTCTGCCACGTGCCCTCGGCAAAGAACTCGATCTTGTACCCGGTAATCTCCTGGCCACCGTCATCGGCGGGGGCGCTCCATGCGAGCTGGGTGGTGCCCGATGGCGTAACGGTGGCCACCAGGTCCAGCGGGTCGCTGGGAATGGACAGGGTCCGGGCATCCACGGTGGTGGCCATGTCTTCATTGGAGGGCGCCATGCTGGTGGCCCCGTCGGCGCCCACCGCGCGGACCCGGTAGTGCAGGGTCACGCCTGGGTTGAGGTTCCGGTGCACGTACCGGGGCTCTTTGGAGTTCGTGTTCTCGACCAGGATCCTCCACGTGAGCTCGGTCTCGGCGCTTTGGGTCTCCGTGCTTTGCGTCTCGGCCCCTTGGGTCTCCGTGCTTTGGGTCTCGGCGCTTTGCGTCTCGGCCCTTTGGGTCTCGGCTCCTTGGGTCTTGGCGCTTTGGGTCTTGGCGCTTTGCGTCTCGGCATCTTCTTCGGCGACCTCAATCTGGTAGCCGGTAATATCTTCGGTGCCAGTGGGGGGCGTCCAGGTCAGCTCAATGAGCGTGCGTCCATAGGGCTGTGCCATGAGGCGGGTCACCTCCCCGGGCGTGGCCCCTGGGGTCGTGGCACGGCGGACCGCCGTCCACGGGCCAGCTCCCACGCGATTGATCGCCTGCACCCGGTAATGGCGCGTCACCCCCGCCTCCAAGCCTTGATCCATATAGGTGGTCTGCGTCTGAGTTGCCACGAGCTCGGTCCAGGGCGCAGTTCCATCGGCCGACCCTTCGACTCTGTAGCCGGTGATGGCGCTGCCGCCATTACTGGTGGGCGCAGCCCAGGTGAGCGTAATGGCTCCGGGGCTGGCGGTGGCAGTGAGATTTTGGGGCGCCCCCGGCCGGGTGGCCGTCTGCGTACGGGCCGTCGTCGTGGCACGCGCCACATTGGACCATGCGCCAGATCCCGCCGTATTGATGGCGTGCACCCGGTAATGGCGCGTGGCGCTTGGACTCAGCCCCGTATGCGTATAGGTGGTCTGCGTCTGAGTTGCCACGAGCTCCGCCCAGGCGCTGCCATCCGAGGAGACCTGAATAGAATAGCCGGTGATGGCGCTGCCGCCATTACTGGTGGGCGCAGCCCAGGTCAATTCGATCGCCGCCAACCCGCGGGCGGTCGCGGTGAGATTTCGGGGCGGGCCCGGCACGGTCACCGTGGTCGCCATCGCTATACTGGACCAGGCACCATTTCCCTCGCGGTTGATCGCGCGCACCCGGTAATGACGGGTGGTGCCGCGCGGTAAGCCGGTATGCGCGTACATGGTCGTGGTGCCACGGTGCGCCGGCGAGACGTTCGTCCACCCATCGGTCCCATTGGCCGACCACTCGACCCGGTATTCGGTGATGTCGCGGCCCCCGGTGTTGGTGGGGGCCGTCCAGCGCAGGTTAATGATCGTCTGCCCATCGGCCGTGGCGGTCAAGCCCGTGGGCGCGCCCGGGACGGTCGCGGCCCCCGAAGTGGCCATCGCCGGCGCCGAGGCCAGACTCTCGCCGATCGTATTGATGGCATAGACCCGGTAATGGCGCGTGGTACTGGGGGCCACACTCCTGTCGGTGTAGGTGCGATCCGTCCCACTGTGCGCAGGCATAACACTCGTCCACGGATCACTGCCATCGGCCGACCACTCGATGCGATACCCCGTCACCGAGGCACTGCCACTATTGGCCGGCGCCTCCCATGCCAAAACAAGCGCCTGCCCATTGACACTGGCCATGAGCCCCGTCGGATCACTGGGCACCGCGTCACTGCTCCCATCCACGGTCGTCGCCATCGCAATCGTGGACGGGCTCCCCGTGTTTTGGTCATTGATCGCACGCACCCGGTAGTGCCGCGTCGTGCCCGCGCTCAGGCCCCGGTCTCTATAGGTGGTCGACATCGTATTAGCAATCACATTGGTCCACCCCGTGCTCCCATCAGCCGACCCCTCAATCTGATAGCCCGTCACAGCGCTGCCCCCATCATTGGCGGGCGCGGCCCAACTGAGCTGGATCAAGGTGCGCCCGCTCGGCGTCGCGGTCACGCTCGTTGGATCGCTCGGTACGGTCAAGGTGGTGCCATCCACGGTGGTGCCCATCATAACCGTACTCGGATCGCCCGCGCCCTGACTATTTCTTGCACGCACCCGGTAATGACGCATCGTCGCAGCGCTAAGCCCCCGATCCAGATAGGTGGTCAGCGTCGACATCGTATTGGCAATCACATCTTGCCAGTTACTGGTCCCATCAGCCGACCACTCAATCTGATAGCCATTGACCGCCTCGCCGCCATTGCTGCTTGGCGCCGTCCAACTCAGCAAAAGGATCGTGCGCCCCGACGCAGCTACACTCAGCCCGGTCGGTGCCCCCGGCGCCACGACCCCCTGCGTGGTCGCTGTCGCGGTATTGGACGGATTTGCGCTCTCGCCATTGGTATTGCTCGCATAGACCCGGTAGTGCCGCGTGGTACCAAGCGCAAGTCCTGTATGGCTGTACTTCGTATTCGCATTGCCAGTACTTGCAACCAGATCGGTAAACGAGGTGCCGCCATCGGTACTGACCTGGATGCGGTAGCTGGTGATCGCACTGCCGCCGGTATTGCTGGGAGCCGTCCAGGAAAGATCAATCTGCGTCTGCCCCATCGGCGCGGCCTGCAGACCCGTCGGCGCACCCGGCACCGACGACGTGGCTCCTGTGGTCGCGCTCGCCACGTTGGACGGCAAGCTCTCGCCCTGGCCGTTGATCGCCCGCACCCGGTAGTGCCGCGTCACACTCGACGGCAGGCCCGTATCGCTGTACGAGGCCGTCGTCCCCGTGTGCGCCGGGTCAACATTGGTCCACCCCGTACTCCCATCGGCCGACCACTCCACCCGGTAGCCCGTAATGTTCGCGCCCCCATTGTCACTGGGCACCGTCCAAGATACAGTGATTGCCGTTTGCCCCATGACGGTCGCCGTCAAACCCGTCGGGTCACTCGGCACACTGGTGCCACTGGCCGTGGTCGCCATTGCGGTATTGGACGGCCAGCTATTCCCCTGGCGGTTGATCGCCCGCACCCGGTAGCGCCGCGCCGCCCCTGCGGTTAAGCCCCGGTGGCGATAGCGCGTCACCGTGGAGCCCGTATTGGCAGCCAAATTCATCCACGTTGCCCCCGCATCGCTGGAGACCTCAATCCGGTACCCCGTCACCGGTGCACCCCCGGTATTACTGGGCGCGTCCCACGAGAGCTCAATCAAGGTGCGCCCGCTGGCGGTGGCGGTCAGCGATCGCGGTGGGCTGGTTACCGCCGGATTCACGTTATTGGCGGTGCGCCCATTCTGCATGGCCCATGGGCCCGGCCCCACCGTGTTGCGCGCCCGGACCCGGTAGTACCCCCGAAAATTCGCCACCAGTCCGGTATGGACGGCCATCGCGCCCTCGGCCGAGAGCATATTCCAATTGCCCGTGCCTGTGGGCGACCACTCAATGTCGTAGCCCGATACATCGATCCCGCCGGTATTGGTGGGCGCCTGCCAGGTGATTCCCAGGACGGTGCGCCCATAGGCCTGGACCTGGATGGAGGCCGGTGCCCCCGGCACCGTCGCGGCCCCCGTCGTGGCATTCACGGTCCCCACCGCC
This sequence comes from Rhodothermales bacterium, assembly GCA_965215475.1. Taxonomy (GTDB): domain Bacteria; phylum Bacteroidota; class Rhodothermia; order Rhodothermales; family Bin80; genus Bin80. The sequence goes on from OZ244061.1 coordinate 373,836, forward strand.
CCCATGCCCGCACTGTTGAGCGCCCGGACCTGGTAATAGTACACGGTCGCGGCCCGGCGCCCGGTATGGCTGTAGGTGAGCCCCGTCTGGCTCATTGCCAACAGCGTCCACGGGCCCGAGCTGCTGGTGGACCCCTCCACGCGGTAGCCGGTAATGGTTGCCCCGCCATTGTTTTCGGGGGCACTCCAGCTCAGATTCACGATCGTCGGCCCACTGGCGGTCGCGGCCAGCGAGGTCGGCACCGTCGGTACCACCGCCACCGGGGTCGACGCATTGAAGGCAGCAGACGCCGGGCCCCGCCCCACACTGTTGATCGCAAAGACCTGGTAATCGTAGCGCGTCACCGCCGTCAAACCCGTATGGGTATAACTCGTCGAGGGATGGCTCGCCGCCAGCTCCTCCCAGTTGCCGGCACCGCCCACCTCAATCCGGTATCCGGTAATGTCCACCCCGCCCGTGTTCGTGGGCGCGGTCCAACTTAAATCCATCCGCGTCGGCCCATCGGGCGTGGCCCCGGGGCTGGTCGGCGCTCCGGGCCGCGTCGGCGCGGCGGTCTGACCACTCGCAGTTGCCCCCGTACTATTGCCCACGCTGTTAATCGCCTGCACCCGGTAATAATAGGTCGTCGATGCGCTGCGCCCGGTGTGCGTGTAGGTGGTCGCGGTCTGGCTCATCACCAAAAGTGTCCACGGGCCTGTGAGGGCGGTTTCCGAAAACTCCACGCGGTAGCCACTAACGACCGCGCCGCCATTATTGGTAGGGGCACTCCAAGTGAGACCCATCGCCATCGGCCCATCGGCTGCCACCGCCAAGCTCGTCGGATTGCCTGGCACGGTCGCCGCGTCCGTCGTCGCACTGGCGATATTGGACACCAAACTCTGCCCCTGCGCATTGATCGCCCGCACCTGATAATAACGCGTGACGCCCCCCAACAGCCCGGTATCGCTGTAGGTGCGCGTCGTGCCACTGTGCGCCGGACTGACATCATTATAATTAGTGCCCCCATCGGTGGAGACCAGCACCCGGTAGCCGGTGATCGCACTGCCCCCATTGTCAGCGGGAGCCGTCCAGGATAGATCAATCTCGGTCGGCCCATCGGCGGCCGCGGTGAGCATCGTCGGATCACTCGGAATCGTATTGGTACTGCCATCGACGGTCGTGGCCATCGCACTCGTCGAATAGGTGCCCGTGCCAGTGGTATTGATCGCGCTCACCCGGTAGTGCCGCGTACTGCCCGCACTGAGGCCCCGGTCAATATAGGTCGTCGTGGTGCTTTCGGTGTCATCTTCCACATCGGCCCAATTACTTATCCCATCACTTGACCACTCAATCTGATAGCCCGTCACACTACTGCCCCCGTTGTCACTGGGCGCGGTCCAACTCAGCTGGATGAGCGTGCGCCCGCTTGGCGTCGCCGCGAGGCCCGTCGGATCGCTGGGCACGGCCATCACACTGCTCGCTACCGTGGTGCCCATCCCGGCCGTGGACGCACTGCCGGTGCCCTGACTGCTGATCGCGCTCACCCGGTAGTGCCGCGTACTGCCCGCACTGAGGCCCCGATCCACGTAGCTCGTGGCGGTCGACATGGTATTAGCCACTTCCTCGATGTAGCTCGTCCCATCGGTAGAAACCTCAATCTTGTAGCCGGTGATCGCGCGGCCCCCGTCATCGGCGGGCGCGGTCCAGGAGACCAGCAAAATCGTGCGCCCCGAGGCCGTGACCGTCACCCCCGTCGGCGCCCCCGGATTCATGCGCATGGCCGTGGTCGCATCATCGGTGTTGGATGGCTGCGCGCTCTCGCCCGCCGTGGTACTGGCATAGACCCGGTAATGGCGCGTCGTGTTGGGATCTAATCCGGTATCGCTGTAGGTGCGCGTCGTGCCACTGTGCGCCGGACTGACATCATTATAATTGGTGCCCCCATCGGTGGAGACCTGCACGCGGTAGCCGGTAATGGCACTGCCCCCGGTGCTACTTGGCAGATCCCACGTAAGATTAATGACCGTGCGCCCGCTGGGGGTGGCCACCAAATTCTGCGGCGCTGTGGGCCGAACTGCCGCGCCGGTGGTCGCATCATCACTCGTACTGGCACTCCCGGTGCCCGCGCTGTTGATCGCCTTGACCCGGTAGTGACGCGTGGTGGCGGCACTGAGGCCCGCATCGGTATAGGTCGTGGCCGTCGACATCGTATTGGCAATCACATCCGTCCAGGGATCATTGCCATCGGCCGACCACTCAATCTCATACCCCGAGATATTACACCGGTTGCTCCCACTCGGCGCGGTCCAAGCTAAATTAATCGCCGTCGGGCCACTGGCCGTGGCGGTCAGGCCGGTGGGCACCCCCGGGGCACTCGTGATCGTCCCCGTGGTCGCATACGCGGGATCCGACAGAGCACTGGTATTGGACAGGATATTATTTTCCGGGTCACCGTTGGACGTGGAATAGACCCGGAACCCATAACAGGTATCGGCATCCAGACCTCCGATCCCCACCATCGTGGCGGGCGGGGTATTTTGCGGGTCTGCCGTGAAGGTAAACCCGTTAGTCGCATTCATCCACCGCACGCCATCGTTGGTGGTTTGCAAGACGAAATACGTATTAAGGAAGCGCCCACTTGGAAGATCCGTGGGCGCGGTCCACGCGACATCAATGGAATCGTTCGTCGCTTTGGTGGCCGTCACAGCGGTGGGCGTGCCCCAGCCACTGCGTGCCACTGCCGTGACGGTCAATACATCTGAATTGGCGCTCGCATCATCGTTGCTGTTGACCGTCCGTACGCGGTAGTAAAACTGCTCACCAGGGACCAGAAGATCCGTGGTGTGTACAGCGGTCGTATTGTCGGATTCGCTGAATGTGGACCATGTGCTATTATCGGTCGAAAACTCCACCACATAGTGCTTCAAGGTCTGATCGGTGCCTAAACTGGAACCTGTGACCGGATCCCACGTCAACGTCACCGTGTGATACTGCGCCGACAGGGTCCGGAGATTCTGGGGCACACTCGGCGCTGTCCGCGTCGTCGCACTGGCACTCGTACTGGCACTCCCCTCCCCCACAGAGTTGGTGGCATAGACCCGGTAATAATATTGGGTGCCAGCGGTGAGCCCCGTCGCGCTGTAGATGCGCGTCGTCCCACTGTGCGCCGGACTGACATCATTATAATTACTGCCCCCATCGGTAGAGACCTGCACGCGGTAGCTCGTAATCGCACTGCCCCCGTCGCTGGCAGGGGCAGCCCACGTAAGGTCAATCGTGGTGGTGCCGCTGGCGATCGCTGCCAGGTTCTGCGGCGCACCGGGCCGCACGTTCATCCCGGCTGTGACCGCCGTAGACCAGGCGCCGGTGGTGCCGCCCGCATTGATCGCCCGCACCTGGTATTGGCGCACCGTGGTCAGCGTCTGAGATGTATGCGCATACGTGGTGGCATCACTACCCGTATTGGGTGTCACATCTTCCCAGTCGCCACCGGTGACACGCTGCTGGATCTGATAGCCCGTAATCGCGCTACACTTGTCGCTGACCGTGGGCGCGGTCCAACTCAGCGTAATGGTGCTGGTGCCGTCACTGGTGGCCGAAGGGGCGGTCGGGGCCCCGGGCGCGGCGACCGTGCCTGTACTTGCATACGCCGCATCGGATAAGTGGCTGTTGACAAAGCCACTCGTCTGATGAGAGACCCGAAAGCCATAACAGGTAGTGGCCTCCAGATCCGTCACATCCAGCATTGCGTTGGAGGTGAATCCCGCACTGCTCCAGAGATCGCCGTCATTGTCGGTGCGATAGACAAAGTACCGATGGGGGGTTTCGCCACCAGGAAAATCCGTCGCCGCCGTCCAGGCCACCCGAACCGAGGTGTTACTTTGCCGCGTGGCCGTCACCCCCGTCGGGATGCGCAGCCCACTGCGCGCCACCGCCGTCGCCGTCACCGGCGCCGAAGGCGGACTCACCTGACCATCGGTGTTGACCACCTTCACGCGGTAATAAAAGTCCTCGCCCGGCGTTAAGAGGCTACTGGTATGGAGATACCCCGCAAACTCGTCATCGACATGTTCGGCCACCTGTGACCACGTGCGATTGTCGGTGGACCATTCGATGATATACTTTTGATACGCGCTACTGCCAAGCGTGGACCGGGCAGGAAAATCCCATTGCAAGATAACCGTATGATACCGCGTGTCCCCGACCGTCAACCCCGTCGGCGCACTGGGCGCTGTACTGGCCGGCTCCGACCAAGCTCCGCGCCCCGCCGAGTTGCGGGCCGCCACCCGGTACCAACGCACCTCACTCAGCGTCTGATTCGTGTGCGCATACTCGGTGTCGGCACTGCCGGTATTGCCGGCCACTGCTTTCCAAGACCCGTCTGCTCCAGTTGGGGATTCCTGGATCGTATAGCCCGTCACCGCTGCGCACTTGTCGGCCGGCGGCGACCAGGATAGATTAAAGGTATTGGTCCCATCGGAGTTGATCGCCAGATCCGTCGGCGCCCCCGGTTTATCAAGACTCGCCGCCGTGGTCACATACGCCGCATCGGAGAGGTGACCGTTCGCAAACTCAGTCCCCAACTGATAAAACGCATACAACCGAAACCCATAGCAGGTGTCTTCCTCCAAACCCGTATAGGTAGCGGTGGTGAGGTTGCCGGTAACAAGATTCCCAATCGTGGTCCATGAATCGCCATTATCGGTGGTTACCAAAGGAAAGTAGAAGCTGACCACATCCACATCGGTCGGGGCGGTCCAATCTACCTTGATGGAGGTGCCACTGACGCGGGTGGCGGTCACCCCTGTGGGAATGCCCGGCCCACTGCGGGCCAACGCGGTCACGGTGATCCGGTTGGACGGCGCGCTTTGTTGATCGTTGGTGTTCACGGCTCTGACGCGGTAGTAAAAATCCTTGCCCGGCGTCAAAAGATCGCTAAAGTGATTAAAAGACGTCTGCGCTTGAGACGTCACCTCCCCGGCCACCGACCAGTTGCCGAAGTCCTCCGAGAACTCAATGATGTATTTTTGGAACGTCCCGCCATTGAGACTCGCATCGGGATAGGCATTCCATTCAAGGTCAACCCGATGATACCGCTGATTTGCAGTGGTATTGGCCAATCCGGTGGGCGCATCCGGGGGCATGGTGGCCGCGGCCATGGTGGTGAAGACATCGGACCACGCGCCAAAGCCCGCCGAATTCTTTGCCCGCACCTGGTACTGACGGCTCGTCGCAATCGTCTGACCCGTATGGTCGTAGGTCACCGCGTCATCGCCCGTGTCGGCTGCGACATCGCTCCACGTATCGCTGCTATTGGCGCGCTGCTGGATCTGATAGCCCGTGATTGCGCTGCACTTGTCACTTGCCGGCGCTGTCCAACTCAAATTGAAGGTCGTCCCCGTGCCCGTGGCCGTCAAGCCCGTTGGGGCCGCAGGAGCGGTCACCGTCCCCGTCGTGGCGTAGACGGGGTCGGAGAGGTGGTAATAGGTATACAGATTATCTTGGACCTGTACCCGGAACCCATAACAGGTGTTGGCCTCTAAACCCGTGTAGGTGGTGGCGGGAGAGCTCGCGTTCTTCTGATCCTCCCATAGATCTCCATCATTCTCGGTGCGGTAGACAAGAGATTGCTGGATGGTGCGTCCGGCAGGCAGATTCGTCGGCGCCGTCCACGATACCTGAATGGAGGTGCCACTTTGCTTGGTTGCAGTGACGCCCGTGGGAACGCCGACGTCACTAAAGGCCACAGCGGTTGCGCTGGTCACATCAGACACGGGACTCTCTTCATCATTGGCATTGACCACTTTCATGCGGTAGTAAAACGTGGACCCTGGCGTGATCAGGTCGCTGATATGGTCATAAAATAAAACGAATCGGTTATCAAGCTCAGTCACGACAGACCAATTGGTATTGTCGGACGACCACTCAATGATATACTTTTTGAAGTTGCTACCGCCGAAATCAGTAGGTTGTGTCCAACCTATTTGCATAGAATGAAAACCCCGGGCAGAGACGTTCACGCCTGTCATCTTGGCTGGAGGGGCGCTGCTGGACAGTCTGGTTCGAAGAGCCGGATCGGCTACCGCGAAGGTTGTAGATGCGGTTTCGCTTGGATCTACCGAATTCCAAGTTGTATGCTCACTGCCGTCCGCAGACGCCACGCCATCCTCCACCGTGGCGGGTTGTTTATTTAAAAAATGGGGGGGGGGGTGAATTCAACTCCACAGCCTCCCCCATCTGCGCAGAGGTCGTCTCTACACCAAACAGGACCACACACCACAAAATCACATGCATCATGCAGGATCGGAAAAGGGCACGCGTGCCCGCAAATTCGTTAGGTCTCATCAAAAAATGGGGGGGGGTAAATGGGACATCGTTCCACGGTTTCTTTCAAGAGCTTTCTGTCAGAACTTCAATACAACCCTGAAGAAGGAAATAAATTCCACCTCATATTTAGGTAAGTATGCGCAAAGATACGAAAAATATACGTTCCTGTTACCAAGAAGAGGGCTTTCACGTTTGCCCGGTAAACAACCCGTTACAAACCGAGCGTTTCAATAAAATAAGGAACGCGTCCTAAATAATCCCAAGATGAGTGGTATCCCACCTCGGGATGGATTGGTTGACCTTGTGCGGGGACATGGTTTTTGATGCTTCCTCTTGTGCCCCTCATAGAGTGGACTCATGTAGAACCGAATGGGTTGGAATGCCTCCTACACGCTAAAATCCGAATCAAAATGGACTCCCGATTAGATAAAAACCAAAAATGAAGACCGTGTACACCAATCCTGCTGAGAATAGAAGCCAATGGAATCCAAATTCATTGAACAACATCGTTGGATGCCCATATGATGGCGAGTTCCCGGTGGCTTAGAACTTGTTTGCTCCAAAAAATTGAACATCATCGTTTGAAATCTCGTAGATCATGAATAACAAGAATGTTCGTCTGGTATGCTTGGAAACATCCTATGCCCGATTCAATGTGAATGACTGGAATTGTCAGCGCAGCTCGCGACATCACAGGGAGGTGATCCTTATTATTTACTGTATGTTCATCGTACCGATGACCTACATGTCTCGGGGTGATTTCAAAAATGCCATGAGTCCTGCACTAGTAGGTAAGGCGCCCTTTAACCATTGAATGCAATCCCTAAATTCTGATTTGTATAGGAGACGTTTCATCTGCCTATGATTTTCCCCTATCCCTATCGTCAACGATTTGTTGCATCACAAGTGAAGAGATCCATAGGACTTAATTTCAATTGTATTGGGATCCTTTGCCTCTATGGTCTCCTGCTCGGCTGTGATCACATGCAAGTAGAGGATCCTTCTGATGTCATTGATTTTGAGGATTTGATTTTGAGCGATTCCCTGATCTTAAACCCAACCGGCTATGTTCCACTGGCCGCACAGCTTGATCTGGAAACCACGACCCCCGTTCAAATCGAAATTGAAATCGTACATCCACACCGCTTTGATGCATCACTGATACATCGATTTGAACCATTAACGACTTCCTTTTCGCTTCCCATCCTTGGACTCTTTCCTGCACATAACAATACCATACGAATCCGATTTTATAGCCCCAGAAATCAGTTAATTGGAGAAATTACTCGCTCCCTTGAGACAGAGGCCCTCTTACCAGAACTTCCAGAAATTACTGTCCGTATCAATACCGAGCGAAAAAAAACTGGCATGAATCTAGTCTCGTACTTCGGGCACACCAACTTTGAATTGCCTGACATTCCATTTATATTTGATCAACACGGCTATATCCGGTGGTATGCCAACATGGATGCACATCCCGCTTTAAAGAACTTATCCTATTCCTCAGGACTTGGACGGCTCCGAAACGGCAATCTCTACATGGCGGATGTCGCGAGTGCCCGCATTGTAGAGATGGATATGTTGGGGAATATTCTCCATCAGTGGCTTTTTCCTGGGTATGACTTTCATCATGACCTTATGGAGCTTCCAAATGGGAACCTGCTAGCGACAGTGACCAAGAAAGATCACCCAACCATTCAAGATCATGTCGTAGAAATTCACCGCACCAATGGAAATCTAGTTCAAATATGGGATCTTCAGAAATCACTTGATTCAAGCCGACTCTTATCCCTCGTCGGTAATCCAACGAACTGGCTTCATGCCAATGGGCTCTCCTATGACGAGGAAGATGATGCAATCATTGTTTCCAGTCGGATTCAGGGTACGATTAAACTGACCAGAAACAACGAGGTCGTTTGGATTCTGGCACCCCATCGAGGTTGGAACCAGTCGGGGGATGGTGCAAATCTATCCAGTAAATTACTCCAACCCTTGGATGCAAATGGAACTCCAATTTCTGACCCTCAAGTTCTGGAAGGATTTGTGGATCATCCTGATTTTTCCTGGCCATGGCATCAGCATGCACCCCAGTGGATCCCACCCGGAAAGCTATTTTTATTTGATAATGGATATCTACGGAATTACCAAGTGTATCATCCCACCTTCAGCCGGGCAGTTGAATATCAGATCAATGAAGATGCAATGACGATCCAGCAAATATGGGAATATGGTCGTGATCGAAATATTGAAGCCTACTCCGAAATTGTATCTGATGTTGATTACCATGAAGCCGAACAGTCCGTCATCTTCATGCCAGGGGCCAATAGTCGGTTTGGCCTCAATGGAAAAACCATTGAAATTGACTATAAAATTAAGTCCGTGCTGTACGAAGCTGAAATTCGTAAGCTCCCCCCCGCCCATAGAGTCACATTTCAGGGTATTGAGCGCATCCCCCTCTATGCTTCAGATCACAATGATTCTGAGCTTTAGATGTGCTTCCGGACGTCCTCCATATCGGCCGGGCAACGGGCGCGGAAGATGATTCTCCACTCATGCCATTTCAAGCACCATCACCCGCTTCTGGTCCCGCTTGGGGAGGGAGCCAAACTGCCGTTCCAGCCACGGAAACCATTCTTATCGGCAACAGATATAAAAGCCTCGTAGTTTCTTTTTCATGAACATGGGAGCCTCCGTTTTTATGTTTGGATTTTGATACCCTAAAGATACGAAATCTGGAGGGTTCCGTCCCTTGTTTTAACCCTAGAATAAGAGTCAATCTGGTAATGTCTCGAGGTAGAAAAAAAATAATTTAACCAGGTTCCCAAAAAGCGATCTAAATTGCCCGAATTGGACGCACAGAGGTCAGGAATTTTTCAAAAAATACCCCGGTCCAGATGTTTTGCAGGAGGCTCTGCATAATTACTCAAAGAAGAATGGCTCCAATTCAACAAAGTGAATCCACAAATCGTGGACAATGGACGGGGCGGATAGGCTTTATTCTGGCTGCAGCAGGCAGTGCAATCGGATTAGGCAATATCTGGCGCTTCCCTTACTCGGTTGCCGAAGTCGGAGGTGACTTGTTTATGATCATCTATCTGTTTTTTTGTCCTTGCAATCGGTCTTCCTGTACTCTTGGCTGAGCTCTCGCTTGGGCGAACATCCCAGCGTAATCCGGTCGGCGCATTTAAAGCACTGATGCCTGGAAGAATATGGCCCTATGTCGGTGGACTTGGGATCCTGATAGGAGCAGGAATTTTCGCATTTTATTCGGTCATTGCCGGGTGAACTCTGGGATATCCCGGAAAAGCTGTATCTCGAACACTGACAGATGCACAGGATGGATCTTCCAGTGAAGCGATCTTTACCTCGTTCGTTGCAGATCCCCTCTGGCCTATTTTGCTGAGTGGACTGTTTCTCCTACTCACCTTATTGGTTGTACGAGGGGTCGTGGCAAAGGGAATTGAACGTGCAACCACGCTCCTTATGCCCGCCCTATTTGTACTTCTGCTTGCATTATCTGCCAGAGCAATCAGCCTTCCCAGAGGCATTGACGGGCTGACACATCTCTTTACCCAAGTTCGACATTTTTTTCGAAAAACGCTGATTTCGGGTTATAAAACGGCGATTCTGGTCTTCTTTTAGGGGGTTTTTCCAAAAAAACCGTTGTAGTGCTCCCGTGCCGTGACTGGGAACCTCCCCCAATCCCCATGTTCAAATCCCTATAACGACTCCGACTTCCGTCATGTATATTTGAATGCGCTCCAAAAAACTCAAGGATGACTCCCTCTCCCATGGGTATGCGCTCATGGAATCCCGACGCATGGACGGCATCTCCAGACCGACCACCCTTTTGAATCTGGGACAAGCATTTGCCATTGCGCAAGCACAGTGGCCGGTAAACAGGTGGAAGCCCGTCTGAAACAGGAGCCCCTGCTCCCGTTTCCCGAAGACAAAGCGATTCAGGATGCGGTCGTGGAGCGTCTTCTGCAAAACGGATAGGACATCCATGCGAAGGTGGAGAAAAGGCAATGTATCCATGTGGATCAGATTACACACCCCGATTCCCGCACCGTGGGCGATTCTTGTTCCACGCGGATCGGGCTTCCTGATCTGTTGCACGAGCTTGACTTCTCCAAGCGGGGCATCAAGATTGCCTGTGCGCGGATCATCGGGCGTGCGCTCCACGGGAGCGGCGCACGCTGGACTGGATGGGCAACGAGTCCAGTATTCTGGAGCTTTTGCATCTGGATCAAACGCTGCACCGATATGCGGTTAAGCTGTGCACGCATCAATCATGGACCGCCTTCATGGGAAGGCCGAAGAGAGGTTGGATTTTGATCCCACGCTGGTTTTTTATGATGTAACGAATACGTTTTATCGCTTCCATGCGCTCAATCTATGAAAGACACCTAAAGTTGCGGTGGTCGCCATTGCTCGTGAGCTGGTCGGGTTTATATGGGAGGTAATGCAACCATAAGCGTTAACTTGTTTATAGAATTGGAAAATATTGTTCAATTTGATAGTTCCTGCGCCTTGGAGGCTCTGCGAGCGATTTAGAGATAGTTGCCCAGTTTTCAATCAGCCCTTCTTATTCATCTCAACCTCCGATCTCTGTTAAATCGTCATCTTGCTGAGATTCGCAGCTTTTCTTTCTTCATCGTCGATATTTTCGGGTCAAATCCTGATTATTTTGGCTAAAAAGGTAGGCATGAAGACGCTGTTTATGTCCAAGTCTGGGTTGACGGTTCATCCATCGCAGGGAGATGATACACGAACCTCTCATGCAACAGAATCTCCTGCTTTTTTCCGTTGGAATCAGGCTAACTACTATCATGGTAGCAGTTAGGCCCTCCAAGTGCAGTCATGTATCGCATACCCAATCCTACCGTATGGACGCACCTCTCCTATACGTTGATGTTTCGGATTTTTTTTTGACTTGTAAAACCACCTCAGATGAGGTGGTTGGCGTTAGATATCGGGCAAGCAGTGCCACCGCAGTCGCAGAAGGTGATCCCAAAAACGGATCCATAGTTGCTCTGCCGACAGGGCGATAGAAAACGTAACGTAGCGACTATGGCGTGCAAGGGTTGCACCGACTTTTAGTAGGTGGAGGCGAAAGGTGGTAATCTGCATGTGAGGGGTATGCTTTACTACCTCTGTACTGGCATCGGTGTTCTGCGTGTCATCCACCATCATCGTTTCCGTGTTGATCTTCAGAGATGTATCCTGATGAACTTCGGTGTCTGATGTGACAGGGCTACGCTCCACATTGGGCACCACCTCTGGTGCGATGAAGGCATCGACCAATATGCATGATCTGATACGCATAGAGAACCGATAGAAGACGCACGGCATTTTCTCTGCGAACCTCTCGTTCTTCCACTGTTTCAGGCTCCTGTTCACGGATGATCTTATGGCCTCTGTAGTGTTCCTTGGGACGTTCTGTGGATGACAGCATGACTTGATTGATCAACTCTTTGATTTCCCCCTGATGCTTTTCAGCCTTTCCACGCATCGCGTACATCTTCGCCAGTGCTTTCCCCGAATAGGTCTCTGAGTCAAGGTTGGTCAGCAAAAAGAAGTAGTCTTCATAGAGTTCAGCTGGACGAGGCCGTATGACCATCACGACCCGACGTGGACCATCCCAACTCTCCGCTTGATACATCAACTCAACATAGCCATAGGTATTCGGTGGACATCCTTTCCCATCAAAATAGGCTTCGGCCATCGCCTTTAACTTGTTGTTGCCCTTCAAGCGTGTCACATAAAACAGGCCTGCGCTCTCTATATCCTCGTACACCTCAGGACTATTGAATCCCGCATCAAGGCGAAAAATGACACGATCCGCGGCATGTTTTTGAACCTGCTCACCGATAGGAATCATGACCTTCTGACAGTTGGTCGCTTCCCGTTGCGTGCCTGAATGCTCCAAGGACATCCCCCGTTTCTCCACACGTCACAAACAACGGCAAGAAGACGGTTCGCTTGTAATGACCATTATACTTGCATCCCAGTTGATGGCCATGGGCATCCACGGGCATGGCATCAAGGATGACTTCATCCAGACGTTCACCGCCGCTGCGTACGAGCCTATGCTCCATTCAGAAGACCCTTCTGCATCACCTCAACATTATCCGGTGCACCGAGAATGCTCCAAAAGCGTGACATCGTCGGTTGCGATGCCGGCTGGTTGGCTGGATCGACAACGGCTTCGCCCCGCTCCGTACGGAGAGCGACCCGTAATCATTGCCCAGATCTTTACTGGACAAGTCCCATCCTTGCATCGTCGGCAGCAAAAGCAGATCCTCCATGGAGTGTGTGGTACGATAGGGATCCCGTGGATCATGGAGATTGTCCACCAGATAGGGAAGAATACCTGTAGCTTCAATCAGCCCCCTCATAGATAGAGCCCCCGCATCGGAAGTCGTATGGTTGGTCGTGGATGCCTGCACCAAAATAGAGTGGTTATAGGGGATCTGAACCTGTAAGTTTTGAGAGTCCGTCATGATTCACCTCCAGGGTGAAATTGGTGACGAAAAAACATCCATCTCAGACAATTGGAGCATGGATCCAAAGGATCCAATGGCAACAAAAATTTGAAATTGCGTGAAGATGCGGGAAACTATTATAGATAAAAAAAGCTCAAAATACGTTTGACTTATCTCAACAATGGATTTTTTTCAATAAAAAAAGAGAAAAATGCCCTCTTGAAAAGAGAATTATCAAGGTTCTCCTTATCTTGGAAAGGGTGTTTGATCAGATGAGCAAATCTGAATCGTTCAAGCTGGGCTCAAATCGCAATTTGAGATGAATAAGGGGGGATACCGACTGTTGGACTGTGTATAGGTTGATTTCACATCCTAATCTCCAGCATAGATGCTTTCTTGTTTGATAGCGTTTGAGTATAATCTCCAAGATGTTGAGATGGAATTCTATAGATTATGCTTTCCGAGAAATGTATTGATTGGAGTTTGCCATTTTTATTTTTGGTGAGGAGATCGCTCATCTTCCCTCTCTGGGGTAATCAATTGAAAAACCGTTCACTCCCCCTTGTCATAGCATTATACTTGACATGTATCGTCTACGTATTCAATTGATCGTTATGAAAATTGTACTGCTAGGATTTCTTTTGGCAGCTCATTCCATTTCTTATGGTCAGCAGTACACAATTGGTGGATTTGTAGAAGATGCAACCAGTGGAGAGAGAATCTTCGGCGCAGAAATATACTTTCCAGAGCTCCTGCGTGGTTCGGTCACGAATCAGTATGGGTTTTTCAGTATCTCAGTTGAGGCAGGTCCTGTTCACTTTATTGTTCGTCATGTGGCGTACGAATCAGAAGAATTCCGTTTCAGAGTACAACAGGATACCACATTCAATATCACACTTTTCAAGCGTATCATTGAATTTGATGATGAAATAGAGGTGATCGCGCAATCTGATCGGAATGTTGATAAAATTCAAATGAGCGAGCATGATCTGGATATCGTACAGATTGAAACATTACCTGTATTACTCGGAGAATCTGATATTCAGAAGGTTCTACAGTTATTACCAGGGGTGCAATCTGGCCAAGAAGGCAGTAGCGGACTTTATGTTCGTGGGGGACGAGAAGATCAAAATTTGATTCTTTTGGACGGACTTCCGCTGTATAACCCAAATCATGCGTTCGGTTTCTTTAGCGTATTTCCGACATACGCCATGAAAAATGTCAAACTAATCAAGGGCGGGTTTCCAGCTCGATATGGTGGCAGGCTTTCGTCTGTGGTAGAATATACCATGAAAGAAGGGAATATGAATCAGTTCTCAGGTAGGACAGGCATAGGAATTCTATCTTCACATTTACTGATTGAAGGTCCGATTAAGAAAAAAACCGCATCCTTTATCTTTTCTGCTCGACGTAGCTTTCTTGACCTGCTTCTGCGTCCTTTTCGTGACCGACAAGAATGGACCAGTGGATATTTCTACGATTTGAATTTTAAAATTAACTATATCGCATCTAGTCGTGACCGATTTTATCTCAGCACCTATTCAGGCGGTGATCTGCTTGAACATCAGCCCCTAAAGTCAAACCTGTCAGACTCCATAACCGAGCGAATCACATCAAACTGGGGAAATAATCTTGTCGTATTACGATGGAATCGATATGCCAGTGATCAGCTGTTTTTTAATCTTCTAGCAGGAGTTTCATCCTTTAGATATAGATCAAATTTTACCTCTGTAGAATCTGATGAAGGCGAGAGCAAAAGCACTACGACAACCAACACTTGGGAATCTGGGATCATTGATGTCACCTCAAAGCTGGATATTGAATATAATGCTAGTATAGATCATTACCTGCGTTTTGGAATGGAGGGAATTTGGCACCTAGTCGAGCCAGGAATCAGCCGATTTGTGACGAAAGAAGGAGCCGAAAAAAACGAACGATCAAATCAGGTATTTTTTCCTTCTGGACGAATTAAATCCGTAAGCTTGGCTGCGTATGCTGAAGATGAATTCAGGATTGGTTCCAAATTTCGGTTCAACTTGGGATTTCGAGTATCAGGCAATCTTGTGAAAAACAACTCTTATTGGACACTTGAACCCCGTGTGAATGCTCACTATCGAATCTTGGAGGATTTTGCATTAAAAGCTTCGGTTACTCGAGTGCAACAACATATTCATTTATTGCTTGATCGAGGTGGGACACGAGTTCCAAATGATCTATGGCTCGTGAGTACTGATCGCATTAAGACGCAACGAGGATTGAATTTAGCCACTGGTATAGCTTGGAGTTCACCAACAGGGCAATATGAGTTGTCGTTAGAGGTATATCGGCGCTGGATGCAAAATCTACTTGAATATGGCCCAGCAGCAAATGCTCGTATTTCCAGGGTTTTGAACTGGGCAGATCTTGTTGAATCTGGAAGTGGGGATGCTTATGGGCTGGAATTTTTTGCACAAAAAAAACTGGGGCGATGGACCGGGTGGTTTGGATATACCTTGGGGCAAGTCACTCGAAAATTCGAAACTCTCAACCAAGGTGAAAGATTTCTAGATAGCCAAGATCGTCGCCATGATGTTTCAATAGTCAGCGCGTTCCAGTTCAATAGGCGAATTGAGTTCACCGCAAGTTGGGTTTATGGGAGCGGGAATCCGATTTGGCTGCCCGTTGGACGATTTATCAGTTATTCTCAGCCCAGTGTTTTTTTTGACCCACCTCAGATTCTAGTTGATTTTGGAGCAATCAATGGCCGCAGAACTCCATCCCATCATCGACTGGATTTCGGGCTTCACTTCAAGAAGAAACTGAAAAGAACATTGCGAACATTTTCCGTAGGCGTATATAATGCCTATGGGAGAAGGAATCCATTCTATATGCATGCCAAATTGTTAGGACCTGATGGAGGAGCCTACTTTCTTAATCAACCAGTAACGATTAAGAGAGTGTCTTTGCTTCGGTGGATTCCCTCTTTATCGTATCAATTAAGCTTTTGAGATATACCATGCGATCCATCGTCTTATTTCTGGTATTCTTATGCGCATGCTATTCCCCACTCGCGCCGGTAGAGTACGTGCCTCAACTTGTTGTTCATGGAATTTTCACACCGGATAGTGTCTGGTCTGTCAGGATCAGTCAGAGTATCGCACTGGAAACACCTTCCCTTCCCAGCAATCTGTTCCTAGATGATGCAGCCGTTACAGTAACCGATGAGTCTGGCCGTACCGTAAAACTAGAACATACAGGACAGGGGCAATATCGTACAACCTCCGATCAGTTTCCCAAGATTGGAGAGAAATATTCCATAGAAGTACTACATCCCGAACTGGGCACTGCTCATGCTGTTTCCCATTCCCCCCCGCTCAGCTCAGAGTTTGTCAGTATTGAACCTTTGAATCGTGACATGGATGACCGCTCCAAGTTTCGGATACAATTCAAAGTACAAGACCTTCCTGGAAAGTCGTACTATCAAGTAACACTTTTTCAATTGAACAAAAATTGCGGCGACAACACTCCCGCGGGTAATTTAATAAATGGACGAATATTTGAACCTCTGTTCTATCACAGTTCGGATCCAGCTCTGTTTTACAGCTCGGATGAGTTGGATGAACCATTTGATCCCACATCCAGTGCTTCGCAAGATTTTTATGCTGCGGTATTCTCCGATAGACTATTTGAAAATACTGACAGGGAAATAGAGCTTATCTTCTCTTCCGTTCGTGACAGTAGCATGGCGGAACCGTATTTTTTGTTAGTACTCTCGGGAATGAGTGAAGAGTGGATACGATTTGACCGTACCGTGCTTATTCAAGATCTGTATCTCTTCGCACCCGACCCAATATTCTCAAATCCTGTTGAAATTTTTTCCAATGTGGAGGGCGGATTAGGTATCTTTGCAGGATACACCAACCATGCCTACCGGGTTGATCGCGAAGGAAATCCATGGGATGAGAATGTCGTGTGCTCTTAGTATTATTCATTCTATCCTATCTGTGCGATAGTGATTGAGTTTCCATGGGCCATACAACACCCATCTCTGGGTATGGCGTATGGTGGGATCGCCCCACTTTCTCTCGGATTGAGCCTGCATTCGGATCAAGAAAGGCAGGGCAGGATTTGCATACACCATCGGCGCAAGTGAGATGTCCCAGTTCACCGGAATACACACAGTATGCTTCATCATGTGAAAACCTTCTTACTCAATCCACTTGCTACCAGAAATCATACGAGCACAATTCAGGGGAGCTCGGCTGGAGAGCTATGATTCAATTCGTTGCTCCTAAGCAGAAGCCCGTAGTGTTCATCCTGAATACAAACCTGACAAAAAGCATCTTTGAGCGACTTGTATCCCTCATATAAATGATCAATCCTGCGGGTATTCAACTGACGATTTGGACAAACTTGCGCTTGCCTACTTTGATCAGAAATGGTGATCGCTCGGATATATCCAACATCAGACGGCTGTCGCTGACCCTTTGCCCGTCAATTCTGACGGCCCCCTGCTCTACCAATCTGCGAGCCTCACCATTTGACTGCGTCAAGCCAGCCATTGTGAGTAAATTCAGCAGTCCGATTCGACCAACCGTCTCTGGTTGAAACGTCGGAATATCCTCTGGAACCTGCTTAAGAATAACAGTCCTCTCAAAATGCTCTCTTGCTTTTGCAGCATTTTTGCTTCCATGATATAACCGTGTAATAGAGAATGCAAGCCGATGCTTTGCATCCCGAGGATTTGAAACCGATAAATCCTTTAATTCCGGCAAATCTTCTGTTCTTTCATCACTCGCAAGCTCAAAATAACGATAGATTAACGTATCCGGGATCGAAAGAACTTTGCCATACATGGTTTCTGCCGATTCGGAGAGACCAATGTAGTTGTCCAGCGATTTTGACATTTTCTCCACTCCATTTAATCCCTCTAAAATTGGAAGCGTAATACAAACCTGCGGTTCTTGGCCTACACTCTTTTGCACCGTCCTCCCCATAAGCAGGTTGAACTTCTGGTCGGTTCCACCAAGTTCAATATCTGCTTTGATCTCTACGGAATCCTGTGCTTGCGCAAGTGGATACAGAAATTCATGCAGTCCTATCGCATCACCCTTTGCATGGCGTCCTGAAAAATCATCCCGCTCCAACATGCGAGCTACCGTAGATTTTCCCGCCAACCGGACAACATCCTCAAATCTGAGTTTGCCAAGCCACTCAGAATTATACACGATGCGAATGCGATCAGAATGAAGAATATGAGATGCTTGCTGAAAATAGGTTTCTCCATTGCGACGGGTTTCTTCTAGTGAGAGTGCAGGACGCATTTTTGAGCGGCCACTTGCATCTCCTATCATCCCGGTGAAATCTCCAACAATAAGAACCACCTCATGTCCGAAGTCCTGAAATTGTCGGAGTTTCCGAAGTACAACTGCATGGCCGAGATGCAGATCCGGTCGACTGGGATCACATCCTAACTTCACGGTAAGCGGCTTTCCCGTTTCCTCTGCACGAGCTAATTTTTTGCGAAGCTCTTCTTCCGGAATGATCTCTTGAACACCGCGCTTCAAGTGAAGAATCTGCTCCTCTACTGGTGGAAAATGCATATCAGTATTGCTTTAGCATTCGTTCTAATTGCCGATTTGTATCCCGTTCCGCCATGTCTGCTCGTTTGTCGAAGAGTTTTTTTCCTCTAGCAATACCAATCTCTATCTTAATCTTACCGTGATTCAGATATAATTTGAGTGGGATTAATGTGTTACCCTTTTGCTCCACAGCTTTTTGCAACCGCGCAATTTCTTTTCGATGTAACAGAAGTTTTCGGGGCCGCAGGGGATCATGGTTATTTAGGTTCCCATGCTTATAGTGCGAGACATGCGCATCAACCAAAAAAATCTCTTGCTGTTCAATTTTACACCACGCTTCTGCCAGACTCACACGCCCCTCACGAATTGATTTCACCTCGGTTCCTACCAACACCATTCCAGCTTCAATGGTGTCCAGGATATGATACTGCCTCCGGGCCCGGCGATTACTTGCCAGGGTTGATTTTGATTTGTCCATATCTCACGGCCCTACCCCTCTAGTCTGACCCGTATCCTGCCCCCACCATGGCAATTCCTGAGTGCGTTCTGATGCAAATATGGGAAGCGGTAGCAGATCTTCAGTCATCCCGTAATAATACATATAATCTCGGATTGACGTAAGCCCAGCGATTGTAACATCATCCATTCGGAGTCGAAGGCTCTCGCTGAAAAACTTGCTTTCGGGCAATTCTGACTGAGTTCCCCACTCTTGAGTAACAATTTCAGCCTTTTTTGTGAGTTCCATCAACCACTGTATCATCAAATCCGTACCTATCTCCTTTAAGCAAGCATAGACCCCCCATACCATTGGATATTGAGCAAGTTCATACCATTCCTGTCCGAGATCCAATATATTAGGATCATCTGTATGGGAAAGTGGAATTGATCCCGAAACCAAATCTATATCTGAATGTCCATCAAAGGTGACCTGGATCTTTTGTCCATAATGCTCTTTCAGAATCACTCTCGTCATAAATTCTTCAAGTTTCTGACCAGGAGCGGACTTTAATACTTTTGCCTGTTGGAGCCCTTGATGAACGTGCAGCCAGGCGAACGGGTACTCCCAGGAGGATATCGCCCCACCTGGTATAATATCAAACTCTTCTATCGCAGTGAGTACCGTAGTCACCGGTAACAGGGCTATATCCACCTGTCTCTGGCGTAATAACTCGGTACAATACGGCGCGGAGTGCTTTTCTATCTGCCCGGACAGTGACTCCGCAGCTGTCTCAAGGCATTTCGTCAACGGAACATCCCAGATTGCCAATTGCATCGGCAATCCTAGGAATCTCGAACACGTTCCTTGATGCGAGAAGCCTTACCACGCAGTTCACGAAGATAATAGAGCTTTGCTCGGCGGACTTTCCCAAAACGTTTGACTTCTACACGCGAAATTCTCGGAGAATGGAATGGAAATACTCGCTCAACCCCGACACCACTAGAAATTTTTCTGACCATAAAGGTCTTATTAGAACCAGCACCACGAATCGCAATGACGGTACCTTGAAAAATCTGTATACGTTCCTTCCCCCCCTCCGTCACACGTAGATGGACCGCTACCGTATCTCCAGCTTCAAAATCCGGGAACGAATCTTCACGTAACTGTGTGGTTTCAACAATTTTCAGCAGATCTTTTGACATGGTTCTTAGAGCTAACATCAGGTATTAACCTGTGCGGCGTGCTGTTGCCAGAGATCCGGACGCCGCTCCCGGGTACGCTGTTGCCGAATTTGATCGCGCCATTCGACAATTTTTTTATGATTTCCACTACGAAGTACACTAGGGACTTGAAGTCCACGAAAAGATGCAGGACGTGTATACTCTGGGGCTCCAAGGAGTCCATCCTGAAAGGAATCTTCCAGTGCAGATTGTGCATCCCCCAGTACGCCAGGAATGAGTCGTAATACCGCATCTATGACCAGAAGTGCTGGTAATTCTCCGCCACTGAGCACATAATCTCCCACTGAAACCTCTCTGGTCACCAGCGTTTCCCTCACACGGTGATCCACTCCTTTATAATGCCCGGCCAGTAGCACAAAATGATTCATCAATGAAAGCGAGTTCGCTAGAGACTGGGTAAAGGGTTCCCCATCCGGACTCAGATAGATTACTTCATCCGGGCTTTGATTCAACGCTTCTATACAGCTGAAGATTGGTTCTGGCTTCAATACCATCCCAACGCCCCCACCGTAGGGGTAGTCGTCAATTTGTTGATGCGGCCCCTCCGCATACATCCGAAGATCGTGTACATATAGTTTAATCTCCTTCCTGGCACGCCGAACCACAGTCACGTCAAGTGCCTTTTGGAGCTGTTTGGGTAGTGCGGTTACGATATCGATTCGCATGGTTTCCCTAGTCTAACAAACCCTCTATGGTTCGAATCACCATACGCCTTTGTTCGAGATCCGTAGATACGATGAATGCAGGAACGGCAGGGATCAAGACTTCATTTTTTTCTGGACGTTGTACAAGATACAAGGAGTAACTTTGCGTATCCATGATATCTTTCAAAATGCCAACAAACTCTCCCTCAGAAGTCAATACCTCAATCCCGATTAGATCGTGAAGGAAAAATTCTCCTGGGTGTAAAGGAGGAAGATCTTTCAGATCTGCATAGACCTGAGGTCTCCCCAATCCTTCTGCATCCGTCACGGTATGTATTCCAGCAAATTGCATCAGTATGGTCGTACCACGTTTAGAATTATGTATCCGTGTGCCCTGTACGTTGTATGATTTTGCAGTCTGTGGTGTATCTCCCAGCCAGATCCTTTTCAAGTTCAGTAACCGGTTTGGATCATCACTCTCCGGGACAATTTTGCATTCACCGTTTAAGCCATGAGTGCGAACAATTCGCCCAACCAATAGAAGGTGATCCGGCGAAGGTGCACCATCAAACATTGATCTTTTTTTTCAAGCCGATTCCGTAGAAGATTCTCCCTCGTCTGCAACCTCTTCTTCCGCTACTGCTTCATCATCTGCGGAAGCATCTTCCGCAGATACCTCTTCTTTTTCACGAGCTTTCGCATCAGCAGCGGCCGCCGCAGCTTTTTTGCGTTTTTCAAGTGTTTCTGCCTCAAGCTTAAGTGCTGCCTTTTCTTCCGCTTCCAGTTCCTGTTGGCGAAGCTCCGAGGTAGTGACCTTAGCGGAGGCCTTTCGCTTTTCCTGATGATACTCTTGATGCGCGGTTACGGCCTCTGCAATTGCATCTGGTTCCACACCCTTGTACTCAAGATGCAATCCAAGAAGAACTCCCTGTTGGCTGAGCAGGCTTCGCACGGTATCGGTCGGCTGCGCACCTACCTTGAGCCAATGTTTTATCCGGTCATCTTTAAGTTCAACCCGTGCCGGTTCTTCCAGTGGATAGTACCGTCCAAGATCTTCTATGAACCTACCATCTCGTGGTGCGCGCGAATCTGCGGCAACCAAGGCCCAGATCGGCTTCTTTTTTCGCCCCATACGGCGTAATCTAATTTTTACTGCCACCTTTTTATTGATGTTTTATTGAATATTATCGCGCCGCTTGTAGCAACGCGGACAAGTCCACCGATCCCCCTCTACTTGCTTTTGTTTGCATTCGTTTCATGAGCTTACGCATTTGTCTGAATTGGCGTAATAGCTGATTCAGATCTCTGACTTCTAAACCACTCCCCGTCGCAATGCGACGTCTGCGACTACTATCAATTTCATCGGGATTCCTGCGTTCCCATGATGTCATACTCAGGATCAATGCCTCGGTCTTTCTTAACTCGTCCCCTTCGACAGACACATCCTTCATTTGTTTTCCCAGGCCTGGAACCATACCCATTACATCGCTTAATGAACCCATAGATTTGAGTTTCTGAAGATGCTGATAAAAATCCTCTAAATCAAATGATTGTTTTTGGATTTTTTTCCGAAGCACTTCCGCCTGTTCGTCATCATACTGCTCTTGTGCTTTTTCAACCAAACTGACCACATCGCCCATTCCAAGAATGCGGCGCGCCATCCGATCTGGATAAAACGGAGTGAGTTGATCCAGTTTTTCTCCTGTTGAAGCGAATTTGATCGGTTTATTCACGACAGAACGTATAGATAATGCAGCTCCCCCGCGAGTATCTCCATCAAGCTTGGTTAGAACTACACCATCAAAATTCAGTCGTGTATTAAATTCCCGGGCAGTATTAACAGCATCCTGCCCTGTCATACTATCCGCCACAAAGAGTATCTCATTGGGCTGAACCAATCGTTTGATCTCCGCCACTTCCGTCATCATTCGTTCATCTACATGCAGCCGCCCCGCAGTATCAATGATGACGGTATCCCGAGCCTGTTTCCGGGCATAAGCAACCGCTTCTTTCGCTACACGGGGTGCATCCTGCATGGCACTTCCATCGTCGGAAGTAATGCTATATATCGGAACATTGATCTCTTCGCTAAGCCGACTTAGTTGATCGATTGCTGCTGGTCTGTATACATCTGCAGCAACAAGAAGAGGAACGCGTCCCTTGGATTGTAGGTGTAGAGCTAATTTTGCACTGAAGGTGGTTTTTCCCGAGCCCTGTAATCCAGTAATGAGAATCACACTAGGAAGGTTACTTCCTACGTTGATCTGCTCATTATTTCCTCCTAACAGATCGGCAATCTCATCATAGACAATCTTGATGATCATCTGACCTGGAGCTACAGATCGTAGAACCCGATCCCCCAATGCCTTCTCTTTGACTCGATTGGTAAAGTCCCGTGCAACCTGATAATTTACATCGGCTTCAAGGAGTGCACGCCGAACCTCTCCCATTGACTCTGCAATGTTGAGTTCAGTAATGCGACCTCGCCCCGTAAGACTCTTGATCGCTCCTTCTAACCGCTGGGAGAGATTTTCAAACATGAAAATTGGAACACCTGCTTCCACTAAAAACAGGTAAATGGATCAAAGTAGCAGGTTTATACGACCGAAGGATAGATATTGATCGCAAAAACGGGGGGGCTACCCTGATTTTTTTAGATCAATTTCCCGCGTAACTCCTTTTATTTTATCTGAATGGCTACGGACAGTCGATTTGCAGATCCGAAAAAATCTCCAAATGCAGAGTAAGAATAGTCGGCTCGGATGCCATATCCCCCGGAAGTTTTCAGATTGACTCCGAGTCCAGCGGATACACTTTCTTCATCGTAATTGAACTTGTATCCACCACGAAGAAAAAACATCTCCATAAATCCATATTCCAAGCCTACATGCAGACGCTCCGAGAAATCACGAGGATGGACCCAATCCAGTGCCAAGGTTAATTGACTGTTGCTTTGATCTGGCATTTCCGAGAAGAGCTGAAACACATCCATGGCTAATCCAAAATCTAGGGTTAGCGGTAACTCAAAGCGTTGGTCATAATAATCACTCTGATTCGAGAAATTTCGCAATGACGCTCCAAAACGTAAATCATGGAATCCAGGATAGTATAACGTCCCAAAATCAAATACAACGTTGGTTACCACATTTTCGCTATTCTCTATAATATTTCCCGTGATTGCGTCAATGATTGCAACATTAATATTGGGGCTCAGATCTTGGCGAGCCACCCTGATATTTCCGCCTACATAAAACTGTGACGTAATTGCTCGAGCATAGGAGATGCCAACGGCTAAATCGTTGACGGTAAAGTTCCCGAGCGAAATATATCCTTGATCACGTAAGCCTGGATCATCCCCTGCTTGCCATGGACGAGTTCCTTTCAACGTTCCATAATCCATGGAAACAAGATTTACACCAAATACTCCAATATTTCCAATTTTGTAGGCCGCTGCTACGCTGTAGAGTGCAATGTCTGCAATCCAGGCAACATATCCAGCACTTACCTCCCCTCCTTCCAGCGAAGCAAGGCCAGCAGGGTTTGAAAATACAGACGTGGCCTTACCGGTAGTACCTGCGTACGTACCACCAAGTGCTGCTACATCAGCAGAGGGGGCAATCTGCAAAAACCCCATGCCAGACTGAGCATATTTCACCGCTTGGCCTGATGCCCCTGCAGTGCTCATAAGATAAAGCAGAATCGCACCGCATATACTAGTTGTCTTGAGATATTTCATGGTGTATTCTCTATTTGATGACCACAAACTTGCCGACGGCCTGGTTTCCTGTTGGACTTCCTGACGCACTGAGTTCCTCAACTACGTAGATGTAGATTCCACTCACAATCTGAGTTGTGCTGAAGGTTTGCTGCCGTTCCCAATCAGCATCACCTGTACTGGAAAGATGCTCAATCGTCTGAACACGATCTCCCGTGATCGTATAGATATGAATATTTGCGTATGCAGGTAAATTTAAAAATGTCAGGCGGCGAAATTCTTCATAATTATATGCCCCCTGAGGGTGATACGGGTTAGGTACCACTACGACATTCTCTTGCCAATTCTCGTCGGGGGAACGCGTAGGGGTTAAGGCTTCCAAGAATTTGTCACTCGTTACACCTGTGCGATTCAAGAATTTACTTCCTTCAATGCCCTCAGAGTTCACTGCAACCAGATAATAATAATAATCTTCACCTCGAGTCACCCTAGTGTCGGTATAATCTCTGGCACTGGAAGGTAACTCTTCATGAAGAAGGAATGTGGTATCCGTCGGAGTTGCAAGACCTGATGGACGGATCAGTTCACGATAAATACGATAATTGTCCACAGGCCCTCCTCGATTATCCTCCATTGCTTCGTTGCCCCAAGTGAGACGAATCTGATCGTTCTCAGAAAAACCAGTAAGAGAAGGAGTAGCAGGAGCTAATGGGATATTAAAGGATCCAGATCCATACTTCACATTACCACCGCGCCATGTACGAAGTGCTTTACTCGCATTGAGAAACAGAAGGGGGCGTCCCAAATTGAGTACCGCATTTTTCGTTTCTTTATCGAGCGTTGATCCTTGAGGAGCAATGACCTGTCCTCCAACGTACGTGCGGATTGCATCCAGTTCTTCAGAACTGAGAGGATCAATGTAGTTTCGGTCATAATTGGGAATCGCATACGGTAATGGCACTAAATCCAGCTGCTGAGGATTACCATTTCTATAGGCTGCTCCGGCATCAATGGACCAGCGATAAGGAATTGATCCACCTACATAGGCGGTTACGATTCGAATATCCTCCCCGGGGTTTAATGAGTACGGTCCAAAACTGAACAATGAGGTTTTTTCCTGTTCTGTCAGGGGATCAAATTGTGTCGTATTGTTGATATCTATGCTTGCATCCCCGGTTGGGCCCAGTTGAGGATGAAGAATACGATAATGCCCCTCGGTAACTGTAGCACCCGTATTATCTACGGTTATTCCATAGGCTCCCGGGTTCGCCGTACTCCACCCCTTTGACAGATAGTCGTAGATATCTTCATGCCCGGCAACATTCAGATCCGGTGCCAGCTCTCTTTGGGACCATCCAGCTTTATGTGGCTGTGACGGATCATCCGTTTCGTCAGATGGCGAAGTGTCAACATGCAATACTACCGTACCAAAATACTGAGGCTCTTGAAAATGCCCCCAACGCCCATTCGGCTTTCCTCTGGTATCTATGGAGGTGTTACTCGTTTGATCCCCATCCCAAGAGTACCAAAGACGCAGAGAATCAGCGGCTTGGTTGCCTCCCGCATACGCAGAATACGTAGCCCCGTAATAATTTCCCCAAATGTCCGCTGGATAGTATGAACCAGAACTTGTCTGGGCCTGGAGCCCAAAGTATACATTGTTTCGAGCTTCACCCGATACATTTGTAAAACGATATTCCATGATAACATAGTCATCATGATCATCGTTCGTAAATCCATACGTCCAACGCTCGATATCAATTCCTGTCCATGTATTCAGGTGCACATATATGACTGCATCGGCAGGAAGATTGGGATCTACTGGATCAACTTGGGCACGTAGATCCGTCCAGTCATTATCATCAAGTATTTTCTTTGGATATGGAGTCCGGTAGGTACGCTTGAATGCGCCCGGGACCGGCGGAGTTACCACGTCCGTGTCAGAAAACTTGAGTCGACCAATCTGGGCTACCTGGATATCTCGCGTAACACCTGTAGCATCGGTCCATGTCCGTTCAGTACCAATGATAACTGTATTGACAGAAAGCATGTCTCCATTGCCAAAAGGACGTCCAACCGGCCACGCGATTCCATCATCCGTGATTGCTGCATTCGTGTTATAAAATAGAGGTCCAATATTAAGGTTCCGAGATTCTTGAGCCCATGAATTATGGGATATCCCGATGACCAAGAAGCAACAGGTCAGGATCAGGTAAATATTTTTTCGAAATTTCATCACAGCTCGCTGGGATTGTTAGAAGGAAAAAGATCCAACAGATGACTAGTTGTTACACAAGGGGCTCATCAATTAGAACTTGACTCGCAAACCAAAGAAAATATCCCGTCGTTCTAAAAACGACCAAGGGGAGAAAGCCGGAAGATCAATAGCATCATCATTCCAGTCCCCTGGCTTACCGATCGTGTTCTGGAATGCACCATCGGGATCATGGGGAACTTGATTCTCCGCAGAATAACCGAGTGACTCCATATAATTCCGCACTTCACTCTTCCACCATTTATGCCCATCCCAAGCCCATCCTGAGCTACCATCTACGTCTGATCCTAGGAAAGAGGACAGGTTACGAGTGTTGAACAGATTTGAGATATCAATATAGAAAGCGGTTTCGTAGTTGCCTGCTCTGAAAAGAGATTTGCTCAAACGTAAGTCCCAACGCTCATATGGGCGCCAGCGTAAATTATCCTCCACCAGAGGAACAGAGGCAGGGTTCCATGTAAATTGTCGGCCTCGGCGCCATGTATATGATATCGACACGTCGAGACCACCCAACAGGGAAACATTGCCGAGACTTGGGCCACGGAAATTATCCGGTAACGTGAAGATCACACTCCCCTTGATGATTGGCCGAATATCTGCACTCGAAACTTCTCCACTGGTCTGACTGGGTTGCCGTACAGGATCCTCAAAAAACTCAGTATATCCATATCCTGCACCACTGGCCACAAGATAGTTTAAGCTCAACCAACCACTGACATAAGGAAATACACCTCGACGTAACTCCAGAAATGTTTCAAAACCACGAACATCTCTAAAAGACTGGTTCATGGCCATGTTATAGGATCCACCATGAGCAAGCGGCCTAAATCTTACATTCCCAATCTCACCATTTACATTCTTATAATACCCGGTCATCCGCAAATTCATACTGTCGAAAATATTTTGCTCATAGCCAACTTCATATTGGATGGTTCGCTCAGGTTTTAATAATGGATTCCCAAGTTCAACCAAGCGAAAACCTCGACGGGTATCCATACGAAATCGGTACATCTGATAGGCGTTTGGCCACTGATAGAAATGTCCATAGTTAAAGAAAACTTTCGCCACAGTTGAGATCGGATGTGACACACCGATTCGAGGGGAGAGACGGATATGTGTTTTTCTACTTTCTCCAGTAGCATCCCCAAATACGACCTTTCTGGTGCCTAATATTCTTCCATCTTCAGATTCTACGGTTGTATTTCCTGGGAATGATGCGGGCGTCCAAAGGCTTCCTTCCTGACCTCCTGTACACTGGGATGTATCCCCGTTTTCAAATAGATTGCATCCTTCTTGCAGAGTAGGAAATTCACCGGTATTGAGTATGTCAAACCGAAGGCCGATTGTGGCTACGAAACCTTCAAATTCAAGTTTATTCTGAGCATATATTGCTCCAAGAAATTGCTGTGTCTCTGAACTCCAGATATTTCCAGCATTTACGGAGGGGTCAATCTGTTCATAATACTGATCAAATCCTTCCATACGAAACTCAACTCCGGCTCGAAGCTGATTTGTTCGATTCAACTGGCTGGTAAAATTACCCGAAAAATCCCATCCACGTGTATTCGTCTCGTCCGAGCGTAAATTGCACGATTCCATTCGATATTCTCCGGTGATATCTCGCCAGTTGACCGGTCCAAATCCTTTCGGAGCCTCATCATACCAATGTTCTCCGATTTTAATCAGCGCCCATTCTCGCCAATTCTGCCATCCTTCCAAACCTTCATTGGCCCGCTGATTGGCTTCTACCTCTGTTCCAATTCGCCCGGCATCAATGTTAGAGCCACTGGTTCCAGAAGAACTGGTGATTCCACCAGATCCAGGAATCGGAGCTGTATTACGGAATTGTCGAATCATTTCATAATCAACTCGATCATGGTTCGCCTTGATGTCATAGAATGTATTCGCAGAAATTGCATGCGTCCAGTGCGTTCCGTAGATCTGTCTCGTTCGTGAACCTGGTACGGCACAATTCGGGTACCAAAATTTGTTGGTTGACCCCGTCGAAGAAAAGGGATTACTGGAAACGAACCCTCCAATACCAGGCCCTTGCCCCCCTGTCCCACCACTCTGAGTACTATAATACCCATGTACATTCAACTTTTTCCCCTTGCCAAAAGTGGTTGTCAGTTTTCCACGAAAGTTTTGATCCCTGAAAGATGATTGTGGAAAACGATACGCATACTCTGATTCAAGTCTATCATAACTCAAGAAGAATTTTAGTGGCCGATAAAACGGTACCGGCCCACCAAAAGTAGCGCTCAGGCGGTAATCAGGATTTACACCTGTTTGGTGATACACCATATCATCAGGATCCACCCCCTCTGCGAACTGGACAATCCCTTGACTGGCTAGGTTTTTTAACTCATCCACTGCATCTTGGGAACGATGTCTCCAAAGGTATCGAGCATAAAGCTCCATTGGCTTATTCGCATGAGCCGAACCGTCAGGGAGCGAGGCGGCAATTGCATCCCAACCATCAAAAAACGGATTGTCTTCTCCATCTGACCTAACACCATTAAAGGCACCCAGAGCAGGATCCACGAATGGCTCAACCAGCGGAGAGTTAAAATCAAATGGACCGGGTCCAAAGTGCTTGTATGCTGGCGCACTGTACTGGGCATTGATGGACCCTGTATATCGATCTCCTCCTTCTCGGGTTACGACGTTAATCACACCCGAACGAACATCTCCATATTCTGCACTAAAACCACCTGTCTGAACTTTGACCTCTTCTACCGCATCAAGATTCGCCCTGTAGTGAGGCTGATTTGTCAGCGGATCATTGTAACTGACCCCATCTACTAGGTAGAGTGATTCATCGAAAAAGGAGCCACGGATAGAGGGCCGATCCTCAACACTGGAAATATCATTGAATGCAACCTGAGCGGTGAGAACCTGAGAGATGGTCTGGTACTTCCCACTTTGAATTTCTTCGGAATCAATATTTCGTTGAGAAGCGGCAATATCGCGCTGAATGACCGGTTGCTCCGCGAACACGATGATCTCGTCCAGTTCCTCCGTAGCCTCTTGCATCGTAATGTTTACTTCGGTTGTCAGTTCAATCGCAACACGAACTCCTTCAACGGTAACCGGTGAAAACCCGATGAATGTAGCTTGAAGTATATGAACACCAGGGCGAACATTCAGGATAAAAAAGACACCGTCAATATCGGTTACGGAACCAATGGTGCTTCCTTCGACAATAACATTGACGCCAGGTAATGGGGTGTCATTTTCATCAACCACCACCCCTGTAATTTTTCCAGTTTGCGCAAAGGAGGAGGTCGACGAAAACAAAAGAGCCAGGCAGAAAAGAATTATATATCGGCTAGTCATGATGGATCAGTAGTTTGGTAGAAGAAATCAAATTCGATAAGTCCGTGGGCCTTAAGTGATGACAAGGTAAAGCCAACTTGTTCTGTACTCAATCATGAGATATTACGAGACCTTTGAAACTTATAATAACTATTTTTTTTTAGAAAATCAAGATTACTTCTAGATTCGACATCAAAATTTTATTTTTTTCTTCTTCAGAATCATTGCAAAGGAGTCGTTTCAATCGGCTTAACTTTGCCACATGAAAACGACTTTTAGAAGCTCTCAATCCTTTTGCCACTTCTTGTCAAGTTAATTCAGTCGCAAGCGATATCTGACGAGTTGAGGTCGAAATTTTTAACTACCATGTTGAGGTAATGGCTACGAAATAGCCCACACTAGAGCTTCCAACAGATATATTTGAATTTTCTGTCAAATCTCATATCAGGAGCTTCTATCTTGATGATTCTCCTTACTTGATGTCAACAACTGTTCAATAGCCTTAATTGGGATGTCGCCCGACTGAATCAACTTCATCGCAACCCCAAGGAATGGATTAACCCCACTTACAGGTACATATGTTTCGCCAAATACGAACGTCTTTAGACGATAAATAGATCAGGTTGGATTCCCACTCCTCAGCAAGTTCCATTTTCGGAAACTCCGCATAACGTCTCGAATCTCCCCTGCCTATCTCACGTAAATGCGACCGATTACTCGAATTCCACGAAATTATCTGAGATATCCGTATCTCAGACCCTTACTGTGGATAGAACGTTAATCTTCGCTCGGGATCACAATGATTGCTAATAGATAAGCAACGAAGACTAGCCCAGCTGTAAACAAAAAAGCAAAAAAAACCCCGACTCGCAGCCATGTAAGATCCAGGTTAAAGTGTTTTGCAATTCCACTAAGTACACCGGCAACCATTTTGTTGCTGGATGAGCGTGTCAATCGGTTTTTTTCGAGGGACATTCCGTCAGGCTTTGTTACAAACGATTATGATGGCAAAGGTGGAGATTTTCACTATCAGGTCTCCAAACGGGTTGCAAACTTGTTTTGCCGTCAAGAAGAAGGAGATAAAATTTACGAATAGATGTCGGGTTCATTCTCAGGAGATGGCATGAATATAGCGAGGAGTATGTAGGCGATCAAAGGGATTGCCACCCCCGTGGCCATTATAGCGATGATGTAGAGTACACGAAATAAGGTTTCATTCATATTGATGTATTGAGCCAGCCCTCCACATACACCCGCCAAATATTTCTTGGATGACTTGGGTGGAAAATTCCATTTGGGTTTTTCCAGATTCGTTGAAATACTATGGATTTTCTCCCGAGCTCTGTGTTTGCGTTTCTTTCGTTCTGCCTTTCGTGCTCCTCTTATCGCACGTTTATTTCGTCTACGGAGCCTTGGAGATAAACCATATAATATCACCAATACTATTCCGATCAGAGGAAATAGTATGAAATAATCCTGGATACTATTTCCCGGAAGAATCCCGATTTGTTGAAAAAGGAAGAGAATGACAGCCCCCAATAACCCGTATCCAGCGATGAGAGGGAAGTTCCAAAATCGTCGCGGTTTCTCAGAAGTATTCTCAAAGAGAAGTTCTTCAACCTCTAGATTAGAGATTCTCTGAGATTCACCTTCTTCGTGCAAATCCGTTAGTTCAATCGTCTCCTTAACTCGATTTGGCATTCGGCTAATTAAATCTGAACGTTCGATTGGAAGTAATTAAACCATCTAAAGGAATGTCGTGTGACTGAGTTGGAATCATCTCTAACAGGCAACAATTTAGACTCAATCCTATTTTGAACGTGTCAACATACTCAAAAAGTCTATCATAATAGCCACCACCGTAGCCAATCCGGTTCCCCTTTCGATCAAATCCGAGACCTGGAACCAGAACGACATCAATGTCTTCTGCAACAATTTCACTACGATTCTCGGGTTCGAGAATATTCCATTGATTCAGCATGAATGTAGACTCCTGATCAAAACACCCCCACTGCATACGAGATTTTTTCGAATTCGGTTCAATCCTTGGAAATAGAACGATACTACCTCGTGCTCTGAGCCAGCAGTTCAGGGGTCGAAGATCAATTTCTTTTATTTCGATTTTAGGCCAGTAAGAAAGGACTATTTTGGCATCCTGTAATTGAGGCAATAACGCAGCTTGAGATGCAATTTTTCGGCACTCTATACGGTAGTCATTCTCTCCGATCTTTTGTCGCAATGTACGACATTGAGAACGTATCTCAGATTTAGTCAATACCTTATTCGTATCCATCCGAGAATCTCATATAATTTAGTAGGGGTTCCCACTAACAGCTTAATCGAGTATAAACCGTAGAGTTAAGTCGTCATTCTACTTGAAGAATGACATTAAGTGGGGAATCTGTTTTTCGGGGTATCTTGGAGATGCTCTTGCAAAATCTCTCTTACTTGGGTGCAAACATTGCTCTGAGAATACCTGAAGGGATCTTTATATCTGGATCCGGGGGGTGCAAGAGCCTCTGGATAAAGATCCACTCCACCTGGATAGAAGTAAAGAATCCAAGTTTAATGATGTATAAACCTACTTCTTTCATCACTACGGTCACGTCACATTATGTGAATCTGTGTAGATTCATATTCATCCATGCAAACAGTAAATTAGACACCCCAATTGAAGATGTTTGCCAAAAATCCAAGAACTCCCGTGGCTGCTAAGATGCTCAGGATAACAATCAAGGTATTGTACTTGGCGTTCTGGGAATCAATCTTGGAGTTCAATTGAGCGGTGTTGCCATCAAACTTGGAGTTCAATTGAGCGATGTTGCCATCAAACTTGGATTCCAAGCGAGTTCGGATCGTGTCAATCCTTTCTAATACGTTTGCTGATGCCATGTCCGTGATCAGTTCTGTGAGTTCATTGGCCTCATCTGCTGTGAGTTCAGGCTTGCGAAGCAAGTAAGAAATCCCGGTAAATTGACCCACTTGGTCAGGATTTTGCTCGGTCATATATGAATTGAAGTAAAATAGGTTTCACTACGATTTACAGGAAAAAGTACCCTGTGGATGGTTGTTTTTTCCTTGATTAACTTGAATCCCTGCTTTTACCTGTCATACAGGATTTCGGGACATCTATTGATCCTTCGCATTCTTCTTCTTCTGGAGTTTACTCACTCAAAAAGGGCGCCCCCATTTATTTGTAGATGTCTCCTTACCAAATCAATCAATAAGAGCCTCTTGCAAAACTCTCGAGTTTTGATTTCGCAAACCTCAGGCATGCAGGTCCACCTTACGCCTCCTCTTGTGCTCCCCAAAAAAAGAACTCCAGATCATCTTGATGACAAACGTGATTTTTCCAAGATTTACCGCCAATTGACATTTGTGGATGAATTTTGGTTGCGAATCGTATGAATTCTACACACCAACCCTAAGCCCCCCTTGCGTCTCTGCTTACAAGCGCAAACCGATCCAGAATATATGGGATTCTCGTATGGATACCCTTATTCAATGGTGACAAGTTGTATCAAATCTCAGTTCATGATTACTCATTGTTGTCCCTAGATGCTTTGGGGTGATAAGCAGATCTTACTCCCGTGTATACATCATGCACCGGCCTAAAAACAAAACCTATCCCTATACTTAGTGCACTTGGACAGAGAATTCAGATCATACCCTCGATATCTGAAGAGAAAGTTCTACGCATTTCTGTCATATTTTTTTCTGTTTTTGGGAATATACGCGGTAGAAGGCGTTTATCGAAATTGTAGTATTCTCGTGACTTGCCCAAGCTCACATGGAATAAAACGTGACTTCGTCTATTTTGGGACAACTGGAAACCATTCTCTTACTATTTCATGTCATTCCGAGTCTTTGTCGTGACTCAAATCCTTTTCCCCCTTTGTTTTCTGCTGTAGCAGAG
The DNA here is from genome assembly GCA_965215475.1 of Rhodothermales bacterium. Taxonomy (GTDB): domain Bacteria; phylum Bacteroidota; class Rhodothermia; order Rhodothermales; family Bin80; genus Bin80. Next base: position 407,739 of record OZ244061.1, read on the forward strand.
GATGTAATTCACAGCAATGAATCGATCGTCGAATAACCGACATATATCGGATACATTTATGCTACTGGATAGGATTATCAATGATGGGTATAGGAACAGGGCTCTCTTTATTCAAACGATACTCGAAACCTGATCGCCCCATGTGTACAAGATTCTCTGTCTCATTCGTATCTTTCACACAGTAATGAAATAAAAGGGAATTATACCGATGGTTACGCATGAGTTGTTTATAGCCAAAAGTTGTAAATTTGGAGCGTTACGTCCGGGATTGGTGATGTCTACCGCACAAACTAGCGATGTTGAATGGACGGCGAGGAGCGTTTCCGTTAGGAACTCCGAGAACCCGTCAAATGGACCGGTGGTTTGCGTAATCATCGGTATAATTCCCAAATAAAACCCTAGGTCATAATCCTCCATTTACAGAGGTGACCTAGTCGAATCCCCATGAGGCTATAAATCTGGAGTATCATAGATTATTTTTTGTCGCTTTCGCGTTTTATTATGGCCCATTTCTTGAAGCATGCGTAAGCAAAACAAGATTGAAGTTGAGCGTATCCTGAATAAGGAAACCATCCTCTACAAAGATCGTGTGCTGAGTGACGTTACTCTAGACTGTAAACCACGCAAATCTACACTTCTTCATACAGCTTCACGTTTGTTACTCTATTCCAGAACCCCCATGGGGCTTCAGCTTACCATTGCTAGATACAAGGAGGTGGAGCATATTACATCAGGAAAGAAAAAAGGGAAACACTATGTCCAACTTCTTGGAGAGGGTTCTAGAGTTCTTCTTCTTTTCGACTCCAAATCTTCCCGAGAGACGTACAAGGATCTCTGTGCAGCAATTATCAAAGATCATCGTATACAGGGGATGGAAGATTGATTTTTGGTTCTCCCTAAGTTTTTACTGCCTCGAGGCTTCTGCCCCCCTAAATGAGTAGTATAAACCACTACCGTACAATTTGGTTATCCGACTTTCACCTCGGCACGAAAGATGCAAAAGCAGCCTACCTGCTTGATTTCCTTCGTCATAACGAAAGTGAAACTCTTTATCTTGTCGGAGACATCTTTGATGGCTGGGCTCTGTCTCGATCATGGCATTGGGATCAGTTTCATAACAACGTCGTCCAAAAAATTCTGCGGAAAGCCAGAAAAGGAACCCGTGTGATATACCTCCCCGGAAATCATGATGAATTCGCCCGGGACTATCTGGGGCTACGTTTGGGAAGAATTCAAATTAAACAAGAAGCGATGCATGTGACGGCGGATGGTCGTAAGCTGCTCGTCCTGCATGGAGATGTCTTCGATGGGATGATTCGGCATGCACGCTGGCTCTCCGTGATTGGATCCAAAGCCTATCGTGCTCTTCTCATTTCAAATCGTGGATTGAATCGAGCAAGGAGATTCCTCGGAATGCCTTACTGGTCCCTCTCTGCCTATATGAAGCATCGTACAAAACGCGCAGTCCAAGCGATTGCCGACTTTGAAAATGCGATGGTGAGAGTTGCAAAAGAGAATCATGCTGATGGGATTGTTTGTGGTCATGTTCATTTTGCCGAAATACGTGAAATCGAATCGATCCTCTATGCGAACTCAGGAGACTGGATTGAAAGCTGCACCGGACTAGTTGAACATTTTGATGGACGACTGGAGCTTTTGCATTGGGTCACAATGGATCATAACCCTCAGCTAACTCGAGCTACAACCAATGGGATCCTGATTGATCCGCTGAACCAGTCTACGACTGAAATTACGGCATAACATGAATGGATTACGTGTTCTATTCATTGTACAAGGAGAAGGACGCGGCCACTTGACCCAAGCACTTGCCCTTGCGTCCATTCTTCATAGATCTGGGCATTTAGTCTGTAAAGCCGTGGTGAGCCAAGGTGGAGATTCTACTCTTCCCGACTATTTTGAAGAATGCCTGGGAGCTCCTGTCATAAAAGTGCCAAGCGGTCGCTTCTTTGTCAATCATGAAACTCGAAGTATTGATTGGGGACGCACATTGGTCAGTAACAGTTTCCGATGGAACGAATTCAACCGCAACTTCACGATTCTCAACGAAATACTCCAAAATGATCAACCGGATATCATTGTAAACTTCTTTGAACCGCTCGCGGGATTTTTTATTATCCGTGAGCGCCCAAAAATCCCGATGGTAGCTGTAGCCCATCAATTTATGTTTCTTCATCCGCAGTACCAGTTCCCCCCCGGCTTTGAGGTGCAGAGAATCTCAACCGTAGCTTTCACTCGATTAACTGGATTGGGCGCAGAACGCCGGTTGGCACTTTCTATTTATGATGCTCCTCCCCTTCCAGAGAAAAAAATTGTTGTCATGCCTCCCCTACTCCGGGATGAATTTTTTGAATTGCCCAAAGATGTCTCTGAGCCCTATTTCCTGATCTACCTCTATCATCATAGCCTCAGCAAGGATGTCATTGCCTGGCACAAACGCAACCCAACTTACCAACTACACTGTTTCTGGAATAACAATGAAGCCGATGAGATCACGCACTATAGTGATACACTCACCTTCCATCGCCTACATGGGAGTCGCTTTCTAGAAATGATGGCTCTATGCCAAGGGCTTGTGACTACCTCAGGATTCGAAACCATGGCAGAGGCCATGTACCTTCGTAAACCTCTCATGCTCAACCCTCTTCACAAACACTTTGAACAGCACTGCAACGGATTGGATGGCACGAACCTTGGTGCGGCCATCCAAACGAGCGATCTGAACCTGGATCGGCTAATCGAATTTATTCCAAACTACAACTTCGATCCAACCAAATTTCGATCATGGATTGGGAAAGCCGAAGAAATGTTTGTCCGTGAGCTAGAGATTGTTGCGTCAAAGAAAAAATCGTAGATCACTGCAGGATCATCCGATCTGGAACTCCCTACTCTGTTCACCAGCTCTATCCCCGACATACTCCGCCCATAAATACAGGCTTGTTAGGCAACCTTGCCTGACATCGCACAGTTATCTGGATTTATTCCGGGGGAAATGATGTACCTGATGTTCTCGTTTTTCCTGACCTCGACGTGCCCACACAACCATACTGATCGCTGCCGTCATGAGCCCTGCAATCCCAAAGGTGCGCCAATAATTCTGCTTTTTCATTTTACTGTGATTGATTCAAGATTTATAAAGTACAAGACTGGTTCTTTATTACCCCCACCACCCCCACTACGATGAATGCAACGGTACTTTTTTCTTGGCCATCATGTGCACTCCACCGCCTCAGATCTTGTAACCCTGAAATACGCACTCGTAGTCACATAGACTACATCTCCACCTTATTCTGAGAATATCGCAGGATCTCATCATACTCCTGATGCAAGGTTGCACGCGTATCAACAACCAATCGTGCCCTTTCATGTACCTCTTCCCAATCATAACTGGAATGGTCGGCAGCGATCAGTACACAATCCGCCAATTCCAGCGCACGATTCAGGTTCGTAACGCAGACCATTTCCAAATCATCCAGCGTGAATGTAGACACGAGAGGATCGTGATAACTGACCTCTGCTCCCTTGTCTCTAAGAAGTTTCAGTATATCTAATGCCGGGGATTCCCGTAAATCCCCCACATTTTTTTTGTATCCGACCCCAATGACAAGAATATTACTTCCACGAAGTGGCTTACCGACTTCATTCAGAATATCCTGAGTGCGGTGCACCCAATATAATGGCATCGCAGTATTAATTTCGGTTGCCAATTCAATAAAACGCGCCGTATAGCCTAGCGTGCGCAGCTTCCAGGACAGGTATTGTGGATCAATTGGAATGCAGTGTCCTCCTAAACCAGGGCCAGGTAAAAATTTCATGAATCCAAAGGGCTTGGTTGCTGCCGCCTCAATGACTTCCCAAGCATTTAAACCAAGTTTATCACACACCAAGAGAACCTCGTTCGCCAAACCGATATTGACGGCTCGAAAAGTATTTTCTACTAGCTTGGTCAGCTCAGCCGCCTCGGTACTTGATACAGGTACAACGGACTCAATCACAGATTCATATAGTACCTGTCCCACCTGAAGGCATGACGATGTCACCCCTCCCATGACTTTTGGGGTATTTTCCGTCGTCCAATCTTTACGACCTGGGTCCACACGCTCCGGAGAAAAACAAAGAAAAAAATCCTTGCCAACTTCCAGATTCATTCCTTCCTGATGAAATCTGGGCAAAATGACTTCGGTCGTCGTACCCGGGTACGTAGTACTCTCCAGAATGATGGTCATCCCCGGATGGAGATGTTTGGCAATGGCATCCGTGGCACTCAGAATATGTGAAATATCCGGGGCACCCGTTTTTCGAAGTGGGGTTGGCACACAAATGCTGGCTGAATCACACGTGTCAAGGACACTGAAGTCACTGCTGGCACTCAACACTCCACTTTTTACCAGAGGAGCGAGTCGGTCATTGGGAATATCCTCAATGTACGATGCACCTCGATTCAACAAGCGCACCTTTTTCTGATCTATATCAATCCCAATAACCCTGAATCGTGCTTCAGCAAACGCCACCGCCAACGGTAAGCCTACATATCCCAACCCCAAGATCGCAATACGAAAATTGCGGGAAGCGATCTTTTCTTTTATGGATTGCAATACTGTTTCACTCATCTAAATCAAAAAATCTAATTCTCTAAGCTTCTTAATCACCCGAGCCGTACTCTCCTCGACCGTTTCCCTATCGGTTTTACACACTACTTCAGGCGTACCAGGTACTTCATAAGGATCATCAATTCCGGTGAATCCTTTGATCATTCCTGCACGAGCCTTTGCATAAAGCCCCTTGATATCCCGGCGCTCACAAACTTCTATGGGCGCATCAACAAACACTTCGATGTACCCCCCTTCGCGTTCAATTCGCCTTCGATTGATTGCTCGATCTTCTTCATAAGGAGCAATTGGAGCACAGATGACCACTCCTCTGTGTTTAACGATTTCGGAAGCAACATAGCCAATGCGCTGTACATTGGTAGATCGATCTAATCTGGAAAAACCAAGTCCTTTACTAAGATACGTACGAACAACATCACCATCCAACAATGTGACCGGACAGGATAATATTTCCAGAAGTTGTGCCTGCAGTGCATTCGCAATCGTCGACTTTCCCGACCCGGAGAGCCCGGTCAAAAATACTGCAAACCCCTGCTGTCCTCGGGGAGGATAGGTTTTTTGTAATTCTTCAATCACACCCGGATAAGAAAACCAGTCGGGAATCTCTTGTCCCTTGGATAGCATGCCACGAAGCTGTGTTCCAGATATGTCCAAGCTTTCTTCGTGCTCGGCAACTTCATCCATCGGCTTGTAGGAATCTGAAACGGGTACATAGATCATCTTGCGAAACGGAACAACCTCCATTCCCAGTTCTTCGGCATGATCTTTCACCAGATCCTGCGCATCGTAGGGCCCATGGAAAGGTTGCCCCTCCTTCATCATGCCTGGACCGGCATGATCCCGGCCAATAATGAAATGAGTACATCCATAGTTTTTGCGGATAATTGCATGCCAAAGTGCTTCTCGCGGCCCACCCATTCTCATGGCTAGTGGCAATAGACTCAGGGATGCATGCCCCTCTGGATAATATTCCAGGAGCCTCTTGTAGCTTCTTACCCGCGTATAATGATCGATATCCCCTGGCTTGGTCATTCCTACCGCCGGTTGAATCAACAAGTGGCCATCAATCTCCTTGGATGCCCTGTCAGTGAGTTCCTTATGAGCCCTGTGCATCGGGTTCCTCGTCTGAAACGCAACAATACGGGAATACCCACAGGACTGGAAATAATTGCGGAGCTGTTTGGGCGTATGACGAAGGTCAAGAAAGTCATGATGCGGGGGCATTCGGATCCCTTCCAAGTTTCCACCCAGGTAATAAGAACCTGCCTGCTCCATCAAATATGCGACCGCAGGGTGTTCCGTGCTAGTAGTTCCGAATACATTTTCGGCCTCTCTCTGCTTATCCGGCTTCCATAGATCCTCGATATGAAGAATCGCAAGAAGCACGCCAGTGATATCACGTAGTGCTACTTGATCATTCCCCATGACCCACTGCCTTTCCTCTTCCGAAATATCAAGCGTAATTGGCATCGGCCAGAGAGTGCCACACGTAAGCCGCATCCTCTCTACGACCCCCTCATAATCCCGGCGGTTCAGAAAGCCTCCAAGAGGCGAAAAACCTCCACAGAGCAATAATTCAAGATCACATAGCTGCCTCTTGGTCAAAGTGATGGATGGAATATCTACAGATTTGTTCTTCAGAACATCTGCACGCTCATCTTCCACAACTAGGTCCATAATTGAACCTCCATGAGGGTCTATTAATCTCGGCATCAGCAAAAATTACCTCTGTCTGGGTATTGGGTAGTGGGAACTCGATTGCTCGGCAATAGCGAACCGGTTATTCGTAAGATGAACAATCCGGTTTCATCTTCTTTTTGAAAAAATACTTCCCCCCTAAAACCACTTCAAAGAGATGATTGTCACAGCGGTAATCATGATCATTAAACTGATCGGCATGCCGACCTTCAGATAATCTCGAACCTTGTAATTCCCGGCTGCCATCACCATTAAGTTCGTCTGGTATCCTACTGGCGTCATAAAACTGGCGGCTGCAGCGATCGCCACCGCCAAGATAAAGGCTTTGGGCTCTGCACCGAGAGTATTTGCCATTCCCAATGCCACCGGGAGCATCAATACCGCCGCAGCTTTGTTGGCGATTAACTCGGTCATGATATTCGTACAGGCATAGAGCCCTACCAAAGCCAGAATGGGGTTTACCGTGGCCAAACTCGTCAGGATCTGAGCAAGTCCTTCTGCAAGCCCCGTCTTCTCCGCCGCAACCCCAAGCCCCAATGCTGAAGCGATAAGCAGCAGCACCTGCAGATCCAGTGCATTTCTGGCAGTTTTAATCCCGATACAGCGAGTTATGACCATGGCCAGTGCGCCTCCAAATGCGACCGTTGGGAGTGGCCCCAAACGGAAAGCAATCATGATAATCATGGTAACCAAGATCCCCATTGACAGAAAAATTTGCCGCTTTGGCGGTTTTCCATGAGACGCTCCGCGAGGTAATACATAATAAAATTCCGTGTGACTCGCATTCCATCGATCCTCAAACCCAGCCACGGCTCCTACCAAAATCAGATCTCCCGCTTTCAGTGTAATATCTGTCATCGCTCCCTCCAGCCGACCTGCTCTCTGTTGCACAGCAAGGACTACTCCACCATACTCCGACAAAAAATCTATGTCCTTGAGTGATTTTCCAATCAAAGTAGACGTATCACTGATTACCGCTTCAAACATCGGAAGCAGATTCTTTGTACGCTCTTTGGCGATCGCGACACCCGGCTCCAAGCCTGGCCTGAGAAGTAGGTTCTCAAGTATCGAGACATCCCCGCTAAAGCATAGTACATCCCTCTCTCCCAGAATAAATTGCCGGTCTACAGGCATGATATGCTTCCCCCGCCTTACCTGTACAATGGTCGATTCATTGTCCGTATCCAATTTGGCTTGATCCAGTGTCTTTCCCGCAAACGGAGAGCCTTCGGAAATCCGAATCTCAAATAAACATTGCTGGAGACGTGAACGGGTAAATACTGGCTCACTCGCCCGATCTGGCAGCAGCCTTACTCCCACAAAAGCGAGGAAGACTAGCACTACCACTGCAGCAGGCAAGCCAATCAGAGAAAAATCAAAAAGCCCCAAGGCAGGAAGGTCGTACCCCTCGACCAAACCTGCTACTACAACATTTGTGGAGGATCCCATTAACGTCACCATCCCCCCAGCAATCGATGCATAGGAAAGCGGAATCAACATTTTTGATGGAGAAATCTTGGATCGATAGGCCCAGCGTTGCACCGGCTGCATCCACATGGCTACGACCGGCGTGTTATTCATAAATGCGGAGACCAGTGCCGTTGGGATCATCATGCGAAGAAGTGCCAGTGGTAAATTATGCACCTTGCGCAATAGTCGCCATTCAATACGGCGCAAAAGCCCACTTTCCTCAATTCCCGCAGCAACTACAAATAGGGATGCCAATGCAATCACCGCTCCATTCGAAAATCCTGCAAATGCCTCACTGGGAGTAATAATGCCCGCGACCAACAGAACTCCCAATGCGCCCAAAAAAATCACATCTGGCCTCGCAAGATCCCTTACCAGAGCAATTGCAATCCCAATAATTGTGGCAATCGTTAGCCAGGCCTGCCAATCCATTTCCGCTTCGATACACGATGGGAGATTAGTTTGAAGACATCAAGGGGCGACCGATACTATAATATTCAAACCCCCGATCCTGCATTCTATATGTATGATACAAATTTCGTCCGTCAAATATAAGAGGGTGACGCATCAAATTCTTTACCCGCCGAAAATCAGGACGCCTGAACTCCGGCCATTCCGTACAAACAAGTAGCATATCTGCATCAGATACAGCTTCATATGCGCTCCCCGCATATGTGATCGAATCCCCGAACACGGCACGTGAGGTTGCCATTGCTTCTGGATCAAAGGCGGTGATCTGGACTCCATTTTTCAAAAGTCCTCGAATCACCACATGAGCAGGAGATTCTCGTATATCATCCGTATTTGCCTTGAACGCAAGCCCCCATACCGCTGCACGTTTCCCTCGCAACTCGCTACCAAAATAGGATTGAACCTGATCCACCAACCGCATTCGCTGCTTTTCGTTAACTTCGAGGACGGATTGAAGAATTTTAAAATCGTACCCATGCCCACGTGAGGTTCGCAAAAGGGCCTGTACATCTTTTGGGAAGCAGCTTCCTCCAAACCCAATCCCGGCATAAAGAAAATGACGTCCAATGCGGGTATCACTCCCTACTCCAATCCGCACCTTATCTACGTTCGCGCCCACTCGGTCACACAGATTGGCAATCTCATTCATGAAGCTGATACGCGTGGCCAGAAATGCATTGGCTGCATACTTGGTCACCTCAGCCGAGCGCTCGTCCATCACAATAATTGGGTTCCCCTGGCGAACAAAAGGCTCATAAAGACGCTGCATCACCGCGCCGGCTTTTTTACTGGAGGTTCCCAGAACCACTCGCTCCGGCTTCATAAAATCGTCTACCGCAGCACCCTCGCGAAGGAATTCAGGGTTGGATACAACATCAAAATCTATCCCGGGAGTACCCCCCTGCTCAGCCAATACTTCTTTTACCTTGTCCGCCGTCCCAACGGGAACCGTACTCTTATTGACGATGATCCTGTAGATCGACTCTTGATGAGCCCCGAGCCAGAGGCCAATCTCCCGTGCGACTTCCAGTACATACGATAAATCTGCCTCTCCGTCTGCACCGGGAGGTGTGGGAAGTGCAAGGAAGATGATTTCCGAATTTTCGAGTGCTTCACTCAGTAAGGTCGTAAACGTCAGACGCTTTTCGCGCAGATTCCGATGTAGCAATATCTCTAGGTCTGGTTCATATATCGGCATATTCCCCTCGCGCAAATCTGCAACCTTGGCATCATCTACATCCACACACCAGACATCATTGCCCATTTCTGCAAAGCAGACCCCCGAAACTAACCCCACATAACCTGTTCCCACAATTCCAATTTTCATAAAAATTTCATTCGCTAAACTACAACCTTTGTACGCAATGATGGCCGCTTTGGGTCAACCGAAAATACACATCCACGCTTAAACTTCCATCTGCACGCTAGCTCTCTAGATGGATCCTGTCTAAAGAACAAAGACGAACACATACCACCTAAAAAGGGTATACGGGGAAAGCTCTTGCAAAACCCTTCTACAACCTATAAAACATGTTTAAAGGAGCTTCCAGAACGATATATATTTCCCAAAAAGATGTTTTGCAAGAGGATCATATGTAACTTCTCATGATCAATTCCGGTTTTACTACACTTTACATGAGCTAAATCTTTATCCACAACAATCGTAATAGAACCTTAATTTTCTTGGTCAATGCTCCGATTTACGCCCTTATTTTTTCTGTTCATTCCCTGTTTCTTTCATGTGTCATTGGCGCAGGATAAACGAACGGCAACGGCGGAATCAGAGCGGTGTGAGATCAGTTGCTCAACGACGATTCTTGCTGGAGGCAGAGTATCGGATGATGTAAAAACGGTTCATCAGGTGTTAAGTGCGCTGTATGCATCAACGAATGGGGGGCAATGGACAAACAATACGGGATGGGATACAACATCGGTTCCTGTATCTATGGCGGAGTTCAATAAGTGGCTTGGGATAGATGTGACTCAAGGTAGATTGGTGGCTATTAATTTGGTCGGCAACCAGCTAACGGGTACGATCCCGCCTGAGCTGGGCAACCTGTCGAATCTGGAAAGGCTGCTTTTGTGGGGAAACCAGCTAACGGGGCCGATCCCGCCTGAGTTGGGTGACCTGTCGAATTTGGTAGGACTACGATTATCCTTCAACCAGCTAACGGGGCCGATCCCGCCTGAGCTGGGTGACCTGTCGAATCTGACAGGGCTATCTTTGGACTCCAACGAGCTAACGGGGCCGATCCCGCCTGAGTTGGGTGACCTGTCGAATTTGGTAGGACTACGATTATCCTCCAACGAGCTAACGGGGCCGATCCCGCCTGAGCTGGGCAACCTGTCGAATTTGGTAGAACTAGGATTGAGAGTCAACGAGCTAACCGGGCCGATTCCGCCTGAACTTGGCAACCTGTCAAAGTTGGAAACGCTATGGTTATTCTCCAACCAGCTAACGGGGCCGATTCCACCGGAATTGAGTGACCTGTCGAATCTGGAAAAGCTAATCTTGTACTCCAACCAGCTAACGGGGCCGATCCCGCCTGAATTGGGCAACCTGTCGAATTTGGTAGAATTACGGTTATTCTCCGACCAGCTAACGGGGCCGATCCCGCCTGAGTTGGGTGACCTGTCGAATCTGACAGGGCTATCTTTGGACTCCAATCAGCTAACGGGGCCGATCCCGCCTGAGCTGGGCAACCTGTCGAATTTGACAGGGCTATATTTGTCCTCCAACGAGCTAACCGGGCCCATTCCACCGGAATTGGGTGACCTGTCGAATCTGACATGGCTATATTTGTCCTCCAACCAGCTAACGGGTTTTATTCCGCGTAGCTTTCTGAATCTGCAGTTATTACAAACTTTATTTTTCGCGGAAAATGCTGGGCTTTGCGCTCTGTCAGATGATACGTTTCAAACATGGCTGAACATGATTCAGAACGTTTCAGGACCTACCTGCGCTCCCGGCGTGTCCGTGGAACAAGAAGCCGCATGGCCGACAGAGTTTACCTTGCAAGGAAATTACCCGAATCCGTTTCGAGAATCAACTAGCATACGATTTGACATGCCTCATTCTACCAGAGTAAGCGTGGAAATACTGGATGTAACAGGCAGGCGTGTGTATTCGCTTCCACCTGTAGACGTGTCCGCTGGCTGGAGTCGTGAACTAACTCTACGCAACCTTTCGCTTCCTTCGGGTACGTATTTATATCAGTTGACGTTGGATGCTCCAGAAGGAAATATGACACATACGGGGAGATTTGTACGGGTTCGATAATGTTGATAGAATCCGCTATCATGACTACGGTTAATTCTTACGCAACAGAGGTTTTGCAAGAACCTAGGGGTACAGCTTCTTTTTGTCTCCAGATTAACAGATTCAGCCTCATCGGGAACTCTTCGCAAGCATCTCGTGCCGAAAGGATTCATTGCAACCGAGTCCAAAAAAATAACGTATCGGGTTCAGCACACATAGAATGATATACAGCGTCATTATGGCAGGAGGCATTGGGAGTCGGTTCTGGCCCCAAAGCAGAGAAGCCCATCCTAAACAATTCATTCGTGTATTTGGAGAACAAACTCTTCTTCAACAAACACTGAATCGCATGGCTGCGATCATTCCACTAGAACGTACTCTGGTGGTGACACATGAGCGATATGTAGATCTTACACGCAAACAGCTCTCCTCTATACCCGAGGAAAATATCCTTGGAGAACCCATCAGCCGGAATACAGCTCCATGCATCGCCTATGCAGCCATCAAATTGCGTGAAAGGGACCCGGAAGCCGTCATGATTGTACTTCCCGCGGATCACTTAATCAGAAGTGAGGAACGTTTCCCGGACATCCTGAAGAAGGCCGCCGATGTCGCAAACAAACCTGGAGCTCTAGTTACCATCGGGATCCAACCTACGTATCCTGCTACCGGGTATGGATACATCCAATACGATCCCTCAGAAAGCGAAAATGACGGGGCCTATAGAGTACGAACCTTTGCGGAAAAACCCGGCGAAGCAACCGCAGAACGATTTCTAGACTCTGGAGATTTTTTGTGGAATAGCGGGATTTTTATCTGGCATACAAATGCGATCATGGCAAACATGAAAACCCATCTCAATAGCACTTGGCGTGCTTTTGAAGAGGCTTCGGTTCATCTTGGAACCGATCATGAAGATTCGGCCATTCGTGATGCCTATTACAAGAGTACACGAATTTCAATTGATGTTGGAATCATGGAGCGTGCCAGTAATGTCTACGTGGTCCCGGGACGTTTTGGGTGGAGTGACATCGGAGATTGGCATGCAGTGTACGATCTGAGTGAGAAAAATCGTCATGGAAATGTCCTCCAAGGTAATGTGATCGTGCATGATACCAGTCGATGTCTTGTGAATGCCGGCAAGCGACTGGTTGCTCTAGTCGGTATCCACGATGTCGTGGTTGTAGATACCGACGACGCACTGCTTATATGCCATCAGAATAGTACTCAACAGGTGAAGAATATCGTAGACTACCTACATGCACATCAGAATAAGGATTTTGTTTGATTCTCATGATTTCCCCGATCATAAAAGCAGTGCATTCCAACATCCTAAAAATAAATACGTAAAAACCTCTGGTTTTCGTCAACTTCATGACCTCATAGTTTGATGTGCAAACATGCCACAGTTTCTCTTATCTCAGCCAATATGCGCTTTGCTTTGATATTTAGTCTCTTTCTCATCTCTGCCTCGTATGCTCAGTCTCAGGATGCGCCAGCTCCTCCTCTGCGCATTACACTTGGAGAGGCAATCGAGATTGCTTTGATCAACAATTATTCCCTCCAGGCTAGCCGGTTGACCTTGGAAGATTCCAGACTACAGGTTAGAGAAGCTTTTGGAACGGCGTTTCCCACGATTGAAGTGGTAAGTTCATACACGCGAAATATCAAAGAAGCGAATCCTTTTGCCGGGAGTTCTGCCGGAGATTTTTTTTCCGGATTCGCCTTCATTGACTGGCTGGGGTTCAACGAGTCTGCCCGAACGGATGGACTGAATGCAACCCGACCGATCACGTTTGCCGAATTTGCCGATCGTCAATTGCGTGGACTGGAAACTGCGGGGATTTCGCCTTCCGAGCCCAGCGATAATCCGTTTTCCGTTGCAAATCAATATCTGAACTCAATCACCCTCACCCAGAAACTCATGGATGCACCTGGCTGGAACCGGTTGATCAATCCAAATGGATATCAAACCGCGATTCAGCAGATTTCCAAGGCTGCCGAAAGACAAGAACAGATTGTGATTGGACAGGTACGTGAGGCATTTTATGGGGCACTACTTGCCATTCAAGAAGCCAATGTCGTTGCTCAGAGCGTATCCCGAACCCAAGTGTCCCGTAATGAGACGGCGCTGCGAGTGAGTAACGGAGTTCTGCCAAAGATTGAACGCCTATCCATGGAGGTGGAATTGGAGAATCAGAAAACAGAATTGGTTCAAGCCCAAACCCGCGCATCCAATAGCTTAGATCAGCTCAAGTACTTGCTTGGAATGGATTTAGAGCAGGAGGTGATTCTCAATGGTAGCCTGGAAATTCACGAAATGTCGCCCTTTCTTACTATTTCGACCGTAGATGCACTGGAACAAGCCATCACACAGCGACCCGATCTCGAAGAAGCGAGAATGTCTCATCGATTTGCTTTGAATGAAATCCGATCGAATAAGCTGTCCCGGTTCCCTCTAATAAATGCGTTTGCAAATTTCAATTACTCCGGTAGAGTACCCGATCGTCGAACCTTTACGGTCAGCGACCCGACAGATCCATTCTCCTTCTCTCAGAGAAGTAATACGTATTTCAGTAGCGCCTACTGGCAATCTTCTTTGAGTGTTGGGCTCAGCCTTGAGTGGACCATCTTTAACGGGTTTTCGAGAAGGCGTACGGTCCAGCGGGCAAAAATTACAGCCAAACAGGCTGGATTAAATGTCGATCAGTTAACCGCCGCCACGAAAATGGAAATTGAAGTGGCACTTCGTAACCTTAATACAGCATATCATCAGATTGGAAGCCAGGAAACGAATGTGGCCAATGCAGAATTGAATTACGAACACACACTTGCACGCTCCAATGAAGGAGTTGCGAATACGTTGCAGGTACGAGTTGCATCTTCTCAATTAGATACGAGCCAGCTCAACTATCTACGCGCAGTCCACAGCTTTCTCGTTGCCCAAAGCAATCTGGAGGTTGCATTAGGGGTCCCGATCGAAAAACAAACAGATATACAATTGGCGTACGCCAACAATTAGACTTAATTCCTCATGAAAATCCAATACATCCTGATCCTCGGGTGTGTCTTTTGGTTTGCCTGTGCAAGCCCACAGGGTAATTCTGAAACTGATCAGCCCTCCCCTGAGCTATCCGAATCCAAGCATGTTGAGGTATTATACTTGTCCCCGACTCCCTTTAATGAGATCATTGAATTGACGGGGGTCGTTGAAGCAAAACACGATGTAATTGTCTCATCGCAAACAACAGGTACCCTCGAAACTATCGCAGATCTGGGGCGGACCGTCCGTGTCGGAGAGGTTGTCGCAAACACGGAGGACGATCTGATTCTTTCGAGCGTAGCACAGGCGAAAGCGCAGGTAGGTAATGCGCAGGCCGGCTTAAAGATTGCCGAAGATAGCTATACCAGGCAACAGCCTTTGTTTGCAGATTCGATCATCAGTCCACTGGAATTCACTAGCCTGGAAACTACACTGGAGCAGGCTCGATCTGCATTGGCACAGGCAGAGGCAGTCTATGAACAAGTGGCACGACAATTGGACTATGCGTCTATTCAAGCACCGATCAATGGGAAAATAGAGGCCCATTTTGTTGAACCTGGCGAGCAAGTGATTCCGGGAACACAAGTCCTTCGATTAGTCGATTCACGCAATGTTCATATCTCTGCCGGCGTACCCGAACGCTATGCTGGAGACATTGAAATAGGGACTATTGCAGAAATCAGTCTCCCTACGGCCGGGATTGCCCCCCGAACGGGGCGTGTTACTTTTGCAGGAAGTGTCATTGATCCCGCTAGTCGATCTTTTGAAATCAATGTTACGGTTGATAACACCGACGAACGACTCAAGCCCGAAATGATCGCAGAATTGGCGATCGTGCGATTGACCGTTGAAAATGCCATTGTGATTCCCGGTAATGCCGTGACTCGAACCGAAAATGGCCTCTCGGTCTTTATCGTAGAAAACAACGAAGGCAACCACGTTGCACTGGCACGGGAAGTTTCTCTGGGAGCAGAATATTTGAACCAAGTCGTCATCACTGATGGCTTATCTTCCAGTGAGCAGGTCGTAGTCCGTGGGCAATCTACTCTGGCAGAGGGTGACTTGGTGACGATTGATCAAACCTATTCTGAATTAGACGAATACGGCGTTCCGCTCCTCGGATCCTCTATGGATTCACCCCCCACTCCTGAGATTGAATTGTAATGAAGATTACAGAACTTGCAATTAAGTACCGGCCCAGTGTCGCCATTCTCACGATCATGCTCACGATCGGCGGGCTGGTCAGCTATCTCACGATCTCAAAGGAATCGTTTCCTTCCATTGAGATTCCGACAATCGTAGTCACGACGATCTACCCCGGTGCCAGCCCCAGTGATATTGAATCTCTCGTTACCCGGATTATTGAAGAAGAAGTGCAATCCGTTGCCGACATCGAAGAAATTCGCTCTACATCCGTGCAGGGAGTTTCTACGATCGTCATTGAGTTTACCACCGATGTCTCTCTTGATTTTGCGTATCAACGAGTTCGGGATAAAGTTCAGATAGCGAAGCCTCGTCTACCTAGTGACATTGAAGAGCCGATCGTAAGTGAGTTTGACGTTGAGGATATCCCGATCATGAGTATTAATCTTGCAGGAGCATTTACTGTCACCCAACTAAAAGACATTGCAGAAGATCTGGGAGAAGAGATTGAAAAAAGTCCAGACATCCTGGAAGTAGAGCTCATCGGTACGCTCGAGCGGGAAGTAAAAGTAGATGTAGATATTCGTGCACTGCAAGGATACGACCTCACATTCACGGATCTCATTGAAACGATCAATTCCGAAAACTCCAATACCCCAGGCGGAACGATCCGTGTGGACAGCAGAGACTACCTCGTACGGATTGACGGAGAATTTCGGGATGTGAAAAATGAAATCGAAGAATTGGTTCTTAAAAGCCCGAACGGGTTTCCGGTGTACGTCAGGGATGTCGCCGATGTATACCTTGGCTTCAAAGAGCGCTCCACCTACTCCAGGTTACAACTGCTTCAGGAAGAAGAAGGCAAGCGTCTGATTCGCCTGGCAGAGACAGGGAGTTATCCAGTGATTACGCTCAATGTAAAAAAACGCAGCGGCGCGAATATCCTGGATGCTGCCGATGAAATCCGAACAGTCCTTGGCGAATTTCCTTTTCCACGTGGAACACAGGTCGTGGTGACCGGAGACCAAAGTGATCAGGTGCAGGAGCTTGTGAACGATCTCGAAAACAATATTATCAGCGGGCTGATTTTCGTCGTGCTTGTGCTGTTATTCTTTTTGGGAGTCCGTACGGCTACGCTGGTGGGCATTGCGATTCCTCTCTCCATGTTTCTCACCTTCTTGGTATTCCAGATCATTGGACAGGAACTAAACTTTGTGATCCTCTTTTCCCTGATCATTGCTCTTGGAATGTTGGTGGATAATGCGGTGGTTATCGTAGAAAATATATATCGCTACCGCGAACTTGGCTACTCCCGATTTGAAGCAGCCAAACTGGGCACCGGCGAAGTAGGTAGAGCTGTCGTTGCATCCACTGCAACCACGGTAGCGGTCTTCATTCCTATGCTGTTTTGGCCAGGGCTTACCGGTGAGTTTATGGGCTATTTGCCCTTGACCCTCATTATTACGCTGTCGTGCTCCTTGTTTGTTGCCATCATTATCAACCCTGTCATCACGGGATACTTCGTTCGATTGGATACAGATCCGAAAATGCGCTTTTCTTTGGCTCTTCGAACGATTTTGTTCGCCTTCTTTGCTGGCATAGCTTTGGTGATCGGACTTGCGAACTGGCAAACGATATTGGTACTCTCTTTTATCATACCCGTACTCATGCTTGCTCACCGATATATTTTCAATCCAGTCACCAAGGGATTTGTTGGTCAAGCATTACCCAATTTGGTGGCTTGGTATCGTGAATTCTTGAATACACAGTTACAGCGTGAGTATGAGATCCTCGCCCCTATATTTTTACGTAAACGTCTATGGATCAGTGCTGTAGTCGTTTTTGTCCTTGGCTTGGGGGCTGCGGTTTGGGGCGCACTCCTGAGCGGCCCCGGTGGCCCTTCCCCTTTCATCGGAATCTCCGCCCTCTTTGGACTGGGTGTGATTGTTCTTTCGGTCACCGCCGTGATACGAACCCCGAACCCCTATCTCCGGAACTCCTTCTGCTTCCTTTCTCTAATGCTGGGGATTGCCTTGGCCGTGATTGGTGCAATTGTACTTGGAATGACAAATGCCGCAGCTGGGACTGTACTTCTTTACCCTGCCGCGATTCTGTTCGTGATGGGGCTATTGATGGTGTTTATCCATTGCTTTGAAGTGATCTATCTCAATGGTCTCACCAGTATTAAGGCAGGTGGTTTATTTGCCATACTTTCCTCTTCTATTCTTGGATTGATGGTACTGATTCGCGGAGCAGAATTACAAACCATCTTGATCTTGCTTAGCCTGCCTGCAATGATCATGGGTATTGGCGCAGTCGGCTATCTCTTGAATGGGCGAGTACTAACACAGCGTACGAAATTGTTGTTGAGTGATAACCGTGCCCGATTATTGGTCTGTGTCGCCGGTGGATTCGTGTCTATTATTATGCTATTTGCCGCCGCTCCGACTGGCGTTGAGTTCTTCCCGGATACAGATCCGAATATCATCACCGTAGATCTAGAGCTACCCCTAGGAACGCACCTGGAAGAAACCAATAAGATTACTCAGATTGCACAATCTAGCATCAACTCCCTTCTGGATGAAAATCAAGCCGATCAGGATAATATCAAGAATATCCTTGTAAACGTGGGGACTAGTAGTGGTGGTGGAGGATTGATGGGAGGTGGCCCCGGTAATCCAGAAAATTCTGTCTTGACTTTGAATGTTGTTGATTATGGGAATCGCCCCGAAACAAGTCGTAATACGCTACAACGGCTTCGTGAATCTCTCCAAGGGATTCCAGGCGTGATCTTTGAAATCAACAAGGACAATGCTGGACCACCCGTAGGTAAACCTGTCAACATTGAAATTACGGGGTCTAATTTTTTGGAAATTACACGGATCACAGAAGAGGTCACCGAATTACTTAGAGAAGCATCACAAAACAACACGATCCCTCTCTTGGTGGACATCAATAACAATCTTAATACCGGACGCCCACAAATTCAGGTCCAGATTGACCGCGAACGGGCAGCCCGATTTGGACTGGACTCCCGTAAGGTTAGTAATGTAGTTCGCTCAGCCATCCAAGGTAGTGAAGCAACCAAGTATCGTTCCGGAGAAGATGAATACGATGTAACGGTACGTCTGAAGGAAGATCAACGTGCCAGCCTAGAAGCACTTGATGCACTCACCGTCCTTCATGAAGGAACTCAGATTCCGCTGTCCTCTATTGCTAATTTTGAGGTGGGTAGCGGGTATGGATCCATTACAAGATTGGATCTCAATCGTGTAGCTACTGTGACCGGGGATGTGGTTGCAGGAGCCAATGGTGCAGCTGTATTACAGCAGGTGCAAGCTCACCTGCGGGGATACCAGGATTCTATGCCGATCGGCTATCAGTTATCATACACCGGGGAGAATGAGGATCAGGCCGAGGCCTTCGGATTTCTGCAGGTTGCAATGGGGATTGGAGTTGCCGCGATCACGCTCATCCTGATTGCGCAGTTCAATAGCATCATTGTGCCGATTATTATCATGTTGGCTGTCGTACTCGGACTCATTGGTGTGCTTCTGGGACTGATCCTCACACGTACTCCTTTCGGATTGATGACATTCATTGGCCTCATCAGTTTGGCTGGAATTGTTGTGAATAATAATATCGTACTGATTGACTATATCAACCAGTTACGTGAACGAGGAAAAAGTAAATTAGAAGCGATTATTGATGGTGGGGCTACACGTCTACGACCAGTACTGCTTACCTTCCTCACCACTGTGATTGGTCTGGTCCCCCTCACCTTTGGACTCAATATAGATTTTGTCGGATTATTGGCAGATCTAGCACCGAATATTCAGTTTGGATCCCAGAATACTCAATTCTGGGGACCCATGGGAATTGCAATCATCAGTGGATTGTCTTTTTCGACATTCCTCACTTTGGTTATCGTGCCGGTCATGTACTCCGCCTTTGACTCCTGGTTTTTTCTCTTCTCTGGTGGACAGTTTATGTTCGGATCCAAGCGAGACGATGAAGTCAGTCGCCGGGATCAAAGAGAATGGCGTTAACATACTGCTTCCGCAGAGAATTTCCTTTGAGTTCAATCCAAGGTTCAAGTGGTAAAGTAAGAACACCTATTTCGACCGCTCGTTGATTTTAGCCCCCTCTCCGCGCGTCTGACGGCAAATAGAGCTTAGCGCTCCATAGGCTGCTCAGTCCCCGAATCCCGCTCACGGGACGTAGGGTAAATCAATGGCGAGACCGGGGGCAGGTCTACCCGCTCCATAGCATAGTTCGAAATCAGCCAGGTCTGCATGAATGGAATCGGAATCGTGTAAGTACCCTTTTGGCTATGTAGGACTCCGCGCTCCACAGCTCTCTGAAACAAATCCTTCGCTTCCACCTCGCCGTATTCCCGCGATAGAAACTCCTCAATATCCCTCCGGTCCAGCCTATTATCTATGGATACGGTTTGGATGAGTCTTGCTAAACTGCAACGCTCTTTTCCACTGATCTCCTCTGCGCGCTGTTCATAATAATCCTCTCGTCTTCTTGCTCCCACTCGCTGCACTAAATCTAACCCAATGGAGGTCATCTCTCCACGCTCATGCTGGATTTGCTTGGCCGCGGCATCGCCATACGCTGTAATATGCTGGGGCCACCCATGCGTCTTTTGGGCAATCGCATTGATCCACGGAGCAGGATTCCCTTTAGCCCCGCCCTCTTTGATAAGCCAATCTTTGATGACCGCCCTCTCCGACTCTTTTCCCAATGCCCCCAATTCCACGAAACAGCCCCCCTTGAATCTCGAAATCCCCAGCGACCTGAAAGAGGATTGGGACATTCCTAACCCCGCCGCCAGCAAGATCAAGGGATGAGGAAATCCACCATTATGGATTTTGTTTAATGTTGATGCAACCTGGATCTTTTTATCAGGGATATCTTTGAAATCACCAACATGTTGGGCTTCATCAAGAATGAGAAGCACCCCCCTTTGTGGGTTGATCTTTTCAAGTACATGGGATACACTTGAGTCTCCTGCAACCTCTTCCAGATGCTCCCCTCCCAACAACTTTAAATCTACTTTGAAGGATGTCTGTTTGCTTGAGACATAGGGTTTGCCAAGGGTTTGTGCCATATGGATGGGATTATACAAATCATCAAAATTTATTTTAACGACCCCCCATTGTTTTTCTATGGCATCCAAAGCCATTTCCTCCAGTAGCGCCGTCTTTCCCGCCCCGGGTGCACCCTGGATCAACATCGTCGTTCCCCCAGTCCTCTCCGTCTCCGCACGTCTCATGAGATCTTTAAAATCATACAAGATCTGTGCACGCCCATGAAAATATTCAGCCGGACCTCGGTCAGGAACAATATTGGAGATATGGGACGTATCAGAAGACATACATGCTGGAATTACAAGGAATCACGATTTGAGAAAGCGATTAGACACGGTCAAGATTCCCAAGGTTCCAAACGTGGCCTTTGGGGCTCAGGATCATCAACCTGTCCCAACTCCCTCCCCCACTCTCCACCCGCGTTCTTCATCATACATCTCATGAGCGTATCTGGGAGGATCAAATAAGAATGAAACCGGGAATCTAATTGTCGATGCCCACGAACTGCAGGAGCTTGTTAGCCAACCCTCCATTCCCAACGAAAATTCTAAGTTACACCTAAATTCGATCATTTCCCCTTGTATGTCCCCTATACAACTATCATTAACGACATATGTCATCTATTTTTAGTTATTAGTTATTGTAAAAATATTACTTTAATTATTTCCTCTTTTCTCGGCCCCGCTTAAATCAGCTCGTTTTCGGCTCATAGTACAAAACTTAACCCTATTTTTTCCTGAACGTAGGATTTTTTGGTTAAAAACGTCCTCTTTTTCCCTTCCTCCGCCCCGTTTTTCGGTCTGAATCTGCCTTTTTGTGTATGCTAAGCATATGTTTTTGTGCGTTTTTGATCCCCAGATTCATTTTAAAAAGTGCGCCCATGTAAATATTTGCTGATTTTGGGTTATTTATTGCAATTTATGTCGTATATTTACGTTTTAGCAAACCTATTTGAGCCCATGTATTTAGCCGAAATCCCGAATCGCAATTCCCCCTCCACCTGGCTCGTGCGAACCTCCACGCGAGACGGCAAACGAACCATCAAAAAAACCATCGCCAATGTAACGCACCTTCCCGAACCCATTCGCGAAGGACTGCGAACGCTCTTGCAGGGAGGCCATGCCATCCAGTCCTTCAAGGAGGCACTGCACACCCAGCGTACCCGGCACCATGGGCATGTTGCGGTGGTGCTACACATGATGAAGCATCTCAAAATGACATCCCTCATTGCGCCAAAGAATTCGCGCTTTCGACGATTGGTTCTCGGCATGATTGCGGCCCGGGTCATCAAGCCCGCCAGCAAACTGCAGACCAGTGACATGTTGGACAAGACCAGCTGTATCACAACGCTCCATGAAGAACTTGACCTCAAGCATGTGGACCAGAATGATCTCTATGAGGCCATGGATGAATTGGCCGCCTGCAAGACCAAGATCGAATGCAAGTTAGCCAAACGCCATCTCACCGAAGGTGGAATGGTGCTGTATGATGTGACCAGCAGCTACTTGGAGGGCGATAAAAATGCATTTGGAGCATATGGCTATAACCGGGACAAGAAAAAAGGGAAAAAACAAATTGTGTATGGATTGATGACCGATAAGGAAGGATGTTCGGTCTCCGTAGACGTCTTTCCTGGCAATACCCCCGATATCAAGACCCTTGGCGCTCAGATCTCCAAGCTCCAAAATACGTTTGGGTTAAAGCATGTGATCTTGGTCGGAGATCGCGGGCTTTTGAAGCAGAAACAGATTCAGGAGGAGATCATCCCTGTGGGGTTGGATTGGATTACGGGCATGCAAAAACAGGAGATCCGTGAGGTGGTGGAGCAAGAGAAAACGCAAATGAGCTTGTTTGACCAACAGGATCTGGTGGAGATTCAAAGCGATCTCTATCCCAAGGAACGCCTCGTGCTATGCAGGAACCCCTTTCAGGCGGCAAAGACTAAGAAAACCCGTGAGGATCTTTTGGCGAAGGCCGACGCAAAATTGGACCAGATCCTTGCGGCAACCACCCGTACACCCCGCCGACTCAAAGACAAGGCCAAGATTGGAATGCGCGTGGAGCGTGCACTGGGGAAACACAAATTAAAGAAATTCTATCTCCTTGAGATCGAGGAAGGGTATTTCTCGTATACCCATAATGCGGAGGCGATTCAGAGGGCCGAGCGCCTGGATGGGGTCTATGCGATCCGGTCCAGCTTGAAACAGCCCGCTGAGCAGTTGGTGTCGGACTACAAACGATTGTCCACCGTAGAACGCGCCTTCCGCGTGATGAAATCCATCTCCCTGCGCGTACGCCCCATCCATCATGTCAAATCCGAGCGGGTCATTGCTCATGTCTTCTTATGTATGCTGGCCTATTATGTAGAATACCATCTACGAAAGAAACTTGCCCCCATCACGTTTGCCGAAGAGGATCTGGAAGCAAAAAGAGCCCAGAGAGAGAATATGGTGAAGCCGTCCAAGAATGCAAACAGGAACGCACACAACAAGAAGACCAAAGACGCGGAAAGACCCAAGAGTTTTGAGTCCATCATGGAAGAACTCTCTGGGGTATGCCGTGTAACGGGCGTTCTAAACGTAAAGGCCGACGAGGATCACGAAGTGAAGTTTGTGGACAATGAACTGACCCCGACCCAACGTCAAGTATTCAAACTTCTGAAGATCAAGTCTCTGTGTTGATTCGGTTCATCAAACCGAATCAGACTCCCGCCATTGCTCCTTGAACAACATCATTTTTTAAAAAATCCATCCAAATGGTGCGGGAAATCTGCGCTTTTTTCAGAAAAAAATAGGGTTAAGTTTTGATAGTATAAGTTTTACGCCCTTTTTCCCGATTTTTAAGCTCAAAATCACGCTGATTTGATTTTTGTAAGTTTTGTTGTAGTTTATGTTTCATAATAACTAATTCTAATTTTACCGATAACAGATTTTTCTGACTTCTTCCTCCTGGAGCAATCCAGAAATCACAAAACCTACGAAATCCTTCGGGCCGCATTCGTGGAGCATATTCCACTGAAAGACATTGCCCTCCGATTCGGGTACTCGTATGGAACCATACGAAACATCACCTCTGCGTTTCGAAAGCAACCCGACACAGCCTCTTTGTTTGTACCCGATGTGCCAAGCCATGTCAAGGAAACGCCCGCTCCCGCCGAGTCTTCCAAAACCTTCCGCGAAAAAAGAAACCAGCGCATACTGGAACTGCGAACCAGGCATGGGCACTCCGTCAACGAGATCTACGATATTCTTCAAAGCGAAGGCATCCAGTCCAGTGTCTCCAATATTGGACTGATTTTGCGTAAAGCGGGTGTGAAAAAACTCCCTCGCAGACCCACGACGCAACAAATGGACGCAGTGTCCGTGCTACGTGTTGCTCCAGCGGATCAGCGAAAACTGGATCTCTCCCCAGCCAAATTCACCACCAAATTTGCCGGGCTGTTTCTGTTTGCCCTGGACCTTGCACGCTTGAACATGGATCAGTTGGTTGAAGCCAGTATCATGCCTGGGAGCATTCCCATACCCGCAGGCTGTGCAGTCCGTGCACTTTTAGCCCTCAAACTCTGGGGCAATCGACGAACATCACACGTCATGAATGATCTTCTTGATCCAGGCATGGCTCTCTTTGCCGGTCTCAATACCATGCCCAAACGAAGTACACTCACCGAGTATTCCGGTCGGATTCACCCTGATTCCATCGATCATCTGATGCGCCTCTGGCATCCAGCTGTACAATCCTTGAGGGTGTCGCTTGAACCAGGCGATTCCTTTGATCTGGATTATCACACCATTCCCTATCATGGAGATGATGCACTCATGGAAAAACACTATATCTCCAAGCGCAGCCGCAGTCAGAAAGGAATTCTGTCCCTCGTCGTCCGTGATGCCGAGGCGCGATACTTTGTCTTTGCCAATGCCAAAATACGTCAGAAACAACGGATCGATCAAATTCCCCTGTTTCTTGACTTCTGGGAACAGCAAACCGGGAAGAAGCCCCGTGAATTGGTGTTTGACAGCACCTTCACCACCCGAGAACAACTCAATGAACTCAACCAGTTGGGCGTGCACTTTATCACGCTCAGAAAACGTTCAAAGCAGACGGTAAAAGCATTGCTGGAACCCCCTGCTGATCAATGGAAAAAAGTCCACCTCTCCAATGTGGGGCGTGAGTATCGAAACCCGCGCGTGCTTGAATCCATGGTCAATCTACCCAAATACAAGGGGAAAATGAGACAACTGGCCATCATGGATCTCGGACATGCCACCCCAACCCTCATGATTACCAATCAGATGAAAACCGCACCATCAAAACTGATTGATCGATATGCTCGGCGGATGATCATCGAAAATACCATCGCCAATGCGATTGACTTCTTTCATCTGGATGCACTCAGCTCGGCCGTCCCACTTAAAATTGATGTCGATCTTCAATTAACGGTGATGGCAAGTGCCCTGTATCAAATCCTTGCGCGGCGCGTTCAAAACGGCATGGAAAACGCACGCCCCAGTACGCTCTTCAAGCGACTCGTCGACAACAGGGGAACGGTGGAAATCCTTGACCAGGAAATCATCGTGACACTCCATCGGCGATGCCATTGCCCCTATCTCCTGGCCGCAGACTATCAAAACATGAGACAGCCTGTTCCATGGCTCGACAATAAAATCCTGAGCATCAAGTTTCAATAACCAAACCTGCCCCTATTGTCATTCCATTTTTAACAAATATTGCGTTGGGAATTCAGGCAACTGATCCATTTCTTTTGCAGCCTCGCTTCCGGGCGCAATCTCCTGTACCGTTGCGCCAGACAAGACTGCATCGCCTGCGCATACTCAGGTCGATGATGGATGCTAAAAGTGGCACCCCAATCATGGCATCAATAGGACATCCACGCTCCCCCCCCCCCCATTCCGTCTTGCTGCGTGATGCACATCGTAGCTTCTTGATTCCGCCATGCTGCATTTGAAGACGTTGTTGCTGCGCCTGAATCTCTTTGACCAAATGCTCCACCCCCAAGACATCCCATCCAAGGAGGTCGGGCGCACCTGCAGAATGATCAGGTCTACCCCCTTGATCACCGCAGATGCAAGTTCGCTCTTGCGGGCGACTCCATCCACGATCACCACGTCAAACTGGGAGCGGATTTGAGCAATTTGGTGAAGTTGCATGAGGGCCGGCAAAGACACAATCGCGGGCACATCTGTCAGAACTGAATCTCTGGCACGTGCCCAGTCGGTTGACAACCCCTCCTCATCCGAATCCACCAGCAGCACATCCAGTCCTCGCTCCGCCATAGCCCCCGCTAGATTCGTTGCGATCGTGATCATGCCAACGCCCCCCTTGGGGTTCAGCACACTGATGATAGGTTTGTCGTTCATAGATCCAGATCCTTTCCCGCTTTTTCTGCATAAGATACGATGTGTGCACGATCATTTTTCCTATTACTCTATAGATAACACATCTCACTTAACTCATATTATAACAATCATATATCTCTTTATTTCCTCTCTTCTTTTTTCTTACGCGCGGACTGGGAAAATAATCGTACACATTTTGGGCAATTTTTAATGGATGTGTACGGTTCTGGTGTAGAATGGAAGGTTCCCTTTCGGATGAAGCGTGGATCTCATGGATTCGCGCGGCGTATTTGACGGCCCCCGTCAACCTTGCTCATCCGCATCAAAGAGCACATAGAATTCTTTGATCTGCTCAAGGGGAGCAAGATTCATGTCTGGACATCCTCCGCCCGCCACGAAACAGGTATCCGGCATTTCCTTGTGTAACAGTTGGGAATTATATCCATAAGTAACCAATCATATAGCTACTCATAGATCCATCTGCACGTGGAGGAGCGTTCTCGTTAGAGACTCCCATGAGCCGTGAAATGGATACGCAAAAGGTAGCCGTCAAATAGATGGTTACTCACGTATATAATTCCCCGTACAGCCCCTGCAGCCAAACGTAGTGACATGGGTGCCCCGAAAATAGATCCAGAACCGATCGTCGCCCCCGCAACAGGGGCAGGCCCCAACATGCTGATCCCCCAAAGACTCTTTATAATACTCGAGTTCTTGTAAGCTTCGGGCCACTGACTCCGTACGCTGTCGTTGAATATTCCTCTCCCCATCAGCCCCTCCCAATCACTCGGGTCCGTAACACGGACGCAACAATGAAAACCAATGTCCACTGGATCCACCCGTGGGAGTAACCGATGAAAGCTTTCTGCCCAATAGCTAATCTCCCCGTTCTTGCCTCCGGTTGCGAAAACCCAAATACGATCCACCGATGATCCCATCTTTTAGTTTCTTGGTTTCGGGAGAGATTAGACAAAACGCGAGAGATCATCATTCTACACAAATTGTAATACCCTCTTCTATCCAGTGAAAAATACACGTTCATTACCCATTTTTTTGACTCGTTGTTAACGGTATTTGACCTCATTCTTTCTTCATGGTATACTCTGACCGAATCCCTTTCAAATACAAAGGGTTTAACTCATAGTGAGGTCGCAATGAATATTGAAAAATATTAGGGACTAAAGCCTCTTCCCCTTAATTTTAGTTATATCCATCTCGTTCATCATGGTCATGATTAACTATTTGGTGCCCTACTTGATTTCTTCCAAAGAAGCTGCAACGTCGCAGTATGTCAAATGAGAGTTCTAGCGGATTTTGTTGATGCAAATCTGCGAATATTTGACAGACCGCCTCCAAAACCAGATACGAAAGATATTTATCTGATTGGGATCTGCGGTACAGGAATGGGCGCTTTAGCAGGTCTTTTAGTTGAGGCAGGATACCCCGTACGTGGATCCGACAGCGGAGTCTATCCTCCAATGAGTACGTTCCTGCAGAACCAAGGGATTCCCGTCTACGACGGATATTCAAAGAAGAACCTCACTCCTCTGCCCGACTTAGTCATCCCCGGTAATGCTTGTGTACCCACTCATCCCGAAGCGACCTTAGCCAGAGAGCAATCCCTCCCACAATTATCGCTCCCTGAGGCACTCCATCACTTTTTCCTAAAAAGCCGACGTAACTTGGTTGTAGCTGGAACACACGGAAAAACGACCACCACCGGAATGCTGGTACATTTGCTACGCACTGCTGGACGGGATCCAGGGTTCTTGATCGGAGGCGTTCTACAAGATCTTGAACAAAGCTTCTCTATCGGAACTGCCCCCCAATTCGTGATTGAAGGAGATGAATACGACAGTGCATACTTTGATAAGAACCCTAAATTCTTACACTATGCGCCTCAGGTTGCAATTGTTACCTCCATGGAATTTGATCATGCGGACATCTATGCATCATGGGAGGAATATCGGGAAGCATTTGAAGCTTTCACGAATTTAATCCCCCCCGACGGACTACTGGTCATCTCCGGAGACACGACTACAAAATTACATACTGGTACGGCTCCTGTGATGACCTATGGACTAGAGTCTCATCATGATGTTCATGGGCAGGTAACTCACACCTCCGATAGAGGAATTGAGTTTAATCTGCACTATCTAGGGCAAGATCTAGGAAAAATGAGGCTCCCCATGAATGGCAGTCATAACCTTTGTAATGCGCTCGCCGCCAGTACCGTTGCCTTGCATGAAGGATTAACCGCGGCTGAAATCGCAAATGCACTCGCCACTTTTCCCGGGATAAAGCGCCGTCAGGAAATCCTGGGCGAACCTGCTGGTATTCTAGTCGTTGACGATTTTGCACATCATCCGACTGCAGTGCGTGCAACCATTCAGGCAGCCGCAGAGAGATGGCCTGATCGACGGTTACTGGCTGTGTTTGAGCCACGTTCCAACTCCAGTCGCCGAAAAATATTTGAAACTCCGTATGGAGAAGCCTTTCGGGGAGCAAAGATAGCCTATTTATGTGCTCCATCATTTCGTCACAATGATGTGCAAGCGCACTTCATGAATCTTCAGACTGTCCTGAAACGGATTCACACAATGGGTACACAAGCTAAATCCTTTGAATCTACCTCCTCTCTGCTTGCAGCGCTTCTTGAAGATGCATGTTCTGGCGATGTGATCTTGATCATGAGTAATGGAAGCTTTAGTGGATTACACCAGAATTTACTGAAGGCTCTTTCTACGCATAACAGGTAGATGTCAGGACTCATTGGACATATACTGATCCTGATCGCTTTTGTGAGTTGCGTTCTTTCTGTTTTTGCCTTCTATCAAGCTACAGAACATAGGCATTCTGGACAGACTTTTTATCGTCTCGGGAAAGTGCTCTGGGGGGTGATGACCATCTGCCTTTTCAGTGCATGGCTACTCTTGATTGTTCTCATTGCGACTCACCAGTTCCAGTATAATTATGTTTGGGCGCATTCATCCAGGGACTTACCTTTTCATTTTCTATTTTCTGCGAGTTGGGAGGGGCAAGAAGGCTCTTTCTTGCTCTGGATCATCATGAATTGTCTAATGGGGATCGCACTAATTCGGTGGGCTTCATCGGATTACAAAGCTCCTGTAATGACAGTTGTATCGTTTTGCCAAGCTTTCCTTCTTATGATGATTGTGGGAATCCAGCTTGGGCCCATTGAGATTGGAGCTGCTCCCTTCGCAACGCTAGCAGAGGCAAACCCAGATGCTCCCATCTTCCAGTCAAATCCAGATTTCGTACCTGTGGATGGGACGGGCCTTAATGATCTCTTGCAAAACTACTGGATGGTTATTCATCCTCCCATGCTCTTTGTCGGATTTACCACAATGATTGCCCCCTTCGCTTTTGCCGTGGTTGCGCTTTGGAAACGGCACTATACACAGTGGGTACGGCCCGCACTCCCCTGGACACTAATCAGTGTCATGTGTCTTGGTGTAGGGATCGCTATGGGTGGCTACTGGGCCTATGAGACCTTGAATTTTGGCGGCTACTGGGCTTGGGACCCAGTAGAAAACTCTTCCTTCGTACCATGGCTGGTTGGAATCGCTGCCGTACATCTGATGCTCATTCAGCGTAAAGGGGGGGTCGGACATAAGGCAGCCCTCTTTTTGTCAATCTTAGCGTATACCCTGGTCGTCTATTCAACGTTTCTGACACGGAGCGGCATTCTGGGAGATGCTTCCGTTCACGCATTTGTCGATCTTGGTCTCTATAACCAGCTCTTGGTTTGGATTCTGGCAATGGGATTTTTGGGATTTGGACTGTTCGCGTGGCGCTACAAGGAACTCCCCGCTGCGCAGCAGGAGGCTCATTTTCTGTCACGTGAGTTCCTAGTGTTTTCTGGGGCTGTCCTGTTGGTCGTAATTGCAGCGGTAGTCATTCTGGGCACCAGTGCCCCCATATTTGGAAAACTGTTCAACAACAACCCGGCAACCGTCCCGATTGATTTTTACAATCAATGGACCCTGCCCCTGACAATAGGAATTTTATTTTTAGCCGGACTGGGGCAACTTTTCTGGTGGACCAAGATGAACATCCAGAAGATCAATCATGTGCTGATTTGGCCTGTACTTTTGGCTACTTTCAGTACTGTTGTCATATTGATTCTGACTCCATTTGCAGCAGAAACGGTTTTGGATGGACAAACCTTTTGGCAGCGTCACGGCTATGGCATTCAGCTCATGTTGCTCCTTTTTATGGCATTTTTTGCCTTGTATGGCAATTTTTCTGTACTATGGCGAGTCGGGCGAGGAAACTTAAAGTTAGCCGGTGGAGCACTCGCGCATGTAGGGTTAGGGATCATGATCATCGGAATCATTGCATCCTCTGGATTCAGCCGAGCCGTCTCGAATGCGCCACGAGGCAGTGACCGGGATAACTTTATTGTTGAGCAAGGACAACCTGTGCGTATCGCGGGATATGAAGTGTCCTATGTTGGAACTGAACCAGGTGAACGCGGACATACTCGTTTCGTACTTGACTTTACGGATCCAAGCGGACAATCCTTTCGCCTCAAACCCGTTGCCTATGAATCCAATACGGGGCAGTGGATCCAGCACCCGGACCTCAAACCCTATTTTGAAAAGGATGTCTATGTTGCGGTCACGCCCCGCCAAATGCTTGAAGATGGAGACTTGAGGAATGAACTTGTGTTACGTCGGGGACAAAGCACTTTCATCAATGATGGTGATTACCAGGTTACTTTCGTCGGGTATGATACTAGAGTAGATTTACAATCTGTCCTCAGTGAAGAAGAACTGGCACAGACAGAAATTGCTGTAGGCGCAGTTCTCCAAGTGATTGAGATGAGTACGAATCTCATTGAAGAGGTGATGCCCGTTTATGTAATTCGTACAGATCAAAGTGTGAACCCGATTGGTGCACGATTTGGCAAGGTTGGGTATTATTTCACGGGCATGAACGTGGATACCGGGGAAATCACACTTTCCCTTGATGGTGCAACCACAACGGATTATGTTGTAGTACAGGCTCAGGAAAAACCGGCAATCAGTTTGGTCTGGATTGGGATCATCTTGCTCACCGGTGGCTTTTTATTATCCTCATTCCGCCGGATTATGGACCTTCGCTGGGGTGCATCCCGCAGCTAAATCAATTTCGAAATTACGCTCTACGAGTACATAATTGCTTCGCGGGCTAGTTCCCTCCCCTCGTGCGTTAACTCTAAATATTCTCCAACGGTATGGAGCATGTTTTGCGAAACAGCTCGAGAAACCACGCCTTTTGCAAAAGGACCCTCCCATGCCATATGATCCTGCAAATGATCTATGCGACATTCCTGATCTGCCTCAGGAGTCCCTTCATGTTGTAATAGATGAATGACCAGCATCTTGATGGCAAACTGCCATTTCTGCTGCTTTCTTCGCCGCCACTCAGCCAACAATCCTTGTTCTGGAGCAATACAAAACAAAATGGCAAACTGCAAGCCAACCATCACAGCCATACACCCCGCAATTGAAGCATCAAAGAGATGTGCGATCCAGTACCCCGATATGGAAGCGGTAATCCCCAAAACAACACTGTAAAGGATCATATACCCAAATCGATTGGTGATGAGATAGGCACTAACTGTAGGGCCAACCATGAGAGCAATAACCAGAATGGACCCAACGGCATCAAATGCAGCGACCGCCGTCATGGATACCAGCCCCATCAATACATAATGTAGAATCCCCGGCAAAAATCCTAATGTTGCACAGAGAGCACTATCAAATGTGGCCAGCTTCAGTTCCTTATAGAAAAGAAGAATAAATCCCATACAGAGTAGCCCGACACTTCCCGTTGCATACAATGCTTGCGGGCCCAAGTCATATCCAGCAATTTCCAGCCGATCAAATGGTGTAAATGCAATTTCTCCTAATAGTACCACGTCTATATCCAGATGGACATCGTTTGCAAACTGTGCAATCAAGATCACCCCGACCGCAAACAAGCTGGAGAAGACCAGCCCAATCGCAGCATCCTCACGTACGAGAGCTGTCTTTCGCATCCATTCAACCAGTATGACGGTGATCAACCCTGCGATAGCTCCACCTAAAATGAGTAGCGGAGACGACAAATTACCGGTCAGAAAAAACCCAATCACGATGCCAGGGAGAATTGCATGACTGATTGCATCACTCATCATGGCCATCTTCCTCAGAACGAGGAACGTCCCTGGCAGTGCACATGTGGCAGCAACCACTATGGCCACTAGTTGAATTTCTATTTGAACTGCACTCATCAAGTACGATCTTCCAAGAGTTGACTACAAACCTGAATCCCATTCTGGGTCAATGCCCATGTCCCTCGATCATACATCTTCACCAATCCCTTACCACTTAGTCTACGCAGATGTCTATGAAGCGTCCCTCTCTTTGGGTATAGAACCCTCAGAGCCGTCTCCATATGTGGGTATTCCAAATCGTCGTGCTGTCTTGCCAACTCGAATAAATCAAGTAAAATCGCTTCACTTTCCAGTTTACGATTCTGTAGTGATTGTCGAACTCGCTGCCAAATGATTCCACGATGAGGTGCAAGGAGCATGGACACCACTACAAACCCCGCTGTACAGACCACAATGGTCGGACCAGTTGGTAGGTTTGCCGTGCTCGTACTCAGTAATGCCCCACCGGCTCCAAATAGAGCTCCCGTGGTTATTGAAATCAATGCCATGGCACCTAGATTATCTGTCCACTGTCGTGCGGCCGCTGCAGGTGCAATGATCATAGCACTCATCAAAACCACACCCACGGTCTGAATTCCGATGATAATGGCAACGACCAATAATGTTGTTAACCCAATATCTAACCATCGAACAGGCAACACCATACTGTGGGCAAATTCCGAGTCAAACGAGATCAGCTTGAACTCCTTCCAGAATAAGAGCAAAGCTAGCAAGATGATCCCCCCTAAAACGGTCATGGTAATGACATCTTCTACGATCAGAGATGCAGCCTGACCAAACAAAAATGAATCAAGCCCAGCCTGATTGGCATCTGGAAATTTTTGGATATAGGTCAAAAGTACCATGCCTGTCCCAAAGAACACCGATAACACAAGTGCAAGTGCACTATCATACTTGACGCGTGTGCTCGTAGTCACAAGTAAAACGATTGCGGTAGCCAGCCATCCGGCCAACCCTGCGCCAACCATTAACACCAGGGATGCTTTACTACTGGTAAGAATAAATGCCATTCCAATTCCCGGCAATGCTGCATGCGACACGACATCTCCAAGCAAACTCTGTTTTCGCAGCACCGCAAACGTTCCCAAAGCGCCGCTTACTGCGCCCAATATGGCCGTTCCGAGTGTAACGGTTCGAAGTGTATAATCATCCAGGAATTGCTCCATGCCTATTTTGTATCCTTGATGATTGCAATACGCCCCCCATAGGTAAGTCCTAGGTTTGTGTCCGTAAATACCTCAGAAACCGGTCCACTTGCAATCCGACGGACATTTAATAGTAAGATCTCATCAAAATAGTTGGAGACCGTCTGTAAGTCATGATGCACAACCAAAACTGTTTTTCCAGCCGAGCGGAGAGAGCGTAAGATGCTAATAATTGCACGTTCCGTCGTTGCATCTACGCCTTGCAGAGGCTCATCCATAAAGTATACATGGGCGTCTTGAATCAATGCACGTGCCAGAAATACGCGCTGTTGCTGCCCACCAGATAGTTGACTGATCTGGCGGTGGGCAAAATCAGCCATATCGACCTTTTCCAGAGCAGCCATTGCTTCGTTCCGTTCATCTTTACCTGGACGACGAATCCAACCAAGTCGGCCATAAAGCCCCATCAAAACTACATCCAATACGCTAGTTGGGAAATCCCAGTCTACCGTTCCACGTTGTGGTACATACCCTACAGAAGAGGCTATACTGCGATATGGCTTTCCTAAAATGCGGATTTGCCCAGCTGCTGTCTTAATCAATCCGAGAATTGCCTTGATTAAGGTGGTCTTACCGGCACCATTAGGCCCAACAATCGCCATTAAAACACCTGGCGAAACATCCAGATCAATATCCCAGAGAACGGGTTGTTCTCGATAAGCAACCGTAAGGTCACGAATTTGTACGGCGGCGACCATCGGAGAGTACCTTGACGATTGTGTCGATGTTATGTTGAATCATTTCCAGATAAGTTGATGCATCGGTAGATGGGCCCCCTAATGCATCTCCATATAATGTACCACCAATCTTGACCTCAAACCCTCGGGCTTTTACCGCTTCCCGTACTGCCTCAATGCCACGTGGAGAAACCGAAGATTCAATAAACATGGCTGGAATTTGGCGCTCGGCTACCAGAATTGCTAGATCCTGAACATCCGCTGTCCCCGCTTCAAGTGCGGTGGAAATTCCTTGAAGACCATATACTTCAAAACCATAAGCCCTTCCAAAGTATCCAAATGCATCGTGGGAAGTAATGAGAACCCGCTTCGGTTCGGGAATCTCAGAAGCTTTGGTCCTCACATACGTATCTACATTCATCAATTCCATTACGTAAGTTTCTGCACGTGATAAAAAGAATTCTTCACGAGAAGTATCCAGTTCTGCGAGTACACTTGCAAGAGAGTGGGTTGCACGAGTCCAGAGTGTTGCATCAAACCAAACATGGGGATCATAATTGCCCTGAAAGAATTCTGATGCAAGCAAGAGACTATCGGGTATCCCGGTTTCCGCAACTGCAATGGTTGCCTTGCCTTGCTCTTTCATTGCCTCAAAAAGATCTCCCATTTTTCCCTCAAGATTCAAACCATTATATACAATGAGATCGGCCTCGGTCATCCTTAATACATCTCGGGCACTGGCATTGTATAAATGCGGATCTACACCGGGCCCCATTAATGATTCTACCATTACTTCCGAACCACCAACCTCACGAACCAGATCTGCAATGATACTTGTTGTCGCTACAACCTTGATTGAGCGGTCAGAGAGTGGGTGATCTGAACTCTCCATTGGAGCACAACAGGCCAACAAGCTTAATCCTAAGATGCATCCGATGAATGTACGCATTAGGCGAGAGCAAATTTAGTCTAGCCTAAAACTTAGTAAAGACAAAACTGTTGCCATCCTACTCAGCCAAGATCTAATCAGATCCATGCTCAAATCTCAATGACGCCTGAGTGATGGCTAGGCCTGGAAAACAAGCTAAAAACAGACGCATACGAACCCTAAAACACATGTAAAATGCAAACTCGAAACATAGGCCTTCATGGGGGGCATTTTTTCATCTCATTCAGTGCGTTTTTTCATCTGAATACACTCCCCCGCTTTATGATCCACATGCATGGTGATCTTTTCCGCCATTTTTTATAGCAGGCGCAAAAATGACCGTAGCTGTATCCGTTGGGATATTCTGCATGCCAGATCAAATCCAGCGTCATTCCCTTCCGGGATAGTTCTTTCTCAACCTCTGCCCAATTGGGTTGCGGGCGAACCGAAGTGGAATCGGGAAACAGGAGATCTTTCAAATCTGCATCGGTGAGCTGCTCCGGCAAAGGCCAAGAAAGCCCCGCAGATTCGGCGCGTAAAAGATAGGTGCGTACCGTAGATTCGGATACGCCCAAATAACGTGCGATCGTGCGCTTACTTTGCTGCTCCTCGTAATAATAACGAAGTAATGTTTAGATGTCTTGCATAGAAATTTGATGTTGAGGCATTTTTATTAGGGGGTATGTTAACCCTTGAAAATGCCTCAAAAATCAATGCACACTCCCAAAAATTTTGACCCTGATTTAGATCAAGTTTGAACCTCAAAATCAGAACAAAATGCCCCCCGCATCAGGGTGCGTTTTTTCATCTCATTTTACAATCAACTAAATTCTAAGCCGTTAGTGGGAATTGCTGTAATAATTTAGCAACTTCGGCATGTGCCAATAAAAAAGACACAAATTGATTTATTTTTATTGACTGTGCGTGCTGAGGTTTAAATTCTCGATCAATACTTTCACGCTTTGCTCTCTTAATAATAGATTGGTCACCTCAAACCCGGAGTAATCACCAGATGATTCTACTATTCATTAGTCTTAACTATCCATACTCCATCTATCGTTCATGACTGAGTACACAACCATTCGGCTTATCCTTGCCTTTTATGAGTGATTTTACTTCTTTGCGTGTAGGTAGCCTTGCGTACCAAAGAACAGTATCCTAATTCTGATTGTTGTCTACTCCATATTCGTTAACAAGCCAAGCATGAAAAGACGGAATGGGAATGCCGTAGTCTCCATCCCTATGTTCAACAATGATTCCTTGTCTAAGGGCACGATTGAAGAGATCATCTGCTTCTTTCTGTGAGTACTTATCCAAGATTGCAAATATGAAGTCTTCTTTATCAATCGCTCCACCAAAGGGGACATTGGCGAATATTTTAGCGAGAATTTGTCGCTTCTTTTTTCTGCCAATCTCTTTTAAGCGGATTCTGTAATAATCTACCTGATTACCACGCCCACTCTGAAGCACGATCTCAAGTGCATCACTCGTCAGGTTGTGTTGATGGACTGCGAGATACCTTGATGCGGGGTCAGCATAGGATATGATGTGATGGGACCATCCATGCGTCTGATTGGCAATAGTCTCAACCCAACTAGGCGGTGGTTGATTCACATGTCCCTTGTGGACGAGAAAGTCGCGTATGACTGCACAAGTAGATTCATCATCCAAACACCCAAGTTGTACCCTACAATCATCCTCAAACCGTGAAATGTTAAGCGTGTTAAATGCAGTCTCAGCCGTTCCCACCCCTGCCGCAAGTAGCATGACCGGTCTACCTAGTTGACCGTTGTGTATTTTATACAAGACACTCGTAATCACACCTCTCATCTCATCAGGTATTCCCCCCTTTGAACCCAGAGACTGGGCTTCATCCAGAATGAGCAGGAGTGGCTTCCGATCATCCTGTAGAATTTTTATCATTGTGAGTGTAATAGGGTTCACGTCCACAGAAAATCCTGCGCTAGCTTTTATGATTTTCTCAACCCTAACTTCAGCAGATGCACCGGTCACTCGTACACTTTTTTTCTTTCTAAGACAGTGTGATAGGTCATCTGGACTCCATAGGGCATTGGGGTAAAGGTCTGCGATTTGCCATCTCTTCTTTACTCGCTTTTTGCACTCATGAATCAGGGCAGTTTTTCCAGCACCGGGAGCTCCTTGTATCAGGAAAATAGTTCCCCTTTTGTGCGTTCGGTAATGTTCCAACGCACTGGTGAAGGTGTGAATGATCTTTTCCCGTCCATGAAAATATTCGGCAGGTCCTCGCCTCTCAGTGAAATTAGAACCCATGAAAATAAGCTTTCTGATGATGCCAATGCATCGGCTAACAATGACGGATTCTGATTTGTTCACACCGATTGTTCCCTCCTTATTCATCTCAAATTGCGGGAGTGTATCATAGTTAGTGGGAGTTTGGGTTCCGTTCAACCATAACCTCTACTTCCATGGATATACGATCTTCTACTGCTTCTTCCTCCCCAGTTCAGGAGTCTTCGCAGGAGCTCCATCTTGAATTGGTTGTATCTATACGAAAATTGTTTGTAGGGCTTTTGAGAGTGGTCGAACGGGATGCAATAGTACGGTATTTTTTGCAAGATGAATAAGGCAGCCTGTTTTCCTTTATACCGCGCACGCTCTCCTCTTTCTGGCTTTTGATCTTTCATTTCATGTGCGTTCTTTCTGAATACACAGCTGGGCAAATTACTTCAAATGTAGACAAGTATTGCCCGCCTATCGGGTAGTAGATATGCACACAGTTAAGCGGTTAAGACATTGGTTTTGTCGGAAGCACAAGGTACGATCTGGGAAGTATGTGTATGTCTCAGATGCACGTCTATGGGAGACCTACGGATTGTACCGCTTTGCAACAACGACCCAAGACCTTCCGTGGGCGAAGTCATGAGATCAATGGAAAGCCGGATGCGGGAAAACCGCACGTCCGGTTTGACGAGCAGGAGGTCGGAAACGACTTATGAGAGCCTACCAATGGGTGCGCAAACAACGAAAGCGAATGACCCGTAGGACATAAGAAACGCGCCTATCTCCTGACTCTACAACCCCCAGTAATTTTTCATGGGTAGAGAATACGGAAATTAATCTGAATACACCATCGCGGTAGAACGCTTCTTTTTCAACGACAAAACGAAGCTCTCCTACGTGATCGCTCCCCCACAACTGCTTCCTGCCCCCGCCGTACATCCATAACAATGGCGCGCTGTACGTATTGCATGACTCTGCCATATGTCAAGATCGAAATCTCGAACATGTGGACTAGGAATATCCATGCGCATCTCTAATTGCTGATTAAAATCACAATCAAATAAAAATCCATCCCAACTTATCGAAAGTGTATTTCGACACATCAATCCTGAAATGGTGGAAGAATTAAATGCTTGCAGCAATTTGTTCAAGTAAAGCTTTACTTGATTTGTCTCAACTAACCACTCTAGATATCGAGACATAGGCAGATTATTCAGTGTGAGAAGCTGATCAAATCTTACCTCATGATTGCGCGCCAAAGCCGTTTTCCATTCTGCTTCTAGCGTAGACTGGTTGCCCGACAAGAACGCACCCACAGGATTCGTCACCAAAACCAATTTTCGCTGAGGGTCTCCGCTTCCGTACCCGGCTTGATTTAAGCGCCGAAGTGCTTCGATGGATTTTTGGTAGGTCCCATCTCCACGTTGAGCATCGGTACCTATTTTACGATAATGAGGCAAAGAACAAACCACTTCAACTCCTCGCTCTGCAAACCATTCAGGTAAATGTTGATAAGGCCTGGTGAGTAATATGGTAAGATTACAACGATCAAGAACGCGAAGACCGCGAGCCACACACTCCTCTACTAAGTACTCAAAGTTAGGATTTAACTCGGGAGCACCGCCAGTAAGATCGACGGCCTTAGCACCAGACCGATCAATCGCTTGCAAACATAAATCGACGGTCTCCCGGTCCATGTTCTCATGAGTACGATCGGGGCCTGCATCAACATGGCAGTGCCGGCACGTCATATTGCAAAGCTTGCCAAGATTGATCTGCACAATCTCCAACTTTTCAGGCTTCAAACGAGGCCATCCACAGGAAGCTAAATCAAGCTCAAATTGACCACTGTTTGTTGGCCCCCCACTCGTTTGCACCGCGTTCAGGACTTTCAATTGCTCCTCCGGATGTGCCAATGGAACCACTCGAAAAGATAACGAGGAAGTCGCACGAGGACTTTGGGTAAGTGTATCTAGCTCAATCATCTCTCAGATCTAAGGCTATACAGAATTACATCGTTAAACTCTTGACCTGATCAAGCATCTGCACTCCATGTACCAAGGCGGCGCCACCTCGTATCGCGGTCGCCACATGTACCGCTTCGGTCATCTGTTCTAAATCCGAGCCCGCTTCCAAACACGCCGTTGTATAGGCATCAATACAGTATGGACATTGCACTGTATTTGCCACGGCCAAAGCAATGAGTGCCTTCTCTCTTGGTGTTAAAGCTCCTTCCTCAAATACTTTGTTGTAGTATTCGAAAAAGGCATCGGCCAATTCCTGATTTCCCTCCGCAATTTCTCCGAACCTGGGAAGGTGTGAACGATGATAATAATGATCCATGAATAATCTTGTCAAAAAGGTTAAGATTGACGCCACGCTCGGATGGTGAGACTTGCGAGTCCATCCTGCATAGCAAGAATGTTTAGCGGCTGGAAACGTACAATTTCCAATTCCGTGAATCCAGATCTGGAAATCAGTTCTAGATAAGATTCTTTTTCTGCAGCACCAGCAACACAGCCCGCCGCCTGCTCTGCTTTCTGCAAGAGTTCGGGATCTGGATTCCCCACAACTACGACATCCGAAATTATAAATCGTCCACCAGGCCTAAGTACACGGGCGATCTCTGAGTATGCTTTCCCTTTATCCGGTACCAGATTCAGGGTACAATTGCTGATCACGACATCCACCGAATGATCCTGGAGTGGAAGAGCTTCAATATCTCCCTCCTGAAAAAATGTATTCTCTATCCCCACAGCGATCGCATTTTCTTTTGCTTTTACGATCATAGAAGGAGCTAGATCAACTCCCAGAATCTTTCCCCTTTCCCCTACCAGTGGAGCCGCAATCATTGCATCTAATCCCGCACCCGATCCCAGATCAAGGACCGTCTCTCCTGGCTTCAGTTCTGCATAATCGACAGGAGTCCCACAACCTAATCCCAAATCAGCCTGTGACTGATAACCAGGCGTATCCTTATATGCAAATTCATCTACCATCTTACATCCACAATCCAACTCCCCTCTTGCAATGGCATCGTACTTCTCACGCACAGATTCTTTTACCGTAGAACATGACTGATTCAAATTCAACATCTTTGTATCCGTTAGCGGATGTACGTAACCTGTTTGGGATTCCATCCAAAGCATGATCGTCCCATCCCCGCTCTCACTCCCTAGTAAACCTCCATAGTATTTTCCTGCTCCTGATACTGCAACTCGTAAAGGGTTTGGTACAAGCCCCCCGCGGAAACCAGTTCATCATGCGTACCCTGCTCTCTTAATATTCCTTTATGAAGCACCAAAATGGTGTCCGAGTGACGAATTGTTGACAACCGATGGGCAACAACCAATGAGGTCCTCCCTTCCAGCACTGTTTCTAGTGCGCTTTGGATAATATGTTCCGTCTCGGTATCAATACTTGAAGTCGCTTCGTCGAGCACCAATATATCTGGGTCATGTGCTAGAACTCGAACAAAGGAGAGCAGTTGCCTTTGTCCCTGAGACAGAGAGATTCCCCGCTCACCTACATCATGGAGATACTTTTCAGGAAGAGCCTCGATAAATTGATCTGCACCGATTGTGCTCGCAGCTTGCTTCACCTGATCAAGAGAAATATCTGGATTCCCCAAAGAAATATTACGATAGATTGATCCCGAGAACAGAAAAACATCTTGTAATACCAAACCGATCCGCCAACGCAAATACTTGATGGGGAGCGAACGTACATCCTTTCCATCCAATATAATTTGCCCTCTTTGAATATCATAAAAACGCATGAGGAGGCTGATAATCGTCGTTTTTCCGCTACCAGTGGCTCCAACAATTGCAGCATTTTGCCCTCTGCTAATCGTAAACGATACCCCCTTTAACACCCAGTCCGGTGTTCCATCGTCCAAGTCCTTATAGGCAAACCAGACATCATCAAATACAATATCGCCCTCAAACTTACGGGGAAAATCTTGCATCTCTACATCCGGTAACGATTGGTCATTATCAAGCACATCAAAAATTCGTTCCGCACCCGCCATCGCTCCTTGAAGCGTGTTAAACTGTTCGGATAAATTCCGAATCGGCTCGAAGAATTGTCGGCAATATTGAATGAACGCAATGAGGACCCCGACAGTCAATGCTCCCCCAATGGCGCTGACTCCGCCCGTCCATAGCACAAATCCAATCGCAGTTGAAGCAATAATGTCTACCGCAGGCCAAAAAAGAGAGTGATAAAAAACGGTTTTTAGTTGCGCCGTCTGATGCTCATCGTTAATGGTTTTGAATCGTTCCATTTCTACCTTCTCCCTACCGAACAGCTGTACAATCAGCATTCCTGTTACATGCTCCTGCATAAATGAATTCAGGCGTGCAACTTGCTTTCGAGTTTCCCGATATTGCCCCCGAACGTTCCGCTTAAACCATAATGTTACCAGTAGCATGAAGGGCATCACGCACAGGGTGACCAGTGCAAGAACCCAGTTCAGGCTGAACATGAATATCGCAATGAAAATCAGTTTGAACATATCCCCCATAATGACCACAATCCCTGCGGAAAGCACATCCGCGAGTGCTTCTACATCTGATGTTGTACGGGTGATCAGGCGTCCAATCGGGGTTCGGTCAAAGAACGTGAGCGATTGCTTTTGGACATGGCGAAACACTCGCACACGCACATCATAAATGGCCTGCTGCCCGATCCACTGGGTGAAATATGCATTGGCATACACCAATACTCCCTCCAGTACAATCGCACCCAATAGAGCAGAGATTAACCATGTTAGCCCATCAAGTTCGCCGGGAACAATGTGATTGTCAATCGCTAACCGAATTAACCATGGGCGGAGTGGCCCTAAAAATGAAACTAGGAGCACCAGGCAAAATGCAAGAATTACCCAATGCTTATAGGGGATCAAGTATCCGATAATCCGCCTTAGTAATTTCCGGTCCAGACCTTTTGTGTTACTCATTCAAAGATTCCGTCTGCACGGTGTCCGCTTGTGGGCGAATGGGATAGATCCTATATTCTTCCGCGATTTCCGCGTTCGAGAAAATCGCTCTTGCCTCCTCTCTGAGCAGTGCTACATCTGAGTATCTAGCACTGAAATGTGTCAGCAGCAATCTGCCTGCGCCTGCTTTTTTGGCCAATATTGCTGCCTCCTGTGCTGTACTATGCCCTGTCAGGGAAGCTCGATCGGCATCCCGCTGACTGAATGTGGAATCATGCACCAACAAATCTACCCCCTCTGCTAATTCCATCCCTGCTTCACATGGGCGTGTATCGGGGATATAAGCAAAAGATTCTTTTGACTCTTTTTTTACCTGATCTGGAGAAACTATTCTCCTGTCAGATAACTCAATGGTTTCTCCAGCGGCCAATCTTTGAAACTGTTCCTGTTCAACTATCCCAAATGCACGTGCTAACTCCCCATCCATTCGGCTTTGCCCCTCTGTCTTTTCCACACGATACCCAACACAGAAACGACCATGATCTAATGGTGCTGCGCTGACTCGTAGCCCATCCCCTTGGAAAACCTCTTGAGACTCCCGGTTTTGCTTGAGTAGGACATATTCAATCTTAAAATGAAGCCCCCCCGATCTAAGCCCTGGAATCACGGCCATAATATTGACCAATTCCTCTGGTGCAATGATCGTGAGTGGGGTATCGCGCCGCTCCAATGACATTGAGATCAACAGACCAAACAATCCTAGGTAATGATCTCCATGC
Organism: Rhodothermales bacterium; assembly: GCA_965215475.1. Lineage (GTDB taxonomy): Bacteria > Bacteroidota > Rhodothermia > Rhodothermales > Bin80 > Bin80. The sequence goes on from OZ244061.1 coordinate 450,920, forward strand.
AAATGGGAGATCAAGATTACTTGGATACGACTCCTACGAATCCCTGCTTTCAGGAGGCGAAACTGCGTCCCATCTCCACAATCAAAAAGAAATACTTTCCCTTGATTACGAAGTACGTAAGCTGATAGTCCGCGATCTGGTACAACCGATGCTGAAGATGTTCCCAGAGGTATTAATTCCATCCACTTCCTACAATGCTTCCAATCTTTCTTCAAGGATTTGGCGTTGATACATCTGTGCATAGAGCCCCTTTGTTTGCATCAGTGTTTCATGCGTCCCACGTTCTACGATGTGACCACCATCAAGTACGATAATCTGATCGAATCCCTTGATGCTCGAAATTCGATGACTGATCATGATCATGGTATGATGTCCTTTTCTTTTTTGCAGATGCTCAAGGATACGAGACTCCGTGTTTGTATCCACACTACAGAGAGCATCATCAAGGATTAAAATTCTTGGCTGCCGAATCAATGCACGTGCAATCGTGGTTCGCTGCGCCTGCCCACCTGAGAGTGAGACGCCTCGTTCCCCTACTCCGCTGTCAAGTCCTTTTGGGAATTCCTGCACAGTGTCCAGAAGCTCTGCCTCCAATGCCGCCTGACGGATTTCTTCCCTTGATGCATCTACCGTTCCAAAGGCAATGTTATTGCCAATCGAATCACTAAACAGAAACACCTCTTGCGGAACATATCCAATACATTCCCTCAGCAAGCTCAATGGCAATTTTTGCACATCCCGGCCGTCAATCACAACTCGCCCTCTCGTTGGCTCTGTCAGACGGCCAATCAGATCAATCAAGGTTGACTTCCCGGATCCCGTTTTCCCCACAATGGCGAGGCTTTTTCCAGGAAGCACGTCAAAGGAAATGTCCCGGAGTACATAGGGAAGATGATCTTCGTAGCGGAATGATACATTTTGGAATGTGATTCGACCATCAATCTTTCTGAAGGAATAATTTGTAAGAGAATTATCGGATATATCTGGAACCTGGTCCAAAACCTCATAAATTCGCTCGGATGAAGCACTAGCACGCTGCATCATGGAAATTACAAGACCAAATGCAGCAACCGGCCAAGTCATGAGTGCAACATAAATAATATATTCTGCGATGTTCCCAATCGTAATAATTCCTTCCGAAACCAGGCGCCCCCCTACCCATACGACCATGATTTCGGACAACCCGACAACAATGACAAATACCGGTCTCCAGGCTGACTCTACGCGGGCAAGGCCAAGCATCCGCATCTTGTAGGAACGGCTTTCTTTTTCGAACGCCTGGGTTTCCATCTCTTCTTGAGCATACGATTTTACCAGTCGAATCCCGGAAAGTGTTTCCTGGACGCGGCTAGTCAGGTGTGCATACTGGCGCTGAAGTGCCTCACTACGCTGATGCACAAGTTGGGCAATGATAAACATGGACACGGCCAGAATAGACATTGGCATGAGTGCATAAAATGTCAGGGTTGGCGAGATGATGAGCATAGCCGTAATGGCTGTAATTACAATTACAAGAGCTCTGGTAGAGTACATTATCGCCGGTCCGATATAGCGACGTACCTGCTCTATATCACTCGTTGCTCGCGTAATCACATCTCCTGTCCTTGTTCGATGATAGAAATTGGCTGAAAGTTTTTGTAAATGCTTGTATAATGAATTGCGTATATCAAACTCAATGTGGCGAGACGCAACAATGACGGTCTGTCGCATCAAAAATGTAAATGCTCCGTTTGCCAAACTCAAACCAATGATGATCAGACCGAAAATCAAAAGCGTCCAGAAAAAATCCCAGTACAATACCTGTTGTAGGGACGTTGCTTCAAATTGCCGGTACAGTCGATCAAAGCGTGGAAGACTGTCAATGGCTTGACGTACTACGACGGGGACTGCAATTGCAAAAATTGCAGAAATCATCGTAAAAAGGAGCCCCGGTACGAACAACCGCCAATAGCGTATAAAGTAGTGGTTTAGCCGGGAGAGAGAGTGCATAAATAATGAAACTAGATAGACGGCAAACGCAGCACAGGTAAATTCAGGTCCTTATAAATCTAAATTACAAGATTCATTTTGACTATACCAAATTTCTTGATCTCATGCATCAACAACTTCGAGATATACGTCTAATCGGGGTTCCTATGGATCTCGGGCAGGATTTACGTGGAGTAGATGTCGGGCCTAGTGCACTGAGGTATGCCGGGCTTGCGGATCGCCTCAGTCGACTAGGACATCGTGTGACGGATGCTGGAAACCTCCCCACTGCACTCCGAACCTCGCTTGATGCAGAAGATAACTACATTGAATCTATTCGGGATACCTGCATCCAATTATATGAAGAAGTTCGTAAAACTCTTGTCCAAGGACAGTTCCCCTTGGTCATGGGAGGCGACCATTCGATTGCCATTGGAAGTATCGGAGGAGCAACTCACGATGGACGAAAGGGAATTATTTGGATCGATGCTCATGCCGATTATAATACCCCCACATCCTCCCCCAGTGGAAATATACATGGAATGCCCATGGCCGTTCTATGTGGATCTGGATCGGAGCGATTAACCAGCGTGGGACGGGCCGGTCCAAAACTATGTTCGGAAGATATTGCAATGATTGCTCTGAGAGACCTGGATGTAGAAGAACGGCGCATTTTACAGGAATCTCAGATGGGGATTTATACCATGAGAGATATTGATGAACGTGGTATTGCAGAGGTAGTAAGCTCTGCTCTCCATCAGCTAAAACATTGTGAGAGCCTACATGTCAGTTTTGACATGGACAGCATTGATCCCTATTTTGCACCCGGAGTAGGCACACCTGTTGAGGGGGGCCTCCGCCCACGAGAAGCGCACCTGCTGATGGAACTGATTGCAGAGGACGGCCGATTAGCCTCCGCCGAAGTGGTCGAAATCAACCCCATCATTGATCAGCGAAACCGGACAGCCGAATTGGCGGCCAACCTTTTGGCATCCCTCCTTGGCAAAACGATCCTCTAGTCCATCACATACACACTATCCGCAATTTCTTCGGTGATCAATACTTCCTTCTTCCTCTCCACCTTGACCATCATCCCTTTCTTTTGCCGTCTCACGATACGGACCTCACATCCCGGCATGAGACCAATTTCTTCCAACAAGGCCAATATACGTGCATCTGTATCCGAGAGGTGATGAATGGCCAGTGGCTGATCTATGGGAGCATCCGAGAGTGCAACCGTCTTGGGACGGACCATTTTAAGATCCTGTGTCGGGATTGGATGCCCATGCGGGTCATGCGTTGGATAGCCCAAAAGTTCATCGATCCGTTCCTCAAAATCTTCAGAGATATGATGCTCCAGGTGTTCTGCCTCATCATGCATCTTTTCCCAAGAGTACCCCAGGATTTCTCTGAGATATGTCTCTAGGAGCCGATGATGGCGAATAATTTCTAGGGCAATTTTTTCGCCGGCCTCTGTGAGCGTAACTCCTTTATACGATTCATGTACGACCAGCTTCATCTGATCCAGGCGTTTGATCATACCTGTCACAGATGCGGCCGACACATTCATTGCACGAGCAATATCCATGGTTGGGACCGCAGTACCCTCTTCCTGAATTAAAAAAATCGCCTTCAGGTAATCCTGAATTGCCGGACTAAGCATTGTGGAAAATTAGTGAATCGTGAACTCTAACTGTATTCGTAGTTGATCGTCCCACTAGGAAAAACACGCGATGTCCGCAAGTAAAACGATTTGCAATTTGATCCCTCATGATCGCAACCGGTTGATCCTACGCGGATCCATCCTGATTTGCAGCAACCAAGCATTCCAATGCTCCATACAAAGCCATGAAGGAAACTCTTCGCTAAATTATTTGCTTTTTCTCTGCTGCATTCCAATTCTATGGGGTAATTTGACTCCCTCAAATCCGAATTGATCAAAAAGGGCTTCTCCTTATGAATCAGAACCTCGAAATCCGTACAACCCGAGACGGTAGCCGGACTTTATATAGCAACCAATATCAGCAGTCATTCCATTCTATGCATGGTGCTTTAACCGAAGCCAAATATGTGTTTCTTGAAGGTTCCCGATTGGCAGAACTCTTCAAATCCAAGAAAAAGGTTGCCATTTTAGAGGTCGGCTTCGGAGCAGGACTGAACTGGCTCCTGACTGCATCCCTTGCCCTGCGTCATCACGTTTCCATTACCTATACTGGATTAGATTTGTACGTACCAGCGGCGGACCTGCTTTCTCAGTTGCGCTACGCCGATCTGATCGAAAATTCCTCACTTGCAGAGCATCTCATTGAATGGAGACAAGCCCTTAATGAGGAAATCCCCTACGGTACCTACCAACTATCTCACGAATATGAGAGCCTGCTCCAGTTGCATATCAATGATGTCACTCATGCCAGTCTTTCTCCCAATACTTATGACTGTATTTATCTGGACGCCTTTGATCCACATGCAAACCCAGAACTCTGGACCGTGGATTTTATTCAACAATTATATGATGCTCTATGTGAGGGCAGCTACCTTGCAACCTATTCCGCTGCTGGCCATGTCCGGCGAGCACTTGCATCAAGTGGCTTCTCGGTGATTCGTCGACCTGGGCCACCCGGGAAACGGGAAGTTCTTGCCGCGTGGAAACCAGAGCCTACTTCGCCCAAACCGTAAGCTTTCCCTTCTGATCCAAGGCGGCATGCTGTTCGCTCTTAAGCAACTTGAACGCATTGGACTCCAAGGCCAATATTGGGATTGATTTTTGATATAGCTCCTGCGCGACAATTGATGCAAGAACTAAAAATGTATCGACTTGGTTGGTAATCAAGGCTGCAGGTGCGGTATCTCTGCGAATTGCTTCTAGAAGGACTGCGGTAGTCGTACTTGAACCCCTTGAAGCGGGAATTGCTAACATACACCCCGTTGCAATTTTTCCTGACAACGGGTGTCGACGATCAATGACTTCTCCTGTAACTTGGTTGTAGCCTCCCCAGAAACTAAGCGGCGTCTGACTCACCAAAAGCGAGCCTGAACAGGTGCCCTCCACTAATATCCTCCCGTGTACTACATATCCCATCGACCTGAATCGATTTTCACCTTCCCGAAGATCGCGGATCGCACACAATCTTCTAGCGATCCATACACCACACGAGTTCCCAATAACCCCGGCGCATAATAGGCATACTTTGCAGAATTCGTCATCAATACCTTCATGGAATTGGGGAGCATCGGACTCGTCAGGATACAAGTATCGACGGTCACATCAGCCCCAAAACGCTTGATTGCATCTAGATATCCTGCCTTGCTTGCAAGTGTGCGAACTATACGGCTTGCAGTAACCAAAAACTGAACTCGTTCATTCCTGTATTTCCCCTTCACAAGTTTTGCCAATAAAGCAAACTCATTCAAAGAAAAGTGAGGACTCCCCAAAACAATGATGTCCAGTTGGTCGTCATCTGTCGTGGTTAATTCCTTGCGCACCATGCGCAACATGTCTCTTGTGACCACCATCCTACGAAGAGGCGGCTTCCCATAAAATACCGTATCTCTATCAGGAGCTTCAGGAGTAACTCCAATGATGTGATAGAGCGCGACCGCCCCTGCGGATGCCATGGCCGCTCCCAGCGCTTTCAGGTTATCTTCGCTTGGCACCTTGTCCAGCCCTTCAATCACTGGAATGAAGGTTCCAGCATCCATGCCAATCAGATGCCCCAATACGCCATAAAAACTGTCATCTTCCAGAAGATCGGGCGGAATATTCCTGAGGCAATACAGCAGTTGCCCCCGCCGATTCTCCTCCAGATGCAGACCTGCTGCCGGGGCACGACCCGTAATCGCTGCGCATATATCCAGAAGATCAGGATAACGTGCGGTCCTTGCTCCCAAGACTGAATTAACAAATACAACAGCACTGGATTCTCCCCATGCCACTTGTTGTCCGAGGACTGGTCGTTCGCTTTCCTGGTATGGCGCACAGGTCCAGGTAGGCTTGCATCCCATAGATTGATAGGCAACCATCTGTCTCCGCGCTTTTTCCGCCCAATCCGAAGGCACAGCCCAACGTTTCCATCCATGCTCATCTACCCCACTCACATTCAAAGTTGTCGGAACAACAACTCTCGCTTTCCAACCTGATAGTCGCTCCGCATATTCAAGCGTTGCATCCCCTTGAAAAAGTGAGCTATCTATGTGCGCCGCCGTAATGTCCAATAATTTCTGAGCTCCGAAGACGGGTAACATGCGCACGAGGATTCGCATGGCCATCTGCCGGGCCTTCCCACGCTGACCCTGTAAATCTGCCTGATCACGTAACGTCAGATCCATCGACAGTGATTTAGCATCCAAACCGTCTTTTTTTTAGGGGATTGTGTGACAAAATCTGCATAGGCACTGGAATTAGCACATCAATTTCACTTCCGATTCATATCTTCCCTTATTAACTCACGATTATTGCTCTTAACTTGGCCGAAGATGGTTTCAAAATAAATGAATGAAATCTGATTATACATTCATTCAGTATAAACATCGGCATAAGAAGCATCACTGAGCTAATTGAATGCATGTGGTAGATCATAACTAGTGAAAATATTCCGTAATTAGCACAGGAATATTCATTTCTGTTAAAGTATTGGCAAATTACATTAACAACAAATAAGCGCATTTACCAATTGCGCTTATGTAGATAGCTGGATTTTATGATATTTGATCAAGATATTGCATAGGAGAAATATGAATGGCAAGTCTCTCAATGTTACTGAGGAAAAACTAACCCAGATAAAGGAATTGCTCCCAAATGTACTTACTGAGGAGAAGATTGATTGGGAGAAATTACGAGTTATATTGGATGATGAGGCCGAATTCAAAGATGAGCGTTATCATCTGAACTGGGCAGGCAAAACAAACGTATTTCGTGTATTGCAATCATCCACTACTCGTACCCTACGACCATGCCGAGAAGAATCAATAGATTTTGATACGAGTGGCAATTTATCGTGCCTATGACGAGGAAGGTCATTCAATTAAGGGGAAATTCGCACAGTGGTTTGAACAAGCATTCAATGAATATTCGGTTGAGGAGGAGTTCGCAGGTTTAATTCCATTTGCTGCGGAAGAGGTTCATGACGGATATTTTTCTCAAGCTAAAGGTAGATGGAAAGATACCCGGGGAACTACGCGTGCAGATAATCAGACATTTGAATTGATCATGCGTGACAAGGAACGCTTGTTAGATCCAAATGAACCTCTACGCTTTATTTTTAGCCATTCTGCTCTTAGAGAGGGTTGGGATAACCCTAATGTATTTCAGATATGCACATTGAACGAAACTCAGTCCGAGTTGAAAAAACGGCAAGAAATAGGCCGTGGTATGCGTCTAGCTGTGGATAGTGATGGTCAGCGTATTCAAGATAACAATGTTAACCGATTGACGATCATTGCTAATGAAAGCTACAAAGATTTTGCTCGCCAACTACAAAATGAGATTGAACATGAGTGTGGAGTAGTATTTGCCAATCGGACAAAAAATAGGCGGAAAAGATCGGACATGAAATACCGCAAAGGCTTCAAATTAGATGAAAATTTCAAGTCTCTTTGGAAGCGAATAAAATATCAATCTGTTTATCGTGTTGAATACGATACGAATGAGTTAATTAACAGGGCGGCCAGAGCTGTGGGAAAAATGGATGAAGTGACTCAACCAATGCTCAAGATTGAAAGAGTAAGTATGAACTACTATACAGAAGAAGGGATTGAAATGCAGGAAAAGAGTGGGAGGATCATCCCCTTGAAAAAGGACACTCTTTTTATTCCAGATCTTCTTACTTACATCCAAAACCATTCACAGACAAAACTTACTCGCAAAACCGTACATAAAATCCTGTTGAAATCTGGTAGAATCGGTGATATCTTGACTAATCCTCAATTGTTCTCAGATATGGTCGTCAAAGCAATCCGAGATACATTGACAAAATTGATGATTAACGGAATCCAATATGAGAAAATTTCTGAGAAAGAATATAAAATGACATTATTTAAAGAATATGAGTTTCATCGAAATGAACATACTTTTGAGATTAATAACCCAAATAAAACTATCAATTCTAGTCTAATTCCACTTGACTCCAATGTGGAAAAACAGTTTGCTAAAGATTGTGAAAGTAGAGAAGATGTTGAATTCTATTTCAAACTTCCGTCAGATTTCAAAATCAAGACACCTATTGGCAATTATAATCCTGACTGGGCACTTATAAAAAAGAACGAGAGAGTAATCTATTTCGTCGCCGAAACAAAATCAAAAGACCAAAAATTAAGGACGAGTGAAGAAAATAAACTGGCATGTGGGAAAGCTCATTTTCAATCGTTCGAAAACATAGAATTCAGGAAAGTATCAAGGGTAAGCGATTTAGATTAGCCAGTATTTTTCATCAAAACATGTTATTCCAGTCAACTGGGACAATGAACCTGGTGCTAGTGCCTGTGTAGATTTTTCTACACAAATCTCTTTTTTAGATAAAGTGCTCTAAGCTCCACTTTATTGACTATAGTACGAATCAGATCCCTATATTGATTGCGCTTTTGAAATATCCTCCTAATACCTTGATTAAAATTCTCTGCCTTGGTGATGCCCATTTGGGACGTTATCCATCTAGGGTCCCTACCGATCATCCAGCACTTTCTGTGCGTGCCATCTGGAAACTAGCGGTTACAGAAGCCATTAACCATGCTGTTGATGCTGTGATTCTGACCGGAGATATGGCTGACAATAATAATTCATACTTTGAGGCCTATGGGGCTCTTCGAAGTGAAATTTCCAGATTGGCCCAATGTAACATTCCCGTGATCGCAGTCGCAGGCAATCACGATCACGAAGTCTTTCCTCGACTTGCTGAATCCATGCCTGACGATCACCTCACATTACTTGGGAAAGATGGAATCTGGGAAGAAAAAATAGTGAAAACGCGTTCTGGTCAATCTCTCCGCTGTGTTGGCTGGTCCTTTCCCAGTGCGCATTACGACCGATCGCCTCTTGATCTTTTCGGCCTGCCACAGAGTGAATATTTCACCGTCGGGATTGTCCACGGAGCTCTTGAAAGCCAGGACAAGTTTGCCCCATTGGCTAAGCGAGACCTTGATGCCAAACCTGTCGATCTATGGTTACTAGGACACATACACGCTCCCAAACTTCATGAAGACTACCGGGCCCCGGTCCTATACCCTGGATCCCTTCAACCATTAGATCCCGGCGAGCCTGGTACTCATGGACCATGGATGATTACGTTGGATGACCAGAATCGTATTCAGGCTGAGCAACTCTCCCTGGCATCTGTACGCTACGAAGAGATTGCGATTGACGTATCGAATCGGGAGGAAATCGGAGACATATATAGCTCTATCGTAGAACAGATTGAAGAATTTGCCACAGAGCTAACTCAAAACTGTCCTCAGCTCCAATATCTATCCTGTCGCTTGATCCTTGAGGGGCAAACGCGATTACATCGTGCACTCTCTACGGAAGAGCTTACGAATATCGACACCTATGAACGACAGATCAATCAATGTAGTATTGCCATCGATAAAATTTCTATTCATACCTCCCCCATCCGTGATCTACAGGAGATTGCACAACTGAAAAATGACCCACCCGGTATACTTGCACGATGGATCCTTGAGCTCGAAAATACGGATGATCATGACTTAATTCATGAGATCTGTGATGCTGCGAAAACAGTATACAGCAGTGCAGGGTTCAAAATGCTTGGGGAGACAGAACCTGATCCCGAGACACTTTCTAGACTGGTGAAGCAGCAGGCAATGCTCCTTCTTGATGAATTACTGGCGCAAAAAGAAGAGGATGGCTGACTCATTATTCTTCAAGGAGGTGCGAATCGAACGGATGTACGGTTCCAATTTTGATCTTTCCCTCTCGGATCTTTCCGCACATCTCAATATCGTATTTGGCCCAAATGGGGCCGGAAAAACTACGATTGCAAATGCTCTGAACGGATTCCTCCTGCCTAATGCTGCCCGTAGAGTCCATCTATATGCACATGCAGATCTATACTTTGGAAATCAAACTCTTCACGTAGATGTAAAAGATCGGCGATCGGAATGCCGGATTGGAGCGAGAATTGCAGACCGAGATGAACTAGCCCAATTTCTTCGCCCAAAAAGTTATCACCTATCTCTGCAGGAACTCCTTCCGGAATTAACTGGGGATAAGGATCTAGCGCAAGAAATCATTCGACAAGCCAATGGCGGATTTGATATTGCTGAGGCTGGAAAAAAACTAGCCTTCAGTCTCCAGAAACGATACAATCGCACAGCTGAAGCCAAAGACTTTGAGGATGCCAAAAAGGAACTTCGACGTGTATCCAGGGAGCAACATCACTTACAAGAACAAAAAAGTCAACGCGCAAACATCCAGTCTGACCTTGATGTATCCAGGCAAGCCTCAGAGCGGGTGAGTGCGATTAAGAATATTCAGAAATGGCGTACTGCCGAAGCAGAGTATCAAGAAGCTCTAGCCCGTGCAGATGCGTACCCTTCGGAGATTCGCTCCAGGCATGATCTGCCCGATATTGTGCCGGAAATACAGGAATTGACCAACACTCTTGCTCAATTGGAACGTGAGGTTGCATTACAGCATGAGGCGATGGAAGCCACACAAAAAAATCTTGATCAAAATCGACTTTCCCCCGATGGACTTCAACCCGGCGAATTGCAACTGTTGGATTCACATGTTCGTGACTGCTCTGAACAATCCCGAGATCTAGAGAAACTGAAAGAAACCTATGAGACCATAAAAGAACAGGCGCGAGATGCCTGGGAGAACCTCGACGGCCGTGTCGAAACAGGATGGGAGCCTGCTTTCACACAAGACCACCTTCGTGCCCTGCAAAAATATGCAAAAGATTTTGGCTCCTATATTCACGAAAAACAGTCACTGAAATCATTTCAAACCCTTCTTGAAGTTATCGATCGAGAAGATTCTGATATGAACAGCGATGAGCTTCGCGATGCGCAGCAGATTCTCATACAATGGATCTTAACTTTGAAGAAAGATTTCCCACAACGACGAACGGCGCATACGCTCCTTCTGATCACAATCATCCTGTCTGTACTTCTATCCCTGGGATTTGGAATCTACCTGCACCCCCTTGGATATTCGGGACTTCTGATCAGCGCACTCATCTCTTGGACCTACAATCTCCTTCGCTCCGAAAAACCGACTGAGATTCCACCTACACAAATCGACCAATTGAAGCGTCTATTTCCTGAATTGTCTCAAAAATCTGACCTGAATTCCTTACAATCAAGCTTGAACCAAGTAATCGAAATACGCTCCAGAGCGCAATTGAACCAATTAAAATCCAATGAGCAGTTACGAATTGGGCGATCCCTAGAAAACTTGGCGGAACAACAATCAGAACTTGAAGCCCGCAAGCAAGAACTGGCCAGTTCACTCCATCTGGAGGCCCCTCCAAAGGATATTACTTCTCTTATCGAACTTGTGGATCGCATCCTCAACTGGCGGAAGCTAGACCGTAAAGCAAAGGAGTTAGCCACGAAGTATAAAATAGCATCCGAAAATTTCGAAGCTTTACTGGAAGCGACAGGTACTCTGTTTGAGAAGTATGGATATGACCGGCCAGCAACGCCTCGGGATGGGGAGCGAATTCTTGATGAGCTCCGGCATGATAATGACACCGCTAAACGTGACCGCGATCGCCTTGAACAGGAGAAAAAAGCATGGAAAACAACTCAAAGCCAACTCCATGACCTGAAAACCCGATATACGCAAGTATTTGCAGATTTGGAACTGGAGATCGGGGATCTTGCTGGACTTACCCATTGTTCGGGACAATTCGCACAATGGATTAAGGCATCCTCAAGCGCGAAAGAATTACAAATACGCTCAGAAAGTTTGCGCCAAGATCTTCCAGGAAAATTTGGGGATCTACTCAAAAATGAGAACCTTGATGATGAGCTATTCCTGGCACAACAGGAATCTGAGAAAGAAAAAAATCTACAGGAACGCCTTACTCTACTTGATGCCGAAATTGAACGCGCAGAAAGAGGCAGTTCTTTGGAAAATGCATTCGCCGAAGAGGAAAGCAAGCGTATTGCACTTCAGAACGTTCGAGAAGAAAAAGCGGCCAAAGCCATTGGACAGGGCATTCTAGATCGACTCCGTGAAAATGCAATCAAAAATGCTCCTTTGGTATTTCAGCGTGCACAGGAAAATTTCCAACAAGTTACCGATCACCGCTATACGCTCAAGATTCCGCAAAATGATCAATTCATCGCACAAGATAATCAGCGAAAGCGTGATTATGATTTAACCGAGTTATCCAGTGCAACAAGAGTTCAACTGCTCCTGTCTGTGCGTCTTGCATTCGTCGAAACCCAGGAGACCAATTACCGATTACCCATCACACTTGATGAGACTCTCGCTAATAGTGATGATGAGCGTGCACAGGCGATCATTAAGACAATCGTGACCCTCGCTGAGGGGCGGCAGATTTTCTACTTTACTGCACAGCAGGACGAAGTCGATAAATGGAGAGATTTTGTTCCTGATCGTCTGCTGAAAGTACATTCTATTGGGTAAACGACCAGCCAGAAATCGTGATCTCCCGTGTCTATCACCACCTCTAGATTGCACATATCACGAATTCATACCCCAACAGATTTGTCGTGCTCGACATCCATTATGGTTTTCTGGTATCTATTCTGTGATCGCAACTCTCTTCCGAGGCTCTTGCAACCCCCTCTTCCAGTCTTTAAACTCTGTCCTCAGTTACTCCCAGAGCAATATTCACCTTGACTTCCAATCAGTCCACGCAAGAACGAGTTCAGGGAGTCTATTGTGCAGACTCCGTCCATGTATTTGGTTCCGGAAAAATCTATTGGAACAACTCTGGTTCTGCCTTTATTCCCATTTTTGAAGCAATTTTGATTGCTAATTGCTTCAAATCTTCTTTGGCATCTCGTACAGCATTTGCATGGGCACCGATTGCCCCATCCGCCGAAGTTAGGTTAAATATGGGTTTTCGGTGCTCTTGGGCCATGGGAATCAGGCTGCGGTAATGTTTTACCGTCGCTAGACAATGCTCTTCCTCTAACTGTCTATTCCCCTTTGGGTCTTTATGCAATATAGATTCAAAATAGATCTCCGGTATACGTTGTGCCCATTTGTCATAAACTTTTACGGGTCGCTCCAATCGTATGCTATGTTGCTGGCATAAGTATCCTATCGGCTCCATCTTTCCTTGAGGTAGTTGAAAATTTTCATGTGAAGAAAAATCTTCGCTCTCGCTCCAATTATTTAACCTCTTTTTCCATAAGCTTTTCCACTCTTTCAGCGTTGGGCCAAGATTCTTGAGTCCCTGCAAAGAAAAAAGGTCCGTCCCCATATGAATTACAATATAATCTGTCGCCACAAGTACCGATCGATTGATTGCACCAAGATTAGGTCCAATATCAATCAGAATTATTTCAGCCTGTACTTTTTCCGCGGCCATCTGCATCACCTGCCAAAACGAACTCAGTATACGCATAGATCGGTACAGATTCCGGTCATCATGCTTTTGGACCATTGATCTGACAAAACACTTTCATAGTCCGACAGTCCGATCTCACCTGGAAGTAAATGAAGGTCCGTCGTTATATCCTTGAGAACCGGTTCTGCAATATCTCCAACATTGGCTAATGGTTGAACACACTTATATATGGTAGCTCCTTCATTCTGACGATTCCAGACGGATTCAATCTCGTCTTCATTTAAGAATGCTGCGGTCAAGTTGCATTGTGGATCAAGATCGAAAATCACCACTCGTTTCTGTAAGATGGCAAACATCCAAGCTAAGTGATAAACCATTGTGGTTTTCCCTACACCATCCTTATTGTTGAAAAATGTCAGAATAGATGTTTTCACGTTTTCCCTCTAAATGTGCAGATAGTTACGCTTCGATTAACGTCAAACTCGGGGGCAGGGTTGCCATTATTTTCCATCTCTCTTCTGTCTACATCTATGCCACGACCAAATGCCTGAACAAACCCGAATGTTTTTAACACATCACATATATTCGGGTTACGATAATCCGTAATACCGGGCCGACCAAAGTTCTCGGATGTGACATTGCCGTAAGGTCCCCCTGGGCTGTTGATTTCGATACGGTTGTTAAACCAGTAGACACGCACCGGTGCCCGGGTATTCTCATAACAAAACTTAACCCTATTTTTTTCTGAAAAAAGCGCAGATTTCCCGCACCATTTGGATGGATTTTTTAAAAAATGATGTTGTTCAAGGAGCAATGGCGGGAGTCTGATTCGGTTTGATGAACCGAATCAACACAGAGACTTGATCTTCAGAAGTTTGAATACTTGACGTTGGGTCGGGGTCAGTTCATTGTCCACAAACTTCACTTCGTGATCCTCGTCGGCCTTTACGTTTAGAACGCCCGTTACACGGCATACCCCAGAGAGTTCTTCCATGATGGACTCAAAACTCTTGGGTCTTTCCGCGTCTTTGGTCTTCTTGTTGTGTGCGTTCCTGTTTGCATTCTTGGACGGCTTCACCATATTCTCTCTCTGGGCTCTTTTTGCTTCCAGATCCTCTTCGGCAAACGTGATGGGGGCAAGTTTCTTTCGTAGATGGTATTCTACATAATAGGCCAGCATACATAAGAAGACATGAGCAATGACCCGCTCGGATTTGACATGATGGATGGGGCGTACGCGCAGGGAGATGGATTTCATCACGCGGAAGGCGCGTTCTACGGTGGACAATCGTTTGTAGTCCGACACCAACTGCTCAGCGGGCTGTTTCAAGCTGGACCGGATCGCATAGACCCCATCCAGGCGCTCGGCCCTCTGAATCGCCTCCGCATTATGGGTATACGAGAAATACCCTTCCTCGATCTCAAGGAGATAGAATTTCTTTAATTTGTGTTTCCCCAGTGCACGCTCCACGCGCATTCCAATCTTGGCCTTGTCTTTGAGTCGGCGGGGTGTACGGGTGGTTGCCGCAAGGATCTGGTCCAATTTTGCGTCGGCCTTCGCCAAAAGATCCTCACGGGTTTTCTTAGTCTTTGCCGCCTGAAAGGGGTTCCTGCATAGCACGAGGCGTTCCTTGGGATAGAGATCGCTTTGAATCTCCACCAGATCCTGTTGGTCAAACAAGCTCATTTGCGTTTTCTCTTGCTCCACCACCTCACGGATCTCCTGTTTTTGCATGCCCGTAATCCAATCCAACCCCACAGGGATGATCTCCTCCTGAATCTGTTTCTGCTTCAAAAGCCCGCGATCTCCGACCAAGATCACATGCTTGAACCCAAACGTATTTTGGAGCTTGGAGATCTGAGCGCCAAGGGTCTTGATATCGGGGGTATTGCCAGGAAAGACGTCTACGGAGACCGGACATCCTTCCTTATCGGTCATCAATCCATACACAATCTGCTTTTTCCCTTTTTTCTTGTCCCGGTTATAGCCATATGCTCCAAATGCATTTTTATCGCCCTCCAAGTAGCTGCTGGTCACATCATACAGCACCATTCCACCTTCGGTGAGATGGCGTTTGGCTAACTTGCATTCGATCTTGGTCTTGCAGGCGGCCAATTCATCCATGGCCTCATAGAGATCATTCTGGTCCACATGCTTGAGGTCAAGTTCTTCATGGAGCGTTGTGATACAGCTGGTCTTGTCCAACATGTCACTGGTCTGCAGTTTGCTGGCGGGCTTGATGACCCGGGCCGCAATCATGCCGAGAACCAATCGTCGAAAGCGCGAATTCTTTGGCGCAATGAGGGATGTCATTTTGAGATGCTTCATCATGTGTAGCACCACCGCAACATGCCCATGGTGCCGGGTACGCTGGGTGTGCAGTGCCTCCTTGAAGGACTGGATGGCATGGCCTCCCTGCAAGAGCGTTCGCAGTCCTTCGCGAATGGGTTCGGGAAGGTGCGTTACATTGGCGATGGTTTTTTTGATGGTTCGTTTGCCGTCTCGCGTGGAGGTTCGCACGAGCCAGGTGGAGGGGGAATTGCGATTCGGGATTTCGGCTAAATACATGGGCTCAAATAGGTTTGCTAAAACGTAAATATACGACATAAATTGCAATAAATAACCCAAAATCAACAAATATTTACATGGGCGCACTTTTTAAAATGAATCTGGGGATCAAAAACGCACAAAAACATATGCTTAGCATACACAAAAAGGCAGATTCAGACCGAAAAACGGGGCGGAGGAAGGGAAAAAGAGGACGTTTTTAACCAAAAAATCCTACGTTCAGGAAAAAATAGGGTTAAGTTTTGTGATAAGTTCTATGAAGCACAGCATTATAGAACTTATTGTGTTTCTATATTCTTTACTCATTCCTATATTCTAGGCTGCCTGGTGCATGCCTAAATACACAACAAACAAGACGACAGAGTAATGCCACCCAGAGAGAAAGGGTCAGATCTCACGCATACGCTAAAGCCGGAGACACCTTCGAAAGTTGTGGGGCCTGTTGCCGACCTACAAGATAGCAAATCATTCCGAGAGCCATTACCCTCCGCATCCGACCTAGCGGAGTACGAGAAAATACACCCCGGCGCCGCGGATCGAATTATTGGCATTGTAGAAAAAGGGCTATCCCTGGATGTTTGTGTACATGAGCGAGAAACCGCGATCACGAGACACAGATTGATCGCTTCTATAATCGTGTCTTTATTTATGATCTCCACCGCTGTGGCAGCTCTTGTCTTTGGTCCGGCTTGGCTATCCATTCCGTTTGGATTTGGAGGAATTCTGGCTTTGGCTCTGCGAGATTTATTGGACAGAGACAAAAGTTAAAACAATCATGGTATGTAGTTTTACGAAGGCCCCCCCTATGGTAATGCTTCGATTTATCATCGCCATTTTTATTCCTCTCGGATTCTTTTTATCCAGCTGCACATCCCCGTCAATAAACACAACGAGTTCCCTACCAAGTGATATCGAACGGGTTTGGATTGGATCAGACTTTTATGCCAATCGCCTAATGGATTGGCGTTATGCTAACGACCGAATTGAATGTATTGAGGGGCGGAGTGCCAAACCGATGCGAACGCTACATCTCCTGACCCATTATCTGGGAGAAAAGGATGGTACATTTAGAATGTCGGTGCGAACCGGTGCGCTGAACCCCGTAGACAGCATCCATGCAAATACCTGGGCTGGATTTCTAATCGGCGCCGGAGGGCCAGATATAGACTGGCGAATTTCAAGTCTTGTTCACCACTGGCCTGGTGAGGATGGAGGATTAATTGTGGGAATCGATGGTACGGGAGAGATCATTGTCCGATCAAATACCAGTGGGGATGCTCCTAAAGGACCTCGAGCCGATATTTCTATGGAAGCATGGCCACTCATTCAAGCCCAATGGGATACGGGTAACATTCCCGCCGGGAGTTCCGTTGAACTGGGCATCCACGCCGAACCATCTGGAGATGCATTTGATCTTCGGGTTACCGCCTCAGATCCTGAAACCAATCGACAAATGGCTGAAGCCCGCTATACTGGATTAGCTAATCAATATTTTGTTGGGAACGTCGCACTCGTAAGCCACAACAGCCCTCTCATGGAAGGCCAAGGCTACTGGTTCGATGATTGGGTTATTGCAGGCTCAAAATTCGTGTACGCTGAGGATCGGGCATTTGGCCCGGTTCTATCGTCTCAGTATACGATGAGTGGAAAAAATCTGAAGATGACGGCGCAAATGCCACCTCTTGCAGAAACGGACACCCGTAAGATTGGGCTGGATCTTATGCTCGACGGGATATGGACTCCCTCTGCGACGGGCGACATTATTCCCGACAGTTACACTTCTACACTTCGCGTAGATAATCTCCAAATAAATTCAGATACTCCATACCGACTTACCTATGATTTGCGAACTGCAAAAGGTACGGAGACCAAATACTATACCGGCATAATCCGTGCACCAAGAATTGAGGATCAGGAGTTTGTTTTGGCTTCACTGAACTGTCAGCATATATCCAAAGGTCGTGATCTGGTATGGAACCACAGCACAATCTGGTATCCTCACAATGAACTCACCGCTTCGGTCGCAGCACATGATCCCGATTTGCTTTTCTTTGCGGGAGATCAGATCTATGAGGGCGGCCTGGCGGGAATCGTCCGAACTCCCATAGATGAGGCCATCCTGGATTACCACTATCACTGGTACCGATTTATCTGGTCATTCAGGGATTTAATGCGGAATCGTCCAACGGTTACGATCCCAGATGATCATGATGTATACCATGGGAATATATGGGGTCATGGAGGGAAAAAAGCAGACGGCCCATGGATCCCTCAATCTGATAACGGTGGCTACATCATGGATGCCCGATTTGTGAATGCCGTCCATAATACCCAGGTATCTAACCTGCCCGACCCCTTCGACCCAACACCGATTGAACAGGATATCAGTGTTTATTACACGGATATGAACTATGGTGACATCAGCTTTGCCATTGTTGCAGATCGAATGTGGAAATCTGCGCCCCGGCTTGTTCTTCCAGAAGCCCAAGTACGCAATGGCTGGCCGGAAAACCGCAATTATGATCCAACAACCGTGACCGAAGCACATCTTCTGGGACCTCGACAACTTGAATTTCTTAACCAATGGTCCCATGAATACCCTGATAATGTCTGGATGAAAGTCATGCTCTCCCAGACACTCTTTAGTAATCTTGCTACGCTCCCCAGTGGCTCTTTTGATGATCGTATCGTTCCAAGAATGCGATATGCTGAACCCGGAGAGTATATTCATGATGACCATATAGGGACAGATATGGATTCAAATGGGTGGCCTCAAAGTGGGCGTAATCGTGCATTAAAGATCATCCGAAAGGGGTTTGCCTTTCACGTAGCAGGAGATCAGCACCTTGGCAGTTTTGTACAGTACGGGATTGATGAATTTGGCGATGGCCCAAATGCTTTTATCTCTCCAGCGATTGCGAATATATGGCCTCGGCGCTGGTTCCCACCAAACCCTGGAGCCAATCGTAAACCAGATGCTCCTCCCTACACGGGTGAACATTTGGACGGCTTTGGAAATCGTATGACCGTACACGCAGTTGCGAATCCAGTCCGGAGCGGACGTACACCAGAAGCACTCTACGATCGTGTTCCCGGTTACGGTATTATCCGTTTCCATCGTGACTCTCGCACCATAACCGCCGAAGCATGGCCTCGCTGGATTTCCCCGTCCGATGAAGATGCGTATCAGTATCCTGGCTGGCCCGTTACAGTTACACAGGAAAGTAACTATGGTCGAAAAGCCGAAGGATATTTACCTCCTATCGAGGTAAGGGGACTTGAAGAGCCTGTACTCACTCTAGTTGATGAAAGCAATATGGATACGGTCTACACAATCCGCCTTGCAACCTTACCCTTTCGGGCAAAGGTCTTTGATATAAGGAGTTCTTATACGGTTATTATCGGTGACCAAGCTACTCGACAAACATCCCTGACTGGACTCTATACCACTACTCTAAAAACCCCCGACACATTACTCGTTACGTTTTGAAAAAAATCTGCCTTCTAGCTCTTCTAGTAACTGCCTGCGATACGCGTCCTCCAAATGTGGTGGTGATCCTGATTGACGATTTGGGTTGGAGAGACACTGGCGTCTACGGAAGCACCTATTATCAGACTCCAAATATCGATCAACTAGCAGCGGAAGGGACTCGTTTCACACAATTTTATGCCTCCAGCCCCGTTTGCTCCCCGACGCGTGCTAGCATCATGACGGGAAAACATCCTGCCCGACTTCAGATCACGAACTGGATTGGTGGAATGGCAAACGGCCAACTCCTTCAAGCCGACTATCGACATGCATTACCACTGGAAGAATTAACCCTGGGGGATCTCTTTCAGCAAGCTGGCTACCATACTGCCTACATTGGTAAATGGCATTTGGGTACCGAAGAATTTAGAGCTGAAAATCAGGGATTTGATACCGTACTCGCATCCAATGATGCAGGACAACCAGGATCGTTCTTTTCTCCCTACACGAATGAGAATTTTCCGGCCTCAAATGTACCCGACCTTGAAACGGACCCGGATAGCACCTACCTGACCGATCGACTGACGGATCTAGCTATAGATGTGATTACATCTGAGCGGGAACGTCCATTTCTTCTAGTACTCTCACACTACGGGGTTCACACACCTATACAGGCCAAATTCCAGGACATCCAACGCTTCCAAACTTCGGACATGCGTACAGATTTTAAACAAGAACTCTATGGTGGGGCAACACGCACAACACAGGACCATGCGATCTATGCAGCCATGATTGCCTCAGTAGACGAAAGTGTGGGACGAATTCTGAAAACATTAGAGGAAAATGAGCTTCACGAAAACACGATTATTGTATTCACCTCCGATAATGGTGGTCTCTCTACATTGAGCAGGGATCGCAGGTGGGCTCCGACCTCCAACCTGCCAATTCGTGCTGGAAAGGGCTGGCTATACGAGGGTGGAATCCGTATCCCCCTGATTATCCGAGGACTTCAAGACATGCCTCCTATCATGAATCAGCCGGGTACAACCGATGATCTCCTGCCAACCATCACTGCGCTGGCCGGGATAGAACATTCTGTCATTGTGGATGGCATAGATCTCTTCGCTGTACCAACTCCCGAAAGAGTTCTCTATTGGCACTTTCCCCACTATCATGGCTCCGCCAACCGCCCTTCGGGGGCCGTGCGTTCTGGGAGATACAAGGTCATTGAGTGGTTCGAGGACGGTGCAGCCGAACTTTACGATCTCGAATCGGATCCAGAAGAAACCCTCGATATTAGTCAATTCGAACCTGCGTTAACCCAAGATCTGTTGGAACGTCTAGAACTATGGCGAAATGCCGTGAATGCGCAAATGCCTCGCCCTAATCCAGACTACTCTGGCCAATCCGGCGATAACTGACAAAAGCAAAATGACGACTATCTGGACTCCATGAGGGGACATTTATCGTTCCCTGTCCCCCAAATAAATGGGCGATGACTTTGGGAGTCTCGCTATGATCCGCAGGCATGATTCGGAGTTTTACATCTTTATTCGGAGGATGCCCCTCCACAGATGTATCGTAGGATAAAAACACGATCCATTTGCCATCTGGAGATGGATGTGGGAACCAGTCTCCATATTCATCCTCTGACGTTACCTGCATCTGATTACGGCCATCCGGATCCATACGCCAGATATTCATTTGGCCTGTGCGTACAGAGTTGAAATAAATTGTCTGCCCATCTGGTGAGTATTCTGGTCCGTCATCAAGACCTTCCACCTCGGTCAAACGAACTTCCTCTCCCCCATCTCGTCCGATCACATAAATATCAAAATCACCATCCCTTCGCGCCGTATATACGAGTTTTTGTCCATCTGGCGACCAACCATGCCAATAAGATGGCCCCCATTCCGTAACCAATCGGGGTAATCCACCCGTAGAGGGTACGATATAAATCATAGATCCTTGTTCAGCTGTATTGTGGCTGAGAGCGATCTCGGTTCCATCAGGGGAATACCCATGATCATTGTTGCATTGATCCGCGAACTGCGTCTCAAGCATTTGGGGTTCTCCGCCAGTTGATGGCATATGATAAAGGCGTCCTCCACGATTATAAAGTAGTGTCAATGAATCTGGAGACCAATTGGGAGCTTCAAAATGCTCTTCAGCCTGGCGAACAATCTGACGCTCACCAGTCTGACTGTCAATAATTTCGAGAGTACTCTCTAGAATTCGCTCGCCAACGACTTCGCTTTCTTCCAAATGAACATTCTCGAATCGGGCTGTTGTTTGAGTCGTGGAATCATGAGCGCAAACTACGATCCCTGCATACGCTGTTTGTGGTAATTCTACCGTGATATTCGCTACGACGACGGTTCTCTGTGCCGGCCTATCAAGATAGAGTGTGAACAAGTTTTCCGTACGCTCAAGACGAAGTGTAGCCGGAGTAGAGATGGGTGTTGTCACCTCATAGGTTTCTCCTCCTTGCTCCGAACGCCACTGCAAAGCAATGAGTCCATCACCATGAATCAGGGCATCCACATAAGCAGCATCTGCATCCATGCTTTCACGCACCATCCACCCCGCCTTTCGATACGGATGACCTGTTGCATCCATAAACTCTACCTCCGCGTTCATGACAAGATCTCCCGTTACTTCTTTCCAGGCAAAAAAGAACTCGTCACGAGTTCCATAAATGTCCGCACCACCCCCGGTGATCGTATACGCCTCCGTACTACGGTCAAAAGTCAAACTGCCCCTCAGGGAAGGATTCCCCACATCGGTCAATCCGTCAAAAATCCCTATTGAGACAGGCTCTGCACAAGACATCAAAAGAAAAAATACAACCGGAGCAAAAGCTCTAAACCTACTAGATATAGTCGCGTCCATTAAATCATTCAAAAAGTTCAACCTCAAAATACCCGAGACTCTAAGGATAGCTTCTTAAAACATTGGAATGTAAATCTATTATTCTGTCTACGACCTTGTATTTCCTTGACTAAATGAAGTAAAACGGATCGCTAGTGGGTTGGTGAGCAACAACATGATTTGGCAATCTCGGCTTTAGCCACTCGGCCAACCATGCCATTCCGGGGTCTTCACTGAGCGCATGTCCAATTACGATCAATCCCTTTTCCTGATCCCCTTGCCAATTCGCATCCCGAATATACTCTGTTGTTTCCCATTCCCGTACTTCTCCAACCACAAGGGCATCTACTTCAGATAGCATCTCAATCTGCCGCCTTCCGTCTTCAGCTCCGAGCAGTAGCCCTATCCTACTACACAACATTCCGGCATTGCCCATCACACGTATGCGCTTTGCACCGAACCTTGTCTTCATATATTGAGACAGTTCCGCGAGTGATATCGGGGGAATCCGGCACAATTGAGGTTGATCCGCCTCCGCATATGCCTCCCAGCCGAGTAATTTCAGGGCACCCGTAGCAATGCCATCCGGCTTATATGCATGCCAGTAATCATGAAAGCGCCACACTACAATCCCATGATCTTCCAGGAGCTTTCGCTTTTTTTGATAGACCGAATTCTTCTCAAGCCAATCGGTCTCATCCAGATGGTTATAGTAGATCGGTTCATGTGTGATGATCAGGTTCACACCATACCGCGCCGCATAATCAATCGTTTGATGATTCGCCAGAAAAGTGGTGATCACATTGCGTAGAGGCTGAGATGGATCTCCCGACTTGATCGTATCCACGGCTGAATCCCATGGTGCTCCAGGGATTTCATCCAAGATCAAATTGATTGCATCCTGAATGGTCAGAGCTTTTTTCGGGAACCCCGCTACAATGATTCCCCCTCCTGACTGAACTAAAAAATCTCTTCTTGTAAGCATCAAATTGCTTTTTTATGCCTAAAGATACGACCGGCCCTTCTTAAAAGATCCTTTCCTATCTTGTATCTTCAAACTCACATCTCTATATCATGTCACGCTTACTAACACTCTTATTGATTACTTTCTTTGTCGCATCCACCAGCCAGGCTCAAAATTGGACTACACTTGTTGATGGAGGCGATCTATCCAAGTGGGAAATACTTGGTGGTGAAGCAACCTATGTCGCTTCGGATGGCACCGTTACTGGAACAACCGCTGAGAACACACCCAATACATTTCTCGCAACCAAACAATCTTACGGCGATTTTGCGCTCAGTGCCGAGGTATGGGTTGATCCTGAAATTAATTCTGGAATTCAGATCCGGAGTGAATCCAAGGAAGATTACATGGATGGCCGGGTTCATGGATATCAAGTGGAAATTGATCCTAGTTCTCGAGCCTGGAGTGGCGGAATTTATGACGAGGCCCGAAGGGGTTGGTTATATCCTCTTTCCGTCAATGAAGATTGCCGCGGAGCATTTAACCCAGAGGGATGGAATCTTTACTATATTGAGGCGATCGGACACTCTATTCGAACATGGGTGAATGATGTACCCTGTGCTGCACTCTATGATAATATGACTGCTTCAGGATTTATCGCATTGCAAGTACATAGCGTTAACAGTTCTGAACTTTCTGGACGTAATGTCCAATGGCGAAATATCAGAATTATGGATCAGGATGTCACGCCTCGTGAATGGACGAGTAATTATGTCGTGAACCTTGTACCCAATTCCCTCAGTGAGCAAGAAATTGCTCAGGGATTTTCTCTGTTATTTGACGGTAAGACTACAGATGGTTGGCGAGGAGCAGGCAAGGAAGTCTTCCCCGAGAGAGGCTGGAAAGTTGACGACGGTATCCTAATCGTTGAAGCATCTGGAGGGGCTGAGGCCGCTTATGGAGGAGATATATTGACCCTTGATGAATACTCTACGTTTGAGTTTAGCTTGGATTTTAAGCTTACCGAAGGGGCAAATAGTGGGATCAAATACTATATCACGGAATCGTATGGCAGTGATGCCTCGGCGATCGGATTGGAGTACCAGCTCCTCGATGATGAACGTCACCCCGATGCCACACAAGGAGCCGCAGGCAACCGAACCCTAGGATCGCTCTACGATCTGATCCCTGCATACGAAGGCAAGACGGTTCGTAAACCCGGACAATGGAATCGGGCCCGTATTGTCGTGTCGGGAACTCGTGTTGATGAGACCGTAAGTGGAAGTCGAATGACGGAATCCGAATTCAAGGGAGCACACGTTGAACATTGGCTCAATGACCGTAAAATTCTCCAATATGAGCGTGGAACCCCTGCCTTTGATGCCTTGGTGGCTAGAAGCAAATATGTTGATTGGGAGGGCTTCGGGCACTGGCAACAAGGGCATATTCTTCTGCAGGATCATGGGGATGAGGTGCACTTTCGAAGTATTAAGGTTCGAAAATTTGATTAATCCTTTGTCGCACATCATACGTTGATTCGAATGAGCAAATTTCGCTGGGGCGTCCTCTCGACGGCTAAGATTGCAAGACAGAAGGTCATCCCCGCGATTCAGGACAGCCGGCGTGGACAAGTCGTTGCCATCGCTTCGGGAAACTCTGATCTGGCAAAGCATGTCGCCGAGACCCATCAAATTCCCACAGTTTGTCTCACCTATGATGACCTGATCCAATTGGATACGGTTGATGCCGTCTACATCCCACTACCAAATCACTTACATGTGGATTGGGCTTGTAAAGCGATCTTAGCGGGGAAACACGTGCTCTGTGAAAAACCGTTGGGACTTAACATAATCAATACGCGGCAGCTTCTGGATCTATCTCGAAAATATCCCAAACAACTTGTGGCGGAGGCGTTCATGTACCGCCACCATCCACAATGGATACATACGCGTGAATGGGTTCGCTCCGATTATATCGGGGAACTGCGGAGTGTTCATGTTCACTTTTCCTACAATAATAGGGATCCAAATAACATTCGGAATAAGTTAGAGTATGGCGGCGGAGCGCTCATGGATATTGGTTGTTATGGGGTTTCTGTTGCCCGCTGGCTGTATGGTTCGGAGCCCCAACGGGTATGTGCCTGCATAGAGAGACATTCTCAATTTGGAACCGATATATTGACGACCGCTTTGTTGAACTTTCCGCAAGGGAGCGCCACTGTCGTCTGTGGGACGCAGATGCAAAGAGCTGAGCATGTCATGCTTGTGGGTACCAAAGGAAAGATCATGTTACAAACTCCCTTCATGATCCCCCCAAATGAGCTCGCGCATGTAGATCTCCATACAGATCTAGAACAGACGATTCACAAACTTGGACCTGCCAATCAGTTTTCAGAGCAGTTTGATGCATTCGCGGTTGCTGTGATGGACGAAGAACCATTTTCTACTCCGATTGATGACTCTTTGAATAATATGAACGTCATTGATGCGTGTTTTCGAAGCGCAGAGGTCAACACATGGATCGCCTGCGACCACTTGACCGATCTCTGATCATCTACTCCAATAACATCTTTTCCCCCTACACTATGAATCGTCGTGACTGGATTCGCCTCAGTATTGCAGGTACTACCTTGCCACTTCTGCCCGGATTTAATCAAAGATCGAATCAAATCCCGATTCGTTTGCACAGCAACGAGAACGCGTATGCACCTGGACGTTCTGCGCGAACTGCGATGATGGAGGCTCTCGATGAAACCAATCTCTATCCTCATTCTAATTACCGCAGTCTCGAAGCAATGATTGCTGCTCGGGAAGGACTTCGACCAGAGCATGTTGTTCTCGGAGCGGGTTCGAGTGAAATCCTCCGAATGGCTGCGATGGCTCATGGACTTCCTGATGGAGAAATTGTCACCGCTTATCCCACCTACGAAGGATTGGAGAACTATGCCAACTCCATTGAAACACGGGTTCATCGTGTACCACTCAAAGCAGACAAAAGCATAGACCTTGCTCTTATGGATGCGTACACCACCCAGAATGTAAAGCTGGTTTTTGTTTGTAATCCCAATAATCCAACGGGTACGATTTGTGATCGGGATGAGCTCGCCGAGTTTTGCACTCAAGTTTCCCGTAGATCTGTGATCCTGGTTGATGAAGCCTACTATGAATTAGTAGATCATCCGAGGTACAGCAGTACTGTACCTCTTGTCAAAGCAGGAGCCAATGTCATTGTCTCAAGAACTTTTTCAAAAGCATATGGTCTGGCTGGATTACGTGTAGGATACGCCCTTGCGCGCCCAGATATTGCAGAACGTCTCCGTAATTACCGTACAGCAATTAACATCAACATTATCGCCCTCCGCGCGGCTATCGCCTCTCTCGAAGATCGTAGATTTCTCGATTACAGTAAAACTCAAATTGAAAATACCCGTATAAAAACCACTCGAAAGTTACAAGAACTTGGACATCCGGTTGCTGAATCGCATACCAACTTCGTATTCTTGCATCTTGGTCAGCCCATTGAAGAATTCCAACAGTCCATGGCATCTCACGGAATCCTGGTCGGTCGACCATTTCCGCCTTACCTGGATTGGTGTCGCCTCAGCATTGGGACTGAAGACGAAATGTCTCAATTCTTTGATGTATTTGCAAACGTGATGAACCGCTAATTCTGTAGCACATCTGCAACGTATGCTCCGTCAAGGCTCCTCTGTACGTCTGGTAGTATATCTATTGCTGAGTATCACATGTGTGCTCCCCACAAGTGGGCAAGATGCGGGATTTCAGTTTGCACGCGTTTGGTATGAGAGTCATCCAGGATTCCGTGAAAGTGCCTGGGCTACAGATTATCCCACGGCAGAGTATAATCTTCATGAAGCGATCAGCCGCACAACTGGGCTTCAACTAGAAGGACCGCCGGTAGTGGTTTCTTTAAGAGATTCTACCATTTTTGAATACGCGGTACTCTACTTGACTGAACCCGGGTACTGGCGCACAAATGAGCAAGAGGTCGAGAACCTAAGACGCTACCTTGATCGGGGCGGCTTCTTGATTATTGACGATTTTCATGACTATGGGCGCGGATATACTGGACCACAATGGAATAATATGTATGACAATATCAAGAGAGTCTATCCGGGTCGCGAGCCCATCGAACTGACGGCGGATCACCCAATCTGGCAGATCTATTATGATATTGATCCTGATGCGGCTATTTCTACGAAAAACGGAGGATCCTGGCGTTGGGGGGGAATGGGGTTTGAACCAGATGATGATATCTACTATGCCGTCTTCGATGATGCAGGAAGGCCCATGATTATTATCTGCTACAATCAGGATATCGGAGATGGCTGGGAGTGGCCGGGAGGACGTAATTTAGGATCTGCTTCAACCGTGAGCTTCCAAATGGCAATTAACTTCATCTTTTATACCCTTACGCATTGACTGCATCGCATCACGGGGCGCCATTAGAGATGAAGATGAACTATGTGGCCAACGCTTACCTCTGTAGTTCACCTTGGTGAAGACATAAGTGCGCGAATGGATTGCGCAGATGCTCGTGTAAGCCCTATCAGAACATAAACTAAAAGGACTAACAATAGCCCCGTATATGGAAGAAAGCCAATCAGCAACACGGAAATGATATAGGCTCCCGAAGCGATAGGATACTGCCGAAGATAATTAAATGAAATTCTTGGAACCCCATCAAAACGGATCAGGGACACCATGAGAAGCGACAGAAGAACAACCACAGGAATGAGTACTCCCGTATCCAGTATGCCTGAACGTACGAGCCATGTTTCCTGATCAATATTGAGTACAACGGCAATGATAAAATAGGCTTGTACAGGAGTTGGTAACCCCTCAAAATCAAGCTTCTTTTCTTCCGAAAATTGCAAATTGAACCGCGCCAAACGTACGGCAGAGCACATTACAGGCAGAACACTGATAATCAGGCCAAACACTCCACTCCCTTCCAGCATTCGTGCATAAATCAGATACGCTGGGGCCGCACCGAATGATACGACATCACATAAAGAGTCAAGCTCTGCACCGAAAAGGCTGATCCCACGCGTCAAGCGTGCAGCCATTCCGTCCAAAAAATCAAAAAAGCCTGCAAGAATGATCAAATAGCACGCATATACGAATTGTCCTTGGTGAATCTGAGTAATTGCCACGAATCCGCAGAACAGGTTCATGAGTGTGAAGAAAGATGGAACTGCGACACTGGTTCGATTCCCCCGCCGTCCTTGGGAATCCTTACTACGACCCTCTATGGATCGGGGAGAAGAGACAGACTTAATGGACTGTTTTCGCTCACTCATAGGCACGTCCAGATGATCGGTGAAAATCCAATAAATAAAACCTGGTTTCTACATGCATCTCCATTATGAAAACGGCTTGTGTGAATATAAAACTGAGATGCGATCAACTTCTATCTGATTCGTTACCGCATTCTACGTTCGCCCTTAATCTAATATTCATGAAGAGTCGTGTAGTAACACTTAAACGATGCCAACTCCAAATCCTATTCCAAATACGGACACTATATAATTCCTTCCCCTTCTTTTTCGTATGGATATAAGTTGACTTCAATCCCTTGACTATCGTATGCTCATAAAGTGGCCGACATGCATGGAAGACACCCCTTCAAATGATGTCGCAATCATGCGATACAAATAAGTTCCAGATGGCAACATCAGGTCATTGAGTTTTATGCTCTGCGCCTTTCCAGATGTCAAGTTGACCTCGGGCATGATGTATATCCGCCTTCCTGTCATGTCCAGCACCTCCAACTGTACACGCGCAGACCAAGGCAAATCAAACACCAAACTAGTTGAGTGGATAAAGGGATTCGGATAGTTGGAATGCACGATGAAATCATCCGGTAATGAAGGTTGATCCTCTCTTTGAACAGGAGAAATGACTTCTATGTTGAAGGTTAAGCTGTCTTTTGCGCCATGAGCGTCTTGAACCCTATAGATCATTTCTACCGGAGGCGTGACCTGATGTGGAATACCACTGATCGTCCGCGTGGGAAGATCAAATCTAAGATTAGGTGGCAGATCGAATATCGTGAATGTATACTGGATCGGATCTACGCCGCCTATGATTTCTGGTAGCTTCAAAGGTTCAATCGGTTGATCCCGGGCATAAGATTGATTCTCAACACGTTCTTTAAAGTATATCCTGTAAACTTCAATGTCAAATTCAAGCTTAGATTCATTACCCACCATATCCACCACTCCCCATGTATAGGTCTGCGCTACAGTTACGAGAGATGGTGTTCCACTGATGGTTCGCGTAGCCTCATGAAATGATAACCCTTCTGGAAGTATCGTGGGAGAAAGTGCATAGATGTAGGGGGCAATCCCGCCAGTCGCTGTAGGAAGAGTGAAGTCTGTGATCTCAATATCTACCGGGTATTGTTGATGCCGGATTCCACCCTCTGCGGACAAGGTCAATTCCGCACTAGAAGTGGCACCTACGATTATAGAAACAGGCCCAGTACCAACAGAATTGATGGCACTGATTCGATAATAGTTCGTTGTTTCAGGTGCAAGATTTTCATGCGTATAGGTCGTAGAACTCGAACCCGTATTGGATACGAGAACCTTCCAATCTGAAGTGCCGTTGGGAGATACTTCTATTTTATATCCAGAGACCACTGAACCACCATTATTGGGCGGAGCCCTCCATGAAAGAAGAATCGTGGATTCCCCCGAAGTAATCGCGGTCAACGATGCTGGTGCATCTGGAGGAACCACCGCTTCTGCATCTGTGGTAACTGAGACAATTGTTGATGACCCACCTGTACCGACTGCATTTATCGCACTAATCCTATAGTAACGGGTTGTGGATGGCGTAAGTCCAGTATGAGCGTAGGTGGTTGTCGTAGAACCAATGTTTGAGACAAGATCTGCCCATCCAGATGTTCCATTCGGCGACACTTCTATTTTGTAGGCCTGAATGACTGCCCCGCCATTGTTGGATGGAGCGCTCCATGATAGATTGATAGTCGTCTGCCCCAAAGCGACTGCTGTGAATGATGTTGGTGGATCTGGGACCGTCAGCGCGTCAGTCGTGGCACTGCTAAGGTTTGATGAAATTCCAGTGCCGATAGAATTGATTGCACTAATGCGATAATGACGAGTCGTGGATGCCACAAGTCCAGTATGCGCGTAAACGGTCACAGTAGAACCAGTATTCATCACGAGATCCGCCCACGTGGAACCTGCGTTAGATGACACCTCAATTTTGTATCCCGTAATCAATGCACCTCCCGTTTTCTTTGGAGCTGTCCAAGAAAGATAAATTGTAGTGCGCCCATCAGCGATTGCGCGCAAAGCTGTGGGGGCATCTGGGACAGTTAAAGCGTCTATACTTGCACTATTGATGCTGGAAACAGGTCCAGTGCCGATAGAATTGATCGCACTGATTCGGTAATAGTTAGTCGTTCCAGGTCTTCGGTTTTCATGAACATAGGTCGTGGATCTTGATCTTGTGTTGGAGATCAGGTCTGTCCAGTTTGAAATGCCATTAAGAGATGTCTCAATCTTGTACCCCAAAATGACCGCACCACCATTGTCGGAGGGAGCCTTCCAGGAAAGATTGATGATGGTACGCCCTGAAGCAAGAGCGGTTAGGCCAGTGGGGGCACCCGGAACAGATAAAGCGTCCGTTGTGGCACTGTCAATATTGGATGGAGTTCCGCTACCAACAGAATTAATCGCACTAATTCGATAATGATGTGTCGTTTCTGGAGCAAGATTTTCATGAGCATACGTTGTGGCTGTTGATTTTGTATTTGATTCAAGATCGGTCCAGCCTGATGTGCCATCGGGAGACACCTCAATCTTGTACCCCAAAATGACCGCACCACCATTGTCGGAGGGAGCCTTCCAGGAAAGATTGATGATGGTACGCCCCGAAGCAGCTGCAGTCAATGATGTAGGTGCACTAGGGAACGTCACCGTCACCGCATCTGTGATGCCATGAGCAACCGTGGACGGATTCCCCGTGCCAACAGAATTGATCGTACTGACGCGATAATAATGTGTTGTCTCTGGCTTAAGATTTTCATGAGCATACGTTGTAGACTTTGAAGCCGTGTTCGCCACTAGATCCGTCCAGCCTGATGTGCCATCGGGAGACACCTCAATCTTGTACCCCAAAATGACCGCACCACCATTGTCGGATGGAGCCTTCCAGGAAAGATTGATGATGGTAGCCCCTGAGGCGGTCGCGCTCAGCCCAGTCGGAGAGTCAGCAACCATCAGAGCGTCCGTTGTGGCACTGTCAATATTGGATGGAGCCCCACCGCCGACAGAATTAATCGCACTGACGCGATAATAATGTGTTGTCTCTGGCTTAAGATTTTCATGAGCATACGTTGTAGACTTTGAAGCCGTGTTCGCCACTAAATCCGTCCAGTTTGACCTGCCATCGGGAGATATCTCTATCTTGTACCCCGAAATGATAGCACCACCATTGTCGGATGGAGTCTCCCATGAAAGATTGATGATGGTACGCCCTGAAGCAAGGGCGGTTAGACCAGTGGGGGCATCGGGTGAAGTCCGAGCATCCGTTGTAGCATTATCAATGTTTGATGGAGTTCCAGTACCAACAGAATTAATGGCACTGATCCGATAATGTCGTGTCGTTTCGGGAGCTAGATTTTCATGAGCGTATGTTATGGACGTGGAGCCCGTATTTTTCTCCAGATCACGCCAGAATGACGTACCATTCGGTGACACCTCGATTCTGTATCCATTGATGATAGCCCCACCGTTTTCTGATGGAGCTGTCCAAGCTAGATTGATGGTAGTTCGCCCTGAGCTGAACGCGATAAATGAAGCCGGCGCATCTGGGACGGTCAGCGCATCCGTCGTAGCACTATCAATATTTGATGCAGTCCCCGTATCAATAGAATTGATCGCACTGACCCGGTAATGACGTGTCGTTTCTGGCTCAAGATTTTCATGAGCATACGTTGTGGACGTAGATCCCGTATTCTCTACCAGAACCGTCCAGTTTAACGTACCATTAGGAGACACCTCTATTTTATATCCAGAGATGACTGCACCACCATTATTGGACGGGGCGGTCCATGAAAGATTGATGATCGTTCGTCCCGCTTCAGTCGCTGTTAGCAGTGTCGGTGCATCCGGGGCTGTACGCGCGTCCGTGGTCGCACTGTCAATATTGGATGCTACCCCAGCATCAACAGAATTGATCGCACTGACCCGGTAATGACGTGTCGTTTCTGGCTCAAGATTTTCATGAGCATACGTTGTGGACGTAGATCCCGTATTCTCTACCAGAACCGTCCAGTCTGACATACCATTAGGAGACACCTCTATTTTATACCCAGAGATGGCTACACCACCATTATTGAGCGGAGCGATCCATGAAAGGTTGATGATATTGCGCCCCGAAGCAGTTGCACTCAAACTTGTGGGGGCCTCAGGAGCCGTCGGAGCAACCGCAGTGGGCGCATTAGCAGGGCGTATAACACTCACCTTTCTCTCTCCACCGTCGGAATGCCGAATGGTCTCCGTCTTCGCTAATGCAAAGAGTTCTTGTTTCAGCTTTACTGCCCCCCAAGTGGGATTATTAAAGGCAAGATTACTCGCGTATGCGGCAAGAACTGGAGTAGCATGAGAAGTGCTACCGCCTGGGGACTCAACATAAATCGCATTCGCATCAAATTTCCCCCCTGCACGAACCCCACTTGCAGCTACCTTATCACTGCGTATGGCTCCAACAAAGATGGTCCTATCAATTGCAACTCCACTATATGCAATGTAATCGTCCGTTGATCCACAGAATGGAATCCAGTAATTGGTTCGATGAATGTGTGGGTAGTCATCACAGTAGATGTATCTCCGATCCGCTGCTGAAATGACGGTTGGATTCTCAAGGGAGGATATAAAAAGAATATCTTGCGTTGCCAGCCATTTGGCTAATGCAATCGCTGTCTTATGAAAAGGACGTTCTCCATCAGTATTCCACCGCGAAGCTGTTCTTGTGCTATACGCTGGTGAAGAATCCGTCGAAGTCCAAAAAATACCGCTACCTATGTTTAATGATTGGTGAATTATCCCAGTGGCATTGATTCCGCTAACATCCCAATTGTCATACCTATAGGTGGCAGTACCTGTAAGCTGAACGAGACGAGCGATCTCGGTATTCGCCTGAAAGGTGGCCGTAATTCTATGGCCATGCTGATTCTCAGCAAATCCTTGCCCATCTATAACCACCACATTCACATAACCTTTTTCGTTGAGTACCTTCTCTGTAAGACCTCCGCTGGTGAGTACGGGGCTCTGCGCTAAGATCGGAGATACTAAAACAAGCAAGTATACACTATATAGTCCGATGAAATTGCATAATTGCACATGATTCACTGATAGAAAACTAAGGTTCAACGCCAATGATTTACCGATTGTAAGCTTATGTTTATATTTCAAAGATTGATTCATCATTGAGCGTTCAAGAATACCGCAATCACATTCTGTAGATTGTCATTTCCGTGAATACTCACTAAAGTTACAATTTTTCTCCATAAATCTGGATGAAACGGGAACCGTTTCATCGCATGCTCTTTAGCCGTAACGCAAGTTTGCAATTTGTATTGGATTTTTTCATGAGTTTCGGTGGTTCCCATTTTCAGGGAATCTGGTCTAGGTGCCATTCGTTCCGTGTTTTTCCTACATTTCCTCGTCTTTTTCCAGCAGTCGTTTCGCCTTGATTTTTTGCCCATTCTTAGCCCCATTGCTTTGAAGACATTTTGTGCAAACGGCTTCAGTCTTGCATCCTGCTTCAGCAGGATCCTGTGCGTCTTGTTTTGCGGAAGAATGGTCGTCACCCGGTTTTGATGGTTGAACCGAACCTTGATCGTTCCCCAGCTGCTGTGGATCTGGTGAGCTCGTAGTTTGCTCCGAATCAGATGCGCCGTATGAAAGGCAAGAATGCACAAAAACAGATGCGCCTCCATTCGCAGTGTCTTGCGGTGGTAGATCGGACGTAGGCCCAGGTCGGATTTCATCGTCCGAAAGGTCTGTTCCATTTCGCCCAATCTCCAGTAGGCCTGTGCCACCGTCTTGCCGTCCCAGTCTGTGTGACTGGTACGGATCACATATCCCCCCGATGCATCCGTACCTTCGTCAAATGCCGAACGTTTCTGCATCCGGATTGAGACCGCAGTGGTACCCTTGTTGATCACTCGGACTTCGTATGGATTGGCCACCTTTTTGTATTTCTCGGTCAGCCGTCCCATCTTCTTTTCGATCACGGCAGATCTTTTGGGGCGCCCCTGGATCGAAAGCCCTTCCTTCAAATATGCAATCTCTGCTTCAAAGGCTCTCCGCTTCGTTTCAAGAATCGGATCGTAGAGTGGTCATTGATGTTGGACCGGGACGGACGAAAAAAGGCACGATAGAACTCTTAGAATGCCTTTTAGGGCAAATCAGATAGAGACGATATCTACGGATATGTGGAAGGCCTTCATTGGAGCGGTTGCAAAGGTGTTCCCCCATGCCCTCATGATTCACGATCGGTTTCATTGTATCCAGTATCTCAATCCAGCCATCAATCAAGTACGAAGGCGGGAGGTCAAACAGCATCCAGAACTCAAAGGGAGCCGATATGCACTGTTGAAAAACGAAAACAATCGTACGGAAAAACAGGAAGACATCTTCCAAGTGGTGAAGGAATCCAACCTCAATGTGAGTGTCGCTTGGCGGTTGCGGGAAGATTTCAAAGCCATCTTTGAATGTGCATCGTTAAAAGAAGCGAAAGCGTATCTCAACTTATGGCTTGACGAGGTGAACGAGGCTGGTGTCAAAGAAGTCATGAAAGTTGCAGACATGTGTAAGAATCACTTTGATGGCGTCTGCAACGCATTATGGAACCGTCAGTCCAATGCAAAAGCAGAGAGGATTAATGGAAAAATTCAAGAGATCAAAACCATGGGTAGAGGATATAGAACCTTTGAAAATTTCAGAGTTGCTATTCTCTTCTTTTGTGGCGGTCTGGATCTCTATCCACACGATTCGTGATAGAACCTTTTAGAGAAACAGGATTAAGCCAGCACAGAAGCGCGATCTCATCTTCACTGTCATGGCCTTTAAATTCATCCATCATACAAGCGTAATCGCTATGGCTAAGGGTTGATGATGAATGAAGTTCATCCTACAAAAAATGAGGTGTTCGTAGGAGAATATTGAGTGGAAAATTCCCAAATCTTTTGTGGGAACAATAAAAAAATCAAGATGTTTAGGGTATTGGATGTGGTTTCTCTGCGAAAGTTTCTTGTTGTTACGGAACATGCAAAAAAACAGAGTAATTGTATTTTCACCTAATATTCTCATTTCATGTGGCTAATCGGTTTATCCATCTTCTTTGGCCTGACGGGAGGCCACCCATCGCTCTTTGGTCTTGAAAGGAGTGGTGAATCTGTGGAGACGGGTATTCATGAATTCACGCTGGATGAGCTCCCCGAGCCGTCGTTCTTGGTAGAGGAACGCCCGTCACGGGTGCATGTGATCGTTCCAACAAAATCCCCCCCCCCCATTTTTCTTCACATAGGAGTACGGGTGCGCTCCTTCGCGTATTTTCGGGATCCGGTGTAGCGCGTTCCAGTGAGGATGGAATTGCTTTTGGTGGGCGTACCGGGGACAAAGTCCCTTCTTCAAAAACAACTCCGTTCTTTGATCTCCATTCAGATTCGGTGCACGTCCATGAAAAGAGCCCCCCTTTCTCAGAAGCAGACAAGCGCGCGCCCGGCAAACCCACGGGCGTGACCGTTGCACCCTATCAAACCGGGCGCAATGCACGCTTGACGCTTGAAATTTCCTGGACGGCCAACCCGAATGGGAATAAAGCCATCACAAACCATGAGATTGAGTGGTCACCGAATGGAACCTCAGACTGGAATGATTTACGCACGGTTTCCGGTCAATTAACGAGTACTCTTTACACCGGACTCTCGCCAGGCACCACGCGCCATATCCGGATCCGAAGTCAGGATTCCGATGGTTGGGGCCCCTGGTCCGATGTCGTCTCTGGGACGACCAATGCGGTGAGCAAACCGGGGAGAGTTAGCTCCATTAATGCAACAGCTGACAGTCCTTCCATGATTACTGTTTCATGGACGCCAGGCGATGATGGGGGCAGTGCGATCAGTGGATATAGGGTAGATCTTACCAAGGGTGGTACCATATCAATTTCTAGCGAGGACGTCAAACCGACAGTAAGAAGTTATACTTTTACTGGGCTTACCGCATCCACGGCCTACCTACTCTATGTGTCAGCGAAGAATTCAAAGGGGGCGGGTGCCTTAACATTCACCCCCGTCACCACCGCTGCCGCGACCGCTCCTGGAGCCGTCACTGGGCTAACTGTGACGGCTACCAGTCCATCAACCATTACAATTTCTTGGGAAGCCCCCGTGGAAACGGGTGGATCAGAGATCAGTGGATATAGGGTAGATCTTACCAAGGGTACCATATCAATTTCTAGCGAGGACGTCAAACCGACAGTAACAAGTTATACTTTTACTGGGCTTACCGCATCCACGACCTACCTACTCTATGTGTCAGCGAAGAATTCAAAGGGGGCGGGTGCCTTAAGATTCACCCCCGCCACCACCTCTGCCCTGACCGCCCCCGCCGCCCCGACGGGCTTGACGGCCACGGCCCCCGGGCGAACGACGATCGACCTAAGTTGGACGGCCCCCACCGACAACGGCGGCGCGGCCATCACGGGCTACCGGATTGAGTCAAGGCTACGATCCGAAACCAGCTTCAGCACTCTCGTCACGGACACCAAGTCCACGGCCACCACCTACGCGCATACGGGGCTCTCGCCATCTACGCAGCGGTTTTACCGGGTCCGTGCGATCAACTCCGTAGGACCGGGGGCGGCGTCCAGTTCCGCCACGGCCATCACGGCGGCGGCCACGCGCCCCGGTCCCCCCACGGGGCTCAAGGCCACGGCCGTCGGGCGAGACAAAATCAAACTGAGCTGGACGGCCCCCACCGATAACGGGGGCAAACCGATTACCGGCTACCGGATTGATTTCCAACCCGACCGAGGCTGGCCAACTCTCGTGGACAACACCGGCACCACCGCCACCGAATATACCCATACCGGACTTGCTCCCTCCACGACGCATACGTACTTGGTCCGGGCCCGTAATGGCAGCGGGCCGGGGGGTGTAGGTGGATTTTCGAATCAGGTCACGGCCACGACCGATGCGGCCAGCGCCCCCGGTGCCCCCACTGGACTGACCGCCACAGCCGAAGGGCAAACGGTGATCAATCTGCGTTGGGCAGCCCCTGCCGATAATGGGGGCAAGGCCATTATGGGCTACCGGGTGCAGTGGTCGTCCAACGGAAATGCGCCATGGACGGATGTAACTCCTGCACATACGGGAACGGGGCGCACCTACCGCCATACAGGGCTCAGCGCAGGTACGACGCGACATTACCGGGTCTTTGCCCGCAACTCGGTGGGTGAGAGCACCAGTGCGTCTGCTGTGGCCACAGCCACCACGGAGGCGGCACCGACCCTCAGCGCGCCCGCGGCGCCCACGAGATTGAGGGCCGAGGCCGAAGGCCCGGAAACGATCAGCCTGTCCTGGAACGCACCTACCAATACCGGCGGCGCAGACATTACCGGCTACCGGATTGAGGTCTCTCCCAATGGCACCTCAAACTGGGATGATTTGGTGGCCAATACCCAGTCCACCGGGACCGGCTATGTCCATAGGGGCTTGGACGCGGGCACCACGCGGCATTACCGGGTCTATGCCATCAATTCGCAGGGAGCGGGCGCAGCGTCTAATACCGATGATGCCACGACCCTCCCCGCGACGGTCCCTAAGGCCCCCACGGAGCTAACCGCCACGCACGATGGACAAACGACGATCAACCTGCGTTGGAAAGCCCCCACGAATACCGGCGGCGTACCGCTTACCGGCTACCAGATGGAAGTCTCTCCCAATGGCACGGACACGTGGACCGAGGTTACGCCTGCACACACGGGAACGGGGCGCACCTACAGCCATACAGGGCTCACGGCGGGTACCACGCGGTATTACCGGGTCTATGCCAGAAATTCAAAGGGGCTGAGTGCCGCGGCATCGAATGTGGCCAACGCCACCACGACCGCTGCGACGGCCACGCGGCCGGGCGCGCCGACGGGCTTGACCGCCACGGCAGTAGGCCAAACGATCATTAACCTGCGTTGGACGGCCCCCACCAATACCGGTGGCGCAGCGATTACGGGGTACCAGATTGAAGTCTCTCCCAATGGCACCTCAAACTGGACCAATCAGCAGGCCAATACGAGATCCACCACGACCACCTATGCCCATACAGGACTCTCGGCAGGTACCACGCGGCATTACCGGGTCAGTGCCATTAACTCAGTAGGCACAGGTGCAGCGTCCAATGTGGTGAGTGCGACCACAACTACCCCCGCGGCCACGGCCCCGGGTGCCCCGACGGGCTTGACGGCCACGGCCTCGGGCCCGACGACCATCAATCTATCCTGGACGGCGCCCTCCAATACGGGCGGTGCCGCGATCACGGGCTACCGAGTGGAAGTCTCACCCAATGGCACGGATTCCTGGACCAATCTGGTGGGGAACAGTACCACCACCACCTATGCCCATACGGGACTCACGGCGGGTACCACGCGGCATTACCGGGTCAGTGCCATTAACTCAGTAGGCACAGGTGCAGCGTCCAATGTGGTGAGTGCGACCACAACTACCCCCGCGGCCACGGCCCCGGGTGCCCCGACGGGCTTGACGGCCACGGCCTCGGGCCCGACGACCATCAATCTATCCTGGACGGCGCCCTCCAATACGGGCGGTGCCGCGATCACGGGCTACCGAGTGGAAGTCTCACCCAATGGCACGGATTCCTGGACCAATCTGGTGGGGAACAGTACCACCACCACCTATGCCCATACGGGACTCACGGCGGGTACCACGCGGCATTACCGGGTCAGTGCCATTAACTCAGTAGGCACAGGTGCAGCGTCCAATGTGGTGAGTGCGACCACAACTACCCCCGCGGCCACGGCCCCGGGTGCCCCGACGGGCTTGACGGCCACGGCCTCGGGCCCGACGACCATCAATCTATCCTGGACGGCGCCCTCCAATACGGGCGGCGCCGCGATCACGGGCTACCGAGTGGAAGTCTCGCCCAATGGCACGGATTCCTGGACCAATCTGGTGGGGAACAGTACCACCACCACCTATTCCCATACCGGACTGAGTGCGGGTACCACGCGGCATTACCGGGTGCGTGCGCTCAATTCGGTGGGAGCGGGAGCGGCGTCCAATGTGGCCACGGCGACCACCACTGCCCTCACGGCCCCGGGTGCCCCGACGGGCTTGACGGCCACGGCTGCAGGGCGAACCATCATCAATTTATCGTGGACGGCGCCGACAGAAAGCGGGGGTGCGGCGATCACGGGCTACCGGGTGGAAGTCTCTCCCACAGGAACGGGGGACACATGGGCCGATTTGGTGGCCAATAGTACCACGACCACGTATGCGCATACGGGACTCAGTGCCAATACGACGCGGTACTACCGGGTGCGTGCGCTCAACGCGGTCGGGGCCAGTGATGCCTCCAATACCGCCAATGCCACCACGGATGGGATTACGGCC
The DNA here is from genome assembly GCA_965215475.1 of Rhodothermales bacterium. GTDB lineage: Bacteria > Bacteroidota > Rhodothermia > Rhodothermales > Bin80 > Bin80. The sequence continues at coordinate 490,954 of OZ244061.1, forward strand.
CCAAGTGCCCCCACAGGGCTCACGGCCACGGCCTCGGGGCAAACGATCATCAACCTGCGTTGGGCCGCGCCGGCGGATGATGGCGGCGCCGCGGTTACCGGGTACCAGGTGGAGGGATCGGAGGATGCAGGATCTACCTGGATGGATCTGGTGGCGAACACGGCGGCCACGACCTATTCGCATACCGGCCTCCCCCCGGAAACCACGCGGCAGTACCGGGTGCGTGCGATCAATGCGGTGGGTACGGGGGCGGCGTCGAATGTGGTGCGTGCGACCACGGAGGCGGCCACGGTGCTCTCGTTTGCAGGCGCAATCTCTTCGCAGCGCTACCCGGTGGACCTTGCCATCGCAGCGCTGCTCCTTCCGACCGCCATCGGAGGAACTCCGCCCTATATGTATGCGCTCTCTCCCGAAACGCTTCCGGAGGGACTGTCGTTGGAGGACGGCACGCTTGGGGGCACGCCCACCGCGGTCACGGCGTCACAGGGATTTACCTGGACGGTGACCGATGCCCTGGGGGCGGAGAGTACGATCGAATTTACGCTGGAGATCTACGAGATCACGTTTGTCACCACGGTCATGAATCAGTCCTATGATCGCGGGCAAGGGATTGATCCACTGATCTTGCCGGAGGTGACCGGGGGCACCGATCCGGTTCAGTATACGCTCAATCTGTTGTCGCTTCCGAGTGGGCTGAGGTTTGATGCGTCCACGCGCACGATCGCGGGCACGCCCGTGCAGATCACGTCTCCGGTGGAGCTGACCTACAGGGCAACGGATGCCAAGGGGGCCCAAGCCAGCTTAACCTTTACCCTGGAAGTGGTCTCGCCGGTGGCGACCGAAGAGCAGAAGGAGCCTCCCCAGGAGCTGATCGTACATGCCAACTATCCCAACCCCTTCCATACGTCTACGAATCTGCTCTTTGATCTGCCGTGGCCGGCCGAAATCAAACTGGACGTCCTGGATCTGACGGGCAGGCGGGTGTATACCCATCCAATGGTGCGCATGGCGGCGGGCAGAGAGCAGGTGATCACATTGGAGCAGGTTGCCCTCCCGGCCGGCGTCTATCTGTATCGGATGGTGGCCACCTCCATGGAACACGGCGCATCCGCCGTCAAGATCGGACACTTGATGAGAATGAGGTGAGGAGCAGGATAGCCTAATGCCCAAGTGAAAATCTCCGATTAACGGTTACTCATTCATTCCACTTCTCTAGATTCGCCCTGAGTCGGTTGTATGACCCCAAGCACAGTAACCCCTGCATATACCCGATCACCGACTTTCATTTCAATTGATATATCAGTAGGAAATATGATATCCATACGTGATCCAAACCTGATTAATCCAAAACGTTCTCCTGCTATAGCTTCATCTCCTTCGGAAAGCTGATATGTAATCCGCCGTGCCAGGCGACCTGCAATTTGCTTAAATAAAAATCGTTTTCCTGATAGATGCTCTATGCCGATCTGAGATTGTTCGTTGAAAGTAGATGCTTTAGGATGCCACGCCAGCCGAAACTCCCCTGATTTATATGCAACATATCGTACCGTTCCAGTAACCGGAACTCGGTTTACATGAACATCCATTACGGAGAGAAAAATCGAAATCCTCCATGCTACCCCTCCAATGAACTGTGGTTCTTCTTCTTGGGCGATTTCCAAAATTTTACCGTCTGCAGGTGCAAGAATTAATGTATCCGAACCTGATGGTGCTGTGCGCTCTGGGTCCCTAAAAAAATAGGCAACCATCAGTCCCAACCCAGGAAAAAAGAGTGGGGCAAAAATGAACTCAAGCAATTTCGGCATATCAGGAATCACGAGTATGAACCCCGCCACAATCAATCCTGTAACGAATGCTATGGAAACCAGTACTACCCCTTCTCGAGCAATCATGATTTTAGGAAAGTTATCTTGCGTATTCGTCAAACCGGTACGCCATCTTCAGATCATTAAATCTTTATGGTGAGGTGCGGATCTTGAAAAATACAACAATTCCCACATGGTCGCATGAAAAAATGATACAAGCATCCCTGAAACTGTAAATGGGAGAAGGGGCGATGGAACAATATCCCGCTTGTGTATGAAATAAGTAAGAACGCAATGGCTCCGATAATTTACATCAATCAATACTTGATTCATATCCATACGGCAATCCCATTGGCAAAATACTACATCGTCTCTGATGAGGCATCGAGTTGAACGTAGAGGAGAGATCCATCTATTGCTTGGGCTCAAGTCGGTGCGCATTCGTTTGGCATAGGGATTCATTCTTTTTATATGGGATTCTCGGGCGAACACCTTGATTCTGTATTTGAAGATCAGGAGAGGTGTTCGTGAAACTTTTCTTTTTAAGGCTCTTCCATTGATCAAGTGGGTTTAATTTTTGATCCGATCATGTAGCTTCTAGGTAATGACGCTCATTCACCGAATGGTTTTGAAACAACTACCCGGCCCATTTCTAGGTTGGTTGTTACTTCTTCTATTTCTTTTGCTGATGCAGTTTTTGATCAAGTTTCTGCCAGATCTGGCTGGCCGAGATCTGCCGATTGGGCTCATTCTGGAACTGATCACCTACAACCTTGCCTATATGGTTGTACTGGCCGTGCCTATGTCTGCACTTTTAGCTACTCTGATGGTTTTTGGCTCACTTGCAGAATCGCGTACGTGGATTGTAATCCGTAATTGCGGCATCACCCTCTGGAGTTTTACCTGGCCTGTACTTGTTGCTGCCATCCTTCTCTGCTATGGCATGATTTACTTTAATAACGTACTGCTTCCAGAATCTAATTTCAGGGCACTTAACATGTGGCAGATCATTCGAAGTGCACGACCAGGATTCGAGTTGGAACCTGGAGTTTTCTACCAAGAAATTGATGGATACAGTATTCTGGTCGGTCAGCGGGAAGATAATCTCCTGCACGACATCCTCATCTACGACTATACACAGGGTATCGCTAACGGATCAACGATTCGGGCAAAACATGGAGAATTAGTCCCCCAGGGGAATTCTCTGGATATGATCCTCAAAGAAGGTGAAATGCATCGACTATATAGGCCTGAAGGGGTACAGCCTATAGAGCGGTATGAGAAACTTTCTTTTGAGCGGTTTCGCTTACCTCTTGATCTGAGTAAACTTGGCGTCCAAGCCAATGCTCAAACAAATGGATATCGCTCTGACCGATCTACTCCTGTAGACAGGATGTTTGAAATTGTTGATTCTCTCAAAGAACGACTAGCGAAACATACTTCTGAACTTTACACCAGTATGCCGAGTCCTATCTCCTCAGATGCAGTAGAAACCATTTGGTCGATGAACTCTGAACATGAAGTTCCCGAACCATTCATATCTCGCGGAGATCCCCATGGTGACTCTACTGCTCTACGTAGTATTCTTAGTGGCCTATCAACCGATCAAATCCGCCGAACATACCAGCAAGCACGCGATTATGGTCAAAATGCTAGAAGCTCTGTCGCGAGTAAGGGGCGGAATTTCAAACAAACCGCCATTACGATCAATCGCTACCAAGTGGAGATCCATAAAAAATATTCGATCTCAATTGCCTGTTTCATCTTTGTCCTGATTGGAATACCACTTGGGTTGAGTGTTCGACGAGGTGGATTGGGAACCGCTTGCCTCCTAGCCGTAGGTATATTTCTTTTTTACTGGATCACCTTAGTTCAAGGAGAAAAACTGGCGGATCGAGAAATGCTTAGCCCTTGGCTAGGTATGTGGTTTGCAAATATTCTGATTGGTGTGGCCGGTATTTGGCTCTTTATTCGAGTTACCCTTGACATGAGAGTTAAGCCTAGGTATGCCGTAAAACCTGAGAATCTTGATGTGTAAATTTTTGACTCATTCATACACAGATTCGCTCCTCAAACATACCAAAACAATCATCTGTATTTGCAATCTGATCACCCACATGCTACTATTTCGCTTTTCATATGCCGTCATAGATCCACACTCCTTTATATCCACTCAAATGTCATGCTCTATCTAGTTCCAACTCCGATCGGAAATTTGGCAGATATGACGTTTCGTGCCGTCAAACTCTTGAAATCAGTGGATCTTATCGCTTGTGAGGATACACGATCCTCCAGTGTACTCCTATCACATTACTCCATACACACTCCAACCATCAGCTATCACAATCATAACGAACGTACACGTGCACTTCAACTTATTGAACGGATGAAAATCGGCCAACAGATTGCTCTCATCAGTGATGCCGGATCGCCAGGACTTAGTGACCCCGGATTTTATTTGACACGACAGTGCTGGGAGGAAGGTATCCCGGTGCAGGCTCTACCAGGAGCTACTGCACTCATTCCATCTCTTACATCCAGCGGCCTCCCCTCTGAACGATTTGTATTCGAAGGATTTCTTCCCGTACGAAAAGGACGCAAAAAGCGCTTGGAAGCGATCCGTGAAGAAACACGTACCGTCGTACTGTATGAAAGCCCGCACCGACTGATTCGCACCCTGACCGATCTGATTAATCTGCTGGGACCACAGCGAATGGGAGGAATCGCCAAAGAGCTTACCAAGAAATTCGAAGAGATTCATCGGGGATCTTTACAAGAACTACTGGATCGATATCATAAAAAACAATCCCTTAAAGGAGAGTTCGTAATTATTATTGCACCTCCAAAATTTCATTGATTTCATGCCGATTACCCATGTAAAAAGCTTCACTCATGGCCCATTTGCCACCAATAGCTACGTCTGCAATCAAGGTTCTGAGGCAGTGATTGTAGATGCAAGCTGTTCAAATGACCAGGAAGAGATAGAGATCGCTGAGTACATTAAATCCAATCGTCTAACCGTAAGACATCTATTGCTCACGCATGCCCATATTGATCATATTCTAGGATGCAGAGCATTATCAAAACGATTCAACCTTTTATGGCAATCTCACCCAGATACATCCATATGGCTTGAGGGAGCACCTGCTCAGGCACTCCTGTACGGTTTTACCATGGAGCCCCTGCCAAAACCAGGAAAATGGATACAGGAACAGAATCTCATCACATTTGGGGAAGCGAAATGGAGAATTCTTTATACCCCTGGACATGCACCTGGCTCTATATGCTTTGTTGATGACATGAGTCAATTTGTGATTGCGGGAGATGTACTTTTTCAACAATCCATCGGTAGAACGGATCTGCCTGGAGGTGATATGGGAACCTTAATGAAATCAATTCATCAACAATTACTGCCTCTGCCCGATGAAATGATCGTCTACGCAGGCCATGGGCCACCAACCAAGATTGGTCTTGAGCGAATACAGAATCCATTTCTTCAGTAATCCCTGACGGCGGGATCGTCCACAAGGTCACGAACTTCTTGACCAGTCAACCGATCACCTAATCTCATGATCGAATGATAGACTAGCTCGCCCATTCGTTCATAGATCTCAAATTGATCGTCTCTATGATAATCCCCCAAACTCTGTGCCAAGATTCGTACATGATTGATATCGGCAATACGATCTTTGCTCATCACATTCAATAAGGCCTGAACTCGTCCATCACTCACGCGGACCCGATGTGCCATTAAGGCTCTTTCTTCCCTACGGTATTGTGCAATTGCAGCAGGAGGAAGTACATCTTTCACCGCGTCAACAAAAGGAGTGTTTGCCTCATATTCCTGTGGGCGATACACTTTGATGTTCCTGTGGTGGCTCTGCTGATCAAAATCTATTGGACGGAATCGGTAGTTGTATTTTTCCAAATCCGGAGTGATATCCACGACAAAATTTCCAGTATGCATGTCTCCTAGAAGCTGTAAGAGGCAACGGGTGTCGAATTTAACAAACTGCTTGGCTAAGCGAACGAGATCAAACCGATTTTCTGGCATCGCTGTAGCCAGAAAAACATCGCCAGGGACCCCTACAATGTGCTCTTCTATCGTTGTATTATCGCGAACAAAATATTCAATCCGGCTTGGGGAAAGTAAGTGCTCCAGTTCAAGCCCATAGATACGATTGGCATCGGTCCGCTTGACATAGTAGTAGTCAAAATTCTCATTGAGAGCATTTACAATCCTAACCCTGTAGGGGAGCGTATTTCCATATAAGCAGATATCCACTCGGTCAACATATAGATGCTGAATGATGGAAAGATCCCCGTGAGCCCGTAGATCTGCATACGTGACCACCAAGTCATGATCAATTTCTTGCTGTTCATTGGGCGGGTAAATCACACTGGCCCAATGAGTATCCTGATCATCTTCATCATAAAGCGGTACCGACTCAACATATCTGGCTAGATCCTTATAACGGACCCCCCTCGTCTTAAGTCTCCCATAGCGCTTCAGATATTCAGAGAGATCTTTGTTTAGGGAATAGAAGGCTTTTTTTCGACTTACCAGATGTCGGTTAAGAGGACTGAAATCTGAATCAACGGGTTCCATGGAATGTACTTCAGTTTATCAATGATTTATCGTTCAATAACAAGGGCAGTAAACAGCCTCATCGCTTTTGTGTACAAATATGCGACCAGAATGCTTCCAAAGTTCTGACCATCCTTTCGACTCCCTCTTCCATGCCTGTGTATGCCCTACTATTAGAATATGATGGTTCAAAATATAGTGGATGGCAACGACAGAAAGATCAGCCTACAATACAACAGGATGTCGAGGAAGCCCTCCGAACATTTCTGCACTATGATAGACTCCAGATTGTTGGAGCTGGGCGGACAGACGCCGGAGTACACGCACGAGGGCAAGTGGCTCACTTTAAATGCCCATCCATCCCCGCTGATCAATGGAAGCGCCTTGTTCATGCACTGAATGGTTTGCTCCCTCCTTCCATTGCTGTTCGAGCAGCTGTGAAGACCTATGATGAGTTTCATGCACGCTATGATGCAAGGCGAAGAACGTATCAATATCATATTTCCTGTACCCCTATGGCTCTTGATCGGAATTTGCGGCTCTATGTCCCTGTTACCTTAGATTTTGATCGCATGAATCGAACCAGCACCCAATTAGTTGGTACCCATCATTTTGGGGCATTCTGTCGAACACAGAGTGCAACGCTGAATCGTGTCTGTACCGTATACAATGCACAATGGGAACCCGAAATGCTGCCCGGATATTGGAAATTTATCATTGAAGCAAATCGATTCCTTCATGGCATGGTCCGATCATTGGTCGGGACTCTTCTCGAAATCGGACGTGGACAAAGAACCGTTCAATCACTGGAAAATATTCTGGCATCTCACGATCGGCGTAAAGCCGGTCCTACAGCCCCTGCACATGGTCTGGTACTTGATCATATCACCTATGCAGCCCAGATATTTGAGGATTGAATTCTATCATGCGTCACTGGTGGTTGATTGGGCTAGTATTATTGTTCGGATGTGAGAGGCCGTTTGTGGAGACATCTGAGCCAGAACTTGTGGTGATTGAGCCTAACTTGTCTGAGGTGCAAACATCTAGAGTGATTACGCTCCAGGTACAATCCATTCATTTTCGGCCGATCCAAGAAATAAATCTAAACGGTATTCCCATGAAGCCTGCTCCTTCGGGGCCTACTTACTGGCAAGCTTCTCTTAATCTAAGACTTGGACTAAACAGATTTTATCTGGAAGCAACTGATCCCGATGGCGTATCCAGAAGAGATACAGCGTACGCAATTTATCTTCCCCATATTATTTCACGTAATGCACCTCAACTTCCTGACCGAAGAGGAGGTCATTCACTTGTAAGGCTCCGTAATGGAAGTCTGATGGTGACCGGTGGAACTCGCCAAAGAGGCGGGCCTGCTCAAGGAGAGTCATTTCTCTTGCGTCCCAGATCTACAACTTTTCTGCGAATGGAAGAACGACTACGCACACCGAGGACCGGGCATACGGCTAGTGTACTTCCAAACGGCCAAATTCTCATTGTAGGAGGTAGCCGAATTGATTCCCCAAGCCAAGTAAGTAATTTGATTGAATCCGTAGAACTTTATACTCCTGACGGGCCTACACCTGAGTTCCATGAAATCCCGGTTCAGGGACAGCCAATTCGCCGAACGAACCATGTGGCAATCATCCGTGAGGAGGATGGAGAATGGTTGCTGGACCTAATCGGTGGATATGGGGATGTAAGATACGATGAAAATCCTTTTTTTGGATTGCGTAGAGATTTACGAACCTTTAAAGTTGAACCTGATGGATTGACCGCACTCAATACGATCCGCTCTGCTCCGTTCATTGATCGTCCCATCGCCGACCATACTGTAACCGAAGCTGCTCACCGTTCGTACTTTATACTAGGAAGTCAATTTGATGATGGAACGATGATCAATGGAAATATGCGTATTCAGTATCCACATGGAGCCCCGATAAATCTCTCTCAATTACCTGGACTGCTAACTCCTCGAACCACACATGCTACTGCTCCGGTTATAAGAGGTCTTTTTGCAGCATTTGGTGGCCGCCTAGAGTCCTCTGAGATCACGACAGAAATCGAACTGTTCCATGAGCAAATAGGTCGGTTTTTTTTCATGCAACCGTCGCAAGCAATGACACCACGTTATCATCATTCTGCCATCTCTGTCGGTATACGCTCTGTCTTTATCGTTGGGGGATTCGATCAGAATGGAACAGCAATCGCTGCATCCGAGTATTTCATTGTTTCTACTGAGTGATTTTCAAATTTTTATATCCATGAGGCTTGATCGGATTCAAAACTGGATTATCATTTCGATTGTGGCTTTGGTTGTGATCTTACTATTTGGTCAGATCCTCGGACTACTCGCCGGCTTGGCCAAGGCCGCGATTCCAATCTTGATCATCCTTTTTCTGGTTGGGCTCGTTCTACGGTTTATTGGCTCACGACATACTCGATAAAGGGTATGGCTCTTTCGCGGTTGCTCGAACCAGATGGCCGCTTTATGCGCTCGGCTCTCCAGCAGGCAGAGCAAGCAATGGAAAAAGGAGAAGTACCGGTTGGAGCTGTTGTTGTGCAAGCAAATCAAATTATAGGACGTGGGCATAATCTTGTCGAATCCCTTCAAGATCCGACGGCACATGCAGAAATAATCGCCATTACCGCTGCGTGTGAAACTCTCCAATCTAAATCCCTTCAAGGCTGCACAATCTATGTTACTCTTGAACCATGTCCCATGTGTGCAGGGGCAATTGTACTGTCCCGATTGGACCGCTTATGTTTTGGAGCAATGGATGAGAAAATGGGGGCTGCCTCATCTATCTACAACATCCCACAAGATGAGCACCTCAATCATCAGGTAGATATCGTCAGCGGGATAGAAGCAGCTCAATCAGAAGAATTACTCCGAGTTTTTTTTCAAAAACTCAGATATTCGTCATCATAGATCAGAATTACCATGGCTCAATCATTCCTGTAAGATGAAGGATGTTATCATCATAGGGGCTGGCCCCGTAGGACTTGCTTGTGGAATTCAGGCAACTAGACACAACCTGAGTGCTATGATCATTGATAAAGGGGCACTTGTGAATTCACTTGTTGGATATCCAACACATATGGAGTTTTTCTCTACGGCTGAGCTTCTGGAGATTGGCGGACACCCCTTCCCGACCCAATCAACGAAGCCCACACGCCCCGAAGCCCTGAAATATTATTCCCGGGTTGCCGATGTAGAATCACTGAATCTACGACTCTACGAACGAGTAGAGCGTGTAGATGGAACGAATGACAACTTTTCAGTTGTAACCAGCCGAGGGACCTATCCTTGTCGAAAAGTTATCGTGGTCACGGGGTTTTTTGATATTCCAAATTTCTTGCACATTCCTGGCGAGGACCTCCCAAAGGTCACACATTATTATCGCGAGCCCTACCCTTATGCTGGACAACGAGTGGCCGTCATCGGTGCAAAAAATTCAGCTGCCAAAGCTGCACTGGAATGCTATCACTATGGCGCGGAGGTGAACCTTATTCATCGTGGAAATGCTTTGTCCGAAAAAATTAAATACTGGATTAAACCTGACATTGAAAACCGTATCAAGGAAGGCAGTATTACTGCACATTTTAATACCCGAGTAACCTCCATTGAATCGGATCGATTGATCTTGGATGGCCCCGAAGGAACGTTCTCTCTAAACAATGATTTTGTGATTGCAATGACTGGTTACCGCCCAGATTACTCCTTCTTGGAAGCACTGCAAATTACGATTCAGGAGGATGAATTCTGTACCCCCCTTCATCATTCAGAAACCTTTGAAACAAATCGTTCAGGACTCTACATCGCCGGGACGGTGTGTGGTGGGCTCCGTACAAGCCGCTGGTTTATTGAGAATGGCCGCTTCCATGCCGAGCAGATTATACGTCACATTTCTACAGGGACCGTTGAGCCATTAAAACTGGATCAGCGCTACTGGAAAACAACCGAATAGATTATCTCTGCTCTTACAGAGGTGAACTGGATGGTGAAGCATGGTTTTTTCATAGCATATAGTACTGACTCGTCATACTGGCCAAAGCATCGCTGCCTCAATCTTGAGCGTTAGTCTGTAATTTGCCGCCATAGATCTTGTAAGGCGGATTTGCGGGCTATTTACCCTTACTGACCGAGCATGTAGTTTGATGATTCGCCTGAGAAATCAATGTCTTGGGCAAATGAGGTGCCTGCCAGTATAGAGAGCAGGCAGAGGGATAGTGGGATGAATGTGTGCTTCATGATCTATATGTTAGGTGATCCCACGTGGACTACATCGCGTCCTCGTATCGCCCGCTCTAGTCTACCTCTCTTGCGTAAACCGTCATGTCCTATCCTTTCCTTTCTGGGGGGGATCCGGATTGAGCGGTGGTGGGGTGTCCGGTGTTATCCCCCGGTCGGGCCCGTACTCATCTACCAGCCACCTGTGCATCGAGGGGATGGGAATACTATAGGCACCGTTCTTTCTCTGGTCAAGCACGCCCTGATGGAGTGCCTTCGTGAACGTCTCCTCCGCGACTTTACTCGAGTATTCCGCACTGAGTGCGGACACAATCGTGCGTCTTCTCACAGTCCCACCTATGGATATTTTTGCGAAAATATGGGCCAATATCTCGCGTTGCCCCCATGTGATGTCGTGCGCACGGCCATGATAGTATTCTTCCTGATCACTTCTTCCTCGGCGTATCACCACGTCAAGATCGCTTTTCATAGGAGGACGATCCATGGAGGAGAGGTGGAGCACTGTCGCTCTTGCATAGCATACGATGTGCTGGGGCCATCCATGGGTTCGCTCCGCGATGGGTTCAATCCACTCTTGGGGGAGGTTTGTCTCACCCTCGCCTTCAATATATGCACGAACAACCGCACAGGTAGAGTCGTGATCTAGGGGGCCGAGATTGATTCTCGCTGGACCGGCAAAGCGGGATATGCCTAAAGTATTAAGTGCATGCTCCGATGTGCCAACCCCCCCCGCGAGGAGTATGACAGGGTGCCCTATATGCCCATTGTGAATGGCATTTAGTGTCGTAGTGGCTGCATCTTTCACCGTTTGGGGGGAGGCGATGTTTATTAAGTGCTGAGCCTCGTCAAGTACGAGTAGTAACGGGGCGAAAGAGGCAGCCTCCGCGATGATTTTCGATGCCGAGTAGTCGTGTGTCTTCTCGTCTTGCCACTCGTGTTTAAAGAACTCAAGATTAACCATCGTCTTGGTGGCCTCGGTTGACGAGTGTTGGACACCCAAGGTTTGTGCCATGCGTGCGGGGTTATGGAGATCTGCGGGGGTCACATTCATAATGGCCTGCCACCCCTTGAGTGTGGCATCTTGAGCTAACACGTGCAGGAGTGCGCTTTTGCCCGCACCAGGTGCCCCCTTGATTAGGAATATCGTTCCACCATTCAAGCCTTTGTAGTGATCAAGTCTGTCAGAGAACAAGTCGCGTATCTCGCGTCTTCCGTGGAAATACTTGGACGGGCCGCGGTCGTCCACTGGGGTGTGCGTCATGCTGTCGGATGTGAGAGATGGTGTCAACCTATGAATCTAGGGTATGTTCATTACTCCGCATCTCATATATAGTGCCTGGTATAGTAGGACGGCCGTCAGATCAGGCTACGGGGTGCTATGTATTTTTATAAAGTTACGTCATTTTATCAGCAAAAGGTATCTGACTCAGCATGGGACAGCCTCTGGGAGAATCCAAAAAATCCTTGTCCATGACACAATCAAGATCAGGTGGCTTAGATCATGGATGAACCGTGCCTATCATACATAACCTGAAGGCTGGATTGAAAAGATTATTCACTCAGCATAGCATTCAAGCTTGCTTCCCAATGTTTTTCATCTAAGACTCTGTAACTTAATTCAACATCTTTCATCTTCGGTGCTAATTTTGCCCAGCCAACTTTTTGGGCATGCTCGTTACAGATATCGAATATTGATCGCTTGTACTCAGTATCATCAGATCTTGACAAGTGAAGCCCTTTAGTTTCAACCACAAATACCTGCTGAAATGTTTCCATATATTCAGGTGTTTGATCATTGAGGGTTACGATAAAATCGGCATAGATTCTTTGAGGCTTCCATCCTTGCACATAGTAGTCTTTTCGAGCTCGATCCCGATACCGGAAAAAGAGCTGAGCTTGCTGGTCAAGATAAGTTGCAACTTTAGTTTCTAACTGATTGAATTCATCTTCTGGAACGATCTCAAAAAGACTCATCTGATACGGAGCACCATCTTCGCGGTTTGCACGCTTCCCACTTGGGGAATCAATCTCATCGGGTAGGCGATTGAGTCCAATATCCTCTGTAACTACGAGAAAACGAATCGTTTCCTCCTCCAAAAGAGAATAAAATATTTTTTTGGAAAGCCGATCTCGTTCTTTCTCCAATCGTTGGCGGAGTTGCTCAATGATGAAGACGAAATTATGTGCAAGATCGTCAACAGAATGATGGTCACGCAAAATACTGAATGTGCGCTCAATCAAATTATAACAATGCCAAGGATTGGGTATTAAATCAATTAGATGGCTAGTTGATGTACTATAATCCACGGATGAAACACCTGAGGAATTTGGTGATTCATCAACATGATAATCATCCGTTAGGTTCACCACAAAATCGTCATTTCCCTTCCTCTTGTTATCAAGTTTTAACTCCCCTATCGGAGAAATATCAATCTCTTCCCAAGGTAATTGTGATAGAATATCTGTCTCGTAATGTACCAATCTCCATTGATTCTCTTCCCTGATCATGAAGGCGGGAAGAAGAAGGTCACGAACGGCGGTTTGATACCGTTTCCTTGGTTTGATTTTTTGTTTCTGTATTTCTCTGAAATCGATAGTCGTAGATATATCTCTGGGTTCAAGCCCTTGCAATCCGTCTATGTGAAATCCTTTTTTAATTTCACTAAGAATTTCATTGCCGCTACGACTAAAGCAGTAGACATAACTCTCATCTAAAAAGGGTATGCCGGTCTTGTGTGCATACGGTTGCCGAAGGATCCGTCCAACTAGTTGAGTCAAACCTGTTCTGGACATAGGGTTTGTAAGGATCGTTAGTAAATAAGCAAAAGAACAATCCCAGCCTTCTTGCAATGCTTGTTTTGTTATGATATAACGAATAGAGCAATTCCGGGATAGCAAACCTTCCTCCTCTTCAATATCTTTGAGGTCATCCCTGTCACTTGTCTTAATTGCGATATGCTCTGATTTTATAGCAGGATTCCTGAGTAAGAACTCTTTTACATCGTCGGTATGAATATACCCAGACATCCTCTGAGTTTTACCAGTTCTCTCAACTTGGATGACACAAATTGGACGAATATATATGCCAGTCTCAGCTTCGTAACGTCGTGCCTCAGATTCAAGAAATTCACGATGCTGGATTGATTCATTGAGTGTACTTCGCCAGTCACTATCTTTTCTGTTACGAATATGAAGATCAAGTTTGATCATTTCCTCGGCATTGAGTTCTACACCACGAATATCAACAAGTATATTTGAATGTTTGCTTGGTGTGGCTGAAAGCTCAACAATCATACAAGGATTAAAATCCTCTAATGTTTTTCTCGCATTATCACTGTATGCTTTGTGTCCTTCATCAAGAATGATCAGTGGTTTGAGTAGGCGCAAAGTATTTCCAAGTGAGGTTTTAACAATTTTTTCACCCAATGCCCCAAGCTGGCTGAAGGTGTCTAAGTTATGATAATCATTAAGCAATTTGGCATGCTTAGCGGATTCATCTTCGGATGGAAAAAACTGGTCAAATCCTCCACTATCACGATAGATTCTCAGTTGATCTTTCGTCGTTAAACCACGGTTGGCTGACGGAAGCATCAGTAGCAGGATACATAAGTTCTCTCTGACATCCTGAGGACTAAAAGATGATGTTTTTTCATAGATGCAAGTGCGTTGACCAGATGATATATCAAGTTGTTGTCGGTATGGATGATCAAGATCCTTTAGGGCTTTTAGAGTTTGAATGTAGATCTGGTTTGTTGGCACAATCCAAAGGACCAATCCGCGCCGATTCCGTCGGAAGTGAGCATTTACCAGATCAATCACACGCGTGGCTAACAACGTTTTTCCCCCTCCAGTAGGAACTTTTAGACAAACAACTGGAAGATGTTCGCCCAATCCATTTTGTCGACTCTTGTATTCTCCATGAGGCAAGACTTTCTCCCATGCCCGTCGCACCCAATTAAAACCTCCCCCTTCTGGATCCTCTTTTCTATCTCGCTGATCTTTTTCTCTAGCAACTGACAAATACTGAAGAAACTCAGTTACAATGGCCAGCGCACGTTTTTGATAGTCTTTCAGAATCATCTTTAATCTTGATCAATCGCTTCATAGATCTGGAAAGGCAATTGCTGGAAGTCAATTTTATATTTGTAGAGAAACTCCTGATCTAAGTATTTTGCCGGTGCAAAAATAAGTTTTCTTCTAGAACTTTCCGGTAATGCACGCGCTTCAGATAGCGACAGTGCAAGATTCTTTAGTTTATCCACATCGGGCTCATAGAAGAGAAATACATCATGGGAGTTGGTCTGCCCGATGTAACTGGTTTCTCGGTTGATCACATTAGGATCAAACTCCTGTCCCGTCGCAGTGAAGAAAATATAAGAACTCAAATTTTCCCAAGATGGCAAGTGAGAGCCGTCTAATAGCGATTCCTGTTTCATGGGTCTTCCCAATTTATAATAGCTAAATGTACCGCCAAGTCCCGCTTTAAGCGCCTCATCTCTGGCCTTGGGAACTCCTTGAATGACGCGCCGAACTCGCTCAGCAGTTATAGATTCTGCATAATCTTCGCACTCCACTAAAATAAAACGCCTGTTCCCACCATCTTCTTGGTTTTGAGCGAGAACAGCATGAGCAGTCGTACCAGAGCCAGCAAATGAATCAAGAATGACAGAGTCATGATCCGTTGACAGGAGGATAATCTTACGAATTAAGTCACTTGGCTTGGGGGTCTTAAAGATTCCTTTATCATCAAAAATTTGATTCAATTCCTCCGTGGCATTAGTCGCCGTGCCAACATCCTGCCAGATCGTTGAAACAGACCGTCCCTTTTTTAATGCCTCCTCCAAATATCGTTTGTATTGGGGCTTTGCCCTACCCGTCCGTCCAAATACGATGCGGCCCTCCTTTAATGCCAGTTGATATTTTTCTTTAGAAAAACGCCAATGACGCCCTTTAGGGGGTAAATATCCTCTCCCTGTTGTTGGATTGATGATTTCATATGTCAGATTAGAACGAATGTTGGAGGCATCCATCGGGTCAAGTGTCCAAGGCCCCTGCGGGTCATTGTCTGGATTAGAAAACAGGCTTTTATCCACCGGAATGGACTTAAGCCCCCCTTATTCATCTCAAATTGCGATTTGAGCCCAGCTTGAACG
Organism: Rhodothermales bacterium; assembly: GCA_965215475.1. Taxonomy (GTDB): domain Bacteria; phylum Bacteroidota; class Rhodothermia; order Rhodothermales; family Bin80; genus Bin80. The sequence goes on from OZ244061.1 coordinate 506,752, forward strand.
ATTCAGATTTGCTCATCTGATCAAACAACCCTTCAAAGATAAGGAGAACCTTGATAATTCTCTTTTCAAGAGGGCATTTTTCTCTTTTTTTATTGAAAAAATCCATTGTTGAGATAAGTCAAACGTATTTTGAGCTTTTTTTATCTATAATAGTTTCACGCATCTTCACGCAATTTCAAATTTTTGTTGCCATTGGATCCTTTGGATCCATGCTCCAATTGTCTGAGATGGATGTTTTTTCGTCACCAATTTCACCCCGGAGGTGAATCATGACTGACTCTCAAAACTTACAGGTTCAGATCCCCTATAACCACTCTATTTTGGTGCAGGCATCCACGACCAACCATACGACTTCCGATGCGGGGGCTCTATCTATGAGGGGGCTGATTGAAGCTACAGGTATTCTTCCCTATCTGGTGGACAATCTCCATGATCCACGGGATCCCTATCGTACCACACACTCCATGGAGGATCTGCTTTTGCAGCTGTTGCTGCCGACGATGCAAGGATGGGACTTGTCCAGTAAAGATCTGGGCAATGACCCCGCATTACGGGTCGCTCTCAGTACGGAGCGGGGCGAAGCCGTTGTCGATCCAGCCAACCAGCCGGCATCGCAACCGACGATGTCACGCTTTTGGAGCATTCTCGGTGCACCGGATAATGTTGAGGTGATGCAGAAGGGTCTTCTGAATGGAGCATAGGCTCGTACGCAGCGGCGGTGAACGTCTGGATGAAGTGATCCTTGATGTCGATGCCATGCCCATGGCCATCAACTGGGATGCAAGTATAATGGTCATTACAAGCGAACCGTCTTCTTGCCGTTGTTTGTGACGTGTGGAGAAACGGGGGATGTCCTTGGAGCCGAACTCCGTCCAGGCACGCAACGGGAAGCGACCAACTGTCAGAAGGTCATGATTCCTATCGGTGAACAGGTTCAAAAACATGCCTCGGATCGTGTCATTTTTCGCCTTGATGCGGGATTCAATAGTCCTGAGGTGTACGAGGATATAGAGAGCGCAGGCCTGTTTTATGTGACACGCTTGAAGGGCAACAACAAGTTAAAGGCGATGGCCGAAGCCTATTTTGATGGGAAAGGATGTCCACCGAATACCTATGGCTATGTTGAGTTGATGTATCAAGCGGAGAGTTGGGATGGTCCACGTCGGGTCGTGATGGTCATACGGCCTCGTCCAGCTGAACTCTATGAAGACTACTTCTTTTTGCTGACCAACCTTGACGCAGAGACCTATTCGGGGGAAGCACTGGCGAAGATGTACGCGATGCGTGGAAAGGCTGAAAAGCATCAGGGGGAAATCAAAGAGTTGATCAATCAAGTCATGCTGTCATCCACAGAACGTCCCAAGGAACACTACAGAGGCCATAAGATTATCCGTGAACAGGAGCCTGAAACAGTGGAAGAACGAGAGGTTCGCAGAGAAAATGCCGTGCGTCTTCTATCGGTTCTCTATGCGTATCAGATCATGCATATTGGTCGATGCCTTCATCGCACCAGAGGTGGTGCCCAATGTGGAGCGTAGCCCTGTCACATCAGACACCGAAGTTCATCAGGATACATCTCTGAAGATCAACACGGAAACGATGATGGTGGATGACACGCAGAACACCGATGCCAGTACAGAGGTAGACTCCAAACTAAAGCATACCCCTCACATGCAGATTACCACCTTTCGCCTCCACCTACTAAAAGTCGGTGCAACCCTTGCACGCCATAGTCGCTACGTTACGTTTTCTATCGCCCTGTCGGCAGAGCAACTATGGATCCGTTTTTGGGATCACCTTCTGCGACTGCGGTGGCACTGCTTGCCCGATATCTAACGCCAACCACCTCATCTGAGGTGGTTTTACAAGTCAAAAAAAAAATCCGAAACATCAACGTATAGGAGAGGTGCGTCCATACGGTAGGATTGGGTATGCGATACATGACTGCACTTGGTGCGATTGGAGGGCCGAACTACTACCATGATAGTAGTTAGCCGGATTCCAACGGAAAAAAGCAGGAGATTCTGTTGCATGAGAGGTTCGTGTATCATCTCCCTGCGATGGATGAACCGTCAACCCAGACTTGGACATAAACAGCGTCTTCATGCCTACCTTTTTAGCCAAAATAATCAGGATTTGACCCGAAAATATCGACGATGAAGAAAGAAAAGCTGCGAATCTCAGCAAGATGACGATTTAACAGAGATCGGAGGTTGAGATGAATAAGAAGGGTTAAGTTCAAATTGAGTAGAATCCTTTGTATATCCAAGAATGTAATTGTGACTAAGCGATATATCAATGTCATTCTGTTTGCTTTTTCGGTGATGCCATATGATACTTGCTAAGAAATTCTCTTCACCATACACCTCATCCATCAAACAGCGAAGGTGATGCATCTCGTTGTCGTCAATGGTTACGAAGATCACTCCGTCTTTACGAAGCAGTTCTCGTAGCAGTTTAAGGCGGGGCATCATCATACAAAGCCATTTATCATGTCTGGTAAGATCATCACGATCCACAGCTTTTCCTAACCAATCCTTGACGAGAGGGGAGTTAACATTGTCGTTATATTCCCAACTTTCACTACCCGTATTATAGGGAGGATCAATAATAATACATTTTACTTTTTCACGGTAAAACGGTAGAAGAGATTTAAGAGTCGCTAAGTTGTCTCCATGAATAATGAGGTTATCATGTAGACTTGCTGATTGACTTAATCCGTATTGTCTCAGTGCTGTCAGTTCGTGGAAAGGAACAGACATATGATAATTTTCCACTAAAATCTTTCCCTTAAATTGAAGGCGTGGCATAGATTCTCACAGAAAAAGCTGAAGAGCCAATTTAATTAATAGCAATCTTAGCATGCCCATTTTTTGCTGTAAGATTTTAAGATATATTTTAGACTCACTTAGGTTTTCCTCTCTGCATTTATAAAAGCCCCCCTTATTCATCTCAAATTGCGATTTGAGATGAATAAAGGGGGGGGGGACTCTCTACCATTTATGCAAATAAAAACCAATAAATTTTAAAATATTTTTTGTGTATTCTTCCATGGAAGCGATTTTTGGCGTGGGCTGGTATAAACTCCTCGGTCCCGAGCACTCTGATTTCATCGTATCCGACTACGCCAAAGGACGCGAGCGAGTGGATCCGAATTAGACGTAGGCTCCTCTTTTGCCCTGGAAGTTTCCGTTTCGTCACGATCCTGCTTTGCATCCAAGAAAGGTTGGAGAGGCAGAGTTTACGAGGTACGGGACGCCATGGTTTGACGGCTGGGATCATAGAGGGTTTGGTCTCGGAGCATTGCGCAGGCGACGGCAAGTAGCCGGTCTCCCACCGATCGGAGCGATCGTCCATGTTTATGTCCTCGGTCCCTCAGGGCTTTGTACTTGGCTTTACGGATGGGGTCACGCTGGGTGGAGACTCTACTCCAGTGATAGACGGAATTTGCCAACCGTGCATGATGGGCTTTTCGTTGCACGACCCTGTGGCTTTTTCCCGATCGCTTGGTGACCGGAGCGGTGCCACACAAGCATCTCAGGGCCTGGTAATCCCGTGCTTGGATCGCCGAGGAGGCTTCCGAGAGAAGGGTGGCTGCGACCGAGCTTCCGATTCCCGGGATCGATAACAGGATCTCTACATCCGGTGGCGCAGATCTGGACGAGGGGGCTTGCCCAGACGATGCGTTTTCAGGTTCGCAGATCTGCTGAGAGGATGGATTTTGATGGAGCGAATCCAGAATGGATTCGATGTTCTGTTTGACCTCCTGGATCTGCTTCCCAAGTCGTTCCAGTTGTTGCAGAACGAGTCGGATATGCTGGGTCGCGGCTTGCTCCACCCCGTCGGCAACCGTGAGGGGCTTCGCCCGCAAGAATTGCAGGACTTCCTCGGCCCGGATCCGATGTTCTTTGAGCACTTTTTGTACTGAACTGAGTCGAACTCTCCGAGCGCGTGCGGGGGTCGGAATGAGGGTCCACAGAGCCATCAGTACGGGAGAATCGAGACGGAATTTGAGGCGAAGGAATTGCGGGAAGTAGCGCCAGAGCTGTGCTCGGAGTTGATGCATGAGGCGGGTCCGCTGGGCGGTGAACTCCGCATCCATCCTGGACCACTCTCGCAACTGAATGATGTCCGAATCCTCTGGATCCAGCGCACGCAGACGGTCAGGATCCGTGCGAAGGGCATCGGCAAGTACCCGCGCATCCCGACGATCATCTTTGGCTCCGGCCGGCGAAAACCGATCCCGGAATCGATCCAGTTGCTTCGGATGGATGGAAAATACCGGAATGCCGCGCTCCATCAAACTCTCCACCACCGGACCATGTGGAACTTCTATACTGGTAGCAATCTCGGTCAGATCGCAGCCTGCGGTGTCCCTCATCCAGTCCATCATTTGATGGAATCCTTCTCCGGAGTGGGAGAATGCCTTCTCTCCGAGGACCTGGCCCTCTCGGTCCAGAATACAGACCTGATGAGATTCCGAGCCCCAATCCACTCCGGCGAACCTCGTGTAGCGATTTTTTTCTGTCATGGTTTCCGTATCTTTAGGGGTAAGTTTTGTGGGTCGCCATGACGTTCATCTGCCCCTGTATCGGTGCTCAACGGCACACACTCTCTACTGGATGTAGATCATGGTTCTCCCTGGGGCACAGTTCCCCCCAAGCGTTCAAGACGCAGGGGGCGTCAGGTGGCTCCCAGGGAGAGACCCACGTTTGAATGATGCAAACCGGTTCAACGTATGGAGTATCCGAAACGCTCCGATGGGTCCAGTTGAAATTCAAAACCTCTCAACCAATGGACACATCTTCACCGCATTGAAGACCCAAACAATGAACTTAAATCAGCATCTCGTATAATATACAGGGGGGCTGACAGATAGCGAAAGGATGAGGAGGCGGTTCTGACAAAGGATGAACTCAATACAGCCATTTCGCATGAAACCACATCGGCGCCCAACATGGATATGATGAATCACTGAGATCACCTATCTTTATGGAAAACCAGCGAAAGTGTGATTGATCGCCAATGAAATTAGAAACAAATTTGAACGGTCGTTTGCGGAACACGAAACTCCCCCAATCCAAGGGGTTGTTGCCCTTATTTAAGACGATCATCAATTCAATACATAGCTTGGAAGCTGCTGGCCCCCCCCCCCCCGATGAGGGGCTTATAACCCCTTCTCCAACCTATAAAATATGCTCCCAGGCACTCCTATGATCATATCTGTTCCCGAACGAAAGAATTTTGCAAGAGAATCTTCATAGAACCTTCAACTCGAGAAATGATGAAATACAAATCGTCTTCTATAGCACTGCTACTATCTAGGCTCTTTCCTGACAAAAAATGGAAGACGACCCGAATGACATGTCTGGTTTTCATTCTACCAACTATGTCTATATTGGGCACTCCACTTCCGATACCAAAAACCCTCACCACCTCATCTGGGATTGAACATGTTTCAAGCGATCATGATAAGGACACTTTATCTACAGTGAATCCAGAGTTACATCTCCATGTCTCACCCTCGGAAAATTCTACCTCCCCACTGCTGACGTTCACGATACAAGCAGACGTAGGTATAATCAATGAGAACGATGGAGCAACCACCGTAATCGTTACGGCACAACTTAATACAGGTGTACCATACAATGATTCTCAGACGCTAGAAATCGCTGTGAGTGGGTCCGGACGAGCGGATGCAGTTGATTTTAACCGTGTCCCAAACTTCAACATTGTAGTTCCGGCAAATCAACGCAGTGGATCAGCAAGCTTCATGGTCATACCTGAAAATGATCGAGTAGATGAAGTGCATGAAACCATTTCCATTACCAGTACTAGTCCTCTGGTAAGCTCAGCCGCGGCCCCAATTACGCTACAAGATGACGATGCTCCTCCAACTGGAGTCACGCTCCGCTCCAATGCAAGTGCCCTCTTTGAAGAAGGTGGTGACCAAGAGGTCATCCTCTATGCAGAAATCCTCAGCCCTACAACATATGCTACATCACAGGTGATTCCTATTACGGTTAGCGGAACACAAACCCAAGAGGTCGTCAAGTTTTCACCCGTTGCAAGCTTCGACATTACACTTCCTGCAGAAGCGGCAAGTGTAAGCACCACGTTTACAATTACTCCCGAAAACAATCTGGTTGATGAAGACAATGGAACGATCATGATCGAAAGTACGGCTTCTTTTGTGATTGGATTCGCAAATATTAACCTCATCGATGATGATCCGACACCTTCAATTACACTGTCTGCTTCTCCATCATCTGTCGCTGAATCTAATGGTTCGACACAAGTTACCATTAGCGCAGACTGGGACAGTCAAATTGTTTTCCCTACTGATCAGGCGATCCCACTTATCGTTACTGGCTCCGGTATCACTGCAGCCGTGGATTTTTTACCTGTACCAGATTTTAATCTTACGATCCCACAAGGCGTACTCAGTGGTGCGGCGACATTTACTCTAATTTTAATCAACGATTCAGAAGATGAGCTTGACGAAACGATCACAGTCAGTAGTAGCAGCCCACTGATCAATGAATCAGCAACCATTGTTCTGGAGGATGATGATGATGCTCCCGGAAATATCAGCCTTACTGCCGATCCATCCGAAATCAACGAAGGTGACGGGGCGACTCTCGTCACTCTCACGGCCACGATTGGTAGTGGTACCACCTTCTCGGAAACCAAAGCATTTTCAATTGATGTCACCAGTTCTGGGCAGGACAATGTAGTCAATTTTTCATCCGTTTCGAGTTTCGACATCGTTTTTGCTCCCAGAGCATCTACGAGCACTGCAACCCTGCAACTGGCACCGCTTGACGATGATGAAAATACTGACGATGAGATCATCACACTTTCCAGTACCGACCCATCCATCACAGGGTCTGCTTTTATCCGATTAGTAGATGACGATGCCCCGGCCATCATCCTACTCCGTGCCGATCCAAGTTCTGTATCGGAAAATGATGGTGAAACCGCCATTACGGTCACGGCAACCCTGGAAAACCCGCAATCTTTCAATCAGGATCAGATATTACCCATCACGGTCAATGGCTCAGGTAGAGCGAATGCTGTGGACTTTACCCCTGTACCAGACTTTGATCTGCTTCTACCTGCGGGTTCCTCTACAACATCTACGACCTTTCTCCTCAAGCCGACGGATGACTCACAGGATGAATCTGATGAACTCATCACGATTGCGAGCACACAAGAATTCGTCACCAATTCTGCTACGGTCATGCTTTTGGATGACGATGAAACGCCAACGATTCGCCTTACCATAACCCCAGAATCCATTCGAGAAGATGGCGGTCCAACTGAAATTTCCGTCACGGCTACCGTGAATGGATCTACCCAATCCGCAGTGACACAGGTATTGCCTATAGCGGTAACCGGATCCGGCGTAAGCGAAGCCGTTGATTTCCTTCCCGTACCGAATTTCAACCTCATTCTGAGTGCCGGCACATCTACAACCTCTGAAAATTTCACGCTCACACCTGTAAATGATTCTGAGGATGAGAGCGATGAATTAGTCCTCATTGAAAGTAGTAGCCCGCTGGTTACCAGCCGTGCAACTCTTATGATCCTTGACGATGATGACCCAGGGCAAGTACAGCTTTCTGTAACCCCAACGATCGTTCATGAAGAGAATGAAACCCAAACGATTACCATAACCGGCACGATTGCCAGTGGACAAGCGTTCTCAGAGGATCGAATCATCCCTCTTTCGGTCCGTGGAAGTGGACAGCCACATGTAGTAGATTTTGAACCCGTAGCGGATCTTGAATTGATTTTCACGACGGACCACGTCGCAGCTACCGTAACCTTTGACATTCTACCAATTGATGATCTGGAATTTGAGTCCAATGAAACCCTTACTATATCTAGTACCGACATGATCGTTGAAGCACCGGTTACTCTTCAGCTGATCAATGACGATGAACGACCTGAAGGGATCACCCTAAGTACATTTCCAGAAAGCATCCGAGAAGATACCGGCCCCACGGTCGTGACCGTGACCGCTTCCGTAAAAGGTGGCACCCGATACACAACGAGTCAAGAAATTCCATTAACGATCACGAATACCGGCGAACCAAATTCCGTACAGTCTCTGCCAATTACCGGAGTGATTTTGACCATCCCTGCCGGAGAAGCATCGGGAACTATCGAAGTGGAAGTTACCCCTCAAAACAATAACCTCTATCAGCCGAACGGAATGCTTACGATTGGTAGCGAAAGCAATATAGTATTGAATTCATCCATGATTCGTCTCGAAAATGATGATGTCAAACCTGCTGGAATTTCCGTGTCTCTTGATCCTTCAACTATTTCGGAAGATGCGGGAGAAATAGAAATCACGTTGACCGTTCAAGTTACCGGGAATACACTCTTTGGGGTTGATCAAAATCTCACTCTTCAAGGCACGAACTCCGGAGTTCTAGGGGCAGTGAACTTCTCTACAACCTTGCCGCCTGCACTTTCTCTTCCGGCTGGCACTCGGTCCACATCCACGAAGTTTGTTGTAGAACCAATTAACAATAACTTGGACGAATCCAATGAAACTCTGACGATTCTCGCTCAATTAGATGATTATTCCGCTACTGCCGATCTATTGATCACCGATGACGATGCAACACCTGTAGGATTTGAATTGGAAATTACGCCTAATATCATGGTTGAAGGTGATGGGCCAACAACGATAAATGTAACTGCTAGTCTTACAGGAGATTCACGATATGCCACACCCCAAATTCTTGACTTTTCGATCTCTCAGCCAACCATTGGATTTGTCGGTTATGAGAGTATCTCTGATTTTCAGATTGAAGTTCCCGCCGGGGCCGAATCAGGTACTAATCGCTTCACCTTGATACCTATCGAAAATACGACCCCTGAAATAGATGCAACCATCTTGATCTCCGCCTTGCATATGGGAGTGACCATCAGCACAACATTGTTGCTACAGGATGATGATGAGTCAACTATACGAATCTATGATGTAAATGCAATCCTGACGCCCGAAGTAAGCAGGGCCATTATTGCTAGCAGTGTTGGTGCAGTGCATGAACGTTTTCGAGTATTTCAGAAAGGATCTCTGGTACAAACGTCCAAATTATCCCATGGATTATCCAGAATTGTGCTGAGATTTGAAAATGATCGATATCCAAGATCCCTCGTGAACCCCCAATGGGCTTCTCTTCTCAACCGAGCTTCACTGGCGACACGTATTACCAAACGTATCACTGTTTGGGCACATGCAGATTACCGCTCGCTCTCTGGTAGCCGTATCGATTCACCTCTTAGCTACGATGGCAATATTACTGGTCTTCATGGAGGTATTGATCTATCGTTCAAACAATTTCTTGTTGGATTATCCGTCTCACAGTTTTATGGAGATCTAGATTATAACCACAGTGCAAGCTCGAGTCGACTTGCGCTGACAGCTCCGATCAAAGGTCTCTATCAAATCGATGCCCGAATGTTAACACCCTACATAAACTGGTCATGGAATCCTAGATCCTCGGTTTGGGCAATGATGAGTCTTAGCTCCGGGGAGGTGAGAATTTCGGATTCTGACTTAGCACTTGAAGAGGCCAATATCTCCCTTGGAGCTTTGGCTGCGGGGATTGATTTTGGTTTAATCACGGAGCCGAGTGGGTTTTCTCTTGACCTTAAGGGAGCCGCTTGGAGTGGACAAATGAATATGGACGATAATACCAGTCGAATCAAGAAACAGGATCTTAATGTTTCTCGATTCCAAATGTCACTTGAGGGAAGTTACCAAATTCGTCTTCCTAGTCAAGGATTACTCCAGCCATTTGCAGAGGCTGGACTGCGCAGTGATCATGGTCATGGGCAGACAGGCATAGGAATGGAAATGAGTGGTGGTGCACGCCTATCGCTTCCATCTGCAGGACTTCACGTTTCAGGGAATGGACAATTTCTTGTTCTTCATGAAAGAGATATCAACGAATGGGCGTTTAGCGGTATCCTGCGTTATTCTCCTGGTGGCAATACCGGGCCAAACGTTGAACTGCGCTCATCAACCGGCCCACATTTCAGGAGTTTTCAAGAAGTATGGCAAGATTCCAGATGGCATTCCTACGATCACGGCAAGAACCCGAGCACGCAACTACAATCACGACTAGGTTACGGATTTAACATCAATCATAGATCATTGGTGAACCCCTATACCGGACTGGAAATTGGTCATGGTATCGCTCCTCAATTGGGAGCGGAATATCGAATTGGATCCCAATTGAATATTCGTATGGAAGCTGCTTATTTCATGCAATCTTCCCTTCACCAGAGCTCGCCAACTATACGTGCTCAGGTGCTTTTGCGATAATAAACTTTTTGTCGGTTCAAATGCTTACTGTAAGAGACAATCATGACATCAAGATGAATAATTTTTGGAAACCCAATCTCGATTCAGTCAACCTCAACTTCATGCTACAAAGAGTGCAGTCCCTCTGAAAGTCTCCTACATGTATTGTTCTTATTGAATGGATTCTTGGCATACCCGACTTACTATTACTACCCTAACCCAAATAAAAATGAAGCAATCTTGCATAACCCTGTTTATAACTATTCTATTCATTGGCTCCGTCCATGCACAGTCTGGGCGAACTCCTGTAGCCGCGGATAGTGGCATGGTGGTTTCGAGTCACTATCTTGCCTCAGAAATAGGCATGGAGGTTCTTCGAAGCGGGGGAAATGCCGTGGACGCAGCGATTGCTACCGCATTTGCACTTGCCGTTACACTTCCATCAGCGGGGAATATTGGCGGAGGGGGATTTCTAGTTTATCATGGTGCAGATGGTCATGTGACAACGATCAATTTCAGAGAAAAGGCCCCTCTGGCCGTAACCGAAACCATGTTCGTCGGACCTGATGGTGAACTCATTGATGATAATTCCAACCACGAAGGACCTCTTTCTTTTGGCGTTCCCGGCACAGTCGCTGGATTATGGCTTGCTCATCAGCGCTTGGGTACAACCAATTGGGCAACCCTTGTAGAGCCGGCGATCAAGCTTGCTACAGAAGGATTTCCTTCTACTCGTGCCATGCAAGGGTTTCTAGAGCAACTCAGTCAGAAATCGGATTCTCTTTACACGGCGACCCGCCATGCATTTCTGAAAAATGGTACGGATGTTTTCGAACCAGGGGAAATCTGGAAACAGCCTGATCTAGCAACCTCACTGGCCCGTATTCGTGATCATGGCCATGACGGTTTCTATAAAGGAGAAACTGCAAGATTAATCAGCGACTTCATGGCCCGATATGGTGGACTGATCACGGAGGAAGATCTTGCTCTGTACGAAGCTGAAGAGCGTCCTCCTGTACACGGAAAATTCGGTAAATATGATATCTACTCCATAGGCCCTCCCAGTAGTGGTGGAGTAGCACTCATTACCATGCTCAATATCCTGGAAGCCTATGATCTCCAATCTTTGGGACATAACTCTGCTGCCTATCTTCATCTACTGACTGAAGCCATGCGACGGGCATATGCCGATCGTGCAGAACATCTGGGCGATCCAAATTTCAACCCAGATATGCCGTTGGCTCGCTTAATCAGTAAAAGTCATGCCGATCAACTTCGAGCAACCATCCATGAAGAACATGCATCGACAAGTGATCCCGAATTGCTAAGTCAGCTCTATCTATCTACGGAAAGCGAAGAGACAACGCATTTTTCTGTTGTTGATGCTGCAGGAAATGCCGTTTCCCTGACCTACACACTCGAGTATAGCTACGGATCGCAAGTTGTTGCCGATGGAACTGGTTTCTTACTAAACAATGAGATGGGAGATTTTAATCCTGTTCCAGGAAGTACGAATGCGTATGGCCAAATCGGTACCCCTCCCAATCTTATTGCTCCCCAAAAACGGATGGTCAGCAGCATGACTCCCACAATTGTAGCAAAGGATGGGGAACCATTTATTGTCGTGGGAACTCCTGGCGGACGCACAATAATTAATACGGTCCTTCAGATTATTCTGAATGTGACTGAATTCGAGATGAACATTGCTCAGGCCGTGGAAGCCTCCCGTATTCATCATCAATGGCTACCGGATGTTACTAGTTTTGAATCATGGGGCATTTCCCTAGATACCCAAAAACTGTATGAATCTAAAGGTCATCAGGTTCGCTATCGTAGCTCTCAAGGTCGAGCGCATTGCATCATGATCCAAGACGGTATGCTATACGGTGCCGCCGACTCACGCAGCTATGACGGACGAGCAATTGGATTCTAAACCTCAAACACTTCGGCGTGCCCTGACTACACTGGACACGTCTGCGGTTCTGATTGGTATCACCATCGGAGCGGGCATTTTTGCTGTACCACAGCAAATTGCACTGAACATGGGCTCATTCAGTCAGATCATCTGGCTCTGGGTGGGCTGTGGTGCACTTGCACTCGTTGGTTATCTCATTTATGCTGAGTTAGGCACACGTCTACCTATAACGGGCGGAGAATACGTGTATATCCGCCGAGCTTTTGGCCCACTGGCCGGCTTCATCTTTGGCTGGGCTCAGCTATTTATCATCCGATCCAGCCCCGTGGCAGGCCTTACTCTGGTAACCGTTGCCTATTTTGAGTTTTTTGTGAACCTGCTTCCCTGGCAGGAAACCGTTTTGGCATTGTGCATCATTGCTGGCCTCTGCTATCTAAACTATACTGGAATTCAACGCGCAAAAATTTATCAGAATTTCTCGACGATTGCAAAGGTCAGTGGTCTATTTCTCTTAGTGATTATTGGGCTCATTGTCTTGCCGGGTGGTGAAAGCAAACTCGGAGAAACGGCTGCTAGTCAAAGCAGACTTGGGTTCACCGGTAGCATTGTCGACTCCATCCTTTTGGTTCTTTTTACCATGGTGGGCTGGGAGCGCTTAGGATATGCTGCAGGCGAAATGAAAACGCCGAACCGCTCACTTCCTCGCGCATTGCTATTCGGGTTTATCACCGTATTTGCCATTTACCTTGCAACGAATCTTGTGTACCACGGCATTTTGGGATTAGAAGCGATTCGAGAGACCAATCGTGTAGGTGCAGAACTAGCGATTGTACTTTTGGGACCCATTGGAGCTGGTGCCTTCGCAATTCTAGTCATGATTTCGGCCACAGGAAGTGTGAACGGAACCATCATTGCCGCCCCGCGGGTCTATTATGCAATGGCAAAGGATGGAATCTTTTTTCGCTGGCTTAACTATGTCCATCCAAAATACCGTACCCCATCCCGAGCAATCCTGATTCAATGCATGTGGGGAATTGTCATTTTATTGGTACGCGGATCTTTTGAGAACATCGCAACCGGGATGGTGTTCGTCATTCTGATCTTTTATGCTGTGACTACCGCCGCCTTATTTGTACTCCGATACCGCAAAGTGGGTGAAGACAATACAATTTTCAAAGTGCCTGGATACCCTGTTCTGCCTGCTATTTATCTACTCTTGCTTGTAGGCTTAATTCTCGTTCGCGGCGTACTGGACTGGCAACAATCCTTGATCGACTTATCTTTTGTACTTTCAGGCTTCCCGGTCGCAGCCTATTTCTTCTGGAGAAAACGTGGATCTGCTTCAAAGAGAGTTCCATAGAACATAGGAATAACACTACAAATGCAAGCTCTTCGATTCTGCATTCAGATGAGAAACAATCTTAATGAATCCTATACGAGTCTGTTGGTCCCACATCATCATCGATCGATTCCGAGACTGAGATTTTATAGAACCGATAGATCATTTCTTCCTATGTGATTTTAGCATAAACATGTTCTCCCGTAATAAGGATCTACGATGTATCAATGGATCCGACAATATTTCTTTACCAAGCATGGACTCAATTTTGAAGAGCACGAAACCCTCATATTCATGCTCCGTAAACAATCGTCCACGTGGTGTCCATTCACATACCTCAGTTTTCTCCGATGAAATCAAGATTTTTAACTCTTGCTCTTGCGCTTGTATCTGTATCAAGTACTCTAGCTCAGGAAGACGCAACCATGCAAATACCTACCATTGATTATGAAAAATTCCATCTGGACAACGGCCTAACCGTTATTGTCCATGAGGATGACAAGGCTCCTTTGATCGCCGTGAATATTTGGTACCATGTCGGATCCAAAAATGAGCCTGAGGGGCAAAGTGGATTTGCTCATTTATTTGAACATCTTATGTTCAATGGCTCAGAAAATTTTAACGACGACTACTTCCAGGTACTGGAACGACTTGGTGCAACAGATCTGAACGGTACAACCAGCAGAGATCGTACCAACTATTTTCAGACTGTCCCTAAAAATGCAGTTGAGCTGGCGTTATGGATGGAATCTGATCGAATGGGGCATCTCCTTGGCGCAATTGACCAAGCAAAACTAGATGAGCAACGAGATGTGGTACGGAACGAAAAACGTCAGGGCGAAAATGCTCCGTATGGACAGGTTTTCAACCATATTACAGACGCTACTTATCCCAAGGGGCATCCTTATGCTCACACCGTGATTGGCTCAATAGAGGATCTGAATGCTGCAGAGTTGGAAGATGTGCAAAATTGGTTTCATGCATTCTACGGCCCAAATAACGCCGTCATTTCAATTGCAGGTGATATTACAGTGGATGAAGCTCGTACGCTGACGAAAAAGTATTTTGGTGATATTCCCCCTGGACCCCCAGTATCCCAATTTGGTACATGGATCGCCAAGCGTACAGGTAAACAGCGTGAGGTTCTGCAGGACCGTGTACCACAGGCGCGAATCTATAAGGTTTGGAATGTACCTGAACGATATTCCAGGGATTTTCATCTTCTCGATCTTGCATCAAGTGTCTTGTCCAGTGGCAAGAATTCAAGATTCTACAAACGCTTGGTTTACACCGATCAAATTGCAACGGATGCCAATGCCTATCTCTATGCGGGTAGTATCGGTAGTCAACTCATCATTCAGGCTACCGCCCGTCCAGGCTTATCGATTGCGGATGTCGAAGCAGCTTTGGATGAAGAACTAGCCGCCTTTATTGCTGATGGACCAACGCCCGAAGAACTTCGCCGAATCATCACACAGGAAAAGGCGAGTTTTATTTATGGAATGGAACGGATTGGAGGATTTGGAGGGAAATCTGATATCCTAGCATCTTCTGAAATTTATGGAGGGAGTCCAGACGCTTACCTGCAATCGTTTCATGACAAAGATGCTGCAACCCCCGAAGATGTTCGCCATGTAACCGAAAAATGGCTATCGGACGGCGTATATGCGATCGAAGTTCATCCCTTCCCCGAGCTTATGGCATCCGACGAGGGGCAAGATCGGTCAAAATTACCCGAACCCGGCCCGGAGCCTCAGGTAAAGTTCCCAGAATTACAACGCGCGACTCTCAGCAATGGCCTGGAAATTATTCTCGCAGAGCGAAATTCAATCCCGTCTGTGAACCTTACCTTGATGCTAGATGCCGGTTATGCTTCTGACAGAGGAATCCTCCCAGGAACGGCTAGTATGGTTATGTCTATGCTAGATGAGGGAACCACCAGCCTTACTGCTCTGGAAATTAATGAACGCATTGCAAATCTTGGTGCGAATCTGAGTACCGGTACCGGCCTAGATGGCTCGTTTGTGAGCTTGGTATCTCTGACAGCCAACCTAGAGCCGAGTTTAGATCTCTTTGCTGATGTTATTCTCAATCCGTCTTTTGCAGACTCAGAGTTTGATCGATTGAAATCCGAGCGACTAGCGGGAATTCAGAGAGAAAAAGCAACCCCTGTCCAGATGGCCCTGCGGGTCATGCCAGCTCTCTACTATGGAACAGATCATGCATACAGCAATCCACTGACCGGTAGTGGTACAGAAGAGTCCGTTACAAACATGACACGAGAGGATCTCCTGATGTATCACAGTACCTGGTTTAAACCGAATAATGCAACTCTAATTGTTGTAGGAGATACTGATTTAGACACGATCGTAACACTCTTGGAAGCTCGTTTGAGCAAGTGGAAATCCGCAGATGTTCCGCCCAAGAACATTGCCTCCGTCCCACATGAAGATGGCGCACGCGTCTATCTGATGGATCGCCCTGAAGCCCAGCAATCTATCATTCTGGCTGGCCACCTTGCACCTCCACGGAATACGCCAAATAATATCGGAATTGAGACGATGAATACGATTCTCGGTGGTGCCTTTGTTTCACGCATAAATATGAATCTTCGCGAAGACAAGGGGTGGTCGTATGGAGCTAGTTCATTACTTCTTGCGGCCCGTGGGCAGCGCCCTTTCCTGGTGTATGCACCCGTACAGACCGATAAGACCAAGGAGGCAATGACCGAGATCAAAGCAGAATTGGAGGGCATCCTTGGAAACAACCCTGCAACTGAAGATGAAGTCCTTAAAGCACAGGAAAGCCAGACTCTGGCACTCCCAGGACTATGGGAGACCAATGGATCGGTAGCTGGAAGTATAGAAGACCTTGTCCAGTATGACTTTCCGAACGATTACTATGACACGTACCCAGATAAAGTGCGTGCTCTGAATGTAGATACGATCACATCCGCCGCTGAAGAAGTTCTAAGGCCAAATGATATGATATGGCTGATCGTGGGGGATTTGAATGTGATTGAATCCAGTATTCAAGAACTGGGCTATGGACCAGTCATTAAGCTTGACACAGAGGGGAACGTAATTGAAAACTGACCCTCTCCACTAGGGTCGGGGGTGTCCAACCCTCGACCTAGTGGACTTTGGTGCCACTATAGAGCCATTCTAGAACTGCTAGGCGTGGCTTTTTGGCATCGTCCTGCCCGTCGGGCTACCTATTCATCTTCTTCAGATGCTCCGCTCAGCATTGCAGCAACATCAATTCCAGTTGATGCTTTCAGGCTTTCCAATAAAGCCGGAGTAGATCCCGCGATCTGACTGAACACCGAAGGAACTCCTGTTCCATTGCCACTGTCAACGACTGTAAGTTTATCAATCGAAAGATTGTCAACCGTCTGTACTACCTGTTTCAATATATCCGGCAGCATTTGAATCAAGAACAGTCGCTCAGCATTGGGACCCGCTTCTTGCCAGAGTGCAAGTTTCTGGCGTAGAACTTCAACTTCTGCCTGCCCATCTTCAAAGATTCGAGCAGCATTCCCTTTCGCAATTTCCTCTTTTGCCTTACGCTCTGCTTCGGCCGCCACAACCACATCTGCACGCTGTTTCTTCTCTGCTAATTTAATCTCTTCTATTGCGAGCTGCTGCCGGGCCTGTGCAGCCGAAACTTCGGCCGCGACATCAATGCGAGCTTCCTCCGCCGCACTTTTGGCCGATAACTGCGCCTTCAGGATGCGTAGATCATTCTCTGCCTGCTCAATACTTTTGTCCGCATTTGTTTCTGCAAGTCTTGCCTGTTCACGTTTTTCCGCCTCAGCAACCCGTGCTGCCGCGATAATATGTGCTGACTGCTGACGTCCGATTGCATCTAGATACCCCGCATCATCCTCGACACTTTGAATTTTCATGGTATCTAGTTGTAAGCCTAAATTGCTTAAATCAATATCGGCTTCGGCCAGTAACTCTTTCGCAAATTTCAGTCGATCTTCATTCACTTCCTCTGGGGTAAGCGTTGCCAAGACTCCCCGTAGATTCCCTTCCAGAGTTTCTTTTGCGATCATCTGTATTTCGTTTGGATCTTTGCCCAGAAGGCGTTCAACGGCGTTTGCGAGCTCTGATTCATTCGAGGCAACCTTCACATTGGCAATCGCCCGCACTGTGAGTGGAATACCTCCTTTGGAATAGGCATTCTGAACTGTTAAATCTAGTGGAATAGTGTTTAAGTGGATTCTATCAACTTGCTCCAAAAGAGGAATTCTGAATCCACGCCCTCCCTTGATGAATCGATACCCTACCTTCGTTCCATCTGATGTACTACGCCTGCGCCCACTAAAAATGAGCACCTCATTAGGCTGGCAAATTTTCAAGTTTGCCCGTAAGATACCAAACACTACAAAGATTGCCGTGACGAGGACTCCACTGATAATTATGATTGTTTCCATTTTGAGATATTGTATGATTAGAGACTGCCAAACTTGAGTAAAGGATCTTCCATACCCTGAATACTAAAATTACACTTCAATGATTCTGGTTGAGTTCGAGAATTATGCCATTTCTGGTGGTTTACTAAGTCCCGACAAAGAATCTTATGAACTTAAAAGAGTGTGTGATCGTAAAACCCTTTTTCTGTCATACTTCAACGACCCCCACGAATCCATAATGAACAAGCCACTCGCCGATTTTCCTAAAGAGAAGTTGAAACTTGCGTTGCAATGGGCAGAACAGGGAGCGACATTTGACCACATCGAACAGGATGTGCCCGAAGCGGCACGTGCCTGGGTAAGCGAGCGGCTTGAACTCGTGGAGAAGATGTTCAAAGCTCAAATAGAATTCAGTGGACAGTGGCTACGGGGAGAGATCGGGTTGAGCGATATTGAGCAGCCTTTTCGAGAAACATTCACGGGCTGGATTCACGAGACCATCCGCCCACGCAAGAATTATTATGAGCGACACAAAGACACCGGGGCAACGGACAATTACATAACCCCCATCAAGGTTTCCAAGGAAGCGTGTCGGGAAGCATTCGAATTCCTCGCAATCGGGGAAAGATTTGATTACATCCAAGACCTACCCTCCGCCCTGCGCAATGACGTGCACCATTGTGCCGGACTCGAGGTGTCCACTAGGCACCTGGAAAAGAAACAGCGAGATGCCCGCTGGATCGCAAGGGGTATCGACCACATGAGCAAAACAGAGAAGAACATTGACGCCGAGTGTATTGAATCGGTGCAGGCGGGGCTGGATGATTTTATACGCTCCCTTAAAGAGAGACTGGAAGAGCCATGGATGCAAGAGGCTATGGATATTTTAGATCAATCTTGACCACCTCCCCTTCTTTTTGATGTGCTCTTTTGGAGAGCACATCCAATAGGACCGTCTTCCCTATGCTTTCCGGTGATCCTTCGCCACCTACCGGAGCGCATACACATCAAACGCCCCTTTCGGTTTTTGATCCGTCGTGGGACCTCTTCGCTCCACTCGCCGCACTCCGAGCTCTGCACCGGGCACCCCGTTCTCGGCCGCCGCTTTATACCATACCGCGGAAGTGGCAACGCTCTTGTCACATCCCATCCCCAACTCATAACACATGCCGAGATAAAACATGGCATCCCGATCCCCCTGGCCCAATCGCCTCCTGCAAGCAGGCATGGAAAAACCGCTCATGCGAAAACATATTGGATCTGCGCAAATTCCAAGTATCTGCCAGCGACCAGGGAGGCAGGTTAGCGCTCCATGGAAAATTTGGAGCCCATCGTTTTCTCAGGAGCCTCCATCAACGGAGGTTGATCCCGTCCCTTCCCGTACTCCTCAACTAGCCATGTTTGCATGGAGGGGATGGGGACACCGTAGCGCCCATCACGTTCATCTATGATGCCCTGATCCAGCGCTTTCTTGAAAAGTTTATCCGCCTCCTCTTGAATTAGACCACTCAGCTTCAGACGATCCTTGATGACCGTACGAGTCAAGGTGCCACCTATTGGAACATTCATCACCGCGGCTGCAAGTGCTCCGCGATGCTCCTCGTCAATCTCATGTGCCCGCTGTCTGTAATAATTTATTCGGAACTCATTGCCCTTTTCGAGCACAGAATTCAACCCATCGTCCGTCATGCGACGATTGTTGGACTCAAGGTAGGCAACCGCGGGATCCATGTATGATAAAATATGTTGTGGCCATCCATGACATTCCTTCGCGATCGCATCAATCCACAGAGCCGGATCCCCCTTGGCGCCCCCCTCTTTGATCAGCCAATCCTGGATCACCGCCCGTTCCGAACCTTTTTCCAATGCACCTAATCCTACGGTGCAATCTTTCATAAATCGTGATATGCCTAGCGAAATAAGAGCCGACTTGGTCATTCCGAGTCCTGCCGTAAGGAAGATCACCGGCCTACCTACATCCCCGTTGTGGATCACATCTAAGGTGTCCCTTGCTACATGTTTCTCTGAGGGGGTCTCGTTTAGATTGATCAGATACTGCGCTTCATCCAACACCAAAACCAATCCTTCCTTGGGGGCAAGACTCTTAAGAATTTCCTTTGGACTCGCATGCCCCGCCACACTTCTGACATACTCCCCTTCGATAAACTTCACCCCGATTTTTGCGGCTTGCTCGTGATCCACCGTATACGACCTTCCCAGAGACTGAGCCATGGATGCGGGAGTGTATAGATCTTCTATCGAGATCTTGGATACCTCCCACTTTTTCTCTTCTGCTCTCGATGACAGCACATCCAGTAAAGCCGTCTTTCCTGCCCCGGGCGCCCCCTGGATCAAAAAGGTAGTTCCCCCCTTCTGTTTACTCTTATAATGGTTTATGTATCGATTAAACGTATCAATGATCTCCGTACGCCCATGAAAATATGGCGTTGGACCACGATCGGGAATGACAACAGAACCCATGATGTTTCTGATTGATTACATGAAATAAAGATACGGCAAATCAGGACAGAATGTGAAAGCACGCGTTCCGGTGAAATTTCGCCCACCTACCGGAGCGCATACAGATCAAACGCTCCTTTCGGTTTTTGATCCGTCGTGGGACCTCTTCGCTCCACCCGCTGCACTCCGAGTTCTGCACCGGGCACCCCGTTCTCGGCCGCCGCTTTATACCATACCGCGGAAGTGGCAACGCTCTTGTCACATCCCATCCCCAACTCATAACACATGCCAAGATAAAACATGGCATCCCGATCTCCCTGTCCAACCGCCTCCTGCAAGCAGGCATGGAAAAACCGCTCATGCGAAAACATATTGGGTCTGCGCAAATTCCAAGTATCTGCCAGCGACTAGGGAGGCAGGTTAGCGCTCCATGGAAAATTTGGAGCCCATAGTTTTCTCAGGAGCTTCCATCAACGGAGGTTGATCCCGACCCTTCCCGTACTCCTCAACTAGCCATGTTTGCATGGAGGGGATGGGAATACCATATACGCCTCCATCTTGCTTGTGGAGTATTCCACTGTGGAGAAGATCATTAAAAAACTTGCTTGCAGGTTCCTGCCCATACTTGGCATCAAGAATCGCCATCAAATTTTCTTTCTCAAAGTACTCATCCTGTTGGTACTTCGCGATAAATGAGCCGATGACCCGCCTCTGCTGTAAACTGAACTCCCTGGCGCGTGTCTCATAGTAACCCAACCGGGAGTCATGTCCCTTTTCAAGTACAATCCGTAATCCCTCATCCGTCATACGATGGTTATGGGCATCAAGGTATGCAACGGCGGGATCCACGTACGATAAAATATGTTGGGGCCATCCATGACAATCCTTCGCGATCGCATCGATCCACGGAGCCGGATCGCCCTTGGCTCCCCCTTCCTTGGTCAACCAATCCCGAATCACCGCCCGTTCCGAACCTTTTCCCAATGCACCTAATCCTACGGTGCAATCTTTCATAAATCGTGATATGCCTAGCGAACTAAGAGCCGACTCGGTCATTCCGAGTCCTGCCGCCAGGAGCACGACCGGCCTACCTACATCCCCGTTGTGGATCACATCTAAGGTGTCCCTTGCTACATGTTTCTCTGAGGGGGTCTCGTTTAGATTGATCAGATACTGCGCTTCATCCAACACCAAAACCAATCCTTCCTTGGGGGCAAGACTCTTAAGAATTTCCTTTGGACTCGCATGCCCCGCCACACTTCTGACATACCCCCCTTCGATAAACTTCACCCCGATTTTTGCGGCTTGCTCGTGATCCACCGTATACGACCTTCCCAGAGACTGAGCCATGGATGCGGGAGTGTATAGATCTTCTATCGAGATCTTGGATACCTCCCACTTTTTCTCTTCTGCTCTCGATGACAGCACATCCAGTAAAGCCGTCTTTCCTGCCCCGGGCGCCCCCTGGATCAAAAAGGTAGTTCCCCCCCTCTGTTTACTCTTATAATGGTTTATGTATCGATTAAACGTATCAATGATCTCCGTACGCCCATGAAAATATGGCGTTGGACCACGATCGGGAATGACAACAGAACCCATGATGTTTCTGATTGATTACATGAAATAAAGATACGGCAAATCAGGACAGAATGTGAAAGCACGCGTTCCGGTGATCCTTCGCCACCTACCGGAGCGCATACAGATCAAACGCCCCTTTCGGTTTTTGATCCGTCGTGGGACCTCTTCGCTCCACCCGCTGCACTCCGAGCTCTGCACCGGGCACCCCGTTCTCGGCCGCCGCTTTATACCATACCGCGGAAGTGGCAACGCTCTTGTCACATCCCATCCCCAACTCATAACACATGCCAAGATAAAACATGGCATCCCGATCTCCCTGTCCAACCGCCTTCTGCAAGCAGGCATGGAAAAACCGCTCATGCGAAAACATATTAGGTCTGCGCAAATTCCAAGTATCTGCCAGCGACCAGGGAGACAGGTTAGCGCTCCATGGAAAATTTGGAGCCCATAGTTTTCTCAGGAGCCTCCATCAACGGAGGTTGATCCCGACCCTTCCCATACTCCTCAACCAGCCATGTTTGCATGGATGGGATGGGGACACCATAGCGCCCATCACGTTCATCTATGATGCCCTGATCCAGCGCTTTCTTGAAAAGTTTATCCGCCTCCTCTTGAATTAGACCACTCAGCTTCAGACGATCCTTGATGACCGTACGAGTCAAGGTGCCACCTATTGGAACATTCATCACCGCGGCTGCAAGTGCTCCGCGATGCTCCTCGTCAATCTCATGTGCCCGCTGTCTGTAATAATTTATTCGGAACTCATTGCCCTTTTCGAGCACAGAATTCAACCCATCGTCCGTCATGCGACGATTGTTGGACTCAAGGTAGGCAACCGCGGGATCCATGTATGATAAAATATGTTGTGGCCATCCATGACATTCCTTCGCGATCGCATCAATCCACGGAGCCGGATCCCCCTTGGCGCCCCCTTCTTTGATCAGCCAATCCTGGATCACCGCCCGTTCCGACTCTTCTCCCAGCGCCCCTAATCCTACGGTGCAATCTCTGACAAATCGTGATATCCCCAGTGAGTTAAGAGCCGACTGGGTCGTACCCAAGCCTGCCGCAAGGAGCACGACCGGCCTACCTACATCCCCGTTGTGGATCACATCTAAGGTGTCCCCCGTTATGGTATGCCTCTCTGAGTCAACCGGAATTTTATTCATCCTCTGGGCTTCATCCAGCACCAAAATCAATCCTTCCTTGGGGGCAAGACTCTTAAGAATTTCCTTTGGACTCGCATGCCCCGCCACACTTCTGACATACCCCCCTTCGATAAACTTCACCCCGATTTTTGCGGCTTGCTCGTGATCCACCGTATACGACCTTCCCAGAGACTGAGCCATGGATGCGGGAGTGTATAGATCTTCTATCGAGATCTTGGATACCTCCCACTTTTTCTCTTCTGCTCTCGATGACAGCACATCCAGTAAAGCCGTCTTTCCTGCCCCGGGCGCCCCCTGGATCAAAAAGGTAGTTCCCCCCTTCTGTTTACTCTTATAATGGTTTATGTATCGATTAAACGTATCAATGATCTCCGTACGCCCATGAAAATATGGCGTTGGACCACGATCGGGAATGACAACAGAACCCATGATGTTTCTGATTGATTACATGAAATAAAGATACGGCAAATCAGGACAGAATGTGAAAGCACGCGTTCCGGTGAAATTTCGCCCACCTACCGGAGCGCATACAGATCAAACGCTCCTTTCGGTTTTTGATCCGTCGTGGGACCTCTTCGCTCCACCCGCTGCACTCCGAGTTCTGCACCGGGCACCCCGTTCTCGGCCGCCGCTTTATACCATACCGCGGAAGTGGCAACGCTCTTGTCACATCCCATCCCCAACTCATAACACATGCCAAGATAAAACATGGCATCCCGATCTCCCTGTCCAACCGCCTCCTGCAAGCAGGCATGGAAAAACCGCTCATGCGAAAACATATTGGGTCTGCGCAAATTCCAAGTATCTGCCAGCGACTAGGGAGGCAGGTTAGCGCTCCATGGAAAATTTGGAGCCCATAGTTTTCTCAGGAGCTTCCATCAACGGAGGTTGATCCCGACCCTTCCCGTACTCCTCAACTAGCCATGTTTGCATGGAGGGGATGGGAATACCATATACGCCTCCATCTTGCTTGTGGAGTATTCCACTGTGGAGAAGATCATTAAAAAACTTGCTTGCAGGTTCCTGCCCATACTTGGCATCAAGAATCGCCATCAAATTTTCTTTCTCAAAGTACTCATCCTGTTGGTACTTCGCGATAAATGAGCCGATGACCCGCCTCTGCTGTAAACTGAACTCCCTGGCGCGTGTCTCATAGTAACCCAACCGGGAGTCATGTCCCTTTTCAAGTACAATCCGTAATCCCTCATCCGTCATACGATGGTTATGGGCATCAAGGTATGCAACGGCGGGATCCACGTACGATAAAATATGTTGGGGCCATCCATGACAATCCTTCGCGATCGCATCGATCCACGGAGCCGGATCGCCCTTGGCTCCCCCTTCCTTGGTCAACCAATCCCGAATCACCGCCCGTTCCGAACCTTTTCCCAATGCACCTAATCCTACGGTGCAATCTTTCATAAATCGTGATATGCCTAGCGAACTAAGAGCCGACTCGGTCATTCCGAGTCCTGCCGCCAGGAGCACGACCGGCCTACCTACATCCCCGTTGTGGATCACATCTAAGGTGTCCCCCGTTATGGTATGCCTCTCTGAGTCAACCGGAATTTTATTCATCCTCTGGGCTTCATCCAGCACCAAAATCAATCCTTCCTCGGGAGCAAGACTCTTAAGAATTTCCTTTGGACTCGCATGCCCCGCCACACTTCTGACATACCCCCCTTCGATAAACTTCACCCCGATTTTTGCGGCTTGCTCGTGATCCACCGTATACGACCTTCCCAGAGACTGAGCCATGGATGCGGGAGTGTATAGATCTTCTATCGAGATCTTGGATACCTCCCACTTTTTTTCTTCTGCTCTCGATGACAGCACATCCAGTAAAGCCGTCTTTCCTGCCCCGGGCGCCCCCTGGATCAAAAAGGTAGTTCCCCCCTTCTGTTTACTCTTATAATGGTTTATGTATCGATTAAACGTATCAATGATCTCCGTACGCCCATGAAAATATGGCGTTGGACCACGATCGGGAATGACAACAGAACCCATGATGTTTCTGATTGATTACATGAAATAAAGATACGGCAAATCAGGACAGAATGTGAAAGCACGCGTTCCGGTGATCCTTCGCCACCTACCGGAGCGCATACAGATCAAACGCCCCTTTCGGTTTTTGATCCGTCGTGGGACCTCTTCGCTCCACCCGCTGCACTCCGAGCTCTGCACCGGGCACCCCGTTCTCGGCCGCCGCTTTATACCATACCGCGGAAGTGGCAACGCTCTTGTCACACCCCATCCCCAACTCATAACACATGCCAAGATAACAAAACTTAACCCTATTTTTTTCTGAAAAAAGCACAGATGTTCCGCATCATTTGGATGGATTTTTTTAAAAAATGATGTTGTTCAAGGAGCAACGGCGGGCGTCTCTTTCGGTTTGATGAACCGAATCAACACAGAGACTTGATCTTCAGAAGTTGGAACACTTGACGTTGGGTCGGGGTCAGTTCATTGTCCACAAACTTCATTTCGTGATCCTCGTCGGCCTTTACGTTTAGAACTCCAGTTACACCCCAGAGAGTTCTTCCATGATGGACTCAAAACTCTTGGGTCTTTCCGCGTCTTTGGTCTTCTTGTTGTGTGCGTTCCTCTTTGCATTCTTGACCGGCTCCACCATATTCTCTCTCTGGGCTCTTTTTGCTTCCAGATCCTCTTCGGCAAACGTGATGGGGGCAAGTTTCTTTCGTAGATGGTATTCTACATAATAGGCCAGCATACATAAGAAGACATGAGCAATGACCCGCTCGGATTTGACATGATGGATGGGGCGTACGCGCAGGGAGATGGATTTCATCACGCGGAAGGCGCGCTCTACGGTGGACCGTCGTTGGTAGTCTGACACCAACTGCTCAGCGGGCTGTTTCAAGCTGGACCGGATCGCATAGATCCCATCCAGACGCTCGGCCCTCTGAATCGCCTCCGCATTATGGGTATACGAGAAATACCCTTCCTCGATCTCCAGGAGATAGAATTTCTTTAATTTGTGTTTTCCCAGTGCACGCTCCACGCGCATTCCAATCTTGGCCTTATCTTTGAGTCGACGTGGGGTACGGGTGGTTGCCGCCAGGATCTGGTCTAATTTCTGGTCGGCCTTCGCCAAGAGATCCTCACGGGTTTTCTTGGTCTTTGCCGCCTGAAAGGGGTTCCTGCATAGCACGAGGCGTTCATTGGGATAGAGATCGCTTTGAATCTCCACCAGATCCTGTTGGTCAAACAAGCTCATTTGCGTTTTCTCTTGCTCCACCACCTCACGAATCTCCTGTTTTTGCATGCCCGTAATCCAATCCAACCCCACAGGGATGATCTCCTCCTGAATCTGTTTCTGCTTCAAAAGCCCGCGATCTCCGACCAAGATCACATGCTTGAATCCAAACGTATTTTGGGGCTTGGAGATCTGAGCGCCAAGGGTCTTGATATCGGGGGTATTGCCAGGAAAGACGTCTACGGAGACCGGACATCCTTCCTTATCGGTCATCAATCCATACACAATTTGTTTTTTACCTTTCTTCTTGTCCCGATTATAGCCATGGGCACCAAATGCATGTTTCTCTCCCTCCAAGTAGCTGCTGGTCACATCATAGAGCACCATTCCACCTTCGGTGAGATGCCGTTTGGCTAACTTGCATTCGATCTTGGTCTTGCAGGCGGCCAATTCATCCATGGCCTCATAGAGATCATTCTGGTCCACATACTTGAGGTCAAGTTCTTCATGGAGCGTTGTGATGCAGCTCAACATATCACGGGTCTGCAGTTTGCTGGCAGGCTTGATGACCCGGGCCGCAATCATGCCGAGAACCAATCGTCGAAAGCGTGAATTCTTTGGCGCAATGAGGGGTGTCATTTTGAGATGCTTCATCATGTGTAGCACCACCGAAACATGCCCATGGTGCCGGGTACGCTGGGAGTGCAGTGCCTCCTTGAAGGACTGGATGGCATGGCCTCCCTGCAAGAGCGTTCGCAGTCCTTCGTGAATGGGTTCGGGAAGGTGCGTTACATTGGCGATGGTTCGTTTGCCGTCTCGCGTGGAGGTTCGCACGAGCCAGGTGGAGGGGGAATTCCGGTTCGGAATTTCGGCTAAATACATGGGCGCAAATAGGTCGATTAAAACGTAAATATACAACATAAATTGCAATAAATAACCAAAAATCAGCAAATATTTACATGGGCGCACTTTTTAAAATGAGTCTAGGAATCAAAAACGCACAAAAACATATGCTTAGCATACACAAAAGGTAGATTCAGACCGAAAAACGGGGCGGAAGAAGGGAAAAAGAGGACGTTTTTAACCAAAAAATCCTACGTTCAGGAAAAAATAGGGTTAAGTTTTGAGATAAAACATGGCATCCCGATCTCCCTGGCCCAACCGCCTCCTGCAAGCAGGCATGGAAAAACCGCTCATGCGAAAACATATTAGGTCTGCGCAGACTCCAAGTATCTGCCAGCGACCAGGGAGGCCAAAGACGCTCCACCGGCTCGATCTTAAACGGATGGAGCCTCCATAGACTCGCCGCTTCGTCAATGTTTTTTTCGGGGAATTATATACGTGAGTACCATCTATTTGACGGCTACCTTTTGCGTATCCATTTCACGGCTCATAGGAGTCTCTAACGAGAACACTCCTCCACGTGCAGATGCCCCAATCCCGGAGGCCTGTAATACATTCGCAGATGCGTTGATATCTGCGTGATCCGCATGGCCACATGCCATACACTTAAACTTGCTTTGCGTCTTGCGATTGTCTTTATCCACATGTCCACACTGGTTACAGCGTTGACTGGTATACTTCGGATCTACAAGAATCACGTTGCCAAACTTGTAATCGCAATAGGAATTGAATCGTGTCCATCCAGCGTTGCGAATGACGCGGTTTAACCCTGCTTTGGCCTTCACATTGGTTCCAGGGTTCTCAACCGTGCCCTTGGCAGACTTGGACATGGTCTTGATCTTCAAGTCTTCACGTTTCAACGTATACGCCTTATTGGACAATCTACGGCTATGTTGATGTGCCGCATTCTTCCTCGCGTTGCGTTGCTGACGCTTCAATTTAGAAATCTTCTTCTGGGTATCCTTATAGCGCCCCGATCCTTTCTGCTGTCGGGCTAACTTACGTTGATACCTACGGATCTTGATCTCCTTATCCGTCAAATCTGAAATCGGTAGCATGCCTTGTTCCCCATCCGTAGAAGAATACGAGATGTTGTAGGTATTCAAGTCAATGCCAATCTCTTTGCCATCGTCCACCTTCTCTGGCAGATTCGTGACTTTGTACATTACGCTCATCTTCCAGTACCGTCCGTCTTTCTTCACGGTGACTTCAATCGGCTCCCCGTCTGGATAAGGATTCCCTCCTTTCCTACGAAACTTCATCCAGCCAACCTTCTGGATACGGACATCATTCCCTCGGATCTTAAACGCTCCTTTTGGAGCCGTAAATGAATTGTGTTGAAACCGATTATGGAGCGTAGGATGGTCACGTACTCCCTTGAAGAAAGCCTGTCACGCCTCTGCCTGATGCTTTAAGGTGTTTCGTACAATGTTGGACGAATACCGATTCAACCAAGAAATGGTTGGGCGAAAAGAAGCGAATCTTCTACTTAATGACGGCCAGGTCAATCCTGGATTATCCTTATGTTCGTCTTTATAGTCCTTGTTGGTTTGGTCAAGAAACGTATTCCATACAAACCTACATGCTCCGCAAAGCCCTGAAGAGATGGGCGTTCCACTGCGTGCCCGGCAATAGACGGTACTCTATTCCACGATAGGAACCGTTTGAATCCGAAGGGTTAGAAGCCTTTTGAACAGGCATGATATCAAGCACACATTGATATTATGGTAAGCAATAGGATAGACTGCACATCTATCCTATTGTGTCTGTTATCTCTCCAAAGATGTTATAGGTATTCAAGTCAATGCCAATCTCTTTGCCATCATCCACCTTCTCTGGCAGATTCGTGACTTTGTAAATTACGCTCATCTTCCAGTACCGTCCGTCTTTCTTCACGGTGACTTCAATCGGCTCCCCGTCTGGATAAGGATTACCTCCTTTCCTACGAAACTTCATCCAGCCAATCTTCTGGATACGGACATCATTCTCTCGGATCTTAAACGTTCCTTTTGGAGCCGTAAATGAATTGTGTTGAAACCGATTATGGAACGTAGGATGGTCACGTAATCCCTTGAAGAAAGCCTGCCACGCTTCTGCCTGATGCTTTAAGGTGTAACGAACAATGTGAGATGAGTACGTGGACAGCCAACGCGTTTCTTTACGCAAGATTGGGTAGCGTTTGAATAACGAATAAAAAGAAGTGGATGGGTTTTCAGTATCCTGATCTTTCACCTCTTCGTTAATTTGTTCAAGGATCATATTCCATACAAACCTGCATGCTCCGCAAAGCCCTGACAAGAGATGGGCGTTCCACTGCGTGCCCGGCAATAGGCGATACTCTATTCCACGATAGGAACCGTTTGAATCCGAAGGGTTAGAAGCCTTTTGAACAGGCGTGATATCAAGCACAAGTTGATGTTATGGTAAGCAATAGGGTAGACGGCATATCTATCCTATTGTGTCTGTTATCTCTCCAAAATAGAATGGTTCCATTCTTTGGGTTACTCACGTATATAATTCCCTTGTCATACCCGGCCGCAATCCCCGCCCGGATCCTCCCTACGATCCGATACCCCCAGTAGGAAAGGAGCGGAATCAATTCCCCCTCTTTTTCATGGAGTAGCCGCTTGGCTGATTCCAGTTTACCTGATTCACCAGGTCTATGATGTGACGAATAAACGAAAATCCGCTCTCCATCCCATTGCGCCCTACCGTGGTGTCCAAGCCTTCTGTAAGCATTACCGTGAATTATCACTTATGATCTGTGTATCCAGAGCATCAAAGGATCTCACTTTTCAGAGCTATGCCTTCAATACCTCCGCTACTGCTCCCTCCATACGAACAACTACAACTTCTTCTCCTTGATCAAAGATCTCTTCCGCTCCTTCGAACCCACGCGCCTTGAATTGCATCCGTTGCCCCTTTGTAATCAAAACGATTTTTCCTACATCCGAACGTCCAAACGGAATAATCACTTCCGCAGTCCGGCCGGTGAGGTCCGAGGCCGTAACCTCGCTGGAAATATGTGCATATCCAATACGCTTAATCAAATAGTTCCCTCCGGTCCCAACCGTTAGTCCGACGCCCAAGGAAATGAACAGTCGTACAATTTCATTTACGTTTGCAAGGGGCAAGAGCACACCACACATGCCAAAGAATGCAGCAAACAAAAAGATCGTGCGCACTGAAAACAAGTCAACCCAACCTGATCCTAGATCCGTATCGGCATCTATATCTGCATCCATATCTACGTCCAAGTCCGCATCTAAATCTGAATCTCCTCCACCGATAAGAGAAAGTAAAACAAATACTCCACCAACAATGAAGCTGATCCAATACAATGGGTCCATTTCAAGTCGGGTACAAAACTATATCCATAACCGAAGAGTTCGCTGGGGTAGCCCAATCCATTTCAACCCTTTCAAATTTTACTCCGCAAAGAATATACTCCTCCATTCATGATTCCAAACCACCCCTATTCACATCGTTGTTTCGTGCGTCACAATCATGCCTTGTAACACAGTATTCCCGGAGTATTGTTCCAAAAACGGTCCATGCCAATTGTAGTTTGAATTATAATTCGCAAGAATCATGCACTTATTTGGAGCATCTTTTTGAGAGTGACTACAGGATGGAACGAACATGAGATGGTAGTAGGTTCCACGGAGCTGGAGATCATGCCCCCTTATGCGTAGGGGCGAGATTAGCCGACATGGATCTCAGTCATTGAGAAGGGGCACTGAAGTAGATTCCCTGGCGTTGGTTTCAACCACGTATTGGGATTTTATCCCCCCAGCTCATCGTTGGATTGCGAGTCGAGGCAAAATGAGAGAGATCCTTTTTTGTGCCGATTAGAGAGAATCTAAACCAACAACTTGACTTGGATCTCTTGCACGATGCGGAACAGATTTGTTACCTGCCTACTACCTACGCATGTCCTAGTTTTCGGCGGAAACGATTTGGGATTGACGAGGCCATGAAAAAGAAGCCTTCTCGCTGGTTGTCACCCTGGCAGAACAGGCCCATGCAGAATCTTACTCGCACTCTGAACCGACACGAAAAATGAAGCGGCACGAGAAAAAACTGTTCTCATCCCTTCACGTAGACTATGAAGATGAGAGCATTTAACTGATTGGGTGACGATCCCACTTCGAGCGGATTAGGTGTCCCAGTTCACCGGAATACACAGACTGGGCGCATGAGATTGGTTTATGCTACTGCAAGTCCATTAATCTAACATGGGCAGTACGGGCTATGAGGAGTACCCTCCATAGCCTGTACTGCCCGTCAGTGATTGATTTTTTCGCAAGTTTGCCGCGTGAAACCTAACCAAAAACTTGTGGCTTCGCAGGTAAACCCATAAATTTTCAATCCAATTTACCTGATCAACGTACAGGCGTCACTGCTGCCACATCCTCTTCTCTCGTTCGAACACGAATAATGCGCTCGGCCGGAAACACAAAAATCTTACCGTCACCAACATTACCTGTGGCTGCAGCACTACAAATCGCGTCTATGGCAATATCGACAAAATCATCAGAAACACCTATGTCAATCATGATTTTATCTTGTAATTCCATTTTTGCGGTGGTTCCGCGATAGGTTCCAACTACTTCTACTTCACCTCCGTGTCCACGAACTTTCGAAACCGTGAGTCCGGTAATATCTTCCGCATAGAGAGCACGAAGAACATCCGATAGAGTTGATGGCCGGATGATTGCTTTTATAAGTTTCATTTATTCGATTTTCTAATTAATTACCGTTTTTGATCCCGTTGACACGTGCAGGTGCCTCTGCCTCATTAAGCAGAACAGCCCCTTCTCCTGTAGCATAGGCTTCTTCTCCATGCGCTACAAGATCCATCCCCAAGCCTTCATCAGAGGAATCGGCCCGTAAACCAACCACGAGTCCAATCACCTTCAAAATGATGTAGGTCAAACCACCACTATAGACCGCAACTGCGGCTACAGATAAAGCCTGAATTCCAACTTGTCCGAAATCTCCACTAAAAAATAATCCCTCAACATCTCCACCAAATGCTGTGGTTGCTAGCATTCCTGTCAATAACGCCCCCATAATTCCTCCCATACCATGGGCAGCAAAAACATCCAGAGAATCATCCAGGCTTGTTTTCGTTCGCCATTTAATGATGTAATAGCTAGGAATTACTGCAATCGCTCCCAAAATGATTGCTCCTCCAGGACTCACGAATCCAGCAGCTGGAGTGATGGCCACTAAGCCAACAACGATGCCAGTCGCAATACCAACAGCCGTAACTTT
Organism: Rhodothermales bacterium; assembly: GCA_965215475.1. Lineage (GTDB taxonomy): Bacteria > Bacteroidota > Rhodothermia > Rhodothermales > Bin80 > Bin80. The sequence goes on from OZ244061.1 coordinate 539,366, forward strand.
TCCAGTTGTAAACTGATCCAACAACGTCCACACAAAAACGCCGGCCGCCGGAGCAAGTAATGTATTTACAAGTGCCAAGGCAGCCAGTCCATCTGCTGCAAGTGCACTTCCTCCATTAAATCCAAACCATCCAAACCAAAGTACTCCAGCCCCCAATAATACAAAGGGAACATTGTGGGGCAAGAGCGCTTCCCGACCATAATCCTTGCGAGGACCCAAAACTTTCGCGGCGACTACCGCGGCAATTCCTGCATTTACGTGGACAACTGCGCCACCGGCAAAGTCTAATGCCCCGAGAGCACCCAGCCAGCCACCTCCCCATACCCAATGACATACCGGAGCATACACGACTAACCCCCAAAGGCCAATGAAGATCACGTAGGGGATAAACTTCATACGCTCTACAACTGCTCCGGAAATGAGTGCTGCTGTGATAATTGCAAATGTACCCTGGAATCCCATGAAAAGCATGTCCGGGATTGTGCCATTGGGAGCAATACCCACACCGCTGAGAAAAGCCATTGAAAAATCGCCGACCCAAGAATTCCCTGAACCAAATGCAAGCGAGTACCCAGCGATTGCCCACAGAGTACCAGAAACCCCAAGAGCTACAAAGCTCATCATCATCGTATTGAGCGCATTCTTTGAACGCACGAGACCTCCGTAAAAAAATGCAAGAGCAGGTGTCATCAGCAGGACAAGTGCTGTAGAAATCAGCAACCAAGCAGTATCTGCCCCACTGATGGTTACCTCTGCTTCTTGGGCGAAAGCTGAGAAAGGCAGAAGCAGACCCAATCCTGCCAATGCATAAAGTTTTTTGTAAAGCATGTTTTTGTATTAATTAAGGATAAAACGAGAAAATTCCTTATTAATTTAGGAAAAAATTTTAATATAGCATAATAATTGAGGAATTAATATTAATTTTCCGTCTGTATTTGCGTACGATTTTTGTTTTGGAATGAAAAATTTCACATACCTTCCCTCTGCAGCAGAAATCTGCCGCTTTGATCTATTCTGTAAATGAGATGAGGGGATGTTGGTGCTCAATCGGAGTTCATAATGAACAGCGGAGCATCTTGAAGATCTTTAAAATTGGGGCGAAGTCGTTCGGCATTATAGAATTTTTCGACATCCACCACTTTATGCGGCCCATTAATTACTTCCATGGAAATATTCCCATACACTCCATTGCGGATATTAACCAGACGACCAGATGTCCCCTGTAAAATTAAATCCAGAGCTAAATTGCCATAGGCCATGGGTACAACAGAATCCAATGCATCCGGCACTCCACAGCGGACTAGATACCCTAGCCTCTGATTTACAACATTGATCCGCTTACCCTGATTGTACGCGGGTGACCGATCCTTTAATTCTTTGCCAACCCGATCCCCAATCCCGCCCAGCTTTGCATGCCCATACTGATCCTTTTCCGATCCCAAAAAGGACATTTGATCGTCACCTCTGATTTTTGCTCCCTCAGAAACCAATACAACAGAATAGCGACTAGGATGCCGGTTCCGATCATAGACCATTAGATCTGTTAATTGATCAACATCAAAATCTATCTCCGGAATAACACAACGATCTGCTGCACCAGCCATTGCAGGTAATAGAGCTGAATACCCGGCATAACGTCCAAAAACTTCAATTACCAGAAAACGTTCGTGCGATCCGGCAGACGTCCGCAATGTATTCGCCAGTTCAATCGTCCTGGTCACACATGTACCAAATCCGATACAATAATCTGTACCCGGCACATCATTATCCATGGTTTTAGGGATCGCCACAACCTTCACACCCTCCTTATGTAAGCGGTAGCCATAGCTGAGCGTGTCATCTCCACCAATGGGAATGAGATAATCAATGCCAAGATATTCAATATTTGAAAGTACCGCAGAGGTCACATCATTTATTTCATCCGTAAACTGATCGCGTAAGTGTGCTGGTAGTGTACTCTTTGGTAGGTGGCTTGGCCGTGTGCGTGAACTATGCAGGAAAGTGCCTCCTGTCCGTGCAGCAGCATTTACCGTAGACTCCATGAGTTCTTCTACGCTCTCTGAATTGTCCACCTCAGAATCCTGGATAAGTTCAACCAATCCGGCCCACCCTCGCTTGATTCCAAGTACTCTGTATCCTTCGCGGAGAGCTCGAACGGTTACAGCACGAATAGCCGGGTTCAGTCCAGGTACATCGCCACCACCCGTAAGAATTCCTATAGTCCCTTTGTATGCCATGAGTTTCGATTGTAGTTAGTTGATTACTCCCAAAAATTACGACACCACAGCGAATCGGTAACACTGTTGATTAAATCTTCATGTTTATCGAATTGGTTTTTCGTGAATTTGGGAAGATTTTGTTTAATCCATCGTCTATACTGTACAAGAAATTCTACGGTCTTACTTCATACGCCATCAAATCTGCTGATATGCGGAATATTTCTGGCCCCGAATGGAATTGCCCAGGAAGGATCATTTGGGGTAGGAACGATATCACCAACTTAATCTTGATGATGAACTCGCTACAGCAATTTCTACGGATGATCTTTGAAGTTCAGACAAATTCTTTGATGGAGTTTTGCTTTGAACCAAGTGGTCGTCACGTCTAACTTCAATCTATCTGTTCCAAATATCAAGGGACTCATCTGGAAACTGATCTACTTTGCGACTAATAAAAGACCCAACACCGGGCTTTCTCTCAAAAAAATGAACCGTAACGTTGAGTCGTGCACAAGTGGGAACCATTTTTTCTGATGAAATCTTGCTTGATCTTGTACGAAAAGGAGATCAAAATGCATTTCGCGAGATACTTGAACGACATCAATCTGCCGTGGCTCGTATCGTTGCGGGTATGCTTGGCAACACATCGGAAGTGGATGATGTGGTTCAGGTGGTTTTTATTCGATTTTATAAAACCCTCCACCAATTTCGTGGCGATGCTGCCTGCCGTACATATCTCACACGGATTGCAATTAATGCATCCCTTGATGTGCTTCGGAGACGAAAAAAACCCTTTCCAACTTTATCAGCCTAGATGATAAAAATCAAATCCTGTCCGAACCAATCGACTCTGATTCCGAGTTCGATCGTTTTGATCAAACCCGACTCATTAATTTAGCTATGAATCAACTTAAACCTCATCATCGCGCCGTCGTTGTGCTTCGACTGATTGACGTATACTCCATTATAGAGACTGCGGAAATACTTGGTATTGCCCAAGGTACTGTCATGTCCAGATTAAGCCGTGCAACAACTCATCTTCGTACGATTTTAGGGTCTATTCTTGAGAAAGAAAACTAGATCAAACCAAAGAATCAAACATGCTCTGCTATGAATGATCCTCGCTTATCTTCCTTACTCCAGGAAGCAACCGACATAAATGCTGCATCCAATACCCAGCCTTTTCTTTCTGATCGCATTATGCGAAAAGTCCGTACGATCAATTCGTCGGAGGAGTATTTTTTTCAAATGATCTGGGTGACCTTCAAACGTATATTGCTCGCAAGTATACTCTTTGTATTAGGGTTCCTATCTTATAATAGGTCGGTCATCTATGATTATGATATCCCCTATACGACGACAGAACTTGTCTTTGGTCTAAAGCCTATGACATTGACGATGGCTTATTCCACAGATTTGGAAGAATCTTCCCCAACAATTCCATGAGTCCTAGGGTAAAATCTTTGGTCGTTCTTGGATGCACATTAATTCTTGGAGTTATCATTGGAATTCTCGGAACCAGTTCCTGGCAACATCAGAGAAATGTTGCTCTTTCTCAAACTCGAATTCAGGGCGGGCTTACTCGTCACATTGAACGAATAATTGATTTTCAAGATGAAGAACAACTTGATGAATTTAGAATCATTGTGCGCCGTGCTGAACAATCACTTATGCAACAACGACGACGAATGATCGACAGTATCGCTGTTCATCGCCAGATCTTAATTACCGAACTTCAACAGGTTCTCACTCCTGAGCAGTGGCAAAATATTGAAACCTGGTTGGAGCGTGAACAAAAACATCAAAGAAAACGCCGAGCGCGATCATCTGGTCCGCGCCGTTCACCTCAGAAGGATTCATTGAATCTAAAACCCCAATACTAATCTAACTCCGATGCGACTCTCTATCATCGTAACTGTAATTGTGATTACCGGTGCCTCGCTCTGGTATTTTAATCGAGGATCCACCGAGCCCGTCAGCCCTTACAGGTTTGTCACACTTGAAGAAGGCGATCTTGAATCTGTTGTTGCTAGTACAGGAGCGTTGGATGCTGTAACCACAGTTCAGGTTGGCACTCAAGTTTCTGGCATTATTGCCAGCATTTATGTTGACTTCAATGACCGCGTTTCCCAAGGTCAAGTGATCGCCCGAATTGATACAACGCTCCTCTGGAGTGCTGTCCGTGATGCAGAATCCAATCTAGAAAGAAACCAGGCGCAGCTACGACAAGCTCAGCGGGAGCTTGAACGGCTTCAACCTCTATACGATCAACAATTTGTAACCGAAGTTGACTACTATCGAGCTCAGTATGATCTAGACATTGCCAGAGCCGCAACCAATAGCGCAGAAATCAGTTTGGATCGTGCCCGGCAAAACCTGAGCTATGCAACGATCATAGCTCCGATTTCCGGGACTGTTATTGAGCGGAATGTAGATGTTGGTCAAACCGTAGCAGCCAGTTTTTCCGCGCCACAGCTTTTCCTGATTGCTGATGATCTTTCGCGCATGGAAATTCTTGCATCTGTCGATGAGAGTGATATCGGGCGAATTCAGGAAGGACAATTTGCTCGATTCACCGTTCAGGCATATCCAGACGAAATATTCACTGGCATGGTCCGACAGGTACGCCTCCAGTCAACCGTTCAAGAAAATGTCGTGAATTACACCGTCGTCGTGGATGTTGAAAATCCTGAGGGCCAGCTATTACCCGGCATGACTGCAACGGTTGATTTTTTGATTGAATCTGCTACCAACGTCCTCAAGTTGCCCAATGCTGCACTGCGTTTTCGGGCAACTCCACAAATGTTTGAGGTCCTTCGTTCACGCAGAGAAGCCATGAGGGAAGACCGAACTGAGGGTAATGCAGGCCCCCCCAGAAATGGCAATCGAGGCGGGAATGGCGGTACATGGAGTGGTGGTAGAGCGGGTGGCTTCGGAGGAGGCGCAAATGATTTTACTATGATCTGGTATCTGGATGAGAATGATGAATTGATGGCTGCTCCCGCACAAACTGGAATTTCCGATGGCCAGATGACCGAAGTAGCCAGTTCACGCCTTCAACCCGGTATGCAAGTCATCGCGGGAGTTACTCAACAAGAAGGTGGGGGTTCAAACAATCCCTTTCAGCGTGCCCAACAACGTTTTCGCCCAGGAGGATTTTAGTCTAAATGGAACAAGAAACCGTGATGCAAACGCAGGGCTTAACCAAGGTATATACCATGGGAAATACCGAGGTACACGCTCTGCAAGGGGTTAATTTGACGGTCAAACGAGGCGAAATGATCGCGATTGTGGGAGCTTCTGGATCTGGAAAATCTACTCTGATGAATATCATTGGGTGCCTCGATTATCCCACATCGGGAACTTACTTCCTGGATGATGTCCATGTAGACAATCTATCCCGTAACCAACTGGCTGATATTCGAAACAGTAAAATCGGTTTTGTTTTTCAAGGATTTAACTTGCTCGCTCGTACATCTGCTCTGGAAAATGTTGAATTACCTCTTCTCTACGATCGATCCCGACGTAAAATTCAGATCCGAAAAATGGCTGAAGAGGCTCTCGAGCGTGTGGGACTTGGAGATCGAATGGATCATGAACCGAACGAACTCTCAGGTGGACAACAACAACGTGTCGCCATCGCTAGGGCATTGGTGACCAATCCATCCATCCTCCTCGCTGACGAGCCTACCGGAAACTTGGATAGCCATACTTCTATTGAAGTGCTGACTCTCTTTCAAGAACTTCACGACCAAGGAATGACGATTCTACTCATAACTCATGAAACGGACGTTGCGAATTGTACGCAACGGATCATTGAGTTACGTGATGGGAAAATCATTCAAGACAATCGAATTCAATCTGTCAAAGCCCAGGAGATGGTCATCTAAAATTCTTCCCAAAGCATCTACCTTTACCATTCCACGAATCCATGAAATCTTCAACACTCATCAAGATTGCCTCTCAGAGTATTTTGAAAAACAAAATGCGCACGCTCCTAACTATGCTAGGAATTGTTATTGGTGTTGGTGCTGTAATTGTAATGGTCGCCATTGGGCAAGGTGCTCAATCCCAAATCCAGGAGCAAATTAATACGCTTGGAACCAATATGATGGTCGTTACTCCAGGCGCAAGCAGTCAGGGTGGTGTTAGCCGAGGTGCACAAAGTTACAATCGTCTCACGATCAAAGATTATGAAAAAATAAAACGAGAGAGTCTGATTGTTTCTGCGGTTTCTCCGGTTGTATTTAGTCGAACACAGATCATTGGAGGTCAGGGGAACTGGCGTACAACGATTAATGGAGTTTCCACAGATTACCAGATTATCCGGAATTGGGATCTAAAGTATGGAAGATTTTTCGATCAAAGTGAGCAACGTCAGATGCGTCGTGTCATGGTCTTAGGACATACCGTTGCAGAAAACCTGTTCCCCGGAGAAGATCCCGTTGGACTAACCGTTCAAGTACGTAACGTTCCCGTTGAAATCATTGGTGTCCTTGAACCTAAGGGCCAAACCGCCAGCGGCACAGATCAGGATGATGTAATTTTTGCTCCCTATACGACCGTTCAGACTCGACTCAGTGGATGGAGTCGCATTTTTCAAATTCTGGCAAATACACCATCATCACGTGATATTCCCGCAGCGCAGGAAGAAATCCGAGCCATTATGCGGGAATCTCATGGCCTTGCAGAATTTGCAGATGATGACTTTACGGTTCGAAACCAAAATGATCTAGCTGCAGCCGAACAAGGCACTACGGAAGTAATGACAATGCTGTTGGCGGCCATTGCCTCCATCTCTCTCTTAGTTGGAGGAATCGGAATCATGAATATCATGCTGGTATCTGTGACCGAGCGTACCCGAGAGATTGGGATCCGAATGGCTATTGGTGCACGTGGAAGGGATGTGCTGACTCAATTTCTTGTTGAGAGCATTGTCATGAGTGTATTGGGAGGCGCAATTGGGGTTGGGATCGGCTTTGCCGGCTCAAGCATATTGAGCCAGTTGACAGGATGGAACACTGTTACCTCACCCACAACCATTATGATTGCATTGATGTTTTCTGCAGGCGTCGGCATCTTCTTCGGCTTCTATCCTGCGCGCAAAGCTTCTGGACTGAATCCAATTGAAGCACTCCGTCACGAATAAACGCACTGTTGCTGCCGATTTGTGATCTCTACCAAGAAGGTAGAATCCAACTTATTCAACCGTTTTTCACAGAACTTCTCGGGTGGCATCCATACGTTCTGTACAGATGCTACCAGAGAAAGGTTGAAATCCCCCCGCGGAGGAAGCAAACGTCTCACCTCCAACGCTTTGGATCAACCATGCAAACAAGCCTCTTGAGTCGAAGAGGATGCCTGCAAGGATGATAAGTAAGGCCAGGTGTTTTTTTAACCTGACTTCCTACTATTTCTTTCCTCCTGCACTTCCTTACGAATCGTATTGGCAAGATTTCTCAGATCCAACATGGCTCTACGAATACGAGCACCTGCGGCATCCACATCTTTGTCATGAAACTTGATAAAATCGGCTTCAATGCCATCAACGATAGTTTTAAGTTCACTATATCTGCTCATCTTGGTGTAATTGGTAAACGTTTTGTTATGAATTGATTATGAAAATGTGTCGCAAAAATTTAACCCCGAAAATAAACCCGCACCGAATGCAGATCCTCTGAGTATTTGCTCCTATGGATGAAATATACGCAATTTCTATTAATATACAACCTCTTCCTGTCCTTTTCTATTCCATATCTATTCCCCTAATCTGGAATCTCCTAAAAATATTGTGACGGATATTCAGCTTTCTGCAGAAAAAATCAACTGCGTCTCTAGAATTTCCAAATTCCTTCGTATCCATTTGCCGATCGTTTTGATGATTTGAACGATTCCGTGACTTGCTCTTTCTTGGCATTGAACTTGTGGGAGGTAAAATTCAATACATATTCCATCAAAGTGCTTGTATTCCGGTGAACTGGGGCAGCCAATCCAGAGGAAGTGGGACACTTTATATCTGTCTTGGTTACCTGCATCATTGTGGTGAATCTTGTTCCAATTCTTGTCGCCCTTTTTTCTTCCATTCCTTTTCAATATTGATTGCCACATACAGCACATACTACATGGAAATCAAGATGCGATTGGTGAAGAGCCTGGACACTTCAACCTTTAGCGTATGATGGTAACTATACGCGATCCTGTGCCATTTTTCGAGACGATGATTCGTCCAATGTAATTTGTTTTGCACATTCCGTCGCATCATATTCGAGAGAATATCGCCACATTTCCAATTTATTTGCTATATTGGCATTCGTGGGTGGTAACGGTATGCCAAATGTTTGGCTCTAATCCGTATATTTGTGCTTTACCACCTCGTAAAACATATTAAAACAACTTGGTTACAATGAAATTATACCACATTCTTTTTCTCACTCTCACTCTGCTGATCGCCGCTTGTGGTGGTACCGATTCTTCTTCAGATATAGATATGGACGGTGATGCAGAAATGCACGAAGATGGTGCCATGATGGATGATGCCATGGAAATGGAGGCCGATACGATGGAAATGATGGATCATGACATGGAGATGGACGCGGATACGATGGAAATGATGGAGGAGGACATGGAAATGGAGGATATGGAAGAAAGCGCAGACGACACTGAAGAGTCGTAATCCGTATCCAGAGAGAACGGATTACTTCTGATCTACACGGGTAAGACATCGTTCTTGAACCGCGTAGTACCTACGGTTCCCCCCTTAGACTCACAGGGTCTAGGGGGGGGGCTGTGTTTATGTTACTTAGGTGTTCCCCGTGACAATCACCGAGAATGTCGTGTGCACTCGGTGGATGGCATTTTCGGTAGATTCTATCTATAGAAAGAAGACCATAACCAATCGATCATGTCCATTCGACAACGGACAACCAGTGGGGCTATCTGGGAATCCCATACGGATATTCACGGGCGGTAAGAATAAACCAGCACATTGTTGTTTCAGGCACAACAGCTGTTACCCCTGAGGGGCATATCGTTGGCCCAGGGGATGTATATGCTCAAACGAATTACATTTTCTCGATCATCGCAACTACTCTTGCCGATCTCAATGCATCCCTGACAGATGTGGTTCGTACCCGGATGTATGTTGTGAACATTGCTTCCCATGCGGAAGCTGTCGGCAAAGCCCATAGAGAGATCTTTAATTCTATCCGCCCTGCCGCCACTATGGTAGGAATTGCTGGATTGATCTCCCCTGAATTACTAGTCGAAATTGAGGTAGATGCTCTCGTATCTACTGCCCCAGAGCAACCGCTTCTTCAAAACGAACACTGACCAGGCTAGAAACCCCTTCTTCCTGCATTGTGACGCCATAGAGCCGATTCGCCATCTCCATGGTTCGTTTGTTATGCGTGACCAGAACAAACTGCGTGTCCGAAGAGAACCGGCGAATCATACGCATAAAATGATCTACGTTGGTATCGTCCAGAGGAGCATCCACTTCATCCAGGAAACAGAATGGACTCGGCTTGATCAAATAAATTGCAAACAGTAAAGCGATCGCCGTAAGTGTTTTTTCTCCACTGGAAAGCTGTGCAATACTGACAGGGCGCTTCCCGCTAGGTCTTGCTATGACCGCAATTGGGGATTCAAGAACATCATCCGGTTCCGTGAGGTCAAGCTCACACTTTGCCTTCTCGCCAAAAAGTTCACAGAAAAGTTTTTGAAAATTTTCCTGAATTAATCTATAGGTCTCAAGGAACTGATTGGATGCAGTTTGATTGATTTCTTTGACAGTTTGTATAAGTATCTTTTCTGCCTCCTCTAGATCTGAACGCTGCTCCATCATAAATTCCAATCGCTCATTCTGCGTGTTGTATTCTTCAAGAGCCAATGCATTCACATTCCCCATCGATTGCAGCTTGCGTTCGGTCTCTTGAACCTGCTCCTTGAGGAGTTCAACGTCAATTTCTTCCACCTGTGGCATATCAGAAAGCTCAAACTGATATTCCTCCCTCGCACGAACCTGTATGTCTTCTCTGCGGGCTTTTATAGCACTATATCTTATTTGAACATTTGTTTCTTTCTCTTTTGCTTCCTGTAAAGCCCTTTGCGCTTTACGAACACGTTCATTTGTTCTCTCCAATTCGAGACGTAATTCGTGCTCTCGAGAACTATCCTGAACATTGACTTCATTCAAATCTCTCCGACATCTACGTTCATTTTCAAGCTTTTCCTTCAACTCGTGAACCTGAATAGATGCATCCTGCTGCATCTTTACCAATGCCTCATCCTCTTCGTCATGAACTTCTGCCTGATGGTCCAGTCGTAACTGTCTCTGTTCTATTCGCTGCCATTCACCTTCCAGAAGCTCCTGTTTGGCTTTGGCTTGAACCGAGGCAGTATGTGCATTCAAATATGCGTTTTGAACTTCCTCCAGTTGTATCCTGCATGATTGAATTTTCTGATCCATCGCGTTTATATCCTCTTCTGCATACGCAAGCTTTTCATCAATATGGATGAGTTGGCCTCCACTAGGCCGTGCCTCTTCTTGTATGGATGTAATCTCTTGTGCAATCTGATCTTGCCTCTGTATAAGGGTATTGAGCTGACTGGATCCTAACTCCCGAATCTGTGCAAATTTCTGAGACACATGATCTGCCTCTGAATACAATCGTTCTGCTTCACGAGTCTGAGTAATGACTTCATCCAATCTGATTTGAGTTCGCTTCTGATGAAGTGTGGACAATTTAGCTGCAGTATTATCAATCTCAAGTTGAAATTCTGAACAGGCTTCTATTGCGGCTCGAAGACTATCACGCCGTGAAAGATGTGAGTAGGTTCCTCCCTCCTCGGTTCCACCCGCGTAAAGAACACCACGTCCATCTATCCATTCCCCCTCAATCGTGATATAACGATATGTACTCCCTCTATTTTCCTTCAATAAGTCACGACCTCTGTCAAGAGATTCAACGACAAGTACATCCTGAAGAAGAAGTTCGACCACTGGCTTAAATACATTGTCCCGGAGGGTAACTAACGACAATAATGTACTTGGCGGGGATGTATTCAGCGGGGGCAGGTCTGGGATATTCTCAAGAACGATAAAATAAGCTCGCCCCATATCTTCAGCACGTAGAAGATCCGCAGCCATCCTGGCGATACGATCGGTCTCCACGATAATACAACTCCCATATGGTTCGAGAGCAGCTGCCAGAGCTGCCCTGTATTCGGAAGGACAAGCAATCAAATCACTCAGTGTAGTGACCGAAAGATCCCTCGCTTTGGTAAGGAGATACCGAACGGCATCAGGGAAAAAATCATAGGTGTTAATCAGATCCTCCAAGATTCCAACCTCTGCACGCTTGGCAGCAAGTTTTCTCTGGGATTGCTCTACTTTGTCTTCTACATGGGAAATCTGTTTACTCAATTCTATATGTGAGGCTTCCGCTTCCTGAAGGACAGATTTTGTACGATCAAGTTCTCTTTTGGCCTCTTCAAATGCCTTGGTGGCATCTTCTGCCTCTCTGGAAGCATTTTTATTGGCTTTCTCCTCAGACTTCCATACATCTAATAGCCTCCTCTGCTCTTCTTCCAGATGCATAATCCGTACATCTAGTCGGTCAGATTGGCGTTGATGATTCAGCTTTTGCTCCTTGAGACTCCTTGCAGTTACTTCAAGTGTTTCCCTCTGAATTTCAAATGTCTTTAGCCGTGCACTTACCTTATCTCTTTCGTTGGAAACCTCATTCAGGAGCTGAGTTGTTTTTTTTGTCTCTAAAAGTGCTTCCGAGAGTTCTTTTTCTGTGGATTCCCGGTGAATTTTTAGCGTTTTCCTTTCACCCGTTGCAGTTTCACGTTCTACCTTTAATCTCTCAAGATTTCGCGCAATCGTTTCCTGATTTGCTTCTCCTAATCGTAGATCTCCTTCGAGTTTAATGATCTCTTGTTCATGTTCCACAAATGACTGCCGATTTCTACGTATTCTCTTTTCTTCCGCAACAAACCTTGTTCGTAACGCTTCGAGTTGCGTCTCACTCGTTCTCACCTGTGCAGATAGACCCGAACAAATATCTGAATACTCGGTGATCTGGCTTTGAAAATCTTCTTCCTCCGTAAGTAGACGGGCATACTCGAGCTTGAGCAGACTGATCTGAGCATTTCGCAATTGTGTCTTGTAACGCAGGTAGCGTTCTGCAACAGAGGCCTGTCGCTTCAGGCTCCGTACCCGTTTAGAGATTTCATCTGTTAGATCCTGGATTCGTGCAAGATCCACCTGCATCTGATCAAGCTTACGAAGTGCATCTCCTCTTCGCTTTTTGTAGCGTGTGATCCCTGAGGCTTCCTCAAACAGCCGTCGACGATCCTGGGTGTTATCTGACAAGATTTCATCAATCATCTTCAACTCAATGACCGAGTAGGCGCCCGCCCCCATTCCGGTATCCGTGAAGAGATCCGTAATATCTCGAAGCCGACACTCCACGCCATTCAGTAAGTACTCCGCTTCTCCAGATCGGTAGAGCCGACGGCCCAGGATCACTTCCGAATACTCTAGAGGTAGGATTCCACGCGTGTTTGCGATCGTCAACTGTACTTCTGCAAGTCCGACTGCGCGACGATTCGATGTACCGTTGAAAATAACACTGTCCATTTTACCCGATCGTAATACTCGGGCACGCTGTTCACCGATTACCCAACGTAAAGCATCCACAATATTTGATTTTCCACAGCCATTCGGACCAACAATCGCGGTGATCCCCGGATCAAAATGCAAATCCGTTAACGAGGAAAAACTCTTGAACCCCTGAATTGCAAGTTTTTTCAAATACATGCTGATCTGTTCAATTAAAATGGCCGGTATTAAATACCGGCCATTCCATGGGCTTCAAATATAGGACAAGATTTCCAATGAACCTATGTTTTTGAAAAATATTTCCTCATGCATTTACTTCGTCTTCCATTCCCAACGGCTCTGTCTCCAAGATCAGTCCACTACCATCCTCTGCCACATCTATCGTTACGGTTTGCCCGGCAGAAATCCAGCCAGAGAGAACCTCTTCGGCCAGTTTATTTACGATCTCGCGCTGAAGAAGACGCTTGATCGGACGAGCACCAAACGATGGATCAAATCCAACTTCTGCAAGATAATCCCTGGTTCCGTCGGTCATCCGCAGTGAGATCCCATGGCTTTCCAGAGCGAGTTGCTGAATCCGAGCAAACTGAATCGTAACAATCTCCCGGATCACCTCTTTGTCAAGCGGATTAAATAGAACGATTTCATCAATACGGTTGAGAAATTCTGGACGAACACTCGCTTTGAGGAGATCCATAATCTCACGCCGGATTTCCTTAGGATTGAATGAAACCCCAGATTCTATACGCTGACGAATCAGGTCACTGCCCAGGTTACTGGTCATGATCACAATCGTATTCTTGAAATCTGTCGTACGCCCTTTATTATCCGTCAAACAGCCCTCATCCAAGACCTGCAACAGGATATTAAACACCTCTGGATGTGCTTTTTCGATTTCATCCAGCAACACGACCGCATACGGTCGCCGTCGAACGCGCTCAGTCAACTGCCCCCCTTCTTCATATCCTACGTATCCCGGAGGTGCTCCGATCAATCTACTTACGGTGTGGCGTTCCTGATACTCACTCATATCAATCCGTATCAGCGCCTGCTCATTATCAAAGAGGAATTCCGCCAAGGCTTTTGCCAGTTCGGTTTTTCCGATCCCCGTTGAACCAAGGAAGATAAAAGACCCTATGGGTCGCCCCTGTTCTTGGAGCCCGGCTCGTCCTCTGCGTACCGCATGGGCGATCGACTGAATGGCCTCATCCTGTCCCACCACACGACACTTCAACTCATCCTCAGCACGAAGCAACTTGATCCGTTCACTTTCCATCATCCTAGAAACCGGAATACCCGTCCATTTTGAAACAATCTCAGCAATATCTTCCGCATCGACCTCCTCTTTTAAAAGTGCCCCATTTTCCTGTACCTCCTGTAGTCTGGATTGGGTTTCTTGGATCCTTTGCTCCAGCTCTGGAATCGTACCATGACGAATTTTGGCTACCTCCTCATATTTCCCTGCACGAACAAGAGCTTCATCTTTAATCCGGAATTCTTCGATCTTCTCTTTTGCTTCCTGAATATCCGAGATCAGCTTCTTCTCTTCATCCCAACGTGCACGGAGGCTTCCTCTTTCTTCCATTAGATTCGCAAGTTGCTCCTCAAGTGATGCAAGTTTTTCTTTCTCTTTTTCACGCTTGAGTGCTTCGCGTTCGATTTCCAGTTGCCGGATCTGCCGCTCAAGTGTATCCAATTCTTCTGGAAGAGAATCAATCTCTGTTCTGAGGCGCGCCATCGCTTCATCGACCAAATCAATCGCTTTGTCTGGTAGATGACGATCTCCAATATATCGGTTACTTAGTTGAACGGCCGAAATAATTGCCTCATCATTAATCCGTACTCCATGATGCACTTCGTAGCGCTCTCGGATACCGCGCAGAATGGAAATGGCATCATCTAGTTGAGGTTCACTCACCATTACCGTTTGGAATCTACGCTCGAGTGCTTTGTCTTTTTCAAAATATTTTCGATACTCATCCAGTGTCGTTGCACCAATGGCACGTAATTCGCCTCGGGCGAGAGCTGGCTTCAGGATGTTTGCTGCATCCATCGCACCTTCTGCTGCACCCGCCCCAACGAGCGTATGGATTTCATCAATGAAGAGGAGGATTTCTCCACTAGCATCGGTAACCTCCTTGACCACAGCCTTCAGCCGATCTTCAAACTCTCCACGATATTTGGCACCTGCAATCAGCGCTCCCATATCCAACGCATGAAGTCGCCTGGATTTTAATCCTTCGGGGACATCTCCCTGTACGATTCGGATCGCAATCCCCTCTGCAATAGCCGTCTTCCCTACCCCTGCTTCTCCGATCAGGATCGGATTGTTTTTTGTTCGCCGAGAGAGGATTTGTAGAACACGCCGGATCTCTTCATCACGCCCAATCACGGGATCAATCTTGCCTTTCTCGGCTAATTCATTGAGGTTTCTTGTAAAGCGCTCGAGAGCCCGGTAGCTATCTTCAGCATGCTGATCTGTCACACGACGGTTCCCCCGAACACTTTTCAGTACTCCCAGAATTGATTTTTTGGTGATCCCTCGACGAGCCATCGCCTCCCCAACTGCCCCGCTGATTTCAGTCAATGCAATCAGAAGGTGTTCACTGCTTACAAAATCATCCTTAAGTGCCTTGGATTCCTTGAGTGCCTGATCAAAGGTCTGTTTCGTCACATTGGTCAGATACCCCCCTTCTACCGAAGATCCTGTAACGACTGGCATGCTTGCAAGCAATTGATCTACCTCACTTTCCAAACCTTTGAGATCCGCTCCCAATCGTTGCATGATACTGAAGCCAATACCATTAGGATCAGCCAAAAATGCTTTTAGAAGATGAGCTGAATCCAGTCCTTGGTGGTTATTGCCTGCAGCAATCTCTAGGGCTTTCTGGATAGCTTCCTGTGCCTTGATCGTATAATTATTCAGGTTCATTTTGAATATGTCGTTTTGTCAATGTTTATACCTGATATCAAAAATGATCCAAAAGTATTCCATTCCCTAGAATAGTGACAACTTGTCCAATCAGAGTTTAGAATCAGGGATGACAACGGATAAATCCAGAGAAAATTGACATGGATCCACCGATCTCGTTCCTAATTGTCAGGAAAAACTGACCGCACCACTGATTCAAAAAAGATCAACCAATCGGATGGCTGGTCCCGAGAAGAATTTCTTGACACACAAAACTCAGACGCAGTTCAACACCGAGCATCAAAATTTCACCTTAGGATAAAGTCAGTGAAACCACTTTACCCTCCCTGCTTTATTGAGCAGGCTCACTCTCCTACACTGCCCAACCCTCACGATACTCGCGGGTCATGAATTCATGTGGAACATTATCACTGAGTATGCTCATGCTCCCGGCATCCCAAGTAATCTGCTTTCCGGTACGCAGCGCAATGGTCCCTAAACAGGTCGCTTCGGCGAGATCTGCAATGTTTATAAAGCTTCCCCGGCTTTGCTTCCCCTCTCGAATTGCATCTATATATTCATCCACAGAATTTTTTATCTCTCCTGCAGGCCGGCTTGTTGGCAAAGACCCCTGCAAGGCCGTCATTTTGCTTTCGGGCAGAAGCCGAAAATTGGTTCCTAGAAAATTTCCAAGGATCGTTCCATATTCGCCCACATACAGTATTCCTTCATCTGGAAGCCGCTCCCCCTTTGCCAATAAACCTTTAGTTACATGTGGCTTCATACCACCATCATACCAGAATATATCCATCTCTTGATGCTCAAAATGTACGGTGCTTGCCGTTGGAAATGCAACTTCCGAGCGACGCCACTGACTCTGATTTCCGACAATCGTGGCCCCTGTGGCAGCATTAGCTTCTACGCGAATTACTGGCCCTGGATTTAGCATGCGGTAGGTCCTCCATAGGCTGTACTGCCCCATATCCCCCAGACATCCACTACCAAACTCAAACCATCCACGAAAAAGCGCATGGGTATAATCAATATGGTACGGTCGATTCGGTACACATCCGAGCCATAAATCCCAGTTCATTCCATTGGGAATCTCCATCTCTTCTTGGGGATTTTCGAGCCATCCTTGGGGCCATATCGGACGATTTGACCAATTATGTACCTCTTTCACTTTCCCGATTGCCCCTTGATTTATCCACTCCCATAACTGATAAAGTGCTGCATCATTGCTCCATGCCATAAGATGCGTGGTGACCGTGGTTTCTTTGGCTACTCGAACCGTGTGGTGCACTTCATGTAAGGTATTTGCAAGCACTTTGTGGGAAATCACGGCTTTACCAGCTCTCATTCCCGCAATATTCACAACCCCGTGTAAATGTTCAGGGGTCATATCAATGATCGCATCAATGTCGTCGGATTCTGTCAGCATTTCTCTATAATCTGCATAAAGCTTTAGACCTTCCCAACTATTTTGTCTACGCTCATTGGCATAATAACTGCTAATCAGCTCCTTTGTAGGGATAAGGCCTGCTCGAATGCCCGTTTCAGATCCCCAGTTGGAATTACCAAGAAATTCACGAATTGAATTGCGGAGTCCATGCGGACTCCAGTCGCGATAATCTTCTGAATCCGTATTGGGATCACAGATTGCAACCACATTAACATCCTCTCTTGGCAACCAGTCGCCCATCAACTGACGTAAAGTCTGCGTTCCACATCCGATCACTGCGACATTGACTTGATCACTTGGGGCAGTATGGCCTGATCCGCCAAAAACGTGTCGGGGGAGTACTGCAGCAACAGTTGTAGCCCCGCTAGTGGTTGCAATAAACTCGCGTCGGGTGAAATTTTTTGTCTGTGACATAACCATCTGGGTTGTTGAATATCAATCCTAATAAGTTAGTAAAATTGATCGGGTCTTGCGCGATTAATCAACGAAACTTGCTCATCCTTTTACATGAAACTTAATCTAAGATGTCGTGCACTTTATAGCAATTCATCATTCCAATGTAAAATGAGACGAAAAACCGCACTAGAATAAGATGGATAAGGAAGAGGACACGAAATCAAACGGCCTCTGGATCTGAATCTCCGTGAGTCTAAAAAGGTCACGTTTGGAACCTTGGAGGTCTGGATGTGTCCAATCGCTTTCTCAAATCGTGATTCCTTGTAATTCCAGCATGTATGTCTCCTGATACGTCCCATATACCCGACTATATTGCGGACCGTGGCAAGGCGAAATATTTCCATGGACGAAATCATATCTTGAACAATTTTGACAGACTGGTCAAAGATTCCATGGATACACAAACAGGATCCACCTTTCTGATCCAGGGTGCACCCGGGGCGGGAAAGACGGCGCTACTGGATGTGATCTCCAAAAGGGCAGAAGAAAAAAAGTGGAAGGTGGCCAAGATCTCGATAGAAAATCTATACACTCCCGCTGCGATGGCCCAGTCTCTCGGAAAGTCGTACACGATTAATCATGAGCAGGCAGCAAAAGCCGGCGTGAAGTTTATCGAAGGGGGATATGTCAGAAGTGTGGCGGGGCACGCGACTCCAAAGGAAATACTTAGGAATCTTGCCCCCAAGGAAGGATTGATTTTAGTGCTGGATGAAGCGCAATATCTGATCAATCTAAAAAAAACTCCAACGGAACAAACTAGAGCGAGAGACACGCTGGATGTGATTCACAACGGGGATGTCGGACGCCCCGTCATCTTGTTGGGGGCGGGGCTGGGACAGACCGAAGAAGCCTTCAGGTCACTGGGGATTTCGAGATTCAAAGGGGGCTGTTTTGTGGAATTAGGGGCATTGGGCAAAGAGGCGGAGGGGCGGGTACTCAGAGACTGGCTGGTCAAAGAGGGGCGTGCGAAGGGGGATCCTGCTCCGTGGATTGATGCGATTGCCCAAAAGACGCATGGGTGGCCCCAGCATATTACAGCGTATGGCGATGCCGCGGCCAAGCAAATCCAACACGATCGCGGAGAAATGACCTCTATGGGACTAGACATCGTGTACCGCGTGGGTGGGGCAAGACGGGAGGCGTACTACAAACAACGTGCAAAAGGGATCAGTGGAAAAGAGCGTTGTAGTTTAGCAAGACTCATCCAAACCGTATCCATAGATAATGGGTTGGACTGGAGGGATATTGTGGAGTTTCTATCGCGGGAGTACGGCGAGGTGGAAGCGAAGGATTTGTTTCAGAGAGCTGTGGAGCGCGGAGTCCTACACAGTCAAGATGAAGTCTACAGCATTCCGATCCCATCCATGCAGACCTGGCTGATCTCGAACTATGCCATGGAGCGGGTAAACCTGCCCCCGGTCTCACCATTGATCCACCCTCCGTCCCGTGAGCGGGATTCGGGGGCTGAGTCTATGGAGTGCTAAACGTTCGTTCCATAATCTCCGTCAGACGTGCGGAGAGCCACCTAGAATCAACGAGCGATCAAAAGTAGTTGGGTTTTGAATCTTGGACAAGGTTTTGCCATTGCGCAAGAACAATGGCCTGTAAACAGGTGGAAGCCCGCCTGAAGCAGGAGCCCCTTCTTCCATTTTCCGAAGACAAAGCAATCAGGATGCGGTAGAGGAGATCGTGGAGCGTCTTCTGCAAAACGGGTATGATATCCATGCGAAGGTGGAGAAACGACCATTTATCCATGTGGATCCGATCATACACCCCGATTCCCGCACCGTGGGCGGAGAGCGAATCTTGTTACAAGCGGATCGGGCTTCCAGATCTGTTGCATGACCTGACGCTGGAGCAAATTGCCCGCTTATACTGAAGGTTGATCGAGCTTGAGAGTGCCTTCCGATCTATGAAGTCAGATCTGGGCATGCGCCCATCAATCACAGCAAGGATGCGCATAATAGAAGCACATCTGTTTCTCTGGCCTACTATACCGTCGATATGGCCCGACTCAAAGATAAAGAGAGGCATGATAGCTGGGATACGATTCGGCGTCAACTCAAGCGGATCACCACCCGGCTTCCCAAAAACAAACACAAGACGGTTGAGTAGATCATGCAGATCTCACTTCCAGTTTAACAATCAACTCCATTCCAGACTTGATCTTATAACTTCTATCTCAGCAGTGATGATTTTCATCATCATTGCTGAGCATTCGGCATCGGAATGATGCGCGCACCGCTATCTGGCATGCTCAGTCGGCTTTTGTCAAAAGGCTGGGTATATGAATGGTTTCTCGAGAATGCTTCATAATATTTATCCTCTTTCCTTCCTTCTGAAAACCCGTATCCTTCAAAGTGGGATGGGACCGTCAACCCATCAACCGTCACGTAGTCTTTATAATACAAGAGAGTTTCCGACATATTCTCATCTATTGCCGGCCGCCCCTGACCATACGTGGATCGATATCGAAGCGCATTGACCATATTCGTCTCGGGATGAATGTAGAGTGTGTAATGATCTCCTGGGGCATCTCCCACTCCATCATCAAAGGTTGCACGCACGAGATCATGCTCTACACCGTCCAAGAGTGCCGGAGTCAATACTTCATAGCGAATCCCAGGATCGGCAAGAATAAATGGGATTGACTGAAAATAATAGCCAGTAGTGGCCATAAAACGAGCATTTATTTCTAGTGAATCAGGATAAACCCATGCATCCGTGCCATCCCAGACCATTTGAGTTCCATCTGGTGCTGGATTACCTCCCATAGATAAAATATCATGATAGACTTCACGAGTTCTGTTGTGCGCGACCATTTGAGATTCAGACCCTGGAAACCCCCAAATATAACTGCTTGTCTCGGCGTTATGCCACGCATTTAATCCCCCATGAGCGTCAATCGCACGCAGCAACATCGTCCCCCCTTCTGTCTCCATGAGACGCGCCTGTGTCTCTTCAGCCCATGATTTACCGGCCAATTCGTCCGTCTTGGATGGACCTGTTTCGAAATTACTACAACCAAGGATGGGCGTTAATGGAAAAAGAACCGTAAGGAATATTCGCATCAATTTGAGGAGTTTTAGAGTTAGAGTTTAGAAATATAAGAATTTCCATCCATCCTCCTTTATGTGTAATCATAATGTCAGATTCAATCCTGCGTATTGCCTCGATTCAGATGTGTTCAGGTCAAGATATACATGCTAATCTAGAACAAGCCAAATCTCTTATTGAGGATGCAGCTAAACAGAATGCACAACTTGTGGCACTTCCTGAAAATTTCTCCTATTTGGATCGAGAGGGGAAAAAGATTGACACGGTTGAGAACCTCGAAAATGGACCTGCTGTGCAATTTTTACGGGAATTAGCCGATTCAAACTCTATCTATATTATTGGTGGAACAGTACCACTTTTAGCCCACGAACGTGTTACAAACACCTGCTTGGTTTTTGGTCCTGACGGTCAAATGATTGCGCGTTATGATAAGATTCACCTCTTTGATATTCAGTTAGATGATGCGCACTCATTCATGGAATCCCGTTACATTGAAGCAGGGGAAACTCCTGTTACATTTGAAGCATTTGATGCAATCATGGGCCTCAGTATCTGTTATGATCTTCGTTTTCCTGAACTCTACCGAACCTTGACTGACCGTGGAGCACGAGTTCTCTTTGTACCCTCGGCATTCACGTGGCGTACTGGTGCCTATCACTGGCTTGCTCTATTACGTGCACGAGCGATTGAAAATTTAGCTTATGTCGTAGCACCCGCCCAATTTGGTCGGCATAATGCGGAACGTGAGAGCTTTGGGCATTCCGCAATTATTGATCCATGGGGGCAGATCCTTGCACAAGCGCCTGATCAATCATGCATCATTATCAGTGAACTGAACTTCACCTATCAGGATGAACTTCGCAAACGTCTCCCATGCTTAAACCATAAACGCATTGGATTATAAGCAGCTCAAACCAGTCATGAATGAATGTAGATTGAATCTAAGTGTAGAGCTATATAAGTAGTCGTTAACTCAAATACCACAACGTTCTGGTACTCTCCAAACACAAAACCGATACCAATACCCAGTTTATCAATGCCAGTGCCCTGTTTAAGAAAGAGGCCACTAATAACGTTCTGACCAATGAGCATGTTAAAAAGATTACAACCTTGCGGTTTCATCGTATGTTGAGGAGGAGGATACTCGTGAGCTTATTGGTATTCGGGCCTTGAATGCAGAGATTGGCGATATCGTTACAAGACAAGTGGAACTGCGAACAAAGATTGACGCCATTGTATCCGATTTGGAAGGCAGATAGAGGATGAATAAGATTGAAGGATTGATTACTGAATTGTGTCCAGAAGGGGTTGAATACATACCTATCGGTGATTTTGGTGAATTAGTGCGAGGTAATGGTATTCAAAAGTCCGACTTTATCGAGTCGGGTTTTGGTTGTATTCATTACGGTCAGATACATACTCACTTTAGCGTATATGCTACTGAAACCAAAACATTTATCAAATCAGAACTTGCAGTTCGTTTACGTAAGGCCAATAAAGGAGATCTTGTAATTGCCACAACGAGTGAGGATGATGAAGGAGTAGCAAAGGCTTTAGCATGGATTGGTGAAGAGAGTGTCGCTGTCAGTACTGATGCATATATCCTAAGACATCCATTTAATTCAAAGTACTTGTCCTATTTTTTTGAGACAGAGTTTTTTCAGAAACAGAAAAAGCCTTTTATTACAGGAACAAAAGTACGTCGCATCTCTGGCAGGAATCTTGCGAGGATAAAAATCCCTATTCCACCTCTCAGGGTGCAGCACGAAATCGTAAACATCTTGGATACGTTTTCAGCACTGGTGGCAGAGCTGGAGGCAGAGCTAGAAGCGGAGATGGAAGCGCGAAAAAAACAGTACCAATACTATAGGGATCGTCTGTTGAGTTTCAATACTGGTATTCCAACTGGTATAAGCAGAATTGATGAGGTAGAATTGAGAGATTTGCTGAATTATGAACAGCCCGGCAAATACCTTGTCGAAATTGCTGAATATGACGATGAGTTTCCTACTCCAGTTCTTACGGCAGGAAAGACTTTCATCTTGGGATACACATCAGAGGAAAACGGGATTTATCCTGCATCTTCCGATGAACCTGTTATTATCTTTGACGACTTTACAGCTACATTTAAGTGGGTGAATTTTCCTTTCAAAGCTAAGTCCTCAGCTATGAAAATACTCACACTTAAAACAGATTCCCGTGAAAATTTCAGATATATATATTATGCGATGAATATGATTCGATATAGACCTCAAGATCACGCAAGGCAGTGGATAAAGAAATACTCGAAGTTTCGCATCCCCGTTCCGCCGCTCGAAATTCAAAACGAAACCGTCTCTATCCTCGATAAATTTGATGCACTGGTAAATGACCTTTCCATCGGACTGCCCGCAGAAATCAAGGCCCGGCGGAAACAATATGAGTATTATCGCGATCGGCTACTTACGTTCAAAGAAGCCGCATGAGTAAAAATTCAACGCCTTCTCATTTTGAACCGATTGCATTATCGGGGGAGAGTACGGTTGTTGCTGAATTTCTGCCCGATAAAGATCGGGAAACCGCTTATCAGTCCGAAGCAGAGCTAGAGGAAAAGTTTGTCGCACAACTAAAATCACAGGCCTACGAGTATCTAGAGATTACCACCGAGAAAGAGCTTGTAGCCAATCTTCGGACACAACTCGAAAAATTGAACCGTATCAAATTTTCTGATACGGAATGGAAACGCTTCTTCACAAACAGAATCTCAGGGGTCAATGACGGGATCATTGAAAAGACGGCAAAGATTCAGGAAGATCCGATCCAATTGCTTGAGCGTGATGATGGTACGATCAAGAATATACGGCTCATTGATCAAGAGTACATTCACAACAATTCTTTGCAGGTGATCAACCAATATGAGGCGGAGGGGAAGCGTGCCAATCGCTACGATGTGACAGTATTGGTCAATGGTTTGCCAATGGTGCATATCGAACTTAAGCGAAGAGGGGTGGATATCCGTGAGGCCTTTAATCAAATCAAACGATATCAACGCGATAGCTTTTGGGCAGGTAGTGGTTTATTTGAGTACGTACAATTATTCGTAATCAGTAACGGTACATTAACGAAATACTATAGCAATACAGTACGGCAGGGACATCTTGATGAACGTCGCAAATCTTCACGCCGGAAAACATCCAACAGTTTTTCGTTCACGACTTGGTGGGCCGATTCAAAGAATCGACGCATTGATGAATTGACTGGTTTTACC
This sequence comes from Rhodothermales bacterium, assembly GCA_965215475.1. Lineage (GTDB taxonomy): Bacteria > Bacteroidota > Rhodothermia > Rhodothermales > Bin80 > Bin80. Next base: position 563,345 of record OZ244061.1, read on the forward strand.
CAGACCTTCTTTGCGAAGCATACCTTGTTGAATATTCTGACGCGATACTGTGTATTTGATGTAGATCGTAAGCTTCTTGTCATGCGACCTTATCAAATCGTCGCAACAGAGCAAATTTTACAGCGCATCAGGACGGCTACGAACTTTCAGAATTTGGGGAAGGCGTCTGGGGGAGGTTATATCTGGCATACGACAGGCAGTGGAAAGACGTTGACCAGTTTCAAGGCGGCTCAACTGGCCGTAGCGATATCTCAGATTGATAAGGTACTGTTTGTCGTCGATCGCAAAGATCTGGATTATCAGACCATGCGGGAATATGATCGTTTTTCAAAAGATTGCTGCGTTTGTTGAAAAGTTTAAGGGGTTCGGAGGGAAAATTTGACCCATCTAACAAACGATTTTTGTGATAGACCAACGTATCGATATTTTGTCGTTTTTAATGAAACGGTATAGATTAATCTTTCGGGGATCAAGTAGATGCTGTTAGCTCGAAATCAGTACTACAAGATCAAAAATGAGCGATTCTGTCCAGAAATCGGCCGAAAAGAACTATATCACCACAACTCTGCCAGTATCAATCGGACGGGTGCTCTCTACGTAATATAGTGTTGTAAGGGATGTCAAATAGCCGAGAAAAGTCGTATTTTTACTGGCCATCACATGCCTCAAAATGTGTAGCAGTGATACCTCTCGAATTTAGCTTATCCAGCTAATTTATCACCAAAAATGCTATATTCAACCTCGATTAATAAAATTTCGAAAATGTCTTACATCCTTCGCGCATTATTTGCACTTTCACTTCTCATTACCTTGCCCGTTTCAGCTCAAGATAATCTAGTCAGTGAGACCGATTTCTCTGCACTGAAACTACGTAATATTGGCCCTGCATTTACGTCCGGTCGCATCGCCGATATTGAAATACATCCTGATGATGATAACGTATGGTATGTGGCCGTAGGCAGTGGAGGTGTTTGGAAAACCATCAATGCCGGAACCACTTGGGAGTCTCTTTTTGACGGCCAGGGATCTTATTCAATCGGAGCATTGACCCTTGATCCAAGAAACCCACATACGGTTTGGGTTGGTACTGGAGAAAATGTTGGTGGACGACACGTAGGTTATGGTGATGGGATCTACCGCAGTAACGATGGTGGACAGACCTGGAAAAATATGGGGTTGGAAGAGTCTGAGCACATCTCTCGGATCATTGTTCATCCCGACAACAGCGATGTCTTGTGGGTAGCTGTGCAGGGGCCGCTCTGGAATAGTGGTGGCGAGCGTGGGCTCTATTTGACTACTGATGGTGGTGAGACATGGGAACGTACACTAGGAGACGATGAATGGGTGGGCGTTACTGACGTCGTTATAGATCCACGTGATCCATCCGTCTTATATGCAGCTACTTGGCAAAGACACAGAAATGTAGCTGCCTATATGGGGGGAGGTCCAGGTAGTGGGCTCCATAAAAGCATTGACGGTGGACGAACTTGGACCCCGTTAACCAAAGGTATCCCAAAATCGAATTTGGGGAAAATCGGGCTAGCAATTTCTCCGCAGAACCCTGATATCATCTATGCGGCAATTGAGCTTGACCTGAGGACTGGTGGCATCTTTATGTCTGCCGACCGAGGAGCTTCTTGGGAGAAGATGTCTGATGCAGTGGCCGGCGCAACCGGACCTCACTATTATCAGGAACTCTATGCTTCCCCACATAAAGAAGGAACCATCTATCTCATGGATGTACGTGTTCAGGTATCCCATGATCACGGCCGAACGATTTCTCTGATGAAGAATACGTCCGACAAACATGTGGATAACCATGCAATGGGGTTCCGGATGGATGACCCAAACTACATTCTCATGGGTACAGATGGAGGGCTTTTTGAAACATTTGATGGAACGGAAACTTGGCATTTTATTGCAAATCTGCCGGTTACACAATACTACAAAGTGGCCGTTGATGACTCGGAACCCTTTTATCGGATCTTCGGCGGAACGCAGGACAATGGTTCCCACGGTGGCCCATCCCGGACCGACAATGAACATGGTATACGGAATGCTGACTGGTTCATGACTCTTGGTGGTGATGGACATCAATCCGCAACTGAGCCTGGAAACCCTGATATTCTTTATGCACAATCTCAGCAGGGAAGATTGCATAGAGTAGACCTCCTTACCGGAGAACAGACCCTCATCCAACCTCAGGCTGGCCTAGGGGAGAAACATGAACGATATAACTGGGATGCCCCTATACTAGTAAGCCCTCACGTCCCTACAACAATCTATTTTGGATCTTATCGTGTGTGGAAATCCACGAACCGAGGCGATAGCTGGGAAGCCATCTCTGGAGATTTAACCCGTGATCAAGAGAGGCTTACTCTTCCGATTATGGGACACACTCAGAGCTATGACAATCCTTGGGATCTCAATGCCATGTCGGTGTATAACACGATTACATCCTTAGCCGAATCTCCTCTTGAAGCAGGTCTTCTGTACGTAGGAACCGATGACGGATTAATTCAAATAACCGAGGATGATGGGGAAACTTGGCGAAGTGTAGAGGTCGGTAGCATTTCCGGGATTCCATCTACCGCATTTGTAAATAATATCTATGCCGATCAGCACGATGCCAATGGGGTCTATGTCGCGCTTGACAATCATAAATTTGGAGATCTCTCACCCTATTTGATCAAGAGTAGTGATCGCGGCCGCTCATGGACATCCATCGTTGGCGACTTGCCTGATCGAACACTAATTTGGCGTATTGTACAGGACCATATCAACCCGAACCTACTCTTTAGCGCAACGGAATTTGGAATCTACTTTACTCTTGATGGGGGAAAAGAATGGATTGAACTTGCATCTGATGCAACGATTTCATATCGAGATCTCATGATCCAGAAGCGAGAGAATGATCTTGTTGGGGCATCATTTGGGCGTGGTTTCTTTATCCTTGATGACTACTCTCCTCTTCGAGAAGTTACTCCGGAACTACTTTCTCAAGATGCTCATCTGTTCAGCCCACGTACAACTAAATTATTTGTTGAGCGTGACGTTGCAGGGGGCTCCCAAGGAACCAACTACTATGCTGCCCCCAATCCACCCTATGGAACAACCTTCACGTATTATCTTCGTGAAGAATCAAAAACTCTTCGACAAACTCGTAAGGAAAGGGAAAAAGAAATTGAGGCAGGCGAAGATATTCCTTTTCCTGGATGGGATGCACTTGAAGCGGAAGAAAATGAGATTGCCGACAAAGTCTTTGTGGTGATTAAAGATGCAGCCAATCAAGTTGCTGGGCGTGTTTCGGGTAGTACATCTAAAGGAATGCACCGCGTTACATGGAACCTTCGGTATCCTTCCTCTTCTGTGGTCACTCCTGGTGGGAATACTGGAAATAACTCAAGTCAGTACCTTGCCACCCCCGGAATCTATTCTGCGACGTTGGTTCACATTCGTGACGGAGTCGAATCTGCTATAGCTGGCCCGGTCACTTTTGAAGTCGTTCCACTTCGGGAAGCGGCACTTACTGGCAAAAGCCCTGATGAAATTCATGCACACCGGGTAAGAGCCTCTTCGCTCATGCAGCGCGCCAGTTTACTTGCTGGATCTATTTCAGAACACTTCGATTTGCTTGAGGCGATGAGTACTGCACATTTACGCGCCCCAAATCCATCATCTGATTTGACGGCGGAGCTACATACTGCCCGGTCCGTGCTCCTTGAGATCAATTTCGACCTGAATGGATACGAGTCAAAAGATGGCCCAAGGGAACGAGATAATCCTACAGTTATGTCAAGGCTATTTACCGGGCAAAGTGGACTCCGAACAACTTATGGTCCCACCACAATGCATGTGCAATCACTGGATCATGGAGAGACGCAACTCGCTGAACTGGAATCTGCACTGGCCTCTTACGAGGAAACTGTACTACCTCCACTGACCAATGCTCTGGAAGCAACTGGTGCACCTCCCATCAGAGAATAAAGCTTATTCTGCAGGAACCGCGATGAGTTCAAAGGTAATCACGAGCTCATCGCCGGTCCTGTAGGCTCCAAACATCATAGAAGGTGGCTGGACGCCGTAATCGGTCATCAGGATGGAATGTGTTCCCTTGAAATGAATGCTCCCGTCTTCTTGATTGGCTCCTTCCACAGGGATCAAGATTTCGTTGGTTGTCGCTGTAATCGTCAAATTCCCGGTAGAGTTCAATGTGAATGTGCCGTCATCTGAGGCCGAAAAATCAGAGACCGATGCAAGTTCATATACGATTTCTGGGTACTCGTTCGCTTTGAGTGCACCGTACATGCCCCGATCCATAATGGGGCTTTTTCTACTTTTCATCATCTTTGATGGAACAACCAACTGTACCGCTGCCACATTCCCCTCTTCATTCACACTTACGGAACCATCAATCTGTGTTGCATAGACACGCCATTCTGGAGTCCCGTTTGACGTTCCGTCTACATATAAATTACTCTCGGGAGATAGTGCATACTCAGTAGTCTGTGAATATATGGGCGCAACCAGTGCTGTTGCAAGTACAAACACAAAGGCAAAAAATCTTGAATTCAAAAAAGACATCAACTGTTGATATTTGGTGATTCTAATTTTAGGCTAATCAGGACCGAATTGTTTCAACTTACGGGCTGCTATTCTCTTCTTCTGTGAAGATCTAGATTTTTACGTACAGCGATCGTAACAATCGTAGCCGAACCTTTTTTAATATTGAGTGGCAGTCTGAGTCCATGAAATTTATGCCCATCTGCTACCGAAACCCGTATCATGTTAGGGAAGTTCACTAGCTGGCTATCCCACTTCCAGCGGATTAGTGTGCCGCTTCGAGCGGATTGAGTGTTCCAGTTCACTGGAATACTCAGCTTTTTTCATCGGTTCAAATTGATCTCGCATGGCTTGGTCGTCATAGGCATCTTCTAAAACCTCCCGGAGGCCTGGAGACCGAGGCGTTTTACATGGGATTCTTTAAGTTCAGGGGAACAATGAAATTCGAAATTCCCCGAATTTAGGATTTGCTTCACAAATATAAATATAGCCGAAGAGTCAATCAAGGGGTTGTTTCAAAGTTAGTTGAAACTTCCATTTGGCGACTGTTAGGAAATGTGTATATTCTTGCGTTGTTTTACTTGTTCCCTGAGGGCTTTTTGTAGCTGATTCAGATCCTCATTTTGAGGTATAGCCTGCATCTTTTCTTCGGCTTCAATGAGCCCCAAAACGATCCATCGGTGGCACTGTTCGGAGTTATTCCATCGCCGGATTTTGCGGCATCTCTCTTTCACGGTGGCATTCAGGTTTTCCATGATGTTGGTCGTTCGTAAATGTGGACGCAGTTCCGTGGTCCCCTTCAACAGATGGAGCGTTAAGGTCTCTTCCATTCCTTCCCGTAGACTGCGAGCCGCTTCGAGATATCCATCTTTTTCCAGTTGCTGCTCAATGTCTTTGAGTTCTTGTTTTGCTTCCACGTAGCTATGCTCACCGAGATAGACCTTGTTGAGCTGACGTTCCACAACCGAACTCTTTTTGTCGTTGCGCAGGTATCCTTTGATATTTTCCCGTTTATGCTGTGTACATCTCTGGATGTAGGCATAGTCACCAAAGACGGTGGTGATGGCAGAATGGATCCCCTTGGATCCATCCACCACAAACAGGAGGCCTTGGTCATAATGGAGTCCACGCCAAATCATGCGTTCAAGGAGTCGCGGTATTGCTTGAGCATTCTCGGAGTGCAACTCTGTAAACCCCAGAACCGTCTTGCATCCTGATTCGGTGATCCCTACCCCAATCAGGATGTGTTTATTTCGGATCTTCGTCGCATCCATCATGACCATGACATATCGCGGTCCAGATAGATCTCTCTGTTCAAAGTCATGTAAGATCTCCACCGTATGCTCCTTGAAGATGCGACGGACCGTTGAAGCACTCCATCCAAAACTCTCGGCACACTCTTGGGTTGCCTGTTTATAGGTCCGCTGACGGAGTCCACCAAACACCATCTTCACGATCCTCGTTTTCTGTTGGGGACAAAGCTGACGGAGTCTTTGATAACTTTCCAGTTGCCTGGCTTGCTGTAACTGGGTCTCTCGAACCCGGGGAATTTGCATGCGAACCCACTCCGATCGAATCCGAATTGCACCAGGATTGAAGCCATAACGCTGATCGCGATTGTTGGATGGACCCCCATGAGTATATCGCGCTCCACAAAGGGAATCCACCTCTCGTTCCATGGCTGCCATTGCAATGATTTTCTGTACATGAATCATATATTCATCCAAAGACATCTCGGGAGGCCATCGATCAAGAATCGCAGTTATGGTCGTCTCCGGAAGGGGGCGAATCGGCAGAGGAGGCACCACAGGGGTGTTTGTAAGCGTTTTACGCCCAGGTATACGTTTGGGGGATCTATGGATATTCTGAGGGAGCTGTGTATGCGTTTCCATGATGATTGAATGAAAAATGTAAGAGAGTCATCCATCGGATTCCGATGTAGAAGGATCCGATGGCTTTGACCGGAATGCCGTGGGCAACTCGGATGCATGATCCAGCCGTCGCATGTGCAATTCGTTCTCCAGACACAGTAATGCAATCTGAGCACGCCTGCGCACAGGCGGAAGCCAGCAACGAATCTCTTTCAATTGATGGTTGAGGTGCTCCGCAATACGAATCAGACAACGGGTGCTCCGTAAGCTACGGCTCAGTTTGTCCATATGTCCGGTCCGAACCACGGTGAGTGCGTGTTCCAGATCTTCCGCAAAACACTGCGCAGCACTACGATTACATTCCAATAAATCGGCATGAATCTGCTTCAATGCTGTATGAGCTTCTGCGTAGATCGGCAGGGAATATGCACGCATCATGGCGCTCTTGATCCGTGCACGGTCGGTCTCTCCAAGATGGCTCAACACCTGTTCTCGTTTCTGGTGCTGGCAGTGTTGTATCCCCATCGGATCAAGCAACTCGGTGATTCGTTGGCGTAGGTGTAGATCACCATGTAAAGAACCTCTGATTCGGTACGTAACCCGCGCTCCAAAAGAGCACAAAGAAAGCGTTGAATCGCATCCATATCCAATGCGGGTGCCTCTTCAAAATTACGAACATGACGATACCCGTCTACGGTTGCTCCCATGCACAGAAGTAATGGATGCCCCCAGACAGGGAGTCGATCCATCCACAAGACAACATACCGATGCACATCTAAGCGACGAGAGTCAAAAACTTCCAGTGCCTCCATACGTGTCTGATCAAGAGATGCCTCGTCTCCATAGTCACAAACTATGGAAGGAGGGAGTACAGGGGTTGAGTCCGAAACATCAGGAGATGATTCGGACCCTTCAGCGAGCGATTCACTGGGCTTTGATGGCGGATCCTGAGGGGAAAGATGCGTCAATTGACGCAGAAGATCTACACAATGATGGAGTAATTTTAAACGCAAAGAAGGATCTGAAACAGAGACCTGCTCTGAAAGATTATTCAATGAATAATGGATCATCAAATTGAGTCATGATACTTCTGGTTTTTCAGTGAAAAATAAGGATGTTTCATACCCTATCCGTCACGCATTGAACCAAAAGTTTCAACTAACTTTGAAACAACCCCGTCAATCAATATGGTATAGATATGACTATTTCTTATCTTGATAATCAATCTAAAAACACTGAGAAGCATGCTCATAAAAAGATCATTGGATCCAAATCCAAGCATACCCGATAACACTAGTCTCATTATCATTCATAACAAACCGGACAGGATGATCGTGCAGAAAAATGAGACTTAACATCCCTCGTTGCCTGTCGCATTGCATCTCAGATGACGCTTTCATATTAGTCTACATCCAATGATAACATTTAAAATAGAGCAACCTGGAACCCCAGCAATTCATGTTAATGCACCCGATTCAACAACCGCTCTACTATCCCATTTGAATGCTGTGAATCCAATACAACGATGGAGTATCAAAGTGATTGAGGATGACTATTCCGCGTGTGACTACATTGTCAGCAACAAAGAGTATGGGATTAGGATCAAATTTCAGGTAATGCCTCTAGAGGATGGAGAAGTACGACAGAATCAGGAATCGAATGTGAAAAAACATGAACAAATCTCAAGGAGTAGTTGGGTAGCAACATTGATCTTATGTGTGCTTTTGACGGGAGTGCATCGTATTTATGTAGGAAAAATAGGTACGGGTATTTTGATGCTTCTAATGAATATTTTCTCCTGGTGTGGTATTTTTGCTGCGGTAATGGAAGGAGAAGGTGGAGCAGGACTGATGATCATACCCTTTCTGATCTGGTTCGTAATAGATCTCGTCAAGATATTGAGAGGAACATTCGCGGATAAGCAGAAACTTATAATCCGAGAAAGGAGGATATGAAGATTATGGTCTCCGAAGATGCAAAAAGTTTTTCATCGTGGAATAGATTATTGTCCTACTATAAGATTTAATCAGGATTCCGAAACAAAATGAGTAACTATTAGATCCTGATCATGCTTGACCAACATCTCATTCATTCTATTTTTGAGGCGCTATCTTATATTTTATTCTATTCGGCTAGATTTTCAAAAATCTGACCGAATAAGACTGGTGAACCTCAGATGATTCTCTAGTACTTGCCTCATAAATTTACACATCTCAAATGATAGAAGATCGTGTAAAGTTCGGTATTAGATCCGCTGGCTGATCATGCTTAACCAAGCCGAGCATCTACGATATTCACGACAAATCTTTCTAGATGAGCTAGGGATTTCTGGACAACAAAAACTCAAAAAATCTTCCGTGGCTATTGTTGGGATGGGTGGACTTGGATCCCCCCTTGCTCTCTACCTCGCCGCCGCAGGTGTAGGACATCTTGGGATTATCGACTTTGATCTCGTAGATGTTAGCAATCTTCATCGACAGATACTGCATACCGATAAATTTATTGGAGCATCGAAAGTTGAGTCGGCTATTTTTGCACTGAAAGCCAGGAATCCTTACATCCAAATCACTGGACATAATGTACGTTTGCAAAGAGATAATGCCATGCAAATTCTTGGCAGCTATGATGTAGTTGCCGACTGTTCGGATAACTTTGCAACACGTTACCTTATCAATGATGCTTCTGTACTTCTTGGTATTCCTAATGTTTATGGAAGTGTATTTCAGTTTGAAGGACAGGTTACCATTTTCGGAGATAAAAACGGTCCATGTTATCGCTGCCTACACCCTTCTCTGCCTCCTTCAGACCTCATTCCGAGTTGTGCTGAAAGCGGAGTATTGGGGATTTTACCTGGGATCATCGGCACTCTGCAAACCTGTGAAATATTAAAGTTGCTACTTGGGCTGGATCAGTTGCTGATTGGCCGTATGATTCTGGTCAATACGCTGACTACAGAGTGGCAAACTCTTACAATTCCCAAAAATCCTGACTGTCCACTCTGCGGCGAATCTCCTACGATTGATTCGCTCATGGAGTATAATGATATATGTACTTCGGAGACAAGTATTAGTGTGGAAGAACTGAATATGCTTAGGCGTCAAAAAAGCCGATTTTTTCTCCTTGATGTCCGCCAAGAGAACGAAGCAGCTACCCTTAGCATGGGAGCAAATCAGCAATTGTCTGTGGATGAATTACCTGATCGGTTGCAGGAGCTTAATGCAAAAATAGAGGATCGCATTGTAGTCCATTGCCAGACAGGTGTTCGCTCGAAGCATGCCGTCAAAATACTTCAGAGTGCAGGATATCTTCAGGTAGAAAGCTTGGAAGGAGGAATTATCGCTTGGATGGGAAAATACGGGAATTCGGTATCTAGTCCCGACAAGGATAGATAATTATAGAGCAGAATCTACATGGGTTGAGATTTTCACTGATTTTTGCGATACCTAACTTAACTTTGACGTGCACCATGGAAAAATACTTTCCTATCAAAGGCAAGGTTAAATATATCAATCTGTGTATTCCGGAACAAAGATCGATTCGTAGATGCAATTTACTTTCATTTGGGCGGACTAGATTTGAGCCCCAGAATCTGAAAAAAATCAATTTCTCACAGAAAAAGCTGAAGAGCCCTATAGATAACCCTAACAACAGACATGAAGAACTATGAAACGAAGCCTTTCTTAAACCGAGCCAAATCTTGTACAATGGTAGATGGACTATCTTTGCAACAATCTCTATCAATCAAGTGAGGCATAGATAACCTTTCTCCGTTTACGAGTTTGACCAAACCATGCATCTATTTGATGACCATCATCCGCTTTGTATAGAGATGATCCTTTATTTTCAGCACATACACATATGTACCATTGGCCTGATTTTTTGCATCAATGGTTACTTTATGAAGTCCAGCTGATAGCTGCCCATCTACAAGTTGACTGACCTCTCGCCCCAATAGATCGTAGATTGTCAGATCTACATGATATTGTTGTTTCAGCGAAAATGTGACAACTGTAGTAGATTTGAAAGGGTTGGGGTAATTCTGGAACAATACGTTAGATGAGTTTGCTCGTTGATTCACAACGGAGGTACGTACGTTCCCATACAGAGGCGAATCAACCAAGGAATCACCAGGGCGACCAAACTCCCAGCGTTTTGCTTGCTCAAGATACTTGATCACAATGGGAGTTCTAATGGGCAGAAAATTGTCACGAACAAATGTGACAGCCCAGTGCCAATCTTGTAGAGTTCTGGCGGGATCAATCTTAAAATCTCCCCAGCGAGCTGATTCGGCAAGAATCAGTGGGCGAACTTCACTGACTCGAGTATCCCATCGTGCCAATACTGATGAATCACTCAATGCACCGCCTCCGAAAAAATGCTGGTGAGATAATTCTGCAAATCGTAAGCGGTATAGGCGAGAACCCATCAGTTGTTGATGAATCCACTGAGGATTGCTGTACTCAAATTCGGCCCCTACGGAAAAAGGGCCAGTTCGGTCATGAGGTTTTTGCTCTGATCCCGGTCCAGGAAAGAGAGTAAATTCAGCATCGTGAATGAAGAAAGTAAACCCCTGATCATCCTTACGATTTCGTAATCCGATCCAGTTATTTGTGACATGATCTCCAACAATTACAGGAGTATCTGTGTTTGCCGTCCAGAAAATAATCAACATATACTGGATCAGATTATCTGCATTCAAGAGCACTGGGAATTCGTTATTCCGAGATCCATCTGGATTCAGTCCCTGGAGTTTCATGTACAGGGCATCCCGCTCATCCTGATTTGCCAGCGATGCCAACTGATTGACTTGATCATACAGAAGTTTCCACGCTTTTTGATTGCCTTCCGAAAACTCTATTCGACCGTTGTCGTGTTTCACAACATCAAAGTCATCTCTATCTCCACCAATGTAAAATTGACCATGCCACTGATCAGCTCTTTCCTGCGTTTGGTACACTCCCCAATACTGCCCATTTAGATATAAATGATAGAAGCGACTCCTGGTATATGGAAGTCCCATATCTCTTTGCGTATCTCTTGAAAATACATCACGCACAAACGTATGATGGGGGGATCCTTGAAGTGACCATGAATTACTTTGAGCCGTACGAAGATCAATCTTATCATATTCACCCACACCTTCGTCTCCGAATAAATCATATTTGAGATTTTTGGGGCCATAACTTCCACGAAAATAAAGGCGAAACGAGTGTTTGGGGTTGGTGGGACGGCGACTACCCCAGCCGCCTCGGATACGTAGCCCTGCATTGACTGAAAACCCCTCTGGATCGCCATTTAAATGACGCTGACTCATGGTGCGGAAGTAATCTGGCGGATAGAACATCTCAATGGAAACGGGTCGCTCCCAATCCCTACCCTTTTGATCTGAATTCGCAAAAATCCCATGCTCCTCGTCAAATAGAGATTCAAACGGTAATACCAGAGAGATTGAAGGGGCAGCATGCAGTGCTTTAATGAGTGATTGCTCCTGCCCCTTGACGATATTCGGATCCATTCCAAAATCCACAGTGTGCCCACCCCAATACGAAGGCCATCCTTTGGTCATTAATCTGTCCCGGTTTTGCTGGATCACATCTGCAGGGAAAATATACGAGCAGGTTGAAATTGCAGATGAAGGTGTAGCATCATTGATAAATGCAACTGCACGTACTACGGTCGTTTCATTTATTGTGAGGGGAGATGTGTAAAGTAACCCGTTTTCTTGAGTTGGATTGGAGTAATCCAATGTATAATAGATAGACGAACCAGATGATTCGTGGGATAACTGCAATGAAAACGCATCTTCAAAAATCCCTCCACGCACACTAAATATAGGGGGCTTGATCTTGGTTTGTGCTGCACACGTAAATGTAAACCATGCTACAGTATTGATCACCAACCCGAAAAGAAGGCAGTGCAAAACTTTCATTTTCACTGCCTTCAGAGATGCATTATAACCATAAAACACATGTTCGGCTTGTGGTTAACAGTGGTATCGAGGTGTCAAATATCAATATAGATTTCAACCTAATCCAGATACTTTGAAGTACTACCCAAAATTGCAAAGCGGAAAAAGTAGATGCCAATCAATAATGATTCTTATCGGATTCGCACAAAACGCCCCATCCTATTCAATATACCCGATGGTGAATCTACAGTCAAACGATACAGATATAACCCTGGAGGTAAGGACTCGCCATTGATTTCCATACTTTGTGACCATCCTGCCGAAAATGTATGTTCAGGGAGCGTCAATACATGCCGTCCAGTTATATCCATGATGTCTGCACTTATATTCGCCGACCATGGAAGGTTAAACGTTAGGTTTGTTGCCTGTCGAAACGGATTGGGATAATTACCCACCATCTCAAATGTAGACGGAAACTCTTCATCACTAACGCTAACGGGTGAGTAGACACTAATGGTGAAATCAAGTGAGAGACGAGAGAATGCACTACTATTTGTTGTGGAACTATATATCATGTTAACCGGAGATGATGTAACATTGATAGGTGTTCCTTCAATGATTCTACGAGAACTTCTAAACGTTAGCCCGTCAGGCAAGCCTCCCCCCAGAAGATAAAATCGATCAGTATAAGGTGGCGGGAACTGAGCCAATGGTAGTCTCAAGGGAGTAATTGGTTGTCCTCGGGGGTAGTTCTGATCAGATATTTGAAACTCAAATCCCACGGGTTTTCGGTCGGACCAGTCCCATAATCTAATTGATTCGCGGTCAGCAACTCCAATAAAATTGCCATCCTCTGAAATAGAGATGGAATTAATATCATCTAATTTAGAAGATCGGATAAAGTGTGTTATTTCGTTATTATTCAGATCCATAATGCTTAACCCTGGTGGTCCTCCGTGATCAACGCCAAGGATGACATGGGTTCCATCAGGGGTAAAAGAGTAAGATGCCACATAAGCACCAAAATATTCTGGTAAATTAATCCTTGAGCATGTCTGCAGATCAAACATTCCTTCTCCCACGATTGCTTGGGAGGCATCTGGCGAAATATATATCTCTGGATTTCTTCTATCTAAAGCTAAATTATTGCACTGTTTTAGGCTTATCCCAGAATCTACATCCCAAACAATTAAGTCACTGTCGCTATCTGCCGTTACCAGTTTACGCCCGTCCTTTGAAAATAACATGGCTCGAATTCCACTACTGTGTCCAATGAATGGTAGGTTTGATAATTGTTGTCCTGTTTCAACGAGTTGAAATGTAATAGCTCCATTAGCATATCCGTAAGCAAGTAACTTCCAGTCTGGAGAAATTGTTACCGAAGTAGGATCTGTTAGGGAAGGATTTAAATATCTTGAAGTCTTACCAGAGGTGACATTCCTTAGACTGACACGACCATCTTTGTCTACTGTAGCTATTTGTGTTCCATCGGGGGAGAAATTCAATACACAATCGCGTGCCCCACTAAACGATTGGATAGTTTCACCTGTTAACGCATCCCAGATGCCCATCGCAATTCCATAACATGGGGAGAAGAACTTTCCTCTATCGATGAATTTATTTCCAGATGCGATCATTGTTCCATTAGGAGAAAAAACCAGCCTTTGTATACCACTGGTGGGAGGGCTATTGGGCAGGGTGAATGATTGAACACTGTCAACGTAATGAATGAGTATTGATGCACCGCCAGCCACCCAATAAGTCCCATCTGACGAATAAGCAAAGCTGGCATCATTAAGCCAAAGAAGAACATCACTAAATATTATATCAAAATCAGGATTAATTATACCAGAATCAGTTTGCCCTTTAAATGTACCCGTCCATAAAGAATTATCTCGTGCATTCTGAACATGAAATGTGCCATCTGGAGAAAAATTGGGTTTTCTCCCTTCAAATTGGGTAAGCGATTTTCCAGTAGATAAATCCCATATGTGTATAACATGTGAACAGGATCCAAAAAGACCACATCTGGCACTGCCAGATGCTAGCAGAGCACCATCCGGGGAAAAATCCATCATTTCCACGTCATCATTCGCGGGTTGTAAATGCTGTATGACTATTCCTGTAGATACATTATATAGGGTAATAATATCATTAAAGAAATTGTAATTAATTGTTGCCAGAACAGAACCGTCTGAGGAAAATGCTACATCTCTGCCCACTTTTGACCCAAATCTACGCAGCTCTAATCCCGTAGAAACGTCCCATAATATTACATTTCCAGCATCACTTGGAGCTTGCCCTGACCGTTTGTGAGTTGCCGATGCAAGTAATTTGCCATCTGGAGAAAACTCCAGCGACCGAACAGGATTGGATAGCAAAAACTGCCGAATAAGTTTCCCAGTGTCCACATCCCAAAGGAAAATTTTTCCATCTGAGCCCGATGCCAACTGTGAGCCATCTGGCGTAAACGCAATAGGATCTACTCCTTCATGGGTCAAAGTTTGGATCTCTGATCTGTTGCCCACATCCCATAAGATCACTTTATCCTGCGCACTCGTAGCCAATTTTGAGTCGTCGGGGGAAATAACTACAGAATAAACAGGACCAATGTATGGCTGAGTCACCACCCAGTTAGGTGCAGTGATCTGCCCTTGAGCTACTGATGAGAAAGTGAAAGACACCAGAATGAGACACCTTCTCACGCGAAACAGGCAGTTTACGTTGTTTCCACTGCGGAAAATTTCGTAAAAGCAGAAATGGGATAAGGTGACAACAAGTAGACTTGCTATGTTTGAAACTAAGCAAGCAAGGAAGTGAAGAAATTTTTTATTTAGAACATATGTTCTAAATATGGGGGGGGGGTATTATGCATAATGAATGTAAATTTTCATGAAATGTTGAACTCAAAATACTTGGACATAACTACGTATCAGAGTCCATCGTTGATACTGTACTCCACCGATATTATACGAAAATAATTTGATAACAGGCGTATCACCTTTTATTGGCGCATAGAAATTTCAACGCCCGATCTGACAATTCTGATAACTTGCTAAAGTAGGATAACACGGCTGGTGAATGAACTCCTTCCTTCATACAAATGCTACTTCCCCCTCAGACTATAGCTGATTTTTAATTTTGGATCAAGTGCGCTGAATGCAAAAATCTCCTTTCGTGTTGGACGGTTCTGAATGAGGTTTTTGGAATTTACGCTTTCACTACAGATTTCTTCGGTGGATGGAGTGATCTGCCCGATGTAACCAACTCAGGAGTCTGTGCTGATTTCACACCGTTCCCATTCAGCTTAACACCATTAGAATTTGGGAGTGATGACAGCAAATGCTCTCTCTCTTGATAGCGCCGCTCATATAAACCGAGCGCATGAAGCGGAAAATACTGACGATAGAGAGCATAATCCAATAAGGCCGTTCGGAAGAAGACACCCACCATGTCTTGCTTCGGCCATGTTCCGTCTTCGTTCTGAGATTCAATCAAGAAATTAATGCCCCTAGAAATAGCAGACCAGTTAGCATCTTCTGCCTCTAACAAGGCAATCAACGCCCAAGCAGTTTGTATAATCTGACTTTCCTCGTGCTGAACATATTCACCCGTTAAACTACCACTATGATGTTCACCCCATCCCCCATCTTCTTTCTGATGTTCTAATAGCCACCGACAAGCGCGTCGTACCTCTGTATCACCCGGCCCGGCTCCAGAGGCAATGAGTCCTCTGATCCCAAACAGTGTGCCATAAAAAATATACTGGATCCCCCATACTCCACGCCATGATCCATCTGTTTCCTGAGATCGGCGTATCCATTCAGCAGCCAGTGACATAGCCTTGTCCACATATTGTGCATCTCCAGATGCACAATATGTGGATAGGGTGATAGAATGATGGGTTGTAAACACCTAATATACTATACTATATCAATCCTTTCTAAACCTCACTCAAATCCTATCGTTTACACTTCTTTTCAGGCTTTACCCACTTAAAAAACGGAAGCCCCATTCTGAATACAACTAAGATGGATCGGAGAGTACTTTCGAATCTAGCTCGCGATATAATTCTAGCATTCGATAGAAACAATCAAGCAGGCTCAGAGTAGCGTAGCGGATGTTCAAATTGAATGCAACTGTAAGCAAACTCGGCATGGAGCGTACACCTTTTCCACTTCTGACAGGGGTCAGCTTGGTCAGTATGGGATTATTGGCCGGAATTCTTGTCATGCTCGTTTTTGACCGTCCTGCACGAGAATCTCAACGTGCAGAAATCCGACTCGTTGAGCGATCTGAAACAGAAAATCAACCATCTGATTCGGAATTGTTGTCGGCGATGACTCTGGGGCGTGCATTTCGTAATGTCGCCCGAGAGGCCGTAGAATCTGTGGTCTTGGTGAGTTCCGAATCTGGTTGGCAGTCCTATTTATGGTCTTCGTCTGATTCAGAATCAAATCGAAGTAGCGAGGGGAGCGGTGTCGTTATTACTCCGCAAGGACATATTGTTACGAATCAACATCTCATTAATCATGCAGGAAAACTACATGTGCTTTTCTCCGATAAGCGGGAGTATGAGGCGTATACGGTTGGAGTTGACCGCTCAACGGACCTTGCGGTCATTCAGGTTGTTCTGAACCCGGGTGAGACAGTACCTGCGATGACCATTGGAGATTCCGAAGCACTTCAACTAGGAGACTGGGTTTTAGCAATCGGCAATCCTCTGGAACTCAACTCTACGGTTACGGCAGGGATTGTCAGTGCGGTAGGTCGATCCATGAATGTTATTGATGCAGACTTTGGTGTGGAAGATTTTATTCAGACCGATGCGGCGATAAATCCGGGAAATTCGGGAGGTGCATTAGTGAATTTAAGTGGAGAACTTGTAGGAATTAATACAGCAATTGCCACCAACAGCGGGTTTTATGAAGGATATGGATTTGCCATTCCAGTTAATCTTGTTATCCGAGTTGCTAGTGATCTGATTGAATTCGGAGAATTTCGGCGTGCGTACATGGGAGTTGTTCCCGTAGAGGTTGATGCAAAATTAGCCGAAGCACTGGGGATGGGAGCGGTCAGAGGTGTCTTTTTGGATCAAGTCTATGAGGGAGGTGCAGCTGAGATTGCAGGATTACGCCCAGGTGATGTGGTCTTCAAAGTGGATGAGAAGCCTGTGAACCGGTCGAATCAATTGCAAAGCGCCATCCTTCTGAAGCACCCATATTCTACCGTTGGGATTGAATATTGGCGGGATGGCAAGGTGGACAGCCTGCAACTACGGCTACTTGGAGAAGATCATCCAGATGTGTCTTCCTGGTTGATAGAAATGGGCTATCGACCAGATCGAAGGATCCGTACTGCACGATATTTGGATAAGTGGGGGCTAGTGGTTCGGGATAAGTCAGAGGAGGATGAAACGATGTATGGAGACATTGATGGCATCATCATTCAACGCGTAACACGTCAGGAAGAGATCGAGTATCTAAAAGCAGGTGTACTGATTGAGCGTATTGATGGACGGGCAATCAGTTCCGTTGAAGAGGCAACAAAACAGCTGCGTGATGCGGATGAAACGACACGGATATCCGTTCGGGATCAATGGAGTTTTCCACGAATGGTGTCCCTCCGTGCCATAAAACGCTGAGATATTACGGATGCTGCGATATTTGACCGCCGGAGAATCGCATGGTGAGGCACTGGTAGGAATTGTTGAGGGAATGCCATCTGGCGTACCACTCACCTCGGAGATGATTAATTTTCACCTAGCTAGGCGCTGGCTAGGATTTGGTCGTGGAGGTCGTGCGAAATTTGAAAAAGACAGGATACATATCTACTCAGGTGTACGATTCTCCAAAACAGTGGCTAGTCCTATTGCAATGAGATTGGATAATGAAGCCTACACGCGTGATAAGAGTGGATGGCCTGAGGTGATGGCCATTGACGGAGATGGGGAGGGGATCGATTCAGTCACATTACCACGCCCTGGTCATGCAGATCTAGAAGGGGCACGTAAATATGGATTTGATGACATTCGTCCTGTGATTGATCGTGCTAGTGCTCGTGAAACAGCCATGCGCGTCGCTTGCTGTACGGTTGCCAGACAATTACTCAAACAGTTCGGGATAGAGGTAGGGAGTCACGTACTTCGTATTGGGAAAGTCGGGTGGGAAAATCATGATGATCTGAACGAGTTAAGAAATAAGCTTATCACCAAGGGGGCCGAGGTACTCAATGATCAGGCAGACCAGAGCCAGGTCCGCATCCTTGATGAAGAGATGAATAACGCGTGCGTTGAGCATATTAAGGAAGTGAAGCGAACCGGTGATTCACTAGGTGGTGTGTATGAAGTCATTGTGACAGGAGTGCCCGCAGGACTCGGATCCTATGTCCATTGGGATCGGAGATTGACCGGACAACTCGCCCAAGCAATCCTTTCCATTCAGGCTCAGAAAGCTGTGGAGATTGGCGATGGAGTTGTCAATAGCTCTCGCCCGGGTTCTGAAGTGCACGATGAAATTTATCGGAATGAGGAATATAATTATCAGCGCAGATCCAATCGTGCAGGTGGACTAGAAGGCGGAATGACGAACGGGATGCCGATTATTGTACGTGGATACATGAAACCAATTCCCACATTAATCAAGCCCTTGGAGACGGTAGATATGTCCAGTGGCGAGTCTCAGCCTACGCGCTATGAACGAAGTGACGTAACTAGTGTGCCTGCGGCATCTACCGTTGCAGAATCGACGGTAGCTTGGGTTATTGCGAATGCATTCCTGGAAAAATTCGGTGCAGATTCCTTGGATGAGATGCACAAACGCTTTGCGAACCCTTCCTGAGAGCATTTTTTATTACGATACGGCGGAATGAAAGATAAGAAGGTGCGTACATCGCCTTATGATCCCAAAGCAACTGAGACCTACTGGTATGAGTACTGGGAGTCTCAAGGTTTTTTTCGGGCAAATCGTGTGAATGGGCATTCACCTCACACCATTATGATGCCGCCCCCCAATGTGACGGGGGCTCTTCATATGGGACATGCGCTTCAGGATACGATCCAAGATGCGTTGACCCGGATGCGCCGTATGCAAGGCAGGGAGGCTTTGTGGATGCCCGGCAAGGATCATGCTGGCATTGCCACGCAAAACGTGGTTGAGCGTGCACTGAAGGAAAAGGAAAAGAAAACGCGTTTTGACCTAGGTCGAGAAGCCTTTATCGAAAAGATATGGGAATGGGTGGATGAATATGGCGACCGTATTCTACAGCAAAAACGCCGTTTGGGAGATTCATGTGATTGGGAACGGGAACGCTTTACAATGGATGCAGGGTACGTGAAAGCCGTGCAATCTGTTTTTGTCAAATTATATGAGGCGGGGCTTATTTATCGGGGGCATTACTTAGTCAACTGGTGCCCAGAAGACCGAACCGCACTTTCTGATGAGGAGGTGGACAATGTAGAGCGAGATGGATTTCTATGGCACATTCGTTATCCATTGGCAGATGGACCTGGTCATATCACCGTGGCAACTACCCGTCCAGAAACAATGCTGGGTGATGTAGCGGTTGCCGTAAATCCAGAGGATGAGCGATATACTGGTTTGGTCAATAAGAAAGTTGTACTGCCTCTTAGTGGACGAATTATTCCTGTGATTGTCGATCCATATGTACAACAGGAATTTGGTACGGGAGTTCTCAAGATAACACCAGGTCATGATAAGAATGATTTTGAAGTCGGAAAGCGGCATGAGTTGGAGATATTCAGCGTGATTGCCGAAGACGGAACGCTGACAGAAGCATGTGGTGTATATGCTGGGATTGATCGCTTTGAGGCTCGTGAGCGCATTGTAAAGGATCTTGAAGCAGAGGGATTGCTCGAAAAAATCGAACCGTATAAAAGTACCGTTCCGATTTCGCAGCGCTCCAAGGCAATTGTAGAACCGCTTTTGTCTCGTCAATGGTTTGTCAAGATGAAGCCGTTGGCGGAACCTGCAATCTCCGCGGTCCGAGATGGAGCAATCAAGTTTTATCCACAGCGATGGGAGAATGAGTATTTTCGCTGGATGGAAGAAATTCGAGACTGGTGCATCAGTCGCCAACTGTGGTGGGGGCACCGGATCCCAGTTTGGTACTACACGGATTCCAGTGGCGAGGTTGATGAAGCACGGGGATTTGTGGTTTCGATTGAGCAACCGGAGCCTGGTATGGTTCAGGAGAAAGATGTATTGGACACCTGGTTTTCATCCTGGCTCTTTCCGTTTGCGACCCTTGGCTGGCCGGAGAAAGATGCAGAAACTCAGCAGGATCTGGAGTATTTTCACCCGACCGATGTCTTGGTGTCAGGATATGATATCCTGTTCTTCTGGATCGCTCGGATGATTATGGCCTCACTCTATTTTACTGGGAAGATTCCGTATCGGGATATTTTCATCACTGGCATGATCAAGGACAAACTCGGCCGCTGGATGTCCAAGAGTTTGGGAAATGGAATTGACCCGTTGGAATTAATTGAAGAGTATGGTGCAGATGCCGTTCGATTTTATCTTACGATCCTGTGTGCACAGGGACAGGACATCCGCCTGGATCCTGCAGGATTTCAGATGGGGCGCAATTTTTGCAACAAGATCTGGAATGCATTTAATGTATTTGGGCGGTTTATTGAACCCGAGAAAGAATATCAGCGCACGAGATTGATCGAAGACCTTGAGTTAGTAGAGCGCTGGATGCTTACCAGGCTTGCCGAGTGTATCAAATCTGTGGAAGAATCTCTGGTTCGTTACCGTTTGAATGAAGCGGCGAACCTACTGTATACGACGTTCCGAAGCGACTATTGTGACTGGTATCTTGAATTGGTCAAACCTTCAGTTGAGGAGGTCATGTCTGAGGAAAAGATTGCACTTGCCATTGAGATCTATGAGCAATTGATTCAGCTCTTGCATCCATTTATGCCATTTATTACAGAAGAGCTTTGGCATCGCCTCCGCCCTCGTGCTGAGGGCGAAGCATGTATGGTGTCCAGATGGCCAGTTGTCACGGATGAGCAGGATTCTGTTGGAGCGGAGCAATTTTCATTTCTGCAAGAAGTGGTCACGTCAATCCGACATCTTCGAAGCCGCTATGGAGTTTCGCCCAAGAAAAAGATTGAAGTAACCTTGAGCATTTCAGAAGAGCAGTCAGAGCTGACAGATGCAATGATAGCTCATGCAGAGTATTACGCCAAGCTTGCTCGGGTAGAGCGTTTACATGTGGGGGTGGATCTTCCTAAACCATCTCAGAGTGCCTCTACTGTGGTGGGATCTGCGATCGTCTATGTCGAGGGTATGGTGAACCCGGAGGAAGAGCGTGAACGCCTGTCCAGAGATTTATCCCAGAAGGAGTCTTTTCTACTACAAGTACAGAAAAAACTTCAGAATGAAAAATTTATTCGTCATGCACCCGCAAAAGTGGTTGAAATTGAACGACAGAAAGAGGCGGATGCTATGGCAGAGATTCAAAAATTGCGTGAGAGTCTGGCGGCTTGGTCGGATTCATGACGTATATCCTTGGCATCAGCTGTTGGTATCATGATGCAGCTGCCTGTTTACTCAAGGATGGAGAAATTCTTGCAGCAGCCCAGGAAGAACGCTTTACACGGATTAAGCATGATGCATCACTACCAGTGAATGCGATTCAGTGGTGCTTGGATTATGCAGGAATCAAATCAGAAGATCTCCGTGCAGTTGCTTACTACGATAAGCCCTTTCACAAATTTGAAAGGATCCTAGAGACGTATCTGTCTAGTGTTCCCAGAGGAATTCCTTCCTTTCTGAAGGCGATGCCATTATGGCTGAAGCGAAGTCTTTGGATTCCAGATATTCTTCGCAAAGAGATTGGTTTTCGGGGGAAGTTGCTATTCTGTGAGCACCATGAAAGTCATGCCGCGAGTGCTTTTTTCCCATCCCCGTTCGAGCATGCAGCAATCTTGACCACGGATGGGGTAGGGGAATGGGCAACAACCTCAATCGGAGTGGGGAATCAGTCTCTCGTCACACTCAAGCAAGAAATTCATTTTCCCCACTCATTAGGATTACTCTATAGCACGTTTACAGGATATTGTGGTTTTCGGGTAAATTCTGGGGAATATAAACTAATGGGATTGGCACCGTATGGAGAACCGAAGTATGTGCAAACGATTTTGGACGAGTTGATTGACTTAAAAGAGGATGGTTCCTACCGACTGAACCTTCGGTATTTTGCTTTTCCTTGGGGCCTGAAGATGTACTCTCGCGAATTTGAGCGACTTTTCGATGGCCCTGCTCGAGCTCCTGACTCTTCTATTTCGCGCAAAGAAATTAATCTTGCCCGTTCTATTCAGGTTGTAACCGAACGTGCAGTTTTGCGGATGGCCCGGCAGGCGGGTAAGGTTTCAGGCGAGCGGAATTTGTGTATGGCAGGTGGTGTTGCTTTGAATTGTGTGGCGAATGGAAAAATTTTAGAATCAGGCTTCTTTGAAAAAATATGGATTCAGCCTGCTTCTGGGGATGCAGGTGGCGCACTGGGTGCGGCATTGATGGCGTGGCATCAATATATAGGGTCTCCTCGCAAGGTGAGTAGTCATGATACGATGAAGGGGGCTACATTAGGTCCATCATACACAGCGGACGAGATTCGTATGGTACTTGACCAGGCATCGCTCTCGTATGAAGAACTGGATGATAATCGTTTATGTCAAAGAGTCGCTGAATTATTGGTAGATCAGAATGTGATTGGTTGGTTTCAGGGACGAATGGAATATGGCCCTCGTGCACTGGGGAATCGCAGTATTTTAGCAGATTCCCGGAACTTGGAGATGCAGCAGCATGTGAATCAATTGATCAAGTTCAGAGAGAGTTTTCGCCCTTTTGCACCGGCAGTATTGGCAGAAAAATGCAGTGAATGGTTTCATCTTATGCATGAAAGTCCATATATGCTTTTAACTGCGCAGGTCAGGGAAACTCACATAGAGGGAGAAGATCTGGAGAGACAGCAAAACATAAAGTCACCGATAGCAGCGGTAACTCATGTGGATGGCTCGGCCCGGGTTCAAACAGTGAGTCGTCAGGATCATCCTCTGTTCTATCAGTTATTGCAGGAATTTGAAACCAGGACGGGGTGCCCAGTTCTCATCAACACCAGCTTTAATGTTCGAGGAGAGCCCATCGTATGTGCTCCTGAGGATGCATTAGAATGTTTCAAGAACACGAATATGGATGCCTTGGTAGTTGGCCCTTTTCTTGTGAATAAAGATATTCGCGAGGATTATCTGGGCTGATAGAAAGCAGACAAAAAGAGTACTACGGGGAGGTTTACTGGCCATTCAGACTTCATAATAATCTCCATCAAAATGGCCATGCTAGAACCCCGTATTCTTGAGGAATTATGCAACTTCACTCTAGTTGGCTCAGTTCGAACCTATCTGGAACACAGCAATAAATTACTTGAGGTTTTGAGGGAGTGTGTTAGGTCTCTGAAAGAAAGTTGATCGTAAAAAACCCTGCATTCTCTCCAGTTTTAAAAGTTTTGTCGCTGACTTTTAAAACTGGAGTCGTTAGACATAAGCACGAATCTTTATGATTTACAGATTAATTCAGAAGTATACTTTGCTATTCCAGATCTGTCGTCGTCATCCTTGATATCGATCCTGAAGTACAGAGTATTTGTGCCTACATGGAGTAATTCGTTAGGTGTCTCCAACTGAGAAGTAACCTTATAGCCATCAGCATCCCAGATCTCCAAATACATTTCTACGGGATCTTGATCTAATTTTTTGAGAATCTGCTGATAAATAAACCCTGTTGATGATACTTCCAGTGACAGAACCCATGAAACCCCAACTGAATACCCATTGACTGATTGAGAAAATTCAGATGGATCTTGATCAAAATATTCTAACAATTGATCTTTGTTAGAATCAATGAAATATTTTGGTTTATTGTTGAGCAGACTCATCTGTGTTCCATCAATCGTTGTCGAGTAGATTCGATCATCTCCCATATACCCATAGTACACCCTTTTTCGACCGGGATCAGCAGACACGCCCCCTCCATTCAAAAACGTCTGAAGGATTGCAATTGTATCGATTTTTCCCCAAGTAATGAAATTCTCCTCAAGTATATTATAACGAAGTACTTCGTAGGGTTGCAACTCGCGCAGCCTGTAATCCTCATTCAGCAAGAAGATGTGATTCTCGCTAAGAGCAGACATATTTCTTATTGAGGCTTTATGGGGCAATTCAGCAGATTTGACATACTTTTTGCTATGTGCGTATTGATGACCCTTCTTATTCATCTCAACCTCCGATCTCTGTTAAATCGTCATCTTGCTGAGATTCGCAGCTTTTCTTTCTTCATCGTCGATATTTTCGGGTCAAATCCTGATTATTTTGGCTAAAAAGGTAGGCATGAAGACGCTGTTTATGTCCAAGTCTGGGTTGACGGTTCATCCATCGCAGGGAGATGATACACGAACCTCTCATGCAA
Organism: Rhodothermales bacterium; assembly: GCA_965215475.1. Taxonomy (GTDB): domain Bacteria; phylum Bacteroidota; class Rhodothermia; order Rhodothermales; family Bin80; genus Bin80. The sequence goes on from OZ244061.1 coordinate 588,181, forward strand.
CAGAATTTCCTGCTTTTTTCCGTTGGAATCAGGCTAACTACTATCATGGTAGTAGTTCGGCCCTCCAATCGCAGTCATGTATCGCATACCCAATCCTACCGTATGGACGCACCTCTCCTATACGTTGATGTTTCGGATTTTTTTTTGACTTGTAAAACCACCTCAGATGAGGTGGTTGGCGTTAGATATCGGGCAAGCCGTGCCACCGCAGTCGCAGAAGGTGATCCCAAAAACGGATCCATAGTTGCTCTGCCGACAGGGCGATAGAAAACGTAACGTAGCGACTATGGCGTGCAAGGGTTGCACCGACTTTTAGTAGGTGGAGGCGAAAGGTGGTAATCTGCATGTGAGGGGTATGCTTTACTACCTCTGTACTGGCATCGGTGTTCTGCGTGTCATCCACCATCATCGTTTCCGTGTTGATCTTCAGAGATGTATCCTGATGAACTTCGGTGTCTGATGTGACAGGGCTACGCTCCACATTGGGCACCACCTCTGGTGCGATGAAGGCATCGACCAATATGCATGATCTGATATGCATAGAGAACCGATAGAAGACGCACGGCATTTTCTCTGCGAACCTCTCGTTCTTCCACTGTTTCAGGCTCCTGTTCACGGATGATCTTATGGCCTCTGTAGTGTTCCTTGGGGCGTTCTGTGGATGATAGCATGACTTGATTGATCAACTCTTTGATTTCCCCCTGATGCTTTTCAGCCTTTCCACGCATCGCGTACATCTTCGCCAGTGCTTCCCCCGAATAGGTCTCTGAGTCAAGGTTGGTCAGCAAAAAGAAGTAGTCTTCATAGAGTTCAGTTGGACGAGGCCGTATGACCATCACGACCCGACGTGGACCATCCCAACTCTCCGCTTGATACATCAACTCAACATAGCCATAGGTGTTCGGTGGACATCCTTTCCCATCAAAATAGGCTTCGGCCATCGCCTTTAACTTGTTGTTGCCCTTCAAGCGTGTCACATAAAACAGGCCTGCGCTCTCTATATCCTCGTACACCTCAGGACTATTGAATCCCGCATCAAGGCGAAAAATGACACGATCCGCGGCATGTTTTTGAACCTGTTCACCGATAGGAATCATGACCTTCTGACAGTTGGTCGCTTCCCGTTGCGTGCCTGAATGCTCCAAGGACATCCCCCGTTTCTCCACACGTCACAAACAACGGCAAGAAGACGGTTCGCTTGTAATGACCATTATACTTGCATCCCAGTTGATGGCCATGGGCATGGCATCGACATCAAGGATGACTTCATCCAGACGTTCACCGCCGCTGCGTACGAGCCTATGCTCCATTCAGAAGACCCTTCTGCATCACCTCAACATTATCCGGTGCACCGAGAATGCTCCAAAAGCGTGACATCGTCGGTTGCGATGCCGGCTGGATCGACAACGGCTTCGCCCCGCTCCGTACGGAGAGCGACCCGTAATGCGGGGTCATTGCCCAGATCTTTACTGGACAAGTCCCATCCTTGCATCGTCGGCTGCAAAAGCAGATCCTCCATGGAGTGTGTGGTACGATAGGGATCCCGTGGATCATGGAGATTGTCCACCAGATAGGGAAGAATACCTGTAGCTTCAATCAGCCCCCTCATAGATAGAGCCCCCGCATCGGAAGTCGTATGGTTGGTCATGGATGCCTGCACCAAAATAGAGTGGTTATAGGGGATCTGAACCTGTAAGTTTTGAGAGTCCGTCATGATTCACCTCCGGGGTGAAATTGGTGACGAAAAAACATCCATCTCAGACAATTGGAGCATGGATCAAAAGGATCCAATGGCAACAAAAATTTGAAATTGCGTGAAGATGCGTGAAACTATTATAGATAAAAAAAGCTCAAAATACGTTTGACTTATCTCAATAATGGATTTTTTTCAATAAAAAAAGAGAAAAATGTCCTCTTGAAAAGAGAATTATCAAGGTTCTCCTTATCTTGGAAGGGTTGTTTGATCAGATGAGCAAATCTGAATCGTTCAAGCTGGGCTCAAATCGCAATTTGAGATGAATAAGGGGGGACAAAATTAATCAATTCCATACAAATGGTGATAGAACCAAAAAGATGATGCAACCTCCGCGAAACCAAGCGTTTCATCCAAAGATTTTTTTTCGCTTCACAGTTGTATTCAATTTGAACCTCCACTGCGCTGCTCTGAGCCCGATTGATTATTTCTATCGAATGCCAGAATTGTATCGCGAGCCAAATTCGAAAGTGCTCTCCGATCCATGCCTGTTGTATTCAGAAATGGCCCAATCTGCAGCTCTATGTCCAGCCGTCGAAAGCTAGCAAGATGACGAACACGTCCGATAAAATTATCTGGATATTTTGGGGACGTCTTGGTAAGTGCCATGCGACCTTCTAGGCCATGTACGGCACTCCCATTCACCGCGGTCACGTTCACGAATATTGGTTGCAACCTTCCTTTTTTCCAATCTCTAATACTTTCAAACGCTCCTGTTTTGAATGGTAACAATGCAATTCCATCTCCCGTTGTGCCCTCTGGAAATACAAGTACTGAACCTCCCTGATTCAGTCTTTCCCTGATCTGAAAAGCAAATGTTTTTGCCTGTGCCTTTCGGCCGCGTTCAACTAAGAGTATTGCATAGCACTTGCATATCCACCCAATGATTGGCCATCGTCCGATCTCTGCTTTTCCAGCAAAACATACATCTAATTGAGATGCAAGAATAATCGGATCAAACACAGTCAGATGATTGGCCACCCTCAAGGTTCTAGGAGATACTTTTGTATCATTGGACGCTTTTACATGTATATTGAGGATATGGCAAAACCGACGTGCAGCAACACCCTGCCGCATCATTCTGTACGCCAGTCGATCCTCCTTTGATCGTAGGCGTACTCCAATACTTGTACCAATGCAACCGATGATCGTCGCGACCAGAGCATATGTCATGCGGATCCAAACACGCATCCTGATGATTGATTCTTCAAATAGTCCTTGATTCCAACAAGACGTTCACGACTCCAATGTACACCCAAAATAAACGTAATTCGAACGCTACTCCCCTATCGGTAGATGTGCTCTTTGCTCTGACTGGGGACCCCAAAGTGAATTCTCGGGCTTTGCGGCAATTAGAATTACTGTCGGATCTAGATCTGAAAGTCCATGTACTAGGGCTCGGGAATTTGTCAGCAACGGAGGATCTCAACATTCGTAACGTAACTCTTCAGTATATCCCACGCCCAACTGGAACGGGGGCCAAATTTTTCTGGCGTGTTCACCAAGAACTTGCGTCTGTTTTACGCACTGTTACATCAAAGATCTACCATGCGAGCGATCTCTATACACTCCCAGCACTACATGGTGCCTCCACACGTCACGGGGCTCACCTGGTCTTTGATTCGCGTGAATTATATACTCATCTCCCTGCAACAATCCGCCGGCCGTGGGTAGGAATAACCTGGAAGGCCATCCAGCGATTGTACATTGGGCAAACGGATTGCGTCTATACCGTGAGTGAACGGATTGCCCGACACCTTCTTGAGCATTATAACATCAACCATGTCCATGTAATGCGCAACGTTCCAAAATCTCAATCTCTGATCCCTGGCAACTCGATCAGAAAGAGCTTAGATATACCTTCGGGCATCAAAATTGTTCTTCACCAGGGAAGTCTGCAACAACACCGAGGAGGGGTAGCTATGGTTGAAGCCATGCGATATACTGAGGAGGCAGTTCTTGTATTTTTGGGGGGTGGTCCACTAAAACCAGAGATCCAGAAACTGGTTAAAGAAACTAAGCTTGATTCGAAAATTCGATTCATGGACCCCGTCCCTCCCAATCAACTGCTCTCCTATACGGCCTCTGCTGATCTTGGCTTGACCTTCCTTGAAGATTCCTGTCTCAATCACAGATACGCACTTCCAAATAAATTATTTGAATATCTCGCGGCCGGGATTCCCGTGATCGCTAGCGATCTTCCCGAAATTGCACAGATCATTGAACAATTTGATGTGGGATGTGTCGTCCCTTCCGGAGATACAAAAGCTCTGGGAAGCGCGTTGAATCATGCGCTTAAACACCCCGAACTCTGTCAAACATGGTCCCAGAATACCACTGATGCTCAAGATGTATTTAACTTTTCCACGGAATCGGAACACTTTCTTGCACCTTACCGTCACCTCCTAAATCAATGAATCTATTCCGAGCCCTTCCCGTGATACTCCTGATTGCAGGATGCACATCCGATGATGCATCAACGCCCATGGTACACGAGGCAGAAACTGTATTGTCTGCTCCAATGAGTTGGCCCACATTTGATGAAGCCGTTGCAACCGCCTCAAAAACGGGAAAACACTTGCTTATTGACATCTATGCACCTTGGTGTGGTTGGTGTCAAAAAATGCAAGAAGAAGTTTATACCGATGCAGATCTAGTTGCGTATGTTCAGGATAATTTCGCGTATGGACGGCTGAATATTGACGATGCCGAGACGCTCCACAACTATCTTGGTTACACCCTTTCATCCCAAGAATTGGGATATAGTTTAGGGGCCGAGGGGACCCCTACAACCGTATTCCTGAAAAGCGATGGGACCTACATTGCAAAGTGTCCAGGCTATTGGGCCAAAGATGACTTCTTCAAAGCGCTGCATTACGTTGGTTCGGGAGCGTGGCAGAACGTGTCCTTCCAGGAGTTCTCGCAGCTTTAAGTTTGAACCGCCCCACCTGAGTAGAACTCGGGTTGTCGATCCCTCAGGAACAGCTTTCGTGCATGGGACTCTGCGCAGCGGTGCAGAGGCAGATCAGCATAGAGTATGTGAGGCTTACTTTCGGGAGCTCGCGCGATAAGGGTGCCCGCCGGGTCTACAATGAATGAGCCCCCGCCAAACGTCAATACGTCTTCCTCTCCCGTTCGATTTGCCAATGCCATGTAATATCCATTCTGAAATGCAGCCACTCTCAACTCAGCTTCAAATAATCCTTCGGGCCACTCATTAAGTGCCCCGGCTTGTGGTACGACCACTAAGTCGGCTTTCTGCAGAGCTAGGGCCCGGAGGTATTCACTGTAATGCCGATCATAGCAGATCGCTACACCAATACGGCCGGCAGCTGTATCGTAAACCGGAGCATCCGACCCAGCAGCCGTATAGTACTCCTGTTCATAGAATCCCTCATACTGGGTGATATGCATCATTTTTGTGACTCCCAATAGTGAACCATCTGCATCAATCACAGGCGATGCATCAAAAGCTGCATGCCCCTTACGCGCATATAGATTCAGAACAACAACTACGCCGAGCCTTTTCGCCGCCTTACAAAACAGATCTGTTGTAGGGCCAGGGATCTCTTCCGCCAGAGATAAGGGAGGCAAATCATTCCCCTGGCATTCCGCATAGAATTGCTTCCGGTGTTGAGGATAAAACCGGGTAAACGCAAGCTCTGGGTAGACGACCATATTCGCCCCCGCCTGCGCAGCTTGTTCTAATGACTTCAGCCCCTGTGCCACGTTTACACTTTGATCATCGGTAGCTGAACATTGAATCAGGGCTAGTTTCATGTAGATCTCCAATTTTTCATCTTCTGCTTGTAAAGCAAGTGAATGAGCATTCTATGATTTTGCAATCACAAATCTTGGCAACCCCGCAAAATCCCTCTTAACCTGAACATGTGAGCCCGTGCTATGCTCGAATAACGTACGTACTGGCTCCGCATAATCCGCATGAGTTTCTAATACAAGAACCCCCGTTTGATCCAATAAACCATCCATCACATGTCTTCCGATCGCTCGATAGAACTTGAGCGGATCCTCTCCGCAAAAGAGTGCTACTTTTGGCTCATAGTTCCGAACCATCCGAGGAAGGCTTGTACGCTCTTTATCCGGGATATATGGCGGGTTTGCAATGACCAGATCATATCCGCCTCCCACGAAACCAATAAATTCTGAATCCAATAGATCGGCAAGAATGCACTGAATCTCAAGCTCATTTTGCAAAGCATTCGATTGAGCGATCTGTAGCGCAGATCTACTGATGTCACATGCAGTTACCCTTGCCTTTGGAAGGGCCTGCTTTACGGCCAATGCAATACATCCACTACCGGTGCCAATGTCTAATACCCTCCGTACTGATGATCTTGGGACCGCTCCAAGGGCCACATCAACCAATTGCTCTGTTTCCGGTCTCGGAATCAAAACCTTGGGGGAAAGCTGAAGCTGGAGACCTCTAAATTCTGTCTCACCGATGACATATTGTACTGGTTCATGTGCTGCGCACCTCATAGCCATGTCCGAAATTTTAGCCACCTCATCTGGACTCAACAAGCCGTTGTCATGAGAAATTAAATATTCCGAGCTGCAATCCAATACATCACAGAAAATCCATACACTAATGGGGCGCGGATTGGAAAGGTTCGCATTCATCAGCAACGATTCCACTTCTCGAAACAATTTTTTAATCGTCATGAAGTGAATATATCTCTCAGATACCTTGTGGTATAAGATCTAAAAATCGGAACGACTTGTGATTGGATGCTCCGCCCAAAAACAGACGAGCGATCGAACTCACTTCTGAAACTTTATCTCTGAATCCGGGATCGTACAACAATTTCTCCTCGATCCTCATCTTCGGTTACCCCAAACAGGATTCCATCCTGAACTTTTACCCCAGAATGGATCTCCAAAACGAAAGAGAGACTGACTTCTCCCAAGAATTGCCCTGCTGCATTGAAGATGTCAAATCGGGAGCCCGTATCTCCTGGTTCGCTGTGCATCACCCATAAATTCCCTTCGTCGTCACCAAATAAATTGTCCACGATTGGCTTATTCCTTGGGATTCTAGTTTCATCAATCGTTCCGCCCTGATTCCTGAACCAGTCAAACATTCTTTGGACATTCTCTCTATCGGTATCCGTCACAGGCAGTGGTTCAAATTCTTTGGTTACACGTCTGAGAGGTACTCCTCCAGGTGTCATCTCAACTAATTCATACGTACCTGTGTGAAGTGTCCAGACGTTGCCCCTTGCAGAGAATATCCATTCAAACGATCCATAAAATGGCACGGGTATGCTATAGCTGCCACCATCCGAATCAATATGCTCAAAGAATTCGATCTCCACAGGACTTTGAGGAATTGCAACCGTATCGATTGGGGTGAAGGACGGATCAAACCGGGCCAGCATGGTCTTGGTCTCCTCTTCTTCATAATCATAGCATAACGTCACCGCATTATAGTTTCCCACTCTGTCGAACCCTCCGGGATAAGGTCTATAGTCCCATCCCGTCGAATTCACACGCTCTGTACGCAAATAATTTCCTTGGGCATCCAAAACCGTGAGCTTGCCCAACTGCATCTCCATTACCCAGATCTCTCCGGCCTCGCTGACATCAACCGCGGTAGCGTTTTCAAACTCACCCGGGCCAGGCCCCTTGGCTCCAACTGTTCCTACAAACACTCCCTCCGAATTAAACATAAAAATTTGCTGGGTCTGCGAATCAAGCACATATAATCGTCCTTGATGATCCACATCCAGTGAGATAATGGATGAGAAAAAAATGGAATCTCGCCCGGTACCAAACCGCATCTCTTCCACAATTTCCCATTGCTGTTCTGAGCTCCAAAGAGGATCACCCGTATTATGGATCACGTGTTCCACTACATCCATTGTATCAACTACGCCAACACATGAATCGACCATCTCAAAATCTTCCGAGGATCCACATCCAAAATTGACGAAAACGGCAACGAAGAAGATCGTTTTTATGATTTTTGGATGAAGCATTTGACGGGCCATTATAGTCCAATCCGAAATTTACAGACGGCCCGTTTGTTCCCAAAGTTATGGGTTCTTCGCGAACTATGACGTAGGAAATCTCCCTTATGATCCCGTCATTCTGGAGCTTTGGACGATTCCTGGATCTATTCCCCTGTTAAACAGATTGTCCTCTTATCCATCTGAGAGATCCATTCGAGATTACCGCCATTACCGATGCAAGGGTATCGTAAAGAATATCGTAGACATCAAACACACGATTCGGCATTCCCCATTGAAGCATTTCGTCAATTGCTCCGATCGCGGTTGTGATTACGATAACCACAATGGAAGCCTTGGAAAATCGCCTACTGTTTCCTGATCGCTCCAGTAATGCCGCATAAATCAACAAAGCAACCACCCCATACATAATGACATGGATTCTTTCTTCCGAATGCTCAATATTGGAGAGGACAACTGAGTAGAGTATTGCGATCCCAATCGCAATAAGGATTTCATTGCGATTCGGAACTACGGATCCCCCCTTCGTAACCACAGAGACCAGGGCAATGACACAGCCGGCCCAAAATACCGGTTTTCCCCACCCGCTTGCCTGAAAGGATTGAAGCGTCTCCACTACTAAGCCCAACGTGAAATAGATGATGAATACGATCAATCCCACTGCCGCCCACAATCGCTTCTCACGTGTTGAAATAGATTTCATCTAGCGACCAATGGATGGATTCGTCTGCATACTATCATCTACCAGCACGAAACGTCTTGGTCGTGCATCCATCGTTCAACAAAACATTCTCCAACATAACCATCAGATTGAAGCTATCTGTGTTCAAGAATTCTTGAACCCGCTCGTGTGCCGAATGGCTCACTCAGAAAAGTTGCTCAAGGAATGATGGAAATACATTCGGCTCAAGTATCACCGTCAGAAGGGCTCCTCCAATTGCACCGCCAAGATGCGCTTCGTGTGCAATCCCAAATGATTTACCGCTCTTGATTGCATAGATACTCCCCCCAACAAACAGAAACGCAAAAAGGATGGACGGGACCGGTACAACCCCAAAAAAATAGATCAAATCATACGGAGCAAACAACACATAAGCGAACAGTACACCACTGATTGCTCCACTTGCTCCAATCGCGTTGTAAGAACCATTATGGCGATGTTGAACATAGGTCAGAGCATGCGCACACAACAGAGAGCCCATGTACAGAACCACATATTTAATACTTCCCAGATGAAACTCCAGCAATGGACCAAAGAAGTATAACGTAATTGCATTGAAAAGTAAATGCGTTAGAGATACATGTACAAATCCCCCTGTAATGCAACGATAGGGTTCTCGAATGATCCTGGTCGGCCGGAACCCCAAACGATCAATTAATAGCGGATTCCCAAAGAGAGCAAACCCACTCACCATAATGATTGAGATGAGCAGCAGTAGAGTGATCGGGGCGTCCAATCCAAATAGCATCAGACGGTCATCCCCAATAGACTTCGAAACAATATCGCCCCATCTGCCCCACCCAATATGCTTTCCGCCGCACGCTCAGGATGAGGCATCATCCCGAGAACATTCCCCTCCCGATTGACAATTCCTGCAATATTGTTCGATGACCCATTCGGATTCACCTCTGGAGTTACTTCCCCTTTCGGTGTCGTATACCTGAACACAACCTGATCATTGCGTTCCAATTCAACCAACTCAGATGCCTCCGTGAAATAATTCCCCTCGCCGTGAGCTACAGGAAGCCGGAGAATCTGTCCCAGTTCCGCTTGACTCGTAAATGGAGTATTTACATTATCCATTCGCAGATGAACCCACTTGCAAACAAATCTGACCGAAGCGTTCGAAAGCAAGACCCCCGGAAGGAGCCCACATTCACACAAGATCTGAAACCCATTACATATTCCAAGGACCAACCCTCCCTTCTCGGCAAAACGCACAACACTGTCCATAATGAACGAAAACCGAGCGACCGCACCTGCACGCAGATAGTCCCCATAAGAGAACCCACCGGGCACAATTACCAAATCAACCGGTGGTAATTCATGCTCCTTATGCCAGATAAACGTCGTCTCTAGACCGAAGACATGCCGTGCAACGTGATAGGCGTCGTGGTCACAATTTGAGCCTGGAAAAACAATGACGCCTACACGCATCCGATGATCTTAGTCTTTGATCACTTGTAATTCAAGGATGATTTCAACTTCATGACCGACGACCAATCCTCCTACTTCCGTCAGTCGATCCCATGAAAGGTTGAATTCTTTACGATCGATCGTCGTGGTCGCCTCAAATCCAGCACGTTCGGAGTCACCCATGGTGGCGGTTCCAAGAAAATTCCCTTCCAAAAGAATCGGTTGGGTCACATCTTTGATCGTCAGCTCACCTTCTAGGTGAAAATGATTGCCCTCAACTTCGGTAACTCCCGTACTGGTGAACGTCATGGATGGAAATGTATCCGTTCCGAAAAAATCATCTGAACGCAAATGATTATCCCGGCGCTCATTCCCCGAGTCAATACTTGTGGTTTCGACCGTTGCATTCACAGACAGAGTACTCAAATCGGTCCCATCCATCAAGATCTCTGCATCATAGGTGTGAAATTCACCACGAACACTGGATATGCCCAAGTGGCTCACTTTGAACGAGACACTTGAATGGGCTGCATCAATCGACCAAGATGTGGGCTCCTCCGAAGGGGTCGTAAATGCTACAAGTAGAAGTGAAGCGAAAAGTATAGAACGAATTTTCATTGGTATTCAGAATTTAGATAAGCATGTGTTGTAACTAGGATCTTGCCCTTAGGATTCCGATACTTATGTCAACATTTTTCGCGCAAAATCGTTCTCTTCCCATATTTTATCAACTCAATGATCCCACGCGAACTTTTTGCCAAGATTCGGCGAATAGAAATACGTACGAAAGGCCTGGTAAACAACGTTTTTGGTGGAGAATACCATTCGGCCTTCAAAGGACGTGGTATTGAATTTTCTGAAGTGCGTTCCTATCAGTATGGAGATGATATCCGAAGCATTGACTGGAACGTGACCGCACGAACCGGAGAAACGTTCGTGAAAATCTTTGAGGAAGAACGTGAGCAGACATTGTTGCTGGTTGTAGATATTTCCGGATCCAGTGATTTTGGGAGCCGTGGCAAGTTCAAACGCGAAATTGCTGCAGAGATTTGTGCAGTTTTAGGATTTAGTGCCATTAAAAACAATGATAAAGTTGGGCTCGTATTGTTCTCGGATCAGGTTGAGCTCTATGTTCCACCAAAAAGTGGGCGCCGACATGTGCTACGCCTGGTTCGTGATCTGTTTGCTCACAAGCCCCAATCTTCTGGCACTGCGCTCCAGAGTGCACTCGACCATATCCTTCACGTCATTCGCCGGCGATCCATTATACTTGTCGTGAGTGATTTCTTTGATGAGGGAGAAGCGTTTGCGCGATCCCTACGCATGGTCTCGCGCAGGCATGATACGGTTGCCATACACCTCACGGATCCAAGAGAGCAGGTACTCCCTCCTCTGGGGCTTGTAACTTTATATGATCCAGAGAAAAATCAATCCCTGTCCCTAGATACGGGAAGCCGCGCCGTACGGGATTCATTCCAACAATCCTCCCAACAGACCCATGAGCGACTCAAAGTTCTTTTTCGTAGAGCGCGGGTGGATTATGTTGAAATCAAGTGCGGAGAAGACTTCGTGGACCCATTAGCAAAATTTTTTCGTGGGCGTGCCCAAGTTGCTTGATGAATAGAACGCATCTGTGCGCCTCACTAACTCTAGTGATGGCTCTTGTCAGCCAACTCAACCCCACTCACGCACAACGTGTGGATGCGTATCTCTCAGAGGATAGTGTCTCCGTAGGAGATCGTTTTACACTCACGCTGATTGCAATGCATGGGTTTGTTGAAATGCCTTCATTTCCAAGCACCGATTCTGCCTTTGGGGATATCCTTCCCCTTGATCTGATCTCGGCAGGTTCCCGGCAACTGGAAGAAGACGTGCGCTTGGACAGCGCCGTATACGAAGTGACGACCTTCGCACTGGATACCGCTCGATTAGCGCCTATCATCATTGGGTTTGAGGGAAATTCGGTGGTCGCGGTTACATCACCACGAGAAGTTCTTGTGCCTTCCATGGTTTCCCAAGATGCTACCGGCATCCGTGATATGGCATCTCCTGTTGAATTTGATCGACCCATATGGCCTTGGGTACTTCTTGTTTTTGCTCTGCTGATCGTAGCTGCACTGACTTGGTATATGATCTGGCGACGACAAAACCCTGCACATCTTCCAATGGCAGAAACGGAGGATATTGATCGACCTTCCCCCGCCACGGTCGCTCTCGAACGCTTGCATGCACTAGAGAATACCCCGCTTGCCCAGCGAACACAGGTAGAAACCTATTATGTCGAACTTTCGGATATTCTGCGCACCTATCTTGAAGATCGACTGTTCATTCTGGCGCTGGAATCTACAACGGCAGAGGTTATCCACAATTTGGTTCATCCAAGTATTCAGCATAAAATCCCTGCAGGCATTCCGGCACAACTTGAGCAAATCCTTTCTCTTGCTGATCTCGTCAAGTTTGCCGATCTAACTCCCTCAATCCCTGAAGGTCGAACCGCATTAGAGGTCGCCATTACGGTGGTTCAGCGTGTTGAAATCAAGTTTGACCAACGTGCTGCGAGTGAAAATTTCCCGAAAACTAGTTCGTGATCATGGAATTTGCACAGCCACTTTGGTTATTTCTATTGATCTTGGTTCCTGCCTATGGATTCTTGAGCTGGTTCCGAAGCCGACGTACACCAGGTCTTGTCTTTAGTAACACAACGGCAGCAGAAAATGCGCCCACTGGAATTCGGATCTATGCCTCCATTCTTCCACCAATTCTCCGCATGGGAGCAATGACTCTATGCATACTAGCACTCGCTCGCCCCCAAATCCGGGAAATAACCCAAGAGCGTTATGCCGAAGGTGTAGACATCGTCCTAGTTCTGGATACATCCACCAGTATGCGTGCCGAGGACTTCAGGCCGAACCGATTTGAGTCTGCCCGTGAGGTCGCCTCCGAATTTATTAGTGGTCGCATATCCGATCGAATTGGCCTGATCGTATTTGCTGCACAAGCCTACACGCAAACCCCACTCACCCTGGATTACCAATTCCTTCAACGAATGCTCGCCGAAGTAGAAGTAGGAGTGATTCAAGATGGTACAGCTATTGGAACCGCATTGGCAACGGCCGTCAATCGACTCAAAGATACCGTTGCCGAAAGTAAAATTATCATTCTGTTGACCGATGGGCAAAATAATCGTGGAGAAATTGACCCTGTCACCGCTTCCGAGGTTGCGGCAACACTGGGCGTCCGTATTTATGCGATCGGTGTAGGAGCCTATGGAGAAGCTCCATTTGTCGTAGATCGACCATTTGGAGGGAGGCAGCGCCAGATGATTCCCGTGGAAATCGACGAAGACATGCTACGTTCCATTGCACAAGGAACCGGGGGCAAATACTTTCGCGCGACCAATGAAGAAGCTCTCCGCGAAATTTATGACCAAATAGGTACCTTGGAGAAGAGCGAGATTGAAACACGTATTTATACAGACTATGAAGAGCGTTACATTCGTTTTTTACTACCTGGGCTACTTCTGGTCCTTATGGAGATTTTTCTTAAAACAACCTTATTGAGACGTTTTCCCTGATGGCTTGGCTATATGAGTCTTACCTATGGGGGTTCTGGACAGTACCCCTTGTAATTGCACTCTGTCTATACGCGGCATGGAGGCGCCGCATCTTACAGGTCCGCTTTGGAGAGATAGCCCTTGTACAAAGGCTATCCAAACGCGTCAGTGGACGGCGACGACGCTATAAAGCTTCCCTTATGGTGGCTGCAATTGCTTTCTTATCTCTTGCGCTTGCGGGGCCTCAGGTCGGCACAAAGCTGCGCGAAGTCAAACGTGAAGGGATTGATCTAGTCATTGCACTCGATGTATCCGCTTCAATGCTAGCCGAAGATGTGGCCCCGAATCGGTTAGGTCGAGCGCGTAATGAGATTAAACGACTTCTGAGTGATTTGAAAGGAGATCGGGTTGGCTTAGTCATTTTTTCCGGTGATGCCTTTATCCAGTGCCCCTTGACAACGGACTACAGTGCCGTACGTCTATTTCTTGATGTTGCGAATCCGGATCTCTTACCTACTCCCGGTACAGATTTTGGTGCAGCGATGCAGATGGCTATTCGAGCCTTTCATGCTCCTTCAGCGTCTATTGACCCAGAAGCAACTCAATCCAAAGCACTCCTGATTGTCTCTGATGGAGAAAACCATGTTGCCGAGTTGGAGGAAATCCTATCCAGTGCCAGGGATGAAGGAATCACTGTATTCACTGCAGGAGTTGGTGATATAGATGGTGCACCGATTCCGGTGTACAATTCAAACGGTCAACGCACCGGCTATAAGCGGGATCTTGAGGGACAGATTGTCCATTCCCGTCTAGAGGAGGAAGGATTAAAAGCTCTCAGCGTAGACGGAGCCTATTTTCAGGTTGCTCGTACTTCAAGCTCCCTTTCCCAATTGATCCCCGCACTTGAAGACCTCAATCGCATCAGCTTTGCAGAAGAAAAGTTTGAAGACTACGATCTTATGTACCAATGGCCTTTGGCGTTGGCGTTATTGCTGTTATGTGTGGATGGGTTGTTAACTGTTCGTCGATCCCCCCTTAAGAAACAAGATATTTAGTCTGATGATATTGAACTCGATTTTTGGAATCTTTTTGACCATGATTCAAATAATTCCCGGATCTAATCCAAAACAGGATGGACGAAACGGGAATGAACATCTTGAGCAAGGGCAATACGAAGAAGCTCAGAATGCCTATCAAGAAGGGCTTTCATCTTATCCGCCTTCGGAAAAGACGGATCAGACCTATTACGGGCTTCTGAACAACCTTGGACTGAGCTTGCATCGACAAGAAGACTTTGAAGAAGCTGGTCGTGCATTTGAAGAAGCACTGGCCCGTGCCCATGATGAGGATGCTGTCACCAGATCGGCCTATAATGCGGGCAATAATGCATTTAACCGCCAGCAACTGGAGCGAGCTCTGGAACACTATCAAACCGCTTTGCTGGCGAACCCCAACAACGAGGATGCAAAATTTAATTTTGAATTTGTAAGCAGGCAACTGCAACAAGAGCAGCAGCAATCTGGAGGAGACGATGAACAGGAGGAGGAGCAACAACCGAATGATGACCAGCAAGGTGAGCAGGACCAAGAAGACGAGCAAGATCCACAGCCGAATGATGACCAGCAAGAGGAGCAGGGCCAAGAAGAGGAGCAAGACCCACAACCGAGTGATCAGGATCAGAACACTTCAGAGCAAGAAGAATCGGATCAACAAAGTGAGCCGCGCAATACTCCTCTGACACAAGAGCAGGCTGAGCGAATCTTGGAAGCACTCGAGAATGAGGAGGAACAGCTCTTACGGGAAATCCAAAAAATGGACGGACGCCCCCGGCGTGTAACAAAAGACTGGTAACCCCATGCGGTTTCTACTTCTTTTTTTCGGACTCATCATTACAGTTCACGTTTCGGTAGCTCAGACTGTCTCCAGTCTAGTCTCATCCCCTACGATCGGTACGCAAGAAACCGTGTCTTATACGTTAGAAATTTCCGGCGCAGAGGACGCGGACATCGGTACGCCAAGCCCTCCTGATGCCGAGGGACTTGTACTGGTTTCCACCTCGGCTTCACGAGGATCGAGTATCTATATCACGAATGGAACGGTGTCCCGCACCGTGAGCTATACCTGGCATTACCGCCCTGAGCAAGAAGGAGATGCCCGTATCCTTGAAGCCACCGTCACAATTGGGGGAGAGGTTTATACTGCATCTGAAATTTCCATTACGGTCGTCCCGCAGGCGCAACGACCGAGACCCCAACGACGCTCTCCTTTTGGAGGATTCAGCCTGTTTGATGATCCCGTCCCAGCAGCTCCTCCTCCGGAGGTAACAGAACAAGACATCTTTATTCGTACACAGCAAAGTGACCGAGAAGTTTATTTGAATGAACCGGTCACTCTGGAGTATCTGTTATACTTTCGGCCTGGGACATTACCCCGAAACAGCCGCCAATCTGATTCTTGGGATGCCGAAGGATTCTGGCGTGAGGAGTTGAATAACCCGGATAACCAATCACCAGAGATTGTGATTGAGAATGGCATCCGCTATCAGGTAGTTTCAATACGGAGGGTGGTGGTTTTTCCGACGAGATCGGGAGAGCTTTCCATTGATCCGCTTAGGATTATGGCCGAGGTACAATCCCCGAATGCAAATCTAGATCCATTCAGTAGCTCCCTGTTTTCACGCACATATTCAACTGTTGAGCGAGCCTCTCCGCCTGTAAGCATCCTATCCAAGGCACTTCCATCTGGTGCTCCAGATGGGTTTACTGGCTCTGTGGGACAGTATTCGCTTCGTGCTGAACTCAGTGATACGGAAGTTGAGGTCGGTGATGCGCTGCAACTCACAGTAGCTGTTGAGGGCGTCGGGAATATTGCATTGATTGAACCTCCACAGCCTGAACTACCCGGTATCTTTGAGGTCTACGACCCTGAAGTTCGCACTACCAAAAAAGAACGTGATGGATTGATACAAGGGGGGAAAATCTATTCCTGGCTTTTGATCCCTCGCTCAAATGGGACCTTTCAGATCCCGCCCATTGAATTTGTTTTCTTCGATCCCTTTCAGCAAGAATATATTACTGAAATTGTGGATCTGGATCCTATTCGAATTACCGGCACTGCTCCATCTACAACTATTATAACATCCTCTGCTGATGGATTTCCTGTGGATGATATTGAGCTCTTGAAACGAGACCCTAGATGGACCACCGTG
The DNA here is from genome assembly GCA_965215475.1 of Rhodothermales bacterium. GTDB lineage: Bacteria > Bacteroidota > Rhodothermia > Rhodothermales > Bin80 > Bin80. The sequence continues at coordinate 604,822 of OZ244061.1, forward strand.
AACCCTACACCTCTCCATCAGCATCTATGGTTTTATCTAATCCTTCTGGTTCCTTTGCTTGGACTTACCGCCACGGCCGTACTCAGACGCCGAGTTACACGTCTTGCGACAGACACAGCGTGGGCGCGTAATCGCAGAGCTCATCCCCTTGCCCGAAAACATCTCAAAAAGGCAAAAAAGCTCTTGGAAGAAGAAACCCCCGATCATTTTTACGCCGCATTGGAGCATGCTGTGCTTGGCTTTCTTGGGAACCGTCTAAATATCTCCGAACGGGGACTGACCCGAGCTAAGCTCGCCACTCTTCTGGCTGAAGCTGGGGTTATAGCCGACAGCCAACAGGAACTCATCCACTTTCTTGATGCCTGTGATACTGTACGGTATGCTCCCATACCTGCAGAATATTCCCAAATGGAAGAACATCTAAGAAAGGCAAATGAGATATTAAGCATGATTGCCAATGAACTTGAGACCATTCACCGATGAAGTGGGGAACAACTTTCTTTTTTAGCTTCATACTCTGTTCTGGAATGGCAACAGCTCATCAGTTAGAGGAGGCCCTGCGCCTCTTTGATGAAGCGAATCGTCTGGTTGAATCTGGAACGTACCAAGAAGCAATCGAAAAATATCATGCCGTGATTGAAACGGGTTATGAGAGCGGTGCTCTCTACCATAACCTAGCGGGAGTCTACTACCGCATGGATAAACTCGGAGAGGCGGTTCGCTACTATGAACATGCACGTCGATTATTGGGAGATGACCCCCAGCTCCTTCATAACATTCAGATCGTTGAGTCACGAATTCAAAACCCTTTCTCTGAACTCCCACCCCCATTCTGGCGAGTATGGTGGGACCGGTTATTTGGCAACCATACTGCCTTCCCATTTTTGAGTACCGGAATCATCTTGTATCTGATTGCCTGTCTGTTGTATGCTCAGTTACTCTGGTCAAGAACACGAAGTAGTTGGCATCGACGAATACGTGCAAGCACTCTCAGTTCGGGGTTTATCCTGCTACTGATTGCAATTGTGATTTCCAGCGAGCGGAACTCAACTCAGGGGGCATCTATTCTAGAGCCCACAACCATGACCACAGAGACCGGACGTATTGAAGTTCCCGAGGGAGTCAAGGTCACACTGGTTGGTGAGGCAGTAGCTGGCATCGAAGTCCGCCTCCCGAACGGGGTGCAGGGATATGTAGAAGCGAACATCCTTGGGGAGTTCTGAGATTTGCACTCAGAACTCCCCAAGGATGCTATCCAAGATAAACGTGGCGGCACTTCGAGATACTTGTTTGTCGATTGTGTCTTTATTTGAAGCTACCCCGTGTAGATTCAAATAGATACTCTCGAGGCAAATTCGTCTGAATATAACCGTTGCAAGCTAAGCTTTTATGCTTAGGGCTGGCGAAAAAATAACTTAGTCATCTAATATTTTCAAATCGACACGCGTATTTGCGTCTTTGGTACTGCTTTGATGGTGTAGTTCCACCGCGGCAATGTGGACCTGTATTCCAGATGGAGACCCTCAATTTCTTGTGGACTGATTTTGATTCCCTTCTCATAGATCTTTTCCACTTTCCGTGCAACGACCGTGAGACCACTTTTTGTCGTGGTCGTGCATAGAACCTTCAGGGCGATCTCCATGGATTGGAGAGGAATCCCGGCCCAGTTTTTGGAGACTTCACTGAAGAGTCGATGTTCAATCGGATTCCATTTGGAGGCTCCACTGGGGTAGTGGACGACCTGAATCGTCAATCCAAACACATCGGCGAGTTTGTGTTGTAAGAAGTATTTTCAGGCTCGGGGCCGGCATCCATTACTGCCTCCATTATCGGCCAGAATACAGAGCTCTTGTGCATGTGGATATTCATACTGACCAATCTCTTTCCACTAGGACGTCACATGGTCGACGGCAAATTCAGGAGTGTCGTAGGAACTGCGCCCGCATTGGCACGAATATCGTAGATCGCGTAGGGAATGGCGATGCCCTCTGCGATTGAAGGAAAATCATGATCATAGATGAGCTCAGGAGAAAAACTCCAGGCTTTTCCCGGATTGAGAAACGGCCCAAGTTTCTCTTTTTTCTGGTTCTATCACGAATGGTGTGGATAGAGATCCAGACCGCCACAGAAGAAGAGAATAGCAACTCTAAAATTTTTGGTTCTTCCACTTTTTTAGTGGGTTGAACGATTTTGATAGCCTACTGGATATAAATCCAGACCGCCAAGATAGAAGTATATCGCATTCGCAAACCGCTCGGGATTTCGGAATCCTCGTGCACGAACTTTGATCGTTTTAATCCGACGATTGATCCTCTCAGCGGGTCCATTACTCACCCTGAGAACAATGGCATTGATGATTCCCCAGAGATGTTTTTTGATTGTCTTGGAGACGTTTCTCATGGGATCCAACCGACTTCTGTCAAGCCATCCTAACCATCGCTTCCAGCCTTTGCGTGCCCAAGTACGACTCGTGTAATTCCACAGCTTCAAGTTCATTTCTTTCATCGCCCAAGCACGTGCTGTTTTCAACGTACTGTTCTTTAATTGATCCAATCGTTTCTTTTGTTTTGCCGACATATTCTTCCGGTTGGTGAGCCAGTCATACTTCGTCCCAACCAGATCCAGAATGCCTTCTCGCTTCAAGACACGATGCTCTTGTTTACGAACGGTATCGAGTCCCCCCTGAATATATTTCGTCACATGAAAATGATCAAATGCAATCTTTTTTTGAGCATCTGGTACACACGCTTGGGTCGCACGAATATATGCAGGCCACATATCCATACTCACGCTCTTGAGGGTCTGGAGTTGTTCAGATGAACAGGTCGTATAATAGGACTTTAAACTCTCAATCTTGCGACCCTGCGCCACAAACAACACCCTATCCTTGGTCGGATCCGACACGATCGTTACATAGTTATGCCCTTTCTTGGAGGCGATCTCATCCACACAGATATGCTCCACATTCTCCTTCTCTTTGCGGGCGTTCCCACGCTTCACAGCACGATCCATAATGTGCGATATCATGGTCCAACTCACCTCCAGACGATCGGCCACCGCCGCTATAGTACTTGCATCGTGTAACCAATCAATCACGCGTGCCTCAAACTGGGTGGTGAATTGGACTTGGGCATCCGCCCAAGGTACCGATAGGGTACTGACCCCATGCTCTGGGCAGTTTACGCGTGGGACCTTCGCTACAACCTTCGTACGGTAGTCGCAAATATTCGTATGGCGCCATGTACGCGTACGATGATCGTAACCAGGACACTCCTTCCCACAATGTGGACAGTGTAGCTTCACATCGTCCGGAAGCGTTACGTGGATCTTCGCCCATGATTCAGTGGTGTCTTGCTCAATTTCTGATACCACCCAGGGGGATTTGACGCCGATAAGGTGGTTGATATCTGTGATTTTTAAGGCCATGTCAATAGGGTGATAGAATGATGGGTTGTAAACACCTAATATACTATACTATATCAATCCTTTCTAAACCTCATTCAAATCCGATCGTTTACACTTCTTTTCAGGCTTTACCCACTTAAAAAACGGAAGCCCCTGAATTAAAGCGGAAATGGAATGAACTCATTGGATAACTATTTTATATCAAGCACTTTGGATTTGTGAAACAGAAACATACAGACATACATAGGACTTGCAGAACCGGAGGTCTGGGTGAGATATCTCTGGACGCAGGACAAACTTCTCACCTGTGTCCAGGCCTGCTGAAAGGTTTGACCAGAATGGGTGGGCTTAGTGTGCAGGTGGGGTGACCTTGGACTCTTCTTTCTTCTTGTTCCAAGGAAATTCTTCCCATTTAAAATCAAAAGGCTTGTTTTGCTCAATCACCTCTTTTCGGATCCAGTCCATGACCTCCTGGTCATCCACGGGCTCATACGTCCACATGAACGTTTCGGGATAGGCCTCTGCCTCGGGATATAATCGAGTGAGGAGTCTTCCCCAGAAATGCTCCCCCTCAACAGGTTTGACCAGGTAAAACTCCCCTGCCTCTCCCCCACCCCCCGTCAGAGCCGCATTGGGATGTCCTTCGACTTGCTCAATCTGGCTGGTGACGAAACTAAATAGCATGTTGGAGTGGAAAATTATCGTTCAAGATCAAAAGGATTCCGTTTAACCTTCTCTGGGAGGCAGGGTTCCAGGGCCGTTTTAGTGGGCACTCTTTTCGCGTTGGAACTGCGCAAAGCCTGGCACAAAAAGGAGCCACCCTTGCACAGATGCAAACCGTTGGCCGATGGAAATCTCCGCAGATGCCCGCCGTATACTGCAGAAATGAGCTCGCAGGTAGAAGTGCCGTGGCGACCCTGCTCTACAATGAACCCCCACGCAAAGCGAATACAGAAAGCGAGGTTCAAGAAAGATCATCTCCGTGAGTAAACAACTTTTTGTGTTATATACGTAGACACATTCATACACATCCTCTAACCATGTTTCACCCTCCACCTTCCAGGCCGTCTCCAAAAACTCCTGATGCCGGAAAGTCATCGCCTCCCCCGACTGGACGTGACCGAGGCCCTGCGGCATTTTTTCACGGAAGGAAAGCCATTATATCCAGTTTTGAGACTGCCCTATCTGACACAATGTTTCCTGATTTGCCGTATCTTCATGCCATGTAATTGATCAAAAACATCATGAGTTCTGATTTCATTGAGGATCGAGGTCCGGCTGAATATTTTCACGGGAGGCAAGAAATTATTGACACTTTTACCAGTGCCCTTGAACGCTATCTCGGCAAAAAAAGAGGAACCACCTTCTTGATCCAAGGCGCACCCGGGGCAGGAAAGACGGCTTTACTGGATGTGCTGTCATCGAGAGCAGAAGAAAAAAAGTGGGAGGTATCCAAGATCTCGATAGAAGATCTATACACTCCCGCATCCATGGCTCAGTCTCTGGGAAGGTCGTATACGGTGGATCACGAGCAAGCCGCAAAAATCGGGGTGAAGTTTATCGAAGGGGGGTATGTCAGAAGTGTGGCGGGGCATGCGAGTCCAAAGGAAATTCTTAAGAGTCTTGCCCCCAAGGAAGGATTGATTTTGGTGCTGGATGAAGCCCAATATCTGATCAATCTAAACGAGACCCCCTCAGAAAAACATGTAGCAAGGGACACCTTAGATGTGATCCACAACGGGGATGTAGGTAGGCCGGTCGTGCTCCTTGCGGCAGGCTTGGGTACGACCCAGTCGGCTCTTAACTCACTGGGGATATCACGATTTGTCGGAGATTGCACCGTAGGATTAGGGGCGCTGGGAGAAGAGTCAGAACGGAAGGTGATTCGTGACTGGCTGACCAAAGAAGGGGGTGCCAAAGGGGATCCTGCTCCGTGGATCCATGCGATTGCGCAGCAAACGCATGGCTGGCCCCAGCATATCATCTCCTATGTTAAACCTGCAGTTGCGTACCTTAAGTCCAACAACCATCGTATGACGGATGCGGGCTTGCAGATTGTACTTGAAAAGGGGGCGGAGCATCGAATTCAGTATTACAGGCAGCGCGCTCGCGGCATTGACAAGAGGAAACGACAAGTTCTCGCAAAAACATTCAATAATGTTCCATTAGGAGAAACCATGGAGATTGATGACATCAAATCTTCACTCAAGCAAGAGTATTCCAAAGAAGAAGCCGACTATCTCTTTAATAAAGCACTTGAGAAAGGAATCATTGATGAGCGAGATGACAGGGATTATGGTATTCCCATCCCGTCCATGCAGACGTGGCTGATTGAGGAATATGGCAGAGATCGGATGGAACTACCGAGGGGCGAGGTCTCCAGGGTGAAGCCTGAGTCCCCCAATCGAGGAAAGGACTCCTCGAAGTGGGATATGGAACGCTAAATGTTACTTGACTACGGTCATTTCTGAGGAGCCACCCTTGCACAGATGCAAACCGTTGGCCGGTGGAAATCTCCGCAGATGCCCGCCGTATACTGCAGAAATGAGCTCGCAGGTAGAAGTGCCGTGGCGACCCTGCTCTACAACGAACCCCCACGCAAAGCGAATACAGAAAGCGAGGTTCAAGAAAGATCATCTCCGTGAGTAAACAACTTTTTGTATTATATACGTAGACACATTCATACACATCCTCTAACCATGTTTCACCCTCCACCTTCCAGGCCGTCTCCAAAAACTCCTGATGCCGGAAAGTCATCGCCTCCCCCGACTGGACGTGACCGAGGCCCTGCGGCATTTTTTCACGGAAGGAAAGCCATTATATCCAGTTTTGAGACTGCCCTATCTGACACAATTACTCTTAATGCGGGGACCACTTTCCTAATCCAAGGCGCACCCGGGGCAGGAAAGACGGCTCTACTGGATGTGCTGTCTGCAGAGGCACGGGCCCAAGGCTGGAAAGTCGCAAGCATCAAGGTGAAAGATTTGTATGATCCTATCTCCATGGCACAATCTCTTGGAGAGTCCTATGTCATGGATAAACAGTATGCAGCGAACGTGGGTATTCATGGATTCGGCGGTGGGTACAGCAGAAATGTGGCAGGATATTCCAGTGTGGATGGGTTACTGAAAGAGGGGGCTCCCGAGAAAGGATTGATTTTGGTGCTGGATGAGGCGCAGAGGATGAATGAAATTCCGGTTGACTCAGAGAGGCATACCATAACCGGAGACACCTTAGAAATGATTCACAATGGGAGGATTGGCCGGCCTGTAATCCTCCTTGCGGCAGGTTTGGGTACGACCCAGTCGGCTCTTAACTCACTGGGGATATCACGATTTGTCAGAGATTGCACCGTAGGATTAGGGGCGCTGGGAGAAGAGTCAGAATGGAAGGTGATTCGTGACTGGCTGACCAAAGGCGGGGGAGCCAAAGGGGATCCTGCTCCGTGGATCCATGCGATTGCGCAGCAAACGCATGGCTGGCCCCAGCATATCATCTCCTATGTTAAACCTGCAGTTGCGTACCTTAAGTCCAACAACCATCGTATGACGGATGCGGGCTTGCAGATTGTACTTGAAAAGGGCAATGAGTTCCGGTTGGACTACTATGAGACACGCGCCAGGGAGTTCAGTTTACAACAGAGGCGGGTCATCGGCTCATTTATCGCGAAGTACCAACCGGATGAGTACTTTGAGAAAGAAGATTTGATGGCGCTTCTTGATGCCAAGTATGCGCCGAAACCTGCAAGCAAGTTTTTTGATGACCTTCTCCACAGTGGAATACTCCACAAGCAAGATGGAGGCGTATACGGTATTCCCATCCCGTCCATGCAGACGTGGCTGATTGAGGAATATGGCAGAGATCGGATGGAACTACCGAGGGGCGAGGTCTCCAGGGTGAAGCCTGAGTCCCCCAATCGAGGAAAGGACTCCTCGAAGTGGGATATAGAACGCTAAATGTTACTTGACTACGGTCATTTCTGAGGAGCCACCCTTGCACAGATGCAAACCGTTGGCCGGTGGAAATCTCCCCAGATGCCCGCCGTATACTGCAGAAATGAGCTCGCAGGTAGAAGTGCCGTGGCGACCCTGCTCTACAACGAACTAGTGCAAAGCCACATTTGGTTGCATATTAAATTCAGCAAAATCAGGGGGTATGACGGATTTGATAAAGAAAATTAGGTTCTACCCCGAATTGTGTGGAATTGATTAATATAGGGTTCACAAATTTGGTTCTATCACGAATGGTGTGGATAGAGATCCAGACCGCCACAGAAGAAGAGAATAGCAACTCTGAAATTTTCAAAGGTTCTATATCCTCTACCCATGGTTTTGATCTCTTGAATTTTTCCATTAATCCTCTCTGCTTTTGCATTGGACTGACGGTTCCATAATGCGTTGCAGACGCCATCAAAGTGATTCTTAAACATGTCTGCAACTTTCATGACTTCTTTGACACCAGCCTCGTTCACCTCGTCAAGCCATAAGTTGAGATACGCTTTCGCTTCTTTTAACGATGCACATTCAAAGATGGCTTTGAAATCTTCCCGTAACCGCCAAGCGACACTCACATTGAGGTTGGATTCCTTCACCACTTGGAAGATGTCTTCCTGTTTTTCCGTACGATTGTTTTCGTTTTTCAACAGTGCATATCGGCTCCCTTTGAGTTCTGGATGCTGTTTGACCTCCCGCCTTCGTACTTGATTGATGGCTGGATTGAGATACTGGATACAATGAAACCGATCGTGAATCATGAGGGCATGGGGGAACACCTTTGCAACCGCTCCAATGAAGGCCTTCCACATATCCGTAGATATCGTCTCTATCTGATTTGCCCTAAAAGGCATTCTAAGAGTTCTATCGTGCCTTTTTTCGTCCGTCCCGGTCCAACATCAATGACCACTCCACGATCCGAATCACTCACAATCGTTGCATAGGTATGCCCGCGCTTGAGAGCCTTTTCATCAATACTGATATGGTGAATTCCTGCCAGAGATCTGCATGACTCTCCGCGTTCAACAGCACGGTGCATAATACGATGGAGCTGGTTAAATCCGCACCGAAGAAGATCTGCTGTTTTGGTCTGATTCTTTCAGCAGACGAATGGCAAAACATTCAAACGCATAGGTGACTCGACTGGATGGAGCCGCCCAAGGAATGATGATCGTCTTCGGACCATTAGGAGTCAGTACACGGGGAATCCTACAGTGAAGAAAACACTTGCATTGAAACAGATCCAGATGGCGCCATTGACGCTTCTTGCGATGGTCATACAAGGTACCAGACTCACCCGTATCTGGGCATACAAGATCCTTCCCCGAGGCCCTCTTGATTCATGATCGGTTTCATTTAATCCAGTATCTCCATCAAGCCATCCATCAAGTACGAAGGCGAGAGGTCAAAGATCATCCAGAACTCAAAGGGAGCCAGTACGCCCTGTTGAAGAATGAAAAAAATCGCATGCAAAAACAAGAAGAAATCTTCCAGGTGATCCAAGAAGCGAACCTCCATGTGAGTGTTGCTTGGCGATTCCGAGAAGACTTCAAAGCCATCTTTGAATGCGCATCGTTCCAGGAAGCGAAAGAGTATCTCAACTTATGGCTTGACGAGGTGCAAGAGACGGGGATTCAGGAAGTCATCAACATTGCAGATCTGTTTAAGAACCACTTTGATGGAGTTTGCAACGCATTATGGAACCGACCGTCCAATGCAAAAGCAGAACGGATGAACGGAAACATTCAAGAAATCAAAGCCATTGGGAGAGGGTACAGAAGATTTGAAAACTTCCGCGTTGCGATTCCAGTGCGGAGGTTTAGACCTGCACCCACACAATTCGTGATAGAACCGACAATTATTCCGCAAGAGATGCATACAGAGCATCCAATGATATGCAAAGTGTATCTACCAAAAATCTCACTTGCTCTTCCGTAAGTATTAGAGGTGGCGAAATTCCAATCGTATTTCCCAGCGCCCGCAAAATCAAACCCCTGTGAAGAGCTTCCGTGCGAAGTTTTGCTCCCATCTGATCTGAAGGAGGAAATGGGGCACCCGTATCTTTGTCCGCCACAATCTCAACACCTGCAACCATACCTACCCCACGTACCTCTCCGACCAGCGGATGTGGTGCCACACGTTCCCGTAATTCCTCCTGAAGCATCGCCCCAACCGTGTGAACATGGGATAAAATATCATCCTCTTCATAGATTTTCAAGCACTCCAATGCCACAGCAGCAGATACAGGATGCCCAGAATACGTCATCCCGTGTGCAAAAATACCAACCTGATCACTGCCAGCCTCCAATGCATCATACACCTTCTGATTTACCATTACAGCAGAGATAGGTAGATAGGAAGCCGAGAGAGCCTTCGCCGTGATCAGAATGTCAGGTTGCATACCAACCGTCTGACTTCCCCACATATTCCCGGTTCGGCCAAACCCGCATATCACTTCATCCGCAACCAGAAGCACATCATGTTTCTTTAGAACCCGCTGAATCTCTTCAAAATAACCCTCAGGTGGAAGAATTACCCCCCCAACCCCCATGATCGGTTCGGCAAAAAATGCAGCGATCGTTTCCGGGCCTTCCTCCATGATCAGATCATCTAACTCTGAGGCTAAGCGTGAACTGAATTCTTTTTCTGATTCCCCCTCTTGTGCAAACCGGTAGTAATGTGGTTTCGTTGTATGAAGAAAACCGGGAAGTGGGAGATCAAACAGCTTATGGTTCTTCGTCAATCCAGTCAGACTAGAAGACGCAATCAGTGAGCCATGATAGGCATCCTGGCGTGCGACAATCTTTTTTTTCTCTGTACGGCCAAGTGCATTATTGAGAAACCAGATCATCTTTACGGCCGAATCTATGGCTTCTGACCCTGAGTTGGCAAAAAATACCCTTGCCATCGGAACGGGAGCGATATGAATAAGCTCTCTTGCAAGCGCAACTCCAGGTGGATGGCTCACAGAAGCAAACATATGCATGAAGGGAAGCTTCTCGAACTGACGAGAAGCAGCATCCACCAAACGCTGTTCACTGAACCCAAGCGACGCCGACCATAACCCGGCGATCCCCTCTAAAAAACGATTCCCATGTTCATCATAGACCCAAGCTCCATCCCCATGGGTAAATACCATGGGTTCATAGGTACTCAACGAAGTAAATGGATGCAATACAGAAGAGCGATCCTGAAGGGAGATCGCTGAGGGCGTCGGTTCTGGTTTCGCCATATTTCAAATGATCGAGGCTAGAAACGTACCGTACAAAAAAATCGCAACCGCCTCAAAGAGACTCTTTTACTTTATCAAGCGTCTCGAAAATCTTTATGATCTGTGTAAATCCACTAATCTCAAAAACTTCCTGAACTGTAGGAGCTAAATTACATAGAGAGAAGTGTTTGGGAGCACTGTATAGTTGTGCTAACTGAAGGATGACCCTAAGCCCTGCACTACTGATATATTCCAGATTGGAAAAATCCAAGACTAGAGCACGATCATCCTCCGAAAGTTCGCTAACAATCGATTCTTTGAACAAGAGCGAATTAAGGCTGTCTACCCTACCGTTAAGAATCGCAACTCGGATACCATCTTCGAAATCCCAAGTTATATTAAGGCTCATGATAGATAATGCTAATAACTAATTCAAATTAATGGCGGTATGACTACAAATTCAATCCGCTACTAGCAGGTAGTAGGGAAAAATGATGCATACCCTTCTTTAAGTATAGAACCCCTTTGATAAAACTTTGTTGCATTGGAAAGAGCTTAAATAAGCAACCCCTTGAATTAATTGATGCCCGAATCCCCGTATCTTGTTACTGCACGTAAATACCGTCCACAGCGTTTTGGGGATCTAGTTGCTCAAGCACATGTCGCACAGGCCCTCATTAATGCTCTCAAATTGGATCGTGTTGCCCACGCCTACCTCTTCACGGGTCCTCGAGGTGTTGGAAAGACCACCGCTGCCAGAATTCTTGCCAAAGCGCTCAATTGCACGGGGAACCAGAATGGTGAAGTTGAACCCTGCCTGAAATGCCCTTCGTGTGAAGATTTTGAATCGCAACGTAGCCTGTGCATCTTTGAGATTGATGCTGCCTCGAATAACAAAGTCGAAGATATCCGAGATCTTCGTGAAAAAGTCCGAATCCCGCCCCAGGCAGGTCGTAAAAAAGTCTACATTATTGATGAGGTCCATATGCTCAGTAATGCAGCCTTTAATGCACTCCTAAAAACACTGGAAGAACCACCTAAACATGTGAAATTCATTTTTGCAACTACAGAACCTCATAAAGTTCTTCCAACCATCCTCTCCCGCTGCCAACGTTTTGACTTTCGGAGAATCCCCACAAATGAGATTGTCCTCCACTTAAAGACAATCTGCGAGAGTGAAGGGATCACGGCGGATGAAGAGTCTCTTCACTTGATTGCCAATAAGGGAGACGGTGCTCTACGTGATGCTCTCAGCGTCTTTGATCAAGCCGTCGCTCTCTGCGGAACCGAATTGAATTATTCCACACTAGCAGACGCCTTGCGTGTCGTGGATGTAGATCTATATTTCGAGGCGACCCAATATATCACTGAAAAAGCAACTGGATCGATCCTCGGCCTTGCCGATCGAATTATCTCCGACGGATATGATATCAGTGAATTTCTTGGTGGCCTAGCAGAACATGTTCGTAATCTCCTGGTCACGATAACATTAGGAGAAACTGCCTTGGTTGACATTAGCAAAAAACTCAGAGGACGCTATGTTGAGGCGATAACAAAGTTCACAGAAACCACACTCCTTCGGATCTTGATGGTGATTGATGAGACTCAGACGAAGCTCCCGCTATCTACTTCCTCTCGGTTGACCGTTGAACTTGCACTCGCCAAGATGACTCACCTCGGGGAAAGTATTGATCTATCTGAAGCTCTCGAACAAATTCGTCGACTTGAGAAAGCAGAAAGGATCTCACCGCCGGCGTCTGCGCCAAAATCACCTCCAACCGTTTCACCACAACCCAAGCCTGCGAATAACGCAGCTGTACATCGTACGCCCGCCAACCAACCCGAGACACCCCCAACTCAACGCTCCACCAAGCCTCATAAAGCACCCGTCTTACGAGGTAAAGCAGCCCTGGAATTACAAAAAAAAAAATCTGAACCTCCGCAATCTTCTGAGCCATTACAAACCCCTCTAAAAGATTCTGCCGAACTTCAAGAGAGTTGGCAATTGGTTCTAAAAGTAATGGAGCAGCGTTCTGATCTTCCGGCCTTCCGTACACTTCACGATACGATCGTCCTTGGAGTACGTAATCAATTTCTTGAAATTGCAGTACGTGATGAAATTCATCACTCCGTGACAAAAAATGAAAATCTAAAAAAGGTCATCACAGAAGCCATGCAGTCAAGACCTGAACTGGCAAATTTACAAGTGAACTTCATCGTGAACCCAGACGTATTCCCCTCCTCGGAAGTCGACCTAGATGCCGAGTTTCGAGAACTCAAAGAAACTATCCCAGCCCTGAAACAACTCGATGATGCCTTTGCACTTCGGTTGGTTCAATCCCCCATACTCTAACCATCAATCTGAAGAAATAAATGCTCAATATGCTCAAACAGGTAACCGACATTAAAAATCAGATCGGTAAAGTTCGAGAGATCATGCAACGCGTCACAGCAACCGCCGAAGCTGGAGGTGGCATGGTCAAAGTAACTGCAAATGGAAACCAACGTATTCTCAAAATCGAGTTGGATCCAGAGATTGTTGATCCAAACGATATGGAAATGTTGACGGATCTCATCATTGCCGGTGTCAACAAAGCACTCGATGAAGCTGCTGAAGCCGGCCAGAACGAACTACGTGACCAAGCCGACAGTTTTCTCCCCAAAGACATGGATCTCTCGAAATTTGGGTTATAATTCATGCAGTTCGCTTCGGAATCAATCGAAGTTCTGGTTGAACAACTTTCCAAACTCCCGACTATTGGACGCAAGAGTGCTCAGCGGCTTGCAGCACACATCCTTAAAATGCCCAAAGAGGACGTCGCTAAACTTGCGAATGCCTTGTTGGATATGAAAGAGCACGTACGCGCGTGTAATATATGTGGTAATGTGACAGATACAGAGATCTGCCTGATCTGTAACTCTTCGAAACGAGAACCCGAAATTGTTTGTGTTGTGCAGGATGCTGAAGACATTGTGGCGCTTGAGCGCACCGGAGAATACCGTGGCCGATATCATGTTCTTGGGGGTGTGATTTCCCCACTAGATGGAATCGGGCCAGATGATCTCAATATTCGTTCCCTCGTGGACCGGGTCAGTGCATCTGATACGAATATCTCCGAATTGATCCTTGCCGTGAGTCCGACTGTGGAAGGAGATACGACTGCGCTCTACCTGACCCAGCTTCTGGAGCCATTCTCTATCAAAATTACCCGACTGGCACGAGGTATCCCTGTTGGCCTTACTCTGAGCTATGCAGACGAAGCGACCCTGTCCCGAGCAATTGCTGGACGAAATACGATCTCGGAACCACAGGAGTAACCAACCCATAGAGACGCCCGCCAGTACTCAACGCATTGTGTCATAAAAACATCCTCCGTGTCAGTCTATACCCTGCAATGACGCAAGCTAGTCCATAAGACATTCGCTTGGTAGGCTGCAACAATGAGTGACATAGCAAGATCCGGTACCATTAGGCAGAGACATCACAAGAAAAGCATGACTCCTACCTGCCAATACATATCCAAATAAGTATTTGACTCAACGATCCTGCATATCCCTGATTCATCTTGTTCATTGAATCAGGAGGCATGCAGGCCGTAGGCCTGGAGTGCAGTTCCACGAAGTGCTCTTGCAGGCTCGGAACATAACTCAATGGCCAACTCAACAAGGTCATCCGCCTGAACTCCTGGACCAGAGGTATTTTTATAGAGAATTACGGACGGAGCCAAAGCATAGGTGTTCAAGGTCGGGTATTCTGCCGCAACCGCTTCTACCAAACGCATCAATCCGGCCTTGCTCGCCGCATAAGCACCACCCCGGGCGACCGAAGGTTCAAGCCCTGACCTTGCACAAATGCCAATGATCGTCCCTCCTCCATTTACCATGTGCCTCGCTGCTTCTCGGAAGCACAAAAAACTGGTCGTTAAATTCACCCGCATCATACGCTCCCAATCTTCCAACTTCGTATCAATAAATGGCCATTCATTCCACATTCCAACCGCATGAACAAGAATGTCTATCCTATTCGAATCCTTTTGAATCTGCTTAAATGCGTCCGTGACTTGGGTCTCGTTCGCCAGATCCAAGGTTAAATCCTCGGTTCCTTCATTGCCAATTCCAATCACATATGCGCCGGCTTCTGTAAACCGTTTTACCAAACGTTGTCCTAACCGGCCACCCGCACCTGTGACCACTACAACTTTATCCTGCAAATATGAACGGGGAGCTGTCATTCTAATTCCTGATGTATCTAAGAGGTTTGAGTTGCTGAGGTATGGTCGTGGATGAGCCGCCAACCATCTTCAGTATTTTCAGCGATCAAGGTAAATAACCCTGTGGGTTGATCATTTTCTCGTTCTAATGTGTAAGCACCAAAAATCAATGCATGCTTACGGCCAAGCATTTGAATTTCTCGAAGTTCAAACGACAATGTTCCCATCGCTTCCCGGTCTGGATACCCCTGCTGATATTTCTCCAGTGTGGATTGCCAGCCTCGAACTTCTCCCCCTGCCCCCACAAAGCGAAGGCTGTCACTGTTCAGATATCCTTGCATAAACGTTTCAATATCCCCGGCATTCCATGCGTCCTGTTGCATTTTGAACAAATCATGGATTTCATTTTCCGATGTCGATGAACAACCGATGACGACGAATGGCACGAAGATTGCCCAAATAAAAATAGTTCTCTGAACATGGCTACTCACATTGCGTTGCAATGAATGGTAAGGAAATTTGATCTCACAACAAGAACCGTCCTATCTGCATTTACTGATACGAGCACAAGAGCTACAACCTAATCGTTACAAGACAAGTATAGGCTCGTCAACAGAATAAATGTACCTGAACGGTCGACTATCTGTAATTCGCCAATTGGTAGTATACTCCGTTGGAGTACTACTGGTTTGGATTTTGCTGGCACATACTGCCGCCCAAGGCGATCACCCCCGGAATAACTTTTGGCAGGATTATGCGGTTGCAGATACAGACAGCGTTACCCTGCATCAGGTTGACTCGCTGCGAGCACTTCTGTCACGCCTGGGCCGGGATTCGGTTCGGGAAATGGTTTTGGATCTAGACCTGGACAGCCTTCTTCTGGCTCGCATTGATTCACTGGCACCGCCTCCCGATACGAACGAACGTGCAAAACGATATCTTGCCAACTTGATCTCCAGTAAACGTACGGCTTCGATCTTCCCAACCGAGCGGCGTTCCCTGGGAGCGAGACCGTTTTCTGGTTGGAGACATAATGTGGAGCTCGACAGTACAGGATCATACTATACGATCAAAGAGCAAGTAGCTGGTAAAGATATTCGTCATTCCCTCCGATTGAACAGAGAAGAATACCAAGCCGAGAGATTCTCTCAAAACCTGAATCGTAACTGGAAGACCCTCCTTCAGCGTCGCAGAGATCTACAAGAGCGACGACGCCGAGGCCTTGGCCTGTCAATCTCCGTGCCTGGAGGACGTCAAAGTGGGTTTACGACCATTTTTGGTAAAAATGAAGTCGACCTCCGTGTCAATGGAAGTGCCGATATTCGACCCGCATTTATCTACGAGAAAACCGCACAACAAGCCATCATCGGACGAGGATCTCAACTTACCCCTGAGTTTAGAATGGATTTACGTCTTGGGGTTGCTGGAACGATTGGGGATAAAATGAAAGTCAATGTGGACTGGGATACCAATCGCGATTTCGATTACCAAAACCAGTTGGAGCTGGTCTATACCGGATATGAAGATGAAATCATCCAAAGTATTGAAGCTGGGAATGTTTTCCTGCAAACCCCTTCCAGCCTCATACGAGGTGGACAGAGCCTCTTTGGAATTAAATCTGAATTCCAGTTAGGAGCCTTCCGGCTGACGACCGTCGCTAGCCAGCAAGAAGGGCAGTCCAATTCGCTCTCCCTTGACGGTGGTGCAGAAACATCCAATTTCAGTCGCCGCCCCACAGATTACAGTCAGCGTAAATATTATTTTCTCAGTTACTACTTCCGTAACCGATGGAATACGGCCTTAAGCGACCCTCCAAATATTATCCTAGATGCTGTTTTTTCTCATATCACGGATATTGAAGTATGGAAATTAACCCCAGTATCTCCAGAAGAACAGAATGTTCGACAGGTTGTAGCCGTTGTGGATCTGGGAGAACCTGATGAAATCATTCGCGAGGCAAACCGCTACACTCAAGAACGTCATCCTAACAATAATCTGGATCAGTACGATGCTGCAGAAATACAGAACCAACTACGAGAGGGAGAAGCTGTACCGCAGGACTACCTTGAGAGTGCTTCTATGGAGCAACCCCTCACTACGGTTGATTATCAGGTGGGGCAGTTCAAGAAGCTTGAGCTTGGACGTGACTATGATTTGGATTCAGGTCTAGGGTATATCACTCTGCGACAGAGCATTCAGGAGAGTGAAGCCCTAGCGGTATCCTTTCGCTATCTTGTAGGTGGACGAGAAGTTCAGGTGGGGGACTTTTCAAGTCAAACGGGTGGAGGCGACAATAGCCAAATTGGGGATCGCCTTGTCCTGAAACTACTGAAACCAGTCAACCTCCAACAACCTGCAAACCTCGGGGAAGCAAGCGAGCTCAATCCAGCAGCTTGGCACTTAGAAATGCGTAATGTCTATGAACTCACACGAGGTCTCTTACCCACCGATTTTTCTCTGGATATAAGCTTCGAACCTCCAGGCCAAGCATCCACCCAAACGATCCCAGAAATCACCGGACAACAAACTCTCATCCAGGTGCTTGGCCTAGATCGACTCAATGAAGATGGTGCGCAGAAACCGGATAACTTGTTTGACTTCTTGCCCAACTATACCATTATTCCTGGAGACGGGTTATTGATTTTTCCCTACCTGGAGCCATTTGGTCAAAGAATCGAGGACCTGATTGATGCCAGTACACTAAGTGATGAAGAAAAGGCTACGGCAAAAGAATTGTATGTCTTCAAGGAACTGTATACACAAAAACGCTCGAATGCCACTAGAAATACGGCAAAAAATGTCTATCTGATCGAGGGATCTCATAGAGGAGGAATCCCTTCTTTTTATGACCTCAGAGCCTATTCCGGCCTGGTTGAAGGATCCGTACGAGTCACCTCAGGTGGCAACACTCTCTCCGAAGGAATCGATTATATCGTAGACTACTTAGGTGGAACGGTGACCATTATCAACCCGTCCTATCTCGTTGCTGGCCGAGACATTGCGATTGACTACGAAGAGAACGCATTTATCAATCTTCAACAGAAAACCCTCCTTGGTGCACGGCTAGAATATTTTCCCAGAGAAGAAATTTCTGTGGGTGGAACGGTCATGCGACTGAGTCAAAAATCACTCACCGATAAGTTTCGAGTCGGCGATGAACCCATATCGAACATGATCTGGGGAGTGGATTCTCATCTTCAACTCAACCCGGAATGGCTTACAAGAGCAATTGATTGGCTCCCACTCATTCAAACAAAAGAGCCCAGTTCCATTTCTGTCGTTGGAGAATTTGCCCAATTACGCCCCAGTCACGTCTTGACAAATGCGTTCAAAGACCAAAGACGAGAACTCCGGAAGGATGGGCGTGACTTCTATTCTGACGAAACCCAGGGGATTTCTTATGTGGATGATTTTGAGGGCTTTGAGAATCTGATCTCTCTGGCACGACAAGGAGCTTGGCTGCTCAGCAGTGCCCCGGTAATTGGTGTTCAGGATGAGATGGCAGGAACTGAAACGGAACTGAGTAATGATGGCCGTGGTGTGTTTGGCTGGTATACCCTGAATGCTTCCTCCTTAGAGAATTTCAGCGGCAATCTGGGACCTGCGGTCGAATTAGTCAGTCCTCAGCAAGTATTTCCAAATCGAGAATCACTTCAAAGTGAGCGCATCTTGACCACACTTGATCTCTAT
Source organism: Rhodothermales bacterium (assembly GCA_965215475.1). Taxonomy (GTDB): domain Bacteria; phylum Bacteroidota; class Rhodothermia; order Rhodothermales; family Bin80; genus Bin80. The sequence continues at coordinate 623,331 of OZ244061.1, forward strand.
TTCACGCCCCACGGACGCGGCCCTTATAACTATAATCGTGACCTGGGACGCTTTTTGGACAATCCTCGTGAGGCATGGGGAGGCATGACCCAACGTCTGACCGAAGGGAACACTGACTTTACATCAAAAAATATAGAGTTTGTCGAGTTTGTCATGCGACCCTATCCAGAATCGGGACAGACCGATCCAGAGGCAAAACTGATCATTGACATTGGTCGTATTAGTGAAGATATTATCCCGGACAATAAACTTAATACTGAAGATGGCCTCTCACTCTCCGAAGTGGGAAGTGTTGGAACATTGGCTAGACTATCGACTGGGCAACAGAATCAAAAAATCAATCCGGTTGATGCGAGTGAACGTATTACAGAGGACCTTGGGCTAGACGGTCTCCCCTCTTTCCCGGACAATAAATTTGAACAGGAAGGGGGCGCTGGAACCGAACAGTTTGTATTCGCAGAGTTTCTCGAATCTCTTGACAATACCGTGAGTGTCCGCTACCCTGAGATCCTCGCCCGGGAAAAAGCGAAGGCACTTCTGGATCCTTCTGCCGATGACTATTATTATTTCTTGAACAACAGTTTTTTTGGTAATAGTCAGTTCTATCCTGGTGGCGCAACAGTTCAGGAGCGATTTACACGATTTTTTCCTGGTCATGAATTAAATACGTTTGATGCCCATAGCAAGTTGGGTCCCCCTGGAGAAGACAATGGAAATTCACGTACACCCGACTCGGAAGATATCAATCTAAACTCGGCCTCCGATACGGAAAACAGCTACTTCCAGTATGAAGTACCGCTCAATCTGGCCCTACTCGATGAACAAGCCCGCCCCGAAAACACGGACGACTACGTAATTAACGAAATCACCTCTTCTGGTGGTGCAGGGACGGGATGGTTCCTGGTTCGGATTCCGGTCAAGAATTTTACCCGCCGTGTGGGAGAAATTCAGGATTTTACACTCATGGAATCGATCCGGATCTGGACAACTGGGCATACCTCCCCTATCACCATACGCTTTGCAACGCTCGAACTAGTCGGCAGTCAATGGAGAGCTAGTGATGTAGTCAATGCCACAGATGCTGATGGCGAGATGATTCCTGCCGAAGATCCGATTACAGGAGCACGAATCAGCATCGAGAGTGTAAACAATGAAGAGAATCCCCGTTACGAGATCCCAAAGGGAGCCGTGCGAAATCGTATCCGCGAAGCGCAATCGGGCACGATTCGGGATGCCAGAGAGCAATCTATGGTGATTCGTGCAAACAATCTTCTTCCAAATCGGCACTTGGCTGTGTTTCATACCTACACATCAGCGCAAGACCTGCTCCGCTACAAAAATCTACGCATGTTTGTGCATCTCAACGGAGAGATTAATCATCGATCGCTTGAAGCAGAGGACCGAGGAGCCGTGAAATTTTTTATCCGACTTGGAGGAAATGAAAACTCTGATTATTACGAATATGAGCAGTCTCTGACGGCTAGCCCGCTCCGTGAACTTCCAGGAGATTCAGATCAAAGAGCCGATTATCTCTGGCGTACAAACCAGCCCAACCCAAATCCTGACGGAGATGCATTCATTGACCTCAATTCCGTGAACATCTTGCTCAGTTCCTTGAATCAGATGAAATTTCTGCGAGATACGTACGTGGATGAATCTGGCAATGGATTTAATACTAGTGAAGTGTTCTGGAGTGATCTACATGGAAATTTTCAATCCACGATTGAAGAATTTGCTCCTCCAGGTACACGGATCGGGGTCCGCGGAACACCGAGCCTTAATCGAATCACAACGATCGTTCTTGGTATTCGAAATGTATCGGATCAGGAAGAAATCTTGAATGAGGTAAACGTATGGGTCAACGAGCTGCGCATGTCTGGATATGATCAGGAAGTCGGGTATGCAGCTTACGGTACGGCAGATGTCAAGTTGGCAGATCTCGCACATGTCAAGCTCTCTCTGAGAACGCAATCAGATGGGTTTGGTGCGCTCGCCAGTACGCTGGCTGATCGAGAACAGCTTAACATTCAAAACTGGACCATCAACTCACAGTTGAGCGTCGACAAGTTCATCCCCGAGCGGTTCGGATGGGCGTTACCCGTAAGCGTAGAATTGAAAGAAAATTCGAGACTTCCACGATTTGATCCGAACCGGGGAGACATACGGGTGACGAGTCTCCAAAATGCGATTGCGGCAGATTCGGCGTTGTCTAGTTCCGAAATTTCTATCCGGCAACAACAGATCCGAGAGGAAGCTCAAACCTTTTCCAAGACGACCTCCTATACGACACGAGTTAGCAAAAGTGGTGCACGTTCCCGCATTGTACGAAATACACTTGATGGCTTATCCTTCAGCTACTCCTACTCAGACACAAAAAATCGGACTCCTACACAATCTTATCGCAATTCCTGGCGCTGGAGCACGTCATTGAGCTACCGATTACAAATCAGAAACCCCAAGATTCTTCGTTTATTTGGCTGGTTAGATGGAGTCCCTGTCCTGAATTTATTGAGTAATATCGGGCTTAATTACCTCCCATCCTCTCTGGATTACAGTCTTAATGCCAATCGAACACTGTCGTCTTCAAAGCAGCGTTCCGACCCGGTTCGCCAACGCAGTTCTGAATTACCTGAGGATATACAATTTCCTGTTCGTTCCCAACATCAATTCTCGCACTCCCGGGATTTCAATCTCCAATATAACCCATTCAGCTTTCTGGATCTGTCGATGCAGTCAAGCACGGATCAGAGCTTGAATGCGATCGGAGTAGATACACTTTATTCCGTCATATTAGTTGATTCATCTGGTGTGGAATCCCGATTGGACAATACTAGTCTAACCTCGCTGATTCAGGAAGGTGTTATTGATGACACACAAATAGGTGTGAGTGCATTTGAACTGGCCAATCTTCAGCCTCGCAGCTTTGGCAAGGTATTTCGTCAGGCACTTGGAGGAAGTGTACCCGGTGCACCCGGTATTCGGCCTGAGGGCTATTCATCCCAATTCAATGCCACGTTCAGGCCTCGTCTACAACGATTCCAATCTCTCTCTTGGGTGCAGGTTCAGGATATTGGATACTCTACAAACTTTAATTGGTCTAATGGATCTGTGGGCAAGAATGCTGGTGCTCAAACTAGGCTCACAATGACGATTCGCGGTGGCCTCACCTTACGCCCGCAAGATCTTATTCGAAAACTTGGGTTTTATCAACGACTTGAAGAAGCACAACGTGCTGCAGCAGCCGAAGCGCAAGCACGACGCCAGGAAAGGGAGCGAGAACGGACAATACGCAGGGAAGAACGACGGCGGGAACTACAGAGGCGCCGGGAGGAACGAAGACAAGAACAGGAAAACGAAGTGGAGGACGTAGAGCAAGGAGAGCCTTCTGTTGAAGATCCTCTCCCAGAACAATCCACCCCCAATCCTGTCATAGCGCAGACAGAAGACACAACCCGTACAGGAATCCGATTCCCCAGGATCCTCACTCCTAAATCTCTGACTCGCCGCCTCCTTCTTGCAATTACGGGGTTCCAGGATCTTTCCTTAACCTATAATGGCACACGGAATACTTCTTCAAACAATGTTGGGGTTCTGGATGAACTTGGTGACGCACAGGTCCACTATAGTTTGTATGATGCAGTATTCAATGGTCAAGGCCCCTCTGTGCGATATCGCTTAGGTCTTGATCGAACGATCAAACCGGATCAGGGACGCATTATTGATCAGCGATTTCAGGTGACCGATGCACTCACGGATGCAAATCGATGGACGGGTCGGGTATCCCTGAATTTATCTTCGCAAATGCGGATTACCTTGAATTGGCGAATGGAAGAGACTGGCCGTGAAAATCTTACCTACCGGATTCTGGATAATGGACAGCCTATTGCAGACACCACACAGACTAGTGATATTACGGTATCGGCATGGAGTTTTGGAGCCTCCTATCAGGATCTATTTCAATCACAACTCAATCAATTCCGATCGGATTGTGGAGACGCATGTTTACCTGAACAGCCATTACCCGACACACTGCAGTCAAGAGCCTTGACCAACCGCCTAGTTTACCAAGATTTTCAATCCAGTTATCTTGTATTTGGATCCACAGGAAGTATGCCCTTTCCACTGCCGAGTTGGAGTCTGAGTTACACCGGGATCGCCAAATGGCCCTTGATCCGACGGATTTTCCAGAATGCAACGCTTCGCCACAGCTACTCCAGTAGTTTTTCGGCTGATTTCAGGTCAAATCTACGTGGTGGAGAGCGTGACAATTTCAACTTAGGGGATGGGCCTGTGATCGTCTTTAATGTTCCAAAGGAGGAAGTCAATGCGGTACGAATTAATGAACGGTTTCAGCCACTCATCGCAGTTGATCTCTCATTTCGTGGGAATATCCAAACCAGCATCGCATGGAATAAGACAAATTCATATTCTCTGAGTACCACGAATAATGTCGTGAATGAAAACCGTAGTAATGAGATTTCACTCACCGCATCCTGGTCCAAATCCGGCCTACGGTTGCCCTTTTTTCGGCGGACGCTCAATAACCGTATTAATTTTTCACTCTCTTTATCCCGAATCTCCAACGATGATCAAAGTTTCTACATACGGCGTGCAATGGAAGTAGCAGCCATTGACCCAGAATTCGACATATCGGAAGTTCTTGAAGAGCCATATGTTGATGTTCTGACAAGTACGGCAAGAATTCAGGCACAACCCAAAATTGCCTACCAGTTCAGTAATGTTGTTTCGGCGGACATCTTTTTGCAGTACGAAGACTTTATTGGGGATAGCCGTAGACTTCCCTATACCACTATCAATGGAGGCTTTAATTTACGCGTAAACTTTTCCCATTAAAGAGTTGCAATCTGAATTATCTATAGCGTGCTATCTTGGGTGCGTGTCATATCGGCCAACATGGGCTCTCCAGGAGGCTGTAAAAGATCGCCTCATTCAAGCAAAAAAGAGTCACACGCACTTACCTCATGTGCTGCTCTTGTTGGAGCACCCACCGGTTTATACGATGGGAAAAAGTGGAGATGACCGTCATCTGATCGCACCCGGGGATGCAGAGGTTGTATATATTGATCGTGGGGGAGATGTTACTTATCACGGCCCGGGGCAGTTGGTCGCCTACTTCTTGTTGGATTTGGACCGATTCTATCGGGACTTGCACCGCTTTATGCGTGATCTTGAGGAAATTGCGATTCGCACACTTGGCGAATACCATCTCGAGGGATTCCGGATTCCTGGAAGAACGGGGGTGTGGGTTGGAACCGAAGGTGAGGAGAGAAAAATCTGCGCCTTTGGTATTCATGCCAGTCGATGGGTAACCACACATGGATTGGCCTTGAATGTGAACCCAAACCTGGATTACTTTAACCGAATCACACCTTGTGGGATTTCGGATCGTGGGGTTACCTCAATCATTCAGGAATCGAATCAATCATGCGACCTGGATGAAGTATCTACCTTTCTTGTCCATCACTTTGACGAAATCTTTGGTGCAGAGTCTCAGATCCTTCATTCCTCTGATGCATATTCATTCCTTGAGAAGCTGACCGGGCAACCGAACCTTTTGGAAACCATCATCCCCGAAACACGGGACATGGGTAGCTGAACCAACGTGATCTGCTGAGATCAACTGCCTCTGGTTGTATCAAACTACACGCTCAAGAGGGATCTGTACGTGTGAATTCTCGAACCTTGTCACTCTCCTGTCTCACGCTTGTGAACCGTAAAGGGGATGGCCAAATCATTAAGTTTCAGAGTGTAATTTCCCTGAGCAAAACCACCCTCTAACATTAAATACAATCGATAAGGATGACGGCTTGTTTCACATACAAGTGATTGATCCCGACGCATGTGCAGTGTCGATGTGATGATATTGCCAGCTCTCGTCTGATCAAATGAATGCATTTCCATGCATTCATCCGGGAAACTTCCTTTAACCAAGATTTCAACTGAAACGGTGTCCTCTCCCAAGGAAAACTGCTGCTGCCGTATAATTATCCGTTCAAACGTTGCAGGGAAAAAGGAGAATGCATGCCCCTGTGCCGGAGCGGCAAGCCTGATCGTGCGATAGCCATCAGGTTCTGTCCCTTCGTATCGGTGACCATACCGCATATCTGGTTCTGATAATGCTGCGGTATTGGATCCGCTACAAGCAGCCATCAGATACCCAAGTAAGAGTAAGCTGAGGGTTGCTAATTCTATTCTCATGAATCAAGTAGCACCGAGGAACGATCATCATCTATTTTCTCTATTGGTGCATCACTCCATAACCGCTCAAGATTATAGAATTCACGTTTCTTTGGAGTGAATATGTGAATCACTAAATCTACGTAATCAAGTAGTACCCATTGACGATGATCTGTCCCTTCAATATGCCATGGAATCTCCTGGCATTCGCCCTTAAGTTGTTTCTCAACCGCCTCTGCAATGGCCTTAACCTGAACGTCCGATGTACCTGAACACAAGATAAAGTAATCGGAAATGCCACTGGCCTTTCGCATATCCATAACCACCACATCGGAAGCCTTCTTTTCCTGTATGGCTTTCAAGGCTTGCTGTGCAAGAATTTGTACGGGGAAAGCATTAAACCTCTTCTTGTTCGGCGCAGCGGAAGATGTGAACAAAGGGGGCTCAGTCACCATTATCTGATTCTTGATTGGAAGGAATCGTTTGGGGAGTTGCAAATGGAGGGAGAAGGCCATAATCCTTACCCAGAATGATGGAGGCATCCAGATGAAATTCAGTACGCACATCCTGTTGAATACGATCAAATGGCAAACCCAGAGAAGCCGCGACTTCTTGAGCAATTTCCAGATTGCCGATCCGATCAATGATGACCGTCTCGTCCACTTCAAAGGAAGTATGGTTACCTACGCCAACGACATCATATCCTTTTGAGCGTAGATAATTCCTCATACGTTCTGCGACCCCCTGTACTCCAACGCCATTACGAACCTCTACTTGGTAGATATCCGTAGCTCCCGGGTGTTCAATCTCAACCACATTAACCGAAGAGGCTACCTGAACGGGAAATAGTGTCTCCTTGATCAAAGGAGTATTCACAAGTATCGACACGACCAGCACGCCAACGATCAAGGCCAACAAAGTCGAGAAACCATAAAGACCTAATGCCTTCAGTCGATTCATACACACCCCAATTGTGCGATTCTAATACCAAAAACCTCTTCTATGGTGCCCAATATGTCGGGGATTATAACCGTATCCATAAGGACCATATCCCATCATGCCTTGATATGCATAGGGATCTTGTCTGACCTGAAAATGTACTCGCACATTTTTAGATGGCTTCCATGCAAGTTCAGCATTACGAAGAAATATCTTCGGATGCTGCTGCCCGAATCCAGCCTCTCTGGTCATCTGATTCTGTGGTGAATAAGCAACGGCAACATCCATTCTTGCAGCCAACTTCGGGCTAAACTGCCATGCCATCGTATTCGTATACATTCCCATTGAATACCCATTATTCCCAAAGGAGCCCGCTGTCATTTCGAAACTATGACTCATTTGAAAGACACTAGGATTGAAAATCTTATTCAATAGCGCACCAACCTTGTTGGACGGACTATACAGTCTGGTCTGCGGAAACGTATTGGGAACCGATTCTCGAAATTGAGCTTCGGCAGGTGAAACCAACAAAACTATAACGGTAAGAAGAAATAGATTCTTATATGTATTGGTCATCAGAACATATCTTTGGCTCTATAAAGATACTACGAATTCAGCAACATTTCAATACCATACAGATCTATTTTTGTTCATTCATGAGCTTTATGGCCCAATTCCGCCTGAACTAAGCCAAATGAAGAACTTAGGTTCGCTTGACCCGGGTACAGAGTACATTGCTTGGTTCGGAAGCATCAACTCACCTGAACTACCTATCACTTTTATTTGTACCGGTTGATGGTAGATGCTGCGGAAGGTGAGAGTATGTATGTATACAGGAAAATTTGTGTAGTTGAATTGAGAACCTGATCTGGAACCATTGAACCAAGATCGTCATCAAAACACTAATCTAAATACGTCATGGCAAAAAAACACAACCTACCGTCATCATCAGACGAAGATGTGTTCATTGTCAATCTTTTCACGAAGATGGGAGGTTCTGGAGAAGAGGCAACTACCTTTAACCGAATCATGAGAAATACTGCATCCGCTAACACTGTCGCACGCTTGGAATCCAAGTTAGACGTTCAGAATTCCAAGATTGATGCTCAGAACTCAAAGTACAATACCCTGATTGTGATCCTGAGTATATTAGCAGCTACCGGAATTCTCGGTTTTCTGGCAAATATCTTCAACTGGGGTATTTGATTGATTCTCCCCCATCCGTGCAAGTATTGATAAACTGGACGTTACGGGTAAGCGTGTAACATCTGCTCCCCCTGTTACGTCCTGTCGGCGAGAGCATGAGGTTCCCCAAGAGGCGAGAACATCTTCAGAAAATATATTCATGCACAGTCGACTAGTTGAGTCAATTTTCAATTGAATCATAGAATCTTAAGCGTTCCTAATTGTTCAGCTATGAGGCGGTAACATTGTGGATCTAGGCGAGATCTAACCCAGAAAGTCGTTGTAGATGCTCTTGCAAAACCTCGCTCACTTGAGTGCAAACATTGCTCTGAGAGTACCTGAGGGGATCTTTTCTATCTGGATCAAGGGTTTTGCAAGAGCCTCCGTAGTAATTGAATTTAGGTTTTCCCCTTTACTCCCTTGATTTTTGGGGTTGGTATGATTTTGCAAGTGGTGCTCAAATACAAGATTCGATCAAATCGTCATATTGCTCTACATGAACTGACCAATCAAGACGCTCTACAACTGCACGAAGCGTTTTGGTAGGGAGTGAATGTTCTTCTCCCGTCAACATCCCCTTCAATATGGAAAATACTTCTTCCTCAGTTTCATAGAGAATCGGTGCGTGCAGTAGAGGTTTATGTAGATTTTTCGGGATCAATTCTGGATAACTTAAACGATTGGGTAATAGAGGATGGCATCCACAGTAAATGGCTTCCATCATCGCAATTCCAAAGAATTCGTGAATCGCAGTCGAAACAACAATGTCTGCCCGATGCAACAACCGGCTGTATTCCTCAAAATCTTCCGCGTATCCATAATGCAAAATTCGCTCCGCGTAACGCTCAAATGCGACATCAAACTCGGATGGCTGCTCTTCAAATCGCTTCCCCGCCAGAATCAAACGAAATTGGCATCTTGAATCATCTAAACGATTCATAATTCTAAAGAATGCTTCCGGATTCTTGTCATACTCCCAACGCTGGTTCCAGAGTACAATCGATGAACCATTACTAGTCGCCTCTGAACTGGCATAGCGTGCATGTGCCTGAAGATCCATCCCCAGATGCATGACCTGGCTTTTTGCCCGAATTTCTGATACGGTGTGTAAGTGTGTATAATCCGGAAATACACGTAACAATCCAGGAAGAGCACGGATAAATTCGTTGTAGTGAAAGTCTGAATTAAAGACAACCTGATCGGCGGCCAGGCAGGAGAGGTAATTTATATACGCATATGATAAATCCCTCTTCTGCTCACTTGGTAACGGATAAGTTAGCTGATTCTCATGCAAATAATAAATGACTGGCACACTACCAATCTCTTTTCGAACCAGGGCCAAGAAAGCGGGTAAATTGACCATACTAGACGCTAAAACCACATCAGGTTGAAAACCATCTTTGATCAGTTGTCTGGTTTTCCTTGCAAGGGTTTGCGCCCCACCCTGAAGTCTCCACTTCCAAAACCTTGACGCCATCGTAACGAGTTGATACTCGTGACGGCTGTTCTGAATAAGTCCATTCACAAAATTCCGATGTGAGCCGCCATACCATGGCTCGAGTGCCAGCACTCTCATGGATGTTTTGATCGGGCCGCGGACTTTGTGCGTCCAAATTTCTCTTCCACTTCCTCGTTTTCCTCTTCTGTGAGTGGGCGAACGATCGCCAATTCACGAACCTGAAGCAAATCACGTAAAGCATTATCCATCACTTCCTGAGATGTCACAGGAACGGTTCCGCCAGCTGGAATGTCAATTTCACGCCCCTCAAGTCTGACGGTAATTGCTTTCTTGTTCGTGTTTTTGATGATCATGCCCTTACGGTGTCGGGCTATCATAATTTTCTGATGTTTAATGAGATCAAAGTATACGACTATTTCCGGGAAGACTATGCAAATCGTTTTATCCTTGGCGCATAATTCTCGATACACAGTGATTGATCTGCCATCGCGATTTCATCATCTGAATTGGAGGCAATTACAACCAGGTGTTTGACTTGCTTCGCTCCGGCTACAATGTTTCCGAATATTTCCTTTCCCTCTGAATCTAAACTCAACGTCGGCTCATCCAGCAGGAGTACTTCAGGTTCATGAAACATCGCTGCGGCAAGACGTACCCGCTGCTGCATACCTGTCGAATAGGTTTTTACGGGTTCATCTATGTGAGATGTCAATCCAACATGTTCGACCGTGGATTCTATCTGCATGTGCTTATTGTTCAATGAACGGGCCTTTGCTATAAAACTGAGATTCTCACGCAATGTTAAATCTTCATATACATTTACATAAGGTGCCACAAGCCCAACATGTAAAGCATGCAATTCCCAAGGAACGATATATTCAGCGAGAGCCAATTTTATTTTTCCCTCTGTCGGTTGAAGGATTCCTGCCAATATCTTCAAAAAGGTTGATTTACCCGAACCATTTGCACCGGTAATGGCCAAGACATTCCCGGAAAATAATTCCAGGTCAATACCACGAAAAATTTGTCGGTATCCATAGCTGTGTCCAGCTCCTTCCACCTTTAATTGAATCATCTAATTTTTAGCAAACGTATCCTCTGGCTCCCGCACACAAAGCATTTACCTCAACCCACTCACACTCCAGAACAGACTCAGTCTATCCCTTATACGGACAGAACGATCTATGTACATAACTCCCATTCTCATCTGTACCTAACGGATTCTCTTCACTTTTGCCTCTAACGAAGAACAATAAGCGGCTTTGTATGCTCAAATACTGTTGACGAAAATCCATCGACCAAAATCCTATATAGATACACTCCACTTGGTAGGGTAGATATATCCAAGGTCGTGGCATACCACTGCCCCAGATCTCTGTACTGCTCTTCCCCTGTCATCACCACTCGACCTGCAAGGTCAAAAATCTCTACCGAAACGACACCTGATTCTCCCTCAAGAAAATATCGGATCGTGGTTTCATCCGACGTTGGGTTCGGAAAAGATTGAGTAAGAATATTAGTAGCCTCCGCTCCTACAAAAATCTCGGCAATCGCAAGTCTCTGCTGTTGCCCTCTATCTCCTATGGCAATAAGTTCATATGTATGCTGCCCCACACTGGGTAAATCTATTGTGCTCCCATCCACCGCGCCATCACCTCTGGTGACCTCAATCACACTTCCATCTCTTTCACGCCGCCGAACGATGAACTCACGAATGCCATGATCTGCGGTAAATTCCCATTTGAGTCCTACAATTCCCGATTGATTGAGTCTAGCGATGATGATTCCACCTCCCAATAGATCACTGCTGCCCCTTAGAAGCAAATCTTCGATTTGCATCATGAATGCTGAAAGCATATCATAATTATTATTGCCCGGACATGCCGTACTACCAAAATCTCGATGTCCTCGCATATTACCCGGAGGAACATCATAACGCTCAGACATAAATCCAAACGTAGTAACCAAGGAATCTATCGCTAAAAGCGTCATCTCATCTTGACACCCTATACCTTCTGGAGGATGATAACAACCCATTAAAGAAATGCCAATATTCCCTGTATTCGCTCCCCCTGTATGAGCGCCCTGAACCAATCTTGGTCCCTGATCAAATGGATCTGATTCACTGATAAATGGGCGCCCCTGATAAAGCCTTCCCTCCTGATCCATGAGAAACTGGTATCCAATATCACTCCATCCACGACCATTCTGATGAAAATCTTGAATCCGGCGAACCTGTTCCAAGCCCTCCGCAAGCGTCGTTGCCGCAAACCCTGCCGTATGATGCAATGTCATATAATCATACGTAGGACGATTTAGGGGAGTGGCGAATCCCCGAAAAGGTTGTGCCCCCCATTCCGAGCGCCGGCGAATGTGCGGTGCTCGAATCAAAAAATCACCACTTTTTTCAAAGTTTTGTGTGGATTGGCCAATCTCATCCCCCTCTTCATCATCTAGGCGCTGATCAAAAATTCCTGCACTCAATATGTGCGCCTCATGCGAAGCATCCACCTCAATACGAATTTCCAGAAGAGATGCATGTATCACATCATCCTGTCGGTATGCTGCAAGAAAGGCATGATCTGTAGCACTGCGAACCATGTATAGTGCCTTCCACTCTCCCCAATTGCCATCTTGTTCAAGGAAACGAATGTATCCAGATAGGGAGTCACTAGACGTGAACCCCTGTAAGGCAATTCCGGTGAATTCGGAAGGAAGATCGTGACTAATCACAGTTACTTTCGAGGTCTTACCTACAAAAGTAATCTCTGGTGACTGAAGTTCAATTTCCGCATGAACGATATCATGTAGAAGTTGAGCATAGGCTGTTGTACTAAGAGAACACAACCATAGAAGGCTGAATAGCCATGACCTCATCGAACCCTAAAAGGAGAGATTGAAGGTAAACCAGTGAGTTTGGGTGAGGCGTCCAAACTCGGCATATGCGTAATCAAATCTAGTTGCAAGATCTCTATCGATGCGGACCATTAGGCTACCGCCCGCAGTCAATCCCTGTTCTGTGTCCGGCTTGAATAAGTTGCGATACCCGGCTCTGAATGCAATGAGATTCCGAAAACTATATTCTGCACCCGCATTGACATACTCTGCATTATCATTGGGATGCGCGGCATCCGTCATCACTACAATACGGTGTGTCTCGGTGTTCAATGCATCCCAAGCCAGACCTACTCTGAAAATCAGCGGCATCGAAAACCCGTCCACACGGTACTGAGCATTGACGATTTCGGCGGTTCCATCGGTGTTCGGGCTTGGATCCTCGCTGAATAGGATATCTCGCCCGTCCATTCGCATTTTTGGACCTAGATTAGACATGCTGGCCCCGAGGCGAAGGCTGTTGAATGGCGTAGTAAAGAGCGTTCCTATATCAAATGCAATCGAGGAGGCTTTACTATGCCAGATACGCTCCTGAACAAATTTAATGTTCGCTCCAATTGAAAATTGATCGCTCAAATTTCGTGCATAAGAAAGCTGAAGAGCAAAACTGAGCATATTGAATTGTTCACCGGTCCCATCGGGCATCATTTCTGTACGAACCTGCATGTCTCCACTATCTACGATCAGGAGTGCAGCTCCCAAAGATCCAACTCGATCAATGGACGTACCAAATGCCGCAAAATTGTAATTTATATCTGCGAGATATCGTGTATTGCTCAATTGTAGATGACTACCGGAAAGCCTAGCAAATCCTGCAGGGTTCCAGTATATCGCGCTCATATCATTTGCCTCTGCAACAAAAGCCCCACCAAGAGAAATGGCACGAGCTCCCACACCTAGTTTCAAAAACTGGGCCGCCGTCGTCCCTACACGAGTAATCGTTCCCTCCTCCGGTGTCTCGGGATTATCCTGGGCTATCACCAAATGGTGCATGGACATTCCCATGAGGACAAGAGCCATAAAAATGCGTGTACTCATAGGGCTTTACTTGATCACAGCGAATTTTCCAATATAAGACCCTTCTGGACTGTCCACATGGAATATATAAAGCCCGTATGCCAGATTCATATTATCCTTGGTTCGCATATCCCAGAACACTTTTCCGTTATCCAGTGAGCTATCGTGGTATAACGTCTCTACTAATTCACCAGCCAACGTATAGATACGAATCGTACACTGCTTCGGTACATTTGCAAAATAAATTCTGCGTTCTCCACGCTCAGAGCGACTAATGGGATTACGCGGCTCAAACACCGAAGTCGCTACATAGGGATTGGGCACTACATAAATATCTCGTAATTCTCTGGTCGTCAGGGTATCATCTGTGGTTGCTGCCACTGTGCGAAAGGAAAACTTATCGCCCTTGGCAAAGGGCTTATGCGTGGCCAGAAAAAGAACGTCTCCACTTCCCGGTACCTTACCAACATCATCTAAGCGAACCTCCCAGGTCGCCGTCAACTGCCCATCCAACTGCTCCAAGAATACAATTCGCTCATTTACCTCCCATCCTCCATTACGATTGATGTCTGGAACGAATACCTGAATAGGGAGATTCGCCTGGGTGATATTCGTCACCTCAAAAGGAATTGGCAGATTATTGTTGAATCCGGTTCCGATGGGGGAATCCGCAAATCTTATTTCATAGTCAAACGGTTGAGGGATTTGACCAGGCCCAGTACTCGCATCCCGAAATTGATAAGGAATGTCTATCGTATTACCGACCCAACCAGAAGACTCTTCATTAAATTCTAGTAAATCTTCTTGCACAAAGACATGGAGTCCCTCAAATACGATATTCGCTTCTTCACTGTTGAGCAATCTGCTTTCAAAAAGAGGAGCGTACTGGAATGTTGCCTGCAATTCTTCTCCACTATTAACTCCTGCCTCACCGAACACATTGATCGTTCCTATACGTCCGTTCACACTAAAATCTCTGCCCCGCTCCAGTAGTCGACCCCCAGATGTGCGCACCTCAACAGAACTTTCAAGAATATTCCGATACGATGTTATCTGACTTTTTCCAGGTGCAGCAGAAATCATCACGGAAATAGGTCCTTCATTGATCACTGAATAGGCAACCCCTTCTGAGTTCTCATCAAACTCAATCCGATATGCTTGATTATCACGTACTGCGAGTTCGTCAACCACATTGATCACGATATTTCCTGTGGCATGTCCGCTCGTATGAGTCAAACCTGCTGGATCCAGTGCAGATGCAGGAACATAACCCGCTACTTTGGGCCCCGGTACCACAGAAATCGTATTTACATCAAAGATGTACTCATCTGTCGTCGGATCGTAGGTAATTGTTTTGCTTGTCTCGCTAGGAGGAATGCCATTTGTGAACGCATCCCCCGCTTCGCCAGCAAATCCTCGATCATATGCGGCAACGGTATAATAATACGTCTGTCCATTCACGACATTGTTTGAATCCACAAATGTGTGAAAGAGACCCGTATCATCTCCAAGATCATAGCTTACCCCTCGACCAGGAAATGGTATCGGGCTAGGGCCACTAAGCCCATTGGCTAAATCAAACCTAGCATCTACCCCCAATGCCGTCTTGAGTGGCGAGAATAGAAAATTGCTTCCATTGATATCCGTAATGGTCTGTTGATCTGAAAATTCATGATCTGTAGATCGATAGATTACATATCCTTCAAAATCCTTTTCCCTGGTCAGTGGATCAATGGAAGATTCAGCAACATCATCCCAATAAAGTGTAACACGCTTATTTCCTGTTGCTGCCCGCAGAGTGGGTTTTCTAGGAGGTTTGGCGAACACATATCCTACATCATAGATCAACTGTGCAACATTCGCATTGAGTTTTAGGTCCTCTCGATTCTGTCCCACAATCAAAGCAATGGAAAACCGTTTCGTGTCGCCTGCTCGAAGACGAAAAGATCCTGATCCATACAGAAAGACATAATCTCCCGGAGACGTCGGTACGACATCAAATCGTCCAGGCTGGACAAAATCCCATACACGTTGGTCATTGCTGACACGATTCCCTGCAAATGGAGGAGATGCAAAAGATGTGAGCCCGAACTGATCACTTTCATCAATATCGGTAAACTCATAGTTCGGCTCCCCCGGTTTGGTAATATCAAACTGATCGCCTGCGGTGGGAATCCCATCTCCCTCCCCGGTATCCCCGGTTCCTGGAATACCATCTACCCCAACATCGTCCGTCTCGGCATTCCAGTCTCCATCGTTGTCAATCCCGTCTGTCCATGATTCATCCACAAGCCCGTCCCCATCATTGTCAATCCCGTCATCATCCACACCAGGACTTTCCAGAAACTTATACCCAAAATATCCTGGGACACGGCCTGCAATATCACTCCGGCCATCATCATCCCATGCGAACACCATATTCAGTTTTTCATCATAGAATGCCCAATCATCCGGCCAATCGTTTGGGCCTCCCACGTGTGGATCCCCCCACATTCCAAAGATTACCTTGTCAAGGTCCTTCTCACTTTTGTTTGTGATCGTATAAATCAGAAATATTACATCCTCTGCCAAGGGGTTAGCCCATTGATAGAGACGAACCTCAACCTCTAACCCTAATCCCCTTCGGGTACTATCACTGGGGAAGGGCCAATAACTGAATTCGCTATTGTTATAATCATTCATGAAATAGAGCGTCTCCTTGTCAGCATTGGAGGCACCCTGCCGCAGTGCACCAGGCCACAGATACTGTTCTAGTGACTCGTTATACCAATCGTCCGGCCATGAATCAGGTTTCCCGTCCAGATCATTATCCGGATCATCATTCGTAGGGATTTTTGTCGATAATGGGTTCACGACCTGGATACCTCCAAAATTGCCAACCGGCTCAGCACATGAAATGGGCTGCCAGCCCCAATATGTGGAACCATCCGGTGAAATTTCTCCCCCATTGGAAACCAATCCATCCGAAACGATACGCATCACATAGACCTGGTTCCCATTTTCATCTAGAACCAGTGCTCCATTTTCATCCTGCAACGGAACACTTTGGGGATCACGTGCGCGCCCATCTTGCAGATATGTGTCGACAACCTCTGCTGCAACGAACGGGCCGAATTCATACCCATATCCAAGGCCATTCCAGACAATATCTGTGATGGTGTTACCCGGCGCAGAGATAGATCCGAAATTGAAAATTTGAGTTGTGATCCGGTTTCCATTCAGAATCGCATCTCGTCGGTTCGTTGCGCCTTCTTCGCAATCTGTATTTGCACCCTTTCGTAGAGGAATCTTGCCAAGATTGGTAAGCCAAGTATTGACTTCATGTTGATCCCAACCACGCAAACGCTCTGCTTTGTTTTGTTGGGCATATGTCTGGCCTACAATCAGAAACAGACTTAGAACTAAAGAATGCCTAACTCTGAGATTCATTAAAAAGAAACGGCTAGACCAACACGTATGAGACGCGGAGCAGAGTACCAGTGCGGCCGTGTATCATATTCTTCAAGAGTATGAATACCTGGAAGATCATAGTTCGGCTTCCAGGTAGCATGAACATTCCGTTGCTCCGATAATGAATACGTAGCGCGACCCGTATCGCTAAATACAAAGTTTTCGTTCAAGCGATCCAGTATATTAAAGACCTTAACAAACGTTCGGAGTGACAAATCGGCTACGGTAAACTGTCGGAATAGATGCATGTCTAGATTGAGTTTAGCCGGCTTGCGTCCATTACGTGTTGGCAGATCTACATTCTGATCCAGAATCAAAGGAGAATATGGATAACCTGTTGCGAACTGCCCATTGAACGAAAGACCAAACTTCCTGGATCGAGACAGGGTGACGGTGGAAGAAATTACATGACGCTGGTCAAATATAAGTGGAACAACTTCTAGTTCGTTTTCTCGACCGGATAAGCGATTAAAGAAAAAACGGTTGGCATCGTCATCACTTCCCTCTGCTATCTGGAAGGTATAGTCCAGTGTTGCGGCCAAAAACCCATCTCGTGCCTTACGCTTGGTTAGGGAAATCGTAAGTCCCGTAACATTGGCATAGGCCTTGTTGAGATAAATATTATATAGATCTTCTCCCGCAATCGTGGAATGACGTACTAATTGAAGTGCCAGATAATCACGTATATTCTTAAAGTATCCCGTGACATGAACGGCTAGCATCTCCCCGATTTGCTGCTGAACGCCAAACTCATACTGAACGGTCCGTTCCGGTTTCAGATTTGTATTCCCGAACGTTGGAATACTACCTTTGGGGAATTCGAATTCCGGGTTCAGATATAAATTCCGCAAGGATGGCATCTGGGCAAAATGTCCGTACGAAAAATGAATAATTCCGCGTTCTGTGATTGGGAATGAAACGCCCAATCGAGGAAGCAAAAGGCTCTTGGTTGTAGACTGTGCTAGCGGTCCTTGGGGATCAAACAGATCGGGAATATACCTGCCTTTGGGATCAAAGCGCTCAAATCGTAGACCTGCATTAATGATGAAGTTATCGAATTCGAGTTTATCTTGAGCATACGCACTTAATTCAAGAACCTTCTGATCCTCGTAACGATCATGAGAAGGGTTTTCGACGGGCTCAACGGTTGGTTCCAAATATTGATTTCCATCATACAGCACGGTAAAATTCTGACGACTCAAACTATGCTGTTGCACATCAACTCCTGCTTTGACTTCATGTGTGATGCCAAACTGCCGAGTCATGTCCAACTTTCCACGAAGTGAGTTGGAATCCTCGTATATATGAAATTTCTGATTTCCGCCGAAGAGGTAATTATTCCCTGGGAATCCGGTTACATTTCCTCCTCCAATGCCACCAATATCCTTCACATAACGTGGATCAAACGGATCCTCATACAGAAAATTCTCATATGCAGCGCTTGCATAGGATAGCTTGACGGTATAGAATGTGCGTGTATTCAGTGTATGTGTAAAATGCAGGCTATGATTTTGATTCCGCCGTTGCCGCCTTGCGACCCCGTCCGGGTTATATCTATACCCAAATGCAAATCCCTGCACTTTGGTATTATCCACCAGATAGGAATATTCCAGTTGTGTATTTTTGCTTGGACGAACAGACAGCTTCGATAGCACATTAAAGCGCTCATTTGGGTTCATTCCCACCCGTTCATTAGGGAGTGCGAGCCCGAGCCCTCCGACCTCAGATCCGTCTGGAAGTGTAACGGTGCTATCTGCATAATCCCACCAGGGTTTCCCATGGATTTCATAATACCATGGATTGCTGTTGAAATTGGCAGAATCACTTGGCAGATGTCGACGAATTCCGTACAGATAGCCGTCATTGTTATCATACCTTCCCGAAACCAGAAAGCGCAATCGTGATCCGATGGGAATCGGACCACTCAGGGAACCCTCTATGGTTCTTGAATTAAGATTTACTCCTTTTGGTAGAAGAAACAACTCATTATTCTGTGTCAGATAGTCCCCGGCATACGCCGTCACGGACCCTTCATACTGATCACTCCCCTCCTTGGTGACGAGATTGACCACCGCCGACATTGCTTTCCCGTATTCCGCATTGAATGCTCCTGAGATTACCGTCAACTCTTCAATGGCATCAATCGCCACTTGGGTGTTGATGCCATTGGTACTAAATGGATTACTGACCGCAAGTCCATCCACCAAGTAGGAAATCTCATTGCTCCGGCCACCTCGAACATGTAACTCCCCGAAAGCACCAGTGGTTACCCCCGCCGTAGTAGCGAGAATCCCAAAGATGCTCTCTACCGGTAATGCTTCAATTTCCTCGGCAATAATTGACTTCTTTGATGCAGTCAAATCTTTTTGAACCAGCGGCCGCTCTGCCTGAACGATCAACTCTTCTCCTTCAATAATAGCTTGACTGAGTTCTACGTCAATACGTGTCGTCTGCCCGCTGGTAACCTGAATATCTGTAATACGCTGACTCTGATAGCCAATATAGGAATAGACGAGCGTATAGGATCCCGGCCTCAAGTTTAGTAAAACATAATTTCCATCCAGATCCGTCGTGGTACCACGCCCTGCGCCTTCAATCAGCACAGCGACCCCGATAAGTTCTTCCCCTGTACCTGCGTCCTCAATATGCCCAGCAACTTTCCCCTGTCCAAACACAGGAATATACCAGAAACAAGTCAGGAATACGAGACCCCAAAGTTTTTTATACATGTATAATTATCGATTCGCACCACGCATTTAACTCGTGACCAACCAACCCTGAAATACACTACTACTCGATGGAAGAGATTTTTCATCCTCTTCCATCGAGTAGTGCTGCTCATACTACTTTACAAGCACCATGCGTCTTGCTTGTCTAAACTGTCCCCATTCCAGAGTGTAGATATATTGTCCACTCGCAACTGCAAGTCCGCTATCTCCCAGCCCATTCCAGTCAACGGAATGAGTCCCTTCGGCATAATGTTCATCATTGATAAGGGTTCGAACGAGGCGTCCATTCATATCATAAATTCTCACACTGATCCGCTTATCCAATGGCAGGGTGAATGAGAAGGTTGTGGACGGATTAAAGGGGTTCGGGTAATTTGAGTGCAGTTCATAATCTGTTGGAATAATGACTCTGTCATCTGAAATACGCGTCGAAATTCCATCACCAGAAAGCACGCGCATGACTGCACGGTGCGGATGAGCTTTAGCAGATGTAGCCGTACGAGTATAGGTTGAATTCGCAGGATTGAACACTTCGTCGTATACAAAGACACTATCTGGGATCGCTTGGAACGTCATGGCCACTTCATTTTGCTCATCTCCATCTACATCACCAAGGTAAGCAAATTGATGAGCACGCCCACCAGCCCCTTCTAAATAGGTTGTCTTTACTCCAGCACTATCTCTATTTACGGTGGTAAACATGTCCTCTTCAGGCCTTGGAAATTCCACATGACGTATTCTGTAACTACTCGGACTTTCTACGCCTAACCCATAAAAATCATTGTAATCCACAATGGTCACCCATCTTGGAGATTCTCCTGCTTCCCAACGCGAGGAAGTGTAACCCGGTCCAGTCCCAAACAACTCCGGAGACCCGTCGTTATCAATATCTCCAGAACCAATGCCCCAGCCGATGGCATCCTCAATGATGGGGGAAACGATATTATTGGCGTCAGGATTTGCCACATCATAACGTATCTCTAATGGATTCTCGCCAGCCTCATAATTTAAGAGAGCTACACTGCCTGTGTCCCATATTGGGCAGTAAACCTCATCATCTCCATTGCTATCCATATCAACTGCCGTACATCCAAATAAAGAAACATCATCAAATTCACTTGCTTGCACAAAAGCATGATCACCCGATGGACTCTCATAGGTGTCTGCACCTGTCACATCTACATTGGAAAAGTTCAGGTTATTCCACGAATTCAATACAAGCTCATAGGTCTCGTCTCCATCTAGATCAGCAGGGAGAATTCCGTAGGGACTCCCTCCCCCTCGGTTGACCATGTCAACTGAATCGGGCCTACTTGTAAATCTAGCTTCCTGATTAAACGTGGCTAATGAAGTTCCTAAACCCTGCGCAGTCACAATATACCAGCTATCGTATATGGTATTGGCTCCATCATTTGCAAAGAGTAGCTCATCAATATCATCCCCATCTACATCCTTGATGACCATGTGCTCAATCCTCCATTGATCAGGAAGTTCTCCATCACCTCCAAAATCCCAGAGAGACAATCCCAACACATTGAAACTATTATCTCCATTTGCTTCAATAGAAGCAAGACGAGGTCCAGGGATCAGGCCTCTTGCGGTGCTGCCTTCCTCAAGACCATACCCGATGAAAAGAAAGATCTCTCCCATTCCATCTCCGTCGAGGTCACCTGCACCAACGCCTCTAGCATTATTGGCAGTCCCTAAATTATCATCCAAAGTTGGAGAAGAATAGATTAATTCCCACGTATCCACTCCTACGCTCTCAATCACATGCACACGCCCACCACCCGAATAATCGGATAGAACCACTTCCATTTTGCCATCGCCATCCAAGTCTACTGGCCCTGCAATGGATCTGGCACCAGAATTGAAACCTGGTGTATAGGCGGGGGAACCTGCAAATGTAAGAACCGCACCGACATCGTCATCCTGGCTTGGCACCCACGCAAAATCAACTTTGCCCATTTCAGGTGCCCCTACTGTTTGGGCAAATACTGAAGCTACACAGAAAACTGTAGCGATGAGTAGTAGCGTAATTTTATGCATTTTGTCTGACGTTTTATTTTGTTATGTAAGAAGCATTCGTAAATGGGAATCCATCAACCAAACATCAATATACAAATTTTTGATCTTAATTCTCACGGAAGGATCGAAAAATCAAGTTCAATGTCGTATAGCTGGCAGGAAATACAACGAAAATGAATTACCATTATGGTATAACTGGCTGAAGAGTATCTCAGATCCTTGAATATACGCATCGGTTCTGTCGAGAACGAGAGTTTGTCGGATCTGTATGATCCATGGGGTGCTCTTAATAACATTCAGTAATATTTACCTCCTTTCGAAACCTGTTATGAATGCTCGGTCTATTGAGTTGTTACATTTCCAGTAACTCTGACCTCAAATATCGGCTAGACGGAAAGGGGGGGGGGGTGCTTTCCATCCAGCCAACTCACTTACTTGATAAGTACCATGCGCTTTGCCTGCCTGAACTGACCCCATTCCAACGTATATATATATTGGCCACTTGCGACGGCACTACCACCGTCATTTAGTCCATTCCACGTTACCAAATGCGTTCCCTGAACATATACCTCATCATTAATGAGTGTCCTGACAAGACGCCCCGTCATGTCATAAATCCGCACGCTGATGCGCTTGTCTAGCGGAAGCACAAACGAGAAGTTTGTCGATGGATTGAACGGGTTGGGATAGTTTGAGCGTAGTTCAAAATCCGTAGGTAAAATCACCCTGTCATTCGAAATGCGTGTTGTGATCCCATCTGATGAAAGGATTTTAAGATAAACGCGATGAGGATTCAATGTCTTGGATGTAACCGTCTTCTGTTCATAGGTGAAATCAGAGGGATTCCACACCTCACTGTATACATAAATGCTGTCCGGGATACCCGAAATAGACATTGCTACTTCATCGTGACCATCTTCATCTACATCGCCGAGATATGCAAACTTTCCTGCAAATACACCCCCAGCTCCTAACTGATCATCAATATAGGTCGTTGTATAATACGTTGATTTAACCCCTGCACTATCCCGATTCACCGTATCAAAAATCATTTCTGCGGGCATGGGAAATTCGATCTCCCGAATTTTATAGCTTTCTGGATTTTCGATATCTCCTTCCCCATCATAATCCCAAATCCTTACCCACTTGGGAGTCGAGCCTGCTTGGTAATCTTCTGGAGTATAGGGATCTCCACTTCCAATCAATTCGGGTACTCCGTCCTTATCAATATCGCCGTGGGTCAATCCCCAATAGTTTAAGCCACTCTCTACTGAGGGAAACCCCTTGAGTGGGTACACGACATTTTCCGAGGTAATCTCCAGCGGATTTTCTCCATCTTCATAGTTGATCAGTGCAACACTGTGTTCATACGATGGGCAGTATACCTCGTCATCTCCATTCCTGTCCATGTCCACAACTGTGCAACCGAAGTATGCAACATCATTAAAATCAGACGCCATATAAAAAGCATTCTCTCCCGAAGGAGCTGTATATGTGTTGATGCCGGTCACATCTACATTCGTAAAATTCAGATTGTTCCAGCTTGTCAAAGCAAGCTCATAACTATTATCTCCATCAAGGTCAGCAGGCACAATCCCGAAAGGACTCCCACCTCCTCGATCAACTGAATCTATCGAATCTGATCTGGTTGTCCACCTGGCTTCCTGCTCAAACGCAGCGAATGGAGTTCCGAGACTCTGCGCATTTATAACATACCAACTGTCGTATATATTGTCTTCGCCATTATTGCCGAAAAGCAGTTCTTCAATTCCATCTCCATCTACATCAGCTGTCGTTATTTGCTCGGTAAGGAATCGATCCGGGATAGATCCGTCGAAATCCCATACATTAGGAAGGTTAGCAAACAAGTTATCGCCCATAGCTTCCAGGACGACCAGTCTCGGGCCTGGGATAACCCCTTTTATAGGACTTGATGCATCTATATCATATCCCAAGAAGATATAGAACTCTCCTAAATCATCACCATCTAAGTCACCAAATCCAACTCCACGTGCATTTGCTGTGGTACCAGAAGTAGGATTTAATGTAGGAGAAGAATAAATGAGCTCCCAGGTATCCACTCCTGAGCTCTCAAGGATATGCACGCGGCCACCACCAGAGTAATCGCTAAGAATTACCTCTATGTTCCCATCATTGTCCAGGTCGGCTGGTCCAACTACACTCGGGGCACCACCTTGAAGCCCTAATGCGTAGGGTGGGATATCTCCTTCCTCAATCATATCCTGTGTTGGAATTGGACTTGGTTTCCACTCAAAATCTACCGTTTGAGCAGTCGCCTGACCTACCATAAAAACAAAAAGCAACAGTGTCAATCTATACATGAGTTCGTGATTTAATTATAGGTTTGATGTTAACGCAGAATATCCTAGCATGATCGGATCGGAGGACCGCTGAACACTGTACAAAGTTGTATACTTCCCCAGTGGATAGAACCTCTATGCAAAAGCAGGATTGTTGTTTATTCTCGTGGCTCATGTGCGCCTGTATCCATCTCTATTTGTGGATTATTGAGATCCTAACGGGATTCCCTACATCTTGCTAAGGGATGCGAATATAGTATGTATTGACGTGATCACGATTATGGATAAAAATTGGACTCATTTTGTTTTAACGTAATCATTGAAGCGAAAGGCGATCGGTCAAGCTTAAGTTTCCAAGGATAATGAAGAGAGCAAAGAATTGCCGAAAATGGTATGGAATATTTTCAGAATCGTTTTATCTTTTCATGATCACAAGAGCACCTCTCGCTTATGATTTTCATCTGATCACCGCGGATCAACTCCTCAGAGTAACAACCGCCCCTGTGTCTTAAACGCCGGGGAGTAGTGCTCTAAGGAGTCCTGTGATGTACGCCCAGTAGAGAGAGTGTGCCTTTGAGCACCGATACAGGGACCAAGCGAGACATCACAGCGATCCGCGATCACCTTAAAACTTAAATATACGACATATCATCTTATGTTTTTTCCTTTTGTTTGGAGATTATATACGTAATTACGCAACATCGTTCATTCAAGTGTATATAAGATAACTCACATATACACAATCCAATGAACAGAGGCACAGCAACCGCACCTGGAAAGAATTATCGAGAAGGAATCTCCTTAGTGGAGCTATTTAGGATGTTTCCTGATAATGAGACATCTGAAAAGTGGTTGGAGCAAAAGCGATGGGGAGATAAAGGGCCTGTTTGTCCTCGTTGTAAGTGTGGAGGTAAGGTAACAGAAGCCAAGAACCGAAAGCCAATGCCGTACTGGTGCGGAACTTGCAGGAATCGATTTAGCGTGAAGACTGGAACGGTCATGCAGTCCAGTAAAATCTCCTATCAGAACTGGGTAATTGCTATGTACATGTATGTCTGTAACCTCAAAGGTGTATCCTCAATGAAGCTGCATAGGGATTTAGGGATTACGCAGAAAAGTGCTTGGTTTTTGGTTCACCGATTACGGGAAGCCATGATCTCGGTGAATGTAGAGTTTGAGGGACCAGTGGAAGTAGATGAGACTGGGATAGGAGGCAAGCGCAAGAACATGAGTAACAAGAAGCGTAAAGACTTAAAAGACACGGGCAGGGGAATGACAGGCAAAACGATTGTAGTAGGAATGAAAGACCGTAAAACAAATAAGATTAAAGCCCAGGTTGTTCCAAATACTAAGGCTGAAACCTTGCATGAATTTATTGAGAAGTCAACTGGTAAAGATACTCAGGTTTACACTGATGAAAGTAGATCCTATCTTGGCTTAGATCGACGCCATGAAGCAGTAAATCACTCCATTCAAGATATAATAGAACGGAAGGTTCCCTCAGAAGTGTTACTTTTCGAGGTAACCAAATTTTCATTTTATTATGTCATCTACATCTCATTCTCCACCTGTTCGCTACTACGTTGGATTAGACGTTCATCGTGATACAATCTCGGCATGTATTTACGATGCGACTAAGAAGCGTTACTGTGATGAGCAAATGCACACAAGCCGAAGAGTCTCGCTCGGTTTGTGGAATCTACGCGTTCAAAGTATGGGCATTTCCGCTGTTGTTAGGAGGCATCCTTTTCGGGTACTGTACTCTATGACACGTTGACCGAACACGGCGTGGATTGCGCCATCATTGCTCCATTCCCAAGCGCTCAGGCGATCGGATCAAAACCGATCAACGCGATGCCAGGAATTTGTCCAAATACTTTGGATCTGGGCTTTTGACGGAATGTTTCGTCTTGGATGAAGAACTCCGAGCCGTGCGAGGACTTTTACGCAGTCGTGAGGCACAGATCAAACCCCTTCACCAATCCAAAATGCGAGGGATTCATTTTTTGCATGCGCACGGGCACTGCTATACAACTGGAAGCTACTGGACAAAAAAGTTTAAGACGTGGATCCATCAGATTGAGGTAGAGCGTTCCCATGACGAGTTTGTACTACGCGGACACTTGAACGATATTGATGATCATCAGGGACGCATCCAAGAAATAGAACAGCAAGTCCAAACAATATCCGAGTCCGAGACGTTTCAGCAAGCAGTCCAGATTCTGCAAGGCTTCCGAGGCATTGGACTGATTTCGGCCATGCAGTTGGTTTGGAAGATTGGAGACGTTCGGCGGTTTGAGAGTCCGACGGCATGGATGGCGTATCTTGGATTCGTTCCATCTCAACACTCTTCAGGAAACACCATCCGCACTGGTTCCATCACCAAAACTGGAAACACACACGCACGAAAGGTCTTGGTGAGCGCAGCGTGGAAATACACCTACGCACCTCGAATCAGTGTTGCACTTCAAGAGAGGCAAAAACACTGCAGTGCTAAAGTCATCGCCATTAGCCAGAAAACACAAACACGTTTATACAAACGTTCCCACGCACGGAGCAAACGCAAACCTCCGAAAGTCGCGGTGGTTGCCATCGCGCGTGAACTGGTTGGCTTTCTCTGGGAGTCGTTGCAACTTCCTGTTGAAACCGCATAAACAACCTATACGATCGCTCGTCATGGAGAAAGAGTCCAAAGCAACGATGGAGAGCCCAAGTCCATTCTTTTCGGTAGCGATCATCGCGAGCCCGAGCTTCAAGATCTTGGCAGCTCCGACGGATTCAAATATTGAGCATTATGGCGTTTGCCTAGCATGCGTACACCAGATTGATATACCGTCGCCATTGCTAAAGACTCTTCCTTCATGACGATTTGTCTAAATTTACAACAAAATGTAACCCGAAACAAATACATATTACCCCTGAAAGGGAACCTTCCTTTCTACACCAGAACCTTCCTTTCTACACCAGAATATGTGCGAGGCTTAGCTCATACGAACGGCATAGAGAGTTTCTGGGCAATGGTAAAGCGTGCACACAAAGGCACGTACCATAAGTTCAGCAAGAAGCATCTAAACCGCTATGTGCTTGAATTTGCAGGACGGCATAATATCCGTGAGTTGGATACGATGGATCAGATGAGTAGTATTGTGTCTGATATGGTTGGTAACCGAATCCGGTATATTGATCTGATCAAGGAAAACGGATTGGATTCAGGTGCACGGGCTACGGCCAAGTAGTAAGAATCCCTACCCTTTCTCACAAATTGCTATATTTGCGTTGATAACAGACAAATGAACGCAAATGCAAACCAATGCCCTCTATTACGGGGATTGCTTAGACTGGATGCAAAGGTGGGATGACCAAAGTGTAGATCTGATCTACTTGGATCCACCGTTTAATTCCAAGGCAGATTACAATCAACTTTACCACACAGATGGAATTGATGATGAAGCTCAGTTTCGAGCTTTTTCAGATACTTGGGTTTGGGATGAAGCTGCAGCCGAGCGATTGCGTATGTATGAGAATGCTCATGGAAGAAAAGCATACAAAGCTATTGCTGGATTAAAGCAAATTCTTGGGCCAAGTGGAATGCTTTCATACCTGACCTATATGGCAGAGCACCTGGAAGAAATGTGGAGATTATTAAAAGATACAGGTAGTATTTATCTACATTGTGATCCTACAGCCTCACATTACCTCAAAATATTGATGGACGAAATATATGTTTTTCATGAGGGGGGGGGGACTCTCTACCATTTATGCAAATAAAAACCAATAAATTTTAAAATATTTTTTGTGGGTTCTTCCATGGGGCGATTTTTGGCGTGGGATGGCATAAAATCTTCGGTCCTGAGCACTCTGATTTCATCAAAACTTTGTCTGATCGTATCCGACTACGCCAAAAGGCGCGAGCGAGTTGATCCGAATTAGAATCCTCTTTTGCCCTGGAAGTTTCCGTTTCGCCACCGATTCTGCTTTGCATTCAAGAAAGGTTGGAGAGGCGAAGTTTACGAGGTACGGGACGCCATGGTTTGACGGCTGGGATCATAGAGAGTTTGCTCTCGGAGCATTGCGCAGGCGACGGCAAGTAGCCGGTCTCCCACCGATCGCAGCGATCGTCCATGTTTATGTCCTCGGTCCCTCAGGGCTTTGTACTTGACCTTACTGATCGGGTCACGCTGGGTGGAGACTCTACTCCAGTGATAGACGGAATTTGCCAACCGTGCATGATGTGCTTTTCGTTGCACGACCCTGTGGCTTTTTCCCGATCGCTTGGTGACCGGAGCCGTGCCACACAAGCATCTCAGCGCCTGGTAATCCCGTGCTTGGATCGCCGAGGAGGCTTCCGAGAGAAGGGTGGCTGCGACCGAGCTTCCGATTCCCGGGATCGATAACAGGATCTCAACATCCGGTGGCGCAGATCTAGACGAGGGGGCTTGCCCAGACGATGCGTTTTCAGATTCGCAGATCTGCTGAGAGGATGGATTTTCATGGAGCGAATCCAGAATGGATTTGATGTTCTGTTTGACCTCCTGGATCTGCTTCCCAAGGAGTTCCAGCTGTTGCAGAACGAGTCGGATGTGCTGGGTCGCGGCTTGCTCCACCCCGTCGGCAACCGTGAGGGGCTTCGCCCGCAAGGATTGCAGTACTTCCTCGGCCTGGATTCGATGTTCTTTGAGCACTTTTTGTACTGAACTGAGTCGAACTCTCCGAGCGCGTTCAGGGGTCGGAATGAGGGTCCACAGAGCCATCAGTACGGGAGAATCGAGACGGAATTTGAGGCGAAGGAATTGCGGGAAGTAGCGCCAGAGCTGTGCTCGGAGTTGATGCATGAGGCGGATCCGCTGGGCGGTGAACTCCGCCTCCATCCTGGACCACTCTCGCAACGGAATGATGTCCGAATCCTCTGGATCCAGCGCACGCAGACGGTCAGGATCCGTGCGAAGGGCATCGGCAAGTACCCGCGCATCCCGACGATCATCTTTGGCTCCGGCCGGCGAAAACCGATCCCGGAATCGATCCAGTTGCTTCGGATGGATGGAAAATACCGGAATGCCGCGCTCCATCAAACTCTCCACCACCGGACCATGTGGAACTTCTATACTGGTAGCAATCTCGGTCAGATCGCAGCCTGCGGTGTCCCTCATCCAGTCCATCATTTGATGGAATCCTTCTCCGGAGTGGGAGAATGCCTTCTCTCCTAGGACCTGGCCGTCTCGGTCTAGAATACAGACCTGATGAGACTCAGAGCCCCAATCGACTCCGGCGAACCTCGTGTAGTGATTTTTTTCTGTCATGGTTTCAGTATCTTTAGGGGATAAGTTTTGTGGGTCGCCATGACGTTCATCTGCCCCTGTATCGGTGCTCAACGGCACACACTCTCTACTGGATGTAAATCATGGTCCTCCCTGGGGCACAACTCCCCCCCAGGCGTTCAGGACGCAGGGGGCGTCAGGTGGCTCCCAGGGAGAGACCCACGTATAAATAATGCAAACCGGTTCAACTTATGGAGTATCCGAAACGCTCCGATGGGTCCAGTTGAAATTCAAAACCTCTCAACCAATTGACACATCTTCACCGTATTGAAGACCCAAACAATGAACTTAAATCAGCATCCCTTATAATATACAGGGGCGTTTCGTAACGAGATTATATGGAGGATTGGCTGGGTCTCTGGTTACAAGACGCAAAAACGGGGCTGGATCAGAAATCATGATACGATTCTTTATTATGTAAAATCAGATAAGGCTGCTGTACGGTTTAATAAGGAATACATACCCTACAGAGATGATTATGTTAGACGTGACGGAAAAAAGCCAACAGGTAAAGGAATTCCCATTGAAGATACATGGAACTGTAATAGAGAAGATATAATGGACTCTATTATGATAAAAAGCTTCTCACGAGAGAAGCTTGGTTATCCTACACAAAAACCGATAAAATTACTTGATCGCATTATTAGGGCTTCAAGTAACGAAGGAGAGATTGTACTAGATCCTTTCTGTGGATGTGGAACAACTGTGGAATCAGCACAAAAGTTGAATCGTCAATTTATCGGAATTGATATTTCTTCTTTTGCAATTGATTTGATACGGGAGAAAAGATTGAAAGATAAAAGCATCCTTGCTTATGGTATTCCTCAAGATTTCAGATCTGCTGAAAAACTTGCAAAAGAGAAGCCGTTTGATTTTGAAACTTGGGCTGTTACTCGACTACCTGGGTTCAGAGCAAACACAAAGCAAGTTGCTGACGGTGGCGTAGACGGTCGTGGACGAATTGCGGATAAGCCAGATAATGACAATCTGAAAAGATGGGCACTTGCACAAGTTAAAGGAGGTCACTTTAACTTAAGTGGATTACGCGATTTTATTGGAGTTACAGATAGCAGTCAAGCAGCATTGGGTTATTACATAACACTAGATCCAGTAACTTCTCAGAGCGCCAAGACCAAGGTTTTAGCATCCGGAAAAGTATCCATTGATCAAAATTATTTTCCTCGAATGCAGCTGTGGTCAATTGATGATTATTTCAGAAGGCGTAGTCCCATACTTCCTGTAATGACTGATCCATATACAGGAAAAAGAATGCTCCCTCAACTATTCTAACTATGTCTAAACCAAAGCCCCCAACCTCTCCCAAGCCAGACCGCAAGATAATTGAAGCAAAAGCCAGTGCACTGGCCAAGACGCTGTTTAATACACCTCCGAAACCCCGGCAGCCGAAAAAAAAACAGATCTAAAATCTTACGCGTAATTACGTATATAATCTCCTTTTGTTTTGTAGCATTGACTAGGGTCCCTCGTTTTCACCAAAGCATATGCCTTGAATATCTTAGGTCAGCAGAGAAATTATTCCCCCACTCGGGAGAAGGACTCATCAAGTGTTGGAATGGATCTTGGAGCACGCAGGCTGTGATGCCGATTGCATTGCCGCCATTGAGATTTCTCATGATCCGATTGTGGGATGCTCTAATGGATTAAAAACTTCCAGATATTTGCGATCAATCCCAAACAACTAAACCGCTTTCGAGATCGGTTTTCGCCAGTGGGTGTCAAAAATGATCGCGGGATACATGTGTACTCTCATGATGAGGATAGAATTACATCTATTTTGTTACTCAACACCCATCCTTTTCACAATATGAACTCACGGGAATGGTTCGTGGACATAGTAAAACAAATCCATATGACGTCCAGAGGTGTCTGCTCTTGCCTCAACAATAGAAGGCAACACCTCCGATCACACTCGCAAAAATCGCATAGATCTGTCACAGCAAATCTTCGTTTTATCTTGATGCTACCATAGGAAATGACCGACTATGACACCATCCTTCTGACCAGTCCGATGAAATACAAGTACAGCGAAGGTTACAGTGAAGGAGTATTCTAATTTGGGTGCTGGAGTACAAGGATTTTTTGTATAAGCTCCCGGTCATCTTCTGAATCCAAGGACGGGAACCGGATTTATCACACAATGATGAATTCTGCTTGTTACGTAAACACTTGACATGCATAATCTTCGTAAGGCTTGCGCCATTCTGTTGAGATGTCTATTTTCGATGCTATTGTTTCTGCATGTATCTCTGCCTTTATCAACGTTCCGTCTCTAACATCTCTCGTCTACTGCTTGTATCTGTCCAGATTACATTGCAGATGTTCTCCTAAATGGATAAGTATTAGACCGATTTGTAGCCATATACGCCAGCAATAGCTCTCTAACTCTGAAAAGTTTATGACGCTGAGAATGGACGTGAGATAATTTCCTATTTTATCCTCGTTTCAACATTGCAATTGCATAGTCATCTACGTTCTTCATCATAAATCGTGAACATCTCTGTCTATAATGCTGAAGACAACCGTAATCGGCAGCTACTCAACCCCGCCTTGGCTTATTAGCTCAATTGAAGCAATAGAACGAGGGGAATATGGTCCCTTGGATATTCAGGAGACACTTGATGACGCCGTGGATATGGCGATTCGTGACCAGGAAGATGCAGGTATCGACATCGTCAGCGACGGAGAAATGCGCCGTTTCGGCTTCTTCACCGCTGGATTCTATGGACGATTAAACGGATTGCGGGCTCTTGATCCGCTTCGGAAGCTAGGCCCCGAAGGGCATGACCAACGTGAACGATATGAGGTAATTGAACCGTTCTCCGCCCCTAACGGGCTTGGATTGATTAATGAATTTATTTATGCCAGTGCTCGAACAAAACTCCCCATGAAGGCGACCTGCCCAGGCCCATATACACTTGCAGGGCGAATCCAACCTGGGGAAATTTACCCAGACCGTATCGCGGTATCTCAGCGTTTTTCCGAAATAATTAATACGGAACTCAAGGCAGTCGTCAAAGCTGGTGCGACTTTTATTCAGTTAGACGAGCCTTCTGCTGCCGTCCACAAAAAGTCGCCCGACAAATATGTTGAACTTTTCAATCAATGTGTTGAAGGCGTCGATGCCGAAATCAGCCTTCATCTATGCTTTGGCAACTATGTTGGTCGCCCAGTTGCTCATCGTACATACGCGCCCCTCTTCCCACGTATTCTTGACATTGAGGCTGGTGAGATCCATTTGGAATATGCAAACCGCGAAATGGTCGAATTAGAACTTGCCGGTGAAATTGCAGCAACTGGGCGAAAAGTGGCAGCGGGTGTCATTGATGTAAAAAATTACTTCATCGAGACACCGGAAATTGTTGCCGACCGAATACGCCAGGTGTTGCAATATGTACCTGCGAATCAACTAGTACTAGCTCCTGACTGCGGATTCAGTGAAACGGCACGCTGGGCAGCACGCAAAAAATTACATGCCCTAGTAGAAGGTACTCGCATCGTGAAAGATGAATTAGGGGTTTAATCTTCCCGTCCAAGTTTGGCAACATTTTTTGGAATCAGCATTCTGAATCGTAGGCACTCCACAATTACAGGTGCACCCAAGCTTCATCTTACATTTAAGCTCATCTCTCTGAAATTCAACGACATGAGAAACATTGATTGCGAATAAGAACCCCATCTCGGATTGAAATCTTAACTCTAGTACTCATCCTACTACCTCTGCATGATTATAGGATCAGCGTGAGGATCTTCCTGTAAACTTGGGTGCCGTAAGAGACCTAATCGTTCTATGATCATCTATCATTATGCGATTTTTTGAGTTATTGTATGAAAATTTTCCACGTTTTATTTTAACAATTTGCCGAAATTATTTTATTCACCATATATCCCTAAATCAAGTTGATCTGAGATAGAAAAACTAATTTTAATATTACGTTTCTGGGGCAAATTTATTATATATTTAGCTAATACTTGACTATTTGCCGAAATTATTTTGAGAATTTGCCGAAAGTATTGCCCAACGATATCATTTCAAAATTGAAATTTACTGAATGGCCTACTCCAAATGACCGTGCAAAACTTCATTCCTCGACAATCAGAGCAGTTTCTTGTTGAGTTAATCCCGCACTCACCTGTCGTATTGATTCATGGTCCTCGACAGTCTGGTAAGACAACCTTGGCGAAACTAATTGGCGACAGACTCGGATATTCTTATTATACGTTTGACAACCCGAAAACCCTGATAGTAGTGCAAAACGATCCGGTGGGGTTTATGAACGCGCTCCCAAACCGCGTCATCTTGGATGAGATTCAACTTGTACCAGAACTGTTCCGGTTACTAAAATTATCTGTAGATCGTCAACGAAGAAATGGTCAATTTATCTTGACTGGTTCAACTAATGCTCTCTATCTTTCTGAGTTGATGGATGCGCTCACGGGCCGTATGCTTATCGTTCACCTACATCCGCTGTCTCAAGTGGAGCTTGAACAAAGCAATTCGATCCCTTTCCTTGATCGACTGTTCATGGGCGATTTTAAAATGAACCAATCCGAACCTCTGGGACATGATCTAGTGGATCGAATTGTAGCTGGAGGCTATCCTCCTGCCCTGGCGATCCCTGTAGATAGCATACGATCTGCTTGGTATAATAGCTATATTGTCAGTTTAGTTCAAAATGATATCTCTGAGCAGATGAAGATTCATTCGCCTGAATCGCTCCCTAGTTTGCTTACTGCCGCGGCCAGTTTATCTGCACAACTATTTAACGTATCCACCATCGCATCAAAACTGCAGATGAATCGCAATACCGCTCAGCATTACTTAGCATTACTGGAGCGGCAATTCTTGATAAACATACTTCCACCTTGGTATAGTAATCGAATGAAAAGGATGACCAAAACCCCAAAAATCCATATTGGTGATACTGGTCTTGCATGTTCTCTCTTGAATGTTGATGCAAACGATTTGTACGATGATCGCAACCTCTTGGGGCAACTTGTAGAATCGTTTGTCTTTCAAGAATTGAGACGACAAGTTAGCTCGTCAAATAAACCTTACAAGTTTTACCATTTTCGAGATCGCGACGGAGTTGAAGCAGACATTATCATTGAACTGGGGGACTCTAAATTAGCCGGCATTGAAATAAAGTCAGGAGCTTCAATCATCCATTCCGACTTCAAAGCACTACGCAAGATCAAAGCAGTTCATAAAGACAGATTCACGTTTGGCGCACTGCTCTATGACGGAGAACTTTGCGCAAGTTTTGGAAATGGAATGTTTGCCGTTCCCATCCGTATGCTCTGGGAAACCACCCACAATCGTAAAGCAATCAAAATAAGAAAAATCTCTACCTAAGGGCTGGCGAAAAAATAACTTAGTCATCTAATATTTTCAGATCGACACGCGTATTTGCGTCTTTGGCGCTGCTTTGATGGTGTAGTTCCACCGCGGCAATGTGGACCTGTATTCCAGATGGAGATCCTCCATTTCTTGTGGACTGATTTTGATTCCCTTCTCATAGATCTTTTCCACTTTCTGTGCAACGACCGTGAGTCCGCTTTTTGTCGTGGTCGTGCGTAGAGCCTTCAGGACGATCTCCATGGATCGGAGAGGAATCCCGGCCCAGTTTTTAGAGACTTCACTGAAGAGCCGATGTTCAATCGGATTCCATTTGGAAGCTCCACTGGGGTAGTGGGCGACCTGAATCGTCAATCCAAATACATCGGCTAGTTTGTGTTGTAAGAAGTATTTCCAGGCTCGGGGGCGACATCCATTACTACCTCCACTATCGGCCAGAATACAGAGATCTTGTGCATGTGGATATTCATACTGACCAATCTCTTTCCACCAGGACGCCACATTGTCGACGGCAAATTCAGGAGTGTCGTAGGAACTCCCCACATAGAACGCGCCCGCATTGGCAC
The DNA here is from genome assembly GCA_965215475.1 of Rhodothermales bacterium. GTDB lineage: Bacteria > Bacteroidota > Rhodothermia > Rhodothermales > Bin80 > Bin80. Next base: position 658,810 of record OZ244061.1, read on the forward strand.
GAATATCGTAGATCGCGTAGGGAATGGCGATGCCCTCTGCGAGTGAAGGAAAATCATGATCATAGACGAGTTCAGGAGAAAAACTCCAAGCTTTTCCCGGATTGAGAAACGGCCCAAGTTTTTCTTTTTTCTTGGTATCGATACTAATCAGAGGTGCTCCGTTGGTGTCGGCCCAATCCCGGAACTCCTTGATCAACTGGAATTGTCGATCCCGATCGGGATGGAGGTGGGTGGACAACTGCTTGTGGTTGACCCGCAACGCATACCCTTGCGATTTCAGGAGTTGGCTTACCGTACGATCACGAATGAAGATGCCCCACGCTTCCAGAGCCATGGCAATGGAAGCGGTGGTACGCCGAACCCAACGGTGCCCATTACATGGATCTCCCGCGATATCGTAGTGGATCACTCGGTCAAGGATGACGAAGATTTCAGGTTTTTTTTTTCACAGACTTGCGTCCTCCACCGAACCTGCGAATCCGATCTTTCTCAAACTCCCCAGACAACAGTTGCTTCCGGCCTGTGCTCACCGTGCTACGTGCCATCCCCAACCGGATGGCAACTTGTTGATCCCCGCCACTTTCCGGGCGAAGGGATTCTAATCCGGCAAACAATCTCCGTTGTCGTTCATCTAAAATCGCCATGAGATCCTTTCGAGCTCTCTCATAAACGGGATCCACGATCTCGGGGACCGTACGATTGCGGAGTTGCCGTTTTCGCCGGGATGCGTGTTTGGATACATACAGATTCTGATCATGGAGCTTCGTTTTTGCAATACGTTTCGTCTGAATCAACCCATTCAGTGCCCCCAAAACCTCCCGTTTTACGGTCTTCCTGAGATCCTGCAAAAACAGACCTGCCTCCGATTGATGGATCAACCTTACCAAGGTTTCCTTGAGCGTTCCATTCCGAGAAAAATGAATGTCATTATACGACCAGAGCCCATTAACATCATATTCAATCAACTCCTCCAGGGTATAATAGCGACCACGGTGAGAATAGCTGGAGTGCACCCCTGCCTCTACCAGTTTACGGCAAACCGTACGATGACTTACCGGACCCAGCACAGTATGTACCTCCGGCAGGGTCACCACCGTTTTATGACGAATGAGGTCGGTGATGATTTGATTCGAATCGGGAGATTTAGACATGGGAAGGAATGTTTGTCGTAATTATATTAAATATAATAAATATGACAAACAGAGCAAATTCACCCGTTAAACGCAATAAATGGTCGAATGAAGAAAGATTTAGGTAGCTAGATCAAGAGAAAATATTGAGAAAAAATAAAAATATATGACTGAGTTATTTTTTCGCCAACCCTAAGATAGCTATCGCTAAAACTCTGTGAAGCCTTTTAACCAAGAATATTTCATTCTTATCAGGCTCACTTATGTGAAAGATTTACGCTTCGGGTTACTTGCTGAGCCCCGCCAAGAATAACACAGCCCGCGTATTATTTTAATGCATGAATCCGTTATGTGATTTATGAATATGTTTGAATTTCACATGAGTGTTGAGGGTTTTTCGTGCACATAAGATTAGCGCATACCCCACGAAGTCGACGACGAATGCTTCTCGTACCAATTTTTCGTGCACATAAGATTAGCGCATCCGTACAAGCGTTCCGGTGTTAACCTGACCATCGGTCATCAGGCGACTGAAATAAGTCCCCGCTGGCAACCTTTCTGGATTCCAAACAACGTGATGTTCTCCGGCTGACCATAAACCTGACACCGGCCGAGCAACTTCACGACCCAATGCATCATAGATCATCAGAGATACATGCTGCGCCCGTTCAAGTACAAAAGTGAGCGTGGTAGAATCATTAAACGGGTTCGGGTAGACCGATGACCTACTTACGACTTGTGGTATGCCAATCTCCTCCGCGGCGGTAGCTTGGGGAGATTTATGCAAGACTAAGTGTGCGGGAGCGATACCCACAGCGAATCGCCCAATCTCTGAAAGGTCATCCCGATTTGCAATCTGAACAAACCCAGGTTGAGTAAATGCTCTACGAAAATCTTTATCAAACCTGCCGATATAAAACAGGCGGTCGGTCGCATCGTAGACCAAACCTCCTACTCGCTCGTCTCCTACAAAAGAAATGGACTCTTTATACGTATTTGTAGTAGCATCAAAAACCAAAACCATTGCACCATCACTATGAATAAGAAAAATCTCTTCGCTCTCAGAGCTATAATAAGAATCTTGCCCAGGACCGCTTGAGCCAATCTGGTGACTTAATTCAATGGAATTTAGAATCATACTAGTTTGTGGATTTACCACGACGACTGCACCATTGGTTCGTTCAATTATCTGAGTGAAGTCCGAGTTATAGCGCGTGCTCCCCGTACAAAATACCCAGAGGTCCCTCTGCCGATCCACTTCAAGATGCCGGGGACCATCACACCCCAAATCGATTGTTTCAATAGCCGTATCGGTTTGGGTATCAATTACCGTAAGCGTAGAATCTCTACCATATCCGTGATTGGCTATGAATGCACGGTCACCCACAACGGCAATATCCTCAGGCTTGTATCCCGTAGATATGGTGTCTGATGCCATCGCCGTCCGCGACCTCAGATCTAGAATCTTCACTCTACCCGATCCAAGATGTTCCGTTACATAAGCCTTATCCGTTCCAACCACGCTGATATATCGTGGTTGACCAACCTCGCGAATCTGGCCGACTCGTGTATTCGTAGACAAGTCCAGAATATCCACATTACTTGATGTATTGGATGCGATATAGCCAAAATTACCATCCAGTTCAATGCTTTGAACAATCGTTCCAAAGTCAGATAAAGCTTCTTTTGCTTGCCTAGTTGCTAGATCGTAGTATGTGATGGAACCATTACCATCAGAAAAATTTCCCTGATTGGCAATGTACACACCATAAATTTCCTGTGCAGAAATAGGTGTGGAAATCAACAAGCTCAAAGTAAAAAACGACAACAACCTGGTCATTTGTTAAAAATGTTTAGTGAAATGTGAACGTTAGAATCAGCCGTACCTGCCTCGGTGGCATTGGATTGGCCGGTAAATATTCGTAGCGGGTATTCAAAAGATTTTCCCCTTGGATACCCAGTGAAACAGATCCTGCATATATTTTAAGTTGCCCATCCAATAGGATAAAAGGCTCTGATTTCCTGACCGATGTGATCGCAAGTGCACCGGTGTAGTTTGCGGTAATATTGACGGCCAAGAATCTCCATTGAAGGTGGGCGTGTCCCTTAATTGCGTTCCGAGGGGTGAGGCGCAAGAATGAATCGCTCTTCTGTTCCACACGCGTCCATACCAGCCCAACTTGCGTATTCATGTGTGTTGCCAGAACCCGTTGATACTCAACTGAGGCTTCCATGCCATAATTCATGGCTCGACGGACGTTCTGTGGTGACCAGTAACCGGCTGGTGTGGGCTGCCAGACAATTTGATCACGCATCCGAACCATAAAGGTGGTCATTTCAATCTGCAATCCACTGTATAGCCAAATCAATCCGGCATCATAAGATTCGCCCTGTTCCGGTTTTAGATCTGGATTTCCCCCAGGCAACCAGAATCGATCATTAAAGGTCGGCATTCTAAATGCCGATGCAGCCGAAGACTTTACATGGAGATTCGGACTCAGACGAATATTGATTCCAAGGCTGGGAATCACCGAAGTGATCTTATTGGGGCGAACATAATGATCCAGGCGAAGGGCTGGATAAATGGATAATGCCCCCCAGAGGCCGATCGCTTGGGTATAGATCGCATATCGGCGCTCCATATTACCCTGTTGCAAGCTTGGGTGGTCGGCCTGACTCAATCCTCCTTCGACTCCTCCACTTACTTGCCAAGCACGGATCGGTGTCCATTTAATACTGGCATGGATTGTAGATAAAGTGGTTCGACCCGTATTGTCAATTTCGGTCCGCGGATTCATGTAACGGAGTGTTCCCCTTTGTGTAAGCCCCCCTGCCTTTAATGAACCCCATGCCCATTTCCGTCGAAAATGTGTCCAAAGACGCAGATGATCATCCCACTGGCGCTCACCCGAAGAAAGTGAGGAATTAATATTCGGTAGCCCACGCTCCGCATCATTGTACCATATGCTCGTCCGCCATTCATCACGGGAGCGCGTCCATTTCACCGACCCGAAGATTGAACGTTTTTGTTGGTCTCCTCCAATACGGCGCGACTCCTCTGGGGGAAACAATCCACGATTCAAGTAAGGATAATCCCCTTGATACCAATCCACCTCCCCTGCTACAGCTGCTGTAAAGCCCCCCCGATGTAAGCTGCCGTAAACTGTACCATGGCGTTTCCCCCATTCTCCAGCCTGTGCATTGAGTCTAAGGAGGTTTTGGGAGGATGATGTTTGAAGGTTTACTACACCGCCGATAGCATCCGTGCCGTATAGAGCTCCACCTGCACCAGAAGTAACCTCCACCGAACTCAAAAGTACCGTTGGTAACAGGGATAGGTCTAGTTGCCCAGCTTGTGGGCTTGCAATTCGATGGCCATCTAGCAAAACAAGAGTTTGTGAAGCCGTGCCACCGCGCTGAGACAGCGTTGATAATCCTCCTACATAATGTCGAACATACAATGCAGAACGTTGTCGCAACAGATCCGCCACGGTCAGCGAACCAGATTTTAGAATGGCATTCTGATCAAGCACCTGCGTCCGTATGGGAGCACGCACTACCGAAATGGGCGCTCGTAGAGCGGTGACCGTAATCGGAGGAAGCGCGACCGTGCTATCAATCACTTGCACGGCGAAAACCCGAAGTGGCTGAAATGCACAAAGAAGTAGTAGGATACGCAACATATTGGTGCCTGAACCCCAATCAAGAGATTCTGACAGCCGCGTCTGTCTAGTTATCCTAGCAGATGTCGACCACAGACCTCTATGCCCGGAGGTTGGTGGCGCGTTTTCCCCTCGGCAGGTTTCCTGACTCGCCGTACGCACACGGATGCACACGAAGAAGTAGTGTTCATAGCCTTCCCGTCAACATCTGACAGTGACTATGTACTCCTTTTTTCTTCTTCTATGGAAGTATCACTACTCCCGTACGGCCTACAGTTGCGGGTACAGTTCCGGCTTACTTGCAACAAGAAGGCACCGGATTCCCCTTTACCCAGGCGACATGCCCGGACCGAAGGCGCAATGTGCCGAATATACAAATAAATTTGTATTCTGTGCCAAATGGAAAACCATTCTTTGAAAAATATTCCGTGTACGGATGCACATCACGATGATAAAGTCTCCCCCCAATCCATAAAACAGAACATCTTGAATGGGGGTACGAATCACTGGGACCCTAAATTCCTCTTCATTACCTATTTTCTTGGCGCTTCAAGATGATACGTATAAACTCCTAGCATGCACAGATCTCAGAAAATTTACAAATTGACCGATCTGTTTGTAGATTCGCAGCCTTGACCTTTCCCCTCCTAGCCGTTTGATGAGTTCATGAATCACCGAAATGACTTGCCATTTATTGTTCGAGATCCCATTGTGCTGACGATCATCTGTATCAATGGATTTGCCATTTTCTTGGATGCATTCCCAGGAATTCATACCCGAATCGGATATGTGATCCAGTGGGTTGACTTCGGATTTCTTCTTTATTTCCTTGCAGAAATCATCATTAAAATCCGCTACTGGGGATCTTTTAAGCAGTACGCTGCAGATCCATGGAATATCTTTGACTTTGTCATTGTTGTCCTGAGTACTCCTGCTGCATTCAGTCTTTTATTTTCCATAGGAAGCGAAAACCTATGGATCATTACCATTCTGAGACTCGCACGGATCCTACGCCTTATCCGACCGCTCCGCCTTGTTCCTGATGGGGACAAAATTTTGAGAGGAGTCATTCGAGCATTAAAAGCATCGGTTGGAATACTGTTGATGTTGATTTTTCTGAATCTGATCCTTTCCATGGCTGCAACCCTGCTCTTTGGAGGAATTCCTGAGGCTAGAGAATTTTTTGGCAACCCCTTTTACTCAATGTATTCCATGATCAAAATCTTTACCGTGGAGGGCTGGTATGAAATTCCAGATATCCTTGCCGAGCGAGGAGTTTCTGACGGCTATATCCTCGGTCTTCGTATCTATGTTGCCTTCTCTGTACTGGTCTGTGGTATTTTTGGACTGTCCATTGCAAATGCCGTATTTGTAGACACATTGGTCGCTGACAACTCCGATGACTTGGAAGAGAAAGTGGACCAACTGCGTAAAGAATTGCAAGAATTTCGCACGGAGGCAACCAACTGGACCCCAAAAGAAGAGGGCGGTAAACCGAACACGGACGGTTAAATGCTCACAACCTACATCTTCATCAGAAAAGATGAGATGTTTCTGCCGTCTCATAGAAAAAGGGATGCCTCAATCATGAAGCACCCCTTCTTGCGGTCCGGACGGGACTCGAACCCGCGACCTCTGGCGTGACAGGCCAGCATTCTAACCAAACTGAACTACCGGACCAACAAAAATAAAACTACGAGATCTGAGTTCATTTAACCAACAGAATCCGTGATTGTTTTGGAGTGGTCAGGGAGGGATTTGAACCCCCGACACACGGATTTTCAGTCCGTTGCTCTACCACCTGAGCTACCTGACCCCGCAGAGCGCGTAAACCCATTACCAAGGATTCTGGTTTCAGTTGCATACCGTGATCGCGATGAATACACATTTAACCAAGGACGCAACGAAAGCTGCAACCTATGTCCGTGAGGGGAAACTGGTTGTTTTCCCAACGGAAACGGTATACGGACTTGGAGCCAATGCCCTAGATCAAGAAGCGGTTATACAGATTTATCAGGCAAAAAAACGCCCGCCTTCCAACCCACTTATTGTGCATATCGGATCGCTTACAGATCTTCCAAGCATCGTGTCTGAGGTTACATCAATCGCGGAGAAACTGATAGAAACGTTTTTTCCTGGACCTTTGACTCTCATTCTTCCCCGACATCCCTCTGTTCCTAAGATTGTTTCCGGTGGCTTGGATACTGTTGCAGTCCGAATGCCTGCTCTGCCGATAGCCAGAGAATTTTTAAAGTCTGCCTGTATTCCAGTGGCGGCCCCATCTGCAAACATCAGTGGTCGTCCCAGTGCCACTACATGGCAATCTGCTGCAGAAGACCTGAATCAAAGTGTTCATTGCATCCTGTGCGGCCCGCCAGCAACCGTAGGCTTGGAATCAACCGTTGTAGATTGCACAGAAGTCCTTCCTGTCCTGCTGCGACCTGGAGCAATCAGTATTGAAACGCTGCGCACGGTCATTCCAGAATTTTCAACCAAGTCCAAGAATGTATTCAGGAGTCCCGGGATGTCCTTTCGTCACTATACCCCTCATGCAAAAATTGAACTTTTTACGCGCCCTGATGAGGTCCCCCCCGGTAATCATACAGGATATATTGGCCTTGAAGCCCCCCCTTCAGATATGCCCTTCAAAAAATACCTGATCTCTGATCATGTAGAAGAGTACAGCCATTATCTTTTTGAGTTTTTTCGAGAATGTGACCGCGTAGGGATCACCACGATCTACTGCCAAAAGGTCCCGAAATCTGGACTTGGCCGTGCACTCATGGATCGAATCACACGCGCAGCTAAATCGACCAAGTAAGGCTGATCCTGTTTGTGCTTAACCCAAGTTGTGGTTTGCCTTTCAGGCGCTGATGTCTTCGTGAAAGCAAATATCCCGTACCGAATCCAATTAATGCTCCCCCCAGAACATCACTGAACCAGTGATGTTCATCTGCCATCCTCACTACGGCAGTCCCTACCCCTAGGACAAAGAGTACTCCCGATATAATCCCCGGATAGTACATAACCCAAGGAGTTGTAAAGGCAAAAACGGTGGTCGCATGTCCAGATGGAAACGAACGACTTCCCCCGAAGGGTTTCAGTGAATTCGGTCCCAAGTTGGCATGTGGCCTAGCGCGTCCAACTACAAACTTAAGCGTATTCGTGAACAGGTTTGCAAAAACAATTGACTCCAAAGAAGTAAATGAGGCTTCCTGAAAATAGACATCTCCACTAGTCAAAGATCCCACAAACACGATCGCGGCCATAGGACGGATAATATTTACATTGCCGACCTCATGAAGTACTCTTCTCATCCGTGGAGCCGTTGAATCGGCAAACTTTTTTGCCTGTCTCGAAAAACTACGATCGAAATGAGACACGGCCAAAATACTGCCTGAAGCAATCCCGATGGTCAGTCCCGAACGAAGTGAAAGGCTCGACGAGGGGATGGAAGCGATATCCTCGATGGTCCAGCGTACAAATCTCATAGGATCTGCTGACTGTGCCTGAACCGCACAAACCATGATCATCATCGTACCGATCAAACCCGAAAGAATGCTCCATCCCTTCATCACCTATCATTATCCGTTAACATATATATCTCCGTACGATACCAGCCTGCCCCGAGTATCGACAATAAAGACTCTGATCAATCCTTTCATCCCTAAGATACTCGGCATAAATCGAAAAACATACGACCCAGTTTCATTCGCATTCGGGATACGATCTAACCTTCTAGGAATCCCATTCGTATCATAGCTAGTAGCCTCCAGTCCTCCCTGAACGGAGTTGGATAACCGAATACGGACTGGGATTGCGACCGATTCCCCGGGTGAGACTGGATTAGGAAACGCCGGATCAATTACAATACGCCCGTTATATGCGGGGGAAAGTCTCCAATCATTCTCATCCATAGATTGGATCTCTCCATTTTCAGATGTCTGTGTAAATCCCACTGGATCTGAAAATGCTTCATTCTCAAATGCATCCTGATCTTCCCCTGCATCACAGGCACCGAGTCCCCAGATCATCGTTAACATCAATATAATCCTCAAAGCAATCATCAATCTGAACTCGACTCGTGACGATTACGCGAACAAATAACAATGTTCCAAACACCCCCGCGACTTCATTACTGGCCGTTCGAGATTTGAGTATTCAGCTTCACGGAACTCCAATTGTTCATTCTCTTCAATTTAATCTGTATCCAAGAACGATTACTGGACTTGTCGGACCCAATGGTTGTGGAAAAACAACCCTCCTTCGTGCAATCTGTGGTTATCTGCCGTACTCGGGATCTATCCTGCTCAAAGAAAAAGAAGTTAGCGAGTGGCCTAGACGGGAGCTAGCACGGAAAATATCCTTCGTTCGACAAGCCCCTGCGCTTTCTTTTGACTTTACCGTGAAAGAACTCGTCCTGCTAGGATTGTTGCCTCGTAAATCGCTTCTGGAGGGGATCTCTCGTCAAGACCACGAGTCCTTGCACGAAGTCCTGGAACAGATTGGGCTTTCTGGTTTTTCGAAACGATCTGTGCAATCGCTTAGTGGCGGAGAACGCCAACGTGCCTATTTGGCGCAAGCGATTCTGCAGGATTCGACACTGCTCCTACTTGACGAACCCACGGCTCACCTCGATATAAACCATCAATATCAGTTCCTTGAATTATTGAAAGATTTGGTCACTCAAGGGAAAACGATCCTTGCGGTGTTTCATGATCTTGAGCTCGCTGCAAAATTCTCTGACCATCTGCTGGTCTTGCATCAGGGACATCAATTTGATCATGGCCCCCCCTCAAACATCTTGAACGACGAGTTACTCGCCCGCGTATTCAAAATGCGCGCACATGTCAGGACAAATCCAGGCGGAGAGTATAGAATCACGTATATCTCCTCTCTGAAATTATAACCTATCCCACCCTTCTAAGACAGGTCAATGGTTATGGCACATGCGGAGCCTGACCTACTTCCATGGTATCGAATTCTTGATGATCCAGTTGCTGTACAAGATCATGGATCTGTTCCAATGTCGTGGTAATCCAGATATCCACGCCTTCTGAGTTATGAATCTCTGAAAAAGGATATCCCATAACGGGAATCCGATCTCCGTCTATCTGAACAGGACCCGTACCTGAACGCCCTAACATGATCACAGAATGAATGTTTTTTCGTGCCCAAACAGGATATTCAAATACGGTATGCAATGCCGCACCCGTCCCTGTAACAATCAGAAGAGATCGCTTCGGAAATATCCTCTCGATCCGCCTTGACACATAATTACGTGTGAGCTCCAATAGAATCGCCGAAGGTATCCACCGAGAAGAATCTGACTCCATAGAGATCCATTCCGGGTCCGCAGTCACAATGATGAGTTGCGATGCATACCGCGGATCTCGACCAGAAATCAACCCCATCACATTCAAAGGGGATTCATACGTATCTATCCAAGTTTCTATGAGCACCGGTTCAGGGAGAACATATCTCTTTCCGGGAAACAGGCCTACGGTAGTGCCGTCTACAGGTATCCCTAATATGCTCCCGAGAGCGGATGGAGTGACCTCCAATACCAAGGCATCGACCTCCTTTTTTGCCACGAAATGCGGGGTCACCTCTCCTACAGCCAGAATCACTTTCGTGCCTCGATCAACCAGATCGTCAAGACGATCTGATGTAAGGAACTGCTTTGGAAGCACAACAGCTGCTGAACTCTCACCTCCTGTGGAATCCTCCAGAGTTATCCATTCATTGATCATGTGTGCACCGGTCCCTGATCGGGAATCCGGCCAGAAAGACTCGCCAAGCCCGGTTACACTACCAAGCTTTCCTCCTCGGATCATACGTCTTGATCCTTGAAGTGGAAAGATCAAAGAGTCACGGAATACAGGCTGTAGTCCGGCGATTCGAGCAGCCATATAGGATGTGATATTTCGAGGTTGTCCAGATTCTTCTTCCAAAACCAATTGTCGAGCATCCTGAATTACATTGGCGGGTTGCCATAGCGATAGATCGGAATCATTTCCCGAATCCATTGGATCCAATGTAGTACAGCCGACAAGGAATAATGCCAGAAAAAAACAGCTACAGGAAAGCGCCCAATAAGACTGGAGTTTCATGGAATGCATACCGGTTACATCATTGATTCAATTGCGCTGAGAAGCCTGTTCCATCCCAGAGACTGTTTATGATGCCGTACTCCCTTTACAAGATCGTCTTCCATTTCCTCCGCAAAATACCTTATGATAGCTTGAGCCAGTGAAGATGGATCATTCGGGGGAACAATGAGGCCAGATTTTTTATGAATCACAATCTCGGCTAGCCCACCCACATCTGTAGTAATCACAGGAACATCAAACTGATAGGCAACCTGAGCAATTCCACTCTGCGTTGCAGATAAATAAGGCTGTACGACCACATTGGCTGAAGCAAAGTAGTCTGCTACTTCATCTTTGGGAATGTATTCGTTGATCAGCCATACTTGCTCTGAGAGCCCTAATGACTCAACCGTCCTTCTATAGGATGCCTCCTCTTCATAAAACTCGCCTGCCACGATTAAACAAATGTCAGGAATCGCAGCTCGAACCTGATCCAGACTCTCTAAAAGAATATGAAGTCCTTTGTATTGCCGAACAAACCCGAAAAATAAAATTACGGGTACATTCTGAGCCAGCTGTAATCTTGCGCGCGCTTCGGTGCGATTGGTCGCCTCACCAAAAATATCATAGACTGGATGGGGCGCAATCGTACGCGGACAAGAAACGTTCAGTCGATTTAAATCCTCATTCACGGAGGAAGACATCACCACACATCCCTGTACTGCCTTGAAAAAATAGCGTCCTAAAGCAATATCGCCTGGCCGACGCTCATGAGGTAATGCATTATCAACTACAACCAAACAGGTAATATTGACTCGTGAAAGTCTACGTGCCATTGTGCCAAAAACCGGTGCAAAAAATGGCATCCAATAACGAAAAATGACTATGTCTGCCTCTATCTCCCGGATGCGCTGAATCGCCCTCCACCATGACAGAGGATTGATCGAATCGATTAATCGTTCCGCTTTCACCGCTCTTTCCATTTCCGTTCCCGTTTCGTATTGCGTTCGACCTGGAAAAAGAAATTCAGGGTATTGACGGGTAAACGTAATGGCATGAACTTGATGCCCTCGGGAAATTAACCTGGCTGCGATGGTTTCCGAAAGATGAGCAATTCCCCCCCGATAGGGGTACATCGGACTAATCAGCACAATTTTTCGTCTCTCACCCATTTGCCACCTTCAAGAAAATCGATTGAACTTCATGAAAATACTCACTGAACCGGAATTTCCGTTTCCCCACCTGAATCGGCTGATCTGAATCCTAGATTTTGAATCATTCCGGCATTTCCTAGACACATTTGCAACTACAAAGAATCAATTGCGTACCTAATTTAAACAACCCTATCAGTTCCATCTATGACATCAAGAAAAAACAATTTCGGAGAGCGAATCGGAGACCGCTTTGAAGAAATCAAAGTAGAGGGCTCTCAATTAGTTGATAAAGTAAAAGAACTTGCACGAGAGGGGAGCGCCCGAAAAATATCCATCCTCAAAGATGGTCAAACCCTGGCTGAATTTCCAATGTACGTAGGACTCGTAGGCTCTGGGGCCGCCGTTTTGATTGCTCCCATGATCGCGGCCGTTGCAGCTATCGCGGCACTCGTTACCCATGTTACAATTCGTATTGAACGGGAACCCCCGGAAGGGGGGATTGAACGGAGCTCTTCAAAAGATCCTGACGACCTGCCGTGATTTTATCCCACCGTGTGGGCTTTGAAGATGTCTGTTCGGCTGCTGAACAGCTTCGCGGGATCGTCCATAAAACTCCGGTTCTCACCTCCAGCACCATAGATGCGCGCATCGGAGCACGCGTGTATTTCAAGTGTGAAAATTTTCAACGCTCGGGAAGTTTTAAATTCCGAGGTGCCTACAACACATTAAGACAACTTCCCGCCACTACCAGAGAAGTTCTTACCTTTTCTTCCGGCAATCATGCCCAAGCCGTTGCACTGGCAGGAGCACACCTAGATATCCAACCTACAATTGTGATGCCCCATGATGCCCCTTCCGTAAAACGAGCTGCAACCGCTGGATATGGAGCGGAGATTATCTTCTATGATCGGAATGAGATAAGCCGTGAGTCATTGGCAGAACAGTTAGCTGCAGAGAAGAAACTACCGATCATTCCTCCCTATGACCACCCGCACATTGTCGCTGGACAGGGGACTGCTGCACTGGAATTGCTTCAGGATCATCCAGATTTAGACCTCCTCCTGGTTCCATGCGGTGGTGGTGGATTGCTCTCAGGTTCTCTCCTTGCATCCCAGGTCGCCAATTCAACGATCCAGGTCATTGGAGTCGAACCTGATGCAGCTAATGATGCCGCACTCAGTTTCAAAAGTGGTGTTCTACATACCGTTCATAATCCAGATACCATTGCAGATGGTGCGCGCACTCCATCACTTGGAGCTCTGACCTTTGAGATCATATGCACCCTTGCACATGATCTCATCACAGTATCTGACCAATCAATTCTGTCCGCTATGAACATATTATGGGATCGAATGAAGATCGTTGTCGAACCAACGGGAGCCCTGGGGTTGGCGGCGCTTTTGAGCAAAGCCGTTGATGTAAAAGGGAGGAGTGTCGGAGTGATCCTGAGCGGCGGAAATGTTGGCCTTGATCAGATCCAATCCTATCCAAGTAGCATCTAATTTAGTCCAAAGGCTCGGACCAGCGCCAAGTCTTCAAGACATTAATACATCCGTGCGCCGTACGGTCATACTGCAACGGCGTGACAGATACATATCCGTTTTCGAGTGATCCGGTATCCGTATCATCACCCGTATCCAATACGTTCATCATCCCGCGGTACCAGTAATACGACCGGTTTGAGGGGTCGGTACGCCCGACAAACCCCTCTTCCCACCTTGATCTCGCCTGACGAGCAACCTGTATCCCTTTAATTTGAGCCTCGGGAAGATCAGGAATATTCGCACTGAGAACTACCCCTCTCGGTAGCTGGCTTCTGAGTACTTTCTGTGCAATCACCTTGGCATAATGACCAGATGGGGAATAATCCGCATCCGGGTCATTGGAGTCAAGGCTAAACGCAATGGAATCAATCCCATTTACGGAAGATTCGGTTGCGGCACTGATCGTTCCTGAATAGATTACGTTAATTGCAACGTTGGAACCCCGGTTGATCCCGCTGACAGCCAGATCCGGTTTGCGGTGTAATAACTCGTGCAAAGCCAGTTTCATACAGTCGCAAGGTGTACCGGTAATGCCCAGAGCCCGAATATGACTCAACTCACCCCCAAAATTATATGTCTCCACTCGTATCGGATCATCCAAGGTGATCGAATGTCCCACTGCTGTTCGGTTTTTAAGCGGGGCCACGACAACCACGTCCCCCACCTCATCCATTGCCTTGGCTAACGCCCGAATACCTGGCGATTGAATCCCGTCGTCATTCGTAACTAAAATCAGCGGCCGCCTGCGAGAGCTAATCATGGTTTCTAATTACTCTGGTAGATACAGATTAATAACTCTCCTCAGGGGCTGGAAAGGTATGATTGTGCACATCTGATACATAATTCTTGACCGACTCAGAAATCAGATCCATCAAATTCGCATAGCGCCGGACAAAACGCGGATGAAAGTCATTATTCAAGCCTAGTGCATCATGCGTGACCAGGATTTGACCGTCACATAAATTTCCTGCTCCAATCCCAATCGTTGGAATATCCAATGATGTCGAGATCTCCGCCGCTAATTTGGCCGGAATTTTCTCCAATACAATGGCAAAGCAGCCAGCTTTCTCAAGCATAAGTGCATCTTGGCGGAGTTTCTCGGCTTCCTTCAACTCTTTAGCTCGCACCTTGTACGTTCCAAATTGATAAATACTCTGGGGGGTCAACCCTAGATGTCCCATCACGGGGATCCCGGCTTCAATGATCCGCTCCATGACAGGTACGGCCGCCTCTCCCCCTTCCATCTTGATCGCATGCGCACCCGCTTCCTTCATCACACGAATCGAGGAAGCCAGTGCATCTTCACTGTTGCCTTGATACGTGCCAAACGGCAGATCGACAACGACAAGAGCACGCTTCACCCCTCGAATAACACACTGGGCGTGATAGATCATGTTGTCCAGCGTGATCGGAAGTGTCGTCTCGTGTCCAGCCACAACATTGGATGCCGAATCACCCACCAAGAGAGCATCCACCCCTGCGCGATCCAATATGCGGGCCATCGTGTAGTCGTACGCAGTGAGCATCGCAATCGGATGAGCCGTATTCTTCATCTGGCGGAACGTTTCGGTCGTAACCCGCCTAACCCCTTCCATGAAACCTAGAATTTATTTGATTGAAGGTCGTGACGGAAACCGTTTAATTCCCCTCAGATTGTATTGCTGCATCCACATCAATGCCTAATTCTCGAGCAACCTCAAGAGTAATATCGACAATTCGATCCTCGTTCGCATAGAGCAAAATCGGCTGTGCAGGCCCCGCTTGGGTACGAAGGACGAGATCAAGATTTTTTTCTCCGGCAATGGTCTGGATGGCTGTATCTACCTGCTGATAGATGGGCCCCATAAGGTCCAACTCACGCTGAACTAGAGCCTGTTCCAATTCTCCCGCTTTACTACGGAGTTCCTCTTCCAAAGAAATCAATTCCTGCTCCCGTTCCTGTCGGCGCTCCTCGGATAATAAAGCCTGCTGAGTTTGATAGCGTTCCACTTTGCCCGCTAGATCTTGCTGCATACTTTGAAGAATCCGCTGCCCACTTTCCAATTCCGCCTGCAATTCTTCCTGAATGGTTCGGGTTTGAGGCATATTCGAGATGAGCACCTCATGATCTGTATACCCAATTCTTAGGGCCGGTAGTTGCTGCGCCTGAACCACAGTTGCAAGACCCATACATAGCACTGCGATAAAAAAACCAAGGTTGCGCTTAAGCGAAAAGAGTCGCATAATATTTTTTAAGTTAAAGTGTGAAGCTTACCGCCCAAGATTCGTGCGGGTAATGTCAATACCCAATTCCTCAAGGACGAGATCCGTAATGTCAAGCCTTTCATTCGTGTAAAGAAAAACAAAATCGCCACCTCGATCAAATACATAATCATACCCCTCCGCTTCGGCTACATCCTCAATTGCAATCAGGACTTTTTCCTGGATCGGACGCAGAATTTGCTGCTGCTGCTCAAATAATTGACCTTCAGGCCCAAAATATTGCCTCCGTAAACGCTCTAATTCTTCTTCAGCAGCGATAATTTCATTCTGCTTTTCCTGACGCGATTCCGCCGTGTATAAAAGCTCGCGCGCCTGATACTCCTGAAACATCTCATCCAATCTGTCCTGACGCTCTGCAAGGTCTTGTTCCCACTGCCCAGTAACCCGGTCTAATGACTGCTGAGCTGTAGAGAACTCCGGGTAATTCTCATAGATCAATTCCGAATCAACATATGCGATTTTCTGCTGTGCAAAAGCCGTAGCAATCGTCCATACAAAAAGTACCCCGAGACTCAATAGCGTTCTCATGATGTGCACGTGATGGTTCAGCATGAATCAGTTAAATCCTTGGCCAAGAGTAAACTGGAAAAACCACTTTCTTGAGCCGTCATGGTTGGATTGCTGGCCTGAGATGGGTGTAAATTCATCAAAATTGTATCCATAGGCAATCTCCAGCATGCCCAAAATCGGGAGGAATAATCGTGCACCTACACCAGCCGAGCGATAAAGTTGCCTAGGATTGTACGTTTGGAACGTATCCCAGGTATTGGCCGCATCCATAAACAGATACGGAGCTGCCGTGAGTTGTGGGGTTTGAATTGCAAGAACACGCAATTCCGACGTGAATTTATTCAATACTCGCCCTCCAACCGCCTCCTGCCCCCTACGAGGACCGAGTACGCGAGCCGGATACCCCCGCATGTAGATAATATCTTTCCCGAAATTATTCCGATACCCCTGGACATCAAAGGGAGATCCACCAACAACGTATCGTTCAAATAATACATCCTCGCCCGTAAGAGAGCCGATATAACCAAAATCTGCGGAAAAACTCGTCGTAAGCTTGCGCAAGATTGGCACGTTCCAACTTGTTGAAAGCTTCCATTTGTGATACTGAATAAAATTGGACACTGGAAGTGCTAACTCTCCCGAAAGCAGAAATGTTGAGCCTGCCGTCGGGAAAATTGGATGATCCACAGAACTGCGTGATAAGGCCTGACGCACGGTCACTTGCTGGCTACGCCCCAATGGAAGGACCGATGTGTAATTTCGATTGGAATAGAACTGATACCCTAACGAGGTACTGGTACTAAACTTGTCATCCGGCCAAGTCAGTCGCTGCTCATAAAAAACACGAGCATTGGTATTGGCAAACCCAAGGTCACTGTCTTCCTCTTCATCTTCACCAAATAAACTCCCGTACCGGTAAAATCCCAATCCACTAAACCTCGAATGCGAGACCTGAAACCCAACCGGGGTGGGTCTGCCACGTAGCCACGGCTCCGTGAATCCTAGAGAATAGCTTTGGTATTGTCGACCACTAGTCTGAAGGCTAACCGAAAGTTGCTGACCATCCCCCGAAGGCAACGGCCGCCATGCACCCGGCTTGAAGAAATCCTGAACGCTGAAATTGTTAAACCCAAAACGAAGCATTAAAATTACTCCCCATCTCCCATACGTACCACTAAGCTCTAACTGATCACTTCCGACTTCATCAAGGTTATAGGTCAGATGTACTTCCTTTTCTTCCTGATCCAGATCAATGGAAGGCCCTGCCCCAAGCTTTTCTTGATCGAAATACTTCAACTGAGATAATCTTCGAATCGTCTCTTGGATCAACTCCCGGCTGAATGTTTGTCCGGGGATCGTATATAACTCCCGGCGCACTACATGCTCTTTGGTTTTATCATTTCCAGCAATCGTGATCTCACCAAAACTGAAAATGTCTCCCTCATAGATGTCGTAGTAAAGATCAAGAGAGTCTCCAGAAATCACCCGCACTTCCGGCTCGATACGAAAGAGCATATGCCCCCGGTTCATGTAGAGACTAGATACGTCACTACTCGACGAATTACCATGCAAGTTTTGCTCAATCCGTTCCGAGTTAAATACATCTCCCGAGTCGATCCCCAATGCAGAGGATAACACCTCATCCGGGTAGATTGTATTTCCCTCCCACTCCACGTTTCGGACATGGTATTGTGGACCTTCATGAAGTTGCAAAGATACCATCATTCCTGGACCATCCTCTGTAGTATCAAGCCATACCGAGTCTTTCAGCACTCTGGCATCATAGTACCCTTTTGAGTTAAAATGATTGATGAGATTGACCTTATCTTCCTCATAAAGCATCCGATCAAACTTGGCTCGCCGCCAAAATAGAAGCGGGCGTTTCGGTTTTGTCTTTTTGAGCTGACGACGTACCGATCGAGTACTGACATTTTCGTTCCCCATCACCATCACATCCCGGATCCGAATTTTTTCTCCCCGATTGATCGCAAAATCAAGATCCACGGTATTATCTGCCCTTGGAATCCGATTCACCTCTACCTCTGCAAGGAGATACCCTTTTTCTGCAAAATGCTCTTTGATCACCTGTTTGGATCGTTCCAGATCTGCAGGACGAACACGCGTCCCCTTCAATAATTTGACCTTGTCCTCAAGCTTCCGGCGATCCCTTCTCCCAATTCCTGAAAATGTAAACTCGGCCAGTTGTGGCTCTTCCTTCAGCTGAATCATGAGATACACACCGTTACCCGCACGGCGCTCCTCCACGATTTTTACATCTGAGAAGACACGCAACTTATAAATATTACGTATCGCATCCGAAATCGCAGGATCCCCGGGAAGGACTATAGTTTGTCCCACAGCCAACCCACTGCTACGAATCGCAAATTTTTGCATCGTTTCGCCCTCTAATCCACCAACAGAGATTCCCAGAATCTCCAGTTCTTCGGGAATCAAAGAACGATTGCTGGCAATGGAACTTCCTGTGAGTCCTTGAGCCATCACAGCGTTCACGCCGAAAATTGTAACAAAAAGCGAAAATATAATGCGCATCACGGTTCAGTCAGAATGGGAAATAAGGGTCTAGTAAGCGCAGTCAAGTGAAACCCCTAACATTAGGGTCTTGTTTCTGCACTTCCCTCAAACGTAGAAAATCCACCTGTTCGTATAATCGTGAATAAATTCCTACTCCGTTTCATCCTCCTCCACTTGGCAGATCACAGGTTCCACTTCAGTTCCCTCATTATTATCGGAACTGAATACACGAATTACATCATTTGTGATCAGGAATGCCATCAAGATCAATAGCAAAATCATCCCTGCCTGTTGTAAGAAAATTCGCACTTTGAGGGGAGGCTCTCTTCGAACAATCAACTCGTATACAAGGAAGGCCAAATGACCTCCATCCAACACCGGAATTGGAAGAATATTTACAATTGCCAGGGTAATGGACAAGAGGGCCACAATAAACCAGAATGATCTTGCTCCACTACTGGCCGCATCTCCGATCACATTTGCTACCATCACTGGCCCGCCCAAATTATCCCGAACACTCTCCTTACCCGATATGATCCGCCATAAACTGGTGATAATTGCCTGGGTGTGATCCCAAGTGTCGAATAATCCGATCCCCACGGACTGAATCGGTCCATAATCAATCTGGACTTGGGATACACGGATCCCCACTACATAATCACAATAGGGATTCATGACCGGTACCACTACAGCTTCATAGGGAACGGATTGTCCTTGTTCATCCCGTTCCCATGCTATTAGAAGCGAATCTCCTCCCGAGTTATCCACGTGGTCAATCAATTCCATCCAGTACTTCACTGGCGTTTGATTTACAGCGGTAATACGATCACCAACCTGCAATCCAGCCTCTGCTGCAGGCATTCCTTCCTCCACATGTCCGAGCGTACTGGGCCAGGAAAAGATTCCGAGTCCATAAAGTCCACCGGCGGATAACTCCTGAATTCGGGTCATCAAGTTATCCGGTGCAGGAAGCACCAAAATCCTACCATCTCGCTCAACCTCAAACTGAAGCTCATCGATCAAGATGGTATTCAGAGAAATAACGGTCTCCTCCCGTTCATAGGCGTACTCTCCAATTGACAGAAGGCGGTCTCCGGTCTGCATTCCTATATCAATAGAGGCCACGGAGCTGTCTGCGACAAAGACCGTCCCGTCTTCGGTATGTGCAATCCGATTGGTCCCATACGCCCAGGTGAGCACGAAAAAGATGACAAAAGCCAAAATCATGTTCATGATCACACCGGCACTGATCACGATCATGCGCTGCCATAGAGGTTTGGATCGAAATTCGTCAGGTTGCGGCTCCTCATCTTTGAAGTCTGTATCCAAACTTTCGTCTACCATACCAGCAATTTTAACATACCCTCCTAGGGGCGTCACGCCAAGAACATATTCGGTCTCTCCAAAACGCTTCTTGAAAATATTCGGAGGGAACCCGATCGAGAAACGATCCACTCGCATCCCGAATGCTCGAGCGGCCCAGAAATGCCCCAACTCGTGTACAAACACGAGAATCATCAGAGCCGGAATAAATGTAAAAAGAATCCAGAGAATACTCACAGGTAACACCAAATTTTATTGTTCGGCTACGGTATACTTCACAGCGCGAAGGTGTTCCGTCCGGCCATATCTAATACGTAACGACGGGTCATCTGATCTACATGCACAACCTCTTCAAATGTGCTTAATGCCGGACCGGATAGTTCACCGAGTGCCTGTTCAATCATATGTGGGATTCCCATAAAACGGAGTTTTTTCTTCAAAAAAAGATCTACAGCCACTTCGTTGGCAGCATTCAAGACCGCAGATGCATTTCCCCCTGTGTCCAACGCCTCCATGGCCAGTCGTAGGCATGGGAATTTTTCCAGGTCAGGAGGATGAAAGCCCAGCGTCAGCGATTGCGTCCAATCGATTCGGCCCTCGGGAAATGACCAACGATCCGGATAACTAAGTGCATACTGAATCGGCAACCTCATATCCGGCAAGCTCAACTGCGCCTTCATCGACCCATCCCGGAACAGTAC
The DNA here is from genome assembly GCA_965215475.1 of Rhodothermales bacterium. Classification (GTDB taxonomy): domain Bacteria; phylum Bacteroidota; class Rhodothermia; order Rhodothermales; family Bin80; genus Bin80. Next base: position 679,720 of record OZ244061.1, read on the forward strand.
CATAGAATGAATGATAGATTGTGGATGTACTACCACATCAATCTGATTTTTCGTTGCCCCAAACAACCAATAAGCTTCAATTACTTCTAGACCCTTGTTCATCATCGTAGCCGAATCAATGGTCACTTTGGGCCCCATACTCCAATTCGGATGCTGTAGCGCTTCTTCTGGAGTAATTCGATCTAATACATGGAGGGGGCTCTCCCGAAATGGACCGCCAGAAGCCGTGAGAAAGATTTTTTCCACATTCTTGATCCCTTGATCTTCCATACATTGAAATACCGCAGAGTGCTCACTATCTACTGGAATAATGGTGGCTTGATGGTCCCGTGCCACTTCCATGGCAAGATCTCCGGCGGCGACCAGAGTTTCTTTGTTGGCCAGAGCTAAGATCTTGCCCGCCGTCAAGGCCGACAAGACGGATTTTAATCCCGCCACCCCGGTGGCGGCCCCCAGCACAACATCTACTTCGGGCAAAGCCGCACAGCGACATACCCCTTCGTCCCCTCCAAGTACATGAATCCCCGTGCCGTGAAGCTTGTCCTGGAGAGCCTCCACCTTGGAGGCATCTGCCACAGAAACAAACTCAGGCAAAAACTCATGTGCTTGCCTGACCAATAGATCAATGCTTTGATTCGCTGAGAGTGCAATTACATTTAATCGTTCTGGATGCCTCCGGACAATGTCCAGGCATTGAGTACCAATTGAGCCCGTTGAGCCGATAATACTGAGACGATGTTCTCGTTCGTTCATTCCTATAGTTATCTTTGCACCTAATATAAAATACGACCTGGCTAGCACTCTCTCGACATTTACGAGTTCACGACACTATGCGTGGTATTCTTATCTCCTTATTTTGCATCTTTGCCCTGAGTAGTATTGGTATCGCTCAGCCTCAACGCGTTGACCGAACCCGACCGGCCTCTGAAGAGGAACAACTTGAAGGAAATGCCTCTGCACGGTATCAACTCGCATTGGGATATTTGCGGGGAATGCAGTTTGAACGAGCGATCGCAGTCCTCCAAGAATTACGTAACGAATACCCTAGGCAGCAAATCTTCTTCGACAAGCTCAAAGAAGCATACATCAGTACCAAAAAGTATGAAGAAGCCATTTTACTGCTTGACGATTTGATCGCCAATCGCGACGAAAATCAAAATCTGCATCTTGTAGCAGAACGTGCACAATTGTTGTACCTCAGTGGAGATGAACCCGCAGCTCTGGACGCATGGTACTCCATGGTGGAATCTGCAAATGAAATCGAAACCTCCTATCGGATCGCATACGGTAGCATGATTGAGGTACGATTATTGGTTCAAGCGATTGATTTACTCAAACAGGGGCGGCAGGTTCTCCGGAATCAGAACCTGTTTCATGCAGAGCTTGCCTATTTGTACAGCCTGACCGGACAGCACCGATTTGCGACTCGGGAATATCTCGATCTGTTAACTCTGAATGAGAGGCAATTGAACTATGTCCGGGGCCGCCTTGGACGAGATATCCAACAAGAAGGAGCACTTGAAGTAGCGGTTCAGGTTACTCTGGAGAGAGTTCTGGCGCAACCTCATCTGCTCCAACTGCGTGAGCTTCTGGCTTGGCTGTATGAAGAGAGTGGAGATTTTGATCAAGCCTATCTCGAAATCACTGCGATCGATAAAGATCATGATGCACGTGGTCAGGAGATTTATCAATTTGCTCTTCGAGCTGCTGAGGCTGGTGCCTATGCGGCAGCGGGGAAAGCATTCCAGTCTGTGCTCGAAACTCATCCCGAAGAAGAGATCTTTGCCCAAGCACGCCTGGGGATCGCCGATATGTATCGCCTTCAGGCGCAGCGGATCGGTCAATCTCCTGATGATTATCAGAATTCTCTAGATGCGTATGAGCAGTTTCTGTTGGATTTTCCAGATCATCCCCAAGTCCCGATGGTGATGGCACAAATTGCTGCTTTGCACCAAGATGTCTTCCGCAATCGTGCCGCGGCTCGCATGATCTTGCAACGATTGGCAATGAAGTACCAGAATTCCTCCATCGGTCAGCAATCCCAGTTTGATTTGGGACGACTAGCCATTGAGGAAGGAGACTTGGAACAAGCTGCCATCATCTTTGCACAGCTATCTGCCGGAACTGACGGGGAGTTGTTTGCTCGTTCGAAATTTGAAGAGGCAATGATCCATTTTTATTCGGGAGATTTTGCACAGACGCACGCTACACTTGATTACGTTCGAGAGGAGACCGACAAAGAAACCGCCAATGATGCCATTATACTCCGCCTTCTACTTCTGGAAAGTTCTGCGTCGGACTCCACCAACCTGGCACTCTCGAGCTATGCCCAGGCACTACTCCTTCTTCGCCAGCAAAAAGCGAATGAAACCGTACTGCGAACTCAAGATATACTGACTCAATGGGAAAGGCATCCGATTGCGGATGAAACAAGATTCCTGCGCGCTGAAGCGCTCTTGATGAATGGTCAGGCTGACGATGCCCTCATCGCATTTGGAGAATTTCCCCTTATACACCCTCAAAGTCCGCTACGTGATCGTAGCCTTTTTCATTATGCCGAAATCCTTGAAACAATTCATGGTGACACATCTGGAGCACTTCAGGCTTACACCGACTTACTCACCCAATACCCTGGCTCCTTATTGGTCGAGAAAGTTCGTGAACGTATTCGAACCCTCCGTGCAGCGAATCTTTAGCAGTGCACTGCTACTTTGGTTGACGGCGATCCCTGCCAGCGCACTACAGGATGTACTGGTGCCGATGGATGCGGGGCAGTCCGATCACCTGAAGGCATATGGCATTGTGTATTGGGCTCTTCAGAGAGGCGAACCGGTTGATTGGCTCTTGAATTATCGTGGGGGCTCATTCCTTATCTCTGATTTTCCTGGATTGAGCAGTGAATTTGCTCTTCGGGGAATCTCCTATGACATTTTATCTGGAACCGCCGTCTCACAACTGATTGCAGACGTAGAAAGCGATCGGCAAAATACCTCTCTGGTTCGTCTTGAAACTCCTCCACAGATTGCTGTGTACGCTCCCGATCAGACTCTCCCCTGGGATGATGCCGTACTCTTGGCACTAAAATATGCCGAGGTCCCTTATGATATGATCTATGATGATGACGTCCTTGGCGGCCGTCTATCCGCCTATGATTGGCTCCACCTGCATCACGAAGATTTTACCGGGCAACATGGAAAATTTTACCAGTATCGAAACATGCCATGGTATATTGAGCAGCAACGCGATGCGGAACACGCTGCCGATCGACACGGTCATCACAAAGTGAGCCACCTGAAACTTGACGTTGCTCAGACGATCAAGCAATATGTATCCGAAGGAGGATTCCTCTTCGCCATGTGTTCGGGTACAGATACCTACGATATCGCGCTTTCTGCTTTCATCACAGATATTGTCCCCGCAGAGTACGACGGGGATCCGGTAGACCCCGATGCAATAAACAAGCTGGACTACTCTGCTACTCTAGCGTTCCAGGATTTTACGCCAAGCTTTAACGCTGCAGAATATGAGCACTCCGATATTGATGCCGGACCTCCCCCCCAGCAACTCCAAAACCCTGTACTGGACTACTTTACCCTGTTTGAATTCAGTGCAAAATGGGATCCTGTTCCTACGATGTTGACTCAGAATCATGTATCCACGGTTGCTGGTTTCATCGGACAGACGACTGCATTTCGGAAGCATCTCGTAAAACCGAATGTCGTCATCCTCGCTGAAGTGCCACAGCGTGAAGAGGTGAAATATTTACATGGATCCTATGGTCAGGGCACATTCACCTTTTATGGAGGGCATGACCCCGAGGACTACCAACACTATGTTGGAGATCCCCCAACCGACTTGAGCTTGCATCGGAACTCCCCCGGATACCGACTGATCCTCAACAATATTCTTTTCCCTGCCGCACGGAAGAAAAAACAAAAAACCTGACGACCGCATGGATTCAAAAAAAACGCCAACAGATTCACGCGCCACCATGTCTGAGGTCGTACTGCCAAACGATACCAACCCATATGGCAGTATGTTTGGAGGTCGACTCCTTTCGATCATGGACAAGTGCGCGGCGATCTCTGCTATGCGTCATGCAGCGACCGTCTGTGTGACCGTATCCGTGGATTCCGTAGAATTTACGTCTCCAATTTTGCTTGGAGAGGTGGTGATCATTGAAGCGTGGGTCAACCGAGTATTCGCGACTTCCTTAGAGGTGGAGATTGAGGTAAAAGCCGAGAATCTGTTAAAAAAACAACAACGCCAATGCAATCGTGCCTATTTCACGTTCGTTGCCGTAGATGAGCATGGAACGCCGACTCCTGTTGATCCGATTTATCCTGAAACCGATCTAGAAAAAAAACGCTACGAGAATGCGGCGATGCGACGGGAATTACGTCTGCACCTTAAGGGCCGTCTAGATTTGAGGGATACCGTATATCTCAAAGATAATTTGATTGCGGCGATTTCAAAGAGAGACGTTTGACCAACTATAGCTACAGGTGTGATGGCGAATGAGCGCATTTTGATTACCGGGGCAAATGGGCTTCTAGGCCAGGAACTCGTACGACAGCTGTCCAGTCGACCTTCCTATGAGTTCTTGGCAACCGGAAGAGATCCGGTATCGCGTCTTAATGGATCTTCAAATCATTCCTACATGCCCCTGGATGTAGGTGATCTTGGTAGAGTGCAAAAAGTATTCAATGAATTCTCACCGGACTATCTGATCAACTGCGCGGCCATGACTGCGGTGGATGACTGCGAAAATCGTCGGGATGCTTGCTGGCGGATCAATGCCGAAGCAGTTGGAACCCTTGCCAAACTGTGCCATGGCCGAGGTACACATCTGGTCCAACTCTCTACAGATTTTATATTTAATGGCAGAGGCGGGCCTTATTATGAACACGACCGCCCCGATCCTATTAATTTTTATGGAAAATCCAAACTTGCAGGCGAAAATGCAGCGCGCACCGCAACCATGGAAAAACTGGCCATTATACGAACCAATGTGGTCTACGGCCAGTCCATGGGGCTGCCAAGAACCGACTTTGTCCAGTGGGTGATCCATCATCTAACCAAAAAAACCCCCATTCAGGTCTACACGGATCAATGGCGGACTCCTTCTTACACGTACGATCTTGCAATGGGAATTCTGAGACTTGTACACTTTCGCAAGAGCGGTGTGTATAACCTGTCTGGGCGGGAGTTCGTCAGCATGTATGAGTTCGCGCTATCCATCGCAGAAGCTTTTGAGATTGATTCGACACTGATCCAACCCATCGTGCAACAGGAGAAACCTCAGTTGGCCCAGCGCCCCGAGCGCACAGGCCTGATCATCTTAAAATCAGAAACAGAACTAGACTATCGCCCACTGCGCCTAAAAGAAGCCTTGGCGCACCTTCGACTCCGTAGTCAAATGCCCTCTACTGGATCTACCTTTGAAGATGCTTGGTGTTGAATTTATCCGATCCCATCCAGACGTTGTTCGACAAGCCCTTTCGTTTCGTGGTGCCCAGAAGAGTATCAAACTCGTTGATGACGTCTTGGAGCAGGACCGTGCCCTGCGTGAAACCCTGACCCTTCAACAAACAAAACAGCAGGAGATTAATGCTGCAAGTCGAACGATCGGTACCCTGATGCAGGAAGGCAGACGGGAAGATGCACATGAACTTATCGAGCAACAAAAAAACCTGAAAGCAGACGTGAAAGAATTAGGGCAAACGGTTGCCGATTTTGAAGAGAAGATCTCAAAGTTACTGCTTGCCATTCCTAACATCCCACATGAAAGTGTTCCTAAGGGATTGACCGAAAAAGAAAATGTGACGATCCATCGTCATGGGCAACTTCCCACATTTGACTTTGAACCTCTTCCTCACTGGACGATCGCCCATCGTCACGGGATGATTGATTTTGAGCGAGGTGCAAAAGTTACGGGAGCAGGGTTTCCCTTCTATGTTGATTCGGGTGCAAAATTACACCGTGCCCTGGTCAATTTTTTTCTGAATGCTGCAACACCCGATTACACAGAAATCCGGCCACCTCTATTTGTGAATGCAGACAGTGCTCAAGGGACTGGCCAATTACCCGACAAAGAAGGACAGATGTATTTCATCGGAGACGGTTTCTATCCCGTCCCAACTGCAGAAGTACCGCTAACGAACTATTTCCGTGATGAAATCCTGCTGGAAGACGATTTACCGATCAAGCTCTGCGCACATACGCCTTGCTGGAGGCGTGAAGCCGGCTCATACGGCGCACATGTGAGAGGACTGAACCGACTGCATCAGTTTGACAAAGTCGAGATTGTACAGTTTACACATCCTCAAGCAAGTTATGACGTTCTCGAAGCGATGCGTCTTCACGTGGAAGAACTCTTGAAGGTGCTCGAACTTCCCTACCGATGCCTGCTGATGTGTGCCGGGGAGTTGGGGTTTAACCAAACGAAACAGTATGATCTAGAGGTATGGAGTGCAGGGCAGAAACGCTGGTTAGAAGTTTCGTCCATCTCCAATTTCACCGACTATCAGGCACGCCGGATGAATATTCGTTTTCGTCCGACCAATGGCGGAAAACCGCAATTCATTCATACTCTCAATGGCAGTGCTCTTGCACTTCCAAGAGTTGTGGCTGCACTCTTGGAGCACAATCAAAAAGAAGATGGCTCGTTTGAATTCCCATCCATTCTAGACCCATTTCTTCCTTCATCCTAACATTCTATTCGCCGTGACTATCCCCTCGGACAAGCTCGCCGCGCAACGATTAACGTATCTCCTCCAGAGAGTCATCTTATTGGCCATTGGGTGGTGTTTGATCCTTCATTCTGCCCGAGGGCAGGAGTTGGCTGCCCTTGACGGATTCATTACAGATGCATCGAATGGAGAGACCCTGATCGCGGCAAACATTTTTGTGGAGGGGACCCTCCGCGGAGCAACCACCAACCTATCCGGGTACTACGCTGTCTCTGGTATTGAACCTGGAACCTACACCGTCCGGTTTTCCTACATTGGCTTCGATACCGTCACGCGAGAGATTACGTTCGCGCCTGGGGAATCGATCCGACAAGATATTGAACTTACCGTAACCCAAGAACTCCTTGATGCCATTGAGGTCTCTGCGGATCGCATTACAGAGGAGGAGATTCGTTCGATTGGTGTGAGTCAGATCCGTGTCGCTACGATCCAGCAATTGCCTCAGGTTTTTGAGCCTGATCTCTTTCGTTCCCTCCAGCTCTTACCTGGAGTTGCACAAGCCTCAGACTACTCCAGTGGCCTATATATACGAGGAGGCGATCCTGGTCAGACCCTTATCCTGCTTGATCGTACAAAAATCTATAACCCCAGCCATGTATTTGGGTTTTTCTCCGCTTTTAATTCCGATGCAATCAAAGATGTCCGGCTCTATAAGGGAGGCTTTCCCGCCCTCTATGGTGGCATCCTTGGATCTGTCTTGGATGTGCAAAACAAAGATGGGAATCGTCGGGAAACCCATGGCAAGGTGAGCGTAGGGCTATTGGCTTCGCGCGCATTTGCAGAAGGCCCCTATTCCCGGGGCTCATGGATGGTCGCTCTGAGACGATCGACTCTGGAGCCACTATTAAGTGTACTGGGTGATATAGAAGCGGTACCCCGAGCCTTTTACTTTTATGACTTCAACGGGAAGATCAACTTTGATGCATCCCGTAATGACAAACTCTCTCTCTCTCTCTACGCAGGCTCCGACTACCTTCGCTCCACCTTTACCGAGGGGGTGGAGATCAAACTTCTTTACGGCAATCGTACGGTGACAGGAAGCTGGACACATTTATGGTCTAACCAATTTTTTACAAATACCACGATCACTTCAACCTGGTACGAATCTACTCCAAGCGCCACCATTGGTGGCACAAATTTTAAGCAGATCAACCGGATAACCGAAACATCTGTGCGGGCAGATTTTGAGTATTATCCCGGACAAACACATGAAATTGTTGGAGGGATCTGGGTAGGAATTTTTAACGCTCCCCTCACCAATTTCTTCGATGATCGAGAAGTTTTCCATACGCGTAATCGAGTAGAGCATGCGGCGTTCTACCTTCAGGACACGTATCGTCCGACACCAAACTGGTCTCTGACTGGAGGACTACGTGCAACGTACCATGGGTATGGAAACTATTTTAGACTCTCTCCACGGTTTTCAATGGAGAGACAGTTGGGAACTGAGGTACGACTACAGGCAAGTGCGGGGAGATATTTCCAGTTCCTGACTCTGATCACCAATGAAGTTTTTTCGGGATTTGACTTCTGGTTAACTAGTGGAGACGGCGTCAAGCCCGCCTATGGAGATCAGTATATCCTCGGATTGAAGACAAACCTTTTGGATGGATTTACCTTAGATACCGAGGTGTATTACCGCACGATGAGGCAGCTTTTTGTACTGGATCCGTTCAGTACAGGGCTTGCCGGACTAGAATACTCAGAATTATTTGTCTTTGGTAAGGGAGAAGCAGGTGGATTTGAGGTGCAACTATCTCGCCAGACGGGTCGTGTGAACGGGTTTATTGCATATACTCTAGCAAATACAAATCGATATTTTCCAAGACTGAATCAGGATGCATTTGGGGTTCCACGAAGTTTCTCTCCTCGCAATGATCGCCTTCATGATTTGAATGTGGTTGCCCAATGGAAGGTTTCCCCGAAATGGGAGCTGGGAGCTGTCTTTGCCTATGCAACGGGGCAGGCATATACTAGGCCGGAGGCTTCTTACACGGTTTATGGGGCTCAATTTATTAATGGCTCTGACCAGACAGACCTATTAGTTTCACCGGGCCTGAATCAGTCAAGGCTGTCGGCTTATCACAGGTTGGACATTGGAGCTACCCGAAGCGGATCTCTTGGAAGTTTTGCCGACTATGAACTCCAGATCCAAGTGATTAACGCATATGCACGAGAAAATGTATGGTTTATCTTCAACGAGTTTGAAGATGACGGCACCCTCACAAGAAATACACTCCCACAAATTCCTTTGCCGTTACCAAACCTGTCCTTCACTCTGAATTTCTAATGCAAAGGAACTCCTTTTTCTGTGTGCTACTTCTCATTATTCTTGGTTGTGACTCAGCCGATTTCAGCGTCCTTGATAACGAAGTTGTGGTTGAACTCATCTTAATTGCAAATGAACCTCTTCCCCATGCCCGTGTGAGCAAACTCTCCCCCGCTGATGAGCCAGGCAGTTTTGCGAGCCTCGCGATCCGTAATGCACAAGTGATCCTCAGCTTAAAAGAAACGGAGTTCTTGATGGAACCTGTCCCCGGTAAACCTGGCCTTTACCAATACTTTGGCCCCGAACATATTACACAGCCTAGTGCACGTTACGATCTACGGGTCACTCTGCCTGGTGATGAGGCGACGATTACAGGCTTCACCAATGTTCCTTCCTCTGTCAAAATCCTTAATGCCTCACGTGAAACAGGTACCTATCTGTCCGATGAGCAACTCACACTTATTATTGTACCCGGGCGTGCCTCAGACCAATCTCAAACCAGCTTCACCTTAGTGACGGAAGCGCTGGATGTCAAGGAAGGAGGTATGGTTCCAACAGTTTCGGGAATGTTGGATGATGATGATGAACTCACTCTCGAAGATTTTCGGATCAGCGGGTCACCTATCATCACGGAGGGGAATTTTACAAGGTTCTCCGACGGAACTATTATGTTGATCTATCCGTGGATTGGGGTGAATTTCTATGGCCGAAACATCATCTATATCAATGCACTGGACGGGAATCTTGCGGATTTTGTCCAATCTGCGGAATTACAGCAAGGTGGCAATGGGACCTTTGGCCCCGGTGTAATCCCAAATGTAATCCCCAGCTTATCTGGGGCGCATGGAGTCTTCGGAAGTGTCGCAAGAGATCAGGTGCGATTTACGGTGTTTCCGCCCAATGACCCGTGATTATACCACTCCGGTCATGGTCTCCTCAATGAGCATATCCACAATCGCTTTAATTGCTTCATCCTGCGAGGCTCCCTTTTGGATTGCCTCACTATAAACATCTCGTTGCCAGTGTGCACTGGTTCCGCGCTTTAAAATCGTACGGGCATGCTCTACTTCCTCAATACATCCAAGGTCTTCGGCATCCGGCAGGATCGACGCCAACAGTTCTTCAATTAGATCTGAATATGGCACCATCTGCCCTTTCCCATAGTCAATGAGTTCTCCGTCAATTCCGTACCGCTGAGAAAGCCAGCGGTTTTCATATAAGAGCATATTTGCATAACTGCGCCACCGCTGGTTTTCACGCCGAAGGCGCCAAAGCATATGTAACCAACATTGATACAGTGCGGCGATGCAAATTGCATCTTCAACTCTTGTGCAAATATCCGAAATACGCATTTCCAGTGTCGGGAAGCGATGGCTCGGTCGGATATCCCACCAAATCTTGGTGCTGTCTTCAATCACACCGGCATGGACAAGGATGCTTACATGGCGTTCAAATTCTGCATAGCTCTCAAAATGCTCCGGAAGCCCTGTACGCGGAATTTCATTCCATACGGCGATCCGATAGGACATTAATCCAGTATCCTGACCTTCCCAATAGGGTGATGATGAACTCAAAGCCAACAGATGTGGCAATACATAGGTGGCCTGATTCATCAAATCAATCCGCAAATTTGGGTCTTCAATCCCCGCGTGAATATGCATTCCACAAATCACCATTCTCTGGGCAATGACCTGCATACTCTGCGCTAGAATCTCGTAGCGCTCCCGAGGGGTGTGTTTCTGAGTGAAATAGGAGGCATTCGGGTGTGATGAGGAAGCGATTATTGCCAGATCATAGGGAGCTACTACATCGGATACGGTTCTGCGTAATCGTATCAATTCCTCTCGGGCCTCTTGGGCCGTTCTACACACATTCGTACCCACTTCAATTTGGGACTGAAAAAATTCCTGTGAAACCTGTTCACCAAGCGCCAAACGGGCATCCTTCAGCATCATTGGCGAGGCTTCATGAATCAACTTCCCTGTATCTCGATCTACAATCAGATATTCTTCCTCAATCCCCAAACTAAGTGAAGGCATTTTTAGAATTCCCGTAGCGATAGACATTTTGATAATGATCAATTTTTATTTATATACACTTGACAACTTAGCCATAGATCTTACAACTGAAGCATCATAAACTCGGTTCTGGAAAACGGATTGAAGATCTCTTTCAATTTCCAGTTATGTGCGTATGATACGATTATTTCCATCTTCGAGCAAAACCCGTTTTCATGTGTATCAGGATTGATGCCCTCTTGACTCTTCTTCAAATGCTCTCGGATTATGAGAACTAAGTTTATACAAAGGCTACGTGCGGCTCAAACCTCATCCCGTAGTTTCATATGCGTGGGACTGGATCCTGATCTAAACAAGCTTCCCGAATCTCTCCGCAAAAAGCATGGATCCCCCCAATCTGCAATTTTAGCCTTCAATGAGTCGATCGTTCAAGCAACCGCTCCCTATGCCTGTGGCTATAAACTTAATGTTGCATTCTATGAAAGTTTGGGGAGCTGCGGTTTTGATGTACTCAAAACCACGATGAACTTCATCCCCAAAGATAAAATTCGAATCATTGATGCGAAGCGTGGGGATATTGGCAATACCGCCGCGAAATATGCAGAGAGTATCTTTGACTTGCTGTCAGCAGATGGATGTACGGTTGCTCCCTATATGGGATTGGATGCTGTCAGACCATTCTTGGCATACAAGGACCGCGCAGTATTCGTTCTAATTCGTACTTCTAATCCAAGCAGTGATCAATTTCAATCTCTGATCTCCGACGGAAAACCTATGTATGCTCATGTTGCTCATTCCGCTTTTACGTGGGGAGAAGAGTTCCCCGGATCTATTGGATTTGTCGTAGGGGCAACCAATCCAACTGAATTACTTGATCTGCGCCAACGGTATCCAAGAACGCCCTTTCTCATCCCCGGTATCGGAGTTCAAGGCGGTTCTGTTGATGCCATGGCAAATGTAGCTACCTCGGACGGGCTTGTACTCGTAAACAGTAGCCGTGGCATTCTTTATGCTTCCTCCGGTGAAGATTTTGACGAGATGGCTGCAAATGCCACACTTCAGCTGCGTGATGAGCTCAACCATGCCGTACACTCACATTAGTCTCGCCTAGCTTACGTATGAATCGACCGTATACCATATACATCAGAGCTATCTGATTTTCAAGCCGATTCTGCCACGATTTGTGTGGAATTGATTGATGTAGATTTACAAGAGCCTCTTGCAAAACCTCTGGACCGGGATATTAACTTTCATTCAATTACTTTCATCTGATGTTAAGATGGACCGATTCAATTAAATTCATCCACAATTTAAGAACAGATTCAGGTCTAAATGTGGATTCATAATGAGTACGAGCGGCAATCGATTTTGATGTCCAGAGGGTTTTATTCGTTAATGATTTCAAGGCCTGTGCAATCGCATTGGGGTCATGGGGAGGTACCAATAGAGCCCCTTGTTCGGGAGTAACGAGGGATTCAAAGATAGGACGATTTGTGATAATAACTGGTGTTGCAGCGCTTAATGCTTCAATGATCGCAAGCGGTTGCGCTTCATGATTCAGTGTACTCGGCAGAACAAATACATGAGCTTTTCTGTGAAGTTCTGCGACCTTTTCTCGATCATCAATCGGGCCATGGAGAGTCGTGCATTTTGTGAGATTATGCTTATCAAGTAAGTGGTGAATTTTTTCTTTATCACTGCTATCATTCCATCGACCTGCAAAATCTGCTTTTATTGACAGACCAAGTTTTTTTGCAATTGATAGCCCATAAATCAGGTCGTAGCACCCTTTTTCTTTAATCATGTGGCTTAAGAATAGCACTCGTAACTGTTCCGAACTTGAGTAATGATCACGTTTACTGTAAATCTGTTCTTCATTAGCAATAGGTGTCACATAATTAGGAATTACGCTGAGTTTATGCGAGGGGATCCATTGAGCAACCTGATGAGCTAGTTCTTGGCTCAATACTACGATTTGATCTAGATGGCGCACAAGTTGATGCGCTGTAACTGATGTCATCCAATTCGTAAAAATATCAGAAAAGCTTCCCCAGTGAACGACGGCAATAAGCGGTTGGTTTTTTGTAGATGGTAGTACAGTGAAGAGATCACGCCAGTGCCCAAAAGTTTGAGCCGATATGTTCGCCCAGAGGACTAACTTTCCGTCGGACAAGGTTTCTTTCAGAGAAGACTTTAAGCTCAGGTAATGAGAGGTCGTACGTTTTATCCCAGAAAGTCCAGAGGGCATTAAGGATCTATCTGTTAGTGTCATAGAGAAACGATTTACATCGTACTCGTTTTGAAGAAGATCTGCAAGATGCTGGGTTGCAAGACTCTGGCCATCAATTGGAGGAGGGTAGCGGCCGATAATGTGAATGGACTTAGATTTGGATCGAACCGATGGAGTATTCTTCATCTTCATATACTTATTCCGATTCTTCACCTATACTCTCAGGGGTGAAAATTGATTTTGATCCTTGATGCTCAAAGACAGCTTCATAATCAGCAGACATACGTTGAAAAGGTTACGTAATTAGAATGATATGGTGATATTTACGGCATTCATGCTTTATCCTGAGCTCATCAAATAAAATGGATCGAATTAAAGCCCCTATTGCTTATGTAGCGAGGTCGATACCTGAATATCGACGTCCAATACTAGAGTATCTTAATGACCGACTAGATGGGAGACTCATCGTATTTGCTGGCTCCTTTCCAGAGTCATCATTTGATGGGATCTCCAGCAAAGCTAGTGCTAACTATGAATATCATCCTCTGAGTCAACACTGGATTGGACATAAAGGCGCGCTCTTTCAAAATTATAGTCGTGTTTTTTCAAGTAATCCGGTCGTTATACTTGCAGAGGAATCACCTCGTACTATTTCGCTACCTTGGCTATTAGCAAACGCAAAGAGAAAAAATATAGGCACATTGCTTTGGGGCCATTTTTCATCAAATAACAGGAGGTTTTCCCATCGCCATCCATTTGATCTCTACCGAATGGCTCTGGCAAAGTGGGTTGACGCTTGTGTATGCTATACGGAGGACGTTGCTGATCTGCTTCGCCCGTATGTCCCAGATGAATCCTGTTTTGTAGCAAGAAACACCCTGGATACCCATACTCTGTTTCGATTGTATGAATCTCTTACATCCGAGGGGAAAGAAACTATTCGCTCACGACTCGGAATTCCCATAGACAGTAAGACATTGATATACATTGGGCGCCTAATCCCTGACAAGCGTCCAAAGGTATTACTTGATCTCCATAAATCTCTATCTCAGGAGACGAATTCAACCCTCATAATTATAGGTGATGGGCCTGAACGAGAAAACATTAATGCCGCGATCAAAAACGAATCCATAAACAATGTTTTCCTCCTTGGAGCTATTTCAGATCTCGAAGACTCAGCTGCCTGGATGTATGCATCCGATATAATGGTGTGCCCCGGCTATGTCGGTTTAAACGTCAATCATGCATTATGCATGGGACTACCCGTAATTACATATGACAGCCCTGATCCTAAAATTCGATATCACAGCCCTGAAATTGCATTCTTAATCAATGGGGTCAATGGAATGATTGTGGATCATAATAAGTTTGAGGCATTGGTGAGTGCAACCCATACAGTATTGGGAGACTTGCAAAAATTCTCATCTAGTGCATACAATTATGCCCAAACACACCTCACATCAGATATCATGACTGATGGCTTGGAGGCGGCGATCAATTATTGCGAATCGGTAGTATTAGCCCGTAAATCTTGACCAACATCATCAAACTGATCAAAAAACTGTCGGTCAAACTTAGTATCTATCTCTCCATATACAGAGAGGGGACACATACTCCCTGTGCTTACCAGGTGCCCTTTCGCTCCAACCTTTGATCCTCTATGGATTTCTAAAAAACAATCCGTCTATCTGGAGTAACTGACCTGTTGTTGGATCGTCAATAACTGGTTGAAACGACATCAGGCAAAATCCAAGAGATTCCAAAAAGGAAATGATTTTCATATACGGTGTCTCATTCTCGTACATCTCCACCAGTGATAGTTCAACCTGAATACCCGTCATATTTGATATTGTCCCCACTCCACCTTGAAGTACCTGGAGTTCATAACCCTGGGTGTCTATCTTCAAGAAGGTTGGCTCACTAATTTCTGGGAATTGATCAGTTATGCGATCAAGAGTATCTACTTTTACTGTTTCTTGTCCGATATAAACAGATTCTGGATAGACTTCGATGTGGCGACTCTTTAAGCGTAGCATTGAGCTACTCTCACGATTTCGAGAAAGATTCAGAGACATAACACCTGGTTTTTTTCCAAGTGCAAGTTGGTAGACTTCCCAATGTGCGTCTCCTTGTGCTCGACTTTTTAACACCTGAAATGCATCAGAAGATGGCTCAAATGAAATGATACGTTTCCGATACCCTGAAGCACGGAGCTCAGAAGCATAACCACCAGTACTTGCACCAATGTCGAAAATGCAACCTATTTTGAAATATTCAAACAACTTGATTCTTCTAGCTAAGGGTGATGATCTACTGTTAAATCGGATGATGTCATAACCGAATCTTTGAGCAATACATTTGAGATGCTGTCTGATTGTCATTTCAAATCAAATTCTTGATTGGCTGAGATGATTGTTCCTAAGATATGATCTCTCAAAATATTCATTATTCAAATGCTACATGAGAGTGTGCCAAAGTTAGTGAGGGTTTGGCGCGGGAGTGTATCATAATTAGTGTGGGTTTAGGTTCCGTTCAACCATAACCTCTATTTTCATGAATATACGATCTTCTACTACTTCAAACCTTCCCGTTCAGGAGTCTTCGCAGGAGCTCCATCTTGAATTGGTTCGCCATTATACCGATGTACTTCGTCTGTTCACCGATCGATTGTCCCCTGTGCCTGTGGTGTCCGAACCAAATCCCGTCATACCTGCCCCCGCGCCGGTCGTGTTCGGTCCATCCTCTGAGGTTCCAGAGCCGGATCGGTCATCCTGCTGAGAATCGGCGGAATCTCTGCTGGCCGGTCGCGACTGGCATGCCGAGAAGATCGTCCACCTGCCGCCTATGTGCTGGGGTTCTATGCTTTGATTGGCGTAGGGGTGAGTTTGCAGGGGCATCGCCGAATCGTGAACGTGACTCCAGGATCAGAGTTGTATGGAAGCCACACTGGATGCGTTGAGTACGCGCGAACTGGGATCCGGCATGCGGGTGACGCTTCCGGGGAATGTAGCATTACAATCAGCGGTATCAAGTGTATGGGGGCCGCGCGTGTCTGTGCAGCGATGTCTGAATACGGTGATGGAGGAGGCCCTCACCGGGCTGGATCCAGACGAGGCCATGCAGTTTCGTCATCGCTTACAACCGGCGTGGCAACAGTGGGATGCCTCCTCTGCTCAAACCAGCCTGCAGCAAATCACCGACGACTTGACCAAGGTCAATCGCGGACAGGTACTTGATCATGCGCTGGATCACGCTTCAACGGACGGGGCTTCTGCTTCGCAGTGATCGAGGCCTGCGCGTGTGAAACTCGCTCCAAACGCTGCTGACGCGCGCCACACGGGGCCGGACCGATGTGCCAGCTCATCCACGCACCATGCGCTTGTGCGCCGCCCTGCTTGACCTCGAACCCCGTTTGCGACGGGTGCGCCATGCTGCGTATCTTTCTCAATGATCTACAACCCTCCATCCAATACGATGACCACCATCTCTTCTACTTTATCTCCCAGCACACTCAAGAAGGTCTAATGAAAAAACGGGCACATATCTTGTGTTCTTTACTCAATGTACTCATTAGATCTCTCTACGCATGTACCACACTCTTTACTTGGGTTTGGATGCCCATACGCGTACTTGTACGCTCGCGGGAATGGATTCATCTGGCCGGGTTGTTTCTACCGACACATTCATGACTTCGGAGTTTGCACTGATTGGTCATGTGACTCGAATTCCCGCAAAGACCACCTATTTGGGATTGGAGGCATCCTCTCTGGCGGGCTGGATTGCCGGCACTCTACGCCCGCATGTCGGTCAACGGATCGTTTGCGATCCACTCCACAATACGCTCATCAGTCGTGGCGGAAACAAGATGACGTCACCGATGCGATCAAACTCTGTCGTTGGTTCCGATTGGGCGAACTGAAAGAAGTCTATCATGCGGAAGAGGATCACCGGGTAGACTTCAAGATTGCCGTCCAGCAGTATTTACGCGTGCGGAACGATCTTACGAGCATGAAGACGCAACTTAAGTCCAAGGATCACCAAGCAGGAATGGTGGAGGTAACGGGAACTGGAGTATTTACCAAAACGCACCGCGCATCTTATCTGTAGCACTTACCCACTCAGAGTCGACGAAAAGTATTTGAACTCTTGTATGAGGGTCTTCGCCCTTTATTGTGAAGCAAGTCATAAATTTAGGGATTTTCGAATTTCATGGTTCCCCTGAATTGAAAGAATCCCATGCAAAACACCTCCTCCGTTGAGAAAAGCCTAGGTCTCCAGGTACCCTGGGAGATTTTGGAAGACACCTACAATGATCAAGCCCAACGAAGGACGGTAACGTTGACCTGTACCGATACGTCTTCGTTGACCTGTCCGAAGTGTGGCAAGGTAGGTGCCTTTTATGATCTGCGTACGGAGCGACAATGGCGCCACCTGGATACGTGTACCTATCAAACGATTCTGGTTGCACGGGTTCAATGTCTGGAGCATGGAGTGAAGACGGTCCGGGTTCCCTGGGCCGACGCAAGTTCCCGCTACACGCATGACTTTGAGGAGTACGTGATCGGATGGGCCAAGGAGGCAAGTCTTTTGGCGATTTCCCGCCAGTTGGGAACCGGCTGGAAGGGCATGGCCGGGATCCAACGGCGTGCGGTGGAAGGCTTGAAGAAAGGAGGAGGTGGTTGCCAACCTTTGTGTGGATGAGGTCGCGTACCACAAGTACCTGGCGATGGTGTCCAATGCAGATACGGTACTGTATGTGGGGCTTGGACGGGAAAAGAGCACTCGGATGGGTTGGTATCCGCAAGTATCGCCGGCCCCGTTGCAGGGAATTCGGAGATGGATATGTGGCCGGCGTATATTCATGTGACCCATGCCTGTCTGCCCCATTAGACAATAGAGCCCATATCCGGGACTCTCATAAACGAGTCTGGCAACGGAACAAGCCATGTTTCCCTTCGTCTTGTAGACCCGCATCAAAGTAGATCCGAGCATTACACAAATACGGATAACCGACAACAGATTGCATCATCAACCGACTTGGTCAGGATGCGCCCTGCAAAAATTCACACGTTCTGCAGACCGGGAGAGGTGTGTGTGGAACTTTGTTTTTCAAACGAGCTTTTGTCCGAGAATTCGCACAAGTTGGCCGAGCTGTTTCGGAGCCCGGACTGGTTTTTATCCTTGATTCCGTGGTTGTTTCAGTCCGAAGTCCGGGAACGATGCGGAACGCATACCAAGACCAAGGATCAACGTTGGGGAATGAATCCCGGTACCATTCGTTGGAACGGGGCAAAAATTCGCGTGAAGATTCCCCGGGTTCGCAAACCACCGGGAAGTGCCCCTGCAAACTCCTCCACCAGCCAGAACCTGGTTATGAAGAAGAACGGACCCGGAGTGTGTTGTTTGGACGTTCACAGCGCAGATATGGGCACGTCACAACCCATCTGGCGGAGACGTTTAGATTCCGTGCCTCCACGGTAGGACGGGTCTTTATCCAAGAGATCGCCAAGGCATTGGATCCCTTCATGAATTTGATGACCAGGAGTTTGTAGGGCGGTTCATGGACGGCAAGACCTTACGCAGTCAGCAAATGATCCTCGTGGTGGGACCGGAGGAACGAAGGGGATTCTCGGGTTTACCGAGACGAAATCCGAATCCCATCCGTGTGGGGTCCGCTGATTGCAAGCCCGTGGCTTCCGTGCCTCGAGGTCGCTCCTGGTCATGCTCGATGGGGCGAAAGGATTGCGCAAGGGCGTCAAAGAAGTCTTTGGAGATCAAGTACGGTGCCTGTGGCACAAACGGGAAAACGTTGCCTCCAAGATCCCCAATACCGACGTTGCCGAACAGGTTCGGAATGAGATGGAAGCCGCCTATGCCGACGCCAAGAAGAACCTGACGGAACTGATGAAGAGGCTTGACGCGCGCTCCCCCGCTGCGGCCGCGAGCTTACGCGAAGGACTGGAAGAAACGCTCACTCTCCATAAACTGGGAATCCCGAAGCCCTTGCGAGATCAACTTCGAACCACCAACATCATGGAACGTGTCAACAGCCGACTCGCTCATACCACCCGAAGAATCTCGCGATGGCAGAACTCGGATCAACGGCAGTGCTGGGTAGCCACCGCGTGCCTGGACATAGAAAAACGATCCCTGAACCCCATCCAGAACGGCTGGCAATGGGAGATGCGGATCCGAGCACTCCGTCGACATGAGAAACCCATTCACCAATCCACCTGTAGAACCCAGAAATTCGCGCCAACCCCCCACTAACTATGATACACTCCCGTTTGGCGCGAATGCTGCCATGAAAAATTCTGATGATTTAAGATAAATATCCTCGGTGATCGTTAGATATATTCAAAAATTTGTTATATTTGTTTCGACTCTTCGCTTCTATGAAAGCGGTTACATCTAACAGTTAACTACTCATTATCCATGCTAGGAGATAAACAAAATTCTCGTCGTGACTTTATCAAGAAATCTGCAATTGGCACTGCTGCGGTTGTAGCAGGTGTCCAGGGCGCACGAACTGTACGTGCATCTGCACCTGCAACGGGCTCGGTTTTAGGGGCTAATGATGCAGTTGTTTGTGGATTCATTGGCGTTGGTGGTCAAGGATATAACGCTCATTTGTTGAACGTTCTTAATCCAATGAACAATGGAAGACCCCGTCACAATGTACAATTGAATGGGATTGGCGCAGCAGCCTGTGATCTTTTCTCAAAACGCCGCGACCAAGCTCACGCTGCTCTAGATGCGGCACGACAAGAAGCCGGTCGTGAAGCGGCGGTCGAAGTTCATGAAGATTATCGGGCAGTCCTTGATAATCCAGATATTGACGCGGTATTTATCGGCACAGTGGATCACTGGCATACAAAAATTGCCGTAGATGCTTTGGATGCAGGAAAGCATGTTTACTGTGAAAAACCGATGACTCGGTATTTTTCTGAGGGGTTCGAGATTCATGATAAGGTGAAAGAAACCGGTCATAAGTTTCAAATCGGCTCCCAATACTGTACCCAGGCCAAATGGCATGCCGCAGCAGAACTGATTCGAGCTGGACGGATTGGACCGCTGGTTTCGGCTCAGGATTCTTACTGCCGCAATACTCCGATTGGAGAATGGAATTACTATACCATCGAACCTGAGCTTGAAGATGGAACCACGATAGACTGGCAAAAATGGCTCGGTCCTGTGTCTGCACGTGAGTTTGATGCACAGCATTACCATCGCTGGCGCAAATATTATCCATACTGCGCAGGGATCCTTGGTGACCTTCTAGCTCACCGAATCCATCCCCTGCTGATCGCTACCGGAAATCCTGAGTTCCCCAAGCGAGTTTGTTCAATCGGGAACAAAAAAATTGGAGACGCCAATCTAGGCTCCGAAGATCGTGATGTGACCGATAATTGCCAACTTCTGACAGAATTCCCAAGTGGGCTATGTATGATCGTGACAGGTAGCAGTGTAAATGAACAGGGTTTGGAACAAGTTATTCGAGGCAATGAGGGGACCCTATACTTTAGTGGAGATAATCTCGAACTGCGTCCAGAACGTCCTTTTGCTGACTTGGTTGATGGTGAGAAAATGGACAACCTTCTCCCAAGTGTAAACGTACCGGATCATATCCAAGATTTCTTTGGAGCAATCCGTGAAGATCGGCAAACGAATGGCAATATTGATGTTGCTATTCGGGCACAGACGATCATTTCCATGGCGGAAATGAGTGAGCGGATGGGTGAAATGATCTATTTCAATGAAGAGGAGCGATCTCTTCATACTGGTAGCGGTTCGAAGATTGACCCAATCACGTACGCCACCGAGACATACTAAGTCGGTAAATATTGAATCTGGAAGGGCCTGCGGATGTCCTTCCAGATCCGTTTTACCTTGAATTGAGCTACCTATGCAAACCGTCCGGCTGGCGCTTAACGCCATGGCGACACGGTTTGAATTGGTGATTCACGGTGACGATCCGATCCTCATGAGAGCGGCAGGTGAGGAGGCTCTGTCGGAGATCAAACGCCTGGGTGAACGGCTCAGCTTCTATAACCCCTCTAGTGAAATCAGTCACCTAAATGGTCGTGAACCGTGGTGCCCCATTCGGATCACTCCAGAGCTTTTTTCTCTTCTCAAAAAATCTTCTGAGCTTTACGTCCAGACAAACGGTGCATTTGATATTACCGTGGGGACACTCATGAATTGCTGGGGATTCGTGCGTGGTACGGGTACTTGGCCTCTAGAATCTCGGCGGGTAGCGGCCCTAGAAAAAACCGGAATGGACCAAGTCATCCTGAATGAAGAAGAATCTACGGTCACCTTCAAGAAGGATCATATGGAGATTGATCTTGGCGCAATTGGAAAGGGGTATGCCCTTGAAGAGGCTGAAGATATCTTGAGGACATGTGGCATCAAATCTGCCCTCATTCATGGTGGCACAAGTACGATCACAGCCATTGGCCCCCCCTCATCAAAAGAAGATGGATGGGTCATTGGAGTAGCGGACCCTCAAGATGAATCGAAGGTACTGACATCTATAACTATTTGTGACGAATCCTTCTCTGTATCTGCTCCCCATGGAAAAGCATTCTATAAAGGGAACAAGGTTTGGGGACATGTGATTGATCCCCGTGTTGGTTTCCCTGTACAAGGTGCCTCCGTAGCTGTAGTTATTCATTCTTCGGCAACGATCTGTGACGCAGTGTCTACGGCGATATTAGCCATGAATCCTGACGAAGTTGAACAAATGGCACAGAAATTTCAGAATATGCGTATACTCTGCGGATACTCCGATGGGGATGGACTGAAACTTGTTTCCCATGGGTTCGATTCAGTAAACTCAACGATATTTCAATGATAAAAAAAACGGTTAGTAGAAGAGATTTTCTTATGGGCACTGCCGCCCTAAGCGGGGCAGGATTGGTGCGCGCAGCCAACATCAAAACTAGATCTTGGCCCCAAAACCGGGAGAATGTTCATTGTGGCATCGTTGGATATGGACCACAAGGACGAGAAATTACTGCTACGCTTGCTCGTGTCCCTGGTGCCGTCGTTTCCGCTATCTGTGATACGTACGCTCCTATGCTACGTCGTGCACAGAGGGATGCACCTGATGCAACACGCCATTCGGACTATCGCGAGATCCTCGATAATCCCGATATCCAGGCTCTGATCGTAGCAACTCCCACACACCTGCATCGCGATATTGTCGTTGATGCGCTTGATGCAGGTAAGAACGTATACTGTGAAGCTCCAATGGCCGCTTCTATGGACGATGCAAAAGCTATTGCACGCGCGGCACGGGATGCATCCGGCCAAATCTTCCAGGTTGGCCATATATATCGTTCCAATCCACAACATCGATCGGTATTCCAATTTATGCGGAGTGGAGCAATCGGTGCACCAGCCATGGCACGAGGGCAGTGGCATGTACGAGACAGTTGGCGGCGGGCGTCACCCAATAATGATCGCGTTCGTGAGTTGAATTGGCGCCTAGACCCTGAGTTGTCGACCGGACTAATTGGTGAAGCTGCGATACTGCAGATGGATGTTGCCTATTGGGTACTGGGAGAACTCCCAACTGCCGTTCACGGATCTGGTCAAATTATGGGATGGAATGATGGGCGAGAAGTTCCGGATACCATTCAAACCATCTTTGAATTTCCAAGTGGCCTTCACATGATTTTTGACGCAACACTTGTGAGTTCTTACGAAGAAGCGTATGAAGTTTACATGGGATCTCAGAGTACGATTGTATTTCGTGATCGAGGAAAAGCGTGGATGTTCAAAGAAGTGGACTCCTTGATGCTTGGCTGGGAGGTCTATGCCAGAAAAGACCGTTTCTACAAAGAGACTGGTATTGCTCTATTAGCTAATGCGACTCAATTGGATGCTCAGAATGTGGATCCAACCGAGGATGACCCCAATGTTGAAACTCCCCTATGGTACGCAATGCAAGAGTTTATGGATAATCACGCTTTTGGGCCCTATCCTCCCGCTGCAAACTGGGAGCGCGGATTAGAGGCGGCCGCCATTGCAATTACTGCGAATCAGGCCATTATGGAGCATACCCGCAAAGAGATTGATCCATTGCTCTATACACTGGATTAATTCAGGGCCATGCTGACCCTGACGGAAAAAATTCTCTTTGCCATGGCGGCACTCTTTGCCGTATATGGCACAAGTTTGGGATTTTCTGCGGTCTTCAAGGTCATTCAGCTAGGGCAGCCTCCCGCACTCAAGGTTGACTTGAGATCCATTTCTCGTGGTCTTGGAAAATGGATTACGATGGGAGACATGTGGAAGGCCCGGCCTGTTATCAGCGTAATCCACGCTGCACTCGCATGGGGCTTTATCCTTTACCTCCTGATAAATATCATTGATCTGGCACGAGGTTATTTCTCAGCACCTCCCCCCCTGCCGGAATGGATTATTCAAACCTATCGTCTTGCAGCCGATCTCGCAAGCGGTAGCGTCTTGCTTGCTATAGTTCTACTGATGCTGCGACGCTTCACTCTTCCAGGTCGTGAGGTGTTGTCGCAGCGAGACAATATCCTTCGAATCAAAGAGGTTCATCTTCCATTCTTGCGTCAAACTATTTCTCGCGATTCCGTCATTGTTGGTCTATTTATTCTATTGCATGTAGGATTTCGCCTGACTGGAGAATCCGTCGCTATTGGGTTGCATGGCCCAGATCCGTGGCAACCCATTGCCTCATCCATTACACCGCTCTGGGCTGGCCTCAATCCAGACAACCTCATAATCTGGCATCATGTATGTTGGTGGGGAGCACTAGGGTTGATTTTAGCCTTTGCCCCCTATTTTCCTTATACGAAGCATTTTCACTTCATTATGGCAGGGTTTAATTTTATCACTGAGGTAAAACGCCCCTCCCCTGGCGCCCTGGACCCTATTGACTTTGAAAATGAGACTACGGATGTATTCGGAGCCCTCACCTTTGAACAACTTCCACAATCCAGCATCGCTGATACATTCGCCTGTATCATGTGCAACCGTTGCCAGGAGGTGTGCCCAGCCTATGCAACGGGAAAGGAATTATCGCCTGCCGCTCTTGAAATCAATAAGCGCTACTTCGTAAACGAGCATTTATCGAATCTCGCCTCTGGCGGGATACCCGAGATCCAACTTACAGATTATGCGATCACGGAGGCAGCGGTTTGGGCATGCACTGCATGTGGTGCATGCACAGAGATTTGCCCGGTCGGAAATGCTCCTATGCAGGATATTTTGCAGATTCGTCGTGGCCTCGTACTCATGGAAGATCAATATCCTGACACACTGGAATCCGTATATCAGGGTATGGAACGAAACGGAAATCCATGGAATATGAGCTCGGCAGAACGAATGGTATGGGCAAAAGATTTGCAGGTACCTACCACAAAGGATCATCCTGATGCAGAAGTTCTCTGGTGGATTGGCTGCGCTCCTTCATACGATAAACGAGCCCAAAAAACTGCACGTGCTCTCCTGAAAATCCTTCATGCAGCAGAAGTCTCATTTTCCGTCTTAGGAAATCATGAGCGGTGTACCGGTGACTCTGCACGCAGAAGCGGAAACGAATATTTATTTTCTGAACTTGCCCGTACCAATATTGAAACACTCAATGAGGTCAGGCCAAAGCGTATTCTTACTACCTGCCCGCATTGCTTACACACACTGGGTAATGAATACTCTGCTATGGGTGGGAAATATCAGGTGATTCACCACACGGAATTATTAGCTGAGCTTGCAGAGCAGGGCCGTATTCCAGTTGATCCACTCCAAGAAAACATCACATTCCATGACCCATGCTATTTGGGTCGTCAAAATAATATTACCGAGGCTCCTAGATCCGTTCTAAACACTATTGGCACGACAACCTTAGAAATGCCACGAAACAAAAGTAACTCTTTCTGCTGTGGTGCTGGGGGAGCTCAAATGTGGATGGAAGAACCTACACCACGAATCAACGATGATCGTTATGCAGAAGCCGCCGCAACTGGAGCTGAGACCATCGCGACTGGATGTCCATTCTGTCTGACCATGTTGTGCGATGCGGAGAGAAAAGCAGACAAAAATGGCCCAGCCATTAAGGATGTTGCCGAGATTGTTGCCGAGCGACTCCCCAAGGAATCCAATTACCGGTAACCGACCTCCTTCTTTGCATATCTATCTCTATACACAAGAGATTCCCCTATTGTGATAGAGATCTTACCCTTCGGTTCAAACCAATTCAAAAATCTGTATCGGGCTCCAAGAGATCCAGCTCATGGATCCAGATATTCCGATAGCGCACATCATGGCCCTCTGCTTGCAATTTTATTCCACCGGGTGTATCTGTAATACCACGTCCCTCGTCATTCCCTCCATCTATTCCTGAATATGGGCCTCCCCAAACTTGCTGGATCGGTACATTTTCGTGAACTTTAACCCCATTAAAATATAGCGTTACCATGGCGGGTTCTGTTCTCTCTCCCTCTGAAAATCGAGCAGCACGGAAGACTATATCATATGCATTCCACTGCCCTGCACCATTGTAAGGCCAATAAGAAGCTATTTTTTCGTTGATCACGGCCGCCATTCCATGTATCGTTGAATCACTATCGAGCACCTGTATTTCATAGCGGTTCTGGAGATACACTCCGCTGTTGCCTCCCGTTTCTGTAATCAGGAATTCAACATGCAATCGGAAATCGCGAAACTTCTCTTTGGTAACGATATCCGCTGCGCCATAAAGCCCTCCTGCAGCTGCAGAATCCTTACTACTCACTACTGTACCTTCATCTATCGGATCATCCACTATTTGCCATTTAATCGGAAGTTCCGCTGCCAATCTGGGACCCTCCCAATAGGTCCAATTCTCATCAAGTGTCTCACGACTTCCATCAAAAAGAACCTTGGCTTTTTCGGGAGCAGGTGTACCAACACCCGTTTGTGCCTTTACTGGAAGAATCATAAAAGCGCAGAACAGAAATAGAATGATTTTATACATGAGTATATTTTATTTTGGACTAATCTAAGGATTATCTTGGAATCAAACAACCTGAACCGGATCCTTGAACAAAGGTAAGAGTGGTCTAACCTTTATTCGTCATGGAACAAGCAACTTTTGGAGCCGGCTGTTTTTGGGGTGTCGAATTGATCTTTCGTCAAACCCCCGGCGTGGTTGATACTGCAGTTGGCTATTCTGGGGGGAAGATAAAAAACCCAACGTATCGCGAGGTCTGCTCAAAGCTCACTGGACACGCAGAGGTCGTGAACATTACCTTTAACCCAGATGTCGTTGAATACGCTCAGTTACTGGACATTTTCTGGGATAATCATGATCCAACAACCCTTAATCGTCAGGGACCTGACATAGGCTCCCAGTATCGTTCGGTCATCTTCTATCACTCCGATACACAAAAAAGTGAAGCAGAAGCCTCCATGCTTCGCAGGCAGGTAAAGCTATCAGATCCGATCGTGACGGAAATCGTCTCTGCGTGTACATTTTATCGTGCAGAGGAGTATCATCAACAATATCTAGAAAAACGTGGACTGACCCACTGCCACATCTAGACCCTTACAAATCATAGACGGTCACAAACGCCTCGGCAGCATAAAATTCAGGTAATCCGAGGTGGTTCAGAGCTTCTGCAGTTGCCGTGTTCCGATCTCTTGCTCTTTGCCAAAATTCTCTCTCATCATGCGCCCCAGGAAACATCGCTCGATCTTTCTGGCTCTCATGCTTGAAGATGGCTTCAATCTTACGTGCCATCTCCGCTTTTGAGATAGGCGAAAATACATCGGCTTGGTGAATTTCCCATTCCTGCCATGCACCACGGTAAAGCCAAACCATTGGACCTTGCTCTCCTCTCTTGCGGTTGTATTCTTCCAAGGCCATCTTGATTGCAACATAACAGACCCGATGTGTCCCATGCGGATCCGAAAGATCCCCAGCCACATAAATATGGTCAGGTTTCTGTTCGTTCATTAGCTCCAGGATGATCCGAGTATCTTCCTCGCCGACCGGCTTCTTCTTGATTCTCCCTGTCTGATAGAATGGCAAGTCAATGAAACGTGCATTTGATCGGCTCAGTCCCATTACCTCAATCCCCGCAATTGCCTCTGCACATCTGATTGCAGATTTGATATGCTGCACGGAAGGAAGATCTACTTCACCAGGCGATTTTTTCTCCAGAAAATTCAATAAATCTTCCCTACAAGCCCGAAAAATTTTCTCCGCTTCACCTGTAATCCCGAATTCATTCAAACACATCTCTACGAACTCAAGATTTCGAGATACATCTGCATCAAAAACGGCTACCGAGCCATTGGTCATGTATGCAACAATAATTTCGTTCTGATTCCGTGCCAGCTTATCCAACATTCCTCCCATGGAGATGACATCATCATCGGGATGAGGGCTAAAAATAATGATTCGCTTCCCCTTAGGAAGCTGATTCTGGTAGTGAATTCGATGAAGTAAGTCCTCAAATACACGTACGCATATGTCATCAATTTCAGGATAAGCATACGCTAGGCTATGGAGACGATTATTATGGAAATCTGCCTCCTCTAATTGAAGGATCGCCTTCCCTACACGTTCAGAAAGCCAGATGATTGCACGCTTGGCCATCTCCAGATCCCATTTTACATCCGAAACGAGCCATGGAGTCTGTTCCTTTGTCAGCCTACCCGCAGCAGCACGATCGAGATAGACTGCACTCTTTGGGTGTTCCCGTAAATAAGTAGCCGTTACTTCTTCATTGACCGGATCTTCAACGGCTCTGCGAACAATCCCTGCTTTGCCCTCTCCCGTCGCCATCAGAACAATTTCCCGGGAATCCAGAATAGTCCCTACGCCCACTGTTAAACCTTGACGAGGTACGTGGTCATCACCAAAGAAATGACTCGCCGCATCCTTTCGGGTAATTGAATCCAAGATTACTTTCCTGGTCCGATCATTCCGCGAGCTTCCTGGCTCATTAAACGCAATATGCCCACTTCGCCCAATCCGGAGTAAAACAAGATCTAGGCCTCCCACATCTCTAATTAATTCCTCATAGGATCGGCACCATTCATCAACATGATCCTCTGCCAAATTCCCTGGCAACCCATGTGTCTGATCCACAGGGACATTAATGTGATTTAGGAGGTTCTCCCGTAGAAAGCGATAATAGCTTTGCATGCGGCCAGGATCAATCGGGTAATACTCCGCTAAATCAAACGTAATCACCTTAGAAAAATCCAAGCCATCCTCCTGATGCATCCGAATTAATTCCTTATATACATCCAGAGGAGTAGATCCTGTGGGAAGACCAAGAACGGTGTTCAGTCCCTGCGCGGTTCGCTCATTGATGAGAACTGCGATATGTTGTGCGACCTCGAGTGCCAATGTAGCCGCATCTTCGAAGATGTGCACCGGTAAATGCTCACGATACGAATCTGTAGGAGTTGACATGGGGGTTAGGAGAATCCAGGATGAGTCCAGTGCTTTTACCCTGACACAGGGGCCCTGCTCCAGAAATGAAACAACTTACTGCTAAGTCCTAGTATTTTACGGAAACTACGAGATTGAAATAAGGATTTCTTGGAATTTTGACTACATTTTCGTATCTTGTTCCCCGATATACAAGTGTCAAAATTCACATTGCTTTTTACCAAACTCTAGTTTTCAATGCAGGGGATTGGAGTTTACTTTATTTGTAATATCTGGTGAATCGAAATTTGCGAGATCTAATCTATTTTGGTAGTATGGCCCAATCAACAAATGTGTTATTCGTCACGGGAGAAATTGATCCATTTGCTGATGAAAGTGGCATAGGTATTTTAACGCGTTATTTGCCCAAAGGGCTAAGTGAAGATGGTTCTTACGCGACCAGGATTATGATGCCTCGTTATGGGACAATTAGTGACCGGAAAAATCGGCTCCACCAAGTGATTCGCCTCTGTGGAACAAAGGTCAACATCGGCAATCAAACCGAAACCCTTGTCGTCAAGGTTGCAGCCATTCCAGGAACACGTTGTCAGGTCTATTTTATGGACAGCAACCGATTTTTCAAACGAAAGGGATTGCATCAGGATCATCAAGGCAACAAGTTTGATGACAATTCTGCACGTGCACTCTTTTTCGCACGCTCAACTCTGGAAACCGTTCGTAAATTACAATGGAAACCCGATATCGTTCACGCATTCGGCTGGATTAGTGGCTTTTTACCCCTACTTTTGTCGACCGAATACAAGAATGACGACGTATTTGACTCGGTCAAGTCAATCGTTTATACTCCCGATCGTATTGAGGCCGACGCTGTTATTTCTAATGACCTGATCGACAATTTAAATCTTCCTCTCAATGGTGAGATTTCTGGAATGAATTTATCCGATCTAGGGGCAAAATTTTCAGACATCGTTGCGTATCCTCCTTCTCTAACCCCAGACTCGGAATCATCTGTACACTTCAGTACCGATACAGACGAAATGATTCTCCAAGCTGCAGATCTCTATCAAATAGCCTGTACTGCTGAACCAGCCTGATTGAAAACATTCACTCTGTTTCGAACGCAAGTTCTCTGTTGATCATGCTTGAATGCCGATGCAGTTGATCGCTCGCTCTTCGGCTAATACGTCATTTATGGGAATTTCTCATTCATGAAAATATACACGCGTACAGGAGACGATGGTACCACCGGGCTTTTTGGTGGAGGTCGAGTCCCAAAATATCATCCACGCATCGAAACTATGGGTGCGGTAGACGAAATCAATGCTGCCTTAGGAGCTGTATGTGCAGTCTTACCCGATCAATCACAATCGATGCGCACCTTTATCATACATCTTCAGCATGAGTTATTTACTCTGGGTGCGGATCTCGCCACCCCCCCTGACTCTAGGGCAACTGTTCCACGTATCGAACAAAAACATGTAGATGCACTTGAGAAAGCAATTGACGAATGGGAATCCAAATTGGAACGCCTCCGATATTTTATCCTTCCTGGCGGTACCCATGCAGCTGCTATGTTACACCTTGCAAGGGCAATATGCCGACGAGCAGAACGTTCCCTAGCAGAACACATGGATACGATTTCACCAAATTCGTACGTTCTTCAGTATCTTAATCGATTATCCGACCTACTCTTTGTACTTGCCCGCCGGGCGAACCATGATTCAGGTACCCCGGATGTGAGATGGATTCAATGAGATAAATCGTTATCAACTTTATCTGTATAGTGAACTTGACCTCAGTGTAAGATGTGGAAAATTTTCAAGCGTTTTTCTATCTGCCTTGGAATCCTTGCTATACTCCAATTCCCAATAGACCCTGAAACCGAAACGATTTCGTCTGCATCCGCCGAAGTGGAACGGAATCAGTTTAATCTGGCAGCTGTTGGACTAGTGGAGCATGCGTCTAAGGTGAAGCAAGGAGAATCCTTGGCCTCCATCATGTCCGAATGGGGAATCCCTCAGGAAAAAATTCATCTAGCCTCTGAAAAAGCCTCGTCCTTTATGGATCTTCGGAAAATTCGCAGAGGTAATCCCCTTTATGCATATACCGATTCGCTCAGTGGTACCACTTCGTTTATTGTCTATCAACCCAGCATTGAAAACTACTTAGTGTTTGATTTACGAGACTCCGTACTCGTTCATGAGTCGTCCTTTCCTGTATCAAAGATGTTACGAACTGCATCGGGTACCATAGAGTCCTCATTATATCAAGCAATCACCGATGCGGACCTTCCCCATGAACTCGCCATGAAACTGAGTGACATCTTTGCTTGGCAGATCAGTTTTTTTCATCTTCAACCTGGAGATGACTTTTCGATTGTATTTGAAGATCATCTTGTAAACGGACATTCCATCGAAACCGTAATCAAAGGAGCACGCATGAATCATGAAACGAAAGATTTCTTCGCATTCTACTTTCCTTCCGATAGCGTAAGCGGCTTCTATGATGAAACTGGTCACGCATTAAAACAGCCATTCCTGCGAGCTCCTATCGAATTCTCACGCATTTCCTCGGGATACAGCCCGAGGCGGTTTCACCCTGTCCAAAAACAGTACAAACCACATCTTGGAACAGATTTTGCCGCTCCAACTGGAACCCCTATCGTTACAACTGCAAGCGGAACGGTTACTCATGCAACGTACTCACATGGTAATGGAAATTATGTCAAAATTCGCCATAACGATGTTTATTCTACGGGCTACTTGCATATGTCCAAAATCGCAAAAGGAATTCGCCCAGGAGTTCGAGTAAAGCAAGGCCAATTGATTGGCTATGTCGGAAGTACGGGCTTGGCTACAGGTCCCCATGTCTGCTATCGTTTCTGGGAAAATGGCCGGCAAGTTGATGCAATGAAGGTAAAAATGCCCCCCTCAGAACCTCTGTCCGAGTCACTTCTACCGCAATTTACTCAGATCATCAACGAGTTGAAGCCGAAGCTGAACTCTTAGGCACCACCCCACCCCTTCTCAGCGCCTCTGATCTTTAACTTGGAGTGTCACGGTATCTTCCGCGTCTCCGAGAAGGAATCGAATCTGATATTCTCCCGGGAACAAGTAGTATGATCCATTTTCAGCTACCTCCAACGTATCTTGGTTTGTTGCTGATATCTTCACCGTATCCATCGACAGATCGTACATAAAAAAGTTTACCCCCTGCTCCGCTTCATCCGTCAAAGTACGAACTACTGCTCCCGCTTGATCGATCACCTCGACTGTCACCTGTCCCATTGATCCAGACCAGTAAGCAATCTGGAGTTCTGGCTCAAAATAGTCTCCCCACCAGACAAAACGATCTCCCCAGTTTGAGTTAAACCTCTGTTCTTCCGGCTCAAAGACCGCCAAAGGACGGTCAAGGATCTCAGAGGTTAGTGCCTGAAGTGGTGCAATATCTGCAAGATATATCGATCGACCATGGGTCCCAACAAGTAAATGACTACGGCGAGCTTGCAGCTTCAAATCATGCACAGGAGTATATGGAAGCCCATTCTGCATTGCAAGAAAAGATTCTCCTAAATCCAAAGAAATGTACAAACCATGATCCGTACCTACATACAATAGAGAGGAATTGACTGGATCTTCGAGTATTACATTCACTGACTCCATCGGTAAACTGGCATCCAAAGACTCCCATGTTTTTCCAAAATCATCAGACCGATAGACGTACGGAGCAAAGTTATCCCACCTGTATCCATTGAGGGTCACATAGACCCGGCCGAGTTTATGATTCGACGCTTCGACACGACTCACCCAAAGCTCTCCCCAATTGTCTCCGGTGATATTTTCCCATGTATAGCCTCCATCCTTCGATACATGAACAAGTCCATCATCTGAGCCTACATAGAGTAACCCAAACCTGAGCGGTGATTCATCGATTGTAGTTAGAGTACCATAAGGTACATCTCCGCGACGCCCTCCCCGTGTTAGATCATCTGAGAGGGTTTCCCAATCATCGCCACGGTTAAATGATCGATGAAGTTTATTGGAACCATAATAAAGAACATCTTGGTTATGGCGAGACAGATGAATCGGGGTCTGCCAGTTGTATCGAAGAGGGCGTTCTCCTAGCTCATGACGTGGTCGGATGGATGAACTTGTTCCCGTACTTGTTTCTATACGCCGATACGCACCAAACTGTGAGCCGGTATAGATAATATCGTTTGTACGGGTATCCACCTCTACCTGCATACCATCACCGCCCAAGTACGATGTGTATGGATAACGACCATTGGCATGCCAACCTGTTGATTCTGAATAGGTATGCGGACCACCCCAGACCCCATTATCTTGTAGTCCGCCGTACACATGGTAAGGAGTCTGGTCATCCACACCAATGGCATAGAATTGCCCCACTGACGGAGTATTTCCCTTGAACCAGGATTTACCATGATCATAGGTGATGTTCAATCCGCCATCGTTCCCATTTATCAAATGGCCTGGTCTGGAAGGGTTGATCCAAAGAGCTTGATGATCTACATGTACGCTCGGCCCACCAATGGACTCCCAAGAGGCACCACCATCTTTTGACGTCAAAAGTGGAACACCTAGAATATAGAGGCGCTCAACGTCATTTGGATCCACACGGATTTCTCCAAAATAATAGCCATAGGAATTGTATACCCGGTCAAGATAGTTTTCATGGGTCCGTGACCATGACTGTCCACTGTCATCTGATCGATAAACCTCAGCTCCAATCACAGGCGTATCAAACAACTCCCTGTTTGCATCTTCAACATACCAAACCAGATGCACTGGCTCAAGTGATCCCCCTTTCACTCTCATTCGAATCTGCTCCGCACTGAACTCAAAATTATTCTCCTCGAGATATTCTGTAACCACGTCCTCCTCCAATTCCAGAAACTCAGCGGTCGTCATCGTACGGAGTGCTTCCCGAGTTAAAACAGGGGCTTCATCCTCGTCTTCTATTGGCCTGCGAGATTGATTGTCCACGAGGGCATATAAAACCTGGGGCGTATCCGGAAAAATTGCCAACCCAATACGCCCAGTTGTATCCCCATTGGGCAATCCCTTCGCTGCAAGCCGCTCCCAGGAAGTCCCTCCATCCTTCGATTTCCATATCCCCGAACCTCTTCCCCCCTCGACAAAATTCCATGCCCTGCGCTCACGCTCCCACCCTGCTGCATACAAAATATCTGGATCTGAGGGATCAATTACAAGATCAATCACTCCAGCTGTATCGGAAATAAACAGTGTCTGAGTCCAGGTTTGACCACCGTCACTCGTCTTGTAGACCCCACGATGAGGACTGGAAGAATAAAGTGCTCCTAATGCAGCAACCCATACGGTTTGAGGATCCGTCGGGTGAATAAGAATTCGGCCAATCCTGTGCGTATCACTGAGCCCCATATGCTCCCATGATACACCTCGATCCAAAGAACGATATACACCGGTCCCTGCATAAGAAGATCGACTTGAATTATTCTCCCCAGTTCCAACCCAAATCACCTCATCTCGCGCCCAATCAACTGCAATATCTCCCATCACCATAGAGGCCTCTTCATCAAACAAAGGCTCAAAAGAGAGTCCATTCGTTCTGCTTCGCCATAGCCCACCAGATGCATACGCAACGTACATCTCTACAGGGTTCAGAGGATTGGCATCAATGTCTACAATCCGCCCACTCATGATAGTTGGTCCGATACCTTGCAATTCTATCTTAGATACGGGAGAAGACTGTGCATCCACAAGACGCTGTTCAAAGCTACTCAACCGCTCATCGGCTGAAGTTGGTTCTACGGGTGGCAGCATTTCCGGTACCTGTGCCACAGAGAGAGGAACTCCCAAAAGGAGAAAAAAGTATGCAAATAGACCTGGTCTCATCAGAAGAATCAAATTAGTGTACTCGTCAAAGTTACGACGATTCACCCTTATGATTCCTATCTCCTACTGATCGGTCGCTGCCTCCGCCAACCTCTCTAACCGCCTGAATGAAATCTTGTCTCGTGTAGACCTACATATGGACATAGGCACTCCATCTCCTGAAATTGCAATCAAAAATCGATCCTCTACCCATGAATGCAGCTCACAAGTCTCGTGCCCCTGTTCATTATGGTATTTCTCGTAAATTGGATATTCTTTTGATCGGTTCTGGAATATATGTGTGCGCTCATATCCCCGATCACTCTCGCGATCAATATCCTCACCAACCCAGTCTGATAATGCTTCAGTAGCAAGCCTGCCAAATGCAGCGATATCCATAATTGTGACTGTCACAACTTGACCTGCATCATTATACTCACCCGTAACCTTTGTGAAACCGCTTCCAATTGTAAGTGTCTGCCCCTCCGTGATTGTGGGTCGAACCCCATTGACTCTCTTGGGGAGAAGCTTCTCCAACTCTTCATAGCCAACTGCAGGTGTATGAGGGAATTCTCCCAATGCTTGTTCAAGAACCTCTCCCATTCCGGTTGTGATTGACTCCTCATTCTCTGTATAGACTTCTTTTTCCGAAAAAACTTCTTCCTTCTCTTCTAAATTCGATATCGCTTCTGAAGTATCTGCCTCCTCTTCGGGGATCGTCTGGCACCCCAATAGTAGAATGAGTATAAAGAAATTTGCAGAGAAAACGTAGAACCTCATTGGCTGAGTTGAAAAATATCTCATCGGCACACCTTGGATACAATGTGAAAATTCTTTACACTGTGTTTACGTTACGATTTCTGTCAGGATTCAGTAGGAAATCCAACCTGATCAAAATAAACCACGATGAACGATATGCCCTACCTGTACGACTATTCTGTGTTAGAATTTTTGTACTGAACCACTGCATCCCAAACATCTTGTCCTATATCATCCATCGCGCGTAGTGAACCGTGACGATCTTGGCAATCTATGATAAGACAAGGATCTATAACTTGTGAATTAATCAGTTCGTGATATACCTCTCTCACATTGCGAAGGTACGTTGAGTCACGCTCGTGTAAATCATACACCTCTTCTGTGTATGTCCGAGCTTCTTTCTGAGCTACTAGTTCCCTGGAGGTATGGACAGGAATGTCTAGAAAGATGGTTAGATCCGGCTTCGGCAACTCATAGATCTCGAATTCCAAATTAAAAAGCCATTCCGTGAACCTTCCACGTTCTGGGATTGTGATTCTAGCACTTTGGTAGGCTAAATTTGATGCTACATATCGATCCACAATCACCAAGTCATTTTTCTCACATGCCAACTCAATATAGGGGCGGCTCTCTATTCGATCCAAAGCAAAGAGTGTTGCAGCAAATACAGCAGGAACTTCTTCCAGCGTACCAAATTCCCCGTTCAAGTACGCTGCAATCATCTTTGAACCGTGGGTAACTTTGTAGCGTGGAAAGGATACAAGTTCAGACCTATACCCTAACTTTCGGCTACGCCCCAGAAGTTGGACGGCCTGCGTCCTTTTTCCTGACCCATCAATACCCTCAATCGCAATCAACATCTTTTACATACAGTTGGGCACGGAATGAACGAAATTCAGTTGCAGAAAAAACATTACAACCGGCAATATAGAAGATTTTTACAGATCCTGTTGCTTTAATTTAAAGAATTCTCATTGACCATCGACATAACCTATCATAATCCTCATACATCCCAGATTCTCATTATTATCCTGCTTGAACCACGTTACAGAACCTTCTCCAAACCATGAATATCCGTTCGTTCTTTCTCATAAGTAGCATTGTACTTTTGGTCCATCAGAGTTTTGCACAAGATTCAACCGTGTACTTACCCACCATGACCGTCCAAGCGACACGACAATTGGAAACATATGCCTCGGCAACTCGAAGCGTTCATATTCAACAACATGATATGGTTACCACCGAACCCGGTTTATCACTGCAGCATGCAATGAGAGGAATGCCCGGGATACAAATTAGCGAACGGGGACATTATGCTCTTGGAGAGCGAATCCTCATCCGGGGAATGGGGTACCGTGCCGCATTTGGGGTTCGTGGATTGCAGGCATTTTTGAATGGAATCCCCCTCACTATGCCAGATGGCCAAAGTATGCTGGATGTTGTTGATCCCGTATTTATTGGATCCTCCGAATTACTCCGGGGGCCTGGCTCTCTGTTTTGGGGAAATGCTAGTGGAGGAATCTTGAATCTTACTACTATCCAGAACTCTTCTCCACTACGACTCCGATATATGATAGGAAGTTATGGTCTTAATCATTATCTGGCCAGTTCGGGTCTAAAACTTGGCTCTCATCAGATACAAGCATATGCTTCCATGGTCGAGAAAGGAGGGTACCGAGCACATAGCAAGGGAGATTTTTTTCGCGCAGGATTGAGTGCCCAAATAAACCCCAGCACCAAATCAATCCTCATGGTGACCTTCAATGCCGCTCTCCAAGATGCCCTGTCTCCTGGATCTCTCACACGCAAGCAATTATCTCTGGATCGCAGGCAAGCAAATTCCCGGAATGTTTCTACCGCAGCGGGAAAATCCAGCACCCACCTGCAAGGAGGGGTAACACTGTATACACAAATGGGGCCGGGGAATTTGTCTTCGACCATCTACGGAATACAGAGATCCCTTGAGAATCCGCTTACCTTTGCATGGAGTGAATTAGAGCGTATTGCTGGAGGCCTCTATGCCCAATACCATATCTCTATCGGACGTGCACTCGGATTTACTACCGGAATCGATTTACGTCAATTACGAGATGATCGCTTGCGCTTCAACAACGCTCAGGGTCGCCAAGGGGATCAAACTCTGCTTGACCAACGAGAGACTGTCGGTAGCCTTGCCGCATTTGTAGGCCTGAATACACAACTCTCATCCAAGGCTGGAATATCTGCGGGGATACGACTAGATCATCTTCAATTTGATATGATGGATCATCTACTTACAAATGGAGATCAAAGTGGTAAACGAGATTTCACTGCACTGAGTCCATCACTAGGATTATCTTATCGTACTACCTCCCTAATATGGTATGCCAACTGGAGCACGGCTTTCGAAACCCCGACAACCACAGAACTCATTAATAGTCCTTCTGGTGTAGGTGGATTTAATTCAGATCTTGACCCACAACAAACCAGAGGAATGGAAGCTGGCATACGCGGCCAAATTGATAAGCTCCAGTTAAAACTGGACTTTGCACTTTTCTCTTTGCGTATACATGATCGCCTTCTGCCTGAGGAAGGCGAAGATGGACATACTTGGTATCGTAACGGTGGGAAAAATCGCCACAATGGCGCTGAACTTGCGCTCGAATGGCCTGTGAACTCCCCTTTTCATGCTCAAATAACCTACACGTATGGATCATTTGTCTTCCTTAACAATCCTGGGAACGGTCTCAAAATTCCAGGTGCACCTGCCCATCAATTTCATCTATCGCTACACGGTTTGACTTCTGAGGGGTGGACTGCACAGGTTGTTCTTGAATCGGCATCAGAGATGTGGGGAAATAATGCAAATTCCGCCAAATCCGACGGCTTTACAGTCTTGGATGTATACCTTGCCCACTCAAACTGGAATATGGCACGAATTACACTACATCCCTTTATTCGAATTCAAAATATTCTAGACAGTCAATATGTCCGTTCTCTGGTTGTAAATGCTTTTGGTGGACGTTACTTTGAGCCTGCCGAAGGCCGATCTATTCAAGGGGGTATCGGAATTAGTTT
This sequence comes from Rhodothermales bacterium, assembly GCA_965215475.1. Lineage (GTDB taxonomy): Bacteria > Bacteroidota > Rhodothermia > Rhodothermales > Bin80 > Bin80. The sequence continues at coordinate 718,102 of OZ244061.1, forward strand.
CTGACTCATGAATCGCCATACACCTATTGTAACTTTGACGACAGATTTTGGCACTCGAGAAGGATATGTTGGTGCCATGAAGGGCATCATGCTCCGCATCAATCCCAATCTGACTTTGATTGATATTACCCATGAAGTTCAAGTCTTTGATGTCATGGCGGCGGCATTTGTGATGCAGCAGTCCCTACAATACTTCCAGTCAGGGACGGTCCATTTGATTGTCGTAGATCCTGGGGTCGGATCTGCGCGTCGAGCGATCGCATTGAAGCATAATGACCATTATTTTGTTGGCCCTGACAATGGATTATTTGCCCTCCTTCTGGAAACAGAGACCCCTGATCAAATGGTGGAACTAAAGGTGAGTAAGAATCAATCAATATCTTCTACCTTTCACGGTAGAGATCTCTTTGCACCTGCAGCTGCACGATTAGCAAGTGGAATTCCTCTTGAAGATCTAGGCTCCCCTGCCTCACACTTGGAGCCACTTCACTGGGCACTTCCGATTGATGATCATGAAGGTATTCAGGGCTGGGTCGTCTATGTTGACCACTTTGGCAACTGCATCACGAATATTTCTCGTACTCTTTTTGAAAAACGTTCAATCGGCCGAGAGGTAACAGGCTATGTCGGCAGTGGAATTATTCGCAAGGTTCACCAGACCTATAGCAATGTATCTGTGGGGGAGACTTTGATGTTATTTGGGAGCACCAATCTACTTGAAGTTGCCGTAAACCAAGGTAGTGCAGCAAACCTTCTCCATATTCAAAGAGGAACTCCCATTAATATCGTGTTTGGAAGCTCTGGTACTTAGTTCACGGAGGTGCAGAGCCAGGAGATCTGCGCGGTGGTCACATCCTATATTCCGAAAAAGAATGGGATCCAGTTTTGCCGAACACCTAGGCCTGTGTTATCGATATCTGGTCATCACAGAACGCCTAATCTTTCGAAGATGTCAGATCTGATGTCGGAATTCTGATCTTGGAATGGAACAGGCCCCAGATGAGATGTGTGAAGAACTTTAATTCACTCACAGGCATAGTTCGAGATGAACCAGGTACGCATGGATGGGATCGGAATCGTGCAGAATCCCTTTTGTCGGTGCAGAATGCCCTTTTCCAATGCTCGACGAAACAAATCTTTCGCTTCCACTTCTCCGTACTCCCGCGATAGAAACTCCACAATATCCCTCCGGTGCAGTCCATGATCTATGGAAACGGTTTGGATGAGTCTTGCCAAACTGAAACGCTCTTCCCGGTCAATCGCTTCCGTGCGCTGTTCGTAATACGCCTCTCGTCTTTTTGCTCCGACTCGGTACACAATGTCTAGTCCGGCAGAGGTCATTTCCCCATGATCATGCTGAATTTGCTGGGCCGCGGCATCACCATAGGCCGAAATATGCTGGGCCAGCCATGCGTCTTTTGGGCAATTTGATCAATCCACGGAGTAGGGTTCCCTTTGGCACCTCCCTCTTTGACAAGCCAATCCTGGATAACCGCACGTTCCGAATCTTTTTCCAATGCACCCAATTCTACAAAACAACCACCTCTGAATCTCGAAATTCCTAACTCACCGAACGAGGCTTCGGACATCCCTAATCCCGCCGCCAACAAGATCACAGGCCGGCCTACATCCCCATTGTGAATCACATCCAGCGTGTCTCTCGCTCGAGTTTGTTCCGTTGGGGTTTTTTTAGATTGATCAGATACTGGGCTTCATCCAGCACTAAAATCAATCCTTCCTCGGGGGCAAGATTCTTGAGGATTTCCTTTGGACTCGCATGCCCAGCTACACTTCTGACATACCCTCTTCGATAAACTTCACCCCGACTTTCGCGGCCTGCTCTTGATCCATCGTATACGATTTTCCCAGAGAATGAGCCATGGATGCGGGAGTGTATAGATCTTCTATCGAGATCTTGGATACCTCCCAGTTGGACTCCTTAGCTCTCTCGGAGAGTACGTTCAGCAGGGCCGTTTTTCCCGCCCCAGGCGCCCCCTGAATCAGCATCGTCGTCCTGCCCTCCACCGTGTCATTCGCACGCATCATGAGATCTTTGAAATCATGCAGGATCTGCGCCCGCCCATGAAAATATTTCGCGGGACCCCGGTCTGCGGCAATATTTGATATGTGGGAAATATCAGATAGCATAAACTCAGGGATTACAAGAAATCACTCTTTGAGAGGGCGTTGGACACTGTCAAGCCCCCCAAGGTTCCGAAGTTGCGACTCTATAGTTCTAGCTACTCAGGATCTTTGGATCAAGAAAACACGGATCCTATCATTGGGGAATGCCCCTAAAATTGGTATCACGTTTTTTCGATTGAGTCATGAAAACTCCCTCTTCCAAGTTAAATCACGCCGCTCTTACGGAAGTAAAATCCGAAACGTTGAACCTTGACCAACAACCGAATGGGTTAACGTCAGCATACCACCATGGTAATCTACAACGATGCGTTTGGCCAAGCTAAGACCTAGCCCCCACCCCCGTGTCTTTGTACTGTATCCCGGCTTGAAGATCGTTGACCAGTCTCCACGGTCAATCCCCTTGCCATTATCGCTCACATCAATATATACACGACCTTTTTCCTTACCCGAACTGATTTGAATTCGTCCCTTCTCATTTTCAATGGCATCCATTGCATTCTTGAGCAAATTTTCAATCACCCATGCAAATAACTCTGTATTGATCGAAGCTTGTAATTCTTCATCCACATCAACAGTAAGAGCCATACCACGACGAGGGAATCGCCTGCGAATATAGTTTGCTGTTGCATTTACAACCGGCGCCAACGCCTGGATTTCGAGCTTCGGCACCGAGCCAATGTCATTGAACCGATTTGCAACCAAGCTAAGACGTTGAACATCCACATCCATTTCTTTCAACGTATCATGATCAGCTTTGGGGTTCGTACGCATCACTTCAATCCATCCCATCAGACTTGAGATCGGTGTTCCCAATTGATGAGCGGCTTCACGAGCCATCCCAACCCATAGATTACTTTGTTCACTCCTGCGTGCATACGAAAAACCGAGATAGCCAAATGCTATAAACAATGCCACAAATGTAAGCTGCAAATAAGGGTAAATTCGCAAATCGCGTATGATGGAACTCTCTCCATAATGTACTCGCTGAATTAATGCTGGAGCGAGCGAATCCTGTCCGATCTCAATCGTAATTGGATCAAAATTTCGATCTATTCGGGCAATACGCCGCATGATCTCAAGCGAGTCTTCCCGTGTTACTTCGCCGTCCTCTTGGACGCCAAGATGTTGCCATGCAATTGGGTTTCCTGCTTCATCAACAATCGCCGCCGGCACATCAGGAGAATGCTCGGAGATAATATCATAAATGAAATCGATATGATCTCCATAAGGTAACCTGCTTCCCCACGCTAGCGCGGCCCTGTGTCGCCGAGTCATTGGATCATCCGGATCCAAGTTTTCTGCAATCACACGAAAATCAGACTCATAGGGATTTTGCTCTGCCGCAAGTGCAGCCTGTTCAATGGCAGCAGCCCATATTGTAACACTGGTACGCTCGCGCTCTTGTAAGTGTCGAACGAGGTTACTGGTATACAAAAGTGATGCCAGTGCAATGCACATAGCAAACACACTGAGCAAAAGTTTGAGCTTACGCTTTGCGATAAAGGCAAACATGGCCTATGAGAACTTGCAAGTGAAAGGGTCGTCAATCGCCCATCTGAATCGTCTGGGAACGCTTTGGCCCCGTCGAAATCATTGTAATAGGTATACCCATAAAGGATTGTATTCGACGAATGAATCCCTTTGCTGCGCCTGGTAATTCATTCCAATCACGACATCCACATATATTCTCATCCCAACCCTGCATCACTTCATACCGGGGGGTAACTTTGGTGAGAGCTAAGGCATCATTGATAAAATGAAACTTCTGCACTCCCTCTTGCGTGTATTCCACACATACTTTTACCGTTTCCAGGCCAGACAAAACATCCAATTTCGTGAGAGCCAGTTCTGAAAATCCATTCAGTCGACAACTGTAGCGCAGTGCTACTAAATCCAACCATCCACATCTGCGAGGTCTGCCCGTTGTGGCTCCAAACTCACCGCCGATCTTCTGAAGATGAGCTCCGGTCATATCGGTTAACTCTGTTGGGAATGGACCATGACCTACCCGTGTACAATATGCTTTGCTGATCCCGATCGTCCTGGTGATTGAAGTGGGAGGTACTCCAAGACCGGTACAAACACCACCTGCGGTGGGTGAACTGGATGTCACATAAGGATAGGTACCAAAATCAATATCCAAAAGACAGCCCTGTGCCCCTTCAGCGAGAATTTTCTTGTCCTGATCGAGTGCTTCGTGAAGAAAATGAGCCGTATCCGTGACATACTCTGATAGGATCTGTGCACAATCTTTGTATTCTGCGATCAACTCCTCTGTATCCAGCCCTTTTTGCCCGTAACCTTTGAGAATCAAATTTTTTTGTTCCACTTCATTTCGCACACGCTCGGAAAATACGTCCACATCAACCAATTCCGCAATCCGAATCCCACTCCGTGCGACTTTGTCCATATATGCGGGTCCTATCCCTCGTCTTGTTGTTCCAATTCGATCTGCAGATTGCTCCTTTTCCAGGGCCAGATGATACGGCAGGATACAGTGTGCATTCCCGGAAATCCACAACCTTCCCTTCAAGTCATAGCCCAGCTCCTGAACATTCTGAATCTCAGAAACCAGTGCCTTTGGGTCAATGACTACCCCATTACCGATAATGCAATGTACTCCCGGCGAAAATACACCACTTGGTAACAGATGGAGCACGTACTCTTTCTCTCCCCGCTTAATGGTATGTCCCGCATTCGCACCTCCCTGATATCGCGCAACGATATCAAACTTGGATGCAAGCAGATCTACAACTTTTCCCTTCCCTTCATCACCCCATTGACTACCTACCACAACCGTTACTGCCATTCAGGAATCGTTACAAGACACATCGTTGAAAAGGACAGTTCCTTGATACAGGACCTGTTATACCGATACGAAGATAGATTGTGATTTAAGAAGTCTTGTAGCTTTCCGCTGCCTCCTGAACCGAATCAAAGTGTTCAAACACGGTCACCAATTTGGTGACCACAAGCAGAGATTTGATTTTGGCAGCAGGATTCGCAAGACGTACATCACCGCCAGCATTACGCATGGTAGTCATGGCACTTATCAGCATTCCGAGACCACTTGAATTCATGAATCTGACTCTAGTTAAATCCACAACTACATTCAACTTGTTCTGTTCTTTCAGGCTACCAAGCGTGTCTTGGAGCTTTGCTCCCATTGGACCTCCCATCACATTCCCTTTGAGAGTAATAACTACGGCGTTGTAAACTTCATCGACTGAAAAACTCATACTTCTAACAGAGGATTAGCGGCGGCCGGCTTTCTTGGCCAAACCAGACCTATGATTCAATTCAACCACTACAGGAGTGGCCACGAAAACGGACGAATATGTCCCGATAATAATACCCACGATAAGTGCAAAAGAAAAACCACGTAAAACTTCTCCCCCAAACATAAACAATGTAGAGACAACTAGCAAGGTGGTTCCTGATGTAACAAAGGTACGACTGAGTGTCGTATTGACGGATCGATTAACCACACTTTTGTATGGCTCAGTCTTGAACAGGTTCGTGTACTCGCGAATACGATCAAAGATTACCACTGTATCATTCAAGGAATACCCCACAATCGTTAGGAAAGCTGCGATGATTGCCTGATCAATCTGCATCGAGAATGGCATTATTCCCTGAAGCAGCGAGAATATCCCCAGTGTAATCAAGACATCATGAAACAAAGCTGCAACGGCTCCAAGTCCAAATTTCCACTCAAAGCGTAGCATCACATAAAGAAAAATCACCAATAATGATCCCAATACGGCATAGAATGAGCCCCGCTTCAGATCTTCGGCGAACCTCGGACCTACAATGTCCGTCTTGATGACTCTAGGATTGCTCTCTGGAAATGCATCTGAAATACCTTGGAGGATCAGTATCTGAACTTCCGTTGTCTCTCCTTCTGATGCGGTCCGAATCAGAAGTGCATCCTGTCCATCTGCCCCGACATCGCTGTAGGTTTTAACTTCAGGTGAAGATTCCAAGACCGAGGACAAAGCATTCCGTACTTGAGTAACCTCCAGTATTTCATCGCTCTCAACAACAAACTCCATCCCACCTCTAAAATCTATTCCCACCTCTAACCCACGAGTAAGGATTGCTCCAATACTGAGCAGAAGAAGGATGCCACTGATCATGTAACCTTTTCTTCTGCTTCCCACTAAGTTGTAATTCGTATTCTCAAAAATGCGCATAACGGATATCTTGGTTTGATTGTGCCGTCCTGATTAGCCAAAATTGACGGCTCCTCGGCGACCAATCACAACATAATCAAAGATGATTCGGGTAAATACAATCGCACTAAAGAGCGATGCCAAAATGCCTGCCATCAGGGTCACAGCAAACCCCTGAATCGGACCAACCCCAAATGAATAGAGAATGATACCTACGAAAAAAGTTGTAATATTGGCATCTATAATTGCACTGAGCGCTTTACCATAACCACCATCAATAGATGCTTTCAGTGTTTTTCCAGTAGCCTGTTCTTCACGCACACGCTCAAAGATCAACACATTTGCATCCACAGCCATACCAATCGTCAAAACAATCCCTGCAATACCCGGCAGGGTTAATGTCGCGTTAAAGCCTGCGAGAATGCCCAGAATAAAGATAATGTTGATGATCAGAGCAAGGTCCGCAACCATCCCCCCTCCCCGATAATAGACAATCATAAACAGAGCTACGATAGAGAGACCAACTAGAAGCGAAGTGAACCCGGATTGTCGTGCGACAACCCCCAGGCTTGGACCGACCGTGCGTTCCTCAACAATTTCCACCGGTGCAGGCAATGCACCACTTTTTAGTACGGTAACAATATCATCAGATTCCTCCTGTGAAGCCAACCCCGTGATCTGAGACCGCCCTCCACTGATCTGACCGATAACGGTTGGATACGAGTAGACGACACGATCAAGAACGATGGCGACATTCTTGCCTACATTGGCACCGGTAAGACGAGACCAAACCCGCGCTCCTTCGGAGTTCATTTCCATATCAACCAGCGGTTGATTCGTGGTCTGGTCAAAATCAGCCCTAGCATCCGTAATTACATCTCCTGTCAATTCGGCATTTACATTGACGGCCAATACTGGATAGTAATCTGATCCACCTGTGGTACTGGGGTTTGCATCATAAAGTAGCTCGATATCACGTGGAAGCATCGCCTGCACCTCCGGGTCTGCCATCAAAGAATTGAAGGTCGCGGTATCCTGCACCGATACCTCCCCAAAAACTACAGACCCTTGCCCCGCTGGAATCAGAACATCTAGAAGCGGATTCCCTACATCGTCTAGTCCTTCCGTTTCGGCAAGTAATTGACTCACATCAAATGGCGTATCTCCTTCTTCGGTAGTATCTTCTGCTTCGGAAACATCTTCTTCCTCAGAGGCATCAACTTCTTCAGATAAATTATCTGAATCCATAGCCTCCATGGTATCTGTCTCCGCTGCAACATCTATCTCATAATGACTGATGATCCGTTGCAAAGATGAATTCAACTCCCCCGGGTCTGCCATTAATCGAAATTCCAACCTTGCCGTCCCTTTGAGCAGGCGACGGACACGCTCTGGATCATCAATGCCTGGTAATTCCACCACAATCCTTCGACTTCCTTGTGTCTGAATAGAGGGCTCCGTGACTCCAAATCGATCTACACGATTACGAATAACCTGCATGGCGCGTTCAATCGCATCCGTCCCTTGTGTACGCAAAAAATCGGTTACTTCTGCATTACTAGAGCGGCGGGTGATATCCTCACTACGAAAGTAACGTGATAAACTAGCATCAGGATCTCGATTTTCAAACTCTTCCACAAATGAATCAATCAGAGAGATCCCTTCTGTCTCAGCACGAGCATCTGCCGCTGCGAGAACTTGATCAAACATATCATCCCTGCGTTCTCCCGCCAATTGAATTAGTAATTCTCTGAGCCCAACCTCCATAGTGGTGTGCATGCCTCCTTGGAGATCCAATCCAAGATTGAGAGATCTTTCCTTGATTGACTCAATTCTGGAATAATTTTCGCGCTCGTACTCTTCTTTCTCTTCCTGATTCATCCCTTCCAGTTGATTATTCAAGGAAATTCCTTGTAATGATGGGAATAAGTACCAAGCAGAGAGTGCTAGGAAGAAAACGACTGCGCCTACCTTGAATCCGTTACCTTGCATGTATGCCTTTGACTAGATTAAAATGCACCTTGAATTGATCAGTGCCTATTTCACAGCCCCATGGAACGCTGACCTATTCCAAAAGGTGCCAATTTTTCTTAATTATGAAAAGATTGAATAAATTTACCCAATTGACAAAACCTTTCATATCCTTCGTCAAGTATTTTGAAAATGCTAATCCCGTTTCTATCGAAAGTATCTCCGATGATGCTAACAGCAATTTGTCAACCTTGATTATGATATTCCAAAGAGTCAAGGATTTCAACACCCTCAGTGGTATTTGTACATATGAACAGCGATAACCCCCCAGAGAAAATTGAAATTACAAACGCGATCAAAAAATTTGTAGAATCAAAGAATCAAATTTTGCTTCTATCGGGCGCTTTTGCACAATGCATGTGTTATAATGTAAATCATGTCCGCAATATTCTTATAACACAAACTAGCGCAGAGACCACTACAATAATTGTTCCAGCAGCTCGCATGCTAGAAGGATACGACCAGGCAGCCGTGAGCATATATGGTTTGATTTATGAGAAGGACTCGTACTTCTGCAAGGAGGAATTGAAATTTATTCATAATAAAAAAGTATGCAATGAAGACTCTCATAACCATGTTTATATTGTGGCCAATGCTCACTTAATCAGCGATTCGCTACAGGGAATTAACTCACGAAGATTTGGTAGTGATCATCTGCTAAGTGACTTGATGGAATTTATCGATTTGTGCGGTACAAAGCGTCAAATCATCTTTATTCTTGATCCTTATCAGCTTTCAAAAGGATCTAGCGAATCAAAGCTATCTATTACAAAGCTCCGCAAGTACTCAAAATCAGTGGATGTACCCATCAAAAACTTTAAATGTCTTCATGGGGCAACGCTGTTTCTTCAGAATCGTGAATTGATTGCAAAAAGGATTCTTACACATCAGTTTAGCCGTCTAAATATCAGGCTTGGTAAAAGCGAATGTACTCAATTATCGGATACTTCTAATAAAATAGATCGGTTGGTTAAGAATGATAAAGTCACGATAGTTGCATATACGAATGCACAGGTAAATCAATATAACCAGGCAATCAGACGCCGTGTGTTCGGACGCGAGTCACAAATCTCCGAGGGAGATCTCGTCGTATTACACAATCATATTGAATTTTTGGATGAGGAGTGCTTGCTTTCCTTTCCGGTTACAAGTGGCTCATTCGGAACGGTTACAAAGATTTATGAGAGCGAATCTATTGAACAACCCCTAAAAGGACGAGATAAGCCCGTCAAGGTGAATTTCCTGAAAATTGATATTCGCTGGAAAAAATCAGGGCGCATCCAGAAAGAGTTACTCTGCTTTGAAGATTTTCTATACAGAGAAAAACCAGAGATTGCCCCAGATGAATGGCTTGCTCTTGTAGTGCACGCTAGAGATTCAAAGAAATCTATGGAAGAATCAAATGAACAAAACGAAAAAACTCGACAACAATCAAAAAATCATGAGAACGAGGAAAAAGAACATATCAACAGTCCATATCTGAGAGCAGCAATGATTCGATTCGGATATGCCATAACTCTTCATAGAGCTCAAGGATGCCTGTTCAAGACAGTGATTGCAGATCTCTCAGAAAAAACCAGTATGGGAGGGGGAACATATTTTCGATGGTTATATACTGCATTTTCCGTGCCTGAACAAAGCCTGTATCTGATCAATGTACCGCGAAAAAGTCCATTTGACAAAACTATCTGGGAGCTTGACAAAAGCCGACTTGATCCTTCAATTCAATCACCTAATTCGATTGCGTATGATCCATCTGCGCCCAATCCTACACAAATCATTCAATCCCCCACAAACTGCAACGCATTACGTAATTTGTATGGCTTTATTCGGCACCGGATGAAGCGGATGAACGTACAAATTTCTGCGATCTCGCACCATCAATTCCTAGAAATTTACACCTTTGAGAGAGATGACAAGAATACATGTATACTCCATTTGTATTACAATGGAAAATTTGAAATTACCCGTGTTCAGATCAAAAAAAGTCAGCCACCAGATTTTGCCATGGAAATTTTGGATGCTCTCTCTTCAAAGCTTGTTTTTCATACTACTTTTCAACAAGAAATTCATGATTTTCTTTGTAAAAAGCTAAACTACCTCAACATAGTGATCACTGCAGTGAAACATCAAAATTTCCATGAAATCTACTTCATTGAAGGATCTGAGGGTAAAGCGAAGTTTCGTGCACATTACAATAAAGCTGCCGCAGTCACTAAGGTGACTCTGATGGAACATAGCTCTGAAAATTTCAGGAAGTACCTAAAACGCATTTTTAAAGTATGAATACCTATCCCAGTCAGGAATTAAATTCTCTTAGAAAATCTGGTCAAACCGATGCCTCTTATAAACGTGGCCAAGAGTTACTAAGAAAGTTTCCAAATGACAAGTTTTTGAAAGGTAGCTACGGATGGGTTTTATATGATAAAATCAAAGCAATTGTCGATAAATCTCCATCTGAAGGCCCTGTCTCAGAAGGAGTACATGAGAAGATTCGTCTTTTGTTTCGAGAGTACGCAACCCTGGGATTAGATCGCCCTGACCTTCTTTTTAGCTTCATGATCATACAACTGCTCAGGCTACCTGATCTCCCTCCATTTTCTCCGCAAATATTACTTTGGGCGGGAATTGAAAGCTTTCGCGAAGAAGATTTTCAATTTGGAAAAGTGGATGATTCAGGGAAAAAATACCCTTCCTTAATTGAACGTTTAGCGTTGGGAATCGGGAAAACAATAACCGCTCATCCTAAAAAATATGATCATCCAATTCTGGAGTTTTCTATTCAGTTGATTGAAACTGCCCTAGACAAAGCGCAAATCTCGGAACCGATTTGGTTGCGATATCGCATGGGGCAAATCCTTTCTGAGTTAGGAAAACACGAATTAGCGCGCAAACATCTGCTGTTTGTTGTGAAGAAAAAACATGAGGAATTTTGGGCATGGCACGCCCTCGCCCAGTGCGAACGAAACAATTCCACTTCGACTGCCCTTTCTCTATGTTCTAAAGCATACGTTGCTGCTGGAGACAAAAAATTAACAGTGGGCGTCCTCGAAGATCTGACCCAATTGGCACTTGATACAAAACAACTGGAACTCGCAAAATGGGCAATAGATCAACATTTTTCATTACGGCAAACATCTGGATGGAATATACCAGAATCTGTAAAAACACATCTGTCAGCTGATTGGTATTCAAACACAGATGAGTTAAAAAACCCAGAAAAGACTTTAGAGAAACATGCAAAATCTGCAGAATCACTTCTATTTGAAGGCAAATGGCATGAAGTAAATTTCCTTGAAATATTTACTACTAAGACGGGCATACAAAAGATGAAATTAGCTTATAAAGCCAATTCTAAATCCTCATTAGACGTTATCACACCAACCAAAAACTATGGAGATCTAATATCGCTTGAATCTGGAACCCCACTTGATGCAGTCATTGATTTTGACGATTCTCGTGCTCGTGTCCTATCACTGAAAAAAAGACCAAACGGAAAACCCTTTGACTGTTTGATGGAGGTTCGAGGGGTTTTGGACCACCATAATACTAAAAAGGGATTGGCATCCGTCTTCATTTCACCATCGGATTATTGCTTGCTCCAATACTCGAAATTCAAAGATGTTCAGGATTGGGAACCAGGCTATATGATCGTTCTGAGCTGCACATTGTATGACAAAAAATATAATGTATTTCAGGCTCGGCGTGGAGCTTTCCAAAAATCTCAGTGGATTGTCCAAAAAACAGATATACTACGCGTGCATGAAAAAGGATTTGGATTTGTAGATGATGTATATGTACATCCAAATCTGATCAAAAACATTTTAAATGAAACCAAAGTAACTGTCATAGCCATCAAGAAGCCAAAATCAAAACAAGATTTACGAGAACTGACGTGGAAAGCAGTAAGTCTAAAGCTCATTCCAGAGGATTCGGAATAGAACTGACTTAGTTTAGTACTAAAATTCGAAGCTCGGCAAAATTATACGCCCCAAATTTTCATTGAACCCTGATTAAACCTATCAGTAATAAATCCTAAACTGACTAAACGATCAACGTGAAAAAGCTTAAAGTACTTGTAGCCGGCTGTGGGCACATGGGGACCTCTCATGCACGTGCCTATCATGCCATGGATGCCTTCGAAATCATAGGCCTCGTGAGTCGTACATCTGCATCTCGTAATCGACTCAGTGAAGAACTAGGTAGGTTGCCTACATATGCCTCATTTGAACATGCATTGACCACCACGAATCCCGATGTTGTTTCCATCAATACGTATCCTGATACCCATGCCAAATACGTACAAATGAGTCTTGAAGCAAATTGCCATGTGTTTGTGGAGAAGCCTCTTGCTGAAACCGCAGAACAAGCGCAATCCCTCATTGATTTGGCAAAAAAAACAGATCGTAAAGTCGTGATTGGGTATATCCTACGCGTACACCCGGCATGGAAAACGTTTATTTCTCTGGCACAGGAAATGGGAAAACCCCTTGTCATGCGCATGAACTTAAATCAACAAAGTAGTGGTTCTCAGTGGGATACACATAGAAAATTAATGGATTCCATGCCCCCCATCGTAGACTGCGGGGTTCATTACGTAGACGTAATGTGTCAGATGACTCGCGCCCGTCCTGTAGCTGTAAATGCAATCGGAGCACGACTATCAGATGAAATTGCCCCAGACATGTACAACTATGGTCAACTCCAGGTATTCTTTGATGATGGATCCGTGGGCTGGTACGAAGCTGGATGGGGGCCTATGATGAGTGAAACTGCCTCGTTTGTGAAGGATGTGGTTGGACCACTCGGCTCTGTGAGTATTATTGATGAGGTAAAAGAGCAGACGGATGATATCGAAGGGCACACGCAAACCGGCGGGCTCAAAATCCATCATAGCAGTCGAGACAAAGACGGGCACTTTGACCGTCCTGACGAATTGATCGACACCTCAGATGAACCCACTCACGATGAGTTGTGTGCGTTGGAACAAGAATACCTTCTTCAAGCCATTCAAGAAGATCTTGACCTGACAGACCATATGGAAGATGCGGTCAGTAGCCTCAAGATTGTCCTGGCGGCTGACACGGCTGCACGAGAGCAGCGCACGATCATACTCTGAGATGCAGGGCGATGGCTCAAGGCTACCTATTCGTAGGCTAACGTACTCAACTCTGTTTATTTACCTGCGATAGCTATAGTTCGGAGCCTCTTTCGTAACATGTACGCTATGAGGATGGCTTTCGCGGAGCCCACTATCGGTAATCCTTACAAACTCAGCCTTGTTCTGGAACGATTCTAGGTTTTCACCTCCACAGTACCCCATTGCAGCCCGGAGTCCACCAACCATCTGGTAAACGACCTCATGCAGATGTCCACTGTACGGGACTCTCCCCTCGATTCCTTCAGGAACCAGCTTCTTCAGATCATCTTCTGCATCCTGAAAATACCTATCTTTGCTTCCCTCTTTCATGGCCCCCAATGAACCCATCCCCCGATAGGATTTAAACTTTCGTCCCTCAAAGATTACGGTTTCTCCTGGGCTCTCCTCCACTGCTGCAAACAAGCTCCCTATCATGATACAAGAAGCACCCGCAGCTAATGCTTTAGCGATATCTCCTGTTTGTTTGATCCCTCCATCTGCTACGATGGGAACTCCATGATATTTTGCTGCAGATGCACATTCAAGTACAGCACTGAATTGAGGGACCCCTACTCCAGCAACGACCCTAGTAGTACAAATAGATCCCGGACCAATCCCCACCTTAATTCCGTCAGCACCTGCTGCAATCAAATCCTCCGTTCCCTTCGCAGTAGCTACATTCCCAGCAATAATCTCAAGAGCACTGTGTTTTTCTTTTAATTTTTCTACGGCCTTAAGAACTCCTTCTGAATGTCCGTGAGCAGTATCCACTACAATAAAGTCAACTTCTGCCTCCTTGAGTGCGCCTACACGATCTATCATATCTCCAAACACACCGACCGCAGCTCCAACACGCAGACGCCCCAAGACATCTTTACATGCAAAGGGATGACGCCGCTTCTTTTCGATATCCTTGAATGTGATTAGTCCTTTCAGATGCCCTTGCTTATCCACGACGGGCAGTTTTTCGATCTTGTGACGCTGAAGAATCTCTTCGGCCTGTTCAAGCGTTGTTCCTACTGGTGCAGTATAGAGCGGCGCAGAAGTCATTACATTGCGGACAGGCCTCTGGTTATCCTCCTGAAACCTCAGATCTCGATTCGTAATGATCCCAACCAGATGTTGATGCTGATCTACGACCGGGATCCCTCCAATCGAGTAGCGAGCCATGAGTGCACGGGCATCTCCTACTGTACTCTCTACTGCCAACGTAATTGGATCCTGAATCATCCCGCTCTCGGAACGTTTGACTCTACGTACCTGAGCCGCTTGATCTTCAATCGACATATTCTTATGCAATACTCCAATGCCTCCTTCTCTTGCCATAGCGATTGCTAGCCTCGCTTCCGTGACGGTATCCATTGCCGCCGACAATAATGGAATATTGAGCTTGATTTTGCGAGTGACCCAAGTATCGATCTTGACCTCCCTAGGCATCACACTCGACCTACCAGGAACTAGTAATACGTCATCGTATGTTAACCCTTCACGCGTTACTTTATCCGCAAGAATCTGCTCTGCTTTAGAGGAATCTACGGTTTGGGTTTGTTTCATGACCGACTATGCTGACCTACCATGCGATATAATTTACGTATCTCATTTTCTCTTAACTCACGCCATGTTCCACGACGTAAATGGCGGGTTGTTAATCCGGCGTAGGAAATTCGTTCCAAAGCTACAATTTTATTCCCAAGTGCGGTGAGCATCCGCCGAATTTGACGATTTTTCCCTTCATGCAATTCAATACCTATCTCGAAGGGATTTCTTGATTGGATATATGCAGCTCGATCACACGTAGCCAAACCATCCTCTAACTCAATCCCTCGACAAAGCTGATCCAGTTGTTCTGGTCGAATCGGCTCGGTCGTACGAACCAAGTATTGCTTCGGGATTTGGAAACTTGGATGCATGAGCTTGTGTCCCAGATCTCCATCGGAGGTTAATAGTAATGCTCCCGTTGTATTGCGGTCAAGTCGCCCCACTGGAAACACCCCACTGGTTCCTCCACTGAGATTCACCAGATCTAGAACTGTTTTTCTGTCTTTTTGATCTTTGACGGTAGTGATCGTGTCCTTGGGCTTATTCAGCAGTATATATATGTATTGCCGAGGAGAAATCACCTTCCCATTTACACTCACCTTATCTCCTTTCTTTACCTGATACCAGTACTCTCGGACAACCTGGTCATTCACTTGAACTTGCCCCCTATCAATGAGCCCATCTGCATTTCGCCGCGAGCATATCCCGGCACGTGCGATGTAACGATTTAGTCGTCCACCTTCCAATGTTCGAGAGCGTGCTTTGACCGGCTTCGTTTGTGCCATCAGAATCAAATTGATGTATTATTCGAGTATGTCAACGAAGTTGACCGCGTGCTCCATACCAAACAATTCCGCATCCTCATGCTTTTATTCTTCAATCGATCGGATGATCTACTCTTTTATCGAATCGCCCCACAATCCTTCCATCCTCAAGAATACTTTCTCCCATCTTACTTGCATGGGATCACATCTGAATACACAAAATCTCCCCTTTTGACAACCTCACCAGCTTTAACACGAATTGGATTTGGAAACATGGGGCCCGCGTGTACAAATGTGTGAAACTCACCATTCTCCCCACAAGGATCAACACCCGGTGGAAGCTCATTCAAAAACTCAGCATCAAACTGCCTCCCCGCAAATTCTTCAGGAAGATGCCGCGGATCGATACAGGTAATTGTTGCTTGAACTCCCGATGAGATCATTGTTGCCGCTAATTCACGTGTAGGTTGCTTCCAGATCGGAAAAATAGGATGAAGCCCTGTATTTTTAAGAATATCCATCCTGTACTGTCGGATATCCTCTAGAAATAAATCTCCAAATGCGATGCACTGAACTCCTCTGCCCACTGCAGCCTCCCAAATCTTTTCCATAGCATTTTGATAGATTTGGTTGGAACAAGGCCAAGGAAGTATTGCTCTATATAACGGGAGTTCAAGTTGATCTGCCTGTGCTTGTAATAGATGATCTCGAACCCCATGCACTGATACCCGAGAAAATTTCTCTGTCACCGTAGTAAACAGGGCATCTACTTTATATCTCCGACTTTTTTTCAATGTATAGAGGGTCCACGCACTGTCTTTTCCTGTACTCCATGAAAGCCAAACTTTTTTCATGTTTCAAACATTCTTTCAATTCTGCCTGTTACGACATATTCAGACCTGATTGATTTTCTGCTCTCTCATGGAGTAGCCTCCAGCAATGAATACTTCCTCTGGGTTGAGGCAGTGATAAACCCCCCAATCGAAATTCCCTGACCGGATAAATCATCCTTCTCATTGCAGATGTCATAGCGAATGCAAAAATCCTGCTCAGATAAGATTGAAACAACCAACCTTCTCGTTCAGGACAATCAAGGAGTTGAACATTACCAGTGTTGAGAAACCGAATATTGTAAATCAACAATCTACTGTTCTTGATTTGTTATCTGATCCTCAAGTGGTTCATTGGCTCCATCCTGAACACTATTTTCGACGTCACTTGACATCAAAAGCTGCAACCTCTCCTGATCAAAATTTGCATCATCAAGTAGTTCTTCCGCTTGGCGGAGGTTGGGAAGATCATCTAAATCATTCAACCCAAACTCTTCCAGAAACCGATCTGTGGTCGTATACAGTATTGGGCGTCCAGGTACATCTGCACGTCCAATAATCGATAGCAATTCCAGAGATAGCAACCTTCTGATCGCGTACCCTGAATCTACTCCGCGAACTGAGTCTACATCTATTTTTGTGGTTGGCTGTTTATAAGCAATTATGGCCAATGTCTCCATTAGCGGCTTCGTCAGGCGACTTTCACGCTCACGCTGAAAAAATGCCTCCAAAAATGGAGAAACCACTGCTGTGGTCGCCATACGTAGCCCACCTGCCCAGTGCTGAATCCGCAGAGCATGTCCTTCACGTTCAAACGATGCATTGAGATATTCCACTGCTTCTTCGACCTCTTCTTCGGTGGGGATCTTCGTGCTCGCAGTAACCTCTGCATAAACACTACAAATCTGTTCTATACTGACAGGAGTCTCCGCCGCAAAAGCTAGGGCTTCCAAAACCATCGCTACGCTTACATCCCCTATCGGATCCTCTTGATGTTGATCAGACATTCTCAATTTCTCCTTTCTCAATTTCGAAAGCATTCCCATCAATAGCGTTCAGAATCCAAATCTCGTGCTCAAAAGCCATCTCCAATATTGCTAAAAACGTGACAACGATGAAACTCCGTGTTTGCCCTCTAATCAGATCTTCAAAACGCACACGTCCTTTCGTGTACAAAACCCTACGTATATGCTCCGACTGATCTTCAATTGAATACTGTTGCGCTTCAATGGTCATCGTTTCTTCTTCCGGTGCTTCCTCCAACACCAGACGAAGAGCATTCATTAACTCAAATATCGTAGTCTTTACTAGAACTTCTTTTTCGGGCAATTCTACTTCAGCTGGCATAGATGCTTTCCCTCGGGTAACAAGCCTGGAACGCTCGTCCATCTGTTGATTAAGTGTGCCTGCTGCATCCTTATACTGGATATATTCAAGAAGCCGCTCTACGAGTTCTTGACGTGGATCCTGTTCTTCTTCTTGGGAATCACTTTCTGGTTGTGGAACCAACATCCTTGCCTTGATGCTGATTAGTAATGCAGCGAAGTAGATATAATCTGCAACCCCATCAAGGTTGATGGACTCCATCAATTGGATATAGGCTAAATATTCATTCGTGATCTGAGCAATCGGAATATCAAAAATATCTATCTCTCGTCGATTAATTAACAGGAGAAGAAGATCTAATGGTCCTTCAAAATCCTCAAGTTCAACTCTGTACATTAATCGAAAATCTTACGGGATGCAAACCAATCTACGGTCTCCTGGACCCCCTTTTCAAGGCTAACTTCCGGCTTCCAGGAAAGCTCATTGCCCGCTTTTTCACAGTCAAGGACGCTACGCCGCTGCTCCCCAGGCTTTCCTGGACCATGGACTGGTTCTTGTTTGATCCCAAGCGCTTTTTGAAGCTTTTTGTGGAGCATCACTACATCGGTTTCAATTCCCGTACCAATATTGAATGCAGTTGGGGACTCTCTATAATTAAGTGCTGCTAGATTTGCACGAGCGACGTCATCAACATAGATATAATCCCGCGTCTGAAATCCATCCCCATGAATAATGGTCGGCTGACCCGCTAGCATCTTCTCTGCAAAAATTGCAATAACTCCTGCCTCTCCATGCGAATTCTGGCGAGGGCCATACACATTGCCATATCTTAGTGCAACATATGGAATTCCATATTCATGATAATAAAAATGCAATAATTTCTCGCACGTTAATTTACTAATACCATAGGGAGAAAGCGGTTGCTGTGGATGTGCTTCGCTCTGTGGTCCTGCTTCCGGTTCACCATAAATTGCACCTCCAGTTGATGCAAATACTACTTTCTGCAGACCACTCTTTTTGCCCGCCTCCATGAGGTTAATCAGCCCAAGAATATTGACTTGGACATCAAAGGCCGGATCTGAAACGCTGCGACGCACATCCATCTGTGCCGCATGGTGAATCAGAGCAGTATACTGTTTTTCCTCCATCAATGCGAACGCAGCAGATGACCGAACATCCATTACATGGAGCTTCACAGAAGAGGGTACATTCTCTTTAATACCACTCGACAGATCATCCAATACTTCAACCGTATGGCCTTGATTAATCAGCAAATCCACAACATGTGAGCCGATAAATCCTGCACCACCTGTGACAAGAATTTTCATCCAGGGAGCAATTGGAACCGACTCGCGTTGCCTTGCTGTTTAAGTTGATCCATCTTCATCGTTCTCCTATTCCCAAAGTTAGCAATTTGTCGACGATTTGCATGGATCTCTGCATGTAAAAATTCCACATTAAAATTGGATCCTGACTAAACTTCTGGCCGAATGCGATTCATTAGACCTTGTTATTTTCAAAACTGGAGTTACACCCTCCGAGGGAGATATAGCTCTTTCTTTGGGATTTGTACAGCTCTATGTACAATCTTCTGTCTAACTGCAAGTGCCCAGACACCATCCGAGCTTCGTCAAATCTTCGATCACCAAGATATCTTACGCTATGAAGAAGGAGCTTCTATGTACCTTGACCTGCTTCAACAGGCTTCATCTCCACCACTATCAGAGGAGCTAAAACAGCATCTACAACTATTGAAACTAATTACTCCTGAGACCGGTCCCATACATTCATCCCTGAATGCACTACAAGAAGAAATTGGGACCTCTAATGACATCGTCAACCTGATACATTGGTGGAATCAACAAGACCCAATCCCCTCCACCTTTACGAATGAACGTATCATTGAACACTTGTCCCGAACCTATCATGCACTCCATCACTATCGCCATACTCGCAGTGAATTCGGAGTGGATGAGCGAGGTGAGATTCTGATACGATTGGGATGGCCGGATACGCGAACTGAGATTAAGCTCAAGAATACGGGTCTTTACCTGCGTCCCGTCGAATATACGCTACCTAGAAATGAATTTTGGGTCTATCGACGAATCCATCAAGATGCACATTATTTTTTCATTTATCAATCCAAGCGTCACGGATACAAAATAGGGACTATTGAGAACCTGATCCCGAACAAATTTCGTACTCGACAAGAAGACGCTTCGGTCCTTCTCAGTTGGCTTGACCAAATCTATCAGCAGCTTTCGGTAGAACATGAACACTACGGTCCTCTCTTTGACATGGTCACCAACTATGTTTCGATGGCTTCCTCGGATGAAACCCGCCCTTTCTATTTTACAAAGCAAATACTACGAGAAGCTCGGATTTTAGATGATTTTCACCAGAAATCCCGAACTGAACATGTTCCCCTATCGGATACAGAAAATTTCCGCTCGCCTGTCTTCCTATATCCGGCCGTGCGATGGGCTCGCTTCCTAGAGCCGGAAGGAACGACACGTCTGGATGTTTCATGGGAGGTAGATCCTCAATCCCTAAATCCACGCCGAAGCATCGTTCGAAACTTTCGTAGACGTGGTGCTCAGCCAACCGAAGATTTTCTGCTAACCGCATATCTTATTATGCGAGATGAGAATTTTGGCCCCGCTAATCTGAGACTTCGACAATATCATTTGAAAGAAGGAGCCAATTCACTCTTTTCCCCACGTACATGGACTACCCGAGGGCTAAGCGGAAACACTAACGTTGCCCTGCAATGGGAATACGCCTGGACTCATCTCGACAGTTTGAATAATCTTTTGCCCGCCGCAAAGCTCGGTTTCAACGTGCAGGCACTTGATTCTATTCATGCTCTGAATGGCGGAGGACATTCCCTCGAAATGAGTGATCTTCTCTTGACAGAACTTGACGAAGAGGGTATGCCCGACAGGAATGCACCCGTAACTACACCCAACTGGGAGTCCGGAAAACCGCTCGGAATTTACTTTGAAATCTACTTCCTTCGCTTCAATGACCAAGAACAAACCAGCTACAGAGTTGCCTACGAGATCCAGAATATAGATGGCGCAAAAGAGCCAAAAATTTCTACATCAACCGCATATACTTCAGGATCCACTACGGTAAGGGAACATATCGTGTTGGATCTTTCTGCCTGGAAAGAACCTCACTTCGTCGAAATCACCGTCAGGGTGACTGATGAGACTTCAAGATCTACTGTAGAACGATCCACCTTGATGCAGCTAAACACTCGATAACAAACCTGAAAACGTCACTATCCAAGCCTATTTATTCCAAATATACCAAGCTCAATAATTTTGCGTATTCCAGTGAACTGGCACGCCTAATCCGAGGGGATTAATAATACTCTGGAAAACGATTCTGGTGATAAAAACTCCCCCGCAAACGTTTGAACTTCCTCCGCCGTTACGGCTTCCAATTCTTCAATCGTTTCATCAACCGGAATGATTCTCTCAAAATATAACTCCTGCTTTCCGAGACGCATCATTCGATTGGACATACTCTCCATCCCAAGGGCCATCCCTCCACGTGCTTGGATCT
The DNA here is from genome assembly GCA_965215475.1 of Rhodothermales bacterium. Taxonomy (GTDB): domain Bacteria; phylum Bacteroidota; class Rhodothermia; order Rhodothermales; family Bin80; genus Bin80. The sequence continues at coordinate 739,625 of OZ244061.1, forward strand.
TTGCCCGCGCCAAGGCCTGATTACTAACTGGATTTTGAGCTAATCGATCAAACTCCCGAAAGATCAAACGAAGTGCTCGATCAATTTTCGTCGGATCCAATCCTAGATAGACACCAAAATCTCCACAATCAGAATACGCATTCAGGAATGAATAAATATTGTAACAGAATCCGTAACGCTCTCTGATTTGCTGATTTAGTCGACTGGAACTCCCTCCTCCCAGAATAATATTGAGTAATTCTAATATCGCTCTGCGTTTCGAATGTACTGAGATTCCCGGCCTCCCGATCACTAAATGTCCTTGATGAATCGGCCGAGTCAAGGATAATTCAGTTGCCTGATACGGAGAACGACTCGTTTCCTTTCTGAGTTTGGATCCGGCCGATCGAAGGTCCCTAAATGCTTTCTCGACGCTCTTGACCAAGGTTTTGTGTCGAAGATTTCCGGAAGCAGAAATAACAATTTGATCAGGAACATATTCTCTGCTCACGTAATCGAAAAGATCCTCACGCCTTAGAGTTGAAACTGTTTGAGGATAACCAATAATTGGACGGCCAATTGCTCGAGATGGATAAATTACCGATTCAAAACGATCTGTGATATATTCTTCAGGGGTATCATCATACATTTTGATCTCCTCAAGTACCACCGATTTTTCTTTCTCAATCTCCCGTTCCGGAAATACCGGTGAAGCAACCAGATCACACACCGAATCAACCCCTCTGGCTAGGTAAGAATTCAGCGCACGTGCAAAATAGCATGTATGCTCTTTCGACGTAAATGCATTGAGATATCCCCCCACCGACTCCATTCGGCTGGCAATCTGATGCATCCTGCGCTTGCTAGTTCCCTTGAAGACCGCATGCTCGACAAAATGGCTAATGCCTGCCTTGTACTCTGGATCTTTCCGGCTCCCAGAATCAATCCATACTCCCACGGCAATAGATCTGACCGAAGAAACAGATTCGCTGAGGATACGAATTCCACTAGGAAGCGTCGTTTTGGTAATCACGACTTGTCCCTCAACTCAGGATCTCCGTGATCCTCGATATCGATTCCCCCCGCCTCGACTGCCACCGCCACGTCGATCAGGTCTACCTTCACGAGGCGAGCGATTGGCTCGCTTGATATGGGCGGGCCGGGGAAGTGTAACCTTGTGACTCAGACGAAGACGCCCTCGGTCACGAATCTCCATCAATCTCACCGTAAGCTTATCTCCAACCTGGACAGCATCCCGAGGATCGTCAATCCAATCCCAGGACAGCTCACTCTTATGTACAAGTCCCTCTTTTCCCGGGAGTATTTCAACAATCACACCTACATCAAGAATATTGCGAACCGTGCCTTCGTATTCCTCGCCCACTTCTGGCGCAACCACCAAGGACTGGACAATTTTTATTGCCTCGTTGACGGAGTTTTCATCCGAACCTGCGATCGTCACGTAGCCTAGATTGTCTTTCTCTTCGACCTCAATCACGACTCCGGTATCGGCTTGTATCCCTCGTACAATTTTTCCTCCTGGCCCAATCACAGCACCGATCAATTCACTATCAATCGTAATCTGAGTCAATCGGGGTGCATATGGAGACATATTCTCGCGTGCCTCGGCAAGCGTTTGATCCATGACATCAAGAATATGTAGCCTCGCCTCACGAGCCTGAAGCAATGCCTGCAACATGAGATCTCTTGATAAGCCACTGATCTTAATGTCCATCTGGCATGCCGTGATTCCATCACGCGTTCCCGTAACCTTGAAATCCATATCTCCCAGATGATCCTCTGTCCCCAGTATGTCTGTCAGAACTACATGACGGGTTTCATCAGCGATCATCCCCATTGCAACTCCTGCAACGGCTTTACGAATAGGGACTCCCGCGTCCATAAGTGCAAGACTTCCCGAACAGACACTGGCCATCGAGGAAGATCCGTTGGATTCGAGAACATCTGCATTGACCCGAATGGTATAGGGAAAATCTTCTTGATCTGGAATCATACCCTGAAGGGCACGCTCAGCGAGGTAACCATGTCCGATTTCCCTCCTGCTTGCACCACGGAGAAATTTGACCTCTCCCGTCGAAAATGGCGGGAATTCATAGTGAAGGAAAAAATGTTTGTCTTCTTGATCAAAGACTTGATCAACCGCCTGTTGATCACGTGTCGTTCCCAGAGTCACTGAAGCCATTACCTGGGTTTCTCCTCTGGTAAAGATGGACGATCCATGCACTCGGGGCAGATAGCCAACTTCACACCAAAGTGAACGCACGGATTCGGGATCTCGTCCATCAATCCGTCTACGATCGGCCATGACCATCTCGCGCATCACATCACGGGAAACAATCCCTGCTGCAGAGCGAATCTGTGGGATGATCGACTCCACCTCCTCTTCCGGGAATTCAGACGAGATTGATTCCACTGCTTTATTGGTTAAATCAGATAGCCCTCCGTAAAATGCTTTTTTATCGTAAGGAGCTCGTATATGAGCTTCTAATTCGCTCTTTATTGATTCCCGTACACGGCTTACCAACTCAGAACTTGGCAAATCCACTTCATATTCGAGGGATTCAATCGGGGCGTGTAAGGCTTCAAACTCAGCATGCAAGTCTAATTGCGCCTGACAGAGCTTTTGGATCACTTCATGTGCGACCGCCAGTGCCTCGACTACATCTTCCTCGGAACATTCCTCCATCTCGCCCTCCACCATCATAATCGCGTCCAGTTTGCCTGCCACGACCAGGTTTATATTGCTGAATTTGGATTCCTCCTTCGTGGGATTCACGACAAATTCCCCATCTATACGACCTACCCGAACCTCCGCGATCGGGCCATCAAAAGGGGCTCCTGAAAGCAAAAGTGCTGCAGAAGCTCCAATTCCAAAGAGCATATCTCCATCGTTCTCACCATCTGCCGAAATGACGGAACCAATGAGTTGGACTTCATTTCGATAACCTTCTGGGAAAAGTGGACGAACGGCTCGATCTACTAGGCGCGAGGTAAGGATTTCCTTGTCATTCAACCGTCCTTCTCGCTTAATAAATCCGCCTGGAATTTTGCCTCCAGAATAAAATTTTTCTCGATAATCCACCGTGAGTGGAAAGAAACTCTGCCCTGGTCGGGCATCCTTTGAGGCGACTGCGGTCGCCATTACCAGCGTATCGCCTGTGCGTACGACAACCGAACCACCTGCCTGTTTGGCAAGCCGACCGGTTTCCATTGATATGACTCTTCCTGGCGCATACTCAACCTGCGCTGTAACTGCTTTAGGGTTCATTTAACCTCTTATTTATAAAAATAGTAAAGCGTTCCGAACCTCTGATTTCGTTCGGAGATGCTGATTTACTTGCGTAAACCTAACGCTTTAGTGATGTTTCGATAACGCTCAATATCCTTATTAATCAAATAATTGAGCATCCTGCGACGCTTTCCTACTAGCTTTAGCAGACCGCGTCTTGTTGCATGATCTTTTTTGTTATTCCTTAAATGTTGTGTCAGATGTCGAATCCGTTCAGAAAATATTGCAATCTGTACCTCTGTTCTGCCCGTATCCATAGGGCCACTCCCATATTTCTCTGCAAAATGCTGTGTCTGTTCCTTCGTAATCATTTTGAATTATTCATCCGTCTTTACTGAATCACCCCCACCTAATGTCCGTTGCAAAACGTGTTAAACTATTACTTGTATCTCTTTTAGCCAAGTTGAATCAGCCCATTGTTACTCAATGCCATTCAGACTGTTCCAATACATTCCTTGCAACCACTTCATCCTGTTGCATAGCCTCTTGCAATCCTTTCATCGAAGCAAAGTTACGTTCTTCGCGAATTCGATCCAGAAAATGTATCGTGAGCTCTTCTCCATAGATGAGCCGATCAAAATCAAACAGATATACCTCCAAGTGTACTCCTCTACTATCCTTGATCGCCGGACGCGTTCCTATGCTCATCATTCCTGCGAAGAAGTCTCCTGAGATCTCTACCTTCACAACATAAATTCCATGTGAGGGGACCACCTTTCTAGGTTCCAACATGCTCAGGTTTGCCGTAGGATAGCCCAATTCCCGCCCACGGCCATCCCCGCGGACTACCCTGCCTACCAAAGAATGTGGACGTGCCATGAGTTCTGCCGCAAGAGATACATCTCCATCTTCCTGTAAAACAGAGCGTACTTTTCTGGAAGAGACCACCAAGTCATTGATCGCATACGGCTGGATCACTTCTACATGAAATTTATGTTTTCGACCCAGAGAGACCAGTAAATCAACATCTCCTTTTCTCCCTTTCCCAAATCGATGGTCATGCCCTACAACCATCGTTTGGAGCCCTGCCCCCTTCAGCAGGAATTCTACAACAAAGTCTTCTGCACTCAACGTGGAAAACTTTTCTGTAAATGGCACTACAACCATCCGTTCTAATTCAAGAGAAGATAAAATTGCGGCACGTTCCTCTATGGTCGTCAGTTTAGACGCGATCTGTTGCGATAATACCTCGCGTGGATGAGGATCAAATGTAATTAATGTGCTGAGTCCACCTGTGGCCTTGGAACGCTGCACAAGATCTGCGATAATCTTTCTGTGCCCCAGATGCACACCATCAAAGATTCCCACTGTCAATATGCTTTCCGGGCGATAGCTTAACGCCTCCAATCCTCTCTCAAAGATCATAGATTTTCAAGCACCTTGGCCAATTGTTGGACACTACACGCCTTGTTCACCTCATACTTTCCAATCTCCATGCGACGCAACTGAGTCAAGTGGGCCCCTACATGCAGATACTGACCAACATCATGTGCCAAAACCCTGATGTACGTTCCCTTACTGCATTGCACCCGAAAATAAACCTCTGCTCCATCAACATGCTGCACCTCAAAATGATGAATGGTCACCATATTGGGGCTTCGTTCAATCGATTCTCCCCTCCTGGCCTTTTTATATAATCGTTCTCCACCCACCTTGATGGCCGAATACATTGGTGGAATCTGTTGAAGGATTCCTGTATGAGCAAGACAGGCCGATTTAATTTGTGTGGGGGTAATTGAATGAAAAGGTTTGCGATAGATCACCTCCGTATCCGAATCCATAGATGGAGTTACTTCGCCAAGACGCATGACTCCATCATAGACCTTGTCGAGATGTAAAAATCTCGACTGGGATTTGGTCGCCTTACCAAACAAAAGAATCAGCAGCCCCGTTGCCATGGGATCAAGCGTTCCGGAGTGTCCAATTTTCGTTGCTTTTGGAAAATATCGTTTTACTCTCCTGATCACATCGTAAGAAGTCCAACCACTGGACTTATCTATCAAAACAGCAGCACCCAGAAAATCTTCTATCGATCTCGCCCGAAGGCACTCCGATTTCCCCCATACCTGTACAGTCAGCTTATCCTTTTGTTTTACAATCTCAGTATCCATCTAGCACGATTTAGGGTGTCGGATTAACATCAATTAAAAAGCAGATCTTCAGTGAATCAAGTAGAACTGCACTGATCAACAGGCGAATTTGAACTTCTGAAAAGACACAGAAAATCTCCCCTTTGCAATCTATTTTCTCTTCAGTATCAGACGTGATGAGATCGCGTCAAGATTGCCAGGTTTCCGAGGATTATGAAGGGAATAGTAATCGTAATTCACATAATCCTGTATATGCAAATCGTAGAAAGAACTGAGTGGATTGCCACTCTGACCGCCCGCATAAATCCCAAATCCCTGCGGAATGGGCGTACTAAAATCTACACCTCCTCGCCAACTTGCACTCAATGATACATCCAATCCATCTCCTGGTGCTAGTGTTTCATAATAGCCTGGATAGCTATATGGACCTCTCCACAACGCATCCAGTGCATCTGCCCCCGTCAGATGTCGGAACGTTATCTTATGATTGGAATCCCAGCTCCAATCATCTCCATACCGTTCCTGTAGTGAGTCTGCAGATTTTTCAAGAGCGATTTTCATGAGCATTAAGGCATCTTCAATTTCAGGTGTTTCCTGGATATCAAGCCATACCGACCCCTGCTCTAGAAATGTAACTAAAACCACTTCGCTTGGCTGTGGGAGACCTTGAAACTCGGGCTCATCCCATGTCAAATGCTTCAGTGTATTCAAATATTCATACAACACGAGTGGGCCGATCGCCTCACCCTCGGCAAATCCATTCCATTCTTTCAGTATCTTTCGGATCTGCTCCCCTTGCGGCGTCAGCGACTGGACCGAGTCTAATAATGGCACAAAAGCATCGTACTGACCTACATATACATCGCCCTGATAATCCATCAGATCTTCTATACTATGCTGATCCTTCCCCGAAAGAAGCGCGTCAATGCGTAGTGACCGATATGCTGGTGTCCAATCATGATTTAAATAGTATGGATAATCTTCCGTAGTTGGCTGCTGATTGGTTGCGGTGAGATACCCTTGATCAGGGTTTTGTGAACTTGGCATCTCCTCAGCAGGGATAGTTCCAATCCATGCAGTTTCACTGGTACTGCCATCCACAAATCCAATCCCATGCCCTGAAGCTCGAATTGGGATCACGCCAGCAGTTCTCATGCCGATATTTCCATTCGCATCGGCATAAAGTATATTTTGAGATGGGGAATGCCAATGATGCAATAGGCTATCCATTTGGAATGCATTTTCTGCATGATTCATTTTCCAGAGCGTGCTCATGACATGCCCCTTCTCCTGAGCAATCCACTTAATGGCAAATGCAACGCTTGAATCTTTTACAACAGGACCCAAGTGTGACAGTGTCAGTGTATCAATCATGGATTGGGATCCTTTCACATGAATGGTATCTAGATGCATCTCCAGAGGGAGCCATTCTCCATCAAACTTATATTGAAGACCGTCCTTACTTAATTCCAATAGATAATGATCAATCACATCAATCTCGGAATTGGTATGTGCCCAGGATACATGATCATTAAACGCCATAACCGGCACCGGCGTACCGGGTGAGGCTACGCCATAGGTGTTCATTGACGGAGTAACCATGTGGACTTCATACCAAATAGAGGGCAGCGAAATTGACAGATGCATATCTCCTGCCATAATAGATGCTCCCGTGACGGAGCGATGACCTGTTACTCCCCAATTATTAGATCCTTTAGATGGTTGGAAGCCTTCAATCCCATGATCACGCAAGGTATTATGCATGTGTCTTAACAGGGCTAACCCATCTGATGAAGCCAACGGGATGCGTTCTGAAACTGGCGAAGATTTTTTTGAAATTGATGTCTCGGAAGGTATCACCGGAATGAATCGGGAAGCATATCTCGGATACAACTCATCATACTCTTCGGGGCTGAAACGCTCTCGAGCAATGCCATATGCGGCATCATCAGATTCAAATCCAAGATCAAAGTTGAAATACTGCACGAGAAGCAGAGAGTGCAATGGAGTGCGCCGATCTGGGGCATATCCGAATAACTTGAATTCAAATGGCCACTCTGCATAAGAGAGATTGTCGATGTATGCATTCGCACCATCTGCAAACCATCCAAGCAGTTTATAATCAAGACTATTCTCCGCAATATGCGCTTCTTCAATTCGTTTTGCGGCCCAGCTCATTCCAGTTGATCGTAAGTACTTATCTGTATCAATTGAACTTGGTCCGAAAATTTCAGATAATCTTCCTGCCGTAACACGACTCATAAAGTCCATCTGAAAAAGCCTGTCTTGGGCGGTAATATATCCCAGTGCAACGACTGCATCTTGGTCCGTATCTGCAAAGATATGAGGAACACCGCGTTCATCTCGCTCAATGATCACGGAGTCGACAAGCCCCGGAATGATTACTTCATTGCTGGTATCATATTCGGTAATGCGCGCATTATGATATAATCCGCGCGCTGGATCAAGAAGATTGCCTATTGGTGCGAGTCCACCCGGGCCATAATGCAATCCCCAAAGCAGTGCGATCGCCCCTACTATATGTAGCAACAGTTTTAAGATGGTTTGACTTGATTCTTTTTTTCAATGCAGTCAGTACAATCTGAGTTAATTCATCCTTCTCCCCCTATTTTGCATTTGAAAGGATTGAATAAGTTCTGTATATTATCTGCCTATCTCTGTGTACCCGAACTTTTTTACTTCGCTATAAGGTACGATTTCCGTAAAAACTAATTCTGAGGGATCCTCTTACAAAATTCATTCGTTCGGGAACAGATGTCGTTCTAAAAGTGCATGTGAGCATATTTTATAGGCTGTAGAAAGGGTTTGTAATAGCCTCGAAACATTTCCAGATCAAGCATCATCTCCCCATCTTCTAACCTGTATTTCCGCGCGGATTTTATGCTGGGTAGACAAATTATTGCCCTGGGGATGCTTAAATGAATATTTTTCTGATCATTCCATATGTTTTGTAAGAGTCTCGATCATAATGATTTACTACCCTTGCATACTGGATACCGTGTACAGCCGAGAAATTTCCCGAATTTCCCATTGCGCTCAACTAGCCATCCGTATTTAGACTTACACTTGTCGCATACTTCAAACTCAGCCCCACAACTACACCTCATTACTTGGCCAAGGGAGTCAAGCAATGGTATACTCTTTTGGCATCTACTGCAAGGTTGAACTCTCTCCCCACACCATCGATGATATTCGCATTCAAAATATATTTGATCATTCATAGAAACTCTCTTTAGGATATAACCTTCGCAGGTTTCACATTTAATGCTAGCAATATTTTGATTATCGATGATCTCAATTTCATACTGAGAATCGGCTACCATTTCCTTAATGAAGACTGATTGGGATACTCTACTCGAAAGAATTGTTACCGATGTCCGTGCTCGGGAGAGTGCAACATAAAATACTCGCCGCTCTTCTGCATACTCATGGAGTTCAGGCTTGGAAAGAACTAAATCCAATATTGGATCATCAGAAATATTTGATGGAAATCCATATTTCCCAGATACCATATTTAGTATAACCACATGATCAGATTCTAACCCTTTTGATGCATGTGCAGTCTTAAAATCTAGGGAAATATTGCGGAATTTAGAAGAGAGGAATTCCATGCTCCTAGGTCGTAATCTATTATAACGTGCGATAATCAGGGCGCTTGTTTTCCCAGATGATTGACTTGATAAATCTTCCAGAAGGTCTTGAAGTATAGAGTCGGAATCTCTATCATCATAAACAATTCTAATCGCTGGAGAATCGGAATTTGATAATGTAACGACTTGTTTCTCCATTTGAGATTTGTTCTTCAGGATAAAACGCCGAGAAGCATGTGCAATCTTGTCCACACTTCGAAAGTTGTGTCGAAGCGCGACTTTGCTGTAAATATTTTCTCTGTCACCCAAACTTCCCCCGAAATATTTACCATAATCGTACATTACATTTATATCTGATCCTGCAAAACGAAATATAGATTGCCAATCATCACCGACTGAGAATAGCCTTGCATTTTCATGTTGACTCAGAAGAGCACGCAATAGTCGTGCTCGCCCCATTGAAATATCTTGGAATTCATCGACCAATATATATCTATGTGAACTCCGATAACGCCCTGCTTCAACATATTCAGAAGCACGATTAATCATATCTTCAAAGTCGATACACTCCCCCAATTTCTCTTGATAAACATCAAGAAATGCTTCGAAAATTTCCAAAAATGCACGGGATCTATATCTTTCACGTTCATCCCTGATTATCTTTGAACAGCACTGATCAATCGACAGATTTGAATTTTTAAAAAGACACAGAAACTCTCCCAATGTTCGCGAAAAAGAATCAGTCATACCCATCTGCGATAATTTTTGAAAAATCTGATCCTTTGGAATTGGGTTTAGATCAATATTATGCTGTACAAGCTTTTTTCGTAGACTGTCAAATAGCCGATCTTCCTCTCTTTCATAACTGAATGTTTCAATGAGAGTCGTACCATTATCACGGTGAACCTGGCGCTTCCATGCCATTTGATCCAAATATCCTTCTCTGTCTGTATGTGGTGCGGTCACCAGAACTTCTTGTCCATCTGTCTTCATTTTTCGAACTCCAAAATGCTCAATGTAAATTCTACTCTCTGTAAGGAAAAAATCTGGTTTGTAGTTACTTCTAGCATCTTGGGGAAGTGGGTAATTATATACTGGCTCATATTCATGTTTGATACCATTTCTGTAGAGCCAATTAGAAATCGAAAGTTCTTCATAGCTTTTGACCATATCGCCATTAAGTGTCCTAAGTTCAACCTTTTTTACCCAATCTCTATAATCCTTTTCGTTCTCAAAATCCCATTCATTCTTGTCAGGATAAAATAGTTCAGAAAACCATTCCAGTAAGATTTCTTCTAATCTTTCTTGTTTTGATAGATCGTTGATCAGTATATCACGTAATAATATTGTACGTTTGGCTCTGTCATTAGCATATACAGCTAGCGGAGGAGTGCATCCTTCAACCTCACGAATAATCTTATTCCCGAGCGCATGAAATGTAAGCGCTTCAACTGCAATTCCCGACTTCTGCTTGATTCTTCTAGTCATCTCTTCAGCTGCCGCCCTTCCAAATGCTATCAATAAAATTTCTTCTTCATCGCAAATATTCTTTTTAGCAAGATAAGCGGCCTTGGATACGATCACACTTGTTTTTCCCGAACCTGCACCGGCCAATACCAATGTTGCATCCTCATCAGTCACTACAGCACGTCTCTGCTCCGTGGTAAGCGGATAGGACTCAATTGTATCAAAAAAATCAGCCATATCATCTAATTCTTTTTCAAGAAAAGTTGTAATCGCAGCATTTCTTATTTCATGAAAAAACTTCGAAAATTCAAAAACTTTTGTAAGTGAGCCTAATTCTTTTTTCGGCAATGTTCCCTTTGGAATATTTATAGGTAACTCCGCACAAATCTTGACTGCTCTTTTGAGAAAGGGAGATACTGAACAAGCAGCTGGATAACAACTAGGCTGCTCTAGATGGTCAATATATTCAACTAATCTACCTATTTCGTCTTCGACCGCTCTGTACGAAATTTGAACATATTGGCGAAAAAAATCCTTGGAAGTATAAACAAACTCTTCGGCATCCTCCCTACTAATTCCAACAATCCTGAGCTCTTTCTCGTCCTTGAGTGGCACGACGATTCTCGTGATACCGAGTGACGTTTTTATCCCCGCCGGGCCAAATAGCTCAGAAAATTTAACAACTCTTGATTTGCTACCATATAATCTAAACCCCGATTTAATGTGCTCAATACCCCAAAAAGTGAACCCCAGTGAACTAAGTAGTCTTATCTTGAAGGGAGATGCAAATACAGAAAAATAGTTATCCTCCTGAAATCCAAGATCTTCCATGATCTATGAGAATTTATCAAAGTTGGGTTGTTTCTAAGGACTGAGTATGAAAAACTTCTCACAAAAAATCATCTTCTGAGATGAATATTGATATGAGAATACCTATAGGAGTACTGTTAAAATTTGAGATACACCTTGTGAGAATCTCTAGACCACTTCATCTGCTGATCACAGAAAATAGGCTTGAATATTAACTAGTGACTATTCGTTAATCACTTTGTTCTTCCTGATCTTTAATCTTCTCAAATAGCGTGTCCAATTTACGCACCTGATCCTGAGAATCGTCAAGAAGAAACCGGATACTTGGAACCGCTCGGACTTGATGACGAATTCTCTGTGCCAGGAATTTTCGCACCAAAGCCGTCTGGCTCACGAGCACATCAAATGCGGTCTGACGATCTTCCACAGAATCAATCATAAAACTCAGGTCAACATAGGCGATTGACAGATCACGTGTGACACGAACACCGGTCACAGTTACCATAGATTGGTCAGGGAGTTCACGTGCGAGGATGTCGGCGATCTCGCGATGCATCAACCTCGCAACGCGTTGCATTCGCACACTCATAGATTCTACGAGACCTCAAGCGTACGCTTGGTTTGAACCATCTCAAAAGCTTCAATCTGGTCGCCAACTTTGATGTCATTGTAATTCTCTACCCCGATCCCACATTCGTAACCAGAAACAACTTCTCGTACATCCTCCTTAAATCGGCGCAGAGATGCCAGGCGTCCATTGTAAATAACGATACTCTCACGCAGAACATGAACCGTATCACTTCGCCGGATCCGGCCTTCCGAGATATAGCATCCGGCAACGGATCCGATTTTGGGAACTTTGAATACCTCTCGCACTTCTGCAACACCAGTAATTTTTTCTGTTTCTTCAGGGGTTAAAAGCCCCTCAAGTGCATCCCGAACATCCTCGATTGCATCGTAGATAATTGAGTAGGTTCGTATATCAATCTCCTCTCGCTCTGCCGCGCTTCGTGCACCCGCGGTCGGGCGAACTTGAAATCCAATAATGACGGCATCGGATGCTGAAGCCAACATAACATCGCTTTCTGTAATCGCACCTACACCCGCATGAATAATACTCACGGCTACTTCATCCGTCGAAATTTTGTGCAATGAATCACTGATGGCTTCTACGGACCCACCCACATCCGCTTTGATGATCAGGTTCAACTCACTGAACTCTCCCAATGCCATTCGGCGTCCAATATCTTCCAATCGCACATGCTTATACTGGCGCATCTTCTGCTCACGCCATATCTGCTGACGCCTTTGGGCAATTTCGCGTGCTTCTGATTCATTTTCTACGCCGGCTAACTGATCGCCTACTGTCGGTTGACCTGGAAGTCCAAGAACTAATGCGGGCTCACTTGGCCCCACGGATTTGATTCGATTATCCCGTTCATCAAACATGGCACGAACTCGTCCACCATAGACACCAGCAACAAACGGATCGCCAACTTTGAGTGTCCCATTTTGAACAAGAACCGTTGCAATATTGCCTCGCCCACGATCTAATCGGCTTTCAATCACAATCCCCTGAGCATGCCTCTGGGGATTCCCTTTCAACTCCATAAGATCTGCTTCAAGGAGCACTTTTTCTAAAAGATCATCAATTCCCTCCCCCGTCTTCGCCGACACAAATGCGCACTGAACCTTACCGCCATACTGCTCCACCAAAACATTATAATCCGAAAGTTCTTTCATCACCCGCTGCGTATCCGCCTGCTCCAGATCAATCTTATTGATTGCAATAATTAATGCAACATCTGCTGCTTTTGCATGATTGATTGCCTCAATCGTTTGCGGCATCACCGAGTCATTGGCTGCAACGACAAGGATCACCACATCCGTTACTTTTGCACCACGCGCCCGCATAGCCGTAAATGCTTCGTGACCAGGTGTGTCCAGAAACGTGACGACCCGATCCCCATCAAGTTTTACCTTATAGGCTCCAATGTGCTGCGTGATACCGCCAGATTCCCCGGCTGCAACACTGGCATTACGAACATAATCCAAGAGGGATGTTTTCCCATGATCCACATGCCCCATCACGGTGACGACCGGAGCCCTGGATTTTAGATCTTCTGGGTCATCTTCAATCACTTCAATATCGTCGGAGCCAAACTCAGTCACAAATTCTACGGTATACCCAAACTCATCTGCGACATAGGCAATCGTATCTGCATCGAGCCTCTGATTGATTGAAACCATCATCCCTGAGCTGAGCAGCATACTGATGATTTCTGTTACCTGGATTCCCATCAAATCGGCGAGCTCTCCCGTTGACACGAACTCGGTAACACGAATTTGGCGTTCCTTTTCCTCCTGCTCAATCTGGATATTCATGCGCTCTTCTGCACGCTGCTGACGACGAGCTCTTCGTCGACGCTGGCGCACCCGCACATTCCCTTGATCCATGGAACGGAGCGTCTCCTGTACAGACTGTCCAACCTCTTCTGAATCGACCTTGGACTTACGTTTGCGTTTGCGCTTCGTCTTCGTGGTCGTGGTGACCGCCTTCTCGGTAGATTTCGCTGCGGCTACTTTTTTGCGTTTGCGCTTGCCTCTTCGTTTCGGCCCTGCCTCATCTGCACCTTCGACAGTCTTGAGATCAATCCTACCCAATACTTTTGTGCCTTGAAGCTTGTATCTGTCGGCGGAGATCACATCTTCATCTTCTTCCGACTCCTCTTCTCCGAATTCTGCTTGTGCCTCCTCTACGAGTTCAGGCTCACTTATTTCATGACTTTCTTCCTCCTGTGCTAAAACAGGCTCCTCTTCTTCTTCAACCTCTTCTTGAACCGTATCCTCCACCTCTACATCTACAGTCACAGAATCTTCAGATGATTCAACTTCCTCTACTGGCTCATCCGACACCTCTTCTTCTGGCTCCTCACTGATGACCGCCTCCGATTCGACCTCCTCTTCCTCCGTCGTGATGTCTTCCTCCGCTGGAACTTCTACTTCCGGTTCAGGAACGACCTCTTCTTCCATCGTGGGAGCTGGTTCATCTACTACTTCTGTAACTGCTTCCTCGTCTGAATCGACGACCGCAGATGACTGCTCCTCTTCCGCCGCCTCGTCCATCTCATGCTCTTTATCTGATAGCACTGACTCCCGAAAAGCACGGAGTTCCTGAACACGTGAACGTGTTTCACGGTCTTCCGAGTAGTGATCTAACAGATCTAGGTAGGCCTCCTCATCGACAATCGCTGCATTGACCCCATTCCCCTTCACCTCATATCCACGTTCGGTCAGATGGCTAACAATCGTATCGACAGTCAGGTTTAGTTCTTTGGCGGCTTTATACACCCGAACTTTTTTAAATTTTTTTCCTGTGGCAGTCATTGCCATCTGAGTATTTTCGGTCGATTATGAATGGTTGTGGGGCTACAACTCAAATTCCTCCTCTAACTCCTGATCTTCTTCATCGTCGAACTCTGCCTTCATAGATTCCATAATACGTGTTGCTACCTCAAGATCAAGATTACTCCTCCGAACAAGTTCATCTACAGAGAGCTGCAGGACTGCTTTTGCAGAATCGCATCCGATCTCACGAAGCTTATTAATGATCTCCTTACTGAATTCATCTGCAAACTCACCAATCTCAACATCCTCTTCGTCTGCTGGGATCTCCCGGAAAATATCCAGCTCAATCCCGGTCATCCGCGATGCAAGACGGATATTGATTCCACCTTTCCCAATCGCCTGACTTACTTCATCCGATTTTACGACTACTTTAGCTTTTGGAGGAACTAACGTATCATTGATCACAACGGACACTGGATTTGAGGGAGAGAGTGCACGCTTGATGAGCAAAAACAAGTCATCGGTCCACTCCATGACATCAATGTTTTCATTGCTGAGTTCCCGTACTACGGCATGAATGCGATTGCCTTTGAGTCCCACACATGCCCCAACTGGATCAATTCGATCATCATGACTGATGACCGCTACTTTTGCACGATCCCCTGGCTCACGCTGGATGGATTTGATTTCCACAATTCCTTCATCGATCTCCGGCACCTCTAACTCGAACAGACGCTCCATGAGCTGCGGCGCAGTTCGACTGATGATTACTTTGGGATTACTTCCGGCATCTCTGCGCACCTCTTTTACGACTGCGCGCAGCATATCTCCTTTCCGGTAGCGATCCCTTGGGATTTGTTCTTCTCGGGGCATGACCAGCTCTACCCTATTATGCAGAACCAGAATTTCGTGTCTGCGCATCTGATAGATCTCCCCGACGACCAGCTCTCCGATAAGGTCCGAATACTCGGCATATACGTTTTCTTTCTCAATATCTCGAATACGGTTGCGAAATGTATAGCGAGCCGTCTGTACTGCACGCCGACCAAAATCAGCAATGGATATTTCTTCGGCAACCTCATCTTCTACCTCAAAATCATCTTCGATCTTGACGGCATCCTTGAGCTCAATTTGGGTAACGGGATCCGACAGATCATAATCTTCCACTACTTCCCGGACATGCAACACCTGTATATCTCCATGATCGGGGTTAAGGATTATTTCAAAAGCCTCATCCGATCCGAAGCGCGTCCGAATCATGGCCCGAATAACGTCTTCCACGATTAACTGGAGTGTATCCCGATCAATATCTTTTTCCCGGGCAATCTCGGCAAATGACGAAACAAGATCTCTGCTGTGCATCTCAATAAATTTCTGTTCTTACCAGGGTAACCGCACTTTCGCCCATTGGATATCTTCGTGTAAAATCTGTACCGCCCCTTTTCCATTTTGAATCTGAATGGTCGACTCTTGTACAGACAATAGTTCTCCACAAACTTCTGTGAATGTATCCTCGTGCTTACGATAGTGAACCCTCAGATCGCGTCCGATATGTTTGCGATACTGTCGGAGTAATCGTAAGGGCCGTGTGGCATCTGGCGTAGATACGTTCAGGGTATAACGACCCGGCATAACGTCCTCTACATCGAGGACAAAACCAATCTCACTGCTTAATTCGACTAATTGATCTACACCAAGATCTTCATCACTTTCGACGAAAATATTCACTGCCTGGGATCCTTTGCTTCCACGAACTGAAAACTCGACCAGAAAGACCGGCCCCTCTTTCAGTACCCCTTCCACGAGAGTCTGTACTCGTTCCTCAAGTCCAAGCATATCCATGACTACAGTATGTTAAAAACGCCCAGTCTCGACGTACGTGACGGGCGCAGTTCAGCGTCTATTAAAACAAAAAAGGGGCTCGTAACTGAGCTCCTCTCTACCGTCGAGCATCCACTGTCCGCACTAAGATCACAGATCCCCATGCGCACAGGGCTACTACGCAGATGGATACCATCTACCTAGATGAATGTTCCGATCACACCAGACTAGCCCGCTGCTCGGCGGTGACTTGATCAGGGTAATCTAGTGTGTAGTGTAGCCCTCGGCTTTCTCTCCGCATTTGGGCACTTCGAATGACCAGATAAGCGACGGCGATGAGATTGCGCAGTTCACATAGCCTACTTGAGATTCGGGTTCGATGGTAAAACTCTTCTACTTCCTCATAAAGTAGCCGTGTTCGGCGGAGTGCACGAGCAAGTCTCAGATCCGAACGCACGATGCCTACATAATTCCACATTGTACGCTGCAGCTCTTCCCGATTATGAGAGATAAGCACCCATTCTCCTTGCTCCACGGTCCCTGAGGCATTCCAATCTGGCACCGATTCATTAAAATTACGCTGAGTAGCAATTTCTAGGGCTACTTTGACAGCTCTTCGACTAAAGACCATGGCTTCCAGTAGAGAGTTACTGGCAAGCCGGTTTGCTCCATGTAAACCGGTGTAGGCGACCTCTCCAATTGCCAAGAGTCCTGTAATACTCGTTCTGGCCATGGAATCGGTGTATACACCACCGCATTGATAATGTGCAGCGGGAACAACCGGAATCGGTTCCGAGGTCGGATTGATCCCAAACTTCCGACAGGTCGCCACAATGTGTGGGAATTCATCCTCCGTTTTTGATGTATTTAGATGTGACACATCTAGATACACATGATCTTCTCCTCGATGCTTGAGCTGATCATCAATAGCACGAGCCACAATATCGCGTGGTGCCAACTCCACTCGAGAGTCATATCGTTCCATGAATGCTTCCCCACTCTGATTCAATAGAATCCCACCATATCCTCTGACTGCCTCCGAGATCAGAAATGCACGTCCTTTGTGGAATTTCCCCTGATAGAGAGATGTGGGATGGAACTGTATAAATTCCATGTTGGCCACACGTGCTTTCGCACGATAGGCCATGGCAACTCCATCTCCCGTTGCAATGGAGGGGTTCGTTGTGTGCTGATAGAGCGCACCTGACCCGCCCGTTGCCAACAGGGTTACACGGGCCAGAAAAGTATGGACGGTCTCATCCTTTTCATCAAGTACATAGGCACCATAACAGCTGACGTCCGGGCGGAGCCTTGTTACATGCTGTCCCAGGTGGTGCTCGGTAATCAGATCTACAACATAGTGATAATCAAAGATCGTGATATTGGGATGTGCCTGAATTTTTTTCAAGAGAACACGTTCAACCTCCCATCCGGTCCGATCTTTGGCATGCACGATTCGTGAGTGCGCATGTCCCGCCTCACGTGTCAGATGTAACTGTCCATCTAACATGGTAAAGGCTGTCCCCATATCAATTAATGCCTGAATCTCTCGTGGACCTTCTGTAATCACATCTCTGACGACGTTCTCGTCACAGAGCCCCGCACCAGCAATAAGTGTATCCTGAACATGGCTTTCGATGGAGTCGTTCTTGTCCCACACCCCTGCGATCCCTCCCTGAGCGTAATTCGTATTGGATTCGGCCGTCTCCTTCTTTGTAATGATGGCAACCCTCCCTTGATCCGCTACGCCCAGCGAAAACCATACCCCTGCAATCCCACTCCCCAAAACCAAATAATCATATTGATGTTGACTGGACATTGCTACTGCAGAAGATAGGCTTTGATAAAACCATGTAGATCTCCATCCATCACGGACTGAACATCCGTAATCTTGAGCTCCGTCCGATGATCATTTACCATGGTGTATGGCTGGAATACATAAGACCGGATCTGGCTTCCAAAATCAATCCGTTTTTTCTGTGCTTCGCGCTTGTTTTTTTCCTCTTCCTGAATTGCCTTCTCTAAACGATATACCCGGCTCTTGAGCATGGTCATGGCTCGTTCCCGGTTCTGCAACTGGCTACGCTCCTCCGTACACTCTGCTGCAACTCGAACCTTTTCCCCATTTGAGAGAGTACCTGTCCAGATCAACCGAACACCGGTATCAAGCTTGTTCACATTCTGCCCACCCTTTCCTCCTGAACGAAAAGTCTGCAACTCAATATCCGTGGCCAGAAGATCAATCTCTATAGTGTCGTCAATCTCTGGATAGACGAATACGCTTGCAAACGAAGTGTGACGACGTGAATTGGAGTCGAATGGTGAAATTCGCACTAGACGGTGTACACCGGACTCAGCTTTGAGATAACCATACGCGAATTCTCCCTGAATACTCAGAGAGGCACTCTTGATCCCCGCGACCTCTCCTGCTTGGTAGCCGAGCATCGAAACCTTGAACCCCTCCCGTTCAGCATATCGTGTATACATCCGCAGTAGCATCTCGGCCCAATCCTGACTCTCGGTTCCCCCGGCACCGGGGTTGATCGTCAGAATCGCATTGCGGTAGTCATCCTCACCGGAAAGCATGCTCCGCAACTCAAGGGATTCAATTGATTGCTGCAGTGCCTTGCAGCTCGCTTCAATCTCCTCCCCTAGATCTTCTGATTCTTCTTCGGAAAGCTCGATCAAAACCGCTACATCCTCTGCATACCCACATACTGTCTTATATGCATTGAGCCACTCATTCTCCGATGCAATGGCTCGCTCGTTTGCCTGTGCTGCTTCGGCATCGTCCCAGTAATCTGGTAGCAGGCGTTTCTCATTCAGTGCCTGCACCCGTTCTGATCGCTTTGCAACGTCAAAGATAGCCTCCGAGCGCATGGGCACGCTCCAGTAAGCCTTCAATTTCTGGTTCGGATATCATCAAATCAGTTGGGTTGCGGTAATTGTTATCGAGAGACAGGGCTATATGGAAAGACATTATCTCCTGTCTGAGATGGACCTTGAACTAAGGTGAGCATCTCACGAATCTCCTGTCTAACGCCAAAATACGCCTATAGATGCTGTCGAACACAAAATTGATTCCAAGCAAAAGATTTTTGCATCAAATTCATTTTTTGCACCTCTGAAATGGGACAGCAAAAGTCATGGACTGTTGCTGTACCTACTTGAATAAAGGAACCGATCCTGTTACGGATATCCACCACTGCGATCACCAAATTGGCATTACTACAGCCGAAGAGATGACGAGAACTAAACAGTACAGAATTTTCGGGGACGAGATAGACTTTGCCCACTGGGGCTTAAAAGACACTCACCGTAGTAAAAAGGAGACCCACAACAGTAGCAAAGAGCCCCACAATAACTAGCCCCGTTGCAACTATCCAGCGGACGATCCGAGTTTCGAGTGCATTTATTTTCGCATCCAAATCACTGTACCCACTCTTCATCTCCCCACGTAAATCACTGTACCCACTCTTCATCTCCCCACGTAAATCACTGATTTTCGCCTCCAAATTACTGATTTCACCACGGACAATGCTGATCTGGTTACGTACAAAATCCTTGGTGGCGAGCTCACTGTATTGTTGATCAAACGCGTCTGCGATGGCTTCGGCGTGCGCCTCTGCCTCTACCCGTTTAATCCCTGAATCGACCCGGATCGGAAAGCTTGCGAACTATCGCGAGAGTGTCAATCATGTCTCTAGAGAAATATGTGAGTTGCTACATCCTATCAGAATAAATGTTTCCTGCCTCATCTCTAACAAGATAGGACATACCGACTTCAGTATCATAAATTTGTTGTACTGGTGCAGAACTTCTGCCTGTATCCTTTTTAGTGAGAAGTTCCAATGATTGCTTCTGAACTTATTTTTGATGACCTGAGCACATTCGATACCATGCAAGATCATTCATGACCCAGTAATTTTTCAAATGCTTCTTTGAATTTGGTATAATTTGCCCCCTCTTCATTAAAAAAGGGTAGCCCAAAAATACGATATTTGTCGCCTTCAAAAAGTGGGTCAATCTGATGCTTCCATTGAATTTTTTCCAAGAAGGTTTGCTTCCATTCATCCACTTGCATAAGATGTCCTCCCTTAGGCTCAATGAACAATTGAAGAACATTGCCTATCTCTGTACCTTTTTTTCGGAGAAAGAGAATAAAGTCTGGTTCAAATGCCGCCCCGTTCTTAAAAGAGTAAAGTTTCACCGCCTTGTCGTTCCGAAGAAGATAGAAATCATCATATTTTTTTCTCACCGAGTCGGCCTGATCATGTAAGAACCTAATAAAATATTTTTCCTGATCTGTTCCATAATTATTATCGTAGGCATACCAATCCTGTTCATTCAGGTTTATCAGATTTAGATCATTGATATGGCTTTCAGCCCAGCTTTTCCCTGCTTGACCTTCAACTCGAAGTTTCAGAGTTCTATCGGTAAAGCACTCACTTATTTTGCGTGCGGAGAAATTCGTCGTTCCGACAAATTCGACGCTTTCGCGCTTCACACCAATTTTTATCTGAGCGAGAACATATTGTGTTATTTCTAACTTCTGCCTAGCAGTCATATTTTCAAGATCTTTACGTAGTCCTGGAACCTCAACAATCACGTCTCCCAGATAATCATTGGAAACATGGAATTGAGAAATGCTCTTTAGGTGTGGAAAATATTTTCTGATGTTGGCAAAATGAAAAAATTCGTCGGAGTCCAAGGCAAAATCTAAGATACCTCTATTGAAGTCAGTCAGGCGAAATTCCCGTGATACTGGTTCATCATTCTTCTCAGTCCTTTCCTCCCGCGCAGTGGCAAACGCAGATTCTTCTGTCACGCGCCCAGTCATCAATGCAGGATATCTGAAGTAATTATCAATTTTGTAGGCACGTAAACTGTTTATACTCTCGCGCGGATTATTAACGCGCCGATTAACCCATATATATCCTATTTTGTAAAACTGTGAGTTCTTGAAATTCTCTTTCAGACGAAGGTGAACTGTACGAGTAGTTTCATCCTGCATTCCTATTTTACTCAGGGCTCGCTTGATTTCGTCAATATATTCTGGTTTATGTGAACAATGATAATATAGCTCCTCCAATATCCTCAATGGATGTTTTATATTCTCATCATACTTGCGCTTTTCCGGCGCGGCATGCTTCTGGTCTGGAACTATGAATGGAAAGTATCGGGCTCCCCGCCCGATAAGTTGAGCCTCGGACATGGTGGTATTACTGATCCTATTGCTCTTACCGACTTTAGTCTCATACAAGCGCACGATGTCAAATAAATTCAGAACATCCCATCCTTCATTCAGCTTTTCCACTGCGAAAATCACACGAATCTCGTTTGAACGATCTTCTAGACTATTAAGCTTAATCTGGTTTCCTTTAAGGTCATCTAATCTGTTTACATTGACAATTTTCTCGTCTCCAAATGCACTTTGCAACTCGTAGGCGAACTCATCAAACCTCATTCCGCGTTCCTCTATGATGTAATTGAATGCCCTCGAAAGTGTCTTGTCTTTTGACGATGCCTCTCTGATCTCCTGAAGAGTCTGTCCGGACAGCTCTAATACCATAGACTTGAATACAGACTCATTTTTTACTGACTCGTCAATCTTTCTAGATTTCATCAGAATCACAGGTTTGCAATGAATTCCATACGCCTCGGCCACCTTCAGTCTATATTGACTAAGTATCATCACCTGCATCATTCGATCCAGTGGAGATAAGTGAGCTTGCCTGAGCTCAATATCCTTTGAGTAACCATCCTCTCTAAAATGCCTTAGCTGATAGTCAAAGAGGATCTTATCATCGTACTTTTCCTTAATCGCCTGATGCCCTAAATCAACAGTCGCCGTGAACTCCAATAGAATATTCTCAGGATGCTGTTTGAAAATTTTAGTTACCGTGTCTTCCCAACTAGCGGCTTCTCTGGTTTCGCCTATGCTTGGCCTACTCTTGGTTTGAGCATTCAGATGGTGCGCCTCATCTGAGATCATTACTACTCGATGATCTCGGAAATCCTCGATCGTCACCGAGCCCTCTTTCGGATTGTGCATTCTCGTATGTAGTCCTTGAACGGTAGTGAAATGAATATTAATTGTTTTATTACTCACTGCTCCGAAGGTCTCCACAGCCTGAATCTCCACGGGTTTACCATCAATCCGTATGATGGGACTAAAAAGGTACTTAGCAGAAGCTTGATTCAGGAAGTTGTCCTTGGTTTTTTCAATGATCTGAGTAGAATTCACAAAGAAGAGAAAATTCCGGCAACCTCGTTTAAACAAATCAAGGATAAGTGCAGCCATCAATACCGTTTTCCCACTTCCTGTTGCCATATGAAACAATAAATGGGGATTGGAAGGGCTTTTACTGTACTTATCAAGGTAGTAAAACCACCGATCCAAAGCTTCAATCTGGTATGGGCGTAGCTTAATTCTTGTCGAGAGATTCTCAGAGATTTCACTCGGTAGATCTGTTTTGAGTAAACCTTCTTCGGATAATGTGTCGAAAATTTCGAGAAGACTTCGACTCATTCTGATATCCCATAAAATGTACGAGTCATATCTGCGTCCTCGTCCGAAACAGAAAAATTATTGTCGCCGAGTGAATTCAGATTAATATATAGATGGTTGAAATTCAAACAATCCAGTAATACACGTTTTGCATCATCCAAGGAAAGATTCATAAATTCGTCTTCATCAAAGACATCCACTCTGAAATCATAACGAAGAAAACCTGCCTGCTGTATGTCAGTCAGCACAGACATTAATGTGGAATGCTTTCTTGCTTCTTTGATTCGGTCAGCAAAAAAAGAATTTGAATCTGCGAGTTCAGCATAAACAAACGAACCTCCTCCTTTCCAGCCAACCATCTCAGAAACTCCACCTTGTTCACCTTTGATGACTTTTTTCAAACGAGTCTTCGCTATGTCCTCAATATAATCCATCTGCTCGACAGCAATCCATTGACGGCCTATCTTGTGTGCAACAGCAGCAGTCGTGCCCGATCCTACAAAAAAATCCATGATAATATCGCCCGGTTTTGTTGAAGCACGAATAATCAATTCTGCAAAAGCTTCTGGTTTAGGATAAGCAAATTCTACTTCTCCAAACAGTTCATTCCGCTCTTTTGTAGCTTTCTGGTTCATATACTGGTTATCTACTCCCTCTAGACTCCCCAATAAGTTGTACTCACTTTTGATCTCACTTCTATAACGCTTGAATATGAATCCCCTCTGATTTTCACGGTGCTCTTTTCGAAATACAATTTTGCCAGACTCAATGTAATCCTGAAGCCTCTTTTCCGAAAATAGCCACTGGCGATTTTCGGGAGGAAAATCAATCTTCCCCGTATATGGATTTTCGATTGGGAAATAATAGTCGCCCGATCTGGCACTCGGGTCTTCACTAGCCCAAGTTCCATTGGGATCGTCGTCGGGATTCTTGTAATTTTCAAATGTTTTCTTTTTCCCGGTTAACAAAACCCTAGACTTATCATTTGCATAAATGAGAGTGTTTTCATGCTGGATATTGAATCCCGTTTTAGCATCATTCGTGGTCGATTTTGTCTTTCTGATCAGATCCCCAACAAAATTCTCTCTTCCAAATATCTCATCCATGAGAACTTTTAGATATGCCTGTTCATTATCATCAATATGAACGACAATTAGACCATCCTCTCTAAGGAAATGCCTTGAAATCTCAAGCCGATTTCGCATAAATGTGAGCCATGTAGAGTGATTGAATCGGTCATTGTACCGAAATCCATCATTCCCAGTATTGTAAGGTGGGTCAATGTAAATCAGTTTTACTTTTCCCGCATAACGAAGCTTTAGTGAGTGAAGGGCTAACAGGTTATTGCCCTTGATCAACAAATTGTCTTCATTACGTATTTTGCCAACTGACAGACGATTTACCCCCCCCCCCCATTTTTTCTGAAGCAGCACTCCAACGCTCCCATCCTGTTAACACCTTTGGCTCAAACAGCCTCGTAATGTCATCGGGCGATAGAATAGTATTCCAAAACACTTCCTCCCTGCCTCTATCTTCCTTGGTCATTCCACCTTCCAATACACAGTCTTTGTATGGCCATGTAAGTACTACATCGCGTAAGTGACTCAAAAAATCACCACGCTGATTTACCAAGCCAATTCGATTCTTGAAAGTAGTATAACTGTCTGGGAGAAAGGTCTTGTTTGAAATAAAATCCCGAAATTTAACCTTGTCGAAAACTAACGTCCCAGCAACTTCAACAAAAAAATGTGCCTTGATTACTTCCGACTGTATCAGTAATTCCAGAAGATGCGCATCCATTCTCAAAGCTGATTCAATCACCACATTTTTCAGAATGACTCCGCCTGAAATGAACTCTTCTTCGGACGCTAATAATTCAGCCAGGTCGTCAAGAAGATTTTGCCCGTTCGCAGGGAAATCCTCTCCCTGAGTGACATGACCTTTAATCTGTATCATTTTTTTGATGTTATTGGTTCACTTTTGATATTGAATAGCAATCCTCAATATTTCAATTGGTAGGGACAATGCCATTTTATTTTGCGAAATTATCCATGATGAAAATGATTGTTCCATTATGAGTGAATAAACTAGCTTGGGCAGTGAGTATACCATCCTCTTTAGCAAGCCTCTATATCATTGTAATCACGATAAAATGCACGGGTTGTGTCTGTATCTTCATCTGAAATAGAAAAGTCTTCATCGCCGAGTGAATTAAGGTTAACATATAGATGGTTCGCATCTAAGCAGTCCATCAACACACGCTTAGCATCATTCAAAGAAAGGTTAACAAATTCATCTTCGTCAAAAGAATCCATGTTGAAATCATAACGAAGAAAACCCATTTTCTGCATATCGACCTTAATGGACAATAATGTGGAGTGCTTTCTTGCCGATTCAATTTGATCAGCAAAAACTGAGTTGGAAGCCGCGAGTTCGGCATAAACAAATGACCCACCTCCTTTCCATTCAACTTTCTCAGAAACGCCACCTTGTTCGCCTCCAATGACTTTTTTCAAGCGAGTCTTCGTTATCTCCTCAATATAATCCATCTGTTCGATAGCAATCCATTGACGGCCCATCTTGTGTGCAACAGCAGCCGTAGTACCCGACCCTGCGAAGAAGTCCATCACAATGTCACCTGGATCAGTTGTAATTTCGATAATGCGGCATAAAGTTTCTTCAGGCTTTGGGAACGTAAAAGATTGCTTACCCATAAGTGCTTTAACTTGCAGTGTTCCTCGTTCAGAATTTACCAACTTATCAGCCCAAACAGATCGAACCATTTTACTGGTTTTTCGATACTTTTCAAAAATTCTAAACTGACCATCTCTTTTAGGCCTTGCTAATATTTTATTGATGTTCTCCCTTGATTTTTTCACTCCCCATCGCCACACAGTTTGAATTTCTTGTGACTTTGCAGGCATTACACGTACCCAGCCATCTATTTCATTAAGGCTTACTTTATGCAAACCATTTTCATCAGAATTATGGGGATCCACATAAAAAGGATAGACAAGATTTGGGCGATTGCCTTCGTGAAAAGTAGTATTTCTATTCCTCAATTCACGTAGTTCAAAACCACCAAATTCATCTGAATAAGGAAATTTTTTAGCAGGATTATTAATCCAATTGAGTATATAACTCTCACTTTTGGCATAACAGAGGATATATTCATGCATATTTGCAATGCCACCATAGTCTCTACCTGCAGGATTGTTTACGACAACTACGCATTCAATAAACTTACCGCCCTTCATTACCTCATCCATGAGAACTTTTAAATAGGCAAATTCGTTTCTGTCGCAATGAACAAAAATGAAGCCATCTCCAGAGAGCAGTTGTTTGGCTACTTCAAGCCGATTTCGCATAAATGTAAGCCATGTAGAGTGATTGAATCGGTCATTGTACCGAAATCCATCATTCCCAGTATTGTAAGGTGGGTCAATGTAAATCAGTTTTACTTTTCCCGCATAACGAAGCTTTAGTGAGTGAAGGGCTAACAGGTTATTGCCCTTGATCAACAAATTGTCTTCATTACGTATTTTGCCAACTGACAGACGATTTACCCCCCCCCCATTTTTTCTGAAGCAGCACTCCAACGCTCCCATCCTGTTAACACCTTTGGCTCAAACAGCCTCGTAATGTCATCGGGGGAGAGAGTAGTATTCCAAAACACTTCCTCCCTGCCTCTATCTTCCTTGGTCATTCCACCTTCTAGTACGCAGTCTTTGTATGGCCATGTAAGTACTACATTGCGTAAGTGACTCAAAAAATTACCATGCTGATCTACCAAGCCAATTCGATTCTTGAAAGCAGTATAACTGTCTGGGAGAAAGGTCTTGTTTGAAATAAAATCCCGAAATTTAACCTTGTCGAAAACTAACGTTCCAGCAACTTCAACAAAAAAATGTGCCTTGATTGCTTCCGACTGTATCAGTAATTCCAGAAGATGCGCATCCATTCTCAAAGCTGATTCAATCACCACATTTTTTAGAATAGTTCCGTCTGAAATGAACTCTTCTTCGGACGCTAACAATTCAGCCAGATCGTCAAGAAGGTTTTGCCCGTTCAAAGAAAGATCCTCTCCCATGTGTACCAGGTTAACTTGTTATTCGAGATTTCAATTGATTCCATGTAAATGCGGCAGCTGGATGCATGGATGCCCCTAACCCACCGCCAGCAACCCCAAGTAATCCCCCTACAAATACGGTTAATACCGGAACAAGTACACCAGGGATATCACCAAACATCGCTCCCATAATTACCATAAGGCGCGAGGTTGGCTCAGGAGCAACCATAAATGCATGAGCCACAAACAGGGCCCAGCTCAAGGCAACGGCAATCCCTCCGGCAAGCCATGCACGTCCGGGGCAATAGATCCCTGCAGCAATGCCACCTCCTATACTCCATACCCATCCAAAAAATAGATGGAGCAAGAATGCAACCCCTAATCCTATCAATATTCGGATCATCGGCCATTTTTGTATTTCTGAACAAATCTCTGAATCCGGCGAGTGGCCTCCGCTACTTTGTCATCCGCGGTCGCATAGGAGCAGCGCACGAACCCCGCCCCACTTGGGCCAAACGCATCCCCCGGCACCACCGCAACCGATTCTTCCCGAATCAATCTCTCTGCGAACTCCTCCGAAGTCAGTCCAGTGGACCGAATATCCGGAAAACAATAGAATGCTCCCTCGGGCTCAAAAGTTGGGAGCCCTGCCGCCCGCAACCCATCTACAATCATACGCCTACGACGATCATATGCCTGACGCATTCGCTCCACCTCCGAAGCGCAATCCCGGATTGCAGCCAAGGCTCCATACTGGGCTATAGTTGGAGCACTCATGATCATGTACTGATGGACTTTATAGAGCCCCTCATATATTGATGCAGGAGCAATCGCATAACCAAGTCTCCATCCTGTCATGGCGTAAGCTTTAGAGAATCCTCCCAGAAGAATGCTGCGCTCACGCAAAGATTGAACCGACCAGGCACTCGCATGCCCTGTCCGTTTCGTATCCCCATAGATGAGTTGATCATAGATCTCATCCGAGATCAGAACCAGGTTGTGCGCTTCCGCTATGGCAGCAATTTCCTCAAGGGTTTCCCGTCTGAGGACGGCACCAGTTGGATTATTCGGATAACCAATGAAGATCATCTTGGTCCGAGATGTGATTCTGCTGGATATATCCTCTGCCGTCACCTCGAAATTTGTTTCCGAACGTGTTGGGACATAAACAACCTTCCCATGAGCAAATCTCGCAACCGGGCCATACGACACAAAGCATGGCTCAGGAATCAGAACTTCATCCCCCGGGCTCAAGAGTGCAAGCATCGACAATTGCATTGCTTCACTGGCACCAATGGTGATCAGAATCTGATCTGCCTCTACCTGATATCCGTATAGATGAAACAGGTGCTCCGCAATTGCCTCACGCAGTTCAATCAATCCAGCATTCGAAGTGTAACCTGTTTTTCCCAATGCCAACGAAGCCACCGCTTCGTCAATCACGGATCGTGGACTCACGAAATCTGGTTCCCCTATTCCCAGTGAAATCACATCGTCCATGGACGCTGCAATGTCGAAAAATCGGCGAATACCACTTGGAGGGATGGATTGAATGTGGGGGGCAAGCAGTGACATTCTCAGACAAATTCTACTCCCTGTGCCAAGGGAAGGTCTTTGCCATAATTCACGGTATTGGTCGATCTTCGCATATAGTATTTCCAGGAATCTGAACCACTTTCACGCCCCCCACCGGTTTCTTTTTCTCCTCCGAACGCACCACCAATCTCCGCTCCACTCGTGCCAATATTTACATTTGCAATCCCACAGTCACTTCCCTCAGGACCACAAAAAATCTCAGCTTCCACAACGCTGTCCGTGAAGATTGCACTCGACAGCCCCTGTGGTACATTATTCTGGATTCTGATTGCCTCCTCCAGTTGGTCATATTCATGCACATAACAGAGCGGAGCAAAGGTTTCTGTTTGTACGATCGCTGCTTCAGAGGAAATTTCGATGAGAGCAGGCCGAACATACACACCACCCTGGGGGACATTTTTGGTGACTCGTCCTCCTCCGTGGATCTGCCCTCCCTCTTTTACAGCCGAAGCCAAAGCATACTCCATTGCCTTCGCGGCATCTTCATCAATCAGGGGTCCAACCAATACATCCTTTTCGCGTGGATCCCCTATCCGGATAGATTCCCAAGTTCGGCGTAACCGTGACAATAGCTCATCTTTGATACTGTGATGGACAATCAAGCGTCGAAGCGTTGTGCATCGCTGTCCTGCCGTTCCCACTGCTGCAAATGTGATCGCTTTCACAGCAAGGTCAAGATTTGCACCTGGAGCAACTATGAGGGCATTATTGCCTCCTAGTTCCAGCAATGAGCGTCCTAGGCGTTTGGCAACTCTTTGTCCAACCGCCCGCCCCATAGCAACCGATCCGGTTGCGGAGATTAATGGCAGGTATTCCGAGTCAGATAATGCCTCTCCAACTTCACGACCACCTTGGGTCACTACACTCAGCGAATCTGGTGCCTCTTCAAAGTCACAAACCACCCTCATTAAAAGATTATGGCATGCCCATGCCGTCAAGGGAGTCTTTTCCGAAGGCTTCCAAACGACGGGATCGCCACAAACTAATGCCAAGGCCGCATTCCATGACCATACAGCCACAGGAAAATTAAAGGCCGAAATAACACCAACGGCTCCCAGCGGATGCCACTGTTCCATGAGTCGATGCTGAGGACGCTCACTTTGAATGGTCAGCCCATAGAGCTGGCGACTGAGCCCAGTGGCAAAGTCACATACATCAATCATTTCCTGCACTTCCCCTTCCGCCTCTGATTGAATCTTTCCTGCCTCCAAAGTAACCAGAAATCCCAGTTCTTCTTTATGATCTCGCAGTATCTGCCCAAATTGACGAACTAACTCTCCACGACGAGGCGCAGGAACGATCCTCCACGAAAGAAACGCATGATGGGCCGCCTCACAACCTCGTTCAACTTCCTCAGCTGTAGCTGAGCCAACCGTCTGAATCAGGTGACCGTCAATGGGACTATGAACCTCAATCTGTGCCCCACCACCAGAGCTTACGGAAGAGCCAACTATAAGCCCAGGCCCTACATCCGATATTCCAAGTGATTTAAGCGTTGTGCTCATCTCTAACATGATGGTAGGCTAAATCTATGAGGATGGAGCAGGAATAGACGCCTCTCTGTGCCCCAGAAAAGCTACTGATGTCACAAAGCAGTACCCGGTTGAGCACACGGTCTCTGGTTCAAAAAACGTGTCCGTCATCGTCTACAGGCTACTTAATCCATGACTTATGCTTCCTCCGTCGATACTTCTTGCTCTGCTACATCCGCATCTTCTTTCTTTTTGGCGGTTGATTTTGCCTTGGAAGCCTTGGCCTTTGATGTCTTCTTATCCATCTCTTCTTTCTCGAGCACCTCCTCTTTGGAATCCTCTGTCACAGGCATTTCTTCCTCTTCCACCTTCACGTCAGCGGGTGCAGCATCGGATGCTTCTTCCTGCGCAGCCTTCTCCGTAGAAGATATACCCTCTGTGGCTTCAGATGCCTCCTCCTCAGAGGGTTTCGACGCAACTACTTCTGTCTCCGGCTCTTTTTCTTCAGAGGCCTCCACGCTTACCGTCTTATCCGCAGGTGCATCGTTCTCCGAATCCTCGGAAGTGGCTGATTCTTCTGCATCCTCCAATTTTGCTTTCAATGATTCAAGTCCGCTGAGTTCTCCAATCGTAGTGGGACCGCTGGTGGCCTTTTCCCGTTTCGTATGCTGACGAACCGCTTTCTCTTCTGCCCGGCGCTGAGCACGCTTCACATGTTCCTCTTTCTGACGCTCCTGAGCCTGCTCCTGTCTATCCCTGGCAGTTTCGCTCATTACGATTTCTTTTTGACTCACATCGAGTCGGATCACACGAAGTTCTAACTCATCCCCTTCCTGATAGGGCGCAAATCCGCTGTCGGGTTTGTTCTTGAGCTCATTGATAGGTACTGATGCCTCTACTTCAAGGGGTAACTCGACTAGCAAACCCTTACGATCCACCCGAATCACCTTCGCCTTATGGTCAGTGCCCGTTTCATAAATCGTTACCAGATTGGTCCACGGATTCGTTTCAATCTGTTTATGACCAAGCGCAATCCGCTGGCGCTTCTCATCTACGTCCAGCACAACGACAGAAAGCTCCTGCCTTTTCTTGATTAATTCACTGGGATGGCGGATCGTTTTGGTCCAGGATAGATCAGATACATGCACCAACCCATCAATCCCCGGTTCAATTTCGACGAAAGCTCCAAAGTGAGTAATATTACGTACACGACCACGAAGCACCGTTCCCGGAGGATAGCGCATGGCAATACCTTCCCATGGATTGACTTCAAACTGCTTCATTCCGAGCGAGATCTTCTTCAGGTCATGGTCAATGCTTAACACAGAGACTTTCACAACCTGTCCGAGTGAAACCCGCTGAGATGGATGGCGGATATGTCCGGTCCAACTCATCTCGGAGACATGTACCAACCCTTCGATCCCCTGCTCAAGCTCAAGAAATGCACCATAGTCGGTGATCGAGACAACTTTGCCTTCTACAATATCTCCTGGCTTGTATCGCTCTTCAATGTTTTCCCACGGATGCGGCTTCAACTGCTTCAGACCTAATGAAATTCGCTGACGCTCCTTGTCGTATTCGAGTACAACAACTTTTAATTCCTCATCCAGTGTGACGATCTCCGTTGGGTGAGAGACACGGCCCCAGGTCAGGTCCGTAATATGAAGAAGACCATCCACACCTCCCAAATCAACAAACACCCCGAAGTCAGTAATATTCTTCGCAATTCCCTCCAGAACCTGCCCCGTCTCCATTGTGGAGAGGATACTTTCTCGCTGGGAAGCAAGCTCACGCTCGATCAGGGCTTTGTGAGATACCACCACATTCTCGTTCTCAGAATTAATCTTGACGATTTTGAATTCCATTCTGCGATCCAGGTAAGAATCAAAATCTCTTACGGGGCGCATATCAATCTGAGATCCAGGCAGGAACGCTTCCAATCCATCAATCAGATTTACTAACATGCCTCCTTTAATTCGTCGGACGATGGTTCCCTCCAACACCGTTCCATCTTTGAACGCATCTTCGACCTGCTCCCAACGTCGAACTCTTTCGGCTCTTTCCTTGCTGAGTACGAGTTGCCCATGATAGTTTTCAATCCGCTCAAGATATACTTCGACTTCATCCCCGATATTCAATTCACCGGAAAACTCATTCTTGGGAATTACCCCATCGCTCTTGAATCCAATATCGATCACGACATCCTTGTCACTGATCGATATAATTCGCCCGGTCACAATCTCGTCTTTCGATACCTTACTGAGGGAACTATCAATAAGTTTGATCAGATCTGCTGCTTCTTGCTGCTCTTCATCAATGGACTCCATCAGTTCTTCAAGGCTCGAAAGCGGAACCACATCTCCTAGAATTTCTCCGGTATATCCTATTCTAGTGGGGTCTTCGAGAATATCCTCCTGATTGGATCTCACGGGATCTTGGGGCTCCTCATCTGAGGACTCCGAGATGCTTTCATCTGAAGCAGCGGACTCATCCGTAGATTCTGCCGCTGGAACTGGTTTGTCCTCCGAAAGCGTTTCCGGCTCCGTTGAAGCTTCTGTAGATTCTACAGCCGATATTGATGTGTCCTCGGAAGATGCTTCCGGCTCCGTTGAGACTTCCGTAGATTCGGTTTCAGTTACGACTACATCTTCAGATGGCTCCGAGCCGGATCCAGAGAATTGCTCAGATTCGCTCCCTGCTACATCAGTAGCAAAATTGGACTCCGATGACGAATTGGTTGAATTTGATGGTGCTGTCGAATTATGATCGTCTGTTTTTGATTCAGGATGATCCGCTTTCACGGAGTCCTCTACGCTTGATTGTGTTTGTTCTGACATAGAAAATTGACCTGACCTTAGGTAGGATGCACTTCCTTTGCATCAGAATCAGGCAAGGGTATTTAGTTAAGTTATAAATGGACACTTGCGTAAAGGAAGTTGGGATCTATATGACGGATCACAGATTACGAGTATCATGCGAACCAAGTTATACGGACCTCTAAGATTTATCGTTCCAATATGTATCCAAGTATGATTGCTGCCTGTTCATCCGGAGTCAGATCATCTGTATTAATTACAATTGCATCCGCTGCTTTTCTAAGAGGTGCAATCGCACGTTCGGAATCCTGTAGATCACGCTTCATTATCGAATCGTATACTTGATGGAAGGGGATCTCCAAACCTGTTTGAGAAAGTTCGGTAAATCGGCGGCGGGCCCGTACTTCAGCGGATGCGGTCACAAAAAACTTCCATTTTGCATCCGGAAAAACGACCGTTCCAATGTCTCGCCCCACAACAATTAGCCCTGGATCCTTACCAAAACGGTCCCCCACTCGATGTTGAACCTTCAGTAAAAACTCACGAATCTCCGCTATCACTGCAATCCGACTGGACATTTCTGTGATTCGGGAGGTATGAAGCTTCATGGTTATATCTTCCTCATCAAAGTAAATCTTCATGCGGCGATCAATACAATCAATCTTTAGATTCATCTTTGGAAGAAAGGCTGCAACACTATCTTGCGTACTTTCGATGCCGTGTTTCAGGAACCCAAATGCCACTGCCCTATACATCAAGCCGGAATCCATGAAAACAAACCCCGAATCACTAGCAACCTGATGTGCCATGGTACTCTTGCCGGATGCGGCCGTACCGTCAATTGCTATAATCACTTTCTTAGGTAAAATGCGAAAACTTCGTCATGAAGAAATTGACCGACCAACCGCCGATCAGGTCCGGCTGTTACCACGACACCCGGTTACTGTTTTGCTAGACAATATACGATCAGTACACAATGTAGGCTCCATCTTCCGAAGTTCCGATGGTGCTTTGGTTGAGCATATACTCCTCACGGGAATCACCTCAACTCCCGAAAATCCGCAAATGCATAAAACCGCTCTTGGTGCCCAGGATACAGTCCCTTGGAGCTATAAATCAGATCCAATGGTTGCAATTGATCATTTACGTAGCTTGGGCTATACCATTGCCGCGTTAGAACTTACCGACTCCTCTATCCCCGTTTCTGAGGTATCCCGTGACTATTTTCCACTTTGCCTGGTCATCGGCAACGAACTCTCTGGCGTCGATCAGTCCATCATTGATCAAGCGGATTGTGCCCTGGAGATTCCCCAATATGGTGCCAAACAATCCCTCAACGTAGCCGTCGCCTATGGTATTGTTATCTTTGATCTGATTAAATTCCTGCGGAATATTTGATTGATCCATGGGAGAGCCCCTGGACTTGCTGACTTTTTTTCCTCCTGTGGAAGACGCACAGTGGCAGAACTTGATCTCTGAGGATTTATCCTGGCAACCGATCGAGGGAATTACGATCCATCCCTATTATCGGCGAGGTACATCAGACCCTACGCCTATACTTGATCACCCCGGATGGATCATCCGTGCAGATGTTGATCTAAAAGATGCTTCCGCCGCTTTAGATGCAGGTGCAGAAGCACTGGGGTTTGTTCTGCCAGAATCTGCCCCTATCCCAGAAGATTTGCCCCTTGGAAGAGTCCCTCTCTTTTTTCGTGGCGAGGGGGTTAATCTGAAATTCATCCAATCTCTTCGTACCAGAGCAGAGGAAAGAGGACTTGAACTCGAGCAGCTTCGTGGTGCAGTCATCCCCTTCGAACATCAATCCCCTCACACAAAATTGCAGGCCGCCAAAGGTACTGGATTGTGGACGGAGTGCATTAACCTTGAGACCTGGCATGACCAAGGTGCAACGCTTGTGCAGGAAATGGCGTGCGGATTATCTCAATTATCCGACTTATTGGCGGAGCTGGCACCTGACTGCAACGCAAACCACATCTATTATCGTGTACCAATTGGGGAGCGCTATTTATTGGATATCGCCCGATTACGTGCACTCCGCTTATGTACCCGAGAGATCCTGAACGCTTATTCGATTCCCACCCAGAACATCTCTATTGTAGGCACTCCAAGCTGCCGCTATGCATCACAACTGGATCCCGATACCCACATGATCCGCCAGACTCTCCAATATGTAGCTGCCATTCTTGGAGGCTGTGACGTCGTAGTAACCACGGGTATTGGATCCAACCTGCGTATGCAACAAATACTGCGTCACGAAGCAGGTTTCGGCCGTATTG
Organism: Rhodothermales bacterium; assembly: GCA_965215475.1. Classification (GTDB taxonomy): domain Bacteria; phylum Bacteroidota; class Rhodothermia; order Rhodothermales; family Bin80; genus Bin80. Next base: position 774,822 of record OZ244061.1, read on the forward strand.
CCGACCCATCAGCGGGATCCTGGATGATTGAAAACATGACGGATGCTCTTGGGGAAGCGGCCTGGGAACTGTTTCAAAAGATTGAAGCAACCGGGGGGTTACATAGAGCGTCCCCCTGGATCGAAAAAGAAATCCAACAGGCGGACAGGCAGCAGCGCAATAGGTCCTATACCTGTAAGGAGATCATCGTGGGAGTCAATTCTTATCTCTCCCGTCAAATAGAGCAAGCCGTCCCGAATATAAAGAGCCTTACCGCTCCTCTTGAGCATATCCGTCTTCGTGCAAAAGCACTAGGCAGAGACGTATCTGTCCTCCTTCACGGAAACTGTGATGATCTTTGGCTACATAGGCTTCTGGATTTATGTGCTTGCACGATCAATCCAGACGAAGCTGAACTCAGCTTAAAAAAAACCTCGGATGGATTCTTGGCTGAGAACTCCAAGCATGAATCCATTCTTCTTTCTGTTGGCGAGCCATTTCCCGCCGCTGCGGATCGCCTGCTCACCTTGCTGGAGAGTCATGCATCCTGATTTTGCATCGATTCCTTATCCACGATCCAACCCCTCGCCTGGTGTGATTACTGGGCCCGGTGAAGAAGGAGCCTTGCATGGACCCACAGCAATAGCACCGATGGAGCATCTGGATTATGCGGCGGGCCTTCCACCCTTCCTACGCGGCCCTTATGCTTCAATGTACACGAAACGTCCGTGGACGATCCGACAATATGCCGGGTTTTCCACAGCGGAAGAATCCAATACTTTTTACAAAAATGCACTTGCCGAAGGGCAACGCGGCCTCTCTGTCGCGTTCGATTTGCCGACGCATCGAGGGTATGACTCTGATCATAGATTCGCGCGTGGGGATGTTGGGCAGGCAGGGGTAGCGATTGATAGCGTGGAGGATATGCGGATTCTGTTTGATGGTATTCCGCTCAAAAACATGAGTGTGTCCATGACCATGAATGGTGCGGTGCTACCTATCATGGCTTTTTTTATTATTGCGGCAGAGGAATCCGGAGTCCCAGCCAACCAGCTCAGTGGTACGATTCAGAACGATATTCTCAAAGAATTCATGGTGCGGAATACATACATCTACCCGCCTGCACCGTCTATACGTATCACCGGAGATATTCTCCAGTGGTGTGCACAAAATATGCCCCGCTTCAATCCCGTATCCATCAGTGGGTACCATATGCATGAAGCCGGCGCACCCGCTGATCTAGAGCTTGCCTACACACTTGCTAACGGACTCGAATATGTACGCACCGGCCTTGATCGTGGATTAACGATCGATTCTTTTGCCCCGAGACTATCTTTTTTCTTTGGGATTGGGATGAATCATTTTACAGAGATTGCCAAGCTACGGGCAGCCCGTTTGCTCTGGGCCCGACTAATTCATCCTTTTTCGCCTCGGAACCCAAAATCTATGATGCTTCGTATGCACTGTCAGACCTCTGGCTATAGCCTCACTGCCCAGGATCCTCATAATAATGTGACACGCACTACGATTGAAGCACTCTCGGCTGTTTGCGGTCAAACGCAGTCGCTTCACACAAATGCAATGGATGAAGCTCTCGCGCTTCCTTCAACCCATGCTGCCAGGATTGCCCGGAATACGCAGCTGATCTTAAGAGAAGAATCGAATCTAACCAGAGCCATCGATCCGTGGGGAGGTTCCTACCATGTCGAACATCTCACTCATATCTTAACTCATCAAGCATGGAACCATATTCAAGAAATTGAATCCATGGGAGGCATGACAAAGGCGATTGCGACCGGTCTTCCCAAGATGAGGATCGAGGAGGCTGCCGCAGCCAAACAAGCACGAATTGATCGCGGGGACGAGATTGTCGTAGGGGTCAATGCGTTTCAATCCGGTGAGAATGCCGAAATCCCGCTCCTCCGAGTCGATAATGCAGACGTGCTTTCCAATCAGTCCCGCCGATTAGAGGAACTGAAAAAATCCAGGGACATGGAAAAAGTACGTAGATCTCTGGAAGCACTCTGCACCGCTGCATCCCGTAAGGACGTAAATTTACTGAATTTCGCATTGGATGCAGCTCGGAATCGTGCAACACTGGGAGAGATCTCCAGTGCCTTAGAAACCGTATTTGGCCGCTATACTGCCCATAACGAAACGGTTACGGGCATTTACTCTACCGTTATGGATACCGATCAAGCCACTGACCATGCTCGTTCTTTGACCGATCGATTTGCAGATCGTACAGGACGTCGGCCCCGAATCCTGGTTGCAAAACTTGGCCTGGACGGACATGACCGCGGGGCACGCACTATTGCGACTGCGTTTGCCGACCTAGGATTTGACGTAGATGTGGCTCCCCTTTTTCAGACTCCCGAAGAAGTGGCCCGCCAGGCCATTGAGAACGATGTTCATATTGTGGGGATCTCCAGTCTTGCCGGTGCACACCGAACATTGGTTCCGGAGTTCATGGAAATTTTGGAACGGCATCGCCGGACTGATCTCGAAGTCGTTGTCGGTGGAATCATTCCAGCCGAAGACTACTCCTTACTTCACGAGTCGGGGGTCTGTGAAATTTTTGGCCCTGGAACCATCATTGCACATGCAGCCATCACGATTCTGACTCGTTTACTGGATGATCATGCCCCAAAACCCTGAAATAGAATCTCTAATAAAGGGAATTCAATCTGGAGATCGGGTGAGCCTCAGCCGAGGCATCACGCTGATGGAAAGTACACTGGAAGAAGATCAGAAAGTAGCTGATCGCCTACTGGGTGCACTGCTTCCAAAAACAAATACCGCACTCCGTGTTGCTGTAACCGGTGCCCCCGGAGTTGGAAAAAGCACATTCATTGAGGCGCTAGGAATACATCTGGTGAATTCGGGACATAAGGTCGCCGTCCTGACGATTGATCCATCGAGCCCCCGGACTAGGGGGAGTATTCTGGGAGATAAAACCCGTATGCCCCAACTTGCCACCCATTCAAACTCATTCGTACGCCCCTCTCCTTCCGGGTCCATCACCGGTGGGGTTGCCCATGCCACACTCTCTACGATCCTTCTATGTGACGTAGCCGGGTATAACCCGATCTTGGTGGAAACGGTCGGTACAGGTCAAGGAGAGTATGCCGCGTGGAAGATGGTTGATGTAGTTCTTTTACTGGTACTCACCCATGCCGGCGATGAGTTACAGGGAATTAAGCGTGGCATTCTTGAGACTGCGGACCTTATCGCGGTCACAAAGGCAGATGGCTCCCTGAAAGAGAACGCTTCCCTGACTGCCAAAACCTACCAGCGCGCCCTTGGGCTTTCTCGCAGCCGCCTGACTATTCCCAGTGTCCTGACCTGCAGTGCTCTTGAAAACACGGGGATCAAGAAGATCTGGGACAGAATAAAGGAGATTGAGGATACGGCAAAGAAAAATGGGCAACTTGACCAAAGGCGTCACGAACAGATTTCTCATGCGATCTTTGAAACGGCAAAAGGACTTCTTTTGGCCCGCTTTCGTAACTCTAAAAACCTCCATGATGAATTGCAACAGCTTCAGAAACAAGTCGTCCAGGGCAAGTGTACGGTAAACGAGGCAGCTCACATATTACTCTATAACTCATGAGATTTGTATCTTCTTTACTTTGTGCCACATGTGATGTGACACAAATGATCTTCGTACAAGAATAAATCCTCGTCATAAAATCGAATCTATTTTCTTTTCTTCATTGCCAAAATATACACGCGCATACTCTAACTTCCACTTTTACTCCGATGGCCCAATCTTCTGCAACTACTGATTTTATCCGAACCATCATCAACCGAGATCTTGATGCAGGGATACATGAGCGCGTTGTTGTGCGATTTCCACCGGAGCCGAACGGGTTTCTCCATATTGGTCATGCCAAGAGCAGTACGCTGAATTTTGGATTAGCTGCCGAGTACGGTGGCCGGTGCCATTTGCGATTTGATGATACCAATCCCGAAAAAGAAGATCAAAAATACGTGGATGCCATCAAGCAGGATCTAAAATGGTTGGGGTTTGATTGGGGTAAGCATGAATATTATGCCTCCGATTATTTTGAGAAACTCTATGAGTGGGCGTGTCAGCTCATCCATAAGGGATTAGCCTATGTAGATGATTCTCCAGAGAATATCATCCGCGGAATGCGCGGCACGGTCACTTCATCTGGAGCTCACAGCCCCTATCGGGAACGCACACCAGAAGAAAACTTGGAGCGATTCGAATCTATGCGCCGAGGAGAATTTAAAGATGGGGCCTGTGTTCTTCGTGCCAAGATTGACATGACACATCCAAACATGAAGATGCGCGACCCGCTCATGTACCGCATCCGACACGCGACGCATTACCGTAGGGGAGATGAGTGGTGCATCTATCCTTTCTATGATTGGGCTCATGGACAATCGGATGCCATTGAGGGCGTTACTCATTCGATCTGTACCCTTGAATTTTTGACCAACCGTATCCTCTACGACTGGTATCTGGATGCTCTTGAGATTGATCCCCGTCCTCGTCAGTATGAATTTGCTAGACTGAATTTAGAGTATCACGTAACTTCAAAGCGTAAGTTGCTGGATCTAGTTCAAGAAAATGTTGTTGATGGCTGGAGTGATCCGCGCATGCCCACTCTTGCCGGGCTCAGACGCAGAGGAATACGTCCAGAAGCCATCAGGGCATTTTGTGAATCCGTGGGAACCACCAAAGTTGACAGCACTCATGATCCCTCCCTGCTAGAATATTGCATACGAGACAATCTTAACCAGCATGCCCCGCGTGTTCACTGTGTTCAGGACCCTCTCCGAGTCACGCTTACGAACTTGCCCGAGGGTTATGAGGAAGATATTCAGGCCCCCTATTGGCCTCACGATGTTCCACGCACAGGTACTCGCATGCTCCCTTTCTCCAACGAAATTCTGATTGAGCGGAGCGATTTTTCTGACGATCCACCGAAAGGATATCGAAGGCTGACCTCCGGTGGGATTGTTCGCCTACGACATGCATACATTATCCGCTGTACTCATGTTGAAAAAAATGATCGCGGACAGGCCGTTCACCTGCACTGCGAATTGCTAGAGGGAACGCGAAGTGGAACAGCCCCCTCTCCGACCTCGCCCCTAAAACCGAAGGGGACCATCCACTGGGTTGATGCCAAGCGGTCCTTGCCGATCACTGTACGAGAGTATCACCACTTATTATCTGTTCCCATATCCGAAGGGAACCTCTGGCCTGACCTCAACCCTTCTTCTCTCATTGAGTACAGCCATGCGCGGATTGAGCCTAGCATCCTCCATGACTCACTTGATCAGAGATACCAGTTCGTCCGTCTTGGATATTATTGGCGTGATCCAAATTTCGCGGAGGAATCTCAACCCATCTTCAATTGTATTGCCCCCCTTCGAGATTCCTCGTCCAAGACGAATATCAAACCTGCCACACCTGTATCTGAAAAACCCAAGCCCCAGAATACGCAACGCGTTCTCACCTCGGATGAGAAACTGTGGCTCCAGCGTAGTGGGCTTAGCCGAGCAACTGGACTGGCCATTTATGGAGTACCGGGGGCTCAGAAATTCTTTGAAGAAGCCTCCAAATCTGCACCACGCGCATCGGTCGGAAATTGGATGGCCAACCAGCTTCTGCCTGTTCTAGATGATCGTATGCTGTCCGATTTGCCTTTTGGGCCGAATGAGTTCTCGCAGTTAGTCCAGTTAGTTGACTGTGGGGTTGCCAGTTCTTATGAAACTCGTGAAGTACTCAAGCGCATGTTTACTACGGATCAATCTCCGACGGAATTACTTGCTCAGGTTCAGGATTCCATTATGAGCGACCCAATAGCACTCAAAAGGTTGATTACGGATGTTCTGAACGAATATAGTGACCGGGTACAGGCATACGCTGCCGGAAAGGTTGGATTACTAGGCTTTTTTGTAGGACAGGTCGTGAAACGATCGCACGGAAAAGCGAACCCAAAGCAGGTTCAGATGCTCGTTGCCGAAGAACTTGATCGAATTACCTCGTGACCCACGGCTTGAAGTGCCATGCGTGCCGTGCTTGGATCCTGTGTCAAAAAATAATCGGTATCGTAGGTTGCAACGGTGAGGATTGAAAGACCCGCATCTGCCAGAGTTGTCGCTAGCTTGGCAAGAACCCCTACAGCACTGAAATCCAGTGGTTCTTGGCAACCCATAAGATACCATCCGCGCTCTGCGGCTTGATCAGATGGGATCTGAGACTCTTGGCAAATCACGGAAAGCTCATGCGGCGTTCGTGTGATTGATGTAAACGGCCCCCGTTCTGCCCAAACAGGAATTTTGCTGGTTGATGAAAAGCGAACCACGCCAAAAGGCTCAGAATATTCGATAAACACCATTCCATTACCCCAAAAGATGAACGGCATTCCTGAATCGTCGAATACATGTTTCCTTGCCCAGTACATGAAGAAGCGCAAAGAGGCTCGGTCCCGCGGTGGCTCCGCTAACGGCGAGTCGTACCGGATGGATGATCCGCCCCGCTCCAACTCCATACTGCTCTGCCAATGCCCTCAACTGCGTCTCGAGCACTTCTTCTTCAAATGAGGTCATTGATTCCAATCGATCTGCATATCCCTGTACCAATTCTGCTGCATCCGCCTTCCAACGTTTTTTGACACCTGCTGTATCAAATTGATCTGGATCCATAAATAGGTAACGGAATCGAGTAGGTAGATCCTCCGCATGCTCTAGTCGATCGCGAACCAGAAGGCATACCTGTTGTAAATATCTATGATCTGGAAGGTCAACTCCATGAATTTCAAAAAATGGTTGGACTCGATTCGCAAGTATTTTCACATCCAGACGTCGAAGATGTTGTCCATTGAACCAGTTCAGCTTATTCAGATCAAATTGTGCCGGCGCTGAACCAACCCGATCCAGATTAAATACCTGTTCTAGATCTTTCAGCCCAAACACCTCCTCTTCCGTCCCGGGATTCCAGCCCAGGAAAGCGAGAAAATTCACAACCGCCTCAGGCTCAAACCCACGTGCACGATAATCCCGCACATTGATGGGGATCCCCTGCCTATCGGCAGCACGCTTGGAAAGTTTTCCCCCGGTTGGGCTTAAAATGAGAGGTAAATGCGCCATATTGGGGGATTGCCAACCCAACATTTGGTAAAGAAGAATATGTTTGGGGGTTGAGGAGATCCACTCATCCCCTCGAATGACATGCGTAATCGCCATATGATGATCATCCACTACGTTTGCTAAATGATACGTCGGCATGCCATCCGACTTGATCAAAACCTGATCATCAATACTTTCCGAAGAAACGTTTACTACCCCTTTGATGAGATCATGGAACTGAACGGTTTCGTTCTCAGGAACACGTAGCCGAATGACATGCTCCTCTTTTGCATCCAGGCGCTTTCGAATAACCTTACTTGGCTGAGTTATGCTGTTATCCATCTCATTCCGCGTATGTATACCGTATGCGGCATTGGCTTTCCTGAGTGCATCAATTGAATCTGGAGAATCAAATGCATAATATGCATACCCGGCCGTGACTAAAGACTCCGCATATTTCACATAAAGAGATCGTCGTTCTGACTGGCGATAGGGACCGTAGCACCCTCCCTGGTCAGGGCCCTCATCAACCTCCAAACCGCACCACTGCAATGCCTGAATGATATCGTTCTCTGCATCTGCAACAAATCGTGTACGGTCGGTATCTTCAATGCGAAGCACTAGATGTCCTCCCTGACTACGTGCAAACAGGTAGCAATACAGTGCTGTCCTTAGGCCTCCAATATGTAAATAGCCTGTGGGGCTAGGAGCAAATCTAACACGAATTAGCGATGTCTTGAGTTCTTGCATCCCCATGATGAGAGTTGAGTAATTGTGATCAGTTCCAGTTCAGACGGTATGCAATCATCTGAACTTGCTTTTTGGTATGCCTCCTATCAAGAGGGTTTTAACAAATAATTTATGCATTGTTCTCTGATCCAATGTGATCATGAGATCGTCTTAAAATAGTCGGCAGATTGGATCTTTATCCAAGAAGCCCCTAAAGATAGATTCCTTATTCATAATGAGGGAAGAGCCACAAAATCTAACCCAAGACAAATACATATCGCCCCGAAGTGAAGTCTTTCAATTCTATACCAGATATAGATTGAAGATGGGTTAATCTAGACGGAGTGCCTATTCAAAGTAGTCAAGGACTACATGACTCCGCTGATCGTATGTCTTCACAAGTAGCACTGATCACTCTGCCATGCCAACATTGTTTTGATTCGTCAGGATACTACCGTATGTTGTTACTGCCTGCCCGTTTTCTTTGATTCTATCCTTGAATGTACTCTTCTCGTATCCGTACGAAAATCCAAGGTATTCCAGCCTAAATTGCCCCCATCCCTGACCGTACATGTTTTGCTTGACAGAATGATTAGGGCGGGCGAAAAAATAACTTGGTCACATAATGATTCCGCATGTATGTACGAGTTGTGGTTTAATGGTATAGTTCCACTGTGGACAAATAGACCCATGTACGATATTGAGTTCGTCCATTTGGTGCTGGACTACTTTTTGAATTGCCCGTGGTGACCTATTTTCTCACGAACTCGGCATACCGACTCCGAAAATACGCTTTCTTGGGAGTTTTCGTCATTGGGGCTTTCATAACTCCTGTAGATTCTTTTTCAATGTTGGCGGCTGCCGTTCCACTGTATCTTCTTTATGAGGCCTCAATTATCCTAGCAGCTTGGACAGAGCGCAGTGTTTGGCAGCTCAGATAATTCATAGATTGAATTTCATATGATACGGCTGAAAGATGAAAGTATACACCTGTGGAACTGGCCCAATCTGTATTAGTCCATTCAACATCAAGAGGCGAAACGCCTATGAACTACTGGGTTGATAGCTCCATAAGTCACATTCTGTTTCACTGCACCCGTATCACGTGTCCAGTGTAGACTGAGGATTTCTGATCTTCCAGAGAGGTTGCAATCATCCGATACAAGTAGGGACCCGAGGGCAGATCAAGGTCGGTTAGTTCTAGTTCATGGCGCCATCCTGCGCTCAGTTGTACTGCCGGGATGGCCATCACGCGCCGCCCTGTCAGGTCAAGAACCTCCACCTGCACCTGTGCTGCCCATGGAAGATCAAACACCAGATGCGTGGACCGATAAAACGGATTCGGATAATTCGGATACACCCGAAACTCCTGCGGCACCTTTTGGTTGGCTTCGGTCTGTGTCGGCGATAGAACCTCTATGGTAAACTTCAAACTATCTTGCGCCCCATTTTGATCGGTGGCCGTGTAGGTCATCGGGACGGGCTGTATCACCTCTGCGGGCATGCCATAGATCGTGCGGGTCTGTGCATTGTATCTGAGCCCTAACGGAAAATCCAGTAGCGTCAAGGTATATGCAATGGGAGGTACACCGTCTGAGACCTCAGGGAGCACCCATGGCGCAATCGTCACACCCCTATCATAGGTCCGATCGGCAATGGTGCCAGTAAAAGCCATCTGATAAATCTCCAGACTGAACGTCTGCTCAATGCGCGCTCCCAAGCGATCTTGTGCGGTGTAGGTATAGGTTACAGCCTCAGCGACTTCTGAGGGCACCCCGCTTAACGTCCGCGTCTGCGTATCAAAGGTGAGCCCGACCGGTAGCTCAGGTGTCAAGGTATAGCTGTACGGCCCAATCCCCCCGATCGCGGCTGGAAGCACTTGATTGGTGAGTGGAATCTGGACGGGGTACCTCTGGTCGACAACAGCTTCTGCAAACGTCAAGGACGGAGGCACTTTGACCTCTATGGTAAAGGTCTGCGAAGCCGACTGGGTATTGGCATCGGTCACCGTATAGGTAAAGATGGTTGGGGCCATCACTTCGGTGGGCGTTCCGCTCAGCGTCCGTGCATCAAACTTCAGACCTTTGGGCACCTCTGGGGTGAGGGTATAGCTGTAGGGGCGTGTTCCATATCTGGCTTCGGGAAGCTCAAGATCTTTGATGTCTACTCCTACGAGATAGGACTGGTTGGACACCGTCTGGGTAAAGGATAAGCTTGGCACATCGTTGTCCACGATGGTGAGCGTAAAGACATATGGATTTGCGAGATTATCGCCGGTCAAGGTGATGATGATGGTTTCGTTGGGCTCGTCATCAAGATCATCAATGATTGTGATGCGTAGATCGGCCGTGATCGCGTAGTCTACGTCTTGGGTCGCCGTCCCCGAGAGCGTGTAACTCACCGATGGGCGACCGGTCACTTGGACCTGATAGGTGCCGGCTGTTTCATCAATGCGGGCCGATGCTCTGGTAAATCTGACCTGGGGTTGCGTCGCAGCCTTGGTCACTACATTGGACGGCAGGCTTTCGCCAACACGGTTGATGGCACTGACCCGGTAGTGACGGTCAGAATGATGATCCGTGTACGTGGTGCTCGTTTGACGCTCACCAAGTGGGTTCCAAGGCGGCTGCCCATCCGCGGACCACTGGACCTGATAGCCTGTAATGGCCTCGCCCCCGTTATCGGCCGGCGCTTGCCACGACAGAACAACTGGCAGAGTTGTAGTGGCGGTTAACTCCAGCGGATCACTGGGAATCGCTGGCGTGGCACGATCCACCGTCGTGCCATCAGCCACATTGGAGGGTGGACTGCTTCCCTCGGCGTTGATGGCACGGGTCCTGTAATAGCGCGTCGTGCCCGGAGACAGTCCACGATCAATAAACATCGTCAAGGTGGACTCGGAGTCATCTTCAAGATTCGCCCAACTAGTTCCATCGGCCGACCACTCAACGCGATATCCCGTAATAGCCGCGCCCCCGTTATCGGTCGGAGCGGTCCATGAGACAACAAGAATCGTCCGCCCACTTGGGGTGACACTCAGTGCAGTCGGCGCATCAGGGGCCATGATGGCTTCTGTAGTCGCATTCGCTGGAGTAGATGCGCTGGTGCTCTCGCCCACCGAGTTACTCACATAGACCCGGTAATGCCGCGTGGTAGAAGGATTGAGGCCCGTATCGCTGTAGGTGCGATCCGGGCCCGAATGCGCAGGAATGGCATTTGTCCACGGAGCATTCCCGTCAGCCGACCACTGAACGCGGTAGCCCGTGATGTCGGCGCCCCCGGTGTTGGTGGGCGCATCCCAAGAGAGAGCAATCGCAGTACGCCCGTTGGCCGTCGCACTGAGATTTCCAGGGGGACCGGGCCTCGTCGCCGTCACCGCAGCGGTGGTGGCATCGTCGGTCGCAGATGCGCTGGCACTCTCGCCCACCGAGTTACTGGCATAGACCCGGTAATGCCGCCTTGTAGATGGATCAAGCCCCGTATCGCTGTAGGTGCGATCCGTGCCCGAATGCGCAGGATCGACATTTGTCCACAGAGCATTCCCGTCGGCCGACCACTGAACGCGATAGCTACTAATACGTGCACCCCCGTCACTGGTCGGGAGATCCCATTTCAAGTTAATCGTAGTACGCCCTGACGCGGTGGCGACAAGGTTTTGCGGGGCCCCGGGCCTCACCGCCGCAGCGGTCGTCGCATCATCGGTGTTGGACGGCAAACTCTCCCCCTGCGCATTGATGGCATACACCCGGTAATGGCGCGTGGCACCGCCCAAAAGCCCCGTATCGCTGTAGGTCGTGCTCGTTGATTCGGTGTCATCCATCACATCCGCCCAGCCCGCAGTTCCATCCGACGACCACTCAATGTGGTACCCCGTGATGGCCGTGCCCCCAGTGTTGGCTGGCGCCGTCCACGACAGATCAATCGTCGTTGGCCCATTGGCGGACGCATTCAAACCCGTTGGATCACTGGGAATCGTATTGGTACTGCCATCTACCGTCGTCGCACTCGCTGGAATGGATGCTGTCCCCGTGTTTGTCGTATTGATGGCGCTCACCCGGTAATGGCGCGTGGACCCTGCACTAAGGCCGCGATCAATAAAGGTGGTGGCCGTACTTTCGGTGTCATCTTCGAGATCCGCCCAGTTACTCGTGCCATCGGCCGACCACTCTATCTTGTACCCACTCACCGCACTGCCTCCATTGTTGGACGGCGCCGTCCACGAAAGCACAATCAAGGTGCGCCCACTGGCCGTGGCCGTCAAACTGGTTGGATCGCTGGGAACCGTATTCGTGCTGCCATCCACGGTGGTCCCCATCCCGGCGGTAGACGCGGCACCTGTATTCACAGAGTTGATCGCACTGATCTGATAGTGCCGCGTGACTCCCGCCGAAAGCCCGCGATGGATATGGGTGGTTTGTGTTGATCGGGTATTGGTGGCCAGAGGGTTGTAATTGGTGCCTCCATCGGTCGACACATCGATCTTATAGCCGGTAATGGCTTCGCCCCCATTGTCGGCCGGCGCCGTCCATGAGACGATCAGTATCGTGCGTCCACTTGGGGTGACACTTACTGCAGTCGGCGCATCAGGGGCCATGATCGCTTCGGTGGTGGCACTCGTTGAACTTGACGCCGTTGCACTCTCGCCCTGTGAGTTGCTGGCATATACCTGATAATCATAGCGCGTGTTTGGACTTCGCCCCGTATGACTGTAGGTCCGCGTCGTGCCCATATGCGCAGGATCAACATCACTCCAGCTACTGCCTTGATCGTCCGACCACTGAACGCGGTAGCCCGTGATATCGGCGCCCCCGGTGTTGGTGGGCGCATCCCAAGAGAGAGTAATCGCAGTGCGTCCGTTGGCCGTGGCACTGAGATTTCCAGGGGGACTAGGCACGGTCGCCGCCATGGCAGCGGTGGTGGCATCGTCGGTGTTGGACGGCAAACTCTCCCCCTGCGCATTGATGGCATACACCCGGTAATGGCGCGTGGCACCGCCCAAAAGCCCCGTATCGCTGTAGGTCGTGCTCGTTGATTCGGTGTCATCTATCACATCCGCCCAGCCCGCAGTTCCATCCGACGACCACTCAATGTGGTACCCCGTGATGGCCGTGCCCCCAGTGTTGGCTGGCGCCGTCCACGACAGCACAATCGTCGTTGGCCCATTGGCGGACGCATTCAAACCCGTTGGATCACTGGAAATCGTATTGGTACTGCCATCTACCGTCGTCGCACTCGCTGGAATGGATGCTGTCCCCGTGTTTGTCGTATTGATGGCGCTCACCCGGTAATGGCGCGTGGACCCTGCACTAAGGCCGCGATCAATAAAGGTGGTGGCCGTACTTTCGGTGTCATCTTCGAGATCCGCCCAGTTACTCGTGCCATCGGCCGACCACTCTATCTTGTACCCACTCACCGCACTGCCTCCATTGTTGGACGGCGCCGTCCACGTAAGCACAATCAAGGTGCGCCCACTGGCCGTGGCCGTCAAACTGGTTGGATCGCTGGGAACCGTATTCGTGCTGCCATCCACGGTGGTGCCCATCCCGGCGGTAGACGCGGCGCCTGTATTCACAGAGTTGATCGCACTGATCTGATAATGCCGCGTGACTCCCGCCGAAAGCCCGCGATGGATATGGGTGGTTTGTGTTGATCGGGTATTGGTGACCAGAGGGTTGTAATTGGTGCCTCCATCGGTCGACACATCGATCTTATAGCCGGTAATGGCTTCGCCCCCATTGTCGGACGGCGCCGTCCATGAGACGATCAGTATCGTGCGTCCACTTGGGGTGACACTTACTGCAGTCGGCGCATCAGGGGCCATGATCGCTTCGGTGGTGACACTCGTTGAACTTGACGCCGTTGCACTCTCGCCCTGTGAGTTGCTGGCATATACCTGATAATCATAGCGCGTGTTTGGACTTCGCCCCGTATGACTGTAGGTCCGCGTCGTGCCCGTATGCGCAGGATCAACATCACTCCAGCTACTGCCTTGATCGTCCGACCACTGAACGCGGTAGCCCGTGATATCGGCGCCCCCGGTGTTGGTGGGCGCATCCCAAGAGAGAGTAATCGCAGTGCGTCCGTTGGCCGTGGCACTGAGATTTCCAGGGGGACCAGGCACGGTGTTCATCCCCGCTGTGACGACATTGGACCAGGTGCCGGTGGTGCCCGCCGAATTGATTGCACCGACCCGGTACTGACGCACGGTGGTGAGCGTTTGACTGGTATGGGCGTAGGTCACCCCATCATCCATAGTGTCATCTTCAACATCCGTCCAATTGCTACCCCCGTCCGTGGATTGTTCAATCTCATAACCCGTGATGACACTACACTTGTCGCTCACCGCTGGCGCGGTCCACGATAAATTAAAGGTGCTGGTGCCATCACTGGTGGCGGTCAGCCCCGTCGGGGCAGCCGGAACGGCGACGGTGCCCGTGGTCGCATAGGCTTCGTCAGACAGGGCACTATCTTCAAACTCATCATCTTCCATATAGACCCGATACCCATAGCAGGTATTGGTATCCAGACCCGTATCGGTGATCATGAGGGTGGAAGCACCAACTTGACTATCAAGAGTCCATGAATCTCCGTCATTGTTACTGCGAAATACATAGTAGTTCATCACCGTTCGTCCACTGGGAAGATCTGTCGGGGCGACCCAGGCTACATCAATGGATGTTCCCGTATTCTTGGTCGCCGTCACCCCGGTGGGGATTCCCGTCCCGCTACGGGCCACCGCGGTTACCGTGACGACCGCCGACGGGGGGCTCTCAACATCATCCGCATTGACTACTTTGATGCGGTAATAAAACTCTTCCCCCGGCGTGAGCAGACTACTGACATGGCGCTCGGCCGGAGAATCCGTGTTGTTGGTTGGCTCGGCCAGCACCTCCCAGCTGGTGTTGTCCGTTGACCATTCCAGAATATGCTTTTTGAAGGCCGCACCCCCAAGACTGGTCGCTGGAGAGGTATCCCATTGAAGCGTAATGGCATGAAAGGCTGTCGTCGTTACTCGTAGACTGGTCGGTGCAGCCGGCACGGTCACCGATGCCTGCAAGACACTGGACGCTGCACCCGCGCCACGTGCATTGATCGCGCGAACCCGGTACCAGCGTGTATCCCCCGCCGAGAGCCCTGTATGAGAATAGGTGGTCCCCGTCTGACTGTCCACCAACTCGGTAAAGGTCGTTCCGTCTTCAGAGACCTCAATCTTGTAGCCTGTAATCGCGCTCCCCCAGGTCTGCGTCGGTGCGGTCCAAGACAGTGCAATGCTCGTGGCCGCCGGGGTGGAGGTGAGACTAGTCGGCGCAGCGGGTGCGCCAAAGGTGAGCGAAGCGGGGATGGACGGATCTCTTAAAACAAAGCCTTGGGTATAAACGCCCACACGATAGCTATAAGTGGTGCCTGCAGTCAAGCCATCACTATCGGTATATGTCAATGTAGTGGCAGACAATGTGGTGGAAAGTGCTCGCCAGCTGTCTCCGCTATTGGCCGTCCGATACACTTCAAAAAATTGCACTGGATCGGATGACAAATCCGTTGGGGCCGTCCACGAAACCGTCACCTCCGTCGCCGATGTCTGCGATGCGGTCACCCCCGTAGGAATGCCCGTTGAAGTGAATGCCTTTGCAGTCACGTTTCGGGCCACAGACGCAGGGCCCGCCCCCGCTGAATTCACCGCGCTCACCCGGTAGTAAAACGTCTCACCGGGCGTCAACAAACGGCTGTAGTGGTCATATCTTGGTATAAGGCCGGCAGCGACGCCCGTGGCCAACACCTCCCATGTTGAATTATCGGTAGACCATTCAACGGTGTAGCTAGTAATAGGCGTGCTTCCCGTGCTACTCGGTGGATCTATTCCTACATAGACATATTGATACTGTTGACTACCAATTATTGAAATCGTAGGAGCGCCGGGCGGCTCCCCGATGGTAATGCTCTGAACTGCGGTCGGTTGGCCTGTGCCCCGTGCATTGATGGCACGGACCCGGTAATGACGCACATCGCCGGCCGAGAGTCCGGTGTGCGAATACGTAGTCCCCGTCTGACTGGCGACCAGCTCGGTAAAGGTGTCGCCATCGGTAGAGACCTCAATCTGATAGCCGGTGACGGCGCTCCCCCAGGTCTGCGTCGGGGCGGTCCAAGACAGATCAATGCTGGTGCGCCCTGAGCCAACCGTCGCTGTAAACGAGGTCGGCACGCTGGGCGCACCAACGGTCAGCGAATCGGGCGGCGAAAGATCGTACTCAAAGGACGCATCGGTTTGAACGGCCACACGATAGCCGTAGGTATTCCCAACCGTCAACCCGTCATCATCAACATACGAGGATGCTGTGTGGCTGATACTGCCGTCAAGTTGCTCCCAAAGCTCTCCGCTATTGGCCGTCCGATACACCTGATAGAAGGCAATTCCATCTGTAGTACCATCCGCATCCGGCACATCCGTTGGGGCCGTCCACGACACTGTGACTTCACCGGCCGCCGTCTGCAGTGCCCGCACATCAGTGGGCACGCCCGCACCACTGGCACGAGAAACCGCCACCGCACTAGCAGACGTAGAAGGCGGGCTCGCCCCCGCGGAATTGACCGCACGCACCCGGTAGTAAAACGTCTCGCCTACGGTCAGCAAACTGCTAAAATGTTCATAGTATCCAGTATTGCCTGCAGCGGGCTGGTCCACAACCTCCCAGTTGGTATCATCGGTAGACCATTCGATGATATGGCTGGTAATCGGCGGCGTGATCGTAGGTGTCCGATCCCAATTCAGAACGATATTATGAAGCCGGACGCCACCGGCTGTTAATCCCGTTGGCGCGGCGGGCGGGAGCTGCGTAGTGAAGGCATCGGACCACGCGCCAAAGCCCGCCGAATTCTTTGCCCGCACCTGGTACTGACGGCTCGTCGCAATCGTCTGCCCTGTATGCGCATACATCACCGCGTCATCGCCCGTGTCGGCTGCGACATCACTCCACGTATCGCTGCTACTGGCGCGCTCCTGGATCTGATAGCCCGTGATCGCGCTGCACTTGTCAGATGCCGGCGCTGTCCAACTCAAATTGAAGGTCGTCCCCGTGCCCGTGGCCGTCAAGCCCGTTGGGGCCGCAGGAGTGGTGACCGTCCCCGTCGTCGCGTAGGCGGGGTCGGAGAGGTGGCTTTTTCTATAAGATGGCACATAATCCGCGATAACCCGATACCCGTAGCAGGTATTCGCACTCAAGCCCGTGTTGGTGAATGCTTGATTAGAAGCCCCGATGTTATTCTCTATTATAGTCCACAAATCACCATCATTTGTGGTGCGCAAGAGTTGATAAAATGATACGGATTGATTATCTGGAATATCGGTCGCATCCGTCCACGAGACCTCAATGGAGGTGCCATCACTTTGCAGGGTTGCCGTCACCCCAGTGATAACGCCCCATCCACTGCGTGCCACCGCGGTTGCGGTGACGACATCCGACGGTGGACTCACCTCATCATTGGTATTGACGACCTTAAATCGGTAGTAATAGTCGTTTCCCGGCGTCAGTAGATTGCTGTAGTGATTAAAACCGCTTGTAAATTGGGCAGTACTCTCCCCCGCCACCGACCAGGTGCTGTTGTCTGAAGACCATTCAAAGATATACTTTGAAAATCCTGCGCCGCCTAAGGAACCGCTTGTAGCGACAGTAAAATTCAGACTCGTTTGATGAAATGCACTATATGCGACAGTCAGACCGGTGGGCTTATCTGGAGGGGCGCTGCTGGGCAGTCTGGTTCGAAGAGACGGATCGGCTACCGCGAAGGTTGTAGATGCGGTTTCGCTTGGATCTACCGAATTCCAAGTTGTATGCTCACTGCCGTCCGCAGACGCCACGCCATCCTCCACCGTGGCGGGTTGTTTATTTAAAAAATGGGGGGGGGGGGGGGGGTGAATTCAACTCCACAGCCTCCCCCATCTGCGCAGAGGTCGTCTCTACACCAAACAGGACCACACACCACAAAATCACATGCATCATGCAGGATCGGAAAAGGGCACGCGTGCCCGCAAATTCGTTAGGTCTCATCAAAAAATGGGGGGGGGTGAATGGAACATCGTTCAGGGTAAGTCAAGTATTCACAAGGAAAAATATGGTTTGTTCAGACAAATACAGACAAAGATAAAAAAAAGATCCAAGTTCTTGTAAATAGCCTAACATCAGATGAAATTCAGCGCAGCGGTATCATTCAACCAGAACTGTCCTACCATAAGATCCTGTATCTTGTAAGGGACTGCGAACAAAGCATACGTTAAGTTCAACCCATAATATTCACGACGATTGAGTTTTAAGTTATTTTCACCAAACTGGAGCTTTTTTTCTGAGGTCCTGCTATACTGTTTCTACGCCCATTCCAGTGGGGGGGCCACGGATAGAACGTACGGTTTTTATCCTGAGATGTATGGAGTGGGTGCCGTTCTTTTTTCAGAAATTTATTTCCCCCATTTGGGGAACCCTTTATGAAGCTCAAACCACCGCCAAGGTTCCACGTAAAGCCGACCTTCCACCGCTCCTTAGAGGTCAAGACACAGAACATCCCACGACCTCCGATGTGGGATCGATTGTGATGCGCTCCATGGTTGACAAGATGGGAATGGTTCCTTTTCTGGTCTGTACGATCCTCGGGATCCGAATCGGATCACACATTCGTGGGTCCAGTTGCGGATCCAATGTATCCTGATGTTGGCTCAAGGCTGGGGGATGCTCCAGTCCAACCGCGTCATGGATGATCCAGCTCTGAAGGCATCCTGCCAGATCAAGCGAGGCGGTACGGTCACCGGCCCCGATGTTCAATTGGCATCGCAACCAACGAGGTCGAGACGGCGATCGCTTCTCCGTACCGCGAAGAATTACGCTCGCCTCATTTGAAGCTCAGACGGGAACATATGTGGGTGCGTCATGGTGCACAGCATCAGGCGATTGCCCTCCTTGCTACGGATTCCATGGCCGTGGAAGTTCACGGCCATCAACAGGGAGCGAAGGACCATGGACCCGCTAAGCCGAATGGATTTCTTCCCCAGATACTCCAGCGGGGAGACGGGGGAGGTCCTTGGAGCATGATTACGTCCAGGCACGGATCCAGAACCCAAAGGCTTCCCCCACTTCATGGTTACGATCGCCTTGAAGGTGAAACAACGCATTGCAGATCAAGGGATGGTTTGGATGCGGGCTTGAATGGGGAGCAGACCTGTGCACCCTTGGAATTGGATGGACTCGATCATGCGTGGGACCCGCAATACGCGATGGAGTCAGATGGCAGCCCCCGATCTCCATGATTGCAGAGAAGATACGGTCCGATCCATGGAACTCGTGTATCACGCCGATAAATGGAGCCTCCCATGTCGGGTCCTTTTCGTGATCCGACCGCGCCCATAAGAGCTTTTCGATGGATCGTACTTTTTCGTGACTAGTCTTGATTCGTCCGAGGAGGAGATCGCCAAGATGGATCGTCAACGCGGGAAAGCAGCGTTGCCTCAGGGGGAGAGGAAAGCGGCGTGTACCTGTGCCTTTCCGTCTTCACCACGCAAGAAGAGCCAGGATCGGGTTCCCGTGATCGAGGAGAGCGTTCCAGGAGACGATGATGAAGTAGGCATGGAGAATGCGGTGCGGTTCCTGCTCGACATGCAGGTCAATCCGCTCATGCATCTTGGTCGATGCACCCTAGCAGAAACCAGAAGCGATGGAAACATCTACGCAGCAGGCATCTGCATCCGGGAACGACACGCCATGGTGTTCCCCGGACGTAGAGAGAGCCACCGAAGTCTGCACCTTCGCCGAGGAACCCCAGACCACGGAGGAGGAACCTCACATGCATATTCGCACCTTCAGAGAACAAGTCCTGAACGTCGGGGCGGTGATGATGGGCGTTACCTCCGATTCCGCAGTGCTCCATCTGCTATAGAAGCCTGGAAGCGGCGCTGGGAACACTTCGGAACGTTGGACTGGCACGAGTGACCAAGCGTCTAAACTCCCTCCTTTGAGGTCTTTTTAGAACGGTGGGAGAGCACGGAAATACGTGGCATGGGAAAGATCGGTCCATGCCATACGAATCATGGAAAAAAAGACCTTTCTCTCATCAAAAATAGGTGACTCTTCTCCAAATTTGACAGATCGTGTCAAAACATTCCACTACTTTAGTGTCCGTCCGAAAAATCAATACTCATAAAAAAGGTTCCCCTGAGCCTGTTCTGAGCGGTTTTTTCTTCGATTTATTTTAACTCAGGATCCATTTATTTGCGGCATTTTGGATGTTTCTGCGTTAAAGGTACAGGAAACAGGGATTTACGCGTTCAGATCCCGATGTTCTTCCTACCTCTTCGACCGAATTGGATTCATCTTCATCTTTGAGCTGCCGAAATTTCAGGAGAAAATATACCATGTTCAAACGTCCATTGGCCGGATCCCGCTTGAGGAGATTCATCTCTACCCAAATAGCCGGGATGATACGACTGCGTATCTGGAAGGCTTTCGCGCCCTCCTTTTGGATGACCAAACGCGGAAGGACCTCATCCACTTGCTGGAAGAACACTTGGGGTCCGCACCCGTCGGGGGCGTCCTGGAATGGATTTGCTCGGGAGGGTTCTGTTCGCAGAGTGAAAGCAGGCGACCCATTGTGACGATGACCGTTTCACCTTGTTGGCAAATGAGTTGAAGGTGTTACGCCATATGATGGGGCATGGTCGTGAGGATCCCAAGCAGTATAGTCGGCAATGTATTCATGATAACGTATCCAAGTGTTCGGTGGAACGTTTGACGCAAATCAATGCGTGGATCGTCAAGCTTGGTCACAGGACGATCGGGAAAACGGGGGGAACGATGAAGTGTCGGAGTGACTCCAAGGTGGTCACGACGAATGTACATGATCCTACGGACTTGAGCCTCTTGTGGGATAGTGCTTGCTTCGCGTATGCGTGGGTTGGGCCCTCTATTTTGAATTTGCAGGCTGGCGCCCGCACGAGAGTTTATTGAAAAAGGTATATCGGGGGGTTCAATCGTCCCGAAAAGGTCGGAAAGTATACCAAGCCGAGCGGGTGCAAAGGTATCTGGGGTGCTGCGAGAAGATCCGCAAGAAAGCCGTATAGTTGGTGGATTGGTTGAAGCAGATGGAATCGGAAGCCAATGCCCACGAGAGGAAGCAACGCCACACCGCGATCCACGAGATTTCCTTGTATTTGGACTACTATTCGCCTGGCAATCTGCAACCAAGTGGACATCCGCAGAAGTGATGGAGCATAGGGCCACCCAAGTGAAATTTACAAGCCCCTACCATATACCATGCGCAGAAGTTAGGTCGTGTATACCAGTGGATCATAACATTTGTGGTGCCTCCCCAAAAGAAACAGACCAAGATCTACGAGATCTGCAAGGAATATAGAGATAATTCAAGTTCAATCTCGCATCCCCCAGCGACAGAACCTATAATCTTATGATTGCTACCCGTAAAGGCCGTGACTTCCCTAGATTTTGAATCACCTCATGGATTCATTTAGGAACCCTTGTAGCAGATCACGGTGAAATAGGGTTGCTTAAAAATCAGATATATCCAATGAAGATTGTTTCCTGCACTGCACTTCTCACTGTAGTATTCTTGTTCTCTGATGCTGCTGCCCAAGAGATTGTTGTGGCAGAAATTGATGGGAAAGCTCTCACGCTTCAAGAGTTTGAACAGGAATACGCAGAAACCATCGGTGGCCGGGCCGCTGCCATGGAAGATTCTCTCGAGGAATATGTTGATTTCCTGGATCGATATGTGAATTTTCGTGGAAAACTGAAAGAAGCCCGAGCTGCTGGCTACTTTGAGGATGAAGATTTGCTTTCCGAAATTCATGTGTACCGATCCTCCTTTGCTAAACCCTTTCTCATTGATAGCGATATCTTGGAACCCGTGGTGCAAAATCTATTCGAAAGACGTAAGGAATTTGTACACGCCAGCCATATCATGACACAGATTCCCGGAGATACCCCATCTCCTGATGATACCCTCAGTGCGTGGAATAAAATTCTTGCGCTCCAGGATTCTCTCCATGTTGGTATCCCATTTGGGGACGTTGCGGAGAGGTACTCCGAAGATCCATCTGCAAGTAATTCTAACTCGATAAGAGGATATCGAGGTGATCTAGGATGGTTCACTGGGGGGCAAATGATTGAGCCCTTTGAAACTACCGCCTACAACATACCCATTGGAAGCGTATCAGATATCTTTCGCAGTTCCTTTGGATACCACATTCTTCATGTCCATGCCCGGGAGATCACCAAGCCGGACTATATCGCTTCACATATTATGGTTCAATTCCCAGGTTCTACGCCTGCTGATTCCGCTCTTGCATTTGCCAAAATGGATACCATAAAAACTTTGATTGATCAAGGTATGGATTTTGGTGAAGTTGCCATGAATTATTCCGATGACCAGTCAAGTGCGCAATCTGGAGGCTCTTTAGGGGGAGCTATCGCATTCCGAAACCCGAACCTTGATCAAACCTTCCTTGAAGCCCTCTTTGATTTGGACACTCCCGGTCAGATATCCGCTGTCGTTGAGACACCTTTTGGCTTACATCTGATTAAATTAGATGATGTCTCATCCCTTCCAACATATGAACAATCCTATGACAGACTGTCGCGAATGGCGCAGCAACTTCCCCGTTTCAAAGCCGCAGAGATGGAACTTGCCAAGTCATTGCGCGCGCTCTATACGAGTAAGGTTGACACACTGTTATTGACTCGCTTCATCGGAGATGTACGCCCCGATTCTCTCCAAAACCACCTGCAAGTGTTGGCAGATCGTAACTCCAGTAGGGCAACCCCACTGATTACATTGGAAGACTCGGTCTACACGCTGAACGAATTTATTATTTTTTCATCAACCCAATCTTACTCCAATGATTCTGAGTTGA
Source organism: Rhodothermales bacterium (assembly GCA_965215475.1). Taxonomy (GTDB): domain Bacteria; phylum Bacteroidota; class Rhodothermia; order Rhodothermales; family Bin80; genus Bin80. The sequence continues at coordinate 797,542 of OZ244061.1, forward strand.
ACTCCATTGAACAGGTGCTAGAGAAAATAGAATCATTTCTTGATGATAAAGTCCTTTTCTATCATTCCTACGAGTTAGAAAAAACGAATGAGGAGTTCAAGAAAATCATGCAGGATTTCAAGGATGGATTGGCTATTTTTCAGATCATGGAAGACTCTGTTTGGACGGCTTCATCCCAGGATACATTGCGTCTGCTGAAACACTATGACGAACATGCGGAACTCTATCAGTGGCCTGATAGGTATCGTCTCATTGAGATCTCTGGAGCATACAGATCCGATTCTCTTTTGACCGAAGCTACAAACCTTTTGAACCTAGGTGGAAGTTGGGAGGAGCTTCAGAATAAGATTGAAGAAGATTCAACATGGACCCTTCTCTTAGATACCGTTCTAGTCGCAGAAACAACCAATAGTGTCTATGACAATGCGGTTGGCCTGGAGGTTGGAGAACATACAGACATCCTCTCTATCCGAAATCGGAAGCTCGTCTTGTACATGGACGGAGTAGAGCCTGCCAGGATAAAAACATTCAAAGAAGCCCAATCCGAGATTATCGCTAATATTCAATCTGAAATAGAACAGGAGTTCCATCAAAGACTACGTGAAAAATATCAAGTATCAACCTTCCCCGACCGGCTTGAAGTGGCATTCCTGGACCAATGAGAATTTGGTTGGGAGTCATTATTGCCTCGATATTGATTAGCATCACAGGCTGCCTACAACCAGATTCATCTGAAGAATTTGTTGCTCGTGTAGGAGACACCTTCCTGTTGCAGTCAGATCTTGATGCCAGCCTTACCAACCTGGCTTCCAACCTTGATACAGCACAAGTGCGTAGACAAATTATTGATCAATGGATTGATAACGAACTCCTCTATCAGGAAGCATTGCGACAGCGAGTCGCAAACCGAGAAGAGATCAAACGTCGCATGAATGAAAGTGCTCGTGCCATCCTGATTGAAGGGTTAATCTCTGACTACCACTCGCAGGCGGATCTTGAGATTACCCCCGTTGATGTAGCCACTTATTACGAAAACAATAAAGATCAACTTCGCTTTCAAGAATCCTTTGTACATATTCGCTATCTGAGCAACCCCAGCCAGGATTCACTGTTGCTGGCCACCAAGTTGTTGAATCAGTCCGCGAATCCTGATTCAGAATTTGTCTCACTGATTCATCGCTTCAGTACATATCCTGCGGATGCGCTCGAGATGAATCAACATTATATCCCTGAAGCCAGGCTATTCACCAATCAATTTGAACTCAGGAATTTGTTGAACGACACCGAAGTTAACCAATCACCCCAAATTCTACGGGGAGATTCCCTTTATCATTTTCTTCAGGTCATTGGGCGTAACCCTGCTGGTACAGTTCCGAAATTAGCCTCGATAGAGACCTTCATTCGAGAGCAGCTTTCGATCAGATTCAGGAAACAGAATTATATGAGAAGCATTCAAGCACTGCGCGTAGAAGCCGAGTTTCGTGAAGACATTGAGATCCGGTGAAGAAGTTGTTGATCAGGGCATTCGCAGTTTCTACCAATTCTTTCCTGCCATCCGTTCTAGCTGAAATCCAGGTATAAGCCCGTTCGCATTCAAATGCCCAAATTCTCTTACATCTTCCGATCCTTCATACTTAGTGCCATCTTTCTGGCCCCGCATTCCTTCGTGCTAGCGCAAGAGGATGTGGTTGATGAAATTGTATCGATTGTAGGAGAAAATAAAATTATTCTACGCTCCGAGATTGATGGGCTTGTGCAAACCATCACACAACAGCAAGGAATCGAGTATGGTAATGAGCTCTGGTTCCAGACGCTACAACAACTCATTGACCAAGGAGTACTTGCTGAGCATGCACGAAGAGACACGAACATTGTTATTACTGAAGATCAGGTGAATCAGTCGCTGGACCAACGCATCCAACTCATGTCGCAGCAACTGGGCGGCGAAGCGAAACTCGTCGAGATCTACGGTAAGAGTCTGGTTCAAATCCGGGCGGATCTCCGTGACGAAATACGAGATCGACTCTTAGCCGAACAATTCCAAATCTCAAAGTTTCGTAACCTGAAAATCACTCCCACCGAGGTACGGGAATGGTTTGATCAATTCCCTACTGATTCTCTTCCCATACTCCCTGCTATCGTACGTGTCTCTCATATTGTAAAGTACCCTGAACTTCTTCCTGAAGCAACCGAGGAAGCTCTTGAAATTATCACCTCTATTCGGGATTCCATCACGACTGGGGTGAGCACGCTTGAGAGCTTAGCCCGCCGCTATTCCGAAGATACAGGCTCGATTCAGACTGGAGGAAGATATCAAGATATGGCATTGGGGGATCTGGTTCCTGAATTCGCGGCGATTGCGGCCCGCATTGAGCCAGGGGAATTATCCCAGCCATTCCAGAGCCCCTTTGGGTATCATATCCTTCGAGTAAATGAGCGCGTTGGAGATGTCATAGATTTTAGTCATATCCTCATAAATATTGATCGATCTCGCGCCGATCCTTCCAAAGCGATTAAAGAACTTGAAGTGATTCGAGACTCCATCCTGACGTACAACCTTCCGTTTGAACTCATGGCAAGACGTCACTCGGAAGAGGAGTCGTCCTCGGAGATTGGAGGCCGTGTGACTGACCCAAATTCTGGAGAGCGAGATCTTTTTGTTGATGCCCTAGGGCCGGATTGGAAGGCCACCACAGATACGCTCGAAATTGGAGAAATGAGCCAACCTGCCGAGGTGACCCTCTTGGATGGGAATATTGCCTGGCATCTGGTCCTGCTCCAGCGCAAGGTACCTGCCCATCGGATCAATATTGAAACCGACTATTCTCGTATTCAAATCCTGGCTCTGGACAATAAACGAACGCAAGAAATGCGACGCTGGTTGGACTTACTCCGGGAAGATGTGTTCGTTGAACTTCTGGGAAAAGCACTCACCCTACAACCATCCTCCGAACGTGCTTCAGCCAGTTACTGACATCATGCCGGACGCACAAAAGATGGAAGGATCACCTGCTGAAGACCTCTTCCCTGCCCTTGCCGAAGCTCTACCTCCGGCATGTAAACGCCTTGAGAAAGAAATCTCCAAAATTATTATTGGTCAAAAAGAGATTATTCGCAATATCCTGGTATGCCTTTTAGCCCAGGGGCATGTTTTATTGATTGGAGTGCCTGGCCTCGCAAAGACCCTTCTCATTCGCACCTTGGCGGATGCTTTGGCCCTAAATTTTACCCGAATTCAGTTCACTCCTGATCTAATGCCCGGCGATATTACGGGTACGGAGATCATTGAAGAAGATAAACGAACCGGTGGGAGGGCATTTAAATTTGTCAAGGGCCCCATCTTTGCCAATGTTGTACTTGCAGATGAGATCAACCGAACGCCTCCTAAAACCCAAGCGGCACTCTTGGAAGCGATGCAAGAGCACCGCGTGACCGCGGGCGGGAATACGTTTGCTCTGGAAGAACCATTTTTCGTACTTGCCACACAGAATCCCATTGAACAAGAGGGAACGTATCCTCTTCCCGAAGCGCAACTAGATCGGTTCATGCTCAATCTATGGCTGGATTATCCCTCTCTCGAGCAAGAGGTTGAAGTTGTACGCTCAACTACCGCCGGCCAGACCGGCATGGTTCAACCTGCAATGTCCAGAAATGAACTTCTTGATTATCAAAAACTGGTTCGCCATCTGCCTGCAGCCAATAATGTTATTGAGTATGCGGTTCGTCTTACGGCTAGTACACGCCCCAATCGTGATGGCGTGCCCGATTTTGTGAACGAATATATCGCTTATGGAGCAGGGCCACGTGCCTCGCAGTATTTAATCCTCGGCGCCAAGGCACTTGCTGCCATTGATGGACGATACACTCCCCTGATTGATGATGTTCAATCCCTTGCTACAGCGATCCTTCGCCACCGCATTATCGCTAATTTCAATGCGGAAGCCGATGGAATCACGGTGACCGATCTGATTGAACGAATCCTTGACAAGATTCCTACGTAATCCGACGGATCAACTTGGGGAAATCCTCTGGGATCATAGATCACCGCAAGCCTGGTGGCTGCATCCAGTCAGTCATCAAGTCATCAACTACGGGCAATCAAACTCGAGACCGTGAACCATCTTACTGCTTCGCTCGCGAAACTTTTCCGTTCGTTCTCATGGTTTTCCATCGGGTTGAGGTACATGATCCTGTCGGTCTTCTTCTTCAGCCTGATGTCATTGCTGGCAAAGCTGATCTCTTCGACGATTCCAGTAGGACAGATTGTTCTGATCCGAGGGGTCATCGGAAGTGTTCTGGCTTACTGGGGAATCCGTGCTGTTGGAGTTCCCGCTCTTGGGGTTCATAAAAAGCTATTGGTTTTTAGAGGGGTAGCCGGGTTTGGATCTTTGATGTGCTTCTTCTGGACTCTGATCAATCTCCCCTTGGCCGAAGCAACCATACTCTTTTATTTATCTCCTTGTATTGCTGCAATCCTGGCCGCTCTGATCCTGCGCGAATCTCTTTCTATCGGGATGGGAATTGGCATTTTGGTTTGCATCTTGGGCGTGTTTTTTATCATCCAACCGGAGTTTCTTTTTCGTGTACAGCGAGTACATCTACCTTCAATCGGTGTGGGAATCTTGGGAGCCGTTCTGGCTGCTCTTGCATTCATCTCTGTACGCAAACTCCGTAAGACCGATCATACCTTGGTTATTATCTATTATTTCTCGTTCGTATCTGCAATCGCAGCGATTCCTTTCGTTGCGACTCATCATGTAATTCCATCTCTTACAGAGTGGCTGATTCTGATTGGGGTTGGGGTCTTCAGTCACACGGCACAGATTTTTCTCACACGTAGCTTGCATCGTGAGCAAACTACTCGGGCCATGGGGATGAGTTACGTTCAAGTTTTGTTCGCGGTCACCTGGGGAATCCTCATTTTCGGAGATTTCCCCAACCTCCTATCTTTGATGGGAATGCTCCTCGTTGCTGGCGGTAGTGTCATTACGGCTCAGCGCCGATCGGTTACACATCCAAATCTTCAGCCTTCCGGGCATTCTCTGTAATGAAACGGTAACGAACGGATGAATCCCGCCCCATTAATCCAGAGATCGTCGTTTCCGCAAGGGTTTTTTCGGGGATCGTAACTTGCAGGATTCGGCGCCGAGCGGGATCCAGAGTGGTTTCTTTCAGTGTCTGTGGCATCATTTCTCCGAGTCCCTTGAAGCGTTGAACCTCAATCTTGATCTTGGAATTTTTGCGCCGTAGGCGCTGTTCAATCCGACTTTTTTCCTCTTCATCCAGAGCCCAGTACGTCTTTTTGCCCGCATCCAGTCTATAGAGTGGCGGCTCGGCAATATAGATGTGTCCACGATCAATCAAGGCACGCATATGGCGATAAAAGAACGTGAGCATGAGTGTGGCAATATGGTGCCCATCCGAATCTGCATCCATTAACAGGATCACCTTGTGGTACCGCAACTTTTCGGGCTCCAGGTTGGCTCCCATTCCGCAGCCTAGTGCTTGAACTACATTCGATAACTCGGCATTATTGCGCAGCTTTTGGATGCTTGCCTGCTCCGCATTGAGTACTTTTCCACGCAGCGGCAAAACCGCTTGTGTTTTTCGATCTCTTCCCTGCTTTGCCGAACCACCCGCTGAGTCTCCCTCTACAATGAACAGTTCTCCCACCGCAGGATCCATGGACGAGCAGTCTGCTAACTTACCCGGAAGTGTGAGCCGCCTTCGCTGACGAGCCTTGGAGCGAGCCGATCTCGCGGCGGCCCGGCTTGCCTGTCGAGCCCTAGCTGCCTGGAGCACACGTGCACCAATGGCATCACTCGCCGATGGATGGGAATTCAAAAACTGCTCCAGAGCAATCCGAACCGTACCACTCACCAAAGAACGTGCAGAAGGGTTATTCAACTTCTCCTTGGTCTGCCCCTGAAATTGTGGTTCGGCCATGAACATGTTGATCACAGCAAAGAGTCCTTCACGTATATCTTCGGACGTCACCTCTACCCCACGGGGGGTTGCATTATGCGTGTCCATCCAGGAACGAACGGCCGCTCTGACTGCATCTTTGTACCCCTGTTCGTGTGTGCCCCCATGATTCGTAGGAATACCATTGACATACGATTTCACACATTCGCGTGTTGCTTCGGTCCATTGGAGGGCCACCTCTAAACGGACCGCATTTTCGAAGGCATCCTGTTGAATGGAAAATACTTCTGGATGCACTGCAGATACACGCTCATTTTGGATCAAATACCCCAGAAAATCAATAATTCCTCCCTCATGAATGAACTCCACCTCTTCCCCCTTGCTTTCATCTTTGAATATGATTCGCAGTCCACGATTCAAATAGGTTTTAATCTCTAACTGCTCCCGGATTTTACTCGCATCAAAAACGACGGAATCAAAAATTTCCGGATCCGGCGCAAAGTATATGCTTGTGCCGGTTAATCGCGTTCGCTTATCTAGATCGACTAATTTACTGACCGGAAGTCCGCGCTCGAATCTCTGTTCATAGGTCGTTCCTCCTCGCCTGACTCGGGCAACCAATTCTTGGGACAGTGCATTCACCACAGATGCCCCTACTCCATGTAACCCGCCAGAGGTTACATACTGATCTCCCTCAAATTTCCCCCCCGAATGCAGGGTCGTCAGAATCACTTCGAGAGCAGGAATTTTTTTCTGAGGATGGGGATCCACCGGAATTCCACGCCCATTATCCTCGACTGTAACACTCGACGCATCCTTGTGAAGTGTAACTTCAATACGATCCGCATGCCCATTGACCGCTTCATCAACACCATTGTCTATAATTTCCCAGAGAAGGTGATGAAGCCCGGGTTTTCCTGTACCTCCAATGTACATGCCGGGGCGTTTGCGTACGGCCTCCAAACCTTCCAATACAATAATATCCGCTCCCGAATATGAACTCATGGTAAGGGGATTTCATTCGGTTCGGCCGCGCAGGCAACCAACTCTCCTCGCTGGATGACTTTGCGCCCTTTACCACCTCTGCGGGTGACTTCATACTTGGTTCGACGAATAATTTCCTTCCTTCCACGAGGTGTTTCAACGGCAACTCCCTCACGCATTTGCGAACTCACATTCGCTCCTATCAGAGTATCATCTGCGTGGACTCGCATGCCAATTACCCCCTTCCCTGGTCCATGAATCAAGGGGATCTCCTCGGTTGAAAAAATGATGGCATGCCCTTTTTGGGAGACTAGGATGACTGATTCATCTCCGGCTGCGGGCCATACCCCAAAAACTTCACTTCCCTCACTCAATCGTACGGACTGCCTGCCCTTTCGTGTAGAAATACCGGAAAATAGTTGAAGCGGCTGCCGGAGTACCATTCCCTTGGAGGTCACCGCTACAATATACCCTAAATCAGGGATATCCTCCTTCTCGGACGAATTATTTGTTTGCAATACTCTGGAATCACAGGGGATCACTCCAACAACTCGCTCCTTATCCTTGAAATCAAACAACTTCTGTAATGGGATCCCATGACCCGTCGTACTCATAATATCGTTCACTCGAATCGTATAGGCTTTTCCAAAATTTGTCCATACAACAATCGTATAGCGTGTTCCTGTTCCCAATGCCCATCCGACCTCATCTCCTTCCCGAACCCGAATTGATTGAATCTCGGTATAGGATCCCTGTCGCTTGATCCAACCTGCGCGTGTCACGATCACGACCGTATCTTCATCCAATATAAAATCTTCTTCGGAATACTCATAAAGTCCTTCATCCCCTTTAGCAAGGGTCGTCCGCCGTTCGGTCGAAAACTTCTGTTTCACTTGCTTCAATTCATTGCAAACCAGCCTCCATCGTGATAACTTGTCCGCCAATAAATCACGGATCTCTTCGGCCCGAATCTTTTTATCTTTGAGTTCCTCCCGTACGGCATCAATCTCGAGTTGAGAAAGCTTATAGAGCCTTGTTTCGAGAATCGCATTCGCTTGAAGTTCGGACAGAATAAATCGATGCCGTAAACGCTGAGCCCCATCTGACTTATTCCTTGAAGCCCGGATAATCTTGATTGCCTCATCCAGTTCATCAAAGATGATGTCAAAGCCATCCAGAATATGAATCCTCTCTTCCAACTGCTGCAACTCATACCGCAACCTTTGTGTAACCACCTCAAGACGAAAGTGCAAGAAATGCTCTAAGGCTTCCTGTAGATTCACCCGCTTTGGTTCACAAATCTGAGGGTTCGTCGTTGGCAGTAGGCACGTCAGATTTACGTTGAATCTGGACTCTAATGGTGTGTATTTGTATAGATATCCCATAGCTGCCTCTACATTTGCTCCACGCTTCAGGTCCATCACAATCCGAATATCATCCGTGGATTCATCTCGAATATCCACCAGTTGTGGGATTTTTCCGTCTCCGATATGATTGGCAATTTTCTCAACTAGATCACTCTTGTTGACCGCATACGGAATGGACGTGATCACGATCTTTGACTTCTGCTCAACCTGATATGTCCCTTGAAGAATGATCACTCCTTCCCCTTTCTTATAGATCTGAAGCAATTCCTCCTTGGAGTTCATCATTCGGCCACCCGTAGGGAAGTCCGGGCCAAGAATGTGACGATCCAGTAAACGTTTGAGTGCGTTTGCAGGCCAAGTGTGTTCGGATCGACGAAGTAGTGACTCTGCCATATAAATGGCCCCACTCAATACCTCACCAAGGTTATGAGGAGGAATGTTGGTGGCCATTCCAACTGCAATACCGGTCGCGCCATTGACCAATAGATTCGGAATACGCGCAGGCAATACGACCGGCTCTGATAAGGTTGCGTCAAAGTTTGGCCTGAATGGGACGGTATCCTGACGGAGCTCTTCCAAAAAGGTCATCGCAAGAGGCTGCAATTTGGCCTCTGTGTACCGCATCGCAGCAGGCCGATCCCCGTCTATGGATCCGAAATTTCCATGCCCATCCACTAATGGATCACGCAGGGAAAAATCCTGTGCCATCCGTGCCATTGCATCATAGATTGCACTGTCTCCATGCGGATGATATTTGCCCATCGTGTCCCCAACGATAGTGGCACTCTTTCGATATCTTGCATCGGGGTATAGGCGGAGACCTGCAAACATGGAATACAAAATCCGGCGCTGCACCGGCTTTAATCCATCTCGAATATCTGGAAGTGCTCGGCTAGTAATCACCGACAGCGCATAATTCAGATATCTCGCATTTGCAAGCTCATGAAGTGGAGCCGTTTTTCTGTGGTCCATCCCTCAGTACAAATCAGATTGATTCCATGAAAATACTACCAAAATCCTCATTTTCATTTGATTATTGCTACAATCCTGAAAAGATGATTTTCTATCACTGTCGATGAGAACTTGTTGCACTGACACGATCTCAAGTTATTTTGAATCATTTTGGAACTTGCGGATTATTTTAAGGAGAGGAATTTCATAGAAGAATAGAGGAGATGTACACATTGAACCGATCTTCGAGAAACTTACTCTATATCTGCCCCTATTTGGCAAATTCAGAAAATTTTTGGAGAATTCCATCAACAAGGAATGATCCCATGAGAATTGGACTACTCCTGTATACAAATGCACCTTGATTTTCGATTGCATTTACCACTAAAGATACTCAAAGGACTTGATCTACGACCTGAACAAAGCCGAATCATACATATTCGGACAGGTCCATATGCTGTATGGCTTGTGATAAACGAAAGTGCCAATGCTTTTCTTCTGCTCTGGCTGAGTGTACTCGAATCGAGTCGCCCACTGGAGGAATTCAATTCTATTGCCTAATTTATGAGGAAATTGGATTACTCTATTGATCCATCGAATACATGACATTTATTGACTGGACGATTGTCGTTCTGTATTTTCTGATCGTTATCGGGATTGCCCTGTATTACTCGAAACGTGCCGGACAGAACACTTCTGAGTTTTTTCTAAGTGGGCGAAGGATGACCTGGTGGTTGGCGGGAATTAGTATGGTCGCTACCACGTTTGCTGCGGATACACCCATGGCCGTTACCGAACTTGTAGCCCAAGATGGAATTGCTGGGAATTGGATTTGGTGGAATTTTGCGTTTGGTGGAATGCTGACCGTGTTCTTTTTTGCGCGCCTATGGAGAAGGTGTGGAATTCAGACGGATGTTGAATTTGTAGAAGTTCGCTATACCGGAAGGGCGGCAGCATGGCTTCGCGGAATCAAGGCGGTCTACTTCGGCCTGCTACTGAATATCATTATTATTGGGTGGGTCTCCCTCGCAATGGAGACCGCCATCAACGTCCTGTGGCCGGAACTGACACTCTTTGGACATGCATCGGTCTCAATTGGCGGACTTACGATGAGTGCAGCACTAGTCGTGGTCAGTCTATTGGTCGTCTTGGTTTCTATTTTTGCTCTCCTCTCCGGCTTATGGGGAGTGGCTGTCACGGATGTAATGCAATTTATCTTGGCCATGATTGGCTCTATTTTGATGGCCGTATTTGTGCTCCGCCTTCCCGAAGTAGGAGGAATTGCTGGTCTAAAATCTCAACTGCCTGCAGAAACCTTCCGATTCTTCCCCACGATCGGGGAAGCATCGGGTGCAGCCGCGGCATTCGCTCTGTCGATCCCTGCATTTGTTGCCTTCATTGGAATTCAGTGGTGGAGTAGCTGGTATCCAGGTTCTGAGCCTGGAGGTGGTGGATACAGTGCACAACGTATGATGGGTACTTCTAGCGAGCGTGATGCGACGTTTTCTGCCTTGTTCTTCACCATTGCTCACTACTGTATTCGGCCATGGCCTTGGATCATTGTTGCCTTGGCCTCCCTGGTCCTCTACCCTAATCTTGCTCAGTCACGAGAAGGATTTATCCTGGTCATGCGAGATGTGCTACCGGTTGGAGTCCTGGGGGTGGTCTTTGCAGCATTCCTGGCTGCATTTATGAGTACCATTTCCACCCAGCTAAATTGGGGAGTTTCCTACCTGGTGAATGATTTTTGGCGCAGATTTGCCAGGCCTGATCGCAGTGAAAAGCATTACGTATTGATTTCTCGCATTTTCACGTTCGTCGTAGGGTTACTCAGTATTCTCCTTGCAACCCAACTCGAATCAATCAGTCAGGCATGGACCTTGATCATTACAGCCTCTGCTGGGGTCGGGACGGTTTTGATCCTTCGCTGGTACTGGTGGCGGATCAATGCATGGAGTGAACTTGTTGCCACTCTGGCTCCGATTCTGATGGTTCTCCTGACATTATTTGGCGTACCCATTCCCGGCATACAGGAACCCTTTCCATCTAACTTATTCGTTGTAGTGGGAGTAACGACGGTGCTCTGGCTCATCGTTACTTTCTTGACAAAACCGACAGATCTATCTACGCTCAGGGAATTTTATTCTCTGGTCCGGCCTGCGGGCCCTGGGTGGCGTCCGATTGCGGCCCAATTTCCAGATATCCAACCTGATTCAACGATTGGTTCTATGGCACGTCAATGGGGTATTGGAGTTGTACTGGTTTATTCTTCTCTCTTTTCGGTTGGTTATTTCATTCTAGGCAATATGATCCCTGGAATTCTGACATTACTTCTGGCTATTAGTGCGGCCTTCTATTTAAGATGGACGTTTGATCAAAATAAAGCTCTTTGAATTATGTCGGAGTTGATTATTGTCGGTGATCGTGTCCTCATTAGACCCGATGGTGGAGAGCAGCAAACTGAATCTGGTTTGGTCTTGCCTGCATCCGTCGCGGAACGTGACCGAATTGGCTCTGGTCGCATTGAGCAAGTAGGCCCTGGTCATCTGATCCCAAACCCTGATTATTCCGATAATGAACCTTGGGCAGAGCCAAAAAAGATCGGGCGGTATCTACCCTTAGAAGCGAATGTGGGCGACCTAGCATTCTACCAGCGAAATGAAGCGATTGAATTTACCTACAAGCAAGCCAAATTCTTTATCGTTCCTCATCATGCGATCCTTGCTCTGGTTCGGCCAGATCATGAAGATGTAATCACTGAACTGCTGGGTTCAAATCGGCGGTAACCACAGGATTCCTGTAGAACTTCATTGCGGTAGGAACTCGAGTTCATCCTTTCGAGTTTTCCCGAGCCCCGCTCGCAGATCTGGACGTGCGCGGTAACGCATTCGGCTCCTACCTTAGATCACTCCACCTAGCTTGACGACATGCCTCGTAGCTGGGGGGCGTATGCTCAGCTTCGGCCAATAGCAGATTACCAATGTGTTCAGTTGCTCCCATGTTGTACGACCCCGTTTTTATTCACCAAAAATTCGGCTTCTCTATCTAGTGCCTGCCCAAAAAGTAGATTTGTTGAATCTTGAAAAAATAAATCCGTTTACCGACATCCAATCATAGATTTTTCATGTTGATCTTACCGATACTTGATCATTTTGGGGTGCGAATATTTTTCCGTAATCAATCAGGTTCATCTCCAATTTTGCAAAAATCGCATTTCATCCAGTATACCGTACGATTCTGCCAAATCAGTCAGGGGATCTCAAAAAATGTTCACGCCTATTTTTTCACAAAAATTCGTCCCATGACTACAGAAAATGTCCACATAGAGAGTATTCAGAGCACTATATGTCAAAAACAAGGGGGTTTTTGGCAGGCACTATATACAGACATTCGTTAAAGCGCCTCTGTTTCCATCCTTTTCAAGCCGGTTTTCTTCCACTTACTGGCACTAGAACATAGCCGTCTCGCCCACGCCTCAAAAAGTTCTGTCGCTGAACATTTGGTTTGTAGCCTGTGGCAAGATCTGGTACAAGGAACCCATCAAAGTCAGTGATCATGACTTCCTCTCCTATGCCTTATTCAAGGCTCGTCCCTATAGAATCTTTGATCTGTCGAAGAATCGTGGAGCGGTATGTGTTGGAGACGCCAGCGATACCCCTTAATTTGAGGTAGATTGTATGGTGCACTGGTTCAAAACGAAGGGGCGGCCGTATCACCCTTATGCCAAACGGCTCATGATTCTGAACAATTGTGGAAGATCCAACAGTAATCGCGCACGAGCGTGGAGGTACTACCTGCAAATCAAACTATGTGATCCCTATCAAATACAGGTCATAGTCGCCCATTGTCCCAATGGTGCCAACAAATGGAATCCCATTGAACATCGTCTCTTTGACCCTATCAGTATCAACTTGTTGAGGCGTCCACTGGACAGTGAAGAGACGTCCATGAATCATATTTCGACAACAAGCAATCGATCGGGATTGCATGTCGAAGGTTCGGATGACGAAACAATATCAAATGGGCGTCAAAATTATCTACGAACAGATGGCCTGGATCAACATAAGTCACAACCAAGTAAACCCCTAATGGAATTATGACATCCTCCCAACGCCATGAAAAATCCCCGATCCAGCAGAATTTCTAACCGAGGGGACTGAACACAAAATAATGGATCAAATCCCAATGCTCTTGCAAAACCTCGCTCACTTGAGTGCAAACATTGCTCTGAGAGTACCTGAGGGGATCTTTTCTCTGGATCAAGGGTTTTGCAAGAGCCTCATCCCGTAAAAACAGGGGGCTCTCAGGGATTTGAATAAAGTGAAATGGGAAAGTTGTTTTTGGATGCCTCCCTACGGTTTAGACACCGCCGTTATTCAATAACCAGCCCATAATGGCGATTAACAGGGCAACTATCACCGTCAAACCACCTGTCACCAAACCAATCAATAGATTATATTTTGAGTTCTGGGAATCAATCTTGGAGTTCTGAGCGTCAAACTTGGAATTCTGAGCGTCAAACTTGGATTCCAGACGGGCGTAACTGGTGTCAATTCGATCTAATACATTTGCAGATGCCATCGTGAGAATGAAATGAATGATTTTGAGGATATCAGGTCCTTTGAGTCCTGTCTTTTCGAGAATGGAGTATATTTCACTCCATTCGCCGTTTTGTTGATTCTTTCCAATATGCTCCATAGGTTTGGTTTGACAGCTTTTAGGACTCAAATGTTCCATCTAATTTAACTGTTGACAAAGATCCATCTTCGCCTCGATCATAGTCATATTCGTGGCTCAACTCTCCCCTGCATTTACGATTTATCCAATCTTATAGGTACTCCAGTGGCTCTCACTAACGGGTTATATTTCATCAAACGAATCTTTCGAGGGATGTTTTCGGTGAGATGTCTACATTTTCGCCTTTTCTGTGCAGATTTCCGTAAGGAACGTGTAAAAATCTAGATTCTATTACGATTGTTGTAGAATGACTAATTTTGCAGTGAATAAAGATGCTCTTGCAAAACCTCGCTCACTTGAGTGCAAACATTGCTCTGAGAGTATCTGAGATGTTTTCTATCTGGATCAAGGGTTTTGCAAGAGCCTCATCCCGTAAAAACAGGGGGCTCAGGGATTTGAATAAAGTGAAATGGGAACGTTGTTTTTGGATGCCTCCCTACGGTTTAGACACCGCCGTTATTCAATAACCAGCCCATAATGGCAATTAACAAGGCAACTATCACCGTCAAACCACCTGTCACCAAACCAATCAATAGATTATATTTTGAGTTCTGGGAATCAATCTTGGAATTCTGAGCGTCAATCTTGGAATTCTGAGCGTCAATCTTGGAATTCTGAGCGTCAAACTTGGATTCCAGACGGGCGTAACTGGTGTCAATTCGATCTAATACATTTGCAGATGCCATCGTGAGAATGAAATGAATGATTTTGAGGATATCAGGTCCTTTGAGTCCTGTCTTTTCGAGAATGGAGTATATTTCACTCCATTCGCCGTTTTGTTGATTCTTTCCAATATGCTCCATAGGTTTGGTTTGACAGCTTTTAGGATTCAAATGTTCCATCTAATTTAACTGTTGACAAAGATCCATCTTCGCCTCGATCATAGTCATATTCGTGGCTCAACTCTCCCCTGCACTTACGATTTATCCAATCTTATAGGTACTCCAGTGGCTCTCACTAACGGGTTATATTTCATCAAACGAATCTTTCGAGGGATATTTTCGGTGAGATGTCTACATTTTCGCCTTTTCTGTGCGGATTTCCGTAAGGAACGTGTAAAAATCTAGATTCTATTACGATTGTTGTAGAATGACTAATTTTGCAGTGAATAAAGATGCTCTTGCAAAACCTCGCTCACTTGAGTGCAAACATTGCTCTGAGAGTACCTGAGGGGATCTTTTCTATCTGGATCAAGGGTTTTGCAAGAGCCTCATCCCGTAAAAACAGGGGGCTCTCAGGGATTTGAATAAAGTGAAATGGGAACGTTGTTTTTGGATGCCTCCCTACGGTTTAGACACCGCCGTTATTCAATAACCAGCCCATAATGGCGATTAACAAGGCAACTATCACCGTCAAACCACCTGTCACCAAACCAATCAATAGATTATATTTTGAGTTCTGGGAATCAATCTTGGAATTCTGAGCGTCAAACTTGGATTCCAGACGGGCGTAACTGGTGTCAATTCGATCTAATACATTTGCAGATGCCATCGTGAGAATGAAATGAATGATTTTGAGGATATCAGGTCCTTTGAGTCCTGTCTTTTCGAGAATGGAGTATATTTCACTCCATTCGCCGTTTTGTTGATTCTTTCCAATATGCTCCATAGGTTTGGTTTGACAGCTTTTAGGACTCAAATGTTCCATCTAATTTAACTGTTGACAAAGATCCATCTTCGCCTCGATCATAGTCATATTCGTGGCTCAACTCTCCCCTGCATTTACGATTTATCCAATCTTATAGGTACTCCAGTGGCTCTCACTAACGGGTTATATTTCATCAAACGAATCTTTCGAGGGATGTTTTCGGTGAGATGTCTACATTTTCGCCTTTTCTGTGCAGATTTCCGTAAGGAACGTGTAAAAATCTAGATTCTATTACGATTGTTGTAGAATGACTAATTTTGCAGTGAATAAAGATGCTCTTGCAAAACCTCGCTCACTTGAGTGCAAACATTGCTCTGAGAGTATCTGAGATGTTTTCTATCTGGATCAAGGGTTTTGCAAGAGCCTCTAAATAAATTAGATCATTTTGAATGCATAGCACCGTAATTGATTCACTGATGAATAGCTCCTTGCACCTTGATCCGAATTGGCAGATGGATCGGGTAACCGTAGATTTAGCACAGCAACGCGCGGACGCTAACCACTCCCATCAGGGAAAGCACCTGATGTACCCCTAACCCTGAACGTTGTATGATCATCGTAAGGAGCGAAGTTGTCTGCATTTGAATCAGATAGATTCTAGGAGGCGAGAGGCAGTCCAGAACAAGTTGGAGTAAAATCTTGATGGTACAGATTGCTTGAACCAGCAGTGGAATAAATGTGATCTATCCCAAATGTGGCGTGGGAGAGACTCGAACTCTCGACCTTGCGATTATGAGTCGCACGCTCTAACCGACTGAGCTACCACGCCAACAATCTCTTTGAACGGAGATTGTCCGAACCGGGTTGCAACCACACGTAGAAGCACTGGTACCATACATGCAAGCCTTCTGATAAGTATGGACTGGAATAGCATTATTGGGCAGGAGAAAGTCGTTGATCTCTTGAAACGTTCGGTAGATTCTGGGCGGATAGCTCATGCATATCTGTTTCATGGCATGGAAGGAACGGGTAAGCGTGCCGTAGCCTTGGCCTTTGCATGGCAATTGCAATGCAAAGGTTTCAACGAAAATGAAGGTAGCAAATCTCGTTCGCATGCAACCCAATTGGACCACCCCGATATTCATATTCTGATTCCAGAGCCTAGCGATGCCAATCCTCGGGATATAGCTGAACGGGTTACAATTCTGGCAAAAGATCCATACGCAGCGGTCGATTTTGTTCGTGCCCCCGCATTGGGATCTCGGAAAAATGCCCCGACAAAACTCAAGCAAGCATTTTATTCCGTTGATCGCATTAATCAACATTTACGACAAAAAATGATGATGCGCCCCCTCAGAGGAGGCTATCGCATCGCGATCATCACTGATGCAGATAGGATCCGCGAGCAAGCAGCGAATTCATTTCTGAAACTTCTTGAAGAACCAGGACCGGATACACTATTCATCTTAACCACCTCCCGAAAGGATCTCCTCTTGCAGACGATCCTTTCTCGCTGTCAACACATCGTATTTGAGAACCTCTCTCAGGATCTGATTGCACAAACCCTACACGAACGTAAGGGAATTGAGATGGAGCTTGCGGAAATTATCGCGAATATGTCTCAAGGTTCATATACGCGTGCTGTTGAGCTCACTCAAAGTGAAGAGCTCCGAGGAGATCGAGAACGTGTTTTAAGATTTCTTCGACTGGCTTTTACCGAAAGATTTACTCAGCAAACGAAGCTTATTACAGAGATCGGTCAGTCGGGTAGAGATCGGATCAAAAATTTGCTCCAACTCTTATTGAGCTGGATCCGTGATGTCGAATTGTACCGAGCGCTCGGAGAAGATGCACCGATCACGAATCGTGATCAGAAACAGCAAATTTCAAAATTTAGCCAAAACCTACATCGAGCAGATCTGAACGCAATGTGTAACCTCATTGAAGAAGCTCTACATTTGAGCGAATCAAATGTGAACACGACGTTATTGCTGATGAACTTATCCCTGAATCTGAGTCATGCCATGCGAAGTTCTCATAGTGGAAAACTATTTCAACCGCTTACTAACTTCAAAACATTACCCTAGGATCCCCCTTTTCCATGTCTCCTCTTTCATATCCCAGATTTTGATTCTTCATAAACTCACTCTGCGAACGTTGTTCTGTATTTGGCGTAAATTCTCCAGGGATATTCATGATCTTTCTTCTTAGATAACCAGCTTATCATGGCTTGTGGTGAAAACGGTTCCTGCGGTTGTAGTGGAAGTACATTAACCGGATATGGGGGTTGCAACGATAGCTGTCCATCCGTCCAGATTTTTGACTGGCTTCCTTCATCTTCTAAGGAATCGGGTCGAGACCAATGTGATTTAGTCGAAGTCGCGTTTAAGGGGCGACGTAGGAAGGTGTATCATAACCTGCGAAAAATCCCCATTCGTGCTGGTGATGAAATCATCGTTTCTGCACAGAGAGGGCTAGACTATGGTCAGGTGGTACTCACAGGCGAATTAGTCCATATCCGTTCAAAAGATAATCCCAATTATGGGCAAGTCCTCCGACTGGCTTCATCAAATGATCGGAGTATCTATAACGAAAACAAAAAAGCGGAAAAAGATGCTCTGAATGACGCAAAAACAACGATCAAGAGACGGCAACTCCCCGTCAAACTTGTTGATGTAGAATGGCAATTTGATCGAAAACGGCTATCCATCTTCTATACATCTCAAAACCGTATTACGATGCGCCCAGTCATTACCGAACTCTGTCGGCGCTTTAAGACACGGGTCGAATTTCTTCGCTTGAATCCTCGCCAGGAATCTGCTCGGGTCGGAGGACTTGGTGTATGTGGACGAGAGCTCTGCTGCTCATCATGGATGCGCCAGATTCCACCTGTATCCACTTCGGCTGCCAAAAAGATGCACTTTCCCCTTTCTGATGAACGTTTGACCGGAAGATGTGGACAACTCAAGTGCTGCTTGAATTACGAGCTCGAGCAGTATATGAAAATACTTAAGGAGTTCCCGAAAAAAAATGCTAGAGTGAACACCTCCAGTGGCCCTGGGAAAGTCCTGAGTATGAATATTTTCTCCCGCACCGTGCGCGTGAATCTCAAGAACAATCTGACAGAGGAGTTTGAACTCAAAGAAATTACCTGCTCCACAAAGAAACGCACTCCGCCACGCACAAGTAAACCTTCACGGAAAACAAAGTCGAAAGAAGCGTCGCTATAACTGTGAGCTTCTTTCCATACAAATTTGTCTTATGGTCGTGCACATGATCGGATCATTTTAACAAAAATATAGTACTTAATTGGGCGTAAAAACTCAATAATTGAAGGTGTTATGAATCTACTCCAAATCTTGGTTCAAAAATGTATCCTCCTATGTGCGC
The DNA here is from genome assembly GCA_965215475.1 of Rhodothermales bacterium. Taxonomy (GTDB): domain Bacteria; phylum Bacteroidota; class Rhodothermia; order Rhodothermales; family Bin80; genus Bin80. The sequence continues at coordinate 816,483 of OZ244061.1, forward strand.
TGAGCAGTGTTCTGTTGCTCTCAACTGTTCTGGCACAGGGAACTGCTACCTATACGCTTACATTCACATCAACTTGGTCAGCTTCTACGCATCCCATAAATTTCCCCTCAAGCCCCCATTTTTCTCCACTCATTGGTGGGACTCACAACAGCTCCGTATCGTTCTGGAATTCTGGATCAACTGCCAGTACCGGAATCAAGAATATGGCTGAATTGGGATCGACTTCTGCACTTAGCAGCGAAGTCAATCAAGCAATTAGAGCATTAAATGCCGGCCAAGTTATCAGTGGAGGGGGGATTGGGCGTTCTCCAGGATCCGCATCATCTACATTTAAGGTGACTGCTGACTTTCACTTGGTGACCGTTACCTCCATGCTTGCTCCCAGTCCAGACTGGTTTGTTGGTGTATCAGGACTGAATTTGCTCGATGGCTCAAATAACTGGAAGCAAAGAGAAGAAGTTGAGTTATTTGTCTACGACGCCGGGACGGATAGTGGAACCGACTATACCTCCTCGAATTCCCCAACCAATCCTCGTGAGAATATAAGTGGTATCAATACTTCTCCCTTTTTGGTGAACGGGACGGTTAAATCCGTCGGCACGTTTGTCTTTGTACTGCAATCAAGTACCCCTACGGCCCCTGGTGCACCCACATCACTCAGTGCAACTCCAGACGGGCAAACTGCCATTGACCTGAGCTGGACCGCTCCGGCAAGTGACGGAGGCGCACCGATTACAGGATACAAAATTGAAGTCTCCATAGATGAAGGGGGCAGTTTCACGGATCTGGTCGCGAACACGGGCAATGCAAACACATCTTACTCGCACACGGGATTGAGTGCGGACACCCGACGTGACTACCGTGTAAGCGCCATCAACTCTGTAGGCACTGGGCCAGTTTCCAATGAGGCGAATGCAACCACGGATTCAGTGAAAGATACCCCTATGCCTGAAGTGAGTTTATCTGCGGATCAAAATTCTGTTGCGGAAGGAGATCTTGTAAAGGTGACGGTAGAGCTGTCTGCAGCTCAGCAAATTGACGTAACTGTCCCTTTGATTCTCACTGCCGGAACTGCCGAATCCGATGATTTTGACAATGTCTCTCCCGTAAATGTCGTCATTTCCAGTGGCCAAACAAAAATGGATCACCTTATCAATACTTATGAGGATGCAGACACCGAAGATGAAACCTTCTCCGTAGCCATTTCTAAGGATCACCTCCCCGACGGGATCATTTTGGGGGCTGCTTCTTCCATTGAAATCACGATCACCGATAAAGATTTACCCGGGATATCCGCTCCCTCCTCTATCGAAGTTGATGAAGGAAAATCAGAAGAAGTTTCCATCTCTCTTATGACACAACCTTCAAGCAATGTATCCGTGACCATTACAGGTCATGCAAATGCCGATCTGACACCTGATCCACAGGTGCTGACCTTCACGCCAGACAATTACAATGCTCCCCAGACCGTTACCCTAACTACCAACGAAGACGAGGACCTGATCAATGATGAAGTGACCTTGACCTTACAGGCATCTGGTGGAGGCTATGATGATGTATCTGTCACATTGACGATAACCATCAGAGATAATATGGGAGTAAATATTGAGGAAGAACCATTATCCACCTCCATTACCCTATGGGGCAATTATCCAAACCCAGTATCCGATCATACGACCATCGTGTTTGATCTACCAGAACCTGCACAAATCTCGGTTCTAGTCGTAGATTTACTCGGACGAACCATTCAGACAACCCCATATGGATGGTATGGATCTGGCACAGGTCATACCGTAGAGGTTGTCACCCAAAACTTGACTTCGGGTATCTATTATTATACCCTGATGGCCGACCTTGGAGATCAATTGATTCGACAATCCAAATCCATGTCAATTATGAGGTAGGAAGCAGTCACCTCTGCCAGTCCCATCAGAGGGAGCCTTCTTCATCATCGTGGAGATAGATCCGCAATGATCTGTCGGGGAACGGATGCCAGAATTTCTCTGCGACCCCTATTCCTGACCCTCTTTGGCTGCTGCGGCTACCACTTGTTCCTGTACATTCCTCGGCATCGCCTGGTAATGGCTAAATCGTGCCGCGTGAATCCCCCGCCCCTGTGTCATTGAACGAACACGAGTTGAGTATTGATACAACTCAGCTTCCGGTACTTGGACCAGGATCTTTTGCATGGCCCCCTCCGCTTCCATACCCTTGATGGTTGCACGGCGTCCATTCAAATCCCCCATTACATCTCCCGTATATGCATCCGGTATTGTAACCTCCACGTCATGGATTGGCTCTAGAATGACTGGTTTGGCTTTGCGGAATGATTCTCTGAATACCATTCGGGCCGCGGTTCGAAAAGCATTCTCATTCGAATCTACCGAGTGCATTCCTCCATCAAAGATGACAAATCGAACATCTCCAACTGGGTATCCTGCCACAGGGCCTCGTTGCATGCCTTCCAGAACACCTTTCTGAATCGCACCGAAAAAGCGCCGCATATCAATCACACCCCCAACTATAGCGTCAATAAATTCAATCGTAGATCCCCACGCCGTTTGAGCTTGAGCAACATTACGTACGTTAATATCCGGTCGCTTCCGGAACTCACCATCAAGGGGCTCGATCAAAACCGAAATGTCAGCGAACTGTCCGGCACCTCCTGTCTGTTTCTTGTGTCGATAAGAATCACGCGCCTCCGTGGTGACGGTTTCGCGATAGGCAACCCTTGGGCGCGTGTATTCTACCTCTACATTCACCTTGGATTTGAGTCGATACTGGGCAACTTTCAGATGCATTGCCCCCTGCCCACCCAACGTGATCTGGCTTAGGTGAGGTTCATGGATCACCACCAGAGAAGGGTCTTCTGCCGTGATTTGATGCAGCCCTTGTGCAAGTTTATCCTCTTCTCCCTCCGTCTTTGCCTGAATCGCTTCACGATAACGGGGTTCAGGAAACGGGATGGGCGTAACAACAACCCGATCCCCTTTCTTGTGAAGCGTATTGTTCGTATGCGTATCTCGGAGCTTGACCAACGCCCCGATATCTCCCACATTCATTCTTGATACCGTTTCACGATCACGCCCAGATAAAACATAAAGCTGCCCCAAACGCTCAGATGCACCCGACTGTGCGTTTTCGAGATCCATCCCGGACTCAATCGCACCATTACATACACGGAAAAATGAATAATCTCCGACATGATGCTCCGCCATCGTACGATAGATAAACACAACCGGATTGCCCTCCGTGCTAAGCGTATTCAGTGTGCCTTCACCTACGGAAATCGGAGGGGCCTCCAGTGGAGACGGCACTACATTACCAATAAAACTCATCAGACGAGCAGAGCCAACATTCGTGGTCGCTGCGGTACAAAATATTGGGTAGAGCGACCTCTGTAGCATTGCATCCCGAAGCCCCGCTCGCATTTCCTCCTCCGTCAATCGCTCTGACTCCAGATATTTTTCCATCAACTCTTCATCGCTGACCGCAATATCCTCTACTAATGAATTATGTAACTCTTCTGCGCGATCCCGAAATTCATCCGGAATTTCACTGATGGTAGGTGGTCCCTGAGAATTGGGATCAAAACTGATTTTTTTCATGATCAGTACATCAATCAATGAATTCGGTGTGTCGCCGGGGAATTGAATGACCGTAATCCCCGAGCCAAAACGATCTCGCATTTGTGTAATGAGTGTGTCGACATCGGCTTGGGGGCGATCAATCTGGTTAATCACAAACATGACCGGCTTCTCATTCTCTTTAGCCGCCGCCCATGCCAGCTCTGTTCCCACTTCAACTCCTTCTTGCGCATTCATCACAAAGATAGAGGTATCTGCTACCCGAACTGCAGCCACAACTTCTCCTACAAAATCCGGATACCCTGGCGTATCAATAATGTTAATCTTATGATCATCCCATTCCGTATGTAAAAGGGACGAGAAGATGGACATCTGCCTCTCCTTTTCACTCGGCTGATAATCACTCACCGTAGATCCTTCTACAACGCTACCTAGTCGTCGTATCTTATTGCCTACAAATAACATAGATTCAGCTAAGGAAGTTTTTCCACTTCCTTGATGACCAACCAACACAACATTCCGGATGTGTTCAGGATTATATACTTTCATGAGTTTTATTTTTGATATCCGTTCAAGACGCTGACCGCAAAATATACAGCCTGTGAGAGAATTTACCTGCTTTTCTGCTAGAATTGTACTTGATGGAGAACACCCTCGTATAAAACCGTTTAAGTTGCTTGTTGTAGATTAAATCAATGCCTTGGTTCAAACGAACAAAAAAGGGAATTCTGACTACTCGTAGTGGCCAGCATGAGATGCCGGCCGGTCAATGGAAGAAGTGCCCTAAATGCGATGCGATTAACTCTATAAGGGTACTCAATAGTAACCTTAATATCTGTCCCAAGTGTGGTTATCATGGCCGGTTTGGTTCCAGTAATTACTTTGACTTGCTTCTGGATGATGGTTCATGTCAACTCCAGGACCAAGAAATTACCTCAACTGATCCCCTTGAGTTTACCGATCGCAAAAGCTATTCGGATCGCCTGGAGAATACACGGAAAAAAAGTGGGTTGCCTGATGCGGTTCAATCTGCGATTGGCCAAATGGATCGGCATATGGTTTCGATTGCCGCCATGGATTTTAATTTCATTGGAGGATCAATGGGGTCCGTGGTCGGCGAAGTAATTGCCCGTACAATCCGTAGAGGAATCGAACAGAAAATCCCTGTTATTGTCATTGCTCAAAGTGGTGGAGCCCGAATGATGGAAGGGGCCCTCAGCCTCATGCAAATGGCCAAAACCAGTGCGAATCTGGCTATACTACACGAACATGCAATTCCCTACATCTCCATATTAACGAATCCAACGACTGGCGGAGTCACGGCATCCTTTGCGATGCTGGGAGATATCAATATTGCCGAACCTGATGCTCTCATTGGTTTTGCGGGCCCCCGTGTGATCCGCGAAACGATCGGGCAAGATCTCCCGAAAGGATTTCAGAGCTCCGAATTTCTCATTGACCATGGTTTTATTGACTTGGTCGTAGATCGAAGAGAACTCCGTTCTATCTTAATTCATCTCCTCAATCTTTTCCACGAAGAATCATTGACCAAGAAGCAAGATGGTGATTGAACGCTTACAGGATTACGAATCTGTCAGTAAACGTGCGGCAGAGATTGTATCCGAGGCTATTTCTAAAACCCCCTCCGGTGTATTTGGCTTTGCAACCGGCAGTACTCCCGAGAGGCTCTACGAATTAATCGTCTCTGGTTATCAGAACGGTGAAATCTCGTTTGATCAACTCACTACGGTAAATCTGGATGAATACATCGGACTACCCACGGGCCATGAGCAATCTTATGCGACGTTTATGCAATCCCATCTATTTGGACATGTCAACGTAAGGCCAGATTCTATTCACTTCCCCTCTGCAATCCCGGATCCGTCAACTTTTGAGCAACTCATTCAGACTCTGGGTGGGATTGACCTTCAGATTCTGGGCCTTGGTAGCAATGGTCATATTGGTTTCAATGAGCCTGGCTCTCCGTTTGATTCTCGAACCAGGGTCGTCTCTCTCGCTCCATCAACGATTCAGGATAATGCCCGATTTTTTGATTCCATCGAAGATGTACCCACGCAAGCAGTGACGATGGGAATACAGACAATTATGGAAGCACGCAAGATTTTATTGCTCGCATGTGGCCCTGCAAAAGCTGAGGCGGTCGCACGGTGTCTACAGGAGCCACAGACAGATGATGTGCCTGGAAGTTGTTTACAAGCTCATTCCAATGTCACCATATTATTGGATGAAGATGCAGCTTCTGGTCTCATAAATAAACCCTAGATCTACTTGAACCGTGATCCTGATACTAAAACCAAATACGGAACAGGAGTCTCCTCGATATGAACTCCTGACTCGCTACCTGGATTCTCTGGTCAATATTACCTATCAAGCTCGACACATTCAAGGTATTGGACAGAAGTTGACGGAGATTTATCTACTTGGGGATACCAAATCTCTCTCCATGGATTTCATGCGAAGCCTTCCCTGTGTGCAGCGCGTAGTACGCGTACAGGAAGCCTACCGAGTGCTTGGAAGACATGGCCAAGAAGACTTTCCTCACCAATTTGAATACAACGGAATCACATTCAATCAGACGAATCTCCACGTATTTGCTGGGCTGTGCGCCGTCGATACTCCTGAACATGTGGAACTGATGATGAAGGCACTCAAGAAAAATGATCAAGCCTGTACCCGCATGGGAGCCTACAAACCGCGTACCAATCCTTATTCTTTTCAGGGACATGGAAAAACCTGTCTCCCTTATGTTTTCGAACTTGCTGGTAAATATGACATCCGTATCATTTGTATGGAGATTACTCATGAGTCACATATCTCAGAAATTCATGAAACTCTTGAGGCTACAGGGAATCCTACGGGGGTCATGCTACAGATTGGCACGCGGAATACTCAGAATTTTGAACTGCTCAAGTGTGCCGGCCGCCAAGATGATTACCCTGTGCTCATCAAGAGAGGATTTGGGATCACTCTGAATGAATCACTGAATGCCGCAGAATATCTCGCTAGTGAGGGCAATCGACGCGTGATTTTTGCTCTACGTGGAATGAAAACGAATTTAGGTGATCCTCATCGAAATTTTGTTGATTTTTCGCATGTCCCTGTAGTGCATCGACTCACTAGAATGCCTGTCTGTATTGATCCATCTCATTCTGTCGGGAGCCGACAACGAAGCCCCAATGGATTAATGGATGTCATGCATGCCACGGCTCAGGGCATTATTGCCGGAGCAAACATGATTCTTGTTGACTTTCATCCAAAACCTGCCAAAGCATTGGTAGACGGCCCTCAGGCACTGCGTCTGGATGAACTCTCATTTTTTCTGGAAGATGTTCAGATCGCGCGTGATGCCTATGTCAAACGTGTTGAACTGGCTCAGTCTCGGCAAGAAGCTGCATAGATGGTTTCGGCTCGCTCAATTAAACTCTCAATCTCACTGAGTCCCTTGTTCCAGAATTCTGGATCTTGTAAATCAATTCCCAAGCGACCTACAAGGATATGTGGCCAATCGGATCCACCAGATTTCATCAACTCAACATATCGATCTGGAAATTCGTCAGGAGATTCAAGGTATCGTTTATATAAAGCCATCACCAATAGTTCTCCAAACGCATACGCGTACACATAGCCTGGGGTATGCAAAAAATGCGGGATATAACTCCACCAACTTTGATACTGCTCTGTAAGCTCTATACTCTTGCCATACATTGCAGATTGAGTGGATATCCAGTGCTTGGCAAATTTATCTGTAGACAATTCCCCTTCTTCACGCCGTGAAGTGTGGATTGCATCCTCAAATCGATTCATCGTTACTTGACGAAAGACGGTTGCCATGGTATCATCAATCTTGCTCACTAGCAACGTCAGGACATTACGAGGATTCGGTTCTTGTGCCAACAAGCGCTGGAACGTCAGCATCTCGCCAAATACGGAAGCCGTCTCTGCCGTGGTCAACGGTGTCGAGGCCTGCAAATACCCCTGCTCTCTTGAAAGGAATTGATGCACTCCGTGACCAAGCTCATGTGCAAGGGTTTGTACATCTCGTGCACGTCCTGTATAGTTCAACAGTACATAGGGATGCACACTAGGGACTGCCCCATGGCTGAACGCTCCGCCTTGCTTGCCTTTCCTTACTGGTGCATCAATCCACTTTTCTTCAAAGAAACGTTCCGCAACATCCGCCAAAAGGGGATGAAAGCTTCGGTAACTTTCCAGTGTTATTTGTTTTGCTTCATTCCATGAGTAATGGGTATCGCTCTCCCCCACCGGTGCATATCGATCATAATCATAGAGCGGGTTTAGCCCGAGAATTTTCGCCTTCAGTTCATAAAAACGAGCGACCAAATCATAGCGACTGATGACTGAATGTATGAGAGCATCAGCCGTCTCATCTGTGATTTCATTCCCTAGGTTACGGGATTTTAGCCAATGTGGTAATCCTCGCATGCGATCATTTGCCGCCTTATCCGCAAGGAGAGTATTGAAGATATATGTAAGTGTATGCTCATTCGAGATCAGTCCTTCAGAAAAACTATCCGCTGCCTCTTTACGAATTCCCCGATCATGAGCATGAAGCTTGGTCAGCAGAATCTCTTGAGGAAGAGATTCTCCCTGAAATGTGAAACGCATTCTGCTGATTGTTTCCGTAAAGAACCGTATCCAGGCAGATCTCCCGGTTACTTGTGTCTCTGAAAGAATCCTTTCCTCAGGCTCCGACAGTGTATACTCCGTGAGTAGTCTCTCACATTCGAGAAAATGACGATACCCAGCAAGTTCGTCATCTTCCATAAGCATCCTAGCCTGATCCTCCTCCACTCTCATCCATTCCAGCCCAAAGAATAGCAGACTTTTGCTAATCTGCGTATACAACTCACGAACATGCTGTAAAAGAGCTCCACGTTCTGGATCATCCGTCGCCGTAACCCACGAGAGATAGGCATAGGTCATCGCTCGACCAATCCTCTCCTGAATCAACTCATACTTACTGAGTGCGCTCCTCAGCTGAACTGCATCCAGATCTGCTATCTTGCCTCTCCATGACTTGTTAAACCCTTCAGCTTCACGCGTGATCTCATTCAGATCGTTTTGTACATCAGACTCGCTCAGATATAGATGCGTCAGATCCCAATTAACCTTTTCTGCGCCTGTCGTTTGTGTATCCATTACATCATCAAAATTAGGAGCCGCATAGAACCTTGATTCCTTTAAATTGTTGTAGCGTGCCCCAAAACTAATTCACTATTCTGATGCCTTATCAATCAATTGATTCCATTCATGATTTCGATGCAGTCCTGAAACAATCCAATTCCGAAACGGTCGCAGTCTTCAAGCATAGTTCCACTTGTGATCTATCTGCTACGGCCAAGAGCGAAATGGTGAACGTCAAGCTCCCTGTCTTTGAGCTTGTGGTTCAGACGGCACGTCCACTATCCAATCATATAGAAGCTCATTTTGGAATTCGACATGAATCCCCACAAGTGATCTTGATCTCTCAGGGCAAGCCCATCTATAATGCATCTCACCTAGCTGTGACTGCAGACAGTATCCACGCAGCGGCTACGCAGTAGCGGCCTGAAAGCCGGGGGAAAAGGTTCTACTGATTTAGGGATCCTATTTCTCACTAAATTATTCGGCAGATGCCTCGTCACCCATACCTGGGGCCGGGCTGAAGAATTCGGCAAACTTGTTTGTTTTTTTTGCAAATTCTCCGGGATCCTCGGATGGCTCTCTCGTGCGAGTAACATTCGGCCAGAGTTTGGAATATTCGGTATTTATTTTGAGCCATCTGGAATCGGGATCATCCTCGATCTCTGATTTGATTGCCTCGACCGGGCATTCGGGTTCGCATACTCCGCAATCAATACATTCATCTGGGTGAATCACCAACATATTTTCACCCTCATAAAAGCAGTCGACCGGACAAACTTCTACGCAATCCATGTATTTGCAGCGGATGCAAGGATCCGTCACGATATAGGTCATGAAACTCTATATTAACAGCTTTCTGATTCAACCATTAATTTGCGATTAAACGTTCATGTCGCTGAGTTACCTCATATTGGTGCCTATTTTTCTACTCAAACAAACTCTTTCCTTTGCCTTATCTTCAATTGCCTTCACTAACTCAGTTTTGTTCGCCAAGTTAAGCCATGCGGAGTGATTTCCTCTAAATTGTCTGCGTCTTCATTTGGTTTTCTCACCCCAAAGAGACTGTTTCCGACCATATTTTCTTACGGATACTGACTCTTAATGACAGTGATTTCATCCCCTCACAAAATCTAGGTTTGTGGTTCCCACTTCTGATTCTGCTACAAAAAATCAATCAATGTGGGAAAACTGAATCCCCTCATGATCCTTCGGCATAACAACTCCTAACTCGCCAGAATGAACCATAGAAACCGTACCACTGCTATCAGTGCGACCAATACCTGGATAGCCAATAACAACTCCTAACTCGCCAGAATGAACCATAGAAACAGTGCCTGCATGTTCTCTCTGAAGTACTTGTGCCTCTCCATCTTTTCCAATGCTGTGCCGATATGATCCGGCATAAATAAACATGGCATCAGATACCTGCACACAGTGGATAGATGTTGATGGCCGTGCCCGAAGTAATACATTAAAGAATATCCATAATCTTTAATGTATTGCACGATTCGTTTTAAATCCACACCTTACCCGTCCTGCTTGCATGCGCTCCTTCTCGTCCAGAGATATATCCATCCAGAAGAAAAATCATAATAGAATCTTTGGTTCTTCCACTTTTTTAGTGGGTTGAACGATTTTGATAGCCTACTGGATATAAATCCAGACCGCCAAGATAGAAGTATATCGCATTCGCAAACCGCTCGGGATTTCGGAATCCTCGTGCACGAACTTTGATCGTTTTAATCCGACTATTGATCCTCTCAGCGGGTCCATTACTCACCCGGAGAACAATGGCATTGATGATTCCCCAGAGATGTTTTTTGATCGTCTTGGAGACGTTTCTCATGGGATCCAACCGACTTCTGTCAAGCCATCCTACCCATCGCTTCCAGCCTTTGCGTGCCCAAGTACGACTCGTGTAATTCCACAGCTTCAAGTTCATTTCCTTCATCGCCCAAGCACGTGCTGTTTTCAACGTACTGTTCTTTCATGGATCCAATCGTTTCTTTTGTTTTGCCGACATATTCTTCCGGTTGGTGAGCCAGTCATACTTCGTCCCAACCAGATCCAGAATGCCTTCTCGCTTCAAGACACGATGCTCTTGTTTACGAACGGTATCGAGTCCCCCCTGAATATAGTTCGTCACATGAAAAGGATCAAACGCAATCTTTTTTTGAGCATCTGCTACACACGCTTGGGTCGCACGAATCTATGCAGGCCACAGATCCATACTCACGCTCTTGAGGGTCTGGAGTTGTTCAGATGAACAGGTCGTATCATAGGACTTTAAACTCTCAATCTTGCGACCCTGCGCCACAAACAACACCCTACCCTTGGTCGGATCCGACACGATCGTTACATAGTTATGCCCTTTCTTGGAGGCGATCTCATCCACACAGATATGCTCCACATTCTCCTTCTCTTTGCGGGCGTTCCCACGCTTCACAGCACGATCCATAATGTGCGATATCATGGTCCAACTCACCTCCAGACGATCGGCCACCGCCGCTATAGTACTTGCATCGTGTAACCAATCAATCACGCGTGCCTCAAACTGGGTGGTGAATTGGACTTGGGCATCCGCCCAAGGTGCCGATAGGGTACTGACCCCATGCTCTGGGCAGTTTACGCGTGGGACCTTCGCTACAACCTTCGTACGGTAGTCGCAAATATTCGTATGGCGCCATGTACGCGTACGATGATCGTAACCAGGACACTCCTTCCCACAATGTGGACAGTGTAGCTTCACATCGTCCGGAAGCGTTACGTGGATCTTCGCCCATGATTCGGTGGTGTCTTGCTCAATTTCCGATACCACCCAAGGGGATTTGACGCCGATAAGGTGGTTGATATCTGTGATTTTTAAGGCCATGTCAATAGGGTGATAGAATGATGGGTTGTAAACACCTAATATACTATATCAATCCTTTCTAAACCTCATTCAAATCCGATCGTTTACACTTCTTTTCAGGCTTTACCCACTTAAAAAACGGAAGCCCCGAATCTTTTTTGGTTTAGCGGGAATTACTGAACTGCTGTGAGTTTTGACCAAAGACGTTCAAAAATTAGGGGACATAATCCAAGGAAAGGAACTTTACAACCTCTTTTCGTTGAAAACCGTTCATGTTCATTTCAACCGAAGTACTTATGTCCATTCTCAGTTTTCTTCTATTGCTTTCTGTGGTTCCGAACTCGGCAAGTGACTTGTTTGCAACCTCTTCCATTTTACCCCCCCCCCATTTTTCGGGTGATCGCGCCATAGGGACGCTCCCTGATGGATTTTCCGAACTTGAGTCTGCCAAGAAGACGTCTCCCTTAGGGGGCGGAATATCGGACGAGGTTAGGTTGGTCCCATCCCCGGTTGATCTACATATCAGTCCCGAAATGGTCTCCGATGAGACCAGACGCCTTGCTGTACCTGATCCACCTACCGATTTCCGAGTTTTTTCTTTATATAATATAATGTTGTTCGGATGGCGCCCCCCAACCAGCGATGGTGGTTCTGTGCTCACGGGATACTCCATTGAATGGTCTACCAACGGCGGTGAAGATTGGGATGTTTTGATCACCGGTGATGTAGCTTCATTGAGTCCACCAAACCGTAATGGACTAGTAAGTGCTCCCAGTGTAATCAGTAGTAGATTCACACCGGGGAGCACCTTTCATTTTCGGGTGAAGGTCCTTAATGCTGAAGGGAGCAGCCAGCCCTCCAATGTATTCAATCTCATGGGTGCTAATGCTACATTTGTAGGGACTCCCACTAATGTGACGGCCGAACTGAGCTCGTCCGATGGAATCACCGTTTCTTGGAATGCACCCACAAATCTAAGACCTGGATTTGAAGTGGTCAGCTACGAGCTCTTCAGGTCCGATGATAATGGAGATTTCTGGACAATTCTTGAGGAGGATATACCATCAACACCGTTGAGTTATACCGATGCTTCAGCAACGCTTGGCAACACATACGGCTATCGTCTGAGAGCGAATATTAGTCTAGGGTTCGGTACGAGTGCTTTTTCAACCCCTTCTGAGTTTATCACCTTCGCTATACCCCCAGATGCTCCCACCGCATTACGTGCGGCCGCTGGATCTGGCTCCACGGATCTTTCCTGGACCGCCCCCGCCAACAATGGCGGCAGTGGGATCACAGGTTACAAGGTGGAAGCCCTCTCACTCACAGTTCCAGGGAGCAGCTGGATCACGCTAGAAGACGATACCGAATCAACGACCACAACCTACTCGCATGACCACACCACCGATGCTGGGCAGGTCTGGTTCGGACAGGCGCGCCAGTACCGGGTCAGTGCGATCAATTCGGCGGGGGCTGGCCCTCCGACGCCCCCTTTGGTCATGACGGGACGGCCGGATAATCTGATCATCACTTCGGGATCACCCACCCGAGTGAGCCTGAAATGGACCGCGCCCGCAGCGAGCTCCCTTCGAATCACAGGATACCGGATTGAGGTGTCTCCTAATGGAACCGATAGCTGGACCACGGTGGGCCCCAATACCTCCTTCACGACCACAGAGACGTCCTATACTCATACCGGGCTGACTCTGGAGACCGAATACCACTACAGGGTGTATGCCATTAGTCGTGAGGCAGGAGAAAGCCCTCACCCCTCCAATGTTATCCGCATCGTAACGGGGCCAAGCGTGGCGCCCAATCGACCACCGGGGGTGACCGCGATCGTCGGCACGGATCGGTCGGCCACGGTTACCTGGACGGTACCCTACGATGGGGGCTCCCCCATTACGGGCTATGAGGTGAACTATAATTATAGCGGAGAGCCTGATTATATATGGAATCCCCAACCCCGCGTTGGAGAGGCGGTCCGAAGTTATACGCATACGGATTTAGTGGTGGACTCCACCTATCGTTACTTTGTACGCGCCATCAATGCGAAGGGAGAGAGCAGTCGGTCCGAGATCGCGCGTGCCCGCATTACAGGAACGGTGTCTGCGCCCACGGCGCCTCAGTCCCTGACCGCTACGGCGGGCGGGCATACGATCATCAACCTGAGGTGGTCGCCCCCAACAAGTCATGGCGGATCTCTGGTCACAGGATACAAGATTGAAGTATCTACCGATGGCACCAATTTCATGGATCTGGTGGCCCATACCATGTCCACGGCCACGTTCTATCAGCACACTAGACTATCGAGAGGAGATGAACGTCATTATCGGATCACCGCCATCACGGACCGTTTTCCAGTCGGTGGTGCTACGTCCGAGGTGGTCCGTGGCGAGACGGGCACCCCTCCGGCCATCACCGCGCCCGGTGCCCCGACCTCGCTGACCGCCGCGGCCGATGGGCAAACCACGATTAACCTGAGTTGGACCGCGCCCACCAGTACGGGCGGCAGCCCCATTACGGGATATCAGATTGAGGTCTCGCCCAATGGCACCTCGGACTGGACCGATCTGGCAGACAATACCGAATCCACGGCTACGACCTATTCTCATACGGGCTTGAGTGCAGGTACCACCCGTCATTACCGGGTGCGTGCGATCAATAATGTGGACACAAGTACACCGTCCGATGTGGCCATGGCCACGACCAGTGCGCAGGCCACGGCGACGGCCCCCGGTGCTCCAACGTCCCTCACCGCCACGGCCTCGGGAGAAACAACGATCAACCTGAATTGGACGGCGCCCGCCAGTACGGGCGGCAGTCCCATCACGGGCTATCTGATTGAGGTCTCCACCGATAGAGGGGCGACCTTCACACCATTGGTCCCGAGTCATCCGACGATCTCCTATGCGCATACGGGCCTGACCGCAGGCACCACCCGTCATTACCGGGTCCGTGCGATCAATTCCGTGAATCCCAGTTCCCCCTCCAATGTCGCCACGGCGACCACGGCGGATGTAGCAAATCCGACGGCACCCGGCGCGCCAAGGTCCCTCACCGCCACCGCCTCGGGACAAACGACCATCAACCTGACTTGGACGGCGCCCGCCAGCAATGGGGGCGCAGCGATTACCGGATATACATTGGAAGTATCCACCGATGGGGGGACGACCTTCACACCATTGGTGGCGAGTCAGTTGGCAACCACCTATGCGCACACCGGGCTTTCGGCAGAAGTGACGCGTCACTACCGGGTCCGTGCGACCAACTCGGCAACATTATCCGGCGCATGGTCGAATGTGGTCAATGCCACGACCGCAAGTAGCGGCGGGGGCGGAGGTGGTGGTGGCCCGAGTCTACCAGCACTCACATTTGCCGCGGCTTCGGCCAGCGTGGATGAAGCGGCGGGCACCTATCCAATCAGCGTGACCCTCAGCGCCTCATCCAGCACCGTGCCCACGCTCAGCTATACCCTATCAGGGACGGCCACCCAAGGCACCGACTATACGATTCCCTCCTCGGTTACGCTACCCGCCAATGCCACGTCGGCACAGATTCCCATCGTGATCGTCAATGACCAAGAAGAGGAATCCGACGAAACCATCCTCGTGACGCTGGTCAGTAGCAGTGGCTATACGCTTGGAAGCATTACCGCCTTTACGCTCACCATTACCGATAATGATGGCACCACCGTATCGTTTGCCCAGACGCTTTCCGATCAGTCTTATAATGTAGGCGTTCCCATTCAGGAGCTCACGCTCCCCGCTGCGCAGCAAGGAACGCCTCCCTACAGGTATGCGCTGACGCCAGAGTTGCCCAAAGGGCTTGCGTTTGATGTGTCCACGCGGGTTTTAAGTGGCACTCCCACCGAAGCCGCTGCCGCAAAGACCTATACCTATACGGTCACCGATGCCAGTGATAATACAGCAATGCAGCAGTTTACCCTTGCAGTTGTTCAGCCGGAGGCGTTGACCTTTACCGAAACGATCGCTGATCAGAAATATCCCGTTCAGATTCCGGTTCCCGATCAAATTCTTCCCCCTGCAGCCGGGGGCGTTGCGCCGTATACCTACACCTTGACCCCGGAATTGCCGGAGGGACTCACCTTTGATCCGAGCACCCGGGCCTTGCGTGGAACGCCGACCGAGGTGGCATCTACCCAAACCTATACCTATGTCGCAGAAGATCGCGCGGGAACGCAGACGCAGCAGACGTTTGATCTGGAGGTGTATCAAATGTCCTTTACCGAAAGGGTTCCCAACCAATCCTATGCCCGGGGCGAACCCATTGCGGACCTGGTCCTCCCGGAAGCGACCGGTGGAGTCTCGCCAATTGCGTACACCTTGAACCTGCTGGAGCTTCCGCTGGGCTTGCAGTTTGATCTTCCCACTCGTACGATTCGGGGCATCCCCACAGAGATGACCCCGCCCATCTCTTTGACCTATCGGGCCGTGGATGTGAACCAAGCCCAGGACCGTCTAACCTTCACCATGGAGGTGATCTCCCCGGTCTCGACCGAAGCGGCCTCGGGGAGGCCCCAGGAATTCCGGGTCTATCCGAATTATCCGAATCCGTTCCAGCGTTCAACGCATCTGGTGTTGGATCTACCCTGGCCCGCACAGGTACGGGTGGACGTGTTGGACATGACGGGCCGGCGTGTGATGGCGATCCCGGCCGCGGATCTGAGCGCAGGATGGAACCATGAAATCGAATTGACGAGCCTGGAACTCTCCTCGGGAACCTACCTGTACCGGATCCAAGCGACCTCGATGGATGATCCATCCTCTTCGGTCTATGTCGGCCAGTTTGTACGTGTCAAGTGATGTTGGAGGGGCACATCTTGCCACTGGTAGACGGGGAATCATGGATCCACTCGGATTCACCAGATCTGGTATGCTGAGGCGGAGTTTTTCTGACGCACTCAGAGACATCCAATATGGTTTTGGGCTGGTGCGATCAATCGCAGACGTGACATGGCCGGTTGCGCCGTGGGGTTGAACTCTAGCCAATCATCCGCCCTCACTTTATCCAAATGAAGCTCGTCAGGCAGATCACGGAAAGCTGGGACGGATGATAGGAAAAAAAAGGCACTGTAGTAACTAGGCGCAAAAACATAAACCTGTTCTGAAGATCAGACACAGCCGTGACCAAAATATCCGAGAGTTTGGTTTGATCCAAGGCTGACCGCAGCTATGTCCAATGGTCTAGTAGCACCTGCTTCATCTTCAGATGATAACAGCACCAGATTGTTCTCATGATCAACAAGTTGCGACCGAACCAACTAATTGATCCAGAGTCAGCCATTATCTGCTTCGATTTCTGCTGGATCATAATTCAAAATCGGTCCCAGCCAGCGTTCTACCTCTCGTATTTTCATCCCCTTTCTATGGGCATAATCTTCAATCTGATCCCGATCAATCCTCCCTACAGAAAAATATGTACTCTCGGGATGTGCGATGTACAGACCCGAAACAGAGGCAGCGGGAATCATTGCATAGCTATTCGTCAATTCCATCCCGATATGATTTGCCCCTAATAAACGAAAAATTGTCTCCTTCTCTGTATGGTCAGGTTGACAGGGATACCCTGGTGCGGGGCGAATACCAGCGTATGCCTCTTTGATTAAATCTTCATTGTCAAACTTCTCATCTGCCGCATATCCCCATAGCTCCTTACGAACACGCTCATGCATATACTCTGCTAGAGCTTCTGCGAAACGGTCGGCAAGGGATTTAACCATAATTGCGGAGTAGTCATCCGATTCGGCTTCAAATCTTTTTCCAATCTCTTGCGCCTCCACCCCCGAAGTGACGGCAAAGGCCCCCACATGATCCTCCCCCTCGGCAACGAAATCAGACAGTGCAAAATTGGCTCGTCCATTGTCCTTGATCACTTGTTGGCGCAAAGTATAGAACGTATCGCCGGTATTGAGCTTAATATCATCACCGGCTCGGCAAGCCTCCCAAAACCCAACCACAGCCTTTGGCCTAAACCAGCGCTGACCAATAATTTTCTTTAACATGATCTGGGTATCACGCCAAAGATCCCGCGCGGCATTTCCGATCACTTTATGTTCAAGGATTTGCGGAAAACGTCCCGCCAGGTTCCAAGTTATGAAATAAGGAGTCCAGTCAATGTAATCGGCTAATTCTGACAGATCAAATTCTTCGAATACTTTGGTGCCTGTAAAACTTGGAGCATGGGGAGATGGAGCCTGTATCTGGTATGCATGTCTGCGTGCTATTTGAATGGGATAGCGAGGTTTGGGTGGCCCCCCTACTCGGCGATCCCGAATACGCTGATATTTGGTCTTTATCGTTTCAAGAAAAAGTGGACGCTCATCGTCAGAGAATAAGGACGAGACCGTACCAATGGCCCGACTGGCATCGGTTACATGAATCGATGGCCCATTGGACCGAGCTGGATCAATTTTGACCGCCGTATGCACAGGGGAGGTCGTTGCCCCGCCAATCAATAAGGGTTGTTTCATTCCCAGGCGTTGCATTTCGCTCGCGACATAGACCATTTCGTCTAAACTTGGAGTGATGAGACCTGAGAGACCGATCATGTCTACCTGTTCTTTTCTGGCTGTACTCAGAATATTCTCGCAAGGAACCATGACTCCCAAATCAACGACTTCATACCCATTACATGCGAGTACTACTCCCACAATATTTTTCCCGATGTCATGTACATCGCCTTTAACGGTTGCCATCAGGATCTTCCCATTTGAAGCATGTGCGATTCCCATCTCTTCTTTTTCAGCCTGCATGAATGGATCCAGATAAGCAACTGCAGCTTTCATGACACGTGCAGATTTCACGACTTGCGGCAAAAACATTTTACCGGAGCCAAACAGATCTCCGACAACGTTCATCCCGTCCATGAGCGGACCTTCAATCACATGCAATGGGCGATCTGAAGTAACTCTGGCCTCCTCGGTATCTTCGACAATAAACTCTGTGACGCCGTTTACAAGTGCATATTCAAGCCTCTTGTCTACAGTCAGTTCGCGCCAAGACAAATCTTTCTGGATCGACTTTCCTTTTTGACCACGGAACTGTTCGGCATAATTAACGAGTTCATCTGTCGCATTTTCATTCCGGTTGAGAATAACATCTTCAACCAATTCTCGCAGTTTGGGCTCGATCTCATCGTAAATATCCAGTTGACCGGCATTCACGATTCCCATATTCATCCCCGCCGGGATCGCATGATATAGAAAGACGGAATGCATCGCTCTCCGAACGGGCTCATTCCCTCGGAAACTGAAGGATACATTTGAGAGCCCGCCCGAAATATGACTGCCAGGACATGTTCTGCGGATGACGTTTGCGGCCTCAATAAAATCAACCGCGTAATTGTTATGTTCTGGAATTCCCGTAGCAACCGCAAAAATATTCGGATCAAAAATGATGTCTTCGGCCGGAAAGCCAACTTCCTCGGTGAGAATTTTGAATGCCCGCTGACAAATCTCAATCTTCCGAGAAGCCGTATCCGCCTGACCAATCTCATCAAATGCCATTACGACGACTGCAGCCCCATACGATCGGCATGCATGTGCATGCTCCAGAAACTGATCTTTTCCTTCCTTCAATGAGATGGAATTGACTACAGCTTTTCCCTGTACACATTTTAGACCCGCTTCAATGACTTCCCACTTCGAGCTGTCAATCATAATTGGCACCCGGGCAATGTCAGGCTCAGCCGCAATCAGGTTCAGAAACGTTTGCATGGCTTTGACCCCATCCAGCATCCCCTCGTCCATGTTCACATCAATGATCTGCGCCCCATTTTCGACTTGCTGTCGCGCAACCTCTAGGGCCGTTGCATAATCACCATTTGTGATCAGTCTGCGGAACCTGGCAGAACCAGTCATATTGGTTCGCTCACCAATGTTGACAAATGTTTGAGCGGCCGTGTTCATTCCCTATCTTAGATCTTATTCAGTATTCCGGGTCTGAAATTACTTACTCGGAACTGGTACCATTACCATTGATCTCTATGTGCGTGACTAGCTTGCTAACTCAAAAGGCTCTAGACCAGCAAGTCGCAGCGTATTCATATTTCTCACTGGACTTCTAGGCGGTATCCCCTTAATTATTTCTCCGATTGCACGAATGTGATCTGGAGTCGTCCCACAACACCCCCCAAGAATATTCACAATGCCATCTTGTGCCCATTTCCCGACCTCACTTGCCGTCTCCTGTGGTAATTCATCATATTCACCCATCTCATTAGGAAGCCCTGCATTCGGATAGGCCGCAACGAATGTATCCGCGACTCGAGACATTGCTGCAATATGCGGGCGCATTAGATTTGCCCCGAGTGCACAATTAAACCCAACCGCAAATGGTTTGACGTGGCGGATTGAATGCCAAAATGCTTCAACCGTTTGCCCTGATAGAGTGCGCCCCGACCGATCCGTAATCGTCCCGGAAATCCAAACCGGTAGCTTTTCAAGTCCTTCAGCTTCGAGATCAAGAATCGCTTTGATTGCTGCCTTGCAGTTCAATGTATCGGTAATCGTCTCAATCAAATACAGATGAATCCCCCCTCGATTCAGAGCTTGAATTTGCTCACGATACGCTTGATAAACCTGATCGAACGTCACTTCGCGAGCACCAGGATCATTGACGTCCGAGCTCATCGATAGCATCTTATTCAGTGGTCCAATAGAACCGGCAACAAAACGCGGCTTCTGCGGCTCTTTTTTTGTCCACTTATCTGCCGACGCACAAGCAAGTTTTGCTCCTTCATAATTGATATCAATGACTGACTGGAGATCAAGGGCGTAATCCTCCTGTACGATGGTTGTTGCCGAAAATGTATTGGTCTCCGTAATATCTACCCCGGCTGCAAAATATTCGTCATGTAATTTTGTTACGATTTCGGGTCTTGTAAGGCATAGAATATCGTTATTTCCTTTCATGGGGACCGGATACTGTTCCTCCGTAAACCGTTCCCCCCGATAATCTTTCTCCTCAAGCCCCATTCTTTGGAACATCGCTCCCCAAGAACCATCAAGCAGTAGAATTCGCTGCTTAACTACCTGATAAAGCCGATCAATACGATCTTGGCGCTTGGTCATTGGCTTTGACTAACCTAGAAAGAATCAGGAAGTGAAGTCCATCCCTTATTACAAGAGGCTGAATACAAGCCGTAAACCTCTCTCGAAGAAAAGCATGGATCGTAGTCGGGCAAAGTACAAGAACTTTCCATGACTGATTAAACCACCACTTGGGGCTTCAATCCAAGCAATCGACAGGTCGATAATGCCAGGCTTGCGCGATTCAGTGTATAGAAATGAAAATCATTTACCCCCTGTTCTGAAAGCTTATGGCAGAGTTCAGCAGCTACATTCGCTGTGATGAACTCACATGTAGTTATATCTTCATCCGTTCCCTCGTATACCTCATGTAACCAGTCTGGCAATTCGACCTGGCAAAGATCTGCCATACGTTTCATTCCTTTGAAGTTGGGCTGTAACATGATCCCTGGAACGATTGGCATGGTCACTCCCCCTGCTCGTGCACGATCAAGAAAAGCTAGATACGTCTCTGGTTCGAAGAAAAACTGTGTGATCGCCCGGTCAGCGCCGGCATCCTGCTTGGCTCTCAGAAATGCAATATCCTGGTCCCAACCTCGACTATGGGGATGTTGTTCTGGATAACACGAAACACTGATTTCAAATCTTTTGCCCGGTTCGATCTCATGTGTACGAATCCCTTCAATTAATTCGATACTATTGCGAAACCCGCCAGGATATTCCTCGAATTTTGTGCCTATACCTTCCGGAGGATCTCCTCTCAGTGCCACTAGGTGACGTATACCCACTTTCCATAAATCGACGGCAACCTCTAATACTTCTTCCTTGGTAGAGCTCACACAGGTAAGATGTGCGGCGGGCAATAGCGGAGTATCTCGTGCAATCTTTGTGACAATTCTTTGTGTTCGATTCCGTGTGGATCCACCTGCTCCATAGGTCACTGATACAAAGCGCGGTGCCATCGGTGTGAGACGTGCAACCGATTCCCAGAGCTTCGCTTCCAGCCTATCCGTTTTCGGGGGAAAGAATTCGAAAGAGACATTCGGGGGTAGTTTTGATTGCTGCTCTGCAACGGCAAGTTTGTTTTCACTGTAGCCTCTTGGTGGACAGGGATGCCACGTTGCAGTCCAGATCAGAACACTGATGCCTTTTTGCAGCGAAACGGGAGGATCAAATTTTTTCACTTGGACGGAAAAACCAGCTACTTCCGCCCAGTGTAACATGTCATCCTCAGAAATCCCAAGCCGGTAGTGCCCCTGAGATTCACGTAAGAACTCTAATTCATGTGGAGCAAAATCAACCACAAGCAGTTTGCCTCCAGGTTTGAGAATGCGCGCGGCCTCAGAAATGACATCTTCTGGTTTTTCCAGATAATGCAACACTTGGTGTACGATGACAAAGTCAGCACTATTGCTTTCAAACGGAGTATTTGTGGCATCACCTTGACGAACGCGTGCGTTTCCTATCCGTGCTCGGTTGAGATTTGCACGTGCAACGGTCAGCATCTGATGAGAGAGATCCAGACCTTCGGCTTCTTGAGTGTAGGGGGAAAGCAGAATGAGCATCCTCCCGGTCCCTGTTCCCAGATCAATGACACGTTCAAATTGATGCGTTGCAATATGCTCAAGGATGGCTTTTTCAATGGCAGCATCCGGATAGTGCAATGCCCTCAGTCGATCCCAATCCTCCGCAATTTTGGAAAAATAAGTTGCTGCTGATTTTGCACGAGCTTCGCGAACCCTCTGCAATGCCTGAAGATCAGATATGAATGGACCCCCCTCCGTATCTAATTCGGAAAAGAACCCATTCAGTAACCTTCCGGCCCAGCCTTTACTTTGAATTCGATAAAATACCCAAGATCCTTCGGGGAGCCTTTCTACTAAGCCTGCCCGAGTCAATATCTTCAAGTGATGAGATAACCGCGGTTGGCTTTGGTTCAAGATTTTCGCTAGTTCTCCGACGGCAAGATCACCACAGCGTAGCAGAACAAGAATACGTAGCCGGTTCGGCTCTCCAGCCGCCTTCATTGCACCGATCAACAATCTTTGACACGCATTCATAACAATATTATACAGATAAACAACTATTTATATAACACTTCCTTAATATCAAGGTTCACAAACCGCTCCAACGTATTTCGTTTCTGAGGCTCATTGTCTGATGAATCCCTCCACGATGCTATAATTCTTATGCTCTGCTACCATCATCCGAAAACGATTCAGATATATTCAGACTAGAAGACGATCCCTTTGGAGAGCCTGATCAAATTTGGTAGTACTAGACGTGCACGAGAGCATCAAATATGAAACTTGATGCAGGGATTGATGATTTTTCCTTCCACAAATAGTCCAAATATCCTAGGATTTCATCGAGGAAGAAGGATCGCTCTACACTTTCTCTAGAGAAGCCGTTTGATCGTCAACGGGTAGATCGGATCAAATTTGCGAATATCCTACGACGATAAACCTCCAGATCCATTTTTGACCAAAGGGTACCCCTCCTTCTTGACTGGAAGATGCTTAAACTTGGGGGCACCAGTGGACTTACAGTTGCTCAAATGAAGATTCTACCCCTATACAATCCTGCCCCCTTTGACTGTTATAACACAATCCAGAAACGACAATGCCGTATAAACAGATTTTATACCAAGAGAACCCTACAGTATGCCGTTACCAGGTCATTTTCTGATCATTTCAGAAGAAAGTGATTATGCCCTTTCTGTGGGAATGTTGAGACCTAAATTCTCACGTACGTTTGCCCGGATTGATTCGTATTCACCAGGGTTTTCTATCAACCAGGTTTTCGCATTATCCCGTCCTTGCCCAATTCGTTCGTTTCCATAACCATACCAAGAACCGCTTTTGGTGATGATCCCAATATTCACTGCAAGGTCAACCAACTCTCCTACAGATGAAATCCCTTCCCCATAGATAATGTCAAACTCAGCATTCCGAAACGGTGGTGCAACTTTGTTCTTCACCACTTTGACACGCGTTCGATTGCCAATGACCTCGGTGGCATTCTTGATCGCACCAATCCGACGAATATCAAGTCTGACTGAGCTGTAGAATTTCAGTGCTTTTCCACCAGGAGTCGTTTCAGGGTTTCCAAACATCACTCCAATTTTTTCCCGGAGTTGGTTAATGAAAACCACAACAACATTGGATCGATTGATAATTCCGGCTAACTTTCTTAGAGCCTGGCTCATCAGGCGGGCTTGCAATCCCACATGACTATCTCCCATATCCCCTTGAATTTCAGCTGCGGGAACCAAGGCCGCTACGGAGTCAACGACAATAAGATCAAGTGCACCACTTCGAACGAGGGTATCGCAAATATTTAACGCCTGTTCTCCAGTATCGGGCTGTGAGATCAATAACTGATCAATATCCACACCCAATTGCTCTGCATAAGATGGATCGAAGGCATGTTCCGCATCGATAAATGCGCATTGTCCTCCCAATTTCTGAGCCTCGGCAAGACAATGCGTAGCCAATGTGGTCTTCCCCGAAGATTCGGGGCCATAGATTTCAACGATTCGTCCGCGGGGGATCCCTCCCACACCTAGAGCGGCATCTAATGCTATAGATCCCGTAGGAATGGCTTCCACCTGTACTGGCGGAGCATCCCCCATTCTCATGATGGAGCCTTTGCCATGTTGTTTCTCAATCTCCTTGATCGCGAGATTAAGTGCACGAATTTTGGGGGTTTCTTTTGTACTCATAATTTCATGATTGAGTTAAGCCGTTTAATGATACAACACTTTGACCGAAGTTTTTTATCTCTACAAACTACAATTCGAAAAAGAATTCCCCAAAACACTTCGAAGGCAAGCTAGTTCTCCAGAATCGGCACTTAAAATTGCCAGGGGGGAGATGCCCTTGTCTAGTTACATCTTATCGAGGAATTCATTTTGCTCATAGATGATAATTTCGTATAGATACATGGACATCAAGCCGTTTATTGTATGCCAGGAAAATGGAAAACTTACTGTACTTGAGGGTAATCGTCGATTAGCTGCGGTTCGTCTATTCAGGGATCCTGAGTTAAGCAACAAAATATTTGATGCAACCACAACTAGGATACGAATCCCAGAAATAACCAAGGATCATAGAGGCACACTCGAGAAGATTTCCGTGTATCGTGTTGATCATCGTAGAGATGCCGATGCATTCATTGGATTTAAACATATCAATGGTGCTGTCCGATGGAATTCATATGCGAAGGCCAAATTTGCTACTCGTTGGCATGGAAACAGTAACTTCTCTCTTACTGAGATAGCAAATCAGGTTGGAGATAGTCATACAACCATAAAACGGATGGTCCATGCAATCTATGTATTAGAACAAGCCAGGAATGAGTCGCTCTATAATATAGATGATCGCTGGAATCCGCGTTTCAGTTTTTCGCATCTCTACACAGCATTATCACATTCAGAATATAGACGTTTCCTCGGACTTGATTTGCAATGAACAAACTATGAACCACAACTAAATCCAATCTCCAAGGACAGGAAAAACCACTTAACTGAATTACTGACATGGATTTATGGATCCAAAAAAGATGACCTACATCCGGTAATCACGTCACAGAACCCAGACATTAAACATCCAGGAGAAGTATTAAATCACACTGCATCTCTGACAATTCTTAGAGCCGGACGTCCCTTGGAGGAAGCCTACGAAAGTATGCTGCCCGCCGAGCAGAAGCTAATAGAGTTAATGCTCATTATACGTGCAAAAATCCGTGAAGCATTCTATAATGTAAGGGGGTATGATGGTCAAGACACGTATCTCATTGATGTAGCCGAAGAGATCTCTGAAACAGCACAAGCAATACATGAGCGAATGAAAAAAAGAAGGGAAGCTAGTTCTGGGGAAATGAATGAGTAACAAACATACCTCCCCCTCGAACAAGTTTCTGTACTCCTACTGCATAGCTGCGATATCTTCTTCCTCCAACTTAAGTACCGTTTTAAAACTGCTAGATAATTTTTGACATGCACCTATCCGATTCCGATGAACAAGTGCTTCTGAAATACTTCCAATACATTGCAACCACCTACTATCGCCGGAGAAATCGAAAGACAAGTATGGTTCTTCAGTTTCCCACGACTCGACCTCCCCAGTTAGTTTGGGAAGCGTCAGTTTTATCGCTATGGTTACGTAGCGACTGAAGTGCAATATTCAGGGTAGCAATTACACTCTTCTGCTTGTTACGATCCCGATCCTCCCCGAACTGATGCTTTACTGCCCATGCTCTTCGCGCATCGGCAAACCCAATCCAAACAAGACCAACCGGCTTCTCCTCCGTTCCTCCGGAAGGTCCAGCAATTCCTGTTACAGATAACCCAATATCACTGTGAAACCGATTGCGTACTCCTTCTGCCATCTGCACAGCAACGGGTTCACTCACTGCGCCAAAACGGTTCAAAATATCACGGTCTACGTCCAAATGGTGCTGCTTTATCAAGTTCGAATAAGCAATCACGCCACCCAGTACATAATCAGAGGATCCTGGCACATCGGTGAGGTGATTAAGTACCGAGCCACCTGTACAACTCTCTGCAATGGCAATGGTCATGCCCTTACTCTTTAATTGATGTCCTAGAATACTTTCTAGTGTATCGTCGTCTTGGCCAAAGATCACGGAGCCGAGTTTCGATCGGACAAGCTTTTCGGCAGCATATAAGCGCTTCTTTGCATGATCTCCACGAATGGTTAGCCTGACACGAACACTATAAGCTGATGGGAGATAAGCAATCTGAAGATCAGATTCTAATCCATGAGATATAGCCTCGATCTGGCTCTGAACCCATGTCTCGCCCACTCCAGCAATTTTTAGAGTCCGTTGAGCAATCTCCGTCCGGCCATCCATTCGTAAGATTCGGGGGATCACATGATCGGAAAAAATAGCTTTCATTTCATGAGGAACCCCTGGCAGAAGGATTACTGCATTCCCACTTCCCCCTTTGTACCATAACCCGGGAGCGGTTCCCTTGGAGTTCCGTAATATTTCAAACCCGCCAGGAACACTCGCAACACGCTCCGATCCCGGAGGTACCGAACGTCCAAGGGAGATAAAGTGACGCTCGACCGCGGCTAAGATCGTAGGATCTACTACGAGACTAGAACCCGTAAATTCTGCGGCAGCATCTCTGGTAAGATCATCCGAGGTGGGACCAAGGCCTCCCGTTACCAACGTAAGATCACAACACCCCATACCATTTGCAATTGCTGTTTTTATTACTTCTTTATCATCACCTACCGTCAGCGAATACGAAACGGTAATCCCCAAGTGCGTTAGCTCTGATGCGAGATAGGAAGCATTGGTATCCACTACCTGCCCCACCAGAAGCTCATCTCCTACGGTTATAATACTTGCGATGAGCTGTGTCACGTTAATCTCTCAATGTTTTAGCGTCCATTCCTGATAATTATCTCTCCATTCCAGCAATGAATCTCTCCATTCAGATGAGATATATCCTGTCTCAATTGCTACATCTAATAAGACATCAAAATCAGATAAGGTTTCCAGTGGAGTACTTTTTTTTTGGAATAATTCTGCTACACCATCCAATTTGTACGTGAAAATTGCTAAGGTAATGACCGGCATTGAGCCAGTGACGTCCTGTATCGCTTCGGCTGCCTGGATTGATGAAAGACCCGTAGCCACGAGATCCTCAATCATCAGAACCTTACTGTTTCCTGAGAGATGCCCTTCAATCTGATTCTGATGTCCATGCCCTTTGGGTTCTGGCCGAACATAAACTAAAGGTAACGAGAGTCGCTCTGCTACCCATGCTGCGTGAGCAATTCCAGCGGTCGCCACCCCTGCCACGTAATCAAACTCATGCTTTGATGCCTTTTCAACAAACCCATCTATCAACATACTGCGGATTTTGGGATACGAAAGCGTCCGTCGATTATCGCAATAAACGGGTGCTTTCATACCAGAAGACCAGACAAATGGCTTGCCCGAAGTGATCGTTATGGCTTTAATATCAAGCAATGCACGAGCTATTTCTCGTGCAATCAACTCAGATTGATCCTTCATGAATACGTAAATGTCAAGTTTTTATATATACACAGATATAAGAAAATGCAGTAAGGCAAGTTACAACAACGACCGCTATCATAGAGACATACATGAAATCTCCTTGCAGGATTGCTTGGGCAAATTCATGTGCCCCAGATAGATATTGTAGCATTAGTATAAACAGGAAGAAGCCTAAGTACGTCATTTGCATAGCGGTCTTGACCTTTGCAAATTGAATCGTTGGAAAAGATCTTCTTGTTGATTCAGCAGTCATTCGTAACCCCGTCACGAGTACATCCCTGAGTATAATCAATCCAACCGCCCACCATGGGATTTGCTGAGGATACATCCAGGCCAATGTAAGAAAGCTTCCCAGAATAAAAATTTTATCGGCAATGGGATCAAGGTGCCGTCCTAGTCGACTATGATTCTCTAGTACTCTTGCAGCGTATCCATCTGCAAAATCCGAAACTGCCCCAAGGACAAAAAGCACGAACGAAAGAAATGCAAACGTAAGGGATTCTCGGAAAAGACAGAGAACTAGAACCGGGGTTACCAGAATGCGAAATACTGTAATGGCATTCGGAATGAATTGCATGACAAAACTATGCAGACAGAACCTTTCTACCGAAACAATGACAGTGCGTTCATCCTCCGACCGTTGCACAAATGTCCCATGATCTGCCATTCTGTCCGATGTGAATGATCGGCAGGATTATTGCCCATTGGCTCCCTGTAGTACAACCTTAAAATAATTACAAACACGAATAATATGAGCAAGATTATTGGAATTGACCTAGGTACAACGAACTCGGTGGTCTCGCTATTGGAAGGTGGTGAGCCTAAAGTAATTGAAAACGCTGAAGGTGGTCGTACAACCCCGTCCGTAGTTGCATTTAAGAAAGATGGCGAGCGTCTTGCTGGTGGACCTGCAAAGCGTCAGGCCGTGACCAACGCAGAGAATACGGTTTTCTCTATTAAGCGTTTTATGGGTCGCGCCTATGATGAGGTGCCCGGCGAACTGAAAACTGTTCCATATAAGGTTGAAAAGGGAGAAAACGGAACCGCGCGTGTACGTATTGAGGAGAAACTGTACTCGCCACAGGAAATTTCAGCGATGATTCTGCAGAAGCTCAAGAATACTGCAGAAGACTATCTGGGAGAGAAAATCTCCGAGGCTGTGATCACCGTTCCGGCCTATTATAACGATGCCCAACGTAAGGCAACCAAAGAAGCGGGGAAAATTGCTGGTTTGGAGGTTCGTCGAATTATTAATGAGCCAACAGCTGCTGCACTTGCATATGGTCTTGGCAAACAGGATAAAGATCGCACCATTGCCGTCTATGACCTGGGTGGAGGTACTTACGATATCTCTATCCTGGAACTCGGTGGTGGTGTATTTGAAGTGAAGTCAACCAATGGGGATACTCATCTTGGTGGTGATGATTTTGACCATAAACTGATTGATCACCTCGCCGACGAATTTCAAAACTCTGAAGGAGTTGATTTGCGCGCCGACAAAATGGCATTACAACGGTTGAAAGAAGCTGCTGAAAAAGCGAAAACAGAACTCTCCAGTAGCAGTGAAACCTCTATTAATCTGCCATTCATTACGGCAACGGCAGACGGTCCCAAGCACCTGACCACCACTCTGTCGAGGGCAAAATTTGAGCAATTGATCGGCGACCTGGTTCGGCGTACAGTTACTCCAATGAAGCAGGCATTAGAGGATGCAAAACTTACGCGTGATCAGATTGATGAAGTCATCCTGGTTGGTGGCTCTACGAGAATTCCACTTGTACAAAAAACAGTAGAAGAATTCTTTGGCAAAGCGCCGAACAAATCGGTGAACCCCGACGAAGTCGTCGCGATGGGAGCGGCGATCCAAGGTGGTGTATTATCTCAGGATATTGACGATGTTCTGTTGCTTGATGTGACCCCGCTTAACTTGGGTATTGAAACTCTTGGTGGTGTGATGACTACGCTGATTGAGTCCAATACCACGATCCCGACACGGAAACAAGAGGTATTCTCAACTGCATCTGATAATCAGCCTTCCGTTGAGATCCATGTACTTCAAGGAAACCGAGACATGGCAGTTCATAACCGGACCATCGGCAAATTCCACCTTGATGGAATTCCACCTGCAAGACGCGGTACCCCCCAAATCGAAGTAGCTTTCGATATCGATGCGGATGGCATCCTAAATGTCACGGCAAAAGATAAAGCTACAGGCCGAGAGCAATCCATCCGGATTGAAGCATCCAGTGGGCTTTCGGAGAGTGAGATTGAGCAGATGCGCCAGCAGGCAAGAGAGAATGCAGATGAAGACAAAAAACATCGGAAAGAGATTGAACTTCTCAACCAGGCGGACAGTCTTATCTACACCTCTAAAAATAATCTCTCGGAGTATGGAGAAAAACTCTCCGAAGATAAAAAGGCAAAGATTACCGGAGCTCTCGAGCGATTGGAAAGTTTGCATGAAGCAAAGAACTTCGATGAACTGGAAAGTGGCATTGAGCAGTTAAATGAAGCTTGGGCCGCGGCAAGCGAAGAAATTTATGCTGCCCAGCAAGCCGCAGCACAAGAAGAAGCGGCAGCCTCAGAAGAGCCCTCCACCAACGGTCAGGCCTCCACTGACGATGATGTCATTGACGATGCTGATTTTGAGATCGTTGAGGAAGAAGAACCGGAAACAAAATAACTTCCATTCACTCAAGGTTAAACAGTTGCCGGGCGTTCGCGCAGGTGATCTCTGCCACCTCGGCAACTGTACAACCCTTGATCTCTGCAATCTTCTGAGCAACCAGCGCTACCCAAGCTGGCTCATTCCGTTTTCCACGATGCGGGACAGGAGACATGTATGGTGCATCGGTCTCCAAGACGATTTGGCTTAGGGGAACGTCATGTATCATATCCGCTACTCCTGAGTTCTTGAAGGTTACGGCACCTCCGACTCCGATCAGGAAGCCCAGTTTTGAAGCAGCTTCTGGGAGCCAGTTCGGCCCTGTAAAGCAATGAAAAATTCCCCTGTATCGGGTCTTCTGATTGGAGGGTAGTTCACGTTCAAGTATTTGAACCGCATCCCGATGAGCCTGATCCCGTTGCTGTTTATCTCTCAGATGGATGACCAGTGGCAAATTCTTCTTCATAGATAGCCGGACGTGTCGAGCAAAGAACTCTGACTGCCTCTCATCGTAATACTTATCCCAGTAATAATCAAGTCCGGACTCCCCCACTGCAATCACGTTCGGTTCATCACATAAGCGAATGATTTCGTCAAAATCGTGATCACTTGCCTCCTGAATATATGTTGGATGAATCGCAGTCATCGCATAGACCCCTTGGTACTTCGTAGATAAATCAAGTGCCTGATATACCGATTGGACATTCACAGCCGGCAAAAGTATTTGTTTGACTCCCTTCTCTTGAGCCCGCAACATGACCGCATCTAAATCCTTCTCAAAACTCTTATCATAGAGATGTGCGTGCGTATCTATCAATCTTGGGGGCATTTTGGAACTTGAATCCCCTTTACGGTGATATGATCGTTGTATATGATGTGAGACAAATATTGGTCTCGTGTTTTTTTCAAGATGATGCATCCTAAAACATACTGCAGTGCAGGATTTTTGGGTAATTCTTATACAAGAGTGCCTAATTCTTCAAGTTGTTCTATCCAATTATTAAAGTGAGGGCACTTTGCCCTGATGCCGTCTACTCCAATTTCTCCTACAATCAACTCTCCAAAAAACTCGCTTATTATAGGTCGGATACAAATCGAGTAGCCTTTTTGATGGAGCCGTCACCGGAATGTCATCAATTAGTTCTGGGGTTTCATAACTTTGGCTCTTCATCTATTCTGTGGGGCACTTTAGTTCCGTAGTATAACAAAACTTAACCCTATTTTTTTCTGAAAAAAGCACAGATCAAAACTTAACCCTATTTTTTTCTGAAAAAAGCGCAGATTTCCCGCACCATTTGGATGGATTTTTTAAAAAATGATGTTGTTCAAGGAGCAATGGCGGGAGTCTGATTCGGTTTGATGAACCGAATCAACACAGAGACTTGATCTTCAGAAGTTTGAATACTTGACGTTGGGTCGGGGTCAGTTCATTGTCCACAAACTTCACTTCGTGATCCTCGTCGGCCTTTACGTTTAGAACGCCCGTTACACGGCATACCCCAGAGAGTTCTTCCATGATGGACTCAAAACTCTTGGGTCTTTCCGCGTCTTTGGTCTTCTTGTTGTGTGCGTTCCTGTTTGCATTCTTGGACGGCTTCACCATATTCTCTCTCTGGGCTCTTTTTGCTTCCAGATCCTCTTCGGCAAACGTGATGGGGGCAAGTTTCTTTCGTAGATGGTATTCTACATAATAGGCCAGCATACATAAGAAGACATGAGCAATGACCCGCTCGGATTTGACATGATGGATGGGGCGTACGCGCAGGGAGATGGATTTCATCACGCGGAAGGCGCGTTCTACGGTGGACAATCGTTTGTAGTCCGACACCAACTGCTCAGCGGGCTGTTTCAAGCTGGACCGGATCGCATAGCCCCCATCCAGGCGCTCGGCCCTCTGAATCGCCTCCGCATTATGGGTATACGAGAAATACCCTTCCTCGATCTCAAGGAGATAGAATTTCTTTAATTTGTGTTTCCCCAGTGCACGCTCCACGCGCATTCCAATCTTGGCCTTGTCTTTGAGTCGGCGGGGTGTACGGGTGGTTGCCGCAAGGATCTGGTCCAATTTTGCGTCGGCCTTCGCCAAAAGATCCTCACGGGTTTTCTTAGTCTTTGCCGCCTGAAAGGGGTTCCTGCATAGCACGAGGCGTTCCTTGGGATAGAGATCGCTTTGAATCTCCACCAGATCCTGTTGGTCAAACAAGCTCATTTGCGTTTTCTCTTGCTCCACCACCTCACGGATCTCCTGTTTTTGCATGCCCGTAATCCAATCCAACCCCACAGGGATGATCTCCTCCTGAATCTGTTTCTGCTTCAAAAGCCCGCGATCTCCGACCAAGATCACATGCTTGAACCCAAACGTATTTTGGAGCTTGGAGATCTGAGCGCCAAGGGTCTTGATATCGGGGGTATTGCCAGGAAAGACGTCTACGGAGACCGGACATCCTTCCTTATCGGTCATCAATCCATACACAATTTGTTTTTTCCCTTTTTTCTTGTCCCGGTTATAGCCATATGCTCCAAATGCATGTTTATCGCCCTCCAAGTAGCTGCTGGTCACATCATACAGCACCATTCCACCTTCGGTGAGATGGCGTTTGGCTAACTTGCATTCGATCTTGGTCTTGCAGGCGGCCAATTCATCCATGGCCTCATAGAGATCATTCTGGTCCACATGCTTGAGGTCAAGTTCTTCATGGAGCGTTGTGATACAGCTGGTCTTGTCACTGGTCTGCAGTTTGCTGGCGGGCTTGATGACCCGGGCCGCAATCATGCCGAGAACCAATCGTCGAAAGCGCGAATTCTTTGGCGCAATGAGGGATGTCATTTTGAGATGCTTCATCATGTGTAGCACCACCGCAACATGCCCATGGTGCCGGGTACGCTGGGAGTGCAGTGCCTCCTTGAAGGACTGGATGGCATGGCCTCCCTGCAAGAGCGTTCGCAGTCCTTCGCGAATGGGTTCGGGAAGGTGCGTTACATTGGCGATGGTGTTTTTGATGGTTCGTTTGCCGTCTCGCGTGGAGGTTCGCACGAGCCAGGTGGAGGGGGAATTGCGATTCGGGATTTCGGCTAAATACATGGGCTCAAATAGGTTTGCTAAAACGTAAATATACGACATAAATTGCAATAAATAACCCAAAATCAACAAATATTTACATGGGCGCACTTTTTAAAATGAATCTGGGGATCAAAAACGCACAAAAACATATGCTTAGCATACACAAAAAGGCAGATTCAGACCGAAAAACGGGGCGGAGGAAGGGAAAAAGAGGACGTTTTTAACCAAAAAATCCTACGTTCAGGAAAAAATAGGGTTAAGTTTTGACAGATGTTCCGCATCATTTGGATGGATTTTTTTAAAAAATGATGTTGTTCAAGGAGCAACGGCGGGAGCCTCTTTCGGTTTGATGGACCGAATCAACACAGAGACTTCATCTTTAGAAGTTGGAACACTTGACGTTGGGTCGGGGTCAGTTCATTGTCCACAAACTTCACTTCGTGATCCTCGTCGGCCTTTACGTTTAGAACGCCCGTTACACCCCAGAGAGTTCTTCCATGATGGACTCAAAACTCTTGGGTCTTTCCGCGTCTTTGGTCTTCTTGTTGTGTGCGTTCCTCTTTGCATTCTTGACCGGCTCCACCATATTATCTCTCTGGGCTCTTTTTGCTTCCAGATCCTCTTCGGCAAACGTGATGGGGGCAAGTTTCTTTCGTAGATGGTATTCTACATAATAGGCCAGCATACATAAAAAGACATGAGCAATGACCCGCTCGGATTTGACATGATGGATGGGGCGTACGCGCAGAGAGATGGATTTCATCACGCGGAAGGCGCGCTCTACGGCGGACCGTCGTTGGTAGTCCGACACCGACTGCTCAGCGGGCTGTTTCAAGCTGGACCGGATCGCATAGACCCCATCCAGGCGCTCGGCCCTCTGAATCGCCTCCGCATTATGGGTATACGAGAAATACCCTTCCTCGATCTCAAGGAGATAGAATTTCTTTAATTTGTGTTTCCCCAGTGCACGCTCCACGCGCATTCCAATCTTGGCCTTGTCTTTGAGTCGGCGGGGTGTACGGGTGGTTGCCGCAAGGATCTGGTCCAATTTTGCGTCGGCC
The DNA here is from genome assembly GCA_965215475.1 of Rhodothermales bacterium. GTDB lineage: Bacteria > Bacteroidota > Rhodothermia > Rhodothermales > Bin80 > Bin80. The sequence continues at coordinate 850,985 of OZ244061.1, forward strand.
TTCGCCAAAAGATCCTCACGGGTTTTCTTGGTCTTTGCCGCCTGAAAGGGGTTCCTGCATAGCACGAGGCGTTCCTTGGGATAGAGATCGCTTTGAATCTCCACCAGATCCTGTTGGTCAAACAAGCTCATTTGCGTTTTCTCTTGCTCCACCACCTCACGGATCTCCTGTTTTTGCATGCCCGTAATCCAATCCAACCCCACAGGGATGATCTCCTCCTGAATCTGTTTCTGCTTCAAAAGCCCGCGATCTCCGACCAAGATCACATGCTTTAACCCAAAGGTATTCTGGAGCTTGGAGATCTGAGCGCCAAGGGTCTTGATATCAAAACTTAACCCTATTTTTTTCTGAAAAAAGCGCAGATTTCCCGCACCATTTGGATGGATTTTTTAAAAAATGATGTTGTTCAAGGAGCAATGGCGGGAGTCTGATTCGGTTTGATGAACCGAATCAACACAGAGACTTGATCTTTAGAAGTTTGAATACTTGACGTCGGGTCGGGGTCAGTTCATTGTCCACAAACTTCACTTCGTGATCCTCGTCGGCCTTTACGTTTAGAACGCCCGTTACACCCCAGAGAGTTCTTCCATGATGGACTCAAAACTCTTGGGTCTTTCCGCGTCTTTGGTCTTCTTGTTGTGTGCGTTCCTGTTTGCATTCTTGGACGGCTTCACCATATTCTCTCTCTGGGCTCTTTTTGCTTCCAGATCCTCTTCGGCAAACGTGATGGGGGCAAGTTTCTTTCGTAGATGGTATTCTACATAATAGGCCAGCATACATAAGAAGACATGAGCAATGACCCGCTCGGATTTGACATGATGGATGGGGCGTACGCGCAGGGAGATGGATTTCATCACGCGGAAGGCGCGTTCTACGGTGGACAATCGTTTGTAGTCCGACACCAACTGCTCAGCGGGCTGTTTCAAGCTGGACCGGATCGCATAGACCCCATCCAGGCGCTCGGCCCTCTGAATCGCCTCCGCATTATGGGTATACGAGAAATACCCTTCCTCGATCTCAAGGAGATAGAATTTCTTTAATTTGTGTTTCCCCAGTGCACGCTCCACGCGCATTCCAATCTTGGCCTTGTCTTTGAGTCGGCGGGGTGTACGGGTGGTTGCCGCAAGGATCTGGTCCAATTTTGCGTCGGCCTTCGCCAAAAGATCCTCACGGGTTTTCTTGGTCTTTGCCGCCTGAAAGGGGTTCCTGCATAGCACGAGGCGTTCCTTGGGATAGAGATCGCTTTGAATCTCCACCAGATCCTGTTGGTCAAACAAGCTCATTTGCGTTTTCTCTTGCTCCACCACCTCACGGATCTCCTGTTTTTGCATGCCCGTAATCCAATCCAACCCCACAGGGATGATCTCCTCCTGAATCTGTTTCTGCTTCAAAAGCCCGCGATCTCCGACCAAGATCACATGCTTTAACCCAAACGTATTTTGGAGCTTGGAGATCTGAGCGCCAAGGGTCTTGATATCGGGGGTATTGCCAGGAAAGACGTCTACGGAGACCGGACATCCTTCCTTATCGGTCATCAATCCATACACAATTTGTTTTTTCCCTTTTTTCTTGTCCCGGTTATAGCCATATGCTCCAAATGCATTTTTATCGCCCTCCAAGTAGCTGCTGGTCACATCATACAGCACCATTCCACCTTCGGTGAGATGGCGTTTGGCTAACTTGCATTCGATCTTGGTCTTGCAGGCGGCCAATTCATCCATGGCCTCATAGAGATCATTCTGGTCCACATGCTTGAGGTCAAGTTCTTCATTGAGCGTTGTGATACAGCTGGTCATGTCACTGGTCTGCAGTTTGCTGGCGGGCTTGATGACCCGGGCCGCAATCATGCCGAGAACCAATCGTCGAAAGCGCGAATTCTTTGGCGCAATGAGGGATGTCATTTTGAGATGCTTCATCATGTGTAGCACCACCGCAACATGCCCATGGTGCCGGGTACGCTGGGAGTGCAGTGCCTCCTTGAAGGACTGGATGGCATGGCCTCCCTGCAAGAGCGTTCGCAGTCCTTCGCGAATGGGTTCGGGAAGGTGCGTTACATTGGCGATGGTGTTTTTGATGGTTCGTTTGCCGTCTCGCGTGGAGGTTCGCACGAGCCAGGTGGAGGGGGAATTGCGATTCGGGATTTCGGCTAAATACATGGGCTCAAATAGGTTTGCTAAAACGTAAATATACGACATAAATTGCAATAAATAACCCAAAATCAGTAAATATTTACATGGGCGCACTTTTTAAAATGAATCTGGGGATCAAAAACGCACAAAAACATATGCTTAGCATACACAAAAAGGCAGATTCAGACCGAAAAACGGGGCGGAGGAAGGGAAAAAGAGGACGTTTTTAACCAAAAAATCCTACGTTCAGGAAAAAATAGGGTTAAGTTTTGGTATAAAAAATAGCACTTGCACCATCGGAACGACCAATAAAAATCTGAAGACGCCCTTCAATTAACTCACTCAACATTCGGAAGATCTTGACAAAATTGCTCTTTCCCGCTCCATTAGGCCCCATCAATATATTGATATCCCCCAGTCTAATGTCAAGATTCTTAATAGATTTATTTATAGCCTCTTATCCTTATTCTGTTTAGTTTTTGCATTTATCGTAGTATCATTCCTGTAACTTTAAAAAGAAAGGTTTCTGCATCATGGGAATTTTTTCAAAATCGTTGTCTTGACTTGAACAGAAAGGATCCACCACAGATACTCTCAGAATAATGTTTGTACTCAATCTCAGAGATTTTGCAAGAAGTTCCCTGGAAAAAGATTTTTGCTGAGATTGGGGTGGGGTTTACAAACGGTTCTTTCATCAGATATATGGAGGTCATGCCCAATATATCAGGAAACGATACGATATAGTGTTGATCGCCATCTTCTGATCATACCATATAAGTTGATCTTTTTGCACATCTCACAACCAAGAGACTTTGAAAGATTCTTTTAGCAACAACGATAACTACTTTGACTATGAAGCTAGTGGAAAATCACCGGACGCGCGTAAAATGACCCACATGGACGGATGGATTACCAGGTGACTGAACGGTCACACGATATAGATAGAGGCCCGCAGAAAGATAGGATCCATCCAGCGCAATCTTCTGTTCCCAGCCGGCGTTCATATTCACTGATGGTACCATCATCACGCGCCTCCCCATGACGTCCATGACCTCCACCTGAATTGGGGCAGGCTGAGGAAGATCCATCACCAGATATGTTGTATGATGGAATGGGTTCGGATAGTTGGTTCGTAGCATGAACTGCTCTGGCAGGGCTTCGTGCTCCGTAGCAACCGAAGAATAGACTTCGATACTAAACTTCAAGCTATCCTGAGTATCATTCACATCCGTGGCCTTGTACGTCATCTGTACGGGAGGAGTGATTTGCGTCGGAGTTCCGCTGATGGTCCGGATAGAGGAATCGTAACTGAGCCCAAGAGGAAGATCAAAAAGGGTGAGGGTATATTCTATCGGAGGAGCCCCCCCCGCCACCTCCGGTAACCTTAGTGGGGAAATCGGGAGCCCGACAGGATACGACTGATCGCTCACTTCACGGGAAAACGATACCACGCTACATCTATCCCCATCCACAGTTCCAATCGTGCCCAACCAGTCTTGAAATTCTGGATCCGAAGGGGAACACAAACCTGAATTTGAATCAAATCGTAGAATACCAAGATTTTTGAGTTGCACAAAACTCTTAGGTAATGCGCCTATAAGCTGGTTCAATCGAATATTAAGAGACTCCAGATTGCTGAGATTTCCAAGCTCAGACGGAACTTCTCCAGTCAGTTGATTCATCGCAAGACCGAGCCTTCCTAGGTTTCTCAGATTCCCTAGTTCGGAGGGAATCGTTCCGGTCAGGTTATTTCTCCCCAAAATTAGTGATTGCAAATTCCTGAGGTTGCCGAGTTCCGTCGGAATTGGACCGGTCAGGTCATTCCTCAATAAACTCAGGGATTCCAGGTTGACCAAATTCCCGAGTTCGGAAGGGATGGGGCCCGTCAAACTCCCCGACAAGATCAGACGTTCTCTCAGGTTGACCAAATTCCCGAGTTCGGAAGGGATGGGGCCCGTCAAACTCCCACTTAGACGCAGGGATTGCAGATTGACCAAATCCCCGAGTTCCGGTGGAATTGGACCGGTCAGGTCATTCCCCACTAAATCAAGGGATTGCAGGTTGACCAAATTCCCGAGCTCCGGTGGGATGGAGCCGGTCAGGTTCCCGCTTAGAATCAGACGTTCTCTCAGATTGACCAAATTCCCGAGTTCGGAAGGGATGGGGCCCGTCAAACTCCCACTTAGACGCAGGGATTGCAGATTGACCAAATCCCCGAGTTCCGGTGGAATTGGACCGGTCAGGTCATTCCCCACTAAATCAAGGGATTGCAGGTTGACCAAATTCCCGAGCTCCGGCGGGATAGAGCCGGTTATCGTCCCGATTGGCTGTCCATAGACCATGTCTATGTCGAGTAAATTGGTCAGCTTTCCGATTTCCGGCGGAAGTCCCTCCGGAAACGAGATGCCTAGAAAATAAAGCTCCTCCAGGGGGATCTTTCCCAGTAAAATAATATCCGCCCGCGTCAAGGGCATACGAAACACCCACAGTTTTTTCAACTGGTTCAGATTGGCGAGTTCTGGCGGAATGGAGCCCGTTATTTCAGTCCAGCCAATATACAGAACCGATAAGTTGGAAAGATTGCCGATTTCCGGGGGAATCGGGCCCGTTAATGGATTGCTGTGCAGAGATAGAACACCCAACTGCTCCATCGTAGTAAGTTCAACCGGAAACGTGCCGGTCAGTTGATTATCGTCTAGTCCCAGAATTCTCAACTGTTGGAGATTCGCCATTTCTGGGGGAATCGGGCCACTTAGTTCATTTCGACCCAGATACAATGTGCCCAATTGATCCAGCGTGGTGAGCTCCAGGGGAATGGGACCACTCAACTGATTGCCCGTCAAGTCCAGAAAGGTGAGATTTTTCAGCTGACCCACCTCCGGGGGAATCCTCCCCGTCAACTGATTGCCATATAAAATTAAGTGTGTCAACTCTTCCAGATCACCAAGTTCAGGGGGCAACGATCCCGTCAGGTTGTTTTTCGGAAGAATGATTCGAGTCAACACTTCATTCGAAAAGGTGAGCCCGCACCACGAATACAGCTCGAAAATACTCCCGGGCTCCTTCGTGATATCCCACTCCGAGTTTGTAGGACAAAGCTCGTAACTCCAGTCCTCCCCGTTGGTGGCTTCATAAAAGATTTTCAGCGTTTCAAATAGAGACTCCAAATCCGTATCGCTGGTATGAAGCTCAGATACGCCCTGCGCATGTATCCCCGAACGTTCCTCTGAAAAATGAGGCGTTTTCGTGTCGGGAAGCAGAGATGCAAACAAAAAGAGAATAATCATAAACATGTTCAGTATTGGAAATAAGTGAGATGAGCACACGATCCTATGCTCAAGATTGAACATGGAACCAGAAGAAAAGCGGGAACGATGGATCTACGGAACCGAATCGCACGAGACGGCAACCACCTATGGTTTCTTGGAGGGAAGAGCATCGTTCCTTATCGATGTGGATATAGGGGCAGACGTTCGATGCGATCAAATATGTGGTAATAGGAGAAAACATCATCATTACGCAGGACCGCCTCGTAGACAACCTTCTTCGTCATGTAATCAATCTCAATCATTTTCCCATTGAGCCCATATTCAGAGACAGTCCCAGGCATGAAAGCAACCGTCTTCTCCTCTGGATGGTAATCCACATCCGAGACGGCACCCGCATAGGTGGCCTGGCCACGTTCCCGGCCATATTCCCATACCTGCTGAATCGTCATGGCCTCCTCATCAATTCGATATTCCACCGCCCGACTATAACGCCCGGACAAATAATTATAATTTCGTCTGTTCCCATTATCAAATAAAAACAGAGTTCCCTGTGGAGTTAACTTGGGGGCATGTTGAAACCATGTCCATGAGAAGTCGGGGTGATTACTATGCCCTGTAACAACACGCAGATCTGTAATCGGTCTCCCCTTTGCATCCAGGGGGTGCAAAAGTTTGGTCTTTAAGTCCGTCCCATCCCCAGCATGATTCCAGCCTCGATGCGGGGCCAGGATCCAAATCACTTCATTCTCACGCGTGAGCTTTACGGTCCCTTGATGACGCCCCGATACGATGATCGCATCCTGCTCCTCATCATAGGCCAGACCATTTCCATGAAACCAGTCTATGGGATTGGTACTCCATATGAGCCGACGGACATCCAGTGATTCTCTCAGATCCCATTCCGTCACGATGATTCCGGTTTCTCGGTCAAGTTCCAGAACATAATCCTGATTGGTAGAGATACCATATTTCGTTGCGAGACCTAATAAATTTCCGCTGGGAAGTTCAATCAGGTTATGGTGAAGCTCGTACCCCGGCAAAGACCATTCCTGGATCACTCTCCCCAACAGATCCATCTCGATCAAGAAGCGCCCGCTGCTTAGGTCATTAAAGTAGAGGTTGCCGTTTTGAAATCGCTCCACGGCAATACCGTAGAACAAGCGATTTAGGGTCGGATGGGTATTCATATTGACATACCACCGAATGTGTCCGTATTGATCAAACATGAAGGGGGTTCTTGGGAATTCACCACGATGCATGAGTCCACCGAAAGAAACAAGGTTCATCCCCGATTTTTTTTGACCAGTATTGACGACAACCTCAATGGTTGGGAGTTCTGGGATGAGTGGTGGCGTCTCCACCCTTCGGATCTCCTGTCCCAGGAACTGGTTCCCACGGTCATAGAATCGAATCCGCAAGGTATTACGGTGCGATGCGTAGAGACCAAGGACCGGAAGCGTAAACGACGACGCGATTTCTTCAAAGCGGTGAACCAGATGTTCCTCCCCCTCATAAGGACTTACGATTTCCAGTTCCACCTGAACCGGGTGCGTGGTTTCCAGTCTGAGCTCTGCGGCAAGTGGGGTATAGCCTGTTGGATTCAGGATCAAAGTATCCCGCGTGATCAAATGCCCAAGTCCGTTTGCCTTCAAGTTTCGGCGCTCTCCCGTGATGGAAGGTTCCCTCTCGGCAGAACGCTCAATCGTTCCCAGATCTGTGAGACCACTGTCACAGCCAAGCAGGAAGAAAACGGCAAGCACCGCTAGAAAAATGGGGGGGGGGCAATTTCATGTGACGATTCTGCATGTTCCCGAGCAATCCGAATCATGGAGATCCTGGCCTTCATGACCCCCAAACGGGCGAGATACAAGCAATCAAGGATCATTTTGACCGAGCGAAGAATACAGATCGTCTAAAGATACGAAACCCTTCTTAAGATCACATCTTTTGCCTAGTACAATCCACGCACCTCGGAAAGATCCCGCAAATTTAAACATGGGCACATACCTTCTGTTACATCGAACATGCTTCTCGTAAGGAATCATTCCACGAAGATCTTTCTTGGGGTAATGTCTTAGCCAGTTGACCGAGGATATACTTTTCTCGGATCTAGTGAAATCCGCATCATGATGGCATCGATGGCTATGGAATCCACGATTTCTCATCTATTAGTGAACCCGTACAAACCGCCCCGCATGCGTGAAAATTCCCTCTGGAGCATCCACCACCAGGCGATACAGATAGATTCCCTGGGGAAGGGGTAGATTACGTAGAGAGAGTTCACGACCCCAGCCCGCCGATACTTTCACCGGTGACCGTAGTGACACGCGCCGACCCGTTACATCCAAGACTTCAACCGATACACTAGCAGTCCAAGGAAGATCAAATCGCAGAGTCGTTGAAGTCCGTACCGGATTCGGATAGTTGCCCCGGGCCATGAACTCGATCGGGAGCGGGCCTTCTTGTTCCGTCAAGACGGCGGAGGCACAATTTGGATCCGCATATATATAATCAATCCCTCCCAGCCAGCTCTGAAACTCGTCGTCGGATGGGGCGCAAAGTCCCGAATTTCCTCGAAAATCAAACCCCTCAAGGGTTAATTGTAACAAACTCCGTGGGAGTTGACCCGAAAGCTGGTTCATGCCCAACGAGAGCGACTCCAAGTCCGACAAGTTGCCCAGCTCAGGAGGAAGCAAACCGGAAAGTTGATTGCCGTACAGATTCAATTCCTTCAAGTTGGCCAAGGCTCCTAGCTGAGAAGGAATCGGACCCGTAAGCTGGTTCACGCCCAACCACAGCGAGGTTAAGCTAGATAGGTGACCCAGTTCAGCAGGAATCGGACCCGTAAGCTGGTTCATGCCCAACCACAGCCATCGCAAGTCTGAGAGATTGCCCAGTTCCGCAGGAAGGGAACCGGTAATTCGGTTTGAATTCAACCACAGCCTTCGCAAGCCTGACAGATTGCCCAGTTCCGCAGGAAGGGGGCCTGACAGTTCATTGTAGGACAAAACCAGAACTCTCAAGGTTGTCAAACCTGCAAACTCTGAAGGGACTAGTCCAGAAAGATCATTATTCTGCAAATACAAAAATTGTAGATCCGAAAGATTGCCCAACTCTGCAGGAATTGGGCCAGAAAGATTGTTGCTGTCCAATAACAGAACCTCAAGGTTCACAAGGTTGCCCAACTCTGCGGGAATAGCACCAGAAAGGCGGTTATAGCTCAAGTTCAATCTCTGTAAATTTGTCAAGTCTGCCAACTCAGGCGGAATCGGACCAAAAAGACCATTCCTGTAAAAATTTAGGTTCTGTAACCTGGACAAGCCTGCCAACTCTACAGGAATGGGACCAGAAAGACCATTATGGCTCAAGTTCAATACCTGTAAATTTGTCAAGTCTGCCAGCTCTGCAGGAATGGAGCCCATAATCTGATTGGAATTCAACCGAAGAACCGCTAAGCTGGACAGATTGCCCAGTTCAGCAGGAATCGGACCCGTAATAAAATTTCTTCCAAGTTCCAGACTTTGAAGACTCACTAAATTCTCCAATTCGGATGGGAGGGATCCAGAAACCCGATTGTTCTCCAATGAAATCGTAACCAGACTCTGATCTGATACGGTGAGTCCATACCACTGATTAAAATCCTCCATAGATGAAGGAATCACATTAATATCCCAACCCGAATTGTTAGTCCACTGATCCCCATTCGTGGAGAGATAGAATGCAGATAACGCCTTGTGAACAACCTTCACATCGTCCGCCCCCAATGCATCATCACCGATGAAGGAGTCAAACTCAGATACGACTGAACTTCCCGAAAATGCCCTTACCGCTGGTTTTTCCTGCGCTCCTGATACAGGAAGAACGTAGAGGCCAGCCAACATGAGAATCAAGAAGGTCTGAACCATAGATTCAATGTATAACCAAGGCAGTCACTCCTACTTAGTGCCTGCGCAAAAAGTAGATTTGTTGAATCTTGAAAAATAAATCCGTTTACCGACATCCAATCATAGATTTTTCATGTTGATCTTACCGATACTTGATCATTTTGGGGTGCGAATATTTTTCCGTAATCAATCAGGTTCATCTCCAATTTTGCAAAAATCGCATTTCATCCAGTATACCGTACGATTCTGCCAAATCAGTCAGGGGATCTCAAAAAATGTTCACGCCTATTTTTTCACAAAAATTCGTCCCATGACTACAGAAAATGTCCACATAGAGAGTATTCAGAGCACTGTATGTCAAAAACAAGTGGTTTTTTGGCAGGCACTACTTAGCGGAGATTATTCGCTAGAACAATGAGTTTTTGATTTTGTTTTTACGGGTTTTGACTCTCACAAAAACGGCTCTTCGCCCATTTTTGTGAGAAATTGTGTTTTTTTAGATTCTGGGGCTCAGATCCAGTCCGCCCAAATGAACGTAAATTGCGTCTACGAATCGGTCTTTGTTCCGGAATCCACGGGCACGAACCTTGGTGGTTTTGATCCGGCTGTGGATGCGTTCGGCGGGGTCATTACTCCCCTTCAGAACGATCGCATTGAGGATTCCATATACGTGATTTTCTATCAGTTTGGCTGCTTTTTTCATCGGTTCCAGTCGGCAGCGCATGGCCCAGCTGAGCCATTTCATCCAGTACTTGTGTGCCCACCCCCGGGGTTTATCATGCCATATAGATTTCGAGCCGTTTCCTTGATCGCCCAGGCTCGGGCCGTTCGTAGGGTACGGGGTGCATGGAATGCCTTCTTCATGGACAGGTTCGGAGGACGTTATGAGTCACAGATATTTCCTTCCCGTCCGCATCTCATTCCCACTCTTGCGGAGTTCTTTGTGCTCCTGTCGCCGCACCTTATCTCCCAGATGCTTGGAGACATGGAACCGGTCAAAGCAGATCTTCTCGTCGGCATGGGGAAGGCAGGCTTGGGTTGCATGAATCTACGCCGGCCACCGATCCATCTCTGAATTCCCTGCAACTGAGTCGGCGATACTTGCGGATACCAACCCATCCGAGTGCTCTTTTCTCGTCCAATCCCCACATATAGTACCGTATCTGCATTGGACACAACCGTCAGGTACTTGTGGTACGCGACCTCATCCATACAAAGGTTGGCAACTACCTCCTCCTTTCTTCAAGCCTTCCCCCGCACGCCGTTGGATCCCGGCAATGCCCTTCCAGCCGATCCCCAACTGACGGGAAATCGCCAAAAGACTTGCCTTCTTGGCCCATCCGATCACATACTCCTCAAAGTCATGGGTGTAGCGGGAACTTGCGTCGGCCCAGGGAACCCGGACCGTCTTCACTCCATGCTTTGGACATTGAATCCGGGGAATCCGTGCAACCAGAATCGTTTGGTATGTACATGTATCCAGGTGGCGCCATTGCCGCTCCGTACGAAGATCATAAAAGGGACCTACCTTGCCACACTTCGGACAGGTCAACGAAGACGGATCGGTACAGGTCAACGTTACCGTCCTTCGTTGGGCTTGATCATCGTAGGTGTCTTCCAAAATCTCCTAGGGCGCCTGGAGACCTAGGCTTTTCTCAACAGAGGAGGTGTTTTGCATGGGATTCTTTAAATTCAGGGGAACCATGAAATTCGAAAGTCCCTAAATTTATGACGTAATTCACAATAAAAGGCGAAAACCCAAATTTATTGGTTTTTATTTGCATAAATGGTAGAGAGTCCCCCCCCCCCCTTTGAATTCAAAATGGAAATGATTGACATAAGCATCCCTGACGGTGCTGGCTTATAAAATTACAAGATCAGATAGTCCCCTCTCTTCCCACAGCGAAGCGTCCGCTTCAATTACCGCCCCGCAGAAATCTTTTATTTCCCCATAGATGCGTCTAAATTCAAATCTGACACACTTTGATTCAAGTGTCCCCATACTTATTTCGCCCGCTCGTTGATTTTTGACCTCTCTCCGCGCGTCTCACGGCAAATAGAGAGCGAGAGCTTAGCGCTCCATGGATTCAATCCCCGAATCCCGCTCACGGGACGGAGGGTGGATCAATGGTGAGACCGGGGGCAGGTTTACCCGCTCCATGGCATAGTTCGAGATCAGCCAGGTCTGCATGGATGGGATCGGAATGCTGTAGACTTCATCTTGACTGTGTAGGACTCCGCGCTCCACAGCTCTCTGAAACAAATCCTTCGCTTCCACCTCGCCGTACTCCCGCGATAGAAACTCCACAATATCCCTCCAGTCCAACCCATTATCTATGGATACGGTTTGGATGAGTCTTGCTAAACTACAACGCTCTTTTCCACTGATCCCTTTTGCACGTTGTTTGTAGTACGCCTCCCGTCTTGCCCCACCCACGCGGTACACGATGTCTAGTCCCATAGAGGTCATTTCTCCGCGATCGTGTTGGATTTGCTTGGCCGCGGCATCGCCATACGCTGTAATATGCTGGGGCCACCCATGCGTCTTTTGGGCAATCGCATCAATCCACGGAGCAGGATCCCCCTTCGCACGCCCCTCTTTGACCAGCCAGTCTCTGAGTACCCGCCCCTCCGACTCTTTGCCCAATGCCCCTAATTCCACAAAACAGCCCCCTTTGAATCTCGAAATCCCCAGTGACCTGAAGGCTTCTTCGGTCTGTCCCAGCCCCGCCCCCAACAAGATGAAGGGGCGTCCGACATCCCCGTTGTGAATCACATCCAGCGTGTCTCTCGCTCTAGTTTGTTCCGTTGGAGTTTTTTTTAGATTGATCAGATATTGCGCTTCATCCAGCACTAAAATCAATCCTTCCTTGGGGGCAAGATTCCTAAGTATTTCCTTTGGAGTCGCGTGCCCCGCCACACTTCTGACATATCCCCCTTCGATAAACTTCACGCCGGCTTTTGCTGCCTGCTCATGATTAATCGTGTACGACTTTCCGAGAGACTGGGCCATCGCAGCGGGAGTGTATAGATCTTCTATCGAGATCTTGGCCACCTTCCACTTTTTTTCTTCTGCCCTTTTGGAGAGCACATCCAGTAGCGCCGTCTTTCCCGCCCCGGGTGCCCCCTGGATCAACATCGTCGTTCCCCCAGTCCTCTCCGTCTCCGCACGTCTCATGAGATCTTTGAAATCATACAAGATCTGCACCCGCCCATGAAAATATTCAGCCGGACCTCGGTCAGGAACAATATTAGAGATATGGGACGTATCAGGAGACATACATGCAAGGATTACAAGGGATCACGATTTGAGAAAGCGATTAGACACGTTCAGGATTTCCAAGGTTCCAAACATGACCTTTTGAGACTCAGGATCATCAACCTCCCCCCCCCCTGTATATTATACGAGATGCTGATTTAAGTTCATTGTTTGGGTCTTCAATACGGTGAAGATGTGTCCATTGGTTGAGAGGTTTTGAATTTCAACTGGACCCATCGGAGCGTTTCGGATACTCCATACGTTGAACCGGTTTGCATCATTCAAACGTGGGTCTCTCCCTGGGAGCCACCTGACGCCCCCTGCGTCTTGAACGCCTGGGGGGGAACTGTGCCCCAGGGAGAACCATGATCTACATCCAGTAGAGAGTGTGTGCCGTTGAGCACCGATACAGGGGCAGATGAACGTCATGGCGACCCACAAAACTTACCCCTAAAGATACGGAAACCATGACAGAAAAAAATCGCTACACGAGGTTCGCCGGAGTGGATTGGGGCTCGGAATCTCATCAGGTCTGTATTCTGGACCGAGAGGGCCAGGTCCTCGGAGAGAAGGCATTCTCCCACTCCGGAGAAGGATTCCATCAAATGATGGACTGGATGAGGGACACCGCAGGCTGCGATCTGACCGAGATTGCTACCAGTATAGAAGTTCCACATGGTCCGGTGGTGGAGAGTTTGATGGAGCGCGGCATTCCGGTATTTTCCATCCATCCGAAGCAACTGGATCGATTCCGGGATCGGTTTTCGCCGGCCGGAGCCAAAGATGATCGTCGGGATGCGCGGGTACTTGCCGATGCCCTTCGCACGGATCCTGACCGTCTGCGTGCGCTGGATCCAGAGGATTCGGACATCATTCAGTTGCGAGAGTGGTCCAGGATGGATGCGGAGTTCACCGCCCAGCGGACCCGCCTCATGCATCAACTTCGAGCACAGCTCTGGCGCTACTTCCCGCAATTCCTTCGCCTCAAATTCCGTCTCGATTCTCCCGTACTGATGGCTCTGTGGACCCTCATTCCGACCCCCGCACGCGCTCGGAGAGTTCGACTCAGTTCAGTACAAAAAGTGCTCAAAGAACATCGGATCCGGGCCGAGGAAGTCCTGCAATTCTTGCGGGCGAAGCCCCTCACGGTTGCCGACGGGGTGGAGCAAGCCGCGACCCAGCACATCCGACTCGTTCTGCAACAGCTGGAACGACTTGGGAAGCAGATCCAGGAGGTCAAACAGAACATCGAATCCATTCTGGGTTCGCTCCATGAAAATCCACCCTCTCAGGAGATCTGCGAACCTGAAAATGCATCGTCTGGGCAAGCCCCCTCGTCCAGATCTGCGCCACCGGATGTAGAGATCCTGTTATCGATCCCGGGAATCGGAAGCTCGGTCGCAGCCACCCTTCTCTCGGAAGCCTCCTCGGCGATCCAAGCACGGGATTACCAGGCACTGAGATGCAAAGCAGGATCGTGACGAAACGGAAACTTCCAGGGCAAAAGAGGAGCCTACGTCTAATTCGGATTTCCTCGCTCGCGTCCTTTGGCGTAGTCGGATACGATGGAATCAGAGTGCTCGGGACCGAGGAGTTTATACCAGCCCACGCCAAAAATCGCTTCCATGGAAGAACACACAAAAAATATTTTAAAATTTATTGGTTTTTATTTGCATAAATGGTAGAGAGTCCCCCCCCCCCCCCCCCCCCCCCCCCCCCACACACTCTCCACCCGCGTTCTTCATCATACCTCACCCCTCCTTATTCATCTCAAATTGCGGTTTCAGCGCACATCCAACGTATGACCCAAGTTCGACATTTTGAATCATTTCTTAACTTATTCCTCTATCAATTACAAAAACGTCAGAAATATGATCTGGTCAAAACTGAGCAAACACACCGATTTAGGATTACTCATCTTGCGGATTGGATTTGGACTTGGAATGCTGATCTTCCATGGCTGGGGGAAATTGATAGGAGGCCCCGAAGCATGGAATTCTATCGGGCAATCCGTAGAACTGTTTGGAATTGACTTTGGTCATACGTTCTTCGGATTTATGGCCGCTTTTGCTGAATCAGTCGGGGCTATCTGTATCGTTTTGGGGCTCTTCTATCGTCCTGCTGTCGCAATTCTTGGGTTTACAATGGTTGTCGCTACTCTCTCTGTCTTTGTTCGTGAATCTGGGAATCCAGGACACGCTTTCAAAAATTTCTTTATCTGTGCAGGCATTTTCCTTGTCGGGCCGGGGAAACATAGTCTCGATTACATGTTTTCGAGAAAATCTGTAAAGGGAGCCACAGTCTTGGTGCTTCTTTTTGTACTGATCCCATACAACACTTTTGCTCAGCATAGTACCGTTCATGATGAACTGACCCTGCAAAGTAAAATCCTGAACTCAGAACGAAAATTTGCCGTATACCTTCCTCCTGATTATCATGCCAGTGAACGTAGGTATCCAGCTATGTATTTGTTGCACGGCTCTGGCGATGACCAGACAGGATGGATTCAATTTGGAGAGGTTCGTCATATCACTGATAAATCTATCCGCGAAGGGAAAGCAACTCCTATGATCATTGTTATGCCCGATGCAAATACCGGAGTACGTGGATATTTCAATGACCTAACCAACTCGTGGCGCTATGAGGATTTCTTTTTTGAGGAATTGATTCCTCATGTTGAGGAACGATTTCGGATTAAGCCCGAGAAACGCTATCGTGCCGTTGCTGGTCTTTCTATGGGAGGAGGCGGTTCATTTATATATGCACTCCGCCGCCCCGAACTTTTTTCCTCTGCTGCCCCGCTTAGTGCATGGGTCGGCCCAGGCTCTGTGGAAGAATACAAAAGCACTATGGAGCGATGGGGAAATGATCCGCCCGATCTCCCTAATGATGCAATTGAAGAATATGTCAAACGGCATAATGCGGTCGAGTTGATCCGTACGCTACCCGCTGACGACATAAGATCTGTGCGATGGTTTATTGACTGTGGAGACGATGACTTTCTATATGAAGGAAACTCACTAGCCCATATTGAAATGCGCAAACGCGAAATCCCTCATGAGTTTCGTATTCGAGATGGTGCCCATACGTGGACGTACTGGCGAGAAAGCCTCCCCAATGTTCTCTATTTTGTCTCTCAGGCATTTCATCAATACTAGTCAAGCCATCTCGGTCGCGAAAAAATATCCCCGCAAGGATTTGATTGAAATGCGCTCCTAAGACTCATATCGCAAATTATATTCTGTATTACTTCTAGAGATTTGATAAAATTCTTGGGTTCTTGCGTATTTGAAGAGTTCAATACGTATATTGTCTCTCCAAACATGACAGCTACAACTATTTTTAACACACTCATGATTCGTTCACTTTTCTTGTTTACCGTGGTCACCCTTCTTTTGGGGTTTGCAACTCCGACACTTGCACCTTCAGGTTCCATTGGAACTGGTCCTGGCCAGATCAGCCCGCGTAAGGCATATGCACAAGGTAAATCATTAACCTTCAAGGTACTAGCCTGTCGAGGATGCCCTATTCCCAAATCAGAGATGGACCGTGACCGAGCTATGAGCTTGGCAGCCAGCCTGGAAGCAGTCTATGCGGAGGAAGAAACTGGCACCCAAGATGATGAGATCGTTAAAGGTCTTTGTGGGCCTGATACAGAGGAAGACGACTGCGGCATCCGCATGGAGGTGGTTCATTATTTTCTGACCCGACGCTATAAACTGGAAACACCCGTCCGTGGAATTCAAAATGATGTGATTGATGAAGGATAATCTATGCACTCGAATCGGAGAAGTTCTCCGTCAAATTATTCTGCCTGCTCTCTTGAGCATAGCAGTTTGGTCACCGTCACAGATGACGTTCGCCCAAGGAACTCCTTGGATCGCAGAACCCCGTACTGGTAGTATCAGTGTTTCATACTATACTCAGAATGCAAAAGAGTTTTATCGTGGTACAGAAACCGTGAAAGGTCCCTTGGAGGCCACAGGTGCTAATCTGGGACAGAGTACAGTGTGGGTTCATGTCAACTATGCAATTAATGATGCAATTGCCGTAGATCTTCAGACAGCTTGGGCACGAAGTGTTGTAGATGGTGCGGTTGGTCCCTCCGGAGGTGAGGAAAATTATAGTGGACTCTTTGATACGAATCTTTCTGTTACTTGGCGTTTTGTAGATGAGTTGGTGAGTAATGCGCCAAGCATCGCTGCCCGTGTAGGAGTGACCGTTCCAGGTGGCTATGATACAGGGTATATCAACTCGCTTGGAGATGGAGCCAGCGGAATTGAAGGCTCGTTGATTGTTGGGAAGTTTTGGAGTTTCGTAGGTGCCTCCGCCGAAATTGGCTATCGACACAGAGGATCTACTTCAATCAACTCCAATGCTATGGGTGCCGGACAAGGAGGAGATATTGATGTTCCATCGGAGATCTTTATGAATATATGGGCCTTTGTCCCCGTCGGAAATCGTCTTCGAATCGGAGGAAATTACCGCCTCGTGAATGCTACATCTGGCATTGATATTGGTGGAACTGGGTTTTCCCCAAGCCGATTTCCTGCGTTAGAAGAAGATAGCCAAATTCTTGGTGGCCAACTATTTGCCGATCTGTTTGGAAGCACGAGTGCACATGTGTTTTTCGGTAGCATCGTCGGAGGCCGTAACACGGCAAAGTCTACAGTTTTGGGGATTGGACTTAGTATAGGATTGGGTGGAGGTTTTGGTGGTGGGATATAATATTCCACTTGGCTAACAACTGACTCCTCCATCTGCTAAGGCACCACGGCGATTGACTAAGCCTGATGCTTTTCCATTGTACATCGCCTACTACAACGAATCTCTCTGAACTAATGAAGGCCGTAAAACAAAATCAGAGTTCCCTGGCATATGTTGTCTGTAATATTATTGGACTTGGGGGGATCTTGCTATTACTCTCTGTAACCTCAGCCTCGTATGGTCAATCTACTGATAGTATTTGGGATCGGGCGAATCCTGAGAACCCCTCTACCATTGATCACTCTGATTGGCAAGCAATCCTTGACGTTTACTTAATCACTGATGATCCATCCAGGATTCATCTTTTTGACTACCAGGCACTACAGGAAAACACAACAGATCGACAAAAGCTTTATCAATACATTGATCAGCTTCAAGAATTAGACCCTCGGGGGTTCGCAAAGGACGTTCAGATGGCGTATTGGATCAATCTATACAACGCCGTAACGGTACGTGTTGTTGTGGATGCCTATCCCGTTGAATCCATACTTCAGATTCATAATGGAGAAATTCCCGATTCTGGCCCTTGGAAAGATATTCATGCAACCGTAGCTGGAATCCCTTTGACGCTGGACAATATAGAGCATGATATTCTGCGCCCAATCTGGAAGGACAACCGGATTCATTATGCTGTTAATTGTGCTAGCCTCGGTTGCCCAAACTTGGCATCCCAAGTCTTTACCGCTGCAAACTTGGAACAACTCTTGAATAAGAATGCCAAAGAATTTATCAACCATTTCCGCGCTGTTGAACTTCTAGATGAAGCATTCGGAGTTACCTCGAGCCTCTATTTTTGGTATATGGAGGATTTTGGGGGGACCGAAGCTGGAGTAATGGCGCACTTTCAAAAGTATGCAGAGGATAGCTTGGCCTCTGACCTGAAAAACTTTGACGGATCATTCGATCATGAATATGATTGGCGCCTCAATGAGCCTTTACCCGAGTAACCCCTCAATCATAAACCGTTGAGTATACTCCAAGCCTTCCACACTATTCTATCTTGCGTTAGTTGGAATTACTAACGATCAGGAGATAACACGACCATCGTATCAATCCTTCGATGAAAAGTCTTCATTGAAGACTGTCGAGGCCGTTGTTGGATCCAAACTACGCCGGTTACTTGATTGCCCCTACATTCATGCTGCTTCGCCTTCTCCGACAAGAATAGATTTTTTGGATTTCCATCTGAATACATCATAAGACAGTGCCAGTAGAATCAACCCGTATTCCAAAGGGCGTACCCAGTCTGGGTGTGCAAACGGATGCATTTCCATGTTATTTAGATTCAATCCTGTGATATACGATAATAGCACTGCAACCGAGGCCGTCCACGCCCACGCGCTCGGACGAATTGCCGCAAAGGGCAGCAGCCATAACAGATACCATGAATTGACAACGGGCCAAAGTGCAAATAACCCGCCATAAATCCAGTCTACCCGCACTATTGTGTCCTGCTCTCTCCGTCTATAGATCCAGTAGTAGATCCCAATCCCAACCGCGAGAACTACCCCACATATAATTCGAGCTGTGGTATTGGGAACCCAAGGCTTTAACAAACTGAACAAGGCGGCATTAAATTCCCACTCGCGTGTAAATACAAGTAAGGTCTCCAAATCTGTACTTCCCTGCAAAATGAAGGGAACGTAGATCAAGGCCAATGTTGCGAGAAAGATCCCCCATACACGTAGATGTGCACGTGCCAAGATAAACGGAATGACAAGTAAAGCTAGGATTTTTGCTCCCACGGCTAAAGCCAAAAAAATAGCGGCACCATAGATTCTATCTTTTCGAGCCAAAACAATTGCAACAAGAACAAGAAACACAGCAACTATATCGGGGTGAGCCGTAAATGCAATCTCCTTAATCACTAAGGGGCTCCATGCATAGAGTATTACCGCTGATGGAGATGCCAATCGAAGCAGTAGAACTATCGTCATCACATCAAAAACAATCATGATGCCCTGCAGTGCTGTAACACTGCCTGGAGCAAGCCCATATCCTCCTAAAAATACAAGCTGTGTGACCGGCCCATAGATCGTCGGCAATTCGGGATAATTGATGCCATCCAGAATACGTTGAAACTGTTCATGCACATTCGTGTCGAGAAAAAACGCTTCTGGCGGCAATCCATAAGGCGTCCCATCCTGAACGAATCGAAAAGCATCCCACAAGTACCTGTAGAAATCGTCCTCATAGAAAGGCCCTCCGATCAGCCCGCAAATGCGAAATAAAATTGCCCAACCAATGAGCCGGGAGATTGGGATTTTTTCATCCGAGTTGCGACGATAATAGACAAAAAGAATAAACGTAATGGCGGCAACACATATCGAAAGGCCCAGAAATAGTTCGAGAGAAGGATCTCCAGACGTTCGAGTAACCCAAGAAAGTCCGCCATAGATCAGCAGACATACCAAACCTGCTAGATCAATCGGTGAAACGACTCGAGTTAATTTCTGCATGAAAAATAGCGATGAGAGAGCTTAGATCCGACCAGAATACGAGCATATCATTACATCAATTGTCCCAGTTCCTCCAGATTGAGTGTCCTACTCCCAGCAGATTTACTGTCCCGCTTCAAGCGGATTGAGTGTCCCAGTTCACCGGAATACACACATCAACATTCGGGTAGATAAATCAGGGGAGTGTGTCACCCCACTATTTTTGACACACTCCCCCCGACTAAGAATGGATGAAAGTAGGAAAACACGAATACTCCGATATTGAAATTCATGATGAGTGGATC
This sequence comes from Rhodothermales bacterium, assembly GCA_965215475.1. Lineage (GTDB taxonomy): Bacteria > Bacteroidota > Rhodothermia > Rhodothermales > Bin80 > Bin80. The sequence continues at coordinate 871,036 of OZ244061.1, forward strand.
GCTCTATATTCTATTGCCTAGAACACAAGTAGAGATCTTGCCACGTTCGATATAGAAAAGATGTTGCATAAAATGCCCCTTTTTCCATATAACACATCCAATGGACCCACACAAATTTGGCCTTCTACAACTTTCAAAAACCTTCTCCATCGCACAGGAATCTACAAACTTATCCGATGTACGTCCTCTATAAAATCTTTCAAAGTTTGCAATTTTGGCCGCATATCCCTGTTATACTTACCCATCAATTTTTGGGGAACCACCAGACGGACGCAAGATTCCTGCATTTCTCTGAATTGATTTAGTGAAATTCCTTCCTGAAGTGTCAATAGATGCTTTTCCGGGATGCGTCTAGCCTCATTTAATATCTGTCTCCACCGGTCCTTACAGGTTGTTTTCACAGCTAACATGCGAAGTTTCTGATAAGGCACGCTCTGATTCCTGTATGCATCAGCTGAGGGGAATAGAAAATCTGGCTTTCTGCCAGGATCGGATTCCTTATTGTATGAAAAGCTGATGTCTTCCTCAAACCCTTCTTCTCTAAAAATTTCTTTTAGATGAAGTTCAAGTGATCTTCCGGACCGAGCTTTACGCCGCTGTAAAACTGATTGGGCTACCTCCCTAAATTCTTCCATATTGCTGAAGCCTTGCTCAATCCTTGGGAAATAAAAAGCATTCTCAATGCTATCATATAGATCTTGTTCACAATCTCGCCGTTCCATTAATCTCCGATCTGGATCCATAGAGGAACCGGGAATTCTTCGCACTGCTTCCGACATAACTGTCAAGGGTTCTGGAAAAGATTGAATCCAATTCGGAGGAATCTCATCGGGGTTCACCCCATTTCTTACTGAATGACGATTTTGTAGATCTGGACGAGCTCTACATGATGAAGAAGATTCTATGATCAATGTTCTTCCTGGCTCAACAGGGCCTATACGGCTCTCAACAAAGATCTCTTCCGATCTATCATGACATATCCATAAACGACATTCTTTGACTGCCCCTTGAGTATCAGTGGGGAAAACAAATATAGCCAGAGCCCCTGTATTTTCAGGATCAAGGACAGATGATTTATATCCACCAAATCCCGTCAAACGCACCTCATTACGCGTTCCGTCGTGCCACTTATTGTTATACCATATTGCACTGATTTCCCTGTGTTCTTCATGTGAATCTATATGGAAATTGAGTATAATGCGTGGATTTTTTTTCTCTACCTTGTTAAGATTCGGGAGTAGGCGTAAAAGGAAATCTCTTGGTATGTAAGGACCTGCTTGGTGCGTTCTATTGGCAAGTGTATCATTACCCGAGAGACGCTTAACGTACCATGTTGCAACAGAGCATTTATCCATCCAATCCCATAGTTTTTTATTGGACATTTTCTCTTCCCCTAATTTCTGCATTGTGACTAGCTGTTCTGAGCCAATTTCCAGCCCTACATACAACTTCGTTAATAGGATATTTACCTCTTCCTTTCAATGCACATTCCCAAACAACTAGGGTTCTCCACCCTTTTTCTCCCAACAATCTACTATTTCTAACATCTCGTTGTACATTTCCTGCAATCTTATTTCTCCAGAATTCTGCACGGGATTTAGGCCATCGAAACAAGTGACACTCATGTCCGTGCCAGAAGCAACCATTGACAAAAATCACTGCCTTATATCTTGGAAAAACCAAATCTGGCGTCCCCGGAAGTCTGCGATCATGCAGGCAATATCGAAACCCAAGCTTATGTAGACCGCGACGTAGAATAAGTTCAGGTTTTGTATCAGATCTCTTGATGCTAGACATCATTCGACTTCGAGTTTTCCTGCTAACTATATCCATCTGATATTCATCTCGACAACGACTCTTTTTTCATCCCTCCAGTACGGTGCATTTCCAGTTCCACCTGGATATGCGGTTTCAATAATGTAGCAATGGCCCGAACTACCGGGACCACAACCGCATTCCCAAACTGCCTGTATGCTTGCGTATCAGAAACTGGAATTTCAAATTCAGGTTGCCCCGGTTCGTCAAATCCCATCAGGCGAGCACATTCACGCGGGGTAAGCCTCCTTGGACGATTTTTATCCTGCTTAATCAGGATCTCAGATCCATCCTTGTGATATCTAGCTGACAGCGTACGAGCTACATCATTCGGGCTAAACAGCGAGTATCCAAAACCATTACCAGCCTTACGATGTTTCTCCTTGTAATCCCTAAGGTAACGCCAAAGATGTTTTGTAAGTGTGTATTTGGGATCTACTTCAGGCAATAGAATGTTTTCTAGTACGGGCGGCGGCCCACTTGGAACCATCAAATTTTCAAAATTGAACGGAACACTATCCCTGAATCCTAAAATAAAGATTCTTTCACGCTTTTGGGGGACCCAAGGCGCTGAGTTAATAATACGGATATGTACACTATAACCCAACTCTTTTTCGAGAACATTCATAATGGTACCGAAAGTTCTTCCACCATCATGACGCTGAAGATGTTTAACATTCTCCAAAAGAAATGCAAAAGGCCGGTGATATTCTAGAATCTTTGCTAGATCGTAAAAAAGCGTACCTTGGGTATCACACAGAAAGCCATGAGGCTTCCCCAGAGAATTCTTCTTTGAAACACCTGCAAGAGAAAATGGCTGACAAGGAAAGCCCGCCAGCAAAACTTCATGATCGGGGATTCGTTCCGGTTCTTTGGCAATTGGACGAATATCTCCAATAAATTTATGATCTTTCCTCTCAAGAAAATTGGCAGCATACGTCTGACACGCAAATCGATCCCATTCAGATGTAAAAACACATATACCTCCAATTTCTTGGAAAGGAATGCGCATACCACCAATTCCCGCAAAAAGATCTATGAAACGGAAAGATCTGTTTTGCTGTCGACCCTTTATTTCATTAGCTAATCCCTTCATGATCTCAATAACCGGAGATGGGGGGACTGTTTTGTACGACTCATATCGATAAATCGTTCTGACAGATCTTCCAACAAGACGAGCCGTAGTAGCAATAGAAAGTCCAGTTCTTTTCCGTAATGCTGCAAATTCAGTGTATTCTGGCATGAAGATGTATCTATCCTTATCTCAAAGAGAGCTACAATATCGTTTCCTAATGAGCCTCTGACAAAATGTTCTTATAACAAGTTCTGATCCTTTCCAATATAGGCATATCACTAAATACTTGATAGCAGCGTCAGAAACTCATCAAGAGCAATCTCATTCCTCATGTTAATCGAGTTTTTAATCCCCGACAACGACAAATCTTCATTTCACATCGTAGTACTTCACCCATATACTGCTATCTCACGACGATCCCTGACCGAACAATGGATGTTCTTGCCATTTTACTCTACTAAAAATGGAAATGTCAGTTCGCGTGCTTACCCGTGTATTTTAATTATGTTATATGCGAGGCTCTTGCAAAACCACTGATCCAAGCAGAAAGGATCCCCTCAGGTACTCTCAGAGTTATGTTTGCGCTCAAGTAAGAGAGGTTTTGCAAGAGCATCATGCTTATAATAAATTGAGAAACTATAAGCATAAAATAAGGTAACCGCTGTGTTATATCTTTGATATACCTAATCCGCTCTGTGAGCTGTGAGATAGACTCAGACTGTCTGTCATACAATTATTGTTCAGTTCATTGAAATCTTTTAACTTAACGGTGATTCACCAGCTTCCACAGAATATTGCTTTACTCTAATACATTACATAAGTTATTCTCTGAGAAATGATTGCATAGATGAATCAACTCAAACTGAAAAACCAATTTGATCAAATACCGATCCAAGTACATCCTCGCGTCTTTGATGCCTTGGGATCCGATCTAGTTACCAATGACATTGTTGCTGTGATTGAGTTAGTAAAAAATGCCTATGATGCATTTGCATGTAATGTTTGGCTGTCTTTCGAACATGATCCTATACAAGGTGACTACTTGGAAATCAAGGATGACGGTCATGGCATGTTAAGGAAAACCATCGAAAATACATGGTGTACTATAGCTACACCGAATAAACAAAGACATCCTTATGTTGAGAGTGGTGACGGTCACAAGAGGCGTGTAAGTGGTGAAAAAGGCCTCGGACGGCTCTCGGCTGCACGACTGGGGACACGATTGGATATGCTGACCAAATATCAAGGTAATCCGTGTTGGGAAGTAAAGATTGATTGGCGTATCATAGCTAGTGGAGACGATATTTCACAGAGTTTTGTGCAACTTCGAGAATTGTCGAATACGCCGCCATTTGAGACAGGCACGCGACTACGCATATTTGAACTGAAGAGGAAATGGGATAGAAGGCGAAAGGACGATCTCAGAGAGAATCTAGGACGTCTAGTTTCTCCTTATGATTTCAATGATGAATTCAATATCTATTTCTCTGATTCTCCAGATAAAAAATCCGAATCAATTGTTATTCAGTCACCAAAGTTTTTATCTTATCCAAAATACCGTTTCTATGGAAATGTAGACAAACAAGGAAATGTGTGTGGAACATATCAGTTTAGGCCTATCGGACAGAAAATTCAGAAATGTGAAAGTGAAAACATCCAATGGACACATATTCATAGAGGTCTATCCGATCCCATCCAAGTTCAACATCAACCTGACCCAGCATCATGTGGCCCCTTCTCATTCGAAATCCGAGCTTGGGATATAGGACCCGACGATCAGGAAGAAATTGCTACTGGATTCGAGATCAACAAAAAAAATATTCGCCGAGTAATCAGTCACCATAAGGGAATTTCCGTGTATCGCGATAATGTTTTAATGTTACCTAAAACTGATAGTGATCGTGATTGGTTAGGGCTTGATCTTCGACGGATAAGCAAAATCGGTCCAAGACTGAGTACAAGCCAGATCGTCGGCTATGTTCAAATATCAGCGGCTGAAAATCCGAATATTCGAGACACCAGTGACCGTGAACAACTCGCAGATTCTAAAGAAGTAGATGAATTCAAAGCAATCCTAAAAGCCATAATCCAAAAACTTGAGAGGAAGCGTTCTGAGGATCGTCATACAGATGCACTGGAAAAACCAATTAGCAGCCTATTTGAAGAAATCTCTGCCGATAACCTCCTTGAAAATATCAGATCTCTGTCAGTAAAGAGTCCAAAAATAGCTGAGATACTGCCTGTTATTACAAAATTCAAGAGTTCACTTGATGAAAGAGTTCATACCATCCAACAGCGATTTATCTATTATAGCCGCTTAGCTACCATCGGCTCAATCGCGGAAATGCTCATACATGAAGTTCGTGGCAGAACTACAGTTTTTGGGAGATTTATAAAATTTGTCCATAAGAAACTTCTTCCGAGTGCTGATGTCGCGACAGAGATCAAGTACGCCTCCGATGCAACCGATGCTTTGGATCGTTTGGCCGATACATTTGCTCCACTAGCTAGTCGACGTTTTCGTCGGCGTCTCAGAAAAACTATTTTGGAGGATCGTATCAATGTCTGTGTTACACTCATGCAAGATGAAATCACGGCCAAGCAAGTCGACTGTAATATATTGACGTCAACTACACCTGTTGCCGTTGATCCTGGTGAGCTTGATGCTATTCTTCTAAACCTGATCTCGAACTCTCTCTATTGGCTGTCTGATGTGCCAAAGAATCAGCGGAAAATAGAATTCGTGATTGACCACTCTACTCCCAACCAGCAACGTGTTACCATTAGTTTATACGATACGGGGCCAGGAGTTGCAAAAGAATACTTGGACAAAGTATTCTGGCCTGGAGTCACTCTAAAACCATCTGGAATTGGTATGGGATTGACTGTGGCATCTGAACTTGTTGCGTCGTATGATGGACGTATGTACACGAAAGAACTAGGGAAAAAAAACGGTGCAGTTTTTGGTTTTGACTTACCTTTACGCTTGTAACCGATGATTTCGACAAACATTGGAATGCTGAAATTGCTTTTTGTTGATGATCGAGAAGAAGATCTAAGACCGATACGAAAATTGATAGAAGGTAAAGAGAACATGAGTTTCCATCATGTGGATAGTGTGGTCGAAGCGAAAAATGAAATTAAGTCTACGAGACCGGATATAGTAATAATTGACCTTAAATTATCCTCTCAAGCATCCGATTCAAATTTGGAAGGCAAAAAAGTTGAGGATTTAATCTGGGATAATCATTTCTGTCCAGTAATAATCTACTCCGGGTTTGCAGAAGATTATGAATCCAGTGATACAAATCAGCGCAGGAACCACCCCCTCGTTAAAATAGTCCCTAAGGGGAGAGACAGTGAGGATGAAGTATTAAATGCTATTGAATCCTTTAGCCAATATTCGCTGGCTATTCAAGAAGTTGCGACAGATGTTTGGTCTGCACGTCAAGAAGCACTCCGAGATGCAGTTCCCCATATTCTTGGGGAAAGTTTGCATGAAGAGAGTGTTGAAAATGTTAAGATAACGGTTAAGCGCCGAATAGCCAGTATGATGGATAAACCTATCTCAGGTGATACTCCATTGGCTGCCCAAACCCAATATCTGATTCCTCCAATAGGTAATAACGTAATCTTGGGAGATATCCTTAAAAAGAGGGAGGCGGATTCCGCGGACCCCATATCTTTCCAAGTCGTTCTTTCACCTTCCTGTGATATGGTTGATTCTGGGAAACGTAAAGCTAAGATTTCTAATGTGCTGGTTGCCAAATGCGACTCACTCAAAACATTGCTTGAAAGTGCGGGTATGGGAGGTAAAATGAACCCTAAACTGGAAAAACAGATAAAATCACACGTACTCACACCAGGTTTTTTTAAGACCGTAGTTCCTTTTCCATGTTTTTCTGGACATATCCCGAGTATGGGAGCTAATATGAGGGATTTGGATCTAATTCCCTTAGAGGAGATCGGAACACTCGATTCTGATAAAAAATATTTGAGAGTCGCTTCTATTGACAGTCCATTTCGAGAATTGATTTCTTGGTCATACCTCCAAGTTGCAGCTCGACCGGGCCTTCCTGATCGAAACTTTGAATCTTGGATACAGGAAATATCTGATGCATGGAACAATGACCACGATCGTAATACCAAATGAAAGCTCTGGATTTTTTTTGCGGAGCCGGTGGATTGACTCGAGGCCTAATTGATGCTGGCATTGATGTCATTGCCGGATATGACTTAGACGAGAAATGTCGAGCTACCTATGAATACAATAATCCAAACACAAAATTTGTACATGCAGATATTAGATCCCTGACTTCTGCTGATATATTACTCCGATTCCAATCTCATGATACGGAGGAAGATATTCTGTTCGCCGCATGTGCGCCGTGTCAGCCGTTCAGTTCACAGCGTAAACCATATACTACGTCTCGGGGTGCTCAATTGCTGAAAGAATTTAGCCGACTAGTAGAATCAATGCAACCCACATTCGTGTTGATTGAAAATGTGCCAGGAATGGCTAGAGTTCAAGGATTTAGTACTTACAGGCGATTCCTAAAGACGTTGAAATCAAATGATTACAGATATGACTGGAAAGTTCTTGACGCAAAACACTTTGGCGTCCCGCAAAATAGACGACGCTTGGTACTTATAGCAAACAAAAAAGGGCCTATAACATTGCCCCAACCAACATTTGGTGAAAATTTACGTCCATTTTCCACTGTTCGTGAAACTATTGATCATTTTCCTCAAATCGGTGCTGGTGAAACACACACACATGTACCTAATCATGTAGCGGCCTCCGTTTCACCCTTAAATCTTAATCGACTTCGCAAAACCCCACATGATGGTGGAGATCGCAGAGCATGGCCACAGAGTATTTGGTTGAATTGTCATAAAGGGCCTTACTCTGGACATACGGATGCTTACGGGCGTTTATCTTGGGACAAACCTGCACCTACCTTGACGGGAAGATGTAACAGTCTTTCCAATGGAAGATACGGACATCCCGACCAAGATCGAGCAATATCATTACGGGAAGCCGCTTCCTTGCAGTCCTTTCCAAAAAACTACATCTTCTTTGGATCCAACAAACACATTGCTATGCAGATCGGTAATGCAGTTCCTGTGAAACTTGCAAAACGACTCGGCGAACACATACTCAATACTTCAAGAGATCTTGAGCCCAATCACCGAACATGATCTATCCCTACCCCGTTGCCGAAGCGAAATTTGTTGCAACCTGATCCCAGTTGACCACATTCCAGAATGCAGCTACATAGTCAGGTCGACGATTCTGATAATTGAGATAATAGGCATGCTCCCATACATCCAGACCAAGAACAGGAGTGTGTCCCTCCATATAAGGGCTGTCTTGATTTGCAGTGGAATACACATGAATTGCACCTGCAGAATCAACAACTAACCAAGCCCATCCACTACCGAACCGTGTTGCAGCAGCTGCAGAGAATTTTGCCTTGAAATCCTCAAATGATCCAAATGCGCGGTCAATGGCAGCCGCCAAAGTACCTGACGGAGCACCACCACCGGCTGAGCTAAGAATCGTCCAGAAGAGAGTATGGTTCGCAAAACCGCCTCCATTATTGCGTACCGCTCCCTGAATCTCCTCAGGCAAATCTGAAATTCCACGTAAGAGCTCTTCTATCGTCTTTGACTGGAGACTCGCATGCCCCGCTAATGCCTTGTTCAAGTTCATCGTATAAGCTTGATGATGCTTTCCATGGTGAATCTCCATGGTTCTCTGGTCAATATAGGGTTCCAGCGCACTATGTGTATAGGGAAGATCGGGGAGTTCAAAAGCCATTATTATAGTTTTGGTAAGTTGAAGAGAAACGTACCTCGAACATCACAAATTGTTCGAGAATACGAATGAATAAATGGAAATTGTTCAGGAACGGACATTGATCAATTTTTCATAATCCGCTTCTGTCAAACTTCCATCGGAACGTAAACGATCAAGTGCACGTGAAACTGCAGCCCAATCCGTCTCCTTCAAATTGGAGGAATCAGGGAGTAACATCACGTTTCGAAGGAATTCTTCAATATACTCAGCACTCCGGGGATGCTTCGAAAGATCCAGTTTTACGGAAAAGGTTGCCCTCCCCCGATTCACTTCCATGATGATATGAGTTCCTCGAAGCTTTGATCGACTAGACTCAACAAAAACAATATCCCTGTAATGTATCGTCTGGGGAGATTCCAAGTCTGAGTTTTGAAAAATCAGTTGATCTTCCAGAAATACGACCCCATCCTTGCCATTGCCCAAAAACGTCCCATCATACAGAGCAAGAATATCCTCTGGGTGCGTATCCTTTGCATAATCACGGGTTGCCCCTCGAAGCCTTTTTGAAGGGATTTCCGGGGCAACATATAACCCGATCTTCGGTGCATGTGGTAAAAGATTCTTGACCAGCGATCTCATATTCAGTCGCTACGGTAGAGTTACAAGTATATCCTGCACGAAAAAGGACAGCGTCAGATCCCGAATCCCTGGCACAAAACCAATTCCCAATAATAAGACCGCACATGCCACAAGCACAATGGAAGAAGATTGAGGAATCGGAAACGAGCCCGATTGGACAACTGGTTCTGCTTCGGTAGCAGGTTTCATCCAGAATACATACAGTACTCGAAGATAATAATAGCCCGAAAAAACACTGGCTAATACACCAACGATTGCCAGCCATGTCAGACCCGCATTGATCGCTGGCGCAAAGACTGCTAGTTTTCCGAAGAACCCTCCCAGGGGAGGAAACCCCGTTAGACTAAACATGAATACCCCCATTGTAATCCCGACCAGGGGTCTCTTGAAACCAATCCCTGCTAACGAGTCAAGAGTTTGCACACGCCCCTCTTTCTCATCCCATTCCAATAAAGCAATTGCACCAAAGGCCCCGATATTCATGAGGGCATAAATCAACAGGTAATAAACTGCTCCCGCATAGGCTTCTCCAGTTCCCGCGGCAAGTGCAATCAGTACATACCCTGCATGTGCAATGGAAGAGTACGCAAGCATCCTCTTCACATTGTCTTGATTCAGTGCAAGAAGATTTCCAAATACGACCGTGACGAGTGCAACGAGTGCCAGTGCTAATTGCCAATCTGCCCCCCCAAGTTCTAGGGTTCCAATGCCATGATAAAGCACAAGTACCAGAGCTGCAAAGGCAGAAGCTTTGGACGCAGTCGTCATGAATCCGGTCAGGGGTGTCGGAGCCCCCTGATAGACATCCGGGATCCACATATGGAAAGGAACGGCCCCCACCTTAAACATAAATCCAACCAGAAATAATGCGACCCCGACCCAGAATAATGGACGTAGTTCACTCATAGAATACCCTATCGCCATCTCCATAAAATACATCGTTCCAGTGGAGCCATAGATGAGCGCAATTCCATAAAGAAAAAATCCCGTTGAAAATGCTCCAAGCAAGAAATACTTGAGTGCGCTTTCTAGAGCACCTTCATCACTGCGAACAATACCAGTCAGGATATAGAGGGCAATTGACATGGTTTCTAGGCCAACAAAAACCGTCACCATATTGTTGGCAGTCCCCAAAAGTAGCATCCCACTGGTCGCAAACAGCATCAGTGCATAGATCTCCCCGTAACTCCTACGAATTCCCTTCAGGTATGGAACGGAGAGAATGATTGAGAACAGAGCACTCACTAAAATAATTATGCTGATAAATGAAGCCGATCCTCCGGTCTGGATAAGTGAGAAAAAAACGGTCGAAGATGGATCAGACACCTTGAATAACTCCAAAATGGTCGCAGCCGTCACCGACAATCCCGCAACCCAGGGTAACTCAGGAGCATCATTGCGGAAAATATCCCATACAATGACAATCACACCAACCAGTGAAAGCCAGAGGATTGACGCGCCTCCGGCTAAGTCCACCAAAATGGTATCAAACGCGGATGAAATCTCCATCGAGGTTACGTACCAAAGACCCGATCAATGGTCCGCGCTAGAACTACATCCAACTGGGTAACCCGATTCCCCGCAGTATGCGTTGTAAGATCAACCGTGACCTGATTATACACGTTATATAAAATAGGGTGATGATCTAGAGCCTGAGCATGGAAGCCGATATGCACGATAAATGCTACCGCTTCCTGGAAATCTGCAAACTTAAATGTCCTAGATAGCCTGTGATCCTGATACTCCCATTTATCCAATGACATGAGAGCGTCATTCAATGTTTTTTGATCCAGTGGTTCACGATTCATGAGTTTAAATTGATTAGAAGATCCATCCGCTGTAGAATACCAACCATACGACAAAATACACGGGCAACAAGATCGTTAATCCATACTTGACTAGATAGCCCACAAATGAAGGAACATCTGCTCCATTGGATTCGGCAATTGCTTTTACCATGAAGTTGGGGGCATTCCCGATATAGGTCATTGCACCAAAGAACACCGCTGCAATTGAAATCGCTGACAAATATAGTGCATCTACGCTTGCAAATTCTTTCACATCCAACGCGTTATTCACATCCAGGCCAAACTTCCCCATGGCGGCAGCCAAGAAGTTGAGGTAGGTGGGAGCATTATCCAAGACCCCCGATAAGATCCCTGTTCCCCAGTAAAAGGTCGTTGCATTGAGTCCCGCCGCATTCTCGGATGCATAATTGGAAATTAATGCCAACGCGGGCACCATGCATGCAAAAATACCCAGGAAAAGCCAACCCACTTCACGGATCGGTTCAAATGTGAATTCATTCTTCTTCAATGCATCCTTATCACAATACTTGAATGCTAGGACACACATAGAGAACATGATAATCTCACGAATTCCAAACGGAAGGTGATATGTGCCGACCAAATCAAAGGGAGTCCCCTTCAACTGCGAAATCACATTTGGATCAATAAACACCGAGATCACAATGATCAGAACAAAGAGGAAGCTCCGATTTCCCTGTAGCTCAATCGTTTTTCCGGAAGAAATATCTGTGGTAGACTCTGCCTTGTTGCGGCGATCGATCACATAAAAGATGGCAAGCAAAACAATAATGGTCGGCATCCAGATATACCATAAATGAGCAGCGGTCCAAAAGAATGGGACCCCACGAAGGAATCCAAGAAATAGCGGTGGATCCCCGATCGGAGTCATAGCACCTCCCACATTTGCGACAATGAAAATGAAGAATACGATATGATATGCTTTCAAACGCCCTTTATTTAATCGCATATACGGGCGAATAAATAGCATTGCTGCCCCCGTCGTAGCGATTAGGTTTGCAATCACCGCACCCACAGAGAGAAGAGAAACATTCGCAAGAGGGGTTCCTCTTGCATTCACTTTCAGGAAAATCCCACTAGCTGCAATAAATAGCGAAGCTACTAACGCAATGAAAGAGAGATATTCCTGAAGTGCATGCAGCATTGAGATGCTGTCCTGCAGAACGAACAAGTAATACACCGTCACGAATAACCCAAAACCTATGGCATACTTGGGATAATGGTGATGCCAGTGATGGTTGTAAAAGAGAGGGCCGGTAGCGATCATCAAAAGAAGAAGTGCAAAGGGCGCAACTAGCCATACAGGAGGAAGGGGCTTTTCGTATCCACCGCCGTGACCATCTTCGTACCCACTTTCCTCTGCATCTGCATCCTGCCCTACGTAATCCGTACTCTCGATTACCTCAATACTATCATCAACCTGTTGGACCGTATCGGAAGTCGTATCGTTCTCTTGAGCTACAGCAGTAGAACTACTAGCAACAAGCAACAACATGAACCATAGGTATAGTATGCGTGAAATCGTCATTGTGAATTTGAATTAGTTACGGTTGATGCGTGTTTGAATCAGGTGCTGGAGAGGACACGTTCATTCTTCGATTTATTTCAAACGTCCGCTGGAGATTCGCATCATCTATCTCCGCATACGCACGTTTTTCTTCAATCACTTCCATCAGGCGTATTGCTGACGGCTCGCTCACCTTCAAAAAAGGTTGAGGCAAAAGGCCAAGCAAAATCATTAGCAGTGCCATCGGGGCAAGTATAACCAGTTCTCGGAGATTGAGATCGGACATGTTTCGGTTCGCTTCAATGGTTAAAGGACCAAAAAACATTTTACTCAGCATCCAAAGTAAATAGACTGCAGCAAGGATAACACCTGTTGTGGCAATAACCGTCAATACGGGCATCCCTGGTGCCTCGCTACTAAATGCACCAACCAAAATCAGAAATTCACCAACAAAGCCATTTAGCCCTGGAAGCCCCGCACTAGCTAGTGCAGTGAGTACCATGAAAAAGGTCAGTATGGGTACGGATTTTGCAATCCCTCCATAATCAGACATCAGACGTGTATGCCTCCTCTCGTACAACATTCCCACAATCAAAAATAATGCTCCCGTAGAGATTCCATGGTTGATCATTTGAATCATTGCACCTTGGATACTTTCTAGGGTCAGTGCAAAGATCCCCAGTACCACAAAGCCTAGATGGCTTACACTTGAATAGGCAACCAGCTTTTTGGCATCGGTCTGGGCACGGGACACCAAGGCGCCATATACAATGCCGATCACGGCAAGGATGCCGATCAGAAGCGTATGTGTGACCGAAGCACTGGGAAAGAACGGAAGACAGAAACGAAGCAGACCATACGTCCCCATTTTCAGTAGCACACCTGCAAGAATCACAGATCCCCCTGTCGGTGCCTGTACATGGGCATCCGGTAACCATGTATGAAATGGAAACACCGGAACCTTGATCGCGAAAGCAAACGCGAACAGAATGAAGAGCCACGTCTGCATCCCCAGTGGAACATTGAAGGCCAATAACTTGAAATAGTTTGTCGTAAATACACCATCGTTCACCGCATTCCCCGCCGCATATCCCAGATATAGAATCGCAACCAACATCAAAAGCGAACCCACCATGGTATAGATCACAAACTTGATGGCCGCATAAATCCGACGCTCTCCTCCCCAGATTCCAATGAGGAAATACATCGGAATCAGCGTGAGTTCAAAGAAAATGTAGAAGAGCAAGACATCAAAAGCGCAGAAAACTCCCGTCATGCCTGTCTGGAGTATTAACAGCAATACATAATATCCCTTGGTACTCTCTTTGATATAGTTCCAGGAACACAGGACCACAATTGGACCCAAAAATGTCGTTAATAGCACCAAAAGTAGACTGAATCCGTCGATGCCAATGAGATAGCGTATATCTAGATGTTCTGAAATCAATGGGAACTCTATGCCACGAAACTGCAACTCCGCCGCATTGGACACATCAAATCCAAACCACAGCGGGAGCGACAGCAAAAACACGCCGAGCGTAACCAACAGTGCAAACCATCGTGCCGAGCGATCACTCGGCGCAAAAAGCATACAGATCGCTCCAACTAAGGGGAGAAAAATGATTGCGGTCAATATGTTTCCAAACTCCATCGCAGATGCTCCTTGGTATTAAAAGAGAAACAATGCAATCATGATCACCGATCCCAAAAGGATAGCCAGTGCATAATTCTGTACAACTCCGGTCTGCAAGCGCCCAAACAACCAACTGAATGCCAGAGATACTCGTGCGGCTGCATTGACCAGTCCATCCACGACATATTGATCGAACGGAGCCAAGGCCTTATTTGCCCCTTGAATGGTTGGCCGAACAATCGTTCGATCATAAAATTTGTCCCAATAATAACTTGATTGCCACCAGTGGTATAAAAAACCAAATCGACTCTGGATCAGCTCATCACCACTCAACTCATATCTGCTAAAGAATCTCCATGCCCACAGCACTCCTATGATCGCAATCACTGCTCCCAACAGGATCAATCCGATTTCAACTGCAACACTTACATGAGCCTGAATTTCTGGCTCTGCAACCGGGCCTACCTGATCTCCATGCCCGACTAGATAATCATGAATCCAGTTCGACAACCCGATCTTTTTGGCGACTTTAGGAAATCCAATCATACCCCCAACCAGAGATAATCCAGCCAGAAGGACCAGCGGTACTGTCATGGATTGAGGAGACTCATGAGGGTGCACTTTATCCTGCATTGGCCACCTTGCACTCCCCTCGAACGTCAGCATATACGAACGCATCATGTAGAACGCCGTCAGTAATGCAGTGATAATCCCAATTCCCCAGACAAACCATGCATAAGGATGCCCATCGTATCCAAACTCAAATGCCTTGAACAGGATTTCATCTTTTGAAAAGAACCCAGCCGTGAGAGGAATACCTGCGATGGCAAGCGTGGACAAGAGATAGGTCCATCGGGTAATGGGCATATATTGTTTTAGCCCACCCATGAAGCGCATATCCTGCGCATCAAAATCCCCATCGTATTCCTCATGCCGAAGATCATGTTCTACATGATGCATCCCATGAATCACGCTACCTGATCCCAGAAACAGACAGGCCTTAAAGAAGGCATGAGTTATGACGTGAAAGATGGCAACAAAAAATGCGCCGACCCCGGCCGCCATGAACATATAGCCTAATTGGGAGATCGTTGAATAGGCAAGAACACGTTTGATATCACGCTGCGTCAGGGCAATCGTTGCTGCCAAAATGGCTGTCACCGCACCAATTATCGCAATGACTGCCATCACGTGGGGCGTCATCAGCACCAGTGGGGAGAGCCGAGCCAGCAGATAAAGACCGCTCGTAACCATCGTTGCTGCATGGATCAGTGCGGAAACGGGGGTCGGACCCGCCATGGCATCGGGAAGCCAAACGAATAGAGGAATCTGGGCACTTTTTCCCGTAGCTCCCAAAAACAAAAGAAAGACCACTATTGTAATTGTGCCCTGCGACATTACTTCCGCGCCCGATAAAACGCTATTGAAATCCAGCCCCCCTACTTCACGAACCAGAATAAACATGGCGAGAAGGAAGCAAAAATCCCCAACCCGGTTCACGATGAATGCCTTGCTTGCCGCCGCACTATTCTTTCGCTCTTCATACCAGAATCCGATCAATAAATAAGAGCAAAGCCCGACGCCTTCCCATCCCAAAAACATCAGTAACAGGTTATCTGCCAGAACCAGGTTTAGCATCATAAAAATGAACAGGTTCAGATAGGCGAAAAATTTCCAAAAGGATCGGTCTTCTGCCATGTAGCCCGTGGAATAGACATGAATCAATGCCCCAACCCCCGTGACCACTAGAGTCATGATCAACGAGAGCTGATCCACCCGATACGCAATCTCTACGGAGAAATCTCCTGCCTTCATCCACGTATAGACGGACGTGATGGATGCCGTATCTACTCCTTGGAAAAACAGGCTCGCCGCAAGACCAAAGGGAATCGCGACCATCAATGTCCCAAACGCCCCCAACACCCCCTTATGAGCACGGAGCCCGCTGGCAAATAATGGGATGATTCCTAGCAATACAGCCCCAATGAGAGGCAAAAGAATAATGAGCTGGACCATCAAATTCGTAGACATTCACTCAGTGTCTGAATAATTTGATATCGTTAACATCAACGGTAAGCTTATTGCGGAAAATGGCAATCACAATTGCAAGACCAATGGCCGCTTCTGCGGCGGCGACCGCAATGACAAAGACGACCAGGATTTGACCCGATACATCCCCCATGTACTGTGCAAATGAAACGAGGGTAATATTTACTGCATTGAGCATGAGTTCGATACACATCAAAATCACGATCAAATTACTTCGGTAAAGGACGCCCATTACTCCGATAGAGAAGAGTACTGCACTGAGCGTCAAATACCATGTAAGAGGAAGTTCCATTAATCTTTATTCAAACGTACGTTTTGCGAGCATCACTGCACCTACAGTTGCAACCAGGAGAAGAATTCCAATGATCTCAAACGGAAGTAAATAACGGGTAAATAATGCTTCTGCAAGCCTTAATGTAGATCCAGATTCTGGATTCACCATGATCGAGGATAATGGTTCTGAGGTTGTCGCGGTAACGTATACCAATTGTGCTAGAATCACGGTGAACAAGATAAATCCAATTCCCTTTTTGCCATCAATCCGTTCCACTTCAGGAGCCGCACTCAGATTCAGTAACATGATTACAAATAAAAACAGGACCATAATTGCTCCTGCATAAACCAGCACCTGGACAACCGCAATAAACTCAGCATTCAACAGCACATACAAACCCGCCACACATAGCATCACGAGAATCAGCCACAATGCACTCTGCACAGGACTGCGTGAAATCAGCATTGCAAGGGCTGCGAACACCGCAATCAGGCTGGTGGCAACAAAAAATACTTCGGCGAACATACGTACACTTAAGTTCTAGACTCGGCAAATTTAGGTAAATTTTCGCAGCTGTTCACTATCCAAAGGGAGTGAAAATTATAATTATTTTTTTGCAGATGAATGTAGTTGATCAAGATTTTCCTCCAGTCCCGCAAAAAATTCCATAAAGGATGCCTTTGATGCCAACAATAATACAGTAATACGGCCCCGCTCCTTGAACATCCAGGATCCAAGAATTGTGATCGCGTCCACCTGCCGCATTGACAGTCGATCTGGTGGATGAAGTACTCGCTCTTTGAACATTGTTTTTGCCGTATCGAGGATCTTGGAACTGCTTGGCCATACAATATGTGCAATGGGAAACCCGTAAGCTATGAAGTGTACTTCAGCTGTGGCGTTGAACGTATGTATGACTACACCGGTCCTTTTCAGCAGAGGTATGCGTAGAAAGTTAGGGCGAGAATAGATGGACGTCATGAACTCTAATTCATCACGAATCCGTGCAGCCTGCTCATATTCCTTGACCTGAGAGTACTCTTTCATTCTTCTTTCGAGTAAAGTTAAGGTGCTAGTGTTCTTTCCCTCAAGAAAAGCAGATACGCACTCAAACCCTTCCTCTGTCAACGGGCCTCCAATTCGGGAAGCCTCCAACCCCACCCCCTTCCCCTCAAGAGATTGAAATCCGCTGGGGGACGCTCCATAGAGTGACACCAGTATCTGGGCTAAATATGTGGCTTCCTTACGTGTTGCCATCGGGCCATAATGTCTGGCTCCATCTGCGCGAATATGCTGAATGAGGGTGATCCATCCTGAGTCAGAAATGTCCCCGAGTCGTAGAAAAACCCGATTCCGGTGTTTTCTGCCTGCTTTATTGAACGGCGGAATATATTCTTTAATGAGTCGTGACTCCAATAACAGTGCTTCCAACTCTGTCTCCGTCTCTGTCCATTGAATTTCATGGACTTGCCCGATCATCGCTCGGATATGTTTTGCATGATTGTCTGTACCTGCAAAATAGCTACGAACTCGGTCACGGAGTACACGGGCTTTCCCAATATAGAGCAGCTTCCCATCCTTCCTCCGCATCTGATAGACTCCTGGAGAATCAGGAAGGTTCTTTAGATAATGTTCCCGAATATGGTCTAAACGCTTCCGTTCAGCGGAACTCTTGTTGTAGGAAGAATACTGATAATTCAGTAACTCCTCCAGAGTGGTGATCTCATGCTGTCTCTCCAGCATAAGAAGTAATTTAGCAAAGACCTCTTGTGTGGCTGTCGCATCACTAAGAGCACGATGACGATCCTCGGAATGAATCCTAAAATGATGAATCAAGCTCTCCAAGCTCTTTGATTTCAACCCTCTCAGAAGACGACGTGCCACACGCACCGTGCACAGTTTCTGATTATTGAGAGGTGGCAGATCTGCACGACTGATTTCTGCAGCAATAAACCCCCAGTCAAACCTAACATTATGTGCTACAAAAATTGCATCTCCTAAAAATTCAATGAATCTTGGAAGTACATCAGCAATGATCGGTTGCCCAACTATATCGTTGGTCATGATTCCGGTAAGATTCGTAATCTGCCAAGGCACCTTGGATTCTGGATTCACTAATTGTTCAAATGTGTCTATGACCGTATTCCCCTTCACCCTGACGGCTGCGATCTCAAGAATCCGAGCATGATCTGGCTCCAGTCCTGTTGTTTCCAGGTCGACGACCACAAAATCAGCATCTTTTATCTGCATGGGTTGCAATTATGTGAGTAAATTCATCAACTTATGCGTACTAGATCCATCATCTATCACCATTTTAGTAAGTATTTCATGAATAAGGTTACCGTGATCGGAGCTGGCAATGTCGGAGCCACCGTTGCCGAGTGCGTGGCACGTAAAGATATGATCAAAGAAGTAGTTTTGATTGATATCAAGGATGGATTGTCCGAGGGGAAGGCTCTTGACATCGCTCAATCCGCTCCCATCCACTTATTTGACACCCATGTCAAGGGGGTTACCAACGATTATGACGCCACTGCAAATTCTGATATTTGTGTGATCACTAGTGGAGTACCACGTAGGCCTGGGATGAGCCGGGATGACCTATTAGGCATCAATGCGAATATCGTACGCTCCGTGACAGAGTCATTTGTTGATAAAAGCCCGAATGCTATCATGATTGTCATCTCTAACCCGCTGGATGTGATGACTTATGTAGCCCACCAAGCAAGTAAATTTCCATCTCATCGGGTTTTTGGAATGGCTGGTGTTTTGGATACTGCACGGTTTCGCACTTTTCTGGCTATGGAATTGGGGGGATCCGTTAAGGATATTCAGGCACTCTTGATGGGGGGGCATGGAGATACGATGGTTCCCTTGGCCCGCTATACCAGCATTGGGGGAATTCCGATCACCGAACTGCTCTCACAAGATCGGATTGAATCCATCGTCGAGCGTACAAAGAGTGGAGGGGGCGAGATTGTTCAGCTCATGGGAACTTCGGCCTGGTATGCCCCTGGGGCTGCCGCCGCAGAAATGGTTGAAGCCATCGTCAAGGATTCGGGTCGAATCCTTCCCTGCGCCGTATGTCCATCAGGAGAATACGGGCTCTCTGATTTATTTATCGGTCTTCCCGTTCGACTTGGCCGCTCTGGAATTGAAGAGATCATTACCGTTGATCTGAACAAGTCGGAACAGGCATTACTCGAAGTTTCCGCCGATCATATTCGCAATAACCTCGAAGATCTCAGGCGTGTTCTGAGTCAACCTGAGGCTTAAGCTTGACCAGAGTCGCTCCCCAGCTACTTGAATCTGTTGATGTCTTCCAGTATTTGACAAGGGTAGATTTTGCAAGTACAGCATGCACCGTTGCTCGTAAAGCTCCTGTCCCCTTGCCATGAATGATGCGCAGGTGATAGATACCTTCGCTGTGGCACGCTCGGATATACTCCCTGGTCACATCGGCTGCCTCCTTTGGAAGGAAGGTATGCAGATCCAGAACCCCATCTGTAGGATATTGGAAAATCTTGTCCTTCATGAAGCCCCGTGAATCTTACCACATCTCCCGAAAAGAATGCCTTCGCTTTGCATCAGTTCCATTTAACTGCAATTCGGTATCTTTCATATTTATTGACCCAAACAATTTGATTCTGAACCTTGAAGAGAGTAGATTTTTTGCATGCTTGTCCCATGCAGAGAATCACACCTGTGTAATACTGTCTTTGTTCAAACTGATACGAACACGAAAACAAATAGATTTTGACAAAAAGACCCAGTATAGTACGCAAAAACCATCCAGAGCATTCATCGGCCATAAGTCGCTTTGACGTGCTGGAAACCATGGTTGATGAGGATCTGATGGAGCTTTTTCAGTCAGGAACGGTGGAGGCCTATAATATTCTTGTAAACCGCTACAGTGAACGCCTCATGCATTATTTGTTTGGTTTTTTAGGCGACAAAAAACGTTGTGAAGATCTACTTCAGGAAACGTTCCTTCGTGTCCACCGCAACCGTCATGCTTATCAGCGTATTGCAAAATTCTCTACATGGCTCTATACGATCGCAGGAAATTTAGCACGAAGTGAATATCGTAAGCAGAAGCGCCGGCATATGCATTCAATCCAAGCCTGGAGCAGAGAGAATGAAGAATACGAGATGCCGCTTCCTGACGAGACCTTTTTACCTGATAAACAAACAGAGAGAGCTCTCCAAGATGAGCATATCCAAGAAGCACTGGGATCACTCTCGTCAAATTACAGGGAGATTGTGATTCTTCGGGATATTCAGCAACTATCTTATAGTGAGATTGCACAAATTACTGGACTTCCAATGGGTACGGTAAAGAGCCGCATCAATCGTGGACGTAGCAAGCTACAAGGGATCCTCAGGGATATCTATCCTTTCGCAAAAAAATCAAATCTCCTCCCGATAAATTTAATTGAGAATCGTGCTCAGATAGAAGCAGTCGAATGAGTTTGCTTCCCGATGAATTAACCTGCCAACGCCTCAAGATTGACAAAAAAGCACAGACTCTGGAAGTTCAATGGTCCGATGGGCATCACTGTATTTTTCCTCTGGATGGCTTAAGACGTGCATGCCCATGTGCAGCATGCCAGGGGCACGAAAAAATGCACGAACTTCCTGATCCCGAAATATTTCGTCTCCCTGCCTTAATGCAATGGAACCATGTCAAAATCGAAATCGCGGGGAGTGTGGGAGTGCGCCTTACCTGGGATGATGGGCACAACAGTGGGATCTATACCTGGGCGCGCCTGCGTGCCATGTGTCCGTGAAGAAAATTTCATCTCTATTGTTGTGCAGAAGATTGATTGACGATCCTTGAACCTACACATACAATATGAGGCCAAGATACAGCGATCACTTGGGTTCAACCCTGGCAATTTTCAATCATCATTTGGATATAAAACAACTCCTTCAATAAACGATCCTGAACCTATCATCCTACAATCTTCATCAAAGGAATGATTTCCCCTGAAATCTGAGTAAAACGAAAATTCCGATCAAATGGGCGTGTTGGAGATAAAAGTGAATGCGTCATGAATCATATGGGACGAGACACAAAAGCAGGGAGAAAACCATTATAACGTGTCTTTCTGAATTCAAAACTCGGCCCCGAAGATGTGATATGGGCAAACCCAAGAAAATTTCACTTCATCCGTGAATTTCAGCTCCAAATTTTGTGCGCAATTTCAACAATACTGATGGATTTTTCAAAAACAGGAAGCAAGCATGCACTCATTTTAAAACAAAGTTTCACACACCTATTTAATCACATACAATGAAGTTAAAGGTTGGAAGCAGTGCACCCAATTTTACGGGGATATTATCGGATGGAAGTCGAATTAGTCTAAGTGATTTTCGTGGGTCCAAGGTGGCGGTATACTTTTACCCTATGAGCCATTCAATCGGATGTACCAGCGAGGCCTGTAGTATTCGTGATTATTGGGAAGAAATCGAGCATGCAGGAATTGTTGTGATCGGAATTTCGGCAGATACACCTAAGTCACAACGAAAATTTATAGCAAAGCATGATTTACCATTTAAGTTGGTGTCAGACAAGAAAAAACAGATCATTGATGACTACGGAACTTGGAGGAAAGGTGGGGCCATGCTCTATGGCAGATCTAAGTTGGGAGTCCGTCGACGCACGTTTCTAATTGATGAATCAGGCACGATCGTTAAAATCTTGATGGATCCGAGTCTTACGGTTCATGGTAAAGAAATATATGACGCATTTGCAGAATTGGGCAATCAATGACGAGTGGCGACCCCTATGAAACAGTTGTAGGGTTAGAAGCCCATTGTTAACGAATTCCAAAACGTTCGGCGAGTTAGATCTAACGAAAAACACGATTCTAATCTCCACACAAAGGCTAAATCCATCCGACGGAATTCACAGAGAGGGGTTGTAGAGTCAAGAGTTCGTCGCGTTTCTTATGTCCTACGGGTCATTCGCTTTCGTTGTTCACGCACCCATTGGTAGGCTCCTACAAGTCGTTTCCGACCTCCTGCTCGTCAAACCGGACGTGCGGTTTTCCCGCATCCGGCTTTCCGTTGATCTCATGACTTCGCCCATGGAAGGCCTTTGGTCGTTGGAACAAGGCGATGTAATCCATAGATGTTCATCTGAAAAATGCGCCTATTTCCCAGTTCGCACCTTGTATTTGTGACAAAACCACGGTCGCAACCGCTTGAATGGCTTTCTCATGTAGTACGGTCCGAGATCTCTGAACCCTATCAGATCCTATTAGGTGTTCACCAGTACTCATGTCCTTTCGTTCTTATCCATACTATGATCAACGGAGGATTCCTTTTCTCTACGGACATTCCTCCGCGTCTTCGGTACTACAGACCCATCCGCCCAACCTGCCCCTCGTGGGATTCTGGTTGCCTTGTACATCGGCACCAATAGGGCTTCCCGTGTTGCCACTCCTTCCATCTTACATGCATCCCGAGATCAATACCCCGACGGATATAGCCCGGTGCGTGTAGTGTCGGTCTTCTCCTAGACGATCAGCGGCCTTCCTCTATGAAACGAAGGGTCGGCTCCCGTATTACATGTTTCGAGGCCTGCTCAATCTTCATGCTCGTTTCGGCCTGCATGCTCGCTGAATCGCCTACGCGATCCTTTTATCCAAAATGCTTCCATTCATGTCGTTACCTCCATCAATCGTTTTGGTTGCTACCAGATGGAATGACAGTTGCTGGGTGGATCTCGCAACCCACAAGAAAAAAGCATCTTTCCACGGCACACGTTTCAACACGTGTTGAAACAAGTCCGAAATAGACTCATACGAACCAAAAAATACAGGGAAAACGCAAACCCAAAACATAGGCCTTCACAGGGTGCGTTTTTTCATCTGAATACACAAATGGTAGAGAGCCCCTCCCCATTTAGAATGTTTAAAACGTCGGATTATACCTGAATGGTCAAGGTATGAGCATGAGGATAAGAGGTGGGTTCGGTGTGGCAGTATTTTCTTTTTGGGTTCTATCACCATTTGTATGGAATTGATTAATTTTGGTTTCACCAAAATTATTTTTCATGCTTGATACTTATTTAAAAAATTCAATGCATCAGTGGTTAGATTTAGATTCTTGCTGGAGTATTGATCATGTGGAAACCAATGTGAAGAAGGGGCGAGTGGATCTTTATATTTCTCATTCGGGGAAGGATCTTGTATGCCCAGATACGGGTGAGTCTGGTACCTTGTATGACCATCGCAAGAAGCGTCAATGGCGCCATCTGGATCTCTTTCATTTCAAGTGTTTTCTTCACTGTAGGATTCCCCGTGTACTGACTCCTAATGGTCCAAAGACGGTCACCATTCCCTGGGCGGCTCCATCCAGTCGAGTCACCTATGCTTTTGAATGTTTTGCCATTCGTCTGCTGAAAGCAACTAAGAATCAGACCAAAACAGCAGATCTTCTTCGGTGCGGATTTAACCAGCTCCATCGTATTATGCACCGTGCTGTTGAACGCGGAGAGTCACGCAGATCTCTGGCAGGAATTCACCATATCAGTATTGATGAAAAGGCTCTCAAGCGCGGACATACCTATGCAACGATTGTGAGTGATTCGGATCGTGGAGTGGTCATTGATATTGGACCGGGACGGACGAAAAAAGGCACGATAGAACTCTTAGAATGCCTTTTAGGGCAAATCAGATAGAGACGATATCTACGGATATGTGGAAGGCCTTCATTGGAGCGGTTGCAAAGGTGTTCCCCCATGCCCTCATGATTCACGATCGGTTTCATTGTATCCAGTATCTCAATCAAGCCATCAATCAAGTACGAAGGCGGGAGGTCAAACAGCATCCAGAACTCAAAGGGAGCCGATATGCACTGTTGAAAAACGAAAACAATCGTACGGAAAAACAGGAAGACATCTTCCAAGTGGTGAAGGAATTCAACCTCAATGTGAGTGTCGCTTGGCGGTTACGGGAAGATTTCAAAGCCATCTTTGAATGTGCATCGTTAAAAGAAGCGAAAGCGTATCTCAACTTATGGCTTGACGAGGTGAACGAGGCTGGTGTCAAAGAAGTCATGAAAGTTGCAGACATGTGTAAGAATCACTTTGATGGCGTCTGCAACGCATTATGGAACCGTCAGTCCAATGCAAAAGCAGAGAGGATTAATGGAAAAATTCAAGAGATCAAAACCATTGGTAGAGGATATAGAACCTTTGAAAATTTCAGAGTTGCTATTCTCTTCTTTTGTGGCGGTCTGGATCTCTATCCACACGATTCGTGATAGAACCTCTTTTTGTTTAGGTATCTCGTCCCCATGTTTTGGATAGAAAATATCTTTGCAAACGCTTCCAAAGCTGTATTTGCATTCAATTCCGGAAGCTTTGCAAGAGGCTCGTTCTGCTTACTCTTTCTACTGGCAAGTTTTCTTGTTACCGATAGTATAGCCCAGGCACTGGAGTCATCGCATCGTCCTGTACACATGGATGGAGACTTCAGGACGAGCCGCGTCATGGTTCAATCAACGAATACAGCAGTCGAAATTAAGTCCAGCGAAATAATATTGGATAACACTGGAGCCAGCCCCCTTCATGGCCCAGTGACAGCTAACCATGAAGTTGCTAATCCCCCAGTGGTATGGTTTCAGACTTTGGATCGAAATCCTGGCCGAAGAGGGCCACTAAAAACCCCGAGATTCATCAAGACGAGGGATCGACTTCGCGTATATATCGCGACTTCTGACATACGCAATGCGTCGGGGGGATCAGATGGTAATTTAACTAACTTCACAGCAGGTGATATTACCGTGACAGGTGGTACGGGAAAACGCTTATCATTTGTTAATTCCTTTTATGAAGATGATGGGACTACGGTAGGTTATCATCTGTTTGTGTTGGGGATTAACCCTACGGGCAATAGAGATGTAGTGATCACCGTGAAAAGAAACAGCATTACTGGCACGAATGGACAAAGTGGCCCAGCTGCGGCAGTAAGGTTCACAGTGACCTGGGATCCAGATCCTCCCATGGTTGAAATAATTCCTGAGAAAAAGAAGATCAACAACAAGGATAATGTTAATGTATGGTTTCAATTTAATGAGAATATTGAAAGTTTTGGCGGTAATGCTTATACGATATCAGGAGGTACCATAGAAACAGGCTATTTCAGTTTTGACCGTCCTGGGGTTGCCATTAAGCCTAAGGGGGGAGAGAATATAGTGGTCACCATGAAAGCGAATAGCGTTCAGGACGAAGCAGGAAATAGAGGGCCACCCTCTGCTGTTACATCAACGATTGTCTGGGATGCGACCGCACCGACGCTGTCCATTACGGGGATCCCAAACAAGATCAAGACGAACGAGAATTTAACGGCAACCTTTACCTTTAGCGAAGAGGTGACGGACTTTGATATTAATGATGTGACGGTTACAGGGGGCACGAGGAGTCCACTTTCAGAAATAGAAAGCGGAAAAATATATAGACTGTCTATTACCCCGAATCGAGGTAGTAATGTCGTGGTGACGATTCGCAGAAATGCTGTCACCGATGGGCTCAACCGCGGGCCCGCCAGTGCCCAGAGCGCCACCGCCACCTGGGATACGGCCGCGCCGACGGTGGAAATCACGGGGATCCCGGCGAAGATCAACAGTACCACGAACCTGACCGCCACCTTTACCTTCAACGAAGCCGTCACGGGCTTTGATAGTAATGATGTGACCGTCACCAACGGGGACAAGGGGACGTTTACGGCGACGAGTGCGACCGAATATACGTTGGTCATTACCCCCGAGGATAGCAAAAATCTGATCGTCACGGTGGCGGCCAATAGTGCGACCGATGGCCTCAATACCGGCCCCGCCAGTGCTGAGAGCGCGACCGCCACCTGGGATGGCATTGTGCCAACGCTATCCATTACCGGCATCCCCGACAAGATCAATGCGACCAATGAGCTCACCGCCACGTTGACCTTCAGCGAAGCCGTCACCGGCTTTACCACCGACGATATCACTGTCACTGGGGGCACCAAGAAAGACAACGGGTTCAGTGGCAGTGGCGCCAGCTACACTCTGGTTGTGATCCCCACCCGTGGCTCGAATCTGACGGTCACCGTCAGACAGGATGCGGCCACCGATGGCGTCAACACGAGCCCGGCGACTGCCCAGAGTGCGACTGCTGTCTGGGATAATGCCGCGCCCACCGTCACTATTTCGGGGATTCCCACCAGAATCAATTCCACCGACGATCTGACTGCCACCTTTACCTTCAACGAAGCCGTCACCGGCTTTGATAGTAATGATGTGAGTGTCACCAACGGCACTGCTGGCACCTTTGCCGCCAGTAGCGCCACCGTCTATACGCTGGTGATTACCCCCGAGAGTAGCAAGGATCTCACCGTCAGTGTCGCGGCCAACAGCGCCACCGATGGACTCAATACCGGGCCCGCCATTATAAAATCTGTAGTTTCTATTTGGGATGACATTGCACCCACCGTCACCATCACCGGGCTCCCTGAATGGATCGATAAGACCGACGATCTGACAGCCAAGTTCACTTTCAGCGAGGTGGTCACTGGCTTTGGAACCGACGATATTACCGTCACCGGCGGCACCAAGAAGACCTTCACCGCCATAAATAGCAAAGAATACACTCTGATCGTGACCCCCGAGGGTAACAAGAATGTTGAGGTTATCGTGAACGCGGATGCCGCCACCGATGGCCCCAATAGAGGCCCCACCAGTGCAGTTACGGCCATCGCTGTCTGGAATCCTCCTATTACAGTGGACATCACCGGCCTTCCCGCAAAAGCCAATAAGGCTTTGACACCCACTGTCATATTCACTTTCAATCCGTCAGTGACTGACTTTAATCTTGATGATATAATGGTGACGGGGGGGAAGACGATTGGAAATCTTACCGGAAGTGGAACATTTTATGCAATCAGAATTGAGGCTGATGGCGATGAAGACCTTGTAGTTACGGTGAGAAAAGATGCGGTGACCGATGGGTTCAAGAGAGGGCCGACTTCTGCTCAATCAATCACGAGCACATGGGATGTTATGGCTCCGAGTGTATCAATTGAAGTTCCAACGAAAATCAACTCAAGAGACCCTCTCCAGGCCATATTCACCTTTGATGAATCGGTGAGGGGATTTACCATTGATGATGTGGAGGTCACAGGGGGAAAGAAGGGGTTATGGCTCCGAGATGGATCTAAGTATAGTGTGATCATCGTACCTGATGGCGAAAAAGACGTTGTAGTGACGGTGCCAAAAGATGCCGCGACCGATGGCATCAATAAGGGGCCTGAGGCTGATGTGAGTGCGACGGCCAAATGGGATGCGACTGCCCCCACACTTGCCATTGGTGTGCCCGACAAGATCAATAAAACCGATGAAATTACCGCGACTTTTACCTTCAGCGAGGATGTGATGGACTTTGATATTGATGATGTGGCGGTCACCAACGGGGACAAGGGGACGTTTACGGCAACGAGTGCGACCGAATACAGACTGATCATTACCCCCGAGGATGGCTCGGATGTGGTGGTGACGGTGGCCGCGGACGCGGCGACCGATGGCACCAACACCGGGCCGGCCAGTGCCGAGAGCGTGACGGCCACCTGGGATACGGCCGCGCCGACGGTGGAAATCACGGGGATCCCGGCGAAGATCAACAGCACCACGAACCTGACCGCCACCTTGACCTTCAACGAAGCCGTCACGGGCTTTGATAGTAATGATGTGACGGTCACCAACGGAGAAAAAGGCACCTTTACCTCCAGTAGTGCGACCGTCTATACGCTGGTGATTACCCCCGAGAGTAGCAAGGATCTCACCGTCAGTGTCGCGGCCAACAGCGCCACCGATGGCCTCAACATGGGCCCCGCCAGTGCCGAGAGCGTGACGGCGGTCTGGGACGGGGATGCGCCGACGGTCACCATTACCGGGATCCCGGGCAAGATCAATACCACCGGTGAGCTCACCGCCACCTTGACCTTTAGCGAATCCGTGACCGGCTTTACCACCGACGATATCACTGTCACTGGGGGCACCAAGAAAGACAACGGGTTCAGTGGCAGTGGCGCCAGCTACACTCTGGTTGTGATCCCCACCCGTGGCTCGGATGTGGTGGTGACGGTGGCCGCGGACGCGGCGACCGATGGCACCAACACCGGGCCGGCCAGTGCCGAGAGCGTGACGGCCACCTGGGATACGGCCGCGCCGACGGTGGAAATCACGGGGATCCCGGCGAAGATCAACAGCACCACGAACCTGACCGCCACCTTGACCTTCAACGAAGCCGTCACGGGCTTTGATAGTAATGATGTGACGGTCACCAACGGAGAAAAAGGCACCTTTACCTCCAGTAGTGCGACCGTCTATACGCTGGTGATTACCCCCGAGAGTAGCAAGGATCTCACCGTCAGTGTCGCGGCCAACAGCGCCACCGATGGCCTCAACATGGGCCCCGCCAGTGCCGAGAGCGTGACGGCGGTCTGGGACGGGGATGCGCCGACGGTCACCATTACCGGGATCCCGGGCAAGATCAATACCACCGGTGAGCTCACCGCCACCTTGACCTTTAGCGAATCCGTGACCGGCTTTACCACCGACGATATCACTGTCACTGGGGGCACCAAGAAAGACAACGGGTTCAGTGGCAGTGGCGCCAGCTACACTCTGGTTGTGATCCCCACCCGTGGCTCGGATGTGGTGGTGACGGTGGCCGCGGACGCGGCGACCGATGGCACCAACACCGGGCCGGCCAGTGCCGAGAGCGTGACGGCCACCTGGGATACGGCCGCGCCGACGGTGGAAATCACGGGGATCCCGGCGAAGATCAACAGCACCACGAACCTGACCGCCACCTTGACCTTCAACGAAGCCGTCACGGGCTTTGATAGTAATGATGTGACGGTCACCAACGGAGAAAAAGGCACCTTTACCTCCAGTAGTGCGACCGTCTATACGCTGGTGATTACCCCCGAGAGTAGCAAGGATCTCACCGTCAGTGTCGCGGCCAACAGCGCCACCGATGGCCTCAACATGGGCCCCGCCAGTGCCGAGAGCGTGACGGCGGTCTGGGACGGGGATGCGCCGACGGTCACCATTACCGGGATCCCGGGCAAGATCAATACCACCGGTGAGCTCACCGCCACCTTGACCTTTAGCGAATCCGTGACCGGCTTTACCACCGACGATATCACTGTCACTGGGGGCACCAAGAAAGACAACGGGTTCAGTGGCAGTGGCGCCAGCTACACTCTGGTTGTGATCCCCACCCGTGGCTCGGATGTGGTGGTGACGGTGGCCGCGGACGCGGCGACCGATGGCACCAACACCGGGCCGGCCAGTGCCGAGAGCGTGACGGCCACCTGGGATACGGCCGCGCCGACGGTGGAAATCACGGGGATCCCGGCGAAGATCAACAGCACCACGAACCTGACCGCCACCTTGACCTTCAACGAAGCCGTCACGGGCTTTGATAGTAATGATGTGACGGTCACCAACGGAGAAAAAGGCACCTTTACCTCCAGTAGTGCGACCGTCTATACGCTGGTGATTACCCCCGAGAGTAGCAAGGATCTCACCGTCAGTGTCGCGGCCAACAGCGCCACCGATGGCCTCAACATGGGCCCCGCCAGTGCCGAGAGCGTGACGGCGGTCTGGGACGGGGATGCGCCGACGGTCACCATTACCGGGATCCCGGGCAAGATCAATACCACCGGTGAGCTCACCGCCACCTTGACCTTTAGCGAATCCGTGACCGGCTTTACCACCGACGATATCACTGTCACTGGGGGCACCAAGAAAGACAACGGGTTCAGTGGCAGTGGCGCCAGCTACACTCTGGTTGTGATCCCCACCCGTGGCTCGGATGTGGTGGTGACGGTGGCCGCGGACGCGGCGACCGATGGCACCAACACCGGGCCGGCCAGTGCCGAGAGCGTGACGGCCACCTGGGATACGGCCGCGCCGACGGTGGAAATCACGGGGATCCCGGCGAAGATCAACAGCACCACGAACCTGACCGCCACCTTGACCTTCAACGAAGCCGTCACGGGCTTTGATAGTAATGATGTGACGGTCACCAACGGAGAAAAAGGCACCTTTACCTCCAGTAGTGCGACCGTCTATACGCTGGTGATTACCCCCGAGAGTAGCAAGGATCTCACCGTCAGTGTCGCGGCCAACAGCGCCACCGATGGCCTCAACATGGGCCCCGCCAGTGCCGAGAGCGTGACGGCGGTCTGGGACGGGGATGCGCCGACGGTCACCATTACCGGGATCCCGGGCAAGATCAATACCACCGGTGAGCTCACCGCCACCTTGACCTTTAGCGAATCCGTGACCGGCTTTACCACCGACGATATCACTGTCACTGGGGGCACCAAGAAAGACAACGGGTTCAGTGGCAGTGGCGCCAGCTACACTCTGGTTGTGATCCCCACCCGTGGCTCGGATGTGGTGGTGACGGTGGCCGCGGACGCGGCGACCGATGGCACCAACACCGGGCCGGCCAGTGCCGAGAGCGTGACGGCCACCTGGGATACGGCCGCGCCGACGGTGGAAATCACGGGGATCCCGGCGAAGATCAACAGCACCACGAACCTGACCGCCACCTTGACCTTCAACGAAGCCGTCACGGGCTTTGATAGTAATGATGTGACGGTCACCAACGGAGAAAAAGGCACCTT
This sequence comes from Rhodothermales bacterium, assembly GCA_965215475.1. Taxonomy (GTDB): domain Bacteria; phylum Bacteroidota; class Rhodothermia; order Rhodothermales; family Bin80; genus Bin80. The sequence continues at coordinate 902,344 of OZ244061.1, forward strand.
TACCTCCAGTAGTGCGACCGTCTATACGCTGGTGATTACCCCCGAGAGTAGCAAGGATCTCACCGTCAGTGTCGCGGCCAACAGCGCCACCGATGGCCTCAACATGGGCCCCGCCAGTGCCGAGAGCGTGACGGCGGTCTGGGACGGGGATGCGCCGACGGTCACCATTACCGGGATCCCGGGCAAGATCAATACCACCGGTGAGCTCACCGCCACCTTGACCTTTAGCGAATCCGTGACCGGCTTTACCACCGACGATATCACTGTCACTGGGGGCACCAAGAAAGACAACGGGTTCAGTGGCAGTGGCGCCAGCTACACTCTGGTTGTGATCCCCACCCGTGGCTCGGATGTGGTGGTGACGGTGGCCGCGGACGCGGCGACCGATGGCACCAACACCGGGCCGGCCAGTGCCGAGAGCGTGACGGCCACCTGGGATACGGCCGCGCCGACGGTGGAAATCACGGGGATCCCGGCGAAGATCAACAGCACCACGAACCTGACCGCCACCTTGACCTTCAACGAAGCCGTCACGGGCTTTGATAGTAATGATGTGACGGTCACCAACGGAGAAAAAGGCACCTTTACCTCCAGTAGTGCGACCGTCTATACGCTGGTGATTACCCCCGAGAGTAGCAAGGATCTCACCGTCAGTGTCGCGGCCAACAGCGCCACCGATGGCCTCAACATGGGCCCCGCCAGTGCCGAGAGCGTGACGGCGGTCTGGGACGGGGATGCGCCGACGGTCACCATTACCGGGATCCCGGGCAAGATCAATACCACCGGTGAGCTCACCGCCACCTTGACCTTTAGCGAATCCGTGACCGGCTTTACCACCGACGATATCACTGTCACTGGGGGCACCAAGAAAGACAACGGGTTCAGTGGCAGTGGCGCCAGCTACACTCTGGTTGTGATCCCCACCCGTGGCTCGGATGTGGTGGTGACGGTGGCCGCGGACGCGGCGACCGATGGCACCAACACCGGGCCGGCCAGTGCCGAGAGCGTGACGGCCACCTGGGATACGGCCGCGCCGACGGTGGAAATCACGGGGATCCCGGCGAAGATCAACAGCACCACGAACCTGACCGCCACCTTGACCTTCAACGAAGCCGTCACGGGCTTTGATAGTAATGATGTGACGGTCACCAACGGAGAAAAAGGCACCTTTACCTCCAGTAGTGCGACCGTCTATACGCTGGTGATTACCCCCGAGAGTAGCAAGGATCTCACCGTCAGTGTCGCGGCCAACAGCGCCACCGATGGCCTCAACATGGGCCCCGCCAGTGCCGAGAGCGTGACGGCGGTCTGGGACGGGGATGCGCCGACGGTCACCATTACCGGGATCCCGGGCAAGATCAATACCACCGGTGAGCTCACCGCCACCTTGACCTTTAGCGAATCCGTGACCGGCTTTACCACCGACGATATCACTGTCACTGGGGGCACCAAGAAAGACAACGGGTTCAGTGGCAGTGGCGCCAGCTACACTCTGGTTGTGATCCCCACCCGTGGCTCGGATGTGGTGGTGACGGTGGCCGCGGACGCGGCGACCGATGGCACCAACACCGGGCCGGCCAGTGCCGAGAGCGTGACGGCCACCTGGGATACGGCCGCGCCGACGGTGGAAATCACGGGGATCCCGGCGAAGATCAACAGCACCACGAACCTGACCGCCACCTTGACCTTCAACGAAGCCGTCACGGGCTTTGATAGTAATGATGTGACGGTCACCAACGGAGAAAAAGGCACCTTTACCTCCAGTAGTGCGACCGTCTATACGCTGGTGATTACCCCCGAGAGTAGCAAGGATCTCACCGTCAGTGTCGCGGCCAACAGCGCCACCGATGGCCTCAACATGGGCCCCGCCAGTGCCGAGAGCGTGACGGCGGTCTGGGACGGGGATGCGCCGACGGTCACCATTACCGGGATCCCGGGCAAGATCAATACCACCGGTGAGCTCACCGCCACCTTGACCTTTAGCGAATCCGTGACCGGCTTTACCACCGACGATATCACTGTCACTGGGGGCACCAAGAAAGACAACGGGTTCAGTGGCAGTGGCGCCAGCTACACTCTGGTTGTGATCCCCACCCGTGGCTCGGATGTGGTGGTGACGGTGGCCGCGGACGCGGCGACCGATGGCACCAACACCGGGCCGGCCAGTGCCGAGAGCGTGACGGCCACCTGGGATACGGCCGCGCCGACGGTGGAAATCACGGGGATCCCGGCGAAGATCAACAGCACCACGAACCTGACCGCCACCTTGACCTTCAACGAAGCCGTCACGGGCTTTGATAGTAATGATGTGACGGTCACCAACGGAGAAAAAGGCACCTTTACCTCCAGTAGTGCGACCGTCTATACGCTGGTGATTACCCCCGAGAGTAGCAAGGATCTCACCGTCAGTGTCGCGGCCAACAGCGCCACCGATGGCCTCAACATGGGCCCCGCCAGTGCCGAGAGCGTGACGGCGGTCTGGGACGGGGATGCGCCGACGGTCACCATTACCGGGATCCCGGGCAAGATCAATACCACCGGTGAGCTCACCGCCACCTTGACCTTTAGCGAATCCGTGACCGGCTTTACCACCGACGATATCACTGTCACTGGGGGCACCAAGAAAGACAACGGGTTCAGTGGCAGTGGCGCCAGCTACACTCTGGTTGTGATCCCCACCCGTGGCTCGGATGTGGTGGTGACGGTGGCCGCGGACGCGGCGACCGATGGCACCAACACCGGGCCGGCCAGTGCCGAGAGCGTGACGGCCACCTGGGATACGGCCGCGCCGACGGTGGAAATCACGGGGATCCCGGCGAAGATCAACAGCACCACGAACCTGACCGCCACCTTGACCTTCAACGAAGCCGTCACGGGCTTTGATAGTAATGATGTGACGGTCACCAACGGAGAAAAAGGCACCTTTACCTCCAGTAGTGCGACCGTCTATACGCTGGTGATTACCCCCGAGAGTAGCAAGGATCTCACCGTCAGTGTCGCGGCCAACAGCGCCACCGATGGCCTCAACATGGGCCCCGCCAGTGCCGAGAGCGTGACGGCGGTCTGGGACGGGGATGCGCCGACGGTCACCATTACCGGGATCCCGGGCAAGATCAATACCACCGGTGAGCTCACCGCCACCTTGACCTTTAGCGAATCCGTGACCGGCTTTACCACCGACGATATCACTGTCACTGGGGGCACCAAGAAAGACAACGGGTTCAGTGGCAGTGGCGCCAGCTACACTCTGGTTGTGATCCCCACCCGTGGCTCGGATGTGGTGGTGACGGTGGCCGCGGACGCGGCGACCGATGGCACCAACACCGGGCCGGCCAGTGCCGAGAGCGTGACGGCCACCTGGGATACGGCCGCGCCGACGGTGGAAATCACGGGGATCCCGGCGAAGATCAACAGCACCACGAACCTGACCGCCACCTTGACCTTCAACGAAGCCGTCACGGGCTTTGATAGTAATGATGTGACGGTCACCAACGGAGAAAAAGGCACCTTTACCTCCAGTAGTGCGACCGTCTATACGCTGGTGATTACCCCCGAGAGTAGCAAGGATCTCACCGTCAGTGTCGCGGCCAACAGCGCCACCGATGGCCTCAACATGGGCCCCGCCAGTGCCGAGAGCGTGACGGCGGTCTGGGACGGGGATGCGCCGACACTGTCAGGTGCGCCCACGGGACTCACTGCGGAGGCAGACGGGGCAACAGCCATCGATCTGAACTGGATCGCCCCGGTGGAAACGGGTGGAGTGCCCATCAGTGGCTACAAGATTGAGGTCTCTCCCAATGGAATCAACAACTGGACGGTGTTAGTGGCGAGTCACAGCACGACTAGTTAGTGCCTGACAATAAACTCTAATTCTGGGGTGCATAGGATCGCAAGGGCTATATTTTACGAATACTTACGGGTAGTTTACTTGTTCATTTTGCGGTTATTTTAGGCGTTGAAGATTTTTCATGAAAAATTCAAAACTTTTCCTGTGGCGGTGGATATCACTGTATTTATAGGACTTTTCTGGGGTTTTTCTTTCTGAATTGATCAAGATTTGAAAAATCTTCACCGTTCATTTAATCACATAATTGATCATGCGCGCACAATTTGACACTGAACCGACACTGGGGATGGCTTCCATTGAGGATATGTTTGTAGATCCTCATTCAAGAGACGATACGTCCCAAATCATCTTAGCATTGCAGTCCATCTGGATGGCCACAGATCTACGGGATCGGATTGTCATGTACCTGCAAGAGGAGATCGGAGAGGGCACCAATCAAAACACGGGTCGACCGGGGTTGACGTACTGGCGCATCTTTGTTTTGGCCGTCTTCAAGTTTGGCCTGAATTGTGATTTTGACCGATTGACATTTCAGGTCAACTCGAATGTGCTAATGCGCACCTTATTACAAAATGATACGAGTGATTTTGGTCATGAGTCCTTGTATCGTGTGCAGACGATTATCAACAATGTAAGTCTGATCACCGATGACATTTGGTCCACACTCAATCGGATGATTGTGGATCATGGGTTAGAGGTCTTTGGAGTTGCGTCCGATGCTCCTTTGGAAGCGCGGACGGATTCGTATGTGGTGGAAACTCATGTTGAGACGCCCCATGATGTGCGGTTATTGCGCGATTCAATCATTCTGGCCATGCAGCTTGCTTCAAAGGCCTGGGAGGCCTTTAATTTGGGGGCGTACGACATTGCAGGTTGGCGTCAGTTAAAGCATTTGATTAGTACGGTTAACAATGCCTATTTGGAGATCAACACCACCAAAAAGCGTGAGACGAATCCAGAGCTGGTCTTAGCCTTCTTTAAGATTTGTTACTATCGGATTCAGAAGTGTATACTGGTCTTGGATAAGATCAAAGAACTTGACCCAAGTTCAAGTCGGATTGCGCCATTAGAAAAGGCGATTGAGCAGTTCAATCGGTTGGTAGATTTGGTTCATCGTCGTGTGATAGAGGGGGAAAAGATTCCCAATGCAGAGAAGTTATTATCGCTCCATGCCGAGCATACACGTTGGATTGTCAAGGGGAAGGCCATGCCCAATCAGGTAGAATTGGGGGTGCCTGTCGCGATCACCCAATGTCAACATGGTTTGATTCTGGGATGGGAGATCATATGGACGCAATCAGATGTAGATATGACCATTGAGATCGCCACCAAGTATAGGACAGAGTTTGAAAACCTTGGATCCATGAGTTTTGATCGCGGGTTTTGGTCGCCTCAGAATTTTAAGGCATTAAGCGCTATGGGTATAGAGGTCATTCTTCCCAAAAAGGGCTATAAGAACAAGATAGAGCGCGAACGAGAATCGGCGGAAGAGTTTCGGCGAAAACGTCGGCAGCATGCGCAGATTGAGTCCTGCATCAACTCTTTGGAACAGCATGGTGGTGCACGTATTCGTACCAAAGGAGGTAAGGCGGGGTTTGCGCGAAGCATCGGTGCAAGTGTGGTCGCCACGAATTTGTGCCGAATCGGGAAGGTGTTGATGACCCGACACCGAGAGTCGTTTCGCCAAGCGGCGTAAATTACTCTTCATTGAGTCACAAAAAAAAATACTCCACCATGGGAGGTGGAAAAGGTGCGTCCGTGCGGCAGAGATTTTACGCAAAATCGATGGCCTATACACTGAATTTGCCCATCAGTGGCTACAAGATAAAATATAGGTGAGGTTTACAGATCGGTGAAACAGATCAAAAATTTCGCGACTAAAATCGGTGAGTCTGCCTAGCAGTTAATAAAAAATTCGTATATTAGGCCTCCGCAAAAAATTGTGACACCCCAAAGTAGGGGTTTTTTGTCAGGCACTAGTTACAAACATACGGGCCTGACGGCCGAACAGACGCGGCACTACAGGGTGAGTGCGATCAACTCGGAGGGAACATCCGCGGCATCGTCAAGCGCAAGTGCGACGACAGGCAGAGCGACAGTAGTCGCAATGTTTGCATCTGCCTCGGCTCGTATAGATGAAGCAGCGGATACTCACCGAGTTCGCGTTAATCTGAGTGCACTATCTACGACGTCCATCGCACTAAATTACAAACTGTCAGGGACCGCAACCGAAGGTGTCGACTATAAAGTACAAGAACTTGGCACCGCAACGATAGGCATAAATGTCATCTCGGTAGATATCCCAATTGTGATCATCAATGATAGCGAAGAGGAAAAAGACGAAACCATCTTGCTTACACTGATTGACGGGGCAGGGTACGAAATAGGACACACTGATGTATTTACACTGATCATCACCGATAATGATACCCCAATACTATCTTTTATCGGTACGATCCCAGATCAATCCTACCTTGTCGGACTGACCATTCAGGATCTTGTGTTACCGGAGTTGGGAGATCGAACTCAGAACTATACCTACACGCTTACTCCTGAATTGCCCAGTGGACTTCATTTTGATGCGGTTACACGAACCTTGTCTGGAACTCCCCAAGAGGCAACTGCTCCGAAAACCTTTACGTATACGGGGACCGGTAGCAATGCAGTCACAGCCAGACAGTCCTTCACAATAGAGATCGTAAAACCGGATGCACTAACCTTTGCAGATACAGTCAGATCCCAAGTTTATCCGCTCAAAATTCCCCTCTCAGATATAATTCTTCCAGAAACGACAGGGGGAATCCCACCGTATATCTATACCTTAACTCCTGAATTGCCCACAGGGCTCGCCTTTGATCCAGAAATCCGTACTCTAAGCGGAATGCCCCTGGAGATTACAACCGCAAGGGTTTTTACATATATGGCGGAAGATCGCTCGGGGACTCGCATCCATATGGACTTCAGCATGGAGGTGTATCAAGCATCATTTACCGAAATGATTCCCAATCAGTCCTATTCACGGACGCACCCCATTACTCCCCTCATCCTTCCCGAGATGACAGGAGGTGTACCTCCTGTCCGGTATACCTTGACGCCGCTTGATCTTCCGTTTGGCCTTAGATTTGACCTTCCGGTTCGTACCATCAGTGGAACCCCTGTAGAAGTGATACCACCAGTAGCCCTCACCTATAAGGCGACTGATGCAAATGGATCTCAAGACAGTCTGATGTTCAGCATTGAGGTTGTGTCACCGGTATCGACAGAAGAGGCATCAGGGGTGCCACAACAAGTCCAGGTATACCCGAATTATCCGAACCCATTCCAGAATTTCACCCATCTGATCTTTGATCTTCCATGGTCCGCAGAGGTGCAGGTGGAGGTTTTTGATGTAACAGGACGAAGCCTGATTTTGACCCCGATGGCTCAGATGAGCGCAGGATGGAGCCATGAAATAGAATTGAACGAACTAAGATTTCCCTCTGGATCCTACCTATACAGGATATACGTAACCTCTCTGGAAGACAATTCTTTTTCGGTTTATACTGGCCACTTCGTAAGCGTCCAGTGATACTAGGGAACAGGATGATCCATTCAGTGCTCACCCTGCTCCCTGATTTTCGGGCTTGTTTCAACACGTGTTGAAACTTTTCTGATGCGAACGGCAGGAGGCGTGTGTATTCGTTTACTTTGATGTTTGCTCCCTGAGGGCTTTTTGGAGTTTGTTCAGGTCTTCTTTCATGTGAATATCTTTTACTTTGGTTTCCACTTCCAGTAAGCCTAAAGTAATCCATCGGTGGCACTGTTCGGAGTTATTCCATCGCCGGATTTTGCGGCATCTCTCTTTCACGGTGGCATTCAGGCTTTCCATGATGTTGATCGTTCGTAAACATGCACATAGGTTCATATGCACCCCTAAACGGTGGAGCGTTAACGTCCCTTCCACCAGACTCGTGGTCGCCTCGGTATATCCATTCGTGTCCAATTGTTCTTGGGTGGCTTCTAGTTCCTGTCTGGTTTCGTCATAGGATTGCTCTCTGAAGTACACGGCATTCAGCTTACGCTCAAAGGCGTTCTTGTCCTCTTCTCGAGACAGATGATCTTTCATGTTTTCCCGCTTGTGCTGGGTGCATCGCTAGATCTGTGCATCGTCTCCAAACACGGCAACAATCGCACGATGAATGCCCTTTGCACCATCCACGACAAACAGGAGCTCCTGATCCTAGCGGAGTCCACGCCGAAACATCTGCACCAATAGCCCCTCCATGACCTCGGCATTCTCGGTCGGAATCTCTGCAAACCCCAGTGCTTGCTTGATCCCATCTTCGATCACTCCGACACCAATCATGATGGGATTGTTCCGAATCTTCGTGGCATCTATCAGGACAACGACATATCTCTGTTGCGATAGGTCTCGCTCTTCAAACTCCTGCAACCTCTGCGTTTGGAAAACCCGACTCACGGTGGATGCGCTCCATCCAAAACTCTCCGCACATTCCCGGGTCACCTGCTCATACTTGCGCTAGCTGAGGCCATGAAACACAAGATTGATCAGCCTCTTTTGCTGTTTCTCAGAAAGTCTGCAGAGCCTTTGATACGCCTTCAGTGGCTTCGCCTGTCTCGTATACAGGTCCCGAACACGGGCAAGGGATACCGCTCGGAACGAATGCGAATGGACATGGAGGTGAATCCCCAACGCGTGTAGCACCGTTGCCGCTTGCTCCCGTGTGTATGCCGCAGTCCGCACAGGGTGTCCACTTCCTCCTCCATGGCCTCGGTGGCAACCAGTCTCTGCACCTCCACCATAGATTCATCCAGCGACTGCTCTTCGGACCACGCGTGCAAAATCGGTATAACCTCCGCCCTTGCGAGCCTTGCAGCACCCTCAGCAATCGAGTCTATTGGATCAATGTCGGTCATCGTATGGATGGAATGAGTCAATGAACCAAACTCAGATCAAACGAATAGATGCTCAGAAGTATCCGACGCGGGGAACAGCGCAGTACGCAGTGCTGGCAGCTTGGAGACGTGGGCCAGTCGGCACAAGCGAAATTCCATCTCTCACAGCAGGAGCGCAATCTGCGCACGCCACTGCGCTGAGGAACGATTACAACGAAGCAGGTTGGCGTGGATGTCCATGAACGCTGCATGGGCCTTGCATAAGTGGGACATTCGTACGCACGCAGGATGGTGCTCCATATCCAGGAGGAGTCTGACTCACTGACATAGCGAGAACCCGCTCTCGTTTGCGGTACTGACAATACTGTACACGAATGGGAAGGAGTGATTCTGTGACCTGTGTAGAGAAATGGAACTCCCTGGAGGTGATGCATAGCAGGCCTAGTTCTGTACGCAGCCCGTGATCAAGTAGTCCATGGAACAACGCTTGCATGGACTACTTGATCTTGTGTCGAGGCCTCAACAAAACCCAGAACGTGCCGATAGCCTTCTTCGGTTGCCCACACACATAGTGGCTGTCCCCAGATCTGGGCGATATCCACCCACAAGACAACGTAGTGATTCGTATGCAGAGGGCGGTGATCAAATACATCAAGAGCCTCCATGCGCACTTGATGTAGAGAGGCCTCATCTCCATACTCCGATAACGAAGATGCAGACGTTGCAACGGGCGCAGGCGCATTTTCTGGAACCGAACTGGGAGCGGAGCTCCAGACACGGCATTGCTTCCTCAGGGAAGGAAACTGCCTGATTTGGGGGCACATTGCAGGTCAATTCCCGAAGAATGTCCACACAATGATGGATCAAGGATAAGCGCAGAGATGGATCCGTTACCGAAGTGGATTGTAGCACTTGTTACAGAGAACATCGCTCATCAGAATCACTCATAATACTTTTGATGTTTTGTGAGAATGAAAGGGAACCCTACCATGCACAGTCAATAGTCAAAAGTTTTAACACGTTTTGGAACAAGTGCCATGGAAAGGGTACATGATGAGTTGTGGTGAATATTAAGGGATAATTGTGGAAACAAGCCCTGTCAATCGGTGATATAAGTAGGGTATATTCCCTTATAAGGAAGCACTCAAAGCTTCACTTATAGATCTCTTCGAATGTGTTGAAATTGCGATCACGAAATCTCTGGACTAAGTTTTCTTCAATCAATACGTTTTTTACCCTATACGACAGAAATACATACGGAAGAATCTCGTACCTCTATCCCAACATCACCGGCCAGAACTCTAGAACTCCACTGTCAAAATCATTATCCTCTGATCAGATTTATGAACTCATTGTGGGGTTCAATCTAACTCATATTTATCGATCTATTTTGATCCAACTTCATGTACAGAATCATCTTCTTCGGGCTTCTCTTTATCATCCCTCATCTTGCTAACGCACAAGAAAAGACGAAATACTGGATTTTTCTCACGGACAAGCATGACCTTCTCGGAAAGAGTACGCAAGTCGAGGAAGGGCATTTGTCCAACAAAGCACTCACTCGCCGTGCTCTACGTGGAGAGGCAAGATTTGAAAGCATGTTTGCTCTTCAGGATGCTCCGATCTCCAATATCTATGAAGAAGATCTCCAGGAAAGAGGCTTAACGATTGAGCAACGCAGCCGCTGGTTAAATGCAGTCACCGCACGATTGACCGAGGAAGAGCTGGAGCAGGTAACACATCTTCCCTATGTGCGAAGTCTGCGCCCCGTTGCACGTCTGTCCCCTACTGTACTGGAACCTACGCCTATATCACCTGTGATTCCTGAACGAATTTCTTCAAACTGCCCATCTAGTGTTTATGGGAGATCTTGTAGCCAACTAGATATCGTAAATGCAATCCCTGCAATTGAGGAGGATATTAATGGAAATGGCGTGACCCTCGGATTCCTTGATACCAACTATAGAGTAGGCCAAAGGAGTCCCCTCAGTCATCCTTCATTGACTCATATTGAAAAGAATGATCAACTCAAGGAAGTTCGCAATTTTACCCAACGAGATTCATCCCAACCTTGTCTCGGAACGAATGATCATGGAATGGCCGTTGCATCTGTTGCTGTAGGGTATGATATTGGGAAGATCGTTGGCCCCGGTTATGGAGCAGATATTTATGCTGCTGTAACCGAATGTGAACCCTACGAACGGAACATTGAAGAAGACAATTTTGTAGCCGCGGTAGAATGGATGGAGGCAGAGGGAGTAGACGTGATTACCTCTTCATTAGGATATCTAGGCTTTGATCCTGGCCAACGCAGCTACACCAAAGACGACCTTGACGGAAATACTGGACTAACCACCATCGCGATGGATTGGGCAGCGAACCGAGGGATTATTCCTGTTACCAGTTCAGGAAACTCCGGCCCTGGACGGCAAACTCTCGGAACCCCAGCGGATGGAGATTCCGTTATTGCAGTGGGTGCAGTATCACCATTCAGAGAGATCGCTCTTTTCAGTAGCCGCGGCCCAACAGCCGACGGTCGGGTCAAACCCGATGTTTCCGCACAGGGAGTATCTGTTTATCGCGCAACAGGAGAAAGTGATTATCGTTTCTCACGAGGCACCTCCTTTTCTGCTCCCATGGTCGCAGGAATCATCACTCAGATTCTCCAGGTCAATCCTGATCTTGGGCCAAGAGAGGTTTGGGAGGTCTTAACCTCAAAGGCCAGCCATGCTAATTCGCCCAACAATGAACATGGATGGGGAATTGTAGATGCGCACGCTTCCATTACTCATGCGATTTCTCTTAACCGCTTGCAAGACAATCATCCTCCGAATCCCGACAATCTAACTATACATACTCCCTATCCGAACCCATTTCGGGACGTAGTACATTTTACTCTTGACGCGATCCAACCCGTTTCCCATGCTCGGCTCATCATCTTTGATGTACTTGGGCGAGAAGTAGGAACGGTCTACCAAGGACCTATTCAAATGGGAGGCATGCCTCTGCAGTTTGATGGATCTCACCTACCTCCAGGGATCTACGGATATGTGTTGGATTTTGATGGCAAAACCCATTCGGGGATGCTAACGCGCTTAGGTTACTGATCGTTTACTTAGAATAGGCAGGGAAGTACAACACTTCGGCTTGGCACCGGTAGTAAAAAGCAAGATCCATTACTACTCATCGTAGAACTTTCTTCATTCCGCACCGTTGTTTAATCTAGGAGAGAGGAGGAAATTGGGTAACATTGGACACAAGGTTATGTCAAAACTGAATACGGAAATCGTACTGGGCTACTTTAATCGAGAGCGAGTTTTGTTGTCCAAATTACTGCGGGTGTTGTCTGACGAGGAAACCCTCTACAAGTGGACTGAGCACATGATCTGGTCGGACAGTTGCAAGTACTCACGTTACGACGATGACAACATGCCTGGATCCCCGAATATGCAGCACGTCTTGCCAACATGGGCGTAAACGAATTAAATACAAGAAGCTGATGGCCATATAGAGCGGCAGAATGGATAAGGCCAAATATTTTGGGAAGGTTTATACACCACCTAGTGTCGTCGCCCACATGTTAGACACACTTTTCGCGGAATCTCTGGAATGTATGCGTATCTGTGATCCCGCATGTGGCTCGGGGGATTTCCTTGTTCCAGTGGCAGAGGAGATCTGCAAGCGTTACCTAAATGCATCTGGAGAAACGAGATCGCAATATCTTTCGACTTTGGGCAATCTGACAGGGTACGATATTGACGGTGAAGCCGCGGATCATTGCAGGCAGCGACTGTCCGAGGTAGTGGGCCACGTGCTTGGCCAGCACTACCCTGTTGATTTCTGGCGCATTCTAGAATCGGACGCAATGGATGCTTGGACGCAAGATGAGGAAACCTTTGACTGGGTTGTCGGAAACCCGCCTTACGTCCGTATTCAGCACCTTGAAGCCGAGCGTAGAAATAAAATATATGGAGCTGAGTGGAAGTACTTTCGGGGGGCAAGTGATTTATACATTGTCTTCTATGAACTTGGATTAAAGCTCCTAAAAGATCGTGGAAACTTGTTGTTTATCTCTCCGAGCGGATGGATCCGCAACGAAGCAGGGGCAAAAATGCGGAATGATGTAGATACCAATCATGGCATAGTATCTCTTTGGGATTTTCGGGATCATCAGGTATTTCATGGTGTAAGTACATACACATGCATTGTTCACATCCGCAAGGGCGGTTACGATGGGGATGTGAGGGCCTATCAATGGAATGGGAATTCGTTTACCACCTCGTGCAAGCTTATTAAATCAGGAGTACGATGGGCGATAGTTGGTCAATACGCCCAGCAGGCGAGAATGACAGAATCTGTGAGACTGGGCGATATCGCTGACATTCATGTAGGAATACAGACACTTGCGGATAAGGTATTTATCCTCCCTGTTGTCAAATGGGAATCGGATTCTGTCACCGTAGAGTTGAATGGCATGCCTCACTCTTTGGAAAAGGGAGCCGTAAGACGTATTCTAAAGGCTTCTGTTTTGAGGGAAGGACAGGATAAGGTCGAGCGTGTGATCATTTATCCCTATGATCCATCTGGAAAGTTGATGGACGAAGAGGAGTTTATAGATAGGTTTCCGCGGGCATATTCGTGGTTGTCTGAAAACAAAGATCGGCTCCTTGCTCGCGATAAGGGTACGTTCCCCGAGGCTAAGTGGTACGGTTATGGGCGCGAAGTGGGGATACGCAGCGCATTAGGGCGCAAGATTCTAACATCCGGTATGAACCCCGTTCCTAACTTCCAAATTTGCAATGATCCAGATACTTTGTTCTATTCAGGCTATTGTATCAAGCCGAGAAATGGAGTTGACCTAGAAGCACTGAAAGACGCATTAAATACGCCTGAGATGGATCAGCATATCAGGGCATTTGCGCAACCATTTCGGGGCGGATGGTTTAGTTATGCTAAGCGTTATATTCAAGATTTTCCTGTTCCTGTGAGACTTTCGGGAATGCATCATTGATGGATCGGGGGTTCAAGGAAAGACTTCTTGTCGCAGTTCAAGATTCATACGAAGAATACGTGAATCACGGGCCAAGATCAAACGCGAAGATCAAAGTACTCCATGGCTGGATTATTTCTGAATTAACAGGTATTCTTGGGGATGAATACTTGATACAGGGACTGTCCCAACAGGGTGGAAAGGAGCAAAAGGTGCGTGGGAAGTACTACGAGAAAAGTGTGGATGTAGCAATCTCAAGGGAAGGCGTAATTCTTGGAGTCGTGAGCGTGAAGTTCGTTATGTCAAACTACAATCAGAACAAGCATAATTACTTTGAGCAGCAACTTGGCGAAACGGCGAACCTACGTAGCAACAACATCGTTTTTGGACATATCATGTTGCGCGTACAGCCAACACCCTATCTGGGAAAGGACTCAAATAGTGGAAAGCAGGTTATGAAGAGAAAAGAACAGGTTGATGACAGTGCGATTCGTCTCTATTCAGCACTTGCCCAAGATCACGGTGCACTTCATCTACCTGATGTACAGTGCTTGGCCATATTTCTGCTCAGCAAACACAAAGGAAGAATATTGCGATTATGCAAAAAGTCCGATTTACCTGAGGTTTCACATGAGAGTTTTGAGTTGCTTCGAAACATCCTCGGCATTAATTCTTTCTTTGATAAAATCAATGCGGCCATTCGAAGTAAATACATGATGATACGAACACAAGGGGGCGAAGAATGAATCCGAACCCAGAAGGGAGTAAAATCAAGTGGGAAATGGTATGCTGAAACAAAACTCCGAATCCGAGTTCACGATGTAGCGGTACAACATACCCTTCGAAATCATACGTCGATCCATCTGATCAGTGTTGAAGAGTTGCGTAAACTGAAAGTGTATTACTCTCGAAAGAGAGACACTTGTGTCGTGATTGGTTGTACTTTCTGAGCAAGAAACACATCTCTACTTTGCAGCAGCATTAACAACTTATTCTTCATGACCATTGAATGACCTGAAAAGCCATTCAAGCATATCTCTCTTCACGAAATTAGACAGAGAAAATGAGAGAAAGTGAATACTTTTACCTCATTTCACAAGAGACATTACCTATTCTACGTTCCGTAGGAACGTGATTGTTTGAGGATCCAACATTCAAGATGATTTAGCATTTTCGCTGACAAATGATTGAATTTGGACTACATGCATGGCCACTGATTCTGCTAGTGCTTCTCGCAGGTTTCCTGACCTGGGTTGCTTATCGTAAGACCGAACCAAAACTCCGTGGAGTCTACCGATGGCTCCTTCCCTCTCTCCGAGGACTAGCACTTCTGCTCTTGATCACCTTGTTATTTGAGCCTGCGATTCATAGAAATATCCAACAAGATGTCTTACCTGTTCTTGCGGTTCTGGTTGATGAGAGTCAAAGCATGTCACAACATCAATGGGATCAAACCCTCCCCTATTCTCAGGGAAAAATCAATTATTTTGGCTTTGGCAGCACGATCCGCCCACTCGAAGATCTCACAGCTGCGATGGATACAGCTCCCCGTACAGATATTGCGAGAGCCTTGGAAGAAATTCAAACTTCATTGCGCGACAAAAATCTGCGCAGTGTTCTGCTTATTTCTGATGGTCAGTATAACACAGGACGTAATCCTATCTATCTCGCATCTGATTATGGAATTCCTATCCATACCTTGGTGATCGGAGATACTCTGCAGCAACAGGACTTAATGATCGCTCGGGTGGTGACGAATGAATTGGCGTACGTTGGACAACAGGTCCCTGTTGATGTATCACTCCTGTTGCAAGGTTATACAAAGGAAAATGCCACGGTCAGCCTTTTTTCTCAAGACTCCTTAGTTGCTTCCGAGATCTTGACCATTACCGAGGGCGAAACCATTGCTTCCCTGAGCTTCATTCCCCAAAGAGAAGGACTCTTCCAGTATGCCCTCTCGGTTACAGAACTGGAAAATGAGGTTTTATCAAAAAATAATCGTGAGACGTTTACAGTCCGCGTTCTGAAGCGAAACCAAAAAATATGCCTTATCGCTGCTGCTCCCCATCCTGACCTCATTGCAATACGAAGCCTGCTAAACCGTGATCCAGAGCGTCAGGTAGATAGTTTTGTTCAGATGCAACCGGGAAGCTTTTATGAAGGTCGCTTGCCCAACTCACTAGATGATTATGATGCGATTATTTTAGTCGGCTTTCCCGGCCGTGAAGCTGATGATACGTCGATTGAGGTTGTTACGAATGCGGCTCAATCTGGTATCCCGCTTCTATTTATGCTAACCCGTCAAACCGACCTACAGCGCTTACAGGATCAGTTTTCGGCCGTACTTCCAGCCACACCATCCTCAGGATCAGGAAATATACTTTATGATGAAGCAACCCTGAGACTCACACAGACTGGATACCGAGATCCCATCCTAGATTTTCCTGAAGCATTATGGGTTCAACTTCCTCCCTTAATCGCCAGTACAGGACATTGGGATGTCAGTTCGGACAGTCGAATTCTTGGGCAGGCCAATCTCCGAGGGATTCCCTTGCAAGAGCCGCTGCTGGTCATACGTAGTCGAGCCGGGCATCGAACCGCTGCGATCTTGGGAGCCGGGACTTGGCGGTGGTTGAACATAGCAAGTGATCCCCTAGATATGCCTCGCATTTGGCCACAGGTAGTCGAGAACCTAATGCAGTGGCTTACCACACCAGAAGATAACCGAATGGTACGTGTAGAGCCTGTGTTGACTACATTTGATGGGAGTGAACCCGTTGATTTTTCTGGACAGGTTTATGACGAGAGTCTTAATCCGGTTAACGATGCCGTGGTTACCGTCGAGGTAACTGCGCCTGACGGCACACAATATCCTTACACCATGACCAATGCTGGAAGCGGACGATTTACTCTTCGAATTGATGCACTGCCTGAGGGAACCTACGCATACACTGCACAAGCGACCCGAATGAATATATCTATGGGAGTTGATGGCGGCGTCTTCACAGTCGGTTCTGTGAATCTGGAGTATCGTACTACAAAGAGTAATGATGCACTACTACAACAAATCGCTTACCGCTCTGGCGGCACTCTATTTACCGAGGAGACGATCAATGGGCTGGTCAACCGATTGTCCTCTGACAGTTTGTTTTCCCCCATCACGCAGTCACGGGAGCTAGAATTTGATCTGAGACGCCTTCCGTGGATCTTGGCCCTGATCGTCGTATTCTTGGGATTGGAATGGGTTCTCCGTAAGCGAAGTGGACTTGCATAAAGCATAAAGCCGGCGCGCAGTCCGAACCATCATACGATCGTTCGAAGCACTGCGCACCGGCCCAGAAACTACTTTAAAGTGAACTCAGACTACCGAAGAGTCACCTGAAGTCCTAAATTGAACGATCGTGGTAACCCCAGAAAAACCTCCGCGTCATCGGCCCGATTTGCTCCCGTGCCATTGCCACGAAAAGCATTAAAACGTGAGTTGTTGGTCGCATCTTGGATGTACAACGTATCGAAAAGGTTAAACACGTTTGCAAATACACGAACCTCTGAACGTGCAAAGCGGCGAGGAATCGTATACCCTACATTGATATCAAACACATTATAGCCAGGAACTTTCCAGACAGGTTGCCCAGCCTGCTCGCTATTCGTGCGACTTGAAGGATCAAAATCTGCGTAATAGTTCGTATAGGAACGTCCGGTAATTTTGGCATACATCCCTTTTACAGGAAATAAACTGATCGCATAAGCGAATTGCGTCTGTGGCGCATCTCCCACTTTTACATCTTTCACATAAAGAGATACCGTTTCCTGAGTAGACGGATCAGAACGATCCGGCGTATATCTTGCGGATACATCATCCGTATACTTCCAATTACCAATGGATAGCGCCAAGTCTCCACGAATAAAGCGTAGTGGCTGATAGGCCACCTCTGCCTCAACTCCTCGATGGATCGCATTCAGTCCAAGAATATTAATCAAACCATCGTCTCCGTCTTCCTCTACTATTGTACGAGTAATCGTACGGTCATTCCATACGGTGTTATAGAGACTTAGAGTCGTATTCAGAGTTCGGTCTGTTGACTCAAAAGAAATCCCAGCCTCTAGCGCTTGGAATTGCTCATTCCGAGGATCCGGGTTCAATACACCCGTGACGTCATTCAGAGCTCCATCCAAAATTGGCACCTTAGATACCAACCCTGCATTCACAAACACGGATACCATGTCACTGAACAGGTAAGATGCGCCTCCCTTGATCTGGTATCCACCAATCCGATCCGTAGCGATGGTAAAGGTAGATCCATCTCCAGCATCCCGGAAAAAATCCTCGTGAGAATATTTGATCGTCGAGTAGCCTGCCATTCCATAGGCATAAATGCCACCACTTGAATAGGCACCCTGTATAAACCCACCCCACCAGTCTACTGTATTGGTCGTATTGTAGTTGAACCGATCACCTAACCCTAGCAACTTACCACCTTCTCCCCAGAAATCATTGTCAAAACGCTGATATCCGCTCCCACCTAATAGGTCACGCACCGTTCGATAATGATCAATCGAGGCGGTACGCCAATCAATACCAGCTTCCAGTGTGAGAGCATCCGTTAACTCATGCTTGAATTTGGAGATTGCTCCAATCGTCCACTGCACATTATGGCTATTACGAAGTATTCCCCTAGATTCCCCATTATCCTTGTTTGCAGTAATGGTCGCATCGTAATCTACCACGCGTGAAGGACCTGCATAATTCCATTGTATCCTCCCATGGGTCCCTGTTCCTCCACCTTTTCCACCAGAATAATAGAGGACGGTCGACCATAGTGACCGATCTGATAGCTGAGCAAAGTAGTTCAGATTTACCTGTGGCTTATGGAAAAAATTCTCACGCTCATTAATTCTATTTCTAGAATTACGAGATACCGTACCAAAGCCGTTATGCTGCTCGGTGGTATACGACGTGGAAACAGGAGAGACATTCTGGTTCCAGCGGCGTCCTCCTTCAGAATAGGTTTGTAGAATTTCTGTGATCGTTGCATTATCCAATCCATCTGCCTCAAAAACTTCACGAGCAAAGCCATGGTCATACGCCGCAATGTTTTGTCGATACAGATTCTGTCCATGCCGCTGAGGAGCTCCAACCGCATAAAAATCAACCCGATGTTTCCCGTTAATATTCCAGGCAGCAGCAACATAGTAGGCCCATGCATCTGTCCACGTGCCATCGTAATAGCCATTGCCGGATTTGCGAACACCATTCACGGTAAATGCAAAACGATTGTCAATCAACCCTGTCGAGGCAGAAACGGTAGATTTAAGAAATCCATCATTCCCAAACTCTTGTTTTGCCATCACTCGCCGCCTATTCACGGCGGGGTCCGTAAGGATATTCAGGGTGCCACCGATGGAAGGAGTCGCCAGATTCACGGCGGATAAGCCCCTCTGAAGCTGAATTGAGGTGGTTGCATCTCCGACTCCATCCCAGTTCGACCAGTACACCCAACCGTTCTCCATATCATTCACCGGCACACCATTGATCATGACGGCGACATTCCGCTGATTAAATCCACGCACATTTACCCGTGCATCCCCTGCTCCACCTCCCTGAGCAGTACTATAGACCGATGGGGTGGTATTCAGGACCAAGGGTACATCACGCGAGCCTAGTTCGCGCTCAACTTGGAGTTTTTCGATATCCGAATATGCGACCGGAGTTTGCCGGTTTAAAGCTCTTGATGCAAATAACTCCAAAGCCTCCAGTGCCTGACTTGACGGTTGCAAAGCAAAATCATACGTCACATCTGCATCCTGAATCATAATGGATTCCAACACGGATTCATATCCGATAAATGATACCTCAATGGTGTATTCACCCGAGGATAAATCACTGATTGTGTAGATTCCATTGCTATTGGTCGCTGCACCGGTAAATGTGCCGGAAACAATGACCGTTGCTCCCGGCAAAGGAGCCCCGGACTCTGCGTCAATGACAGTTCCACTGATCGAATTCTGAGCGTATACAGAACCAACAATCAGGAGTGATGCAAGAATGGTAAAACTAAACTTCATGGTGGGAAAATAAGAATATGATTGTGAAATGTGTTTTACTCAAATGGGGGCATAAATTTCCATTCCAATGTTTCCTTATTGTGAAGAAATGATTAAATAACGCAAAAAATATCCAAGGGAATAAATCTACAGAGGTTCTACGATCTGTACTTTGTCATAATTAGGCGTCTCATACAAACCGGCAGCACATATCTCTTCATAAAATTCGGGGCGAGAGGCTTGATCTCGGGCAATGCATATTACATATTCCAATCGAAGAAACGAGCGAAGCTAGACATGGGTGCCCGCCATCCGCGGACGGGCTTATATCTTGACCATTGTGATTCCTGGATTCGCATCTAGGCACTCAAATGCCTTGTTCACCTCGTCCGTTTTCAAGTAACTGTGGATCGCACTTCGCAATGCTCCCGTCCCTGTACCATGAATAATTTCGACGGCAGACAAATTCGCCCTAGCACCCTGATCCAGTAATTTTTCTACCTCCAAAAGTGCCTCGCTTACACGAAAACCTCGAAGATCTATCCGAGTCTTGGGTACAGATGCATGTACCGTTCCCTTGGGACGAAGCTTTGTTTGATTAACGGGCGTGAGCCGCTTTAGCGAAACTTTCATTCGCATATTCCCGGCAGAAACCAGCGCATTACGACCTTCAATAGACAGAATTTCACAAGCAGTTTTTCCACCATCAATCACAGCCTGTTGCCCCACTTTCAGATGAATCTTGGCAGATGGTTCGGCCTTGCCCGGTACTTTGCGAACGGTTCGACTTGATGACCTAGACGGAGAAGTACTTTGAGGAGATCGCTCCGAAGGAGAGATCTTGGGAGATGATTCCAGTTTGGCAATACGCTCTCGATAACTTGCAATGAGAGACTCAAGCGTGACGCCGGGATTCCCGAAAATTTGTCGGGCCCGTTTCAGAACCGCCGAATGAAATTTCATTCGTTGAGCAATCCGAAAGGCATACGATGAACCAGGAAGTCCTTGGCGAAACTGGAATGTTGGGCGCAAGGTATCTCCATCAAAATCCATGGCCCCATTGACGACTCCCGCCGCTTCATGAGCATACGCTTTTAACGTACCATGATGCGTGGTCACCAAGGCAAGTGCTCCTGATGCGGTAAAATGCTCCAGAACCGCTTGGGCAAGTGCACTCCCTTCGGCTGGATCTGTACCCGTTCCGATCTCGTCAACCAACATCAATACCCCCTCTGCCGCGGCCTTGCACATGAACTGTAAACCAGCAATCCGTGCACTGAATGTAGAAAGATCCTGTTCAATGGATTGCTCGTCTCCAATTTCGACGAGAACCTGAGTGAACGACCCAATTGTTGACTCTGGGTGCACTGGAATAGGAATTCCGCACCCCAACATGATGAGCACTAGTCCACATGTCTTCATGGTGACGGTCTTGCCTCCTGCATTGGGCCCCGTAATAATCAAGGTTCGAGTATCCTTGCCAAGAAACAGAGTGAGCGGAACAACTTCTTTCGATTTGCTGGTCAGTAGCAATGCCGGGTTTTTTGCCTCACGAATATCTAATAACGCTTCCTCTGATAATTTTGGGACCACACCTCCGAGGCGGATACTCAGTTGAGCCTTGGCATGCAGTAGATCAATTTTCCCCAGAATAACGAGATTCCGATCGATCGTATGGGTATGTTCCCGAACGCGATTTGTCAGATCTCGAAGGAGTCGTTCAATTTCCCGGAGCTCCTGTGCTTCCAATATCCGTACCTCGTTACCCAGGTCGAGGCAAACTGCCGGTTCGATATAAACGGTTTGTCCTGTTGCGGAGCTATCATGTACGAATCCCTGCATTTTTCTCTTTGCCTCTGCACGAAGGGGGATCACCATTCGACCTCCACGCATTGTCAGTCGATTCTCCGCTGCATACCCGTTCTGAATCGCCTGCCCCAATAACTCACGTAATTTTTCTCTGAGTGCCTGCTGGCACCGACGTAGCCTCCGACGAATTTGACGCAGTTCGGTCGAGGCACTGTCCTTTACTCTGCCACTCGAATCAATCGTATCCTCAATGTGCTTCTCCAGTTCTTCCAGTACACCCATTGGGCGAACGATTCTATTCAGATTAGCATAGCCTTCTCTGGAAAAGAATGTTTTTATTCGCCGACTTGCGCGACAAACCCTTCGAATCTCATCCAGAGATTCGGCTGTAAGCATGGCTCCATCTGGAGATGCCTGTTCAAGGTAAGAGCGTACATCAATGAAATCTTGTAGCGGAAGGGTCTCTCCTCTTAGTAAATGACCTTGTACTGCATCGGTATAGGTAAGAGAACGACTTCGTACCTCGGGATCTGATACGGGATGCAGTGCGTCAAGCTCTTTCACTCCCAGAGAACTCACCAGTGATTCCTTCAACCCCCGAATCAACGTATTGAATCCCAGTTTTTCTGCCGCTCTATCCGAAATCATTTTCATCGTAACCCACCCATTATTCCCAAACGAGTAATTCAAAAAGGCTAATTATTCACTAGCACGGATCTTGCAAAACTCCTGATCCAGATAGAAAACATCTCAGGTACTCTCAGAGCAATATTTACGCCTATGTGAGAGGTTTTGCAGGACTTTCTAATGATAGAGAATTTCAGTTTGGAACAAAAAAGGGGGGGGGTAAAATGTTCCTCCTTTGTGCATCTTATTAACTTAACCAAATATTAGAGAATGAGGATTTCTACAGCTCTGTTTTTATTAATGCTTGCATTATCGGTATCCGTCACTGCTCAGCCAGTTTCGAAGAGTAAGGCGGGGAGTGGGGATGGGGGACGTGTAGTGTTTTCTCCAGATGACACCCAGATTGCATTTGTAACTGGGAGTTCTATTTCCTTGCGAGAAACGGATACAAGGCAGGAGGTATTACAATTCTCAGGTCATACAACTCCAATTAGCTCGGTAGCTTTTTCACCTAACGGTATTTACATGGCTTCAGGAGCGGGAAATGGCGCGGAAGACACCGGAATTCGTCTATGGCATGTGAGTACAGGACAGGAATTAAGACGATTTGAAGGTCATTCACAACGAATTCGATCTGTCGCATTTTCTCCTGACGGAACCTTATTAGCTTCTGGATCAGAGGATGGCACCGTTAGGTTGTGGGATGTAGCCACGGGGAACGAAATGCATAAAATAGATTATCCTGCCCCGTTTCCCTTGACCATTACCATTCATTCTGTTACATTTTCTCCCGATGGTACTCAACTAGCTACTGGATCATCTGACGGAAGTGTTCGGCTGTTGGATATAGCTACGAAGCAACTTAAGGTGTTAGGATCTCATCAAAATGGTTCTAATTCTCTGGAAGTTTACTCCATATCTTTTTCCCCCGATGGCCGTCAAATCGTGTCTGGCTCCGAACAAACATCGTTTTTGGGAACTGATGCAGCGATACTGTGGGATACCTCAACGGGGCAGAAACAGTCAGGTTTAGATTTGAGGTTCCCATATGAAGAGATTACTTCCTTAGATTTTTCACCTGACGGTCGTCACATAATCTATGCAGCAGCTCAGAGGTCAATTGGGTCCTCTATAGAATCATGGGAATGGTCAACGAATAATGTGAAAACCATAGCAGTGAGCGGCTTATTTATCGGATCGGTTGACATTTCTAATAACGGTCATCTTATTGTAGCATATGTTTTCGGGAACCGGGCTTTCCCACCACGTCCCAGTTCTCTTATAATCTTTTTAAGATTTCAAGAGAATGTTAATGATCAGGTTTTTTTCTTAAATCAACCGATCACGCCTCTTATATTGCCCGAAGTGTTTTCTGGCGTACCTCCATTAAACTACACCTTAACGCCTGAACTCCCCCCTGGTTTAACTTTTGATGCATCAAACAGAACCATCACGGGAACACCAACAAATGTAACTGCTTTTCCTGTAGAGTATACCTATACGGCAACAGATGCGACAGGAAGCAGTGGTAACTTGAAATTCAATATCAGTGTGGAAATCCTATCAACATTGGAGTTCTCATCTGATATTTCAGATCAGCGCTACATCGCTGGTATGGAAATAACTCCGCTTGTGCTACCCGAAGTTATTGGAGGAGTCTCACCTATTAATTATACTCTGACCCCAACATTACCCACTGGTTTAACTTTTGATGCATCAAGCAGAACCATCAAAGGAACACCAGCAGAAACTTTTTCTCCTGTAGAGTATACCTATGCGGGAACAGATGCAACAGGAAGCAGTGGTGTTTTAGAGTTCAAAATTCACGTTTATACGAGGGTTTCCGCTGAAAGCGGGAATTCGCTACCAGATGTATTTACTATTGTTGGTAATTACCCGAACCCTTTCCGGCAATCGACACAGTTAACCTTTGACCTCCCCTGGCCAGCTCATGTACAGGTGGAAGTCATGGATGTGATGGGAAGATCGTTGTTGATCGTTTCTGAAAGCCATATGGAAGCTGGATGGGGGCAGACAATAGGAATAAATGGAGCATCGCTACCCATGGGGCTTTACTTGTATCGTGTGACAGCGAACTCAGATGTAGAGAGAGCAGTTCAGGTAGGGCAGATTATCAAAAATTAATAAAAAATCTCATCCGTTTACAAAAAAGAGAGAACATTGAGATCAGCCCGATCGGGAAAACGAATTGCCATGGTTGCTTTGGGCAAATGATTATGTAGTCTGTAATGTTGGACCTATGTAAACGAAATTGTGAAAACGAGAGGACAATTCTTGTTCAAAGATAGTTGAAATGTGATTCCTCACGCCGGTTCAACACGAAAGATGGCTAATTCAATAAAAGGTTCAGAGGACACGAAACATTCGAGAAGAGGACAGAGAATCCAGAAACATCCGATTCCCCATCTTTCGCCAACGATTTCCGAAAAGGCAAGTTCAAGGGCAAGGAAGATAAATGGGGCGGCTTTGGCAGTGGTGGGTATGCCACGCTTGATTTAGAAGATGCGATGTTTTATGCCGATAGTTCTGCCGGTGCCCTAGCCGCTTCAACGGCTAAAGAATTGTCTCCTCATATGACCGCCTTCAAGCTGCGACCGGGTGCGAAAGTGTTGCGGATGAAGTTGGATGATTCTCTCGATTGGAAAGCGAAAAAAGCGGAGATTCGTTCTCGTTTGCGGGATGATTTTGCTGATCGTGGATTGCCAGATGAAAAATTTGATGTCTCGCATGAGCTTATGATGCAAGGTTATGACGCGGTTTGGCTTTCCGCTGAGAAAGAGCTGGTGGTCTTGAATAATCGGGCGATCTTGGGTCGCAAATCCACTTATCTCAAGAAATATGACAGCCCCGAAAGTTATAAAAGTATGAATGAGCGCATGGCGGCTGATCATAAAGTTTGGGCAAGTAAAAAAGAAAATGGAAAATACCTTTCTTCTGACGGTTGGAGCATTGATCCTTTCCCTGCGTCTGACTATCCAGATGTTTTGGACGAGATTAAGGGAGAATGGGGCGAGGTGCTGGCGGATACAATTGAAGTCAAGTAAATAAAAATAATGGATTGGTCTTTATATCCCCCTTATTCATCTCAAATTGCGATTTGAGCCCAGCTTGAACGATTCAGATTTGCTCATCTGATCAAACACCCCTTCAAAGATAAGGAGAACCTTGATAATTCTCTTTTCAAGAGGGCATTTTTCTCTTTTTTTATTGAAAAAAATCCATTGTTGAGATAAGTCAAACGTATTTTGAGCTTTTTTTATCTATAATAGTTTCACGCATCTTCACGCAATTTCAAATTTTTGTTGCCATTGGATCCATGCTCCAATTGTCTGAGATGGATGTTTTTTCGTCACCAATTTCACCCCGGAGGTGAATCATGACGGACTCTCAAAACTTACAGGTTCAGATCCCCTATAACCACTCTATTTTGGTGCAGGCATCCACGACCAACCATACGACTTCCGATGCGGGGGCTCTATCTATGAGGGGGCTAATTGAAGCTACAGGTATTCTTCCCTATCTGGTGGACAATCTCCATGATCCACGGGATCCCTATCGTACCACACACTCCATGGAGGATCTGCTGTTGCTGCCGACGATGCAAGGATGGGACTTGTCCAGTAAAGATCTGGGCAATGATTACGGGTCGCTCTCCGTACGGAGCGGGGCGAAGCCGTTGTCGATCCAGCCAACCAGCCGGCATCGCAACCGACGATGTCACGCTTTTGGAGCATTCTCGGTGCACCGGATAATGTTGAGGTGATGCAGAAGGGTCTTCTGAATGGAGCATAGGCTCGTACGCAGCGGCGGTGAACGTCTGGATGAAGTCATCCTTGATGTCGATGCCATGCCCATGGCCATCAACTGGGATGCAAGTATAATGGTCATTACAAGCGAACCGTCTTCTTGCCGTTGTTTGTGACGTGTGGAGAAACGGGGGATGTCCTTGGAGCATCCAGGCACGCAACGGGAAGCGACCAACTGTCAGAAGGTCATGATTCCTATCGGTGAACAGGTTCAAAAACATGCCGCGGATCGTGTCATTTTTCGCCTTGATGCGGGATTCAATAGTCCTGAGGTGTACGAGGATATAGAGAGCGCAGGCCTGTTTTATGTGACACGCTTGAAGGGCAACAACAAGTTAAAGGCGATGGCCGAAGCCTATTTTGATGGGAAAGGATGTCCACCGAATACCTATGGCTATGTTGAGTTGATGTATCAAGCGGAGAGTTGGGATGGTCCACGTCGGGTCGTGATGGTCATACGGCCTCGTCCAGCTGAACTCTATGAAGACTACTTCTTTTTGCTGACCAACCTTGACGCAGAGACCTATTCGGGGGAAGCACTGGCGAAGATGTACGCGATGCGTGGAAAGGCTGAAAAGCATCAGGGGGAAATCAAAGAGTTGATCAATCAAGTCATGCTGTCATCCACAGAACGTCCCAAGGAACACTACAGAGGCCATAAGATCATCCGTGAACAGGAGCCTGAAACAGTGGAAGAACGAGAGGTTCGCAGAGAAAATGCCGTGCGTCTTCTATCGGTTCTCTATGCGTATCAGATCATGCATATTGGTCGATGCCTTCAGCATAGCTCCGCACCAGAGGTGGTGCCCAATGTGGAGTGTAGCCCTGTCACATCAGACACCGAAGTTCATCAGGATACATCTCTGAAGATCAACACGGAAACGATGATGGTGGATGACACGCAGAACACCGATGCCAGTACAGAGGTAGACTCCAAACTAAAGCATACCCCTCACATGCAGATTACCACCTTTCGCCTCCACCTACTAAAAGTCGGTGCAACCCTTGCACGCCATAGTCGCTACGTTACGTTTTCTATCGCCCTGTCGGCAGAGCAACTATGGATCCGTTTTTGGGATCACCTTCTGCGACTGCGGTGGCACGGCTTGCCCGATATCTAACGCCAACCACCTCATCTGAGGTGGTTTTACAAGTCAAAAAAAAAATCCGAAACATCAACGTATAGGAGAGGTGCGTCCATACGGTAGGATTGGGTATGCGATACATGACTGCACTTGGAGGGCCGAACTACTACCATGATAGTAGTTAGCCTGATTCCAACGGAAAAAAGCAGGAAATTCTGTTGCATGAGAGGTTCGTGTATCATCTCCCTGCGATGGATGAACCGTCAACCCAGACTTGGACATAAACAGCGTCTTCATGCCTACCTTTTTAGCCAAAATAATCAGGATTTGACCCGAAAATATCGACGATGAAGAAAGAAAAGCTGCGAATCTCAGCAAGATGACGATTTAACAGAGATCGGAGGTTGAGATGAATAAGAAGGGTGGATACAATGAAACCGATCGTGAATCATGAGGGCATGGGGGAACACCTTTGCAACCGCTCCAATGAAGGCCTTCCACATATCCGTAGATATCGTCTCTATCTGATTTGCCCTAAAAGGCATTCTAAGAGTTCTATCGTGCCTTTTTTCGTCCGTCCCGGTCCAACATCAATGACCACTCCACGATCCGAATCACTCACAATCGTTGCATAGGTATGTCCGCGCTTGAGGGCCTTTTCATCAATACTGATATGGTGAATTCCTGCCAGAGATCTGCGTGACTCTCCGCGTTCAACAGCACGGTGCATAATACGATGGAGCTGGTTAAATCCGCACCGAAGAAGATCTGCTGTTTTGGTCTTAGTTGCGTTCAGCAGACGAATGGCAAAACTTTCAAACGCATAGGTGACTCGACTGGATGGAGCCGCCCAAGGAATGGTGATCGTCTTCGGACCATTAGGAGTCAGTACACGGGGAATCCTACAGTGAAGAAAACACTTGAAATGAAAGAGATCCAGATGGCGCCATTGACGCTTCTTGCGATGGTCATACAAGGTACCAGACTCACCCGTATCTGGGCATACAAGATCCTTCCCCGAATGAGAAATATAAAGATCCACTCGCCCCTTCTTCACATTGGTTTCCACATGATCAATACTCCAGCAAGAATCTAAATCTAACCACTGATGCATTGAATTTTTTAAATAAGTATCAAGCATGAAAAATAATTTTGGTGAAACCAAAATTAATCAATTCCATACAAATGGTGATAGAACCTTAATTGTTTGCAAACAACAATGACGACAGAAATCATGCCAAAAAAGTGGGTAATCCTGATTGCCCTGTTTTGGACCGTGTCCATTGCATTGGGACAGAGCGAAGGGGTGGAGGACTATGTGCCGAACGTCGTTGTGATTCAGTTTGAGTCGAATATTTTCATCCAAAACAAGTCTGGAAGCACGGGGGTACAGGCATTTGATCAGAAAGCAGCTCAATATGGGGTATACTTAATTGAGCGGGTTTATCCATTTCTGGATCATGTAGAACCTACTCCAAAGACCTACCACAATCTGATGGCCCTTCGCCGGACCTACTATTTACATTATAATTCAAATGCCACTCCTGGGCAGGTTGCAGCAGATTTGCATCTTGCTCCAAGTGTGATCTATGCTGAACCCGTCATGGTGAATCACATTCAGACTCTTGATCAAGTGATCCCAAATGATCGTATCTTTTCGAGACAGACAGAACTTAATGCGCTGCGCCTTCCCGATGCATGGGGTGTGGTCAAAAGTGAGAATGCAACTCCGAAGGTCGTCATTGCAATCGTGGATTCAGGAGCCGACTGGGAACACGAAGATCTTCTTGAGAACGTATGGGAGAATCCAGGTGAGATTGCAGGCAACGGAATTGATGATGACAATAATGGGTTTGTTGACGATGTGCATGGAGTCAATTTCCAGAACAATGATGATGGCAACAATGATCCATCACCCAATCCGGCATTTGAAACCTGGCGACACGGGACTTTTGTAACGGGTTTGGCGGGCGCGGTAACGGATAACAGGGTCGGAATAGCTGGAGCTGCCTGGAATGCAGATATTATGCACATCAATGCAGGTTGCGATGACTCAGAGAAAATATGCCATGGATACGAAGGGGTCCTCTACGCAGCTGCTAATGGGGCCCACATCATTAACGCGAGTTGGGGGAGTATACAACGTTCCAGAGGTGCTGTGAACTTCGTGAAGCAATCCATTGACTTGGCTACGGACATGGGCTCTCTCATTGTGAACTCGGTTGGAAACCAAGGGAGAATCATTGATGAGGGCTATCCGAATTATCCTTCAGTCCATCCACGTGTACTATCCGTAGGAGCAACCGAAAATCAATCTCGCACGCTCGCGGACTTTTCGAACTATGGCAACATCATGATCGTTTTTGCTCCCGGCGTTAGGGTCATAACTACCGGTCCAGATAATGAATACTATCATGTGTCGGGGACGTCTATGGCATCTCCGCTTGTATCTGGAGTAGCAGCACTGGTGAAGACAAGATATCCCAATATGTCTCCCGACTTATTACGTGAGTATATCCGAGTTACAGCTGAAAACATTGATGCGGAGAATTCTTTTTATGCGAATCAGTTGGGAGGCGGTTTTGTGAATGCGTTTACTGCAGTTCGAAAATCCCCCTTTTCTCCGTTGCTTCAACTTAAGCGCTGGGCATTTGATGATGATGATGGCAATAACGAAATATCTGCTGGGGATAAAGTGACCGTGACGGCCGTTTTTGCAAATTATCTGACCGATGCTCGACAACTCCAGGTACGCCTTGAAGAAGAAAAACCCTACCCATTCTTGAAGTGGCACAGACGTGAAGTAGATGTTGGCTTTCTCGGTGCGGATGATTCAGTTCGTGTTGATTTCGAATTCCAGATCGAAGCTGACGCTTCGGCGAAACAGCAATTTCGGCTATCTGCTCATATCCAAGACGGTGAGCACGAGGACTCTGTAGGGATACTGAATTTTATTCTGAAAGAGTCCGTGGCAGTAGCCTTTCAAGTCCTAAGCACGCTCTATACTTCAACAAACGGGGATGAATGGGGAAATAATTCCGGCTGGGAGATTGGGGCTGTACCTGACGGAATAGAATCTCTTCGACAATGGCACGGCATTGTTGTTTCCGATGGATCACTGGTTGGATTGTCTTTGCCAAAGAATAATCTCAGAGGAAATCTTCCACCCGAAATCCAAAATTTGGCCAACTTGGAGCTACTATCGCTAAGGTCGAATAATCTTGTTGGTCCGATTCCCGTGGAATTGAGCAATCTTTCAGAGTTAGAGCACTTGGTGATTGGTTCCAATCAGCTGACTGGAAAAATCCCTGTAGAACTTGGTAAGTTGTCCAGGCTAGAGATTTTGGATCTGGGAGGTAATCAACTTGTCGGTGAGGTCCCACCGGAGCTGGGCAACTTGTCGGAGCTACGGGAACTGAAGCTAAATGAGAACAACTTCTCTGGCGAACTCCCTCGGAGCTTCCTGAGTTTGCAAAATCTTATCACATTTCATTTTGATGATGCCGGAGTCTGTGCGCCAGAAGACGATGAATTTCAAACATGGCTAAGTAGAATCCAGAATGTAGATGGCCCCTCATGCGTCAAGATTTCTTTTTCCGGTACAATTCCAGATCAGTCCTATGCGCGTGCACTTCCCATTCAACCATTGGTTCTCCCCGAAGCCGCAACTGGAAATCCCCCAATCTCGTACACACTTTCTCCCGGGTTACCTGAGGGATTGAGATTTGATTTAAGTACGCGAACGATTCGCGGGATCCCCCCAGAAGTTACGCCACCGGTGACTCTTACCTACACCGCGATGGATAAACGCGGATCAGAAGATAGTCTGGTTTTTACGATTGAGGTATACCAGCTGAGGTTCTCCGAAGACGTTGATGACCAATCCTATCCACGGACCCACCTGATTACACCACTTGTTTTGCCCGAAGCCTTAGGCACTTCCCCCATCTCATACACACTTGTTCCTGCGTTGCCAGATGGATTAAACTTTGATGCATCCGCTCGTACAATCTCTGGGACACCAACCGAGGTTACCTCGCCAGTCTCGTTCAATTTTACAGCCACCGATGTAAATGGATCACGGGATAACCTGACCTTTAAGATTGAAGTTTTTTCACCCGTGGCATCCGAGAATGAATCTTTGCCCGAGAAATTCACTTTGCATGCCAACTATCCCAATCCTTTTCAGAATATGACGCATTTAGTATTTGACCTTCCTTGGCCAGCAGAAATAGAGGTGGAGGTATTCAATCTAATGGGACAGCGTATCATGACGATACCGGCTGTAAATAGCACCGCAGGCTGGGAGCAGAAGGTAAAGTTGAATGGAACGTTGCTTCCGTCAGGTCTTTATTTGTATCGTATGATCATCACATCCCCTCAAAACCGTTCCGTGTACGTTAATCATTTTACACGTATCCGATAACCCGAGAGAATTAGAATCAGGCGAAATGAAGGCTTCTTCTCCATAAAATTCGAAAAAGACTGAGATCCCCCAGAAACCCGATCTAAAATCTTCTCTTTTTGGATGACAAAAAAGGGGCTGAGGAATAGATCCTTCTTTGGCCCTAATTTTTCTAGTCGATATGGTTTTGCAAGAGGTTCTAGTAATGTTCAATTCGAAAATCTCGAGACTCACCTTAATTGAGTTGAAGAAAAAACCGGCCACGGTCGCTCAAAGAGTACTGCATCGGATTGTATAACCATCCGTTGAGTCCTCATAAATGATAAACGTAATCCTTGCGTGAACTGACCCCCACAATCCATTCTCCAAAGGGAAATACCCCTCCTTGCCCATGAGTGATTCTATCGTCATTCAAGTTCGTGGAGGTCTCCATGTTATGGAATAATAGAACGATCCATGGAAGGGGAACTGGCATGATTCTTGCTCAACATAACTATACATATATTGATCGTGGAACCTGATCGAAGCGGATCGGTTTATCGGGCTTCGTGTAGCTATACCATTAACAAACACTTCCATTGTCAACCGACTAATTACTTGCAGAATGAACTCACTTCGCTTTATCCACTTTGGATTTTCTTTGGTACTCATAATCTTGGTTACTTCTAACTCGGTCACCGCTCAAGAATACAAGGAGAATTTTAACGCAGCTCAAGAGGCCGCCAAAAACTCGACTTGGAGTGAAGCACGTGATCTCTTTATGCAAGCTGCGACCGGTGCAGATGAAGCATCCGATACTGAAGTAGCACAGCGTGCACGATATGCTGCAGCCCAAATTGATTATAAGATGGGAACAACCGCATTCAAAGCTGGTGATTTTGAAACTGCCCTCCAACACTATTCCAATGGCGAGAGCATTTACCCCACTTATATCAAAAATGCCTATGGGAAAGGGTTAGCATTCAAAAATTTAGGACAAATTGATGAGGCAATTGAGGCTTGGATGGCCGTGTCTGCTGCGCCAGGAGACCGTAAAACAAGTCTCGCAGCTGAAAAGGCAATTCGCGACCATTTTATCTCTCAAGCTTCCTCTGCTTTGGGAAAGCGTAATGCCTCACGCTCTGATGCAGATGTAGCACTAGCTGCATTGTCATCTCTGTCTGAACTTGTAGATGCCGACGCAGACATCTACTTCTACACGGCACAAGCACATTATATTAAAGGGGACGGGGACGCCGCAATCTCTGCCGCACTGCAAGCATTGGATATCCATAACGGTAGCCGAACCGATAAGGCAAAAATATATTACGTCCTTGGTGAAGCTTATGTGAGTGTCAACGATCGGAATGCTGCAAAAGAAGCCTTTCAGAATGCTGTATTTGGAGCCTATAAGCAGTCAGCTGAGCATTACCTAGAAACTCTTTAGACTCTTACTTTAATTCGGAAATTCGTAGCCCGTGGTCCGTCGGATTGCGGGCTTTTTTATGCTCAATACAGATGAAAGGATCCAAACCTGTTCTGGGCAAGGGTTGCATCATTGAAGATGATGTCGAAATAGGGCCGGGCTGTGTGGTGGGCCATCATGTCGTGATTCGAAAAGGAACGCGCTTAGGTGCTGAGGTTCGAGTTGGAGATCATAGTGTGCTCGGAGCCATGCCTATGCGTGCTCAACACAGTACGCTCCGCACTTCCAATCAGAATCCAGGCCTCTCCATTGATGATCATTGCCTGATTGGAAGCAGTACTATCCTGTATCGTGGCTGCACTCTTGGCAAACATATCATGGTTGCGGACCTTGCAACGGTGCGTGAGCGGGTTTCTGTTGGCGAAGCAACCATCATTGGACGAGGCGTTGCCATTGAGAATGACTGCTCTATCGGGGCTCATTGTAAGTTGGAGACCAATGTTTACATTACAGCCTATTCCAATCTGGAAGACTATGTTTTTATTGCACCTGGAGTAACAACTAGTAACGATAATTTTGCTGGCCGAACAAAAGAGCGTCAAAAATACTATCGAGGAATCACGGTGTTGCGTGGAGGGCGAATCGGTGCCGGAGCAACCGTTTTACCAGGTAAAACCATTGGCCCCGATGCGATGCTGGCTGCAGGAGGTGTTCTTACGCATGATATTCCAGAACGAGAATTATGGGCAGGAGTC
This sequence comes from Rhodothermales bacterium, assembly GCA_965215475.1. GTDB lineage: Bacteria > Bacteroidota > Rhodothermia > Rhodothermales > Bin80 > Bin80. Next base: position 936,035 of record OZ244061.1, read on the forward strand.
CCTGCTCGATTTTTACGTATGGTTCCAGAAGAACAGTGGTTAGAGAATCAGTAACGAATATGGATATTCAGATGGTCGATCTCAGGGGGCAGTACCTGAGAATTAAAGATGAGATTGATTCCGCGGTCGCTCAGGTCCTGGATTCTGCACAGTTTATCCGCGGCCCGTTTGTATCACGTTTTGAGGATGCCCTTGCGGAGTATACGAACACGAAATATGCCATCGGGGTCGCAAACGGAACGGATGCACTGCAAATTGCCTATATGGCTCTTGGCATTGGCCCCGGAGATGAAATCATTACCCCTTCCTTTACCTTTATTGCCACCGCAGAAGCGGCGGCTCTTTTGGGGGCAGAGCCCGTCTTTGCCGATATAAATCCCGACACCTACTGTCTTGATCCCGTTAGCGTTGAAGCATGTATTACTCCTCGAACGAAAGCTATTGTCCCGGTACACCTCTTTGGCCAGTCCGCAGATATGGATCCGATCAATGCCTTAGCCAAGAAACATAACCTCGTCGTAATTGAGGATAATGCACAGGCGATTGGAGCACTCTATAAAGATGTGCCCACTGGAGGTATAGGAACTATGGCTACCTGCTCATTCTTTCCTTCAAAAAACCTGGGAGCCTATGGCGATGGCGGCGCGATCCTTACCTCTGATCCCGAGCTCGAAGCTCAATCTAGAATGATTACCAATCACGGCGGTCGTCACAAATATCACAATGAAGTGGTTGGAATCAATAGCCGATTGGATGCACTCCAAGCGGCCATTCTGGACGTGAAGCTCCGGCATCTCGAATCATTCACGGAACGAAGACGTACGGCTGCCTCATACTATCACGCCCTCTTTGAGAATGTTGATGAAATTGTTTGCCCCCATGAAGCTCCCTTTCAACGTCATGTCTATCATCAGTATGTGATTCGCGTAAAAATGAGGGCCGAACTCATCCAATCTCTCACGGGATCTGGGATTCCATATGGGATCTATTACCCTGTACCCTTACATAAACAACCGGTATTCAGCGCCTCACCAAAGCAGACAAGTCTTCCCGAAACGGAACAAGCCTGTGATGAAGTCCTGGCACTGCCAATGCACACCGAGCTCAAGCCCGATCAACAGGAATTTATTGCGGAGAAGGTTATTGAGCATGCAACCCGTTTGATCTATGCATAAAGTTCGAGTAGCCCAGATCGGAGTAGGATATTGGGGAAAAAACCTGTTGAGAAATTTTGATGCCATCCCGGCATGCCATGTAGTCGCCGTATGTGATGCCGATCCTGGAGCGAGACAGTACGTTGAGGATCGCTATCCTATGATCACGATTACGAAAGATATCCAGAGTATCTTGTCTCGTGACGATCTAGATGCCATTATCATTGCGACGGAAACCCCTTCTCATTACTCTTTGGCTCGGACCGTACTGGAAAGTGGTCGCCATGTATTTGTTGAAAAACCCATGGCGGAACGTGCAGAGGAAGCAGAAACTCTGGCCTCATTGTCTGAGGAAATGGGCTGCCACTGCATGGTTGGTCATCTCCTTCTCTATCATCCGGCCTTCAATTATGTGGAAAACCTGATTGAACGCGGTGAACTCGGTGATCTATACTACATGTACAGCGTACGCGTCAATCTTGGAATTGTACGCCAACGCGAAAATGCATTACAGAGCCTTGCTCCACATGACCTTTCTGTGGCTTTGGCTTTTCTGCAACAGAAACCTGTTGCAGTTGCCGTGCATGCTCAGTCATATTTGCAACCCGATATCTGCGACGTTGCCTTCTCAACCATTTTTTTTCAAGGTGGTGCGCTAGCTCATCTGCATACAAGCTGGCTGGACCCTCATAAAATTCGCAAGGTCACTCTGGTAGGGAGCAAAAAGATGGTCGTCATTGATGAGATGACGACCGCCGAAAAAGTGCGCATTTATGATAAAGGAGTCAACCCTCCTGGGTATGTCGGATTTGCCGAGTCGATGACGATTCGTGTTGGAGATATTCATATTCCCAATATCCGAATGTCGGAGCCGTTGCGGGTTGAGTGCGCCCATTTTATCGATTGTGTTCGTACGGGAAAGACCCCTCGTACCGATGCCCGCAATGGTTTGGCGGTTGTTCGTTTACTTGACGCCGCACAAAAATCGCTTGAAGCCGGTGGTGCCAAGATCCCGATTTCTGATTAGCCGTTTACACCTTGGACCGCCACCTAGTTCGCTTGGAAACTTAGTCTCGTTTTTGTGTGCCAAATACCGCTTATCTTGATCGACTGGTGACTCACTTTGAGTCTCCCTCTTTTATTCCTGACGATCCCATCCGTCTGTGCCACGCCTTTACGGATCGATCTGATCAGGAGATTGTCGGACTCTATGCCGCAACGCTGGCGTGGGGATCGCGTGCAATTATTCTTTCAAAACTGGAAGAACTTTGTACCCGAATGCAGTTTAGACCATCGAAATTTGTCACTCAGTTCAACCCCACTCGAGACCATGATGCACTTTGCACTTTCGTGCACCGTACCTTTCAACCAGAAGACTGCCTTGCCTTCACCCACAATCTGAGTCTCTTGATTCGAGAATTTGGAACCATTGAAAACATTTTTGGGTGTCAGGACCATGAGATGGATACGTATCCGTCTATAGAGCGATTCAGTATGCGCATGATGACCGTTCGAGCTGATACCCCTGTCCGACTTCAGAAACATCTCGCACGCCCTAGCCGTGGAAGTGCCTGCAAACGACTCTCGTTGTATCTACGCTGGATGGTTCGCCCAGGCCCTGTGGATTTGGGACTCTGGCATTCCATCAAACCTCATCAACTGGTATTACCCCTGGATATTCATTCTGGCCGCCAGGCGCGTATCTTAGGATTACTCCATCGCAAATCAAATGATTGGAAGGCCGTCATGGAACTCACTGATACCTGCCGAAAACTCAATCGGAACGATCCAGCACGCTATGACTATGCCCTCTTCGGCCTTGGAGCATATGGGAACCCATTTGAAGATTCATGACCGTACGACAGACTTCTGATCCAGAAATATGCCTTGTCTTTCCTTGCTACAATGAAGAAGAGGTTCTGCCCGATTTACTCCGTACACTAAAGGAGTTGGATTTAGGGATTCCGACACGATTTCTTTTCATTGATGATGGGAGCAGCGACGACACGCTTCAACTATTGCAGGCCGCCTGTGAATCTAATCATCACATGGCCTACCTGAGTTTCTCTCGGAATTTTGGCCATCAGGTCGCAGTGAGTGCCGGGTTGATGTATGCTCGTGGAGACCTAGTTGCGGTTCTGGATGCCGACCTGCAGGATCCTCCTGAGCTCCTCAATCAATTTATTTCCAAATGGCGTGAGGGGTACGATGTGGTTTATGGAATTCGTACGAATCGTAAAGAGCCCTGGATTCTTCGAATCTGCTACAGTAGTTTCTATCGCCTTTTAGGACAGACCGCAAATATTCGCATCCCCCGTGACGCAGGCGATTTTGCCCTTATGGGCCGAAAAGTAGTGGACGTCATTAACTCGCTGCCGGAGCATAATCGATTTGTTCGGGGACTGCGTGGATGGGTTGGGTTTCAGCAGATCGGGATCAAGTATGCACGTCCTGCCCGGTATGCCGGGCGTCCCAGCTATAACATGAAACGGCTGATACGTCTTGCCTTGGATGGATTGCTTTCCTTCTCATCTGCTCCTCTTCGATTATCGGCATGGCTTGGCGCTGGAGCAGCTTTCTTGGGGTTTTGCTACCTAGTGTATGCTCTCGGTGTATTCCTGAGTGGAAAGGATTTGCCCCAGGGATGGACTTCGACGGTTGTACTGATCTTGTTTTTGGGCGGAGTCCAACTCATGGTATTAGGGATTCTTGGTGAATACCTGGGACGAATCTTTGACGAAGTTAAAGGCCGACCACATTATGTCATGAACAAATATGCTGGCTGGGTCACCGAACCTGATTCATCCAGTCATGAAGAATCCCTAACAAAAGTGTAGTCCCTACACTTTGAGGATTCATGGTCCCAAAATCGAGCCTACTTCTATCCTTGAACTCCATTCTGTAGCGCAACTGAGAGTGCAATCCATTGGTGTCGATTTAGTACTCTAGCCCCTGAGGATCCTGAGCTCATCATTTCCATGGCAGGATCATGAGAAAACTACGCCCACATTACCTCCATGTAAATCTGCACCGCATCAAGTAGCATTCCAGTTACCGAAGTACGGCCATCTCCATCCTGGCAAATCTAATCGTACCCGACCCAGCAATTGCAAATCCCGTCACTCCTGCTTCTGGGGCAGGGCCGTGCCCATGAACGACCATACTTCCATTAAAATATCCCCGGAAATGGGTCTGATCTCCAACCACCCTGAATACACCAACATTTGAGGGCTGAGATGGACTGTGTTCCTCCTGTATCTCTGTTTCTCCATCCACTGAGACTCCAAGCCGAATCACTTCATCTTCCACTTCCATGAAGTGGTACGAAAGACTATCTAGTGCATGATGAAGCAGACGTATTGAGCCATCAAAATCGGATAGATCCATCTCCGCCAATAATTCCACGTTTGCAACAGGGATTCCATAAGTAATTATGGCTGGCGATTCCAGGATCGATAAGGCCAACCAGTAATTGCCTTCTGAATCTTGGACCGTATCGGCGACAACTTCTCCCATTCCCGTTTCGAATGCCTCGTTGAACGTATTGGCTGCGTTCTCCCCGGCCCGCCACTGCCATGCGCCATCTTCTCCGAGCCCAGAAAACTCTTCGGCCATCCCCATTCTCAAGAATTCCCTCTCCATTTCTTCTATTTCCAGAGAGAGCGAATCTACCATAGCGACCCCCACCCCTTTCTCATATACCAAACGCCCGCCAAAAGATGATGCTTGATATAACGGGATCAGTCCGATTGCTCCAATGACGGTAAGTGGGATCCAAAACACTATTCGAAATGAGAACCACCACAGTGCGACTCTAAGTGCAGCGTAGACCAGAAAAAAGTACATTACAATTTCGCCCACATCCTCATGATCGGCTAATATTGAACTCGCTTGCCCCACCACTTCCACTGTTTCCGTTGCTTCCTCCCCTGAAATCACAGCTCCTACCGTTCCCAAAGCCCCAAGAACATATAGGATGGTGACCATTCGGGGAAGGAATGAGATCTTGCGGAAAAACAAAGCAATCACATCAACCGCAAACGCCACCATGAGCAGCGCAATTGGGAAATGCACCACCATAGGGTGCAGATTGGGCATCCATTCAGGAATCATTGATTCTCAAGATTTCGATTTAAGTTGATTACGCAAACGTAGGCTGTTGAGAACCACGGATAGACTCGATAACGTCATCGCCAATGATGCCAACATGGGATTAAGGAGTACTCCAAACATCCCATATAGCACGCCAGCAGCTACCGGAATACTTAGAGTATTATAAACAAACGCAAAAAATAGGTTCTGACGTATCGTGCTCATGGCCTTCTGCCCCACATTGATCGCATCCGCAGCCGATCCCAGATCCTCACGCAGAAGCGTAACATCTGCCGTCTCAACGGCAACTTGTGTACCCGACCCAATTGCGATCCCAACGTCTGCCTCGGCAAGCGCAGGGGCATCATTGATCCCATCACCAACCATTGCCACCACGGCATCATGATCTCGCAGGGCCGAGATGAATTCAAGTTTGCCTTCTGGTGTGGTCCCGGCTTGTATATGATCGATCCCAACTTGTTCTGCGACAATCGCGGCATTTTTTTCTGTATCCCCGGTCAGCATCATCACCGTTAAACCTTGCTGGCTCAGCTTTGTAACTGCATCCCGCGACGTATTCCGTACCGCATCTATAATCGAAAACTGCGCGGCCCATTGCCCGTCAAGTGCCACATGAATTCTTGCTTCTTTTGAGACAATGGATGGCAGACGAATCCCCATCTGAGCCAAAAACACGTCACTGCCAACACACACTTTACGGCCTTGAACCATCCCCGATATACCATAGCCAGGAATTGGTTCAACCTCTTTTGCCGGGTTAAAATCAATATCTTTTTCTTTGGCTTTTGTAACGATGGATTCTGCTAGTGGATGCTGCGAGTGCACCTCTAGCGAGGCGGTCATCTGTAGAATTTCTGAGGATGAATACTCTGGAGACGTTTCAATAGACTGAACCGTTGGCTTCCCTGTGGTCAGTGTCCCTGTTTTATCTAGAACAATATGTGTGACCTGGCTCATTCGCTCTAAAGCATCTCCGCCCTTGAATAAGACTCCGCTTCGAGCGCCAGCTCCGGTAGCAGCGACTACGGCCGCAGGGGTCGCCAACCCTAAAGCGCATGGACAGGCAATAATCAGTACCGACACGAACGTAGTCAGTGCATGCTCCGAATCTGCTCCTTCCATGAGCCAAGCGGCAAACGTTATCACCGCAATCAATAAAACAATCGGCACAAAAACGCCCGACACCTGGTCTGCTAATTTCTGGATCGGTGCTTTGCGCCCCTGCGCTTCCTTCGTGAGACGAACAATTTGTTGTAACACTGTGTCCTGTCCCGTTTTTGTAACACGTACCGTTAGGGATCCGTCAACATTTAGCGTACCTGCTACTACATTACTGCCTTCTGATTTGGACACGGGTAGGGGTTCCCCCGTCAACATACTTTCATCTACTACACCAGATCCTTGTACCACCTCTCCATCAACGGGTACTTGATCCCCTGGCCGGATAATTACCACATCTCCTGACTTCACGGCCTCAACCTGCAGATCTATCCAATGTGCTCCCCGCTGTACACGGGCAACGGGCACTTGTAACCGAAGAAGTGCTTCCATCGCAGATCCTGTTTGAGCCATTGCGCGTGAATCCAAAAACTGACCTACAAGAACCAGGGCCACAATGACTGCGGAGGCTTCAAAATAAACAGGTGGAGAGCCATCAAAGAACGATGGGAACAATGTGACGGCTGCACTATAAATCCATGCCGTTGAAATCCCGATGGTAATGAGTGTATACATGTTTGTTCCACCTCTCTTCAATGCCCCCCATGCTCGCCTGAAGAATTCGCTTCCACAGTAAAACACAATGGGAGCCGCCATCACCATCAGCACCATGTGGGAAGTGGCTTCCAACATCGTCAATGCCATCAAGCTCACCGCTCCTAAGACGGCGATGATCAAGCGAACCTGTACGAATATTGACGTTTTTGTTTTGCTGTCTGGTATGTGTGCATACTCTGGAAATGTAGCCAAGAGATCTTCTGCTTTTGTGAGGCCCGGAATCCATGACAGGGTTAACGTTTTGCCTGATAACTCTCCCTGCACTAATGGTCCAAGCCTGCTGCAACGTTCCTCAATCATCTTCTGATTTAGATCAGATTCTTCCTCTTTTGTATGAAGAACTAACTTGGACTGAGCAACATCATATCCTGCTTCTTGAATCACATCTACAGCGGCTTGTGGAGATAACCCCTCTATGTGTACTTCGTGCGTAGCAATGTTCACATGTACCTGAGTCGTATCGGGGCATCGTCTGAATTGGCGCTCTAGCCCAGCGGCACACGAAGCGCAGTGCATACCCGTTACCGGGATTGTAAGCCGGGAGGTGACCGTATCCATGAATGTTACCTGACCGCTTGCAAGTTATGTGGAGGGTACAAGTACATGCCTATTCTCGTTTTTTTTTCTTACATTTGGATTACGTGTTAACGTAACTACTATGGGATTGTTGGGCACGTATTGATTCGGGAGGTAGTATTTAATAGCTACTCTTCTACAAGAGAGATACGGTAATTCTTTGAGTTCACCCTATGAATGTTAAACCTTAAATGTGATCTATGGATTTAAAACTTGGACTGCAGAAGCTGGAGAAAAGGTACAAAGATTTAACTTCCTCGCCAGACGAGAAAAACACTGAAAATTGGTTCATCCTTCCATTTCTTAAAGTATTGGGATATGACCATAGCAATCCAGATGTAATTCAGGCACAATACCGTGCAGATTCGGAGTACAAGAGAACGGGAAAAGTTGATTATGCCATATTTGACAAAAATCGAGAACCAATCATCTATGTTGAATGCAAGCAGCTCCGCGAGCCTCTTCATCAACATCGAGCTCAGCTAAAAAATTATTTTAATACCTCACCTTCGGTCAAATTCGCTATCCTTACGAATGGGGTTGAATATCGATTTTTTTCAGATTTGGATCGCGAAAATATGATGGATCAAAAGCCGTTTCTATCCTTTGATCTTGAAACGGACACAAATAAATATCTGAGATCCTTGTCTGCATTCACGCGGCAGAATTTCAATGTCTCTGAAGCTCGTTCTTTGGCTTTGACCTTATCATATCGTTCAAAAATACTGGAATATCTCAAACGTGAGATGAGGAAACCCAGTGACGATCTGGTATCCTTCATTACGAAAAACATCTTCGGGACCACAAAGAAAGCCGTCAGAGACAAAATCAAACCCATCCTGCCTTCGATCTTTGATGAAATCATGAATGGGGATGAGCCAATTATTATTCCACCAGATCCACTCGAAGGGATCACGAGGAAACGCATCAAATCGCTGGGGGATGAGCCAGAGCCAATCATTATTTCACCACCTCCAGGAGAGTTAATTAATATTTTTGACATTCCGAATCCTCAAGGCATAAAACTAGAGTACTATGTCTTTGATGGTAAAAAATACACGGACAGGGTGAAGGTGACCGACATGTTTGTCACTATATATGAATATCTTTTTCAAATAAATAGAGACTTGGCATCCAACCACAAGGGGAGCCCTGTTAAATCATCCAGACCTAACCATCGCCATGTAGACCTCGGGCAGGGTTATTTTTTGCATACGAACCTTAGTAATATTAGTAAATTCAAGAATTTGAAAGATGCTCTTACAGAGTTTCACTTAGAGGATGCCCTATATCTCAAGCTCGTAGAGAAATAACTATGGCACTCTACCCCGTAACGAAAATGGATTCCCTCATTACTCCCCATCAATTAGCATAAACTCCAACAACATTCTGGCGGTGACATTTTAATCCCAGTAGAAGGTTCGGTGTGAGTACAAACAATGCATGAAGCAGTGAGCAGAATAAAGGAAATTGTCTCGCCCTTCAATCCATTATTTCTCATAAAAACTTGAATGTTTTTGAGAATTGATTCTTTGGGTTAATGGTTTGGATCCTACCGTAGTCACTTTGTGCCCCTACTAATCTAATATGCTCACTCCTGCACTATTTGATTTCTTTCGTGAACTCCGTGCCAATAATAATCGAGAATGGTTCAACGAGAACCGTGACCGTTATGAGCAAGAGGTGAAGGCTCCGCTTCTGAAATTCATTACAGAATTTGCCCGACCGCTCCAAACCATCAGCCCACACTTTGCAGCCATTCCAAAAGTTGGCGGTTCTCTCTTCCGTATCTACCGGGATGTTCGCTTCTCAAAAGATAAACGGCCCTACAAAGAAGCCGCTGGGGTATACTTTAGGCATGTAGCCGGAAAGGATGTACATGCACCCGGCTTTTATCTTCACTTAGCACCTGATGAAGTGTTCGCTTCAATTGGGATCTGGGGCCCCGGAAGTAAAGAATTACTCCTGATCCGGCAAGAGATTGCCAGTAATCCTGACCTATGGGTCGAAATTACAAAAGATCCAGACTTCACAAGCGTCTTCTCGCAAGGATATGAGCATCAAAAATTAAAACGAGCTCCAAAAGGGTTTGACCCAAACCACCCTTTGATTGAGGATCTGAAATGCAAGCACTTCGTAGCCTCAAGTCCGTTGACCGAAAAGTTCGTGTGTACACCGGACTTCCCGGTAAAACTCGCACAAACCTATCGTCATGGCTTAAAATATATGGAGCATCTGACACGTATACTTGACCTATCCTGGTAACTCTAATTGATCTATTCATGAATCCATTCTTAACACACGGAGCCTTCAGTTGGCAGGAATACCTTTCTGCTGAGACATCTTCATCATTAAACTACTATACACAGCTACTCAGCTTAAGCACCAGAGAGATGCCAATGCCTGATGGCACATATACTTTGCTCTACAGCAATGCCAAGCGGGTTGCCGGATTGATGGCATGCCCGCCCGGTGCCCCACCCTGCTGGACCTACTATATCACTGTACATGAGATTCACAAATTTCTTGAGAAAAATGAGTTAAACCTGATCGTCCCCCTACAGGAAGTCCAGATGGTTGGCTCTTTTGCAGGATTCCTGGATCCGCAAGGGGCATATGTAGCCGTCATCCAATACAATGAATCTGGGGAGCCGGATAACGAAACCATTGCTAGCCCGCAAGAAGCATTCGCGACTCACGGAGCGTTCTCGTGGTTTGAACTCCATACCAGTACCCCAAAAGCGGCTGCCGATTGGTACAGCAAACTGTTTGGCTGGTCCATTCAGAGGATCGAAACTCCCTCCCCTTATTATATCATTTCTGTGAATGAAACAGAAATTGGTGGAATTATGGAACTCGTGGATGCCAATGTTCCACCACACTGGAGCTGTATTGTTACCGTTGATGACGTTGACAATATAGAGTCCAAGACCGCTGAATTGGGTGGAACCGTTCTTGCACCAGCGTTTGATTTGCCGAATGTTGGCCGCCTACTCTATACTCTTGACCCTGCTGGTTTGCCACTTGCCTTTGGCACTTGGGCTCCCCCGCCCTCAGACAAATAGTAGGGCAAGAAATCCCCTCTTGTGATCTACTCCAATCAACTGGTTATGACCGGTACAAGGAGGAAATATGTACCTCGAGGTCATATGGCTGCATACCCCTTCCAACGTAGTCGCGTAAAAGGCCATGATGCGATTCTTGTATTGGACGTACCCTGAACGAAGTTCTTGCACTTTCTTAATTGACTGAATCGCTGATACACGAATCACTACATATGACTATTCTTGTATATCCCATCACCTCACCGGATTGACAGGAATCATCTCTGTATGCTGAAAAATGCCGGATTACTTGTCAGGAACCGGTTTATGTCTCGTTTCCAAACGGAGAATAGTTTCGGGTGGAGATTTGGTACATATCCGGTGCCTTCCGCATTCCTTCTTTATTCACATGTCCAATATATCTTCCTAGAATTTTGACCTCCTCGAAGATATCAGGCTCAATGCGAATGTTGTCGAATTCCGAGTTTGCCGGTTCCAGTCGAAGCCCCCGATGATCCATATAGATCCTCTTGAGGGAAGTTTCACCATTATAAAGGACCGCACCAATCCCACCATCTGGGATATCGTCATCTACTAGAAGCACATAATCACCGTCGTGTATTTCGGCTCCAATCATGGATTCGCCACGAACACGTACTGCAAAAATGCTGTCGAGATTCGGGAATAGAGTCTCTACGGTGATGTACCCTAAATTCGTTTCTACGGCTTCCTGTAGCGTTCCTGCAGCAATCTCTCCAAGGATTGGAATCCCACGACTGGCATCTCTTTGATCCAACTTTAACTGATAACCGCCATCCTCATAAATCAAATACCCCTTTTTCTGTAACGCCTTGAAATTCTGGGTGATACTGTTAGAGGATTTATAGCCAAATTCATCCATGAAATTCTCATAGCTAGGCCATCCCAAACCTTCTTGATCATATTTGATGATAAAGTCCAGTACAGCCTGCTGTTTTTCCGTCAATGGTCGGGGCATATTTCTGATGTTTTGTATATAGAATAAACATACTACTTATACCTTACATATAAGTTCATCTGATATTAAATTTGGGAATTATATCCATAAGTAACCAATCATATAGCTACTGATCGATCCATTTGACGGCTCTTAGGAGTTCCTGACCGAAACGCTCCTCCACGTCCAGTAGCCCCAATCCCGGAGGCCAAGATGTTTGCAGATGCGTTCAGATCCGCATAGCCACAGGCTACACACTTGAACTTGCTTTGTGTCAACCGATTCTCCTTTGCTACGCGTCCGCACTTTGAACATCGCTGACTCGTGTACTTTGGATCCACCGTGATGACCTTACTGAATTTGTACTCGCAGTAGGTATGGAACCGGCCATGAGATGCATTCCGCATTACCCGGTTCAGTCCTGCCTTTGCCTTCACATTCTTACCCGGGTCCTCGACGGTCCCTTTTGCCGACCTTGTCATATTCCTGAGCTTCAGATCTTCACGCACCAGGACCTCCGCCCGATTTGCCAAAACCCTGCTATTGTGATGATCCCGATTCTTTCGTGAATGCTTCCGTTTCCACTTCGCGATCTTGCGACTGGTTACCTTCGAGTCTTTGTGCTGTTGGGCCAGCTTCCGCTGATACCGCTTGATCCGGATCTCCTTTTTGTTCGGCTTCTCAATCGGAAGTATTCCCCGTTCATTTGCTGTATCCGTCCAAGCCACGTTGTAGGTATTCAGATCTACGCCGACGGTAATCCTGTTCAGAATTTTCTCCGGTGTTGGAATCTTGTACATGACGCTCATACTCCAATACCGCCCTACCTTCTTGACCGTGATCGCAATCGGTTCACGGTCAAGGTATGGATCGCCTCCCTTGCGCCGGAACTTCATCCAACCAATCTTTTGGATGTGTACATTATCGTCTACAATTTTGAACGTTCCCTGAATCGCGGTGAAGGAATCCGCGTGCGCGCTCCTTGAATGAAATCGGGGATGACCTCGCTGCCCCTTGAAGAATCCATTCCACGCATCCGCCTGATATTTCAAGGCATGTCGGACAATCTTATAGGAATACTGATCTAGCCATTCTGTGGATTGACGCAATTTGGTAAACCGCTTCCCCAGCGAGAAAAACGAGAGCGAAGGCTTTGGCTGATCTGTATCTCGAACCGCATCGTATTCTTTCTGACACTCGGCAAGAATGGCATTCCACGCAAACCGGCACGCCCCCGCGAGTTTCTTTGCCTTGTCCTGTGTCCCTGGACATAGACGATATTCCACGCCCCGGTAGGAACTACTTTGCTCGTTCTTGTTTGAATCCTTAACAGGCATGGTATCAAGTATAATTTGATACTATGGTAAGCAATAGGGTAGACTCCATATCTATCCTATTGTGTCTGTTACACCCGCCACCCCAAAAAGATTCCATCCGTTGTTACTTATGGATATAATTCCCTTAAATTTCCTCGAAACAAGCAAATCTTGTTCAAATCGTACCAAACAGGCTCACTGATCCAATGCGTTGGGGCGATCAAAAAATCGATCTACCAAAATGAGATTTTCACCTAGACCTACGAGAATCAAACTGGCTGCCCCGTTTGGATCTCATAATATTCATCACGACCCAACGGGTGCCCTGATTCTGTAAACATCCGGCAAGTAGCTTTTGCCATTTCTTGTGGGTTAGAGCAGGTAGAACGTTGATTTTTGCTTTTGAGTCTAGGTTGTAGACGGATTTGGAGCCAACCTCATCAATTCATCTTGTGGGTAAAACTTGAATGAGTGGAATCTGAGATTTCCTGAGATTGGAATTCATGATACACCATTGGATTCTATCGTGTCAAAAACCATATTCATGCATTCAAGAACTGATTTCTAAAGGTAATGATGTACTGAACGGTACAACTTAACGATTGAAGTGGTAGTATGTGTATTTTGCGGGCTGGATACAGTTTTGACAGATTTTGGTAATGAAACTTGGTGAGAGTGCTGAGATTACAGGGATCGTTACAAGACAAGTGGGACTGCGAACAAGGATTGACGCCATTGTATCCGATCTGGAAGGTGGATAGAGGATGAACAAGATTGAAGAGTTGATTGCTGAATTGTGCCCCGATGGGGTAGAATTCAAGGCATTAGGAGAGATTGCTTCTTATCCGACTGATCGGATTCATGTAAGTGAGATTGATGAAAATTCATATGTCGGAGTATCTAATCTTCTACCCCAAAAGCGAGGTAAAATAGCTTCTAGTTATGTCCCCTCACAGGGAGTAAGTATAGGCTATGAAAAGGATGACATATTGATTGGTAACATTCGTCCATATCTCAAGAAAATATGGTTGGCAGATTCATCGGGTGGCACAAATCAGGATGTAGTAGTGATTCGCATTGATTCAGGTGCCACTACCAAAATAGCACCTAAGTTTCTCTACTATATCCTTAGTTCTGACATTTTTTTTTCTTACAGCATGTCTCATGCGAAGGGAGCAAAAATGCCTCGGGGCAATAAGAAGGCTATACTAAACTTTCGCATCCCTATTCCACCTCTCAGGGTGCAGCACGAAATCGTAAACATCTTGGATACGTTTTCAGCGCTGGTGGCAGCACTGGTGGCAGAGCTAGAAGCGGAGCTGGAAGCGCGAAAAAAACAGTACCAGTACTATAGGGATCGTCTGTTGAGTTTCAATACTGGTATTCCAACTGGTATAAGCAGAATTGATCAAATGCTCTTCGAATATTGCCCAGAAGGAGTTGAGTTTAAGGCGCTCAAGGATATGGCTCTTGTGAGTCGGGGTAAGAGATTAACGAAAAGACAGTTAGACCCGAGTGGCAGGTTTCCTGTTTATAGTGGTGGAGTTACCATAAGCGCTAACTTGTTTGCTATTTGAGGTATTTTTCTATTTGAGGGGTTCTCTGACGAGGTCCATCTATGAGTCCTTCAGAAATAGACTTCCACTCTTGAATCATTTTGGACAACCCACAACGGGGCTCAATGGCACGATTTACTTCATTGAGGGCAAATTGAAAGTCATTCCATGGGCTTTTCTGCACAGTAGTAGTATCCCCAGGGGGAAAAAGTTCGTGCGTGACGAACGATTTTTTCTGTGAGTAGGGCGACAAGGAGTTTGCCATACAGCCATGCCTTTGAACTATCATCATCATTTTTGGGGAGGTGCCCAAACTGAGCCAAAGATTTAAATCTCTTGAACACTAGTTCTACTTGCCATCTCAGGCGATACCATTCAAGCACTTCGGATGCGGAAAACAAATGGTTCGGAAATGTTGTAAACAGGATCACATATCGTGCAAATCGGAGCGTTTCATCTCGAGGTTTCTTGCCGGTTCTCTTCGCATTCTGTAGGATTGTCTTTTGTGCTTTCTGAGCAGCCTCCTCTGTTTTTCGTAATACACAAATGCGACCAGAAACAGGGGATTTCCCTGGAACCTGTACCTCCCATTGCCCCACTTCACCAAGATTTGTAATGGTCTCAACCGCAGTAAGCAGATCAAATGGAGCATTCGTTTTTCTCTCAAAATGCAAGACTCCCGTATTCACACGTAGCGTTACATATCCACCTGCGTCTGAGACATATTTGACTCCACTTTTCGTTGAATATCCCCTATCGGCCAAGATATAATCCCCCGATTGAATTGGGAATTGTTTAAATGATTCCCCCGTCCCCTGTCCTTTCGTGGGAGTGAGCTTGAAAAAATCACATGCGAATGATGGGAGCGTAACGCTATAATGTATTCTCCACTGCGATCCAGTCTGTCCAGGTTCACTAACAATCGTCGCATCAAAAGCCCGCATTTTTAGGGATGCTTCCATGGAAGTAGAAACGCCATGTTCTTGAAATAATTCTTTGCACATCGCATAGAGCCAATCTTTCGATTTACGCAAACGCTTGAGCAGGGCAACATCCGAAATGTCTGCCAATCCTGCCTGACGTGCCCTTACTACCGTTTCTCGTAAGGAATGACCACATCCCAAATGGATCAGCAATACTCGCAAGAGTGCCTCTGGGCACTTGTATTTACGCAGACCTCGTAAAGCACCCGTGTCTGTTGCAAGCTGCACCCAGCACTCAGGTAGAAACGAACATAATACATCCCAATCTTGACTGGCCGGGGCTTCGGTAACGGTCTTTTTCATAGGACTGTTAAAATAAGGGTTGCAGAAAGAATAAGGAACCAGTAGTAGCTAAGCAACATCAAGAAAAATTCTCATTGAAGACTTAGATATTTCCCTCCAATACAATAAAACTACAACAATTATGTGTGGTAAACAAGTTAGCGCTTATGGGTGGAGTTACTCCCATGGGGTATTATGGGGAAAATAATCAATCCGCTAACACAGTTACGGTTGTAAAATATGGTACCGCTGGATTCGTAAACTATATTACCAGTGATTTTTGGGCGAATGATGTGTGTTATTGTATCAAGCCATTTGAAAGAATACAAGGCAAGTATTTGTATTATGCACTGAAGAGTAGACAGGATATAATTTATTCGTTAGCAATTGATGCTATTCCTGCACATTTGCCAACCGAAGTAATAAAAAACTTTCGCATCCCCGTTCCACCGCTCGAAATTCAAAACGAAACCGTCTCTATCCTCGATAAATTTGATGCACTGGTAAATGACCTTTCCATCGGACTGCCCGCAGAAATCAAGGCCCGCCGGAAACAATATGAGTATTATCGCGATCGGCTACTGAGCTTTCCCGAGTCAGGGGGTAAAAGCATAAAATGAGTAGAACGCTAACGGAATTAGCTCAGCATTTGAAAGATACCAGGAAAAAGTACAATTGCTCTATGCAAGTTTGCACTGGCGAGCGGGTGGGAAACCATTAAAAAATGTATCCTCCGATTCTTTGGACTTTGAACGAATTACGCTAATGTCTTGGACAGAACATCAGGGCGCAATTTTCGGGAATCGGAGGGATTGGAATCCAAATGGATCAAATAGAGGTCAAGGCAGAATGGGCGCAGGCAACAACGTTACATATCCTGCGTAGCGGAAAGAAGCCATTGCTGCTACAGTGAGATGAAGCGCAAACCATAGGAACAACCAACACGCCTCCCTCCGACTTAGAATGTACTTGATGCGATCCATAATGAAGAATTAGAGAGACCTGCTGTACTACTCTTAGCCGGATTAGGGGCTACGTTGGACGCCTTTGACTTCTTTAGATCTCCATGATATGTAGATAGCGTATATCGTAAAGGAACCCTTTCCCTTGTTCTCCTGTCTAATTGATCCTATCAACGCATTTCGTTCGTACTCTCTATGCCGACGCCTTCTCCTACAAAGACCGCGGCGTTTGATCGCGGGGCCACGCCATATTTTCATGGAAGAAAGCAAATCTTGGCCAACTTTAACAAACTGGTCAAAGATTCCAGGGATACCCAAACGGGATCTACCTTTTTGATCCAGGGGGCACCCGGGGTGGGAAAAACCGCGCTACTGGATCAATGTGGGAAGCTGGCAAAAGAGAATGGTTGGGAGGTATCCAAGATCTCGATAGAAGATCTATACACTCCCGCATCCATGGCTCAGTCTCTGGGAAAGTCGTATACGGTGGATCAAGAGCAGGCCGCAAAAGTCGGGGTGAAGTTTATCGAAGGGGGGTATGTCAGAAGTATAGCTGGGCATGCGAGCCCAAAGGAGATCCTCAAGAATCTTGCCCCCAAGAAAGGATTGATTTTAGTACTGGATGAAGCCCAGTATCTGATCAATCTAAAAAAAACTCCAACGGAACAAACTCGAGCGAGAGACACGCTGGATGTGATTCACAACGGAGATGTAGGACGGCCTGTCATCCTGTTGGCGGCGGGATTAGGGACGACAATAGAAGCCTTTGGGGCCTTGGGGATTTCCAGATTTGCAGAAGGGTGTGTCGTGGAGTTGGGCGCGTTAAGTAAGGAGTCGGAACGTGCGGTGATTCAGGATTGGCTTGCCAAAGAAGGGGAGGCCAAAGGCGATCCGGCTCCGTGGATCCATGCGATTGCGCAACAGACACATGGGTGGCCTAGACATGTCCACTCCTATGCAAAACATGCTGCCGAGCACTTGAAAGAAAAAGGCGGAATCATGACACCGCAGGGACTGAAGATCATCATGGAACTGGGAGAAGAGGGACGGAAGCAGTATTATAAACAACGTGTAAGTACATTTTACGGGGATCAGCTTCAGTGCCTTGTAAGTTCTATCTCTAATACCCCATTTGAGAAGCCTACCCCCCGTCTTGAGATCGTATCTCAAAACTTAACCCTATTTTTTCCTGAACGTAGGATTTTTTGGTTAAAAACGTCCTCTTTTTCCCTTCCTCCGCCCCGTTTTTCGGTCTGAATCTGCCTTTTTGTGTATGCTAAGCATATGTTTTTGTGCGTTTTTGATCCCCAGATTCATTTTAAAAAGTGCGCCCATGTAAATATTTGCTGATTTTGGGTTATTTATTGCAATTTATGTCGTATATTTACGTTTTAGCAAACCTATTTGAGCCCATGTATTTAGCCGAAATCCCGAATCGCAATTCCCCCTCCACCTGGCTCGTGCGAACCTCCACGCGAGACGGCAAACGAACCATCAAAAACACCATCGCCAATGTAACGCACCTTCCCGAACCCATTCGCGAAGGACTGCGAACGCTCTTGCAGGGAGGCCATGCCATCCAGTCCTTCAAGGAGGCACTGCACACCCAGCGTACCCGGCACCATGGGCATGTTGCGGTGGTGCTACACATGATGAAGCATCTCAAAATGACATCCCTCATTGCGCCAAAGAATTCGCGCTTTCGACGATTGGTTCTCGGCATGATTGCGGCCCGGGTCATCAAGCCCGCCAGCAAACTGCAGACCAGTGACATGTTGGACAAGACCAGCTGTATCACAACGCTCCATGAAGAACTTGACCTCAAGCATGTGGACCAGAATGATCTCTATGAGGCCATGGATGAATTGGCCGCCTGCAAGACCAAGATCGAATGCAAGTTAGCCAAACGCCATCTCACCGAAGGTGGAATGGTGCTGTATGATGTGACCAGCAGCTACTTGGAGGGCGATAAAAATGCATTTGGAGCATATGGCTATAACCGGGACAAGAAAAAAGGGAAAAAACAAATTGTGTATGGATTGATGACCGATAAGGAAGGATGTCCGGTCTCCGTAGACGTCTTTCCTGGCAATACCCCCGATATCAAGACCCTTGGCGCTCAGATCTCCAAGCTCCAAAATACGTTTGGGTTAAAGCATGTGATCTTGGTCGGAGATCGCGGGCTTTTGAAGCAGAAACAGATTCAGGAGGAGATCATCCCTGTGGGGTTGGATTGGATTACGGGCATGCAAAAACAGGAGATCCGTGAGGTGGTGGAGCAAGAGAAAACGCAAATGAGCTTGTTTGACCAACAGGATCTGGTGGAGATTCAAAGCGATCTCTATCCCAAGGAACGCCTCGTGCTATGCAGGAACCCCTTTCAGGCGGCAAAGACTAAGAAAACCCGTGAGGATCTTTTGGCGAAGGCCGACGCAAAATTGGACCAGATCCTTGCGGCAACCACCCGTACACCCCGCCGACTCAAAGACAAGGCCAAGATTGGAATGCGCGTGGAGCGTGCACTGGGGAAACACAAATTAAAGAAATTCTATCTCCTTGAGATCGAGGAAGGGTATTTCTCGTATACCCATAATGCGGAGGCGATTCAGAGGGCCGAGCGCCTGGATGGGGTCTATGCGATCCGGTCCAGCTTGAAACAGCCCGCTGAGCAGTTGGTGTCGGACTACAAACGATGGTCCACCGTAGAACGCGCCTTCCGCGTGATGAAATCCATCTCCCTGCGCGTACGCCCCATCCATCATGTCAAATCCGAGCGGGTCATTGCTCATGTCTTCTTATGTATGCTGGCCTATTATGTAGAATACCATCTACGAAAGAAACTTGCCCCCATCACGTTTGCCGAAGAGGATCTGGAAGCAAAAAGAGCCCAGAGAGAGAATATGGTGAAGCCGTCCAAGAATGCAAACAGGAACGCACACAACAAGAAGACCAAAGACGCGGAAAGACCCAAGAGTTTTGAGTCCATCATGGAAGAACTCTCTGGGGTATGCCGTGTAACGGGCGTTCTAAACGTAAAGGCCGACGAGGATCACGAAGTGAAGTTTGTGGACAATGAACTGACCCCGACCCAACGTCAAGTATTCAAACTTCTGAAGATCAAGTCTCTGTGTTGATTCGGTTCATCAAACCGAATCAGACTCCCGCCATTGCTCCTTGAACAACATCATTTTTTAAAAAATCCATCCAAATGGTGCGGGAAATCTGCGCTTTTTTCAGAAAAAAATAGGGTTAAGTTTTGGTATCTTCCCTGGCACAAACATATGGAAACGATCAAGCTGAAGACCTACTGAAAGACTTTATTGAAAAAGGGATCTTGGAGAAAAGCGGGAAAGGCCTATCCATTTCCATCCCCTCCATGCATACTTGGTTAAAAGAAGAATATGGCGCGAAGTAAAAATGCGTCTTAATCTCCAGCGAATTTTGGAATGGAGCGTTAACTGATATAGGTTTTCATGGAGAGTTAGATCTATATAGTGGCCGCCCGAAAAAACATGTCAGAATAGAATTTCCCCAGCTTTTTCCATGAACTGGGAAACGCTGTTTCAACCTCCATGGAGGTTTTCCTTACTGGATGTAAAAAGCGGAGACTTTGACAGTGTAATGCAATCTGATCTCTTCCTTGAAAACCTTGGCGCGCACCATAGCGAAGATCGCCTAATACAGGGAAACCTCGATCACTGAACTGACATCGAATTTGATGAGCACGCCCTGTAATCAATTCTATAGACACTAGAGTGGCCTCCCCATTAGACTCTATTGCATTCCATCGTAAGCTCGCATACTTTCCCTGTTCTTTTTCCTTTATCACATAGGCCCGATCCGCCTCCTTATGCAGATAGTCTTCCATAACCCCGCTACCGGTCAAAACCCCTTCCACAAGAGCAATATATTTCTTTTTTACACTTCGCTCACGGAATGCCTGAGATAGACGCCGTGCTGCTTTGGATGTCCTTGCGAGCACCATTGCTCCAGAAGTAGGACGATCCAATCGATGGACTAGTCCAATATACACGTTTCTAGGCTTGCTGTACTTACGTTTGATATGCTCTTTTGCCAATGTTACCACATCCCTGTTTCCTGTACTATCTGACTGAGAAAGTAACCCTGCAGGTTTATTGAGGGTCAAAAGGTGGTTATCTTCAAAAAGCCACATCTACATGATCTTCCAACGAAAACATATTAATTGTGTCCTGCAAGATCAAAACCCGCAAGTATTACTGGATGATCCATTCTCCGAGTACAATTGATCCGTACTGGCAATCATGCAATACTCAGCGTAATCTCATGATTCAAACGCCCACTTGGCAGCATCCGTCCGAAAATCCCACCTAATTCAGAATTTCCGCCGACATCTTTCGTATGCGAACACTGCCCATGTGTAAAATGAGAGGAACGAACGGTACACCAGATTAACTGGCAATCGTGTAACGACGAGTGTCTGTCCTGCAATCCCTGGTATAATGGTGGAGAGGCGTCACGGGTATTAGCCAGGAAATAAGCGAAGAGCAGCGAATAGAATTCCCATGCCACTAAAAGCCGTCAAGACAATCCAACGCACAAGACGAGTTTCAAGGGCTTTCATATCACCACGCAAGCTACTTTCCATGGTGCTCATAGAACCACGCAAGCTACTTTCCATGGTGCTCATAGAACCACGCAAGCTACTTTCCATGGTGCTCATAGAACCATGCAAACTACTGTCCATGGTGCTCATAGAACCACGCAAACTACTGTCCATGGTGCTCATAGAACCACGCAAACTACTGTCCATGGTGCTCATATCGCCCCGCAGATCACTGATTTCAGCACGTAAAGTTTGAAATTTGGAATCTACGAAATCCTTGGTCGCGAGATCTTCTTTTTGATTTTCGAAGGCGTTTCCAAGAGCATTTGCAATGGCTTCGGCATGATCCCGTTCAATCCCAGAATTTATCAGACTATGAGCAATTGTTAGAGTGTTCATGATGCGCTTGTCGTAACTAAATTATGGTCAAAAAGAACTCTATTTTCTAAATTCTATGCCCAACCAGAATGCTTGGTTCCTTGTTGGGGACTCCTGGGTGTGGTCGCCCGCTTGCTGGCATGATTCTGCGATTGTGATTTCCGTATGGATCTATCCATCCTCTGTGAATCAGAAAATGCGTGCCACACTAACTGTTGGGTACAACAGATTCTCTCCGATCCGATAGGCCAGATCCAAACGCATGATCCCAAATATTCCACTCAATGAAACCCCTAGCTCATTATGATCAATCCACTGATTCCCTTGGGATCGTGCTTGACGAACGAATGCATGTCCACCAAAAACCAAGATATTATACCCCCTGTTGACCATCCACTGAGCGCCAAGAATTTCAAATGGTAATGTGCGGAAATTATGCTCCCAGTGTCCAAAGATGACCCCATTGCCCTGATAAGGTAACCCCTTAAGTGAGTACAACGACCCACCCCAATGATAAACTGTGGTGATTCCTTCAACAATAAAGGACCGTTGCGGGGGTAACGTCCGACCTGCATCAGATGCCAAGCCCACAGAAATCCCGTAATCAAGTGTTGCCGGCAACAGTCGTCGTTCCAGAAAAGTGGTGATCCGTCCCCCTGCTCGCAAGAGATATCGACGAAAAGAAATATCCGACCATGGCATTGAGATTTCAATGCCAGATTCAAAGTATCGGGACGGCCCGATTTCTAAGCGTACATCACGGCCAGCTCGAAATGAAACCGTAAATGTTCGCAAGTTTCCCTCCTGGACCAATCCATTTGATCGCTGTATCCCTCTTCTTCCTAACAAATCGTAACTCACATTCCCCGTTAACCCTGAATGTTTTTCGTGGAGATACCTGCCAGTAATCCTAGCTGAACGCCATCTCCTTATTCTGTATCCTCCGGTAAGAGAGATTCCCTCTCGTCGATAGTAATCAAAATAATCATCCTTCCCCAAGAGCATCAAACCGCTGTTTTGTAAACGACCATATATATTTGACTGATAGGTCGGTACGTTCTCTGCGTGATAGCCTAGCTCAACAAACCAACCTTTATTCAGACGGAGAGAACCTTGATAGGAATACCTGCTTTTTCCTCTTTGCCCTGTATTAAAACCTCCCCGTACTTGAGCCTCAAATAGATCGCTGAATTCTTTTTTTGCTCTCATCCCCAAATGTAGAGCATCAACCCGGTTATACCAGATATACGGCCTTAGTTGATACTTGGAAATAAAGCTGAACGACTCCCGAAAAGCTGAAATAGAATCTTGAATTGTATCTCGTCTTTCCTGTACTTCTGCAAGTCGATTCACTGCACGTCCCAAAGCTCCCTGAGGTCGATATGCTTTACGAAAAGTATACGTACTGTCTATGGATACATAGGCTACGGTTTCTCTTGGAGTAAGCGGCACGATGGCCCCCTCACGTTGAAAAGATTCACCTGAGGACACAGCAGATGAATCAATTTTGATCCGATAATTCTCTTCAAACAAGCTATCTGCCATCTCTATATTCAACTGATAATCCGTATACCGAGAAATCAAATCAATCCCGATAGGAGGTAAACTCAGAAGGAATCCAGCCGAAATTTCTACCATCGTGCTTGAGCGTAGATCTGTGGGTAGCCAAACATTTCCACCATAGTTGGAAAATTGTTGTAGATAGGAAACCTCGTATTTCTTGATCGGAAAAGGAAACAGGAATGCCGGGCCAGGGCGTAGCCTCGCTTCTATCAGAGCAAACTCTCCATCCATCACGGATATACTCCCACTGAATCCACTAGTCATATTCTGCTTTGGTTCAACAGAAATATCATAAACAAGTACATCATCTACTCTACGCATTCCCTCAAGCGTAAATATATACAGGTTCAATGCATCCGGGTGGGTTACCCCTATGAGTGTATGACCACTGATCTCCACATCATCACCGTACAGATTCAGCATGGTTAATGCAGCCGGGAGAGCTGAGTCATCTTCCATGGGCACATTTCCTGTGCTGCGAGAACCGGTTATTTCCTCACGAAGCCCACGATCCTGATCCCACCAAGCCGTAGCAGCAGACTCTACAATTGCAACGATCCCTGAATCATTTGAGAAGGTGTAGCGACTGTATGCCTGCGCTTCAAATGACTTGAGTTGCTCACGCCAGATTTGTTTTCGCTCGATCACCTGACGCATCACCCATCTTGCCGGATCATCATCGGTCACAACCATCTGCTCCAGTTCCATTGCAACGGGTTCCAATCGGAATTCCAGTGGTGTCATCGTATGTGCTGTCAGTGTATCGGTTCGGAATCCTATATATCGCACCACAAGGTCCACGGGAAGATCCTCCACTGCAATTTCGTACATCCCGTCGTTGTTCGTGATCGTCCCTCGATAAGTATCTACGATCTGCACGGTCGCTGCAGGAAGCGGTTCATTCGTAGATGCGTCACTGACACGTCCTCGAAGAATCTGCGCGTTAATCTCCGATGAGTACGTCATGCATAGAAGCATCATCAAACCTAAAACTCGTAAAAACTGTGGTTTACCCATGGGTCAATCTCTCTAGAAATTTTTCGATTTTAGTGGTCTGCCGCCTACCATCTTCATAGCCCAATTCTAATACCTGTCCGATAAATTCGGGGTCAAAGAGCATCACACTGAGCCAGTCCGGGCTAAGGGTTTCTCCACTTCCCAAGCCCCGGGTTAACATCTTCAATACCCCTGTGGTCTTCACTTCCAATCCCTTGGCCAACTTTGCGATATCTTTAGAGGGTTGGATCAAAAGAATATTGACGGGGCGGACTCCGCCCCGCTTATCTACTGGAACATGTTTGACCAATTGAGTGATTCTTTCTGCCATTCGAACATCATGGTCAAACGCATCCAGAAACGTGGCATTCAGAAGGATCCCCATGACTTGGGCGGCAGGTGGATACCCTGCTATCGCAGGTTCTGCCGCCTCGACTTGGGTACGTGAATATTTGGGCGAAATGCAAATGATGTCCGTTGCTCCAAGGTGCAACGCAGGTGAAATCGGTGCAATTAGGCGAATCCCTCCATCCCCATACCATGCACTGCCAAGCTTGACGGCTGGAAATAACAGCGGTAATGCCGAGGATGCCATAACATGATCAAGCGTAATCTTGTCGTGATGCGCAATCCGATTCGGGCGCTGCCAAGTCTGTATATCTCGGCCTTCCACCCAACTCACAGACTGCCCGGTCGTGAAACTTGTCGTCGTGATACAAACCGATGCTAATTGCCCCTCATCAAGGTTCTTCTGAATCTGTGAAAGTGTACCATCCGGGGCAGCAGGTAACTGACGTGAGAGATAGCGTCGGAGTGGGGATGTATTGAGAAGTGCTTCGCCTTCCCGAACACGAATCATGGTATTTCCAAGTGAAATCATGGGGAGCATCCTCTGCACTAACCTCATGGATGACTCCGTATCATATACCTTACTTTGATCAATATTTTGCCAACAGTCCACCAATGCTTCTGCGCCACCTCGCCCTGGATGGCCTGCAAGAAAGGCCGCATTGATTGCCCCTGCAGAGACGCCAGTTATAATCGAGTAAGGGATCTCTGGAGCAAGTTCACGCATATAGCATACCACACCCGCCTGATATGCAGCTCTGGCACCTCCGCCAGCTAATACCAAGGCAAGTTGCCTGGGTTGGTCTCTTTCCTTTACGAAGAGACGATCTGTCATTTCAGGTAAGTGACTACCCCACATATATGGAGTACGGGTTTTATGGTGCTGTTTATAATCTTCCTCTGGGGACGTTCACCCCAAATCTGACAGAATCCTATTCTGCAATACCTGCAAATTCCTATGCATCGGTTCTATCATAAACATTATGGATAGAAACCTAAAAAATCATGGGTGAAGTATTCGAGGTATATCGTACGTGCCAAAGTCTAGGGAGACATACTTAGATAAACAACAAATGAATTTGATTCAACGGATTCTCAGATTTTTCAGCACACGCCATGGGTTAACTGGGAAATATGCAATCCAGCCGCTCATCCGACCCAACATCTTCCATTCCTTTAGTGACGAACTGAGCTGATTTTATAAGAAGCCTACCCGCAGCAAACCGTGCAGATTCGATGATCTTACACTTATCACGAGGATCAATCACCACGAGCGAGCGAGATCGTTCTGCATCATACCAAGAGATCAATTGGGTGTTTATGGCTTTGTCACCAAAACTGTAGCCGCATACGATCAGAGTATCCACATTTCTTAGGACCTTTCGGAATCTATAGTGAATATCTAACATCAATCTCCAATTATACTGGATCGGTTTGTTGAACGTACCGATTAACAAAAAGGGACGAGGAGCAACATCTCGATCGTATTTATACACTGAATCACCTCCGTTAAAAGGTTCACATATTCCAATTTCGGAATAAGGGAGTTTTTTGTATTTTCTCGGGCATGACAAATCAAAGCTAGTCCAATTGACAGAACCATGGAGCTTCATAAACGGGATCCCGTCAGGTGGAGAGAATTGATTTTTCCAGATCCGCAACGAATCACCTGGAATGGGAGGACTGAAACCATCAGCAAGTTTGATGTCTGCACATCGTAATTCCTTTTCAACATGTGAGTCATGTGCCAATGTAGCGATTCCTTTCAACTTTAAATCATCTCTTTTATGAATGATCTTGATGATCTCAAGGTGCTTGTTACAACCATTTCCGTTGTACTTCAACATATCGGCAACAATGTCTTCAATGTAATTGCATGTTTCTGTACAAAATTGATTTATGTCTGAATATATTTGTGGATCAAGATCCCTGCATGCATACGCCTCACGATATTCTTTGAATTCCTGCCATGAGCTCATCTCACATTTTAGTTTTAAAATCAGCGGTAGCACTGCCGGATTTTGTAACTCAGAAGCATCATCCCTTAGCTGTGAGGCCAAACAGTAAATATCCTCATAATTGGATTCCCTGGAATCCTCACGATTTTGGAAGTATTCCTGTGTTTGCTTGAATAGCCAATCAACGATGCGGCGAACAACCGGTGTCCTGCAATCTGTACCCGGAGAAGCAGTACCACGGGAGTATCTTTCATTTGTACTCCGAAAATAGCCTTCTGAATCACGTATTTTTTCTGTTAACTGCTCGGTGGAGCTATACCCCGCAGGAATGGATGCTCCTGCTCCCAAAAGGAATGCTACATGTTTCATTTGACTGAGGATCACTCAATTGAGACCACTTATCCTTCAGTACAACCAAGCTCGAAACAAGCGGTTCTATCCACAACATTCGTCATCGCCCCCAAGAAAAGCGTTAATAAAACCCAAATCTATACAGAGATTTTCCTCTTCACAAGCACCTGATTGACTGGATGTTCACTGCACCGCAAGAATCTCTTTCACAAGCCGTTCAGCTTCGTATACATGTTGTAGCGAGGCCCAGATCGCTCGAATATCTACCGAAACGGTCCGTGCTGTTCGATCCGAAAATATATATACATTGGGTAAGGATTCAATATTGCCGTCAAATACCAATCCTACAATCTCCAAGTCCTGATTTAACAATGGAGATCCAGAGTTTCCTCCCGTAATATCGTTCGTGCTGACTAGATTGAGCGGGGTGGAAAGATCAAATGTCTTGGGTGGATCTTGCCAGCGCTCCGGGAGATCCCATGACCCGCTCATGTTTCGATAGGCATAATAATGGTCGTATAGACCATAAAAGGTTGTAAAGGCTGGTGCACGGGTTCCATTGTATGTATATCCGCTAACACGTCCATCCGAGATTCGGAGCGAAAAAGAGGCATCCGGCGGCACATCTTCCCCATAAAGCGCAAAACGAAGCGATGCCAGTTCAGCAACCAAAAGATCTTCTCTGTTTTTGAAATTCTCCGCCTGTTGTTGGGCTGTAAAATATAACGGTGCTAACGCACTGATCACCGGGACCATTGGATCCTCACTACTCAGAAACCCCTTATCTAGAAGATCAGCAAATCTAGTAGAATCTGAAAGTGCTGTGTTCGAAACAAGATCGGTTACTAAACTATCCACAGATCGTCCCCCCATAATACTTCGCATGGTTGGATCCTGATCACCCAAAGCTTCCAGGAGCTCTTCCAGTCGAAGAGTAATGATCTCTTTGTCAACCTCCAACGGAAGGTTGTCCAAGTCCAACGCATCCTCGCGAATCTCATTCAGCATCTCCTCATCTATATAACCGCGGCGTTGAAGGTTTGCATAGTAGTAACCATACAAAGCACGTGTCATGATCCTTGACCCAATCGCCGTACCAAAGAACACGAATGCAGCCATGCGATCTGCTTCCGCGCGCTTTGACAGCTGAATTTCATCTAGCTCCTGAAATAATGTCCCATAGTGCATCGATAAGGAATCCGACTGAAAAAGATCCTCCTTGATCTCAAATTCTGCTGCACTCCGACGAGCAATCAATGTGTCATTCCGGAGTCCTTCCAACTGACCTGAGAGTGCCTTCAAGGAATTACTAGCTGTAAACCACATATTCTCAAATGCATCGGCATCAGGATGATCCATCCCGATAAACGATTGCAATACTTCCATGCGCTTCTTCAGTGCTCCAACCTGCTGAACCAGAGTATAGTCCCGCTCAAACATAAGCTGTGACACACTGCCAAATCGACTGGTGGATCCTGGATTTCCCACCACAAAAACAGCGTCCTCTACATTTACTCCTTCCATGCTCCACTTATAATATTCTGGAGTATCTGCCGGGTTACCCTCTGGATCATAAGCGCGAAAAAAGGCCATATCCAGTGTATATCGCGGAAACGTAAAATTATCTTCCTCCCCACCAAAATATCCTATTTGCTTTTCTGGTGCCATGACGAGACGAACATCCTCGTAACGGCGATACGTGTAGGCAGCATATCGTTCGCCACTGTACAGTCCAATCACCTCTACGCGGAGTGTGGAGTCTCGCATCTTGGCAGCACTTGTCAACTCGTCTGCGATCTCCGAAGCTTTCTGTGTGCGTGCACGCACACGCTCATTATCTCCTCGAACAACACGGCTTGCACTATGTACTCGGCGGGTTACATCTGAAATTTCGAGGAGTTGCTCAACATATAAGTTCGGCACCTTACGCTCCTCAACAGCTGTAGCCGCCAAAAACCCCTCTCCTAGTAGATCTTCTTCCGTACCCGTCACCTCTGTAATGCTCTCACGAGCACAGTGATGATTCGTCAGGATTAATCCCTGATCGGAAACAAAGCTTGCGGAGCAGTTTGTTCCGAACCGCAAGGCTCCCAACCTTGCTTTTGCAAACCACACAGAATCCGCCTCAATGCCATACTCTTCTGCAATCCATTCTACAGGAGGGCGATCAAATGTCCACATTTTCCCGCCATCAAACCGATCAAGATCGACATCAAAACGATCCACCGTAAGTGGTCGAACAAGGTCTGGCACCTCCACCGATGGATCAGTCGAAGATTGCGGCTCTTCCACGACCAGAGGCTGATTCACTACCTGAACGACTTCCATTGCACCTGGGGCGCAACCTGCCAGATATATCAAAAGCCCTCCAATTAGTACTCTTTTATGTGTGCCCATTTATTCTATGCCTCGTTCCTGTTCTGCCAGTTCTTCTACGAGATTCTCTGCCCCAAATACAGTATCCAGCAAAGATAAAATTCCCGCAGTCGAAACTGCGACACAGCGGTGAATTCCGTTTGTGAATGATTCATCGAAGGTGACTCCCAAAAGCTCCATGTCTATATCAACAATGCCGGTTCCGGTCTGAGTGCAACTCCCAGCCATAGAAAAATTCAGTGCCGCTGATAAATCACTCTGTTTCATTCCAGAGACCCACCCGGATGGGAGTTTCCAATCCCCCCCTGCCCCATGGGAATGATACTGATCCAACATTCCGTACAATGTCGTGAATGGCGGACTGATCGTCCCATTGTACATGAATGTATCTGACAAGGTAACACTAGTATATGGGCCACGGTCATCTATTGAGGTAGCGAATAATTTTTCTCTATGACCAGGCGGACGATCACTCCACGCAAAATAGCTTTCAGTCTCCAAAGGTTTGCCATTCTCATCATACACCCGAAAGAGGGCGAAATCAAGCGAATACCTTGGATAGACTCTTTCTTCCTTACCAAAATTGGCGACTTCCAGCGGCGGGATCAATACCAACCTTACATCATCGTAGATACGCCAAGTATATTCCCAGAAACTGGAACTATCTTCCGCGGCAATCACCTCTGTACGCGTCTTGGGGAGTAGATCCCCAGAAGTATTCTCCAAGTGATCAATCTTTCGAACCTCGGAAATCCTTTCTACGACAAGCCCCGCTAATCTCTGCTCCTGTAATAATTCATCGGCCACAAATATCGAATCATTGGGGCGAATCCACGTTTCAAGGGAACGCATACATGAAGAACTGGTGACCGCTAAACCATCCGCACTCACCAGAGAGCCCGAACATTGAGGAAAATAAAGCGTCGCCAAACGCACATTCTCAATCCAATTTTCATCTACCATATGCGACCCCAAAGTCCCGACATGCTCCTGAGAGTACCACAAGTGCCGTACAAGAACGGTATCTATTTCACCAGGCGTACGGATCTGCTTCGCTTGAGCAGATGAAATCAGTAGAAAAATACCAATGATGCCGTAAAGAATGGAACTATTTCTCATAAATTTATATCACTCGGATTGCTTGCCGGAGTGGCGGAACTGGTAGACGCGCAGGTCTTAGGAACCTGTGTCCCTTCGGATGTGTGGGTTCGAGTCCCACCTCCGGCACTGTATACGAAACAGCCACAATCAGGAATTGACTTCATCGCGTGCCATGAATCTCATGGATAGTGAGTTGACACAATGACGAGTATTCTTGATGGTAAACATCTCCCCCGTAAAGACGTGCCCAAGATGCCCTTTGCAATTTGCGCAAATAATTTCCGTACGTCGCCCATCAGCATCCGGTACACGAAGGACTTGACCTGATATCTCGTCATCGAAACTGGGCCACCCACATCCTGAGCGGAACTTGTCCTCAGATCGATAGAGAGGCGCATCACATTGGCGGCAGAGATAAACTCCCTGGGCATCATGCTCATAGTATTCCCCCGTAAACGGACGCTCGGTCCCTTTCTCTAAAATCACGTAGGCCTCTTCAGGAGTTAATTTATTCATCTTTGCAGTTTTTTTTGCTACTGAAATCGTATCTGTACGAAAACCCATACAATTTAGTGTTTTCCTAGCTGTCTTTCGTGCATAAACACGGATGTTACGAAAAACTTTCCTCCCTACTTCTTCCGCAGGGCCAAGGAATGGAAAATATTAGCCTTGGAATATTCACCTAAATCACTTGCTTTTTTCGAATCTGTGTTGTATATTCAATCCGAGTAACCTAAGGGTTGGCGAAAAAATAACTCAGTCATATATTTTTATTTTTTCTCAATATTTTCTCTTGATCTAGCTACTTAAATCTTTCTTCATTCGACCATTTATTGCGTTTAACGGGTGAATTTGCTCTGTTTGTCATATTTATTATATTTAATATAATTACGACAAACATTCCTTCCCATGTCTAAATCTCCCGATTCGAATCAAATCATCACCGACCTCATTCGTCATAAAACGGTGGTGACCCTGCCGGAGGTACATACTGTGCTGGGTCCGGTAAGTCATCGTACGGTTTGCCGTAAACTGGTAGAGGCAGGGGTGCACTCCAGCTATTCTCACCGTGGTCGCTATTATACCCTGGAGGAGTTGATTGAATATGATGTTAATGGGCTCTGGTCGTATAATGACATTCATTTTTCTCGGAATGGAACGCTCAAGGAAACCTTGGTAAGGTTGATCCATCAATCGGAGGCAGGTCTGTTTTTGCAGGATCTCAGGAAGACCGTAAAACGGGAGGTTTTGGGGGCACTGAATGGGTTGATTCAGACGAAACGTATTGCAAAAACGAAGCTCCATGATCAGAATCTGTATGTATCCAAACACGCATCCCGGCGAAAACGGCAACTCCGCAATCGTACGGTCCCCGAGATCGTGGATCCCGTTTATGAGAGAGCTCGAAAGGATCTCATGGCGATTTTAGATGAACGACAACGGAGATTGTTTGCCGGATTAGAATCCCTTCGCCCGGAAAGTGGCGGGGATCAACAAGTTGCCATCCGGTTGGGGATGGCACGTAGCACGGTGAGCACAGGCCGGAAGCAACTGTTGTCTGGGGAGTTTGAGAAAGATCGGATTCGCAGGTTCGGTGGAGGACGCAAGTCTGTGAAAAAAAAACCCTGAAATCTTCGTCATCCTTGACCGAGTGATCCACTACGATATCGCGGGAGATCCATGTAATGGGCACCGTTGGGTTCGGCGTACCACCGCTTCCATTGCCATGGCTCTGGAAGCGTGGGGCATCTTCATTCGTGATCGTACGGTAAGCCAACTCCTGAAATCGCAAGGGTATGCGTTGCGGGTCAACCACAAGCAGTTGTCCACCCACCTCCATCCCGATCGGGATCGACAATTCCAGTTGATCAAGGAGTTCCGGGATTGGGCCGACACCAACGGAGCACCTCTGATTAGTATCGATACCAAGAAAAAAGAAAAACTTGGGCCGTTTCTCAATCCGGGAAAAGCTTGGAGTTTTTCTCCTGAACTCGTCTATGATCATGATTTTCCTTCACTCGCAGAGGGCATCGCCATTCCCTACGCGATCTACGATATTCGTGCCAATGCGGGCGCGTTCTATGTGGGGAGTTCCTACGACACTCCTGAATTTGCCGTCGACAATGTGGCGTCCTGGTGGAAAGAGATTGGTCAGTATGAATATCCACATGCACAAGATCTCTGTATTCTGGCCGATAGTGGAGGTAGTAATGGATGTCGCCCCCGAGCCTGGAAATACTTCTTACAACACAAACTAGCCGATGTATTTGGATTGACGATTCAGGTCGCCCACTACCCCAGTGGAGCTTCCAAATGGAATCCGATTGAACATCGGCTCTTCAGTGAAGTCTCTAAAAACTGGGCCGGGATTCCTCTCCGATCCATGGAGATCGTCCTGAAGGCTCTACGCACGACCACGACAAAAAGCGGACTCACGGTCGTTGCACAGAAAGTGGAAAAGATCTATGAGAAGGGAATCAAAATCAGTCCACAAGAAATGGAGGATCTCCATCTGGAATACAGGTCCACATTGCCGCGGTGGAACTACACCATCAAAGCAGCGCCAAAGACGCAAATACGCGTGTCGATCTGAAAATATTAGATGACTAAGTTATTTTTTCGCCAGCCCTAATTCCTCACAAAATGTCATCTTGATCATGAACTCCTATACTATTCTTTCACCCATAAAACAATCTCTATATTCGTGGCCTTGATTGGCTTCATTATTGCATTTTCCGGCTCTTCGCCAAATGCTTTCTCTCAATCTCTGGTGGATCAACATGTAGCAGCAACAATCGATTTCGACATGAACGAATCGCCCGTTTGTGATTTAGCAAACACTCAGACGCCAAATGAACACATCGCGTGTGACAATGACTTTGGATATGAAATTGTTGCAGCAGAAAAAGAGCCCTCCCCTATCCCCTTGTTGATCTCAAAGACCGAGGATCCAAAACAATTTTTTAGGACACTGATACAGCATTCACAAAAAAAACATTATTGTGTGCAACCCAAAAATGCATCGAAACCTCAGATGGATGCGTATGAACAGTGTGTTGATGATCTTCCGGATTGCGATCGTAGAACGTGGGAGGAGAGCGGAGATGGAAGCGTGATTCTCATTTGTAGATGCAGATGGTTTTTTAGCAGTTGTTAATGAACCCTCCGAGCAATTGGGCTAGTCTAACAATCACTACTGGTCAGTGGTCTCTCGTTTTTGTTTATGAGCCCAAAGCCATTTTTAACACCAATAGATCATAAGCGAATGCGTATCCTGATTTTGATTGTCCTTTGTCTTGTGCCTTATGTGGCCTCAGCCCAAAAAGGCATGGTGCGTTACGACCATACTTATCCGGTGCTTTATACTCCGTTCTTAGCGTTTGAGGAATTCTTAACCAACACGCTTGGTGATGAATATGAACCGCTTCCGACACATATTACCGTAACTAGAAACTTGATCTTTGATGCGTCAAACTCTCTCATGTACCGAACGTCCGGTCCTGGGTTGAATGTTCCACTCGAAGATAGAAAGATTCGTATTGGAATGGAACATATCGATACGACGTACGTCAACTTTGAAGATCACACGTTCATTGAGTCACGTGCCTTCCGTAGTAAGTTGTATCTCGTTAAAGATGAACAACCTACGATCCCGTGGCGCTTGACCAATGAGGAACGGCTCTATCTTGGGTATCGTGTCATGAAAGCCACAGCAGAACTTGATTCTGCGTATGTTGAGGCATGGTTTACTCCAGAAATTCCTATCCCCGCTGGACCAAGCATATATGGTGGCCTTCCTGGACTTATTCTTATGGCGACGAACGCTTCAGTTGGGGAAGTCTACGCAGCCGATTCTATTGCACTGGATGTCTTGTCGAAGACTATCGCTGCGCCAACACAAGGTCGCGCAATATCTGATGGTAAATATCAGCGAAACAAGGCTACTTATCTTACAGAAAAGCGGCAACTTTGGGGAGAGATGAGGCGAGAGATCGAGGAGGGTAAAGCATCTGTCCGTAAATCGGATCTGAGCACGAGTGAAATCTTGCGTAGATTGAATCAGGACAAAGAGAACCACTGATCTGATTCACAGCACAATAATAGCATCTCATATGCATGGCTGACTCAGAATTCCGTGTCATAACCTTCGTGCTCAATAGGCAGGAGAGATCTGTTCGGTACATTCTATAGTCTCAGAGCGCTCATGCTTCTGAAACGTTACGCAGGTACCCATAACAGATTCTTTGACGTACGAGAGATGATCAAGATTTTTCTTGACGGGGAGTACACAAGAGTATTTGTTCTCATCCTCTTAGGATTTATCGGATTGTCGTGCTTGGGTAATACAGCTGTTGCACAGTATTTTTCAGTGACTGGCTCGGTAGGAGGATCCTCGGCAGCAATATTGCCCCAAGCCAATGTGGTCGCACTAGCTCGCGCAGATACTACGTTAATTCAATTCGGTGTTACCCAAGAAGATGGATTCTTCGTGTTGCACCGTTTGGCCCCCGGCAAATATATCCTACAGGTGTCACATGTAGGATATCAAACTGTTTTCTACGATTTTGACATTCAACATGAAGATGTTGATGTAGGACATATCGTGTTATCAATGCAAATCAATCTTCTTGAAGAATTCGTTGTGACAGAAGATCATTTACCCTTTGTAATACGTGGAGATACAATTGAGTACAATGCGCTGGCATTCTTAGTGAGGCCACAGGATATGGTAGAGGATCTGCTACGTAGGTTACCAGGTATTCACGTTAACGATGATGGCACAGTGATTGTGCATGGTAAAATCGTCCAGAATATGTTAGTGGAAGGTAAAAACTTTTTTGGTAAGGATCCCTCTATTGCCACACGAAATCTACCGGCAGATGCGATAGAGAAGGTGCAAGTGTACGATAAACCCTCCGATAGGGCAGAATTGACGGGTGTACCTGACGGCCAAGACGAAAAAACAATAAACTTGGCATTAACCGAAGAAGCCAAACAGGGTGTTTTCGGGCAAACCACAGGGGGGATTGGATCCAAACAGAAACATTTGGGACACTACTTTGCCCGAATCAGTGCTTTTCAATTTGCACCAAAAATACAGTTAGCGTTGATCGGAAGTGCTGATAACATTAATCAGCCTGGCTTCAGTGGTCGTCAATTGAGCAGTTTTATGGGCGCTGGAAACTATTTAGTATTTGGCCAAAATCAGGATGGATTATCAGAATCGGTAGCAGCTGGAATCAACCTGAATTATGATTTGGGAGCCAACACTATGGTGAATGCTAGCTACTTTCTGGCAGACCTTGATCACAGGCGAGAAAGTACTGTAAGGCGGGATCAAATCCTTGGCTTAGCCGCGTCTGCGCTCAGTGAAGAGTCTAATCATCGCAAGACCAATAATCAAGCACATACCGTGGTGGTAAATGCAGAGATTCGGTTCGCTGAGGGGCACGACATGGTATTCCGAGGCAATCTGTCCAAGGCACACTCTATCGTTTCGTTTAATGACTCAGAAATCACGAAATATCTGGACCCGGCTCCCCTGAATTCAGCTACCACAACCATTGACGATGATGGTAACGATCTCAGTGGTAGTGCACGAGTTACTTGGCGAAAGCGAATTTCGGGTAGCGGACGTAGCCTTATCCTCGAAGGAGCCTTTGATATGCTAGGCGCTAAAGAGGCCACAGATCTGCACTTTGATCGTAGATTTTACTGGTTTGGAGATCTGCAAACCCGTGAGGAGCAACGTCAAGAACAAGTCTTACTGAGTAATGCATTTGAGCAAATGCAACGTCTTGAGTTTATTCAACCCTTACGGTCAGGGCGAAACATAGCCCTGTATTTGAAGCGCTTGGCAAACATTCTGAATCAAGATAAGACCTATTTTGATCTAGTTGACGGGCAGAATGTTCGAGATCCGATGCTCAGTCAAATATTCGAGCAACGCGAAGAATACTGGCAATCTGGCACAAATCTTCATTTTCGAAGCGATGATGGTTCGAGATGGGTCAGTACCGAAATAAAAGCACAGTATTCCCACCGAAAAGGGCATATCTCTACCACAGATCGGAACATCGTAAGCCATTATGTGCATTTCTTGCCAAGCATACTGGGGCAATGGAAATTCAGCGGAAATGGGGGTATTCTGGATATGTGGTACCAAACCAGTATAAATGAGCCTGAACTGAGGCAATTACAACCCTTCGTCAACTATAACCACCCGCTTCGAATCTATGAAGGCAATCCAACACTCACTCCAGAATACCAACATGATCTGACTTTGGGCTATCTTTTCCTTCGCCCTCTTTCAGAAATCAGTCTTGGGGCAGATATACGCATGTCATATATACGAAACAATATCGTATCCGTGCGGACTATTGACAAAACCTTGCGCCAAAGAATTAGCACAGTAAATGCAAATGAAGCCTGGGTACGTTATGGAGGACTCACTTTCGGAATGCCTTTTCGTAGATTCGGAATAAAGTGGAGTGCAGGTATTGACGGTGTTATTGAAACAGCACCTGAAATCATTAACGGCGAGAATAACAATAGTAAAGTGGTGCGGGGAAGGATAGATTCCAAGATCACATATCGTCGTGGAAACGCAATTGAGGTTATATTGCGTGCCGCACGATCCTACAATAGAGTCCGGTACTCACTCAACGAATCATTGAATCAGAGCTATATCAATAGCACTATCAGTGTAGATGCTTCCTGGCATTTTGCTAGCGTTTGGTCTATGGAATCTTCACTGAAATACCGAATACTTGATCGAGATGTATTTGGTACCGGTCATGAAATCGCACTACTGAATCTGTCACTTTCGTGCTTGTTCTTCGGAGGCAGGGGTAATATGCAATTTCAGATAAACGATGTGCTCAATCAGAATCAGATCGTACGATTTACCAGTTCAGCCACCCATCTGCAAGAGGAACGTATTTTGTCGCTTGGTCGCCATGTAATGCTAAAACTGACATACAAACCGCGGTTGATGTAGTGTGATTCTACCGTAATTTGTGCGTAAAGGTCTAGTCCCGCGCAGAAGAACAAAACGGCAGATCTGAAATTCTCAAATTTTCTGTATCCTCTTCCGGTTGTTTTTACGGCCTGAATCTTTCCATGAATGCGCTATTGGATTGGGGGCGACAGAGCGCATTACCTCCTCCTGTGAAGTGTCGTTCAAACCTCTCGGCGACCTTGATCATTTCTTGTATCGCCGAGCCCTTGACACTCTGGATCCATTGGAGCAGCCGTTCTTTGGCATCCGCATAACAACGGCTTCCAAATAGATCTCGGAAGTCTTGACGCAAGCGCCAGGCGACACGGACTTCTAGATTCACGTTTTGAATGCTCTGGAAGAGTTTCTCTTGCTTTTCCGTCCGGTTCGTTTCGTTCTTCAACCGAGCATAGCGACGGTTTTTGAGAAGCTCTGGATGACGCTTGATTTCACGCCTGCGTACCTCATCCTGAGACTTCGTAAGGTGCTGGATCAACTCTGCATGGGACAGGAGTTCTTTGTGAAGCGCGAAATAGCCCCTCCACGTAGCCGAGGTCATGGTGTGGATCCCGTGGACCTTTTCCCCAAAAACGCGCCTACAAAGAGCAATTGCAGCTTCTTTGTCCCAGGCCAATATCCAGTACGATTCCCCGTGCGGAGAATCGTTGCATAGGCATGCCCCCGCTGAAATGCCTTCTCATCCACACTTAGTTCCTCTACCTCTTCCAAAGTTCGTCGCTTCATCCCACGGGCTACACTGCGATGCATGATTCGATTGACCAGATCAAAATTACACCGAATTCGCTTCGCCGCTGCCGTCTGAGTGCCTTCCAACGTATTGATCCCCCAACGCTCAAATGCATAAGTGTAACTCTTGGACGCCTCGGCCCAGGGAACCACCACCGTCTTGATCCCCACAGATGACTTTACCCGTGGAATTTTACAATGAACGAAACACGTGGATTCCAACAGATCCAAATGCCTCCATACCCTCTCCTTACGGGGATCATATACGGTACCCACTTCGCCCGTTTCCGGGCAAATCAGTGCCCGACCATCATGCGAAACATAGAGATCAACTTGCTGCTTCTCTTGATCCGTGTGGACACGATCAATCCCCCACCCAGAGACGAAACCCAAGCGACTGCGTAATGCCAAAATGATGGTTCCCTTCATGATCGTAAATTTATGTTTTGTGAACTCAGAATTTAATTATTCCATACGAATTGCGGTAGAACCTCATTTTTCAGTTAATTTACGCGAAAATGAAGGCCGTGGTGAATATTAAGGGGCAAGATACCCTTGTCTGGAACCTCTGAATCTATCTAGTGCCTGCCCAAGAACCCCTAATATAGTCCAATTTGGGTAGAAAAGCATCATTTAAGCCTTTTAAGGCCCCCGTATCTTCGCCGAAGAATTTACTCCTTTATCGTGAAACCATGTCATTTCTGGGGATATCAACGGTATCTTGGTCGTTTTCGCATGAATGTGCTAAGATTTAGCCCAAGGATTCAAAAATCTTCGACGTTCTTATCCCCTAAAATTACGATGCGAAAGACGCATACGGTTGCACCGACTTGTGGGGGTGTTCCCATTGAGGAGATCCAGATAGATACCCGTTCCAGAGATGATATTCCCTGCAATCTTGGCCTTGAAGTCCCTATGGGAATCCAGTGATCTGCATGCTATTTTGGAGGTTCTCCAAAACGGCATCGGAGCAACGGTTGACCAGGAGAATGGCCGACCGGGGATGGATACCGGGCGCATCTTTGTTTTCGCGATGCTCAAAGTGGGATTGAACTGTGATTTTGACCGGTTGACCCATATAGTCAATTACGATCAGCTCGTTCGCCAGCTGCTCCAGCATGATGCCTTTGACTTTGATGGAGCCCTCAAATATACCCAACAAACGGTGATCAACCATGTCGCTTTGGTTCCCGAAAAGATGTGGGCAAAGACCCATCAAATCATCGTGAAGCATGGTCATGAGATCTTGGGGGGTTCCCCCGTTGGAAGTACGCTGTGATTCCTATGTGGCGGAGTCCCATGTTGAGACTCCTCATGACGTACGTATCCTACGAGATTCCGTTTTGAAGAGCATGCGGATTGCATTTCAGGCGTTTGAGAACCTTGGTCCTGATACGTATGACGACCTCACGGGGTGGAGGCAAATTCAACATCTGAGGGGCACGCTTGGCAACGCCGATCTTGCCATCCATACCTCTCAAAAACGAGCCAAGTATCCAGAGTTGATTCCGGTCTCTCTGAGCCTCTGCTTTGCGCGGATCAAAAAATGCCATCTTGTCCTTGATCAGATCAGGAAGATTGATCCCGAATCCAAGTGGATTTCGCGGTTAGAGACCGCCATTGGGCAATTTGAACGACAGATGAACTTGGTTCATCGTCGTTTGATGGACGGGGAACGTATTCCCAATGCAGAAAAGCTTTTATCGCTTCATGCAGAGGATACGCGTTGGTGCCGAAAAGGGAAAAGGTATCCGAACGAAGTGGAATGGGGAGTTCCCGTGTGCGTCCTTGAAGAGGAACACCGCTTGATTCTTGGATGGGAGATCATGTGGACCGAATCCGATGTGGAGATGACGGTTCCCCTCGCCACCAAGTACACGGAACTCTATTCAAATATCGCCTCCATCCGTTTTGATCTAGGGTTCTGGTCTCCCGGTAATTTTGATGCCGTATCTGGATTGGAGGTACACGTGATACTCCCCAAAAAAAGGGAACAAAAACAAGGCGGAAAAAGAGCGAGAGTCGGCCCCTGAATTTCAAGAGAAACGTCGTCGTCATGCCGGCATTGAGTCTCGCATCAACTGTTTGGAGCAGCATGGCGGGGGGCGCATTCGCACGAAAGGAGGGAAGGCCGGGGTTGCGCGAACGATCGGAGCAAGTGTGGTTGCGACCAATTTATGTCGCATAGGGATGATGTGGATGGAACGTGAACGCACCTTGCTACGCCGAGCAGCGTAGTCCCTTCCCCGATCAAGGCAGAAAGGGACTTCACTCTACGATTGGAGGTGGGTCTGGACTGCACAATGTTGCCAAAACGAATGCCGTTTACTAAATTGAAATTGACAAAATACATAGAATCATCACTTGATTTAATACTCAGGCACAAGGTTCTTCTGGGCCAACTGGGAAGTGCCGTTGAGGATAGGGATGCATGAGGTTAAAATTGATTTTGGGAATGCCATCATTGATGCCGATTTTTCTAAAATAGGGGGGTTTTTGGCAGGCACTAGATAACCAAATCTAAGCCAAAATGTTGCTCTATGGTGCTGGACCCAATGGATCGGGAAACTGGAATGTATATTTTAGATGCTCTCGTACTTTATCGTTAAGGACCACCTTATCTGGACTAGATTCACCAGAGTGAACTTGGGGAGGAGATAAACCTAGATTCAATGCGGCTTGGGTGTAAAATTCAGCCCTGGTGGGATGTAAATCCGCACACACATTAAATATGTGCCCCCAGCATTGTTGCATAACGACCTCCATTGCGACGTTTACAGCATCGTCGCGATGCAACATGTTCACAACATTTTGTGGATCCCTTAACAAGCACCCTGACCAAAATCGACCTGGTTTACGTTCGTATCCATAAAGCCCAGCGAATCGGAGAACCGTCGTCGTAAAATCTGATGTATCTCTGAGCAGTTTTTCCGCGGCCAAAAGTGCAGTTCCCGATGCACTACTTGGTGGCAATTTACCTGCATCTTCTTCCTTTACCTGCCCAGAACGATACACACTTGTGGAACTGATAAACAACACCTTCTGCACTTGTCCCTTTTTCAGGTACGTCAGGATGGATCTCATGGCAGCTTCCATGAATGCCTCTACATCGGGGCGCCTACGCCCTGGCGGGAAATTGATCACCACAATCTCCGAATCAAAAAAATCACGCCGACCATACCCTTCCAGATCTGGAGTTAATTGCAAGAGATACGGTTCTATCCCGTCTGTCAACAGGTCTGTGAGTTTTGATTTCCTGGTCGTTGATCCGCGTACCCGCCAACCATTTTTCAGAAACAGTTTGGCCAAGGGCTGACCAATATACCCACATCCGAGTATACTAATTGTGGTCGGCATATTCATCTGACAGCTACCTCTGGTTCGGATATACCTCGAAAATCCTTATAAAGAATCATGCATCTACTTGATCCAGCAGTCATAAAAGTTTGGACGATCAAAGGTGCACTGAGCTGGGCAATTTTGCTTCCAGTTACCACCACCGTTGATGTATTTCAATTCTTCTTCTCCAGTAATGATACGCTTCTGCCCGGTCTATGGACCGGCATTCTGATTGTCGCTTGTATAATCTGGCTTATGATCATTCCTAGATTGCGTTACAGATACTGGCGATATGAGCTGCGCGATGAGGATCTTTACGCGATCCGAGGAGTCTGGAACCGCGTCCAGACGATTGTTCCTCTTCGCCGCATTCAACACCTGGATGTTGCTCAGGATCTGATTGAAGGAAATTATAATCTTGGCCGCCTGGTTGTACACACTGCTGGAACCAGAAGTACTGATGTCGTCGTCCCGGGACTCCCCTTCGATGAGGCAGTCGAGCTTCGCGATACCGTACGCAAATCCATCGCAGAATACATAGATTGATGGAAAATCCTTCTGCGATTTTTCGCCGACTGCACCCACTAACCTTCGTGCATTATGTATTTCTATCCATTTTCGGTTTTATTTTTGCCATAATTCCTTCCTTGTCCCCTGATTTTGGCGCGGAAACACAAAGATACACCCTCATATTTGCCACCATTTATGCGATCGTCGTTGGACCGTATGCCATTGCAAAATACATCCGTTTTCGATACCATGTCACCCGTGATGAATTGGTCATTTATTACGGAGTTTTCAAGCGAGTACGACGCAACATCCCCTCTGAACGTATCCATACGGTTTCTATTGAGCGTAGTATGCTTGCCCGGATCCTAGGGACTGCTGCAGTTAAGATTGAAACCGCCGGCACAGGAGATACTGAAGGAAACCTCTCCTACGTTGGAGTCCGTGAGGCGGAGCGGATCCGAAACCTGCTCCGAACTGCAAAAGCAACTGATTTGATCGAATCTCCGGCCTTGCCTAAATTTTTTATGCCCCTAAGACGGGTATTGATCTCAAGCATATACCAGTTTTCCCTTCCCATCACTGCAATTCTGGCTACCGCATACTTTCAACTGGAATCCCTTGGTATCCTCGACACTCGTGTATTTGCCAACTGGCTCGTAGCGCAGAATTTCTTTAGTGAGACCGCTGAGAACTCCTGGCCATTCCTTATAATTCTATTCCTTTTGATCCTCATCATACTTGGGTGGACCTTAGGTTTTATTCAAAACCTGATTCGATTTTACAATTTTCAGATCGAACTCGGTGAAACAAAAATTCGGCGAAAGTTCGGCTTGATTACCCTTCGTGAGGGAACGATCCCTTACAAACGGGTTCAGTCCTTCCTTATCCGATCCAACCCGCTTATGAGGCTACGTGACTGGCACCGACTGGAAATGCAAACGCTCGGACTACAAAGTGGTGAACGGGGGTTTCAACCCGGGATGCCTTTTGCGAAGTGGAGTGAAATTACCGCCTTCGCACCCCTGATTCGGCCGTTCACGACTCCAGAAACCTATACACGTGTCAGCCGCCTGACCATTCGGAGACGCACCCTACGTTATAGCCTGTTGATTGTACTTTCTTCAGTAATTCTATCGCTATTTTGGTGGCCCTTTTCTCTCTGGGGGCTCTGTCTTTTACCGGCTGGATTCGGACTAGCCTGGCTCCAGTATCTGTGTCATACTTGGATCTATCATGATGGGAATTTGCTCATTCGCCGGCGAGTCATCAGTCAACAGTATTGGGTTGTTCCTGTAGAGCGATTTCAAGCTTTTGACCTTACTGCAACGTTTTTCCAACGGCGCCTAGGGTTGTGTAATCTGATCGTAGATACTGCTGGGGCAGGTGATTTGAGATACCCACGGATTATTGATCTGAGGCGTGAAGATGCAAACCGGCTACTGGATGAACTCTACTCCGATTTTTGTGCGAAAGCTACTTGGTAAGACTCCAACTCAAGCACTGCCATCTGTAACCACATTTCTTTGATCTTTTTCGGCATCCAAACGGATATAGCTGAGTCCCAGATAGAGCAAAATCGGGACGACCTTGCGACGGGCAGGTCCTTGGAGATCCAGTGCTGTCAATCCGATGGAAATCGTCCATGCCCCAGGGATGATCGTATGGGCCCACCATGGCACGCGTGCAAAAAGAAATGCAAACAATGAGGTCGCCAACTTCATCCCAATCAGGCGTGCCGTCCATCCAAACAGTACGGTCTTGATCAATCCCTGAACCACCAAGGTCCCAAACGCTTGCAACAATACCGGCGCAGCAAAAATACCTCCAGTTTTCTTCAAGAATGCAATGGCCCGTTTACGCTCAATTCCAAGAGAATCCAGGATCTGGAGTTGTTCTTCATGGGTATATTTTGAGAACACATCCACGGCATACTCCTGAGCCATACGGATAAGCAAATCTCTTTCTGTCCCCCGATCTGCCAGGGGTATTTTAAGAAATCGTGCCGTATCACGAATAATATAACGCAACTCCGCTCCTGGCTCTTGACCAACAACTCTTCTGAATTGATACGCAAGATCACTACTCCCCAGATATCTAATTTTCTTTTCCAGCTCTTCACATAGAGCTATGCGGTGACCGGGTGAGTCAATTTTTTCAAGATGCCTTTTTAGGCTTATACAACGATCAAATGGTCCCTGGATGATCTGAATCAGGTATGCATAATCCTCTCTGGAGAGTTCCAACAACAAATTTTGCATCAAACCATCCTTGAACTATTTAATTGCACAATCTCGGGTTTTGTACCTGAATTGGCCAATTAGCGCATGCCCAAAGAATCAATAAACGCAACCTGTGCCATTAGACTCCATGTCAGAATACGATGTACTTTAAGCGTCATACAACCGCATGCAAGTATCACATAATGAGCCAATTCAATACATGCGTATTCCCAGGATACGCAACCTTTTCGTTAAAGTGTCCAGAATGTAGAAAGTGTGTTCCTTTTACGATCTGTGCACTTCCCGGCAATGGCACCACTTGGACATGTGAATGTTTAAAACCATCTTGGCTGCGCGGGTTCCTCCAGTCAAGTGTTCCATACACGGGTAAAGACGGTCCGGATTCCTCGGGCGGATCCGAGTTCCCGGTTTACCTATGAACCTCTTGGGTATGTGTCATTTGTATTTCGACTCCATAATGACACAATCACGCAGGCTCTTGGTATCCTTTTCGGCATAGATTCTCCCAGGCGTAAGAACATGATAACGCGAGGATTCGCCCTATCGCAAAAATCCCACTAAG
The DNA here is from genome assembly GCA_965215475.1 of Rhodothermales bacterium. Classification (GTDB taxonomy): domain Bacteria; phylum Bacteroidota; class Rhodothermia; order Rhodothermales; family Bin80; genus Bin80. Next base: position 980,827 of record OZ244061.1, read on the forward strand.
GTAATCACAAGCGACAACAGGACCGTACTTGTGCCAATAACCCAAATTAACACATTGTACTTCGTATTCTGTGAGTCAATTTTGGATTCTAGACGAGAAATGATGTTTGCCGAGGCCATGGTGCTAATGCGTTCTGTGAGTTCATTCGCTTCGTCTGGGTCAAGTTCAGACTTGCGAAGCAATTGAGAAATACGAGAAAATTCTAAATTCGAGTCTAGACCTTCCATGATTCATGATAACGCGAGGATTCGCCCTATCGCAAAAATCCCACTAAGGTAATCACAAGCGACAACAGGATCGTACTTGTGCCAATAACCCAAATTAACACATTGTACTTCGTGGTTTGAGCGTCAATCTTTGTATTCTGTGAGTCAATTTTGGACTCTAGACGAGAAATGATGTTTGCCGAGGCCATGGTGCTAATGCGTTCTGTGAGTTCATTCGCTTCGTCTGGGTCAAGTTCAGACTTGCGAAGCAATTGAGAAATACGGGAAAATTCTAAATTCGAGTCTAGACCTTCCATGATTCAAGATTAGACGATGGGGCAATAGTGTTGTTCCGAATTTCGACACACAAGCCAAATATTTGGCTCCTAAGACCGGAAATACTTGCTCCAGATACGGCAAAACGCACGGCCTCGTAAATATCCCAGCTTCTCATAAAAGCGATGTGCCCGATCATTGGTCTTTTCAGTTGCCAACTCCAGTACAATGTTTCTACTCTGCACCACCCACTTCCTTGTCAGTTCCATTAACCACTCTATAGTACCTCTTTCCCACCAATTCTCGTCTATATCCAAGTTAATCAGAATGAAAATAGAAGCCATATATACCGATGGAAATACCAAATAAAGTTGTACCAATCCAACGAGTATCTATTCCTGTTTTGTGACTATAAGAATCATGAAATTCCGCGACACATACGCTACCGAAGAAAGCGTGCCTTCATGAAATCAGATTCCATTCCGATCATCCGTAAAGGAAGACTTCTTTTAACCAGATAGGCAACCTAGACCTGAACCATGCTTGCATGGCACGAAACCATCTCCGTAAAGTTTGATCAGCGTTATGCTCATAAACTGCGATGCGCTCCAGTGGTCTACTACTACATGTGACTTCTCTGCCCACCCGCTTTGGAATTGGAGATCTGGGACCGGAGGCCTGGAAATTTGTTGATACGCTGACCAAAGCCGGTCAAACCTGGTGGCAACTGCTTCCTGTATGCCCCATAGGCCTGGGCGCTTCCCCCTATGCAAGTCCTGCATCCTTTGCAGGGAACCCGCTCCTGATTAGCCCCGAACAGATGGTGCAAGATGGGTGGTCCACGGAAACAGAAATCAACTCCAATACTCCACCCTCTACGAGCAACGTAGATTACCAGAGTGTTTCTACTTATAAGTCAAACCTGCTACGCCAAGCATTCTCCCGGTTCGTGAAACAACCGCATCCTCCTGAATTTATTTCCTTTGTGAATCAGGAAAAAGATTGGCTACTGCCGTATGCAGCTTTTCAAGCACGAAAAGTGCAATACCATAATAGAATCTGGACGAGTTGGTCCGCAGAAGATCGAAAACCACCCGAGAAAAAATCCTTGCAAATTGATCTTCCAGAAATTCAATTCTATCTTTTTGAACAGTTTCTTTTTGACGGTCAATGGAAAAAACTTCATGAATATTGCCGTCAAAAAGGAGTCAAGATCATGGGAGATCTCCCTATCTACGTTGCACATGACAGTGTTGACGTATGGGCGAATCCTGAATTGTTTGAACTCGACAATGCCGGTGAGCCACTAGTAGTTGCTGGCGTTCCTCCAGATTTTTTTAGTAAAACCGGACAACGCTGGGGAAATCCGATTTATCGCTGGAACGCAATGGAAGCGGATGGCTTCCATTGGTGGATCCGTAGAATGAAACGAGCCCTCACGCTCTGCGACAGTATCCGGCTAGATCATTTTCGCGGTTTTGCCGGATACTGGGAAATCCCGGCAACGGAAGAAACGGCCGTTCAAGGACGTTGGGGCAATGGCCCAGGGCAATCTTTTTTTGACCGGCTCAAAGAAAAACTCGGCCCATTACCGATCCTTGCAGAAGACTTGGGAGTGATCACACCGGATGTGGTTGAACTAATACAGACCAACGCTTTCCCCGGAATGGCGGTCATTCAGTTTGGATTTGATGCCGGAATGGATAATCTGCATCTACCACATAACTACAAATCCAACCAGTGCGTGTATACCGGTACCCACGACAACGATACCCTGGTCGGCTGGTGGAACGCGCTCACTGAATATGAACGTGGATTTGCAAAGGACTATTTACACATCAAATCCGATGAGGATGTATGCCGAAATGCCATCATGCGATGCCTGGACTCCGAGGCTAGAATGGTGATCCTGCCTGTACAAGACATCCTTGAGCTCGATAGTCATGCTCGGATGAACTTCCCTGGGACCCCTACTGGGAACTGGCGATGGAGCCTTCTGCCAGAACAACATGCACAGTTGCATGAAGCCTCCAACCAGTGGCTACGCCATGCTACACTCCGAAGTAATCGACTCAACACGGAGGATCAGCACGGACCGTGATGCAACATCAGCGATCCCACCCTTTGCGCCTTCACCTGATTCAATCCTACTCTCGCCCCATCCTAATCCCCAACTCCAGACATACTCATCCGAAAGCTTGAACCGAACGGTATCCTCCGTTGGATTAAAACAAATCAACAGCATATCTGGCGCGGCAAGCCACATTCCGAATGCCTGGGTGGATACCCAATCTTCAGAGCGCATGACATGTCCTTCTGGATGCCACCAAATCGCATCAGGCAAACCATTTCCCTCTATTTTCCCCGTCAAGAACCGGTTACGGCGCAGGGATGGATGTGCCTTGCGAAATGCGATTAACTCCCGCACAAATTCGAGCTGCTCTCTATTGGACTTATCCAGATTCCAGTCATACCATGAGATCTTATTATCCTGACAGTACGCATTATTATTCCCCCGCTGAGTACGACCGATCTCATCTCCCCCCAGAAGCATGGGAACTCCCTGAGATACAAACAATGTCGTCAAAAAACTGCGCTTTAAGCCCTCACGCTGCGCTAGGATGTCTGGACTTATTGATGTGCCTTCCTCACCACAATTCTGACTGTAGTTTGCAGATCTGCCATCACGATTATGTTCTTGATTGGCTTCATTATGTTTGCTTTCATAGGACACCAGATCCTGAAGCGTAAAGCCATCGTGTGAAGTCACATAATTGATTGAGGAAGAAGGGCAGCGATGCGTTGGACCAAATAGATCGCTAGAACCGGCAATCCGAGTTGCAAATTGTCCGGTTATGCCAAATTCTCCACTCCAGTAACGCCTTACGACATCCCGGTACTTATCATTCCACTCTCTCCAAGGTGGAGGATACGTACCTAATTGATAGCCTGAGTACCCTAAGTCCCACGGCTCTGCAATCAACTTTACATTAGACAGCACAGGGTCCTGTTGTACCATTTGAAGCCATCCACTTTGAGGATTAAATCTGCTCTGTTCTCGAAGCAAGGTACTGGTCAGATCAAATCGAAAGCCATCTATGTTCATCACTTCTACCCAGTAGCGCAAGCTATCCATGATAAGACGGCGGACATATGTATGGTCAGACTGAAGGGTATTACCGCATCCAGTGCTGTTATATAAAAAGCGGGGTTGGCCCGGTTTTGGCACATAATAGGACGCGTTATCAATACCCCGCCAGGAAAGGGTGGGTCCCAGATGATCTCCCTCTCCGGTATGATTATACACCACATCAAGAATCACTTCCAATCCATGAGCGTGCATCGCATCCACCATATTTCTGAATTCTTCGATCACTGAGGTCGCTCCACCCGCAGAAAAACGGGGATCGGGAGCGAAAAAAGACAGAGGATTATATCCCCAATACTGCGATAACCCATTCTCTACAAGACGTTCATCCTGGACCGTAGCATATACAGGTAATAGCTCTATCGTCGTCACCCCCAAATACTTTAAATGCGCCAGAACTGGCTCGGAGGCGGCTCCTAGGTACGTTCCACGAAGTGAAGGAGAGACCTCTGGGTTCTGGATGCTCAGTCCTTTAATGTGCGTTTCATAAATCACAGTATCCTTCCAGGGAATATCCGGCCCCTTCTTTATTTTTCCCAAGGATCGAGGATCCGTCACGATACCAATGGGAGCAAAGGGCTCGCCGTCTACTGGACTCCTGACATGATCCCCTCTATCACGATCATACCCGAATAGGCCGCCATTCCAGATCGGCATTCTGCTGATAGCTCGAGCGTAGGGGTCTAATAATACTTTTGCACAATTGAACCGGTGTCCTTCATCCGGTGCCCAAGGGCCATGAACACGGTAGGCATATCTTTGCCCCTCCTGTATCCCTGGAACATACACATGCCACACATCCCCAGTACGACCGTTTACGTCAATAACGCCTTGGGTTGAATAATCTTCATCAAAGAGGATCAGTTCTACCCGTTCAGCATTTGCACTAAAAAGGGAGAAATTCACTCCGTTTTGATCAAGATATGCTCCTAATGCTGTAGTTTTATCCATGAATTATCTTCGGTGGTATATGCATGCTTTGTGGATCAGATTTCATGACTCGGCATGCAACCTGCTACTGCTGTGGCACCGAGAATAAGAAATTACAACCACAATATGAAGTCTGCCTCTGATCGCTGGTCCCGTGTATTCATTATTTCCATATCTCCTCGCGTCGCGGAGGGCGACTGGCATATCAAACGAACTGTGGGAGAGCACGTCAACGTCACTGCCGACATAATTGTTGACGGACATGACCAATTATGTGCAAAGCTTTATGTCACACACTTGGGTGGTGCAACCGAAGAAATCCGTATGGCACCGACCCATAATGATGAATATACCGGCAGCTTTGTGACGGAAACTCCAGGTCTCTACACATACCATGTACAGGCCTGGATTGATCGATATGGTTCATGGCAAGAGCAGTATGGACGCCGATATAATGCAAAGTTGCCCGAGGCGGAGCTCAAAATCGAACTGCTGGATGGAGCCGCTCTACTCAAAGAGTACGCAATAAATGCTCCTCTGGAAGCCCGTGAAAAACTCCTCAACTATGCGAAGCGCTATACAAAAGGAGACATCCAGGCCCCCCTGGAAGAGGAATCTCTCCAGTTAGCCTTGGCCAATGATCCACAAAAAGGTGCAGTTCAGAGTGATGTCATTACGATCGAAGTAGATCGAAAACTTGCTGCATTCGCGGCTTGGTACGAATTTTTTCCACGATCAAGTGCAAATGCACCGGGAATGCATGGAACGTTTGACGATGCCTCTCTGCGTCTAGAGCGGATCCGAGACTTGGGGTTCGATATCGTGTATCTCCCCCCAGTCCATCCAATCGGCACAACCTTCCGGAAAGGAAAAGACAATAGCCCGGAGGCTAAGCCCTCAGAACCGGGGAGTCCTTGGGCAATTGGGAGTCCCGATGGAGGTCATACAAGCATTCATAAAGAGCTAGGTGGGCTCCGAGCATTTAACCGTTTTGTTACCAAAGCCACCGAACTAGGCCTTGAGGTAGCACTTGATATTGCATTCCAATGCTCGCCTGATCACCCGTGGGTAAAACAACATCCAGAGTGGTTCACAAAGCGTGCGGACGGCAGTATCCGCTATGCAGAAAATCCTCCCAAAAAATATCAGGATGTCTACCCCTTGAATTTTGAATGCGAAGATTGGCGAGCCCTCTGGGAAGAACTCAAAAGAGTATTTGAATTCTGGATCCATCGGGGAATTCGTGTCTTTCGGGTTGATAACCCACATACAAAACCACTTGCCTTCTGGACATGGTGTCTGAGTCGACTGCGTGCGAAGCACCCCGATCTGATTTTTCTCGCCGAAGCGTTCACTCGCCCAAAAATTATGTATATGCTCGCAAAGCTAGGGTTCAATAATTCCTATACCTACTTTACATGGCGCAATACAAAAGAAGAACTTACGGATTATCTCCAGGAACTTACCTCCACCAATGTCGCCGAATACTTTCGGCCCAGTTTCTGGCCTAATACCCCTGACATTCTTCATGAATATCTCGTCAGTGGCGGGCGCCCTGCGCACATTATCCGGTATGTTCTCGCCGCGACGCTCTCTCCGGTATATGGAGTCTATGGCCCCCCCTATGAGCACGTTCTTGCTGAGAAGCATCCCGATCGGGAAGAATATGCCAATAACGAGAAATATGAAATCCGTGCCTGGAACTGGAATGATCCCAATTCTCTCCAAGGCCTGTTCCAGGTAATGAACCATATCAGAAAAAACAATATTGCCTTTCAGCAATTACGGAATCTACATTTCTTGGACATTCAGAATCCACTCATGCTTGCCTACTGGAAAAATTCCGGAGAGAACTCTATCGTTTGCATTGTGAGTCTAGATCCGTTTCAGGTTCAGGAGGGAGTACTTCATCTACCTCTTGAGAAGTTAAAGCTGCCAACCGCTTCCCCCTTCCAAATGCTAGATTTACTCGGAGGAGAACGTTATATCTGGCAAGGACGATCCCATAGTATTCGGGTAGATCCACATGTGATGCCGGCTAAAATTTTTCAAGTCCTTCGTCGGGTACGAACTGAAGCGGATTTTGATTATTTCGTGTAGCTCCATCATATGGAAGCGTCCGTTTACTGTAAATACCATGAACCGCTCATCTATCCTTGGCTGATTGCCCAAGTCGAACGATGCCAATACATACGATTTTGTAACCCTGATTGACACGAACACGTTGCGATCCTATCTTCGAAGCATTATCTTACTACTTGCAGACCTTAGAATACTCGTCGTGGCTCACAGACAGCTTGAAATTCACTTTGTCTATCCCCGCTCGCAATTCATTAACAACGGTCCGGTTTCCGTAAGGTAGAATCCAGTCTTGTCCATAGATTTTTCAGAAGATGAACTCTTGTACTGATGAGTAGCATATCACACAAAGAGCGATGGCTCTCGGATGAAGATCTCTATTTCTGGGATCAGGGAGAATTGATCAAAAGCTACGAGAGGCTTGGTGGACATGTGCAGAAAGATGGTGCATGGTTTGCGGTTTGGGCTCCACACGCGGACGCTATTCATGTCATTGGCGACTTCAATGACTGGCAGTCAGGGGTGCATCTTATGCAAAAAACCGGAAGCGGCTGCTGGGAATGCTACATTCCTGATGCTATCAGTGGACAGCGATACAAATATCGCATCCAAAATGATCTATACCTCGTGGACAAGTGCGACCCCTTCGCCGTTCAAATGGAATCCCCTGTGTCACAGGGAAGTAGTGTACATGGGCTCTCTGCCGTTCTGAATCCTCTGCAATATGACTGGAAAGATGAAGCATGGATGAAGCAACGAGATGGGGTAGCAACGCTAGGGAAGCCAATGTCGATCTACGAAGTGCACCTAGGATCCTGGCAGCATAAAGAATATGGCACCTCCCTGTCCTATCGAGAAATTGCCAAACCCCTTGCAGACCACGTCAGCGACCTAGGATTTACGCACGTTGAACTGCTTCCCGTTGCCGAGCACGCCTATTATGGATCATGGGGATATCAGGTCATCGGATATTACAGTTCTACCTACCGATACGGAACCCCACAAGATCTGATGTTCCTGATTGATACGCTCCATCAACGAGGGATTGGGGTCATCATTGACTGGGTTCCTGCACACTTTGCCACAGATCCACAGGGGTTGGTCTATTACGATGGATCGACCTTGTTTGAATATGATGACCCCAAAATGCGCTATCATCCGGATTGGGGGACCCTTGTTTTTGACTACAGCAAAGCCGGAGTACGAAATTTTCTGATCTCGAACGCACTCTTCTGGCTGGACAAATACCATATTGACGCTTTACGTGTTGATGCGGTCGCCTCTATGCTCTACAGAGATTATTCACGGGATGAATGGTCTCCGAATATCTATGGAGAGCGCGAAAACCTTGAAGCGATCGAGGTGATTAAAAAAACCAATGAAGCCGTCTATTCACATTTTCCGGGTACGTTTACGATTGCAGAAGAATCCACTGCATTTCAAGGAGTATCCGCCCCAACCTATGACCATGGATTGGGATTCATGTACAAATGGAATATGGGGTGGATGAACGATGTGCTCAGCTATATGCGTGAAGATCCAGTCCATCGCAAGTACCACCATAACCGACTTACTTTCTCCTTCGTGTACGCCTTCAGTGAGCACTACATACTTCCTCTTTCGCATGATGAGGTTGTTCACGGCAAGGGCTCTCTTTGGGATCGTATGCCGGGGGATGAATGGCAGAAAGCTGCCAACTATCGACTCCTTCTTGGGCATATGTTTGGGCATCCCGGTAAAAAGATGCTCTTTATGGGAAGTGAGTTCGCCCAGACTCAGGAATGGAATCATGATCATCCACTGAACTGGGATTTACCGAAGCATCACTTTCATGCCGGAATCCTTCGACTCCTGAAAGATCTTAATACTCTCTATCTAGGATCCCCAGCTCTCTGGGATGATAGCCCTGACGGCTGGTCCTGGATCGGAGAGCATGTTGATGACTCGGTTCTTGTTTATGAGCGGAAAAAGGGCTCCGAAACCTTGGTGTTCGCTTTAAACATGACTCCAGTTGTGCGAGAGAATTTCAGGATTGGTGTTGATCAAAAGGGACATTGGCACGAACGCCTCAACAGTGATGCGTCCATCTATGGAGGAAGCGATTTAGGCAACATGGGGAAAGTGGAGAGCATGCCCGTTCCATGTCATGGCCGGGCATATAGCATTGTCTTGACTCTCCCTCCCCTCGCCTTCTTGATATTGCAGAAGTGATTCTGGCATATTTTCTGCATCCAAAGCCGGTTGAAATCGTACTAGTAGACTTTAATTCTAAACTCGATGCCCAAGCCATCATGAAATATTTTTCTCTACTCCTGCTTCTGATCCTGCCAACTACTGCGTACGCACAAATCAACGCGTTTGGCCTTAGTTCTGAGGTAATCCATAACTCCGTCCTAGTGGGACATCCTTTTCCCGGCGATGAAGCTCCTGGAAGTGTCTACGTCTATCACCCATCTAAAGATGGGTCTACCTGGGAGGTCTCTAGTGAACTCATGGCCTCGGATGCTAAATCAGAAGATGGTTTTGGCTACCGGATCACTTCCAATGGAGATCATCTTGCTATTGGTGCCCCCTCTTTAGGAGATCATGGCGGCGCAGTATATATTTTTGCCCATAATAGCGATACAGGGGAATGGGAGGAAGTTGCTAAATTGTCTGGCACCCAAGAGTTTCCCATTGGAGGAAGCGTTGCTTTTTCAGAGACGACCCTTGTCACTGGCGGCATGACAGGTGCTGATTCAACCGGTTCTGTGTCCGTTTATGTACGTGGAGAAAATGGCTTTGAAGAGGCCGGAATACTGACTCACGAAAATGTCCAGGTTTCGGATTATTTTGGCACGTCCATTGCAATTGCAGAGAACGGAACCGTCTATGTTGGCGCGCCTGGTGCCAATGAAGGTGTTGGAGCCGTGTATCATTTTGAAAATCACGGTGATCAGTGGCATGGAACGCAAATCCTCAGCGGTGATCATGAAGACATTCGCGGTAGAGGATTGGGGGTCTCCTTAGAGATCGATGCTGAATCTAGGCTCTTTGCGGGTGCTCCAGGAATTGTCCCAAATGTACCGTTAACTGCTCCCCCTACCCCAGGTAAGTTGGTCTGGGCGATGGTTGACGCCCAAGGATCTGAAGTTGTTCAAACCCTTGATTCAGGAATTGACAGCTATGATTTCTTTGGCCGCGGATTCAGCTCTGATCATTCAACTCTTCTTGTAGGTGTTCCTCTCTCTAACGGACAAGTAGGGGAAGTATGGCAGTACGAACTCGATCGCGAATCCATGTTGTGGACCAAAACAAGTACCCTTGACGCAGGAGTGGGAGATCAACTCTTTGGAATGATTATTTCCATGGAAGGGAATACGGCAGTTATCAGTGCGCCTGCCTCCAACCTTGGAAAAGGCACGATTCGCGTGGCAAGTATGGACACCGACTCGGGAGTATGGACCTCCAGTGATGCCCTGAAAACCGGTAAAGAGGTCATCCTGTTTTCGAGTGGTGCTGTAGAGTGTGCGGATGGGATAGCCGGTCAGTTCGACTGTGGAAACGTTGATCTGCTCTCCTATATGACGGGTGAAGATCTAGGTGGCGGACCGGGAATCATTACAAATGATGTATGGGGATGGGTTGACCCTGAAACCAACCGAGAATATGCCTTAGTTGGACGTTCCAATGGAACTTCTTTTGTCGACATCACCGATCCAACCAACCCCGTATTGAAGGGAGATCTACCCTTGACCGACGGGGCAAATCCGAATTCCTGGCGTGATATCAAAGTCTACGCAGATCACGCATTCATTGTGGCTGATAATGTGGGGGAGCATGGTATGCAAGTCTTTGACTTAACCCATCTTCGCGAAGACAGTGACTCACCGGTCACCTATACAGAAGATGCCCTCTATGATGGGATTGCAAGTGCACATAACATCGTGATTAACGAAGACACAGGATATGCCTACATCGTTGGAAGCAGTGGCGGTGGAGAAACCTGCGGAGGAGGATTACACATGGTCAATATCCAAGATCCCCTCTCGCCTCAATTTGTTGGTTGCTTTGCAGATCCAAGCACCGGTCGATCCGGCACAGGATACTCACACGATGCGCAGTGCGTGATCTATGGAGGACCCGATTCTGAGCACATAGGCAAAGAGATTTGCTTCAACTCAAATGAGACCGCACTCAGTATCTCAGATGTCACGGATAAAGAAAATCCTATGGCACTCTCTGTAGCAGAGTACCCAAATGTATCGTATGCTCATCAGGGTTGGATCACGGACGACTTTGAGTACTTTTATATGAACGATGAGATTGATGAGTTGAGTGGTAAGGTCGTAGGAACGCGGACTCTCATCTGGAATATCTCAGATCTAGATGATCCCCTATTGGAGAAAGAATTTACATCAGAGAACCTGTCCAGTGATCATAATCTATACATCCTGGGAGACGTGATGTATCAGTCCAATTACATGAGCGGCCTTCGAATTTTTGATATTAGTGATCGTACCAACCCGGTAGAGATCGGCTTCTTTGATACCCACCCCATTGGGACCGACAAGCCAGGATTTGAAGGATCATGGAGTAATTATCCATATTTCCCCAGTGGCACGATTATCGTGACCAGTATTAATGAGGGACTCTTCATCGTCCGAAAACAAAACCTTGATATTTAGACGAGCTCTTGATCCTATGCATAACAAGTTTCTTTCTGGTGTTGCATTTTTTCTTGCAGTGTTCCATGGAAATGTTTTGGCTCAATCAGTTCCTCTCGTTTTCAGTCGTGATGTCTTGCCTATCATACAGGAAAATTTTTCTCCTCTCTTAGAGCGGGAGACCGGCCTATCTCTTGAATCTTGGGACGACATTATGGCCGGATCCGATCATGGGGAGATTGTTGTCCCCTACGATCCGGACGGAAGCCTGTTGATTCGTCTGGCGACCAGCCTCTCCGACGAAGATTCTCTGAGTACCTATGCAGCGAAACTGTCTGATGAAGAAATTCAGACCGTAAGATCGTGGATTGAACGCGGCGCTCCTGATGACGAGGGATTTATTGCTTACTCGGATGCCTCCGACCTTCTCTATGCATGTATTCAGGGAGCAGCTAAAATTGCGGTGATTGATATGGATGCGAATGTCGTTATCCGAACGGTGGATCTACAGCAACTGGGCTTTACAGAGAACTCCAGACCTCACCATGTTGCCGTTGAACCTGATGGATCTGCATACTATGTCTCTCTGATCGGAGATGATACGGTGCTAAAATTCAACCGGAACAACGAACTTATGGATCAAATTGCTTTTGAGCGACCAGGAATGTTGGTGGTCAGCCCAACTGACAGCTTACTCTTTGTTGGGCGATCCATGAAGGCTGTGAACCCGCCCCAACGAATTGGGATCGTCGAAAGAAACGGGATGGAGATTGAAGAATTAGATGTGTTTTTTCCTCGCCCCCACGCCCTGGCCATCGATCCAACCGGCACATATGTATACGTTGGGAGTCTTGCAGAAAATCGCATGGCTGTCGTTGATCACAAAGTAGGGAGCCCTCAACTCCAATCTCTTGAAGGGGAAACACATACTCTAGTGCAATTTGCGGTATCTCCTGATGGAAATATGATGGTTGTTGGGGGACAGTTAACAGGAGAATTTTTCTTCTTTGACACCTCTGCCCCCTCTGCTCCAATATTAGAGGGCTCCGTTAAGGTTGGGATGGCACCTTGGCATCCTGTATTCAGTCCAGATGGAGCCTTTGTATGGTTCGGCAACAAGATGGGGAATCGTGCAACGGTTATAGATGTTGCCGAGCGCACCGTTGCGGCAACGATTGATGGGCTCTCAGAGCCTCATGGAGCGGCCATCTCACCGGATGGACGCAACGTGTATCTCTCCAACAACAATCTCAAGGGAGCCTATTCTGGTCGATATGCATGGCAAGATGGACACCTCCCAGGGATTATTGCAGTTATTGACTCAGAAACTCGTGAAATCACAAAAATGCTCGAAGTGGGGCCGAATCCCACAGGTCTTGGGACCCGCTAGGAACTGGGTTGCACTTGGTCTTGGCTTCATAGCCCTGTCAGGATGTGTCACGACCCAGACCACTCATCAGGCTTCTCCCGCATTTCCCCCTCCCTATGTACAGGAGATCTACGGGATTGAGGTTCTTGATGCAGATGGAACACTTCTTGAACATCCCTTCCACGGTGGATTCAATCTCCCCAGACCACAACTGATTGATATTGATGGAGATCAGGACCTAGATCTGTTTGTTCAGGAGCTCACCGGACAGATCAAGTATTTCGAAAACACCGGCACTGCCAAGGCTCCCTCATTCACCTGGCGCAGTAACCAATACAAAGGACTTGATGTCGGTGAGTGGTACCGGTTCGTTGATCTGGATCAGGACGGCGACTATGATCTGATCGGAGAAACGATCTTCAGTTATGTGAGGCTTTTTCGTAATGAAGGAACCCCTAGCTCTGCTTCCTTTGCTGCCCCTTTGGATTCATTACTGGATGCAGAGGGCAAACCTCTCTTTATGGATCGCCAAAACATCCCGGCGATTATTGACCTTGACTGTGATGGGCTCTTGGACCTGTTTATTGGCCGTGTCAGCGGAACAGTACTCCACTACGAGTCCGTCGGGAATGACGAGACGGGGCTCCCAAGATTTCGTCTTGTGACCGAGAGATTTGAGGACATAGAAATTCTTGGGATGTTTGCGACGCTACATGGTGCCAATGCTCTTTCATTTCACGATATTGATCAGGATGGTGATGAGGATCTGTTTTGGGGAGATTTTTTTGAGCCGGGCATTTTGTTGATTTCTAATACTGGAACCTGTGCCGAGCCTAACCTTCGCAATGAACCAATTGCCTATCCACCTGACAATCCGATCAAGACCAGCGGCTATAATTCTGTTCTCTTTGCTGATCTTGACGGAGATGATACGACTGAATTACTCTTCGGTGTACTTGGCGGAGCATTCAACCCAAATACATCTGCAGTGGAGAATCTATACTATATGGATCCTACCCCTGAGGGGCTCGTGACCAAAACAAAAACCTTATTGTCCGGCATTGATGTCGGTGCAGATTCCTATCCTGTATTCGCAGACCTGGATGCCGACGGGGATAAAGATCTTCTGATTTCTAATAAGATCTCAACCCATGATTTTAATACGGCCACCATCCATTACTTCGAAAACACTTCGGAGCCTGGTCACCTTCGTTGGCAGCAACGATCACCATTTCCCATTACAGGCAATTACAACCTTGCACCTGCTGTAGGGGATCTTGATGCGGATGGAGATTTAGATATGCTTGTTGGCACGTGGAACGAGGGTAGTTTGTACTTCCGTAATGATGGGACTCCTGATATGCCGAACTTTGTGTTGGATGAAAGCAATACCATAACACTTACCCGTGGTAGTAACAGCACCCCCGTCCTTGTAGATATTGACGAGGACGGAGACCTAGATCTTTTCATTGGCGAGTCCTCAGGAGATCTGAATTTTTACCGTAACAATGGCACTCCTAAAGTACCACAATTTGATCTCGTTAGCGATGAATTTGAAGATATTGATGTTGGGCGGCGGAGTGTTCCTCGTTTTGCCGATTTGGATGGAGATGGAGATCAAGATCTGATTCTGGGCCGCGAAGCCGATGGCGTTGCCCTCTACATGAATGAGGGAAGTGCAGAGGTCCCCGTATTTGTTGAATCGGGTACACTTCCTGCTCCATTTCCAATCCTCGCAGTCCCTGCGTTTATAGACATTGATACGGACGGAGATCTGGATGTATTCAGTGGTGGATTGGGAGGCGGACTACTATTTTTACGTAACACGCAGTACTGACTCGTCCTTGTGACCGAAGATCTCATGTACTTACAGGACGACAGGATCAGCGAATCTCACGTCGCTTGGAAACTCTCTTGACACCTTGACCAAATTCTATCAGATTTTCCCCCAACTGTCCCTTAACGAGTGAATCATGTTCTCGACTTTTGTCTGGGACTTATAGACCAAACTGTAACTCGGTTTCAGGTTCTTCGCTGATTCCGGTAGTTTTCGATTCCTCTTTTGGCGATCTTGCCAGGTGCTGAACTACCTCCCCCATTGTCCTTCCTCCGCACCTCGGATTCAATACCGGCTTGTCCAGTAAGTCGTCTATGTGAGAATTCTCGACTTCTTACTTAGGTTTGTTTGTATTCATGGTTATGTGGCTGTCCCACTTCCGGCGGATTAGTGTCCCGCTTCGAGCGGATTGAGTATCCCACCACTGGAATACGAATACGCAGTCATGCTGTTTTCTGATTGATAGATTCTCCTTTGCCAGACAAAGCAGGAAACATACTGAGCATTCCCTCCATTTTAGAAACATGTTCTCCCATGTTTCGCATTTCCTTATTCTGTTTCCAGAGAAAAGTAATTACAGTGGCAAACCCAATAATGGTAGTCCAATCAATGTTTTCAAACTTCATCACTTATTTCTGTTTGTTAGTTATGCTGCTTTTCTTCGTTTTATCCAACCTTTGTCTATTAATATAACCAAATAACTGCTCCTGTGTTTTAGTGCCTTTAAATTTGTTACAGGGACTACATAACAGTTGAAGATTTGATATAGGGAGTGTGCCTCCCCCACTAACTTTGGCACACTCCCATCTTACCATTTGCCAACTCATATTTTCCTTCAATAAATTTTGTGGAGCAATGTGTTTTCATTTGGATGGATTCGACCTAACACGTTCTGAAAAACAAACTAGCCGAAGCACCAGAGCTTTTATCTTCTCCCCAAACATGCCTATCCATACCTTAGAATCCCTCAATCTAATCTACATTGATATCACCTTGTTTCAGTGCATAAGTGATTTTTGTTAGGGACATACAACAATCTCCTTGCCTCTTCTGATTTGGACACGATCAGGTTTAATGGTATTCGCACCCGTGAGCTTTGGACCAGCAATTGATGTGATGACCGCTCTGCCTTGAGAACAGTCAGCATACTTGGGGATGTCAATATGATGGGTATCGTTGAGAGGACTAGAGGGAAGAGGAAGCTGCCAGAAAAGGCTACCGGAACCTCTCCTTCTGATTGCACAACATTTAAATGGGGATTCGTTTAAATCCTCCACAACATCTTGCCTGTCAATCGCTCCTATTCGTACCCTACACGCACGTTGAGCAACCAACCTTGTGAAACTGTCAAGGTGGAGAAGACTCAACCTTCTGGATTGATTTAGTTTGATGTGGCGCATACTGATCGTTATATTGCTCTACAAATTCGTACTTGGTCAGCCAATATACACCTCCATTCGCGCAAGAATTCCCCTGCCAATCGACCCCTTTGATTCGTTCTATTAGTGTTGGTACGGGCACCTTGGCCTTCAGATAATATCCTCTGTTATTTGGCGCTGGATCTGCAATCACCCTCTTTGGGGAAGCACCAAATACAAATACATCAAAATCCTTTGATGTTGCAAAATCAAAATCCTTTGTGCCTGTGACTTTTCTTGGGTGCCGTACTCGTAAATCCGGCCCTTCCGATCGATCCAGTACAAAGAAGCTGGTGGGCACATGATAATCTTTGTCATTCAACGTGAAGCAGTCTCGACCAAGATCTGTAATTGAAACAATGCGCCAGTGCGGCGGGAGTATGCGCTGGCGCGTATGCTTACGATACACATTCGGGAGTATGAAGCCTATTGTCTGTACATTCTCAAATGAAAACGCTCTTCGGATAAAGGCAGACGACAGATTATGATACCGGCCATATGGCGGATTGCCTACAATCAGCACCCTATCATACTTTTCCTGCACGTCATACTCGAGCCAGTCCGCCAGTACAACAGCCTCATGCTGCGGATCTATATCAAGGCCGATTTTATTTTTGTGCTTGACCACATTCAAAAATGCACCACTTCCCGCAGACGGTTCTATGACGAGATCGTACCTGGACAGATCTCCCAATTCGTCGAGGCAGCGCTGCACAACTGTAGCCTTGGTAAAGTACTGATCTAGTGCCTCGCCATTTATTTTGGGAGTGAGGCGTTTAAGTTGATGCATTCCATCACCAGCTTATTACAGATTCTTCGCTCGCTACTATGCCTTTCGCTCCAACACGGTTTACTCTCCAGATATTGCCGTACCAAAGTACCCATTCGCCTACACCTAAATTAGGCATGACACGTGCCCATCGAGATATATTTCGACCTTGGAATATAGAGTAAACGTTCCTTACCCTGTTCGTGTGAACCTATTATCCACAGCCACTAGAACTCCCGCACTGTAAACAGATATAGCAGGAACCACTGCGCACCGTAATCGCCCCACAATCTGAACAAATCGGTGCATCGTCCTGATTCTGGTACGTACCGTTCTGCATATCTACTTCCTTCATAGCTCCAACTGCTTCAGCTCTCACATACGAACTCGCCGGAATCGTTTCTGACTGCGACGGAAGCTCTTTTATGTCATCTTCTGCATCCCACTGCCCCTGTGTATCTTCCTCAATCTCCTTAAATGTCTTTTTAATAACCTCCGGGATGACCGGCTTTTCCAGGAAAGTGAGTGACAGATACCGGAAGATATAATCCATAATCGACATTGCCATTGGAATCTTTGGATTATTCGTGTACCCACTCGGCTCAAAACGCATGAAGCTGAACTTGGCACATAGATCTTCCAAAGGCACCCCGTACTGCAAGGCAATCGAGATGCTCGTGGCAAAAGCATCCATCAGTCCAGAAATCGTAGAGCCTTCCTTCGCCATTCTGATAAAAATTTCACCTGGCAACTCTGTGTCAGGATAGAGTCCTACATGTAAGTATCCCTCATGACCACTGACACTGAATTTATGTGTCAGTGCTGGACGCTCATCGGGAAGACGCTTACGCGTTGATTTGTGCGTCATACTGGAGCTGATAATTTCTGCCTCGGTAGGTAATCCATCTCCTGAAGCAGCGTTTTGCGTGTTGCCCCCCGCAGACGTAGACAACGGCTGGCTACGCTTGGAGTTTTCACGGTAGATCGCCAATGCTTTCAAACCTAGACGCCAACCCTCTACATACGCCTCTCCTATTTCCTCCGAAGTAACATCCTCTGGCATATTCACGGTCTTGGAGATTGCACCCGACACAAACGGTTGACAGGCTGCCATCATTCGGATATGCCCCATGAAATGTACGCTACGAGTCCCGTTAAAAGGTTTGAAGGCACAATCAAAGACCGGCAGATCTGCTTCTTTAAGATCAGGAGCTCCTTCAATCGTATCATGCTCATCGATGTACGCAAGAATTTTCTCGATTTGCTTTTCATCATACCCTAGGCGAGTAAGTGCTTCCGGCACGGTACGATTGACGATCTTGAGCATACCATCCCCCTTGCCTGCCAATAACTTGTATTTTACAAGCGCAATATCCGGCTCAATTCCTGTCGTATCACAGTCCATCATAAAAGCGATCGTTCCAGTTGGAGCAAGCACGGTTACCTGTGAATTGCGATAACCATAACGCTCTCCAAGAGCAACCATTCGATCCAGCGATTCCTCCGCAGCACTCCGTAGATACTCAGGACAGGTTTCATCAATATCGCTTACGGCTTCCTGATGCATCCGCATGACATTAAGCATGCTCTCACGGTTCTCTTCATACCCTTGGAACGGACCAATCTTGGGATTGGCGGCAATCTCTGCACTTCGGGCATACGCCTCCGCGTGTTCAATGGCCATGATCGCACCCGCAACTGCCCGGCCTTCATCACTATCATAAGGCAGTCCCATCGCCATCAGAAGAGCTCCCAAGTTAGCAAAGCCGAGTCCCAATGGACGGAAAAGATGACTGTTCCGAGCAATGCTTTCACTCGGGTATCCCGCATTATCCACAATGATCTCCATGGCCGTAATGTAGATCCGTACTGCAGCTCTGAAACGCTCTACATTGAATGAACCATCTTCCTCCTGAAACTTGCGTAAGTTCAAGCTCGCTAGGTTACATGCAGAGTTGTCCAGGAACATGTACTCCGAGCAGGGATTGCTTGAGTTGATGGGGCCCGTCACACTGCAGGTGTGCCATTTCTGGATGATGTCTTCATACTGTACCCCAGGATCACCACAGATATAGGTTCCTTCGGAAATTTGATCCAGTAGCATATTGGCGTCCACATGTCGGACGACTTCTCCTGCTGTGACGGTGCGAAGTGCAAATGGAGTCCCGGATTCCACTGCTTCCATGAACTCGTCGTTCAGCCGCACCGACTGATTTACATTCTGAAACGCAACCGAGCCATATGCCGGCCCATTGAAAGATCCGTCGTATCCTTGCTCAATCAATGCCCAAGCTTTTTTCTCTTCTTCTTTCTTAGAGCGAATAAATTCTTCTACATCTGGATGCCAGATCTTTAGTGTCTGCATGATGGCAGCCCGACGTGTCTTCCCACCACTCTTGATGGTGCCTCCGGTTGCATCCTGCACGCGCATAAAACTCACGGGCCCGCTGGGCGTACCTCCCCCCGACAGCTTCTCATGTGTAGACCGTAGAGTCGACCAGTCCGCTCCAACACCGGATCCAAATTTGAACAGTCGCGCACTCTCGCTCATTAGCTGCCAGATATCATCAATCGAATCTTCTACCGAAATAATGAAGCAGGCCGATCCCTGTGGATACTCATAAGGATCTACATCCACGATATCCTGTTTTTCTGGACTCCAACCCCAAATCGTTCGATCCCCCGAGTCACTCACGCCATAGCGATCATGAAGCCCAACGTTAAACCACACGGGAGAATTGAACGCACCATACTGGTTCACACAAAGCCAGGTCAGTTCGTCATGGAACCGATCTGCATCTTTCTTGCTGGCAAAATAATCCTGCTTATATCCCCAATCTGCGATGGTTCGTGTCACGCGATAGATCAATTGACGCAAAGAATGCTCTCGCCCACCCTCGTCCGGCTCCATGTTCATATTTTCCACGTCTCCGTAGAAATATTTTGAAGCCACTACATTCGTTGCCAATGCACTCCAATCTTTCGGAAACTCTACATCTCTTTGCTCAAATACGGATTCTCCTTGAGGGTTTTTGATTGTAGCGTCTCGCTTTTCCCATTCGAGCGAATCCAGCGCATTCTCTCCTTCATTGGAGAAAATACGTTTAATGGGCAATCCCTTTTGGAACGTTGTAGGTGAGGTCTTAGGTGTGGATTTAGCAGATGGCGATTTCATATTTGATGGTCAGGGATTGAGATGTTACGTATAGCTTCTGAGGGATCATAGCCCAGTTCCTTAAAACATAAGAAATTCAGTATAAATGTCATTAATATTTTTGTTCCGATTAAGAAAAAAATTTATTTCATCCCCTGCTATGTCTCATTATGAGGTACGAAAGAAGATAATGCCGTTATTTTAATTGCTCATGTTTATCCACAAAATCACACAGGATCACACAGGAAATTCACGACAAATTCACTGATCTTTGTTGATAAAATGCGAACCCCATCGTATTGCAATGGGTAAAAGTGTGATCAGATAAGAATAAACATAATGGATTTTGACGAACGGAGTGCCTACCCTAAACCTTTGGATTTTGAGGTGATGCGCCCAGTATACGAAGAGGCCGAAGACGGGACTGTGACGGCTATCATTATAGTGAGTCCATTTGAAGTGACTGGATCCAGTACCTCTCAACCCGGGGCTCGGCGATCAGCCATTTATGAGGCACACAAAACGTACAAGACGTATCATCCCAATTATGAGATCCCCAGTCCATTTCCTGATGAGTTCCGGGATCAAGAAGGAATTCAATGGAAACGATTAAGCCCCATGGCACGCACGATGCTGGGAGATTACTCCTTTACGGATCCAGATGGGGAGGAAGATTACGCCAACATTGAGCAGATGCTGATCTGGGATGTGCGCCCCAGTACATCAGGACCGTAGTAGCCGCGCTTTCATGGACTCCAGATGTTCCAAAGCCTCCTGGTGATCCTCTGGAAGATCACCGGACATGATTTCCTGCTTTAGTGCATAGGCTGCGGGCCGCTCACTCGTGCGCATAGACAATACCACCTCTTTATAGAGCTTTGCCCTGCGCCGTGCATCATCCTTGATCTGCATCATCAATGCATACGCGGCATCATGTTCATTCGGGATCTTTCCATCCAGAATCGCTTCACGGACTGCATGCTTGATAATCCCGACCGCTACCCCTGCACCAATGCCAACTACCTCCATGATTTCCTTCCCGTCAAGCGGTGGTTGAAAATTCCGTAGTTGATCCTTTGCCTCCACTTCTTCAAATTTCCGAGCGACCGAATCGAATGCCCGCAGGTAACGCCGTACCCGGTTTGGATTTCGGGAGGTTATGTCTGCCCGTACCAGAATCATCAGATCATCGATATCTTCTCCAGCATCAAATAATAATCTCCGAACAGCCGAATCTGTGACTTCATCATCGACAAGTGCAACGGGTCTATGATGAAGTGCAACTAGTTTCCTGACGTACGACATTCGTTCATCTGCCGGTAAGCGAAGTTTCCTGAAAAGCTTTGGGATCATTCTTGCCCCACGATCTTCATGACCATGAAATGTCCAGCCATTTCCCTGGATAAAGCGTTTCGTTAAAGGTTTGCCGATGTCATGCAACAATGCCGCCCAGCGTAACCAGTATCGGTCCGCTGGAGCCGTTGCAACAACATTATCCACCACCTGCAACGTATGATAAAAATTGTCCTTATGCCGCTGCCCTGCCACCGTATCTACCCCTTTCAGAGCACTCAGCTCTGACAGAAATTCGCATAAGAGTCCGGTTTCTTCCAAGATTTTCAATCCGATAGACGGTTGGGAGCACGCCATAATTTTGTGCAACTCATCGGTAATCCTTTCCTGGCTCACAATTTTGAGGCGTTTTGCTTCCTGATGCATCCCTCTTCGCGTCTTTTCATCAATTTGAAAGCTCAACTGAGTTGCAAACCGTGCCGCCCGGATCATCCGCAGCGGATCATCTGAAAATGTTTCTCCGGGGGATCTGGGTGTTCGGAGCCTTCCAGAATCTAGGTCCATTAACCCTCCTGAGGGATCTACCAACTCTCCGAAGTTCCGATCCCCGACAAGATTGATTGCCAATGCATTCACTGTAAAATCTCTACGGAAAAGATCCTCCTCCAGCGTCCCATCCTCTACGATGGGCTTGCGGGAATCTCTTCGATAACTCTCACGGCGTGCGGCGACAAACTCTAAGGCCACGTTATGTACTCGAACTGCGGCCGTTCCAAATTTCGGATAGACATGGACAACCGTGCCACCTAGACGAGTACGTACCGTACGGGCTAATTGGATCCCCGATCCCTGCCCTACGGTTACAAAATCTATATCCGTCGTTGGACGCCCAATCATTGCATCACGTACAAACCCACCGACTGCAAAAACCTGGATTTTCTGGCTCTGCGCTTCCTCTCCAACTGCTCTAAGTAATTCGTACTGGGGGAGTTTTTGCAATAAGTCACTCAGATTATTCATGATACCCCTGATCCGGAAAGGGCAAGGTTCGGCAACTTTCGAGTTCAACGCACCTGTCGCCAGACCAATCCACAGACTATACTCCAGCCGTAGCCAGCCATGCGCTCTGCCTCTGAAACCTCCATACCTTGGATACGAACAGAATTGATTCCCGCCTCTGACTGAACTTGGCACGTATCATTCTAGGCCACCGGTTACAGATTGATCCATCGTTTTGTGCCGATGCAGGTCCAACCTATAAATATCCTGGCACTACCTCCCCCCGACAACCAATGGTTGTGTAAACATCTGTGGCTCCTCAGATCCTGTGAGTTGCAAGCGCAGGATATATACCCCCGGTGCTAAATCTGGTGTCAATGCATACTCGTGTATCCCGTTGCCGTAAGATGCTTTTTTTGACTCAAATACCTGACGACCTAACACATCATAAAAAATGGCAGACACCGTGACCAACTCTGGAGTCGAAAATGATATATTCACCTCTTCTGTAAATGGATTCGGATAGGTTGCGATTAACTCCGGCTCAATCAGAATTCGTTCAGGATGCACGCTAACCGGAGACTCCTTCCGGAAGGTCATCCGATTGAGGTTCACATCCTTGTCTGCAAAAGTTACACGAATAACGCGTCCACTCCCAGCTTTTAATGCAGGTATACTGACCTTTCGAGTTACCCAGTTCTGCCAGCCTCCAGTATTGCCCACTTCAATCTCCCCGACCCGCTCGCCATCTACAAGAAAGAGTACGTCTGCCCCCGACCGTTCCCCGCCAGTACCACTTGCACCCCGAACCGCAATTTCGTAGGCACCATCCTCTAGAATGTCAACGGTATACTCCATCCATTCAAAACGCTCCGTCCACCCAACATTATATTCAAATCCTTCGGGATCGGTTGAGACCTCGATATCTACACCGTCATTCCGATAACTGTAGCCTGAATTGCCGGTGGTATTTTGACTAATTCTCCAATAATCTGAATCCTCATATGCAACCCCTTGGTTTCCCAGATCATAGTCTACAGCATTGATGATGCCTGGAAGTTCATGCTTTTTGAATGGCTTTTGCTTTGCTCCATACTCAGGATCAAAAAGCGCAGCCAGAAGATCTCGGTTTACTTTGGCCAAATCAAGTTCCAGATTTTCGGCCATCGCCAAAAGACTTTGTGTGGCCTCTTCTACTGGAGGCTTAGGTTCCTCTCCACGCCAATACTTAATTACATCTTCATACCCCGGTGCAAACGGAGAACTAAGTGGACTGGTAATGGTCTCAATTTTCTTATGTGTCCACCAGTTCACCCCAATCTTATGCTTCTCTGCTAGCCGTGTCAATGCATAAAACCACGCATTGGAATTCTCTCCTGTCTCTCCAAGATAGAGGGGGACTTGATCCTCCGCCCTCATATTGAGAAGGTACTGGATTGCGCCCTGATCTACTGCTTTCCAGTAATGATGGAAGGCATAGACAATGTTTTTTCTATGATTCTGAATATCCCGAAGGTGATCGTCAAACGACGTGGCGAAGTAGTTTCCTTCCAGAAAGAACAGGTGATTCGGAGAAATCGGCTTAACTGCATCAATGATTTGGATGTATAGGTCTGCCAGGTTCTTTCCAGGTATTCCGTCTGGAAGTACAGGTTCATTGATGAGATCATACCCCATAATGATGGGGTCGTCGCTGTATCGGCGGGCAATTTCACGCCAGATCTTGACCGTTTGCGGCCAGTACTTGTCGGGTTCCGTCCAAAGCCGGGCTTCTCCATCACTGTCTGCAATCCCTCCATCACTCTGTGCTCCTGGTGCTGCATGCATATCGAGAAGAACTGCAAGGTCATATTTCCTGCACCATTCAAGAAATGTGTCCAATAGATCAAACCCATCCTCGTCCCATTCGTCCGTCTCAGGATTATAAAAGAGGCGATAGTGGAAAGGAAGACGAATATGATCAAATCCCCAGTCCTTGATTGCTTCGACATCTTTTTCCTGCACATACTTCTCCGTGAATATGTCAAAGAATCTATCGGTGTTCTGCTCACCAATGAGGTCGGTCATCTGATTCCGTATCCCAGTAGGCCCATCCGTCGTCCCAGGCGTTGAGATATGCAACATGTAGCCTTCCGGTAGCAACCATCCCCCCAATCCGATCCCCTTCATTACAACCGGTTGACCATCCCCATCCAGAATCTCGGTTCCATCAACTCTGAAGTACCCCTCTGAAGGAAGTCGAACGGTTTGTAAGGCAAATTGAAACGTTCCGATTGGTTTAACCTCACCATTAACCAGAAATGGAGATTCCGTTATGCGTCTGATCTTCTCTCGTGGATTCGTAGCCTGATTCGGTGAATTATAATCGGATCCACTGTCTGTACCTGCATCGTAAACGTATAAATCTACCTCAAGCGTATCCATCCAATTCCCATCCTCATCCAGCATATTTAATCCTGATACACCAACAAACCAGTCTGGACTCGGCGCCAACATGGAGGTAACGGTAACGAAATTCCATGGAGGTCGGATATCAAATGTGGTTTTGGTAAGGGTTGGGGGGCGGCCTAAACCACGCCCATCAATGATTTTATCCGCATGTCCATCCTCCTGTACTCGGTTGATTTCACCTCGAAGGGTTCCCTTAGCTCCGAGCTCTGCCATGGACTTGATTCCATCACTGGCTACATTTCCCGTACTCCAAAACTGCACGGCATCATTATGAGTTCCTCCAATCATGCCAGAAAAGTGAGGATTGGAGGGATAACTAGCAGGATGTGAATCCGCTGTCCACGTTGCCGTGAAGGTGAGCTCATACGTGGCCGTACCTTGCGCCATCACCATGGATGAGAACAAAAGCACACCCGCTATGCAAACGTATATCTGAGCTGTGAATAAAGCTATTTTCATTGAAAATTTCCGCCCTTGTTTCACATGAAATATCTTGGGACCACAAGCCCTCAAAGAGTACATCTAGAATGTACCCGAAATTCTATTGACTGGAATTCGGTCTTCATTCGAACCATAAGTACTCCCTCATCCAATGATGAGATGCCCCGCAAGATCGAACATTTTATATCCGAGGTTATGAAAATTCATTGCCTATGCTCCGTCTGGAGGGCGTTCGACCCATTCCGGTATTGGCGTGACCGTCTCTTCAGGAGGCGGACCTGGCTCCGACCACCCCATCTCTTCAACCATCATCAACGGCTGAATCGTCATATTCTGCTCTACCAGAATCTGACATGCAAGTCGAACCTCACCAAGTAATTTAGCCTCGGATAATTTGTCTAGTTCCGCCTGGGAGAAAATCTTGGGTTCGCCTTCAATAAACTTGATACGACAGGTCGTACATCGTGCATAACCACCGCACCGATGTCCAAGGTTGACCCCATTTTCCTGTAATGCATTCACAAGCCGCTGCCCACTCTCTACATCAAAAGTTCTATGATCAGGGATCGTTATCTTTGGCATGATGTCTGATAGTAATTAATTGAATAAACCTAATATACTGCCATAGAGTTGATTTATCATGAAAAGACGATTTCTTCAAACGCATCGCCTCCTGATTCTTGGACTTTTCTTCATCGGAGCATGCTGGTCAGACCAAGAAACTTCACCCAATCTCCTGACCATTCAGCCATCCATCTCTGCTGAGGATTCCCCCACGGTATTGAATCCAGGGGCACTCATGCATATGGATTCTCTTGTCCTTGAACATATCCATATGCGTGCCTTTCCTGGCGCAGTCGTCTCGTTTGGAAAAGGTACTGAAATCATCAAACTAACCGGCTATGGCGGATATACCTATCATTCCCGACGCCGAGTACTTCCCGAATCTGTTTTTGATCTCGCTTCTCTCACCAAAGTGGTTGCGACAACCACGGCCTCCATGCTCCTTTTTGAGCGGGGGCAACTGGATTTAGATGCCCCGGTTTCCCATTATCTAGACGCGTTCAATACCTCAGAGCGACAGTCCATTACCATTCGACATCTGTTGGCACATTCGAGTGGTCTCCCCGGATGGCGCCCCCTCTACGAAGAGGGTATTTTGACTCGTGATGCAGTCATGGAAGAGGTTCTCACTACTCCTCTTCTGACCGAACCAGGAAAAAAATATGTGTATAGCAGCATCGGCACGATCTCTCTTGCCCTTGTGATTGAAGAAATCACCGGTGAACCCTTTGATCAGTGGTGTACCCGAAATATTTTTGATCCACTGAACATGAACTCGACCGGGTTTCGTAGCACGGGAGAGAGCGACCCTGATATCATTCCTACCGAAGTAGATGACTATTTTCGGAATCGACTCATCCAAGGAGAGGTACATGATGAAACCGCATGGATTATGGGGGGAGTTGCCGGACATGCTGGCCTTTTCTCCACTGCGCTTGACCTCTCCAAGTATGCCCAGATGATGGTCCAACGAGGTATTTATGATGGAACCGAATTTCTTCAAGCTCACACAATTGATCAATTTACTGCGGTAGTAGATACTTCATTAAGCACACGTGCTCTTGGCTGGGATACCCGTAGTCCCAAGAGTGAACCCTCCTCCGCAGGTCAATACTTCGGGCCACGAAGTTATGGCCACACCGGGTTCACAGGCACTTCCATGTGGATTGATCCTGACTCGAAGGCATGGGTCATTCTGCTCACAAACCGCGTGTACCCTACAAGAGATACGTCCGATCGTTTCCGTCGAATTCGAGGATTAGTGGCCGATGCAGCCTACGATGCACTATTGGGTCCACTTTCAAGCCAAGAAACAGATCCCCAGATTCCGTAACTCTCTTATTCGTTTCCTATCGCCCTAATTATTGAGCAAAGGTTGATTTTGATTGAAAAGCCGGTCAACCGGTGAAAGTATGAAGCCATTTTTTGATCGTAACTACACCGAGTGATTGATCTGTATCCTGTTCACCTCTTACTTGAATGTTTCTATCGCCTAGAATATCCAAACAGAGACTGGATCCCATGAAACTGATTCATCTTCCGATCTTTTCTCCGTGATTCGACCACAAACACTATGATCTCACCCGGCGCACATTCTCGCCAAGCGTTCCCATGTCTGATGCTGGCATCATATACTTTGCGTGGTAATATTTTTCATTCTCTGTTTTGATCTTCCTTATCTTTGGTATGATTATAACACCGAGTATTTCAACGAATCGCTGCGATCCCTTTTAGTTACATGACCAAAACGACTTTTTGGCCCCCCCGTCTTCTTCTTTTCGTGCTCTTGATCTTGGGGGCTTGCCGGTCTGCCCGAGAAATAACCATCGAAGAAGCCATCCGCCCAGAATCCGTCGAGATTCCCTCGATTCAGCCTTCCATTTTCGCCGTGGATTCCCCCACCGTCGTTTATCCAGATGCACTGACTCGCATGGATTCTCTCATCATTGAATATATTAATGCACAGGCGTTTCCCGGGGCAGTTGTCTCGGTTGGAAAAGGCGCCGAAATTGTCAAGATGACGGGCTATGGCGGGTATACGTACCGCTCCAAGAGGCGAATGCTACCGCAGTCTGTCTTTGATCTGGCTTCCCTGACCAAGGTGGTAGCTACGACAACGGCATCCATGTTGCTTTATGAACGGGGGCAACTGGATTTGGATGCACCCGTTTCTCAGTACCTAGATGCATTCGACACTCCAGAGAGTCAATCCATTACAATCCGCCACCTCTTGACACATACCAGTGGGTTGCCTGCTTTCCAACCATTTCATTTGGATGGAATCATCGCGCGTGCCCCCATCATTGACGCCATTTTCTCTTCGGAGCTCCTCACCGAACCCGGAGAAGAATATCGCTACAGTGACTTTGGCATGATCACTCTTGCCCTCCTTATCGAAAAAATCACGGGTGAACCCTTTGATCAGTGGTGTACCCAAAATATTTTTGAGCCTCTGGGCATGACCTCGACGACCTTTCGCGGCACAGGAGAGACAGATCCTGATATTGTCCCTACCGAAGTGGACGACTACTTCCGTAATCGACTCATTCAGGGAGAAGTGCATGACGAAACTGCGTGGTCACTAGGAGGGGTTGCCGGCCATGCGGGGCTCTTTTCTACGGCAATGGACCTCTCTCAATTTGCCCGGATGATGGTGCAACGTGGTACTCTTGATGGAAAGGTATTTCTTGAGGAAAGTACGATTAATCAATTTACTGCGGTCGTGGATACGTCAATGAGTACTCGAGCACTGGGCTGGGATACCCGTAACCTGAATCATGAGCCGTCGTCTGCAGGCCTATATTTTGGACCGCGTAGTTATGGTCACACCGGATTTACGGGAACTTCCATATGGATTGACCCTGACTCGCAAGCCTGGACCATCCTGCTCACAAACCGCGTATATCCTACAAGGGACGAGTACGAACGATTCATGGGAATTCGAGGCCGGATTGCCGATGCAACCTATGAAGCATTCTTCTGGCCGCTTCCAGACCTCAATACGGAACAATCTTCCCAATAATGCTTTAGTGTCGGCTGTCTTTTAATTGTGCGATCCTGCATGCCAACCTACGACTATAAACGAGCAGACGGAACTGTCTTTGAAACGTTTCAATCCATTACTGCCGAACCACTTACAGAGTGCCCTACTACGGGCCAACCCGTTAAACGAGTGATCAGTGGGGGCACAGGGTTTATCCTGAAAGGATCCGGGTTTTACCAAACCGATTATGTAACCAAGCCAGCCGCAGAAAAACATAAAGATTCCAAAAAAGAGGACGAAAAAGCGAAAAAGGAAGATGATACAAAGTCTTCCAAGGATAAAGAGCCCGTCTCCACCAAAAGCGACGATTGACGCAAGTATGGAGCCATCATAACGGTTGGCAGGATCAATCCGTCTCTACCTGTCAAGTAGAATTATCCAACCTGCAACTGCTGAGCAGCATGGATAATCTGTCCAAACACGTCAGGTTTCA
Organism: Rhodothermales bacterium; assembly: GCA_965215475.1. Classification (GTDB taxonomy): domain Bacteria; phylum Bacteroidota; class Rhodothermia; order Rhodothermales; family Bin80; genus Bin80. Next base: position 1,009,883 of record OZ244061.1, read on the forward strand.
AACTTGCTCCGCCGATCAAACCACCGTCTACATCCTCCTGACTTAGTAGCTCCTTCGCGTTTGCTGGATTCATACTGCCTCCATACAGAATATGAAGGTCCTGTGCGATGGTATCACCGAACTGCTGACTCACAAGTGAGCGGATAAATCTATGCATCTGTTGAGCCTGCTGAGGGGTAGCGGTCTCCCCCGTTCCAATGGCCCAGATTGGCTCATAGGCGATCACAATTGCGGTCGGGGACTTAATCATCACCCCCTCCAGTGCATGCTGGACCTGGGTAGCCACAACCTGCTCCTCTTTCCCGCTCTTCCGCTCATTCAAATGCTCCCCTACACAAATAATCGGGACCAGACCGGATGTAACCGCTTGTTTTACTTTGCTGCTCACATCTGAGTCAGTTTCCCCAAAATATTGCCTCCGTTCAGAATGCCCCAGGATTACATAATGACATCCCACCGACAAAAGCATCTGTGCCGAAATTTCTCCGGTGTAAGCTCCTTCATCAACCCAATACATGTTCTGTGCTCCTAAACGCACATGACTTCCTGCTAGCGCGGCCCCCACCCCACTCAAGAAAAGACCAGGAGGGCAAACGGCAATATTGACCGATCCTGCACCTTTACTTTCCTGAACTACCCCGCGGGCTAACTCTTCAGCCGAGCCAGCATTTGTATTCATTTTCCAGTTTCCTGCAATCAGCATTTGATTATTGTCGTTCTACTAGTTTGATTATATATTCGTGGAGCGCTGCCATGGTGCCTCCAACATACTTGTTGATAATCTTCCCCTCTGGATCAATAAGAAATCGTGTCGGGAGAATATTGATATTGTATTTTTGTGCAACCTCCTGCCCACCATAGATATGACGACCAAGTGCGATCCTTTCTTCAAAAAATGCTTCATTCACTAATGTATCGGGTTGCATAGAGAAGGATACAATCTCCATCTGATCGGTCCCAATCACTTCGATCATATCATTCCGACCAGGAAACTCCCTCTGATACAGATCATCCTCTGGACGATAGAATTCTAGGACCACATATCTACCTTTGAGATCTTCCAGTCTTAGGGAGTCTCCATTGGCTTCCCGAACTGCAAATGTGGGAGCTTGCATTCCTGGAAGCAGATTCTGCACTTCGTACGCCGCACTCTCCGCCCAAATCGCCCACTGCGTATCTTCAAAGTCAGCCTGCATGATTTCGGCGACCAAGAGCGCTTCATCAAACTGCATACTGTCTATATGGGCAAGTACTCGTTCGGACGCAATCTCGGCCCGCTGTAATTCGGTTTCTGCTCGCTCCATTAGGTCATCCAAGAGAGTCAATGCAGCCGATTGGCCATCCAAACGAGCTTTTGACTGCCTCGCCGCACGAACTGCCTCACCAAAACGCCGATTGGAAGAAGGTAGTTGCTGCATTCGGGCAACCACAACAGAATCTTCCCAGCCAGTTCCCATCAAGATTGACTCTGTGGCAGCGAGCTCGGCTCCCATAGAGTTCGGGAATGTTTGCTGTAGATTCCATAAAATCATCGTCGTTTGCGAAACGCGGTCACGAATTTCTCCCTCATCATAGATCTCTGACTGGACCAGCTCCACAAGTGCTTGTTCATGCTGTGTACGAATATTTTGATACGCTTGTAGAGATGCATTCTCGGCGGAGCGGATGCGCAGACTCCGTCCATGCAAAGGGAATGCTGCGGCCAATGACGCAGAGTCCCCTTCTGCAATCGCAATTTGACCCGATGCTAAAATTTGCCCTAGTCGGCTGATAATTAACCGGTAGACTCCTCGGCGTGGAGCACTCACTTGCATAGAAAAGGAACCCGTGCTGTCTGTTATCGCATACCCCAGTGTGTCCGGTTCCCCTGCATTATCTGCTGCTACAAGAACTTCGAATCCACGATAATCTGTGGATGGATCAACCTCTGCTCGGATACTCAGCATACCTTTGAATGAACTTCCGATCCTCTCCTGTTGCTCGGTTTGCTCAACCTGGGCGCATGCCAACCCTGGCACTGTTATGAGCATCACATATGTCAATATCAACCTTGCTCGAACAAATAAATCTCTCATGATCTGTGTCGGGTTAGTTCTTCTTTGACTAAGGTATGCACAAGCTTCGGATCCGCAGCCCCATCAAATCGACGCATGACCTGTCCGATAAAAAATCCGATAATCGAATCTTTACCTCCTACATACAATGCAACCTGCTTTGGATGCTCTTGGAGCACCAAATCTACAACAGGCTGCAAGGCCGTTCGATCAGACACCTGAATCAGGTTCTGTTCTCTGGCAATCACTTCCGGAGGGCGATCATCGGTAATCATCGCCTCAAACACTATCTGTGCAGCACTGGAACCAATCGTAGCATCCATCCGCAAATGGACCAACCCTGCAAGACGCTCTGGCTGAATTGGAAAATTCGCCATATGAACATCTTTTTCCTTGCAGGTTCGAAGAACATCTCCCATGATAAAATTAGACAATGCCTTTGCCTGATCCGGAACTGAATGATCGTGATCCGTAGACTGGAGTACTTCCATGGCCTGCTCAAAATAATCAGACACAGCGCGTTCGTCGGTCAAAATCTGTGCATCATATTCGGGTAACTGTAGGATTTGAACGTAGTCGCGAAAGCGCTCATCGGGGAGTCTTGGCATCTCTTCCTTGATAGCTGCCTTGGTTTCTTCGGTTACGATTACAGGTGGCAAATCGGGATCGGGAAAGTAGCGATAGTCATGAGCCTCTTCCTTGGACCGCATGGAAAGGGTCTTTGCAGAGCCGTCATCCCAGAGGAGGGTTTCATGGATCACGCTCTCTCCACGTTTCAAGAGAGCAACCTGCCGCTGAATTTCGTAATCAATGGCTCGCTCTACGTGGCGAAATGAGTTCATGTTCTTGATCTCTGTCTTCGTTCCTAGGGCTTTGTCCCCCTCAGGACGTACGGATACATTCGCATCACAGCGCAGTGAACCCTCTTCCATATTTCCGTCACTGATCTCAAGATAGCGAACCAGTTGACGGATTTTTTGCATGTACCGATTGGCTTCCGCGCCGGACCGTAAATCAGGTTCTGAAACAATTTCTAAAAGTGGCACTCCGCAGCGATTATAATCGAGAAGCGTATGCACTGAATCATGATCATGCAGAGATTTCCCTGCATCTTCTTCAATATGGATCCTAGTGATTCCTATTCGACGGCTCGCTCCAATATCAAGGTGCCCTGCCACACAGATCGGCTGTTCAAATTGTGATATTTGGTACCCTTTGGGAAGATCTGGATAGAAATAATGTTTCCGTGCCAGGATACTTCGCTCGGAAATTTCACAATTCATTGCTAGGCCTAATCGTACTGCGTATGTAATTACCTTGGCATTGAGGACAGGGAGAGTCCCCGGTAGACCCAAGCTCACAGGATCAATATGTTGATTTGGAGCAGCTCCGAATGCGGACGAATCAGGACTGAATGCCTTGGAGGCCGTCAGTAGTTGGCAGTGAACCTCAAGACCGATAACAGACTCATACACCATGTTGTTGCATACCTCATCCATGCAACTCATTGAGGAATAATGGATGGATCGGTTCCCTACGACTGCAATTCTGTAAATCCATCGAGAATTTCCTGGCCGTGAATTTTGCTTTTCGGGCGCTTGAAGATTTTTACAATCTTACCGGATTCATCAATCAGATATGTCGTGCGCTTTACACCTAAAAAGGTTTTTCCATACATTTTCTTCTCTCCCCATACACCATAGGCATCCATGATCTCTTTTTTTGTGTCTGCTACAAGAGGAAATTGCAGACCGTGCTTTGCGGAAAATTTTTGATGCGACTTTACACTATCAGCCGAGACACCAATCACCATAATCCCTGCCTCCTGTATTCCGTCCCAATGATCCCGAATGCTACATGCTTCTGCAGTGCACCCGGGAGTATGATCCTTGGGATAAAAGTACAACGCAACCTTTTGGCCAATAAAATCACTGAGCCGAAGTTCCTGGCCATCTCCTGTTTGTCCTGTAAAATCTGGTGCTTGCTCTCCTACTTGTAACATAAAACAATTTGGTTATAATTATTATTGGATGCACATTACTGATGCACAAAAGAACACCCTTTTACTCAACAGAGGTTGAATGGTTAATCCTGGCAATCATCATTGAAACAAGATCACGTATTTTATTCGATACTCCCCTACTACCATGAACTACGTTAAATATTTGACTGACTCTAACCGCGAAAACTGGCAGGTCCTGTTTGATGTCGGCGATCCAGTGAAGTTCAATACCAGTCCTCATGTATATCAAACTGGCATCATCAAAAAACTTAACCCAAAACGTGCTGTAATCCATTGTGACAACTCTATATGGAATGTAGACTATAACCTACTGAATCATTTATGTGATGTAACCAGTCGCGAACGTTATCCACGATTAGAGCGGCTAGCCGAAGTTGCTCATCAAGCTCGAGAACTGATGAACTCGCATGGATTGCAAAACTGGTCACTCGGATTTAACAGTTCACTCCGACAGCTCGGTATATGCAATTACAGGAGAAAACAGATTCTGCTAAGCCGGATGCAGTCTGTACTCCGAACACCTGAAGAAACAACCGATGTCATCCTCCACGAGATTGCACACGCATTGGCAGGATGGGAGGCCGGTCACGGGCCGAAATGGAAAGCAATTGCATCCCGTATTGGAGCTACCCCCAAGTCCTGTGCTAAAGCACCACCAGAGATCATAGAAAAACAGCGATTCCTTAAAAATACGGTTCGAGTTGGCGACACCGTTATGTTCAAGAACAAGAAACAACAGATCTTGACCGGAGTGATCATGCGTAAGAATAAAAAAACTGCCACAGTGAACGTTTCAGGGAGCGTTTGGCGAGTGCCTTATCTCGGGCTCATCACCTCGTAGCACATCCATAAGCTCCTCTTTCTGTTGAGCATCTTGCAAAACCTCTGTTTTTCAGACAGAAAAGATCCCCACTGACACTCTCAGATCAGTGTTTGTACTCAATCTAACAGGTTTTAATAGAATCAAATACTTTAATCGGTATGGAGATTGGCTTGCCCATTACCAGTGAAATAACCCGTACATGATGTGACATAGAGTCATTTCTCGAGTATAGCCAACAGCACACTACTTAAAATAGATTCTCCACCTGCAGCATCTACATAATTTCCCCGCCCCGCCTCAGACAACTCTTGTAGAAATCGTAGGGCTGCACGTTGTGCATCCTCAGTGACATTTGGATTCGCGCGAACCGTAGATACATGGTGATTATCTTGCGATGAGAAATTTGCAGCAGCCATCATTGCATCATCTTCTCTATCAGGATAGGAGGCATTGTCCGTGATCACAATGACGTAGCGTCTCTCACTCTCTGTTCGCCAAGACATCTCAATTGCATGTTCCAAAGCAGTGGTAACGGCTTCCGGGGGATCACTATTCCGATCTGCTCTTGGGTCTCCCATGCCGGGTGTTAATTCATCCACAAACTCCTGAATTTCATTCATGTTGGTTGTCTCAATAATGTCCATTTCGTAAATGGGGCGTCGGTATCTTCTATCGCCAAATGCAACGATCCCAATCCCAACCGAGGGTGAAAGCCTATCCAGCACATCTGCCAACGATGAAATTTCTCGCTTCATGCCATCAATTTGCCCCGCCATGCTACCAGTTATATCCAGACAGATCACTATATCCAGGTGAGGAACGATTAATTCAGTTTGCGCTACTACGACCTCTACAAGAGTTTCTACTTGGGTTTCTAATTCCTTGGAGCGTGACTGAGCAGCTTCAATCTCTCCTTTGAGGTCGTCTACTCGTTCCTGTGAGTCCCCCGTATTTGGAAAAAAAGGCATCGCCACAATAGCCAATAAGACAAATGCTCCCATCCCCGAGGCGAATAAATCCAACGCCGACATTGAAAATACATTCAGTTCCCTTCGTTGGACTTTCATCTCAGGATAGCCATTGCAAGTTTGACATCCCCAAACACAATTTTCGATCCTTGCGAAAGAGAATGTTTTTCTCGTGGAGTCAGTTTGACACCGTCAACTATGGTTCCGTTGAGGCTGTTCAGATCTTCAATCATTATTTTATCATTTATCAGACTCATACGGGCATGTTGCCGAGACACACTATCTTCAACGATAACACAATCTGCATCAGATGATCGTCCAAGAATGACCCCCTCTGTGTTTTGAGCTAGCATCTTCCCCCGTACTTTGATACGGATTTCATTGCTACTAAGGCCGTAGCCATGCAGTACGATATCTGGGAAAGAAGCAGTTTCCCGTTCTATTACTTCCTCGGCTTTCCGCAGCTCGTCATCTTTATCCAGCAACTCCTCTTCAGCATCGCGTCTTCGTTTCCAGAACAGAAAAAGAAAGATTGTTGCAATTAGAACGAATATGAAGGCAATTCCGCCCAGAAGCAACAACCTGCGGCGGTTTTCTGTGTTTTGGACAGTCAAAGAATCACGAGTGCTGGCGGTCACATTGGACAAGCTGTCTATCCTCGCTTGAGCTACGGCCGTGTTATTAATGAGACTATCTATTTCTGCCTGCGCAATTTTCGTATTTTCGATGAGGCTATCTCGTTCAATCCGAAGGTCCTCGCTCTGTTTGAGAACCGAATCCTGCTTCGCCAAGGTATCTGTTATCCTTTGTTCAAGAGCAGATTTTTGAGCGGCCAGGTTCGCGATTTCTTCCTCACTTTGATTAAGATTGGCTGCGCTGGAATCCTCTAAACTTTTGAGTTCATTTCTTAGAGAATCAAGGTCTATCTGGAGTGTTGTATTGAATGATTGTGCTTCGGATAGCTGATCTTCAATGCTGGGACATGGGGTAGGAGAAATATTGAATGCTATATTCCTCGCTCTAAGGGAAGAAACCAATGCTTCATAATTTTCACTGACTCCTGTAAGTCCCTTGGTAGAATCTGACTCAGCGGAGACAACCGATATTAGTTCGTTACATCGATTCATGATTGGAGCACCGATGACGCTTGAATCAATTGCCATGGTGAACCGATAGCGGTGATCAAATGGATTCCCCGGATTTTTTTCAAAACTCAATAGCCCATTTCGATGAGTTCCATCCAGAAGAGGGAAGTAAATCTTGGAGTTTTGCTGTGGAGGCTCTGCAGAAAGGGGAATGATACTGCTTATCAATAACCCCGGTACAGATAAAAAAGCCATAGAGTTAGCACTATATCTGACTTCGGCTAAATAACGGGTGCCCGTATTTGGGTCTTCAATGAAAAATTGATCTCCCCATTCCAAAATTATTGATGAGGTAAGTAATACATCTTCTGCTACCCAGGCTCCTAACGCTTGGGCAGTTTCTTTACCATCATGATAAACAATGACTCTGTAGATCGCGCCATCTGCATGGCAGGTTAAAAAACCAAGCACGGTCAGGCATATAAGAATACTGCTAGTGTATCGTCTAAGCATAATCTGGGTTACCGGTATCTATAAACAACTAATGATGCGTTATCCTGTCCAGGTCGATCTGTCACGGAGACATATTCCAAGACGGCTTGCACAATATCAGGGGCAGAAGGGCGTCCGGCTGTGACAATGTCAACTATTTCGTCTAGTGAACACGTTTCAATCCCATCGCTTGCCGCTATAATGACATCTCCTGGGTGCAATTGACGGGGTTCAAGGGGAGCATCAACATGCTGAATTTCCTCACCCAACACAGCAGAAAGAATGACATTGCGTTGATTAGAGTTTTGTGCTTCTGCCCATGAAATTTCTCCCGAGCGTGCACGCATGTCAAGTAATCCTCCGATGGAATGATCGTCATTCAGTCGTGTAATTTGGTCACTCCTGATCAACCAGAGAGGGCTATCTCCAACACTTATCCAATAGATTTGATGATTTACGATGGCAACACCAACGAGGGTTGTTCCCATGTCTGACAAATCAGGACGGCGTTGTTTTTCCTCGGAGAGCCCTTCATTTGCGGATGTGAGTGCAGCGATCAGCCTTTCCCTAATATCTGTCTCTGTCTTCCCATGCGAAAGAAAAGCACTCTGAAATTCATTCACAACTGTATCAGCAGCCAATTTTCCACCAGACGCGCCACCAATTCCATCTGCCAAGATCAGCAAATGATGGTTCCCTTCCCACTCAGCATATGAGTAGGCATCCTGCTGCGATTCCCGATGCCCCTGAATTTGGCCGGCAGCTACCTCCGTATCCATCTGATACCGTACTATTCTGACCAGGAAAATGCATCATCGCACAAGGCAATGAAACGCAGTGTAGTAGAGCCAAGAACGATTCTGCTGCCATGTGTCAGAGGAGTGGGAGATAGAACCGGTTCTTCTCCTAGATAGGTTAAATTAGTTCCCAGTCCTGGTTGGATGTAGTACTTGTTGTGTTTGGGATCATATGTGATTATTGAATGTGATTCACGTGAAATCTCATGATCTCCAAAATCAATACAAACTCGTGCTTGACTTCCTCGAGCCACCGTATTCTGACCGGCTCCTAGTTGAAGACCTATACCTCTACCAGGTCCGTCTATAATGACTACCCATCCAACGACGGGGTCAGATGCGATGTCAGATGAGACTAGAGGGGGATCGGACGATTTAGCCTGCTCTACAGGTTTTTTTGGTGAAATAATGACTCGAGTTCGCGGCTCACTGGTTGAGGATGCAAAATCGGATGAAGACTCATGAGGCGTTCGTACTCCTGAGGCAACCCTAGTCGGAGGCTCTTCGGGAAGGGTTGGAGGTTTTTTGAATTCTTCACCGTCAAGATTCAAATCGCGAAATAAATCGCTATTCTTGTTTGGTAAGACTGTTGGTACATCTTCCGGAAGTCCATCTGGGTTAAGTTTCTTTGCCATGAGAATTAAGGTTTCTCTTCGTATAAACGGTTAATTAAATGATCTATCACATATTGCCCAATCCCGTTCAATCCTGATTCTTCGCGACCTTGAGCAAGATGCTGTAAAAATACAAGAATTGCGGCCATAACCAGAGCTAAAAAAGTAGTGTTGAATGCTAATCCGAGTTTAGTAGTCATGGCTCCAAACCACATTTTTACCGCCTCAGAGTCATCCAGACTCGGCATGTCATTTGCAGCTGATAATGCCAATGCAATCCCAATGACGGTTCCGATAAATCCCAGAGTAGGAATTAACCAAACTAGGTATCGAAGCATGTTGTATTTCAAATCAATCTCATGTTGCATCAATTCCAGGCTTGAATTAACAAGACTGTTTGACTGATTTACAGATTGGCTAATTTGAAATTGTTGGATGGCACGGAGAATGATTCGCTGAAGTCGATGATCTTGATGCCGCTTGGATTTCTTGATCCTTCTATAAATTGGAATCAGATCTTTGGAACGAAGAATGCTTGCATCGTCATCTGGAAGTAAGCGAGATTTAATCTGTCGGATTTCAGAATTTGCTCGATTAAAGCGCAGAAAAACTTCAGCGATTCCTGCGGAAAACATCAGCCACATCAGATTCTGAATTGTGAAAGGATAGGAAGTACTTCCACGGTCAAATAATATAGCTGATAGGTACGTTCGAGTACTCCCAATTTCTGGTACTGGAAGCAAGAAAGAAAGCATAGCGATCACACTAGCTCCAATTAAAATAGATGCTAAAATGCTTACAACACGCCTATTTGACTCTTTCAGGTCAAGAAGATTTACAGCACTCATTTTAAAACTTAACGGACTAGATCAAACATTAAATTTCAACAGGGAAAGTGAGTTTTTCTACCGGATACATCATTGCAGTCATTGGTACAGTGACATAAATATTCGTGTATGACATTCAGATTTTTTTCAAATTATGACTTGCCAATCTGAAGATGAATAAGCCTATAATGATGGACAGAGGTACCACAACCAATGCATTGATTATATCACTTTTTATATCATCCGTAAATATAAGCCAAGAAGGACGTACAGCATAATATGTAGATTCAAAGATGATGATAAAAATACCAAGTAGAAATATATATATACCAATCAGGGCAAGTAGCAACAGAGCTGCTCGTTCCGTTTTCTTTCTTGAGCGATCTGGGAATTTTTGCTTATTCTGTTCTTCGGCGTACCTGTACGCATTGGAATGACGATACCATTTATTTCTCAGGACAGGGATGGCCCATGTAAGCATCAAGAAGCCTATTGAACTCATGGATAGAGCAAATCCAAGCATGCTAGTAATGGCATCCTGTAATTCGGAATCGCCCCAATTGGTTTTTGCAAGATCACGGGCGACACCCACAGCCTCAATGACGCCGAGGAGTACAAGAATTCCGCCAATTAATAGAAATAGCCAATCCAAGGGATTCACTTTGTTTTTAGATTGGCTAACTGGTTTACTTTTTTGTTTCCCGTTTATGTTTTTGTCTTCGGGCTTGACCTCAATCTTGTTCTCTGCAATAGGTGAGTTATCTGCCTCACCATAGTTGGAGAGCTTTGCCAACAATGTATCACAGTTCTGTATTCGCTTATCGGGGTTTACGGCCAAACAGCTATCAATGGCATGCAGAATCGTGTCGGAGAAACGACCTCTTCCGATATTTTTAGCGGATGGGAGTGGATCTTGATGCCCCTGCATAAGCTTAAGGGCCCTCTGTTGACTGGGGAGTGGATTGGGGGGAGAAAATGGCGGATCACCACCCGCTACCATTCTCCACATTACGGCTCCTATTCCGTATATGTCTGTCCAAGATCCGATTACTCCTTCCCCTATTTGCTCCATGGCAGCATACCCATCAGAGTACGGAGCAGCCGATTTAGTGTGTCGGCTGATTTCATGTTTTGCAGCGCCGAAGTCAATCAGAACGGGGACACGATCTGTACGCCGAATCAGGATATTGGACGGTTTAATATCTCGGTGACAGACGCCCGCTTCGTGTACGGTTCGTAGCCCTCTCAGTAATGGTAGAGTTACCTGAAGCAGATCTTGTTCTGTAAATGGTTCTCCGCGTTTCTCTCGCCGTTCCAAAAGTACGGATAGTGGTAATCCATGCACATAATCCATAATGATATATGCGGTGCCATTGGCGTGGAATAGATCCCTGCAATTCACAATATTCGGGCAATCCCGAAATTTTTCCAATTGTTTTGCCTCTTTAACAAACCGATCTAGACTCTCTTCAAACGAGGTTTGGAATTCAGGCTTACTGGGCTGGACGATTTGATTTCGTCGGACACACAATTCGGAGGGGAAGTATTCCTTGATGGCGACTTCAATTCCCAATTCTCGGTGCTTCCCCTTATATACCATACCAAATCCACCGTGCCCAATTACCGAGCGTATTTCGTATGCTTTGAGAAAACCCCCTTTGCTTAACATATGCTCACTTTTCTATAATCTTGCGCAACGTGTAGGATTGATCGGATTCTACAGCCAAGATCTAGGGTAAGGAAAATGTGTTTCTTAGATACTACCACTAATTCGTTTTTGATTTGTCGGATAAAAATTTCACAAGGATATTTTATCCTGAACTGCCAACTATGAGGTTATCGAATTTTCAGATTGCCAGAAGTATTATTCCAACTCAATACGCGCTTCGTTCGAAGATCAATATCTACCGTACTGTACTCATAACTCCAAACTTCATGTCCGAGAGCATCATAGGTGTTGATACTTTTTGGAGTTCCTTGAATTTGTAGGACTACATCAGAATGAGAACCTCTCGTGAAATTTTGTACACCAGATCTTGGGATCTCAGGTTTAAGGGATACCTTCAGATTGCCAGAAGTATTATTCCAACTCAATACGCGCTTCGTTCGAAGATCAATATCTACCGTACTGTACTCATAACTCCAAACTTCATGTCCGAGGGCATCATAGGTGTTGATACTTTTTGGAGTTCCTTGAATTTGTAGGACTACATCAGAATGAGAACCTCTCGTGAAATTTTGTACACCAGATCTTGGGATCTCAGGTTTAAGGGATACCTTCAGATTGCCAGAAGTATTATTCCAACTCAATACGCGCTTCGTTCGAAGATCAATATCTACCGTACTGTACTCATAACTCCAAACTTCATGTCCGAGGGCATCATAGGTGTTGATACTTTTTGGAGTTCCTTGAATTTGTAGGACTACATCAGAATGAGAACCTCTCGTGAAATTTTGTACACCAGATCTTGGGATCTCAGGTTTAAGGGATACCTTCAGATTGCCAGAAGTATTATTCCAACTCAATACGCGCTTCGTTCGAAGATCAATATCTACCGTACTGTACTCATAACTCCAAACTTCATGTCCGAGAGCATCATAGGTGTTGATACTTTTTGGAGTTCCTTGAATTTGTAGGACTACATCAGAATGAGAACCTCTCGTGAAAACATTGTTGGACACAGTTATAGCAGATGGCTGGGGCGTTGAATTTTTCCTGAGTGTACTGGGCCGAGACTGTTGAGATTGGGCAGAGGATCTACTGTTAGCAGGAGAGATTGACTGGTTGTTAGATTCAGAACCTAAATCCAGATGTCCCTCAAGTATCGTCTGAGCTTCTGCGTGCCCTTGTTCCGCCGCGCGGCGATACCATTTGACGGCTTCTCGATCATTTTCCGGTATGCCCTCACCGAGATCATAGCTGAGCCCTAGATAGAACTGCGCCTCTGCGTGCCCTTGTTCCGCCGCGCGGCGATACCATTCGACGGCTTCTCGGTCGTTTTCCGGTATGCCGTCACCGAGGTCATAGCTGAGTCCAAGATAGAACTGTGCCTCTGCATATCCTTGTTCAGCTGCTTGGCGATACCATTTGACGGCTTCCTGATCATTCTCTGGCATGCCTTTCCCTGAGTCGTAGCTGAGACCTAGATAGAACTGCGCCTCTGCGTGTCCTTGTTCCGCCGCGCGGCGATACCATTCGACGGCTTCTCGGTCATTTTTGGTTACACCTTCACCGAGATCATAGCTGAGTCCAAGAAAGAACTGTGCTTCTGTATGTCCTTGTTCAGCTGCTCGGTGATACCATTTGACAGCCTCCTGATCATTCTCCAGCACGCCTTCCCCCGAGTCGTAGCTGAGTCCGAGATAGAACTGTGCCTCTGCAATTCCCTGTTCAGCTGCTCGGTGATACCATTTGACAGCCTCCTGATCATTCTCTGGTATGCCTTCACCACTATCGTGTATGAGCCCCAGAAAAAATTGTGCTAGTGCGTCTCCGTGGTCTGCAGCAGGACGAAGCCATTTGACAGCTTCTCGGTTATCTTTTGGTGCACTGTTACCGGTATAATACCGTAAACCCAGATTGCGTTGTACCCAGGCGAGTCCCTGTTCAGCAGCTAAATGATACAATCTGAAGCCCTCTGGTATATTCTCCTGTACGCCTTCACCATTCAAGTACATGTATCCAAGTATGCCCTGTGCATCGGCATCTCCTTGGTTGGAAAGGGTATGAAGTTGTTCTAAAACCGATTGATATAATCGGATACCTTCTATCTCATCTTGCTGTACTCCTCTGCCATTGTAGTACATATGTCCTAGCCATGCTTGTGCTTGTGCATCTCCCTGATCGGCTGCATGCTTGAACCACTTTGCGGATTCTTCATCGTTTTGTAGAAATCCTTCTCCACGATAATACATTTCTCCGATCATTCGCTGTGCATACGCATCTCCCTGCTCAGCAGCAAGCTGAAACCATTCTGACGCTTCACTGAAATTCTGCGCTACCCCTTCCCCATAGTAGTATGCATTCCCCTGTGCCACAGCTGAGACGACTGCTTGTGCATCCTGGTTGTCTGTGTCAATGGAATTCGCAATGATTCCGATTGTAATCATCAGGAAAAGGAGGAATCCAAGGAGCCCCAATATTAGCAGAATCGGTTTTTTGCTCTTCTGGCGAAATCTTCCTTTCGGGTTTTGTAATGTGCTTTGATTTGCTATCGATGTTTTTGGATCATTTTTCTTTTCATCTATTACGGGAAGAGGATTAAATGTCTCCGATAATTCACTTTCGCGGTCAAGTTTTTCCAAAAATTTGCTGCAATTTTGAATCCGATCATTAACGTTAAGGACCAGGCAGTCGTCAATAGCTTTCAGAATGCTTTCTGAGAACCGTTGTTCACCAATTTCTATAGCAGGAGGCAACGGATCCCTGCGCCCATTCATCAATTCAAATGCTCTTTTTTGACTGCTGAGTGGGTTTGGGGGTGAAAATGGCGGAGCACCACCGGCCACCATTCTCCACATCACAGCGCCCACTCCGTATATGTCTGTCCAAGGGCCAATTTCTCCCTCTCCAATTTGCTCTAGGGCAGCATAGCCATCTGAGTAAGGAGCAAATGATTTGGTATGCCTACTAATTTCGTGTTTTGCTGCTCCGAAGTCAATTAGAACAGGGGCGCGATCTGTTCTGCGAATCAGGATATTGGATGGTTTAATGTCTCGGTGACAGACACCCGATTCATGCACAATTTCCAGCCCTTTCAACAACGGCAGGATTACCTGAAGCAGATCTTGTTCTGTAAATGGTTCTCCGCGTTTCTCTCGCCGTTCCAGAAGTACGGATAGTGGTAATCCATGCACATAATCCATAATGATATATGCGGTGCCATTGGCGTGGAATAGATCCCTGCAATTCACAATATTCGGGCAATCCCGAAATTTTTCCAATTGTTTTGCCTCTTTAACAAACCGATCTAAACTCTCTTCAAACGAGGTTTGGAATTCAGGCTTACTGGGCTGGACGATTTGATTTCGTCGGACACACAATTCGGAGGGGAAGTATTCCTTGATCGCAACTTCAATTCCGAGTTCCCGGTGCACTCCTTTGTACACCACACCAAATCCTCCCTGCCCGATTACTGAGCGTATTTCGTATGCTTTGAGAAAATATCCTTTATCTAACATCTGAATACACAAGCGTTTGGCGAGTGCCTTACCTCGGGCTTATAACCTCGTAGCACATCCATAAGCTCCTCTTTCTATTGAGCATCTTGCAAAACCTCTGTTTTTCAGACAGAAAAGATCCCCACTGACGCTCTCAGAGCAGTGTTTGTACTCAATCTAACAGGTTTTGCAAGAGGTTCCATTAAAACCAAATTACCGGATTGCATTGATTACAGCAACATTCAATCTTCATCGGAAAGCTCAAATAACAGTCGTAAGTCAATGCGTCTGTTATAATCATTCCCTGGGTCATTCCGTATTGCGGGTCGCATTTCCCCATATCCACTCGTACTGAAAACTGGAACTCCTTGCGTATTGTTCATTCCTTTGAGTGAAGGTTCACATGCTGTAATCATTTCGTATACGGAAGCAGCTCGCATTGATGAAAGCTCAAGATTGTTTTTAAACCTGCGCCCTAGTCCGACAGCAACACTGTCCGTGTGACCTTCAATAAGTATTGTACCCAGTAACCATCGAGATGTGATCTTTTCTTCACATTTCCGGTTTCTGGCAGGTTCTTGACAGTAGGGTGGACGAGCATATTTGACATCATTATTGCCTTGACGAATATTTGTACCGTTGGAGGAAATATGACATGGCACCAGCTCAGCCAGAGCTCTCGCCAGCCACCCAATATTAGATTCGTGGCGTGGAATGGGTTTTTCATCACCCAATGCAAAGTTAATTGCATCTTCAGAGAGTCGAAGTACTCCCTCTTCGGGGATCTCCACACTCATCCCCGAACCTTTAAGCCGATTCTTCAGTGTGCCCAAAATCTGATTACGCCTTTGAGTTAGTTCCACATGAATTGAGTCAGGCCCCAGTACAGATATTGAATCTTCCAGTACAGATATTTCATCTTCCAGATCCTCCTTTATTTTGTTGAATGTACTGTATCCCAATACACCTCCGATAATGGCGATCACCACAATCGTAGTCATTAAATCTGTAATCGCCGGCCATACATTAACCCTATTTTGCCTCCTTCTCATGACTATTTGCCTTCAATCTCATGAACCATATCTTGAATAAGGCTCACAAGTCCCTGAATAATTTTTTCTATAGCCTGATGCGTCTCACGAACGGTATCAATATACTGTGCCATCTTTTCGGATACAGGGGATAATGTTTCGGTAGCGATGGAACTTATAATCTCGTTGATGTTCTTTCCAGTTTCCTCGAGTTTTTCAGGAATTCCAGAAATAGCTTCCACTGACTTCTGCAGATCATCTCCAAACTTAGGCATCGCTCTTACAGTTTTATCTAATTGATCAGCGATGCCTAGTAATGGATCAATGACACTGTTTATCATTTCCCCTTTAAGATCATTGAAAGATTTTATCAGTTCACTATTCTGCCCACTCAATTGACTTATCAGTTCACGCTGATAGTTATCAATTTTCGTTTCAAAGTCTTTAAGAACCTTTAAGAATTCTTTCTTCATTTCTGCAATAGCATTCCTTACTTCACTCCCAAATATCTGATCTATCGTTTCAACATCTAACGCGCTTTTGATATTCTCGGGTAAACTCTTTATCTCGCTGGTCAACAATTGACGCTCATTGACTAGTTTATCGTGAATCTCAGATACTGTTTCTATATGATGTTCAAGACTTTTTAGGATTTCTGTTGTAGTTATTTCATGTGCTTGATGCCCTTCTTTTAATTCCGTAAGAATTATATCAACTTTATGAATTAAGTCTTTTTGGCTTCTAATGACTTCCCGAGTCGTACTCTGTTGGTTTGCGAAGTTATCCTGCATCCTCTGCATGACCTTTGTCTGACCTTCCAAAAAATGAGGAATCATTTCAAAAAGATCAGTAGCATCTGCCTCACTCCATGCCTTCATTAATTCTTCCAGCTGTTCACTTAACTCGGTTTCCGGTTCTACCAGTGCATGAGCATCCATGATCTCGTCTTCCTTAGCACTTATTTCTTTATATGCTGTGGATAATATTATTGATGTGATCCGAAGATGCAAAATGACCCCAGATAGACTTGAAAATAAGGCAAGGAGAAAACCTGGGAGGATAGCCCACAATGGAAAAACATCTTGATCAATGTAATGACCTACTAAAACTGCTTCAAAAACAAATAAGGCCATTGTCCCCCCAATACCAGTCACAAGGGATGCATTTGAAAATGATTGGATTTTGTTTAGGGGAGACTCTATCTTACGATCAAACTGGTTGAGTAGAGTGTCCGATACATGGACTAATTTGGGATTGAATTTTGTTAGATTTACTACCGAACTGATTTCCGCTAATGCCTTCTGAGCACCATTCCAATTCTGGTATTGACGCCGGCACACATAAATGAAGATGGCAAATTCTATGATAATAATAAGTAGTGGAAACATCATCACTGAGATTTACAATTATCAAGCGGTGGGGCAGGATCAATGACAGCTTGATAATGGCTTGGCCTTAGACCATTAATGAATGGATCAATCCCAGGTGTTAGATTGCTTTCATGTAAAATCGATGACCAATCAGCCCAATCACTCTGCCCTTGATATTCTATCCTTCCCATCAGCTTTGATGGGTTATCACATAATTCTTGACTCTTCTTTTCTTGATTAAGAGTTTTGCAGTTAACCTCTAAGTTGACCTGTGCGCTATTGATTTCACTCATACTTGCTCTGAATAAGTTTTCAAAACCACTCAGTTCTATATTCATGATTGATATCAGGCTATCTGAAAACCCTCCCACCAAACTATGAGCATCATTATCTTTACAGTAATACCCATCTTCGTTAAGTCCAACGATCTCATAACCAGTTGTAGTGTTATCCTCACGTGCAGGGTACCAGAAAAAGCTGTTCCGACTTTCTAATTGGCCCTGAGTTAGATTCTCATACTCTATCTCTAAACCCATTGCTTCTAAATCTTTGGCAAACCAAGAGATCATGTTGTTAACCGAGTTGTTCTCGGAAGTTTGGCCTTCTAATCTCCAGCCCATTATGAGTACATAAAATGGCCTCTTTACTCTTGTGTTCAATAGTTGATAGCGATCTTCAAAATCATTGAATTCGCATCCTAATGGACCTTGTATCATTTGACATGGCCCCTTTTGCACTCCCCAATAATCCATTCGGATTCCTATAATTGCCATATCGATTTTGCCTGAATTATAGTGTGCATTCATCACAGAGTTACTGAGATAGGGTAGCAGAGCTAGAGGTCCGGTCACATCTCTTGTCGTAGCAATCAAATCACTGACTAATGCAGCTCCCTTAAATTTGCCACTCTTCAGGCCTTCAATTACATATTCTATTCCTTGATCAAGACGGGACTCGTTTCCATAAAAAAAATCTCTTAACATTCCACTGTCACAATTAACCGAGGTAATGGAGTACGTAACTCCCAAACAACTCAAGGAAGACTCCCTTCCTCCATAAGCAGTTTTTAATCGCGCAGATTTTAACGAGTGATTAATTAAATTCAGAGTTGATTGACTGTCAGGATCAGTCCTATGAACATATCCTCCCATAGGAATAGATTGATCCCACAGAATTTGAAATTCATGTGTGATTGAGTCAGGAGCAATAATTTCAATCTCAGAAGCCCCCCATTGTGGTTTGATTTCAGCTTGACGCTTCAGCGGAAGCGTAGTAGCATGAGGATCGCAGGCGGGTATCACTAATATTGTACTTATAATGATCAATCCTGTAAAGATGTTAACTGCCAGTATTTTCATGTTAGCTCAGACATTTTCTTCCAATATTTGCAATTGTGATGCAACTTATCTCTTAATCGGTTTAAGTTCCTGAACTACTCGCATAGTATTTTCCGAAGTACTTAAAATTCTCTTTAATCTTGCAAGTGTTCGGGGATTCCGATAATACAATCTTTTATCCATCCTGTAGAGTGATCGTAATATTTTGCACACTACCTGCAGAGCCGCTTTCACTGGAAAAGATATAAACTGACGTAGACTATTTTGCCCATGCTCAGTAGTCAACTGGGACGAGGACTGAATCCTCTCAGATTGAATCTCATTGTATAAATGGAATTGAGGTATATCCCTGACTACATCCAACATCCTATGAAGAATGTAGCAGGATTGAGGGGATGGGCGCTTAGTTATTTTCCTGTCAAGATCATGAAGGGATCTAGCCCCCCATTTAACAACGAAAATAGCCCATGGAATTATCTGGTAGGAAGTGATTGTATCACAATGTAATTTACTAATTGGGAGAAGCGGGAACGGCATCACTCTTATTGATTAGTCAGTCAATTGATAAGCCTCATCAACAAACTGCTATAATTTTCTATTAACTATTGCTCTAATAGACTCTTCCCACAATATCGGCATACTTTAGCAGCGCGTTGAATAGGCTCTGCACAGAACGGACAAATCTTTTTCTGGCCTCGCTTGACTGCTAATGCATCCCGTTCTTTTTCCCTCATGGGAAGAATAAGAACGATAATCAAAGCAAGCGGTGAGAAAATAAGTCCTGCAATTAGCCAACCGCACCCGCTATATCCTTTCCGCTCGCCAATATTACAGGTAAGAACAGCACTTCCAAGCCAGCCGAGAAAGAGAAGAAAGAGAAGAAATCCTAATCCTTCCATTTTATGAATACTTTGAGAATTTCATGTTGGGAAATTCAACTTCACACATTCAAATAGGACATAAACACAGAAGAATTCAAATGCGAGGTTTTTCAATACTTTTTGTGGGAAAACAATTTCGGAGTTTACCCCAAAGATTGAGTTAAACCGAACCTCTTTCAAAACCTTCGAGATTGAGTATAAACATTGCTCTAAGAGCATCTGAAGGAATCTTTTATGTCTGAAACAGAGGTTTTGCAAGATCCTAATCCTCAATCTACACCTTCCTGAATTTATTTGACTCTAATAGACTCTCCCATATCATAGATGCAATCGGTGCGTCTATCCTGTTCCCGTCCCTAATGGCTTGGGAGCCTGATATTTTTTCATTGATTTTTTTCATTAAAGGATCTTCTATGTTCACCAGTGGACGACCACTCTCCTCACGCATGATCAATGGAGGATCAAATCCATAAATGCATAAGTCATCTTTTTCCCCAACTCCCTCAAATGGAAGCCTTTCGTCCCAATCCTTACGCCTATCAGGCTCTCCTCTACGAAGGATCTCGACACAGGACAATGGAAAGCGATGACCTATATCAAGTGCACTCTTGGGATTCATACTCTTGCCAACTGCATTTTTTATTGGCTCTATCTTGGGGGAATTGGAGAGTATGAGATCGGCCTTGTGCCAAACTTTATCAGGCAAGATATCATCAATTTCTAAATCACCCCAGAGTTGGCTTACACGGCTCTTAACCCGTTTTTCCATCTTCTTCTGGATATCTCCATAATCTCTTTTGCCGTGCCATAGCCTCCAACCATTGCCACGAAGGTTAACTAAAATTTTTAGTTTATCCCGATCTTCAGGTGATTCTAATACTGGCAAAACATCTTTAGTCAAATAAGCAACTAAATATCTTGACAAGAAATCAACGATGACCTGAAAATAGCGATCAATTAATTTTCTAGCATGATTGCCATCTTGAGGTTTTCCAAAGCCTCTTAGGCCTAAATCTGGATCTTCTGCGTTTACTTGACCCATTCCAAACAAGGGTTGTGATCCACGCGAACGCATCCACGCACGTAATTGCTCAAATGCTCTCTCTGGATCCTGTTCTGCCCACCCAGAATTCCTAGGCAAATAGGTTTCAGTATCCCCAGCTAATATTTCAAGTAAGCAATCACTACCTATTCCTACGCTATCTACCACTTCTTTAAACCTTTTGTGTCCACTATCAGATTGAATATCATGTGTTGCAATTAAGATATCTAAAGTTCCACCTCCTAAGTCAGCGACTATCTTAACATTTATTGGAACGCCCTTACCGACAGATTCATAAGCTGCATGAGACTCGCTATACATTCCTTGCCCTTTAAATAAGTAAAACTTAAAACCAAAATCTATATTAGAAGCCGTTAATACTTTATTAATAACATTCTGATATTTAGCTGTGTCTCCGGTAAATGTGCCTCTCAATGGATAAGTGAACGTCGTCTCTATTTGCTTCGGCAGTTTTCCAGTATTCTTAACAATATCCGCAATAAAAATTTCGAGAGACATCCTAAGGTATCGCTCACGTAACCATGGCTCCTCACCCGTAAATGATGGTCCCTGATCATTAGGCTTGAATTTGAGATCCCATTTGAACCCCGAGATGACATGATCACGAAGACTTGATCGCTTTAGATTCATTACGGGGATTGAATAATGGGTGATTGGAGACCAGTCAGACTTAAATGTGGTCAAATCAACTTGACTTTTTTCAGTTACAGACCATAAATCTGAAGGTAACAATGCCTTGGAGATTCCATCATTCCGATCCGCTTTCTTATAGTATGTGGGTCTCCACAGATCAAGCCCCATCTTCGAAATATCCTCATCATCATAGTTTTCACTCACATGCAGGGAGGACAATTTGTTAGCACTATTGAATTCAGCATCAAGATTGACCGGCTTCGGACCCTGATTCACATCAATTTGATAGGCAGCAACCGTATGCGAAGTCCCAAAGTCAATTGCAATCTTCCAAGGTTTTTTATCTTGAGCATACTCCTGAAGACCAATGATATAGATCCCAGTATCCTTCAATTTATCATCATAACTTGATAGAGCTACTGGAGGCCCCCCTACATGCTGGCCATTCCTGAAATCCAATGCATAACTATTTCCGGGACAGCTTGGGGGTGCTTTTATAGCTCGCGATAGGTTTCCATCTTTGTCCAGATAAATTATCTGAGCTCTGAGTGTATCTCTTTCAGAATGCGCATAGACATAATAAGCCTTCCATAAATCAGGAGTATTAGATGATTTAATGTTTGGCCAAACCATCCAATGAGCCCTTGAAGGTTTAACCTTTTGTAAAGAAATAATAATTGTAACTGGATTTGAGCGCCCCAATAGATCTAATTCCCAGTGCACTTCTTTACGTTCCTTATATACTTTCCCAGATTGTTCAAGCGCCCTCCATGCCCCGGCCTGATTAATGCATTTTCCTCCTGCGCCTGTTTTGCCCTCAGGTATCTTCAACAAGTCAATATATTCTGGGCGTAAAGGAATATCTGGATATTTTATCTCTCGATTATTTGATGATCCAGGAACGGGCTTTTGTTCTAGGGGAATACATGTATGAATTCGGATTTTTTCTATATCAATAACCTGAATATCTGTGACATAAATCGGATCATCACTCAATTTTTCCCTTATCCAGATACCTTTATCAGTCTGATCTTTCTCCCAGGCGAAGATTTTTCTTGACTCCTGAAGTGCATCTAAATGCTCTCTCCATATTGCCTTTATTGGGAATTCTGAGCCTGGCAAACGAAAATCCTCAATGAGTTGAAATATCTCCTGTTTACCCGATTTATTGGTGCCGCATTCTTTGAATTCAGGAACTCTATTTAGAAATTTTTGATATCTCTTCTTTGCCTCCTTTTTATCCGGTTGAATGTCCCCCAAAAGACCTGTTGAGTCTCCTATAATTGGGATGGGAATGCTTATTCTAGCTCCAGGAAGAGGAAGCCATTCAGCTACCCCAAAAGTCCCTGTTTCGGATTGGAAGTAAATGTCAAAAACATCAACCCAAGTCCTTGATTGTACATCATTGACAATATCTTTAATATGATCTTGGGTACACTCTAACCACCCTTTGACACATTTTCTAGCTTTTTCCTTATCTGGGTTTCTTGTGATCTGACCTCTCAGCGAATTCCAGTCCTCATCGTTACGATCTTGAACTGGGCATAACAGTGTTTGAGGCGAATTGAACCCATAAACCTTACCACTATCTTTATGGATTAAACGATATTCAGCTATATTCTCGTCTTTGATTAAATTCTCGATAGAAACCTTTCCATGATTATGATCCAGATTCACTTTTTGGAATTCAAGTATGCCAATCGCTCGTGCTATAAGCAATATTTCAAGATGATGAAGTGCTTCTGGGTCCTTGTTCGAGATTTGGAATTTGTACTGCTCTGTTACCGAAAAAGGGTGAGGCCAACTATTAGGAGTGACATCCTCACCACGAAAATAATTTTGAACAACTGCCGCAACGTTCCCATCGGCTACTTTTCCAAGTTCACCTGGCTTCGTCCAATTCGGCACTAGCCCTCCATCATTTCTAGAAATAGTCTCCGGCCAGTAACCCCGTCCCAATTTTATATTCTTAGGTTTTGATTTTAGACCTACTTCCGCCCAATCATCTGTTATCCAATCTGCAGCCCAATGAAAAAGTGCTGACGCTACAATTTCTTCCTTATTCGTAAAATTTGATCGGCGTGTTTTTGGTAAAGCAGCAATCTTGGGCAATGGATGGTTTTCTAGGCGTTTAACACACTTAATCTCGGGCAGAAAATGTGATTTACTTTTCCTTTCTACATGATCAGTATCATAGCAAAGTCCGCCCCCTCTTCTAGGGTTAAACTCTTTTATCCATGTCAAAATTCGTTTATACTCCTTCACAATTGAATCCAATTCTTTCGCTACAGATCCTAGGCGTGAGTGATCAAGGGACAGCTCTACATAGGCCCAGTGGGCTACTGAAGGGAATGGGATTTCACCAGCAAAAGTGAAAAAGTCAAAGAGTGATGATTTGATTTTGGATGGATTGCGCTTACTCGTTGTTCTTAACAGCTTGGAAAATACCTCAAGCAAATACGTGAGAATTTGTGCATGCCCCACCATTAATTTTAAGGATGCACCATCGCGGTCTCTAATAATTATGTCACCTGTTAAACTGGAATCATCAGATGCCGATATACCATATAGACCCTTTTTAATTTTACCATCTCCCCCTACAAAAAAATGTTTAATACCAGCTAAAGCCCCCACTACATGAGCATATGAAGAATCCGCAAGCGTTTGTTGATTATCACCTGTGTAATTCCGGAGGATGATTTTTTGATTTGGAACGCCTACTAAAACTGTTGGCAGTAATTCTGCAAGTTTGTCGCCATAGCAAGCAAGTCCACCCGCAGCATTTTCGTTCATTCGTTCATTCCGTTCGTCAGCTTTCTCATATGTCTCCCGAGAATCATCAGGCTTGGTGAATTTGAACCAGTTATGTATCATTACTGCCATGACCTCAGCCCCTTTGCCCTTACACAAACGAGCAAGTGTAGGAGCGACAGAGGAGCCAGTACCACCTACACTTGATCCACATACCATAATTCTATATTTCTCTGGCTCGTGAATCATTTCATCATAATACTCATCATAATTGATCCCACCATCATCACAATCCAACTCTTTAAGACTGAATAGGAGTGCCCCTGCTGAAGGAGAAGCCATCATCCCGTGATCGTATTTAATTTCCCTCTGCTCTTGGGAGGTGATGAGTTCTAAGATCTGGGAATTCTTAAATTTAAACTCCAGTTGATGATGTGGAGGTTTAAACCAGTCTTTATCTTCTCCAACTGGTAATGGACTCACATCCCTGCAGATTGGTTCATCAGGTCTGCCAAGATATTCTACCAAATCATATTTGCCTGGATGAACCCTAATCAAATGTTTAACCTCTTGCCAAGCAGTACTTTTTTCTGGATCCTTTGCGAAGCCTGAATCTTGATCTACCAAAAATAGATCGGGAAAAATATTTCCAGCCTTGAAGAAAAACCCGAAAGGATATCCCAAAATATGGAGGCGAACCATTGCTAACATAACATGGGCACCTGTCCCCCCACATGCGATAAAACGATTACTCATTTGACTTAATTTTTGGATTTGTATTTTCTAAAAGGCTTTGTCACGCTCCGCCGACAGATTAAAAATCCAAAAAGGATTCCCAAAAAGATTCCAGTTATTATCCCCGAAATGTGCACTAATTTTCGTGTGTCTGGACAATCTGCTCCATAGAAAAGTCCACACAGAACTATTAGGAGCAAGAATAGGAGAATAGGGAATGCCGGCGATGCCTGATATTTAGGAGCAACTTGGGAATCTGAAAGATTCCACTTGTGTAATTTCCTATGAACCAACCAATAAAAAGCCCCGCTGATGAGAAATGCGAGTAAAAGCCCTAAAAGAAAAGTTTGAGAAAAAAGAGAGATAGGTCCGAAATTTTCTCCTACCCAACCACTCTGACATATTTGATTAATCTGTGAACATCCCGTACTCGTGAGCAAGAGTAGTATTACCCAGGCTTTGCGCAAAAAATGGGGGGGGGGGCGGGGGCATCTGAATCTGCCTATATATATTATCTGAGAATTTTGTCATCGTAGAAATTCTAGACGCGTCCGAGCCAATTGCAAGACCAAACCAACCCGAAAAATTGAGGATCTGAACATCTTGCAAAACCTCCGAGATTGAGTAGAAACATGGCTCTGAGAGCATATGAGGGAATCTTTTATGCCTGAAACAGAGGTTTTGCAAGATCTTCCCCTTATTGTATTTTTAGGGCTTGTCATTTCGCGTGAAGAAGCATCAAAAATCAATCAAGAGGACAATAATACAAAAAAATTAGAAAATAATACACCACCTATTTCTCTTGTGAACAAAGTCAACTTGGGGTTCCACCCTTTTTTTGAACGTGGGAGAATTGGGATGAATCATGTGCCAAACCTATTCATCAAAAAAAAAACAGATGGAATGAAGATCACAATCCGTTAGATTCTAAAACACAGATGGCTAACACCAGTTTGCAATTTAGAATCCAGACTGACTGGATTATAGCCTAATATATGTTTTTGAATCCCCTATCCTGAGATTTTTGATATGAAAATTACGGGCGTTTCGTGAAGTGAATGCGGAGCAATTTATTATCAAGCCAAGGGATTCTTTGACTAAGTTCATTATAGCCGGCTTTTTTCAGCAACCCACTTTTTGCGCGCAAGCGTAATTTCACCAGAAGTTCCTCTTCGGTGATCGTGATGGTGCCACCAAGCCGTACTAGATCACGGAAGATGGTGTCTGCTTCTGCATGTTCATACCCATTCCCTACTCTTATACCAAGAAGCCTGTAGAGCACGCTAGCCATGACCGTCAACTGCGTATCGACATTGATTCGCATCGGGACCACCGAGCTCAGCTCGTCCATGTGGAAGAATTTGATGGAATCGCTGATCCCATTTTCAATGACCATTCTCCGTGCATATCGATCAATGAGTTGAGTTGGCGATCGGTCCATCTGATTGGTGATCATGACCGTGGGCTTATCTTGGTTGCCCAGCCCTTTGATCAGTAGCTGCCGGATCTTGTGAGGGTTGGTTCGAAGCTTGACCGTCTCTTGGATCACCTTCGGGTTGCGGTACGCACGGGAGATATTGGTGAGCCGAATCTTTTTCCATGCATGTAGCGGAAGCGCGTGGATGCGCTGGGTCAATTGGGCAGACTTTCTTCGCAAGGTAATGTAGTCAATCCCCAAGTCGGTGAGGCTCCCCAAATATTCATGCGTAGTAAATCGGCTGTCAAATACCAGCTCTCCTGGAAGGACTCCGGTTTGCACTTTCCAGGAGTCCACAAAACGGAGAATGGATTCATTCTGTGTTTCTTTACGTACGGTTGGATCCGCATAGCAAAAGACACGTGAATCTGCATCACGGGCCAGTACGGTAAGAATTCCATATTGACTGCGCCCACGTTTGGAGACGTAATGTTTCTGCATCAGGGCCTGATCTCCATGATAAGGAATCGTATGTCAAGTAGCCGAGGGGAATCGCACCCCTCGGCTCTCACAGAACCGAACGTGAGCCTCTCGACTCATTCGGCTCTTCCCATGCAACCGTTTTGGAATTGAATAAAGGTGGACCATAGAGAAACTCCCAATGCACAAACAGACCCGAATTTTGACGTGCAACCTTTTCTAACCATCGCCATGATCGTCTCCAATGTCCCCTACACCGCTTGTACTTTCGCATCATCCATCGGATCAGATGTTCATGGATGCTCTTAAAGAGCCGCTTTAACTCTGATTGAAAGAATGCGCCATCGTAGTCAATCCATCCGCGTACCGTGGCATTGATTTTACTCGCGATCTGCTCCATGGTGTGTGGACTCATGCGAGTCAACTTCCAATCGTGAATCGTCTTCCGTAGGGCTTTCGCCACCTTCTTGCTCACCGCTGGATTAAACCCCAGAAAGATTCTGCCCCTGCGATTCTTGGTCTAAACGTATAGCCCAAAAAGTCAAACGAAACGTTTGAATACGTGTCATTCCGGCCCGCTTGCTTGCAGGATACAATCCGTGTTTTATCCGGGTGTACGGTTAAGTGACAAGCCGTGAAACGATCTTTCCATACTTGCCAAAGATCTTGGGCTTGTTCCTCGCTTGTGCAGTGGCACACGATATCATCGGCATCGCGTTCAAACGGTAGGGTTGGAAAATGAATCTCCATCCACCTGTCAAACGCATCGTGCAGAAACAGATTTGCCAAGAGTGGACTCATCACCCCATAAGCGCTAACTTGTTTACCACACATAATTGTTGTAGTTTTATTGTATTGGAGGGAAATATCTAAGTCTTCAATGAGAATTTTTCTTGATGTTGCTTAGCTACTACTGGTTCCTTATTCTTTCTGCAACCCTTATTTTAACAGTCCTATGAAAAAGACCGTTACCGAAGCCCCGGCCAGTCAAGATTGGGATGTATTATGTTCGTTTCTACCTGAGTGCTGGGTGCAGCTTGCAACAGACACGGGTGCTTTACGAGGTCTGCGTAAATACAAGTGCCCAGAGGCACTCTTGCGAGTATTGCTGATCCATTTGGGATGTGGTCATTCCTTACGAGAAACGGTAGTAAGGGCACGTCAGGCAGGATTGGCAGACATTTCGGATGTTGCCCTGCTCAAGCGTTTGCGTAAATCGAAAGATTGGCTCTATGCGATGTGCAAAGAATTATTTCAAGAACATGGCGTTTCTACTTCCATGGAAGCATCCCTGAAAATGCGGGCTTTTGATGCGACGATTGTTAGTGAACCTGGACAGACTGGATCGCAGTGGAGAATACATTATAGCGTTACGCTCCCATCATTCGCATGTGATTTTTTCAAGCTCACTCCCACGAAAGGACAGGGGACGGGGGAATCATTTAAACAATTCCCAATTCAATCGGGGGATTATATCTTGGCCGATAGGGGATATTCAACGAAAAGTGGAGTCAAATATGTCTCAGACGCAGGTGGATATGTAACGCTACGTGTGAATACGGGAGTCTTGCATTTTGAGAGAAAAACGAATGCTCCATTTGATCTGCTTACTGCGGTTGAGACCATTACAAATCTTGGTGAAGTGGGGCAATGGGAGGTACAGGTTCCAGGGAAATCCCCTGTTTCTGGTCGCATTTGTGTATTACGAAAAACAGAGGAGGCTGCTCAGAAAGCACAAAAGACAATCCTACAGAATGCGAAGAGAACCGGCAAGAAACCTCGAGATGAAACGCTCCGATTTGCACGATATGTGATCCTGTTTACAACATTTCCGAACCATTTGTTTTCCGCATCCGAAGTGCTTGAATGGTATCGCCTGAGATGGCAAGTAGAACTAGTGTTCAAGAGATTTAAATCTTTGGCTCAGTTTGGGCACCTCCCCAAAAATGATGATGATAGTTCAAAGGCATGGCTGTATGGCAAACTCCTTGTCGCCCTACTCACAGAAAAAATCGTTCGTCACGCACGAACTTTTTCCCCCTGGGGATACTACTACTGTGCAGAAAAGCCCATGGAATGACTTTCAATTTGCCCTCAATGAAGTAAATCGTGCCATTGAGCCCCGTTGTGGGTTGTCCAAAATGATTCAAGAGTGGAAGTCTATTTCTGAAGGACTCATAGATGGACCTCGTCAGAGAACCCCTCAAATAGAAAAATACCTCAAATAGCAAACAAGTTAGCGCTTATGACTCATCACCCCTCCTTGCGGAGTTCCTACCTCTCGCGCCTCTTCGGTTCCACCGATACCGTCAGACAACGCTCTATGTACAAGAGTATCCACTTCTGGTTCGTGTGACCGCTTTCATCAGCAGATCATGGTTGATGGTATCAAAGTATCCTTTGATATCCATGTCTAAAACCCATGCCCACTTCCAACAACGCACACGTGCCCGTTGGGGTGCATCATGGGCTGATTTGTTCGGTCGGTATCCGTAGGAATCCGAATGGAACACACGTTCCACCTCTGGTTCCAGTACCGTCTTGACCACCATCTGTGCCACGCGATCCGATACCGTTGGAATTCCCAAAGGACGGATTCCCCCGTCTGGCTTCGGGATATTCACTCGCCGAACCGCTTGAGGATGGTAACTGCCCGATGCCATATCTTGTAGATATTATCTTCAAGATTTTCCTCAAATTCGGCAATGAACTGCCCATCCATTCCCGCTCCTCCTTGATTTTCCTTTACTCGTTTCCACGCGTCCCATACTTGTTGCTGGGGCACCGGAAACGGTTTTGCGGTTTGCATGGAAGTCCTCCCTCTCGGTTGCTTCTTTGCGTCCTGCTGCATGGTTCACCCCCTTCGCTCCGTTTCCATTACAGTAACTTCTTCACTACTACGAGGGGATCCGCCCCTGTGGGATACGTTGGTACTCTGTATCTCACGGGTACGGCCCGCTTGATACGCTCCCTTTGCATTCTCCCGACAGGTTCCGTATAAGGGCCCGAATCGCAGTCTCGCCATCTATATGCCAGTTGGCCCGTATGCAGGTATCCGCCAACCTTGTCCCAAGATTCCCTCCCTACCTTGGTTTTGACTCTCGTCTATATCTTTTCGACATGTCATCCATGGTTCCTTTACATTCGACGCTACGATTCACACCTGATCGGTTTCTAACCCTACCTTTTCCCAGCACGCTCACCACGACATCTCTTGAATGTCGCAGCTGTGGGTGGTTTACAACCCCCGCCTGTACAGCGATGGTGGAGGACCTACCTCCATCCCTCATACAGTTACTATATCTTGTAGACTAAGTCATTGCTTACCTCCAAATCTATTTACGTGGCACACAGAAGGCAGAAAAATAGTCCAGATATGCAGGTTTAGGTTGTCTCGATTCTATGATGCTTCATGAAGTCAGATCCATGTGTTTGAGCCGTCTACCTACCATGCACCCGGCTACGTGCTGCATCTGAGCCATGATATCCATCTCACGGATATTGTGTTTGTCGGAGAGCTTCTTAAATGTACTTGTTTAGGTGTTTCTTGCTTAACTAGTGGTACGTGCCATGAAGCGTGTGCTTGAACCTTGAACAAAAGCCTTCCAGTCCATTTGTATGCGCCATACCGTTCACCCACTCACCAACTGAGTGCGTAACGGTCTCATGGTCCATTTTTGAATATTCCGCTGGAAGTGGGACAGTGAATCCGCTCGAACTGGGACACTTCCAGCGGAATATTCACGGATTAACGGAAAAATTCAAGAAATTAAAACCATTGGGAGAGGATACAGAAGATTTGAAAACTTCCGCGTTGCGATTCCAGTGCGGAGGTTTAGACCTACACC
Source organism: Rhodothermales bacterium (assembly GCA_965215475.1). Lineage (GTDB taxonomy): Bacteria > Bacteroidota > Rhodothermia > Rhodothermales > Bin80 > Bin80. The sequence goes on from OZ244061.1 coordinate 1,040,272, forward strand.
CACACATATCGTGATAGAACCGTATTTTCAAACCATCTTATTGCATGCTCTCCGTGATAGACGGTGAGTAAGGCACCGTAGATGCGCATCGTATTAATCCTTGCATAGTCGCCTCAATGCTACACTGAATCGTTTGCGACGTGGAGAAATAGACCTCAAGCAAAACGAAAAACTCAATCCGTCAAAACTTTATTCTAAACGTAAGTTTCCAAATCTGACGTCATATCACCGAATTCTCTTTTATCTTTATGGGATTGGATGAATAAAGATCAAGGGGCATACATGTACAGGGTCTACAAGTATCCCCGCCAAGTTTACTATTCTTGACTGTAGCGACCACCTCTGCCTTACTTCTTGATCGGCATGGAATCCTTTGTTTGATCAGACTCTATCTGCTCAGGTTTAGCAAATAATGCCTTCGTGCCGTGCATGTCAGCCGAATCCATTGCTTTGCCCCGTGCATATACGTCAACGAGCCATCTCTGCATGGAGGGGATTGGAATACCATAGTCACCACCTACTCTCTCATCAAGAATCCCTTGATGAAGTACTTTCTTGAAAAGCTTGTCTGCTTCGTTGGCTGAGTATTTCTCTAGGATTGCAGACATGATGTCTTCCTCCCCTACAGTCCCGCCTACAGGCAGATTGGCAAATACTTGTGCCAGAAGCTGACGCTTTGCACGGGAAATGCCGTGCGCACGTTCTTGATAATACTCTACCTGATTTACACGCCCCTGCGCAATCACAATCTCAAGGTCGTCTTTCGTAGGTAGCCTCTCTATGTCGGCAAGGTAGTCTGCCGCAGCCCCCGCATATGATATGACGTGATGGGGCCATCCATGCGTGTGCTCAGCAATGGACTCAACCCAACCCGATGGCGGCTTAGCCACGCCCCCCTCATGAACAATGAGATCTCGTATAACGGCACAGGTAGATTCGTGGTCTAATGACCCAAGACGTACGCGACAATGATCTTCATACCGAGAAATCCCGAGTGAGTTAAGTGCAAGCTCTACCGTTCCCAAACCAGCCGCAAGAAGGATGACTGGGCACCCGACCTCTCCATTGTGGATGACGTTTAAGGTGCTCGTGGCCAGGGACTTGATGTCCATAGGTGACGTAAGGGTTGGCGAAAAAATAACTCAGTCATATATTTTTATTTTTTCTCAATATTTTCTCTTGATCTAGCTACTTAAATCTTTCTTCATTCGACCATTTATTGCGTTTAACGGGTGAATTTGCTCTGTTTGTCATATTTATTATATTTAATATAATTACGACAAACATTCCTTCCCATGTCTAAATCTCCCGATTCGAATCAAATCATCACCGACCTCATTCGTCATAAAACGGTGGTGACCCTGCCGGAGGTACATACTGTGCTGGGTCCGGTAAGTCATCGTACGGTTTGCCGTAAACTGGTAGAGGCAGGGGTGCACTCCAGCTATTCTCACCGTGGTCGCTATTATACCCTGGAGGAGTTGATTGAATATGATGTTAATGGGCTCTGGTCGTATAATGACATTCATTTTTCTCGGAATGGAACGCTCAAGGAAACCTTGGTAAGGTTGATCCATCAATCGGAGGCAGGTCTGTTTTTGCAGGATCTCAGGAAGACCGTAAAACGGGAGGTTTTGGGGGCACTGAATGGGTTGATTCAGACGAAACGTATTGCAAAAACGAAGCTCCATGATCAGAATCTGTATGTATCCAAACACGCATCCCGGCGAAAACGGCAACTCCGCAATCGTACGGTCCCCGAGATCGTGGATCCCGTTTATGAGAGAGCTCGAAAGGATCTCATGGCGATTTTAGATGAACGACAACGGAGATTGTTTGCCGGATTAGAATCCCTTCGCCCGGAAAGTGGCGGGGATCAACAAGTTGCCATCCGGTTGGGGATGGCACGTAGCACGGTGAGCACAGGCCGGAAGCAACTGTTGTCTGGGGAGTTTGAGAAAGATCGGATTCGCAGGTTCGGTGGAGGACGCAAGTCTGTGAAAAAAAAACCCTGAAATCTTCGTCATCCTTGACCGAGTGATCCACTACGATATCGCGGGAGATCCATGTAATGGGCACCGTTGGGTTCGGCGTACCACCGCTTCCATTGCCATGGCTCTGGAAGCGTGGGGCATCTTCATTCGTGATCGTACGGTAAGCCAACTCCTGAAATCGCAAGGGTATGCGTTGCGGGTCAACCACAAGCAGTTGTCCACCCACCTCCATCCCGATCGGGATCGACAATTCCAGTTGATCAAGGAGTTCCGGGATTGGGCCGACACCAACGGAGCACCTCTGATTAGTATCGATACCAAGAAAAAAGAAAAACTTGGGCCGTTTCTCAATCCGGGAAAAGCTTGGAGTTTTTCTCCTGAACTCGTCTATGATCATGATTTTCCTTCACTCGCAGAGGGCATCGCCATTCCCTACGCGATCTACGATATTCGTGCCAATGCGGGCGCGTTCTATGTGGGGAGTTCCTACGACACTCCTGAATTTGCCGTCGACAATGTGGCGTCCTGGTGGAAAGAGATTGGTCAGTATGAATATCCACATGCACAAGATCTCTGTATTCTGGCCGATAGTGGAGGTAGTAATGGATGTCGCCCCCGAGCCTGGAAATACTTCTTACAACACAAACTAGCCGATGTATTTGGATTGACGATTCAGGTCGCCCACTACCCCAGTGGAGCTTCCAAATGGAATCCGATTGAACATCGGCTCTTCAGTGAAGTCTCTAAAAACTGGGCCGGGATTCCTCTCCGATCCATGGAGATCGTCCTGAAGGCTCTACGCACGACCACGACAAAAAGCGGACTCACGGTCGTTGCACAGAAAGTGGAAAAGATCTATGAGAAGGGAATCAAAATCAGTCCACAAGAAATGGAGGATCTCCATCTGGAATACAGGTCCACATTGCCGCGGTGGAACTACACCATCAAAGCAGCGCCAAAGACGCAAATACGCGTGTCGATCTGAAAATATTAGATGACTAAGTTATTTTTTCGCCAGCCCTAAGGTTGCTTAGGTGTTGTGCTTCGTCAAGCACCAAGATCAGGCCGGCTTCTGGAGCAAGATGCTTAACCCAAGTTCGTCAAATGTAGTCATATTTTTTCGTATACCCCTCCTGTCCCCATTTTCGGGATTTTTTTTGAGGCAAACGATCCCCTCAACGATCGTTCAAATCGGCCGTAACTGTCAGATGATCAATTCATCGTTCCATGGCAACGTTGGAGATATCACTTCCTTGACATGTGATCTAATGCACCTTGATGGCTGTGCGTCTGGAGTGGATAACTCCAAACGCGACATAGAGGACAAAACATGAATCTTGATGAAGATCTGCGATCAGCTATTCGGTTCGTTCCTCAATACACCGGGTGTTCTTCGGATCATAGTTGAGCCCGATACAATCCATAATGTCTTCTACAAACTCGGGGATATCTTCGTCGATATGGGTGAGTAGATATCTCTGTTTGGTTTTCGGAAGTTTCGTTGTGACACGGCGGACACGATTGAGATGGGTCCGTAGGGTTTCCCAGCTGTAATGGATGTGATTCTGTTTGAGAAGCGTTCGCACCAAATGCGCCGCATAATACGCCAGAACCGTAATGAACATGTGTCCTTCGATACGCCCATCGTCTTGATGATAGATCGGTTGTAGTCCTAGATCCGACTTCATGACTCTAAAGGTCGCCTCAATCTCAGTCAACCGGTGGTAGTGCTGAACGGTGGTCTGAAGATCCCAATCCGTGAGACTGGTTCGGATCACATATCCTCCGATGAAGGCCTGACGCTCGTCATACCTCTGCGATCGATGATAGACCACCGATGCGGCATGATCGGTTCCTTCCTTCGGCGACACCTTGATATCATACAGATGAGAGACCATCGAGAATTCGTTTTTCAGACGGCCGACTTTTTGCTCCACTAAAACGAAGTTTTTCATCCGTCTTGGCAGAGATAACCCAACATGTAGATCTTCAAGAGCCTCCTCAAACTTTTTACATTTGGCATCCATGATCGCCTTCTCTTTGCCTTCACTATGGATATAGATGAACCGCTCCTTGATGATCTGATCACCGTCGGATTGGATCTCCAGGGACTCCTCATGTTGTTGATCCTCATCGTCGTTCCTATCGGATTGGAGATCCCAGGCCCTCAGTTTTACCCCCGAAGTCGTCTCAAACTCCTCATCTGGGGTCCGTCTGGGGGCAGGGGGGTTCTTTCGACGGTCAACGGTGATCCATGCGTAGCCATGTTGATCAAGGTAGGCAAGATTCTCTTTGGTGGAAATGCCTGCATCCATAATCACGGTCACCCCGTCAACATCAAGATTCTCAAGGGCCGCTTGTAACGTTTTTGACTCGCCCACATTCCCCGGCAAAATGTCAACATTGCATGGAAAGCCCGCTTCATTGATGCTCAACGCCAGCGTGACCAGCGGACAGTCCGATCGCTTTTCCTTGCTACGTCCATGCTCCCTTAATTCCCCCTGTTTTCGTCCATGGAAATAGGTATTGGTCAGATCATAAAACACGATGGTATGTCCAAACCCAAGGAGCTCTTTTGTGTTTGAAAAAAGACGTTTCGTAATGGTTTTGTGATGTTTGTGCAAGCGATCCGAGCATCGATACAACGAACTCAGGCTCGGTGATTTGCACCCAAGAAGTTCGACAATCGAGGATTCATCACGCATCCATTCATGCGTCTTTTTTTCACTGCCCGGGCGGAGCATGCGCCCAATCACCAGCATACGAGCAGTATGGATCTGTTCCTGTGAAAGTCCCAGTTCAAGTAAGAGTTCGGCAAACCCCATCAGTTGAAGGGCTTTCAAGCCAACCCGTTCTCCGCCAACGGTTCGTGAATCGGGATGCGACATCTGCTCGGGGATGATCCAGTGATGCTGATTAGGTTTGGCATGAACATCATACCCATCGGCTTCAAGCTGATCGGCGGTGGCGATCACGGTCTGTCGGAAGCCCTCTTCGTACGCCTCAAGCGAGGAGGTGCCTTTCAGATAGGACTTGACCTGTTTGCCAAAGTCTTTCCAGAGTTCCTGGGGAATCTTGAAATCGGGTCCAAGATTGAGCAGGTTAAAGGTGCGTGGATTTCCATCCACGCGGCGTGATTCAGCGAGTGCAAATCCGGGGATGGAGGTTCCATTTTTGCGCTGATGAGATTGGGTGCGAACAAACATTTTGTCAAAGAATGGGAAGAAAAAAATGAAAAACTTATGGCTACAATATGACTACATTAAAACAATGTTCCCAAAAATCGCACATTTTTACAAAAAAACCCTGAAAAAGGGGGGGAATTGGGCTAAAATGAGCTGATTTGACGCTAAATTAGCTCAAATCAGGGGGCGTGATCAAGAAAATGATCCGAATTTTGAAAGATTTTTGAGGGGCCCTGACGAACTTGGGTTAAGTACTTCCTTTGGAGTTGCTGTAAATTAGGAGGGAATATCGGTGATATGGCCTCAGTTTTTGGAAACTTGCGTTATGAGGATTTTGGGCTGTTAGATCCCAAAGAGTTGCACTCATATATGGGGAACCATCCTATTTCAGTCGGGTTCACCGTTCTTGGTTCTCGAGATTGAGTATCTGTTATGGCTGTGTTTGATCTTTACATCGCTGCAGGAACTTCGGTTTTTTTGATCATTGGTTCTTTGGTCAGTGTTATTTCGCTGTTATCCCGGAGGCTTACTCGCTCCATAGAACAAACGAATGCTAGGATCGACAGGAATGAGGCTAGGCTTACTGCTTCAATCGACGAAGTAAAAACCAGCCTTGCCGATAGGATCGACAGAGTTGAAACCAGAATCGACGAAGTTGAAACCAGAATCGACGAAGTTAAAACCAGTATCGACAGAGTTGAAACCAGAATCAACGGAGTTGAAACCAGAATCAACGGAGTTGAAAACAGAATCGACAGAGTTGAAACCAGAATCGACAGAGTTGAAACCAATCTTGTCGATAGGATTGACGAGGTTAAAACCAATCTTATCGATTCAATCGACGAAATAAAAATCAGGATCAACAGAGTTGAGACGAGGCTGACTGCCTCCATAGAAAAAGTTGAGACGGAGCAGAAGGGGATGAATGCTCAAATTACTGATTTGTCCGGTAAGGTATACGTACTGAATGGACAAGTGCAAGGACTCGTGGTTCAGATACGTGGCAGAGAGGGAATCCTGATGCAAGAAGAGATTCCGCCACCGCTCCCCCCGCCTATATCTGCTCAGGGATAAGACCGTTCAGTTAGATCGCGTCTGAGCTACAACCATGCCATATCCTGAGTTAACTCTTTGATGTAACAGGGAATAATGGACATCCTGAAACCGTGAAAATGTCACACAAAGCAGGTTATCTGCCATAACGGCTGGGCAGGATATCAGCTCAGCTTGACTCACTGCGGTGGCTAGTAATAAGAAATATGTAGGCAATGGATGGATGCCTATCTCAAATATTAATCTGGATCAGGCGAAAGCGGCATCGGTATTTCTTAATTCAACATCTGGTCGTTTACAAATCATGAGGTCACCCGGTAAAAAACTTCAGTTCCCGATATATAGTGCCAGGGAAACGGCCAATATTAGAGTTCCCGATCTAAGTGACAAGCAGATCATGGATGTTTTAGCTGATTGCTGGGAGCAGACGAAAGATATGAAAGTGCCTCAGTTTCGCGATGGTGAATGTGAAGTCAGACGGCTCTGGGACGAGGCGGTCGCAACTGCACTCCAGTGGGATATAGCTGAACTTGAAGAATTGAAATATCTTTTGCATAAAGAGCCATTTGTAAGAGGGTATGGTTACAATCAATATGAAAATTAGGTTCAATCATCGTAGAGGTTCCCCTAAAACCACCTCTCCCCCTTATAGTGAATTACAGATTAGCGTATAACTCCCAAACGAAAAATCCAATCCGTCAAAACTTTATTCTTGATAATCTCCCGATTAATATGCCAATAGTTGCTCAAGTGCCTCCTTGATCCGTGCCTGAGCAGAAAAAATCTCCTTTTCCAAATTGATCGAAAAAGGCACGGATGTATCCAGACCGGCGATCCGCATCGGCGGCGCATCCAAATATTCAAACCCCTCCTCTGCAATCCTTGCAGCAATCTCGGCACCAAAACCGCCCGTCATGGTCGCCTCATGTAAAACCAGAAGGCGTCCCGTCTTCTTCAAGGATCGCAGAACTATATCTTGATCCCAAGGCAACAGTGTACGCAAATCAATCACCTCAATAGACACGTCCTTTTTCTTTTGCATGTGCGCTTCCTCCAAGGCCCACTGCACACAGAGCCCGTACGTAACCATCGTGACATCCTCACCCGAATGCACACAAGTTGCTTTACCCAGAGGAATATCAAAGACAACATTTGGTACTAGACCACGCTGACTACGATAGAGATATTTATGCTCAAAATACAAGACCGGATTTGGATCTGAGATCGAAGCAAGAAGTAATCCTTTTGCATCATAGGGAGTGGATGGAACTACTACTTTCAATCCTGGAACATGACAGAACCATGCTTCCTTGGACTGCGAATGGAAAGGACCTGCACCTATATGCCCTCCGAAGGGAGCACGTATGGTTATATTTACCGGTGCATTCCACCGGTAATGAGTCGTGGCCAGGTTATTCACAATCTGATTAAAGCCGCAAGAAATAAAGTCCGCGTACTGCATTTCTATGATCGGACGATAACCTTCCAGTGACAATCCTAAGGCAGCTCCCAGAATCCCACTTTCGATAATTGGGGTATTACGTACACGCGCAGATCCGAACGCTTCCAGAAATCCTTCCGAAGCCTTAAACACTCCGCCATACTCCGCTACATCCTGCCCCATCAGTAAGACGCGATCGTCTTTTTCCATTGCCTGTCGCATCGCCTCCGAGATCGCATCCACAAAGCGGAGTTCGGACTGCTTTCCCTCCGGCTCACGAAGCGGTTCGCTTCCCATGGCATACACCGCATTTTTTTCTTTGACAGGATTGCTTTCTACCAGAGGCTGAGCCAGCGCATACTCGGATGCAGCTTCCACGGATTCAGAAATTTCACTCCGCATCTGTTGCACTTCCTTGATAGAAATGACCTTCTTTTTGATCAACTTGGCGATGTATTGATCAACTGGATCCTTTGCTTCCCATTCCTTGATCAGCGCTTTGGGCACGTACTTGATCCCGGAGGCTTCCTCATGGCCGCGCCGCCGAAATGTCTTCATTTCAAGAAGCGTGGGACCTTTGCCTTCCCGCGCATGTGTAGCGGCGCTCCGGATCGCAGTCACTACGCTCAGTACATCGTTTCCATCGACGATAACTCCTGGAAACCCATACCCTAGTGCTGCGTCCGCCAGATTTACAATTGGAAGAGCTTCCTCAGTTGGTGTGGAGAGCCCATATCCGTTATTTTCGATAACAAATAATACCGGCAATTCCCAGACTCCCGCCAGACTACAGGCTTCATGAAAATCCCCTTCTCTGGTAGCCCCTTCACCACAGAAGACCACCGCGATCTCTTGTGTGCCTCTGAGCTGAGCGGCTTGTGCGATCCCGCAGGCAACCGGTAACATTGCCCCCAAGTGAGAGATCATTCCCACAATACGTTTTTGTGGAAGTCCAAAATGAAAGGTCCGGTCTCGCCCCATAGTATAGCCCCCGGCTTTTCCCATGAGCTGACAGAATAGTGGTTGTAATGGCACCTCTCGTGTTGTCCAGACCCCCAGATTCCGATGTAATGGCAAAACCGTATCGATTTCCTCGAGTGCCCAAGTACAACCTACTGCAATCGCTTCCTGACCATATCCGCTGAACCATTTTGAAATACGGTTATGGCGAATCAGGCGAAGCATGTGCTCCTCAATGATACGCGGAACCAGGAGTGCGTGAAGAAGCTCACGGAGCTCGCTGTGCGAAAATGGTTTGATCTGACTCAATGACCGCCTCCAGACACGACGGCCTTTAGAGTCCGAAACAAAATTTTCAAATCCATTCGCAAGCTCATATTTTCAATGTAATACAAGTCAAACTTCACCTTTTGTTGTACATCTTCCAGGGAACTGTCATAGTGCCACATCACCTGAGCCCAGCCCGTAATCCCGGGCTTTATACGGTGTCTACGATTATACAGTGGTACTTTACCGATCAATTTCTCTACGAAATACGGCCTCTCGGGTCGAGGACCAACCAGACTCATATCCCCACGCAAAACATTCCATAGCTGTGGGATTTCGTCAAGGCGAGTCTTTCGGAGCCAACGACCAACCGATGTATAGCGCGAGTCATCCTTGGATGCCCATATCGGTCCTGTTTCTGCCTCTGCATCGATCTGCATCGTTCTGAATTTGTACATTATAAATGCTCGCCCTTTTTTTCCTACCCGTTTCTGCCTGTAGATTGCGCCTCCCTTTGAGGTCATCTTCACAGCAATAGAGATTCCGATCCAGAGTGGCATTCCAATCGCCAGAATGGCCATTGCGACAAAAAGATCCATCAAGCGCTTCGTATACTGCTCCCAAACCGGCATTGGAGTCGACAACACTTCGATGAGAGGCAATCCGTAAATGTGTTCTGTGCGCGCCATACCACCAATTACGGAATAGAAATCCGGTACGATTTTTAGAGATACATTTTTCCCATCACAGAGTCCCAGAACCTCTGCAAGCTCCTGATGATCCTGAGATCCTAGTGCAATCAAAACATCACGAACCTGCAGCTCATCAATCATATCGGGAAGTCGTTCAATGGCATGAACCATTTCTCCGTTTTCTGATTCAGACCCGTTATGGGGTTCCTCACCTTGATGACTTAACCGCACCGCTCCGACGATCTGCAGACCGGCAGCCGGGTATTTTGCAACATCTTGATATAACTTCTCAACTTGTTCTCGCCACCCGACTACCAATGCTCGGTGAGTTCCATACCCTCGCAGAATTAATGCTTTTTGAATTGATCGGACAAAAATCCGTCCAGATACTACTATCCCAAGTACGGATGCCCAATAGAGTGAGAATGTAGATAGACTCCCTCCGGTTTCCAGCGTATCAATGAAGATGCTAAAGACAAGAATCAGGACTCCCACCGTAATTACTTTTGCTAATGAGACAATCTCATCAATCCGACTGGCCGCATGTCGTTCACGATACATACCGGCAAACAGGAGCATAATGATCCAAAAGATAGAAAGTGCCAACGAGGCGTACAAAGGGTATATGGTTTGTCCCTCTACGCCTGTAAAGCCAAGAATATGAAAATTCTCGGGGAATCGGAGCCTCAAGAAAACGATACAGGAGGATGCCACCGCGATGATGTCAACGGTAATCAGAACAATAAATTCAAGCCTTCTGGACATCCATTAAGCAAATTTCGGTAGAGTTATACCCAAGCACTCCCCTTCTAGTGCCCATATGAACCATACTTCCATGAAATCACCAGAACCACTCATAATCATGGATATATTCAAGGAACAATACAACTATAGTGCGTAATTTGGAGTATTGAGTGGAATGGTCAAAGGATTATGAACTTCAAACTTCTGGCTCAATATTTCTAAATCACGATAAGCTCATAAATTGATGTATCAAGAACGCATCGTTCCGAAATGATTCCTATTGTACGCAGTGAACAATATAGCTATCCTATGTTCAGTCGTAGGTCATACTCCATGCTATGCCCCGCTTTGCATTAATTGGATTTTTCAGAGACAGAGATGAAGTGTATGAATGAATTCACACTGAAGATGTTTTTATATCGCTACTCATTCTGGTGCTATGTACTTCTTTGTATGACGCTTGCCGGACTGTTTATGATACCAACCCGTCCAGCACTGGCTCAGGGAAATCGTCTACTTCCTACCAGTGATCAGGCCTACGAATATATTGTTCGGCTTCAACGCCGGGGGCATTTACTGGATTTGAATCCCACATCTCTCCCCTATCGAAGAAATGAGATCTGGGATGCATTGAGTCGAATAGACACTACGATACTGAACCGTTCTGAACTGCACTGGATAAATCTCCTGCGTCAAAAACTTAGTCCACCACAAAATCCTGATAATCAAGCTTTCGTGGGCTATACCTTTATGTTGGGGACAGATGTAATCAACAGTGACCGTATTGATCCGATCCGCCCCAAAGGGGATGACGTCAATTTCTATTGGCACGGCACCGTGGTAAGTGGTTACTTAGCTGCCGGACCTGCGGTGGCAGAAATGTCTCTTTTTCACAGTCGCTACTATGACAGGGACCCCGATGGTATCGATACTGGACTGCGCCTGATGGCACGAAGCGAACATTCTTACGTTGGTTGGAACCACCGCTGGTTATCTGCCTACATTGGGCGATGGGATCTGCATTGGGGATCCACTGGGGATGCCTCAACGGTAATCAGTAGCAATGCTCGAAGTCGCGATCAAGTATTTTTGCGGATTGGAGGAAATCGGGCATCCGTGACCGCTGTACTGAGCGAGCTCGACAGTGCGATTGATGGACAATACTATACCGGGCGGGCAGCTGACGATTCCGTCAAATTCGGTAGCACCCGTAGATTCCACGCTGCCCACCGCTGGGATTATCGTCCGTCCAAAAAATTCATGCTCAGCTTCATGGAATCCGCAATTTATTCGGGACCTGGTGCATCACTCTCATTGAAATATCTTAACCCTGTCAATCCATTTACGTTCGTTGTCGATAACGTCCCTAAAAATGATGATAACAATGGTTTTCTAGCCGGACTCTTGTGGGCGCAGTTTCAACGTCTGACAATTCAGGGGCAATTTATGGTCGATGATATTCGTCTCCAGTCGAATACAGGACCTGAAAGCATTACCTTTGCTCTGACTGGTTCGGCGGTCTATGCTCTAGCAAAAGCAGACTTGAAGTTGACTCTGGAAACCGTGACATCAAGAGCCTACAATGCTCCTCAAATTGAGGGGCAATATATCCATCTGAATCGAGGCCTCGCAACTCAGTTCAGTGACTATGTGCATACATCTTTATTTCTTGAATTTTATATGGATCAACAAGCGAAGGGACTACGACTGGGGCCGAAAGTAGATCTATTGCTTCAAGGAGAGCGGGATATGCGTCAACCATTCCCCGGGAAATCAGAATCTGTTCGTAACCTTTTGGACGGTAATGTAGAGCGTACTTTTCGAGGATCCATGAGACTCACCTACCAACCTAAACACTGGTGGTGGATTGCTGCGGATGGAGGCTATAACGTAACTGGTAACCAAAATCACCGGTTCATTGGACTGATCAATGCCGGGATCCTGCTCACATTGGATCGGACCATCAAATTCTGGGATTCGTGAGAAGCATTCTGATCTCTTTTTCCTTGGCCTTCATTATTGCTGATTGTCTTGGACAAACCCCTTTCAGTAAGCTAGAACTCCGTGTCCAAGGAAGTCAAAATGTGAATCGAACCCTTCTTCACGATTACTGGCATTCTGCGAACGGAATAAAAATCTCTGCATCCACGCCATTTTATGCGGGAGACTGGGAACTCAACGTAGGGATTCACCGCTTCACCCCCTCTGCGGAAGTTCCTGGATTTGGAGCTCTCTGGATCAGTTCTGGCTGGAGGCTTCAAATTCCAATAAATCATTCAATTCAACTCAAGCCGGGGATTGGATTTGGGAATTACCGAATGTCATTTGATGAATCTGTTACCCAATATGCTGGAGAAAGACGTGAAAGTGACTTTGTCGGTAGCCTTGGGCTAGTGGCTTCTCTCGATATTAGTCGTGAGTGGTTTTTGTTTGGCCAAGCCGAGTACCTTCGCGTCCAGACTCACCCCTTGATGCATCTATGGTTCCTTTCTGTGGGGCTTGGGCTCCGGATAAACACAGGAAAATTCCTGCAGACCTTTCTGGAATAATGTATTATTGGTGGAAACCCTGTTTCTGTATCCTTTTTGCATTAGGCTCCGGTATCTTCAGCACCAAGGCCCAAGTATTCACTGCAGATGATCTTGTCAGGGCAGGTGTGACCCGACTGAGCGATATTCTGGAGCTTGTAGATGACTGGGTTGGTAGCTCAACCGAGGGATATCACTGGACGATTGCCCCCTTAGGTACTTCTTGGGAGGTCAGCCCTGACTGGCATCTATTCATTGATGATCAACCGATCCACCTACAAGCTCTAAATCATCAAAGCCTCAACGCGCTTCCTCTGACCATTACAGAGATTTGCAAAGTGCAACTGCATGCATATCCGGTAGTCGTCCATGGAGTTCTGGCTTCCGGTGGCGCCATTCAAATCACCCGATGCGCCCTTCAAAACGGGGTTACCCTCGCAGGACAATTGAGTGCAGGCAATGAGACGGGAGATCCCGGCCCGTACCGGTATACGAATTTTGCAGGTTCAAATGTGGATCGCACAGGCCCCACGATCCATAGTAACTTGGCGGCTTCTTCCAACGATTGGCTGATTCGGCTTACCGGATCTATAGATGAACACCATGCAACCGATCCTCGTATTCGCCCGAGAGTACTCCAGCTCTATCAAGGTGAAAAAGATGCACGCATTCTTCACAGGGCACTGGGACTTGATGCCAGATTCCTAAACCTCAGGGTCAGCGGGGGAATTAGCCGAGTGGACGACTTAGCGTTCCTTCCCTTCATGGGGAGAGAGATACCCCTGAACCATGAAAACTCATTTGTGACGACATCCTTTTTTTTTCATCAATTCAGATATTTATTGTCAGGTAATGTAATTGCATTTAGTACGCGACCCAACCCAGAGTTGGTGTCCGTTGAATTTACGAAAAGGCAATTACGGGCAGGTGCGTATCGTCAAGTATCCATCCTAAGGACATCCAAAATTGAGTATGGCATCAATGCTACGGTGACCGATGCACGCTCTCAATTCGCTCAAACACGTGATCAATTGGCATCCTTGCGTATGGATGCCACCTTAAAACCTGACCTCCTACCTCCCTTCAAGATGAAGACCCTAGCAGCATTCGTACTTGATGACGGCGTAGGAGGGTACGAGTGGTTTACTCATGCAGTTCATGAAGAAATCGGGGTACATGTACGCCTTCTAATTCGACACAGGGCACCAGCTTCCAAAAGCGATTTTGTTTACTGGATTATGCGGGGGCACCACCCTGGAGGTGCCGAGTTCCGTTTCCAGCCCTTGGACCTATCCAGACGGGAGACCCTATACTCTGCTGACCTGGGCTGGACGACAGGAAGTCGAATCAGACTACAGTTCAGTGGTGGGGTGCGCAGATTCAAGAATTCTTTGCGCCCACTCACCGAATTTTCATTGGACTCAACCCGAACCTCTCTGCAAACCATAACCAGCATCGCGTCTACATCGGGAAGTATTGCTCGCACGAGCCTACAGGTTCATTACTCTTTGAGTCGGCAGTTTATACTCAAAATCCACGGCACCTACGCTTATCCTTGGTCCAGCATGCATACGTTTCGTGATGCATGGCATCATCGCCTGCAAGTAGGTATGCGAGGAGAATTCCGCCCTAATGACCGGTTCAGTCTGGATCTGCGGTTTCGCTATGTAGGTGCGCGTACCTGGTATGCATTCGAGAGAGCTTCCCATGAAAATCCGGAGTATTATACGATGCAACTGCCTGGCACGGCTCACCTTCACCTGACTGCACAAAAAAGATTCTGGGGAAACCGACTTCGCGTAAGTGCCACCATGCGAAACCTACTGGATCATCCCCATATCTCTCACCCCGCGGGTGCCCGAACACGTGCGTCATTTCACGTGAATCTGTACTATTTATTCGGGACTCGAAATACTGGATTGCCTTGATTTTCTCCAATGGGGTCCACGAAAAAATGAAACTTGGTATGGGGCCTCATATCAAATCTGATGACTTCTATGATGACCCGTATAATTTGAACTCGTATATCATGGAGCAAATTTAAAATTCTTGGTAATGAACCTTATATATTTTCAAGAACTCTTCTAATCCTACAATTCAGCAAATGGGATTGCAGTTACACCTTTCCCCAAGGGCAATCTTTTATCACCTGGATGGACGATATATCCAGGTAGGATCAATTCTCCTAAGTCCTTTTGAAGCATGTGAATCCTGGATGCCATCGAAGGATTTGGAGTTGCTGAGAGCTTGACTTCAATTGGAATGATGCCTTCCTGTGTACTCACTAAAAAATCAATTTCCGACCCAGCAAACGTTCTCCAAAAGTAGATTTGAGGCTGGATTCCCATGTGGGTTAGCGTTCTAAATATCTCAGACAGAACTGCAGTCTCAAAAATAGCTCCTCCCATTGGTCCAGCGGCAGCATGGTCAGGATCTTTTAGACCCACCAAATGACAGAGCGTCCCTACATCGGAAAAGAACACCTTTGGAGTTTTCACGAGTCGTTTACCAATGTTCGTAGGATAGGGCCGTAACACCATGATTTGATACGTCGACTCAAGAATAGAAAGCCATGCCTTGATGGTATTTACAGCAACCCCAAGGTCACGACTTAAATTCGTCATATTCAACAACTGACCACTCCTTGCTGCTAAGGCACACAAAAATATCTGATACTGAGTTAGATCACCTACTTGGCGCAGTGAACGAACATCCCGCTCCAAATATGTCTGAATATAGCTTGAGTGCCATAGGAACGTATCCCGATGAGGACTCGATACTAATTCTGGATAACCACCCCGAATAAAACTTTGCCACAGTTGACCAAATCCCTGTAAATTTTTGGACTCGGGACTGTGTTTATGTTCCCAGACAAGAAGCTTATGAGGAGTTCGCTGTTCTTCACGCCTTGACAAAGGTAACAGTCTCAGTAGTGCAACTCGACCTGCCAGAGATTCAGTGACCTTCTCGGATAGATGAATGTTTTGCGATCCAGTTAACAGAAATTGACCTGCGCGATTACGATTCGCATCAATCTTCTCTTTAATATAAGGGAGAAGATCTGGTGCATGTTGAATTTCGTCTATGATAACTGGCGGATGATACTGTTCTAGAAACCCGCGTGGATCAACGATTGCAGAAGTTCGCACATCAGGTGGTTCAACTGAAATATACTTGTAGCGATCACCAAATAAGTGCTTCAGCAAAGTCGTTTTACCAGATTGACGAGGACCTGTCAAGACCACTGCAGGGAATTCTTCTAATGCTTGTATTATGACCGGATCTAATGATCTTTGAATGTAGGTTGGATGCATTTGTGTAAATTATGCATTTCGAATACATAATTTACACCTTGCACATCTAATTGTTCCAGCGCAAACAGTAAATGGGCATCAAGAAATAATCATTTCTAATTAATATATTAGACCTTCTCGTAGGACGGTTCTGCCTGGTTTGCGCTACTTTAGTGCTCATATATCCAGGTCTTCCTACTCGAATACGTCAGAATGAATCACGTCCAGTTAATGAGAACTTCAAACATCATAATATCACGTACTGTAGCCCTATTTCTCATTTTGCCGATGTTTTTAGAGCCGGCTCTTTCTATGCCTCGGAATATGGAAACTCCAATTGGCGTCTTGCCTATTGAGATAGATCCTGAAAACGCCAGCATTGAATTTGAGAAATTACCCCTTCTCTCTTCTCAGGACACAAGCTTGTATCCTAGCTTTGATCTCACAGGGGGAAGCTATCTCAATTTTTCAGGAATTGCTCCTCTTGTGCATCCGTCGAAGCCTCCCATCTACATCAATGTATCTCTCGGCAGGAATTCGTTGCGATCAACCCAGACCTCATGGAGGTGGGCACAAAATCACGTTCATCGCATCTGTGAGGATATCAATACGGCAAATAGTTCGGTTCTTCAACGGGTCAAAGGTATTGGTCGTGCGAAAGCGCAGGCGATCATTGACTATCGCGAGCAACATGGACCTTTTCAATCCTTGGACGAATTGACGAATGTTAGAGGGATTGGGCCCGCCACGGTTGAGAATTTTCGCACGGCCAGGTTTTGTGTACAAAGAGCCAACGGTGCAACTGAAGCTGAGAGCAATCAAGCAAACTCCGAAGCAAAGGATTCAACGGCCACCAGCAACAACTGCAATGACGTGAATATGGCAAGTGCCACGGATCTCCAGAGGGTGAGTCGAATTGGTGTGGTCAAAGCCCAAGCCATCATTGCCGATCGTAATCAAAATGGCCCATTTCGAACATTGGATGAATTGACTCGTGTCAGGGGGATTGGGCCCGCCACTATAGAAAATTTTCGGGAAGCTGGCTTTTGTGTAACGACATCCTCTGATACAGGTAATCACTCAGATACTCCGGCACAAGCATCTTCAAATAATTCAACACCTCAAAATAGCAACTGCCAAAATATCAACACTGCGAATGCAGCAGAGCTGCAACGCGTCAATCGAATTGGTGCCGTCAGAGCCCAAGCCATCATTGATTATCGTAATCAGAATGGACCATTCCGAACTCTAAATGAACTGACTCGTGTCAAGGGAATTGGACCCGCCACTCTCGAAAATTTCCGCAGATCTGGTTTTTGTGCACCGACCACATCTTCCATCCCAACCGACAGCACGAATAATCAACTATATGCCCAATTAAACCCTCCAGACACGATCGACAAGACCTGTGAAGACATCAACACCGCAAATTCTGAAACGCTTCAGCGTGTCCTGGGGATTGGCTCTGCCAAAGCAAAAGCAATCATTGCTCACCGAAATCAGTTCGGATCATTCGCATCTCTGGATGGACTACTAGATGTAAAGGGAATCGATCCTGATACGTTCCAGCAATTTCAGACATCTGGATTTTGCATTGATCCATTCAGTACCGTTGTAGGCTCGCCAGATACATCTCCTCGTTCTATCTCCTCAGTAGTACCCTATCACAGAAGCTTGTATGGGGGCTGGTTGGATACCGATAATGACTGTCAGAATACACGACATGAAATCTTGATCGCCGAGAGTCGTGTTGAGGTACGTCTTGATGAAACCGGATGCTTCGTAGTTTCAGGTGAATGGCATGATCCTTATCTGGATAGTCTTATCACTGATCCAAGTATGATTGATATTGATCACTTTATACCGCTCGCAGAAGTCCATCGCAGTGGCGGAGCAAAGTGGGATGATAGCACACGTTATGCTTTCGGTAACGACCTGAGTGAGAATGGAGTATTGATTCCTGTTTCATTCAGTGCAAATCGGTCAAAGGGAGATCGCGATCTGGCAAATTGGCTTCCACCAAACTCAGCCTATCACTGCCAATATGTTGATCGCTGGGTTGCTCTCAAGCAAACTTGGAAATTAACCCTGGATTACGCTGAACATCAAGCTGTAATGAATATACAAGACAATTGCTGACCAGCTATGGAATCATTCTGAAGTCACGATGCAATCTGTTGAGAGAGCCTGCGAGTTACTCCTTCGATTCATCCCCGTCTAAAGTTGAATACGCTCAATCGAATTGATGAGCTATCTAGGAAGGAACCAAACGGTTAACGCTGTTAAGGATCCTCATATAGTTCCACAAATAATGATTGACTTCCATCTCGAGCGATCTTACATCAAAATCAATTTGAGTCATCACAACTCCTGCCTAAGTTCACTTGCTCGTCTGTCCATTCCTTCCCTTCTCTATCACTGCGAAAAGCTTTGTGAGTGACCCCTCCAAAAAAACCTAATCCATTCTCTACATTTGTAATTACAGAGACTGGACGAGGGCTCGCTAAAAAGTAATCGTAATCAAATCCAGTGGATCTCCAATTAGAAATACGATAATCCCAGAGCTCCCGGCTCCAGTTACTTACAACGACCATAAAATATGGTGCTATTTCTTTGTAGTACTTTATTTCCAACAAGAGATTAACATTAACTTTTTTCTCCTCAAACAGCCTATCCGAAAAATAAACACTGGAAATGCCCCCATCGGTTGCACCAGGTTCTACGGACGCATCTTCCACTTCTGCAGGAGTAGGATATAACCCTGGGAAAGAACTCTCAAGTCTACCTGGTATCAATCCAGTACCTACATTCTCCACGGGAGATGCATCATAAAACTGTTCACATTTAGGCCATACTTGTAGAATTTCTATGCTGTATCGATGACTTCCCACCTGATCCTCCAGAGACAGGACTACCTCATACATTCCAAGGTTGGATTCGTCGGGCTCTTTAAGTTCTCTTATTGAGTCAAAGTACACATTCAGCCTCGGTGCGGATGATTTTGCTTGTACAGACATGAACGAAGAAACATCTACCGTCAATTTATATTCCATATCCGGGATAGGGCGAAGACCTTGCAAAGACTTATAAATCCCATCTCCCAAATGGAAAAGTTGCTCCGTGATTCCCTGTCTATTGATAATAGATACGTCAGCATTCAGAATGTATTGTTCCTCCCGGTTTATAGAATCGGAATAGGGAATGCTTTGTTGGAGATACACCGTCCACACACTATCAGGAGTAAATACAGAGTTGACTACTATCTTGGGTGAATAGGAGCTGGGGAAATCTAATTCCACTGGAGAGATGCAACCAACCAGAAAGGGCAAAGCTGCGAGAATTATATATCGCATAAATTAGAACTCAATCTGATATGATAGTGCAGGGATGATCTGAAAAAGGCTCAGTTGACTCCACTGGATTGTGCCTTGATATATTTCGGGATATACAATCAATGGATTCTTACGATTATATGCATTGTACATTCCGACCACGAACGTGCGCTTGCCCCAACGTATTTGTTTTTTGAATTGCATACTCACATCCAATCGGTGAACAGAGGGGGCTCTGTCTGAATTCACATGCTCATATTCCAGGAAATGAGGCACCTCCGAGAAGTGAATGCGAGCGTAATACCGACCGGCTGGTACCCAAACGGGGTATCCACTTCCATAAATCCATGAAACGCCAAATGACATACGTGAACTTGCCTGATAATTGAGTACGATTGAAATGTCATGCCGACGATCATAGTCATCTGGGAAACTCACTCCCCCGTTTAGATTTGAAAATGTCTTTGATGCCTTAGCCAGCGTATAGCTGACCCATCCACTGAGCCTTTGTTGCCGTCGCTCAACTATCAATTCAAGGCCATAACTGGTGCCCTTACCAAACTCCAATAATGTAGGCCATCCCAGAGTCTCCGCCTGATACGCATAGAAATGTTCCTTGAATTCAGTCAGTCCGTGTGTTCGCTTTCGATATACTTCCAATGATACATCAATAGAATATCTTGGGAAATTTTGTGCAAGACCAGCGGCAATTTGTATACTGCGTTGAGGTGGGATACCATTCATCACAGGGATCCATTGATCTTGAGATAGAGGGCCGCCTAACTGGGTAAGGCGATGGAGATATTGTTTCATCAAAGCATAGGATAGCTTGATCGATGAATTTTCTTTCAAAGCAATGTCGATACCAATTCGAGGTTCCAGGTCTCCCCAAAATCCCTCCTCCCCACGCGCAGATGAGCTGCGAAGTCCTATGTTCGTTCTCACTTGTGGACTAATTTGGATCTCATCCTCCAAGTAAATGGCAAACTCATTCAAATAAAAATCTCTCCCCGATTTTGTTCGAGTGTTCAATTGAAGTTGCTGATTACTAATCGCCTGACGTCTCGTATTTCCAGGAGACAGCCAATGACGGACATACTCCACTCCGCCACGCAGATAGTGTCGCTCGCCGGCTGCGTACTCCAATCCCAGACGAACTGAAAAATCAGTGATGGAGGAATGCCATCTTGTAGCATAGATCTCCGCTCCACCCTCAGGTGAATTCTCTTTCTGTGTATGTCTCCGGGTCACACCATAGCTCGTAGTTCCTACAGTCAGGTTGGCAAATATTTTGTCTCCTATGAGACGGTTCCAGCGAATGGATGCCAGCCGATTGCCCCACTTATGGATCTGATCAAGATCAGATCTGATTTCTGGAATTCCCTTCGCTCGTTCCCGGTATCTGAGTGCATCTTCTCCCAGATAACCGCTCACATGCACATGATCCCGGCTACTAAGTATATAATTGGCTCTGAAGTTTAAGTCGTGAAAATAGCCCCCATACGTCTTGCTCTTCGGCTGAAACCATCGTGTAAACAAATCCAGAAATGTTCGGCGTCCTGAAAAAAGGAAAGACGCCTTGTCTTTGATCAAGGGCCCCTCAATCAATAATTTTGAAGTGAGGATTCCTAAAACGCCTTCTCCAGCAAAGCGCTTTCGATTACCATCCTTCATTGTAAAATTAACCACCGAAGAAAGGCGTCCACCATAGCGAGCTGGAAATCCACCCTTTAGTAGTTCAACACTTTTCAATGCGGATGAATTAAATATGCTAAAAATACCCAATACATGAGTTGGGTTATAAACCGTCTGTCCATCCAGAAGAATCAGGTTTTGACCCGCTCCTCCACCGCGAACATAAATCTGGCTGAATCCCTCACGTCCACCTTGCAAGCCAGGTAATAATTGAAGTGTTCTGAGTACATCCGATTCACCTAAAAGTACTGGAATTTCTTCAACTTGCTGCATAGACAAGGCATGACGGCTCATTTGGATGTGGCTTGCAAGGTTTTCACCTGCTGACGTTATAGACATCTCCTCCATTAGTGCAATTCGCGGGTCCAGGCGAATAGTCAGCACCGTATCAGCGATCAATTTTAAATCAATCACCGTAGATTCATACGAAATGTGTGATACTGAAATCCTGAATTCCTGGACAGGTGTATTTAGGCTGTAAAAGCCATATTGATTCGTTACAGCACTCACTCTCCGCTGATTTGAGTATACATGCACCCCAGCTATCCGCTCACCACTTTCTGAGTCCTCAACATACCCAATGACTCAGTAATCTTGTGCTCCGGCACAGTTGAATAGCCCAGCAAGGAATAAGGGTTCTATCACCATTTGTATGGAATTGATTAATTTTGGTTTCACCAAAATTATTTTTCATGCTTGATACTTATTTAAAAAATTCAATGCATCAGTGGTTAGATTTAGATTCTTGCTGGAGTATTGATCATGTGGAAACCAATGTGAAGAAGGGGCGAGTGGATCTTTATATTTCTCATTCGGGGAAGGATCTTGTATGCCCAGATACGGGTGAGTCTGGTACCTTGTATGACCATCGCAAGAAGCGTCAATGGCGCCACCTGGATCTCTTTCATTTCAAGTGTTTTCTTCACTGTAGGATTCCCCGTGTACTGACTCCTAATGGTCCGAAGACGATCATCATTCCTTGGGCGGCTCCATCCAGTCGAGTCACCTATGCGTTTGAATGTTTTGCCATTCGTCTGCTGAAAGCAACTAAGAATCAGACCAAAACAGCAGATCTTCTTCGGTGCGGATTTAACCAGCTCCATCGTATTATGCACCGTGCTGTTGAACGCGGAGAGTCACGCAGATCTCTGGCAGGAATTCACCATATCAGTATTGATGAAAAGGCCCTCAAGCGCGGACATACCTATGCAACGATTGTGAGTGATTCGGATCGTGGAGTGGTCATTGATGTTGGACCGGGACGGACGAAAAAAGGCACGATAGAACTCTTAGAATGCCTTTTAGGGCAAATCAAGGATCAGATAGAGACGATATCTACGGATATGTGGAAGGCCTTCATTGGAGCGGTTGCAAAGGTGTTCCCCCATGCCCTCATGATTCACGATCGGCTTCATTTAATCCAGTATCTCAATCAAGCCATCAATCAAGTAAGAAGGCGGGAGGTCAAACAGCATCCAGAACTCAAAGGGAGCCGATATGCACTGTTGAAAAACGAAAACAATCGTACGGAAAAACAGGAAGACATCTTCCAAGTGGTGAAGGAATCCAACCTCAATGTGAGTGTCGCTTGGCGGTTGCGGGAAGATTTCAAAGCCATCTTTGAATGTGCATCGTTAAAAGAAGCGAAAGCGTATCTCAACTTATGGCTTGACGAGGTGAACGAGGCTGGTGTCAAAGAAGTCATGAAAGTTGCAGACATGTGTAAGAATCACGTTGATGGCGTCTGCAACGCATTATGGAACCGTCAGTCCAATGCAAAAGCAGAGAGGATTAATGGAAAAATTCAAGAGATCAAAACCATGGGTAGAGGATATAGAACCTTTGAAAATTTCAGAGTTGCTATTCTCTTCTTTTGTGGCGGTCTGGATCTCTATCCACACGATTCGTGATAGAACCGGAATAAGGAAACGAAAATCAATACAACTACGGCGGAACTATGTTGAAAGCACATCATAGATCTAGGTGTGAACGAATTAGAATCAGAGCGCAAGACTTTCTGACTAATCACTTGCAGCCCAAGTTCGATATCCCGTGCAGAATGCTGCAAATGTCCTACCGTCCTCAAAAGTATGATAAACCCTGTGTGTGAGATCTAATCCTAAATCAACAAATTCATCATTCCGAGCTCTCTCAAGGGTTTTTCGGATCTCCTCAGCATTATACTTGGTCCATGACTTAACCTCATATACAAAACTTTCATTCTCCCTTCTGTAAGAAAATGTGCCTTCCATCTCTAATTCCCCAACTCTGTGAAGCCTCCAACGTCTGAGGAATCTCCAGTTTCTTATCTTCTGGCTTTCTAGTTCAGCTCCGATGGATCTGTGGATAAACCAGTTAATTATCCATATACTACCTTTTATACGATATCTATATTTATCTCCACTTCTCCCGTGAGCAAAGGATGCGTAGCATTCACCACGTCCCATAGCATCTATTTTTTTACTCGGATTCACTGGTAACCTAACATCCCTGTCTATCTTGTACTTCACCAAAAAAGTCGTACTAGAGAGAGTAGATTGACTTCCTCCCAGCACTTTGTACCCATTTTTTGAGTCTGATTTCATAGGAATCGAGACATTATCAATATGCGTACCGTACACATAATCCCTCGTCACTTGATAAATTGTATCAGCGATCTGGACCATTCCGTCTTGATTCAACAGGGTTTCAAAGACAGGATCTTCAACAACACGGTCAATCCCCAAACTGTCGTCATCTGAATAAAGGGATTGACTGATAAGTTCGTCAAATTCTGTACGTAAAGAACGAAATGGAGGGAGATTTGGTCTCAAATTCATCAAGACTACCATCTTCTTGATTACGAATCAAATAGTCAGCAACTGCATCAAAATCCGACTCAGTTTTAAAGTGCAGCATTCCATTCTTGACCTGTATCGCTAATGGAATTTCTGGTAAAGCATGCGCTGATTTGTCCTCAAACAGAGAATCAACTTCCACCATATTGTCACATCCTATTAAAAGCAAAAATCCTATGGTAGCACTTAAAAATTTGATCTTATCCATTGTTATTTCCCAGTTATAACGTCCACGAATATAATGTATTAGATCTATTCTATCTATGCAGACTTGGCTTTTGGGAAACTATGTGATGCACCATACTTCTCAATAAGAACCCTAATATTATCCTCTCCGAGATACAGATACAAAATCACCGGACGCGCGTAAAATGACCCACATGGACGGATGGATGGCCAGGGGATTGAACGGTCACACGATATAGATAGAGGCCCGCAGAAAGATGAGACCCATCCAGCGCAATCTTCTGTTCCCAGCCGGCGTTCATATTCACTGATGGTACCATCATCACGCGCCGCCCCATGACGTCCATGACCTCCACCTGAATTGGGGCAGGCTGAGGAAGATCCATCACCAGATATGTTGTATGTTGGAATGGGTTCGGATAGTTGGTTCGCAAGGCGAACTGCTCTGGCAGGGCTTCGTGCTCCGTAGCAACCGAAGAATAGACTTCGATACTAAACTTCAAGCTATCCTGAGTATCATTCACATCCGTGGCCTTGTACGTCATCTGTACGGGAGGAGTGATTTGCGTCGGAGTTCCGCTGATGGTCTGGATAGAGGAATCGTAACTGAGCCCAAGAGGAAGATCAAAAAGGGTGAGGGTATATTCTATCGGAGGAGCACCCCCCGCCACCTCCGGTAACCTTAGTGGGGAAATCGGGAGCCCGACAGGATACGACTGATCGCTCACTTCACGGGAAAACGATACCACGCTACATCTATCCCCATCCACAGTTCCAATCGTGCCCAACCAGTCTTGAAATTCTGGATCCGAAGGGGAACACAAACCTGAATTTGAATCAAATCGCAGAATATCAAGATTTTTGAGTTGCACAAAACTCTTAGGTAATGCGCCTATAAGCTGGTTCAATCGAAGATTAAGAGACTCCAGATTGCTGAGATTTCCAAGCTCAGACGGAACTTCTCCAGTCAGTTGATTCATCGCAAGACCGAGCCTTCCTAGGTTTCTCAGATTCCCTAGTTCGGAGGGAATCGTTCCGGTCAGGTTATTTCTCCCCAAAATTAGTGATTGCAAATTCCTGAGGTTGCCGAGTTCCGTCGGAATTGGACCGGTCAGGTCATTCCTCAATAAACTCAGGGATTCCAGGTTGACCAAATTCCCGAGTTCGGAAGGGATGGGGCCCGTCAAACTCCCCGACAAGATCAGACGTTCTCTCAGGTTGACCAAATTCCCGAGTTCGGAAGGGATGGGGCCCGTCAAACTCCCACTTAGACGCAGGGATTGCAGATTGACCAAATCCCCGAGTTCCGGTGGAATTGGGCCGGTCAGGTCATTCCCCACTAAATCAAGGGATCGCAGGTTGACCAAATTCCCGAGCTCCGGCGGGATAGAGCCGGTTATCGTCCCGATTGGCTGTCCATAGACCATGTCTATGTCGAGTAAATTGGTCAGCTTTCCGATTTCCGGCGGAAGTCCCTCCGGAAACGAGATGCCCAGAAAATAAAGCTCCTCCAGGGGGATCTTTCCCAGTAAAATAATATCCGCCCGCGTCAAGGGCATACGAAACACCCACAGTTTTTTCAACTGGTTCAGATTGGCGAGTTCTGGCGGAATGGAGCCCGTTATTTCAGTCCAGCCAATATACAGAACCGATAAGTTGGAAAGATTGCCGATTTCCGGGGGAATCGGGCCCGTTAATGGATTGCTGTGCAGAGATAGAACACCCAACTGCTCCATCGTAGTAAGTTCAACCGGAAACGTGCCGATCAGTTGATTATCGTCTAGTGCCAGAGTTCTCAACTGTTGGAGATCCGCCATTTCTGGGGGAATCGGGCCACTTAGTTCATTTCGACCCAGAAACAATACGCCCAATTGATCCAGCGTGGTGAGTTCCAGGGGAATGGGACCACTCAACTGATTGCCCGCCAAGTCCAGAAAGGTGAGCTTTTTCAGCTGACCCACCTCCGGGGGAATCCTCCCCGTCAACTGATTGTCATATAAAATTAAGTGTGTCAACTCTTCCAGATCACCAAGTTCAGGGGGCAACGATCCCGTCAGGTTGTTTTTCGGAAGAATGATTCGAGTCAACACTTCATTCGAAAAGGTGAGCCCGCACCACGAATACAGATCGAAAATACTCCCCGGCTCCTTCGTGATGTCCCACTCCGAGTTTGTAGGACAAAGCTCGTAACTCCAGTCCTCCCCGTTGGTGGCTTCATAAAAAATTTTCAGCGTTTCAAATAGAGACTCTAAATCCGTATCGCTGGTATGGAGCTCAGATACGCCTTGCGCATGTATCCCCGAACGTTCCTCTGAAAAATGAGGCGTTTTCGTGTCGGGAAGCAGAGATGCAAACAAAAAGAGAATAATCATAAACATGTTCAGCATTGGAAATAAGTGAGATGAGCACACGATCCTATGCTCAAGATTGAACATGGAACCAGAAGAAAAGCGGGAACGATGGATCTACGGAACCGAATCGCACGAGACGGCAACCACCTATGGTTTCTTGGAGGGAAGAGCATCGTTCCTTATCGATGTGGATATAGGGGCAGACGTTCGATGCGATCAAATATGTGGTAATAGGAGAAGACATCATCATTACGCAGGACCGCCTCGTAGACGACCTTCTTCGTCATGTAATCAATCTCAATCATTTTCCCATTGAGTCCATTTTCGATCTTTGTAATACCTGGCATGAAAGCAACCGTCTTCTCCTCTGGATGGTAATCCACATCGGATACAGCTCCAGCATAGGTGGCCTGGCCACGTTCCCGGCCATATTCCCATACCTGCTGAATCGTCATGGCCTCCTCATCAATTCGATATTCCACCGCCCGACTATAACGCCCGGACAAATAATTATAATTTCGTCTGTTCCCATTATCAAATAAAAACAGAGTTCCCTGTGGAGTTAACTTGGGGGCATGTTGAAACCATGTCCATGAGAAGTCGGGGTGATTACTATGCCCTGTAACAACACGCAGATCTGTAATCGGTCTCCCCTTTGCATCCAGGGGGTGCAAAAGTTTGGTCTTTAAGTCCGTCCCATCCCCAGCATGATTCCAGCCTCGATGCGGGGCCAGGACCCAAATCACTTCATTCTCACGCGTGAGCTTTACGGTCCCTTGATGACGCCCCGATACGATGATCGCATCCTGCTCCTCATCATAGGCCAGACCATTTCCATGAAACCAGTCTATGGGATTGGTACTCCATATGAGCCGACGGACATCCAGTGATTCTCTCAGATCCCATTCCGTCACGATGATTCCGGTTTCTCGGTCAAGTTCCAGAACATAATCCTGATTGGTAGAGATACCATATTTCGTTGCGAGACCTAATAAATTTCCGCTGGGAAGTTCAATCAGGTTATGGTGAAGCTCGTACCCCGGCAAAGACCATTCCTGGATCACTCTCCCCAACAGATCCATCTCGATCAAGAAGCGCCCGCTGCTTAGGTCATTAAAGTAGAGGTTGCCGTTTTGAAATCGCTCCACGGCAATACCGTAGAACAAGCGATTTAGGGTCGGATGGGTATTCATATTGACATACCACCGAATGTGTCCGTATTGATCAAACATGAAGGGGGTTCTTGGGAATTCACCACGATGCATGAGTCCACCGAAAGAAACAAGGTTCATCCCCGATTTTTTTTGACCAGTATTGACGACAACCTCAATGGTTGGGAGTTCTGGGATGAGTGGTGGCGTCTCCACCCTTCGGATCTCCTGTCCCAGGAACTGGTTCCCACGGTCATAGAATCGAATCCGCAAGGTATTACGATGTGATGCGTAGAGACCAAGGACCGGAAGCGTAAACGACGACGCGATTTCTTCAAAGCGGTGAACCAGATGTTCCTCCCCCTCATAAGGACTCACGATTTCCAGTTCCACCTGAACCGGGTGTGTGGTTTCCAGTCTGAGCTCTGCGGCAAGTGGGGTATAGCCTGTTGGATTCAGGACCAGAGTATCCCGCGTGATCAAATGCCCAAGTCCGTTTGCCTTCAAGTTTCGGCGCTCTCCCGTGATTGCATGTTCCCTCTCGGCAGAACGCTCAATCGTTCCCAGATCTGTGAGACCACTGTCACAGCCAAGCAGGAAGAAAACGGCAAGCACCGCTAGAAAAATGGGGGGGGGGGCAATTTCATGTGACGATTCTGCATGTTCCCGAGCAATCCGAATCATGGAGATCCTGGCCTTCATGACCCCCAAACGGGCGAGATACAAGCAATCAAGGATCATTTTGACCGAGCGAGGAATACAGATCGTCTAAAGATACGAAACCCTTCTTAAGATCACATCTTTTGCCCAGTACAATCCACGCACCTCGGAAAGATCCCGCAAATTTAAACATGGGTACATACCTTCTGTTACATCGAACATGCTTCTCGTAAGGAATCATTCCACGAAGATCTTTCTTGGGGTAATGTCTTAGCCAGTTGACCGAGGATATACTTTTCTCGGATCTAGTGAAATCCGCATCGTGATGGCATCGATGGCTATGGAATCCACGATTTCTCATCTATGAGTGAACCCGTACAAACCGCCCCGCATGCGTGAAAATGCCCTCTGGAGCATCCACCATCAGGCGATACAGATAGATCCCTTGGGGAAGGGGTAGATTACGTAGAGAGAGTTCACGACCCCAGCCCGCCGATACTTTCACCGGTGATCGTAGTGACACGCGCCGACCTGTTACATCCAAGACTTCAACCGATACACTAGCAGTCCAAGGAAGATCAAATCGCAGAGTCGTTGAAGTCCGTACCGGATTCGGATAGTTGCCCCGGGCCATGAACTCGATCGGGAGCGGGCCTTCTTGTTCCGTCAAGACGGCAGAGGTACAATTTGGATCCGCATATATATAATCAATCCCTCCCAGCCATCTCTGAAACTCGTCGTCGGATGGGGCGCATAGACCCGAGTTTCCCCGAAAATCAAACCCCTCAAGGGTTAGCTGGAGCAAACTCCGTGGAAGTTGACCCGAAAGCTGGTTCATGCCCAACGAGAGCGACTCCAAGTCCGACAAGTTGCCCAGCTCAGGAGGGAGCAAACCGGAAAGTTGATTGCCGTACAGATTCAATTCCTTCAAGTTGGCCAAGGCTCCTAGCTGAGAAGGAATCGGACCCGTAAGCTGGTTCACGCCCAACCACAGCGAGGTTAAGGAGACATCCACAAAGTGCGTATCTGGCAGAATTGCATACGACCTCGATCATACATGCTTTATGGAATGATCAGGTGCTCCCACTAACTCAGTTTCACTTGTCAAGTTAAGGTTTGTGGAGTGATTTCCTACAAAGTATCTGCTTCATGGATGTTCGGCAACCGGGTGTATTTTCAGATGAAAGAACGCACCGAATGAGATGAAAAAGGACTACAAGACTGTAGATTCATCAAAATAGAAGATGATGGTCAAATGGGACCCAAACTCCCACTGATTTTACACCCCCTTCTCTACACGAGTAAAGATGCCTTCATCTTTTGAACTATATCTCAGAAGATGAGGATATCCTTCGGGGTACATCACACATCAAGGCCCCATTTCGATAATTTAACATACACTATCACTTGATTTCTATTAATCTCTATCAGTCTGTCAAATCAGATATAAGAAGATGATCTTTTGTCTCGTGCAGTTTAAAAGATGGAGAACATAAAATACTCTGCTTTACTTCACCAGCGTCATACGACCCGACTTCACAAACCTGCTCTCCGCTCCTGTCGCAATCATCCGGTACAAATACGTCCCCGAGGCAAGACTCACCGCATTCAGCTCCATGCTCCGGTTCGCCCCCGCCTCAAACTCCTGCGCCGGCAGCGTCATCACTTCACGACCCAACATGTCCACAATCTGAAGACTCACACGAGCCGACTCCGGTAGATCAAACTGGATCCGCGTCGAAGGATTGAACGGGTTCGGATAGTTCCCATGCAAGGTGAACTCCGTCGGAAGCTCCTCCGCTTCGGCAACACTCGTCACATTGAAGTGCGCCACACGCTCCCCATTCACATCCACTCCGTAGACCTCCAAGCTTGCCGCCTGCTTGGACAGGTTCAAGATCAAAGCCTCGCCCTGACGACCCGCCAGATCCAACTGGAAGACCGCAACCTCCGCGTTGTTGTCCGCCGTGGTGACCTGCAAGTTCACAAAGTCCGGCTCCAACTGCAAATACCGCGTCGTCTTGTTGAACGCAAGCTGCCGCGTCAAAACCCGATCCAACTGGTTACTGTTGGACGGATCCAACACATTCACGTTCACCGCCGGTGCATCGCCCGAGCCATGAACCAAGATTGCCTCCACCATCGTGCTCGCACTGGATTTCAGGCGGGTTTCAATCGTGTTCACCTTAAGGTTGCTCAACATGCCGTGCGCGATGACCGCATAGCTCTTGTTTGCCCCCAACGAAGGCAGGGTCACATCCGGGATCTGCTGCTCTGTAGGAGCACCCACTAACTGGAGCTGCACCTCATGGGATCCTGCGCTAAGCTTCGTATAGCCCGTCGCAGTCTGGAACCGCATGTTAGAATGAAGCAGCGCCCCATCCAGAGATACATTCACCGGTGCAGGTAAGTCTGCGTTATGAATGATCTGAACCTCCGCCAAGCCCCCCGTAATTTCCGGGCGGTGAATGGGGTTCTCAATCCCATTCGCTGCCACGCCCAAAATCGCACATGTGCCAATCTCCACCGTCTCCTGCGTCAAATTCAGAACGCCATTCACATATCCGTTTTCCGCAAACGATTCGTCGCCATTTCCGGTGACGGAGGTTCCCGCCAATTTTGCATTCCCCCACTTACAATCCCACTGCACCATGCGGATTCCCGCCTGATCAAATACGTTCACCAGTCCGCCCGCCGCAATCCGAATATGAGGATGCACATCCAACTCGTCTTTGAACTCCACTTTCCAGAAGACATCCGCATATACATCCAGCGTTAACGCCCCTCCTGAGGTGACGATATTGTCGGCAGGCCAGGATGGCGTTGCCCCGTCGGGAACCGTAATCGGCGTCACCGTCGCCGGCATCGCTTCCGTTAAATCATCCTCCAGTTGCAGAATCAGCGGACGATAATGCGCCTCCTCTTCCTCTCCACTAGTCCCCCCCACCGGGAACAGGTACCCACCGCTCAATTCCGCCGTCCCCCCAGAAATCCCATCCTTCACATGACGAGAAACCCCCGCCGAGGCATGCGTGCGACGAGTGCCTCCTGTGATCACTCTGTCACAATTCTCACCCGTATCACAGTTGGTCACGGCATTGTTGCGCCCACGGAGATCCTCTTCAATGTTCGGGTTCTTCAACGTCCAGGTATACTGATCGCTGTGGATGATTCCTTTACTCAGGGTCAGAGTTGCAGATTCAGCCTGAGATACATGGCTTGCCAGCACAATACCAGCACCGTTAATGGTCACATTACCCAAATCTCTTGGACCAGATGATATCATCTGCTTCTCTTTTCCAACAAACTCAATATTTGGATGTCTACCATCCGTTTTCTTCTTATCCTTGTCCAAATCAAAGTTGAAATCTCCATGGACATTGGTAATAGACTTATCCATTCCATAGAAAAAGGCGGCGGAATCCACACGATAGTTTCCCATCACCGTCATGGGGACAGGATCTCCAATGGTCCATGATAATCCAGAGGGCGGTGCTGGATCATAATATGTGTTTTCAGGATGCGGTTTCCCAGCACCAAGATGAAAATCACCGTCTATTTTCAGAAATCGATCAGACTCAGAGTGAAAACTGGCCGCTTGCGAATCAAATTGAAGTGACCCTGTTTCACGAATGGTCAGGTTTCCCTTGAGATGAACCTGACTCTGAAAGGTAAGGATTGCAGATTCAATCTCAACATCTTTAGTGATTCTTAAATGTGGAGTATTCCAAAAACGAACCCATCCATTTTGTGCCGATAACTTATCTATATGCAGACTGTCTACAAGCGTGGTCACTCCCTTGTTTGATACTGTGTGGTTTTGGATGAATACAATTCCCTCTACATTTCTCTTATTTGAGGTACTGACAGGAGACAGGTTCGGAGTTGCCGTCCCGTCAAACGTTAGCGTATCAATGTGGGGAATAAACTGAACACTGTTAAATTTACTTCCCGAGGTCACATTAAGGTTACCTTTGAATGGTTGCTTGGCCTCACTGTTGAGCGCAGAAAATGCCGTAGATGGCATCCCATTTTCCCCCGCTGGAGATATCAGTCCATCCTGTTTTTTCGTAAGTGGCGGACCTAAGTGCAACGTTCCACCTTCTCCCAGATCAATCATTCCCTTTTTCCCTCTGATGTAAACTTCTGAAGTTAAGTCAACATAATGTCCATCTTCATCCGTACGTCCCAACGAATAAATATCTCCTCCTTCGGTTTTTACGGTTCCATAGACGGTCATTCGATCATGCACACGTATCGTGTCCGCTCGCAAGAGAGCCTCTTCACAAACATCTAAACGAGCACGAGTTGATTGGCAATCACGTCTGCTCCAAGAAGTATTCTGAATCTTGAAGTCAGTGCCAACCGTTAGGGTTCCATTCACATGAAATTGTCCCATCACGCGTAACCGACCTGGTAATTTTCTGGATTCATCAGATGTAATCACAGACTTGTCATGATCTATAACAAGATCCCTTGGAGTGCCAAACCATTCATTTCCAATGGTTCGTTCTCCATCGGTTTCATAAGTTAAGACGTAGCTCAATTGATCTGGATCTTCGTTTTTATCATCCGTTCCAAGACTTCCTGCACGATTCGTATCAAATTCAAAGACTCCGTCCCCAACATATAGGTTGTCATGAATGATCAGTGTTTTTGCATCGTCTTCATCAGGCTCCTCAAGAATCACGGTGCCACTACAGAGGCCAACATGTTCTGTGACCAGCGTATTGCTGAGTCGCATGTACCTGTTGCTATCGAAATGGAAGACTACATAATGGAAGACTACATGACGATCAGCGGTTCCAGCCCTTCGAAGTAAATTTGCATCAACTTGGTCCGTCCTTGTAGAGGCATATGTTAAACCGAGAATGTATGAATCGGCATGTAATTGACCATCCAAGCCATCCCCTTCTAGAATGAGTCGACCTCTGGAGTATGGATTCGCCCTGAAGCGGCTTGCAGCCCAATAGGTATTCTCAATGGACGTATCCGACCATCCAACTTGGATGTTTTCATCAGAGACAAGCTCTCCCCCATCTTGTACATGGATTGCCTTGGTGATCAAAGTACCCCCCTCAACCTCTACTTTTTCGTGAGTGGATAAGGAAAACATTCTCATATTTCCATCACCAAGGCGAATTGTATGCTCTCGTTTATTGGTAAGCACCAATTGTGATGATCCCGTAAGAGTTAATGCATCGGGCATTCCATCAGTAGATGCGCAGGATCCATCATAAGAATCATATCTCGTTGAATTACCTTCCCAAATAGATAATCCGAATTCCCCTTCTGCAAAGATATCACCATCAAGTTCAAGGTGATGATTGAAATAGTATGTTGACGATGAACTGAAGTCGGGAGCAAATTGGATTTTAAAGCCTCCAAACAGATTAATACTCCCGCCGTTCTGCGCTAAAATATCTCCGCTAATCCTGGAAGTTAGGGCCTGCCCCTCTGTTACACGGGTACTGAAACCTGGAGTTAGAACCCAAAAATCAACGGCAATCAAACATCTTTGTGCCGCTCCCGTGTCCGTGGGGCCTGTCCCCTCGTGATCCCGATTATCGAAAACATGTCTGAGATCAAGATCATCTGCAATGGTAGTTGGTCCCTCAAACCTGACTCCTGGAATCACCCCGTCCTCAATAGTCCGTCCCGTTGCCCTACGTGTAGGCCAGCACGATTCGTCATTGTTTCGGGAAGCACTTCGAACAATGAGATCGCCGCCAGAAGTAGCCGTCTTGTCAAAATTATCTCTTGGATCACCTATCGTGATTGAATTACTACCCGTGCCCGCGGCCGTCAACACAGGATACGAAAACTCTCCCGAGTCAAGAATCACACTCCCATCAATGATGGATTTTTTTTCAAATTTAATTTTTGCATCATTCCACTGTTCCACATCTCCCATAATCTCAACATCCTCTCTAAAAATCACATCGGTTGTGATCATCTCCGTCGTATATGCATCCGATTGAATGCTCCCCGTTACAATGAGCCTCCCTATTTTTTTCAGAGTTACACAGATGTTTCCCGCTGCAACTGCATACAGATCTGTATGAATCTCTCCGTCTCCCTCAATCGTAACGCAGTCCGTATGGTCAATCATACGCTTATCGCCGGTGGGAGTATAATCTTCCGTAACATGCAAATTCATGTCCGATGCACCCCGCTCTCCGGCACGATTGTCATGCACAATCAGTAAGGAACCAGCGCCGTCAATGACACCATCAACAACAAGATTGTCAAACTTAGCCTCTGTGTTAGTGGCTTGACGTAGGGGAACACGTAAGTGGACGGGATTATCGCGATCTGATCCATCAATGTTCTCCTCCACACCTACGGTCAGAGTGGCTCCTTCTTGTACTTCAAGTTCTTTAGCGGTAACCACGGAGCTTGCAGTTGCCGTTTCGAGTCTCTTGATCATAAGATCCGAGGTCACTTCGAGGCGGGGGAATGTGACAAATCCAGCTTCTAACGTTGAAATGGTGATACTACCAAGATCTTCAGAATCATCTCCAAACGGAGAATCATTCCCATCGGAAATCACCAAATGTGTGAATAGGGCCGTGATGTCTTTGTGTGGAATAAACTTTCCAGACTCCCCCAATTCAAATTCACCCGTAAATTCAAGGGTTGCATCCGTGGCATCTGTACTTCCTCGAACGTATGCGGCAAAGTTGACAGCAACATTTAAAGGGCCATAATCTTCCTCAAAGGTTACTGTATGGCCAGACCTCCTGACCCGAATATGGATGGTCCCATTTGCAGAAACATCGCTGAGCGCTTGGGTTAGTGAGCATGGTTCGGAAACTGAACAGTTCGAGCCGCTTCCTGTGGCCAAATCTACATAGCGATTATTGTTGTTTTGGGCGAATGTATCAGGGGCAAGAAAAAGAAAGAGAATTAGGAGAGAACTGCCCCCCCCCCCCATTTTTGTGAAGATATGCATCATTACATAAGATTTAGTTTCAATGAAAACGGAAAGTGATTGGTTGGGTTTAAATTCGCTGAATCATAACGATACAATATTAATTATGAAATACCTACTCCATAATACCGATGAGCCCACTCCATCAGGATCATTTTTGAGTTGCCTAACAGAACCAAGGTAAATATAAGTAAAATTGGCTTCTTGCAAAACATCTTTATTGGAAGGCGAATATTACTCTTGTTACTCTGGGAGTAGTTGGGGGCATATCTTAAAGATTGGAAGAGGGTTTTGCAAACGCCTCCAATGACTACCCCATCGCTGGTAGAGATCATTAAAGCTCAACAATCGAAAAGTGCCAAGCTTGAGGTGAGTTTTCTGAGTCAAACAAGGTCACTGGAACTCCTGAATCATTGATCAAAATCTACACTGGATCCATTCCATAAACGATCCATGTTCCAATCAGCGAATGATTGATCGGAATGACGACGAAAGCGGGCTTTCGGAGTGACTTCCCACGGTGTCGGGGCTCTGGGGACCATCCTCTGCAGTCTCATCGGTTCCACAGTACCTGTCAAATGCCTGAACTAAATCCATTGCTATTGCCTCTGCACTGCGCCCCTCAATATGTCTTCGCTCGATCACATATACTACCTCGCCGCCCTTGATCAAGGCCATAAACGGAGATGAAGGAGGAATTCCAACCATTAAATCCCGCGCAGAAGCAGTCGCCTCCATATCCTGTCCTGCAAACACCGTCACCAGTCGATCCGGCTGAATTTTATTCTGCGTAGCTAAGCCAATAGCAGGACGCGCCATGGCTGCTGCACACCCACATACAGAGTTGATCACAAGTAGCATCGTTTGATCAGAGGTCATATCAAATGCACTTGCCACCTGTGTAGCAGTTCGCAATTCCTCCACACCCAATCGGGTGAGCTCCTGGCGCATTGGAGATACAAGATGTTCTGGATATGGCATAAGTTTAAATGATTGTATGAACCGATCCTTTCCTCTGTGTGTACTACTATATGGGTGAGAATGATCCTCTTGAACCGGTTCAAGAATTATACTAACTGATCTTATTAAATCATTCATCTCATGCGTGTATCTATTATCTTCTTTATTGGTTTCCTTGCATGTTGCTCTCCGACCGAGCAGTTACGCACACAAACCCAATCACCATTGCAGGCCGTTTCTTACAGGAACCCCACTATACCTTCCGCAGCCATTGAGTCGGAATTACGAACCTTTGCTGAATCATGGAAGGAGACTCCCTATGTGGAAGGTGGTAGTTCTAAGGCAGGAATTGATGCCTCTGGATTGGTTGTAATCGTGGCGGATCAGATTTTAGGATTGACCTTGCCACATTCGACTCCGAGGCAACTAGGATTCGGTAAAGAAGTTGAACGAGCTTATCTCATGCCGGGTGATATTCTGTTCTTCCGACCAACCAGCATGCCTAGACATGTAGGCATCTACCTTGGCTCACAAGAATTTCTGCATGCTTGGCCAGAAGATGGAGTATCTATCGGACGTATTGATGAGCCGTACTGGAGTGGAGCCTATTGGGCAGGACGACGCGTCTTAGTGGGGCAAGACTCAATCCCAACCCCCATAACCTCTGAGGAGCCTCCCGATAGTCTTGGAAACCGGCGTCTAGGCTGGTAATGTAACTGACAAAAGATGTAATGCCCGTATATCTCACTGAACAAGCACTTAAAAAACTTAAAGAAGACGTCCATCATGCACGTACCGTGGAACGTAAACGCATCTCGAATGAAATCGCAGAAGCACGCTCACATGGGGATCTCTCAGAAAATGCTGAATATGATGCTGCCAAGGAGGCACAAGGAAAGCTAGAAGCTCGTATCGCTCAAATGGAGAATACTTTGGCAGAAGCTCGCGTTCTAGATGAGGATGATGTAGATGACTCTAAGGCAAGAATCCTGTCTACCGTACGCTTTGTAAATTCGCGAACCAGCAGGGAAAAAGTCGTAACCCTGGTTTCTGCCCCCGAGGCAGATATCTCTAATGGAAAAATCCCCATTACCAGTCCCATCGGGAAAGGTCTTCTCGGCAAGGGAGTCGGTGAAGAAGCAATCATCCATGTTCCTGCAGGGGAACTTCATGTGAAAATTCTTGAGATCACCAGATCAGGTCAATGATTGACCTGCGCAGTGATACCGTCACACGTCCCTCTGAGGGAATGCGCCGTGCCATGGCTCAGGCCGACGTAGGAGATGATGTCTTTGGCGAAGATCCTACCGTAAAAAATTTGCAGGAAACCGTTGCAGACCTTTTGGGGAAGGAAGCTGCTCTTTTTGTTCCTTCAGGTATGATGGGAAATCAGTTAGGGATTCATGTACATACCCAACCCGGCGACGAGGTCATTGTGGAACGGAAAAGCCACATATTCAACTATGAATCCGGGGCCGCCAGTAGCTTAAATGGCGTTACGCTACATGTCCTTGAAGGTCAACATGGCCGTTTTGGTAAACCCCAACTCCTCAGGGCACTGCGGCGCGGAGATTACTGGGAATCAAATTCTGCAGCACTCTGCCTAGAAAATACGCTCAACATTGCCGGAGGACTACTCAATCCACTAGAAGAGATGCAGGAGTTAACTGCATGTGCGCATGAGCATGGGCTAAAATGCCACCTCGATGGAGCAAGATTGTGGAATGCCTCCATTGCTACAAAAATTTCGTTGAAAGAATATGCAGCCCCTTTTGATACGGTTACGGTGTGCCTCTCCAAAGGGCTTGGAGCCCCTGTGGGATCCGTGTTTGCAGGTACAGCAAACACCATTCGAAGCGCCCATCGTCGACGAAAAGAACTCGGAGCAGGAATGCGTCAGGTCGGAATTCTTGCTGCCGCCGGACTCTATGCGATCAAGCATCATTTCTCCGATCTAGAACAGGATCATTTTCACGCTCGGCGATTGGCGGACGGTTTGGCCAATTGCCACTGCATTGATGTTTGTACTCCTCAAACGAATATCGTCCTATTCTCCCTTATCAATACAGAACTTACAGCTGACAGCCTGCTGAAACACCTCCAGGATCAAGGAGTCGCGATGGTAGCAATTGGGCCAAATAC
Organism: Rhodothermales bacterium; assembly: GCA_965215475.1. Classification (GTDB taxonomy): domain Bacteria; phylum Bacteroidota; class Rhodothermia; order Rhodothermales; family Bin80; genus Bin80. Next base: position 1,078,677 of record OZ244061.1, read on the forward strand.
AATCAGAGCTACAATCCACCGGGATCTCACAATCCAGGAAATTGATGCAACCATTATAGCTGTAGAAAAAGCTATCCGACAATCCTGAATGAGAGTGGAGGGAGTCTATCACAGGTTGCTTCCAACCAATCCCCTTTTGCAACCGGCCCCACTCCATCAGGGGTGCCGGTGTATAATAAATCCCCCTGCTCCAATGTGAAGATTTGTGAACAGCAGGAAACTAGGTGAGCAACCGAAAAAATCATGTCCCGCGTATCGCCGTGCTGTCTGAGCACACCGTTCACCTTCAAGGTCAATTTCAACTGCTGAGGATCTTTGACTTCGGCTGCGGGAACCAGTTCTCCAAGGGGAGCAAATGTATCAAACCCCTTTGCAACACTCCATGGATTTCCTTTTCTCTTTGCTTCGGATTGTAAATCTCGTGCCGTCATATCTAACCCGATCGCATAAGCCGAAACATACTCAAGGCTACGATCCAAGGGAATATCTTTGCCTTCTCGGCCAATCATGGCAACCAGTTCCACCTCATGATGTACGTTTGAAGTGATTGAAGGGAGCCGAATTGGCTCCGGCATACGTATGAGTGCACTAGATGGCTTCAGAAAGATCATCGGCTGCTTTGGAACCGAAGCATTCATTTCTGCGGCATGCCGTGCATAGTTGCGACCAATACAGAGTATCTTACCTACATGTATTTTTTCTGCCGTAGATGGATCAGTCAGGATCATCAGAAAGAATTAGGGAACCTCTTCAACTTAAACGCATAACAATGGGCTACGCAAAATTTGTGCGTCACGTAAACGTTCTTATACTATCACCAATGTTTGCAGTTGTTAATATCAGTGGGAAGCAATATCGTGTTGCTGAGGAAGATACTCTTTTTATCCCTTATGAGGCGGATGCCAAGGAGGGAGACACGCTTCATTTTCCCGAAGTCTTACTTGTAGCTGATCAGGACGATATCAAAGTTGGACGCCCTCATGTCACAGGCGCACAGGTAGTCGGTGAGGTGATTCAGCATGTACGAGGAGATAAAATCGTCGTTTTCAAGAAAAAACGCCGTAAGCGTTACAAGGTGAAACACGGTCATCGGCAGCGGTATACCCAAATTCGGATTTCATCCCTCACTATCGGAGAATAAACGAGTAGCAGTTATGGCACACAAGAAAGGATTAGGCTCCACAAAAAACGGACGAGACTCAAAACCCAAGATGTTGGGGGTTAAAGTATATGCCGGTCAGCACATCTCATCTGGTGGCATTATTGTGCGCCAGCGAGGTACACGAATTCATCCGGGCACGAATGTTGGAAGGGGTGGAGATGACACCCTCTTTGCTCGCGCAGAAGGGACGGTTCGGTTCTCCAGTGGACGCAAAGATCGCAAGATGGTTCACGTTGATCCCATCCCAACAACCTGATTATCTGAGGGCTCTTTCTCGGTACAGACTATAGTTCGAACTAAAGTGTAATCCGCTCCATGGGGACAATGAATCGTATGCGGGAAAACACAGGTATCGTCCTGTGGATTCTCGTTATTTCCTTCGGTGGTCTTTGGGTACTTCAAGATTCCGGTGTATTCGACACCATCGGTACAGACCCTCTGGGTAAAGTAATCGTAGTTGATGGGGATCCCATCACTCGGGATGTCTACAGTCGACAATTAGAAGCTCAACTTGAACAGGTTCGACGTAGCAATAATGGGAATGTACTCCCCCAGCAGTTAGAAGTAGAGCGTGAACGGGCATTTAACGCCTTAGTGGAAAATAAGCTACGCGAACACATGATGGATGAAATCGGTGTTACCGTCAGTGATACTGAGGTTCGTGAACTTATTCTTGGCGATGACCCTCATTGGATTGTTCGTCAAAATTTTTCTGACGGTCAAGGAGGAATCAACGATGCGATCCTGCAAAACGTGATTGATGATCCGTCCCAGACGCAGTCACTTATTCAGTTGGAGCAATTTATTCGACTTGATCGCCGCGAACAGAGGCTGAATCAACTTTTGGAAGCATCTGTGCGTGTATCGGAGGCGGATGCAAAAGCAACTTGGGATATTGAGCAAAAACGTGCGGATGCTGAATTTTTCTTCCTAAGATATGCTGAAGTACCCGATTCTCTTGTCACAGTTACGGATCGGGATATTTCCAGATATTATTCCGATCACCGGGAAGATTATGCCACAGAACGACTCTATTCCGTTCAGATTGCCTCGCTATCAAGATTACCCTCACAGGAAGACACTCTTGCGATCATGCAGGAGATTGAACGCCTACGTCCAGGCTTTGAAGAAACCGATAATGATTCTCTTTTCCTGTCCCAATCTGCGAGTGAGGTCAACTGGTCGGACAATTTCGTAGGCGCTTCCACCCTCTCACCGGCAGAATTGAATCTTCTCTTTGAACAAGACACCTTGCCTCAAGAGGGAGATATCCTTGGCCCGGTGATCGTCAACGGACAGGCACAACTGATCAAAGTTGTAGCTTTTCGTGAAGCTGAAGAGGATCATGTCCGTGCACGTCATATCTTGGTGAATGCCGATGACAACCTTGATGCCGCACGTACCGAAATACAAGATATTCGTCGTAGACTCCAAAATGGAGAAGATTTTGAAGCACTAGCTATTGAGCTGAGCGATGATCCAGGAAGTGGCTCTAATGGTGGAGATCTTGGATGGTTTGGTCCTGGGAGAATGGTGGAGGCTTTCGAAGATGCGGCCTTTGATGCAAATATTGGAACCGTGGTCGGCCCCATTGAAACCAGCTTTGGGTTCCATCTAATCGAAGTCACACATCGGGCACTCGTAGATGTCCAGTTATCCCGTTTGGCTTATTCTATCGATGTATCCGTTGCTTCGCTGAACAATGTTCAGGAAGCCTTGGAGGATTTGCGTTATTACGCTGAAGAAGAGGGAGACTTTACAACTGAAGCAGAACGACGTGGTACTGAGATGGTATCTCTACAAATTCAGGAAGGACAAACCTCCATTCCAGGATTCGGTCAAAGCTTTTCGATTGAAGCATTCTTGCGTGATGCGGATGTCGGAGATATTAGCCCTGTCATTGAATTAAATCAGGTCGTTCTGGTTGTACATGTTCTTGATATTGAACCGGAGGGGTACGAACCGCTAGAGATGGTCGAAGAACAGGTACGGCAGCTTGCACTTCTGGAGAAAAAACGTGACTATCAAGTCAATCGCTTGTCCTCTGCTTATCGTTCTGGGGGATTCGATGGACTTGCCGATGCACTCGAACAAGATCCACAGCTCGCTCCAAGCTTATCCTTCGATAATCCAGTTGTTAGTGGTTTAGGCCGCGACTATCAATTTGTTGGTGCTGCATTGGGGTTGGATGCCGGGGAAGATTCCGGCGTACTGATAGGAGATAATGGAGTCTATGTCATCCGGACCAATTCAGTTATTGAGCCTCCAGAGATTTCTGACGACGAACTTGAGAGTTTGTTGTCGGATTTAACGAGAGATCAGCAGAACCTTGTTCGACAAGGTTGGATCACAAGACTTCGAGAATCTGCTGACATTGAAGACCTAAGAACTGATCTACTGCCTCTACAGTAGTGTAACTCCTGCCCCAAGTGGAGAGCCAGTTTTTTCAGCTTTCCACAGCTCAGAGCGTACTCGGCGTCAAAAGTATATTCAACTCGCCAGACAATCTATATTCTGTCAAGAGCCTGCTCTAGATCTTCAAGTAAATCTTCGGAGTCTTCCACTCCAATGGACATGCGAATTAGTTGGTCGCTAATCCCGAGATTCGCTCGTTCCTGAGAGGTCAGTGCGCCATGTGACATCGTTGCTGGGTGCCCGATCAGACTTTCTACTCCGCCAAGGCTCTCGGCAAACGAGAAGATCCGCAGTGAATGCAAGATCTCTCTGGTCTGATGGGATGACGACGTCTTAAGTTCGGCCGACAACATGCCCCCAAAATCTTTCATCTGCTTTTTTGCCAAATCATATCCTGAATTGGATCTCAGACCTGGATAATTGACCTTAGAAACTCCAGGATGATTTTCAAGATACGCAGCGATCTTCCTTGCATTGGAGCAATGACGTTCCATACGGACATGAAGAGTTTTTGCACCCCGTAGTACCAGAAAACAATCCATTGGACCAGGTATGGCCCCAACACATTTGACCTGAAAGCGCAAATGATCGTTCCATTCCTCGTTGTTCGTACATACAAAACCACCCACCAAGTCTGAGTGCCCGCCCAGATACTTCGTCGTGGAATGGAGAACTAAGTCCGCACCCAAAGAAAGAGGCTGTTGCAGGTATGGAGAAGCGAACGTGTTATCTACAACGACTGTAGCTTCGACGGAATCAGCACAAGCGGCAATAGCCTGAATATCTACAATCTGGATCAGTGGATTGGTTGGAGATTCGATCCATACAACCTTAGTTGCAGGCTTTAGGGATTGAGTGACCGCATCAAGATTTGTAAGATCTGTAAAGGTTACCTCTACTCCCATGGGAGCAAGTACCAGCTTTAGATAGCGATAATTTCCTCCGTACATGTCTTCAGAGGCGACGATATGCTCTCCAGGACGTAGCGCCCTTAGGATTGCATCCGTAGCAGACATCCCCGAGGCAAAAGCGATCCCATGAGCGGCATTTTCAAGGCTTGCAAGATTTTTCTCCAATATCGTCCTTGTTGGGTTTGCCGCGCGCCCATATTCATAAGCACTGGAATGGCCTACAGAAGGTTGTCTGTACGTGGAGGTTTGATAGATTGGTGGCATGATTGAGCCAGTGGCCTCATCCGGTTGTTGACCGGCATGGACGGCTCGCGTTGCAAAACGCATGGGAGTACGAAGAATTTGTTGGGGGTTTAACGTCCAGATTGCTTGGCACAGAGACTAGCCTCTGCAGCACGAGATCTTTGATTGGTCTGCGCATAAGCCAGAAACAACGCATGACAGACACTTCCAAGATCTGATAAATCATCTTCAAGAAGATCTCTGGCTGGCTCAAGGTATGCGATTCCCTTTGTAAGGTGCACTAATTTTGACTGTTCGGCAGCTTCTTTTCTCGCTTCCATTCTCTCAAGCTCAGTTGGAGTAATCCTACCATCATTTGCTTGTAAAGAATCTTCTAATGCCTGAGAATTCTTGTAAAACTGAATTCCTAAATTCACATGAGCTGCTCCCAGATTAAAAAGAGCGTTTGCATAGGATGAATCCAGTTCTACTGCACTTGAAAGCATCCTTATTGCACCTTCATAATCTCCTTGATGCATCAATAATGTGCCATAATTGTAAAGGTAGATTCGATTGTCCTGCTCTGCAGAATAGATTTCTTCGAAAAAAGGCAATGCCTCCGCCGTCACTTCCGACATTGCATATGCATTCAGGAGCAACTTTCGAATCTCACCATCATTCGGGTGATGCTGCCAAGCGGTCTTTAGTGTCCTGACCATCTGACTCAAATATTCAGGTTTTGTATCCGGATCGGCCAACTCGACCGCCATCAATTCGTATGTCCGTGCGAGATAGATAAATATATCCCGATTGGTGTGTCCTAAGGCGATTGCCACTTCGTATGCATCCGAAGCCTCTCTCGCCCGTCCAGCATTATAGTATGCATGGGCTTCGTTAATGAGAGCACTTACAGAATCTGGAAGAATCATGGAAGCATTCCGGAAATAGCGGGCCGATGTAGTAAACAGGTTTGCACGCGCTTGCCCTCCCAATTGATCGGCATCTCTATATGTCTCCATTGCTAAAGCAAACTCGTTCCTATATAACGCGGAATGCTGTCTTGATACATGCAATTGATGTTCTGGATTCAGTCTAACTGCCTCGGAATAGGCACCCATAAGCTCTCCAAAGTACTCGGCTCGCTCTGCTTCATCCAATACCTGAGGAAGCATTTCAGAAAGTATATCTCCCTTCAGGAGAAATGCTTCTGCATTATTGGGCTCATTTTCCAGAGCTCGATTGATATTTGTGAGTGCACGCTGATAATCTTTATTGCGTAGATCAAGCCTAGCTCCTTCAATATTCGGATTACTTCTACAGCCACTGGATACCACAAGAATCAGAACTGCGAGCAACCAACTTACGACTGGCAGGGTACATTTCATATTATAGAAGTTTTTTTCTGTGCCATCTTCATTACGCAGGCAGATCAAATGTAGTTTCTTTTATGCAGGGATATCCATCTCTATCGAACCACGATAGACAAATTCAGCGGGCCCTTCCAGATATACACGATCTTCTTCCAATCCCACGGTCAGTATTCCTCCTGGCATGTGTACATTGCAGACATCCGATGTTATAAGTCCGGATTTTCGCGCGGCGACCACACTTGAAATTGCGCCGGTCCCGCAAGCTAGTGTTTCCGCCTCAACGCCTTTTTCATAGGTTCGAACATGTATACCTGTGTCTGGTAATTCAGGATCCAATGTAACAAAGTTGATATTCGCACCATTTGGTCGAAGTGCTGAATCATAACGTAGCTGTTTTCCCCATCGTTCTACAGGAAGTTCATGAGTACGAGAAGTAAAACATACTAAGTGTTCTGTTCCAGGCCAAAGATAATGAACCGAGGTGATGGCTTCCGGGATTTTCTTGCTCAGTTTAATGGCCCCATCATAATCCCGGGGAGGGTCCATATAAATGCGTATCGGGGCACCTCTGGAAACACGGATCTCGCAGAGCCCTGAAGCCGTCTCCATATGTATGGTGTTCTTTGGATATCCGCTTTCAAATGCAAACTTAGCTAGGCAACGCGCTCCATTACCACACATCGTACCTTCACTACCATCTGCATTGACATAAATCATCCGGTAATCTGCATTTGGATGATTCGAAGTTGCCAAGGCAAGCACTCCATCTGCTCCTACTCCCATCCGCCTTGGGCATAGCTGCTGAGCAATCTGAGAGAGTTCAGAAATCGAAAACTCATAAAATCGATTGTCCAACGTAATAAAATCGTTACCGGCTCCATTCATTTTTGTAAACTCAACGATCAATGCATGCTTCATGAGACAACATTTACAATCCTTTCCGGTTGAACCCCTGAGTTTTGATTTGGAACCGAATACAAACAATTGGCAGAAACGACTCTCACCCTTGATCAGGCCGATCCTCTTCTACTGTTTGGTACGCATGACGTGCACTTGAAGAGAATTGAGTCTGCTTTCCCAAATATCCAGATTACCGCACGAGGAAATCAAATTCATCTTCGTGGCCCGAGTGGCTCCCTTGATTCAATTGAACATGCGTTTGCGGAGCTCGCATCTGTTGCGGGCCGGAACGGATCTGTAACCTCGGGAGATCTTGACACCATCCTTGCAATGGCAACTGCCAATCCTCGTCTATCCAACAAAGGTATTGGGGATGTGGTGTTGTACACATCTTCGGGTAGCATGATCAAGACAAAAACTCCTGGGCAGGCTCGTCTACTGGAAGCTACCCGTAGAAATGATATTGTATTTGCCCTTGGCCCGGCTGGTACAGGAAAGACCTATCTTGCCGTGGCGCTAGCGGTAGCGGCACTGAAAGCTCGGCAGGTGAAGCGTATTATTCTATGCCGACCTGCCGTAGAAGCAGGAGAGCGTTTAGGATTTCTTCCTGGCGATTTCCGAGACAAGATTGACCCCTATCTGCGTCCACTCTACGATGCTTTGGAGGAATTTCTACCGGCTGAAAAGCTCTCCGCGCACATGGCCGACCATGTCATCGAAATCGTCCCTTTAGCCTTTATGCGTGGACGCACCCTGAATTCCTCTTACGTCATCTTGGACGAAGCACAAAATGCGACGGCGATCCAGATGAAGATGTTTCTGACACGCCTCGGAATCAATAGTCGCGCCATCGTGACGGGGGATCTTACTCAAATAGATCTACAGGATTCTCGACAAAGCGGCCTCTTGGAGGCCGAATCCATCCTCCAGAAGATTCATGGCATCAGCTTTGTATACTTCAATAAGATTGATGTCGTGCGCCACCGGCTTGTCAAGGAAATCATTAATGCCTACGAGAAGAACGAAGACTGACTACATTTCCATTGTATTCATGTCGTAATGAATATTCGGCGACCCAAATCTCAAGAATCGCAGCCACGGGAGACTGGTCAAGTTCTCTAGTGCCTCGTAGTTCATGTGGGTTAATTTTCGAAAAATGTGCACACTCCTCGTCTACATACGAAAACAATTTGTATAACTCTTCATTTTTCCTTGAAAATCGAAAATTAATTTTATATTTGCAAGAATGTTGCCCCGTAATGCCTTACCGCAGGTGTGTAAAGCACTGCATCGACAAGCGGCCACAGCACTACTTGGTCCCCGTCAGGTCGGGAAGACTACGCTGGCCTTGGAGATTACAGACACGACTGAAGCACTGTATCTTGACCTACAGTCCAGCAGTGATCGGGCACGGCTGATTGACCCTAGATTGTATTTGTGTCTCTCAATCCTTTCAGTATCCTTGAAACGAACGCGAATACTCAGGATTTTCTATGGCTTCGTGGTGGTTTTCCAGACAGTTATCTGGCAGCCACTGATAACGACAGCCTAGTCTTCCGGCAGAACTTCATTCGCACATATCTAGAGCGTGATTTGGCGGAGTTTGTGCAGGTTCGAATACCTGCTGAAACCCTAGAACGACTCTGGATCATGTTGGTTCACAGCCAAGGTGGCCTCCTAAGCATGTGGCGAACAACCTGTCCATGAGTGCCCCCTCCGTATCACAGTACATTGATATACTGACTCGATTACTACTCATGCGGAGACTTACACCCTATTCGGCGAATACCCGCAAGCGGCTTGTCAAGTCTCCCAAAATCTACATCCGTGATAGTGGCCTGTTACATGCTCTGTTGGGAATCGAAAAGTTTCACGACCTTTTAGGATACCCCATCGTCGGAGCTAGTTGGGAGGGATTTGTAATTGAGAATCTTCTTTCTGATGCCTATCCTGGAACGCATGCCAGCTTTTACCGAACTTCGGCGGGAGCTGAACTTGATCTTGTCCTGGAGATTCCTGAATTCCAACGACTCGTGGCTATAGAAATCAGGCACTCACTCACTCCAAGCCTCGGCAAAGAATTCCATAATGCTATCAGAGATATTGAGCCCGATCGTGCCTTTGTAGTGTATGCGGGCGAAGATCGTTATCCGGTGGGGGAAGTCATCGAAGTCATCGGGCTCCGTGAAATGGCCCTACTACTTTCAGAACCCCATCTGCTTCGATCATAGAAATTTGTTGCGTGGACTATGATTAGTCTGTAAGTTGCGAAGATGTCAAGCCCAATTTGTTGGCTGTAGGAGTAGTCTTGGAGGGTCTACTGCACTGTCTCCGCAAATCTAAATGAAAAATGGATGCATCTCTTGCCCGTTTCATGAATTTACTCATTACATATGGACAAATCTTTATCCAAATGTTGATGCCCACACATAAACCACGTCCGCTCCTCCATTGCAACGAGTCAGTATCCTCTGGATAAGTGGTATAACACCATAGAAGACCCGATGCTACCATATGCTATCCTGGATCGACTCGTCAACAATGCTCATGAAATTGAGTTGACTGGCGAGTCCATGCGGAAGGTAAAAAGACAACAAGAACTGGAACAGGATTCACCATAATGATGCAGATGACCGAGAGACATCACGGTTCCACTTCCATCGGATTGACTGTCCCAGTTCAGTGCGTTTTTTCATCTGAATACACATGCAGATATCAAGTGTCCCAATTCACCGAAATACATAATCCAGTTACATTAAATTACTGTTTAAGGAGCATCTTGCAAAACCTCTGGACCGGGGGTATTTTTTGAAAAATTCCCGACCTCTGCACGTCCAATTCGGGCAATTTAGATCACCTTTTGGGAACCTGGTCAAATTATTTTTTTCTACCTCGAAACACACCAGATTGACTCTGTATTCCGGGGCTAAACTAAGGGACGGAACCCTCCAGATTTCGTATCTTTAGGGTATCAAAATCCAAACACAAAAACGGAAGCTCCCATGTCCCTTACAAAGAAAATACGAGGCTTTTATATCCGTTGCCAACAAGAATTGTTTCCGTGGCTGGAACGGCAGTTTGGCTCCCTCCCCAAGCGATACCAGAAGCTGGTAATGGTGCTTGAAATGGCCCGAGTGGACGATCATCTTCCGCGCCCGTTGCCCGGCCGATATGGAGGACGCCCGGAAGCGCATCGTGCGAATCTTGCGCGGAGTTTTCTCGCGAAGATGGTCTTGAATCTCCAGACAACGTCTGCGCTCCGAGAGCGGTTGTTGATCGATTCGATCCTTCGATCCATTTGTGGCTGGCCCAGTGAATCCACGTTTTCGCGTGCGTTTGCGAAGAGTCAGCTCCCGAACCGAATTCATGAGGCCTTGATTGCAGAAGGGTATGTCGGAGCGTGGGTGGGACCTATTTCTCGGAATCCCACGGCGATGGAGGCCCGAGAGAAACCGGTTCCAAAGAAGGAAGCTCCTGCCCCGAAACCGCGCGGACGTCCGAAACAGGGAGAAGCACGGCCCAAGGAACTTCATCGTATGGAAAAACAGCGATGGACGTAGACGAAATGCTGAAGGATCTTCCGAAGGACTGTACGGTGGGATGCAAGCGGAATGCAAAGGGGCATACAACGAAATGGATTGGATATAAGCTCCACATGAATACCGCCGATGGTGGAGTTCCCATCCGTTGCATGGTAACGTCTGCGTCCATGCATGATCGTCAGGCAGCCATTCCGCTGTCTCGAATCACCGAGCAACGGGTCGCGTATCTGTATGATCTCATGGACCGCGCCTATGATGCAGAGGCTCAGAGAGCCGAGCCGCGGGACGGGTTCCCATCATTGACAAGAATCCGCGCAATCAAAAAGCGGCGCATGACCGGAAGCTCAAGGCACGGCGGCACGCACATTTCGTTCCTGCGGAGCGGGCACGTTACAAAGAGCGATCTACCGTAGAGCGGGCGTTTGGACGGTGGAAGGATGAGTTTGGCGCACGCAATCTTCGAGTGCGCGGACATGAGAAGGTACTGTGTCACCTGATGTTCGGCGTCGTGGTGCTCACGGTAGACCAAATGCTCCGATGGATCCAGTAAACGGGGTCAATCTGCGTATAAGAATCAAAATTTGGGGTTCTGAAATCAGAGACTCGTAGGATTGGTGTGAGGAATCGGTACGAATGATGCCCCCAAACCGGTGAAATGAAGGCTCATGTTCTACGAAATTCGAAAAAGACAGGACTCCCAAGGAAACTGATCAAAAATCTTCCCTTTTTAGGGAACAAAACAGGGCCTGAAGAATAAACGGTATGGCCTTTTTTCATCCTCAATTTTTCGGGTCGGTTTGGTTTTGCAAGAGGCTCTAAGTAAAAGGAGTTATACGCGTGAGTCCCAGAAGTTGAAAAAAATTCCACCACATTAGAGGTTTTTGAGAAAATAAATTTCAAATCCCCAAAAAAAGCCCAAAATTGGGTCATTTTGGGCAAAAACACTGATTTTCAGGAAAAATCAGTAAATTATTTTGAGAGATTGAATCAAAAATGGTTCTATCACGAATCGTGTGGATAGAGATCCAGACCGCCACAAAAGAAGAGAATAGCAACTCTGAAATTTTCAAAGGTTCTATATCCTCTACCCATGGTTTTGATCTCTTGAATTTTTCCATTAATCCTCTCTGCTTTTGCATTGGACTGACGGTTCCATAATGCGTTGCAGACGCCATCAAAGTGATTCTTACACATGTCTGCAACTTTCATGACTTCTTTGACACCAGCCTCGTTCACCTCGTCAAGCCATAAGTTGAGATACGCTTTCGCTTCTTTTAACGATGCACATTCAAAGATGGCTTTGAAATCTTCCCGCAACCGCCAAGCGACACTCACATTGAGGTTGGATTCCTTCACCACTTGGAAGATGTCTTCCTGTTTTTCCGTACGATTGTTTTCGTTTTTCAACAGTGCATATCGGCTCCCTTTGAGTTCTGGATGCTGTTTGACCTCCCGCCTTCTTACTTGATTGATGGCTGGATTGAGATACTGGATACAATGAAACCGATCGTGAATCATGAGGGCATGGGGGAACACCTTTGCAACCGCTCCAATGAAGGCCTTCCACATATCCGTAGATATCGTCTCTATCTGATCCTTGATTTGCCCTAAAAGGCATTCTAAGAGTTCTATCGTGCCTTTTTTCGTCCGTCCCGGTCCAATATCAATGACCACTCCACGATCCGAATCACTCACAATCGTTGCATAGGTATGCCCGCGCTTGAGAGCCTTTTCATCAATACTGATATGGTGAATTCCTGCCAGAGATCTGCGTGACTCTCCGCGTTCAACAGCACGGTGCATAATACGATGGAGCTGGTTAAATCCGCACCGAAGAAGATCTGCTGTTTTGGTCTTAGTTGCTTTCAGCAGACGAATGGCAAAACATTCAAACGCATAGGTGACTCGACTGGATGGAGCCGCCCAAGGAATGGTGATCGTCTTCGGACCATTAGGAGTCAGTACACGGGGAATCCTACAGTGAAGAAAACACTTGAAATGAAAGAGATCCAGATGGCGCCATTGACGCTTCTTACGATGATCATACAACGTACCTGGTTCACCCGTATCTGGGCATACAAGATCCTTCCCCGAATGAGAAATATAAAGATCCACTCGCCCCTTCTTCACATTGGTTTCCACATGATCAATACTCCAGCAAGAATCTAAATCTAACCACTGATGCATTGAATTTTTTAAATAAGTATCAAGCATGAAAAATAATTTTGGTGAAACCAAAATTAATCAATTCCATACAAATGGTGATAGAACCTCAAAAATGTGATGTCCTTGCAAACTCGCGTTGGAATCGTCCAGTGTTGTAACTCGGAGTCGCAATATGTTTCCGCGTACAATCATGGTCTCAATCCAGGGCTATTGCATGAGTTTCCAATGGCACAATGTGTGATGTGCCACATCTCTACTCAATGCGCAGCTTAGCCCTGATGTTTTTGCTTAGCGGATTAAGTCCGGCGGTATATATATATGCTCAGAGTCGTACCGTAAGTGGATATGTAGAAGATCGTCTCAGTGGCGAACGGATCCCTGATGTAGAGATCTATTTTCCTGATCTGGAACGTGGGACGATCACGAACCAGTACGGCTTTTACAGTTTCATCTCTACCTTCACACAGGTAAAGCTGCTTGTGTCTCATATCACCTATGAGCCACGGGAATTTAATCTCAATTTATTGCGGGATACTACATTGAATATCACTCTTATGCCCCGAGAGATTAGTCTTGACGAGCTGGAAGTCGTTGTGTCTCCCAATCTAGAGGTGGAGAACGTACAAATGAGCCAACATAACATTGAGATTGCTCAAATAGAGACGTTACCAGTGCTTTTAGGAGAGCCAGATGTCCAGAAAGCACTACAGTTGCTTCCTGGGGTACAAGCAGGGCAGGAAGGAAGCAGTGGATTCTATGTTAGAGGTGGGAGGGCGGACCAAAACCTCATATTACTGGATGGGCTTCCTTTGTATAATCCTAGCCATCTGTTCGGATTTTTCAGTGTATTTCCTACACAGGCCATGAAGAGTGTGAAACTTTTCAAAGGCGGATTTCCTGCGCGATACGGAGGACGCCTTTCATCGGTTGTGGACTATACGATGAGGGAAGGTAATTTGAAACAATACCGAGGGCAGGCAGCTTTAGGCATTGTATCATCTCGGGTATTGATTGAAGGGCCGATCAAGGAGGAAAAGGCATCTTTTCTACTTTCTGGACGCCGAATGTTTATTGATCTGTTCTTAAGGCCATTCCAGAAGGGTAATTCAGAGCAGGATATTTTCTACTTCTACGATCTTCACTTCAAGGCAAATTATATTGCATCTGGACGGAATCGATTCTATCTGAGTGCCTACGCTGGACGAGATCTTTTTGAGAACCGATATGATTCCGAGAAGAATCAACTAAACGTTAGCAAATTCATTCCCGACAGGTCGGAGACAGGTACAAGTTGGGGGAATCGCCTGCTGGCACTTAGATGGAATCATATTATTGGTGATCGGACGTTCGTTAATGTTCTGGCAGGTATGACCTCGTATCATTATGCACTGGAACAACATAGAACCAGATCACAACCGAAGACGGACGAGCCAATCAGGGTATCGGAAGACAGCTGGGATTCGGCAATTTTGGACCGTATTGTTAAAGTCGATGCAGAACACAATGCAGGACCCCGACATTACCTACGCTTTGGATTAGAGGGAATCTGGCACCGTATTCAACCGGGCCGAACCCAACGTCAGACCGAAACAGAAAGCGAGGGAAAAGAAACCATGGAAAGGCAGTTCCCCACAGACTATCTTGAGTCCAAAACGATTGCCGCCTACGTTGAAGATGAAGTCTATCTGAGCCGTCGATTTCAAATCAACATCGGCCTTCGGGCTTCAGGTTATTTGGTTGATGGGGGACCATATTGGTCTATTGAACCCCGAGTGAGTGCGAACCTGCGACTTTCGGAACACTTTGCTGCAAAGGTGTCTGGAGTGATGATGCAACAGTATATTCATCTGTTAACACAAGGTGGGGCTCGGCTTCCTAATGATTTATGGGTCCCAAGCACGGAGTTAATCAATCCGCAAAGCGGTCAACAGATAGCGGTGGGATTGGTGTGGAGCGCACCGAATGGTCGTTATGAGTTATCTCTGGAGACTTACTGGCGCCGTATGCAAAAACTTCTTGAGTACGAGACGAATGCGAATATCCGGGCTTCTGCCGTTCTGAATTGGGCCGACTTAGTTGAAGATGGGAATGGTGAAGCGGCTGGACTGGAAATATTCGCCCAAAAGAAGACAGGAAGATGGACCGGCTGGTTTGGCTATACATTGGGAAAGGCTACTCGAAAATTCAAAAACCTGAACGAGGGACATTCTTTCCCAGATGGGTTTGATCGCCGACATGATATTTCAATTGTAAGCCGATATCATATCACAAACCAAGTTGAATTTTCGGCAACCTGGGTGTACGGGAGCGGTTACCCTTTGTGGCTTCCGATTGGCCAATATTCGATTCGCCCGGTTATCGTGGTAGATTTTGGTCCATTGAATAATTCCCGCGCTCCAGATCACCATCGATTAGATGTGGGATTTCATTTCGAAAAGACTCTGTCATGGGCGACACGTACATTTTCCCTCGGGTTGTATAACGTGTACGGACGGAAGAATCCATTTTACGTTTACGCTTACAGCAATATTGATGAATACTTTTACAGACGCCCCCCACAAGTGACAAAGGTGTCCTTGTTCCAATGGATTCCATCTTTGTCGTATCAACTGGAATTCTGATCATGCCTTTGCGAAGCAGCCTGATATTTCTCATAGTGCTTTTTGCCTGTGAGACTGCCATAGACATTAATATTTCAGGGGATTATACGCCGGTCTTGGTTGTAGGCGGTGAGTTTAATCCAGACAGTATTTGGTCCGTTGAGATCAGTAAAAGTCTTCCACTAGGTAGTTCAATAAACCCGTCAGAATTATTCATTCAGGATGCAACCGTAAAGATATTAGGGGAATATGGGCAGGTAGAAACGTTAGTGCATACAGGAAACGGCGTTTTTCGATCGCAACGGGGCACGCGTCCGGCAATACGTGAGGTATACAAGTTGGATGTAGCGTCACTTGGCTTTGAAAGTGTTTACTCCACATCTCATTCTCCCGGACTCGAGTCTGCTATATTAGATATTCGAGCCGTGGATACCGAACGTCCTGATGAGCCCCTATACCGATTGCGATTTAGCGTGACAGATCTTCCGGGAAAGTCCTATTATCGGGTGTGGATAGATCAGGTGATTCTTTCCTGCTTCCGTGAGGGGTTTACGCGTCGATCTGATGAACCGGGAGGAGTTCCTGCTTATCACAAAATGCAGTTTGAGAGCCCCGAACCATCCTTCTATCACGATGCATCTACACTGGATGAACTTCCCAATGCACTCAATCAATGGAATGGTGCGTTCTGGACCCCTTATTTCTCAGACCGGCTCTTTGAAGATGATGTGCGCGAGTTTGAGATTTTTATCCGGCCATTCATTTCTGAAGTCGAACCGGTAATGCGATTTAGACTGGTAGTATCCAGCCTAAATGAAGAACTGGTATTGCATAAACGATCCTTTATCCTACAGGATGAATATCTATTTGGAAGCGATCCGATTTTAGGAAATCCGATCAATATTTATTCCAATATAGAAGGAGGCTTGGGGATCTTTTCCGGGTACAAAAGCAACTCGTATCGTATTGATGTCGACGGAAATGAATGGACAGAAAGTGAGATAGGACTCGGAGAAACGCTTCCGCCGTGTAACTGACGATGTAACCATTGCACGATTGATCGGGCGGGCAATCCGATTGCGGGCTTCCCCGCACGCAGCGGAAATCTGGTAGCTGGTAGTGACTTACGAGTACGCAGGCCTCACGTTTCGGGCCGATGCGCGTCTGGCAGGAGTGCAGTACGTGGACAATGGTGGTGGGTGCACTGCTCACGGTGTCGAGCAGGACAACCTGAAGGTAGACCCCTATACCCTAGTGTCTACGACCGTGCAGTGGGAATTCAGTGATCGGTCTGTGCTCAGTGGGGTGATGCTCTCCCTCGATGTGAACAATATCTTGGACTCAAAAGTGCTTCTTTATGGAAACGCGGGATTTGGAGCTCCACAGTTCTTTCCAGCGGCAACCCGCCATGTCTTTTTGAGAGCGCAGTATAGGTTGTGGTGAGAACCGGTTACAACCCAACGAATCACATTTAATATAAGTGTGACAAAGGGTATGTCACATTTATAGCGAGTCATTTGGGAATTGATCCTTGATAGGTCAAGCCATTCACTCAACAGTTCCCACTCACCAAATCCGTTGATTTGCAACTCTTGCCAGTGAAGTCAAGATGGCTAGAGTATAAGTCCAGAGGCGATTCTCTCTCGCCGATGTGAAAATAGGGCATGACGGGAATATAGTGTACTGTCCTTTTCTTGCGGATTAGCTAGCAATTGAAAGACAATTGACTTCACAAAAAACTCACGAATTATTCCCCCAATTAGTAGAACGATCTTGACTTCGGCGGTCACCTCGCGCACAGGGGCACTGGAGCGGGATTTCTGGAAAAAGTGAACACCACAGGCGGCCCTTCTGGGAAGGGGGGCAGGGAATTCTCCAATGTGAGGGGGCCGGTTAGGCGGTCGATCCCGGTTTGAAGAAGACAGTCTGTTGCGGGAGCTTTTGACCGACGGCATGATAGAGCGAATCGCTTCGTCTCTGGCTTTGGAGGGCAGAAGATATTCTGCGTCGGTGCCGCGATCGCGAATGAGCGAGGCCTGCACCTGGCTGAGTTCGGCCAGGATCTGTCTCTCGCTCAGTCGTTGTTTTGCACCGAAGAGGGTATTGTACCGGTGGCGTAGAATGCGTAGCAACGCAAAGGCCGCAAAACAAATGGCCACATGTGCACGCACCCGCCGCTCCATCCAGTGAAACATGGGCCGATATGGAGGACGCCCGGAAGCGCATCGTGCGAGTCTTGCGCGGAGTTTTCTCGCGAAGATGGTCTTGAATCTCCAGACAATGTCGGCGCTCCGAGAGCGGTGGTGGACCGATTCGGTCCATTTGTGGCTGGCCCAGTGACCTGGCCGTGCCCAGTGCATCCGCGTTTTCGCGTGCGTTTGCAAAGAGTCAGCTCCCGAACCGAATTCATGAGGCCTGGATTGCAGAAGGGTATGACGGAGAGTTGGTGGGACCTATTTCTCGGAATCCCACGGCGATGGAGGCCCGAGAGAAACCGGTTCCAAAGAAGGAAACTCCTGCCCCTGCCCCGAAAAAGCGCGGACGTCCGAAACAGAGAGAAGCACGGCCCAAGGAACTTCATCGTATGGAAAAACAGCGATGGACGTAGACGAAATGCTGAAGGATCTTCCGAAGGACTGTACGGTGGGATGCAAAGGGGCATACCACGAAATGGATTGGATATAAGCTCCACATGGATACCGCCGATGGTGGGATTCCTATCCGTTGTATGGTAACGTCTGCGTCCATGCATGATCGTCAGGCAGCCATTCCGCTGTCTCGAATCACCGAGCAACGGGTCGCGTATCTGTATGATCTCATGGACCGCGCCTATGATGCAGAGGCTCAGAGAGCCGAGCCGCGGGACGGGTTCCCATCATTGACAAGAATCCGCGCAATCAAAAAGCGGCGCATGACCGGGAGCTCAAGGCACGGCGGCACGCACATTTCGTTCCTGCGGAGCGGGCACGTTACAAAGAGCGATCTACCGTAGAGCGGGCGTTTGGACGGTGGAAGGATGAGTTGGTGCATGCAATCTTCGAGTGCGTGGACATGAGAAGGTACTGTGCCACCTGATGTTTGGCGTGGTGGTGCTCACGGTAGACCAAATGCTCCGATGGATCCAGTAAACGGGGTCAATCTGCGTTGAAGAATCAAAATTTGGGGTTCTGAAATCAGAGACTCGTAGGATTGGTGTGAGGAATCGGTACGAATGATGCCCCCAAACCGGTGAAATGAAGGCTCATGTTCTACGAAACTCGAAAAAGACAGGACTCCCAAGGAAACTGATCAAAAATCTTCCCTTTTTGGGGAACAAAACAGGGCCTGAAGAACAAACGGTATCCTTTTCTTTTGTCTCTCAAGTTTTTCGAGCCCAGAGGTTTTGCAAGAGGCTCTAAGTACACTTTTTTATTAAAATCCGTATACTTTGCTTATAGCTACGCTAACCAACAAAACAAATAACAATGGTGCATACTTTTTCTATACCTGTTTTGGCTCATAAAGACGGTACCCTAGCTGTTGTTGATAGTGACATTAAAGGGTTGATTCTTGAAGTAAACTCAATTAAGGAATTATTAGAGGAACTTCCAAGAATTGCATCTAGGTTGCTACAATTAAACCATGGTTTAACTGAAGAAGAAATTCCGCAAGTTGAACTGTCGTTTGAGATTGTGCCATTTGTTGAAAAAACGGATAAGATTAAATCTAACCATCTGCATTCGCTACCAACAGTATCATGGAGGAATATGAATTATTTTCCCTCTTTGCAATATGCGTAACTAATGGCAGGATATGAACGAAAGATCCATAAGTTACTCAAGGAGCATGGATTCAAAAAGAACGCAATCCACCTGGGAGTCATGTAATATGGAGTAATGATGACAAATTAGCAGTCTCTGTGCCAGCAAAGATTAAATCACGCCATACGGCAAATGGAATACTGAAACAGGCTGGAATCAAGTATAAAATATAGGATCCATCTTCCTAATTCCGTGGGTACACACGTATATGATACTCTTCCTTTTGGGACCAATTTCCTTTATTTCGGTACCCCCTCTACCCTCTTCCTCTCGCGCGCCAATAACTCAGAACTTAACAAGAAGGAGAATCTTGTGGGACAATTTCAGAAGCAATTGCTGCGGTGTATTGCGGAGTACTCAGATCCTGAAGCTGCCAATACGTAACAGGATCATCCAGAGATTGAAAGATTCCCTTTGGAGCGCCATGGCGGATGTTACGGGGGAGTTCAATCTTCGTGAGATCCATGGATAATCCAGTTCCAAGCCCTTTGAGGAGTGCTTCTTTCAGAGTCCAATACCTAAAGAACAATCTCGCTTTGTTTGCCCCCTTCGCCGATTGAATCTCCGTCCGCTCATTCGGACCAAAAACCATCTCGGAGATCCCGTCAAAATCTCTCTTTCGTAAACCTGTTTCTATATCTACTCCAACTCGAACGCCCTCGGCTATCGTAATCAGTCCATGAGGATAGCTATGACTCACATTAAATCGAATAGGCACGGGATTTCCATTGCATAATGCGTACGGTTTGCCACGATCTGCAACCTCAATAGTGAGCTCAGAATTATGACATCCAAGTTGCTGACATAGCAGGTAACGAAGGGTTGAACGGCACCGCGCAAATTCCCTTCTCGCTCGATCAACTTTGTACCTCTGCCACCGGTTCTGCTCTTTATCGTGAAGCCAGCTGACAGCGTGCCGATCATGATCGTCATCCGGAGCTAAATCAATGTGAACCACATCCACCTTGCCCATTCGGCAAACTGGGCGAATCCATGATTGAATCATTTTAACCTGCATGGAAAATAGCTACCCTTGCATAGCCTCCCCGAACGAAATCATCAACTCATCGGGCACGGGAACGCGTTGATCACTCGGCAAGGCTTCCGGATTCATCACCAATACCCTGTGCTGTGCCAACAGCAGACGCAAGCGTTGGGTAACCACTGGATTTTAGACGCTGAACCAAGCCTCGCTTTATACTCTGGACAAGCTTCGGCCCCTCATATATAAGTGCCGTATAAATTTGTAAGAGACTTGCCCCCGCACGAATCATTTGATACGCATTTTCTGCCGAAGAAATTCCCCCAACTCCAATAATCGGATAGTCTGGACCAACACAACTACGAACATATCTGACCATTTGCACGGCCCTTGGATAGATTGGAGGGCCACTGAGTCCTCCGTCACCGATCATGCCCAGAGATTCCTCGTCGGTCACGAGCCCAAGGCGATCCTTGGTCGTATTTGTTACAACAAAACCCTTTACCCCATGGTCGACCGCCACCTTCAGGAGTCCCTCTGTCTGACTATCATAGATCACCTTCGACGAATCTGGCGGAGAAAGTTTTACCAGAACAGGGACCCGATCCTCAACTCGATCCATTAAAATACTCAATAATGTATCCAGATGCTCCGGTACTTCAAAACTCCTGCCATCTGTCGTATTCGGGCAAGAGATATTGATCGTAAGGTAATCCGCATAAGGCAAGAGCCTCAAAGCACACTGACAGTAATCCTCAATGGCTGATGTACTTCCATGCACCCTTGCAATACTCACTCCAATCGGCATACTCACACCCGAGAAGCGAGACAAACGCCGGCCAACATGGCGTGAACCTTTGCTCGGGAGCCCCAATCGGTTGATAATCGAACGATCTTCAGGGAGGCGAAACAACCGCGGCCTCGAATTTCCAGAAGAACGCCTCAGCGTAACGGAACCGATCTCTGCATGGCCAAACCCCAGTCGATCCCAGAAAGAGACCAATAAGGCATTCTTATCACATCCAGCCGCTAGACCAATTGGATTCGAAAAATCTAACCCCCAGATTTTTTGATGAAGAATCGAGTCATCAAACTCAAACGTCTTCTCCAAAAATGACGGGACAATCCGGTTTGCTAGCCACGCCATACTAAAACCTAGCCGGTGAGCAAGTTCAGGATCTAACCCGAAGAGCCGACGCAGCAGAATGGAATCCATCTCACCGTGCTACCAACCAGGCAGTAGTTGGAATCCAAAATGTGCCCCCTTATCCGGGCGCTGGAAGGGATAGGCGTAGTAGATCTCGAAAATAATATAACCAAGAAGATTGAACCGAGCCGATGGTCCCGCACTAATCACAGGGATACGCTCCACCGAATCCCGTTCGAATTTGAGCATCTTGAATGGATCATCTCCCTGATTCCAAGCCATCCCCGCATCAACAAAACCAACTAGCTCCAGAGGCAGATAAGGGAAGTTGAATAACCCCAGTGCCTCGGTTCCAAACAATGGAATACGAATCTCCGCACTTGCCATCGCTGCACGTGTCCCATAAAGGCGGGTATAGACTGAGCAACCGACATCTTTACACTCTTCTCCAAAATTAAAGGAGCTATAATTGTATCCGCGGACAAAACCACGATAATAAGGATAATAGAGACTCTCTCTTGAAAAAATCAGATCTTGCTCTCCCCCAAAATTGCCAGCAAACATGCCTCGGATTGCAAATGTTACAGGCTGATAGAAAAAGTAGCGGCGATAATCGCCCAACACACTTACGAAATTATCCGTCCCAAAACGAGGAACTACTTCAAGCCGGTACCGTCCACCCTGAGAAGGAGATGTATAGCCAAAATTGCTAAAATCTCCAACATACGCCAAGCCCGCGTCGAAGTAATAGAAGCTATCCGGTTCACACGCCCATACCGTCCGCCGTTCCTCAGGAGTCAGATTACTACATTTATCTGCATTTCTGCGATCCCTTTGAATCCCAAACGAAGTATAGGTATAGGTATAGGCCTGATAATCAAACCCATAACGGGTAAATCCTCCAAAAACTTCCAGCCGCCGAGTCGTCGAAAAAGGGTACGATCCAATTCCTCGAACCTGGTCCAGGTAAAGCCGTTGTCGTAGATCTTGAATGACATACTGTCCATACTGGTCAAAACCCTGTCTCGGGTAGCCGTACACATACGGAATGTGAGCAACCATTCCACCATAATTGAATCGTCGCCCACGATTCATGTATTGTACCATTCCTCCTATATCCCGGAAGGTTCCGTTCGCCTGCGCTACAACTGCCAAATTCCGATTCCCTAACATATCGCTGAAATAAAACCCGACACCTCCCGATGCACCACTTCCATAATACCCTCCCACAGAAACTCCTATGGATGGAGGAGCAACGTAATCGAGACGCAAGCGAGAGTCATAGATTTCTTCAATCGCAGTACGAGGCTCTGGGAGTCCGGTAAAAGGGTCATCCAGATAATTTTCGACCAAACCTTGATCTGCAGCACTTTGAGGCGGCAGAATACTTGCTCGGGATCGTTCCGATATTTCGACGGGATCACCGCCCGCTTCATCCTGCTCAAGTCCAAACACCGAATACTCGCCATCATAAAAGACCGTATAAACCACCCTTCCATTCTGAGACGCCACACTCATTGTGGGGGAAAGTGAGGTAATTCCGCTAACCCCTGTTTTTAAGTTGGTCACACGATACGACACCTCTTCACGAAAATCATACCGATATACATCAGAAAATCCATCCTGGTCACTCACGAAATACAGACTCTGTCCGTCCGGCGAGAATTGTGGACTGATGTGTTTGCCGTGCACAAATGGACGTAAGGTGCTGTGTGCACCACTTTCAAGATTAATCAATGAGATACGGGTATCTGCATATTCCAGGGTTTCAAAGTTGGTCCCGTCTGGCCCTCGATCTGTGACCACGGCGATCGTCTGACCATCCGGGGACCAAGCTGGTTGCAGATCCGCGAATCGATCACTAGTGATTTGGCGCGCCTGTTGGCTCTGCATATCAAAAATGTACAGATCACTGATTCCTCCGTCAACGCCAGAAAATGCAATGGAGCCTCCATCTGGCGACCAAGCCGGGTTACTGAGAGCACTTACTCCATCGACACTGATCCGCCGTTCTATGGCACCACTATCTAGATCCCATATCGAAATTTCATTGTCGCCTTGAACGAAGGTGACAAAAGCAAACTGTTTCCCGTCAGGAGACCAAGAGCCTGCTGAACTGATAAAACGAATATTGTCAAAATGTGGGTTGGTATTGGTTGATTGGAGTTTGCGGATGGTTTCTCCGGTTGCTGCATCGGCAATGAAAAGATTGATATTGAAGAGATCCTTCTCACTCAAGTACGCGATATACTGTCCATCCGGACTCACTGCAGGAGACAGGTTCATGGCACCGCCACTGATTTCTTCCGATAGGATCGGGGTTCCTGAACTGTCAGGATGAGTTCGTGACTCCATCAGAGGCAGGTATGCGTCCCGGATGGACTGTGCCCATTCTACCGAGAGAGAATCTGCCGTAATTCCAATCGTATACACGAACGCAGAATCAACTCCTACTCGACCACCCAACTTGAATAGATTGGTGACCGCTGCATCACCATATTTTCCACCAATATATGCCATGTAGGCCTGCCCAAATCGATAGGGAAAATATTCATTGCTGCGGGTCATATCCTCAATGGTTGGCAAATCATCCCGCAATGCTGCATCACGCATCCACATGGCCGTATGAGCATCATCACGCCCCAACGACAGATACTCGGCCATCCCTTCGATCAACCAAAGAGGAAGAATCTGTAATGCAAAACGGGAGCTGTCTCCCCGTGAAAGACCAATATCATATTGAAAACTATGAACTAATTCATGACCTAGTACATGATCCGTCTCCTTGTAAATACCGGTGAGAGGCATGACAACCCTCTCTTTAAGGCTCTCGGTAAACCCTCCGACTCCTTGACCAATAAACCCGCCAATCACATTGGTTTGCTGAAAATCAGCGTCATTGGCATAAAAAATGACTGGCTTACGCTCATGAAAATCACGAAGGAAGGTACGGGAGTGCCGTCGATACCATCGCTCTCCCATACGTGATGCATCGATTACCGCATCCTTCTCTTCGGGATAATAGTAGAACTCAAAGTGAGGAGTCTGGAAACTCTTGAAGTCAAATTGATCGTATTGGACTTTATTGCGCCCAAATTGCTGTGCGAAGACGAACGTCTCGCCCACTAAACCCATTAGAGCAATGAACGTGAAAATCTTTAAGACTTTTCTCATAGAATTATTATTCTA
The DNA here is from genome assembly GCA_965215475.1 of Rhodothermales bacterium. Taxonomy (GTDB): domain Bacteria; phylum Bacteroidota; class Rhodothermia; order Rhodothermales; family Bin80; genus Bin80. Next base: position 1,103,083 of record OZ244061.1, read on the forward strand.
CTAATTCGTTAATTTGTATGTACGCAAAAAGCCACTGACACTGCTTCTATGGAGTATCTTAGGCTTAGAACGGCGAGCGGTTCCCCGAAACACTCTCCTGTACCCAAAATAGTGACAATAATCATACTAAAAAGTTGACCAAACTTAGATTTACCCTCTACAGCTGTACGGTTGTATCCATGGTGTCAATCCTGAGCCTCCAGCTTTTTCGGCTACAGGTGACCGAGCGTCATGACCTCTCGGAAATCGCACGTGAAAATTCACTGCGTAATATTCGTGTGCTCCCTGCCCGCGGCCTCATCTATGACCGTAATGGTACCCTCATGGTCGATAATGAGCCGACCTACACGATCTCTCTTGCACCGAAATACTTTGATGAATCCCATATATCGCTGCTAGCAAAACATCTCGAAGTTCCAGATTCTACGGTCGCGCTGCGCCTGCAGGAAGCACAAGAGTATAATCCTTACCGACTTTCCCCTTCTTTTTCGAATGTTTCCTTTGAACAATACAGCCGGATTCTTGAAGATGCATATCTCCTGCCTGGAGTGGGATGGGAAACCAAAAATCAAAGACGCTACTCGACCAATGCCCGTGCTTCGCATGCTCTGGGGTACATCGCAGAAATTAACCAGGGAGAGCTAAATTCGATCGAACAGGAATCTGACTCTTCTCTCTATCGCCGGGGAGATCTTCTGGGCCGAACCGGGATTGAACGGGGATACGAGCCATGGCTACGAGGAATTCCAGGTATCGCTCGTCGATGGGTTAATGTGTATGGCCTGGAGATTATGTCCTACGCACAGGGATTGGGAGATCAACCACCACGAAATAATTATGATCTGCATCTCACCCTAGATCATCGCGTACAGGAATTCGCGGAATCTCTTTTTGTAAATAAACGCGGAGCGGTGGTCGCTTTGGACCCCAATGATGGTGGCATTATCGCTCTGGTCAGTAAACCGGATTACTCGCTCGAATCGCTCAATCAAGGAATTCAAAATGAAGCCTGGCAAGATTTGATCCATCACAATGAAGATCCTCTATACAATCGGGCGACAATGAACATCATGCCTCCGGGATCAACATGGAAGCCCTTCATGGCATTGCTCGGATTATCCGAAGGGCTCCTTGGGGAAGAAGGAGGCGATGCAACGATCTATTGTAGCGGATACCATCCGTTCGGTCAAGGAAGGTTTTTTCGGTGCCTAGACGTACATGGACACCAAAATGTTGTGCAAGCGATCATGAATTCCTGCAACACCTATTTCTTTGAGTTGGCCAGGAGAATGGATATTGACGTCTTCAAAAAATATGCGACGAATTTTGGCTTCGGTGTAGAATCTCCTACAGATCTGAGAGAACAGACCTCAGGCTTCATTCCCGATTCCTCCTACTTTGAGCAAAGTGGTCGGTACTGGGGACAGGGAGCGATCATGAATCTAGGTGTTGGGCAAGGAGATATGGGAGTTACTCCACTTCAATTGGCTCGATATACAGCGGTGCTGGCCAACGGAGGAACGCTGTATGCACCTCATATGGTCTCTCACATATCTGACCCCCAGTCAAACAACTGGATAGAGATGCCTCACGTATCGGACCCCATTGACTTGGATATCGATACCACGTACATGAATCTGGTCCGTGAAGGGATGCGACTGGTCATGGAGGCGGGAACGGCGCGCGCTTCACAAATTCCCGGGATCCCTAGTGCGGGAAAGACCGGAACGGCACAAGCTCCTGGAGATATGACGGATCACTCGGTCTTTATCATGTTCGCCCCCTTTAATGACCCGCAGATTGCTCTGGCGGTCCAATGTGAAAATACAGGGGGAGGAAGCCTCTGCGCGGCCCCAATCGCTAGTCTGCTTGCAGAGATGTACCTCAAAAGAGAGGTCCCACCCTCTTGGCAAACAGAAATTCGAATGCAGCGTGCCTTATCTGCAAACAGTGAACCAATAATCCGTGCCGTTCAATAGTTCATGCGAACTTGGTATCGAAATCTTGATTTCTCCACTCTTCTGATTTGGGTTGCCCTATGTATCTGTGGATTGATTGCGATTTATAGTTCTACTCATGGGGAAGGAAGAGATTTTTTGCTGGATACGGTCCAGAATAGCTTCAAGCGTCAAGGCCTCTGGCTGTTGATCTCCGCCGTTGCACTCACGACGATTCTATTGATTCCAATGCGCTTATTGGCTCGAATGGTGCCGTGGATTTATTTTGCAACCATTGGATTATTGATTGTAGCTCTGGTGATTGGCCGGGAAGTGGGGGGAGCGCGTTCATGGGTCTACTTCGGTCCGATTGGCTTCCAATCATCCGAGTTGGCAAAAGTTGGAGGACTGCTCATGGCTACTTTTGTTTTGGCCTCGAAGAGAAAAGATCTATTTACTCTGCCTACGGCATTGATCGGTACGGGTGTTCTTGTCTTGCCAGCTCTGCTGATTGTTCTCCAGAATGACCTCGGAACTGCATTGGTATTTTTAGGATTGATTCCTATCCTTGCCCTTTGTAGCGGAGTTCCTCTCCGGATTGTCGGACTCCTGATCCTCTGCCCGATCTCGGGTTACTTGGCGATCCTCAATTGGCAGATTGCTTTGGGATTTACCGCATTGGTCGGAATCATTGCGTGGTTTGGAACCCGCAGTCGCCTGTGGCTTTCTGTCAGCGTGCTTGCAAGTGCAATAACCATCGGTGGTGCCACTTTTGCGTTACAGCATGTGCTACAGCCCCATCAGGTCGCCAGGATTGCCTCTTTTTCTAACCCGGACGCAGAAGAGTATCGAACCAATGTTGGCTTCCACCTTGTACAATCAAAAGCAGCACTCGGAGCGGGTGGATGGTTTGGATTGGGATTTCAACAAGGCACCCAAACTCAAGGCCGCTATATCCCCGAGCAATCTACAGATTTTGTGTTCTCTGTCATTGGGGAGGAATGGGGCTTTGTTGGAGGGATCCTGGTACTGATTCTTCTTGCTTCGCTGATGCTTCGTTTAATCTTCCTGTCAAGAGCGATTGATCACCCCTTTGGGAATCTTGTCGTCAGTGGTGTTGCAGGAATATTCTTGATTCATGTATGCGTGAATATTGGAATGGTACTGGGCCTTTTGCCTGTAATTGGGATTCCATTACCCTTTCTTTCCTATGGCGGCTCGGCACTCTTGACAAATACCGTACTCATGGGTTTAGCATTGGCTTGTTACATGAGAAGAGCTGAATTTTCACTCTACGTATAGAACTATGAGCACATCTACGTTTGACATCATTGTGATTGGACTGGGCGCAACTGGTAGTGCCACACTGTTTCATGCTGCTCGATCAGGAGCAACTGTATTGGGGATTGACCGTTTTGTCTGCCCACATGTGCAGGGATCCACGCATAGCGAAAGCCGAATTATACGGAAATGCTATGCTGAAGGAGAACAATATCTTCCCCTGCTAAGCCGTGCTTATACATTGTGGTCTGAACTTGAACAAGAGTCTGCAACCACATTTATGCACTTGGGGGGGTGTCTCAATATTGGTCAACCTGACAGTGAGATGATTCTCTCTGCACAAAAAGCTGCAATTGCCGGAAATATCCGGCACTTGCTGTTATCCTCCAATGAAGTAACCAAACGCTACCCTGGATATAGACTCCCACTTGATCAAGTGGCATTGGTTGATCTGGAAGCAGGCTATCTCCAACCCGAACTCTGCGTACGAGCCCATCTCCGAAAAGCGGCCGTGCATGGTGCTCAATGTCAGTTTGGAACCCCCGTCATGTCCTGCAAAATCCAAAAAGGATGCGTCATCGTGAAAACAGACCTCGACACTTATGAAGCCGCACGAGTAATCCTAACTACAGGAGCTTGGATGAGTGATTTTGTACCGATACCTCTGGAGATTGAGCGTGTTACAAATTCATGGTTCGCCCCGATGGCTCCCCACTTCAATCCCAGTAATTGCCCCCCATTTATCATGGAAGATGTGACCGGACAGCAAAGCTATGGCTGTCCTGACCTTGGATATGGAGTTAAGGTCGGTCTGCATTATCACGAAGGGCAACTGGCCACACATCCTAGAAACATAAAACGCTCAATCGAAAAAGAAGATGAACTCCTTGCACGAGAAGTTCTGGATAAAATCATGCCTGATGCCGCGGGAGTTTGTCGAAAAACCACCATCTGTATGTATTCAAACACCCCGGATAAACATTATCTCATTGATCGACTGTATGGAGACAGCTCCCAAATGATTGTAGGGAGTGCCTGTTCAGGTCATGGATTCAAGGCAAGCTCTGCAGTCGGTGAATCATTGGCAGCTTTGGCCCTAGATCAATCCCCTCCCGTTGATTTAGCTCCATTCCAATGGCGGTGGCCTACCAAAACATAACATGGAAGACTATCTCAGGGAAGCTCTTCAGCGCGTATTAGATTCCATTCCCTTGGTGCCTTCAAATTTTGTTCTTGAGCTGTCCATTCCGGCAAACCCTGATCACGGGGACCTCGCGACAAACTGTGCACTGAAACTTGCCCGGCACTTGCGCCGTGCGCCACGTATGATCGCAGAGGAGATTGTAGCCGCGTATATGGCAAAGGAACATGATCCCTTTTACGTAGAATCGGTTTCGACTGCAGGAGGTGGGTTTATTAATTTCAAATGTTCAAACCGATACCTATACCGGGAGCTTGCATCTTGTCTCAAACAGGCCGAGAATTTTGGACGTTCTGATACGGGAAACGGGCAAAAGGTCTTGGTAGAGTTTGTCAGCGCAAATCCCACAGGGCCGTTGACCGTAGGACATGGCCGGAATGCCGTACTTGGAGACACCCTTGCCAATCTGATGGAATGGGGTGGGTACCGCGTCACACGGGAATATTATTTTAATGACGCCGGACGTCAAATGCGTATCTTGGGCGCGTCCGTACGAAGCCGATATGAGGAAGTGACCGCTGAGGAAGATTTCCCCTTTGCAAATTTGCCCCGTGCGATAAGGCATCGGGAGACGTATCAGTCTAAAACACTTGAGAATGCGGCCGATAAGCCGATTCTTGTATCGAACTCTTTTCCCGAAGATGGATACCTTGGAGCCTACATTACGACGATTGCCCATGAGCTGGCCAACGAACATGGGCTTGACCTTCTAGATCGTAAGGATAACGACCTTTTTGAACATGCAGCTAAATCGGCTGTTTTTTCCGAAATTCGCTCCACACTTGAGCAGCTCGGTATCTCAATGGACAACTATTTCAATGAAAAAAGCCTCTATGAGACGGGTGCAGTGACCAAGACTTTAGATGCACTGCGAGCACAGGACATGATTTATGAGAAGGATGGCGCGACCTGGTTCAAGACCTCTCACCTCGGGAAAGAATCGGATACAGTACTGGTGAAACGGACCGGTGAACCAACGTATCGCCTACCTGATATTGCCTATCATGTTGACAAGCTCGAACGGGGCTTTGATCTTCTGGTCAATATATTTGGTGCGGATCATATTGATACCTACCCCGACATCCTGCGAGGACTGGATGTGTTGGGGTTTGACACACATCGTATGAAAGTGATCATCTATCAGTTTGTGACTCTGATTCGCGGCGGCAAAGACGTAAAAATGAGTACCCGAAAAGCGAATTATGTTACGCTCGATGAGCTGATCAATGAGGTTTCCCCGGATGTGACAAGATATTTTTTTATCATGCGATCTGCCCAAAAGCATCTAGAATTTGATATTGATCTGGCCCGGGAAGCCAGTGATAAGAATCCTGTATTCTATCTTCAGTATGCCCATGCACGTATTTGCTCCATCCTCAAGAAAGCAAGTGAACTCAATCTTGCACCGGATCCCGCCCTATCCAGCCTAGCTCTGCTAGCTCATGAATCCGAACTTGCTTTGATCAAGGAAATTATTTATTTTCCGAAAACGGTGTCCAATTGTGCTGAGACCTGCGAACCACATCGGCTCGCAACTTATCTGCGTGGAGTTGCAGAGGCATTTACCCAGTTTTATCATTCGTGCCGTATTCTTGGGGAAGAAACGAAGATTGCAACTGCACGCATGGCTCTGGCACAGGCTACCCGTATTACGCTCTGCAATGGACTCTCCATTCTAGGGATCAGCGCCCCTGAACGCATGTAGACATGAAAATTGCTTTTCAGGGAGAAATTGGTGCATTCAGTGAGGAGGCGGCAGGTCGTCTCTATCCCGACTGCGATGTCGTTCCAGTGCCGTCCATGGAAGATGTCTTTATGGCTGTCGAATCCCAGACCGTTTCACGAGGGATTATTCCGATTGAGAACTCTCTCTTTGGTAGTGTTCATATCAACTACGACCTTTTGCGCACACATAAGGTCAAGATTGAAAAAGAGGTCAAACTTCGCATCCGCCATTTTCTGATGGCCAAGCCCGGTAGCCGACTTGAGGATATCCAGCGCGTCCTTTCTCATCCCCAGGCTCTCGGACAATGCCAAACATTCCTAAAGGAAAAGCTCGGTTGGAGTGAGGTCGTTCCTACCTACGATACCGCAGGTGCCGCGAAACTGATTGCGGCAGAAGACCATCTTACCAGTGCTGCGATCGGGCCTGTAAGAGCTGCTCAAGAGTATGGGCTACAGGTACTGGCAACGGATCTGCAAAGTCATGCCCTCAATTATACACGGTTTCTGGCCTTGGCCCCAGAAAATGCCGAAAAATATACGTCTACCGGAGCCTCCCTTAAGACCTCCATTGTATTTGCGCTAAAACAAACCGTACCCGGGGCTCTTTTTAAGAGCCTCAGCGTATTTTTTCTACGTGATCTGGACCTGTACAAGGTGGAAAGTCGCCCATTGATTGGTCATCCTGGGGATTACTTATTTTATTTGGATGTTGAGGGAGATACGGCGGACCCTGTCCTTCAACGAGCTATTGAACACCTTGGCGAACTCACGACCGATCTACGTATCTTAGGATCCTATCCTCGAGGACAGACTTGGGATGGAAACCGCGTAAGCCACTAGCCTAACGAATTCACTCCACCATAATATCAAATGTATCGCACTTGTTTTTCTCTCCTCATGCTTTTGATGTTCTCCATGAATGCTCATGCTCAGAAGAGAGCTTTGGATCACGACGTATATGAAATATGGAATAGCATTTCTGATCGAGAAATTTCACATGATGGTCAGTGGAGCTTCTACCAATATGGTCCTGAAAAGGGAGATGAAACGCTTGAGATCCGCCATCTCACAGGTGATCAGATATACAAAATCCCGAGGGGAAACGAAGCCAAGTTTACGCATAATTCCCAGTATCTGGTATACCTGATTACCCCATCCGAAGATACGCTGCGTGCTGCGCGTAAGGCAGATCTTGAAAAAGATGAGATGCCAAAAGATTCGCTAGGTATTCTGGATCTCGAAACCGGAGTTTCCCATCATGTATCTCGTGTCCGCTCTTTTGAGGTTCCAGACGATTTTACCAATGTGGTCGTATACCTTTTGGAAAAAACAGATGCGGATTCTACCGGCGAAGGGACCATGCTTCATGTGCATGATCTCGAAACCGCAAGTATGACCAGCTTTGCACATGTGCAGGACTACCTTCTCTCTCCAAACGGTGCACATCTGGTATACACGTTTGAAGGAAATGATTCGCTGGATACTGGACTCGTTCGGGTCGATCTTTTCTCTAATGAGATCGATACCCTTCTTTTTGGAGGAGGAGCCTATGAGCGTTTGACCTTTGATGAAGCAGGAGACCAACTCGCATTTTTATCCAGTCGGGAAGGTCATGCAATGGATCCACCAGAGTATGCGCTCTATTACTGGCAGGTCGGCATGGATCGTGTACGTACTGTAGCTACTGTTGCCAGTGATTCTATTGTTGAAGGTTGGTGGATCAGCCCTAACAGGGATCCATCATTTTCTGAGAGTGGGAATCGACTCTACTTTGGTACGGCACCAAAACCGCCCGCTGAACAAGAAGAGGCGGACGAAGACGAAAGTCCGGTTCTGGATATCTGGAACTGGCGGGATCTACTTTTGCAACCCATGCAGTTGGTAAACGCCGAACAGGAAAAAGAGCGCTCTTATCTGACGGTACTGCATCTGGATACAGAACAGATCGTCCAACTTGCACACGAGACCATGCCAAATGTATCGGTAGGATCAGACGGGGATGCAGATATCGCCCTCGGCTGGTCAGACTTGCCCTATCAGCAGCAAATCAGTTGGGATTCCCCCAGAGCCTACGATGCCTATGTCGTCAATGTACTTGATGGCAGCAGTACAATGGTGCTTGAAGGAGTACAATACATCCCATCCCTATCCCCGGATGCGAACTATGTCACATGGTGGGACCGCGATGGATTAAGCTGGAAGGCACTACCCACTGGAGGCGATCCGCCGATCAACCTGACTTCCTCGATAGAGCTGCCACTTCACAATGAAATTCACGACTGGCCCTTTGCCCCTAATCCGTATGGAAGTGCAGGTTGGAGCGACGATGGCGACCGGTTCCTCATTTATGATCGCTATGATATATGGGCCGTCAACCCTTCGGATCCAGCTACACCCCGCAATGTCACAGCAGGAGTAGGACGAGAACATGACCTCCAATTTCGTTATGTTCGGCTTGACCCTGACGAAGAATCTATTTCGGATGAACTCATGCTCTCCGCTTTCAATATGGAAACGAAAGCCGCGGGCTTCTACCGAGGGTATCTGGATTCAGATGAAAATCCAGAAGAGCTTGTCATGATGGATAAGCGATTTGGCTTTCTTGACAAAGCAGAGAATGCAGATCAACTTCTCTTTACACGAGAGAGCTTCACCGAATCTAGAGATCTTTGGACAAGCAATCTGGATCTGTCCGATATGACGCAGGTAAGTGAGGTCAACCCTCAGCAATCGGAGTACCACTGGGGAACGGCTGAGCTTGTCCAATGGACCTCCCTCGATGGCATCCCCCTGACAGGCATGCTCTTCAAACCGGATGGCTTTGATGCATCTCAAAAATATCCGATGATGGTGTATTTCTATGAAAAAATGTCCAATGGACTCCATCAATACCGACCACCGGTCACGGCCCGCTCTTCGATCAGTTTTTCTTTTTATGTCAGTCGAGGCTATGTCGTCTTCGTGCCAGACATTCCGTATAAGGTGGGCTACCCAGGAGAGAGTGCACTGAATGCCGTGGTCCCCGGTGTTACAATGCTCATCAACCAGGGATTTGTAGATCCGGAGCGTGTTGGGGTTCAGGGGCATAGCTGGGGGGGATATCAGATTGCCTATATGATTACAGAATCGGATCTGTTTGCAGCGGCGGAAGCCGGTGCTCCGGTTGTCAATATGACGAGTGCCTATGGCGGAATCCGTTGGGCTAGTGGCATGAGTCGTATGTTTCAATATGAGCGCACCCAAAGCCGAATTGGAGGATCTTTATGGGAAACTCCTCTCAGATATCTTGACAATTCACCACTCTTCCAAGCGGACAAGATCAAGACCCCGGTTTTGATGCTCCACAACGATGATGATGGTGCTGTGCCATGGTACCAAGGTATTGAATTTTTTGTGGCCTTGCGACGCCTACAAAAACCCGTCTGGATGCTCAATTACAACGGAGAGGGTCATGGTCTCTCCAAGTATCCCAACCGGAGAGACTTTGCCATTCGTATGCAGCAGTTCTTTGACCATTATCTCATGGATGCACCGGCTCCTGTATGGATGACCAAAGGCGTTCCTGCGACAATGAAAGGCGAAACATTAGGGCTTGAACTCGCCGATGATCAGTGATGCCAGGAGAGATTTAGGTCTTTCCACAGAGATCAACTCTTTGAGGCGGGAGAGTTTTATTTAATCAAACCTATTGAGGGGGAGCATTTCTGGGGAAGACTCCTCGCTTGATTCTATCCCGAGGCAGAAACCGATCCCGAAGCGCACATGTGGACGTATGAGCCCGTGGATGACCAGGAGGTCATGGACTGGATCCGTAAATCGGTGATTGAGCGAAACAAGCCTTTTGATTTTAAATGGGAAGAATTTTCTTGGAACAAGGTGAAAGAAGAAGCCAAGGTCAGCACACCTGCGCACTAAACCCACCCATTCTGTTCAAGCCTTTTGGCATCCTAACAAGGGTGGGAAGGCTACCCTGCGTCCAGAGATATCTCGCCCAGACCTCCGGTTCTGTAAGGAACTATACACATGGTTGATCTCTACGCTCAAGGAAAAATGACCGTAGGCAAGTAACATTTAGCGTTCCATATCCCACTTCGAGGAGTCCCTTCCTCGATTGGGGGACTCAGGCTTCACCCTGGAGACCTCTCCCCCCGGCAGTTCCATCCGATCTCTGCCATATTCCTCAATCAGCCACGTTTGCATGGATGGGATGGGGATACCATATACGCCTCCATCTTGCTTGTGGAGTATTCCACTGTGGAGAAGGTCATTAAAAAACTTGCTTGCAGGTTCCTGCCCGTACTTGGCATCAAGAACCGCCATCAAATTTTCTTTCTCAAAGTACTCATCCGGTTGGTACTTCGCGATAAATGAGTCGATGACCCGCCTCTGCTGTAAACTGAACTCCCTGGCACGGGTCTCATAGTAGTCCACCCGGAAGTCATGTCCCTTTTCAAGTACAATCCGTAATCCCTCATCCGTCATACGATGGTCATGGGCCTCAAGGTACGCAACGGCGGGATCCATGTACGATAAAATATGTTGGGGCCATCCATGACATTTCTTCGCGATCGTATCGATCCACAGAGTAGGGTCCCCTTTGGCTCCTCCTTCCTTGACCAACCAGTCTCGAATCACCGCCCGTTCCGACTCTGTCCCCAATGCACCCAATCCTACGGTGCAATCTCTGACAAATCGTGATATTCCCAGTGAGTTAAAAGCAGACTCGGTTGTGCCTAACCCCGCCGTCAGTAGCATGACGGGTTTTCCCAGTTTACCATTGTGAATCATTTCTAAGGTGTCTCCGGTTATGGTATGCCTCTCTGAGTCAACCGGAATTTCATTCATCCTCTGCGCCTCATCCAGCACCAAAATCAATCCTTTCTCGGGAGCCCCCTCTTTCAGTAACCCATCCACACTGGAATATCCTGCCACATCTCTGCTGTACCCTCCGCCGATTCCATGAATACCCACGTTCGCCGCATACTGTTTATCCATGACATAGGACTCTCCAAGAGATTGTGCCATGGAGATAGGATCGTACAAATCTTTTATCTTGATGCTTGCGATTTTCCAGCCTTGGGACCGTGCCTCTGCAGACAGCACATCCAGTAGAGCCGTCTTTCCCGCTCCGGGTGCACCTTGGATCAAGAAGGTGGTTCCTCTTTTTTTGCCGAGATAGCGTTCAAGGGCACTGGTAAAAGTGTCAATAATTTCTTGCCTCCCGTGAAAATATTCAGCCGGACCTCGATCCTCAATGAAATCAGAACTCATGATGTTTTTGATCAATTACATGGCATGGAGATACGGCAAATCAGGAAACATTGTGTCAGAGAGGACAGTCTCAAAACTGGATAGAATGGCTTTCCTTCCGTGGAAAAATGCCGCAGGTCCAGATCACGTCCAGTAGGGGGTGGTGACGATTCCCCCGCATCGGTAGTTTGTGTATACGGCTTGGACGGTGGATGGTGGAACATGTTTAGATGATGTGTATGAATTGTCTATGTGTATAATACAATAAAGTTGGATTACTCACGTATGTCATCTCCATTCTGATGGTAGTATTTTTCCGGTAATCGCTTGGGAAATTGATGCCAAATGAACTTCCCGGTTCCAGGCGCAGAACGCTCCCAGTTTTCAACCGAAAAATCAATCCTTGCCATAGATGCCGTCGGAAATGTATTCACAGGGTGGTTCGATAAGAGTGCTGCCGTCATGGACCATGTGGGTTGATGCCCAACCAACATGACCGTCTGAATGGGATCAGGAACTTCCTGCAAGTAATGGATCAAATCTTTGGGCGTAGCATAGTAAAGTCCCCGCTCATATTGGATCTCTGCCTGCCATGCACCCGCCTCACTCGCAATGATGCAAGTAGAACGGGCTCGAACGGCAGTCGAACAGAGAATGAGATCCGGCAATGGTCCCAACTCGGCAAGCCAGCGTCCCATCGCATCCGCTGCACGTTGCCCCCGCGAATTTAATGGCCGGTCATGATCTTGGCCATAGGTCGCATTCCAATCCGACTTAGCATGACGAAGAAGAAGAAGCGTCTTTTGCATGAGCTATTCCTCCAATGAGAAAGGTGGGTATTGGTCGGTCGTCAACATCCAACCGTATGCATACACATGCAGCCACCACCGTAATACGCCACTGGTAAAACTGAATACGCCCTCTGGATAACGACTAGTCAATAAAACAGACAGCCAGCAAACCGGAGTGATCAACACAACTGGCAGTGAGAGCAGTGTAAGAAGAAATACATGGGGAATCACAAGTAACCATTTCAACAGAGGAAGCAAGCGGATTAGGGGTACCTCCTCTTCATCAGGGTAATCAATCTCAACAAGAACTCTCCCATCCCTCTGAAATGTTGGATATTCATCCGTCAAAAGCAACAAATAAGCGATTGATCTCAACTCGAATCGGCAGGAACTCACATTTAATTCAAACAGCCACCTAGGGTAATTGGCAAAGAAAACTATCGAACATCCTACCAGAAAGCGAATGAATGTCATGAAGGGAGCAAAAAAATTCACGATCAATAGTGCCGGCAAAACCAGAGGCAGACGAAACAGGATACTCCATCGGCTCTGTTGATCCTGATAGGAAATTTCAAGACGTGCGGGATATCTCATACGTTCAGTCAAGAAACTTGCACCCATTGCCAATCTGTAAGGAGTAATTCTGCCGCGAAAATCCTAATAAACCCCGTACCCATTCGTGATGCCGATCCTCCATTACAATCATGCAAATCCTGTCTCGCTAATCCAGTGATGCATATTCCAGGTTGCCCATGCCGGCGCGATCGTGTTCCTCAGGCCGGTACCATACCAAAACGGCGCTGCCTCTTTTGGTATGCACAGAGGGCCGTATCAAGTTTTACTCCATCAAAATCCGGCCAGTAATCCGGTGTAAAATAGAGTTCTGCATAAGCGCATTCCCAAAGTAAAAAATCACTCAGGCGCTGTTCCCCACCCGTTCGTATGAGAAGATCTACATCGGATACAAGGCTATCCGCATTGTACGCCCGCATGAGCGCCTTTAGAAAATCTCCATTCCCGTTATTTCCAACATGCCGTGCGGCCCGGGTGAGAGAGTCTCGAGCGGAATAATCAATGGCCAAACGCAAATGCAGAGCCGTACAATGCATCGTACGAGCTTCTGCACGTAGAACGGCTTGTAAGACCGGATAGGGTAGACGGTCACGCCTGCCAATGATGCTCAACCGAATATTTTGCCGAACACAACGAGCGGCTTGACTAGGCAACTGCGCTGCCAAAATCCGCATCAGTGCTCTGACTTCACTCTGAGGACGCTGCCAGTTATCTGACGAAAATGCATACAATGTTAGCGTGTGGATCTGCCGCTCAACGGCAGCCTCAACCGTTGCTCTAAGGGATCGAACTCCGGCATGATGCCCTGCTGTACGCGGAAGACTGCGCTTATTGGCCCAGCGCCCATTACCATCCATGATGATGGCAACATGGAGTTGATTGCTTTTGAATTCTTGTCCTATCTCCATACGTTCTTTAAAGAATTACCGTGCGCTGCGTCGAAACCGAACTGGCAGCACCGTACATGATCCACCATGGCATATTCATGTTAGTTTGAAAAATCTTCCTCATCCACTGCTACCGAACGAGCTACCTCGAGCATATGCTCCATTTGCTCGATATAGGAAAGAAGAGCTTCTGTACCTTTGGAGGTTAACCGATACTCTGTATGAGGCATTCGGCCCTGAAACGATTTTATACATTCGATATATCCTGCCTTTTCTAATTTTTGGGTGTGACGACTTAAATTTCCATCGGTCGTGCTAAGAAGTACTTTCAGGTCTCTGAAACTCAGTGTTTCGCCAGCTGCGAGTGCACTCACAATCCCGAGACGTACTCGTGCATGAATCAGAGGATCTAGGTTTTTTCGCAGTACCCTCATAGAACTGAAAAAAATCTCACCCCCCATATCTCCGCGCGATATACAACCCGAATCCGATATGTAACCCTCCAAAACTGAATCCCAGTAATAGATGCATCCACGAAGATGGAAGAAAAAGAGAGAGGATCCCCATCACCATAAAACAGATGCCCAACACGGGGATGATTCGCACGCTACTCGTCCCTCCTGTAATCGTACCCGCTCCATAGAAGAGAAGCCACAGTGTCGCCATTAGTTCCTGATTGCCCGCCTGCCATAAGGCAACCGTAAACAGAAGTCCTGCGACCATGGATGGGGCAAGTGTCAAAATATACTTACGACCCGGGCCACTGGTAAGAGATACACCACATTTACGCGCTTTCCTGCGCAGGGTCCAGACTGCGATCGTCACCGCGACCACTGCCTCCATAAACCATACGATCAAGATCCCATCGGATGTGGCCTGCATAGAAGCAATCCCAGCCGCAAGCGCTGCAGTAATCCCAACAGCGACCATCCCCCACCCGGGAACCGCCGTGAACGAAGCGGAACGTTCCATAACATCTCGAATAAATCGCAGATGCTCACTTGCCTGATTCTGGGAATTCTCTGTCCGGCTTGGCACCGGTCCGTATTCTATGCGCATAGGTTGGTATACTCTGTAAAGTACTTTATGTTGCAAAGTATGTATATTTTGCGAATCCAACTAGATCCTGTCTACGTTCAAACCATCTCAATTCTATGATCATGCGCACTTTGGAGAATTTAGCGACCCCATGTATTCTGATTGATGAGGAGCGCATGGAATCGAATCTAAGACGAATGGCGTCAAGGGCTACAAGTGTACAACTTCGCCCTCACACGAAAACCCATAAATCCGTTGTACTAGCAAATCGCCAACTCAAGCACGGGGCCAATGGGATTACGGTAGCGAAAGTCAGCGAAGCAGAGAAGTTTATTCAGCATGGATTCCAGGATGTTCGTATCGCTTATCCCGTGGTCGGAGAAAGTCAACTAGAGCAGCTGATCAAACTCGCACAGCAGGCTCGAATTTCTTTTTGCATCGACAGCCAAGAAGGAGCTGACCGAGCATCCAAAGCCTTCAGCAATGCTGGAATCTCTGTCGATGTACTCCTGGAGATTGATACCGGACATGGTCGCTGTGGAATCGCCTATGACCGTGAAGATGTCCTTGCTCTTGCTTTGAAAATCCAGAAACTGGATCGTTTAAACCTCTGCGGAATTCTGACACACGAAGGACATGCCTATTCTGGAAACCATGCGGAAATCACCCAGATCATGTCTCAAACCCGTGATCGAATGCTCGAAATCGCGGTTCGACTGCATGAAGCTCATTGTATCGATCCATCCTCTTTCGAAATCAGTATGGGTTCCACACCCTCTGCCCATGTATTTGAAAATACACAGTTCGGCGACTTCCAAATTACAGAATTACGCCCCGGAAACTATATTTTCAATGATCTGACACAAGTTGAGCTTGGAATCTGTTCCTTGGATGCATGCGCACTGACCGTTCTTTCCACCGTCGTGAGTCAGCACCGTACTTCCCAGGGCACCGAACGCTTCGTACTGGATGCAGGCCGCAAAGTACTCACCAGTGACACGCTTCAGGGAAGATCCGATTATGGCTGTATTCTGTATAATCCTCAGGTTCGTGCGATCCACCCCCATGCGAAAATTACTGGACTTTCTGAAGAACACGGTTGGGGAGAAGTACTAGGGGGAAGTACCCTGCAGATTGGAGACCGCGTTCAAATCGTACCCAACCATGCATGTGTCGTTGTAAATATGGTGGATCGAATGTTTCTTGTTGGAAAAGAGGCGAACATTTCAGAAATCACGGTAGACGCACGAGGATGCGTTCTCTAAGATCAGATCGACTCATGCAGGCAGTTATGAAGGTTGAACCAGGGATTGGACATATTGCTGTATCCGAAATTCCAGAGCCTGATCCCGGACCGAACCAAGTCAAACTGAAAGTACATGCGGCCGGTCTATGTGGAACAGACCTGCATATCTACCATGACGAATTCAAGTCCTCTCCACCGGTGGTTCTTGGACACGAAGTTGCAGGAGAAGTGGTGGACGTTGGACACGGCGTCTCCGATATAATCTTAGGTTCACGGGTCACCTCGGAAACTTATTTTCGCACATGCAATACCTGTCGTTACTGTCGTGATGGACACGCCAATCTCTGTCTGGACAGGGAATCTATTGGCTCGGCGGTCAATGGGAGCTTTGCAGAGTACCTTGTCGTTCCTGCCCAGAACCTCCACCGCCTGCCTGAACATATCTCCTACCGTGAAGGCGCGATCACAGAGCCGTTAGCCTGCGTTATACACGGTGTTTTACTTGCCGCACCTACTGTACGAGCAGGGGATTTGGCGGTTATTGCCGGTCCAGGAACGATTGGCCTGCTCACTCTGCAGATCCTCAAAGCCAGTCATGCAACCGTTGTTGTCTTAGGGACTAGCGCAGATTCAGAGCGTCTGAGCCTGGCAAACGAGCTAGGGGCAGATTATGTAGCCAATGTGGAAACAAGAGATATTCACGCACTCGTTCAGGATGTATCCCTTCAAGGACTCGGAGCAGATGTAGTCTACGAATGCTCGGGGGCAGGAGCGGCGGCCCAGCAGCTCCTGCGCCTTGTGCGCCGTCGTGGACGGTATGTTCAGGTAGGCCTGTTCGGGAAATCCATTGCATGGGATCTGGACCAGGTATGCTATAAGGAGCTCACCGTGACAGGCAGCAATGCCTCGACACCGGAATCATGGATCCGTGCGATCCATCTGCTGCAAAATGGCACCGTCAAGACCGCCCCGCTGATCACGCATGACTTTACCCTCTCGCAGTGGGAACGTGCATTCCAGATCTTTACGCAAAAACGTGGGGTAAAAGCACTGTTTCGCCCTCATTTTGACCGAAATTGAAAGCATTCCATTGATTATCCTTAAACTACTTCTCTGTACGATCATTACATAGTTATTTTGTACTACTCTATGGCTGACTCATCGCTGGGACTTATTGGGCTTAGTTACAAAGCTGCACCGATAGAAATCCGGGAAAGCCTTACTCTTCTTCCACAGCAGAAACTTGACTTCTTTGATGAAGCCCGGGCCTCCTTTGACGGGTTCGCTGTATTGTCCACCTGTAATCGTGTAGAGTTTTATGGTCATGTACGCGGATCCGAATCCGCTACGGATGCTTTGGACTCTCTGTTACGGGGATCTCTTGACGTTTCCATAGCGGAACCCTATCTCTACTCTAAACAGACCTCCGATGCGGTTCGCCACCTGATGCGTGTCGCCTGTGGATTGGATTCTATGGTGTTGGGAGAATCTCAGATATTAGGTCAAGTACATGATTGTCTGCAGACTTCGGAAACGGCCTCCTTGGCAAGCCCACAGTTGACCACAGTGTTCCGAGCTGCGATCAAGACAGGAAAGCGCGTACGAACCGAAACCGCACTGGGAAAATTTCCCACCAGTATTGCCTCGGTCGCCATTGACCACATTCTTGCCGAAGCGGGTTCACTGGACGATCTACATGTCGCCGTCATTGGATCCGGGAAAATGGGTAGGCTGGCTGGAAAAACTCTACAGAAAAAAAAGATCCGCAAACTCACCTTTGTGAATCGAAACCCCGAGCGCACTCAGGAACTGAACTTCGCCTCATGTGCGCAGGCCGTCCCCATGGACGAACTCCGGGAGACGGTTGCATCTGCGGATGTGGTCATCAGTGCAACCGCTGCCCCCCACATCATCCTTGGCCCCGAACATATTTCACTCCGAAAGATTCGACCACTGCTTTTAGTCGACTTGGCGGTTCCAAGAGATATTGACCCGTTCCTGAATGAGTTACCAAATGTGACGCTCCTGGATCTGGATCATCTGAAGTACAAGATCGCCAAGTCAAAGGCTGCCAGAAAAGCGGAGATCCCCCAAGTAGAAGAAATCATCGAAAACGAACTGAGTATTCTGGATCAACGCCTTCAAATGCTGAAAATCGAACCCGTCATTACCGCACTTCGAAAAAAAGCGGAGACGATCCGTGAATCAGAATTTTCCCAGACTCTGGAAGAGCTCGGACCACTGGATGCTCATGTGGTGGAAAAGCTGGAGTATTTCTCGAATACTCTAGTAAAGAAGCTGCTCCATGACCCAACGCTTCAACTCAGACATGGCCACCCGGAACTAGATCCGCACATTGTTCGGCAACTCTTTGGCCTGAAAGAGTCATCCGATCAATGACTCGACCATTAAGAGCAGGCACGCGCCTCTCTATGTTGGCTAGAGCCCAGACGCATCATGTCCTCCAACTTCTGAAAGCGACCAACCCAAACCTGGATGTCCAAGTTCAGACGATTTCCAGTATTGGAGATCAGACCATTGGACCACTCCCCACCTCCCACTCCGGTGTCTTTACCAGTACGCTGGAGATGGCACTCTTGAATCGGGAGATTGACTTTGCGGTTCACTCACTCAAAGATTTACCGATGGATCAACCGGAGGATTTGGTGATTGCCGCCATCTGCGATCGACATACAGCATTTGATGTTTTAGTGACCGCTTCCGGCCAATCTCTGGATAGTCTCCCCAAAAACACCACCGTTGGTACGTCCAGTCTCAGACGTACGGCCCAATTACGGGCACTCCGGCCTGATCTAGTGGTGGAGCCACTGCGAGGCAATATTGATACCAGGGTTGAGAAAGTCTTGAGCGGGCAACTACAGGCCATTGTCGTTGCAGAAGCTGGTTTATTGCGGCTTGGCGTGTCGGATCAATACATGTGGAGGATTCCCATGAATCGTATGCTTCCAGCTCCTGCTCAAGGAGCGTTAGCTATAGAGTGCCGCCGCGATGATCTGGAGATTATTCGTATTTTACAAGCTGTAAACTGCCCTGTAACCTGGTCCGCTACCACTGCTGAACGCACATTCATGAATGCTGTTGGAGGAGGCTGTTCGATCCCGGTTGCCGCCTATGCGGAGCAGACCCATGGGGAACTCCATTTGAGTGGCGAAGTGAGTTCCCTGGATGGGCAACACAAAATCGCTGTATCAGCAGTTGGGACGGATTCCGTAATACTTGGAACACAACTGGCACAAAAAGCACATCAAATGGGTGCACTGGAGGTCCTGCATCGTGAATAGTCCTCTTACCGGAAAACGGATCGCGGTGACTCGCCCAGCACATCAATCTGGTAGTATGTGCCGGATGCTTCAGGATCGGGGAGCCACGATCGTGGAATTTCCTACCATTCGTATTGAGCCCGTATCAAATCCGAAGCCTTTACAACAGGCACTCAATAAGTTGGATACATTTGACCGAGTCCTCTTCACAAGCGTAAATGCCGTTACGCATACGTGGCAATTCCTAACCTTTCCCTGGCCCGATACGGTACGTGTCGCAGCGATTGGGCCCGCTACGGCTGCAGCACTGACTTCTCGCGGTGTCAAGTTGGATTTTATCCCATCTGAGTATGTTGCCGAAGCCCTAGCAACTGGCCTGGGACCGATCCATGGTGAATCCATCTTGCTCCCACGTGCTTCCAAAGTCCGACCAGCCTTAGTAGAACTGCTGTGTGCTGGTGGGGCGAACGTGACCTCTGTTACGGCCTACGAAACCCATGTGAACCACCCACCTGATGCTGCGTACGCTGCTCTTGCAATCGGCGCAGATGCCGTTACTTTTACCAGTGGTTCAACCGTTGATGGCTTCGTTGCGGTTACTCCAGATCCCAGGCCTCCCCTGACTGCAGCCTGTATTGGGCCAGTTACAGCCCAGGTGGCCGCAGAGGCAGGATTCCACGTCACGATCGTAGCAAAAACATATACCACGGAAGGCCTCATCACCGCCTTGGAGGAATATTTTGAAGAATTCGTACAAACATAGACGACTCAGTCGCTTACGTATCCGCGGTGCGATAAGAAAAATGGTGCGGGAGACTCGCTTATCTCCTGCAGATTTTATCTATCCTATTTTTGTCACTCACGCAGAGGCAGGCCCCATCAAGGGGATGCCAAATCAATTCCGCTATACGGTTGATGGTGCGGTTCAAGCAGCTCGGGAGGCCGAAGAGGCGGGAGTGAGTGGAATTCTTCTTTTTGGAATCCCTGAAAGCAAAGACGCAACTGGAACCCAAGCTATTTCTCCCTCGGGGGCCGTACCGAGTGCCCTTCGAGCAATCAAGAATGCGGATCTGGATCTGGTACTGATTACTGATGTATGTCTTTGCTCCTATACCTCACACGGACACTGTGGAATTATCCACGAAAATCAATTATCCTATGATGCCACGCTTCCCATGCTTGCTAAGATTGCATGTGTTCATGCAGACAGTGGGGCGGACGTGGTTGCTCCGAGTGCGATGATGGATCACCAGGTACGTGCAATCCGTGAAGCTCTGGATTCGGCATCTCATCAACATATCTCTATTCTTTCCTATAGTGCAAAGTATGCATCTGCATTCTATGGACCCTTCCGCGATGCAGCGGGTGGAGCTCCCCAATTTGGAGATCGAAAAACGCATCAAATGGATCCCTGTAATGCATGGGAAGCCTCCCGGGAAATCGCATTGGATATCGAAGAAGGAGCAGATATGATTATGATCAAACCTGCTCTGGCCTATCTTGATATCATTCGTCAAACCCGTGACCGCTGGCCCGAAGTGCCCTTGGTGGCATATAACGTAAGTGGGGAGTACTCCATGATCAAAGCTGCTGCCATGCAAGATTATGTTAACGAATCCGATACCATTCTAGAGATCCTGACCAGTATTCGTCGAGCCGGTGCTCAGAGTATCATTACCTATCATGCATTGGAAGCGGCACGCTGGCTAAATCAATCCTCTGAGTAAATGGTAACTATGTACATAACTGCAACTCTGACGATTTAACCGTAGAACAAAATGTCACAGAACGTAAACCTGCGTGCTGCAAAGCGTGCAAAGAAGGATGAGTTCTATACGCAGTTGCGGGATATAGAGAATGAAGTGCGTCACTATAAAGATCACTTCCGGGGGAAAGTCGTCTACTGTAATTGCGATGATCCTCGGGTGAGTAATTTTTTTGATTTCTTCTCCAAACAGTTTGAGTTCTATGGACTGAAAAAGCTGATCACGACCTGTTACAAGAATCAACAACCCGATTTGTTTTCCACGCATGATTCCGAGCGTGCGGTGTATTTGGAGTATGAGGGAGATCAAGATGGAAATGCTCGCCCAGATCCACGCGAGATTGCGGTAAAGCCTTTGCAAGGAAATGGGGATTTTCGGAGTATGGAATGTATTGAACTCCTTAAACAGGCGGACATCATCGTCACGAATCCACCCTTTTCTCTATTTCGGGAATATGTCGCCCAACTCATGAAATACAAGAAGAAGTTTTTGATTATTGGACCAATGAATGCGATTACCTACAAGGAAGTGTTCCCCTTGATCAAAGTGAATCGATTGTGGATGGGGATCGGGAGCGTTAAAAAATTTGAGGTGCGAGAAAGCAATGAAAAGGCAGAGTTCTGTGAAGAAGACGGGAAATGGTACCAGAAATTCGGGAATGTATGCTGGTTTACGAACTTGCCGCACAAGAAGCGCAACGAGGAGTTGATTTTGTACAAGAAGTACTCTCCCGAAGAATATCCTCACTATGACAATTATGATGCAATTGAAGTATCCAAGACGAAGGACATTCCGAAAAATTGGGGGGGGCAAATGGGAGTTCCTATTACCTTCCTCGACAAGTATAACCCAGATCAGTTTGAGATTATAGGGATGGATTATGATGCAAAATTGGGCCTACTCCCAGAAATCATAAAACCAGAATGGAAAGGTAAAATAGATAGGGGGTATATCAATGGAAAGAGGATTTACGCTCGCATGATCATTCGCAATCGACAGAGTTGCAGTTAAGTACATCATTACCCAATAAATGGCTCTCAATATACAGGAAGATCGGAGCAGCGGGGTTGATCTTCGGGAAAAGGGAAAGGATGAAGATTCTGGTCACACGATCTACCACGATAGCCGGCTATATATGCAACTATTGGTCTTTACCGGCCTGGGAGATGCTCCCGAGAACTTAGTACCCGCGCTGAAAACATCTGGGTTCTGTGGTGCTTTATATTCTAGTGTCCATGATCCCAAAGGAGTTGGCTTATTGACCGTCTCCGAAGACCCTCGATTTTTCGTGACAGACCTTCAATCCTTTTTAGCCCGTAGCAGTTTCTCTCTCCTGCAATGCCGCCACGAGCTGACCATGATCGGCCGTACGTATGCGATTGGATATGAACATGATCTGATTGAAACTCTCTTCGATCGCCCCAAACGGCATGTATGTAATCCTTCCTGGCCATGGGCAATCTGGTATCCGCTTCGGCGCTCGGGAGACTTTGAACATTTGAGCGCAGATGAGCGGCGAAAAATTCTCATGGAGCATGGTGGAATTGGCCGGGCATATCAGAAAAGTGACCATGCCCATGATATCCGCCTTGCCTGCCATGGACTCGATCAATACGACAATGATTTTGTGATTGGGCTTTTGAGCAAGGATTTACACCCTCTGTCTGCGATTATTGAGCGGATGCGCAAGACGCAGCAAACTTCACAGTACTTGAGTAGCTTAGGACCTTTCTTTGTGGGGTATACACTCTGGCAGTCTTCCTCCTGACGGGTACCCTGAATCTGATATTTTTCTTCGATGACCGGACGTGAACGATTTCTGGCTGCATGTCATGGAAAAGCGGTTGACTGCACCCCTATTTGGATCATGCGGCAGGCTGGTCGTTACCTTCCTGAATATCTTGAACTGCGTCGTCACTATTCGATGGAGTCTGCCCTGAATACACCCGAAGTTGCCGCCGAAATCACTCTCCTCCCCTTGAAGCATTTTGATCTGGATGCAGCAATCATTTTTTCGGACATTCTTCCCCCATTGGTGGGGATGGGACTTGACCTCCGGTTTATACCAGCTCATGGCCCTTCTATACAAAATCCACTGCGAACGTCCAAGGCGGTCGACATGCTGGGGGTCCCTCCTGCTCAGGAAACCATGGCTCCAACGCTGGAAGCCATCAAGATTGTCCGCCCTGAACTGGATACGCGCAACTTAGCACTTATTGGATTCGCAGGTGCTCCGTTCACCTTGGCCAGTTATGCCATTGAAGGAGGGGGCAAACATACATTCGCACATACCAAAGCATTCATGTACCGTGAGCCCGCAGCCTGGGACCGTCTCATGATCAAACTCTCCGGCGTGACAATTGACTACCTTAGCGAACAGATCCATGCCGGAGTGGATTGTGTACAACTCTTTGACTCATGGGCGGGAGCACTCAGCCGCTACGATTATGACCGCTATGTTAAGCCTTATAGCTGTCGCGTGCTTTCAGCTATCGAAAAGAAGGTACCTGTGATTCATTTCAGTACGAATACAGGTGCCTATCTGGACTTGATCGCCGCCACGGGTGGTCATGTGATCGGAGTGGACTGGCGAATCCCCATTGATGAAGCACATCGGGTGGTACAAAAACCCATCATGGGGAATTTAGACCCCTGTACCTTACTTGGACCATGGCAAGAAATGATCCACCATGCACAAGATGTCCTGCAACGCATGGCAGGGCAGTCAGGCCATATCTTTAATCTTGGACACGGAATTCTGCCGGAAACACCCGTAGAAAATGTCGCACGACTAGTGGACTACGTACACACGTATCATCATGGCTAATCCTCAACCCTCGATTGGGATTTTGTTTATGGCCTATGGAGGGCCGAGTTGCCTCGAAGATATTCCAGGCTTCCTCGCTGATATCCGTGCAGGACGAACCACATCTAGTGCATTGATTGAAGAGATTACCCGCAATTACAAATTGATCGGTGGATCCTCTCCACTTTTGAACTTGACCACTGAAACGATTCGTGCGGTAATGGATCTTCTGAATCCACCAGATGAGCCGTCTACCTTTACGCCCTACCTCGGGATGCGTCACTGGAATCCATGGATTGAAGAAACCGTCGGGAATATGATTCAAGACGGAATTACGCGGTCCGTCAGTATCGTTCTTGCTCCTCAGTACAGTAGAATGAGCATTGCAAAATATCAGAAAAAAATAGACGGGGGGCTCAATTTCTATCGCGGCAAGATTGTTTTTTCCCATATCCAGAGTTATCATGATGATCCAGGATTGATTGATGCCTTCGCTAAACGGGTTCACATTGGTCTGGAGCGATTTCCTGAAGAGGATCGAGCCAGCGTACATGTAGTTTTCAGTGCTCATAGCCTTCCTACACGAATTGTAAAAGAACATGATCTCTACCCCACTCAATGCTATGAAACTGCCGCGTTGGTCGCAAAAGCAGCTGGGTTGGCTCCGGATCAGTGGTCCAGTTGTTACCAATCCGAGGGACGAAGCCCCGAACCATGGCTTGGGCCGCAATTAGAAGATTACTTGGTTGAGTTAGCCGATAAAGGTATCCGGAATGTGATCAGCATCCCTGTAGGTTTTGTATCTGATCATGTAGAGATACTCTACGATATTGACATTGAGGCACAGGCGGTTGCGAAAGATCTCGATATGCGACTGGAACGCCCTCCCTCCCTCAATAGTGATCCTCTTTTTGTTGAGACCTTGGCAAAGCTAATCCACAAACAAGCTGTGGATGCTGGCTGGTTGGCCACATGAGCCGGGTTGTGATCGTCGGGGGCGGCATTACAGGATTGAGTGCTGCCTGGGCACTGCGTCAATCTCCCAACCCTCCAGAGATCGTACTCCTGGAGCAGAGTGATCGACTAGGAGGATGCATCTATACCGAACAATTTAACGGCTTCTTGATGGAGCATGGGCCGGATGTGTTTCTGGCTCGTAAGCCTGAAGCGATACAGCTGTGCAAATCGTTGAGACTTTCTCTTCAAAAGACAAACAAAGATCAGCGAGGAGCATACCTGCGACGAGGAAATAGATTATATCGGATACCGGAAGGAATGAGCGGGCTGGTCCCGATCCAGATTGGACCGCTCCTCCGCTCTCCCTTGATCAGCTTTCGGGGAAAGCTACGCGCACTTGCAGAACTATTTCTCCCGCCTCGAACGAATGAAACGGATGAATCAGTCCAAGATTTCTTTGTCCGGCGGTTTGGCCGAGAAGTTTTCTTTGGCTTGGTTGAACCTCTTCTTGGAGGGCTTGCCGGAGGACGTGCCGATGAACTCAGCATGAGAGCACTCCTGCCACATATGATGAACCTCGAATCGAAGTATGGGAGCATCCTCCTCGGAGCTCGCCGAGTACCTGCTCCAGAGCCGACCTCCCCTTTCCTGAGTCTTCCTGATGGATTATCCTCTTTGACTGATGCTCTGGTCATGTCCAACAAAAACTGTATTCGCTCTGGACACGAGGTTACGAAGATCACAAAAGTAGATACAAACTGGAAGATCCATATCACTGGGCATGCCCCCCTTCCGGCAACTGATGTCATTCTAGCCGTGCCTGCGTGGAGCGCGGCAACCATCACTCATTCTGCGGTTCCGGAGCTAGCCAAACCCCTTCACCAAATCCCATATCATGCAGGCACCATGGTTCACCTGGCTTACCATCAGGCAAATGTCCCCCTGCCGCTCAACGGATACGGTCATCTTGTTGCCTCCGATCCAACCACTTCTGTGACCGCATGTACTTGGAGTTCGATCAAGTTTGCAGGACGTGCCCCCACGGATCATGTACTATTCAGACTCTATTTATGCGGAACGAAGATGACCGACAACGTGATCCTTTCGCAGGCATGTGCAGAGATGAAACAGGCACTGGGGGTTACCGCAGATCCTTTATTCACCAGGATTCACCGCTTCCCTGCTGCGCTCCCCAAATATACATTCGGACATGTTGCACGAATCAAAAACATCCGTGAACTCACGAGCTTTCATTCTGGCCTTCATCTCGCGGGAAATTATATAGATGGCGTCGGCATTCCTGATTGCATTCGTAGTGGGATCTATGCAGCGAATCAGATCATCTGTCGACATAAAGCCGTGGTGTAACGACTCCCCGCATAAAGTACGGGGCTTTCTTTTTTATTGTAGAACCAGAACGTCACATAGTGCTCACGGCGGTCGATCGTAGCACCGACCTTCAACAAGTATAATCCGAGATCTCTACCTAGGGTACACAGTCCCCTTATTCATAATCTATCTGATCCGTAACGGTGGCGAAACCTCTATGGTGACGCTTCAAGATCTAGCTCTGATCCTGCCTGAATCCAGGTTCCACCTAGGGATCTATGCACCACTAATCGCGCTTCGGCTAAACTGCGGCGGGATTCTATTACTCCTATTTGCGATAGGATTAGATTGTGCTGCGCGTCCAGAAGGCCTAGATAGTCACTCGTTCCTCGAAGGTAGTGAAGTTCCTGAACCTGAACTCTATCACGGGCAGACGCTTGAACAGCGGTAAGAGATGCATGGCGTTCTTTCAGTTTTCCGTAGCTCACAAGTGCCATTTCCACATCCTGAAACGCCATGAGTACGGTTTTTTCATATTCAAGTGCCAACTGTTCATACTGGGCCCAAGCCACTCGAATATTGGCTCGAATCCGACCGGCATTGAATATGGGAGCCGTCAAACCGGCGCCGAAAAGCCAGAAATTCTGACTCGTCTTCACAATATCGGAAAGCTCACTGCTTTGCGTTCCTGCCGCTCCTGTCAGTGAAAAACTGGGAAATTGAACGGCACGTGCGGCTCCAATACGCTCACGGGCAGCTTCTAAACGCTGGAATGCTGCAACCACATCCGGCCGTTCCTGCAGTAAATCTGAGGGTAATCCACTCGGAATTTCCTCTAAGGCAAAAGCATAGGCGCTTTCGGGGACCAGCATGGTATCCATAGGCATTCGGTAGCGACCCAGAAGTAAGCTCAGTCGCCCTCGGGTTGCATCTAGTTCACTCTCCAGGACAGGCACATCTGCTTTTGCGGCATGAAGCTGCTGCTGAGCAATATGAACCTCCAGAGGCGGTATCAACCCTTGTTCATACCGATTAGATAAAACCCCTACGCGTTCCGTGAGAATCCGTACGCTCTCCTGCGTCAATTCAAGGTTGTGTTGACGGGCAGCAATCTCAAAATAAGTCACGATTGTTTCCCCGATAATTCCCAGAAGTACCGTACGCACATCAGACTGAGTCGCAAAAAACTCCTGTAATGCCGCCCGCTTCGTTCCACGTACCCGCCCCCAAAAATCTATTTCATATGCAAACCCCAATGAGGCACTATAGGTTGTATAGTCGAAACGATCGGGAAATTCAGGCAACCCTGGCACACTGAAACCATCTCCTATCTGTTGCCCAATACCTACATTGGACGGAGTATCCTGTTGATCACGCCGTGTAGCCAATTCTATGGATGGGAACTGCTCAGCCCGTGCAATACGAAATTGATTCTGCACTTCTGCAACCCGAGCCACAGCTATACGAAGATCCAAGTTTCTTGTAATAACTGAATCCACTAACTGATTCAGGTATGGATCTCCAAAGCCATGCCACCAGTAGTTCTGTGCACTCTGATCAGCAAGTGTAGCTGCCTCAAATTGTTCGGGAAGTGGCTCCAGCGGATCCTCCAAACGTGGTGCCATGGAACATCCGGCGACGCTGACAATGATCAGCAGACTTGCAGTAGAAAAGAGATGCCTGCATCGAGATGTTTGTACTCCGACAAGATATCTATTCCTCAATCGTGAGGCGAAACAAGTAGCTAAATTGATCATCCGCTCCGTTACAGTACCTTTCTCCTTAATGTTCCAATGGCCTTGGCACCATAGAGAGGCTGACTTTGAAATCTGTAATTCCATGCGTACGATATACCGAGCAAGCTTTTTGCATGTTCAAAGAATTTCTAACGATGTCATCACTGAAGCATCTGGATTCAACATTAAGAGAACCGTCACATAGCCGAGAGAAGTTCTACTCATAAATAGGTCTTAATATCCATCTTTTTATATCTCCCGGTCAGCTGAATCACCACCGGAAGAAAGTGAGTTTTGTGCAAGCCTATTTTCCTGATACTTTGCTGGATACACATCCTCAAGCCTGACTAGATCCTTGATTGCTAGGGAGACAACTTCATCGGAAGAGGTATAGCCGAAGATGTCACTATGCGATGGATCATCTTTCGCAGGAAGGCACTCAATCCTGAACGGAAATAAACCGTGATCCGAGATCACTCTCTTCACTTCACTCACTTTCAATGAAACAAATTTGCCGTTGATACCAATTCGATAATTTTTCTTTTGAAATGCATCACGAACACAATCTATGGCTTGATCTAAGTTCAATTTTTCGAAATACTCAAGCCAGTTTACCGATAAATACTCTTCTTTAGCCCTGAGTTCAAAGGCATTCGCCATCGGTAATCCATTACGCCCAATGGTTGAGGGCTTGCAATACCTTGAAATATGGTGCTCATTTTTGATCAGGTTATCATCACTCATTACTATTGATCAATGATGAACGGTTGAGTAGCTCGCAGGGCAAGATCTATTGAACCCGAACCTTGAATGTTCTGAGATATACTCTTGCTGTCTATCTTTGAAATTCCGGCAAATCGAAATATTTCCATCAGGTAAGAATTTCATTAAAGCGGATGCTCTATTTGAAGACCACTCAATCTGTAAAAATCCACCATTGGGACTGATCCCTATCTCAAAGTTAGGAAGTGAGTTCCCATCACTAACACAGAACAGGGCAAACTGACGGAGTGACTCAAGTTCCATAGGCGGATCTTCTGGATCAAAATCCTGCGTTATTTCATGTAGATATCTGAGACGTGATGAAATTTCCCTGAACTCTACAGTATCAAAAATCTCGAATATCGTCTCGTGATGTTCTGCATTACTGATCTGGGCGACAAAATCTATCTGATCCTTCAGAGTATTTTTTGTACCCTCTGGGACTGCCTGGAGTAAAGTTGATTCTAACCATTTTCTGAATAGGGTGCTGAGATGATCTTGAGCGGATAGAGAATTACTTGTAACACTCGTTAGATTATTAGAAAAAGCTAACTCTGTTAAGACACTTTGAATCAATTCGTCTATTGATAAATCAGATCCGTACAGAATTGTATCTGATTTCCTTATTTGACCAATGTCTTCGGAAAAACTACTTGGTATCATCGCTCTCTCCGTCCCCGTCAAGTTTCTTGAACGATTATCGAGCCATGACTCCAACATAGATTGATCGTTTGTGATACTACCAAAGGTTCCTAAATTGGATAGGTTCATTTATTGAATAGTTTCGTAATGGTAGAACGAACAAATTCTTGACGATCTGGCCACTTCGTAATTGCATCACATAAATCAACCGAACTCAGTAGATTTTTATGATGAATATTGCAATCTAATCTTATCTCACCATTTCCTGGGGTTACATCGGGAATACGGATCAAGCATATTGCATCTTTGGTTTTTATCTTGAAACTAGGTATCATCCCAATGATCCACTCCCTATCTTTCATCCAACCTGCTCCAAATCGTTGCATTAAACGAAGTTGGGGTTGAGTTTCAGCGACCGCTACCTGAAAATTGATACCAAGGTCTCGATAAGGAACATGCTGCAAAACATTCAGGTATGTCTTAACTATTTTATAGATATTATAGCTGCTCCTGAATTCAGGCCCTGCGTCTTCCGCGACAACTAAGCGAGATGGCTCAATTAACCAATTCACTCCGTTTGAGTGTTTAATCATAGACAAATGTGATGTCGTCAGTATCTCATTCGCCTGCCAATCATCAGGGACAATACCTTTGGATACAAGGAAATCAGGACTTAAAATCGACGGATTATGAGACTCGGCCGTCACGACGACACTAATCGATCTCAGAGCAAGGACTGAATCTTGATGCAACTCAATAACTATTTGTGAGCGTATTTGACGATATTTGATATCGATAGGTTCCTGCACAGCTGGGGTACATAATACAAACTCCCTCAATTGCCAGATATTCTGCCATCATAAATAACTGAGGTAGAAATGCAAGTACACGAGTGAATAGGATTTATTCTGTCTTTGGGAAACTGAGTCTGGACTAATAGGGTTTTAGGATTTATCTGAGATCAATAAGCCATGAATGTATTTGCTTTTCGAGAGAAAATCATTTCCGAGTATGCGCGATTCTCGCGAAGTTTCACAAAAATACGGGCGAAAGATATATTGGACAAGGTTAATGAAATCTATGCTAAAGAGCATTTTTGGCCTGCTCCACTCGTGCAATTAAACCCTAATTTTGAATCAGGGGGATATATCAAGGATCTAGTTAGTGCTGGCATTCTTCATCCAGAATGTGACAATATTTTCCGAATTAAAAGTGAAAACAGTCTAGCTAAGCCCCTACGCTTGTACTGACACCAGACAGAGGCTATCACAATTGCGGCAAAACAGGAAAGCTATGTACTGACAACTGGAACGGGCTCTGGTAAATCACTTGCCTACTTTATCCCCATCGTTAACGATGTTTTACAACGGAAAAGGCAGAAAACTCATCGAAGAGGAATTACGGCAATTGTAGTTTACCCGATGAATGCATTATGCAATAGTTAACTTGAAGAACTCGAAAAATATCTTCGCTTGGGCTATGGCGAAGGACTAGAGCCTGTAACCTTTGCCCGTTATACTAGTCAAGAATCACCAGAAGAACGGGAGCAAATTGCCAAAAATCCTCCCGACATTCTCCTTACACCCATAATATTCACGACGATTGAGTTTTGAAGTTATTTTCAGCATATTGGAGTTTTTTTCTGAAAGCCTGGTTTAACGCCCTAGGCCCATTCTAGTGGAGTTTTCATGGAAAAAACGTACGATTTTTATCATGAGATCCCTGGAGTTGGTGACGTTCTTTTTTCAGACATTTATTTCACCCATTTGGTGAACCCCTTAGGAAGCTCAAACCACCGCCAAGGCTCCACGTAAAGCCGATCTTCAACCGCTCCTTAGAGATCGTAGAAGACACAGAAAATCACACGACTTCCGATGTGGGGGCGATTGTGATGCGCTCCATCCTTGATAAGACGGGAATTGTTCCTTTTCAGGTCTGTACGATCCTCGGGATCCGAATCGGATCACGCATTCCTTGGCCCAGTTGCGGATCCAGTGCATCCTGATGTTGGCTCAAGGCTTGGGGATGCTCCAATCCAACCGCGTCAAGGACGATCCAGCTCTGAAGGCATCCTGCCAGACCCAGCGAGGCGGTACGGTCACCGGCCCCGACGTTCAACTAGCATCGCAACCAACGAGGTCGAGACTGCTGTCACTTCTCCGTACCGCGAAGAATTACGCTCGCCTTCGCCAAGCCATTTTGAAGCTCGGACTCGAACCTATGTGGGTGCGCAATGGTGCACAGCGTCAGGCGGTTGCCCTCCTTGATGCGGATTCCGTGGCCGTGGAAGCCCACGGCCATCAACAGGGAGCGAAGTATAATGGACACTACAGGCAGAATGGATTTCTTCCCCAGATCCGATCCAGCGGGGAGACGGGGGATGTACTTGGAGCACGATTGCGTCCAGGTACGGATCCAGAAACCAAAGGCTTCCCCAACTTCATAGTTACAATCGCCTTGAACGTGAAACAACTCCTTGCAGATCAAGTGATTCTTCGTTTGGATGCGGGCTTCAATGGAGAGCAGACCTGTGCACCCTTGGAATTGGATTGACTATATCATGCGTGTGGCCCGCAATACGCGATGGAATCAGATGGCCACCCCCTATCTCCATGATGACAGAGAAGATACGGTCCGATATATTGAGCTCGTATATAAAGCCGACAAATGGAGCCGCCCACGTCGGGTCATTTTCGTGATCCGACCGCGCCCACAAGAGCTTTTCGATGGATCGTACTTTTTGGTGACGAGTCTGGATCGGTCCGATTTTTCAGGCGAGGAGATCGCAAAGATGGATCGTCAACGCGGCAAAGCAGAGTTGCATCAGGGGGAGATGAAAGCGCCGTGTAAATTTGCCTTTCCGTCTTCACCACGCAAGAAGCGTCATTACAGGGGCAAGGCGCTTGCTGTGATCGAGGAGAGCGTTCCTACAGACGATGATGAGGTGGGCATGGAGAATGCGGTGCGTTTACTGCTTTACATGCGGGTCTATCCGCTCATGCATATCGCTCGTTGCATCTTGCACAGTGCACCCGAGCAGGAACCCGAAACGATGGAAGCGTCTACGCAGGCATCTGCATCTGTGAGCGACACGCAAGGGTCTTCCCTTGACGTAGAGGGATCCACCTCCTGCACCTTCGCCGATGAACCCCAGACCACGGAGGAGGAACCTCACATGCATATTCGCACCTTCAGAGAACAAGTTCTGAACGTCGGGGAGATCATGGGCGTTACCTCCGATTCCGCATTGCCCAGTCCGCCATAGAAGCTTGGAAGCGGATCTGGGAACACTTCGGAACGTTGGACTGGCACGAGTTACCAAGCTTCTATACTCCCTCCTTTGAGGTCTTTTTAGGACGGTTGGAGAGCACGGAAATACGTGGCATGGGAAAGGTAGGTCCATGCGATACAAATCACGGTAAAAAAGACCCTTGTCCAGGCAAAAATCGGTGGATATTCTCCACATTTGATCGATCGTGTCCAAACATTCCACGACTTTAACACTACTTTGGGAGAAGTCTCAATAAATTTGTGGCAAATCATGGAATTTTGAAGGATGTTGCGGTACTCATGAATATTATGGGATAGAAGTTTACTGTTATCTTTAGGACTTATCTTTAGTACCAAACAGTAGGGTTCAAAGCTTATGTCTTCCCATATTAAACTAGTCACATGGAATGTCAATTCTGCACGCGCCCGACTTGTCAGGATCCTTGATTTCCTTGAGCGACATAATCCAGATATTGTTTGCTTGCAGGAAATCAAAGCTACCCAGGAAACATTCCCCTTTTCTGCCATCAAAGAAGCCGGATATCAGTCATTCATACACGGCCAGCCCTCATACAATGGAGTGGCGATTCTTGCGAGAGAAACAGTAGAAAATGTCCGAACCGGACTCGACAACGAAGCGCGGGTTATCTCGGGTAGTGTCCATAATCTGCGTATCATCAACGTGTATGTGCCGAATGGAAGACGAATTGGAATGCCGAAGCATGCCTATAAGCTTCGCTGGCTTGACACCCTGCATAAATTCATGAGTGTAGAAACAGAGGACTACAAAGATTTTATCCTGACAGGAGATTTCAATGTCGCTTTTGACGATCTGGATGTCGCACATCCAGACAATTGGAGAGATTCTGTCCTGTGTGATCCAGCGGCGCGTGAAAAGCTGAATCTGCTCGTAGAACAGTTTTCTCTCTCGGATCTACTTCGCAAGTACGCCAGAGGCCCTGGTATATACACATGGTGGGATTTTCGTACACGAGGATTTGAATGGAACGACGGAGTGCGGATTGACCATATCCTTGCGACCCCTAATATTTCCGAACTCAGTAGTAATGCCTGGGTTGATCTTGAAGAACGTGACCTAGAACGTCCTTCAGATCATGCACCGGTCCTCATGCGACTCTTTCCGCCCCCTCAGTGTGCTTGAAGCCAATTCGTTCCCTTCCCAACATTCACTTCAATGGGAACACGGAGTTCTATAGCCTGAACCATACAGGTCTGGACGATGTCTCGCGCTTCTTCAAATTCCTGCTCGGGGACCTCAAACACCAATTCATCATGAACTTGCAGAATCGCTCGCGACCTCATGCCGGCATGTTGTAACTCACGGTCAATTGCAATGCCCGCTAACTTGATCATGTCTGCTTGTGTCCCCTGTATCGGCATATTGACTGCAATCCGTTCGGCAGCAGCACGCACGGCACCATTACGTGCCCTCAGATCTGGTAAATAACGACGGCGCCCCATGAGCGTGGTCGCAAAGCCTCGTTCTTTTGCCTGATCAACCTGCCTCTGTATAAACTGCCAAACCCCGGGAAAGGACTCCTGGTGAGCTTTCATTAACCGCTGTGCCTCTTTGTGTGTGCACCGTAATCCACGCGCTAGACCTGAAGGCGAAAGGCCATACGGGATCCCATAGTTCACCGCTTTTGCCCCGTTCCGCTGCTCCCGTGTAATATCTGCGACATCCACCTTGTAGATCAGTGCAGCAGTTTCCGCATGAGGATCACGATCCGTTTCAAAAATCTCCTGTAATTCCGGGTCTTTGCTCATATGAGCCAGGATCCTGAGCTCAATCTGCGAATAATCCGCTGACAGGATGTACCAACCCGCTGGTGCCACAAACGCACTGCGAAGCTCTCGTCCTGTACGGTCACGGACAGGAATATTTTGCAATGCTGGATCTGAAGAGGACAGTCGACCCGTAGCTGCAGACGTCTGATTGAATACCGTATGAATCCGCCGCGTCATCGGCATAACCATACGTGCCAGGTTATCTACGTACGTTCCCTTGAGCTTGGCGGCTTTTCGCCAATCCATGATGGCTGCCGCCACTTTATGCTCCGTCGCAAGGTCTAGAAGAACCTCTTCTCTTGTAGAAGGCTTGCCCGAAGGGGTTCGCCGTTTTACCGGATACCCTAATTTTCCAAAGAGAATCTCTCCCACCTGCTTTGAAGAGGCAATATTAAAGGACATCCCCGCCTCCTTGTATATTTCACTCGCATATCGATCCAGATCTTCTTGAATTCTAGGACCTAGTTTCTCCAAAATAGATAGATTAATCCTCACACCTGCGGCTTCCATATCCGCCAACACATACACCAGCGGGAATTCCATTTCATCCGCAATTTTGTGAAGATCACTTTCCTGGAGTTTTTTATACAATTTCTCGTGCATTTCAAGCGGGCATGCGGCATGCTCACAGGCAAGGACTCGAAACTCCTCGGGAGCAATATCTCGTGGTTCTCTTCGCAAACGTCCAGATCCAAGAACATCCTCCATCTCCCGAGGCTCGTAGCCTAACTGCTGCTTCGCAACAGTCCCGAACCGATGGTTCTGATCCGGAGAAAGCAAATAGTGGGCGATCTGAGTATCAAAAAGCTTTCCTCGAACCGGTACATTTAGATGCCGGAGCTGGACAATAAGCGGCTTCAGATCATGCCCGACCTTCTCTACTTTTCCATTGGAAAAAACCGGAGCAAGAATCCGGATCACTTCCAATTCGGAGGTCCCATCTGGAAGTGGAAGCGGAAGGTATACTGCACTCCCCGGGGCCCAGGAAATTGCCATCCCCCACCAATCGGCACGAATCGGAGAGCCTGGAGTCATCAGACTAGAGACTCCAATGCAACGAACTTCTTTCAGAGACTGTTCAAATATTTTTAGCTCATCCATCGTTGTGATCATTCGGTAATTGGCCTGATCAGATCGATAACTCCTAAGGGTACTGGTAGCCGCGACCTCCATAGTCTCAAAGAGCTCTGCTCCAGCAGTCAGGCGGCGGATCAATGTATTAAATTCGTAGCGACGAAAAAATGATAATGGCTCTGCATCTCTGGGGCTACATGGGCGACAGATTTCCCAGTCTAACTTCAGATCTAGGTCTGTTCGTATCGTGACCAAATCCTTGCTCAATCGTACTATATCTGGGTTTTCTGTCAAGGCAGTCCGCCAACGTTTACTAGTATACGTGGAGGCCTTACTCAGAATATTCTCAATCGTCTGATCCTGCTGCACCAATTTTGCTGCCCCCTTTTCACCAATTCCCCGTGCACCTGGTACATTATCACTGCTATCCCCCATTAATGCCAACATATCAATGAAATTTTGAGGAGGAAGCTGGTACTTTTCCCGAAAACTTTCTTCAGTCACACGCTCAAAACCCGCACCACTTCGTGGCCGTAACATTTCTACAT
This sequence comes from Rhodothermales bacterium, assembly GCA_965215475.1. Classification (GTDB taxonomy): domain Bacteria; phylum Bacteroidota; class Rhodothermia; order Rhodothermales; family Bin80; genus Bin80. The sequence goes on from OZ244061.1 coordinate 1,138,992, forward strand.
GGGGAGAAAGAAGCTGCTGAAAATCTTTATCCGGTGATACGATGACGGCGTGTGCACCTGCGATTTCCGCCTTGCGTGCCAGCGTGCCAATCACATCATCTGCTTCATATCGATCCGCCTGCAGAACGGGAATCGAAAGTGCCTTCGCCAAATCCTTGATCCGCGGTAAATTCTCAATCAATGCATCCGGTGGCGCGTCTCGATTTGCTTTGTATTCTGGATACAGATCATTCCTGAAGGTTTTCCCCGGGCCATCAAATACGATTGCCGCATACTTCAATCCCACTTCTTCAATCAAATTAATCAGGGTCATACTAAAGCCATAGAGGGCACTGGTATTCTCCCCCCTTGAATTGATCCGTGGACGACTCAGAAACGAAAAATGAGCCCGATAAGCAAGGGCCATTGCATCTAAGAGGAAGATCTTCCTGTTTTGATTATCCTGCATGATCGATCATTTTTTCTTCTATTACAAGATCCTTCAATTCACGTAATCCCAGTACCGTGACCCCCAGTGCCTGGGCCTTTTTTAATTTACTGCCCGCATTCTCCCCTGCCAAAAGATAATCCGTCTTCTTGCTAATACTACCTGTAACTTTCCCCCCATATGACTCAATCCACGCACGTGCCTCGGACCTCGTCATCTCTTCCAGGCTACCGGTAATGACAAACGTCTTTCCTTCTAATAATTGAGACGATGGGCCTTCTTCTTCCGACTCGAATGTAACCCCAACCGCTTGTAACTTATTGATCAGGTTACGATTCTCACGTTCCCTGAACCAGGCAAGAATTTCTTGAGCCATCATTGGACCGATTCCATCTAGTGCCAAAAAACGACCTAGTAAACCATTTAATTCATTCAGCAATTCACGGAGTTTTTCATCCTCGGTGTCCAATTCCTTCAAGCAAGCTCCAACCGGATCCTTTAGGTGCATCTTCCGCAAGAGCATGCCGGAGAGAGACTCTTCATTCTGCAGTACTTCCAAGGATACTCGCTCCTCAATTGTATTAACTTTTTCGGCGATCCTCATCAATTCTTCAATCGAAAACTCTCGAAGTAATAGCCGCGCAGACACAGCTCCGATACCAGTGACTCCCAGAGCAATCATCAATTTTCCCGATCCACGTTCCCGACTCCGTTGAATAGAAGCAATGAGCTCAGATGTCTTCCGATCTGCAAACCCCTCCAAAGGCAGAAGCTTCTCCTCGGTAAGCGTGTAGAGATCGGCTTGATCATGGATCAAGCCGGATTCAATTAGCACCTGTACTGTGTTTGGTCCTAACCCTTCAATATCTAATCCTTCCCGAGAAGCAAAAAATATGACCTGTCTCAATACCCTCTCTGAGCACCGTGAGTTCGGGCAATATAGATCTACTCCCTTCCTTTTTCGAATGAGTTGATCTGTACAAGCAGGGCACTGCCTTGGTACTAGAATCATTCTTTCACTACCTGAACGAACCTCTTTCACGGGCCCAACAATGTAAGGAATCACATCCCCCGACCGCTTTATCCTGATCGTGTCTCCAATGCGCAAATCAAGCTGCTCCACCTGATCATAGTTATGTAGCGTTGCATTTGAAACCGTTACCCCTCCCACAAACACAGGCTTCAGATTAGCCGTCGGGGTAATACGTCCGGTTCTTCCTATCTGAGGTTTCACGGACTCAAGTAAGGTCGTCGCCTCCTCGGAGGGGAATTTGAATGCAATGGCACCGCGCGGATCTTTCCCCACAACACCAAGCTTCTTCGCGGATACACTATTTGAGACTTTGATGACGATACCATCAATTTCGAATGGAAGCGTATCTCTCACCTGTTTCCACCATTTGACTCGTTTGGCAACATCCTCCAATGTGGACAGCAGCTGCACTTCGGGTGGAATCCTGAATCCTGCACGATGCAGCCAATCCAAACGTTCAAAATGGTCCATGGGCGAAAAATCATCTGGAAACATTACATCATATGCATACGCCGACAGGTCTCTTTTGGCGGTGAGTTGGGCATTTTTTTGTTTCAGGGAGCCCGATGCTGTATTCCGTGCATTGATGTAAGCAGGTTCCCCTTCTTCGACTCGTTGCTGATTCAGTTTTGCAAACGCGTCTTTGGTAAAGAGTACTTCGCATCTGACAATAAGTACATCCGGGGGAACCGGGCCGTCTTCAACAGGAATGCACAGTGGCACGGACTGAATCGTGCGTGCATTCGCCGTGACTACGTCTCCAATCTCCCCATTGCCTCGCGTAGCTGCCTGAACAAGAATCCCTTTTTCATATTTCAATACCAATGTTAATCCATCAAACTTAGGCTCTACCACATAGGTAAACGATTCATCTGGTACTAATTTTTGATTCCGGATCTGCCAAGCAAACAAATCCTCTATGCTGAACGCATTTGCCAGACTAAGTACTGGACGTAAATGAGTCGTCTTAACAAAATCTGAATTCAAGTCACTCCCAACCCGTTGCGTCGGAGAATCCGGTGTAACCAGTTCTGGATATTCATTCTCAAGTTCGATCAACTCCAAAAAGAGTTGATCATATACTGCATCTGTGATGGTTGGACGTGCAAGCACATAGTATCGGTATGCGTGCCGATTGAGGCTCGTACGCAACTCGGCAGCACGATCCGCTACACTGATTTCCATACGGACATTTCTATCGCCAACCCCCTATTAGTCCACCCATGAGCAGAAAAACTATGAGGTTGTATGCTTGATTTAGCACAAAAACTCCCATGGCTTTATCTTCCCAAGCAACACTCTGCCATCCTATGGGAAGCACAAACCCTACCCAGACTGCAAAGCCGACCGTCAATCCTCCCCCCAAAGTACTCATATCCATGTACGCAATCAGAAGGGATATAACATATACCGTAAGCACAGAACCCACCAGGGATCCTCCGTATGACTTGATCGGGTTGAGATTCTCTCTGATTTTCTCTTCGGTCAGATCCATCATATCCATCCATATCTTGCCAAAAATTGGTCCATACCAAAGTGACCCAAGAAGCATCGGAAGTAGAATGGCAATCACAAATGGGATCCAGTTTTCAGGTATATACATCTTGTCTTGAGTTAGTGAATACGTCAAGATAGCAGATAATGTAGAAAAAGTAAAATCATGGTTTTCCCCAAATTGCGCAAACAGCTCCCGAGGGATCACGAATAACTGCATAGCTCTTATCTGCACCCATTGATCTGACCGGACAAACGACCTCACCTCCGAGTTTCCTACATCTCTCTAAACTCTTTTCCAAGGATTCTACCCGAAAGTAGGGAATCCAAACCGGTGGAATTCCTGCATTTACTCCACGAGCATGGCAGATCCCTGCGAATGTCTCTTTCCCCTCGTTCATCGCATAATCATCATACCCTCCCATATCAACCGGCTCTGACTCCCAACCGGCAACCTTGATATAAAAATCGCGAATTTCTTCCGCATGATCAACCGTCAGGTCAATCCATAGCGGAGGGTTTGTCTCTTGCATCGATCAAGTTGAGGATTGGGGTTGAATTTTTTATACTGTTCATCTTCGATTTTCAGATGATTCCTGAAAATTAACCATTTAGAACTCTAAGGTACACAGAAATTGAGAAACCAGCACTCCTTGGGCTGCGTGACTACCTGTGGAATCTTCTTGGAATTATCGTGCATTTCTTGTTTGCATTTTGTTGACTATCGGAACGAGTTTTAGTGGTATCATTGTGAGGCAAACAACCACTACTTTTTTCTCTCTTACCCTAATGTCAAATAGAACCCAACCCCGTAATCAATCCAGACGTGAGAATTCAGGCCAACCCACTTCTAGAAGTGCCATTGCGTTGGCCTCACTGACTGTTGAACAAGTGCTTTATGAGGTCGAATTGATTAGCAATACTCAATGGATCCTCGGACAGCGACGAGGACATTCCTGGTATACTGAAGATGGTGGACATCTAGCTGAAGCCGCGCAAATTAAGGCAATCCGAATTCCTGCTCGACGAAACTGAATGATTTTCTCTGATGCCCCAGATGTACCTGCGAGATCTGCACTTTACCCTACGACTACATCCACCGCTGGCGATCTTAAAATTCATGAGTTTCGATAGATAAACTTTATCGCGGACCACGTCTCATCAATCGTACAGATTTTTATATCCATCATCCCGATTTCTCGCCCTATACTCAGGATAATGTTTTTGGAAAGGTTTGTTCTTTTTTTTGAACTTTTCTTAGGCCAAGAAATCCATAACATCCCATTATCTGCCAAAGATGGGAGTGCAATATCAAGCAATTCGATGAGCCGGTCCTGGCGATCAGAAAATACATGAATAAAATCTGCTTCCTCTATGGGAGACTCATCTGGAATGATCGGGGCATCTGCGATTAATGTATGATAATGGGGCGGCGCATCAAGCGAATAGGCACGCATACCTTCTTTGATCCCCAATTTCTTCGATAATGTTTGAGAAGACATAGATATTTGTCCAATCTGATTTATTTTTGAAAATTACGACAAATTCTTTGCCTTGCCATCAGAAACAAATTTTCCCCAATGGTCCGCCTTTGCCTTCTTATCCTTGTCACACTCACTGGATGCGCTCAAGTCCAAACCCCGAATGTTATCTACATTCTTGCCGATGACCTAGGATATGGTGAGCTTGGCAGCTACGGCCAAACATTAATCCAAACGCCACATCTGGATCAATTGGCAATCGAAGGTATGCGATTTACTCAGCATTACAGTGGGAGCCCCGTATGTGCACCAAGCCGCTGCACATTACTGACTGGGCTGCATACCGGGCACTGCCAAGTGCGTGACAATTATGAACTAGGAGGCTTTGCCGATAGTACCGAGCGTGGACAACTTCCACTGGAGGAAGAAACGTATACGCTTGGACATATGATGCAGGATGCGGGCTATACAACTGCAATCATTGGAAAATGGGGCCTTGGAGGCCCACACTCCATTGGGATTCCTACTGAACAGGGATTCGATTATTTCTACGGGTATCTGGATCAAAAACAAGCTCATAACCATTATCCATCCCATCTTTGGCGCAATACCGAATGGGATACACTTGCGAACGGATATTTTCATCCACATCAACAGATTGAAGGTTTGGACTCAAATAATCCGGCGACCTATGACCGTTACAAAGGCCCCGACTATGCTCCAGATCTGATGGCCAATGAAGCTGAGACGTTCATTCGTCAACATTCCTCCGAGCCATTTTTCCTATATCTCGCACATACAGTGCCCCACCTAGCACTTCAGGTTCCAGACGAAGAACTGCAACCCTATGAAGGCATTCTGACCGAGTCTCCCTATGATGGTAGCCGTGGGTACTTGCCCCATATTCGACCTCAATCCGCTTACGCAGCCATGATTACCCGTATGGATGCGCACATTGGCCGTATCGTTGAGGTCCTCTACGAACTCGGTATTGAAGAAAAAACCCTCATCCTATTCTCTAGCGATAATGGTCCTACCTATACCGGAGGCGTAGACACGGATCAGTTTCATAGCTCGGGTGGACTGCGAGGTGGCAAAGGTGAAGTCTACGAAGGAGGAATCCGGGTACCCATGATTGCTGCTTGGCCCGGCATGATCGCACCTGGATCAACAACCGATCATGTATCTGCATTTTGGGATGTGATGCCAACACTTGCTGATCTCGTTGGGATGGATCTGGTGGTAGATGTGAATGGAGCTTCTTTTCTGCCTGTACTTATGGGGCAGGAGCCCCCAATGCCGAGTGAGATGTACTGGGAATATCATGGCCGCGGATGGAATGGAGCACAGGCCGCAAGGATTGGCCCGTGGAAAGGGGTACGGCTGGGTGGTCATGACGATTCTACTGCTCCAGTACGTGTCTATCACCTGTACAATGATCCTGGGGAATTGACCAACCTTGCCGATACACATCCCGAGGTTGCTCGGAATTTGCTTTCTCTTATGCAATCGCGCAGTCACTCAAAAATTGAGCGATGGAACTTCGCCGAATAACCATGCCATGACCATGGAGAGGCTTCACATACCGGCAGAGATGCGAAATCCTAAGGCATTGCATTGTTACAAATCCGCGGAGAATCTCAGATATAGAGCGGCACCATTATAGTCCCACGGCGTACCAAGCACGTTGACCTTTCCATGGTCATCACGTTCAATTTGATCCGAAGGTTGATCAATTGCATGGATATTATTCACGCCGAACGCGGCAGCATAATTATCCCCAATTTGATACCCGACCTCTGCATCAATAATTCAGCTCCCGGCATAGCTTCTCAGTGCATCCTGTCCATTGAGTGTACAGGTGAAACTAAACAGTAAACATGCTTTCCATCCACTGTAGTAGTTGAGACGGAGCATACCATGATATGATCCGATCGCATGGCGGCCGGTTGCAACAATGCGATGATGAGGATTGACATGTTCCATTTCCACCTTACTTCGGGGATACAGAATACTTACTTCCGTCGTTTCAGAGAAAGAGGCTCACCCAAGAATGTATTAATCAATGTAGCCTCTAAGAATTCTAACAGCTCAGGACGCATCCAATTATAGGTAATACTAACGATGGTTGACCGGTTATTTGCATACTCTTTGTCATGGGACGGGAAGAGATCAAACCCAAACTGTCGGGTATCAAAGTCATTGGAGTAGAATTTTCACTTCCTATAATGTTTCAGGCTCTTCGCCCATTATCGTATCGCCGATTCATATTTTACCGAAACCCCTGTAATTTGATATTCAGTCATCTGTCCTACCGTTGCCTTACTTGGATCAAATAAGGCAAGATTTATTCCTTTGCTAACGGAACTCTTGTAAACAACTCCTTGGTATCGATACTTTTTTATAAACTCACATAAATATTGACTTCTAGTGTAATCAACCGCAGCCGCAGTTGGGTTGATTGGGACCTCCAATTCTTGCCCAAGATTTTCCATAAATTTGATGTCACCGCTTCTGAGTTGAGCCAGTGTATTCTCCTTGTCTTCAAGTAAAAACGAAAATGGGGAAATCAATGAACGTGGTTTGGTCAAATCAACTAATCGAAGTTCATCTTCAATCTGAAATTCCGCCACACAAACAATTTGGCCCGGGTGTGGCCTAACTTCAGCAACTGCGGTTTCTTCGGTTGACCCAAGATATAAATAAGGAATACCAGCCGGGTTTGCCTTCCCATGTGATACAATCCGCTTCGGAGGGGCTCCCATCTCGTCAGGGCTATAATATCTACCGCTCTCTTTGATCCTCGCTCGAAACCACATTCGGGAATGATCACTTTGATCAAGTACAAGATTTGTAAAAAGATCCTCCAAACGAATATGATCAAATTTTGTGTCAGGGAAGAAACGGTTACTGTGCATCAATTCTGTCGTCAGTTCTCTCCAAGCCGTAACCAACTCAGACTGATCGTCCATCATGGGGAAAATTTCTGATGGATGATTTCACGGTCGTCAAGAATCTCGCCCAAAAGTTCGTTTGCATACGTTTCATCGGGGCCTAAATGCTTAAATAACAACCAATCTTCCTCCAGCCATTCGATCAACAACTTTCCGCTTTCATCAGGTTGATAGACATCAATTAAGACTTCGAAATATTCAGATAAATTACTGGGTTCTATAATGGGATGATCTTTCGCCTTACAAAACGAGCAATCGCCTTTCCTTTGTGAATATCCGGGTATGATTTGCGTCTTTAACTCTTTGTCACTGAAACACTTCGCACAACAATATTTTCTGGTTCTATCACCATTTGTATGGAATTGATTAATTTTGGTTTCACCAAAATTATTTTTCATGCTTGATACTTATTTAAAAAATTCAATGCATCAGTGGTTAGATTTAGATTCTTGCTGGAGTATTGATCATGTGGAAACCAATGTGAAGAAGGGGCGAGTGGATCTTTATATTTCTCATTCGGGGAAGGATCTTGTATGCCCAGATACGGGTGAGTCTGGTACCTTGTATGACCATCGCAAGAAGCGTCAATGGCGCCACCTGGATCTCTTTCATTTCAAGTGTTTTCTTCACTGTAGGATTCCCCGTGTACTGACTCCTAATGGTCCGAAGACGATCATCATTCCTTGGGCGGCTCCATCCAGTCGAGTCACCTATGCGTTTGAATGTTTTGCCATTCGTCTGCTGAACGCAACTAAGACCAAAACAGCAGATCTTCTTCGGTGCGGATTTAACCAGCTCCATCGTATTATGCACCGTGCTGTTGAACGCGGAGAGTCACGCAGATCTCTGGCAGGAATTCACCATATCAGTATTGATGAAAAGGCCCTCAAGCGCGGACATACCTATGCAACGATTGTGAGTGATTCGGATCGTGGAGTGGTCATTGATGTTGGACCGGGACGGACGAAAAAAGGCACGATAGAACTCTTAGAATGCCTTTTAGGGCAAATCAAGGATCAGATAGAGACGATATCTACGGATATGTGGAAGGCCTTCATTGGAGCGGTTGCAAAGGTGTTCCCCCATGCCCTCATGATTCACGATCGGTTTCATTGTATCCAGTATCTCAATCAAGCCATCAATCAAGTAAGAAGGCGGGAGGTCAAACAGCATCCAGAACTCAAAGGGAGCCGATATGCACTGTTGAAAAACGAAAACAATCGTACGGAAAAACAGGAAGACATCTTCCAAGTGGTGAAGGAATCCAACCTCAATGTGAGTGTCGCTTGGCGGTTGCGGGAAGATTTCAAAGCCATCTTTGAATGTGCATCGTTAAAAGAAGCGAAAGCGTATCTCAACTTATGGCTTGACGAGGTGAACGAGGCTGGTGTCAAAGAAGTCATGAAAGTTGCAGACATGTGTAAGAATCACTTTGATGGCGTCTGCAACGCATTATGGAACCGTCAGTCCAATGCAAAAGCAGAGAGGATTAATGGAAAAATTCAAGAGATCAAAACCATTGGTAGAGGATATAGAACCTTTGAAAATTTCAGAGTTGCTATTCTCTTCTTTTGTGGCGGTCTAGATCTCTATCCACACGATTCGTGATAGAACCTATTTTCTGTTCATTAGAAAAAATTCACAAGCGTTTCAATGTGGTGTAGCATTGATAATTTTTTCACATACCCAAGGCCGGGGTAATGGCCTGTTTGATGAAGATCTTGAAATTCAACTAATGCTCTAGTTTTGAGAATCTTGTGGTTCTCTGCCTCCATTTCACTAATTAATTTATTTAACGCTTCAGCAAACTTGCCTCCTGGATCTACCGGTGTATCCTGCCTATCCGACTTGAAATGTTTGATATGCATTTCATTGTTTCTATCAGGGTCAATGTATGTGAGGTGGATGGTAACTGCGTATGCCTGGCCACTTGCCTCAGAATATTCGTTACCAACAATCAAAAAATCCCCCAATCCGGTCGCCCCATCCTGACGATATGTCACATGAAGTTCGGAAAAGAACTCTGTAGATCGATATTTTCTGTTGGGCATCTTTTTGAGCCCATCTCGCACTATAATCCGCCTTGGATGATTTTTAAAGTGTTTTTGATAAAGCTTTCCACAATGACTCTCAATGAAAATATGAGCATTGATATTTCCTACGCTATTGATTTTCTTGGAAAGCTCTTCAGTATCCGAAAAACCAGTATGAATTAATGCAATTTCATGATCGAATTCCCCACATAATTGGAGAATTTCTGCAATGGATACCTCTCCAGTCAGCAAGACGCCACAAATCAAATTTTGCTGTTCGTGATACCGCTTTTTGACAAAATTTATTAAATCTGAGTTATTACCCCTGTGATCACCTACCTGTGGATTTGTTATTAAAATTACGTTAGCATTCTCCTCATGTAATTTAGTCAGAGTTTTACATAGGCCACCATCCAATCGTTTTTTTTTTTTTTTTTACAGGCTCAATTATTGGCACAAAGTTTTTTTTTGCTAAATCCGAAGCAGATTCTCTGATAGCAATTAATTCGCACTGTTTTCCACGGAAGTAAGGATAATACATTGTTCGGTTATGCCCATTTTATAGCTTCGCCAATTGGCGTTTGCATCGACATGACCAAGCGAGATTGGTCATGTTTCCTGAGACGTAAGGATAATACTGCCGAATGTAGAGAACTTGGTAATTCATCAATAATTTTGCCAAGTAATGCAAGGTTTCTCGTTTTCTTCAGGGTTCGGATCATGCTTTTTTGTACAGAAGCAGGATCAAGCTCGGAAAAACACTCACGTAGTTTCCGGTAACGGCGGGTGTTCGGTACATCCGGTACCGAAATACCGAGGCCTCTGAGTACTAATTCAGCTTCTCGAAGATTTATTGAATCAAAAACGGCTTTGGGGATCGTTCTAGATGGCATATCTCTGCCTTCTCGGATTTTGGAAATTTGATATCTCTTTGAGAGCTTTAAAATACCCACATCTTAAGATACAGAATCGTGAACCGCTTTCAAATGATTTTCGCCAACGATCACGTTCACCTTAGCAAATACATTCATATATGCAGCAATCTGTTTTTTGAGCCGAGATAGAGAGTCCCTCTCGGATTTTATCTCGTACGCAATGCTGGTTCTATTTAGAATTACGACATCTGCCTTACAATCACCAACTCTGAATTCATGAATCATTGATGCAGTTTTGAGAGAATGGGTGCCAAGCAATATTTTCTTAGTCAGTGCGGCTTTGTATGTATACTCGTGACGATATTTTTCCTGTATTAGATATGAAAAAGCGTGTTCAAATAAATCATATACTCTCTCAATGTTACTGGGTAATTTTAGGGAATTATATACGTGAGTACCCAAAGAATGGAACCATTCTACGTTGGAGAGATAACAGACACAATAGGATAGACTGTATATCTATCCTATTGCTTACCATAATATCAATCAGACTGATACCATGCCTGTTCAGGATTCAAACAAGAACGAGAAAAGTAGTTCCTACCGGGGCGTGGAGTATCGTCTATGCCCGGGGACGCAAGGGAAAGCAAAGAAACTCGCCGGGTTAGCGGGGGCGTGTCGGTTTGCGTGGAATGCCATTCTTGCCGAATGTCAGGAAGAATACGACGCAGTTCGAGATACAGACCAGACAAAACCTTCGCTCTCGTTTTTCTCGCTGGGAAAGCGGTTTACCAAATTGCGTCAATCCACAGAATGACTAGACCAGTATTCATGTCATATTGTCCGGTATGCCTTGAAGCATCAGGCAGAGGCGTGGCAATCCTTCTTCAAGGGGCAACGAGAATATCCCCGATTTCATTCAAGGAGCGCGCAAAGGGATTCCTTTACCGCGATTCAGGGAACGTTCAAAATGGACGGCGAGAATGTATACATCCAAAAGATTGGTTGGATGAAGTTCCGGCGCAAAGGAGGCGATCCATACCCTGACGGGGAGCCAATTGAAGTCACCGTGAAGAAAGACGGACGGTACTGGAAGATGAGCGTAATTTACAAAGTCACGAATCTACCAGAGAAGGTGGACGATGGCAAAGAGATTGGCATTGACTTGAACACCTATAACATCTCGTATTCTTCTACGGATGGGGAACAAGGCATGCTACCGATTCCAGATTTGACGGATAAGGAGATCAAGATCCGTAGGTATCAACGTAAGTTAGCCCGACAGCAATGGGGCGATCCAAGAATACGCAGAAGAAGATTTCTAAATTGAAGCGTCAGCAGCGCAACGCGAGGAAGAATGCGGCACATCAACATAGCCGTAGATTGTCCAATAAGGCGTATACGTTGAAGCGTGAAGACTTGAAGATCAAGAACATGTCCAAGTCTGCCAAGGGCACGGTTGAGAACCCTGGAACCAATGTGAAGGCAAAAGCAGGGTTAAACCGCGTCATTCTCAACTCTGGATGGAGCAGGTTCAATACCTATTGCGATTACAAGTTTGGCAGGGTTGTCACGGTGGATCCAAAGTACACCAGTCAACGCTGTAATCAGTGCGGACATGTGGATAAAAACAATCGCAAGACGCAAAGCAAGTTTAAGTGTGTGGCATGTGCCATGCGGATCACGCAGATATCAACGCATCTGCGAATGTGTTACAGGCCTCCGGGATTGGGGCATCTGCACGTGGAGGAGCGTTCTCGTTAGAGACTCCTATGAGCCGTGAAATGGATACGCAACAGGTAGCCGTCTAATTGATGGGTACTCACGTATATAATTCCCTAATTTTAGCAGATTCGACTCATTTAATAGACGCACAAATAATGGTGATTTTCCGTTTCGTGCTAGTTCTCTCAGTACGGTTGAGCAGAACAAACGAGCAACAGCAGAAATCTGAATTTCCTTCGTTTTTCCATCCTATGTAATGTTAGGAGATCTTATATGATTTTCACACAACGCCCTGTCTTCAGTCATTTATTACAGGGCACTCCCCATGATTAGACGCCACAAATCGAAAAAGATTCTTCTGTTTTTGAACAGAAAATTCTAACTCATCACAATAACGCCATAACTGTACATATACGTACAATGCAATCGTGTTACAATGAACATCAAAACCGGCGAAATAACGCGGAAGAAGTATCTGCGTGGCTATTTCTACAGGTTTGTACATACCCAAACTAACGAAACTTGCCCCTCTTTTTGCCGATACCAAGTCCATGTAAACTTTGTTGCATAAAGGTTCTAGGGAATTCCTCCAGATCCTCAAAACCTAGATCAATATCACGTCCGCTATGAGGGATGGATGCGGTTTTGAACAGGTAATCCCATAAGCTCAGGCTGATCCCGTAATTGATTCCATACGGATGCCCCTCCGGCCAGTGCTTGGCATGATGCCAAATATGCATCTGAGGGCTATTGATTATATATTTCAAAGGGCCCAAGGGGATCCAAATATTACTGTGATTTGCATGACCAATCACCAATGTAACCAGATAAACGATGAAGAACTCTTCAATTCCAAACCCGATCATCGCCAGCGGGATATACTGCAATCCATTATAAACTACATTTTCCATCCAATGAAATCGCAGATGCGCAGCAAATCCCATTTCTTCTACGGAATGATGTACCTTGTGGAATTCCCACAATGCCGGTATGCGATGTAAGAGTCGGTGGACGTTCCAGTGAATAAAATCGCGAATCACAAAAAGCACTAGTAACTGTGCCCACATGGGCAGATTCCCCACCTGAATCGCTACCAAGTTGGTGATTCCAATACTGGCCAAAACATCATTGAAAAGGTTCACAACCACCATGCTCGCCGCATTGAAGATAAAGAGCGAAAACAGGAAATAATTGAAGAACATGTAGAAGAGATCAAGCCAGAAATCATGACGAAACCTCTTCTGCTCTTTACGCCACGGGGTGAAGAGCTCAAGCACAAAGAAAAAGAGGCTGACCCCGATCAGCCAATAAAAATAGTTATGCCAGTGAGGGATGGTAACCTCCGTCCACAGATAATACCAATACGCTTCGTATCCACTCGTAAATATTTCCCAATATTTGTCCATATTCATTCAACCGGTACGCCCATACCCCTCCATTCGTGCCAATATAAATGTATCAAAATATTTGTGCATTTCCTGGTGCGGAGATAAGGCTAGATCCTGATCCTGTTCCCAGAGATCTATCACAGCCTGTTGCGCCTGTTCCAGGATCGGCGCGTCCTCCGGGATTTCTGCAATCTGAAGTTCTGGCATTCCACTTTGCCGGGTCCCAAAAAGATCACCTCCTCCTCGCAACTTCAAGTCAGCCTCGCTGATCTCGAACCCGTCCGTTGTACTCACAATTACGTTTAGTCGCTCTTTTGATTCCAAAGATTGACGCCATTCCGCCATGAGAATACAATAGCTCTGATGGAGCCCTCGTCCAACACGTCCTCGCAGCTGATGTAATTGACTCAGACCAAATCTTTCCGCATGTTCAATGACAATGACGGTTGCTTCTGATGCATCCACACCAACCTCAATCACGGTCGTTGCCACAAGAACCTGTATCTGCCCAGACTTAAACTGTGCCATGACTTCTTCTTTTTCGTGACTCCTCATCTTACCATGTACGAGTCCCACCTTGCTTCTTTCATATAGATGTCTCCATGCTGTATAGCCTGCTTCTGCATTTTTTAGATCACTCTTCTCGCTTTCATCTACCTGTGGATAAACGATATAGGCTTGTCGCCCCTGCCGTAACTGTTCCAGTACAATGGCTTCCATTTCCGAGCGGCGACTTTCCCGAAGTAATCTGGTAACGATGCGCTTTCGTCCTTTGGGGAGCTCTCTGATGGTCGTCATACTCAAATCCCCGTACATCGTCAATGAGAGGGATCGCGGAATGGGCGTGGCACTCATCAGGAGTACATGGGGGTTTTCCCCCTTGGCAACTAGGCTTGCTCGCTGCTCCACGCCAAAACGATGCTGCTCATCTACCACTGCAAGCGCTAACTTTTTGAACTTCACTTGCTCCTGAAACACCGCATGAGTACCCGCAATAATATCGATTTCTCCACTGGCAATTTCTGCTAGCACCTGCTCGCGAACTTTCTTTCTCTGTCCTCCGATCAACAACCCCACTCTAATCCCAAGTGGTTCAAGATATTGACATAGACTCGCATATTGTTGCTCAGCCAAAACTTCTGTCGGTGCCATAAAGACCCCTTGAAACTGGCTGTCTGCCACCAAAATCAGGGCTGCAACTGCAACAACCGTCTTGCCACAACCGACATCCCCTTGTAGCATACGGTACATGGGATATCCACTGAGCATGTCTTTTTCGATCGTTTTCAGTGCATCCTTTTGCCCCTGTGTTAATTCGAAGGGCAGCACCTCATTGATGAACTGCTTATAGCGAACTCCCTGACCATTCAAAGGAATCCCTATACGTTCTGCACGCTTCTTTTGGGTATAGCGAAGCAGTAATTGAAGGAAGAACAACTCTTCAAATTTCAGACGATATCTGGCTTTTTCAAGCTCCTGATGACTTTTCGGGAAGTGGATTGCCCGCAGGGCAACCCGGCCATCAAGAAGATTGTATCTCTTTTTTACCCATTCCGGTAGAATCTGTGGGAATTCTAACCCACGAACCCGGATCAGTTCATAGATGATATTCCGAAAAGCTCGGCTGCTGAGACCAACTCCTTGTAGCCGCGCACTACCAGGATACAAGGCAGTAATTCTACCCGTTGAAAGCTGTGGTCCTCCCTCATCCAGTCGATCAAAATCTGGATGTACTATCGTCCAGGATTTACCATATCTTGAGATTTCTCCGGTAAATGCAACTCGGTAGCCTGGAGCAAACACTTTCTGAATCCATTTGACTCCCTTGAACCAGATTAATTTCATTTGCCCGTTCCAATCATCATGGATCAGCACTTCTAGGCGTTGACGATTACGACCCGTAATTAGCTCTGCACTGTAAACCGTCCCAATAATTGTGACCACTTCCCCTTCAGTTGACAAGTGAATCACGCGGGATACATTCGAATGATCTAGGTAGCGCCTAGGGTAATAGTGTAACAGATCCCGATAAGTCTCGATACCAAATTGAGAGAGTACGTTCGCGCGAGCGGGGCCTACTCCCTTGAGGTATTGGACTGATTCAGCAAATACATATTTCGACATGGTAAATAACGATCCAGCGTACAAATCTACTGAAGATACTGACCTGAAACCACTTGTCTATTCATATCCGCGCAAGATAAGCCGAGAACCTGGGCTACCATGTCTAATCGTCCTGTCAATCTCCTAGAAATACTTCGCAGGGATCTCTGATTAAACCTTGATCTCTATCCTATATCGGAGAGATCAAGGCCAATTGGAAACAGAGCACGATACCCCTTGCCCTTGGGAGTCAGCTCCAGCATTAACCGGCCTCTTGAACGGCGAAAAATTCTGTCATTGGAATTGCGGGTCGTGCGTTTGCCTCCTGCATCATAGGGTGGCTCGGCGTGCACTTGATCCGTCAACTCATCGTTGAAATAGAGTTGTGATGTAAACTCATATCTCCTCCCCTGTCCCACTCCGGTACGAATTTTAAAATGAAGATGTACAGCTCTACCTCGATACCATCCAGGGTAAATTGTAAGAAATCGAGCCATTCCATCCTGATCTGTCAACTGGTATCCACGAAGAAATTTTCGAGCACGCAAATCCAATCCCCGATCCTGAAACCCTGAATACCGCCCCGTAGCATCGCACTGCCAGAGGTCCACTTGTGCGCTCGGCAAAGGCCTACATTCCCCGCGGTCTACCTGCAAAATCTGGAATGTGACATCAAGAGGTAAACCAGAGGAGATAAAGTTGGTACTAGGATCCTTACGAATATCCGACCGCTCAAGCTCAACATCCGTGAAAAATGGACCTTCTGTTTGCTCCGGTCGAACGATACAGTTCGGCACACTCATTCCCGAAGCAGATTGATTCGCCACAAGATAACTGGATCCAGCTACAAAAGCAGTTCCAAGAATCTGCATGATTTCCCTACGACTCAGTATTCGGCCAATAGGTAGATCGTCCGTATCCATCCTTCTATGTATTGACTACTGTTCTGTTACCAAAGCTGAGAAAGATACTGCCATAATATAATATGAGATTGTAAAATTATCTCTGATTTTCTGTTATGAGATCTATATCTATCACTGAAAAATATCCTGGCTTTGTTGACAATTTCGATGAATTTATAGAAGTTTACATGCCTGATTCCTATACTCAGCAAGATCTTCTTGTGCTTCTTAAAGTATGAGTGTGCAGAGATAATTTTTGGAAGTGTAGCTGAATATGGATGAAGATGTATCCTGATCGTGTGACTACCGTGGTACTAATGGGTGCGGAATCAACCGGTAAGACTACACTCGCTGCCACACTGGCAAACTACTATAACACGACCTGGGCTGCCGAATACCTGAGATTGTTTGTTGATCAGAAAGGAGCACTTCCCGAAGAAGCGGATGTACATAAAATTGCTAGAGGACACCTTAATCTGATTACCTCTCTTCAGCCTGAATCTCATAGAGTCCTCTTTGTAGATACAGATCTTTTTACCACCTGTGTGTACCAGCGCATTTACTTCGGGCAATGCCCACCCTCTATCGAGCGTGCTGCCAAACGTCACCAATCCGGACTTTACCTGTTTATGGAACCAGATATTCCCTGGACTCCAGATCCTGGTCAACGGGCGAGCCCCCAAGCACGCTTACACTCACATGCACTTCTCATGGCTGAGGCAAAAATGCATTCTCTGAACATTGTCCCGATCCGTGGAACCCGAGATCAACGCCTGAACACTGCGATCAAAGCAGTTGATCATTATCTGGCTAAGGAGTAAGGTCCTTGACCAGACGAAATCCTACATGATAAAGTGCCGTCTCCGGCGTGGAGTGACTGCGCCCCGAGACCCGATACCCGTGACACCAACCCGGCTCGCACAGAAAACTGCCCCCACGTTGTGCTTTTTCGCTACTGGAATTAGGCTGAAATTCCCGTTCCCGATCTGCATAGGATCGATACCAATCTGAGGTCCATTGCCATACATTCCCTCCCATATCAACGAGTCCCGCAGGTGTTTCTCCGAATACTCCGACTGGTGACGTAGTTGCATATCCATCTGCATTGGTGTTGAACCCGGGAAATTGGCCATTCCATACATTTGCCTTGTACTCTCCATCTTGTACAAGTAAATCCCCCCAAGCATATTGACCGCTACTACCATGACGGGCTGCATGCTCCCATTCAATTTCCGTGGGAAGCCGCTTATCTGCCCATTCTGCATACGCAAACGCATCATTCCACGACACCTGCGTAACCGGGTGGTCATCGGGAGCTGGTGGATGGTCAGGACCTAGTGGCCACTGCCAATATGCACCGGGTCTGAGTTCCCACTGCCTGGTTGAATCATTGAAAATACCAGCATCTCCAAATGATTCGGCTTGCGTGACATATCCTGTTTCTAAAATAAATTCTCGGAATGATCCAACCGTGACTGGAGAAATATCCATAAAAAACGGCTCGACACGAACACGGAAAACTGGTCGCTCATGTGGCATGCCGTTCTCTGAGCCAATTTGAGTCGTTCCACCTGGGATATAGACCATGCCTGGCGGCGGAACGGGGAATGGCTCTTGACTGCAGGCACTAAAAGCCACAAAAACAATGAGAGTGTATGTCACTCGTCCCATTCAGGAATCATCAATTGAGAAGGCGCAGGTACAACATTCGATAGATGTTCATCTACCATTTCTTGTATTTCAAGAATAACTTCTGGCTCCTGTTCAGCAAGATTAAATCGCTCACTTGGATCCCGATCTAAGTGAAATAGAAGTGGCAATTCATGCTCGACCGGCTGATCTCCAACGTATGCACTTTGTGTGATATAATGCATCTTCCAAGGCCCTTTTCGTGCAGCCCAAAGGCGTGTTCCGCGATAATAATAAATATCTTCCCGAACCTGAACCGTTGGATCAAGGAACACTGGCATCAAATCTACTCCATCATAGATACGATCATTGGGGAGTTGTGCACCCGCAAGTTTCGACATGGTCGGTAGCAGATCCATCGTAACTCCAAGTGACTGCGTCGTTTGACCAGCAGCAATTGTTCCTGGCCACCATACAATGGTCGGCACACGCATTCCCCCTTCCCATGTGGTTCCTTTTCCATTGCGCAGAAGCCCAGCCGTCCCACCTCCAAAACCGACCGTGAGCCATGGCCCGTTATCACTCGTAAAAATGACAAGGGTCTTGCGATCTAGGCCAGTCTCTCGCAATTCATTCAGTATTTGTCCGACACTCCAATCAAGTTCTTCAATGACATCTCCATATAGTCCATTGGAGCTGATCCCCTCAAATTCATCTGATGCAAAGAGCGGAATGTGAGGCATGGTATGCGGAAGGTATAGGAAAAATGGGTTGTCTTGGTTGTTTCTGATAAAAGTAATTGCCTCCTCTGTATATCTGCGCGTGAGTAGCCGCTGATCTGGCTCGGTTTCAATCACTTCCATCCCCCGCATTAGGGGTAGCGGCGGGTATGTCTGTACCCGCCCACCCGCACCAGTTGCAGGGGTCATATCATTTGAGTAGGGAATCCCAAAATACTCATCAAACCCATGCTCCGTTGGAAAATGCCCCGTTACGTGCCCCAAATGCCATTTCCCAATGGCTGCGCTTACATAGCCTACGAATTGCAACGCTTCAGGGATTGTAATCTCTGAAGCGGGCATTCCTCCCTTACTTGGAGGGAAGAGAACCCGAATCCGATCATCTGTCAGCCCGCTCCGAACAGGGAATCGCCCGGTTAAAAGCGCAGCTCGGCTCGGAGTGCATACAGACGCCCCCGTATAGAACTGTGTAAAACGAAGTCCCTCAGCAGCCATACGGTCTAGATGAGGAGTTCGAATCGTCGGATGCCCATATACACCTAAATCTCCGTACCCCATATCATCTGTGAAGATGATAATAAAGTTGGGAAGTTCCTTCTCATCAACCTGTACGTTTGAACTACAAGCGCACAGTGAGACGAATAAGACGATTAACGGTATATATGTGTAAGAGATGACTAAAGATTTTTTGATCTACTTCAATATACGTCCAAATAGGAATTCATTTGAAAGAAAAGTTTCACACGCACCTGTTCCGTCCTCAAACATCTAACGAACACAACTACCTTCAGCGAACTCAATCTGTTTGCCATGATGGCAACTGTCCGCTATCACTTATAATTTTTTTCACCGGTCTTTCATTCGGGAGACTCTTCACCGGGGTTTATGTAGAGATCTTTTTCATAGCTATACTGTTGGTTATATAGTTCCCGGTAGCGACCACGCCTATGATAGAGTGTGGTATGATTTCCCCGTTCAACAATCCGACCTTCTTCAAGAACCAAGATCTGATCTGCACTTCGAATGGTGGATAGCCGGTGTGCAATAACAAATGTAGTCCGTCCATCACGTAGATTTTTAAATCCTTCCTGGATCATTGCTTCGCTTTCCGTATCGAGATTAGAGGTTGCTTCGTCCAGCATAAGAATCTTTGAGTTTGCCAGAATTGCACGGGCAATGGAGATTCTCTGCCTCTGTCCGCCGCTAAGCTTTATACCTCGCTCACCAACTACAGTATCATAAGATTCCGGGAAGCTCTGAATAAATTCATGCGCATTCGCGATTCGGCTAGCATCTTCGATTTCGTTTCGTGAGGCTGTGGGCTTTGCATAGCAAATATTGTCGGCAATCGTTCCATCGAATAGAAAATTTTCCTGCATTACCACCCCCAGATATCTGCGGTAATTACTCAGCTTTAAGGTAGATACATCTTGACCGTCAACCAATATTCTCCCATGTTGGGGGCTATTGAATCCCATGACTAAACTCATGAGCGTACTCTTGCCTGAACCGCTTGGCCCGATCAATGCGGTCGTAGTTCCCTTTTCGGCATGAAGAGAAACTCCTTGGATGACCGGAACCGTTTTGTCATAACTAAAATGTACATCTTCGAAGATGACCTCACCCTGCACTTGTTTTAATGCTTTTCTGTGATCTTCATCTTCATCCTCTCGGATTTCTATCATTAGATCCCGGATGCGATCCAAACCTGCGAATGCCTCTGAAATCTGAGTACCAACCATGACCATCTGTATAATGGGCGCGACCATTACCCCGACTACAAAAAGGTACATGATAAAATCACCCAGGGTTAGAATATTCTCTGCAATCGCTCTTCCTCCTAGGACAATCATTATAGAACCAATGATTCCGATCATGACTGTCCCCAATGCTACGGTTGCAGATGTACCCCGGATGGTTTTAGAGATTAACCTATATAGTTGATGGACTCCCTCATTGAATTTGCTCTGTTCTCTGTCTTCAGTCCCATATGCCTTGATTAGCCTGATCCCACCAAGCGTTTCCCCTAAGACTCCCGTGATCTCTGATCGAATTTTCTGACGCCTCCTGAAAATGGGCCGTAATGTTCTGAATGCACCGGCCATGAATATTCCGAATATGGCAAGAATTATGCAAATGATCAAAGTAAGCTGCCAATAGAGGGCAAAAAGAATAATGAGTGCAAGGATTGCAGTCACTACTCCTCCTATCAGCATCACGATCCCTGTCCCCATCAAGTTGCGGACTCCCTCGGGATCGCTCATTATCCGAGATATCAGCTCACCACTTTTGTGTCTCTCAAAAAAACTGGCGCGTAAATGAATGACGTGATCATGGATGCGCTGACGCATTTCCATGATAGCTTTTTGAGCGACAATACCGATCACATTTGACAATAAATAAGAGGTCCCCGCCTGGATAATGGTTGCGCCAATGGCTACCAAGGCCAGTGGCATCAGTAGTTCCATTCGATCATTACCTATGACTTCATCAATCAGCCACTTACTGGTTCCGGGTAGCACAAAGCTACTCAGGCGATTGATGACCATGAGCACAAACCCGACTGCTAGAGTTTTTCGGTACCTCCACATCAATTGCCGTGCTTGATTCCAAGCCGACCAGGTAATTTTACGGTTCCTTTGGGTCACTATTGCTTCGTTTAAGTGATATCCATACTCCTGTGATCATATTATCTGATCCGATCAATCTTTTCTTTGTTTCTCATGGAAGATGGCTAGTACCGTTTTTCTCCATGAACGTTGTAGCACAGCATCCCCGAATCAGGATCTCCATCGCAAACCTGGTCAAATCTAATAATTACTCCAGGCAATATCCAATCCGCTTCTCACTGGGCCTCAGCAAGTCCACTACAAAAGCGGAGCCACTCACGTTTCCCCGGAATCATACCCAGTCTCACATACACCAATCCATGCAGAACGACCGTCTTAACCATAAAGTATAACAATCCAGGACTGGTCATAGAAATGTTTTTCATTGCAAACTATGCTCCATTCGCACAAAAACAACGTCACCAAATATATACTATCCTCCGAGGCCGGTATCCGAAATTTGTAACGATTAAATACTGATCTGAATGTAAGTAGTGCTTGCGGTGAGACATCAGAATTTACATGCTTCACAAGCGATCCTGCTCCGAGTGCAATGATCCCTCATAACTGCATCATGTAATCCAACATTACAAATGTTCTCCTGGCTTCCGACCGAAACGAATTGTTCCAGATTGCATTTTAGCAGACTTGGACTACTAATTTTTTGCTCTTTTAATCAAGAGACACGGTTTCATGTCACTACCGATCCGATCATACATCCTTCTTCTATCCTGGATTCTTGTGCCCTGTGCCTGGAGCCAGCCTCAAGTAGCCTTTGAGGAAGCATTCCCTAATCTTACTTTCCGTCGTCCAGTAGATATGCAATACTTTGGAGAGAGCCTCTTTGTAGTGGAACAACCGGGTATGATCTGGACTTTTGAAAATCAGCAAGATGTCCTAGATCGGCATCCGTTTTTGAACATTCAGAATCGTGTGAGTTCCCTCGGAAACGAAGAAGGGCTCCTGGGACTAGCATTCCATCCGAACTTTGCCACGAATGGATATTTTTTTGTTTACTATTCTGCTTCAAATCCAAGGCGAAGTATCATTTCCCGATTCAACACCTTTCCTGGAAACCTCAGACGGGGAGATCCTGCCAGCGAAGTAATCATTCTGGAAGTGAGTCAACCAGCTAGCAATCATAATGGAGGTCAGCTTGCGTTCGGCCCGGATGGGTATCTGTACATTGCTCTGGGCGATGGTGGGGGTGCAAATGACCAGTTTGGGAATGGTCAGAATACAAAGTCTCTCTTGGGGACAATCTCTAGGATTGACGTGAATTCACTCCCTTATTCCATCCCCTCAGATAACCCTTTTGCCAGCTCAACGACGGATCGACCAGAAATCTTTGCCTGGGGGCTTCGTAACCCTTGGAGATTCAGCTTTGATCCCGACACTGGGGTAATCTACACTGCAGATGTCGGACAAAATGCGATCGAAGAGGTCAACATCATTGAACGCGGCGGGAACTATGGGTGGCCCGTCATGGAGGGAACGCGATGTTTTCGGCCACGCACCAGCTGCAATCAGGACGGCCTGATCCTGCCCATTTTTGAATACGATCATTCCAACGGTCCCGCATCGGTAACGGGGGGATATGTTTATCGAGGCCCTGGCGCACCAGATCTTACAGGCTGGTATATTCTAGGTGACTATGTAGATGGTCGTTTCTGGGGGTTGCTCTATGATAGAGATCAACTTGTCGAATCCAAACTACTGCTTGATACGTTTTTTCAGCCATTTTCTTTCGGTATAGATCATCAAGGGGAAGTATACATGCTCGCCAGTAATGGACGTATCTACAGGTTCTCGGCAACAGGGGGGGCACTTGGATTTGAGTCATTTATCAAGCCCCTCGAATTCACCCTAAATACATCCATCCCGACAACGACCCTTCCCGCCGCGCGCGGCGGATCTGGTATATTTGACTACTCTTTAAGTCCCGAGCTCCCAGCAGGACTGGTCTTTGACCCTTCTACACGTACTCTGCAAGGAACTGCTACTGAAATTTTGGACACTACTTCTTTCACTCTTCATGCTGAAGATACGGATGGGCTTATGGGATCCATTTCGTTTGAACTCTCTGTCCATGAATCTCTGCGTAAAACCGAACTGGGTGAACCCTTATCTACATTTTTTCTGCACGGCCATTATCCTAATCCTTCATCCAGCACTGTGAGTATTGTTTTTGATCTTTCCGAACAGGCCGTCATTACGCTCGAATTGCATGATCTGACTGGTCGCCAAGTTGTAGCGATGCCTTCACGGACAATGCCTGCAGCCGCGCAGCATTCTATCCTGCTCCCCGTCAGCACCCTTCCAGGGGGATCTTATATTTATCGTCTTATTGTCAGTGGACAACATGACGTGACCACAGCCTCCGGAATGCTCATTCTTCCGTAGGTATCTGATTTCCACGCTGACGGATGCTATTCCAGTACCACAAGATCTCTCCTACTAAATCTTGTCTACGAACTAAATCTGAGAGACTCTAAGGGAAAAGCCGCCTTGTTCGTGTACCTATTGTGAACAGACGTCCTTTATAAGATTTCAGAAACTGCACTATGAAAAAACGATTTTTGAGACACTACATCATCTCTTCTGACCTCATGAGGGGTTGTTTCAACTCACTTTGAAACAACCCCTACGGGGACGTCTCCATCATCCGGAACCGGCTTGATTCGGATCACATACTTGCAGAAGCAAGAGAGTGCTTCCATCAATCCTTAAAGATAGCCGCGTAATCGCTGGGTCCTCAGGTATATTATTCCCCGAAATAATATACTTAGAGTCGGCCATTCTTAAATTCCTCTACCGCATAGTCACAGGCACGGGCCGTAAGAGTCATATAGGTGAGGGAGGGGTTTTGGCAGGCAGAAGAGGTCATGCACGCGCCGTCGGTCACGAATAAATTAGGTACATCGTGACATTGATTATATGCATTCAATACACTAGTTTCTGGGTCGCGCCCCATTCGAGCTGCTCCCATTTCGTGATTCCCGAGACCAGGCGCACTCTCCAAATTATCGTAGGGAGTGACCTCTCTGGCACCACCGGCTTCCAGCATCTCCGCAGCGGTTTCCATCATATCTTTTCGCATCGCCCGATCGTTATCATCTCGAGTTACATGGAATCGGAGTACAGGTAGCCCCCACTGATCACGCTCGTTTGCATCTAGTTCACAATAATTATCGTAGCGTGGAAGTGTTTCGCCAAATGCACCCAATCCTGCCCTCCAATTCCCCGGTCTGCGAAGACGGTGCTTGAATTCTGCTCCGAAACCCGTCATGCTATGCCCCCGTCCCCAACCCTGCCGACTAGCAGAGCCCTGAAACCCGTATCCCCGAACAAATTCAGGATGATGTGTCTGTGACCCTAAGTTTCTGAATCTTGGGATATAGATTCCATTGGGGCGGTTGCCTTGATAATATCGATCTTCATATCCGTCAAATACTGCATTCGCCCCGACATGATAATGATGATCCATCAGGTAATGACCAAGGGCTCCACTGGTATTTGCGATTCCATTCGGAAAACTGCGACTTCTCGACAAAAGCATAATGCGTGCTGTATTCATCGAGGATGCACATAAAAAGATCATTCGTGCATTGAAGGTTCTCCGTTCTCCAGTTTTTTGATCAATGGCATCCACTCCCGTTGCCCGCCCGGTAGTCTCATCATAATTCACCTGACATACTAGACTGTCGGGTTGCAATGTCAAATTACCCGTCGCTTGTGCTATGGGAATTGCAACGCTCACCGTACTGTAATAGGAACTGGTTGAACATCCTCGTTCACATGGACCACAGTAATGACACGCGAGGCGATCTCCTATTGGTTCGGTAAGTGTTGCGGTTCTTCCAATGGTTACCGTTCGTTCTGGAAATTGCTGTTCAATCCGCGTTTTGAGCATCCTCTCCACCACATTCATCTCCATCGGTTTCTGAAAAATACCATCCGGTAATTGAGGCAACTCTTCCGCCTGTCCACTTACACCAATCGTTCTTTCCACATGATCATACCACGGAGCTATATCTTCATATCGGATCGGCCAATCCACCCCGTGACCATCCTCAAGATTCGCCAAAAAATCCATAGGGCTGAGTCGATAGCTTTGCCTCGCCCACATAAGGGATCGACCACCAACTACGTTTGCCTGAATCCAAGTGTACGGTTGTTCTTGAACATAGGGATGTTCCGAATCTCGCATAAAAAAGTGGCGCGTATTCTCAGAAAATGCATACGTTTTACGTTGTATCGGGTAGTGCTCACGAGCTAACGAGGGAGGTACTCTGCCTCGGTGTGGTATTTCCCATGGATACTTATCCTCAGTGATATAATCTTCTATATGTCGAACCATCCGCCCCCGTTCCAAAACTAGTGTTTTAAGACCCAGTCGGCAGAGCTCCATCAGAGCCCACCCTCCCGACATCCCAGAACCAACAACGATTACATCAAATTGCTCTTTCGAATGAAAAATCATTAATCAGATAAGTAATTACATATGTGTACGCTCGATGACTCAAATAGTCTACTCGAAGTACCTCCAAAGAGAACATTTTCAAATTTTCTCCTTGCAATGAATCCATCGATATTTGCGGCCCTGGAAAACATTTTTCCGGATACACCTGTAACAGTTCTACTACAATCTGTATGGAATGGTTAATTCGGCATTTCTGACTTCCATGCGTGTTCCAGTTCACTGGAATACGTAAATTTTGCCCTGTCAGTCACAGTGAAAACTCAAAAGTTAACCTACTTTTGAAACAACCCCGACTCAAATGGATCCAGGCAAATGTTCATGCTTTCTGCGATAGACATAATGTGTTTATCAATAATCCGTTTTGGGCAACTAGGGCTGCCCTGTAGCCAAAAGTATATTTTGACAATTAAGTATGCGTAGATCCATCACAAATTTCAAGAATTTGTATGGTATAGCCTTCCAGACCATTCCATTTCAGCATGATTTCCGAGTTGAAGTCCTGGAAAAATACTCTTGAATCAACCGGTCTACACAGACGGATTCTCTACCAGTTTACTTTACCTATGGCTTCCAACTCCTCATACGCAACGGCGCGGATCTGCAAACTTGAATAGCCACGCCACATGATCTCATGACCGGGCGGTGGATCATGTTTACGGTTCATATAGCCCCCCATCATAGCCACCGTCAGGATAGCCGAAGATACGTTTGTGGGAACAGGAAGTCGATAATTCTCAGCATAGACTTGGAGCATCTTCGCCTCGGATCCTCTGAAAAACACCTCCATCTCCAAGTCCCCCGCCACACGTCCCATTAGAGTCATTAGCATGATGCGCCAGGTAATAATCATGTATACCGTCAGTACCCGATGCAGGACCTTTGGTTTCTGGAACCGTAACTTTTCTACCTTACAGCCACTCTTGAGCACCCGAAAGGTATCTTCCACACGCCAGCGCAACTTGTAATAGTTAATCATCTGCTGTGCCTCTTTCAGGCTTGTAACCTCTTGTGTCGTTACCAAATACCATTCAATCGGCTTTGCATCCTCAGGTGGATTAAGTTCACGTAGATGGACCCCCCAAACGGGCATGGGAGCGTGCGCTGGATCCTTGGTTGGGGGAAGCATCACTTTACGGAAGCGAATTTCCATACGCGCATTTCGGCCCGGCCGACCTTCACTGGTCACACGCCCCGATTTCATCCGACGACTCAAATCCTCCACCTTCAACTCTACTAGCCCGGCAGGCGATCCCTTTCGCATGGTCCTGAAAAGTCGGGTGTTTTTGGACTTGTCCAGCACACGGTCATGTTTGGCCCGCACCAAAATCTCGGTTCGCTGTAAGGCGCGCTGCTCGGACAAAATCTCAAATGCATCGGCCTCTCGGTCCATCACACAAATTGCACGAGTTTTGCGAGGCAGCGTTTCGCTGGCTTTCTCAACCGCATGCAGTCCATCCAGCCAAGTCTGTGTTTTTGGGGTCTGTTTCCCATAACTGCAGTTCACGATCCCTAATGGAAGTCCTTCCTCTGCACTCACGGCAATCGTTGCATGGAGACGAATTCCGTAGGCCTTTGCACTGGTCTGGTTTTCTCCAATGACATCAAAGCCCTCTGTATTGGTTCGCGTCGTGAACGAGAGTTTGGTGCCATCCTGAATAAAAAGCACCGTCTCTTGGGTTCGCATTCGCTCAATGGTCCGTTGCAAATGCGGGGCATGAATATCCTCATTGGAAATGCCGAGTTCATCGGCCTTTGCAAAGAACCTGTAGTACCCCTGAAGTGCCGCGGAATCGCGCTTGGGGGATGCCGTGCCAGGTGTACCGACCGTGTTGGCCATCAGACGTACACTTTTGACCAAGCGGGCCGTGCGACGACGATCCCCAAGCTCTGCACGGCCAAACTCCTGATTCGCCCAGTGGTCCGCATCCAATCCAGTGCCCGGCTCCAGACGCGGATATAAGTCCACAAAGGGAACCCCCAGGTGTGTACGCCAGTTTGGATCCAACTCATAGGCAAATATCTTTTTCTTTGACTTGGGCGCATCCGTAGCCGACGCATGCCGTCCCTGTCCCTTTGTACGCCCTAGATAGTGAAATCCCGCAGCCCGAAAACAAGTTCCATCGTAGTCTGGACCCACAAACGTTTCTACCACATAGGGCGCATAATCATAGCGGGCCATAAAATCAGAGGGAAGTCGATGCAAAACGCGTGCTAAGATGGAACTCGCCAAATTCTTGCAACGAATCTCTGGGCGGATCAAAAACCGACTGAGGTTCGCGACACGATACAGGTTTTGCATACGGGTGCTGAGATCCCATGCCATCCAGGCATCGCGTGCCCCTAGATGCAATGCCGCGGCGGAAAAGCCCACCGCACCCAGGTACCCAGAGGTACTCCGAATCAAATACCGCACCTGAGCACCCGCAAATGTAGTCGTTCCTTTTGGGTGCTCCCGAGCGAGAAGCGTATTCCAGATTGCACGAGCCTGCGAACCCGTGACCAGAAGAATCTCCAAATCCTGAATCTGCCGCACATCTGCGGGAACGTCAACCGGGGCTGGAACACTTTCCTCCAGTAGACGCGGACCACGAACAAAGGAAGCCGTCTGAGGCTTGGGAAGCGAAACATGTCCTTCCTCTTCCAGAACATATAACGCCTTCATGCAACCGGAAATACGAGGTCGTCCCTTGGTATTCAACAACTTGAACTTTGAACAAATCAGTTTCCCGAGAGCCTGACGACTCTTGTCCTGATTTGAGGTGACGAGCTCGGACAAGGTCGGCAAATCGCTCCGAAGAGTCG
Organism: Rhodothermales bacterium; assembly: GCA_965215475.1. Classification (GTDB taxonomy): domain Bacteria; phylum Bacteroidota; class Rhodothermia; order Rhodothermales; family Bin80; genus Bin80. The sequence continues at coordinate 1,167,670 of OZ244061.1, forward strand.
CTAAAATGGTTTGCTGTACTTGCATTTTTTGCATAGTAAAGTGAAGAATAACACAAGAATACGCAATAAAAGTTTTATTGTCAAATATAAGTATTGATAACAAGGCAGAACTAGGGAGTTGGAGTAGTTTTGACCCAAAAAATGTCGCCAAGCATGAAAGTCGTGCGAGTTCAAACAATCCTCGCTCTAGCCCATCCTCTTGGAAAACGCTCCCAAGTATGGGAATATTCTCATCATTGTGTTTATTCGGTCTAGCATGAGGAGATGCGTGCACTAAACCCGCAGATAGTTCTTTGTATTTCTTCTGATCAATAGGCGGCTGTTTTATACCCAATTGTTCTAGACGCATACGAACCTTATACGGCTTGAATTGATCGTTACGCTCTCTCTCCAAAAGTGATCGCCACTTCTCCAGTTTTTGTCCATCAGCGTAGAAAAGACAGAATAAATTGGCCGTTTCACCGATGATTCTGCAAAGTGCGAGTACCTCGTCGTAATAGCCATTCCGAAGTAGGCAAAATGCAGCTTTAGAGTGGCTGCTAACTTTACCACATAAGTAATGGATGCTATGATCGCCACCTTCGCAGTGCCACATACATGAAGCCATGTCGTCAAGAATCGAACAGGCTACACAAATGCTATCAAATTGAGACGGCTCATTGTATTACTTGAGCATCCGCACTCCAAAGAATGCACGAGATCGAAAAATTCTGATCCCTCTTCATGTAGATCTTCTTTTGGTCGGCCTGAAGCAAGGTGCTCCTTAATGATTTGGGGATTTTTTCTGTCTGACTTAGCACTTGAGGCAAGATCTGAGGGGGGGTTGCAAGACGAGTTCATGGTTTTATCAGTTCGGGCCATAATTATTAGAGAAGTCCTTGATGGTGAGCGTGGTCATATAAAATGAGATGGACGAACACACGCTTTTTGTGGTCAACAGAAAATACATCTGCGCGAGTTCAGAATTTTTTTCTCTCACCGGCCTTGGTAATATCATCGGGGAATTTATCGTTAAGACCGGGAATGGAACGACGTCCTTGTCTGCCAATCTTGGGAATTACTTCGGCATTGGCGAAATCTTTACAGAGATTTCTATCACATGAAAAAAGAACTGTAGCTTTGCTGGCTCGTGCTAACGCTAAGATCTGGTCGTCATTGGATTTGCGAGGGGGAGTACCAGGAATTCGGTTCAAAGATTTCTCAAATTCGATACGATCAATATCAATTGCTTGCCCATTGTCGACGAAACTGAAAATCAGATTACGAGCCTCCGTGTGCCTACTGAGCTCTTCACCATACTTCCCGTAGGTTGAGTATACAATAATCCCATTTCCTCCATTAATCCATTTTCGCAACTGATCGACGGCCGAATTCTTAATTCCAGAGAAAAGGAATCTAAATGCACTGGTATCCAGAATAGTTCGTATACACATACTCTTAGCCCTTATGTGGTAAAACCAACTTATGCAGTAAAACCAAGCAGTCTATTCGCCTCTCCTGAAAAGAATTCTCGAAAGTTAGGAGGATGTCCAATGAAATTAGCACGGCGATCAAAGGATATCTGATGTATGCGAGTTGTTGATTTATCTTCTGGGATCCTTTCGAAATAGATGATGCCAGCATCAGAAGATTCTAAAACTCCTTCCTTGATGAGGATTCGTAACCATCTGATTATATGATCGCTGTGTGTCTCTACGACAAAGGTATGATCACTTTTGGCCATCATCTCGATGAGTTTTGCCTGCACCGATGGATGTACATGCACTTCGGGATGCTGCAACAAGAATACCGTGTCTGGAAGCGCATTCCCCAAAGTAATAATGAAAGGAAGAAGGCTGGTAACACCGTAACCAACATCAGTCAAGTTGTACGATGAGCCAAAAACATTTACCAGAATCTCAAATTGATCCGCAGAGAGTTCCCGCACATCAAGTTTCTCAAAAAGGTCAAGTTTGCGGCCAATACGATTGATCCTTTGAAGATCACCATCGCCAACAGGAGATTTAGTGGGGTTATAAGAATAGTTTCGCCTCCTCTCCAATCCATGTAGGGAAATAGGAATGACTTGAAGCGATGATATAGGGCCACGGAAATACTTCTGAAAAAAATTGACAAATTTGGTGAATGCAGTGATTTCGTGAACCATCGGATTATTCACTCGCTTTTTAAACCTCAATGGGTCACTTGAGAAAGGTAGATTGCCGTGAGCGACATACCGAGAAAGCCAGGTTGTAAACTGCGAGTCTGAAACCTCAGATCGATTTAGATAGAATTGAAATTCTGGGCCATCAAAGCGCCAGAGTTCTGGACTATCTTCGAATATCTCACGATTGATCGCCAAACTGGGCCCCGACTGAGAATTCTTATCACGCATCTGCACTTCGAGTTTAATCTCCCCAAGTGAAGTATCAATCCCCTTTGCAAACTTAATGGCGAACTGACGAAACAGGCCTTTATCCAGATCTAAAGCGACACAAAATGACTCACACCCCAATCGAGCAATAGATTCGAATGAACCCATGAGGAATGGTTTCTGGTTAAAATAATTGGTGCTATCATCTTGTTTGTTGAGAGCAGTCATTTGTCCAAGAGCGTTCAAACAACCCAAGAAGGTAGATTTGCCAACACTATTCTCACCAACCAATAGCGTTATCTTGGACATTTTTGCCCGATGGGTGCCGGAAAAAGTCCGAATGTCAGTGATGGAGATGTCGGTAATCGGGCAACTCATAATTATTTTCTGAACAACTTTGGGATTCGGGAAAGCCAACCATAGAGTCGTGGACTGTCTCTGCGAACAACTGGATCATCTAAAAAGGGATAGATCCATCGATCTCCCTGTCCCATTCTTGCAGCGACAGAACAGTCGGGTTCACATGTGTTTACCTGAGGTGTGAGTCGACTCGCTAAGTAACTGTAATGTAGCTTTGTAGGAATGGAATTCCACCAAGGTTCATGTAGTATGGCACGCAACATTTCCAGTACCATGAGACTTCCCAAATTGGTCACAAAAGGAAAAACATTTTCATTACTAGGAGTGACAGTATTCCAACTTATGTAGGTCGGATTATCCAAGGATCCGTCACGCTCCATTACAACCTCCGAGGTTGTATACTGGCCATCGCAACGCAAGCATTGTAATTCTGGTCCTGCGCGAACAAAACTCCAGTTGGCATCCACTAGACGGCCATTGGGTTTGGTTGCAACACGGATGCCACCGAAGACTACGGGAATACAGTGTGCATAAGCAATATTGTTGAGAAGATCCTTGGGTAGGGGGCGATCAACAGTAGCAAACAAAATATCGCAATCCAGCGAGGCCTTGTAGGCATCACGCTCCTGAATCCAAGCCCGTTTAGTATCGACGCGGAAAGAAGTGGCACTGGCAGATCGACGGAGATGCTTTGCGATCGTGTCAACCTTAAAGCGACCGATGTCCCCAGAAGTTGGGTATAATAGCCGATCAAGGTTGTGTTCCTCCACGCGATCTGCGTCCACGAGTAATATATCTGTGACCCCAATACGACCAAGAGCCTCGGCGACGACTGTCCCGACACTTCCAAGACCAATGATCCCAATTCGAAGACTCGCCAGGATAGCTTGGCATTCTGGTCCCCACGTATCCAGTGTACGTCGCAGACGATTTGACCGAATGACAGGAGTTTGATTCGGACGAATACTGAGATAAATCTTACTACCTATTACTCGAACCTTATCGCAAAATGTTCGAGTGAAGTTCTGACCATTCCATGACCAAAATCGGGCACTCCATACGCCATCTGAGCCTACAGTGAGCCCCAGTAAAGGTAGTCCAGCAGCTCGGGCCGGTGGTGCAATGCGGTCGCGCTCGGCCACAACATCATCATTGCTCATCCCCTGCCAGCCAGGACTGGGGTGACTATGCATGAACGCGACCCCCGAGTCTGTCTGACATGCCTTACGAACAACTCTCGCAAGATACTGCGATTCAAAACTGACATTACCGTGCAAGTTGCGTTCTCCTTGTAGCGGAAGAACCAGTTCCGTCACAATCCCCGTAGTCCGGGACACGCCAGTACTTGGGCGCCAGAGTGCAAAACATAGATCTTCCTGATACTTGCCGAGACGAATCTGCGCCAGTAAATGATTTTCGGCAAGTGCCTGAGGGAAAGTAGTCTCAAATCTCATAGTTCGGCGATTATCCGGTAAATATGTCGTTTAACGTACGTTACCATATTCTTTTGCGATGAATCCAGCGTATCCCAAAAATCGCTTGGTGGAAGACTGTAAATTGACCATTCCTCATCTTCAAACTGGTATGTGGATTGTCTCGGAAATCTTTCTGTTACGACGCTTGACTTAAGATGGACAAAGTGCGGCGGATACTCAGGATAAGAAGTTTCCTGAAAACTAAGTGCAACCTTCAATATCTTACCCTTGTAGCGACCGCTCTGTGCCTCAATATCAAACATAACCGCGCCTTGCAAAGGTGAAAAGGCAGAAAACTCAAGTACTCTTGGATTGAGTACAATGTCCTGTAATTCCTCTAAAATCCTTTGCAACATCTATACTGGTGGGCCACCGGAGTACTGCCGACATGGATTGCAAGAAAATTATCCCCATCAGCAATGGTTACCAATCTGTCAAGATTTTCGTACTTACGTCCATCTATCGTATTCTCTAGGTAGTAACTATCCAGATCATGGATGTCAATCGCCACACCTGCACCAGCATTTTTTAGAATGTGTCGGTACTGAGCCCTGAACTGCTCCGGAAGGTCAATCAACGGGTCGTACACTTGGGGCACCGAACCGTCGGCAGGAACGAAGAAGCGCCCCTTAAGTGTCGGAGCGACTCAAAACCCATGTTCCTGTTCCAACCGATTTGCGCCTGCTCCAGCGCTGCCTGATTCGGGTTCGCGCCAACCTTGCCCGCACGCTTGAGCGTTCCGGATGGAGACCGCACAAAAGTTTGCGCGAGAACCTCCGCAAAAAATATCCGTCCTCGCGGAAAGGACGCAGCTCGGAATACAAACTCTCGAAGGTCCGCACCGATCTGTATTTTTGTCTCCGAATGGCAAAGAAAGCCCGCTTCTTTCTCGAGGAACTGGAACAAACGATTCGAGCCAAGCCCCGCCCGTCCCAGAACGATCCACATACCTTGCAGCTCCTGGGTGACGCACGGCAACAGATTGGCATGTATCTGGACTACGTGGCCCGATTTTCCAATCAGATTCGACGGCGAATTTTCAAGCAGGAACCGATTCCCAGCCATGAAAACGTCTACTTGATCTTCAAGCCGTTTCCCCGTTGGATCATCAAAGGAAAACCAGGAATTCTGTGTGAACTGAGCGTTCCCGTTGCCGTGATGGAGGATGAAGATCAATTCGTATTGGGGTACGAGATGATCTGGAAAGGAACCGACAAGGACGCGGCCATTGCGTTGGTGGATCACATAGAAGCACAGGATCTGGGAATCTCGATGACTTGTTCATTTGACCGAGGATTTTATAGTCCGCAGGCAGTTGGATGAAAAACTGGCGATGCCGAAAAAAGGAAGACGCACGAACGCGAGCGCCAGAATGATCCGGCCGATCAAGCGGCTCGAAAGGGGCACTCGGGGATTGAGTCCTGCCTGAGCCACCGAGGCTTGTCTCTGGTTCGTGAATACAGACCAGAGGGGTTTGAGCGGACGGTGGCCACTTCTGTACTGGCCGCGATTATTTGCCGGCTGGGAACGCGGGTACGCGCCGAAGAACGAACGCGACGCAAGCGGCGGAAATGCCAACGATATCGCCACGCGGCCTAGTCCTCCTCTGCGCATCCAGAAAAAAACAAGTCGCTCACATGGGCGGATCACAGAGGTGCGTCCAATCGAGACGAGTGGGGAAGAAAAGAACGTCATTTCGTGATCTCAGTCGTCTCTGGCAGGATCAATTCCGTCAATATTTTACCAAATGTGGCTGCATAATGTCATTGCGCCTGGAGCAACCACCGAACAAAATTCGCAAATGAACATTTTCTTGACGCACACTAACTATAAATGATTACTGGAAAAGAGTTTCAACCTCCTATAATTACTTAAAATGCTTATTCATTCATGATAAAATACAGACTCTTAAAGTGTAAATCAACAGCCTGAATACAACGCGAGAATTAATATAAGAACAAAAAACAACACAATAAATCTGTTGTACAGAATTGTCAGATTTTGCTCGACTTGCGGAGATGCCCTATTGTTAAAGAGGAATGAAAATCAGCGATGATGAAATGAATCTGCTCAACCTCAAACACAATGATCCAGCTTTAAAATCGTGAAATTATAGGATCAATTATTTTCGCGTGCCCCTAAATCTACTAAGAATCTGCCCGGCGCTTTCCCTTGCATTTTAGCGTGACAAACACTTGCTATATCTTCCAAACCCACTGTTCCCATCGACAACTGATCCACCTCATCTTCAGGAATAAGAGCATGCAAGCACTGCCAGGCGGTTAATCGATTCTGTCTGGACGATGTATTGGAATCAATCCCGGCAAGTGTTACTCCCCGGAGAATAAATGGATATACGGTGGTTGACAGCTCTGCACCTGCCGCATTCCCTGAACTAGCAATACATCCATGGCGCCTCACTTGAGCCAGGGCCGCAGCCAATATATTGCCTCCAGCGGCCTCGATCACACCATCATACAATGCATGCTCCAGTGGACGATTAGCTTTGATTCGGCCCATTGTTTTTGATGCGCCCAACCCTGAAATTTTATGCCATAAATGAGAGCTGTTACAGGATGCGATCACCGTATATCCTAGACTTGCAAGTAATTTGATTGCGATCATCCCCACGCCCCCTGATGCCCCCGTAACGAGAATTTCCCCACTCTTGATTTGGTGATTCGCCAAGCACATCACACTCAACATAGCCGTAAGACCTGCCGTACCTAATATCATGGCTGTGCGAGTACTCATCCCCTCAGGCAGTTTCAATAAATATTCGGACGTAACCGATTGTAACTGCGAATATCCCCCGGCAAAGGATTCTCCTAGCCCTCCCCCTGTCAGCACAACCCGATCTCCTGGAGTATAATGATCGATGGTTGAAGTTAGGACCGTACCCGCCATATCAATACCTGGTACAAACGGAAGTGGCGCACGAACAATTTTCCCCATTCCCGTAACTGCTAATGCATCCTTGTAGTTAATCCCAGAATACTCTACTCCGATCCTTACAGAACCTTCTGGGATAGATTCAGAATCTCTCCACTGAACTGAAGATTTACCAGGAGCGGTCAGAATTAATGCTTTATGTTTATTCGACATTGAACATATTTGTATTGCTGAGTACTATTTTACTGAGGGTTGAGCACTTCACTCCCATGCGTTCCAACCAAATTCAGAATGCATCTTATCACTTGCGCATTATGGCTACCCTTGCGGTAAGCTTGACACTTGTCACGCTCTGTTTCAAGATCCCCCTACGATTTGATCCTACTCCAAAACCCTGGAGAATGAACCTGCAGCCTTACGGGATCAGCCCAAAAATTGAACAAACTACATTTCTTTCTTCCGCTACCGGCACAAGATCCATCGGATCCCAATCCAATACAAATGGCTCCCTGCCTACATCCAATGAAATCGTTATTCCAAAGGATACGATTTCTGAAATTAACCAACTGTCACCTCATGATGAAACATCTGTGATTCCTATCTTGGATCACGCAGAAATTATGCCAGAAATCCAAGGCGGACTAGGCGCATACTATATTCTCATTGATTATCCACAAGAAGCTATTGATCAAGGAATTGAAGGCAAAGTGACACTCACGTTCACCGTCAATTCAAATGGTACCGTAAGTGATATCCTGGTCTCTCAGCCTTTGCATGCGTTGCTTGATTCTGCCGCCGTACAAGCGTTGCGTCACACACGCTTCATCCCCGGACAACATCTAGGCAAATCTGCCCGAATCCGAATGCGTCTGCCGGTTCGATTCAAACTCATCGATCCCATAGACTCCACTCGGACAGAATTGTCACCGCCGGAATAGACTCCGAAGGAGGGAGCGCATAAACCCGCGAAGCATCCCTCGAAGCATTCGTCCCAATTCTGATCCAATCGACATTAGATCGGTGGATACACATAAGATGCTCCCAACCCCAAAGGAAGCCCCAATACCCAATACAAAATTAGAAATGCCGTCCAGGCAACCAAGAACGTGATTGAATAAGGAATCATAATCGAAGTTAGTGTTCCAATTCCTGTTTGCTTAAAGTATTTCTGACAGTATACCACTACCAAAGGAAAATATGGCATCAGTGGTGTGATAATATTTGAAGAAGAGTCCCCAACCCGATAGGCCGCCTGTGTTAAATCTGGAGAGATGCCGACCTGCATTAACATGGGGACAAATATTGGAGCAAGAAGGGCCCATTTTGCAGATGCGGATCCTACAAAGAGATTCACAAACGCAGTCAGAAGGATGATCCCCACAATCGTAATTGAGCCAGGTAATGCCAGAGCCTGCAGTGTAGAAGCCCCCTTGAGTGCCAACAAGGCTCCAATGTTTGATGCCCCAAAAGCATGAACAAAAAGTGCGCAAAAGAAGGCCATCACAATGTAGTATGCCATCCCGCTCATCGCCTTTGTCATAGCATCCACCATATCTTTCGAGGATTTGAATACCCTAGCCACATACCCATAGACAACACCCGGCACGAGAAATAACAGAAATATTAGAGGCACAATGGACTGCATGATCGGTGCCTGAAATGAATTCAGTGATCCCGTGGCATCTCTGAACGGAGAACCTGATGGAATTAAGGTCAGAATTAGCACTCCAATACCTGACAGCATAATCCCAGTGGCCCACCAGAACGCCTTCGATTCTGCCCTACTAATATGCTCCATCCCCTCTGATCTCTCTGCATCCTCATCTACAGGTGTATTTCTTTGAAGACTAGGTTCAACGATTCGATCTGTGATATACCAACCTAGAGCAATGATCAATCCGCTGGACGCCATTGTGAAGAAGTAATTGCATAGCGGGTTGACTAAAATGGCAGCGTCTAGAATCTGTGCAGCCGGTTGTGTAAACCCCTGCAGAAGAGGATCAAGGGCTGAGGGAAGTGGATTCGCACTAAAACCACCCGAAACCCCTGCAAAGGCCGCGGCGATTCCCGCCAAGGGATGGCGACCGGCAGCATGAAAGATTACGCCACCCAAAGGAATGACCAGTACATAGCCCGCATCCACAGCACTGTGACTCAATAATCCGACCAAAACGACTACAGGAGTCAATAAGCCCAGAGACGTCTTCGACAAGAGTAGTTTAATCCCCGTATTGAAGTACCCTGCCTCATCGGCGACTCCCACACCAAGCATCGCAACCAGTACCACACCAAGTGGAGCAAAGCCAGTAAAGATGGAAACCATTTGGCTCAGGAAATCAGTGACTGCGCTACCTGTCAATAAATTATTGATCACCAATGGTGCATCGGTACGAGGATCAATGACCGAGGAAAAAGAGAAATTCGATAACAATGCGCTAAGAATCCAAACCACGATCAATAGCAAAAGAAACAGCATTGACGGGTCAGGTAATTTATTGCCAACCACTTCAATTCCCCTGAGACATCGGTCCAAAAATCCTTTCGTTGGCTCCGTACTAGTTTGATTCATGAATTTATAGAGACTGAAAGCTAAACTTAATACCCGTAGATCGATACGGTGGATTCCATCAATATACAGAATCGACGATTGCTCTCATTATGATCACCGGATTCTCTGAGATCATCTACCACTCCTTTGAGTTGCCGTGACTCGGTACATAAAACTGGATCCGCAAGAAAACTCTACCCCTCACGCATTGAATGAATCTACCACAATCAGACGAATACTCACGATTACGTCAACCATTCCAGTGGCGAAATTCATCTTCAATATATGCATAATCGGTTCATCATGATCCCATATAGATTCTGAGATCAGGGAATGTTTTTCCTTCGATTTTTCCACAATATCCGGGAATAATTTCAACTCAAGACCATTTAATGGCCTATCATGCATAGAGAAACGATTTCAACCGAGGCGATTCGCCAATCCTTTCCCGCACTGGAACGAAAACATCACGGCTTTTCGGTGGCATATTTCGATGGACCAGGAGGCACACAAGTACCTACAGCGGTAACGGACGCGATCGTAGATTATTTGCTCCACCATAATGCGAATACGCATTGGATCTATCCTTCAAGTATCGAAACAGATACGATCCTACGTCGTGCCCGAGAAGTCTTTGCTGATTTTCTCCACTGCCAACCGAATGAAATTGTGTTTGGTCAAAACATGACTACACTCACGTTTCATCTCGCCCGTGCTCTGGGACGCTCATGGCAGCATGGAGATGAAATCCTCGTCACGGATCTGGATCACCATGCAAATATTGACCCTTGGAAAGATCTGGCTCGCGAGCATGGATTTGTCATACGCTCCGCAAAATTCAATCCGGATACCGGTCAACTAGATCTAGATCATCTCCAAAAACTGATCACGGCACGTACCCGATTGATTGCGGTTGGTGGGGCATCGAATGCATTGGGAAGCATTCAAGAGATCAAGAAAATCTCCAAGCTAGCTCGTAGCTCCGAGATCCTTTCCTTTATCGATGGGGTGCATTATGCTCCGCATGTTTTATGTGATGTTCAAGATCTGGATTGCGACTTTTTTGCCTGCTCCCCCTATAAATTTTATGGCCCTCATGCAGGGGTACTCTACGGCCGTCAAAAGCTACTCGAACGCTTGGATATTCCACGACTTGCACCGGCAGGATCGAAAGCTCCCGAACGTTTGGAAACCGGTACATTAAGTCATGAAGCCATTGCCGGGGCTGCGGCGGCGGTTGACTTTCTTGCATCTCTGACTCCTAACCAATCTCGTCGTTCCGCACTTGAATCCACCTATTCTATGCTTCATGATCGTAGCCAGCTTCTCTTCCAACACTTGTGGGATTCCTTATGCGAATTCGATGGGGTTACCTGTTATGGACCCAAACCGTCACAGCCTCGCACTCCCACTTTGGGATTCACCATTGAAGGGATTACATCCGAAGAAGCTTGCAGACAATTAAGCCATCACGGGATCTTTCTTTCACATGGTGATTTCTACGCGACGACCACGATTGAACAACTGGGAGTTGAAGGGCTCATCCGAGCAGGAATTGCCTGCTATACCAATTGTGAGGAGGTGGATCGGTTGATTGCCGGTGTGACTAAACTGAGAGCGTAACCACGCTCAAGATTCTCCGAATAACGAGAAAAAACCCGTAAAGATCATCACATCATAAAGCGCGTGAGTCCAAGCCACCACAGCAAACCCCCTAACCAAAAAGACCACGCTAAAAACAAATCCAAAGATTGCACGGAAAAGGAATGTATCTAATGCCCAAGGGTCTCCATAAACGCCAAAGTGATGTATTGCACTAAAGCTTAGTGCACCAATCAGGGCCGCAACGATATACATTAACCGTCGCCGGTCTGGAAAGATTACTCGTAGTACCAGAAAAGCTCCGCCCACAATCAGTACCCGGAATAATAACTCCTCATAGATCCCTGCTCCAAGAGAGAGAACCAGATTGGTCGCCATCCCATGCGATCCTACATCTTGAATACTCACCAACGGAGATAGTAGTAGCTGGGTTACTCCTGAAACAAAAAATGCTAGAACAATTGCATAGATTCCACTCTCTAGAATAATCAAGCCAGGATAACGAGTACTGAACGTCACCTTCTTTTTCCGCTCCCAAATCATGATCCCAACCCCGATCATCAGTGCAATCCCAAGCAAGACAAATTCATGGGTAAGTCCAAATTTCGAAAAAATATTTTTGAGGATACTCTCAGATGAGATTCGGACCTGCATATCTCTGCCTATATTAACCCAAGTGATTCCTATTTCATAAAGGATCACTAGCGGTAGTGCCATCAAAAACCCCCAGGTTGCCGTACGAGTCGCCTGAAAATATCCTTGGACCCCTACACGTTCCGCAGAGTCTATCGTACGGTACTCGTCTTCAATCATGCCCTAATTCCATCAGTGCTTGGTGTAATTCTGCACGCTCTTTGATCGCTTTCAATTCACTACAAACCAGGATTCCCTGCCGATAGGTCTGCTCTGCATCCTCTGGACGTCCTAAATCAGCGTACAGTTTCCCTAAATGATAATACACTCCTGTATAGTTACGATCGGCAGACAAAGTTGCGCGATACCACTTCAAAGCCTCGTCCAGACGCTCCTGTTTCCGGTACTCGAAACCGAGAGCAAATAGGGTAAATGGGTCAGATGGATCGGCCTGATGAAGCTCTAATAGTAGTTTTATTCGATCCATGTCACTCAGATTGACTGAGCTGAAAGTCTAACTTCTGTATCGTGATTTTTTTTGGATCTACCAGCTTCCACCTGCGCCTCCTCCGCCAAACCCTCCTCCTCCAAAGCCGCCCCCGAATCCGCCGCCCCCACCAAAGCCACCTCCGCCAAAACCGCCACCACGTCCAGTCGCATGCCCTAATAAAAACATGAGTGGGATCAAGCCGTCATCACCGTAATGACGGCCATGCCCACGCCCTCCTCCTCTGTTTCGAATGGACATAAAAATTGCAAATACCACAACCATCAAAAATAGCAAGATGCCTCCCCAATCTCCATTTCGATTTGACGATTGTCCAGGTGGCAGAAATTCGGCCGTATATTCACCTGCTGCGGCCAGCATAATTGCATCTACCGCACGAACCAAGCCTGCATAGTACCTTCCTTCCCGGAAATCGGGTACGATAATTTCACGCACGATGCGACCCGCCAGCACATCGGGAATGGCTCCTTCAAGCCCATACCCCACGGCAATGAATACGGAACGATCCTCCGTACTGACCACAATAAGGACCCCATTATCGGTTTCCGACTGACCGACTCCGAGTGATTGCCCCAGCTCCGTTGCGTACTCGGCTATATCCTGTCCGTCTAACGATTGAAGTGTACGTATTGCGATCTGATTTGAAGTACTATCCTCATATGATCGCAACACCAGGGACAATCGTTCCTCTTCCTGTACGGTCAAGATTCCGGCTTCATCTACAACAATCCTCTGCTGATGCGCTAGGAGCTGCGGAGGAAAAGCAACCAATAGAATAAGGAAGAACCAATTTTTAATCGTGTACCTACGAATCAAAATCAACCTCGGGAGCATTTTGTGCACCACTCTCTGCTTCAAATGGAGATCTGCGACTGTGTCCGAACATACCAGCAAAGATTGCCGCAGGGAATTGGCGGATCGCCGTATTGTAAGAGCGCACCACACCATTATAGCGCGTACGAGCCGTATTGATACGATTTTCGGTACCCTCTAATTGTACTTGTAGATCACGAAACCCGGCGGTGGCCTGCAATTGCGGATAATTCTCGCTGACTACCAGCAATCTACCCAAGGCACCAGATAATTGAGATTGCGCCTGCTGGAACTGTGCCAAACTCGCGGGATCTCGAAGATCATCTGCAGAAACATTGATGGACGTCGCTCGAGCACGTGCTTCCGTGACGGCCTGTAGCGTTTCCTGTTCAAAATCTCCTGCAGCTTGAACCGTACTGACGAGATTCGGAATAAGGTCTGCTCTACGCTGATAAGCAGTTTGCACATTCCCCCAGGCTTCTTCAACTGCCTCTTCCTGGCCAATCAGGTTGTTGTACGTCCCACAACCCGTACATCCTGCAAAACCAACAAGCAAGACGACTACAATAAGGATGATTGTACTTGGATTACGCATTATCAAATAAGTTTTTTAGCGCGTACGTCCATCGAGTCAGGTGGTTTCGAGAGTGAGTCCAGATATTCCTGAAGAATAATACAGGCTGCAATCTGATCAATCTGCCCATGTCGCTTTTTTTTATGCCTGCTCATCAGTCGGGATTTGGCCTCCTCTGAAGTATAACGCTCATCCCAGCGAATAATTTCCACCTCAGGAAGGCGTTTTTGCAGTTGACTAATATATCGATTGACACGCTCAGTAGCCTCTCCTTCGGTCCCATCTTCATGGAGAGGCCAGCCGATTACGATCACTCCAATAGGATCTTTCTTATGAAAAGAAACCAATCTTGAAATCGACGAACTAGGGCTACAGGTATCCAGGGGTTGAGCAAACAGGTAGAGCGGATCTGCTTTTGCCAGTCCAACTCGCTTGGAACCGTAATCGACAGACAGAATCCGCGGAGATATTTGGATTCCCTTATTCCTCAAAACGATAGACAGCGCGGACACTTTCCACTCGTTTGACTCGCTCAATCAGACGTTTGAGATGCTGCAGATCACTGACTTGAAGAATAATCGTACCCTCAAAAAATCCGTCCTCCGTCTTCACCGTGATGGATCGAATATTCGTCTTAAGGTTTCTGGAGATGACCGTCGTCAGATCATGAATAATACCAACCCGGTCCTCTCCCGTAACACGAAGTCCGACCACAAACCGTACATCTTTCTGTCGACTCCACGTACAGGATTGGATACGATCTGGGTAATTCGCTAGTAAATGTGCTGCATTGCGACACCCCGTGCGATGAATATTGATAGAGCCGGATTTGCTTGTGTAGCCAAAAACTGAATCACCTGGAATCGGATTACAGCAGGATGCATACACCGTTGCGATTCCTCGAATGCGCTCTCCATTAATAAGCAGTGCCTCAGCACCATAGTCCTGTGCATGTTCGAGAAACGAAACGGACTGTTCCGATGAATCCTCACTCTGCTCATCCAGATCTGGTGAATCTCCCGTGCGCAGATACTCGATCAGATCCTGTACGTCCAAAAGACCCGAGGAAATCTCATAAAACATCTGCGCTGACGTGGAATAATTAAATTGAGTGGCCAGCTGTATGAGTTCATCTTCCGTTAGAGAAATTCTTGCCCGCTTGGCTTTTTTCTCCCAAAGTTGTCTTCCATATCGCACAGCCTCCCTACGTTCCTCATTAATACGATGTCGGATGCGACTGCGGGCTTTATGTGTCACGACAAACTTGATCCACCCCGGATTTGCTGTGATCTTCTTTGACGTGATGATTTCCACCTGATCGCCACTACTTAGCTTGTGCGATAAAGGAACCATTTTTCCATTCACTTTCGCTCCAATGCAATGGAATCCTACATCCGTATGAATCTGGAATGCAAAATCTACGGGTGTTGCTCCTTTGGGAAGTGCTTTTAAGTCTCCTCTGGGAGTAAATACATAAATCTCGTCGGTGTATAGATCTAGACTGAACTCTTGGACAAATTCCGTTGCCTGTTCTGTGTCCGGATTTTCCATTAAATCATGAACCCACGTAAGGAACTGGTCCATCTTGGAATCCATGCTCTCCACTCCCTCCTTATATTTCCAGTGTGCAGCTACCCCTCGCTCGGCGATCTCGTGCATCTCTTGGGTTCGAATCTGCACCTCTATCCGATGTCCTTCTGAATCCAGAACGGTTGTATGGAGACTCTGATATCCGTTCGACTTGGGAACGGATATAAAATCCCTGAAGCGCTCGGGTATTGGTTTGTAGAGATCCGTCACGATCGAGTATACACGCCAGCAATCTTCTTTCCCTTTTCCTCCGGCTGAATTCAATATAATTCGGATTGCAAATACGTCATATATTTCCTCCAGCGGTTTATTTTGCCCCTGCATTTTTCGGAAAATTGAATACAGGTTCTTCGACCGCCCCTTGACCTCAAAATCAAATCCTTGCTGACGAAGGCTACCACTGAGTGGTTCAATAAAACTGCGGATATGCGCCTCCCGCTGTTGTCTACTGCTTTTGAGACCGAAAATAATGGAAGAATACGCTTCTGGCTCAAGAACTTTAAGGGCTAAATCTTCCAGTTCGCTTTTGATACGCTGCAAACCAAACCGATGAGCAAGGGGAGCAAAAAGACGTAAGGTTTCCGTGGCAATCTTGAGTTGCTTCGTAGGAGCAAGCGACTCAATTGTCTTCATATTGTGTAATCTGTCCGCGAATTTGACAAAGATGACACGAACATCCTGAGCCATAGAAAGGATCAGCTTTCGTACATTCTCAGCCTGCCCAAGAGCCCGGTTTGCATAAATACCACGAATCTTCGTCAACCCATCAATCAGCAGAGCCATCTGCTCGCCAAACTCTGCCTTCAATATTTCGATCGTTAGATCGGTATCCTCTACGACATCATGAAGCAGCGCAGCACCAACACTTGTATCATCAAGTCGAATTTCTCGTGCAACAATCCGGGCAACGGCAAGTGGATGTGAGATATAGAGTTCTCCAGAGGCACGTATATCGTTTCTATGAGCCCAATAGCTGAGCTTAAAGGCCCGCCGGATCATGGCTTCATCAACTACCGGGAGATATTTATGGCAATCCGCAATGAGGTCATCCAATTGCTGCCCGTATGGCTCCGCAATTGGGATATCCACTTCCTGAATAATTCCCGTAGCTTCTAACATCATAGCACTATAATCTACTCAATAATGGTGCATAATCGTGCAAACGCAAAAAAACCCGCTGGGATCAATTTCCGAGCGGGTTCACGGTATATGCCTGATGAGTAATGAAGTACTCAACTATGACGGAGTATCCTTTTTCTCATCTGTAGATGATGTATCAGGCTCGGCATCTTTTTCTGATACCTCTGGGGGAGCCACTGCTTCTTCAGAAGGAGAATCATCTCCAGTAACCTCTTCTTCCTCAGATATAGAATTCTCAGGAGGTGCATCTTGTTGATCTTCAGAATCGGCATGTTCTGAAGAATCCTCCTTTTTTTCCTCAGGAGTGACATCTTGAGTTTCCGGGATAGAATCTTCTGCCGAATCTTTTGCTACGTCTTCGGAAATACCTCCATCCTCGGAAGCATGATCGGCAGCGGCTACATCTTCAACCTCTGGGGGTTCTGAATCTTCTACTGAAATATCCTCTACCCCAGAAGCAGAAATACCTCCATCCTCGGAAGCATGATCGGCAGCGGCTACATCTTCAACCTCTGGGGGTTCTGAATCTTCTACTGAAATATCCTCTACCTCAGAAGCAGAAATACCTCCATCCTCGGAAGCATGATCGGCAGCGGCTACATCTTCAACCTCTGGGGGTTCTGAATCTTCTACTGAAATATCCTCTACCCCAGAAGCAGAAATACCTCCATCCTCGGAGACACGATCGGCAGCGGCTACATCTTCAACCTCTGGGGGTTCTGAATCTTCTACTGAAACATCCTCTACCCCAGAAGCGGAAATATCTTCATCTACGATAGTATCTTCCATCTCAGGCGCTGCAGCAGTAACCTGCTCAGATGTAGATCCTCTACGACGCCTTCCCCGACGAGTCCGACGACGACGTGTCGTGCGGGATTCCGTATCCGATTCATTATAATCGACAAGTTCTATCACCGCCATCTCTGCAGCATCCCCTTGTCGCTGTCCCAACCGAAGAACCCGGGTATATCCACCCGGTCGATCACCTACTTTCCCAGAAACCTCATCAAAAAGTTCTGTCACTGCCGCCTTATCCATAAGACGACGGAAGACCTCTCGGCGATTATGTGTCGTATCCACACGAGAACGTGTAATCAGAGGCTCAACGTAAATGCGGAGTGCCTTTGCTTTCGTTAGGGTGGTTGTGATCCGTTTATGGCGGATCAACGCAACGGATAGTGACGCCAATGTGGCCTTGCGATGCGAGGCAGTCCGACTGAGCTTGTATCCCTTCTTGGCGTGTCTCATTTTAGTACCTGACGAAGAAAAAGCCGATTAAGAACCCAAATGAGAAAGATCCATGTCGAAACTCAAGCCACGTTCGGCAAGCAAAGCGGAAAGCTCTCTCAGGGATTTATTCCCAAAATTACGAAACTTCAACATCGTCGATTCGTCATGGGAAACCAGATCTCTGATGGTCTCAATATTCGCTGCCTTCAAACAATTCTTGGCACGAACCGAAAGTGGAAGTGTGTCCACACTAGAATCGAGCTGTTCCTGGAGCTGGAGAAGGTCCAAATCGATTCTCGTCGATTTAATCGTCGGAGCCTCAACATAATCCATATCAATAAATGGATTGATATGATCTTTCAGGATGCTTGAGGCCTCTTTCAATGCATTCTGTGGAACAATCGAGCCATCCGTGGCGACTTCCAATTCTAATCGCTCATAATCTACGCGCTCTCCAACACGAGTTGGTTTGACGGTAACTCGAACACTCTTGATTGGAGTATACACTGCATCCAAAGCAATGACTCCAATCGGATCGGTATCCCGCTTATTCTCGCTGGCAGGAACGTATCGACGACCTGTCTCAACCCGAAGTTCTACATTAAAGTCAACTCCTTCCGAGAGGGTCGCAATATGGTGTTCCGGGTTTAACACTTCGTAGTCATTCGTAGCTTCATCAATATCCTTGGCCGTCCATGTACCATGACCCTTGATCTTCAAGTTGATCAATCCACTTGCAAAATCCATTGGTCTGAATCGGACGCCCTTTAGGTTCAGGATGATATCGGATACATCCTCAGCAACTCCCTGAATTGTCGAGAATTCATGTTGTACCCCATCAATCTTTACCGCGGTGATCACGGTTCCCTGAAGAGAAGAAAGAAGGACTCGCCTGAGAGAATTGCCAATCGTCTGGCCAAACCCACGTTCAAGAGGTTGAATTACAAACCGTGTAAAAGTGGGGGTCACCTCTTCCGTTAGAACCCCCGCCGGCATTTGTATTCCGTGTATGCTCATAGCAACAATTGAGTTCAAAAAATCAAAGGTTGATTATTTAGAGTAAAGCTCTACAATCAACTGTTCCCGAATATTCTCCGGTATATCAGAGCGCTCAGGGAAATCCAGGAATTTCCCGCTCAGAGATCTCCGATCTGTTTCCAGCCACGAATACACGCGGCGATTCTTTTTAACATTTTCAATAAATACGGGGTTGTGTCGGCTCCGTGGTCGCACCGAAACAATATCGCCTGGGCGCAACTGATAGGACGGAATATCCACCACATGACCATTGACCAAAATGTGCCCATGTGTGACCATTTGCCGTGCCTGCCGCCGGGTTGAACCAAATCCGAGTCTAAAAACCGAATTGTCCAAACGGGCCTCCAGAAATCGGAGTAAATTCTCACCGGTCACTCCCTTTTTGCGAGCTGCCTTTTCAAACAAATTCTTGAACTGCCGCTCTAGAACCCCATATATATGTTTTGCTTTTTGCTTTTCCTTTAACTGAACAGCATATTCACTTTCACGACGACGCCGTTTCTGGCCGTGCTGTCCTGGCGGATTCGGCTTACGCTCCAGTGATTTACTGGGACCAAAAAGCGGTTCATTAAACCGCCGTGCGATCTTCTGTTTTGGTCCTCTGTAACGGGCCATGATAGTTTTTACTCGAAATCAGTGATGAAAAAATCAGACACGCCGACGCTTGGGTGGACGGCAACCATTATGCGGGATCGGTGTGACATCGCGAATCGTAGTGATGTCCAATCCCGAGGTGTTCAGAGCACGAATGGCAGACTCACGCCCAGAGCCAGGACCTTTCACAAATACATCTACCCGCTTTAATCCTAGGTTGACCGCCTCTGTCGCTGCCGTTGTAGAGGCAACCTGCGCGGCATAAGGAGTACTCTTGCGACTCCCCTTGAAGCCTTCCTTGCCTGAGGAAGACCAAGAAATACAATTCCCGTACTGGTCCGTAATCGTAATGATAACGTTATTGAATGTGGCTCGGATAAATGCCATGCCGTTTGATTCCACAACCACTTTCCTCTTCCCAGAACGACCTGGCCCCTTACGTCCCTGCTTTTTTGCCATTGCTCTATTTTGTGACTACTTACGAGGTGCTTTCTTTTTCCCAGCAACCGTCTTCTTGCGCCCCTTGCGTGTCCTTGCATTGGTTTGCGTTCTCTGACCACGTACGGGTAAACCACGCCGGTGACGTAAACCGCGATAACAGCCTATATCCATGAGCCGTTTTACACTCATCTGGATCTCCGACCGAAGCTGCCCCTCAACGATATAATGATCCTCAATCAGGCGGCGAACTTTTTTGGTCTGTTCTTCTGTCCAGTCCTCTGGGCGAACATTGGGATCAATCCCAACCCGCTCCAGAATCTCCTGTGCACGAGAGCGCCCCACACCAAAAATATAGGAAAGGGCAATCTCACCGCGCTTATTCGGCGGGACATCAACTCCAGCTATTCGAGGCATATACTATCCCTGCCGTTGCTTGTGCTTCGGGTTCTTTTTGTTAATGATGTAAAGACGGCCCTTGCGTCGGACTACTTTATCATCCGCACTCCGCTTTTTGATACTCGCTCGTACCTTCATCTTCTGTAATGTAAGTGGCTAATTTTCCAAGCAAAGTTCCGTGGTACGCACCACTTGGAATATAGGTTCCTATTTATAACGGTACACAATCCGACCTTTCGAAAGATCAAAAGGAGAAATTTCGACCTTCACCCGGTCACCTGGGAGAATTTTGATGTGATACATTCGCATCTTCCCGGCAAGCAATCCAAGGATTGAATGTCCATTCTCAAGACGTACTCTGAATTGAGCGTTCGGCAAGGCGTCGGTGACTTCGCCGTCAAGTTCGATTGGTTTCTGTTTAGCCATACGTTAACGTTTGTGTTCTCTTATAGGGAGCAGGAATAACCTCCTCGATATATTCAAAAGTTGTTAGTATTTCCGGTGTATCTGCTTGAATACAGATCATGTGTTCATAATGAGCCGAAGAGGAGCCATCCGCCGACCGGACGGTCCAACCATCCTCATCTACCTGAACCTCTGACGTCCCAAGGTTGATCATTGGCTCGATACACAATGTCATACCCGTTCTAAGACGCCGACCTTTACGTAGTCTACCAAAATTGGGAACCTGTGGAGATTCATGCAATTTACTTCCTATCCCATGCCCAACCAACTCCCGTACGACCCCCAATCCCTGGGACTGGCAATGAGCCTGAATCGTTGATCCGATATCTCCAATGGTTGCATGTGGAGTTGCGGCTTCAATACCAAGCATGAGTGCCTCATGTGTTGCGGTGCAGAGCCGGATACTCTCTGAATCCAGATCCCCGACCCCGAACGTATAGGCACTGTCTCCAAAGTATCCATTCATAAATACGCCACAATCGATGGAAACCAGATCGCCTTCACAAAGAGTATAGCTGCTCGGAAATCCATGGACCACCACATCATTTACGGATATACAAAGTGTCGAGGGAAACGGGGGGAGTGCCCCCATACGATATCCCTTGAATGCAGGCTCCGCGTCATGACTTCGTATAAACTCTTCTGCAATCTGATCAAGGAGTTGAGTTTCCTGCCCAGGGGTAATATAGCCAGCAACCTCAGCTAAGGTTCGTGAAACCAAATTTGCACACTCGCGAAGCAATGCTACCTCATGAGGCGTTTTCAGTATACTCATCGGGTTCTCCCTCGAATCCGGCCGCTTTTCATAAACCCATCATAATGACGCATCAAGAGGTGACTCTCTACCTGTTTTAACGTGTCCAAGGTAACCCCAACCATAATGAGCAAACTGGTCCCTCCAAAAAACTGGGCAAACTGCTGCGTCTCCGTCAAACCAAGCTGTACGGCAAATGCGGGAAGAATCGCCGCAAATCCAATAAACAGTGAACCCGGAAGTGTAACACGTGTCAGGATTGCATCAATAAATTCACTGGTCTGCTTCCCCGGCCGAATTCCAGGAATAAAGCCTCCCTGTCGTTTCATCGTATCGGCCATTTCTTTGGGATTGACGGCAATCGCCGTGTAGAAATAGGTGAAGAACACACATACGAAGAAGAAGATAATAGAGTATCCCCAACTGGTGAAGTCCAGAAATAATGCCCCAAAACTCTGCATCAGTTCATTGTTGGGTGCGAACTGTGCAATCGTGCCCGGCACAAACATGATGGACTGTGCGAAAATAATCGGCATCACACCGGCGGCATTGACACGTACAGGTAAATATTGGGTTGTCCCTCCATAGACCTTACGACCGACCACACGCTTTGCATATTGTACAGGAATCCGCCGAGTCCCCTGCGTCATTAAAACCACAAATGCCGTCACAAGCACCAACACCCCTACTTCAAAAATAACCAGGAAAGCATTCGCTGATTGACGCACTTCGTTGATGAATGCCTGTGGTAAAAATGCAATAATCCCAACCGTGATGATCAGGGAAATTCCATTGCCGATCCCACTTTCGGTAATTCGCTCCCCGAGCCACATGACAAACATGGTTCCTGCCGTCAAGACAATCACCGTTGTCACCATGAAAAAACTCTGGGGGATGACAATCGCAGAGGGAACCGTTCCCCATAGAAACAGGCTGTAACCAATAGACTGTAGCATGGTAATGCCTGCCGTGCCATACCGCGTCAACTGTGTGATCTTTCGACGCCCTTCCTCCCCCTCACGTTGAAGTTTCTGAAAATACGGAACCGCTGCTCCAAGAAGCTGGATGATGATTGAAGCCGTAATGTATGGCATAATCCCCAGAGCGAATACTCCCGCTTGAAGGAATGCGCCTCCAACAAAGAGATTGAAAAATCCAAAGAGATTATTCGGATCTCCCTGAGCAAATGCATCCGTGAGGGCCGTAGCATCAATCCCGGGCAAAGATACATAGGCCCCAACCCGGTAGACGATGAGGATCCCAAGTGTATAGATGATTCGCTTACGCAACTCATCAATCTTCCAAATACTGCGTAAGCTATCGGCAAATCCCGCCATTCAGAGTTCTCTCGACTGCGTTAGTTGACTGACAGGCGTTGGATGGATCCACCTGCTGCTTGAATTTTTTCTTCTGCTGACTTACTGAATGCATGAACCTCAATACTCAAAGCAACCGTCAGCTCCCCCCCTCCGAGAATTTTGATCCGATCCTTCTTGCGAACCAATCCTGCTTCAATTAATACGTCTGGAGTAATCCGCGTATCTGCGCTCAATCTCCCCGTCTCAATCAGCGAACTTAATTGGCTCAGATTCAAAATATGATAGGACACTCGATTGGGGTTTTTGAATCCAAACTTAGGTACCCGGCGCTGGAGTGGCATTTGACCACCTTCAAACCAAGCAGGCATGCTATGATTACCTGTACGGCTTTTTTGCCCCTTGTTTCCTCGTGAAGAACTGTGCCCCCCCCTCCCAGATCCGACACCTCGACCTAGGCGCTTATTCTTTCTTGTCGAGCCCTTCGCAGGTTTTAGTGTTCCTAGATTCATGGTTTTATTCGGTTTCCTGCTCCTGAATAGAGATCTCTTCCACTCTGACCAGATGAGACACACTGCGTACCATACCCCGAATCACCGGCGTATCCTGATGGATGACCGTATGGTGTAATCTTCGTAGCCCCAAGGCGGCCATCGTTCGGCGCTGTCGCCCCGATGAACCGATCAAGCTCCGTGACTGAGTAATTTTGAGTGTCGTCATCTTATCCTTCAAATACACGGCGCAGAGGAATTCCACGGCGACGAGCGACTTCTAGAGGGTCCTCTAAACTCTTAAGCGCATTCATGGTCGCGGCAACTTGGTTGTGCGGATTGCTAGAGCCAAGCGACTTGGAAAGTACATTGGTGATTCCAACACATTCCAATACCGCACGCACCCCACCACCCGCAATCACTCCCGTTCCTGGAGACGCAGGCTTCAGTAACACACGACCCGCATCTTTCTTGCCAATCACTTGGTGAGGAATCGTGCCGGCCTTGGTCACCGGAACAGATATGAGGCGTTTTTTTGCATCCTCGGTACCTTTCTTAATTGCGTCTGCAACTTCATTTGCCTTACCTAGCCCTGTACCTACATGGCCCATGCCATCACCAACCACTACTACCGCATTAAATGAAAAACGGCGTCCCCCTTTGACTACTTTGGCCACGCGCTTGACCTTGACCAAGCGATCAACCCACTCTACCTGTTCGGTGGAGTCACTGCGGTTCCGCTGCTGATTTTGCGTTCTTTGCATTCGTACAATACGTTCAAATTAAAACTCTAATCCACCCTTTCGTGCACCTTCCGCCAAGGAACGAACACGTCCATGATATCTGTACCCGTTCCGGTCAAATACGGCTTTGCTGATTCCACGCTCTGAAGCGCGGCTAGCAAGTCGCTCACCAACCACCGAGCCTGCATTGACTGGAGAATCTGCCTCATGCCCCTGGTCTAGTGTGGATGCCGCAACAAGTGTGCAACGCGCATCATCATCAATCAATTGCGCATATATATTGCGATTGCTCCGAAAGACCGTCAACCGAGGGCGTTTGGCGGTTCCATGTATCTTGCGACGAATACTCCGCTTGGTGCGGAATCTGCGCGCTATTCTAGCTGATTTGAACTTGTTTATAGCCATATCTGCTGATCCACTATTTTGCAGAAGCGGTTTTGCCCGCTTTTCTTCGTACATACTCATCTACATATCGAATCCCCTTCCCTTTGTAAGGCTCAGGTGGACGCAAAGAGCGGATCTTCGCAGCAACCTGTCCAACCGATTGCTTATCAATCCCCGACACCATGACTTTGGGATTTCGGCCACGCCCTCCCCCTTCAGCCGTAATGTCTACCCCTTTGGGAGGGACAAAGTAAATCGGATGCGAAAACCCAACTGCTAATTCGAGAACTCCCTGCTTTACTTCCGCACGCGTACCGACACCAATGATTTCTAACTCCTTCTGAAATCCTTCAGACACTCCTTGAACCATGTTCGAAAGGAGCGAACGATATAATCCATGCATTGCGCGATGGCGCTTCTGATCGGTCGGTCGTTCCACCGTGAGCGTGTTTGTATCCTGAGATAAATTCAACTCAGGGGAGACCTGAAGCTGCAGGGTCCCTTTGGGGCCCTTGATCGTGACTTCATTCCCTTTGGAAATCGTAACTTGAACCCCTTCACGAATCGTAATCTCTTGTTTTCCAATCCTTGACATCTTAAAATACGTGTGCGAGCACTTCACCACCTACATGAATACGCTCTGCTTCTTTATCGGTCATGACTCCCTGAGAAGTAGACAGGATAGCAACTCCAAGCCCATTCTCCACCCGAGGCAACTTATCTGCCTTTGCATACACTCTCAGACCTGGCTTGGAGATCCGCTTCATTGATCGGATCGCACCATTGCCATGGCGATCATACTTGAGAAAAATGCGCAATCGACCTTGACCTTCATCATCCACATTCAAGAACCGAGTGATGTATCCCTTATCTTTCAGGATTTGAGTGATTGCACGCTTGATTCGAGATGCTGGAATATCTGTGTATCTGTGCCCGGCCATCTGCGCATTGCGCAGTCTGGCAAGGTAATCTCCAACCGGATCAGTAATAACCCCCATTTGCTTACCAACTTGATTTACGAATTCCCGGAATTTTGCCGGCACGGGCCATATCACGAAATGCAATTCTGGACAGACCGTATACTCTGATATACCCCCTTGAACGTCCCGTCAATTGACATCGATTGCGCAACCTTGATGGACTTGCATCACGCGGAAGCTTTTGCAACCCTTCATAATCCCCCTTGGCTCGCAGTTCCGCTCGACGCTCCGCATACTGAGCAACCATCCGTTCCCGCTTTTTCTGTCGGGCTATAACACTCTTCTTTGCCATATACTCTATTGTGTTCTCGTTATCAGGCTGATGTGCTCTGTCGACGCACAAACGGCATCCCCAGCTCTTTCAGAAGCGCAAACGCTTCTTCATCCGTAGATGCGCTCGTGACCAAGGTGAGTCCAAGACCCGATATACGCTCAATTTGATCGACGTTAATCTCCGGAAAAATGATCTGCTCCTTAATTCCCAGAGAGTAATTCCCTCGACCATCGAAACTTCCATCCGGCACTCCACGAAAATCTCTCACTCGCGGCAAAGCTAATGTGATAAGTCGATCCAGAAACTCCCACATACGGTCTCCACGTAAAGTAACACTGGTGCCGATTGGCATTCCCTCGCGAAGCTTGAAATTCGATACACTCTTCCGCGCACGCCTCACAATAGGCTGTTGGCCCGTGATGCGACGGAGTTCATCCACTGCCCCATCCAGAAGCTTCTGATTCTGGGTTGCCTCACCCACACCTTTATTCACTGTGATCTTGACTAGACGCGGTACCTGCATCCGGTTCCCATAAGAGAACTGTTTGGTCAATTGCTCCACAATTTCTGATTTGTATCGCGTCTTCAAACGCGGCTCATACTGTGCCATAACTCTAATTCAACTCTTCTCCAGTTGATTTGGCGTAACGGATCCATTCTCCTCGCCCGGTTTCCGGGTCTTCAATCCGTTTACGACCGATCCGTGTTGCTAGTCCATTGCTGTCTACCGGCTGTACATTGGAAATATGAATCGACATTTCACGCTGTACACGGCCTCCCTGAGGATAGACCTGGTTGGGACGAGTATGACGGATCCGCAGATTCACTCCCTCTACAATCACACGTCCTTCCTCAGGAAAAACCCGAAGCACTTTCCCGACGTATCCTTGATCTCGATCTGAACTTCCCTTCGAAGCCGTAATCGACTTTGTTAACATGACCATGTCTCCTTTTTTGACATGGGTTTTCTTTGATTTTCGTCGTGTTTGCCCCATGATTCTAAATTACCTCTGGTGCTAGAGAAACGATTCGCATATACTGTTTTTCACGTAATTCCCGTGCAACCGGTCCAAAGATTCTAGTCCCTCTAGGCTCTCCCTGAGCGTTGAGCAGGACCGCTGCATTTTCATCAAATCGGATGTACGATCCATCTGTACGACGCAATTCTTTTCGTGTGCGTACAACCACCGCTCTGGATACATCCCCTTTTTTTACATCCCCCCCAGGAATCGCCGACTTCACGGAGACCACAATCCGATCTCCGATCCGTGCATACCGCCGACCGCTTCCTCCCAAAACACGGATACACAGCACTTCCTTTGCACCACTATTATCCGCTACAGCTAATCTGGACTCTTGTTGTATCATCGGATTGGCTTATTTCGCGCGCTCCACAATTTCTATCAGACGCCAGCGCTTCTTTTTGCTTAGCGGCCTGACTTCACTGATTCGCACCGTATCACCCTCTCGGGCCTTTTCCTGTTCGTCATGCGCGAACAAGGATCCACTTTTCTTGATAAACTTGCCGTAAATCGGGTGTCGTACTTGGCGTTGAATACCGACCACAATTGTCTTATTCATCTTATTACTCAGTACAATCCCTGTACGCTCTTTACGAGAAGATTTCTTTATTTCACTCATGATTGTCCTTGGCAGCCTGCTCCTTAAGAATGGTTCTCAAACGTGCTAAGAAGCGCCGCTTTTCTCTAAGGATCATCGGATTCTCCAATTGTGCAATGGCGTGCCTGAATTTTAATTCAACCAATTGCTCTTCCTCTTCTCGAATCCGCTCCTGTACTTCTTCAATACTCAGAGCTCGTACGTCCGCTGCTTTCATTGTCATCTAATTCTCCACATAGTCAGGCCGCACAATAAACTTGGTCTTGATTGGCAATTTTTGTTGCGCCAAGCGCATGGATTCCTTTGCAAGTTCCATCGGCACTCCGCCGCCAATCTCAAACAAAATCCGACCCGGATGAACGGGTGCGGCCCAATGATCAATCGCACCTTTTCCCTTTCCCATACGAACCTCCGCGGGCTTGCTAGTGATCGGCTTATCGGGGAAAATCCGGATATACACCTTCCCCACGCGTTTCATTCGCCGGGTCATTGCAATCCTCGCAGCTTCAATCTGTCGACTAGAAATCCGTCCCGACTCAACCGCCTTGATCGCAAAATCCCCGAAATTCACGCGCGCTCCGCGTGTTGCATTTCCTTTGATCCTGCCTTTTTGTTGCTTGCGGTACTTCGTCCGCTTTGGCATTAACATGGTTCGTGTCTCTCTTTACCTAAATATCTATCGACGATTGCCCCCTCTGCGATTTCCTCCTTGACCGCCTCTTGCACGAGCCCCTCGGTTTCCACGGCGGCGATCCCGAGCTTTACTACTCTCACTGCCACGTCCTCCCGTCTGCATTTGACGTAATTGCTGGCGCTGGGCCTGCACGTTTGGACTCAGGTCTGGACGTCCGAGAATTTCCCCCCGATAAACCCATACTTTGACCCCAGTAGTTCCATAAATCGAATATGCGGTCGCCTCTGCATAGTCAATATCTGCCCGGATCGTATGCAGCGGCACACGCCCCTCTAGATACTGTTCGACTCGGCCCATTTCGGCTCCGCCTAATCGCCCGCTCACTTTAATTCGAATTCCTTGGGCACCCATACGCATTGCACCTTGAAGAGCCTGCTTCATGGCCCGACGGAAAGAGATCCGCCCTTCCAGCTGCTGGGCAACATTTTGCGCCACCAAGCTGGCATCCAATTCTGGACGTTTGATCTCATTGATATTGATCTGAATCTCTTTGGTGGTAATCCGCTTGAGTTCTTCACGTAATTTTTCAACTTCCTGCCCCCCTCGGCCAATGACCACTCCAGGGCGGCTGGTATGCAACGTAAGGATGATCCGCTTCGGAGTACGCTCGATCACAACACGGCTGAGGCCTGCACGCTTGAGCCGAGCCGTCAAATAGCGACGTAGCTCCTCATCTTCAAAGAGCTTGGCAGCAATATCTTTCTTGCTGGCGTACCAGTTTGAGTCCCAGCCCCGGATTGTGCCGAGACGAAAGCCTACTGGATGTGTTTTCTGACCCATGATAAAGAGCTTCTAGTTTTCAGCTTGAACAATTACAGTTAGATGGCTCATACGCTTGCGGATCGGGTGAGCCCGACCACGAGCAACGGGTCGGATCCGTTTGAGTACAGGTCCCTCATCCACCCGGATCTCCTTTACAAATACCCCCTCCTCATCAAACCTCTCGTCCGGGTTTTTGTCCATGAGATTATGAACGGCGGACCGGATAGCAAGAGATACAGGTCCGGTTGCCGCGTGCGGGAGAAAATGCAATATATTCAGAGCCTCCGCGACCGACTGGCCCCGGACCACGTTAACAATACGCCGCATCTTTCGCGGCGAGCTAGGAATATATTTACGTATTGCGCGTGCCTCCATGATACTCAACTCCCCCGCCTATCTTTTTTGGATCCGGCGTGTCCCCGGAAATTTCTCGTAGGCGAAAATTCACCCAAACGGTGTCCTACCATATTTTCGGTTACATAAACCGGGATAAACTGTCTACCATTATGAACCGCAAATGTATGCCCCACAAAGTCAGGAGTGATCATTGATGCACGGCTCCAAGTTTTTACCACCTTTTTTTTGTCGGACTGATTTAGCTGATCCACCTTCAGTTGAAGTTTATGGTGGACAAACGGTCCTTTCTTGAGAGATCTAGCCATAGTTATCTGCGTTTTGTGTCACGTCGACGCACGATGTATTTATCGGAA
This sequence comes from Rhodothermales bacterium, assembly GCA_965215475.1. Taxonomy (GTDB): domain Bacteria; phylum Bacteroidota; class Rhodothermia; order Rhodothermales; family Bin80; genus Bin80. The sequence continues at coordinate 1,197,050 of OZ244061.1, forward strand.
GCGGACTTACGCTTACGCGTCTTGAACCCTTTGGCTGGAACACCTGAAGGAGAGCGAGGATGTCCTCCACTCGCCTTCCCTTCTCCACCCCCCATTGGATGATCCACCGGGTTCATGGCAACCCCTCTGACCTTGGGACGAACTCCCATCCAGCGGCGGCGACCCGCTTTCCCCAGATCTATATTCATATGATCTGGGTTACTGGTTGTACCGATCGTTGCCCTGCATTCAGCAAGAATTCGACGAACTTCGCCACTTGGCAGCTTCAGGGTAACATATTTGCCCTCCCGCGCGGTCAACTGTGCAAATGTGCCGGCAGAACGAGCAAGTTGAGCCCCTTTACCCGGTTTCATTTCAATTGCATGGACGAAGGTTCCCAGTGGGATCCGTCCCATTGGGAGACAATTGCCAATCTCCGGCGGTGCATCCGGCCCATTCAGGACTTGCTGATCCACCGCAAGCTTATCCGGTGCAATGACATAGCGCTTATCCCCATCTGCGTATACAAGCAAAGCGATCCTGGCCGATCGGTTTGGATCATACTGAATACTTGCCACGCGGGCAGGAACATGATCCTTGTTGCGCCGAAAATCAATCACCCGGTAGCGCCGCTTATGCCTGCCTCCTTGATGGCGAACCATGATACGTCCAGTAGAGTTACGGCCGCCGCGGCGTTTGATGGGCCGCAAGAGATTCTTTTCTGGAGCACTGTCAGTAATCTGATCAAAGGCAGAAACTGAGCGCTGACGCTGCCCGGGAGTAACCGGATTAAGTTTACGAATCGCCATCTTCCTATACGCTCTCAAAGAAATCAATCTGTTCACTGCCTGGCATCAGGGTCACAATCGCCTTTTTATAACTGGCGGTTCGACCAAGCCTAACGCCCTGACGAGTCATCTGGCGGCGATGCTTTCCGCGCACATTAATCGTACGTACTTCCTTAATCTTGACGGCGGGGAATCGCTCCCTTACAGCTTGTTTGATTTCGATTTTATTGGCTTTTGAATCCACGATAAACGCGTAATGTCCCTGTTCCATCTGAGCAGAGAGTTTCTCGGTCACCAAAGGCCGGATCAATACTTGTCGACTCATGATAATTCGTTCTTTCTCGTTGACGCCCACAGCTGACTCCATACCGATAGGGCTTCTTCTTCACATACCAGTACCCCGGCTCGAAGAATATCCTCCGTACTGACATTCCGCGCTTCACGAACCACAACACGCTCTATATTACTACTGGAACGAAAGAGTGCGGGGTGATTAGAGGCCGTTACGATCAATACCGGCTTCCCTTCCAGCTCAAGATTCCCAAGAAGAGTGACAAGTGCACGCGTGCTGGGAGACTCATAATCCAGAGAACTCACGACACGAATCGCACCGTCACTAGCCTTATAGCTGAGTGCGGAGCACCTGGCATTGCGTTTCACTTTCTTACTCAGTCTCACATTGTATTTATGGGGCCGAGGTCCAAAAATCCTCCCACCGCCTCTTCGAAGTGGAGAAGCTGCATTACCAGCACGAGCCATCCCAGTACCTTTCTGACGATAAAGCTTACGGTTCGAGCCTTTAACCTCTCCTCGTTCTTTTGTTTTATGCGTCCCCTGGCGTGCTGCAGCCTGTGTTCTGCGCACATCTAGCCAGAGAACATGATCATTCGGGTCTACACCAAACACTGCCGCATCCAGGGCAATCGTGCGACCCGCAGGCGATCCATTATACTGATATACGTCTAACTCCATGCTTCCTATCAGCCTTGTTTCAATAACTCGACGACTCCGTTGACTGGCCCGGGAACCGCTCCACGAACCAGTAACAGATTATGCTCCGGAATAATACGAGTCACATCAAGGTTTTTGATCGTGACACGCTCATTCCCCATTTGACCCGCCATACGCATTCCCTTCATCACTCTTGAAGGATCACTGGAAGCTCCGATGGAGCCCGGTGCACGCTCACGGTTATGCTGCCCATGAGTCCGGTCATTCACGCCGTGAAAACCGTGACGCCGAACAACCCCTTGGAATCCTTTTCCCTTGCTCAACCCCGCCACATCAATCATCTCTCCCTCTTCAAAAATATTCTCTACGCGAACCTCATCTCCAACCTCGGGCATCTCCTCATTCCACTCAAACTCCTTGAGTACACGCTGAGGAGGAACCCCCGCAGCCTGAAAATGACCATTCAGTGCTTTGGTTGTCCGTCGCTCTTTCCGGGCACCAAATCCGAGTTGAACGGCATCATATTTATCTTGTCCATCGTGCCGCTTGATCTGAACGACAAGGTTCGGACCGGCCTCAATGACTGTGCAAGGGATATTATTCCCTGCTGTATCAAAGATACTGGTCATACCAACCTTTCTACCAATCATTCCACTCATTACAACGCGAAAATGGGCTCCTTCAAATTAGACTTTGATTTCTACATCAACACCGCTGGGAAGCTCTAGCTTGAGCAGAGCATCTACGGTCTTGGTGCTGGTTGAGAGTATATCAATAAGACGATTATGACTTCGACTTTCGAACTGCTCACGGCTTTTCTTATTCACATGCGGGCTTCGTAGTACGGTATAGATTGCCTTCTTCGTTGGAAGTGGAATCGGGCCACTGACCAAAGCACCTGTGGCTTTGACCGTCTTAATAATTTTCTCCGTACTCTTATCAATCAACGAGTGATCGTAGGATTTGAGCTTGATCCGGATTTTTTGCCCTGTCATGACTCAGGAGGCTATATTAGTCAAGAATTTTGGTAACCACTCCGGCTCCTACGGTTCGGCCACCCTCTCGGATCGCAAACCGAAGCCCCTGCTCCATCGCAACCGGCTGAATCAGCTTCACTTTGAACTGCGTGTTATCTCCCGGCATCACCATCTCCGTACCAGACGGAAGCTCGATATCCCCCGTCACATCGGTCGTACGAAAATAAAACTGCGGTCGATACCCCGGGAAAAATGGCGTATGTCGGCCGCCCTCATCTTTGCTCAACACATACACCTCACACGTAAACTCCCGGTGCGGCTTGATCGAACCCGGATGCACCACCACCTGACCACGCTCCACCCCATCCTTCGCAATCCCTCGTAAAAGCAATCCTACATTATCTCCCGCCTGCCCCTCATCCAAAATCTTCCGAAACATCTCCACCCCCGTCACCGTCGTATCCGTCTTCTCTTCCCGGATCCCTACAATCTCGACCTTCTCCCCCGTACGTACAATCCCACGCTCGACCCGGCCTGTCGCTACCGTTCCCCGACCCGTGATCGAAAATACATCCTCCACCGGCATCAAAAATGGCTTGTCGGTCTCCCGCTTCGGCGTTGGAACATATCCGTCCACCGACTCCATCAACGAAACCACCGTCTCCTCCCACTCCGTCTCTCCATTCAACGCTCCCAGGGCCGATCCCTTCACAATCGGGATCTCATCCCCCGGAAACTCATACGCCTCCAATAACTCCCGGATCTCCATCTCCACCAGCTCCAATAGCTCCTCATCATCCACCAGGTCCACCTTGTTCATGAACACCACAATGTAGGGAACCCCCACCTGACGAGCAAGCAAGATATGCTCCCGCGTCTGCGGCATCGGACCATCCGATGCATCCACCACCAGAATCGCTCCATCCATCTGCGCGGCACCCGTCACCATGTTCTTCACATAGTCTGCGTGCCCTGGACAGTCCACATGCGCATAATGACGATGCTCCGTCTCATATTCCACATGTGCCGTCGCAATCGTAATCCCACGCTCCCGCTCCTCCGGTGCATTATCAATCGAATCAAATGAGCGGATCTCCGTCCCCCCATACCGATCATTCAACACCCGCGTGATCGCCGCTGTCAATGTCGTCTTACCATGATCCACATGCCCGATCGTGCCCACGTTCACGTGTGGCTTCGTTCGCTGAAAAACTTCCTTTGCCATTGTATTGCTGAACTGAAAACTGGTTGATGTTGTTGTTTAACTTGCTTTACCGTAACTGGAGAGAATCACTTTCTCTGCTACTGATTTTGGTGCAGGCTCATATGATTCAAACTGCATCGTGTAAATTGCTCTACCCTGTGTTAAAGAGCGCATGTCGGTGGAATAGCCGAACATTTCCGAGAGCGGAACCATCGCCTTAACGACCCGAGCTCCCTGTCGCTCATCCATGGACATGATCCGCCCCCGACGACTGTTCAGATCTCCAATCACGTCTCCCATGTATTCTTCTGGCGTCACTACCTCAACTTTCATGACTGGCTCCATGAGAACAGGATTCGCATTCCTGGCCGCACTTCGAAATGCCATTTGGCCTGCGATTTCAAACGCATTCTGATCGGAATCCACCTCATGGTGCTTCCCATCGAGCAATCTCACTTTGATCCCTTCCACAGGGTATCCGGCAAGTGGCCCATGGCTGACTGCATTCTTGACTCCTTTCTGAACACTGGGAATAAACTCTTTAGGAATTGCTCCACCGACCACCTCGCTGACGAATTCAAACCCGACCCCGCTCTCATTGGGAGCAATTTCCATCTCAACTACAGCAAACTGCCCCCGCCCACCTGTCTGCTTTTTGTGGGTATAGCGCTCGAGGACCGGTTTCCGGAAAGCTTCCCGATAGGCGACTTGAGGCTTCCCAACATTTGCTTCCACCTTGAATTCTCGGCGTAACCGGTCAACAATAATCTCCAGATACAACTCGCCCATTCCCGCGATAATCGTTTGACCCGTTTCGGGATCTATGGTGACCTTGAACGTTGGATCTTCTTCAGCAAGTTTCTGCAAGCCCGTTGAGAGCTTATCACTATCGGCTTTGGTCTTGGGCTCAATCGCGATGCGGATCACTGGGTCTGGGAACACCATCTGTTCCAGAATCGCAGGAGCACTTGGGTCCGAGAGTGTATCGCCCGTCTTGACATTTTTAAGTCCTACGGCGGCTGCGATATCACCCGCCTCAACACGTGTCACATCTTCACGATCTTTGGCATGCATAAAGAGCAGTCTTCCGACCCTCTCTTTGCGTTCGGTTGTAGAATTATAGACCTGTGCCCCTTTCTCCAATTCTCCACTGTACACTCTGAAGAACGTGAGTTTCCCGACGTATGGGTCCGTTGCGATCTTAAATGCAATTGCAGAAAACGGAGCATTCGTCTGAGGAGCGCGCATCACCTCTTTATCGGTATTCGGCTGAGTCCCCGTCACCGGCGGAATATCTGCCGGGCTGGGCAGATAATCAATGATTCCGTCTAACAAACGTTGAACTCCTTTATTCTTGAAGGCTGACCCACAGAAGACTGGGGTAATATCCAGGTTCAGTGTAGCTGCCCGTACCGTGGAACGAATCTCGTCAGCGGTAATATCTTCACCTTCTAGATACTTCATAAGCAGATTATCATTATGCTCTGCTACGGATTCTAGAAGAAGAATTCTCCAATGCCGAGCCTCCTCACGTAAATCTTTTGGGATATCAATTATATCCCACGTAGCCCCCTGCGTCTTATCGTGCCATATGATCGCCTTGTTCGTGATCAGATCAATCACACCACGAAACATTGCACCCGCCCCAATGGGGATTTGAACCGGGACCGGGTTTGCCTTCAAACGATCCTTCATCGAGTTCAGGGCATTCACAAAATCCGCCCCCGTACGGTCCATCTTATTGACAAATGCAATTCGAGGCACCCGATACTTGTTCGCCTGCCTCCAGACCGTTTCGGATTGTGGTTCCACACCTCCAACCGCACAGAAAAGTGCGACGGCTCCGTCTAGAATCCGCAAGGACCGTTCGACTTCGACGGTAAAATCGACATGCCCGGGCGTATCAATGATATTGATTCGATACTGATCGTCATCCTTGTTCCAGAAGCATGTTGTCGCAGCACTGGTGATGGTAATCCCTCTCTCTTTTTCCTGTTCCATCCAGTCCATGGTGGCTCCGCCATCATGAACCTCTCCCATCCGATGCAAACGCCCGGTATAGAATAAAATTCGTTCCGTTGTGGTTGTTTTGCCGGCATCAATATGGGCCATAATCCCGATATTGCGCATACGGCGAAGCTTTGAATCCTTGAGTGAGCTCATTGGAATTATTGCCATTACAATCTGAAGTGAGCAAAAGCCTTATTGGACTCTGCCATTCTGTGGGTATCATCTTTCTTCTTTACAGCAGCTCCCTCCCCACGCGAGGCAGCAAATAACTCTGCAGCCAATCGATCGGCCATAGACCGATCTGACCGTTTTGATGCCTGTTGGATGATCCAGCGAAATGCCAATGCGGTTCGACGCTCGGCTCGTACCTCAATGGGGACTTGATAGGTTGCTCCTCCCACTCGTCGGCTCCGCACTTCCACTAGAGGAGCCACGTTCTCCACTGCCCGCTGGAATATTTCCAATCCAGACTCTCCAGAACGCTCTTCCACCTGAGCAAATGCGTCATACACAATCTTCCGGGCAATACTTTTCTTGCCATGGAGCATGACATAGTTCACAAACTGTGCCACAAGCAGGTCACCGTATTTAGGATCGGGCGTAATCAAACGCCGCTCAGCTGATTTTCTACGCATGGTTCATGAACAACTAACTACCGCTAACGATCTTTCAATGACTATTTCTTCGGCTTCTTCGTGCCGTATTTCGAACGAGATTGAGTCCGATCTTCGACACCGGATGTATCAAGTGCACCGCGTACGATGTGATACTTTACCCCAGGCAAATCCTTGACGCGTCCTCCGCGAACCAGCACAATGGAGTGTTCCTGCAAATTATGTCCTTCTCCCGGGATGTAGGCGATTACTTCAATTTGATTCGTCAAGCGCACCTTGGCGACTTTCCGTAATGCGGAGTTCGGTTTTTTCGGGGTTGTGGTATAAACACGCGTGCACACCCCCCTTCGCTGCGGATTCCCCTGCAACGCAGCCGCCTTCGTCTTTTTGACTTTCGGATGGCGCCCCTTTCGAACAAGTTGTTGAATTGTTGGCACGTAACTAACTACGATAAACTTTCTTTGGACAAATATTTTTCTGAGCCGGGTAGTGTTGCGCGATCATCCGTGGGATGCCCATGCTCAATTATTGTATAGCCTACCAATTTACGCTTTTTTGGGAAAAAGTTCCAAATTCCAAGGAATTTTTTGATTTTTTTTTTTGAGTCCAACTGAATCAGGAAGAGACCTCTTCCTGATTCTCCACAGATTTTTCTTCGTCTACAAGTTCGTCCATGGAGGATTCTGCAGCTTCTATCGTACCATTGAGCGATACGTACTCTCCATATGGACGCTCCCCGAGTACTCCCACTAAATCCCGTGGTCCTAGAACTTCCTTTTCCAGGAGCAGCTGCGCAAGCTCCTCCAACCGATCCCTTTTTTCACTCAAAAGACTCCATGCACGCTCCCGAATACCCTCAATCAACTCGCGAACCTCCTGATCAATTAGGGAAGCCATTGTCTCTGAATATGGCTTATCAAACATAGGAGTTCCATCGCGGCGACGGGTCATGTTGAAACTTACATGCCCAACTTTAGAACTCATCCCGAAATCCACCACCATTGCGTAAGCCGTCTTCGTGATGCGCTCCAAGTCGTTCTGGGCTCCTGTGGAGAGTTGCCCGAATTTGATTTCCTCTGCAACTCGTCCCCCCATCATCATTGTCATCTGATCCATGAACGCCTCACGTGTGGTGATGTAGCGTTCATCCGGAAGAGACTGAGCATATCCTAATGCGGCAAGCCCTCTGGGAACAATAGAAACCTTGATCACTGGATCCGTATTGGGTAAATACCAACCAGCGATCGCGTGCCCCGCCTCGTGGTAAGCAACAATTTGTTTTTCTTCCGGCTTGATGAGTTTGTTTTTCTTTTCCAGTCCTCCGATAACACGATCAATCGCGTGCTCAAAATCCGTCATCTCAATGGCTTCTTTATCAAAGCGTGCAGCCAAGAGTGCAGCTTCATTACAGACATTGGCAATTTCGGCACCTGCAAACCCTGGTGTCTGAGAAGCTAGGGCATCGGGTTCCACATCTTCGGCCAATACCAAGGTCCGAGTATGGACACGAAAAATCATAGATCGTTCAAGTCGATCGGGCCGATCGATGAGAATTTGTCGATCAAATCGTCCAGGGCGAAGCAGGGCTGCATCCAGCACATCTGGGCGGTTCGTTGCCGCCATGATGATGACCCCTTTATCCGTATTAAACCCATCCATTTCAACCAAGAGTTGGTTGAGCGTATTCTCTCGCTCATCATTTCCTCCCATCATCATACTGCGCCCCCGACTGCGCCCAATTGCATCAATCTCGTCGATAAATACGATGCAGGGGGCTTTCTCCTTTGCTTTTTTGAAAAGATCTCGTACACGGGCAGCACCAACCCCCACAAACATTTCCACAAAATCACTCCCACTGATCGAGAAAAATGGTACGCGTGCTTCTCCAGCCACTGCTTTCCCCATCAGTGTTTTTCCTGTCCCGGGAGGCCCCACCAAAAGCACGCCTTTGGGAAGAATCCCTCCAAGCTTCGTAAATTTCTTCGGCGTCTTCAAAAACTCAACGACTTCGGCTACTTCCTCTTTGGCCTCTGCTAATCCAGCAACGTCTTCAAACGTAACCGTTGGCTGTCCCAAAGACTCAAAAAGTACTGCTCTGTTTTTACCGATATTGAGCACCTGAGAACCAGGTCCAGCACGTCGAAGAATAAAAATCCAAAGTGCTAGAATAATGGCCAATGGCAAGAGCCATGCGAGTGCCCCGCCAAACCAATTGTCTTGATATCTTACTTCATAACTCGGTACCTGGCCTTCTTCCTGACTGGCTTTCTGCTCTTCGAGAAATGCAATCAGATCATGATTACCTGTCTTTGTCGTCACAAATGATGCTGGATTTTCCGAACTACCCAGGAAATTTTGCTCGGTCTCAACCTCAATCCCAAGTGCCTGAATACCTGATTCATTCAGAGTTCCCGTGACTTGCCGATCATTCTGGATAACGATATTGTCGACATATCCCTGCTCTATATACCCCAAAAATGTACTGTACGGAATCGCATCCGCACCTTGGCGTCCAAATGAAAATAAAATATTAACCAGAAGGAATCCGAATAGTGCTACATAGATCCACATATAGCGTCCCCTTCGCCTATTCGAACGGCTCAATCCTTCAGTCTTGTCAGGCTCTGGTTTGGAATCTTTCTTTTCCTGACTCATCGGGGGCTGGAAAGAATTTTTCTTATTAGGGGCAAATGAGATCATAGCAACACACTTGTACGAAGGCCGTTGCTTAACTGTTTCTCTATTGTTACAAAAGATCCATGCGCTGACATTCTCCAACCCTTATCCGAATCATCGACCCTACGTCATTTTGATCTGATATGAAGTTCTTTCAGGGGCTAAATTTGACTCTTCACAAAACCGTTGGTGATTCGGCAGATCAAAGGGGATGGATTCCGGAAAATATAATGGAAAATTTTACCGCCTCTGAACCATGGTTTGTTAATCGCTAAATACCTTGATCCTTTTAGCATGGCCGAATAAAACTCCGCACCTATCTTGTTCCTCTTTAGGCTTTGTTCAGATATTATTGTGTCCCCTGTATCCGAGAGATGCGTGCATCACTCGGGATTCGTCCACTCAATTTTTGCATCACCGATTCCGCTTCCCGAACAGTATTGAATAGTCCGAGCCCCACCCTGAATTCAATTCCTCCTTGCACCTCTGCTCCATAGATGTCGAGTGCTTGTTGACTATCCTGAATCGAACGGCTAAAATTCGTTACGAATGCCTCGGCCGTTTCATGATCATCGTAAGTGATCAGATGAATCGTATATCCTCCTACGGACCAGTCAATATTCCCTAAGCTTGGATCATTCATCTCCTGGCTTGGAGATTCCTCCGCATCCAATAGCTCAGAGGTGACGGACTGTGGTGTTTCTGACTCCTTTTCATCACTGGATACAATCTCCAATTCCTCCGCATCTGTAATCTTCGTTCCATCAGATTCAGTGGATATGGAATGGGGAATCCCTTCTTGCAATGAATCTGCACGGATATCGCTCGCTATATCCATTGAATCCACCAGTGCAAGTGAATCTGTGGGAGACAGTTGTTGGATCGACAACGAATCCACAACTCGTTGAATAGAGTCAGCAATCGCCAATTCTCGAGCCGCCAAGGAATCGACTAGAGCCTGTCGTTGCCTCTGATCTTCCTGGAGTGCCTTGAGCTTGCGCTCTGCACGATCCGTCTGAAGAGATTTGGAATAATTCGATTGTATATATCCAAGAAGTAGCGGAAGTGTCAATAAACTATCCTCTGCCGTTGCGGTCGAATCCATACGAGGATAGAACCCAGCTGCTTCTAGGCGTGTCGTACTCACAGAAATCGGAATCTGCCCTAACACATCTGCGCTGTCTTTGGCAGCCCATTCAAGAAAAGCTATACTTGTAGCATATAGTGCCCTTGGGGCTACGGGTGTTGTAGTCCATTGGATTCCAATCTCAAAGAGATCCTTGATGACGTCTTTGCTGACTCCTTGATGCCATCGCGCCTGAGAATTCTTGTAGGCTGTTTCTGCCAAGGTTAAAGAATCTGTCAATACACGGTCCGGGATCGGGATCCCCAAACGGGAGTGAGCCTGACCCGTGAGATCTGATTCCGGATAGTCCGAGATAATAATTTCATAGAGACGATTTGCTGCCAAAGTATCTCCCAATGTCCTTTGCACTTCCGCTAAAGCGTAATACGCCCGTTGTACGACCTTCTCATTCTCATCTTCTTCAATGACCATTCGGTACCACACTGCTGCCGAGTCGGGCCGATTCATTGACAGGAAAAGTACATTTGCCAACTCATATCTTGCATTGGCCCGATCCGTCAACATGGCATCGAATTTTTCCTGGGTTCTTGGAACCGCCGACACATCCACTATGGGTAAAACCTTCCCGGAACTATACTGCTCGCTTGTTTCTTCGTCGAAATTCTCGGTCCTCTGTTGTCCCTGTGCCGCTGCTACTGCTGCAATCCGACGCCAGTTTGGCGCTAAAGGTCTATTCCCCCAGATCGAGAAAAAATCTTGCCGTGCCTGCAACATTCTCACATCATCCTTATGATAAAGAAACCCAGCTTCTCCTTCTGAACCAGCAACCAATACTTCTGCCCCGTACCCGTAATCCTCATTACTATTTGCTCCCCCCCCTCGAAAGGCTGATTCGGATTGACGTCGTCGTAACTCGCGCTGTATCTCTTCCAGTTCTTCCGCCCGGAGCTTGCGTAACTCCGTAACCACTTCCGCAAAGCTACTGTCATCCAGAGTCCCAAGATATAGTAGCGAATCCATCAACACAATTTGGTCTAGAGCTTCGGAAAAGCTGCCAAATATTCGGGCCTGATCATCGCTGTCAATGATCGCCCCTGGTGAAGGCTTGACAGGGATCGTTATGGTCCGGTTCGATGACGGACTAGCAAGTGGGGATCGGATGCTGCTAGCTGCCGTATCAAAGTGCGCCGATGCATACAGGTAATCCGAGTGTACATCCCTGTAAAAGACCCCCAGCGCGTAATGCACCTTTCCACGCACCTGGCTCCCGCCAGCGGTAGGGTCATACAATAATTCATCATATTCCTGCAGTGCCTCACTGTAGCGACCTTGTGCCGTCAGGACACGCCCTCGAAGGTATGCAAGTTGCGCGCGATGTCCATAATTCTTATCGTCTCGCTCCATTCGCCGTAGCCTCTTCATTGCCTCATCGGGATCAACATGATCCGAGAGGACTCGTACAGCACTGAAGTGTGCTGCGTACGAAAGTTCATAAAATGGTTTATGACGCTGTACCCCATCGAAAGCAGAGACTGCATCTGGGTAGCGCGATAGTTGTTCTAATACCTGTCCTTCCAAGAACTGAGCTCTGGCCGCCAGATCCCGATCTCGAATGGAGGAAAGGCCTGCCTGAAGTTCTACCGCCGCTTCTTCCCAATTCTCATTCTGTACATGTAATTCCGCTAGAGCCAACCGGTAGTGAGGTTCCCAACGACTGGACAGATCTTCCGAACTCAAGATCGCCTGTAGATGCGTAAATGCCTCCTCATATACTCCACTGACAATCAGTGTGCGAGCCAACCAAAAATTCGCCTCATCCTGAAGAGGAGAATCCAACTCTAATATATCGTTGAACTTTTCTTCTGCCCCGACAAAGTTATTGGTAAAGAACCATGCTTTCCCGATCGTCATGATTGCATCGTCTACCCATTTTGAATTGGGGTGCTTCCGGAGGATGTCTGCACTTTTGGTTACTGCATCTTCAAAGGGCTTCGGTTGCATTGATGCCTGATCATTCTGTCCAAATAGTGGCAGAAATATATCCTGATTGATTGGTTGGAGTCGTATCCTGTCCTCGAGTCCTCGAATCCCTTCAGATAGTGAACGCTGTGCGTTATAATACTTATTGTAATAGGCAGAAAAGTCATTGAATTTGGATCCAAGGTAGGATGTACTGCTACATCCGGCAAGAAATAACAAGGAACAGAAAACAATTACTAGAGGATTGCGCATCATGATCAATCTACATAACTTACATGAACCAAATTTGTACGCCCTTTCCTGGGCAGTGGCATACCTGCACAAATCACTATCGTATCGCCACTCCGGATATACCCCTGACTGACTAATGTTTGCTGAACCAGCCTGACACCTGCATCCGTATCACTCTGAAAAGGAATCTGAAAGGCCTTCGTCCCCCACAACACTCCTACTTGTCCAATCACTAGGGGGGAATCCGTAAACGCATAGACGGGCATTTTAGGGCGATGCCGAGCAAGTGACCGAGCTGTAGTGCCAGATGCCGTCAAACAAACCAAGGCTCGTGCACCTACATGCACCGCTAGCTCACAGGCAGTGAGACTCACTGCATCCGTGACATCCTGAAAATCTTCGATTGAACTCAATCCCTCTGGAAGTCCACGGCTTCTTTCCGGCAATGCATACCAATGTTCCTCTGCAGATTGAATGATCCGAGCCATCGCCCGGACCACATGTGCTGGATCTTCCCCAACAGCGGTTTCTCCACTCAGCATGACTGCATCTGTTCCGTCCAAAACCGCATTCGCGACATCGCTCGCTTCTGCACGGGTAGGAGCATGATTATCGATCATACTCTCGAGCATCTGCGTCGCCGTGATGACCGGCTTCCCTGCCAAGAGGCATTTATGTATGATCGTTTTTTGCGCATGAGGGATCGAGGACATCGGCATTTCGATCCCTAGGTCACCGCGTGCTACCATGATTCCGTCACTGACCGCGAGAATTTCATCTATGGATTCGAACGCTTCTGGCTTCTCAATTTTCGCAATAATACATGCTCGGTGCCCCGCTGCTTTCAGATGTTTGCGTAGATGTACAACATCTGTTTCATTACGAACAAAGGAGAGTGCAATCCAGTCAACATTCATGTCAATCCCCACTTGCAGGTCAGCAAGATCCTTTTCTGTCAATGCCGGGCCACTGGTGCGAACATGAGGGAGGTTCACACCTTTTCGAGACTTTAACGTTCCCCCTTCCTCCACACGTGCATGAATATCCTTCCCCGAAATTGACGTGACGGTAAGAACCAATCGACCATCATCAATCAGGATCTGTCCTCCGGGAGCCAAATCATTTGCAAGTGCATCGTAGCTTACATAGATATGCTTTTCTGACGATATGTCTTCTGACGATTGAAATGTGGAAAGTGTCAGTTCTACCCCATCTTCCAAAAATACTGCCCCACCCTGAACCGCTCCTACTCGAATACGAGGTCCTTGAAGATCCTGCAAGATTGCAACCTGCTTTCCCTGTTCCTCCGCCTTCTCACGGACAAGTGCAACGACCTTTCGATGATCTTCATGCTTCCCATGTGAAAAGTTGAGACGTACCACATCTGTACCTGCTTCAATCAATGCTGCGATGGTTTCGGGAGTACTGGAGGCAGGTCCCAATGTCGAAATGATCTTCGTATGGCGAGATATTTTAGAAGAAATCATAGGAAATCAGAGACTGATGACTATATTCCATTAGGGTAAATGTATTACTTGAACACCTTTACGCCGAATCTGCTTCCTGATTCTCATTTCTATGCGTTACTCTCTCCTTATTCGGTTGATGATCCTAGCGTCAAATCGTGTTCAGGTACAAGATACTCGAGCTATTGCGTTTCCTGATCTACAGATCATTCTGTAGATGCCTGAATAACCCGAGTAGGAAGAATTGCGCGTTTGGAACCTTGGAGGTCTGGATGGTGTCCAATGACGTTCTAGTTCGCAGTTCCTTGTAATCTCGGAGTTCATGCCCTCCAATATTCCCCGTAGATCAAATATTGTCTCAGACCGTGGGCCGGCGAAATATTTTCATGGACGAGTGCGGATCTTGGCCAACTTTGACAAACTGGTCAAAGATTCCATGAAACCACGAGGGGCATCTACCTTTTTGATCCAAGGCGCACCCGGGGCAGGAAAGACGGCTCTACTGGATGTGCTGTCTAAAAGGGCAAAAGAAAGTGGGTGGAGCATTGCAGAGATTGATCCCCCTGCTCTTTGGGATCCAGAAGAATTATCCTATTATCTCGGGAAGGGAACCCGAGCTCAAATTACGAGCGTATCTGGACAAGTTGGTGTAGATGCCGTTGTGAAAGCGGAGGGAAAACTGGATGTTGCGGTTCAGCGTCATCGCCCTACAACCTTGAAAATACTGGCAGCTGGCAAGAGGCCCCTGCTCTTGATTCTGGATGAAGCCCAAACATTAGGGACGACGAATACGCCCCCGAGTCAAGAGTTGGCGGGGGTGGCAACAAATGTTCTCAATTCGATTCATAACGGAAGGTTGAAGAGACCCGTGATCCTACTTGCAGCGGGACTGGGGATGTCCAAAGCCTCGTTCGTTGGGTTAGGGATTTTGAGATTCAAAGGCGGTTGTTTTGTAGAATTGGGTGGATTGGGAAAAGATTCGGAACGTGCGGTCATCAAAGATTGGCTTGTCAAAGAAGGGGGTGCCAAAGGGGACCCTACTCCGTGGATCGATCAAATTGCCCAAAAGACGCTTTTGATGGGTGGCCTCAGCATATTTCGGCCTATGGCGATAACGCTGCGGCGAAGTACAGGTTCCAGGGAAATCCCCTGTTTCTGGTCGCATTTGTGTATTACGAAAAACAGAGGAGGCTGCTCAGAAAGCACAAAAGACAATCCTACTGCGAAGAGAACCGGCAAATTCAGCATTTGTTTTCCGCATCCGATCGCAAGTAGAACGGAGAGAGTTTGACCGCATGGCGCCGCCCTACTCACAGGTTCGTCACGCACGAACTTTTTCCCCCTGGGGACTACATGCAGAAAAGCCCATGGAATGACTTTCAATTTGCCCTCAATGAAGTAAATCATGCCATTGAGCCCCGTTGTGGGTTGTCCAAAATGATTCAAGAGTGGAAGTCTATTTCTGAAGGACTCTCAGAGAACCCCTCAAATAGAAAAATACCTCAAATAGGGCGACGCATGGCTGGCCCCAGCATATTTCGGCCTATGGGGATGCCGCAGCCCAGCAAATTCAGCATGATCGCGGAGAGATGACCGCCGCCGGGTTGGACATAGTGCACCGGCTGGGCGCAGAAAGACGAGAGGCGTATTACGAACAACGCACGGAAGAGATTGACTGGGAAGAGCGCCGTAGTTTGGCAAGACTCATCCAAACCGTTCCCATAGATCATGGACTGGGGCGGAGGGAGATTGTGGGGTTTCTATCGCGGGAGTACGGCGAGGTGGAAGCGAAGGATTTATTTCGTCGAGCCGTGGAAAAGGGCATTCTGCACAGTCAGAAAGGAGTCTACACGATTCCAATCCCGTCCATGCAGAGCTGGCTGATTTCGAACTATGCTCAGGAGCGCATAGAAACGCCTCCGATTCCGCGCTCCATTCTTCCTCCGTCCCGCGATCGGGATTCGGGGATGGGGCGATAACATCTCGCTCCCCATTTGCCGTCAGACGCGCAGTGGCCGCCCTAAAATCAACGAGCGATCGAAAAAAAATAAGTGTCACTCGAATGAAAGCGCATCAGAATAGTTCAATGGAATTCGTCGTACAGACATCTGGACAGGATGCCCCATATTTGATTCGTTTTGAAGTTCTAAACGCTATCCTTGCACGGGGTACGCATCCCGAGATCACCTTGACCACTACTCCGGATCCATGATCGAATCATCCATGCGTGACTAATACGCTACTAATTGCGGCAGATAGGTACTACAAAAACTTCGATACCCTCATGAAAATTTTTTCTTGCTTCTTCTCGGTCCTGCTCGTTGGGTGTGTCACCACGCAGGAGCTTCCAGTAGAGGATCGTGCCCGCACTTATGATCTTGACTACGATATTGTTTTTGATGCGACGGTGCAAATGCTTGCCGAACAGGGATTCGCTGTCCTTGATGCTGAAAAGGATGAAGGAATCATCAATACCGATTATCGATCGCTTGGAAATACATTCTGGGCCTTGTTTGAGGGCGGCACTCGTATGAAGGTAAGTGCATTGATTTCTGAGGCTCCAAATGGAACGCGTGCACTGATTAATGTTGAGCTTCAGGAAGAGAATGATGGTCCGAATTCCCCTGAATATTCTGTACGAAACCTCACTCCGCGTGCTGCACGGAAATACTATCAAGAGTTCTTCGATTCCCTTGATAGCTATCTGGCACAGTATTGATGGATCAGGTCCAGGGGCCCGTAATTGCCAACGTCAGACCATCCCATTGAATATTAACAAACAAGGTCGTCCCATCAGGTGAGAAAGTGGCTCCTGCCAGCTCCGAGTCACTGACCGCATTGCGTCCGAATTTGTAAAGTTCTCCCTCCGGTGTGATACCAACTAAAAATTGCTCATTGGATCCATCCTCGCATACGATCAGATCTCCCCAAGGAGTAACAGTCAGATTGTCTGCATTTTCAATCAAGCCGGGATCATTGGGCTCTACAAATAACTCTAGCTGATTTTTTGCAGGAATCAGCCGCCAGATCTGACCACATTTGACGCTTCCTCCATTGGTACAGGCAAAATACACGGCATCATTCCCATACCACATTCCTTCACCGCGAGCAAACCTAGCTGCGCCTTTTTCAAAACCTCGTAGGCGTAGATCGTCTAGCGGAGCTTCTACATCGTCCATATCTATCCAACTGATCTCCATCTGTGAACCGGCGGTTACCGTCTGTTCCTCCCAATTTCGGGTATCCAAACTAGGTCTGCCGATGACTTGGAGAGCCTGCAAGCAACCACCCGCTTCCAGATTTGCCGGATCCTGTGGAATAAAACGGTAGATCAGACTATCATGCATATCCTCTGTCTGATAGATCATATTGGTTGCCGGGTCAACCGCCACTGCCTCATGATTAAATCTCCCCATTGCACGAATCGGATTGGGGCGTGCAATCTGCGGTGTCACACTTGCAGGGACCTGAAAAACATAGCCGTGGTCTTTCGCCAATCCATCTCCCGCCAATGTCGTTGTCTCCTCACAAGTCATCCATGTATTCCAAGGAGTTGGCCCTCCTGCACAATTTCGTAACGTGCCCGCAAGGCTTAGGTACTGTGACACTAACTGCTGCGTTGCCGTATCATAGACGAAGGTTGTCGTTCCGCCAAGAGCCGGGCTTCCATCTGTGCCTAGATCATACAAGAGATCTGAATCAATCCGATCCATCAGCATATTGTTCGCTCCGAATGGTCCCATGCTTGGATCTGAATTTGGATTTACTTCATGATTTCGGATCACAATGGTTTCGCCATCGGGGCCTGCGAATGTGGCCATGCCATCTGCAGCACCTGGGACATAAAATCCATCATTCATCGGATCCCCCATGCGAGAGACAATCTTATAACTAAATTTTTCAGGGAGATCCATAATCCCGTTTGGATCTGCCACGATTGGACCGAATTTTTCCTTGGCTTGTGTGGAAAAACCACGGCATCCAACCAAAGAATGAAGGCCAACGAAACCTAGTGCAAACGCACCGGATGTCTGAAGAAACTGACGACGAGAGGCAACTGAGTAATTATGACTATTGCTTGATGACATTGATCTACATTCTGTGATGAGAAAACTTATGATTCCAAACCTATGCTGAAAATCCTCCCCAACATTCACATTAAATATACAAATACAGGATCGCTTCAGTATCATACATCCTTGCTCCTCGTAACTTACTCCGCACATTTACTTCTGCGTTACTTCTCGACAGGACTACAATATCTTCGCCTACCAAATAAATATCTAGGCATCCCGCATAAAGTTTAACCTTGTCAGGCGTCTACCCTCTTGCATCAAAAGCGAATAGAGCGGAAATAACCATATGAATTTAGGGGCTTCCGTTTTTTAAGTGGGTAAAACCTGAAAAGGAGGGTAAACGATCGGACTTGAATGAGGTTTAGAAATGGTATCTTCGTTGTTTACATCTCCTCATTTTTCACTCTATTGGCATGACCTTAAAAATCACAGACATCAACCACCTTATCGGCGTCAAATCCCCCTGGATGGTATCAGAAATTGAACAAGACACTTCCCAATCATGGGCGAAGATCCATGTAACGCTTCCGGACGATGACACTTCCCAATCATGAAGCTGCACGGTCCACATTGTGGGAAGGAGTGTCCTGGTTATGATCATCATGGCGCCATACGAATATATGCGACTACCGTACGAAGGTTGTGGCGAAGGTCCCACGCGTAAACTGCCCAGAGCATGGGGTCAGTACCCTATCGGTACCTTGGGCGGATGCCCAAGTCCAATTCACCACCCAGTTTGAGGCACGCGTGATTGATTGGTTACACGATGCAAGTACTATAGCAGCGGTGGCCGATCGTCTGGAGGTGAGTTGGACCATGATATCGCACATTATGGATCGTGCTGTGAAGCGTGGGAACGCCCGCAAAGAGAAGGAGAATGTGGAGCATATCTGTGTGGATGAGATCGCCTCCAAGAAAGGGCATAACTATGTGACGATCGTGTCGGATCCGACCAAGGGTAGGGTGTTGTTTGTGGCGCAGGGTCGCAAGATTGAGAGTTTAAAGTCCTATGATACGACCTGTTCATCTGAACAACTCCAGACCCTCAAGAGCGTGAGTATGGATCTGTGGCCTGCATAGATTCGTGCGACCCAAGCGTGTGTACCAGATGCTCAAAAAAAGATTGCGTTTGATCCTTTTCATGTGACGAACTATATTCAGGGGGGACTCGATACCGTTCGTAAACAGGAGCATCGTGTCTTGAAGCGAGAAGGCATTCTGGACCTGGTTGGGACGAAGTATGACTGGCTCACCAACCGGAAGAATATGTCGGCAAAACAAAAGAAACGATTGGATCCATGAAAGAACAGTACGTTGAAAACAGCACGTGCTTGGGCGATGAAAGAAATGAACTTGAAGCTGTGGAATTACACGAGTCGTACTTGGGCACGCAAAGGCTGGAAGCGATGGGTAGGATGGCTTGACCGAAGTCGGCTGGATCCTATGAGAAATGTCTCAAAGACGATCAAAAAACATCTCTGGGGAATCATCAATGCCATTGTTCTCAGGGTGAGTAATGGACCCGCTGAGAGGATCAATCGTCGGATTAAAACGATCAAAGTTCGTGCACGAGGATTCCGAAATCACGAGCGGTTTGCGAATGCGATATACTTCTATCTTGGCGGTCTGGATTTATATCCAGTAGGATATCAAAATCGTCCAACCCACTGAAAAAGTGGAAGAACCAGAATTTACTCATCTATGCGCAAGTTTCCAAAATCTGAGGGCAAATCATCAAATTAGATGGGAATTCGGTCAATCTGTGCTCAAACTTGCGGTATGGTTTTCGTTTATGAACTCTTGAATCGTGGGTTTGATTATGTCAGATAACTATCTTTTATTGGCCTTGCGATCTTTCACACCAAACACAGCGTTCTTGGCTACTGTTCCGCGCCCTGCCTTGAGTTTCTTATCCTCATGCTTGTTTTTTAATCTGCCGAACCCAAGTTGGATAACTTATCCTCTTCTATCCTCGGCAATTCAATTCGCTCTCTACCATACTCCTCAATCAACTAGGTCTGCATTGAAGGGATCGGCACACCTTAGTATCCACCTGTGCTCTCATCAATGATTTCTTGTTTCAGTGCTTGATTGAATAGGTCGTTTGCTTGTACAGGAGGAGACTCTTGTTTAATATATGGACATCATAGAGACTCATGGCATGGTTCCATCTAGTAGAACATGCGCAAGAGCTCTTGGTAAATATCGTGTGCCTGTGTTTCGTAATAGGTTGTGCGGACCTCATTACCCTTTTCTAGTACAATCTTTAAGCCCTTGTCCGTCATGCGATAATTGTTGGATTCAAGGTATGCAACCGCGGGCTCAACATAGGAAAAATGTGTTGAGGTTATCCATCTGTACAGCGGTTGTGGATGGCCTATCTCCGTCCCTTATATAGTTTCTATAATTGTTGCTAAATCATTTGCTTACCTCCAATTATATTGTACGTGGCACACTTGGGTATGCACTATACACTTGCATGTTGCATGTTTTGTGAACTCATAATTTAATCATTCCATACGAACCGCGGTGGAACCAAAGTGAATATTCGCGTTTCTATTACCATTCTATTACACAAAGCCACCGAATTGCAATGAGTTGGGATCGAATAGAGGTCAAAAGTCCGCGAAAATATGAGCAGAAATTCCTCAGGGAAGACAGTTCTTGGACTTAGTGGGAATTGCTGTATCTTGTTGAACAACTAAAAACCATTTGAACCAAACGCTACCAATGATCGGATGGACATCATACGTGAGCACAAAATTTGGGATGTAGAAACGGGAATTGAAGATTTTTTGATAGATCCAACGGACCTGGCTTCTTCCGAAATCATTGGTATTCAAGCAAGCTGGAAAGATCAACAGAATCAATTAAGAGGAAATCAGGAGGCGATCGATGAATTCATTGAAAGGCTTGGCAGAGAATGGGCCATTGAAACTGGTGTAATTGAGGATCTATATGACATTGAAAGAGGTGTAACAACGACGCTCATTGAGCATGGATTTAAGGCTGAATATATCTTTCATGGATCGGTAAACAAACCGAGAGATTATGTTCTGAAATTGCTCCAAGATCAGAAAAAAACTTTTGATGGCTTGTTTGACTTTATCAAGGGAGATAGGCAACTCACGACCTCGTATGTCAAGGAACTTCATGCTTCGCTGGTTCAGAGTCAGGAAACAGCTGAGGGAAGAGATATGTTCGGACGAAGATTTGAGATTCCTCTGATCAAAGGTGACTGGAAAAAACGTGAGAATTCTCCGGTGCGAGACGGGGTCAAGTATATCTATTGTCCACCTGAACATGTCCAATCCGAGATGGACCGATTGTTCAGTTTCCATGATCGCCATCTTCAAGATGGCGTTTCAAGTGAGGTGCAGGCAGCATGGCTCCATCACCGGTTTACACAAATTCATCCATTTCAGGATGGGAATGGGCGTGTCGCCCGGGCTCTTGCGTCTTTAGTTCTGCTCAAGAATGAACTGTTTCCACTGATCATTACCCGAGATGATCGATCAATCTATATTGATGCATTAGAAGAAGCGGACAAAGGTAATCTTCAACCTCTGGTACATGTCTTCGTAAAGTCACAACATTCGCAGTTCAGAAAAGCATCTAAAATTGCAGATATGACCTACACTGGAACGCTAAGTACAGAATCTGCTCTGAGAATTCTTCAAGAATCGGCATCAACTTACAATGATACATCAAAAAGGAAGCTGTTACGTCACGCTTTGGACATTGAGTCAGAATTGAGAAGTCAGCTCAACATACTTGTTCCCAAAATTAGGGGTGTTCTTGAAAAGATTCACCCAAAACCAACAGTATATATCTCTGAATCCAATGAAAACACCGATCATTACTATCGGTATCAAATCATTGAAAACGCAAAACGTTGGGGGTATTATGCTAACATGGATACTTATCGAAGCTGGATAGATTTGCACATGTATTGGACTCGAAGAGCACGGTTCGTATTTAATCTCCATGGTATCGGAAAGCATGTCAATCTGGAGGCCCTAGTATGTTCACCATTTTTGGATTTCAGAGATATTGTAGGAGACGGCGAAGAATCTATGACATCCTTGATTTCAGTCGCCGATGACGGATTTGTTTTTTTTAAAAGTGAACAATCGGAGCAATTAAACAGGCGTTTTTCAGTCTGGTTGGATCAAGTACTGAGTACGTTCTTGATTGAATTATCTGAAAATCTATAAATGCATCATATCATGTATGATGCATAAAGACATCAATTATTGCGGAACATCATTAAATGAAACCCAATGTCACCTGGATCCTGCCGCACACATGGGAGTTCCCGATGAAGGCTTTCTGCCTAATAGCCAATCTCCCCTTTCCTGCCTCCGGTTGCGAAAACCCAAAACTGAATACTACGGTCCACCGAGGATTCCAATTTTTAGTTTCTTGGTTCTGCGATCTTAAATCTGGGGACCATCGCACCTACTTTTCTCGCTCCTTCCTTCCCTATCCATACCCTACGACTTGCGCCCCGAACCGGAGCACATGGGCGGTGACCTATACTACTTTTACGCCAGCTAAAAATGCAGGGTGCATGTGTCTATTGATGTGTGATGGAGCAAATCTACGCATCCACTCGGAAATCCATCCACGGGCGAAATCATTCCCCAAATCTCCACGGATTCAGGTTAACGCTCCATAGAAAACTTGGAGCCCATGGTTTTCTCAACTGGCTCCCTCAACGGAGGTAGATTCCGCCCTCTCCCATACTCCTCAATCAACCATGTCTGCATGGAGGGAATGGGGACTTCGTATACACCTCCATCTTGCTTGTGGAGTATTCCACTATGAAGCATGTCGTCAAAGAACTTCTCGGATTTTTCTTCTCCATACTTAGGAGTCAGCATATCCATAATATCTTCCTTCTCTAAATATCCAGTTTGTTGAAGATTGGGTATAAACGAAGCGATGACCTGTCTTTGCTTCATGCTGAACTCCTTCGCACGCTGTCTGTAATACTGAAGTCGAAACTCCATACCCTTTTCGAGCACAAAATTCAACCCCTCATCGGTCATGCGACGATGGTTTGATTCAAGGTATGCAACCGGGGGATCCATGTACGATAGAATATGCTGGGGCCATCCATGCGTCTCCTTGGCAATCACATTGATCCATAAGGTCGGATCGCCCTTAGCTCTCCCTTCTTTCATCAACCAATCTCGAATCACCTTCCGTTCCGACTCTTTTCCCAATGCACCTAATCCTACGGGGCAATCTTTAACAAATCGGGAAATTCCCAGCGATCTGAAGGCTTCTTCTGTCTGCCCCAATCCTCCCGCAAGTAGGATCACGGGTCTCTTCAACCTTCCGTTATGAATCGAATTAAGAACATTTGTTGCCACCCCCTCCAACTCTTGATTCGGGGGCTTATTTGTCGTTCCTAATGTTTGGGCTTCATCCAGAATCAAGAGTAGAGGCTTCTTTCCGGCACCCAGTATTTTCAAGATTGTAGGGCGAGGCTAATGGACCGCAATATCTAGTTTCCCCTCCGCTTTCACAACGGCATCTACACCAACTTGTCCAGACATGCTCGTAACTTGAGCCCGTGTCCCCTTGCCGAGGTAATAGACCAATTCTTCTGGATCCCAAAGAGCGGGGGGATCAATCTCTGCAATCTCCCAACCATTCCCTTTTGCTAACTTCCCACATTGATCCAGTAGCGCGGTCTTTCCTGCACCTGGTGCACCTTGAATTAAAAAGGTGATCCCTCCCTTTTTTTATCCCCAAAATAGTTTATGTATCGATTAAATGTGTGAATAATTTCAGTGCGCCCATGAAAATATTTTGCGGGACCACGATCAGAAATGACAGCAGAACTCATGATGTTTCTGGAAACATTGCATGAATAAGATACGGCAAACCAGGAAACAATGTGGACGCGCTCTTCGGTGATCCTTTTCTTCTGTTGCAATATCTCCGTGGATGGAATCAGATGGTTTCCAGTGAGCCCTCAATGTCTGAAAGATCTTTGGCTAATTCTAACGTTAAGCCTAATGCGGTAAAGTGGCTTTTCCCACATTTATACTTGGAATGCTCTAGAAACCTTAGATCCTTCTTTGAAGTACTGCCCTTGGACTCCACAACAAAATATATTTTCTCTTCGTCTTCTTGCTTCCAAGATATGACCCAATCAGGGTTATACGTTCCTAAAGGGGTGTCAATTTTAAACCAGTTTGGGAGTTTGGCATAAACAGAAATATTTCGACTCTGCTCAAATTGTTTTGAAAGATTTGATTCTGTTTTAGATTCACATAAAACATATTCATGCGGAGATTTACTGCTCCTATTCAAGTTGGCTTCAAGGTACCCAAACAATTCTTTGTTTTTAAATAGCTCTTGGCTAAAGTACTCATTCCCTCCAATTTTTTGATATTTAATTCCATCAACAATATGGAGTCTCATTTGCTCGTTGATAATATCAACGCATCCCTCAATAAACTTCTGTGGGTTAATCTTGAAGTATTCAAGTCTGGAAATTCTCGTCAATATTTTAACGATTGATCTTCTGGTTAATTTAGTCTGATTCTGAATATATCCAACAATGTCGGGTAACTTTTCTACTTGATATTCTAAGTTGTATGACTGGTTCTCTGTCTTGGAGTCATCACTGGTCAATCCACTTCCCCCTATATGAATGTCTCGTTTTACATAGATAATTTTGCCACGATGTACTTTTAGGTTCTCGTCTAGTGAAGCCACACATTTCTCTATGAGAGATTGAGAGTCAAATGCTACCGAAAACGTTGTTTTATGTTTTACTCTATCCCATAATTCTTTGAATTCCGCACTATATAGAACTTGCTTGTTCGGATTAATTCTGATCTTCTTATCCTTATTTCTGATCTCACGCTTTCCCGCAACACTTTTCAATCGATTCAAAATCTGATCTGTAACGTGCTCACCCTGTTCCGTAAATGAACAAGGGATCTGAACCTTGCCATCCTTTAGAGCAATTCTTAAAATGTCCAAGACTTTCCCTCTTCTATCAAAATAGCCTATGTCTGTAAAATGAGAATATAGCTCACATGATTTTTTATGCCCAAGAACTCTCACTTTACTATTATCACTAATATTGATCACTACATCCGAAAAGATACCCTCGTTTGCATATCCAAACTTGATTCCAGACTCCGTTTCAATTTCTTTTTGTAGTTCTTGAACAAACTGCTCCCAAGATTCATTCGCTATCACTGAGAGAATATTTACTTCGTGGCCATGAACTCTTTTTCCCCGTTGATCAACACAAAGTCGTAGTCCTCTTCCAATTTGTTGTCGAGGCGTTATGCTTGATATTCCCCTCTCTTTTAGAGTACAAATCTGAAAGACATTAGGATTATCCCATCCTTCTCTAAGTGCTGAATGTGAAAAAATGAAACGAACTTTCGAATTAAAACTTAGCAGCTTCTCCTTATCTCGCATAATGAGGCTGTAGGTGTTTTCATCATCTTTTGAGTCCCCCCTAGTGTCTTTGATTTTTCTTCCTCTCTTATCAATAGAAAAGTATCCATCGTGTACTAGTGTAGCATCATCAGAATATGCATTTGAGTTGTGAAAAAGCTTCTTGTATTTCGGTTGCTCTATTAGCCTCGAATATTCATTCTCGAAAATACGAGCATACTCACCATTAAGTTGATTTCCTTTCTGATCATATTTCCTGTAATTGGAAACTCTGTCAATAAAAAATAGACTTAGAACTTTTATGTTCAGTTTATCCAGTGCGATTTCCTTGTCCAAATGCTCTTCTATGGTTTTAGAAATCATTCGGGTTTTGACTTGAATATCGTCTACATCCCCTATCGCTTCGCCTAATTTGATGTACCCATCTCTGCTAGTAAAATCAATATACTCATTCCCATCAGCTGCATATATATCCTTAATTATATAACCCTCATATTCTCCTCTATTTGTTAACTGCTCTAAATCCGTATTTTGACCAACTGTTAACTTTTTCCTCTTTATTGATTGCTTCTCAAAAACATCTATCTCTACTACTGCCTTCGGCAATCCTTTACCACGTTTAATGCTCACCAATTTTATATAGGCTTGATTTTGCACTCCTTTTGCCTGAATAGAACCTACTTCAATTTGCTTTACCAATTTTTTCTCATAAGCATCTACTGCATTCAACTTATACATCAGGTTGATCTTCTCCCGATGAGTCGCAGAGTAACGAAGAACCGCCAATGGGTTCAGACTGCTAATTGCAGATTTCCGTAAAGATGTACTCATCGCAGTTTGCGGTTCATCAACAACTACAATCGGATTAGTGTTTTTAATTAGGTCTAAGGGTATACATCCTAAAGCATCGTTATATCTGTGAATAATGTTTGCCTTACTGGAACTTGATGGATCTCTAAAACTTTTACTGAAAGCGTCAATGTTGATCACCATAATTTTCAACCCATCATCTGTCGCAAACCCCCTAACATCATTTAATTTCCCACTGTCATAGACGAAAAAATTATAATCAACGTTATCATAAATCTCTTTGAAATGACCTTTTGTTATCTGAAGAGATTTGTAGACTCCCTCTTTGATGGATATAGAAGGAACTACGATGATATGCTTTGAAAAACCATATTTCAGATAAAGTTCTATAATAGTCCTGAGATATACATAAGTCTTCCCCGTGCCCGTTTCCATTTCAATTGTAAAATCCAGAGAATTTTCACCAATTTCTTCAGAGGAAGAAAGTCTCATTGCATTCCTCAATTGAATTTGATGAACATTCCTCAATATCTTCTCCCTAGACAACTTTAATAGATTGGCATACCCAATTTGATCATGATTAATCGCTGCCTGATTATTGATATATTCGGGAGAATACACAGTAAAGATGGATGCATGTTTTTCTTGCCCTTTGAAAATATTCACTATTGAAGCTATGGCATCCAACTGAAATTGAAGACTACGGTCAAACTGAATTTTCATCTCAAATACTCCTTACTTCTTCTATTCTAAATCTCTTGAGGATCTGAACTGAGTTGACCTTCTCGACATCCGTGAAACCGCTATCCTTGAATACAACCCTACAGATTTCTGAACTGCACTCCTCTCTCCAATGCCCAATTGCTTCGGCTACCGCACTGCCAATGTTATCTCCCAAGCAAACGAATAGTGACCCAGATCCTACATTGAACACGGTCTGACCTTCAATGACGCGCTCTTCTATGGGCAGAGCCAAGTCCAAACCATACTTGAGCAGTATTTCATATAGTACGTCTTCCTGTGACCGATCCACCTTAATGGGCTCAATAGAGTCATACAGAGATTGCTCCAAATTATCAAGAGATCCATCCCATGCCTTAATATTTGAACTGTCCAACTTAAATACTTTGAAACCGAGGTCCATCGCTTTTGCTTTGACAGGATCTTCTTGTTTGATCTGATTAACTACCCTACGAATCCGCTCCTTACCAATTTCAGCAATAGTCAAATATCCAGCCTCATATGCGTCATCTTTCCTATTCGTGGGTTCAGGAAGTTGAATTTGAATAAATCTTCTTGTACCACCATCCTCCGTATTCAATTTTAAAACGGCGTGAGCAGTAGAAGATGAACCAGCAAAGAAGTCAACGATATTCATTGACTTATCCCCCATAGTTTTGATCAGAAGTTTGATCAATTCGACTGACTTGGGATGAGGGAAAACGTTCAGATCCAATTTCTTTAGATCCTCAGTTCCGAGACTGGTGCTGAAATTCGTAATGAGATCCTTCAAACTGGTGGTAGAGAAATCTCTTCGCTTTGTATACACATCCCATTTTCCCTCCGCCAAAACAAACTCTAACTCGTCTTTATCTCTAATCACTCTTCTCCTTTCCCATCTCCAAGCATGAAATTTCCGCTCTCCTCTTGATACTCTATGTGGAGATATTCTAACAAATCCATTCGGTAGTTCATCTCCTACATCCCCAGTTAAGACCTCATCATTCAAAGGATTGTAAAAAATATCATATACTAAATTCGGGCGGGTGCTTTCGTTAAACTTTGAATTAGTATTGTACAGTTGATTCGTGGTTATATATTCCCCTATGGTATCACTTTTTACTTTATAATCAAATCCTTTATAAATATCTGGCATTGACTTTTTAGCCTGTTTCACATCAATATAGAACTTTGAAAGATTATCTATCTTTTTGGGTTCTATCACCATTTGTATGGAATTGATTAATTTTGGTTTCACCAAAATTATTTTTCATGCTTGATACTTATTTAAAAAATTCAATGCATCAGTGGTTAGATTTAGATTCTTGCTGGAGTATTGATCATGTGGAAACCAATGTGAAGAAGGGGCGAGTGGATCTTTATATTTCTCATTCGGGGAAGGATCTTGTATGCCCAGATACGGGTGAGTCTGGTACCTTGTATGACCATCGCAAGAAGCGTCAATGGCGCCACCTGGATCTCTTTCATTTCAAGTGTTTTCTTCACTGTAGGATTCCCCGTGTACTGACTCCTAATGGTCCGAAGACGATCATCATTCCTTGGGCGGCTCCATCCAGTCGAGTCACCTATGCGTTTGAATGTTTTGCCATTCGTCTGCTGAAAGCAACTAAGACCAAAACAGCAGATCTTCTTCGGTGCGGATTTAACCAGCTCCATCGTATTATGCACCGTGCTGTTGAACGCGGAGAGTCACGCAGATCTCTGGCAGGAATTCACCATATCAGTATTGATGAAAAGGCCCTCAAGCGCGGACATACCTATGCAACGATTGTGAGTGATTCGGATCGTGGAGTGGTCATTGATGTTGGACCGGGACGGACGAAAAAAGGCACGATAGAACTCTTAGAATGCCTTTTAGGGCAAATCAGATAGAGACGATATCTACGGATATGTGGAAGGCCTTCATTGGAGCGGTTGCAAAGGTGTTCCCCCATGCCCTCATGATTCACGATCGGTTTCATTGTATCCAGTATCTCAATCAAGCCATCAATCAAGTACGAAGGCGGGAGGTCAAACAGCATCCAGAACTCAAAGGGAGCCGATATGCACTGTTGAAAAACGAAAACAATCGTACGGAAAAACAGGAAGACATCTTCCAAGTGGTGAAGGAATCCAACCTCAATGTGAGTGTCGCTTGGCGGTTACGGGAAGATTTCAAAGCCATCTTTGAATGTGCATCGTTAAAAGAAGCGAAAGCGTATCTCAACTTATGGCTTGACGAGGTGAACGAGGCTGGTGTCAAAGAAGTCATGAAAGTTGCAGACATGTTTAAGAATCACTTTGATGGCGTCTGCAACGCATTATGGAACCGTCAGTCCAATGCAAAAGCAGAGAGGATTAATGGAAAAATTCAAGAGATCAAAACCATTGGTAGAGGATATAGAACCTTTGAAAATTTCAGAGTTGCTATTCTCTTCTTTTGTGGCGGTCTGGATCTCTATCCACACGATTCGTGATAGAACCTCTTTTTGGAGAAACATAAAATATATTCCTTAGTCGTTGCGGCGCCTGATCCTTTGATCTGCCTTCCCTTTGAATTACTGACCCATACAAAATTGTTCACAAAACTCTCCGCACCAAATATTTCTGTACAAACCTGAATCAAGTTATGCAACTCATTATCATCAATGCTGATGAATATCACCCCATCATCATGAAGGAGATTTCTTGCCAATATTAGCCTCGGGTACATCATACTCAACCAGTTGGAATGGTATCTTCCATCAGATTCAGAATTAGTAGACAACCTATTTCCCTCACCATCAATCTGTCCAGTCAACGCTTGATAATTCCTGAGATTGTCAGCGTAATTATCTCTGTATACAAAGTCTTTCCCCGTATTATAAGGAGGATCAATATAGATACATTTTACCCCCCCCCATAATTTTTTTGGAGAAGCTTGAGTACTTCTAAATTGTCTCCCTCTATGTAGATGTTTTTGGTCGTATCCCAGTCTAAACTCTCTTCTTTTACTGGCCTCAGCGTACCTGTTGAAGGCTTGTGGGCCTCCCTCCGAGCCTGTGATTTCCCTGCCCAAGTAAAGCGGTAAAATTCTTCCCCATACTCAATCTCCTCCCCCAACAATTGTTGGAGAACTTTGAAATCAATCTTCCCCTCAACAACAATCTCGGGAAACAACGACCTCAGTTTCTTGATATTCTCCTGCACCAAATCCAAACTTCGACTCACTGCGTCCGCTGATGTGATTTTGTCAATACTCATTAACTAGTGTCCGTACGAAAAATCAATAATCATAAAATCGTTCAACCCACTAAAAAAATGGAAGAACCTGTGAAATTAACTTTAAAACTCAATCCGTTGTGAATATTATGGGATAAAGATTCACCGACCATTGCGGTTTCCAAAAAATCCCAAGATATCACGGATAAAAAGACCGGCAATCCCACCAAGCCCTAAAGGAACAATGACTAATGGATCTAGCCCAAACCACATACCAAGCCCAGATAAGGTCAATGTGCCTACCGAAGTAATTGTTGAGGCATTTATACGGCGACGAGCAACCTTGTATTCTTCGGCTCCTAATTCTAAAGATCTCTCTGCCATGCCTATTATTCGGTCGGCAGTTCCTGGATGTACCTCATCATATTTCCGAAAATCTTCCGCAGGTGGTAGAGGAGCACTATAAGTGGAGGTAATTCGTTCAGCAGTGAACACTTGCAGAATTAATTCACGAACCTCTGGTGGGGCATCAGGAGAAATCCAGTGCTGAATTTCTTCTTGACCCTTGATTGAGGGGACTTTCGGTTCTGAATCGCCGTCAGACAATTCCTTATGACTATTCATGCCTATTTAGATCAGTTCCACCCATGGCTTTCCGCATGGATGAACCGACTCGTTCCCAAGCTTCATATAAATGAAGCCAAGGGTTTTTTTGACGAGAAAGTTTTACGCCATCTGGTCCATAATGCAAATCAAAGAATTCGTCAGAGAGACGACGGGGGGGGGGCTTGGGGTAATCGCCAGGATGAAAAGCACGACGCTTTAATTTCTCTAAAAACGCCTCTAAAAATTCAACATGACGAGCATAATCTTTCGGGGGCAAACTTCGTTTGTTCCCATGATTATAATCCGACATTATAAAAATGAGGATGATTGAATGGAAATAATACAAAAAATTAGCAGATTATTTAACACATGCATAAATAAACAGTTCAGATGTGTTAAACCGGGGTTGTTTCAAAAATAGGTTAAACTCATTTTCTGGCGCAGGCATTTAGCTCGTTAAATTGATGTATTATTGCACATGTTTCTTGAGGGTTTTTTTCAGCTCAATCAGCTCCTTTTTCAAGGAGATTTTTTGCATCTTAGCTTCGGCTTCCTGCACCCCCAAAGCCACCCATCTATGACACTGTTTCGAACTGTTCCACCGTCGGATCTTACGGCACCGTTCCTTCAAGGTAGCGTTCAGACTTTCCATGATGTTGGTGGTTCGCAAACAGGACCGCAAATCCGGGTGGACGCTCAGACGATGGAGCGTTAACGTCTCTTCTCGTTCTTCTTCCAGACTCCTGACCGCTTGTGTATACCCATCATTGGCTAAGTGTAGTCCTAACGTGTCCAAAGCCTGTTTCGCTTCGCTGTAGGTCTGCGATCCAAGATAGACCGCATTGAGTTGACGCTCCACCGAAGCCCTCGTCTTCTCACAACGGATATGCCCCTTGATATTTTCTCGTTTATGCTGCGTACATCGCTGGATCTGTGCATACCGGCCACAGACCGCTTTGATGGCTCTGTGAATGCCCTTAGATCCATCTACCACAAACAAGATTCCGTGATCGATCTGTACCCCCTGACGGAACAAACGCGCCAATAAGCTCTCTATGGCCTTTGCATTTTCCGACGATACCTCCGCAAACCCTAATACCTTTTTCGTTCCTGTTGCGGTGATTCCAACACAAATCATCATGTGTTTCTCTCGGATCTTCGTTGCATCCATCATCACAACGACATAGCTCTGCTCCGACAAATCCATGGTTTCAAATTCATGGAGTATCTCCGTGGTCCGCCTTGTAAAGATCCGACGGACGGTAGACGCACTTAATCCATGACTCTTTGCACACTCCTGAACCGACTGTTTATAGTTGCGCTGACTCAGTCCACGATCCACAAGATTGACCAACCCTAGTTCCTGTTTCTTGGACAGTTGGCGAAGCCTCTGGTAACTCTTGAGTGATTTCTCTTTCCCCGTTCGAAAGTCCCGAACCCTTGGAACCTCGATTGCCACCCACTCCGAGCGAATCCGAATCGCACCAGGATTGCTCCCCCGGCGCTGATAGCGCCGTTTCTCTGGATCAAATTGAAGATGGCGCTTCCCACAAAGCTCCGTCACTTCGATCTCCATGGCAATCCACGCATGAAGATCAAGCAAATAATCATCCAGAGACTCCGTTTCGGGCCATTCGCGGAGAAGGGGGGCGAGTTCTGCCGAAGAAAGCCGTGAGGGGGATCTTTTGGAGGAAGAAGTGGGGTGGCGCTTTTCCATTCGCGTACTTGATCGTCAAGATTTGACCGGGTTGAGTAACGCAGGTAACTGCGAAGCATGATCTAAGGTACGCATGTCTAATTCTATTTCCAAAAGCCCTAATGCGATTTGGGCGCGTCGGTCGGTGGGGGGAAGCCAGCCCTGGATCTCTTTCAACCGCTTGTTGAGCTTTTGCCCAATACGGGTGATACAGCGGGTCGTCCGTAAACTGCGACTCAGTCGACTCATATGTCCGGTTCGGTGTACCGTCAATGTTTTGTCCAGATCTTGTTCAAGCGTGTGAGCTGCACTCCGATTGCGATGAAGTAAATCCGCATGAATGTCCATGAGCGCATCCAGGGCGGTTTCATGGTCTGGACTCTCATACGCCTGCTTCATCGCCCCTTTGATCGGAGCAGAATCCGATTCTTCAAGAAAACTTAACACGCTCTCACGTTTGCACAACTGGCAGTATTGAATCCGGCCAAGCAATCTACAATCAGTCTTGACCCCCAGAGGTGACACAAAGAAGTCCAGTAGGCAATCCACGTTCGATCAGATCCTGAAAGAGTCGTTGCATGGCGACCACATCTTGTGGAGGCGCTTCGATAAAGCCCAGAATCTGGCGGTAGCCTTCAACGGTGGTTCCCACACATAGAAGCATGGGATGCCCCCATACATGGATCATATCCACCCATATCGCCACATAGCAGTACCTCGCAAAAAGACGGGAATCAAACAGCTCTAAGGCCTCCATACGTGTCTTTGCAAGAGATCCCGCATCTCCATCGTCGGGTGGCGCAGATAAAGCTGTAGTCTCGGACTCTAAATTTTCCGAACTCGGCGGTGGTAGATCCTCTAGATCAGGCAAGATCTTTGCCTCAGATGACGATACATCCAACAATAAACCACGGGTCAAATCCCCGAGAAGCTCAATGTAATGACGCAGTAAATGGAGGCGGAGAGAAGGATCCGAAATGGACGGATTTTGTAGAAGATCATTCAACGAAAATTGTTCATCAGAAGGACACATTTTACTTTTGATTTTATGTGATTATGAGTAGGGATTTTGCCCTGCCAGTCACAGTGAAAACTCAAAAGTTTAACCTATTTTTGAAACAACCCCGTTAAACCCGCCCTATTGATCTCAAAGTACGGTTTTTGCCAAGATAAAACGATTGAGATTGACTTATTTGATCAAATAGGATCCTAAAGATAAAGTGAATCTTGTTCATTTGACAATCAAAGGAGTTTTTTGTCCTTTTTTGTAGAAAAACATCTGTTTTTGAGATAAGTCCAACGTATGTGGAGTTTTCCTGCTCATAAAAGCTCCATGTACTTTCTCACGATTTCAAATTTTGTTGACATGTCCTCCTTCTTTTCGCTGCTCAAATTCATCTCATTCAGTGCGTTCTTTCATCTCATTTTACAGGGGGGAGAAGATTCCTCATCAGGAGAAAGTTTTTTCAAGCCCTTTACGCGTTGGATCGTCAAAGGGAAGGCATGGATCCTGCAAGAGTTGGAGGTTCCGGTCGCGGTGATGAACATCAGTTTATCCTGGGGCATGGGATTCTGTGGGACGGAACGGACAAAGACATTGCCGTGGAGTTGATCCAGAACGTCCAAGCGCAGTTTCCGGAATTCAAACTCACCAGTTCGTTTGATCGCTCCTTTTACAGTCCACCGGTACGGGAGGAACTGGACACAATGTTAGAGATCACGGTAATGTCCGCGAAGGGGAAGTTGAGCAGGCGCGTCAGAATACCCCCGCGTACAAGGAGGCCCGCAAGGGGCATTCGGCCGTGGAATCCTGCATGAACAATCTCAACCATCGGAGAATGGATGTGGTACGAGAGGTGAGTCGGGACGCGTTTGCACGTGCCATTGCATTATCGGTGCTGGGGGGCAAACCTCCATCGGTTGGGGACCCTTATTCAAGCACAGGAGAGGAAACGCCGGCGACTCCGACGTGCAGCGTAATCTAATTGCAGAATTCGGAAATGTTTAAGCTTGCTCACTTCGGTGAAGCGAGGAGGTACGTCCACTCCAACCGAATGTACGGTTTTGAATGCCGTTCATGTAACTCGTTCTCGCCATAACCACCATTTTCACCACAAATTGTACAGACTGAATCCAAATTCAGATGAACATCGGATGACTATAGCCGCAAAAATCAAAAAAAGTGGTGTTCTCGGTCGGGCACTAACTGTGAAATCTGTTTTATTCATTCTCATCTCTAAATACTCCTTACTTCTTCTATTCTAAATCTCTTGAGGATCTGAACTGAGTTGACCTTCTCGACATCCGTGAAACCGCTATCCTTGAATACAACCCTACAGATTTCTGAACTGCATTCCTCTCTCCAATGCCCAATTGCTTCGGCTACCGCACTGCCAATGTTATCTCCCAAGCAAACGAATAGTGACCCAGATCCTACATTGAACACGGTCTGACCTTCAATGACGCGCTCTTCTATGGGCAGAGCCAAGTCCAAACCATACTTGAGCAGTATTTCATATAGTACGTCTTCCTGTGACCGATCCACCTTAATGGGCTCAATAGAGTCATACAGAGATTGCTCCAAATTATCAAGAGATCCATCCCATGCCTTAATATTTGAACTGTCCAACTTAAATACTTTGAAACCGAGGTCCATCGCTTTTGCTTTGACAGGATCTTCTTGTTTGATCTGATTAACTACCCTACGAATCCGCTCCTTACCAATTTCAGCAATAGTCAAATATCCAGCCTCATATGCGTCATCTTTCCTATTCGTGGGTTCAGGAAGTTGAATTTGAATAAATCTTCTTGTACCACCATCCTCCGTATTCAATTTTAAAACGGCGTGAGCAGTAGAAGATGAACCAGCAAAGAAATCGAGAACAATTTCATCATCAATATCAACAAATTTAATTAAATACTGAATTAATGATATGGGCTTGGGAAATGACATTATATTTTTCCCAAATAATCTCTCAATTTCTTTACGAGCGTCTTCGTTGGTTCCAACTTCACATTCCTTTTTGGAAATAATATCTGATGGTTTTTTGTACCGTTTACCCTGCCTAATATATCTAATTGCAAATTGCTCGCTCTTAATGATAAAAGTTGTCCCTCGTTCAATCTCTTTACTCAAATAATCTTGCGTCCATTTGAAAGGCCCCGCAAGATGAACATCTTCAGAGGAATGTCTATTAGCAATATCTATACTATTGAGAAGCCTGACCCTGCCGTATTCACCAATCTCGTAATGTCCGTTGAACTTAAATTGGAGCGATTCTTTGGGGATTTTGATTGACGAAATTGGGTTTCCATCATTTAATAGAGGCATGTCGCCTCCATTAGAACTACCGCCTTTATATTCATTACTGGAATAGATTCTTTCGTAACATAAAATAAACTCATATTTATGTCGCACCTTCTTTGATAAACTAGGGGGAGTAGATGTTTTATTCCACTTGAAAATAGTCACACAATTATTTTCGCCGAAAACTTCGTCCATCAAACTTTTGAGATTAGATATTTCACGATGATCAATACTGACGAATATAATTCCATTCTTTTTCAAAAGGTTTCTTGCTAAAATCAACCTCGGGTACATCATACTCAACCAGTTGGAATGGTATCTTCCATCAGATTCAGAATTAGTAGACAACCTATTTCCCTCACCATCAATCTGTCCAGTCAACGCTTGATAATTCCTGAGATTGTCAGCGTAATTATCTCTGTACACAAAGTCTTTCCCCGTATTATAAGGAGGATCAATATAGATACATTTTACCCCCCCCCCATAATTTTTTTGGAGAAGCTTGAGCACTTCTAAATTGTCTCCCTCTATGTAGATGTTTTTGGTCGTATCCCAGTCTAAACTCTCTTCTTTTACTGGCCTCAGCGTACCTGTTGAAGGCTTGTGGGCCTCCCTCCGAGCCTGTGATTTTCCTGCCCATGTAAAGCGGTAAAATTCTTCCCCATACTCAATCTCTTCCCCCAACAATTGTTGGAGAACTTTGAAATCAATCTTCCCCTCAACAACAATCTCGGGAAACAACGACCTCAGTTTTTTGATATTCTCCTGCACCAAATCCAAACTTCGACTCACTGCGTCCGCTGATGTGATTTTATCAATACTCATGGAATCGGCTTCTTTATTCGCTCAAATCGATTGAACTAGGATTAGCGCGCTTCCTGTTTAGAGAGAGTATATGCAAGTGCAATGGTCCATTTTTTTAATGTATTGTAGCGTTTGCGCAAATGCGCCTGCAAGAAAACATTCAGAGGCCAGAGAATCAGTCGGACGACCAAAGCCAACATCGTAGAGACCACCGCAATGCCCAAGCCAACCAAATCGGACGCACCATGACGACTACCACTCATGAAGAGCACAAAAATACCAAGCAGAGTTCCCAGCAGGCCAAGGCTGAGTGCAATATACACCGCGGCCGTGATATATCGCTCAGTTTCTTTGTACTTCTCATGATCGAGTTGGATAAACTGAAAGACATAGTCAATCATGGATTGAGCTGACCCCCCACGCCGATATTCTTCAAGAATCAGATTTCCCGCCATCACAAAGGGGTTCATCGTTTTACTCTTTTCAATGGAATTTGAAAATTCCTCTGCAGAAATATTCTCGATTTCCATCTTAAGTATAGGCTGACTACCACGCCATTGCATAAACTGACGCACATAGGCAGAAGTCAACATGAATAAACCAATCAGAAATAAGACCCCAAGAGGCCACTCAAAACCTTGAGCATACTGGATAATATCCCACGGAGAGGTGGGAAGCAATGATTCATTCGTGGTCTGCCCCGAACTCGGGGGCATGGCGGCTTGGATGAGAATAAGAAACCCTAACATAGAAGAAAAATAGTCAACGAATTTGAAAAGATTGTGTCTGAACGGATTGTACTTCCAGAACTTGTTTATACGCACTGAGGTCCTCAATCCCAAGTAAATCCAGAAGCTCAACCCGATAGGTACCGGGAGGTAATAGCGCAGTGAACTGTCCCTGCTGAGAAACTGACACTCGAAGTACTTCAGATTCCCCCTGAAAGAAAATGACAACGGCAAGAGTCGGAGAACTCAGTGGGAGGTTCTCCAGTGAACCTTCAACGATCGTATTGCGATGGATCGGAATATCAATGTACTTGGTTTCCCCTGGATCCGACAGAAAACTGAATGCCGTTCCCGCTGGAAGGTACAGTTCTGGCCCTGGAATGGATCTTGGATCTATCACGACCTGATACTGAGTGCTGGGAGACAGGAAATCTGCCCGGAATGTACCCGATTCGCCAGGTTCAGTCCGAGCTCTCACCACATTGAGATTTAAACCATCTAAATGCATCTCCCCAGGATCTCGCATCCCATCACGATTGATATCTATATAGGGGCGCAACAGCGCGCTACTCCAGACCTGAGAATGTCGAGAAAAAATTAATCCGCGGCTGAGAGTCATTGAACCGTAGAGGCTTTGCTGATTATATGGGTTCTCAGCCTCCAGTACGGTATGACTTGACAAACTTACCCACGGGGCATTCATGCGAATAGAGACCGAAGTGTTCATGTCCTGAGTCGAGAGGTCATATCCGATGCGGGCACCGAACGAGAAGGCACGATAAGAAGCATAGATCGTCATCCCTGCAAAATCCACTGATTCATATCGCCCCCCCTGAGCCTGAAAGCCGATTCGGCCACGAAGTGATTTAGGGCGGATGTAGTGCGTGAGCGATGTACGCCACTCCACGCGACGATCCATGGGAGCCTCAGGACGGAATCGGGTCATCATAGGAGCGGCAGCGAAGATCCAACTAATGCGACGGGATAACTGGACAGTTCCTGATCCGTCTAATCGCGTTGAGATACTACCTCCAAAAGATTCGTAGTGTGTGCCATTGAAAAACAAGCTTAATCCCGTAAAATTCCATCCCGCACGACCTACAAAGCGCTGCCGATAATAAGTCAATCCTGGTTCCATTGCAATAGCCGCTTCTGTCTGGAGTTGAAAACGATCTCTGAACCACTGCAATGTAGCTCGGGTAGCGAAATCTGGGTAAACCGTTTCGGCACTGAACATGGCAGATCTGGCAATATTGCCCACGAAACCTATAGTTCCCACATCCATGAGGCCCACTCGTGTATAGCTGCCAAGGGTCGTTAAATTCCGAGATAGACCATAACTGACACGAAGACGCCCATAAATATCCGTATGATTATATTGGTTACGCCCTGCCTGTAGATCCCAATACAGAGTTCTGGCTGGCAGTAGATCTTCGGTAATCAAGAGACGACGGGTTTGACGAGTTGGAGGGCCTCCGCTGGCAGGAACGATTTCTAGTTCCACACGCGAGGTGCCGTAATAGGCGGGAACAGAAAGTTGATAGCGCCCCTGACTATCAGCCTGAACACGATTGGCTACAACTCCACCTACAAGCGCAGAAACCAACGCGTTCGGCTCTGCAACGCCGACCAGATTATATTCCCGCTGCCGATGACGCGTAGAAAGTGGTCGGTTCGTCATTTGAATTCCCTCATAGTTCTGGCGCACGGGCCATTGGCTAACACTGGAACGCCCCACACTAATTTGTGTTAGGTAGGATGATCGCGGAAAATCAAGCAGATAACTGAATTGCCTTAAGGTAGTATTTCCAGAATAAGTCGCGCTACCATCTGCACGGACCTGCCCCCAAAGCGCACTGGCACGCATGCTCAAGAATCCGTTGTAGTCCGTGTCACGTGCCGGGTACTGTGTACGATTGACACGGTAACCAAGTTGAGTGCCACCAATAAAACGCCGGTTTCGTCCATACAGCATGGGACCGATTGCAAGCGTCTGCGAGAGAACCTGAGAACGAAATGTATCCACAAATAACTCTTGGGAGGGCCTGAGAGTTAATGTGGTGATGTCATATGAAAGAGTCCCCTCAGGAAAGACCCGCTCAAGATTGGGTGGAGTCAAAAGGTAGCGATCTCCACTATGAAAATACCCATCAGTGATGAGTGTATCCCTCTTCTGCATTCCAGATTCAGACTGGCGTAGGATTATGCCACGGCTAAAATCTACTTCGTAAGTCAATTGACTGTTTGTAGCCTTAACTACCGTTTGAATCGTGTCCACTGTCATCCCAAGTTTCAGAAACATGGCGACCAAGTCAATGAAATAAGCCTCCCCTTCTGGATCCCAGAACGCCGCAACGGGGCGGACAGGCTGCACTATAGAAGATACTGGGCTGAGCAACCAGGGAGATTCTTGCATTATGCGAATCGGGTCTTGCGCCTGAGCAGTAAGGGGCAATAACAAAACCACAATACCCCAGACAACTTTCTGCATACTCATGCAATCCACCCAGAATTAGTTCGGAACCCGATCACGAATATCTCGAAAACGGGCCAGGAAAGAAGCTGCCCTTTCATTGTTGCCAATCCGCCGATACAAATTTCCCATCTCGCGCAAGTAGGTCAACTGGTCATCCCGCACAAATTCATCAAATACTTCTTCAATCTTTGGCTCCATACCCAGTGCTTGTTCTGGGTTGTAGCGGGCCAGTTTTAACGCCTCAATATAAGCCCTCCCCGTATAGCTGCTTCCAGTCTCTACCACCTGCATCAGATAGGTAAATGCACGACCAGACTGCCCCTCTTGGAGATGAGATAATGCACGCTCAAATAACGTTCCCGCATAAGCTATACGGACATCTTCTATGAATTCTGCATATGGCATTGTTGCCAAAACCAGAGTGTCCGACCCATCTGAACGGATCACTTGTGCCGAATCAGGGGGGAGATCTCGAATAGTGTACCAGAGCACTTTAAGGGTATCGAGTGCCGGGGCTTCAAGTCCATTGCTGTGAGAAAGGACAGCATGGTTATAGTTGGCTTCCCAGCGGGCAGCTGGACGTGAGAGTGCCGAAATGAGGGTTCCCAGTTCCGTAATGACCTCCAGTGGGGAATCCGTAGCGGCTTGGCGTAAGCTGTCAAAGACCAGCCGATGATCCAGATTGGAGAAATCCCATTGAGCCCAAATAAGTTCCTGATTCGCAAAGTTCTTCTGTTCTGTATTCATGGCGTACTGACGTGCTTGCATTAATGCGCGATAGACCCCTTCACCATTCCTGTTGCTAACAAATGAACGATAAGAACGCACACTGTAGTTGAATACCCGTGCGCTATCTACTGTGGCATCATCAAACGAGAGCCTAGCATCATCAAGAACCGTCTCAGCAGCCCGAAGCCACAAAACAGCACTATGGGAAAAACGCTCCAGTTGATCCAGTGCGTTAGCAATCTCTGCCCATAGTCCATGCTCGTCGGCGCGTAGCAATACTAACTCTTGTAGAATGGTTAGCATCTCCTCCCATGCCGCCTGCTCTCTGAAAAAATTGGCTCTTATTGCATATACTTGGGCTAATTGGTACCGCGATTCTTCGTGTCGCGGGTTGAGCATAACTGCTTCTTCGAGCCTTGTCTGTGCATTGAACAAAAGATTTTGCGCCTGCATACTGTCTTGGATCGCTTGGGCTCGTGTAGCTGCCGTGAGAACCTCTTGAGCTTCCTGAAACGCATCCACAAAGGCACTGGTATCAATGGTTTCACCTGCTTCTTCAGAAAAATTGCTCAGAATTGAAGGCCCCACTACCTCTGCCAAGAGGCTCTCCGCATGGATTATCAACCGTTGTCCCTCCAGATACTGTGTTGTAGCCTCAACTTCGGCCTCAGCGTGCACAAATGTGCTATCAAATTCATCCAGTACCTCGCTAATCACGAGCGAATCTACACCAGGTAAGGGGCCGGTCACAAATGCAAGAGCCTCCGGCTCAAGATTGATCTCTGGTACTATTACCACCGGTGCGGTCCTTGAACATCCAAACAACACCATGGCGATCAGAATTGATGTCCATGGTCGGAACCTATCTCTACCTATCGTCTTGGTCATGAATTATTCTGCTTTTACCAAAAAGGTTGCATTCCTGCCTGCATCCTGAATTACACGGTTGACGTCTAAAAGATAGACGGCCGGGGCAAACTGATCGGCATGTACCTCAACGGTCTGATTCGGCTGAATGGCCTCAACCATTCCATATAGATCCCCTGGAATCAATCTCTGCTGTTCATTCGACGAATCCAGATAGTACAACTCTCCTGTTTCAGTGATGGAAATCTGTAATGGTCGAAGAAATAATTCCCCATCAGGGATCTCCTGACTCAGCGGTAAGTCTACATCAAATTCCGGCAACACGGCTACTGCAACCAAGGCAGCCAGAATAATCAATACAATATCTACCATGGATTCATCCATCCTGACTTGATTCGATTTGTGGTTTCCACCAGTTCAGAAAGATTTGGTATTCACGAATTGCTTGCGGGCTTTGTGCCGAGAGTTCCTCGGTTTCCAGAAGCACGACTTCTGTCCCGGTTACACGCTCCACAATTCCCTCTTCAAAGTAATTGATCCTGAACTGTAACGCCGGGTCTACGAAGTAATAAATCTCGTCTTCATCAATCCATGCAATATGGAGAGTTCGAGTAACAGGGGAATACATCATCTGCAGATGATAGGTTCTGGCCCCGATGAGAATCAGCTCATTGACGGTCAGATCCCTGGGGTTTTGCTGAAACAGCGTTCGAACAGGACGATCCAGATCATTCAGGCGTTCCTGCATCCAACGGACAACTGCATTCTTTCGAGCAATTTCTTCCGACGTCAGTGAAACACTCTCGTCCCATTCGCCAATAATGGCTTCTACGAGCCTCTCCGGGCGACCAGAGCGGCCAGTCAAGTCTGTTTCTGATACGACACCTGCACTTAACCTGGAATTAGATGAGCCAACAGAACCAGAGACGATGTTTGGCCTCAGGGTCCAAGTCTGCTCACCTCTTTTCTGAGAAACCAGATCTGTTTCTGAGTCATCAAAGCGACGATTTCCAAACAGATCTAAACTCCCCTCCGCCCCAAAATCTATGCCCACATCGGAGCGAAGTGCTAACGATTCGGTTTCCCCTCGATCTAGTAGCGTTGCATCTTCCTCTATCACTTCAAGCGATGTCAACTCCGTGAAAGCAGACATAAGATCGTCAAAGTTCTCTGAACTAGTTTTTTCTGGCTCCGAAAAATCTTCCTCTGCGGGCAACTCTGCCTCCTCTTCTTCCAACTCCACCGCCTCTGCCATCGCAATGGCCTCCAGCATAATTAGATCCAGCGAACGGTCCACCCGGTCGCGCTGAGGCATGGGAATCACATTGCTCGCCAGGACAAAAAAACCTACGAGAATAATAAACACTCCAATGGCGATTGGTCGCCCTTGGTTGTCAGTTTC
The DNA here is from genome assembly GCA_965215475.1 of Rhodothermales bacterium. Taxonomy (GTDB): domain Bacteria; phylum Bacteroidota; class Rhodothermia; order Rhodothermales; family Bin80; genus Bin80. Next base: position 1,239,872 of record OZ244061.1, read on the forward strand.
TTCGGAGAAGAAATTTGTCACGGATACTCAGTTGTTTACCGTACAGGTCCAATTATTAAATTCACAAACATCCAGAAGCTCCACCAACTGCTGCACCGTAGCTCGCCCTGCAGGAACGAGGACAAACACAGCACCGACACGAGATTGGACAATTTGCTGCATACATGCTTGCAGAGATTGTGCCGTATTCAGGTCACAGAATGTCTGTACACCATCCTCGATCCAAAACCGTCCCTGCCCAGAAAAATGTACATTGTGGACAAGTAACTCTGTTGGGGGCGTGAGTGGTTGCTCTGCATCACCAGGCAACGCTACATTATTCCTGGGTGCTGTTTCTGTTAAGAGCAAAAAACCTACTAGAAGCACAAACCCAAGATCAATGAAAACCATCAAATCCGTTCGGTCCTTTTCCATCTATACTTACTCGCACACCCGAGAAGAAATCTGGGAACTAGTGGTCAACGACTCCACAATGACACATCCATCAACATCCAAGAAAGTGCGAATTTCCGGCTGCTTGTGTGCCACGATCATTACAGGTTCACGCTCTGGAGGATTTATGCACTGGGCCACACCCGGTAAAAATTGCCACATTGCCTCATCGTAGCCCCAAAACGTGATCTGAACATCTTGATCCTTTCGTGAGATGTATCCTTGAAAGTCTCCGTCTGAATAGTAGCTCTGGATTGTACGAATCATTGAGCTGGCCAGTGCTTTTTTAGGATCCATTTCATTCTCAGCTTCTTCGGTAAGCAATTCGGCATACTCACGAATCGTCACGAGATTATAGTCCGTAGCCAAGCCCTGTGTACTCAGTATATCTACAATCTCTCCAGATAGATAGGCACCAAGTTGAAACTGCTCTTCCGAGGGATAGAGAACCATCACATCATTTGATCCAAATCCATCACGCGTAATATCATAAAACAGTGCGTGAGTAAACGTTGAATCTTGGGGGAGAATGAACTGCTCTTCAAGGAGTGACTGGATAAAATCTTGGCTATTGAGCTGGACTACGGGAACGACTCGCTGAGTTACATACCCCTGCTGCCCAAACACTGGATATCCTACACAAAGCATCAAACTGCTAAACCATGCCCCCCGCAAAAATGGCCTGCATGATATATGAAAATTCATAGATCTCAAGAATCAGAGGGAATCTGGATGCTGGACGGTGAACGCTGATTCGGGATAAATGTTGAAAACTGCAGGGTTAAGTCACCCATAGGTTCGGAGTTCAACGGAATTCGCACACGGCTACGCGTATAAACCAGAACCTCAGACCTCCCCAATTCACCTCCCAAGTCATCCACTACAATTACCTCCCCATAAAATGGAATTTGGCCTGCTTCTATCAAGAGCACTATGTCCGAATCCGTGATGGATTCCGGAGATGCCTGTAACACGGCAGAACCAGGAATATAGATGCCTGGAGCCTGAAATGTGATTCGAGCATTGGTAGAGGTCGGCGAACGTCGCTGGTTAATAAATTCGCGTGGAGTCACGGTGAAATTGAACCGTCCAGCATATCCATGCTCTTTCATCTGTACATGATCAGGGATGCTATAGTGAACCTGCTTTGTTTCTCCCGGTGATAAGAAGATAATCTTCGGATATACTGCCAAAATCGCTGATAAATCTCCCTGAACTACCTCTTGACTTGTCATGCCCACAGAAAATCGTTCCCGTTCCATCGTCTCTCGGTACCCAAATTCCGTTGACACTTCTACCTCCATCGGATAGACCGACGGGTTCATAATTTCAAACGTACCCGACCGAGTCTGTGGACTCAGTGCGGCTACCTGGGGTTGAATGCTAATGCTTTGCTTCCAATCCAGAGCAGCTCCGGTAGCCGAAGCCGCGCGGAATTCAACACCATCAGGACCTAATAATACGACTCGCCGCTCCGCCTCTACGGTCAGTACCACTGGAATCGTATGCAATTGATCCAATCCATTTACCGTCATCGCCACAGGGATCCTCCCCGAGTACGCTCCAGGCTCAACCTGTTCTAGGATGATTTCTCCCCCAATGCGAAACACATGACAATCCTCTGGATTCAGCGAGATCTGCACAATCCGACTGGCCTGTGTATTGGCTGAGAACGTGGTGCAGGATGCAGAATCGGCCAAGCGAGGCACCAATATTAACTCACGCTCCGTATCCGTATGACGCAGTACCACAGAAGAGAGCCGTTCTAGGGAAACCGAAACGCTGTCACGGGCCAGAATCATCATCCGTCCCGAGTGGGATTGTGCTCCGTTGTATACCAAACCAGAGATCAGCTCCGTGGCAGGATCCAGTGTGATGTGCCCATGCGGCCCCGCCACTCCAAAATCCAACTCCGAAACCGTGACCTCTACCTGCTCCGCTAGATCCTCAACCGGACTGAGTACGATGACCGAGACCGTAGTTTGGGCGGAAATTCCCCCCTCGGCCGACACCGTGACTGTATATTCATACGTACGTGAATGTGCTCGCTGACTCAACGGTACATCAAACCATGGACTTCCTGTTGAAGTATCCGACAAGCGTTCCGCTGGTGTCCACTGCCAAATATAGTCAAGCGTAGCCCCCTCCTCACTGGTTGCCGAGCACACAATCTGCTCTGGCGGTGCCCCAACGGTAACCACCAATTCTTCAGGGCACTCCAGAGAAATCGGATATTTTTCGACGGTTACGGTTAAGGTTGCAGGGCTTTCTATAGGGGTGGTATTCGGAGCCGTGACGGTGACCATATACGTATACGTGACCACTGGTTCAGCCTGATCTGAGGGAACATTGAATATCGGCATTCCGCTTTGAAGATCGCCTGACAGAAGGGACAGGCCGTCATCGGATTCCCACTCCCAATCATAATCCAACTCGGTAGATAGAACCGGATCGGTCGACGCCGTGCAGGTGAGCGGCTGCGGTGGATCGCCCGTGCGGACTGTTTCGTCTTGGCACTCAATTGAGAGTGCTACGCGTTGCGAAACAATAATTTCGACCAATTCCGGTTCAGATCGGTCATAGAAAGGGGCCTCCACATGAATTTCATACTTGTAGGTTTCGGTATCTTCTACCGTTCTGGGAACACGAAAAATGGGGGGGGGCGCTACATCCCCCGTAATCAATCGATCACTGGGTCCCTCTTGAAGTTGCCATTCATACGAAAGGTTGGGCACATCACCTGGCCCAACAGAACACCGTAAGGCAAAATCTGGATCTCCTGCGAAGACTTCAATCGGGCTTTCACATCCAAGTGAAAGCTTCCCGGAGTACTTTTCCACCGTCACTGTCAAGGGGGTCGGACTTTCCTGCGAGTCGGTTGTTCGTAGTGCCGATGGTGCAGATGCGGTCACCATGTAGGTATACGTGACCACTGGTTCAGTCTGATCCTCGGGCTTCGGAACTATGAATTTGGGCATCCCGTCATTAAGGTTTCCAAGCAACCGATCCAGATTAGGATCATCTTCTGATGCCCATGTTAATTCATAATCAAGTGGAGCATCCCTATGGACGAGATCAGTCTTCGGTGTGCATTCGAGATCAATAGGTGGACCGCCTGTTCGTACTCGGTGTGGACTCTTGCAATCCAGTGAAATATCAGGTCTCTCGAAAATCTCAATTTCGAAAGGCTCCGTAACAGATTTGGCACGGTCATCATCTGGAATCACCACATATTTATATTGCCACAATAAATCACCCTCTACCTCTTGAGGTAAAACAATGATGGACTCTATGCGACTATTTCCTTTTCTTGATACGTTCAAGGTCTCAAGAGGAGTATCTCCTTCTGCACCGAATTGCGACGCCACGTTTGTCCCCGTAGAACCGCCAGTTGCCTCACAAACAACTCTTAGTTCTGAAACATTTACCCCTTCATACTCTCTATAAGGCAATGGAAACGGGTCTGCCGTACATTCAATTTCAAAATTCAGGGGGGTACGGGTCTGCTGAACTTTCAGCAGAAAATCCGCTTCTGACACGCTTTCTCCCTCGCCAAAAGCACGAACCGTCATGATAATTGACGTATCCCTTTGTACCTCTGGGATGGAAATGGTGGGCCAGTCATGGTAAATGCCTCGTGGCATCAGCTCCGACAAAAACTGAACCCGAACTTCCCCCTTACCCGCGACTGAGCACGGGGCAACTATCTGCGCCCCTTCATCCACCGTAATATCCTCACAAAAAAGTTTCGGTGCGGGATTTACAACATGAATTTCCACCTGTTCAGAAACTACCTGGCCAACACCTGGCATCTCGACAAACATCTCCAATCTCTGAACCGATGCTGCTTTTTGAATCACCGGTGCGCGGATCATGTACACAAACTCTCTGCCACCAAGAAGCTCCGTCTCGCTATATGGAGGCCAATCAAACGCAACCCGGTATTTCAAAAGTTCTCCTGCTTGATGCAGTCCAGTGCATGAAATTTCTGCCACTTCCCCACTCTCTACTGTAATAGGGGAGGCGCATTGCAAAAAAGGCACTTCCCTGGACGCTACCCCGCGTGAATCAGAGGTTAGCTGTAACCTTCTTCTTTCAAATGAATCGCATGGAATTTCTGCCACTTCCCCACTCTCCAATGTAACGGGGGAGGCGCATTGCAAAAAAGGCACCTCGCTGGAGGCCATCCCGTGTGGGTCATAGGTTAGCTGTAACTGTCTTCTTTCAAATGAATCCATCCCATCCAATTGTATCCACCCTGACTCTCCAGATGCGTTGACACTTTCTTGTTCCGCGCTAACAAGACCGACCTCATGCTGCACCACCGTAACCGAAACATTCGATTGATTCGCAAAAGCTCCCTCTTCATCGTAAGCCATCAGATGGTATACTATATACAAGGGAGTCTCTACATTTTTAGGGGCATTGAAGTGGGGAGAGATTGTATCTATATCACTCAAGTAGTCCAGCCATGACGGGTCACGACTAGTCCACTGATACGTATACCCTACCTGCTGCATTCCACAGTCAATCAACGTAGATGTACCTGAAGTCACGATCCAATCCGGCAAACATTTCCCCGCCGATTGATCCTGCGCCAATACATTCACGGCTACGATCGTTCCGAGTATAACACACGAAAGCGGTTTCATATGGCTAGGTGTTTCTTTATCCTATTTTTTAGTCTATCAGAATAACCTTTGTGAATCAAACTCATGCTCACGGATAAAATATCACCCCCCACAGGGTACATGATCTCTTGGGGCATCACGTTATCACGATAGGAATCACTACCCAATTTTAGGGAATTATATACGTGAGTACCCATCAATTTGACGGCTACCTTTTGCGTATCCATTTCACGGCTCATAGGAGTCTCTAACGAGAACGCTCCTCCACGTGCAGATGCCCCAATCCCGGAGGCCTGTAACACATTCGCAGATGCGTTGATATCTGAGTGATCCGCATGGCCACATGCCATACACTTAAACTTGCTTTGTGTCAATCGATTGTTTTTATCCACATGTCCACACTGGTTACAGCGTTGACTGGTATACTTCGGATCAACATGTACAACCCTGCCAAACTTGTAATCGCAATACGTATTGAATCGTCCCCATCCAGCGTTCTGAATGACGCGGTTTAACCCTGCTTTTGCCTTCACATTGGTTCCAGGGCTCTCCACCGTGCCCTTGGCAGACTTGGACATGTTCTTGATCTTCAAGTCTTCACGCTTCAACGTATACGCCTTATTGGACAACCTACGGCTATGTTGATGTGCCGCATTCTTCCTCGCGTTGCGCTGCTGACGCTTCAATTTAGAAATCTTCTTCTGGGTATCCTTATAGCGCCCCGATCCTTTCTGCTGTCGGGCTAACTTACGTTGATACCTACGGATCTTGATCTCTTTATCCGTCAAATCAGGATTCGGTAGCATACCTTGTTCCCCATCCGTAGAAGAATACGAGATGTTGTAGGTATTCAAGTCAATGCCAATCTCTTTGCCATCGTCCACCTTCTCTGGCAGATTCGTGACTTTGTACATTACGCTCATCTTCCAGTACCGTCCGTCTTTCTTCACGGTGACTTCAATCGGCTCCCCGTCTGGATAAGGATTCCCTCCTTTCCTACGAAACTTCATCCCGCCAACCTTCTGGATACGGACATCATTCCCTCGGATCTTAAACGCTCCTTTTGGGGCCGTAAATGAATTGTATTGAACCCGATTATGGAACGTAGGACGGCTACTAGATCCCTTGAAGAAAGCCTGCCACGCCCCTGCCTGATGCTTTAAGGTGTAACGGACAATGTGAGATGAATACTTGGATAACCAACGCGTTTCTTTACGCAAGATTGGGTAGCGTTTGAATAATGTATAACAAGAGGTGGATGGGTTTTCAGTATCCTGATCTTTCACCTCTTCGTTAATTTGTTCAAGGATCGTATTCCATACAAACCTGCATGCTCCGCAAAGCCCTGACAAGAGATGAGCCTTCCACTGCGTACCGGGCAACAGACGATACTCTATTCCACGATAGAAACCGTTTGAATCCGAAGGGTTAGAAGCCTTTTGAACAGGCATGATATCAAGTACAAGTTGATGTTATGATAAGCAATAGGGTAGATATGGATTCTATCCTATTGTGTCGGTTATCTCTCCAAAATAGAATGGTTCCATTCTTTGGGTACTCACGTATATAATTCCCCAATTTTACCCCATACCCTAATCCAAAGCCTAGAATAGTGAGCTTCATTTCGTAAGAATCCTGTCTCGAAATTGAGATAGACTGTATCAATGGTGGATTAGATCAAGAAGTCCGTGATGAGTGCGGGAAATATACGGATTTTTCAGCTTATCAGTGAGAAACTCGCATCTGCTCAGAACCCAGCTTTGAGTAAGTCAAAATAAGTTAAGGTCATAAAACGCTTGATAAAAATGCCAAGACTTGAAAAAGGCAACGCAAACTGCAGGGGAACTAAATCTTACTGCAGGTTTACAATGGAATCCGGTTTGAGGTTAAATGTTTCATACCGCAAGTTTGCAATTTGTAGTGGATTTTTTCATGAATTTCGGTGGTTCCCATTTTCAGGGAATCTTGTTCATTGACAATCAAAGGGGCTTTTTATCCTTTTTTTGTGGAAAAACATCTGTTTTTGAGACAAGTCCAACGTATGTGGAGCTTTCCTGCTCATAAAAGCTCCATGTACTTTCTCACGATCTCAAATTTTGTTGACATGTCCTCCTTCTTTTCGCTACTCAAACTCGTTGAGATCGTTGTTTTCATGAACCCATTCCACCCCGGAGGTGAATGATGCACGAATCTTCCCTTTTCAGTTTGATTTCAACCAATCCGTGATTGTGCAAGCCTCCACCACAAACCATACGACTTCCGATGCGGGGGCTGTTTGAAACGACCAGAATCCTTTTCTATCAAATGAAAGAGCCGGCGTCTGTTTTGCAAGCCATCACCCGTTTAACAGAGACAGATCGCGACGGAGTCCATGGAATTCTTGGGGCTTCGCTGGGTCGGAGAAACAATCCCAAAACAAACTCATACGAACCCAAAAAATACAGGTAAAACGCAAACCCAAAACATAGGCCTTCATAGGGTGCGTTTTTTCATCTCATTCGGTGCGTTCTTTCATCTGAATACACATTCGTTGGTTCCAACTTCACACTCCTTTTTTGAAATAATATCTGATGGTTTTTTGTATCGATTACCCTGTCTAATGTATCTAATTGCGAATTTTTCGCTCTTAATAACAAAAGTTGTCCCCCGTTTAATCTCTTTATTCAAATTATCTTGAGTCCATTTGAAAGGTCCTGCAAGATGAACATTTTCAGACGAATATCCATTGTTGATTTCTATATTAGGTTCTACCATACTCGCCAATCTCGTAATGTCCGTCGAACTTAAATTGGAGCGATTCTTTGGGGATTTTGATTAAAGAAATTGAGTTTCCATCATTTAATAGAGGCATGTCGCCTCCATCAGAGCTCCCCCCTTTATATTCATCGCTCGAGTAAATCCTTTCGTAACATAAAACAAACTCATATTTATGTCTCACTTTCTTGGATAGGCTAGGGGGTGGACGTTTTATTCCACTTGAAAATAGTCACGCAATTATTCTCACCAAAAACTTTCGTCCATCAAACTTTTAGGATTAGATATTTCACGGTGATCAATGCTGACAAAGATAATTCCATTTTTTTTCAATAAATTTCTTGCTAAGATCAACCTTGGATACATCATACTCAGCCAGTTGGAATGGTATCTTCCATCAGAATCAGAATTGGTAGAAATCTTGTTCCCCTCACGGTCAATCTGTCTAGTTAGCTCTTGATAATTCCTGAGATTGTCAGCGTAATTATCTCTGTATACAAAGTCCTTCCCAGTATTATAAGGCGGGTATATATTAGACATATACCCTCCCCCATAGCCTTTTTGAAGCAATTTGAGGGCCCCAAAATTGTCTCCCTCAATGTAGATATTCTTAGTAGAATCCCAGTTTAAACTCTCTTTTTTTACCGGCCTCAGCGTACCCGTTGAAGGTTTGTGGGCCTCCCTCCTAGCCTGAGACTTACCCGCCCAAGTAAAGCGGTAATACTCCTCATCACCTTCAATCTCTTTTTCTGATAATTGCTGAAGAGCTATAAAATCAATCTTTCCCTCGACGACAATCTGGGGAAACAGTGACTTCAATTTCTGAATATTCTCACGTACCCAATCTGAACTTTAGCTTTTAACATCTCCGGCTATAATTTTATCAAAACTCATTTGGTCAATCACAATATGTTTCTCGTTTGCATGCAAGTTAATGGACGTTCATGTCTGGTAGATAGAGTATTTTGTTACTCTCTAATGGTTCCTCCGTTTATAAACCATGGAACATAGGTTGAGATTCCAGCCGTCTTGAAGAGGCAGTCACTCAATTGCTCTGAAAAATTATCCAGTCCCACCAGCATAAACGTAGATCTACCACTCGTACTCAGATTGGATCCGCCTTCTCTACTATGGCCTGATCGTTTCCATTCTGGCAATCCAAAGTCCACTGTTCAAGTCGGACGTAAAGAGATGCCCCTTGAAAACCTGAGCCCCCCACGTCATTGGCCACCCCGGTACCATAGACTGTTCATCCGTGGTCATCACGTGTGCGATCTCTCGTCCTTGCGTATATAAATTTCCTCTTAGTTCCCCACGAATATCAACAACACGTAGCCCCCCTTGATAATACCCGACATAGAGACGATCCTCTTCTACCCATACATTGTGCGCACCAGCATCCGGTACTTCATATCGGGCAACCTCCACAGGAGAATCTATGTCGGACATATCTAGAATATGGATGTATCCCCTGGCATCTATAGGCCGGCTCGCATCCCAATCATCTGGAAAGATCTCATCTCCGACAAACAAATAATCCCCGTACCTCCATGCAACGTGGGTATTGCCTTCTGGATAAGAAAGCTGACTGACCATTACCGGAGTGGTTGGAGTTCCCCCGTGAGTTCCTGCTCCTACATCCAATGTGACAACACCATCATCCCAATAAGAGAGATAGGCATATCCATCCTGGACAATGACATCATGTAATGTTTTTTCTTCGCGGTCAAGTTCCCAGCGACCAACCTCCTTCGGACGAACTGGATCCGAAATATCAATAATATGGAGAGCACTCGTCCCGTTGTGGCATGCATAAACAAGATCGTTCTCAATCCAGACATTATGCACACCGCCAGTGACGGTTGCAGTGTACTCTGAAAGAATTTCGGGGTGAGCCGGATTGGATAGATCAAGAATTACAATTCCATTGCGCCGATTTGAAGCACCCTCACGGGTAATCACGGCAAGTCGATTGCTCTCATGAATTTTTACATCATTGATTCGCCGAGCATCCACCTGAATGGAATCTGTCAAAAGAGGCCGTTCTGGATTGGTGACATCAAAAATTTTCATCCAGTCATGCATAAAGGTGCCAACATATGCATAATCACGACTATTCACCCCCTCAAACACCCATGTGTCTCCGGAATGATGATGAGCAATGGGACCTCGACCGGCTACCACCATCGTTTCCTTATGAATTCGAGGTTCAACCGCCAGAATAAGAGACCGCTGAATATTTTCTCCAATGTTAGCAATGATCGTATAATCCATTGCCTGCTCTGCTACAAAAACTCCTTCTGCCCCTTCACTTTCCATAAATGCTCCACCACCCTTCGCTTCCCAAGATGGATATACTTCCTCAACCCTTTCTCCATCCTCATCGAATGCCTGAACACGAAAACGCACAACATCTCCCTGTCTTACGATGTACCGATTTTGTGCAATCTGGTAGGATATCACAGGATTCTCTACGACCTCCAGGTCTATGGAAGCTGTGGCGCCACCCGTTCGAGCCGTCACTGTGAATGAACCTGGATTCTTCGCATGGATCCAGCCACTCTGATCCACGGTTGCAACGGTAACATTATTGCTTTGAAATCGAATACGGCCCCCTGGGCTTGCACCATTGAATCCAATCTTAATTGGTACACTAGTGCCTGAGAGTATGGAAGAAACCGGTACACTGACAACAAGCTTTGCATCGCCACCCTTCTCGACGGTAATCTCTGCATACCCTGGCTTTCCTCCCATGACGGCAACCACCATCGCACTGCCAGGGCTCAACCCATGAACTACCCCATTCTGATCCATCGTTGCAATGCTTGACGCCGCAATATGCCACCTAGTTTCCAATCCTGTCATTCTTGAATCATCTGCATCGAATGCTTTTGCGGAAAAATTCACACTCTCGCCTACCTTTAGGGTCGCCGATGCCGGTGAAATTTCAACACGTTCAGGGAGAGAAGACTGAAAACTTGCTTGTACCAGTAATGCGATGAGTAATACCTTCATTGACTACATATCAGTTAATCTCGTATAAACTTCTACAGTGAAACGCATGATCCATCCAAGAAAAATTTTACTGCTGTGAACCTTGGTCAAAACCCCGAAATCTGGCATGAGTCCCGCCGGGTCTCACTCCTTTCGATCCCGATTGTAGCAACTCAACTCGGACAGATCAGTAACGGGTTCGTTGATGTGATGATGGTGGGCCGACTGGGGCCCGCGGAGCTTGCCGGTGTCGCTCTTGGGAATGCGACATATTTCCTGTTTGCCCTGATTGGAATCGGAATTCTCTTGGCCGTGGGACCGATGGTTTCACAGGCGTACGGTGCCGGAAAGCACGATCCAATTGGACGCACTACACGGCAGGCACTCTGGCTTGCATCACTCCTGTCCATTCCTGTTTTAGTGATCATGTGGAACGCAAAATTGCCGTGGAATCTCATGCAGCAGGATGCAACGACGATGGCCTACGCCGAAGGATATCTGCAAGCCGCAATGTGGGGGTTTCTCCCCTTTATGTGGTTCAATGCGCTGCGCAATTTTGTGGAAGCCATTGCCCGCCCGCTCCCTATCACAATCATCATTGTGATGGGGATCCTATTAAATATATTGGCCAACTACGGGTTGATGTTCGGTAATTTTGGTCTTCCTCGACTTGGACTTACCGGGACTGGATGGGCAACCTGCATTGTGCACTGGTTTATGTTCATTTGCATTGCCCTGTATGTTGCCTTTCAGCATCCCTACCGCTCTTACGGAGTCCTACGAAAGCTCCGAACCCCCGACTTTGGCTATTTTCGTGAACTACTGCGTGTCGGACTTCCGATCGGAGGATCTATCGGACTTGAGGTCACCCTTTTCAGCGCAACCGCCTTTTTGATTGGCACCTATGGTGCCGTCCCGATCGCGGCGCATCAAATTGCCATTCAATGTGCTGCCATCGCCTATATGGTGCCTCTCGGAATTGGATTCGCCACTTCGGTCCGGGTAGGCCAAAATATCGGAGCAAAGGATTTTTCTTCTGCCGCTGCATCTGGATACGCAGGTATGGGGTTATCTCTCCTCTTTATGTCCTGCACAGCTCTCCTGTTCTGGCTCGCCCCCAATTTCCTCGTCAGCCTTTATCTGGACCCCAATGATCCGGCAAATATGCAAACAACCGCACAAGTCGTCAGCCTGCTTGGCATTGCAGCACTTTTTCAACTCTTCGATGGGTTGCAAGCCACAGCACTGGGAGCACTGAGGGGACTCAAAGATACACGGATCCCAATGGTGATGGGGTTCATTGCCTACTGGCTGATTGGAATGCCCACCGGTCTAGGTCTCGGATTTGGACTAGAAATGGGCCCCGAGGGATTCTGGTGGGGCCTTGTCATTGGACTGCTTGCGGCGTCCATCATGTTTACAAGCAGATTTATTGAGATGACCAACCGGATGAAGAATCAAAGCCTCCCGAACCGCCCCGTCACCTAACGACCCAACCCAATCCATAACGAAACCTCGCTAGATCTCACCGCTTCTGCAACGCGAAATTGCCGATCGGTCGATTATCCGATTAAACATGGCTCTGAGACTGGTTCACGACGCAGTTCTGAATAAAAATGATGTGGATCATGACAAGAATTAATGTGTTTTTGGTTAAGATTGGTTGAATTGTGAACAGAATTCAAAAAATCTACTTAAAGTCTCTCATTATGACGTAAATTTCGTCCGATTCAGACGGGGCTCCCCTCCATGCCACAGATTTTCCCACGGAACTTCAATACGCTTCCACACCTTTCCTTAGTTGGACTTCTTGGAAGCGGAATTGTCGTTGTATTTCTGGTGTGGTACTATTTTTCTCCAGAATATACAGATGTGGGCTACGCGCCTGAACAGCCTGTATCCTACAGCCATCGCGTTCATGTGGATCAATTAGGACTTGATTGTCGGTATTGTCACAACTTTGTGGAAGTTGCTGATGTCGCGAATGTGCCGGCAACCGAAACCTGTATGAATTGTCACGAAATTGTTCTCCCCCAAAGCACCGACCTTGCACCGGTACGCGCTAGTTGGGCAGACAACTCCTCCATCCCATGGGTCAAGATTCATCAACTACCCGATTACGCCCAATTCAGTCACGCCGTGCACGTGAACAATGGAGTCGGATGTGAAACCTGTCACGGCAGGATTGATCAAATGGATGTCGTACATCTAGAAGAACCTCTCTCCATGGGGTGGTGCCTCGAATGTCATCGGGAGCCAGAAAAATATCTCCGCCCCAATGAAGAAATTACGACCATGGGCTATGTGCACAGTGCCGGGTTCCTGGAAGATAATTTGAACCGTATCAAACAAGAAGGCATTCGCCCTCCAACCAATTGCAGCGCCTGCCATTATTAATCGGAAACGTGTTATGATCTCTCTTCCAGTCATTGACGGTACTCCTGCAGAATCCAAGCAGACACTGTGGCGCAGCCGTCCACATCTTGAACAGGATCCGGATCTGATCGAACAGGTTTCCGAGGAGTTGATCCCTGGTGCCAGTGATGCTCCCTCTGGGAGTAATCGCCGCCACTTTATGCAATTATTGGGCGCATCCATGGCGATGGCTGGTCTGGCTGCCTGCCGTCGCCCGGTAGAGACGATCATGCCGTTTTCTGATCGCCCGGAAGAGCTGATTCCCGGCGTTCCCCTGCACTATGCGACCGCCATGAACTTCCGGGGAACGGCCCGCCCTCTCCTTGCAAAAAGCTATGATGGTAGACCCGTCAAAGTGGAAGGGAATCCCGATCATCCCAACGCTTCAGGATCTTCCGGTGTTTTCGAACAGGCCTCCCTGCTTCAGCTCTACGATCCCGACCGCTCAACCTCTATTTTGCGTACCGGCTCTGCTGCGAGCTGGGATGATTTTTTATCTCTATGTCAGAGACTTCAGTCTGGGGATCGCCGGATCGCTGTACTTGCAGATCCCGACAGCTCTCCCACACGTGCTCGCCTAAAAGCCGAACTGGAAAATCAATTCCCCAATACATTATGGATTGATTATCGTAGCGAGGGAGATGATGTGGAGTCTCTTGGACTTCAGATGGCCTATGGCCAGTCCCTCCAACCTGTCTATGACTTCGAAAATGCCGATGTCATTGTAAGCTTGGATGCGGATTTTCTTGCTCCTCATGCCAAAAATGGCACTTCGAATACTGCCTCTTTTGCAAAAGGGCGTAAACTCTATGATGCTCAGGACAGGATGAGCCGGTTGTATGTTGCCGAAAGTACCTACTCGGTGACCGGCACCATGGCGGATCATCGAAGACGAATGCGATCGGATGCGATTACCGAACTCGCCAGTCAGATTGCGACGGCTCTAGGTGTGTATTCTGGAGTAAATCCTGATTCTTTTGCCTCCGCCATTGCCAATGACCTGCAGTCCACCAATGGTCGATGCATCCTCGTTGCCGGCGAAACACAACCGGCTGAAGTACATGCGCTTTGCGCGTCTATAAACCATGCTCTCGGTGCCGTGGGCACAACCATTACCCTGTTGGATTCTGGCACCCCACCCCAACTACCGCAGTCTCAGGCTCTCCCCTCTCTGGTTCAGGAAATGCAGGCCGGACAGATTGATCTACTGCTCATGCTGGGAGTCAATCCCGTGTATGATGCTCCCCCCGAATTGAACTTTGAGGAAGCCATGGGGCGTGTCAATGATACCGTACACGTCGGGATGCATGTCGATGAGACGGCGCGGGTTAGTACCCTGCATCTTCCCTTGACCCACTACCTGGAGTCTTGGGGAGATGGCCGATCATGGGATGGAACGCTCACACCGATCCAACCCCTGATTGCTCCACTATATGAGGATACGCGGAGTGAGCTAGAAATCCTGGGGACTCTCTCAAGTGGACAATTTACCCGCGGATACGAGTTGGTCCGTGAAACGTGGGCTTCCGTATTGGGAGAAGAAAATTTAGAAGCCCTCTGGCGCCGCGTCCTGCATGATGGCTATCATCCGGGGACCGCGTATCCATCTGTGACCCCCGAGCCCTCTTTTGACGGATCCCTCCCGGAATCTGATTCGAGTCTTGAACTCGTAGTTCGACTGGATCCTACCCTGCTTGATGGTAGCTTCGCCAATAATGCATGGTGCCAAGAACTCCCGGACCCGATCACGAAAATTGTATGGGATAACGTTGCTGTACTCAGTCCGAAGACCGCAAAGGATTATGGGCTTGTCTGCGAGTATTCGAAAGGTCGCTACTACGCAGATGTTGTCACGCTGACCGTCAACGGACACGAGGCAGAGCTACCCATCTGGATCCTCCCTGGGCATGCCGATGATACGGTGTCTGTAACCTTAGGATATGGTCGCGGCATCTCCACAACACGTCCGGGACGGGATACTCCCTTCTGGGATACCGATGATTCTACCGATATCTACGCGCGAGGGACCTTGGCTACCGGGGTGGGTACCAATGTCGCAAAACTCAGAAATTCACTTGCACAGCCGGTTTCTTCTGGAGTTCAAATCGCGGCGACCGGTCGCAAATGGACCATCGTGACCACTCAGGATCACGGCATTCTGGACACAGAGGCTCGCCCATTGATTCGTACGGCAACCCTGGATGAGTTCAGAGCAGATCCGGCATTTCCGCTGCAGGAAGAAGCTCCGACCCCGGGTTCGGATATTAAAACGGATTTTTCGGATTACCCCGAGCTGTGGAAAAATTCCCATCCGGCCAAAAGCTCTGCATTTCGCGACAGTGATTACTGGCAAAACCAGTGGGGGATGGCCATTGACCTGAATGCCTGCACCGGGTGCAATGCCTGTATCATTGCATGTCAGGCTGAAAACAATATTCAGGTCGTCGGGAAACAAGAGGTTGGCAATGGACGCGAGCTGCACTGGCTACGGATTGACCGGTATTTTCTTAGCGAAGACGGGGAAAATTTGGATGCCGATCCGCAGATCGTCATGCAACCTATGCCCTGCCAGCATTGTGAGAATGCGCCGTGTGAGTCGGTCTGCCCGGTTGCAGCCACCGTACATTCGCCAGATGGCACCAACCAAATGATCTATAATCGGTGTATCGGTACACGGTACTGCTCCAATAACTGTCCGTACAAAGTTCGCCGTTACAATTTTTATAACTGGTCCAAAACTATTCCGGATACCGTACAGATGGCTCAAAACCCGAATGTCTCGATTCGATTCCGGGGAGTCATGGAAAAATGTTCGTTCTGTATCCAGCGCATTCGCCAGACACAGAAAACCGCCGGTCTCGAAAATCGCCCCTTGCATCGCGATGAGGTGGCAACAGCTTGTCAACAGGCCTGTGGAGCCGATGCCATTACCTTTGGTGATCTTAATGATCCTGAAAGCGCAGTCAGTAACGCCATGCAGAATCCGCGTGGCTATAAGCTACTCGCCTATTTGAATATCAAACCTAGAGTATCCTATCTAGCCCGTGTGCGAAACCCGAATCTGGAACTGGAGTCCGCAGAATCGCTATAGCCTATAAACCTGTTTGACAACAACGTGCCTGCATCAACTGAAAATACTGTAACACTTCCCACCGAGACACCTCTGGTTACGGGGAATCTGGGCTTTCATGACATCACCCAGTTAGTCTCTTATCATACAGAAAAGCGCCCGCCCTCCGTGTGGTATATGGCTCTTGCGGTGTCTTCCACGTTATTGTGTGTTCTTCTGCTGATGATTGCATATCTGGTGTGGAACGGGGTCGGGGTCTGGGGGAACAATAATCCTGTTGGATGGGGATGGCCCATTGTAAACTTTGTGTTCTGGGTTGGTATTGGGCACGCTGGGACGCTGATCTCCGCCATCTTATTTCTGTTTCGGCAGCAGTGGCGGACCGCTATTAACCGAAGTGCGGAGGCGATGACCCTCTTTGCGGTCATGTGTGCACTGCTGTTTCCCACCATTCATGTCGGCCGAGTCTGGGTGATCTACTGGACGCTCCCCCTTCCCAATCAGATGGAAATGTGGCCCCAATTCAAAAGCCCGCTTCTCTGGGATGTGTTTGCTGTCAGTGTATACTTTATTGTCTCTCTCGTATTCTGGTATATCGGCTTAGTCCCGGATTTAGCGACGCTACGGGATCGGGCCCGCAATACCTTCCGACGGCGAATTTTGGGCTTCTTTTCGCTTGGCTGGACGGGTGCAAACCGTCACTGGCGCAACTATGAGAAGACCTATCTGCTTCTTGCTGCACTTGCGACTCCATTGGTCTTGAGCGTGCATTCGGTCGTTTCCTTTGACTTTGCGGTGAGCATTATACCCGGTTGGCATACTACGATTTTTCCACCTTACTTTGTTGCAGGGGCCATTTTCTCCGGGTTTGCCATGGTGATGACCCTACTCATTCTGGCACGAAGGATCTATGGAATTGAGAACATTATTACCCTGGATCACCTGGAAAAGATGGCCATCATCATTCTCCTCACGGGTTCGATGGTTGGCTTTGCGTACATCACCGAGTTCTTTATTGCCTGGTACTCGCAAGTTGAGTATGAGCAGTATGCGTTCTTGAACCGGGCCACTGGCCCATATGCTTGGGCCTATTGGACCATGATGTCCTGTAACCTTCTCTTCCCGCAATTTTTCTGGATCAAGCGTCTGCGCCGAAGTATTCCATTCCTGTTTATCACCTCGATCATTGTGAATATCGGGATGTGGTTTGAGCGGTTTGTGATCACGGTAACGAGTTTGCATCGAGATTTTTTGCCGAGTAGCTGGGATTACTTTAATCCAACGATCATTGATATTTTGACGTTTGCCGGATCATTCGGCCTCTTTATGACCCTGTTCCTGATTTTCCTTCGCTACTTACCCATGGTTGCCATGGCAGAAGTGAAGATGGTGTTACCGCAGAGTGACCCTCATTATTATGATCCGCATGAATCTGAACGTGAGACCGAGAACTAACCTGTGCGCCCGATGCTAAAGAAAATACTCCAGAGTGTAAAGGCAACGATGGGAATCTATGAATCCCAGGAAGACGGGATCTATGGCTTATTGGCTGAATTTCAGAACCCGGGGGAGTTAATTGCCGCGGCTCGTAGCGTACATTCAGCAGGCTATCGCCATTTTGATACTCACTCTCCTTTTCCTATTCATGGAATGGATCGTGCCATGGGACTTGGACAATCCAAAGTTGGATATATTACCCTTATTGGAAGTGTAACCGGATTGGGCCTGGCTACTTGGTTGCAATGGTGGACCTCCGCAGTGGATTACCCTCTGAACATCAGCGGGAAGCCATTCTTCGCGATTGAGCCATCTATCCCTATCATGTTTGAACTCACTGTACTTTTCTCTGCACTGTTTGCAGTCGGAGGAATGCTGGCATTGAATGGGCTCCCCCGCCCGTACAATCCTCTCTTCTATTCCCGCGAATTCCCTCGGGCCTCCGATGACGCATTTTTCTTGCACATTGCCGCCAGTGATGCAAACTTTGATCCGGAAAAAACCAAGTCCCTCCTCCTAGAGGCAGGTGCCAAGGGGATCGAGATCATTCAAGATCACGGACACGCAGACCTTCACACCGACTAGAATGAAGAAGGCTTCTCTACTTCTTGGGATTGTGATCCTTCTGGGCGGTTGTCGTGGCACCTTGAAAGAGGATCCGCCGATCCACATCAACCCGAATATGGATCAGATGGAACGGTTTGAAGCTCAGGAGGCGAATCCTTTCTTTGACGATGGCCGTGCCATGCGACCTCCCGTCCCCGGAACCGTGGCCCGTGGCATGCTTCGGGAAGACGTAGAGTTCCACACCGGCCGCAGTGCTGGTGGAGGATATGTAGACGTAATGCCGGTCGAGTACACCGTAGAATTTGCGAACCGTGGCCGACAGCGCTATGATATCTACTGCTCTGTCTGTCATGGGAGTGCCGGAGATGGACAGGGGATTGTGATGACCGGAGGATATGGATTCATTCCCATTGGGTTACATACGGAACGATTGCAGACGATTGAGGATGGATACCTCTATGAAGTCATTACCCAAGGAATTCGTACCATGCCCGCGTATGCACAGCAGATCCCTGTCGCAGATCGATGGGCGATTGTTGCCTATGTAAGAGCATTACAGCGTAGCCAAAACGCAGATATCGTTGATATCCCGGCGGATGAACAAGCTAATTTTTAGACTTTTACCTTGAAATCAGGATCTATGAGTGACGAACTGCGAGGCAGCTCGCTTTTTACTAAACTGATTGATCCCTTGACATCGACCAAGAGCGAGAAATATCCGTATATCGGATCCTCTCGGAGTCCTATCCTTCTGGGACTGATTGGAGTGGTAGCCGTTGCGGTGAGTGTGTCTGTCGGCATGAGCGAAACCTTCCTCGAGCAATTTTATTTTTCTTACCTGATTGGCTGGACGTTCTGTCTTTCCCTTGCACTGGGGTGCCTCTTCGTGGTTCTGATCAAACATCTTGTTCGTGCGGAGTGGATTATTGTCCTCCGCCGGATCCCGGAAGCCGCTGCGGTCTCATTTCCGCTGCTTATTATTCTGTTCATTCCCATCCTGATTGGCATCTTTGATCCCCACGGCCCTTATCACCACTGGACCGCGGACGGCATTGCAGATCCAAACAGTACCGACTATGACGAAATTCTGGCTGGCAAGGTTGCCTACTTGAATATTCCATTCTTCCTGATCCGGATTGCCTTTTATTTTCTTTCATGGACCTTCATCTCTTCACGCTTATGGAGATTATCGGTGCTTCAGGATGTTACGCATGATCCAGGCATCAACGCTCGACTGCGCCACCTGAGTGCTTGGGGCTTACCGGTAAGCAGCATTACGACCGCATTTGCGGCGTTTGACTTTCTCATGACGTTGTACCCACACTGGTTCTCCACTATATTTGGAGTCTACTTCTTTTCTGGAGCGTTCCTGGCTGCCTTTTGCTTCATCGCCCTGTGCGCTGCCGGATTACAACGAGCGGGAATGCTACGTGGGGTTGTGACATCGGAACATTATCACGACCTGGGGAAACTCATGTTTGGGTTTGTTGTGTTCTGGGCCTACATCGCCTTCAGTCAGTATATGCTCTACTGGTATGGAGGAATTCCTGAAGAAACTGTCTGGTTCAAATATCGCCTCCAAAATGGATGGGAAACCCATAGCGGGCTCTTGCTGTTTGGGCACTTTATTGTTCCTTTTTTGATTCTTTTACCCCGTGCGATCAAGCGCTTCTCGACTCCACTTGCCATCATTGCGGTTTGGTTGCTTATGATGCAATGGTTTGATCTTCACTGGCAAGCCATGCCTGTTTTGCATCCTGATCAAGCGCAGCTGCACTGGCTGGATCTCAGCTGCTGGATCGGACTCTTGTGCGTGTTTGCTTCAGCGTTCCTGTGGCGCCTGAGTCGGCATGCAATTGTATGTGAGGGAGATCCTCAACTAGGTAAATCCCTGCATTTCGAAAACGTATAACGCATTCATCATGTCTGTGGCCTCTGAAAATAAACCTTCTGATCAACCTGGTGTCCAGCATGAGGACATTGCAGCGTGGCCTATTATTGCTTTTGTGATTTTCCTGCTGTTTGGGATTGGGATATTAACATTTTTGGCTTCACAATGGTTTAACCGTGAAGCGGACCAAGTCAACCTGAAGCATGCAGCGGAGGCTTCGTATCCCGAATTGGAACAATTATACGTTAACGGACTGCAACAACTGAACCGCTACGAGATGCTGGATGATAGTACTTTCCGGATTCCTATTGAACAGGCGATCATGAAGGTTGCAGAAGAATTCCCTGACACCGTCCGTATTTCTGAGGAAATGCAACGTTGAATGTTTCGAGCAAGTATCGCTATCTTCATACTTAGCATGTACTCGTCAACTGCGTATGCGCAATTGACGGAACAGGCCAGTCTTGCCTACGAAGGAGTGGGGCTTGCGCCTCGTTTGGGGGAGCAGATTCCACTTGACCTGATATTTACAGATTCGAAAGGAGAATCCGTCGCTTTGGGGGATTATTTTCTGCAGGATCGTCCTGTGGTACTCACATTTGTCTACCATACATGTCCAATGCTGTGTAGTGCACTTTTAGACGGTGTCACGCGGAGCCTTGAAGAGGTGCCATGGGCACCCGGGGACGGCTATGAGATGATCACCGTATCCTTCAGTCCTGACGATACCCCTGAACGTGCAGCCGAGCAACGTGCTCGTTACCTGCGTCGGCTTTCAGATGAAGATGCCCAATGGCATTTTCTGACGGGTCGCGAGGCGGCGATCCAGTCCTTGACGCAAGCGACCGGATTCATGTTCAAATGGGTGGAAGAGCAGGGAGAATATGCGCATCCAGCGGCCGTCATTGTGCTGAGCAATGAGGGAATCATCACTCGCTATCTACCGGATCTATCTCCCAAGGGACGAGATCTGCGTGCGGCGATTGTGGAAGCTTCGGATGGAACGGTTGGGAGTTTGCTGGATCGTGCCTTCCTGTACTGTTTTCAGTTTGATCCAACCTCTAACTCTTACGTTCTAGTGGCACAACGTGCCATGAAGGTAGGAGGTGGAATTACCGCTCTAGTGCTCATTGTATCCCTGAGCCTCCTATGGATAAAAGACACGACCAAGTCTGAGATCAACGCATGAATCAGCAGACCTCCATATGGCTACCCGAAGCTGCCTCCACCATTGCCGGGGATGTGGATGCACTGTTTTACTTTGTCCTCGTTGTCAGTGTGATTCTTTTTGTTGGAGTCATCTCAGCTATGATCTTCTTCGCTTGGCGATTCCGCCGGCGTAGCCCAGAGGATCGGCCCGAGCCGGTCCGCGAAAATAAGATATTGGAAGCGTCCTGGATTGTCATCCCGTCGATCCTTGTCGCAGTGGTCTTTGTCTGGGGATTCAAAGTATTTCTTGAACTTGGAATTGCTCCACCAAACTCGTACGAAGTCAATGTGACGGCACGGAAATGGAGTTGGAGTTTCAGTTACCCGAACGGGGTAATCTCTACGGATCTTCATGTTCCGGTTAATCGTCCCGTTAAACTTCGTATGAGCAGTGAAGATGTCATTCACAGTTTTTTCGTTCCGGCTTTCCGGGTCAAAGCTGATGTGTTGCAAGGACGCTATTCTTACGTATGGTTTGAAGCAACCAAGCAGGACACGTTTATTGTTGCATGCACGGAATACTGCGGGACATCGCATTCAAACATGTATGCCCGGGTGATTACCCACTCGCAGGATGATTTTGAAACTTGGTTGGTGGAAAGTTTGCCGGATGATAACATGACCCCTGTACAAATGGGTGAACTCCTTTACACACAACAGGCGTGTTTTGGCTGCCATTCATTGGATGGAACGGCCGCGGCGGGCCCAACTTTCCTTGGGCTTGCAGGTAGTACGCGAAACTTCACAGATGGTACAAGCGCGGTGGCTGACGACAACTATCTCCGTACCTCGATTGTGAATCCTTCCTCACAAATTGTTGAAGGCTATCTCAATGTGATGCCAGGCCAATATGCCGTGACTATGACATCGGAACAAATTGATGCACTTGTCGCATTCATTAAAGAGCAGCAATAGGGATGAGCGATTCGCCACATAATTATTTGAACGCCAGCAAAGGCCTCTGGTCATGGCTTTCCACCACGGATCACAAGCGTATCGGAATTCTGTATGCGATCGCCTGTGGAGCGTTCTTCCTACTAGGAGGCATCCTTGCAACCTTTGTACGAACAGAGCTTGGTCAGCCTGGAGAGACGATTCTCGGCGAGGACGAATACAATCAGGTATTCACGCTCCATGGTGTCGTCATGGTCTTTTTGGTCATTATTCCTGCCATCCCCGGAATTCTTGGGAATTTTGTTCTCCCCTTACAGGTCGGAGCCAAAGACGTTGCCTTCCCCCGGCTGAATCTGGCAAGTTGGTATCTCTTCATGGCAGGGGCCCTCATGGCTGTGTGCGGGTGGTTGTTCGTTGGCAAGGTTGATACAGGATGGACCTTCTATACTCCCTACTCCAGTGGAGCCTCTAATGCGGTGCTGTGGTTAACCACAGCTGTCTTTGTCGCTGGGTTTGCCTCTATCTTTACAGGGTTGAATTTTATTGTGACCGTCCATAAGATGCGAGCGCCTGGCATGACATGGAACCGTCTCCCATTGTTTACATGGGCCATCTATGCAACGGCAATTGTTCAGGTCCTCGCCACGCCGGTGATCGGGATCACCATGGTTCTGCTGTTCCTGGAAAAGCTGCTGCATATTGGAATTTTTGATCCAGCTTTAGGAGGAGATCCAGTTCTGTTTCAACACTTCTTCTGGTTCTATAGCCATCCGGCTGTCTACATCATGATCCTTCCCGCAATGGGAATTATCAGCGATCTAATGGGGACGTTTTCGCGTCAGCATGTTTCTGGATACACCTTCATTGCTCTTTCCTCGGTTGCGATTGCTTTCTTGGGGTTTCTTGTTTGGGGGCATCACATGTTTGTCTCGGGTCAAAGCGCCCTCTCCTCCATCATTTTCTCGATGCTCACCTTCCTTATTGGAATTCCGACCGGGGTCAAGGTCTTTAACTGGGTTGCCACCATGTATAAGGGATCCGTGTGGCTGCGTACTCCCATGATCTATGCGCTCATGTTCCTTTTTCTGTTCACGATTGGGGGCTTGACGGGGATCATGGTTGGCGTGCTAGCTGTAGATGTACATCTACATGACACGTACTTTGTCGTTGCCCACTTCCATTATGTCATGATGGGCGGAGCACTCATCGGTTTGATTGGAGGCCTACATTACTGGTGGCCAAAAATGACCGGACGAATGTACAATGAAACGGCCGGAATTATTGCATCGATCTTGATCTTCATCGGTTTCAACCTGACGTTCTTTACCCAATTTTTTCTGGGGACAAAGGGGATGCCCCGGCGCTACCATGATTATTCGGAATTCCTGCAGGCATACCCGGAATTTGCCATCCTCAATCTGACATCGACGATTGGTTCGTACATCTTGGGAGTTGGCTTGGTGATGATCCTGATTTATTGCCTATACTCATTGGTGAAAGGCCCCAAAGCCACAGCGAATCCATGGGGAGCGGCTACGCTCGAGTGGACGCATACGGGTCCAATCCCAGATGAACATAATTTTCACGATACCCCTGTCGTTCACCGCGGCCCCTATGATTATCACCTAGCCGATGATGTCTTTGGCCCAAAGAAAGCTTCTTAGCGAATGAGTAGTGCAGATACGACACTAAAGCACTATTTCGTGAGCCACGAACAGCAGTTCGATGCAGCAAAATTGGGGATGTGGCTGTTCTTGGTCACCGAAGTTCTTCTTTTTTCCGGGATGTTCGTTGCTTATGCCGTCTATCGGTCGTGGCATCCGGAAGTGTTCCTTCAAGCCAGTGAGTTATTGGATTGGCGACTCGGGGCATTGAATACAGTTGTTCTCTTAGCATCAAGCTTCACCGTTGCTCTCTCGATCCATTTCGTGCAGAAAGGAGAGAACAAGAAAGTATTCTGGCTACTTCTGATTACCCTCTTGTGTGCAGCGATCTTCATGGTTGTCAAGTACTTTGAGTACACGGACAAGTTTTCTCATGGAATTTTCCCGGGAGCTGGATTTGATCCACATGGGATTATTGATGGGAAGGATTATTCCAAATATGATATTCCGTTCGCACCACAATTCTTCAGCATCTATTTTGTGATGACCGGCATACACGGGGTTCACGTGCTGGTTGGAATGGGAATATTTGGATGGCTCACTACACGGGTTGCCCGTGGCCATTTTTCCCCTCAGTGGTATACTCCGATCGAGTTAACCGGGTTATATTGGCACTTGGTTGATATCATCTGGATCTTTCTATTTCCATTACTCTACCTGATCTAGCAGTTTATGGCACAGGGTCATCATATCATTCCACTGCGCATTTTGACATTGGTTTTTGGTGCGCTTCTTTTACTCACTTTGATTACGGTTATCACGTCTCGAATTGATTTGGGAGGATTCAATATTCCACTAGCCCTAGCACTGGCAGGCTTCAAATCCATTCTGGTGGTACTCATCTTTATGGCCCTCAAATATGACAACCCCGTCAATATGCTTACGGTCGTCCTTGGAATTGTATTTGTTATCGTTTTTCTGGCGCTTACCCTTGCGGACACGGAATTTCGTGGTAGCATGGGGATTACCGAACCTGCTTCCATTGAATCTTCCTCTGAATCATCAGATGCAGAACCGTACACTCCGTAGACGATTCGCGATTTTGCTGCGTATTTTGTCTGACCACTGACGCTCATGATTGCATGTCGTAGAGTCGGAATTCGTATAAGCTGCCACCGATGTGTACTACGACATTCACGACCAAGTGCAGGGGATACTGCCATCTCATAGTTCGATATTCCCACTCACGACTAGACCGCCCTTTGCACCATGAGAATTTTATTTATCCATCTCTCTGTCCTATTTCTTCTGATCTTGAATGCATGTGACAGTTCAAGTAATGATCAGGTCTCGGAGATCACGATTGGGCTCGCAGCACCTCTGACTGGAAGCACGGCTCGTGTCGGACAAGATATGCGTGTTGCAGCAGAAATGACAATTGCTCTCGCAAATGAAGATCTTCCTGAAGGCCACCCGCCGTTTCGACTCTCGGTTGAGGATACCCGAAGTACTACGGAAGGCGCGGAGACGGCGTTCCGCAACCTGATCTCAAATGGTATCGTCTTTATCGTGGGCCCTTATACCTCGACCAATACCCATCATATTATTCCGATTATTGATGAAGCTAATGTTATTACGGTTGCCCCCGCGTCGGCTGCACAAGGCTTAGCTGCTGAATCTAAATGGCTCTTCCGCTCTTCGCTCACGGTTGATGCTCTAATTCCGGCTGGGGTAGATGCAACTCACGAACATCTTGCCTATCAGACCATTGGGATCTTGGTTAATTCAAGTGATCGGTTTTCCAAGAGTGCAAGAGATAAACTTGTTGAAGAGATTGACGCACTCAGTGGCGTTTCTGTTAGAGTAGAGCAGTCATTTAGCCGGTCAGCCGGGGATCCGGCCCCGGATCTGACTTCTCAAATTAATGTACTCTCTAATAATACCTCGCAATTGGATGCTCTTTTCTTTTTTGGACTTGCCCCTGATCGTCTCAGTTTTATTCTGAGGGCTCACGAACTAGGGGTTAAGGATCTTCCCTTCGTGATTACATTACTGAGCACTTCCGATATTCGATTGGCTCGTGAATCGGCACCACTTTCAACCGAAGGGATTCTGGCGATTCATGTATGGACTGCCGACAGTGATCACCCTGCAAGCCAAGCGTATGTACAGGAGCATCAGAAGCGATATAATGAGATCCCGAATGACTTCCATGCACGGACGTATGTTGCAGCAAACCTTCTATTGAGAGCGATCATGGAGGTTACTCCCGAGAATATTTCCAGTGAAACCGTTAGGGAAAAACTATCTGGCACGCGCAATCTGGACACGATCTACGGTCCATTCTCCTTTGACGAAAATGGAGATGCGGAGTACACTCCATTGGTGGGAATTGTGCGCGGAAGTACCATTGAACTTCTTGAAGAATAGCTGTTGACATTTTATCTTGCCGACGGTAAACTACCGGGCGAATCAAGTACAATCTAGTCCAGAAACCCCCTTAAAAACAACTCTATCCCTTCTGGATACTTCGCTTGCGGGTGCAACTCTCTCCCGAGTGGCCGGGTCGCTGTAGGTAGCCTAACGATACCTGCTATAAGCCTCCATTGCTCGTTTTCTACCCACTCCCAAATCAATCATCGGCCGAGGATAGGATTGATCCGCTGAGAGATTCCAGGACTTAGGGATTGCTTCAAAATAACTTAATGCATCCTCATGGGGTATCAAGCGTCCCTCCGCAATAAATCTGTCTCTATAGGCGTGGGTTGGATCAAATTTCTTCGCCTGTAACTCAGGATTATAAATTCGAAAATAAGGCGCTGCATCTGGACCTGAACCCGCCGCCCACTGCCAACCCATTGCATTGGCCGCAATATCCCAGTCAATCAGACACTCTCGAAACCACTCCTCACCAACCTTCCAATGGGTCATCAGATGTTTCGTTAAAAAACTGGCTGCTAACATTCGTGTCCGATTATGCATCGTACCCGTCACATACATTTCGCGCATCGCAGCATCTACCATCTCAATCCCGGTCATCC
Source organism: Rhodothermales bacterium (assembly GCA_965215475.1). GTDB lineage: Bacteria > Bacteroidota > Rhodothermia > Rhodothermales > Bin80 > Bin80. The sequence continues at coordinate 1,266,871 of OZ244061.1, forward strand.
CCCGCCTCCATACTTCTGCATCCTCATTATCCTCACGCCACGGAAAATTATCCCACTGCGGGCGCCAATTTTTATTGACCATATGAGGAGTATGATACAGAAGATGATACGCAAATTCTCGCCAGACGACCTCTTTCAGAAAATGCTCTGCCTCCTTTGTATTTCTCGTTTTCTCCAATGCACGCATCCCAGCATGCCAGATTACTTGGGGGGAAATCTCTCCATACGTGAGATTTTCAGACAATCTCGAAGTTGCTCTTTTTTCTGGATAATCTCTCTCTGATTTATATCGCTCAATGGAGGTTTCAATGAACCGTTCGAGTCGATCATTTGCAGCCTGCTCTCCCACTCTTGCAAAACGAGAGATCACGGCAATACCACGGTTCATGCCAGCACCAAGCTTCCACCTGGAAAGTGAATCACTTTCTGGCCAATCCTGGGGAGGCGACAAATCTCTTGGAGCACCTAACGGAGAAGGCACTTTACGGTGTTGTACTGCCTTCCAAAATGGGGTGTAGACTCGGTAATACCCATCGGTCTGCGTCTGGACCGTCCATGGCTCAAATAACAAGCTCGAATTGACCTGGTAAACATCTACTCCATGTTCATTTAAGCTAATCTGTATGCCTTCATCTCTTGTTATCGACTGCAGATCGTATAGCCTGGACCATACAACCTGTTTCGCACCCGTCTCTCGAATCAATGTATGAAGAACTTCTAATGCGTCTCCGCGCCGTAATAGTAACCGACTATTCTGTTTTTCGAGGCTAGCTGCCAATGAACTTAAGCTCTCTCCAAGTCGCCACTTCGGAGCTGCTCCATAAGTAGATTCAATCAAGGGGTCGAGAATAAATACCGGCCAAACTGGACCCGGCCTCTCAAGTGCTGCCTGCCATGCAGGTTGATCAATCAAGCGAAGATCCCGTCGGAGCCATAAAATGCTTCCCCCCTTCCCTGATCTCATTCGCTGACCTCAATACCCCAAAGCTCTGTCATCTCATCTCCCATATATGAATAGGCGCACATAGGAAGCATTTCCAGATACTCCGCCGATTGTGCTCCTCTGCCAAAACTACTCAACCGTGATGGTCACTGGTTCTGACATAACGGGCGGATCATGTGGGATATGGCTGTAATCCCCCAGAAGTAACTGAAGCGTATAGGTGCCAGGGCTGAATTCCAATGTCGTTTCGGTCTGTCCAAGACCAAAATGGAGATGTGCTGAATCGGTCGGGATCGGCAGATCCATAGGCGGTAATTCCGCCGCATTCACTAACAGGTGGTGATGTCCAGAATTAGGGAATTCAATGGTTGCTGGCGCAACTCCCATCCCAGATAACCCAAACTTAATATTTACAGAACCACTTTGTACGACATCCCCATTCTCGGGAGTGATGATATATAGAGCCGCATCCGACGGCGACTCAGAACGAGCAAAGGTCGCTCCCGACTCGGTTGCAACCTGAGACTCAGATTGACAAGAGGCTAGGACGATGAGTAGGGTTCCCAAGCATAATCTCATAGATCTAATAGTTAGTCTAGCTTCAAAGATACGCTATGATCAACAACTAACCGGCAACCCCGCATAAAAATCCGAGTTCAAAGAAGTCACAATTTTCCTTGTCGACTTGGTTGACCTCGTAACATCCAGCCCCTCTGAAACCCAATCATTAGGTCGCCTGATTGGTAGCTGGTTACCCAAACCATCCGTCCTTGGCCTAGATGGACCACTAGGATCGGGCAAAACCTGCTTCGTACAAGGATTGGCCCGGGGGCTGGACATTCCCGCCTCAACTCATGTGACCAGCCCGGCCTATACACTAGTTCAGGAATATCCCTTTGGAAGCAGCACTCTGATTCATATTGATTTTTATCGCCTCAGTTCCTTGACGCATACGGACTTCATGCTTTTTCATGAATTTTTTGAGAATCCAAATCATATTGTAGTGGTCGAGTGGGCATCCAAATTTCTGTCTGATTTGGCTCCAGAATTTTTGGAAATATCTATTTCACCCGAACAAGATCAAACTCTGCGGACCTTCAGGGTTTCCTCCACTTCCCCTCGTTTCGCAGAACTCCTGAATAAACTGTCTCATCATGCGAACATTAATTCTTGACACGTCGGGGCCCTTTACAACCGTCCTCATTACAGAAGAGGATCAGATTTTAACAAGTAATGTTCTTCGTGACCGCCCTGCCGAACATTTACATGAGCAAATCCATTCTTCCTTTGAAAAATTGGGAATGACTCCCCATGACCTGAGCCGTATTGCCGTTGTTATTGGTCCAGGTTCCTGGACAGGCTTAAATATCGGGGTTACAACGGCCAAAACTCTGGCACAGATCCTCAAGATTCCACTGGTCCCTATCTATTCGCTTGATGCACTATCTGAGAGTGCGGCCAAACCTTCGTGGATACTGATGAATGCTGGACGAAATCAATGCTACTATGCACGATTTTCGAACTCTGGCTCAGAAACCATGGCGGTAGGGCCTATCGACGATATCATTCAACAAATCCGTGGAGATTCAAATTCGATCCTCATCCTGGAGTATGGTGATACCTACAAAGAACAGTTTACGGACAATGATCGATACCTCTCCATAGATCGCCTACGACCAGAAACATTACTCGCCGCAATAAAACCTTCTAATCGCCTCCAAAATTCAGATATTCTGTCTCTTACCCCCGCCTACCTGCAACCATCCCATGTGGAACAGGATGCATCTCAATAACCTGATCTATGCGAATTCTTGGGATTGATACCTCTTGTGATGATACGGGAATCGCAGTCGTAGACAACGGGCACATGGTGCTCTCAAACGTTATTGCATCCCAGTACGAATCGCATGAACGATTTGGGGGGATCGTCCCTGTAATCGCGGCTCGAGAGCATACGGCAAACATCAATTTTGTTCTCGAGTTGGCACTAGAAAAGGCCAAGGTCTCTTTTTCTGAACTTGATGCGGTGGCGGTTTCTCACCATCAGGGATTGATGCTCTCCCTTGTGGTTGGGGTTTCTGCTGCAAAATCAATTGCTCTGGCCTGCAATATCCCACTGATCGGGATCCATCATCTGGAAGGCCATATCTATTCCAATATTATGGGCCGCTCACATAAGCTTCATTTCCCCTTTCTGTGTCTCACCGTTGCAGGAGGACATACACTCCTGCTCAAAGTTGTTTCTCATGGCAGGTACGAGTTACTCGGGTATACACGGGACGATGCGGCGGGGGAGGTATTGGATAAAGTGGCTCGCCATTTAAACCTTGGTTATCCCGGAGGAGCAGCGATTGAAAAACTGGCGGAGAAGGGAAACCCGAACGCTTATACATTCCCTCGTCCACTCATCAATCGCCCCGATGGAGAGTTCAGTTTTAGTGGCTTAAAAACAGCCGTAATTGCGGCAATTGACCGAGACCCTAATTTGAATCAGGCAGATCTGTGTGCGAGCTTTCAGCAGGCAATCATTGATTTATTAGTCTCTAAAGCCATGCGTATGGCCCAGGAACATCAACTCCACCAGATCGCGCTCGCTGGTGGAGTTGCACTGAATACTCCCCTGCGAAAAGCTCTGCAACAGGCCGCGAAAGAACATGGGTACGAAATTTTTACCCCAGAAAGAGACCTGTGTATGGATAATGGTGCCATGGTCGCGGGTGCCGCATACTTTCTTTATCAGGAACGGGGCGCAGATCCGCTCAGCATTGAAACTCGTGCCAATGCCCCACTTGGAATGACCGGGGTACGCTATCGACACGAGAGCAAATACAAATAGCTATCTAGAAAATCCCTTTAGACGTGGATAAAGTTCCTTGAACTGCTCATGTAAACCGTTATATACGGATTCTGCCTCTCCGGGAAAAGATTGTTCTTGAACCGAGATCGTTGAAGTACAAGCTGCTTGTACGGAATCCCATATACCTACTCCAGTCCCCGCTAGCAATGCGGCTCCCATGGCCGCTCCTTCCGTCACTTCGACCACACTCAATGGGTGTCGTATGATGTCCGAAAGGATCTGCCTCCATAGCGTACTTCTTGCTCCCCCACCGGAGATTCTTATTCGCTCTGGAGCCGGTAATCCCACATCATGGAGAAGCTGAAAATTATCTCTTAAGCCATATGCTACTCCCTCAAGAACCGCTCTTGTGAGATGACCACGGGTATGCCGGGACGTCAGCCCGATAAAACTACCCCTGACTAGTGGATCCGCATGTGGGGTACGCTCTCCACTGAGGTAAGGCAAAAAGAAAAGTCCCTCGCTTCCCGGCTCCACTTCTGCAACTTCTTCAAGTAACCGCTCAAACGAAATATGGTCTGCCAACGTATCTCGATACCACTGAAGACTGCCTGCCGCACTGAGCATAACTCCCATCATATGCCACGTATCCGGAATTGCATGCGGGAATGCATGAGCACGTCCGAGTGGATCTGTGGTGGGATGCTTTGATGGCGCAAAAACAACTCCCGAGGTACCAAGAGTTATCGCCCAAGTATCCGGATGAATTGCTCCTACACCAATGGCTTGTGCAGCTTGATCACCGCCCCCAGCAAAAACTGGGATCCCTTCCTGAAGCCCCGTATCTAATGAGCCGGAACGACTAACGCCACCGGTCGACTCGGTACCCTCATGGGTTGGTGGAAGCCATGCTTCGGGAATCTCAAGATTTCGGAGTATATCCACGGCCCAGGTACGGCTGGAAAGATCTAGGAGCAAGGTTCCACCCGCTCCTGCACGATCCGTTGCATACTTATCACTCAGTTTCCAGCGGATATAATCTTTGGGTAACAAGACTTGAGCAATTTTCGCATAACATTCCGGCTCCTGATCCCCAACCCATAAAAGCTTAGGGGCTGTAAAACCTGTAAATGCATCATTGCCTGTGGTGGTAACAAGATGTTTCCACCCGATCCGTTCACGGATCATTTTGCACTGTTTTGCAGCCCTGCCATCATTCCAAAGCATAGCTGGACGAAGTACTTTTCCTTGACGATCCAATAGAACCAAGCCATGCATTTGCCCAGTCAGCCCGATCGCACATATAGTTTTTGCATCCACCGACAACAAAACCGTGCGAATACTCTTACACATGGCATACCACCAATTTTCAGGATCCTGTTCACTCCAAAGTGGGTAGGGGCTAGATAGTTGATGTTCATTGGATGCTTGTGCAAGGACCGTGCCTTCCGAGTTAATGCAAACGGCTTTGGATGCAGTCGTAGATACATCAAGCCCAAGAATACAAGGGAGTGCTGACATAGGGGGATAAGGTATTTACTGCGTATAAAAGTACTAATTTAAGGGAATTATGGAGATCTCCTCTTCTTATGGATTGCGCCAATATGTCGGACTGTTCTTGGGCCCGTTTTGGTTGGTCATAATTTTCTTTCTATCCCCGCCAGACGGTTTATCCGTGGCTGCGTGGTATACGATGGGAATTGCACTGCTTATGGCAACATGGTGGATCTGTGAATCGATTCCCATTCCTGCTACTTCGCTTCTGCCCTTGGTTTTATTCCCCATTTTAGAGATCCGCACCTTCTCTGAAACCGCAGTCCCTTATGCTCATCCGATCATCTTTTTATTCATGGGAGGATTTATGATCGCATTGAGCATGATGAGATGGGGATTACATCGGCGGATTGCTATGTGGATTCTCGCGCGCGTAGGCACAGGACCACGGGCTTTGATTGCGGGTTTCATGATTGCGACTGCAGGACTGAGTATGTGGGTGAGTAATACGGCCACTACTTTGATGATGCTCCCGGTTGCCCTTTCGGTCATTGCACTGGTCGATACCGAAAGTAGTAGCGAGCAGTTCAAACACCACTTTGCCGTTGCATTGCTTTTGGGGGTTGCCTATGCAGCCAACATAGGTGGGATGGGTACCCTCATTGGCACCATCCCTAATGCATTTATCAGTGCATTTTTCGAAAGCGAATACGGATACACCATCACCTTTGTCAAATGGTTCTCCGTTGGGGTTCCCATTATTTTGATTGGGATCCCCGTTGTATTTTTCATGATCACAAAGGTTTTGTATTCTTTTGCCAAGAATGACTTGATTGGAAGCACCGACCTGATTGAGCGTGAGCAGAGTAAGCTTGGCCCAGTGAAGAGAGGAGAGAGAATTGTAGGCATCCTCTTCCTAATCACTGCGATGCTCTGGATCACACGCCCCCTTCTTGTTGGTTGGATCCCAGGACTTACCGATGCCGGGATTGCGATGATCGGAGGGTTATCCCTGTTTGTTATCCCCGTTGACTTCAAACGAGGGATCTTTACACAGGACTGGGAAACCGCAAAACAGTTGCCATGGGGAGCATTGATCCTGATCGGTGGAGGTCTCAGTCTAGCCGGTGCCGTTTCCGAGAGCGGTCTTGCTGCTTGGCTTGGTGAATCCCTAGAGCCCCTGCAGCAGTTCCCCACGATCCTGATTATTCTTATGACCACCGGGCTCATCGTTTTTCTTACGGAAATCACCAGCAATGCAGCAACCACAGCAACTTTTTTACCTGTCTTGGCCGCTCTGGCACTGGCCGTTGGAGAAAACCCTTTACTCATGGCGATTCCCGCGGCTCTGGCAGCCAGTTGTGCCTTCATGCTTCCCGTTGCCACGCCACCCAACGCAATTGTTTACGGAAGTGGGCGGGTGAGCGTCTTTGAAATGGCACGTGCAGGTCTCGCATTGAACTTTGCATTCCTCCTGTTGATCACGATCTGTGCCTATTCACTGATTTTATGGGTGTTTGGAATTGAGACAGGAACGATTCCAGAGTGGGCGATGTAGGCTTATTTTATCTAAATCACACAATCCAATCAAAATGAAACGTTGTGTCACGTTCGGCGAAATTATGCTGAGACTTTCTACCCCGGGGTTCCAAAGATTTACACAGGCCTCGTCCTTTGATGCCTGTTATGGAGGAGCAGAAGCAAATGTTGCGGTCTCCTTATCCCAGTATGAGATCCCTGTCACGTTCGTATCCCGAGTCCCCTCCAACGAGTTAGGGACCAGTGCAATCCGGACCATGGCTGGATTTGGGATTGACACACAATTCATCCAGCGAGGAGGGGATCGTTTGGGCATATATTTTCTGGAAACCGGTGCATCGGCACGGGCAAGCAAAGTCCTCTATGACCGGGCACATTCAGGAATCGCTTCCATCAAACCCGGCATGATCAACTGGGACGAGGTTTTTTCTGATGCGAATTGGTTCCATTGGACAGGAATTACACCGGCGATCTCTGAAACCGCTGCACTGACCGTCAAAGAAGCCCTTGAGGCAGCCCGTCGCCATGACCTGACCATTTCGGTTGACCTCAATTATCGGGGACAGCTATGGAAGTGGGGAAAATCTCCCGCAGAAGTTATGCAGGAGCTGGTTTCTTTTTGTGATGTGATTCTCGGCAATGAAGAGGATGCTCAAAAAGTTTTTGGGATTCACCCTGAAGGAGTGGAAGTCCGAAGTGGCCATTTGGATGCTTCGGCATATGAACCTGTGGGGCGACAACTGATGGAAATTTTCCCACGCTGCAAATATGCAGTAACAACCCTGAGAAGTTCGATCAGTGCTTCACATAATATCTGGTCCGGAGTTCTATGGAATGGATCGGATCTCCTTCATGGACCTACATATGAAGTGACTCCAATTATTGACCGGGTCGGTGGAGGTGATTCGTTTGGCGCGGGCCTCATCTATGGGTTCCTGTCATATGAAGGTGACGATCAAAGGGCCTTGAATTTTGGCGTTGCCGCGTCCTGTCTCAAGCATACGATCCAAGGCGATTTCAACCACGTGACCGTGGCAGAGGTAGAAAAACTGCTCTCTGGGGATGCATCTGGGCGAGTTAGCCGCTGAGTCTTGGAATCCTGGACGTTGAGTTAAAACTCTCTCTGTGCCGAGAGTGGTCTCTGATTTTCTGATCTGCAACCAGAGATCCGTCGAGAAACTACCGATGAAACAATCTGGCCTTTTCTTCGAGGTCAGTGCGCATCCACAGGTTCCAACCTCACTATCGGTGTTAAAGCTCCCTGTCGATCGTCAATGGCGAGATAAATATACCCATCTGGTCCTTGGCGAACATCACGAATGCGGCCTCTACCAAAGTGTAGTGTCTCTTCCTGTTCAACCTCTTGGCCATCCATGGTCAGACGTGCCAATTGTTGGCCCGACAAGCCGCCCACGAAAAAATTACCACGCCATGCGGGAAAATGGTCTCCGGTATAGATCAACAGTCCCGAGGTGGCAATTGACGGCACCCAAAAATGTACAGGTGGTTCCATCCCCTCGCGATAGATTCCTTCGTGGATCGCCGTACCACTACGATAGTTCACCCCATACCCAACCACAGGCCATCCGTAGTTGAATCCAGACTGTATCCGGTTGAGTTCATCGCCGCCCTGAGGTCCGTGCTCATTGACCCAGATATCCCCCGTTTCTGGATGGATCGCGATCCCCTGTGCATTCCGATGTCCATAGCTCCAGATCTCCGGTTTTGCACCAGCTTGATCGGCGAAGGGGTTATCCGTAGGAATACGACCGTCATCATGGATACGAATGACGGTACCGTGATGATTTGAGAGGTCTTGCGCTGGATGGGCCTCCAAGTCTCCCTGGGGCGGTATCTGGCGGTCTCCGACGGTAATAAACAGGTATCGGTTCTCGTCGAATGCCAGACGAGAACCGTAATGTCCTCGTCCCCGTGAATCTGCTTCAAAAATCTGCTCCACCTCCATGAGTCGGTCGTTTTTGAGCTGGCCTCGTACGACCGCCGTTGTCGCCCCTTCACGGTCCGCCAAGGGCTTTGAGTAACTGAGATAGATCAGACGATTCAATGCAAAATCTGGATGCAGAACTACATCAAGCAACCCGCCCTGGCCTTTCGCTAAGACCTCGGGGACTCCAGTCACCGGCTCCTCAAGTAACGTTCCCTCCCGAATCATCCGGAGTCGCCCCGAAAGTTCGGTGACCAACATATCTGCCTCGGGTAGAAAAGCGATGGACCAGGGACGTTCAAGGCCTTGTACTACCGTGACGACACGGTAATCATGATAGGCAGACTGCAGGATCGGTGCTTGGCCAGAAACCGGCAGTGCATTCGGAAGAATGAACCCCAAGACCACGAAGACCATTCCCTTATGTATGGAAATTATATCCATGAGTACCCAATCATTTAGCTACTGATCGATCCATTTGACGGCTCATAGGAGTTCCTGACCGAAACGCTCCTCCACGTCCAGTAGCCCCAATCCCGGAGGCCAAGATGTTTGCAGATGCGGTTCAGGTCTGCATAGCCACAGGCTACACACTTGAACTTGCTTTGCGTCAACCGATTCTCCTTTGCTACGTGTCCGCACTTTGAACATCGCTGACTCGTGTACTTTGGATCCACCGTGATGACCTTACTGAATTTGTACTCGCAGTAGGTATGGAACCGGCCATGGGACGCATTCCGCATTACCCGGTTCAGTCCTGCCTTTGCCTTCATATTCTTGCCCGAGGGTTCGACGGTCCCTTTTGCCGACCTTGTCATATTCCTGAGCTTCAGATCTTCACGCACCAGGACCTCCGCCCGATTTGCCAAAACCCTGCTATTGTGATGATCCCGATTCTTTCGTGAATGCTTCCGTTTCCACTTCGCGATCTTGCGACTGGTTACCTTCGATCGCTTCGAACCTCTCTGTTGCCGGGCCAGCTTCCGCTGATACCGCTTGATTCGGATCTCCTTTTTGTTCGGCTTCTCAATCGGAAGCATTCCCCGTTCATTTGCTGTATCCGTCCAAGCCACGTTGTAGGTATTCAGATCTACGCCGACGGTAATCCCGTTCAAAACTTTCTTCTGTGTTGGAATCTTGTACATGACGCTCATTCTCCAATACCGCCCTACCTTCTTGACCGTGATCTCAATCGGTTCACGGTCAAGGTATGGATCGCCTCCCTTGCGCCGGAACTTCATCCAACCAATCTTTTGGATGTGTACATTATCGCCTTCAATTTTGAACGCTTCCTGAGTCGCGGTAAAGGAATCCATGTGCGCGCTCCTTGAATGAAATCGGGGATGACCTCGCTGCCCCTTGAAGAATCCATTCCACGCATCTGCCTGATATTTCAAGGCATGTCGGACAATCTTATAGGAATACTGGTCTAGCCATTCTGTGGATTGACGAAATTTGGTAAACCGCTTCCCCAGAGAAAAAAACGAGACCGAAGGCTTTGGCTGATCTGTATCTCGAACCGCGTCGTATTCTTTCTGACACTCGGCAAGAATGGCATTCCACGCAAACCGGCACGCCCCCGCGAGTTTCTTTGCCTTACCCTGTGTCCCTGGACATAGACGATATTCCACGCCCCGGTAGGAACTACCTTGCGCGTTCTTGTTTGAATCCTTTACAGGCATGGTATCAGTCTAGGTGATATTATGACAAGCAATCAGTCGAGTTGGGTGCTCGGCTGATTGTGTCTGTATATCCCACCACCTTATCAAAGTTCCACATCATTTTGTTACTTTATAATTCCCTGACGTATCATCTCTCTATCCTCGTTTCAAGCGTGTCATACATGTTTTTTTCGTATAGATACGAAAAAATGCCATGCAATACATCAAAATAGGGAGATTCTATCTCAAATAGATCCGGTCGAATATTGAAATCAGTGTTAGGATGTACAAGAATTCAGCCGGTCTAAATCGAGTTGAACACAAATCGGCTACCGGTGAAACTACGGAAACGAAACCTTGGGTTTCAGCCAATCTCGCGTAAATGCTCCAGCGCCAGAGATTGTGTCTAGATGATCTAATGAGGGTTTTGGGATAGAATACTCTAAATAATAACAACACATGCGGGGAACTATCATATTTCAGTCGGGTTCACTGCCCTTGATTCGCAATATTTGATTCTGTTATGGAAGTGTCTACGCTTGATCTTTACATTGCCTCAGGAACTTCGGTTTTTTTGATCATTGGGTCCTTGATCAGTATTGTTTCACTGTCATCCCGGAGGCTTGCCCGCTCCATCGAACAAACGAATATTAGAATTGACAGGACGGAGACTAGACTTACCGCTTCCATTGACGAAGCTAAAACCAGTCTTAACGGTAGGATTGACGAAGTTAAAACCAGTCTTAACGGTAGGATTGACGAAGTTAAAACCAGTCTTAACGGTAGGATTGACGAAGTTAAAACCAGTCTTAACAGAGTTGAGGCTAGGCTTACTGCTTCCATAGAAAAAGTTGAAGCGGAGCAGAAAATAATGAATGCTCAAGTTGTCGACTTGTCCCGTAAGGTATACATACTGAATGGACAAGTTCAAGGACTCGTGGTTCATGTACGTGGCAGAGAAGGAATCCTAATGCAAGAAGAGGTTCAGCCATCGCCTACCCCACCTATATCTGCTCCGTGACCAAACCGCCCAATTTAAAACGCGTCTGAACTGCAACGATACCATACCCCGAGTGAACTCGTTGTGGCACCGGAAAATATGTTCCAGCTAAGGATAAGGGTGTTGAGGTTGAGCCATGTTCTTTACCTCCATATATTTATGTGGTATACGGAAATTCATGATAAAGTGGGCGGTATAGACAAAAATGCACCCTGCTCCACTTGACTACATATCATATCAATATCAATGAATCCGTCTCCGACAGAATGTGATCATTACGGATTCCGTGGGGATTAACCAAAGCTCTATCGCCTGTGAATGGATACATAAAACCTGTCTCATAGACTTCAACTTTCGCCATACCCGACTCTCTTGGTTCTTATAATCACCTACAGATAGCCAAAGAAAAAGTTGGGAATTCGCTCAAAAGTTCGTATCTCATGATCATGAAACAACTCGCTATGGGTCTCCTGATCTTGGACGATTGGAGGCTTCATTCCATCCAAAAGTGAGATCTGATGAAGGCCCCTAATGATCACTACACAGTACGATCATCCATTACGCCTGTTAGCTGTATAGTGGGAAAAATTCAACTTTGCCATCTTTTGAGTAGATTATCTGTATCCATACGGCGGCCCAAGAAGAGAGGTATATTCTGCTACCTCAACACTGGAAAACTACACAGGATACAGCACTTCCCCAAGCTGCATAGATCTCACGGCAGAGATGCAATCCATCGCCCATCCTACTGCACCAGACCATGAGCTGCAGGATCGCTTAGGCGCTGGGGATATGGGATTTTCGTATGGATACTTTTTTGCCGTATGCCCGGGAGGATTCGAACCCCCGACCTTCTGATCCGTAGTCAGACGCTCTATCCAGCTGAGCTACGGGCACATTACAATCTCCCCTTGCTACCCTGACATTATAAAGCTGTTCCAGTAAAAGCTTGTGCAGAATTCAACATTTGACATCATTATTGCCGGTGCTGGATTAGGTGGCACTTGTGCAGCACTGTATTTGTGTAACTTAAATAAGGTAGCACTCCTCTCTGGAACTGCTCCGGCAGCCTCTACCATCGCCGCCGGACTAGTCAATCCGTATGCTGGGCAGCGAATGGGAGGGTTCTGGAATGCAGATGTTGCATATGAAGATTTTCTGCATACCCTACGCCATGCAGATGCATGTGACACCTATAACCCATGCGGCATTCTTCGCCCCGCTCTCAACGAAACTCAAGCTTCGCTTTTTCGAGGAATATCCCTAGAAAACCCTAACTCATTCACTTGGCTTTCGCCGGACCATATGGATGCGATCTATCCCTTTATCACGGCTCCGTTTGGTGCCGTAATTACAAAGGGAGGTGTAGCAAATATACCGCAAATGCTAGACCGTTTGCTCGCATCATTACTCCCCCACTGCATGATCCTCCATGATAACCTTGTCGATTGGGAAGACCATGGTTCGGAAGTCACTCTAATCATGGACTCGGATAGATCCCTGAGAACAAAAAAATTGCTTCTCGCACTGGGTTCTGGGTATTCATCCATCCCAAAACTGAATAACCTGAACCTTCATTGTACCAAGGGACAACTAGTACACGTATCCTCGTCAATCGAGATCTCACTTCCCGTCAGCGGGTATGGCTACGCCGTTCCCATCAAGGATCGACTGATTCTCGGAACTACCTATGAACATGCACCGCAAGATATGGACCCGAACAAAAAGGGAATTGCAAAAATTCTTGCTCTGACCCAACAAATGATTCCCTCTGTGGCATCCGCAAAAATCCTACGTGCATCGGCTGGGATTCGGGTTGGAGTTCCTGGGACCAGGCTTCCCATGGTCGGTCCACTCACCCGCAATGTCTGGATGCTGACAGGGCTGGGATCAAAGGGCGTATTGTTTGGATCATATATTGGACGAAATATTGAAAATTGGATGGCGAACCCTTCAAGTCTACCGAACGAACTCTGTCTATCGAAGAATTAATCCATTTGAAGCGTAAAACCTTCTTGTGAGTGATTTTGTCACTCTCTGTACCTTAAATTTGAACCTAATCAACTTTCTTACCGATGGCCGAAGTGCTGAACAAGAACATCGCTGATATCCTTGAGGATTCAGCAGAAAATCTTTTAACACACACGTGTACCACGATCCCCCATGAGAGTCTGCATCTACCAGGTCCAGACTTTGTTGACCATGTCTGGGCAGGCTCAGACCGGAACCCTCGCGTACTCCGTTCACTGCATACTCTATTTAACTCTGGGCGCTTGGCTGGGACGGGGTATGTATCAATTCTTCCCGTCGACCAAGGAATTGAGCATTCCGCCGGTGCCTCCTTCGCAAAGAATCCAATGTATTTTGACCCCGAGAATATTGTCCGACTAGCGATGGAAGGGGGATGCAATGGGATTGCTTCGACCTACGGAGTCCTGGGAGCCGTCGCACGCAAATATGCGCATAAGATTCCTTTCCTTCTCAAATTCAACCACAACGAATTACTGAGTTATCCCAATTCCCACGATCAGATTCCTTTTGCAAGTATTCAGAATGCATGGGATATGGGGTGCATTGGGGTTGGGGCTACCATTTATTTTGGATCTGAGGGATCTAACCGGCAATTGCAGGAAGTGACCGAGGCCTTTTCCTTTGCACATGAACTTGGAATGCTGACCATTCTGTGGTGTTATGTGCGTAACGGTGCTTTCAAGATTGATGGCGTGAACCACGAAGCATCTGCCGACCTTACCGGTCAGGCGAATCACCTAGGAGTGACCATTGAAGCCGATATTATTAAGCAAAAACAACCTACTTCAAATGGAGGATACGCTGCATTGAATTATGGAAGTTCCAGCTACGGCAAATTCGATGAACGTATCTATACAAATCTGGCCAGTGATCATCCAATTGATCTTACCCGCTACCAAGTCGCCAATTGCTATATGGGACGTTGTGGATTAATCAATTCAGGCGGTGCATCTGGATCAAACGATTTGCAGCAGGCCGTCAAGACGGCCGTGATCAATAAACGTGCGGGAGGCATGGGGTTGATTTCTGGTCGCAAAGCGTTCCAGCGACCAATGAACGATGGGGTTGATATTCTGACTGCAATTCAGAATGTCTATCTTGATTCCTCCGTCACGGTCGCATAGCGATCCTCCATTCATTGAACCGATGTCTCTCCTCCTATGTAGACATAAGAAGTAGCTTGGGGCCTGTGGTCATTTCATTGCTTTCATTCTGGCACTCATTCCAATTCTCATCAATGATTCTCCATCTGTTTTCCCAACCAAAAGTGAGATATCTTTGATGGGGATTCTTCCCAACGTATTCCCGTAACAGACTTTAGATCGAAAATGATCTTCACTTCCGCTCATTGCTTGTTCCCAAAAATCATATGGAGGATCTAAAGTATACATCGGAATTTGACCAGTATACCGCTCATTACCCCGAGTGGGCCCGAATACTGGCACGTAAATATTTCACCAAGACGCTCCTCCAGTTTATCCTCCACGGTAACGTCCGCGATCTGGTACGACATGAAGACCCCGAATCCGGCAAAGTAGATTATGTCGGATTGACCCACTTTCTGGTACATGAGCTCTTTGCCGCCCGAGATATTGTGGTCCTTTACGATCGAGCAGCTGGAATTCATTTCCTTGACACGGAAACCCAAAAAGACTTCAATCGCGCAGTTTCAGGACACGATAGCTTATTCGGAACCGAATTCGGCAAAAAACGACCCCGAAATCCATCACAAGTTCTCTCCATCCTCGACAACTACTTCCGGCTACGCTTAAGTTCTCGAAAAAGGATTGCCTGTATTATTGACTATGCCGAAACCATTATTCCAATGGCCGAAGCATCTATGTATTCAGCGGAAGATCGAAGTGCACTCGTGAATCTGCAACGATGGGCTCATGATCCAATGTTTTTGGAGCATGACTTTACGATCTGTTTGATTACAGAAAATCTAAGTGATCTCAATCAGCAACATGTACAGAGTCCCTGGACTGCCGAGATAAATATTCCACTCCCTGAAAAAGATGATCGCTTTGCATTTGCCGGATGGCTGACGAAGGATTCAACCTCCCTCTTTGAAGAGTACTCTGACCTGGGGGTAGAAGAATTTTCACAAAACACCCCCGGTCTTGGATATACTCAAATCCAGACGATCCTTGCCGATACACTGGAAAATAAAACCTACCTTAGTTTTGATCACCTATCCAAACTCAAAAAATCCTTGATTGAAGAATCTGCATTTGGGATGCTTGAATTCGTCGAGTCAAATAGTGGGCTGAATGATGTAGCTGGGCACGATGAAGCAAAAACTCATCTTCGCCAAGCAGCCTCTGCATTACAAAAAGGACTGCATGAAGTTATGCCCATGGGGTACTTGGTCAGTGGACCGGTAGGGACCGGAAAAACTTTTATGATCACATGCTTTGCCAACGACATTGGGATCCCAATGGTGAAGC
Source organism: Rhodothermales bacterium (assembly GCA_965215475.1). Classification (GTDB taxonomy): domain Bacteria; phylum Bacteroidota; class Rhodothermia; order Rhodothermales; family Bin80; genus Bin80. The sequence continues at coordinate 1,282,731 of OZ244061.1, forward strand.
TAAAGAACTTTCGCTCACAGTGGCAGGGGCAGACGGAGGGGAATCTGGAACGGATCTTGAATCTTCTGGAAGCCATGCCTCCGGTTGCAGTGATGATTGACGAAGCAGATGCGGCATTGGGCAATCGGGATGCAGAGGGAGATTCCGGGGTTTCGAAGCGTGTATTTGGACAAATTGCCTCCTTTATGAGTAAGCCAGAACATCGCGGACGAATCATCTTTTTCCTAATCACTGCACGTCCAGACCTGATGCCCGTAGATCTCAAGCGCCAAGGACGAGCAGAAGAGCATATTGCACTCTTCTACCCCTTTACCCAGAAAGATCGTCTCGAACTGCTACGTGTCATGATGCGCAGAACTAAGATTGATCTTCCTGAGGAAGCAGTCCCCAAAGCTCTGTTGAATGGAAAGACCATCTATAGTGGAGCAGATATGGAAGCTCTTTTGACCCGTGCAAAATTCCATGCAACGGCAATTCATGGAGATCCTAGTGCAGTTACAGCGGAAATTCTTGCGGCGGTGGTTGAAGATTTTGTCCCCCCAGAAAATAGTCAGGAAAAAGAACTGCAAGCCTTGGTCGCAGTTCTGGAAAGCACAAGCAAAGAAGCTCTTCCCGAAATCTATCGATCTATGGATCGTGCAAAAGTTGCGCAACGTGTAACCAGATTGAAATTGGATCTCACGTAAATTATGCTCGATCCATAAGGGAATCGTTTAAGGTTTCACACACATCTCCTTTAGTCTTCAAAAACTGTGAAATTTTTGAGAGGCGCGTTCTGCACCATTATTTAGGTCCAATGAAAAAAATCATAGGACCAGAGCGATGAAACATCTGACGGTTCATGCCTTGTCCAAACTTCGGATGTAACCGTTTTGGAGAATTGAACCGGGAACGATGCGAGATCGTGGGCGACTTAAACGGGCGGCCATTGCAGAAGAGGCCGAGAACTCGGCGGAGCGAGTTTGGGAGAGGGAGTAGACCTGTCGTGCAATGGAATTGCTCCCGAATCGGCGGGCACATCAGAGTTGATCTGTCTGGTTTCTTTCTCAGCGCGCGAGCACTCCTGAAGCATCCTTCCTCCATTTTTCCCGGCTCAGACTGCCATTGTTGACAGGAATCTACGCTCTTTCTACTGTCGACTTCATTTCGGCAGAAAGTTTGGGCTTGACAATGATCAGGGATCCGGCAGAGCGTCTCTCCGTGCCGGAATCCTCTAGATGGGATGCATCCCAATCGGAGGAACCCGAAGATCCCTCTGCAGTACAGTCATTTCTGTTACTCTGACTGCTTGGATCACCACAATTCCCCGCGGAATTTGAGGATGTTAAATTCCGAAAAGATTGTGAATGCAAAGCTTGCCGAATGTCTGAGAGGCAAGCATCCAAATTGGACCGTACGTGCAGAGCAGACCAATGTGTTTGTGCAGAAGCTGAAGCAGCCAGATATTGTTGTTTCACATGTGGGCGGACTCACCGTAATCCTGGAGACCGAATTTGAACCTGCCCCCACAGTAGAGTCTGATACACGGAACCGATTGGGGCAGATTATCAAGCTCACCAAAGAAGAAGTAGAGCAATGTATCGCAGTCCGGTTGCCTATATCTCTTCGAGAGGTTCCGCAAGAACATCTTGATTCTGCGATACAAACGGCACGTTATCTCTTCGCAATCTTCACCTATGACGGGCAAGAAAATTTATTTGGCGAAAATGAGCGTTGGCCAGACAGTGGATGGCTCGAAGGAGACCTGAACGACTTGGCAAGTTGCATCGAGACGGTCGCCCTATCCGAGCGGCGGGTTGCAAAGGGAGTCAAGATTCTGGAACTGGGCGTTAGCCAGGCAGCCGGGTACCTACAGTTCCGTACCCCAACCTACATCCTTGGACAACTTGCCGAAAAGCTTCATCAGGAAGAAGGAGAGCAAACGACCCGAATGGCCATGGCTATTTTGGCTAACGCAGTGATCTTTCATATGCGCCTTGCACGGCTTCATCCAGAGATCAACTACCTGGGCCACTACAAGAATGAACTCGGAACCATTATCAAATCAGATGTGATCGGGTGCTGGCGTGCCATTCTGCGCATTAACTACTGGCCCATTTTCAGTTTGGCTTCTGATTTGTTTATGATCATCCCCGAGAAAGACGCACAGGGGGTCATCGATATCTTGGAGAAAATGGCCTCTGAACTGGAACGCTTCGGTGCTGCAGATATCCAGGATTTGTCGGGTCGTATGTTCCAGCAACTTATTACAGATCGTAAATTTCTGGCCACCTTTTATACGCTCCCTGCTTCCGCCACACTCCTGGCCGAGTTAGCCATTTCGCGTCTCCGCATTGATTGGGGGAAGCCCAAACAAATTACAGCCCTCAAGATCGCAGACTTGGCCTGTGGAACCGGTGCACTTCTGGGCGCAGCCTACCATGCATTTGCCTCTCGTCATCGGAGCACAGGTGGAGACGATGCGATCCTTCATGCAAAGATGATGGAGTCCGTATTGACGGCAGCCGACATCATGCCTTCCGCTATACATTTGACCGCTGCAACCCTGTCAGGAATGCATCCTGACAAGGCATATGGACATACGCGTATGATCAACATGCCCTATGGAGAAAACGGGGATGGAAATGGAATTTCTATTGGATCTCTGGATCTCATGCAGGCCGATGAAACGCGAGCCATCTTCGGCACGGGCCGCAAAGCCCTGACCGGAAAAGGGGCTGTGGGAGATGACTCCAAAGGAACCATTGTCGAAGTTCCACATGGATCCATGGACCTGGTCATCATGAATCCGCCCTTTACTCGACCCACCAATCATGAAACCGCTGGGGTTCCGATTCCTTCGTTTGCGGGCTTCAATACCAAGCAAGAAGAACAAGCAAAAATGTCCGCACGCCTGAAAGAGCTCAAGAAAGGCCTGACCGCTCCTGCCGGACATGGGAATGCGGGGCTTGCGTCAAACTTTATCGATGTAGCTCATGCAAAACTCCGTCCAGGTGGCATTCTTGCTTTGGTCCTTCCCGCTTCTTTTATGCAGGGGAAGGCATGGGAACCTGCACGTACATTGATCCATCAGCACTACAGGGATATTCTCATTGTTGGAATTGCAACCGATGGAAGTACTGATCGGGCGTTTTCTGCGGACACGGGGATGGCCGAAGTGCTTTTGGTTGCGACCCGGAAGAAAGAGAATCATACGGATCTGAGTGACATTCTTGTAGTGAATACATTGCACCGGCCCCGAACCCACCTGGAAGCTTCGATCATGGCCCGAAAGATTGAACACAGCCGGCATGATCCTCATCAAGATGCAGGAAAGATCTCATTGACCAAGACGGAACAAGTCGGCAACCTTTTTCGATCCGGAGACTGGATGGGGCTCGGTGTTCGGGAAGCTTCCTTAGCGATGTGTGTGAACGCACTTGCCGAAGGAAAACTGCTCCTACCCCGAATGGGATCCCCCACCTCTATCTCTGTCTGTGAACTTGGAAAACTGGGGCGCCGAGGCTTCTTACACCGAGACATAACCGGAAAAACCAGTCATGGAAAGCCGCGGGGCCCCTTTGATCTCGAAGCTGTGTCGCAAGCACCAGAGTATCCGATGCTGTGGGGACATGATGCCAATCGTGAACGGCAACTGATCGTTCGCCCAGATCAGCAGGGAACTGCCCGAAAGGATCTCCGCAAACAGGCTGCGCAGCTCTGGCGTGATGGGGCATCCCGATTGCATTTTACTCTTGATTTTCGGATCAACTCTCAGCCCTTGGCTGCCTGTATGACCGAGAACCCTTCCCTTGGAGGAAGAGCATGGCCGAACTTCCGCACAGAAACAAAATGGGAAATCCCTCTTGTGCTTTGGGCTAATACAACCCTTGGACTGATCTCTTTCTGGTGGACTGGAACAAGGCAGCAGCAAGGACGATCGATCCTCACCATTACTCGCCTACCCCAACTCCTAGCGATCGACCCAAGAACGTTCACCCAAAAACAATTGACTCTGAGTGAACAAATTTTTGAGAAATTTCGTGACCGATACTTTCTTCCAGCAAATGAGGCCTACCGAGACGATACACGGATTGCGCTGGATCATTCTGTGCTGGTATCCCTACTGGGAATCGAAGATCACTTGCTCCATAATCTCGCAGTCCTTCGTGAGCAGTGGTGCATGGAACCTAGCGTCCATGGTGGTAAAACGACCAAACCGGGTGAGTGAGTTCGACAAAAGGCAATTCCGCTCTGTTCCATTGTTTGTATTCCTGGTAGAAAACACTACTCCAAGAGTCGATAAATCGCTGAAAAATATTGGATTCGCGACGGAGCTGATGCTGATCCAATTGGAAAGAACATGGATACCGAATGCAGTCTGAACTTCTTACTTTGCATCACTGGGTCATGTACCGGGGGCGGGACTCGAACCCGCACGACCTTACGGTCAACGGATTTTAAGTCCGTTGCGTCTACCATTCCGCCACCCCGGCTGAACATACGCGAACTAATGTAACCTATCAAGCGTTCCTTAAACCATGAAAAATTCTTTGGAGATTGATACTCTGCGTCAGTATGTTCGGGATGCCTCACGATGCTCCTTTACCCCTTACTCTGGTCAACCAAGAGCAGCACTGGTGCTTCTTTCAGATGGAGATTGGGCATGTGGAGTTCGGATCGAAAATGCTTCGTACCCTCTGATCATACCGGCTCTGACTTCCTCACTTTTGAGTGTCGCTTCCATTGGGAGAAAAGATATTGATGCAATTCTTTTCAGTGGACCTGTAAAGCAAGAAGAAAAAATTACGATACTCCAAACCTTGTCTCCACCTTTGGACCAATTAGATTGTGATTTCTATGGAAAGTCAGGGGCTACTTATCGTATTGGCAAACAGCTTACCATGGCCAAGCGCTTCCCCAAACCAATTGATCCAAACTCTGGCATTTGTCTTGCAAGGCATGCCGCGAAGTTTGCTGATACATCGGAATCAAACTTTCCTGTTGGGGCAATCGTGGTCACCGATGACTTGCAGTATTTCCAGGGTGCAAACTTTGAGTACTCTGACTGGACACGAATACTTTGCGCTGAACGTGTAGCGATTGCATCAGCGATAAGCGCAGGAGCATCAAATATCCAAAGTGTCTATGTTTCCTGTCCCAAATCTCCAACGGCGACTCCCTGTGGTGCCTGCCGACAAGTACTCTATGAATTGGCTCCTGAGTCATTGATCTGGATGGATCGAGGGAGCCATAAGCCACAGTGTTTTCGGATAAAAGATTTGCTCCCGAACGGGTTTCATTTTACGAAGTCACCGTGTACTTCGTGATCATATTGAGTTTTTCCTTATTTTTGTTTTTCTGAGGGTATTATAAGGCCAGTTCTATTGTATAATCTTCGTACTGCAGTCTCATTTTCGTGATCTGCCTAATTATTTTATAGGTTTTGTGAATTTTTCGAGAAGATCAAGCAGATCGTGTCACAATGATATTGAGGTTTTGTACGTTAGTGTGTGTACTGTAACAAAGTGCATCTATAATACGTAACGAGTAGCTGGCCTGTTCATCCGTCTTGAATTTGAAATTAATTGGTAAGGTGAAACAAATAACACGCATCGTTCGAAAAGACTCGCGGCGTCGTACCGCTTTGAGTCGCTTTGACGCTCTTCAGGATATGTCCGATGAAGACCTGATGGAACACTTCCAGGCAGGTGTCGTCGAGGCCTACAATATTCTATGGGAGCGTTGGACAGGTCCTCTGGTGAACTTTCTCTATCGGTTCACGGGTGACAAAAAGGCCTGTGAGGATCTCATTCAGGAGACGTTCCTACGTGTGTATCGGAACCGACATTCCTATAAGCGTATTGCAAAGTTCTCAACTTGGCTCTATACGATTGCGGGGAATCTCGCAAAAACGGAATACCGTAAACGTAGTCGCCGTCGTATGGACTCGATCCAATCATTTAACCGTGACGGAGAGGAATTCGAAATGCCTCTTCCCGATGAGACTTTCTCACCAGATAAGCACGCGGAAAGTGCCATCCAAGATTATTATATTCAGATGGGACTTCTTGCGATGCCGGATCATTTTCGCGAGGTAGTCATCCTACGTGATATCCAGCAGCTTAGCTATGAAGAGATTGCCATCATCACCGGGCTGCCTATGGGGACCGTAAAGAGTCGGATTAATCGTGGGCGCACTAAGCTACAGGAACTCCTGCAAGGCGTCTATCCCTTCCTAGAAGAGGAGGATAAAGAAGATTCGTCGCTTCTTCCTGAGTTTGCGTAATCCTGACTCTGATCTAGCAGTTTAGCTACTGAGTTGGATCAGGATTGTAAAGGCAACAACAACTCCTGCAAGTATTGAAAGCGCAATGATAATGTTCTTGCGTTGCTTTCGGTTCATGATCATGGACGACTCTGTCTCTGTACCTTAATAAAGGGATTTGCGGGCAAATTTCCAAATCCACGTAGGAATTTACCAATAATAAACTGAGTGTCTCAATGGCCTCTTACCCTTTCTACCAAGTCGACGCATTTGCGGATACCCCTCTGAATGGCAATCCTTGTGCAATTGTGATGGATGCGGACTCACTGACGAGTGAACAAATGCAATCTATTGCACGCGAGCAAAATCTCTCAGAGACTGCATTTATTTTACATTCTGACCGGGCAGATATACGTGCCCGATACTTTACACCATCTGAAGAAATTCCGCTTGCTGGTCATCCCACAATTGCCTCGGTTCACCTTCTTGTTGAAAGAGGTTATATCTCCGTGTCAAAACCTGTGACCCGGATTGAGTTAGAGCTTGAAGCAGGAATTATTCCTGTCGAGATTCTGACTACATTGGGGAAAGTCAATGAGATTGTCATGTCACAATTGAAGCCTCAGTTTCTATCTCTTGTACGATCTGATGATGCTCTGTCTGCATTTGGTTTATCGATACACGATCTCATCCCTGAAAAACCAATCCAAATCGTCAGTACTGGTACTCCACAGCTAATGATACCCGTGAGAGAGATTGATTGCCTCCGCCGAATTCAAGTAGATCCTGCTTTGCTTACCCAACTCCGTCATCGCTATGATTTTTTCGGCACACACTTGTTTACGATAAGCACTTCAAAAACCTTTGCTCGCCACTTTGTCAACTCACCAGGTGTATTTGAGGACCCATTTACGGGGAGTGCAACTGGGGGCATGGGGGCATTCCTCTGGCATTATGACCTGATCAAGGAGCCTGTCTTTACTGCATGTCAAGGAGATTGGATGGGCCGACCAGGTCAGGCGCGCGTTACTATCACTGGATCTCGGGACGATATTACAGGAATTCATGTTGCTGGTCAAGCCGTGACGGTTATTGCTGGTACTCTTCAAATTTAACCCAAATTATGATGTCTCAGGCAATTGACACAAAACTAATTCATGCGGGAGAAGGGCACCGGATTGAAGGAGCGATCCGAACGCCAATTTTTCAAACGGCCATGTTTGAGCACGATGATTCTCCACTGAGATACATTCGATATAATAACACCCCAAATCAAATTGTGCTCAATCAGAAGCTTGCGATTTTGGAAGGAGCTGAGGAAGCACTTGTGACTGGCAGTGGAATGGCTGCAATCAGTGGAGCACTTCTTACATCTCTCAAGCCAGGCGATCATCTGCTTGCACAAAATACTCTTTATGGAGGCACTCATGCATTCGTTCGTACACTGCTCACTGATCTTGGGGTAAGCATCTCCTCTTTTGATGCAAATGCTCCCGAAACCTGGGACTCCTTGTTGCAAGCCAATACTCGAGCAATTTATGTTGAGTCCATCACTAACCCTCTTCTTCATGTTTGTGATTTGGAAAGGATCGTTTCCTTTGCGAGTGCAAACAATTTAATCTCTTTGATTGATAATACTTTTGCGACTCCCTTCAATTATCCAGCTGCGGCGGCGGGATTTGATTTTTCACTCCATAGTGCAACCAAGTACCTTAACGGGCATTCTGACGTGATCGCGGGTGTGATTGCGGGAAAAGGCGATTGGGTGCGCAAGGCGGGGAAAAATTTAAAGCATCTTGGAGGCTGCCTGGATCCTCATGCCTGTTTTTTACTCCATCGAGGCATTCAAACTCTGGCACTACGAATGAGGCAACATAACGCGACAGCACATGCCTTGGCTGAATTTCTTGATTCTAAAGATGAGGTCAAAAAAGTCTACTACCCGGGCCTGAAATCTCACCCTAATCATGAGCGGGCGGCTCGCCTATTTGAGGGATTTGGAGGCATGTTAAGTATTGAACTAGAGGGTGGACTCGAAGCCACTGAAAAACTGATGAGCCGTCTCAATATTCCCGTCTTTGCACCAAGCCTCGGAGGAATTGAATCTCTTATGACTCGTCCCGCAATCAGCTCACATGCAGGACTGACTCCAGAAGAACGTAAAGCTGCGGGAATACAGGATTATCTATTGAGGATTTCTGTAGGGATTGAAGATCGTCAGGACCTGATCAATGATTTTGAACAGGCTCTCACTTCAAAATAAGGCTCTTTAGGTTATTCCACTGAAGGTAGAGTAGTCAATCTGTTTCAAGGTATAATAGAATTGGAAGGTGTCTCGGCCTAGCTTTGTCTGTCGAAACAATCAATTTTCAAAGCTGGTGATCTCTAAATCTACTTCCCCTCCTATGTTACTACTCTCAGGTCACATTATGGCCTCGTGTAGATCCAAATTCATCAGTGCAGACGGCAAATTAGGCACCCCAGTTGAAGATGTTTGCCAAAAAGCCGAGAACTCCCGTGGCTGCTAATATACTCAGGATCACAATCAAAGTATTGTACTTCGCATTCTGAGCATCAATCTTGGATTCTAATCGAGCGTTGTTGACATCAATCCTGGAGTTCTGAGCATCAAACTTGGATTCCAATCGAGCACTGATCGTGTCAATCCTGCCTAATACGTTTGTAGATGCCATGTTCGTGATACGTTCTGTGAGTTCATTTGCCTCATCTGCTTCGAGTCCAGACTTGCGGAGCAAGTAAGAAACTCGAGTAAATTGACCAAATTGGTCAGGATTTTATTCTTCCATATATGAATTTAAATAGAAGATTCTGCTACGATTTGTATTGAAAGGTACCCTTGGGAGTATTGTTTGTTTCTTGATTCACTTGAATTCCTATCCCCTGTAACTGTCTTACCACAAGTTTCCAATTGGGAATGGAACGGCCAAACGCTTGCATTTCATCGGGCAAGCCCCTCCTATATCTGAACGGGCATAGCTCAGGAACCTGACCGACTTGTACAAAACTCTGATTTTGCATTGGTTATGGGCGTGCTGAGAATATTAATTCTTTGCTCAACCCAGTCCTCAACAAACTTTACAACCTTCTCAATGAATTTATCTCGTCCTGTCACCGCCTCCGGTGGTGCCGTAATCTTGCTAAGTCTAACATGTCAAAACTTAACCCTATTTTTTTCTGAAAAAAGCGCAGATTTCCCGCACCATTTGGATGGATTTTTTAAAAAATGATGTTGTTCAAGGAGCAATGGCGGGAGTCTGATTCGGTTTGATGAACCGAATCAACACAGAGACTTGATCTTCAGAAGTTTGAATACTTGACGTTGGGTCGGGGTCAGTTCATTGTCCACAAACTTCACTTCGTGATCCTCGTCGGCCTTTACGTTTAGAACGCCCGTTACACGGCATACCCCAGAGAGTTCTTCCATGATGGACTCAAAACTCTTGGGTCTTTCCGCGTCTTTGGTCTTCTTGTTGTGTGCGTTCCTGTTTGCATTCTTGGACGGCTTCACCATATTCTCTCTCTGGGCTCTTTTTGCTTCCAGATCCTCTTCGGCAAACGTGATGGGGGCAAGTTTCTTTCGTAGATGGTATTCTACATAATAGGCCAGCATACATAAGAAGACATGAGCAATGACCCGCTCGGATTTGACATGATGGATGGGGCGTACGCGCAGGGAGATGGATTTCATCACGCGGAAGGCGCGTTCTACGGTGGACAATCGTTTGTAGTCCGACACCAACTGCTCAGCGGGCTGTTTCAAGCTGGACCGGATCGCATAGACCCCATCCAGGCGCTCGGCCCTCTGAATCGCCTCCGCATTATGGGTATACGAGAAATACCCTTCCTCGATCTCAAGGAGATAGAATTTCTTTAATTTGTGTTTCCCCAGTGCACGCTCCACGCGCATTCCAATCTTGGCCTTGTCTTTGAGTCGGCGGGGTGTACGGGTGGTTGCCGCAAGGATCTGGTCCAATTTTGCGTCGGCCTTCGCCAAAAGATCCTCACGGGTTTTCTTAGTCTTTGCCGCCTGAAAGGGGTTCCTGCATAGCACGAGGCGTTCCTTGGGATAGAGATCGCTTTGAATCTCCACCAGATCCTGTTGGTCAAACAAGCTCATTTGCGTTTTCTCTTGCTCCACCACCTCACGGATCTCCTGTTTTTGCATGCCCGTAATCCAATCCAACCCCACAGGGATGATCTCCTCCTGAATCTGTTTCTGCTTCAAAAGCCCGCGATCTCCGACCAAGATCACATGCTTTAACCCAAACGTATTTTGGAGCTTGGAGATCTGAGCGCCAAGGGTCTTGATATCGGGGGTATTGCCAGGAAAGACGTCTACGGAGACCGGACATCCTTCCTTATCGGTCATCAATCCATACACAATTTGTTTTTTCCCTTTTTTCTTGTCCCGGTTATAGCCATATGCTCCAAATGCATGTTTATCGCCCTCCAAGTAGCTGCTGGTCACATCATACAGCACCATTCCACCTTCGGTGAGATGGCGTTTGGCTAACTTGCATTCGATCTTGGTCTTGCAGGCGGCCAATTCATCCATGGCCTCATAGAGATCATTCTGGTCCACATGCTTGAGGTCAAGTTCTTCATGGAGCGTTGTGATACAGCTGGTCTTGTCCAACATGTCACTGGTCTGCAGTTTGCTGGCGGGCTTGATGACCCGGGCCGCAATCATGCCGAGAACCAATCGTCGAAAGCGCGAATTCTTTGGCGCAATGAGGGATGTCATTTTGAGATGCTTCATCATGTGTAGCACCACCGCAACATGCCCATGGTGCCGGGTACGCTGGGTGTGCAGTGCCTCCTTGAAGGACTGGATGGCATGGCCTCCCTGCAAGAGCGTTCGCAGTCCTTCGCGAATGGGTTCGGGAAGGTGCGTTACATTGGCGATGGTGTTTTTGATGGTTCGTTTGCCGTCTCGCGTGGAGGTTCGCACGAGCCAGGTGGAGGGGGAATTGCGATTCGGAATTTCGGCTAAATACATGGGCTCAAATAGGTTTGCTAAAACGTAAATATACGACATAAATTGCAATAAATAACCCAAAATCAGCAAATATTTACATGGGCGCACTTTTTAAAATGAATCTGGGGATCAAAAACGCACAAAAACATATGCTTAGCATACACAAAAAGGCAGATTCAGACCGAAAAACGGGGCGGAGGAAGGGAAAAAGAGGACGTTTTTAACCAAAAAATCCTACGTTCAGGAAAAAATAGGGTTAAGTTTTGACATGTCTTTTGTTCAGTTTCGGATGTGGGTCATCGGATATCCAAATTACCGATGGATGGCCAGGGAATTGGGACACTCTTGATTCCGGTGAAGTACTCGTCTATAATACGAGTACTCCACTCTGGGAATCGGAAAGGGGTTGGCAAGCAGTAGAGGAAATGAGATACGGAAATGATTCCGAAGAAGGCTCAACTTTTTTAGGCAATATTCGCTCTTTTGATGTAAATCTTCAAGGGTATGTATATATCCTAGATTATCAGACACAGGAAATCTACATCTATGATCCGAGTGGTTCTTTGATGCGTATCGTAGGTTCAAAAGGTGAAGGGCCAGGAGAATTTACACGAGCTTCCGCGATTGATGTCAGTAGTAATGGTGAGATTTGGGTCGTGGAAATGCCTAAGGGGCCGATCACCGTCCTGGATCCATATGGGGATTATCAGGAGATGCATCGTGTTAACAGTGTCGGATGGGACTTTTCCCCATACCCTGGCGGTTTCGACTGGATGGGACGCTACAATGCAGTGATTCATGGTAAAGAAAACTCTGCGGAATTGCTGGCTCGATTTGACGAGGCATTCCCCCCCATTGACACGATTACAATTCCAGTGCCCCCCGTAGAAGGTGAATTCTTTGAGATGACCAGTGATGATGGCTCTTCAAGTATGAGCGCACGTATTGCATTTCAACCACACCTTGACTGGCAATTCTTACCCATTGGCGATTTATGGACCTTATACCGGGACATATGAACCCCCCTTATTCATCTCAAATTGCGATTTGAGCCCAGCTTGAACGATTCAGACTTGCTCATCTGATCAAACAACCCTTCCAAGATAAGGAGAACCTTGATAATTCTCTTTTCAAGAGGGCATTTTTCTCTTTTTTTATTGAAAAAAATCCATTGTTGAGATAAGTCAAACGTATTTTGAGCTTTTTTTATCTATAATAGTTTCACGCATCTTCACGCAATTTCAAATTTTTGTTGCCATTGGATCCTTTGGATCCATGCTCCAATTGTCTGAGATGGATGTTTTTTCGTCACCAATTTCACCCCGGAGGTGAATCATGACGGACTCTCAAAACTTACAGGTTCAGATCCCCTATAACCACTCTATTTTGGTGCAGGCATCCACGACCAACCATACGACTTCCGATGCGGGGGCTCTATCTATGAGGGGGCTGATTGAAGCTACAGGTATTCTTCCCTATCTGGTGGACAATCTCCATGATCCACGGGATCCCTATCGTACCACACACTCCATGGAGGATCTGCTTTTGCTGCCGACGATGCAAGGATGGGACTTGTCCAGTAAAGATCTGGGCAATGATTACGGGTCGCTCTCAGTACGGAGCGGGGCGAAGCCGTTGTCGATCCAGCCAACCAGCCGGCATCGCAACCGACGATGTCACGCTTTTGGAGCATTCTCGGTGCACCGGATAATGTTGAGGTGATGCAGAAGGGTCTTCTGAATGGAGCATAGGCTCGTACGCAGCGGCGGTGAACGTCTGGATGAAGTCATCCTTGATGTCGATGCCATGCCCATGGCCATCAACTGGGATGCAAGTATAATGGTCATTACAAGCGAACCGTCTTCTTGCCGTTGTTTGTGACGTGTGGAGAAACGGGGGATGTCCTTGGAGCATTCAGGCACGCAACGGGAAGCGACCAACTGTCAGAAGGTCATGATTCCTATCGGTGAACAGGTTCAAAAACATGCCGCGGATCGTGTCATTTTTCGCCTTGATGCGGGATTCAATAGTCCTGAGGTGTACGAGGATATAGAGAGCGCAGGCCTGTTTTATGTGACACGCTTGAAGGGCAACAACAAGTTAAAGGCGATGGCCGAAGCCTATTTTGATGGGAAAGGATGTCCACCGAATACCTATGGCTATGTTGAGTTGATGTATCAAGCGGAGAGTTGGGATGGTCCACGTCGGGTCGTGATGGTCATACGGCCTCGTCCAGCTGAACTCTATGAAGACTACTTCTTTTTGCTGACCAACCTTGACTCAGAGACCTATTCGGGGGAAGCACTGGCGAAGATGTACGCGATGCGTGGAAAGGCTGAAAAGCATCAGGGGGAAATCAAAGAGTTGATCAATCAAGTCATGCTGTCATCCACAGAACGTCCCAAGGAACACTACAGAGGCCATAAGATCATCCGTGAACAGGAGCCTGAAACAGTGGAAGAACGAGAGGTTCGCAGAGAAAATGCCGTGCGTCTTCTATCGGTTCTCTATGCATATCAGATCATGCATATTGGTCGATGCCTTCATCGCACCAGAGGTGGTGCCCAATGTGGAGTGTAGCCCTGTCACATCAGACACCGAAGTTCATCAGGATACATCTCTGAAGATCAACACGGAAACGATGATGGTGGATGACACGCAGAACACCGATGCCAGTACAGAGGTAGACTCCAAACTAAAGCATACCCCTCACATGCAGATTACCACCTTTCGCCTCCACCTACTAAAAGTCGGTGCAACCCTTGCACGCCATAGTCGCTACGTTACGTTTTCTATCGCCCTGTCGGCAGAGCAACTATGGATCCGTTTTTGGGATCACCTTCTGCGACTGCGGTGGCACGGCTTGCCCGATATCTAACGCCAACCACCTCATCTGAGGTGGTTTTACAAGTCAAAAAAAAAAATCCGAAACATCAACGTATAGGAGAGGTGCGTCCATACGGTAGGATTGGGTATGCGATACATGACTGCACTTGGTGCGATTGGAGGGCCGAACTACTACCATGATAGTAGTTAGCCGGATTCCAACGGAAAAAAGCAGGAGATTCTGTTGCATGAGAGGTTCGTGTATCATCTCCCTGCGATGGATGAACCGTCAACCCAGACTTGGACATAAACAGCGTCTTCATGCCTACCTTTTTAGCCAAAATAATCAGGATTTGACCCGAAAATATCGACGATGAAGAAAGAAAAGCTGCGAATCTCAGCAAGATGACGATTTAACAGAGATCGGAGGTTGAGATGAATAAGAAGGGATGAATACTGAGGTGACCGCAGAAGGCAAAATACTCCGAAGGATCACCCAAGAATTTGAGCCGATTCCTGTAACTAGAGAAGAATTAGAGCAGGCTCGTGAAAGATATCAATGGTTTACTGATCAAGGTGGGGAAATTGATATGTCCAGGTTTCCGAGAGTTAAGCCGGTTGTCACATCTTTTTTTTGTTGATGACCAAGGAAATCTCTGGGTAGAGAGAACCGAAAATGAGGATCATCTATTTGACGTGTTCACTTCAGAAGGGTATTTCCTAGGGCAAGTGACGTTCCCATTCTCCTTGGAATCCTCTCAGCCAATATTTAGAAATGGCTTACTCTATGCGATGACAGAGGATGAATTTGGTGCAGAAATGATCGTGAGAGCAAGAATTGAAAAATTCTGATTGCCCTGATTTGACTCCCAAAACAAGACTAACGACTCCTTTTGGGCAAACCTAGATCGCTCACTGCCCTACTTCCAGCAGATTAGTGTCCCGCTTCAGGCGGATTGACTGTCCCAGTTCACTGGAATACGCATCTATTATTCCCTTTCTTTTGTAAAAGCTTCTTAATCAATTTTACTTGACAAGTGTCATGGTTCCACTCAGACGATGCGCCCCAACGTTTAGCTGATATACGTATATGCCGGAAGTCAAGTCAGTAGCGTTAAATGTGGCAGTGTATTTTCCGGGCACTAGATGCTCATCAATGAGTATAGCTATCTCTCTTCCAAGTATATCATATACTTTAAGCGTAGCCCAGCCCGTATCTTTCACTCCAAACTCAATATTGGTCTGGGGATTGAATGGGTTCGGGTAATTCTGTGATAGGATGAATCCATCCGGAATTTCAACTGAATCACGATCAATACTAGTGACCATACCTCGCATGAATTTTTTAAATGTAAATCCTCTCGGAAAATCACCAACTCCATTTAATAGAGTCCTATCCCCATCCCGACTATTATCAAATAGTCCTAGATAAGCATAATTTCCATCTGGCGAGAAACCAATCCCACGAGTCTTTTGCACTCCAAGTATAAAAGGTAAATCAAAATTGAGGCTATCTACAATCTCATCTGTTGCAGGATCAATTGCATACCATGTTAACATCCTGTATCGAGAATTTGGAGTAAAGTTTCCTGCTACTGAATTTCCGAGCCATATATATCCCGTTGAGGGATTTCGAACACTGGATTCTACAATGAGCCCTTCATGTATCAGTCCGATCGAATCATACGATGCAAATTCATCTGAGCGTTGATATTTATATGTGCCCGAATGAGTAAAGGCTGACCAGTAAACCGTGTTGCCATCTGATGTGACTTCTATGGTTCTTCCGATGCCCGGGGTACTTTGAGTCACCGCACCAATTTCTCTAAAGTCAGCATCAAATATCTTAATCGGCGAATTTCCCGTCACCGGTGCAACATAAATATTTCCATTTGCATCAATCCCTGGAGCGGCAGGAGATCCAAATTCTTCTCCTCCAAGATTGACCCTATCCATCACCTCACCGGTCTTATGATCAATCCGGAACATGAGACTACTAGGGTTTTGTGCCGTGAGAGGATTATTTGGAGTGATCGGAGTCCCTATCATCACAATGATATGACCATTGTGATCCGCCCTTATACCACGGATATCTTTGGCGGGGCCATCTTTTGTATCCCAGAAAAGGGTGTCCGCCATACCATCATAACTGAAAGATCGTATCGGCTGCATTGCCTTGCTGCCATCGGGATTAAAAATATGTATCGACGGAGTAGATATGAACTCTCCATTAGAATCCTTCAGAGTATCTCCGTTTGCAAGAATCCATGGCTCTGGATAATATTGTGAAATCCATACCTTATTCTCGGCATCTACAGCAACTCCGTGTGATGATCTCCAGAACGTGGTGGAATCAGGAAATGGTCCTAGGTCAACCCAGTTCTGAGCACTTGTATTACTGATAGCAACCAAAATTAAGAGTAGGATCGGAATAATTCGAATCATCGTGTTCAAAATACACAAAAAGGTATCCCCCATCAATTCAAGGGATACCCTTTTTTTCAGAATTCTTCTCCTGATAAAAGACTACTTCACCAGCGTCATTTTACCACTTAGTCGATAGCCAGCGACATTTAGTTGATAGACGTATGTACCAGAAGTCAGATCAGTAGCATTGAACGTAGCCGTATACTTGCCAGCAACCAGATGCTCATCAATAAGCGTAGCAACTTCTCTGCCTAATACATCATACACTTTGAGCGTTGCTAAACCCGCGTCTTTCATTTCAAACTCAATATTGGTTTGAGGATTGAACGGGTTTGGGTAATTCTGTGACAGAGTAAATCCGTCTGGAATTTCAATTGGATCACGGTCAATACTAGTGACCATACCTCGCATGAACTTCTTAAAAACGAATTTCTGCTTATGAGATGAATCAAAGAACCATTTACATTCTCCATCTGCATTTTCACCCTGCAATGCATCAAATATGCCCACATATGCATAGATTCCGTCAGGAGAAAACCCTATACCCCGCACATTTCTGTTGCTACCAGCACCACAATATGTGTAGGGAGAATCAAAATCAAGACGATCAACAATTTTATCTTCTGCCTCAGGGTCAATTGCGTATAGAGTTAATTCGCTCTCAGGCCCAAACATTCCTTCACTGTCAAGAGAAACATCCGCAGCTCCCCCATGGCCCAACCAAATATATCCTGTGGTGGGATGTCGGGCACTACCTTGAGCTATGAGTCCATCATGAATAAGTCCAAGAGAGTCATAACGTGAAAATTCGTTAGCACGATGATATTTATAGGTACCCCGCTTGGTATATGCAGACCAATACACAGAATTCCCATCTGCACTGACTTCTACTGCTCTACCAATACCAGGAGAATTTAGAGATACGTTGCCAATCCACTGAAAATCAGGCCCATATATACTAATCGGCTGCTCTGCGCTTACAGGGGCGACATAAATATTCCCAGCTGCATCAATTCCAGGAGAAGCTGGAGAGCCAAATCGTTCGGCTCCAAAATCAACCCGGTTCATCACCTCGCCTGTTTTGTGATTAATCCGAAACATGAGACTGGATTCCCCACCAACGACGACAATAATATCCCCATTGTGATCTGCTTTAACACCCCTTATGTTTTTAGCATCCAGAGAAGGATTATTCGCATGCCCCCTATTTCGAAACGCGAGTGTATCTGTCACCCCATTGAAGGTAAAGGCATGCATTGGTTCCATTGCCTTAGTTCCATCAGCGTTATACACATGTAAGGAACTGGTCTGGAGGGTTAGTGTATCTCCATTTATGACCGTAGGAAAAGCAAGGCTCCCTCCAAAAGTGGGATAATGTTGTGCAAGCCACACCTTTCCTTCAGCGTCAACAGCTACCCCATGGGCTCCACGCCAGAAGGCCGATGAATCAGGAAATACATCACCGTCAATCCAGTTCTGGGCACTTGCCGTGCCACCGAACACAAGAGTAAGGGCTGTAAAAAGTATCGTTTTACGGATCATGTTAAAAAAAATTTGGTTGCGAATGTATCTAAAAAGTAACGCTCTTTAAGCCAAAAGATAAGTCCTCATAGCTTCAGTCGCGCGTAGTGATGCGAATAATACTAGCATCAACCGATTCGGTTGCGTTGGTCGTAGCATAAAGTTGTCGTTGCCTACCCCAAGCAAATCTCCGAGCAGGCTGGTTTAAAACACCAGGATACAACGGCTGGCCAACTCCGTCAGGAGTCACAACAACTACGGGATCCGTAGCATTCGTTCCGATATACAAATCTCCTGATGCGGAAAAGATCATGGAAAACGCCGTCGCTCCATTAAATGTAGTCATATCAAAGAATTCCTCGGGATCACCCAAGACACCATTAGAGCCTATTTTAAGACGCCAAATTTTGCTATCGTCATTTTGAACTGCAGCGATGTATAAGTAGTTATCAAATAGAGTAACATCCTTAACATCAGCCTCAAATGTGTGATCCCGCACGGTTCTATCGGGGGAAATGCTATAAATACTCTTATTGTTCCCGACAGCCCATACATGACCATTCTCACTAACCGCAATTGATGTCAACCTGACCGTATTATCTGGAATTACAGCATATACCTCAAAATCATCTGAACCCTCTTGGTGCCTAAATATAGCACGAACAGATCGAACTCCATATAAATCGTTATTTGGCCCGAATGTAATATCCGTCCACAAGAACGGGGAACTGATGTACTCGCTTCGTTCTCCTTCATGTGAGATTTGAACAATGCCAACCGGAATACCGAATGCAGCCGTAGAAATATAAACATTTCCCGTCAGATCCGTGGCAATCCCAAAAACATCTTCAAAGTCTTTTACCTCGCCAAACTCAACAAATGGAGGTTCTAAACTATAAGAAATGCTGTTACTGAAGTTTTCAGCACCAATCACCACCAAGCGAAGTTCCAATTCAGGCTGTGGGCTGTTGGGAGCGACCATACGAAGCTGAGTGGACGAAGCCTCTACAACCTCCGCACGATCCGCCCCGAAATATACCAGATTTTCACTTGCCTGAGTTGAGAAATTTTGCCCCATAATGATTACTTCATCCACCCCAGCTAAAGCCCTGCTCTCAGGACTCACATCTTCAATGATCGGATCTGGTAAACTGGCTCTATTAGGATCATAAATGCTTGGTGCCGTCCCTGAGTCACAGCCCATAAGCAGAGATGTGAACAGGATCGTACCTATAAGCAGGAGGTAACGTCCCTGCCTACAGCGAAAATCGTATGGCAAGGCGTTGAACATTTGATAAAACTCCAAAATCGGTAAATGAGTAGTCTGCTCCGAATCCGAATCTTCGGAGTGACTGTTTCAGTCCCAACCCAAGACTGAAACCCTGTTCATCCGTTGGAAAAGCATACCCTGCGCGAAGGATGAACGTGTTCAAAAAGATATATTCAGTGCCAACTTTTATCTGCTCCGAAAAATCACGAGGATTGGAAGCATCCATGGAAAGTAGTAGCTGATGCATCCCAGATCCATAGTCAATCAGATCTATTACATTCATGGAAACACCGATATTAAGGGTGAGAGGTAACGTAACACTCTCTTCACTGAATGTAATCTCAGGCGCAAAATTCCGTGCACTGACTGCAAAATTAAGACTTCGGAAACCAGTCTTGTACTGAACCCCAAAATCGTAAGCCAAAATACCCTCCTCAACATTTTCTCGAACATAATCTCCACTATCATCAATACCCATCACCGAGTTTGATAGATACTGGTTCGCCCATTTTAATTGGGCTCCCACTGAAAAACGATCGGAAAGTTTGCGAGCATATCCGACGCCAAAACTCCATGCCGAAGGAGAGAAGGTTCCTACATCCAAAAAGCCCTGATCATTGTCGAAACGGATGGTTTCTTCAAGCTCACCGTAATCAACCATCAAGAATGAAAACCCAATAACCCCTAAACGCCCACTCCCCGGACGGAAAGAAATACTCCCCATTGAATAATTGATTTCAGCAATCCATTGCGTTTGTCCGATAGCAACATCAAGATTGCTCTGTTGCCATGCCATCCCACTGGGGTTATAGAACAATGAAGTAGATCCATGTTCAACTGCAGTGAGAGCGTCTCCCAAGCCTGCAGCACGAGGACTCACGGACACGGATAAAAATTTCATCGCAGTCTGTGCAATTTTTTCCTGCTGCGCTGAAACAGAAATCGCCGTAAAAAACGGTAACATCAACAATATGTATATCCATTGCCTCATGCTACCATTAACGGATGATAACAAACTTCTTGATAATCCTTTCCCCAGTATCCGAATCAGTGATAACCGCAATATATACACCACTGGACACAACCTGCCTAGATGATGTCGTATGATCCCAGAATTCGTCCCCACTCCCATCTGAATGCTCTATCACATCTACGAGTTCACCCAAATCTGTGTAAATCGCAATTGTACATCGACCTGGAATATTGAAAAATGCCAACTTGTCTGTTTGATCCGGGAAACGTACAGATGGACTTGAGGCAATATTGAATGGATTAGGAACAATTCGGACGTCCGATAAAGACTCTCCCGCAGGTCTCTTAAGTCGTGTAGGAATATAGGTCTGTGTCGCATACCTTGAACTTCGCAATGTTCGCCCTGATGGTGTGAGCCCTGTGCCATCATTCTGACCAGCACTCTGAACGGCAACCACATAGTAGTAGTAATCAATCCCACGAATCGGCGTGATGTCATCAAAACCCGTGTCGCTACCGGAGGCGGTATGAACTAAAGTGTATGTACTATCGTAACGACCCTGAGCGCGATATACTTTCCAACTTTCCGGCAGAGGTTCCGTCGCATGAGGAGTCCAAATCAATTGAATACGATCACCTCCTCCATTTACCTCTAGGATGCTTGGCGGAGCTGGCGCACGAGGAATCGAGTACCCCGATTCATAATTCGCAATCGCCCTTCGAAACGTTTGAAATAGTGAATCTCGACTCGTGAACACCCACTCATTCTTGGTCATCGAATGAGTTTGACCATGTACCTCAAATGTAATAGGAGCACTGTCATTCGCATCAGATTCTTTGTATGCTCTACCAATCGCTGCATTTGCTTCACGGCTTAAGCCCGAAGCTCCCTCTGCGAACACAATACGTATGCTTTCACCAGGAGCAAGTGTATAGGGGCCATAACCATTTGCATTTGAAAAACCACCCGGTGTTCCCAAACTTGGATCTCCAACTGGGTTCAATAAACCTGAAAGACCTGTAGGTTCAACTACATCTGCATGACGCGGAGATTTATGTCCTGAAGACATTACTCCATATTCCAGTTCCATTTTTGAAGGATTAAAGGCATCATTTTGTGACTGAAACGGTTCATCGGAGCCAATCCATGATGTAGTACTGGGTTGATCTGGATTGTCAGTCTGATCAGCGGGCGAAGTATCTGCATGGATGGTCACGATACCAGCAAACTGGGAAGCCCCTAAGCGCCCTAATGTGTCGGTAGGAGCTATGTTGAACGCGGGTAATGCCTGTGGTAAAATTGGACCACCAATGTTGTCGTAGGCATTAAACGGAGGAAACTTTCCATGCCACACAAACTGAGCACGAAAATTCTCATCTGGAGGATCCACTTTAACCCCATCCCCACGAGTATCTAACATGGCATTTAATCCCCAACCCGTGCCGTTCCCAATTACATACCGAGTTTCCTTGGCTACCGATAGGCGCCACTGGAAAAAGAAATAAACGCCTTCTAGCGTCTGATTTGGAAGTTCAATATCTGTATCACCATCGGTGTTGCCCGTATTGGTGAACGTATATTCAAAGATGTGGTAATTGTCGTGATATTCCTGTGTGAACTGAAGGATCTTTCGCTCCATGGAGATTCCAAGAAGCGTATTTGCCTCGTTTACAATCATCGCATCAGCTTGAATGGATGGATCTGTATCATCTGCAACCATAGCTGCTTCAGGCTCACTAATTGCGCCGTCTACGAATACTGATGTAGGAGAAAGACGAGTGATCAACTCAAAGCGTGTTGGGAAAAATTCTCCTCCCCCAGATACGCGTGGGCCAACATGAACAACCCGGCTAGAATAATTTGTGCCAATTTCATCGGTCACATTTACAGCACCAATCCATAAGCTTTTGGCCGCCTGCATGTCAGTAAATCGGTAAATTCCTGGCCATCGAAGTCCATCCTGTTGACGACCGACAAACCCGCTCGACTCCGTCTCACTCCCAATCTCGGAATACCAATTATGTAAAGATCCTGCTGATAGCCACTTGTTGGTAAATTGGGCCTGAACAACAGGAACAGGAACCAAGACTGTTATCAATATCCAAAGAGAGGCGGATTGAATCATCCAACTTGTGACAGATTGCATTATAGGTTAAAATGACAACCGGATTCCCCAGAAAATATCCCTTGGATCCAGGAACGTGAGAAAATTCTGATTCGGCATATCAATGTATGCCTTGTCTTTGATTACCCTATCTACTACTTCTGTATCCGCAGGACTCCAAGAGTCATTACGATAGACCAAATATTGGCGAGAATCATATTCCCAATAGATGACGTGCTCACTGGGAGAGGTAATACTCTCACGTGCCGGAATCCTCAACATCGGTTGGTAAGGCACATCGTACTTACGATATGCCCCGATCTTGTCATTTCCTGGAATATTTGTCTGATAATCATCAGACTCAGGAAGATGTAAAGATCTTAGATAAGATAGCTGATCATTCCCGTCAATGAATCCATTAAAGGAAAGTCTGCGAGTATTCAACACGTTGAATATATCCACGAATAATTGTGCCCGCTTACCGGCAACAATAATGTTTTTGGTGAACCGTAAATTTGCATTCCAATAATCACGAAAAGAAACATTATTGAGTACACCTGGAACGGCTCCTCCACCTGTCCATGTATACTTTGCTCCCTGCTGCCAGGTGCCGATCAGACTAATTCTCCAGTTACCCAAAATTGCATAAGAGCCGATGCGGGGGCCAAAGTCAGTGGGCGTTAAAAAGTCAAGATTGAGCCGAGCGTAAGGTCGTGGAAGTGGTCTAGATGAAGCGCGACGACGCTCCGCATCACTCTCCGCAAACTCCCGCTGAGCTGTTGGATTTTCAAAATTGCGTCGAAGACTGAAATAACCAGATGTAAACACCATATAGGTATAGTTCACGAACCCTTGAATCCAGCGCCCCTGATTCCGAGACAAGGTAAATTCAAACCCTCGAATATCTTCAAATGAGTTCGGCTCACTGATGGTATAGTTTACCTGTCCATCTCGGCTGATATATTCTGTGAGGTACGGCTGAAGTGAGACATCCTTGTAATAACCCGCCATTCGAATCAGTAGTTGATCAAACAATGACTGCTCGTATCCAATTTCGTAAGCAACGGTCTTCGGTAGCGGATTATTGGGATTTGCTACCCGACTAATCTGTCCGCTCTCAGTGAACTCACGCAAGAGAAATAAATTGTTCGGATCCGGAAGCGAACGGAAATGCCCGTAATTAAAATAAAGCTTGCTGTACTCCGTAATAGGAAAAGAAACTCCCATGCGAGGACTCAGCGTAAAGATGTGACGCGTAGGTTCCTGGGTTAAGAGCGTGTCAATTCCGGGTGCGAATCTTGCACTGAATGCGGGGCTGAACGGATCAAAGTCATACCAATCTCCTCCTGCATTGAAGTAATCCAATCGAAGGCCGAGATTCGCAATCATCCCAGAAAACTCCAGCTTCCCTTGGGTGTATGCAGCTCCCCGAACCGGTGCACGATCCCATTGAGAATGAGAATTACTGCTTGGTAGAAATGCATCAAAACGCCCATAGTTTACTTTCGAATCCGAAAGATTATACTCAAGCCCTGTTTTGACTTGCAAAAATCGGTTTAGCTGACTGGTGAGATCTGCTTTGATATTATATGCTGTCACGATACTACTGTCACGGGCATTACTCATCCCCACTCCCGTACGCATCCCATCTACTCCAAAGGTTGGCTTAGGTTGAAACCCAAAAGGAGCCTCATCGAATTCCACACCACCAAAAGATACGACTGGTGTCTCGTCACGTAGCCGCCCCGGATTGGTATCATATTTTGAGCGAAAAGCATTGACGCGTATCTCATAGAATGTGGAGGAACTTAGCGTATGTGTAAGTTTGAGCCCACCCATAAAGTTATTCACTTCTGTTGGTGCCCAATAATCGGTTGAGTAAATTCTGGAGTCAATAAAGCTCGCACGACTCAACTGCCCCGCAATACTAAAAGGCGAGCGAAAAATCCCAGGTTGCCCAGATCGGCTAATCGAAGTACCTGTAATTCGACCTCTTAGTCCCTCAAACGTAAGTTTCATTCCAGGTCTGAGATCTGAGGTGAGTTTCACATGGCCTGACCATTCCTGATAACGATCCGTGTTCAAAGGAATCAGATACATACTCTGATCCGCTCGAACCGAAGCGTAAAAGCGAAGTCCACCCAAATACCGGTTTAAATAGGGAACTGGTCCACCAAGACCAACGTCAATATTGTAGTCTGGGTTGACAACCTCCATAGATTTGCGATGTTGCCAAAGAAACGCTTGTTGTAGTGCTTCTGGTGTTATATCATTGGATGGATCATCGTCCTTTAGCCTCTCTTCTGCAATCGCGATCCATCCTTCAAAGCGTGGATACTGTGCCTGAGTAAACTCATCCCAACCTCCCGCTTCCGTGCCAGTCCATGCAACATCCGGATCCGTAAATGGACGGATCCAATAAGAATCAGGATCGTCTGCACGCGATCCAAAGTGTTTCTGCGCTGAGGCACTATAGCGGATTATAGCATTCCCCGAATAGCGATCTCGCCCCCCCTCCTTGGTTACAACATTCACTACCCCTGAACGAACATTCCCGTATTCGGCGCTGAATCCGCCTGTCTGAACCTGCACTTCCTCCACAGAAGAGAGACTAATGCTGGTGTATGGCGCATTATTGCGTTCATCTCTTAGCGTCAGACCATTAACCATAAATGAGAGTTCATCCGAACCACTTCCACGTACGGAAAGGCCTTGAATTCCAGCCTGTAAACCAACTACACTATTGATGCTTGAGACGGGCAATGCCTCTATTTGATCCGAACTCACGTTTAGCTGACTATTCGATACATCTGCCTGTACTACCGGCAACTCTGCAGTCACGACTATCTCTTCCATCCCCATAGTATCCTCTGAAAGCTGGACATTCACCGTCGTGGTTTGCTCAATGTTTACGCGAACCCCCTCAACTATTTGAGTAACAAAACCGATAAATGAAGAACGAAGGGTGTACGTACCGGGAGGTACATTTAGGATCGTATAATATCCGTCTATATCCGAGGTGCCACCCTGCAGAATACTTGAAATGAAGAGATTAACACCAGGAAGAGCTGCCCCGGATTCATCAGTAACCCTCCCAGTTATCTTGCCGGACTGAGCAAACACATTACTAACTGTAAATACGGCTAATAAGGTTATTGTATGTAGTACTCGCATCTATGACAATTCAAACCTGAGAGCCAATACTCGATCCCCCTCTCTCATGTTAAAAGATATTTATACAGTACTCAAGTAACCCTGCCCGGAATACCGATCGGTTACGGTTGCATCTAAGATAACCACTCAAACACTTTAATCATCTGTTTTATTTCGAATTCACACAAAATTCACAATTATTTCGGAGATGATCGGGGATTGTTTAAAATTTCATGCCCGATATTCATTCATGAATCCTACCCCTGAAATATCCCCATTTTTCCACATCTATGTCCCTATTCTTATAGGCAAAGGAGTCAAATGAATGAGAGAGGGGAAACTTTTGCCAATTTTTATCATACATATCGAATATTATAAATGCTAAAATAGCATTATTTATAATAATAAATCCATATAAATATTATTATGATAAGAGTTATCACACCTGCAAAAGCGAAAATAGCACTTGCCAAGAACATGAAAGAACGTCGTCTGGTACTTAATCTGACACAGGCTGGTCTCAGCGAACGTTCGGGGGTTGCCTTGGGTACTCTTCGGAAATTTGAGCAAAGTGGTAGTATATCGATTGACAATTTGTTGAAGCTGATGTTGGTGGTTGGTGGTCTCAGGAAAATCGTGGAGGCGAGCGCACCGGATCAGAGAAGATTCTCATCCATCGATGATGTTCTGTCCGGTAAAACTCGCCCCATTCGTAAACGGGGTTCACATTCATGAGACACAAGCCGGTGCAACACGTAAAGGTTGAACTGGATTTTGGAGGTAATCCTATACTCGTGGGGCATCTAGCTCTTCTGGATCAGCAAATTTATTTTGAATATGATGCAGATTTTATACGTCGAGACCTCAATCTATCCCCTTTCCAGTTACCATTAAAACCCGGGGTAAAAACTTTCGATACACGACTTTTTGAAGGTTTACCAGGTGTATTCAACGATAGTCTGCCAGATGGTTGGGGGAGGCTTTTGTTTGATAGAGTCATGCGTAAACAAGGCATTTTGCCTCGGATGCTGAGTCCGCTTGACCGGTTGGCATATGTTGGAAAATCTGGTATGGGTGCATTGACCTATGAACCGGATCACTCCGAGGCTATAGAGGCAGTCGAAATAGACTTAAATCGGCTTGCCAAGCAGTCTCAAAATGTTTTAGAGGGCGGAGCCGAGGATGTCTTGGAAGAGCTTCTGATACTGAATGGGGCATCATCAGGTGCACGGCCAAAAGCACTGATTGGATTCAATCGCAAGACCGGGCACATCATTTATGGGAGTCAGGTTTTACCAGAACATTATGAACCATGGATTGTCAAATTTGCGAACTCACAAGATGGCTCTGACTCGGGAGCCGTGGAATTTGTGTATTCAGAAATGGCGCGACGAGCTGGGCTTATGATTCCTGAGACCTATCTATTTCCAGCAAAACATGGACCTGGTTATTTTGCAATCAAACGCTTTGACCAAAATGAAGATAGACATTTGCACACCCATACCCCCTGCGGATTATTGCATTCAGATCACAGAATTCCAGCACTTGATTATCAGGACTTATTGGAGCTTACCTTGTACCTGACACGTGATGTCCGGGAAATAGAGAAAATGTTTCAGTATGCTGTATTCAATGTTTTGGCACATAATCGAGATGATCATTCCAAGAATTTCTCATTTCTCGTGGATGAAACAGGAATATGGAAAATCTCACCAGCCTATGACCTGACGTTCTCCTATGGTCCGGGTGGGGAACAGAGTACCATGGTGATGGGGGAAGGCAAATCGCCAAACATGGATCACCTTCAAGCACTGGGTCGACATGCCGAAATAAGCAGCACGAATGTCAAAGAAATCCTTGGGCGAATAAGGGATTCACTTGGATCGTGGAGCGAACTTGCAAAAGCCCATGACGTGAAGAGAACAACCCATGATTTGATTCATACCCGGATCAATCGACTCCTAGGATCAGGCTGAATCTGCGTAAATTGTGGAACTTGGGATAGGTCATCTCACCATATCGATAGCCTACGTATTGCCTTCAACAATCACGACTGGCTCGGCGACCCAGATGACAATTTCGATGCTTAACCGCTCCGACCACATGCACCGCTACCGACACTCCACCCGCACCTTCAGGAACACAGGTACACAGCTCTCGGAAATATTGTGTACTCAGTGCGTTCTTTCATCTCATTTTACCCCCCCCCCCTGTATATTATAAGAGATGCTGATTTAAGTTCAGTTGCTCCCACTAGCTCTTCTATTTCTTTTCGAGTAACTGGCTTGGCTTTGTGTTCTCTCTTAATCGTCCGTATTCTCTCACCATCCTCCGAAATTACTGAAATATTAACCGCATCATTTCATCCAGCATATATCAATCCATTTTTAGGGTCTTCGCCTTTTATTGTGAATTAAGCCATAAATTTAGGGACTTTCGAATTTCATTGTTCCCCTGAATTTAAAGAATCACATGCAAAAAACCTCCTCCGTTGAGAAAAGCCTAGGTCTCCAGGCCCCCTGGGAGATTTTAGAAGACACCTACGATGATCAAGCCCAACGAAGGACGGTAACGTTGACCTGTACCGATACGTCTTCGTTGACCTGTCCAGAGTGTGGCAAGGTAGGTCCCTTTTATGATCTGCGTACGGAGCGGAAATGGCGCTACCTGGATACGTGTAAATATCAAACGATTCTGATTCCCCGGGTTCAATGTCCGGAGCATGGAGTGAAGACGGTCCGGGTTCCCTGGCCGACGCAAGTTCCCGCTACACATATGACTTTGAGGAGTACGTGATCGGATGGGCCAAGGAGGCAAGTCTTTTGGCGATTTCCCGCCAGTTGGGAATCGGCTGGAAGGGCATTGCCGGGATCCAACGGCGTGCGGGGGAAGGCTCGAAGAAAGGAGGAGGTGGTTGCCAACATTTGTGTGGATGAGGTCGCGTACCACAAGTACCTGACGATGGTGTCCAATGCAGATACGGTACTGTATGTGGGGCTTGGACGGGAAAAGAGCACGCTGATGGGTTGGTATCCGCAATGATCGCCGGCCCAGTTACAGGGAATTCGGAGATGGATAGGTGGCCGGCGTATATTCATGCGACCCAAGCCTACCTTCCCCATGCCGAAAAGAAGATCTGCTTTGACCGGTTCCATGTCGCCAAGCATCTGGGAGATGGGGTTGATAAGGTGCGGCGACAGGAGCACAAAGAACCCCGCAAGAGTGGGAATGAGATGCGGACGGGAAGTAAATACATGTGGCTCAAAAGCAACCTGTCCATGAAGCAGAAGAAGGCATTCCATGCGCTCCGTACCAGTACGGCCCGAGCCTGGGCGATCAAGGAAACGGCTCGAAATCTATGGCATGATAAAACCCGGGGTTGGGCACGCAAGTACTGGATGAAATGGTTGAGCTGGGCCATGCGCTGCCGACTTGAACCGATGAAAAAAGCGGCCAAACTGATACAAAATCACTTATATGGAATCCTCAATGCCATCGTTCTGAAGGTGAGTAATGGCCCCGCCGAAAGCATCAACAGCCGGATCAAAACCATCAAGGTTCGTGCACGTGGATTCCGGAACAAAGACCGATTCATAGACGCAATTTACTTTCATTTGGGCGGACTGGATCTGAGCCCCAGAATCTAAAAAAATCAATTTCTCACAGAAAAGGCTGAAGAGCCATTTGAAAACTTCCGCGTTGCGATTCTCTTTTTCTGCGGAGGTTTAGACTTGCATCCACACATATCGTGATAGAACCTCCCCCAATATTACAGAGCGGTACCCCTCGTCGATTTCGGGCCATTGTTTAAATGATAGGAATCCCCATGTCGCAAGGATCTCCTGTTGCTCCGATGCTTCTTGGGATTGAGGTACTGCCGAAAAGTTGCGATTAAGCGGTACGGGGTCTCTGGTATACATCAATGGATCCTGATTAATGTTTCCGGCGGATCACGATCTGCACAAGTGCCAATTCGCAAACGCCAATGTGAGAGTTTTGAAGCGAAATGCGATAACGTTGGTGCACTCATAAGGTATACTGGTTGAATTGCGCAGCGAGGTGGTCATGGAGCCAGATTCTCTTACAGCGGCGTGTTGTCGCCAGAGATAATGTAACATTGCTTGCTATCGGCATGACGATCTCAGCTGTCGGATTAAACAATTTGATGCTGTTAAGGAATGCTTGATTGATGGGGCTGTTGCCAACAATGAATGTTTGTGTGAATTCTTTAGGGAATTCGTTTAAAATGATGCCCATTATCTTACCCATTTTACTTGTTGTTACAGGGAGTTTGTGCGTTATTCTTCAACTCACTGCCAAGGTTCACTGGCTTCGTCTTAAGTCGCTTTCGTAGCCGTAGAACTGCTTCACGAACGGTTATGCCTCCATAACGTGGATTTGCGCAAGGTTGATCCATTAGTTCGTCTATACTAGATTTGGGCTGATCCAGAACAGGTTTTTGTTTGGGGGTATCCATACTATTCACAGTTGATAGCGTCCAGTTTCTTCAGGCGGTTCTATCCCTAAGTATTCACGATAAATACGATCCCGATACTCTTTTCCTATCTCATTGACCGCATCAATGAAAGTCTTGTATGTTCCTACGCCTCCTATCTTTTCCCAGAATTCATCCCCAATCAGTACAACTGGATCCTTTTGCATGTTGAACCATCTTTCTGGAAAGCTCCATTGGTAATCCTCTTTGGCTCCGTAAGGATTGTAGGGTAACGCATAATAAGCATTCTCAACATGGCAAGGATCCATCGCTAGTAGCTTAAATATTTTCTCCTTACTGACTTTGGTCTGATCGCTATTTGGTAGCGGTGCCTTCAATTCAAACGCGTAACATTCACCGCTTGTAAAATCTTCTACAAATAGGTCGCACTTCACCGAGGTTGGTATTGGTTCACCTTCTCCTTCAAGGACGTAGGACAGTTCGTTTTTCCAGTCAGGATATATACTTGTATCTCCCTTCTTTTTGTGTTCTAATCTGTTTAATACTCTACTGATTCTATGCAGTCTCTCCTCGCTGACTACTCCGTCAATCATCTTTCCTCTATCGCCCTTGCCTATTCCGTGATTTGCGGCAATAACAGCAAGGTTCTCCCATATTCCTCCGAATGGAGTAACAAATCTTCTTTCAAAATGAGATCCTTTAAATATCTCGTCAGGCACCAGTGCTGCATATAAAGGCCTATTGGATCTGTGCTTTTCTGGAACAAACGGGTCAGTATTCAACACTCTATCCATCACCTTGTCCATCAATTCACGAATCTCATCTTGAATTGCAGACTTCATTTCACCCCGATCAACCATTCTGCCCTATTTCCTCCAAATGAAAATCGATTCGTAAAATTCTGAGGATCGCCTACCCGTTCGTCTATTCACATGGCGCTTAACCACACCTATCTGTTCAAGGTTGCAAGAATCTGCAATCTTGGGATATAACCCATGTCGATCTCCGGCAACAACAACAAATAGTGCGCCGTCATCCATGTATTTCGCAGCATTTCTAAACACTTCTGAAAGCAATGTCTGATATTCCTCCTTTGCCGACTTACCTGCCCCCTTGAATGCAGGACCTATTTCTTTTGAACTGAAATCTTCTAATCCCAAGAGCTCGTACGCGTATCTATGTTGTTCATGGTAATCAATCATCCCAACGTAAGGGGGGCTCGTGACAACTCCGTCAATGTAATGCGGATTCACCGAGCGACTATCTCCATGAATGACGCTAACTTCTGCTTCTGTCCTATGATGAGAAAACTGTTCTACACGTCTCATAACATCAATACTATAACGGCGTAAGAACTTCCACGCCTCTTGAACAGGTGTACATGTTCTACCATGTTTATAGCAATAGTACGGTTCAGTCTGAGGCTTTTTTGGAAAATCCAAATCAAAATGTGTCGTTAACCGAGCGGAACGTGCAGCCCGTGTTAAGACAATTTTCATAAGGTCTTGATTTTCGTATTGTGGAATTAGATCCCTGAAAACAACCAGGTCAATAAGCGCCTGCGGTGAGTACCATTTGCGTAAGTATTCACTTTTTACCCAAACACGATCATCCGAATCCGTCTGTTTTTTTTCAGTGAATAGATCCGGTCGCAAAATAGACTTGGCCTTTTGTAGAATATCTGTTAATTCCTTGCGAAGTTCTTCAATGTTATACTTTTGTGATTTACATCCAGACAAAAGAACATTGAATGCAGAAATATCACATCCCACCGAATGAACTCCAAGTTCATTCGCCTGAATAAGTGTTGTCCCTGACCCGGCAAAAGGATCGAAGATTCTGTGATCAGGGGAGAAGTACTTTCGGATAAATACTTCTACGAGTTGTGGAATAAATTTGCCAAGGTATGGATGAAGCCCATGCACATGTTTCGTTCGCTTCTTTTGGGGCAAATCTTTTTCAGCCCAGTTCAGATTGAGGCTCTCTAGTTGAGTCTCTTCGCTTACTTGGCTTGGATCGGTACATTCAGTGCCAATCTCATACAATCCTACTCTGTGTTCCTCTTTGGTTAGAACTGCATCCTGAACAAGTGATTTGCTCATGCAACGAGGTCTTTATACCTCAACCGCTTACCAACCATTCCCTGGACTACCATAGCCATTTGGTCAATTGTATCGTGGTCTCGCAGATTATGCTTACCCGCGAACTGAGTTACGTAGCGATTGAGATGCTTCTTGCTTAGGTGATGGTACGTACCATGATAGGCACGTTTGAGTACAGCCCAAAAGGATTCGATTCCGTTCGTATGGGCAAGGTCTCCGAGCGAGGTAGATACTGCCCATTGCTTTTGACTGTGATTAACAGAAGTACGGTTCGTTAATCCCTCATAGCTTAGGTGTTCATCGGTATACACCATCGCATCTTCTGAACGCATATCATTCACGATCTGCTGAATAACAGGCTTCCTAGTATCTGGAATCACTTCTGCACGAATCTTGTTAGTCTTACGATCCTTTACGCCCAGTACAGCCGTTTTGCCAACCGTTCCGCGTCCGGCATTCAGTTTTTTGTCTTCATGCTTATTCTTTTCTAGGCCTCCCAAGTAGGCTTCGTCTACCTCTACCGGCCCCTCAAAGAACTCCATGATTTCAGGAAGTAATCCTTCTCGAATCCGGTGAAGCATATGCCAAGCCGTTGCTTGTCGAATCTCTAAATCTCGATGAAGCTTCATACTGGAAACGCCTTTGAAATTCGTGATCTCCAAGAAGATCGCCCATACCCATTTCTGCAGGGGCAGGTTACTGGATTCCAGCACCGTACCCGTCCTGACGGAAAAATACCGTTTACAGTCACGGCAACGATATGGCATCTGATTCCCATTCCCCTTCGTAGCGTATGTATTGCATCCTTCACAACGCGGGCAGGTACGCCCCTTTGCCCAGAACACAGATTCAAACCATTCCGTGGCGGATGTTTCATCAGGGAATTGGCGAGTAAGTTCAAATAAACTGATTCCTTTGCGGTAATAACGTCCAGGTCCTTTCTGTGCCATATGATTAACCCCTTCGGGTATCTGTGAATATACTACCTTACCTTATATGCATAACTCTGAAGTAAGTTACAGAATAGCGTATAATTTCCTTTTTTCGAGATGTTCGCTTTGGGATGAAGTGAACCGTACAGCTCATCCTCATCACACCAAAACCGAGGCTTCAATTTCGCAGGGAACTGCTACAAATCAGCAAAATTTTCAGGACTGCTACAGTCTAACGGATTCAATCGGCGACTATTGTCCACCCAAAATCAGAGGGAGACCATCTCCTCCTCCTCCAACAATAACCGTTTTGCTGTTGGATGAATTCGCAAGTTGCTGAGTTGCCTCAATTCCCTTGAAGCGCAAATATTGAGACGTTAGACTTGCTGTGATAATCTGCTGATACGCAGCTTGCCCCTCCGCCTCAATACGCTTACGTTCCGCTTCCAAGCGCTCTTTTTCAATGGTAAATTCATATCTCTCAGCCTCCTGCTCTTCTTTGAGTTTGTTCTCAATGGCCATCTTGATTTGTTCGGGGAGACGCACGTCCCGGATCAAAATTGCTTCAATGATGACGTGTTCACTCTCTACACTCTCTTTTACTCGGGTAAATATTTGATCCTGCAACTCCGTCCTACGACTAGAATAGAGTTCCTCTGGAGTAAACTGACCAATCACTTCTCGCACGACGCTCCGAAGTTCTGGACCAATCAGCTTTCGAAAATAATCCACTCCATACTTGACGTGTAGGTCTGGGAGCGTCTCCGAACTCGGTCTCCAGCGTACGGAAATGTCAGTGCCGATCGATAATCCATTGGACGACAGTGCTTCCATATTTTCAAGTCTCTCCTGCACTCGGACATCGTACTTAATGACGTTCAACCACGGCGCATGGACCTTTAATCCTTCCCCATAAACATTTTCCATGTCCGTGCCTCCGAAAGGAGAATAGCGGACACCAGCCTGTCCAGAAACAAGGGTTGATGTCATGCAACCCGCAGCCATCGCACCAACAACAAGAACACCCACTACAAGTATCGCCCCTCTTGTCATGAGACGAGAGACATTTGGCATATTTGATCTGTTATTCATTTCGTATTCTTACAAAAAATTGAGGACATTGTAGAAATAGCTACAACGCTTTATCTGGATACTGGTTGCAGGGTTGATGTTTTGATTTCGGATGCAAACAACACTTGAAAAGATTATTGGTGACGGGATTCTTGTTCAAGAGAACATTGAACTAGCCCCGTACACTACCATGAAGGTTGGAGGTCCTGCAGACCTTTTTGTAGAGATCGTAAACGCAAAACAACTTGAACATGTCGTAAGAGCAGTTCGAGAGTTGGACATACCCTATTTCCTCCTGGGCAAGGGAGCAAACATCATTATTGGAGATGGAGGGGTCCGAGGAATGGTCATCTGGAATTCAGCGAATCATATCTGCTTCAACGGAAATTTAGTGACCGCAGAAAGTGGGGTAACCATGTACCCCGACCTGATCGAACTCACTGCAAAGCACTCCCTGTCTGGACTAGAACACTATGTTGGGATTCCCTCAACCGTAGGTGGGGCGCTCTGGCAAAATCTTCACTTTCTCTCTCCCGCTCCTGCTCGTGAACGAACCATGTTTATTGAGGAAGTTCTGGAATATGCAGACCTCTTGACTCAGGAAAATGAATCTAGACGCGTCGGTGTTGACTATTTTGAATTTGGATATGATAAATCCATCCTTCACTCGAGGGATGATATTGTTTTAAGTGCAACATTTCTGCTCGAGGAAGGGGATCAGGAAGAGATCTATAAAATTATGAAAGAGAATCTTGCCTGGCGCGCATTACGACACCCTGACCTAAAAACAGAACCAAGTGTTGGTTCTATTTTCAAGAAAATTCAGGGGATTGGTGCTGGAAGGCTTATCGATGAATGTGGGCTCAAGGGAACCTGCTTTGGGGGTATGACCATCTCACACCGCCATGCCAACATTATTGTGAACCATCAAAATGGAACCGCAGCAGATCTTCAAGCTCTGGTCGCATTTGTTCAAAAAGAAGTAGCCCAGCAAACAGGATATCACCTAGAAACAGAAATTGAATTTGTGGGCGAATTCCATCCACCGACCCGTGGCAACCCGGTAGTAATTCCTCGACCAAAAAACTTGGCCACGGCCGAGGAATTAGCTGCTGCCACTCCCCCCAACCATGCCCGATAAACCAACCAACTGGATTGCCGGAACCAAGTCGGTCTTCCTGAAGGATCTCCGACTTGAGTTGCGCAACAAATCGGTATTGGGGACTCTGCTCATCTTCGTATTAAGTACGTTGTTTTTAGTTTTGTTTGCTACCGCGAGAGAAGATCTTGGCCTCCGAACAAAATCAGGCCTACTTTGGATCGTAATCCTTTTTACGGCAGCATTGGGACTTGGACGAGTATTCTTGTCCGAGGAAGAACGTGGTACCTCAATCTTTTTGCGCCTCCATACACAGGGATTGATGGTGTATTTAGGTAAGCTATGTTTTAGCTTCGTGACCCTTCTGTGCGCGAATATAATCTCTTCGGTAGTGTTTCTGCTACTTTTAAGTACCGAGCTGGCATTGCCTGGACTGTTTATTCTGACCCTTTGCTTAGGTACTTTGGGGCTTGCGGGAGCCACTACGCTTCTGGCGGCCATAATATCACGAACAGCTCGAGGTGGCCCCCTTCTCCCCGTCCTACTCTTCCCCCTTTTGATCCCTTTACTGCTTTCTGCCGTTGAAGCGACGCATCTAAGTTTTTCGGGACAATCCCTTACTACAAATGGATGGAATGCCTCTACTGAACATTTAGTGACCATGTTCAGTTTTGCTGGGGTCGTAATTGCAGCATCCATCCTGCTTTTTGATTATGTCTGGGACCATTAAATCAAGTCGATGCCTCAGAATTATACGAAAATCCGCTCGGTCATTCTCGTCTGGATGACGCTAGTGCTCCTTGGGGCATTTTCTTTTGCTGGTGCCTGGTTGAATATTCCCCATATAGCTATGCTGGAACATACTGCCCGGAATTTGTATTTCCATGTTCCGATGTGGTTTACCATGATGGCATTAACCGCACTTTCTGCTGCTCATGCGATTCAATATCTGCGAACGAATCATTCCCTGAGTGATCTTCGATCCAGCACCGCTGCTCTTATTGCGATTGTATTCGGAATTCTAGGACTAGCCACCGGAAGTATGTGGGCACGCTTCACATGGTATGAAGGGACAAACATATGGTGGAATTTTGATCCTAAACAATCCATGGCTGCCGTCCAGGTTCTGATCTACAGTGCATACTTTGCTCTTCGCGGGGCATTAGATGATCCAGCTAAACGAGCACGGATTTCTGCGGTCTACAATATTTTTGCATTTGTAACTATGCCTTTCTTATTGTACGTTTTGCCACGTCAACTTGAGAGTCTACATCCAGGTGCAGAAGGGAATCCAGCCTTCAGTGAAATTACGGATCCCATCATGCGAGTTGTGTTCTATCCAGCCGTGATCGGATTTATTGGTTTAGGGTGGATACTCTATACGCAACGCGTCCGATTATCGCGTGCATCTGTCACTTTGCAGTCCATCTTGAAAAAAGACTTGTAACGAACATCATGCTCTCCTCTATACTCTTGCAAATCTCTGGCTTTGAAGCTACGATGCTGGATAATGATAAACTGATGGTTGTCCTTGCCGTCGTCCTGATCATTTGGATCGGGATTATCATCTTCATTTATTCCACAGATCGAAAGATCCATCGTATTGAATCTTCAATCCAAAAACTTCTTGATCACCGGGAATCTGCTGAATAGAGCTTTCCTGTAAGCTCTTGCAAAACCCTCCTGCAATCCACAAAAGAGTGGTCATCCGTTTCAAATAGAATTACCGAAACGTCTGCGTACGCTTTATGGAAACCGCTAAATTAGCATTCTTACCCCCAAGGAGTGGCATACTTTGAATCTTGTTGTACATGCTAAATCGTGCCCATTGGACAAAATTGAATATTCTGTTACGCTTTTCCGTGAAAATCATGTCAAAAAGAAATAGACAGACCATTTGACACTACAACTTGTTTCTATCGTGAGCTGCATCTTGTAGTGACGATGTTCCGGTTCAGATCGTTTCTATCTGAACCAACCTCAAATTGAGGGCATCTCGGAGATCGGTTACGTTTCATACATACTCTTTTATGTGTTCATCTATCCGTGTATTTTGCTCGAAAACACAGCCTGCTCAGCTCATGTCCTGAACCATGAATCCACTTGGCGTCCAACCTGTAACCTTTACGATCTGGCGAACACGACGTGCTTTTCCGAAGCCAGCAATCACAACGACAATATGCACGGCACGAAGTACGAGATGCCTCTGATCAATACCTCTTGCCCCCTCACGAGCAAGATCACTTAAGCGCTCCAAGGCCTTATCCGCATCTTCGCCGTGAATTGTGGCACATCCGCCAGGATGACCCGTGATCCATCCATCCAATAGATCTTTCGCGGATCCATCACGCACTTCACCGACAATAATCCGATTGGGAGTAGCACGCAAACTGAATTTTACAAGTTCGGTCATCCCGATCTGGGGTGTGGTTTGAAGTTGGAGCGAATCTGTTGCCTGGATCACGAGCTCAGATGTATCCTCAAGGATGACCAGTCTCTCCTCCGGGAAAGCATCCACAATCGCCTTCAAAATCGCATTGCAGAGCGTAGTTTTTCCACTGCCAGTGGGGCCGGCAATTAAAATGTTCTGGCGGGATTCAATGGCCGATATTAATACGGAATACTCCTTCGGTGTCAGCATTGCACTCTCCACATAGTCACGCAACAGGGGAATTTGCCGACATGGCTTCCGGATATTAAAGGCAGGTCCAGAAGTCAAGGGAGGGATAAATCCCTGGATTCTGCATTTTCCAAGATCGGTTTGTGAAACCGCAGCAGCCAAAGAAGGATGATCCCGGTCAAAACGGTTCGACGTGATCGTGGAAATCGCACGAAGGAACGCTTCTATACTCTGTGATCGAAGGGGCACAGAGATAGAAATTCTTTGCCCCGTTGATGTGATTGCGCGTACGACTCGGTCTGGATTGATGTAGACCTCTTCGATATTGGGGTCATGGAGAAGTGTTACAATCTCAGTACCGAGATACTGACGAATCAAGGCACTAAGGCGCTTTGAATCCATGACCCGTCAAAACGTCGTAGGGTGGAGATCCACAGGGAACTGGGCCATAGTATCTGCTGTCATAACTGAGTGCACTATGCGGACTGAACAAGAAACATGTCCCAACAGATAATACATGCGTCCCTATGGCATTTGGCAATCGCCTTCCTTTTCGATCCTGTTCATAGATAGGAATTTCAATCCTCCGATCCCCATTCACCTGGATAAATTGGTCAGAAACCAGTACGGTATCTCTTTGCAAAGCAATGACTGGTTTTCCAATTCGGGTTGAGCCACCAGGGCAGATTCCCTGACGCAGATAGCCCCGCTGAACCGCAAATTCACTCAACGTATCCGGAAGACATGTGCGAAGCACGTCACCACGTTCGAGCGTTGCTACTTTCGTTATGCGATAAAAGCCCAAGGGTAAGGATCTGGATGTGTTCACAAAAAGGGGCAAACTCTCCCTGCCTATAGGCACGAATTGAACGGCAACCATCATGAGGAAAAGGCCACAGATTACGAAAACGCCCACAAACTGAAGCATGCGATATGGCATTCAATCCATAATCTGAAAATCTCCAAGTCGATATCCAACCCCATGTACTTTGAGGATATGCCTGGGCTCAAGAGGGTCTTCGTCCAGTTTGCACCGAAGTGCATATGCATGGCGATCAATCGTCCGTGTTTGCAAGTCATGCGGAACTTTCAGAACCCAAACATTGAATTCGGCTCTTGAGACCGCACGTCCGTTCCGAAAGGCCATGTGACGCAAAACTTTCCATTCCATAGGGGTCAAATGGATGAGCTCCCCTCCTTTTTCGGCCATACGGGTTTCAAAATCACAAAGGGCCACTCCTACCTGGATCCGCTTGGGTTGATTTCCGCCGTAGTGTACGCGCCGGCAGACCGCTTTTGCCCGGGTCATCAACTCGTGTGCATTGAAAGGCTTTCCCATATAGTCATCTGCACCCGCTTCCAGTCCACGTACGCGATCGCCCACAGAATCACTCCCTGAAACCATAATGACAGGTATATGACAGCCAAACTTCCGTACGCGCCGTAAAAGTGTAATGCCATCCATGCCTGGCATGGTTAGATCCAAGATGGCTACATCAAGAAAATCTTCGGATTGCATAAAAGTTGCCGCATCATGACCGTTGGTCATGATGGTAACCTGTGCTCCTTCTTTTTCAAAAACACGCTGGATGGCTCGGGCGGTTGCAAGGTCATCTTCGGCAATCAGCACATGAGAGAATGGCTCTGGGGCCGCTGTGTAGATCATTCTGAATCAAGAAAAATATTTTGCGGAAAAATGATACGAATGACCGTACCTACGCCCACCGTACTAGCCACTTCAATCCGGCCCCCGTGTGCATAAACGATTTCTTGGGCAATTGCAAGACCCATACCATTGCCGGGGACCGTGGAATCGCCTCGAAAATGAGGTTTGAAAATATGAGGCAGATCTTTGGGTGGGATCCCAGCACCACGATCTCGTACTCGCAGCTGTAAGCCATCTGATTGGAGCTCTGCAGCAATCACGATCTGAGTGGGCTGACTATAGTTGACAGAATTATCAATCAGGTTCGTCAGTAGGCGCCCCAGAGCAGGCCCATCCCCCCAAATGGAAGGCAGCTCTGTTTTTACGTGCAACTGGAATGTATACCCTGGATACAATTCCTGGTATATGCATGCGGTGTCTTCCAGTAGAGCAACAATATCTACTTCGCCGTATCTCTGAGACTCTGTATGATGTTCAAGCACACTACGTGCAATTTGAACGAGTCGATCAATTTGATCTGCGATGACGGCGTGACAGGTATGACGTTCTGGGTCATCCGGCTTCATCGTACGTAATCGGTCATTGTAAAGTGCAATCGCGTTCAGAGGGGTTTTCATGTCGTGAGACAGACTTGCAAGGCGTAGTTGTGTCATGGATTTCGGCTAACTTTGGGTTTCAAGTAAAAACCAGAGCTTTGCGGGAAAACTCCGGCAGCAAAGGATATAGGCGGAGGTGGCAATCTGATGATCGGAAACATGGAGAACCATCTCCCACTTGCCGACCTGGATGACCCAGATCGGAAATAGGTAGAGATGAAAGATTCCTGCATCTTTATGCAATGGACAGCAAAAGATGCTTGGGAAGACCTCAATCATTTTTTGTGCTTTACGCATAGGCTGATACCGAGAGGATTGTAGATATGTAGATCATTTATTTATTCACATATAATATATCTATTTTATATATAAATATCAAATAATTTGCAACATTACAGAAACGATTGAGGTATAGATTGTGGGAACACGATGAGGAAATATTGCCACATTTTGAGAACCGCATTCTGTAACGCCTGGAATCCGCTGATTCCCACCCGTCCTGAGTGCCAGAAGATGATGCCCTCACAGCTGGAACATGTCCATCTATAAAACCACATCCTCCCCTTGATCCAACCGCTGCATATCAAAAATCTACAACGCTCTTATTTGCACTGTGCGCAATGAGCTATGTGCAATGAAGACGCATCCCTGTATTCAGACAGTGTGAGGGGAGCTTGCACCATAAACAAATGCCGATTCTAGATCTTATACCAAAGATTAAGATGGATCCGTCGATCCTGTTGGAAAAGATCCAATGTGGTCGTGAACCGGAGCCACGAAAACAGATCAGCGAGTTCTTCCCGTATCCGAAGCAAATCAGTTTGTGACCCGCAATTTGATGGTCGCACAGATGATTTTGTCAAAATCGTCAAACAATACCAATTCCCCGTGGAAATTAAACCGTATACATGACACATACCAAGTACATGTATATACATGAAATATTTCTGTTGTGGAGCCGGGGCTTTGATGATCACACTGGTATTGGTGTTTTGGAGACCAACAGACCGGCCATCGATTGGTGAGTTCTACCTTCGTGCGGCCCATGATTCATCCATCGTCGCTCGGGTCATATTGAGCGATAGCGCCGCGAGCCCCCTTGCAAAGCAGTTGGCAACCGATCTGCTGACGCGCGAACTACTTATACGCATCGAAAAGACGGGACGCTGCGAAGAGGTCATGGATTACTATGATGCTGTAAACCTCAAACTCCAGGCCACCAAAGATCTTCTAGAACAGGCATTTCTCGCGGCGCGGCCTATACAGCTCTACGAAAATGACCAGCTTCCCTGTTTTGCCTATTCCATCACGTACCACATCCCCCTCCCTGCACCGATGAATTGGCGGAATCATCTGCTGACGAAAGTGCCATTGCAACTGACCTTCATTCATCCAATGAAGGACTTCAAATACTTCAAACGGGAGCAAAATGATTAAGCGATTCGCAACCATGTTCCTCCTATGTAGCGTGGTACAAATCTCTTTTGCACAGACGTTCGACCAACTTACAAGGCCGATTGCCACACTCACCGACAGCACACAGATCCGAACAACCTTGGAAGCGCTCCTGATCCCCGCGATCGGCCACGTCCATCAGGTGGATGTCGTCGATGTGACGGCGAATGGGTTCGGGCCGAATGATCTGATTCTTCTCCATCCCTCTATGGAGATCTATGAAATTGGTACCGATGTCCCTCACCTGTTACAAACGTCCATGAAGTCTTGGGAGATTACCGCTGACTACCGACTCGATGCCACGCGCCAGGAAGCGCTACGCATTCCTTCGGATGCCCATCTGTACCAAGATGCCCGGGCAGCACTTACCGGAGATGTACTCACCACAGTTGCCCGTTATTATGAGGGAGATGCATTTGATTTGCGCATGTCTCAGGATTCTCAGGGCGTGCGCCTAGAAATCTGGAATTATGATCCAGAAGCGCTGCACTACCGGGAACCATCCCATCCTTTGGGCCTGGATACTCTCTGGCAAACGTTCCGCTTTGCAGCACCCGCAGTCGTGATGGCCTTCAAGGACCCAACCATCTGTATAAAGACCTATACAAACGAAGGCCAAGTCCATACGCGTCCATGCGAATGATCGTGATTCTTTTTGTGATCTTGGTTGCATCCCCCACCTATGCACAGGCCGTCGATACGGAGGTGCGGCTTGAGTTACTTGTTCCGCGAGCTACTTGTATGCTCGTGATTCAGGAACATGTAGACTTTGGCACGACTACGGGACCGCAAGAGAGCCTCCACCTGGTTTCATCGTCCAACCGACCTCAAACGCCAGGACAATTTGCGATTTTGGGACACTATGCCTCAGAGTACACCGTCAGTATTGATTTTCCAGGCCAGATTACGGGTCCAGGAATACCCCTAACCTATGAAGGACAATGGGAACAGGCAACCGCCGCCACGGGATCATTCAAGATGATTTCAGGATCGGCATTTCATCAATCTGCAAAGGGATCCTTCGAACAACATTTTCGCGTCGGAGGCCGAATCCGGGGGCTCTCCATGAACACACAACCCGGCTTATATCGTGGACAAATTTCAATCCACGTGACCTGTAACTAATGATGGAAATGAATGATCTGCGTACCTGTCTACTTGACCGATTCTCGGAGTTACCCATGCAAATGCTCCGCATCGATTATTCATGCACCGAGTCATGTGATCCAGGCATCGCCAATCCCCAATAAACCCAAGAAGTAACCAAATGTCACTCACGTATATCCTGCCCAAATCTATGATCGCGCTCTTTGCTTTGAACCTTTGGTGGACGGCTCCCATGTTCGGACAATCTACGGTAACCGTATCCATCTCCCTGTCTAGCCCCTCGCCCTCATGCACAATCTCTACGATTTCGAATCTCAATTATGGAACCGTAGAGAAGCCTGCAAGCGGTTCTGGCTCCATCACCATCAATGCGCAGACAGGAACGAGAACCGGTAGTACCGTATCGATCAGCGGTGCCAGTAGTGTAGGACAGGCGCGCCTTACCGGATCCAATGTAGCAAACTACAGTGTATCCGGAACCTTTCCGGGCACGCTCACCAATTCCGGCAGCAGCTTGACCTACGCGCGTGCATGGGCGCAATCCTCAAGCGCAAGCAGCAATTATACCACCGTCAGCGGAGCCTCGTACAGCGGGACCTCCGGTGGGCCGGGGAGTAACTTCACTCATTTTTTCAGGTTCGGTGGTACCGTCAGTGACATTACACTCAGTAAATCAAACGGGGCCTATACCGGCACGATCAGACTGGCTGCAGCCTGTAATTAAATATGAAGCGATTCATCCTTTGGGGAGTAGCCATTGTTTTTTGCGGAGCTACTCAAGCACAGACCAGTGGCACCATGCAGGTACAACTGGAGGTACTTCCAAGAGTATTGACCGTGAGTGTTAGTAGCAGTCACCTGGATTTTGCGCAGCAGCGTGCCGATGCTGGAACCGTCACCCTAGACCCAGCAACGGGGCTTGTTACCCATAAGACGAGTGGCCCCCATGCGATGGGAAAAGTCATCGTACAGGGTCCGGCTGGAGCCGGGTTCCTGGTAAGCATCGATCCCCCGATTACACTCCAACAAACCGATACTCCTCACAAGGTTCGCTTTATGCCCTCATGGGCCCAAAGCAGA
Source organism: Rhodothermales bacterium (assembly GCA_965215475.1). Taxonomy (GTDB): domain Bacteria; phylum Bacteroidota; class Rhodothermia; order Rhodothermales; family Bin80; genus Bin80. The sequence goes on from OZ244061.1 coordinate 1,326,435, forward strand.
GGCTGTGATCATGGTGCATTCATGCTTGCCCCTACAACACAATCTTCTACAGGAATGCTTGGCATGGATGGATGCGCAACTCTCCATTTTGGAGGGACGATTCATCTCCTGGGAGCCACTCAGGGCTTCTATACCGGGCACCTCGCCGTTCGGATTACTCCTCTGTAAACCATGATCCGGCTGCTTCCTTTTTTGCTCATCGTATGCGTCTGGCTACCATGTCAAGTACATGCTCAGGCCTCGCTCAGTGTAACACCCGCTTATGCTGTGGTCATCCACGAACAGCCCTATGGAGCATTCGTGTTGCATAATCAAGGGACCGAAGCCGTGGAAATCACTATTGATGCCCACTATGGTGTGATTGCATCCACAGACTCCACTACTTCCGTAATCCTGGACGCGGCGGGCGACCTCGGAGATTTGTCTCAGTACCTGACCTTCTTTCCAGATCGGTGCATCCTGCCGGCAGGCGAGAAGCAGACCGTGCGCTATCGAATTCATGAAGCCCCTGAAGGAGGGCATATTGCACTCATGCATTTTGCGATGCAGGAGCGAGGTGCCATTGTAGACGGACAGATCCCCTCGGTAGCCAGTGGACTCAGCATTGTATACAACCTGGTCGCGCCCCTGATCTATCTCCAGGGCAGAGGCATGCCGGTTCTGTCTGCTCGTTTCCTGAAAGGCACATCCGAAGAATTGCACCTGTATCTGGAGAATCGTAGCCGATGGCCCTTCTTGGGAGGGATACGTGTAACCCAGAACGGACGGCAACTCGGCCGAGCTGAATCCGCCGTCTATACAGGGCGTCTGGTACGTATCCCGGTCGCTGAGCTTCCTGAACAAGGCTCTCTGCAGTTGGAATTTGACAGAAACTACACCGGTTTGTCCCGAGCACTTCAGCGTCACCTGATTCTCCCCAACACGATCAACCTGAATTGGTATTGATGCGTCCATGGATCTTTTGGGGCCTCCTGGCCCTCTCCAGTTTGCATACTTCAACCGCACAAGTACTCATGGAAGTCCCCCTTCTGTTAGAACTCCCAGGGAGAGAACAACTGATTCGGGCATGGCATGATGGTCAGGAATTTCTCGTAGCGGGGAACGAGCTTTTTTCCGCCTTGGGGTTTGCTGTGCAACACAAAGAAATGGGTCTGGAAGCATTGGATACAAATCATCACTATGCGTTTATCTGCTCATCTGCTTCCGATCTGTCGTGCAAGATCCCCATGAATGATGTGCTGGATCGGCTCGGTAGTTCACTGCATTTTGATCAAACCCGTCTGCATTTGACTGCATCTTCGGTCGCAACCGCGTTTGATGTACGTTCCTTGCGCACTCGTCAACGTAGCTGGGTCGAAGTTCCTGGACCTCACCTGTTTGGCCGGACACGTAGCGTCTGGGGTGGAATGATTGTCAACTGGCAACTTCGCCGAGATGCATTTGGAGTGCATCCCTATTTCCGAGTGACCGGTAGCGTATTGCATGGTAGCGTTGAAGCAGATTTTGATCATCGCTATTCATGGGTTTACCGTTATGATTGGTCGGAGCGAACGTGGCTGACCCAAATCGAAATCGGACATGATGCAAACGGGTTCGCCGGAATCTCCGCCACGAATATATCACTGGCGCGGCAGCGCTTGCATCGTATGCAGAATCTCCGTGGGAAGTCTGTGCCACATGCACTCATTCAGGCGATCATTAGCGGCGAGATCGTTGATCAGGTTCAGGCAGACGCCGAAGGGTTCTATGAACTGAACGCCCCCGCATGGTATGGAACCACAAAACTGGAAGTGCACACCCAGCCACTTGGCGGAAAAATGATTCAGTCGAATCACTACTATCTCTTCACTCCAACCTCTCTTGTGCCACCCGGCAAACTGTTCTATCGCCTGCATATTGGAGAGAAACACTCTTCCCTGCACCTCCAGTACGGAATGCGCCCGAAGCTTACGCTCCAAGGTGCATGGAAACTGCACGGCAGGTACCCGGAAGCATCTGCCGGATTCACATGGAGCCCGATCACGTTTCTGGTGGCTGATGCGAGCGTACAAATTCCATCCGTACACTGGCAGAACACGCTTCAACTGTGGCACTCCGGAGTTCAGGTCTCCGTTCATCTTGATGGCCAGCACCGCCACATTCAGAACCTGTATGTGGATGCATCCGCGAACATGGGGCCCATCAGTCTACTGCTTCGAGGCACACGTTCATCTGTTCTGGCCGCTTCCACCGAATGGAAGCATCGTCTATCTCTGCATCCTGAAATCTGGGTCCATACTCTCAGAGGACTATTGGTACAGACCCGTTGGGATGCAGACTGGCTACGTAATGTGGACACTCATCACCGTTGGCATTTTTCTGCAGGATGGGCGTTTCCCTCACTTCGTGTTATGGGATTTGCCAGGCAAGACGATCTCCATAAAGCTTATGGGATCGAGGGGAGTCTAATTTTGGGAAGGCCCGCGTTGGCCTTTCGAATGGGATGGGATGCCGATCACCAAACCATGATAGGAAGCCTCAGCCTTCAGATCTCCTCATCGTTTGGGAGCCTGTTTACCAGAGGGCACCGAAATGTGCACGGAATCTCTCATTCGCAGCAGATTCAAGGGAGCGTGCACCTATGGGATACCGTGAGATTTACTCCCTACGGCCATCAACAGAGTGCCGTAGAACTTCGAATTTTTGAAGACATCAATCGAAACGGCTTGCAGGATCTCGCCGAGCCGCTTCTGCCCCATATTGATGCACAGCTCTATCAGGGAGGCTGGTCACGCCTTCGGACGGGTGCACTCTATGCGGCTTACCTGGAGCCCTATCGGCGTTATCAAGTCCGTATTCTGGAAGCATCGATCCGGGATCCTGACCTCCACCCTGTTACGGGGTTCACGTTTAGTTTCACGGCGGATCCAGGCAGAAGAAAGCTTATTCATGTACCCATGCAACGACGGATCCCGGTATCGGGTGTAATCATCGGACTGGATCGAACATCACTCCGACTCAAAATTCTCGTGAATGGGACGGAAGAGACCGAAATATACCGGGATGGCAGATTTGCATTGCATTTGCGCCCTGGCCAATATACCCTCACCGTCATGGATGTCCTGGATCAGGAGTCACTCGCCCAAGAAACGATTGAAGTGGGAACGGCCCCGCTTCATGTAGTGATGGACCTGAATCCGTAACGATGCGCATGAATCTTATCCTTCCGATCATTTTCTTGGGGAGATGGCTTGGGGTGCTCCCCACCCTGCCACCGCATCCACGTAAACACCTGATTTTTGCCCTTTTCCTCGGGAAAGATCCCTGTGCAGCAGAACCAATAACTCCAAACACACCGCATGATCCATCAATCAAGCATCCTATACATCAACGTACGGATGCAGACAAACTCATCCAATAACTCATGACCCAAACGTTTCAGGATTCAACACTTCTTTCTCAGAACCTCCAGACCTTTTCAGTTCTGGAAATCTTCAGCCAAGCCGGGGGCTTCCAATGGCCAATTTTGGCCGTACTGACTGCCGGATTGATTGTGCTCATGCTTCGGGTTGTCCGCCTTGTTCGGGATCATTTGGCTGCACGGTCACTCATGCAATTGCGTCTGAATACGATCACCTTAGGCGCACTGACTGAAGCACAACGAAGTGCACCCGACAGCCTTTACACCCGACTTCTCTCTGGAATACTACAATTGCACCGTAATCCCGAAGCCATGGGCCGAGAGGTCCGTGACGTGGCCACTGCAGCACATATGGCTTATGAGCGAACACAACGGATCATTCATTACTGTTCCAGCACCGCCGGCGGACTTGGCCTACTGGGCACGCTGGTTGGAATTTATGCCCTCTTTTCTGCAGGCACGCGTGATCCCCAAACTATTTTTTCGGGAATCGCGATCGCGGTCGTATCTACACTCCTTGGCATTGTCACCAGTATCCTCTTGGAGTTCTTTGAGACACTGATGCACGGACATGTCAGTCGATACATCGAATCAGCCCAGACATGGGCACAGAACGTGCGTAGTCGTATGCTTTTTCTTTCTGAGCAAGACCGATGAACGGATCCTTGATTGTACGCCTGGTTGACATTACGCTTCTCTTGCTACTGAGTCTGATGGCTGCCACCAGCTTTACGACTATCGAGGTTGAGCCTCCAATCACTCATGAGCTTGAAGAGCAGAGAATGATCCAGGCCCCGATGCAGATCGGAATTGCGCCAAATGGCAAGATCCATTCTCCGGATGGGGAATGGATCACAATAGAAGAGCTGGGACATCTCCTGGAGAAATGGCCCGCCGGGATTGAGTTCATTGCAGATGCAGAGACACCTGCAACCAAGCTGTTAGAAGTCCATGCCGTTACAAGATCTCTAAATCAGCAGGCCGCATTCCGAGTGCGCCAAGGAGGTGCACCATGAAACGTAGCCGTGGACATTTTCTTCGATTCATTGATCTTGGTCTTTTACTTTTACTGGCATTTTTATCCGTCGCAGAATTGAACCCCACACTGCAATCTCCCCTTCCCGGAAGACGCGGAAATCCTACCGATGTGATCGCCGCGCGCGTCGTATTTAACGAGAATTGGAGTGCCGTGCTTACGCGATTAGATCCATCTGCGCCTCTGTGCCAAACAACTACGATATCCGAACTTTCTACATGCATGCAGCGGTATGCATCCATGCGATTCTTGCTTGCCCCCGAGGACAAAGCAACTGTGCAGCAGATTGTGACTCTGCTGGATCTTTGCAAAAAAGCTACACATGCTTGCGAGATTGAACCATTACATCCATGACCATCCAATCACGGGAACGACTACTTGCATGCGGCATGACCGCGATCCTTCTCTTTTTGCTCGGACTGATTGCCACTTGGGTAGAACTAAGGAATCCATCTCCACAACTGAACCCGTTCTCCCTCTCAGAGAGCTTTGCAATGGCATCTAGCCGCACTTCCCCTGCCCCACCAAGCACATCTGAGCCAGTAATCCCTGTCCTTCAGAAGCCGAACTCCAAGATCTTGGAATCCATCGAGACGGAGCGTAGAATCACGGCTCCATCCCAGCGCATACTCCCCACTACACTACAACTTGAACAGAGTCAAACTCCTTTGTCGACTGATCAACGAGAATTTGGGGAAGCCTCGATGTCGCTCAAGGCAAGGGTTTTGAGCGAAACTTCCTCGCTATCGCTGTCGCAACATGAGCGAGTACAGAAAAACCTACGCCGTGGGCCTCGTATCGCCACCCAAGTGATCGGAAGATCCGAACCCTTATCCCTTTCCCTAAGAATCGAACGCCCCACGATGCCCCGCGTCCTGAAAACCGAAGAAACAACAGAGATTCTCCGGTGGATGCGGTTGACGGAATCAGAGCTCCCACCTGGAATCAAGCGCCATATAGGATACCAGCAAGGAAACTTGAGTGCCACTTCTTTACTCGAATATGAGGACGAGATCTGGGAGATTTATTTGATGGCTCGTATGCCATCGGAAGAGCTACATGTGGTCATCGTTCGTGGCAGCGCAACCTACTATGTCGTGGATCCAAGCTTTAAACGGGATGGTCGGCGATTTCGGGTAGGGGTTGCCCGCCGCCGTGATGGGCAGATCACCGGGATCACCTCGGAGGAGCGTGCCGCTTCCAGCCGGGAAGCGGCCGTTCATTACGATATATTTCTAGCGTGGTGGGACGAATTGCGTCTGACATTGCAATGAGATCCTTCGCCTATACACTTGTTTTCCTCGTTATCGGTTGCAGTGTGCCTCCTGTAATTTTGGAAACTCCCGAACCTGCCACCCCTCGACTGGCCGGGATAGACAGCATACAGATTCAGATGGCATGGCAACTTGCGGAATCCTCTTTCGCACGTGATCTTGTGGCCGCTACGCGTGCGGCCGAGGAAGGAAAGTATCTGGCAACTCTGGCAGACAGCATCCTTTTAGCACTGCCCATATCTCAGGACAGAGATTCTTCCGGCTCCCAGAATTCATTCCATGCAGGAGTGGATCTTCTCGAACAATTCTCTGAAGCCGACAGCATCCAAGCACTAAAGCTTCTCCATGACGCTACGACGAAGTTTGAAGAATCCTTGGAAGCGGACGCATTTAATCAGGAGGCGAGGCAGTGGCTGGCTCGTGTCTACCAGATATTGGCAGAGCGATTCCAACAGATTGGCGCACTTCAGGATCAACTTCGCGTTTTGCAGCATCTGGTTAAGTGGAACCAGGACCGACATGATTATATCGCTCTTTTAGCAGCCGCCTACGAGGAAATCCCGACCGAAGCATCTGGGATGGCTGCCGGAGCTTTATGGGAACGTGCTGCTCGCGTTGCTTTGGATGATCTAGAGATGAGGCTGATCGAAACCCCGGACTCGGCAGCCCTCTTTACCTATCATGTACGTGCAAGCCGGGCATTTATACTGGCGAATCACAGCTCACTCGCACGCACCTCCTTGAACCGTGCACATGGTTGGCAACGCACCAAGCAAGATCGTGCACTCATTCATGCGGACAGCGTCTGGCTCGCATGGGATAATGGGAATCTGACTGCACGCAAGCAGTTTGATGCTCTTCTGAGCACCGCATTGATGAACCCCGAAAAAGCAGCCGACGGCTTGCAAGATTTGCTTGAGCATGTTCAGAGCCCAAGTGCTCGAATACAGGTACGTCACCAACTGGCCTTGGCCAGATATGCCTCTGGTGCACAGGATCAGGCGGTTCATTTAATGCATACATTGGTGGGAGAGGATCCAAACCAGAGTAAGCTGGTCGAGGATTATGCAATCATGACGTATAACCTTGCCCAAAAATTACGGCAGACAGGAGACTTGCGTAGCTCTCTTGCCTATTTATTGCAATGCGCATCCTTGGATGTGCAAATCGCGACCAGAGCAGCCTTGGATGCGGCACTCCTTCTCCGAAACAATCTGGATGAGGCCCTCCAATATGCTCACATGGCGGAAGCGCGTATCGATGCACTTGAACCGGATGATCAGGAAGAGTTATTCCGATATCTAGCGGAGTTATACCGAAGGAGTGGGAATCGAGAGCGGGCCATGGAATACATTCAATATTTGACTCCGAGTATATCAAATTAGGGAGAATCTGCGACAAGTAGCCCTGTATATTGAAATCAGTGCCAGGATGTACAGAATCCAGCCGTCCTATAATCAAGCTAAAAACACAAACCCACTACCGTTGAACCTATGAAAACGAAGTAGATTATAGTGAAGAGCTGAAACATTTTCAGGTTTTTGCATACTATTTTCACATTGGAAATATACACACCATCCTCGCAGCAGCCGGGTGCTTCAACAACGGCAACAGGCCGTCACGGCCGAGGTCATTGCGATTTCCTGGAAAGTACAACAACGACTGTACAAGCAGTTTCGTCATCTGAGTCAAACCAAATCCTGGTGTGTCGCCAATCCGGCGGTCGCGCGGGAATTGGGAATTGGGGGAGCATTACGCTTGGAGAATCCGTTCCCCTAAATCTTTCGAAAATCCGATTCATGAAGACCCCTTGACCTGTGGAGAAGCGATGGACACGGTAGGAGAATCCATGAATATTTCTTGCGATAGCCGGCATTGTGCCGGTGAACTCGCGTTTTTAGAGTGGTAGCTCCGTACGAATCCGAAATCATGCGTTCCACCCTTGGGGCCAAACACGCGAATACCAGATGGATTCACCGTCGAAGTCGCCACATCACTTCTCCATAGGTCAAACTACATAAAATGACGTAACTTTATAAAAATACATAGCACCCCGTAGCCTGATCCGAAGGCCGTCCTACTATACCAGAAATTAACGAAGATGCGTGCGGATGATCAGATAACGGTAATTAAATGCTGAAAGGTCGGCAAAGAGTTAAAATGACAGCACTTAACAATGTAGAAAAAAGAGAAGGGTTATCCAGCAATTCCCACGAACGACTTAGAATTCATTCGGTACAGTATTTCCGGTACATCTCGTGCAAATCTGACGATTTTTGTTTATTTTCGAGGATCAATTCCGCCTATAACTGGATCTTTATCGATGCTTTTTTCTTCACCTTCTGACGATTGGGCAGACCCCTCCCACGGGACAACCCCCCTTCTTGCTATTGTTATGGTGATTCGTGCGAATTTAAGATGAATCCATCCGTATACTGCCCGTATATCCTTCTGCAATCCACACATACAATGCTTCCCAGCTCTCAATATAAAATTGCTGAAACATCCCTTCCATCGTCTTTCTCAAATACTTGAGTCGTCCCATTTGCTCCAGTGCATCCTGGAACAGCACATCACAGAATGGTTCCACTTGATCTACCAAAAAGGCAAGCATCATCAGGTAGGCAAATCCCGTGGCTAAATGCGTGTAACCATGTCCATAATGATGCTCAAAATGGTAGCCCTGATTCTTGAGGGTATGGATGGTTTCATGTTCCATCGGTCCCCCAAGAAACGTGCATCGTTTTGGGTTCGGGGTGCTTCTTTGTGCCCGGTCTGGTTTCGCAGACCTCTAAAAAATGGACCCGAAACTCTGCGTTGGATGCGTTCAGAGGAACGTGGTTGTGAAACCGAAAACGATCGTGCGTTCCATTGCCCTCCTTCTCCACCACCTTCGTCTCGTCACTGCGATGGTCAAACATGAACGTGTGATCTCCCGGCTTCGCTCCGATGATATATCGTAGATCCTATTCTCCCAAAAGCCGAAGATCGGGAGCATTGGAAACGAGTCCATCCTGAACAGCAATCGCCTTCAAATGCGGGGGTTCTCGCCATCCAAAAACCGCTTGCTTGCATTGCGCTCCGAATCGTTTTTTGTGGCTCCATCGTTCTTGACGATCGGCTCGGGCATCAGAGGATGAATCAAGGCAGCACACAGCATGTGATGAACGTAGGTGTTCCATCCAGATGATGCGAGCAATGGACCGACTTGGAGGAAAACATGCCGGTTCCGTCTATCGCAAGCAGAACAGGATCGTTGAGATCCCGAAACCGCTCCAGAATCTTCCCCCGCTGCAATTGGGCAAAGATGGCCTTGAATGAAAAATCGAACGGATTCACTTCATCAAGACGCTTGCGCATCACGGGGCACATGGTCCACCCCAAACAGACGCTTCATGTTGGCGATGACCGGTGGAGTGCCCTTACGAACCTTCTGATCAAATTCAAGAGGACACTTCAAATGCGCAAATCCCGACATCAGGGAATCCACGAGCGTAAATCTCCGTGAAATTTTTGGATCTGCAATCGGTTCAAAACAGCTACGGACGGTGTGAATCAAACGTTTCTTGTTGAAATGTTTGCGTAACTTCCGTTGCATTCATGATAAAAAGTGGGGAAAAGATGGCGTCCAATCAAAACTCTCATACACAAAAGAACCGCAAAACCATCAATACAGATTCACCTGTGGACCATAGTACGCAAGGAAATCTTCAAAAAAATGCATGTTGGATTCGCATGGATGGGCTGAGTCGTCATTGCGGCCAAAAAGTGCCCACCGGACGAAAAATCAGCAATGTAGTTTACGAAACCACTTTTGAGAAATGCACCGTGGGTACGCTAAGGGGGGAGTTTTATACTTAGTGGGAATTGCTGAGGGTTATCTAATATTAGTGCCGTTGCAAATTATTTCATCGACTGTTCAAAGAAAGAATACCATTAAGTAATCTATCTATCCAAAAACTGGTTTATTTTGCATATGGATGGACGCTTGTTATCAAAGAAGAAAAATTGGTTCTATCACGAATCGTGTGGATAGAGATCCAGACCGCCACAAAAGAAGAGAATAGCAACTCTGAAATTTTCAAAGGTTCTATATCCTCTACCAATGGTTTTGATCTCTTGAATTTTTCCATTAATCCTCTCTGCTTTTGCATTGGACTGACGGTTCCATAATGCGTTGCAGACGCCATCAAAGTGATTCTTACACATGTCTGCAACTTTCATGACTTCTTTGACACCAGCCTCGTTCACCTCGTCAAGCCATAAGTTGAGATACGCTTTCGCTTCTTTTAACGATGCACATTCAAAGATGGCTTTGAAATCTTCCCGTAACCGCCAAGCGACACTCACATTGAGGTTGGATTCCTTCACCACTTGGAAGATGTCTTCCTGTTTTTCCGTACGATTGTTTTCGTTTTTCAACAATGCCTATCGGCTCCCTTTGAGTTCTGGATGCTGTTTGACCTCCCGCCTTCTTACTTGATTGATGGCTTGATTGAGATACTGGATACAATGAAACCGATCGTGAATCATGAGGGCATGGGGGAACACCTTTGCAACCGCTCCAATGAAGGCCTTCCACATATCCGTAGATATCGTCTCTATCTGATCCTTGATTTGCCCTAAAAGGCATTCTAAGAGTTCTATCGTGCCTTTTTTCGTCCGTCCCGGTCCAACATCAATGACCACTCCACGATCCGAATCACTCACAATCGTTGCATAGGTATGTCCGCGCTTGAGGGCCTTTTCATCAATACTGATATGGTGAATTCCTGCCAGAGATCTGCGTGACTCTCCGCGTTCAACAGCACGGTGCATAATACGATGGAGCTGGTTAAATCCGCACCGAAGAAGATCTGCTGTTTTGGTCTTAGTTGCTTTCAGCAGACGAATGGCAAAACATTCAAACGCATAGGTGACTCGACTGGATGGAGCCGCCCAAGGAATGATGATCGTCTTCGGACCATTAGGAGTCAGTACACGGGGAATCCTACAGTGAAGAAAACACTTGAAATGAAAGAGATCCAGGTGGCGCCATTGACGCTTCTTGCGATGGTCATACAAGGTACCAGACTCACCCGTATCTGGGCATACAAGATCCTTCCCCGAATGAGAAATATAAAGATCCACTCGCCCCTTCTTCACATTGGTTTCCACATGATCAATACTCCAGCAAGAATCTAAATCTAACCACTGATGCATTGAATTTTTTGGCTCTTCAGCTTTTTCTGTGAGAAATTGATTTTTTTTCAGATTCTGGGGCTCAAATCTAGTCCGCCCAAATGAACGTAAATTGCATCTACGAATCGGTCTTTGTTCCGGAATCCACGTGCACGAACCTTGATGGTTTTGATCCGGCTGTTAATGCGTTCGGCGGGGCCATTACTTACCTTCAGAACGATCGCATTGAGGATTCCATATAAGTGATTTTGTATCAGTTTGGCTGCTTTTTTCATCGGTTCAAGTCGGCAGCGCATGGCCCAGCTGAGCCATTTCTTCCAGGACTTGAGTGCCCAACCCCGGGTTTTATCATGCCATAGATTTCGAGCCGTTTCCTTGATCGCCCAGGCTCGGGCCGTTCGTAGGGTACGGGTACGGAGCGCATGGAATGCCGTGCTTCATGGACAGGTTCGGAGGACGTTTGAGCCACATGTATTTCCTTCCCGTCAACATCTCATTCCCACTCTTGCGGAGTTCTTTGTGCTCCTGTCGCCGTACCTTATCGACCCCATCTCCCAGGTGCTTGGAGACATGGAACCGGTCAAAACAGATCTTCTCGTCAGCATGGGAAAGGCAGGCATGGGTTGCATGAATATACGCCGGCCACATATCCATACTTACACTCCGAATTCCCTGCAACTGGGCCGGTGATCATTGCGGATACCAACCCATCCGAGTGCCCTTTTCCCGTCCAAGTCCCACATACAGTACCGTATCTGCATTGGACACAACCGTCAGGTACTTGTGGTACGCGACCTCATCCACACAAAGGTTGGCAACCACCTCCTCCTTTCTTCGAGCCTTCCACCGCACGCCGTTGGATCCCGGCAATGCCCTTCCAGCCGATTCCCAACTGGCGGGAAATCGCCAAAAGACTTGCCTCCTTGGCCCATCCGATCACGTACTCTTCAAAGTCATGGGTGTAGCGGGAACTTGCGTCCGCCCAGGGAACTCGGACCGTCTTCACTCCATGCTCCGAACATTGAATCCGGGGAACCCGGGCAACCAGAATCGTTTGATAGGTACACGTATCCAGGTGGCGCCATTGCCGCTCCGTACGAAGATCATAAAAGGGACCTACCTTGCCACACTTCGGACAGGTCAACGAAGACGGATCGGTACAGGTCAACGTTACCGTCCTTCGTTGGGCTTGATCATCGTAGGTGTCTTCTAAAATCTCCCAGGGTGCCTGGAGACCTAGGCTTTTCTCAACAGAGGAGGTGTTTTGCATGTGATTCTTTAAATTCAGGTGAACCATAAAATTCGAAAGTCCTAAATTTATGGCTTAATTCACAATAAAGGGCGAAGACCCAATTTTTTAAATAAGTATCAAGCATGAAAAATAATTTTGGTGAAACCAAAATTAATCAATTCCATACAAATGGTGGTAGAACCGAAAAATTGTTTTATGACCGCATTGAAGCTTGGCAATATGGTCCAGTTATTCCATTACTGTATCACCAATTAAAGCATTTTGGTCGAAAATGGATAACAAAAAAAATTATGGATTATGACCCCTATGACAATGTATTTTTTTGTTGGAGGCTGATCCCGGATACACCTTCTGAAAAATTGATTCAAAAAGTCTGGGATTACTATAAATCATTTTCTCCAGGAGAAATGGTGGATTTAACACACAACCCTGGCACTCCGTGGCGTAAAACTATATTGAAATATGGTTTTAGTAATGCTGCTATAGATGACCGTTTAATAAAAAATCATTTTTCGGAAAAATTATCTGATCTGGGAATCATAGAAAATCATGAGTGAGCAGGATTCAATGCCACAGCCAGAGCAGAGAAAAAGAAAAATTGGGGAATTATATACGTGAGTACCCAAAGAATGAAACCATTCTACTTTGGAGAGATAACAGACACAATAGGATAGACTGTATATCTATCCTATTGCTTACCACAACATCAAATTACACTTGATATCATGCCTGTTCAAAAGGCTTCAAACAAGAACGAGAAAAGTAGTTCCTACCGGGGCGTGGAGTATCGTCTATGTCCGGGGACGCAAGGGAAAGCAAAGAAACTCGCCGGGTTAGCGGGGGCGTGTCGGTTTGCGTGGAATGCCATTCTTGCCGAATGTCAGGAAGAATACGACGCAGTTCGAGATACAGACCAGCCAAAGCCTTCGCTCTCGTTTTTCTCGCTGGGAAAGCGGTTTACCAAATTGCGTCAATCCACAGAATGGCTAGACCAGTATTCATGTCATATTGTCCGGTATGCCTTGAAGCATCAGGCAGAGGCGTGGCAGGCTTTCTTCAAGGGGCAACGAGAACATCTCCGATTTCATTCAAGGAGCGCACACAAGGATTCCTTTACCGCGATTCAAGGAGCGTTCAAAATGGACGGCGAGAATGTATACATCCAAAAGATTGGTTGGATGAAGTTCCGGCGCAAAGGAGGCGATCCATACCCTGACGGGGAGCCAGTTGAAGTCACCGTGAAGAAAGACGGACGGTACTGGAAGATGAGCGTAATGTACAAAGTCACGAATCTACCCGAGAAGGTGGACGATGGCAAAGAGATTGGCATTGACTTGAACACCTATAACATCTCGTATTCTTCTACGGATGGGGAACAAGGCATGCTACCGATTCCAGATTTGACGGATAAAGAGATCAAGATCCGTAGGTATCAACGTAAGTTAGCCCGACAGAAGAAAGGATCGGGGCGATCCAAGGATACGCAGAAGAAGATTTCTAAATTGAAGCGTCAGCAGCGCAACGCGAGGAAGAATGCGGCACATCAACATAGCCGTAGGTTGTCCAATAAGGCGTATACGTTGAAGCGTGAAAACTTGAAGATCAAGCCCCTGTATATTATAAGAGATGCTGATTTAAGTTCATTGTTTGGGTCTTCAATGCGGTGAAGATGTGTCCATTGGTTGAGAGGTTTTGAATTTCAACTGGACCCATCGGAGCGTTTCGGATACTCCATACGTTGAACCGGTTTGCATCATTCAAACGTGGGTCTCTCCCTGGGAGCCACCTGACGCCCCCTGTATATTATAAGAGATGCTGATTTAAGTTCATTGTTTGGGTCTTCAATGCGGTGAAGATGTGTCCATTGGTTGAGAGGTTTTGAATTTCAACTGGACCCATCGGAGCGTTTCGGATACTCCATACGTTGAACCGGTTTGCATCATTCAAACGTGGGTCTCTCCCTGGGAGCCACCTGACGCCCCCTGCGTCTTGAACGCCTGGGGGGGAACTGTGCCCCAGGGGGAACCATGATCTACATCCAGTAGAGAGTGTGTGCCGTTGAGCACCGATACAGGGGCAGATGAACGTCATGGCGACCCACAAAACTTACCCCTAAAGATACGGAAACCATGACAGAAAAAAATCGCTACACGAGGTTCGCCGGAGTGGATTGGGGCTCGGAATCTCATCAGGTCTGTATTCTGGACCGAGAGGGCCAGGTCCTCGGAGAGAAGGCATTCTCCCACTCCGGAGAAGGATTCCATCAAATGATGGACTGGATGAGGGACACCGCAGGCTGCGATCTGACCGAGATTGCTACCAGTATAGAAGTTCCACATGGTCCGGTGGTGGAGAGTTTGATGGAGCGAGGCATTCCGGTATTTTCCATCAATCCGAAGCAACTGGATCGATTCCGGGATCGGTTTTCGCCGGCCGGAGCCAAAGATGATCGTCGGGATGCGCGGGTACTTGCCGATGCCCTTCGCACGGATCCTGACCGTCTGCGTGCGCTGGATCCAGAGGATTCGGACATCATTCAGTTGCGAGAGTGGTCCAGGATGGAGGCGGAGTTCACCGCCCAGCGTACCCGCCTCATGCATCAACTCCGAGCACAGCTCTGGCGCTACTTCCCGCAATTCCTTCGCCTCAAATTCCGTCTCGATTCTCCCGTATTGATGGCTCTGTGGACCCTCATTCCGACCCCCGCACGCGCTCGGAGAGTTCGACTCAGTTCAGTACAAAAAGTGCTCAAAGAACATCGGATCCGGCGCCTGAGCGCCGAGGAAGTCCTGCAATTCTTGCGGGCGAAGCCCCTCACGGTTGCCGACGGGGTGGAGCAAGCCGCGACCCAGCACATCCGACTCGTTCTGCAACAGCTGGAACTCCTTGGGAAGCAGATCCAGGAGATCAAACAGAACATCGAATCCATTCTGGGTTCGCTCCATGAAAATCCACCCTCTCAGGAGATCTGCGAACCTGAAAACGCATCGTCTGGGCAACCCCCTCGTCCAGATCTGCGCCACCAGATGTAGAGATCCTGTTATCGATCCCGGGAATCGGAAGCTCGGTCGCAGCCACCCTTCTCTCGGAAGCCTCCTCGGCGATCCAAGCACGGGATTACCAGGCACTGAGATGCTTGTGTGGCACCGCTCCGGTCACCAAGCGATCGGGAAAAAGACACAGGGTCGTGCAACGAAAAGCCCATCATGCACGGTTGGCAAATTCCGTCTATCACTGGAGTAGAGTCTCCACCCAGCGTGACCCCATCAGTAAAGCCAAGTACAAAGCCCTGAGGGACCGAGGACATAAACATGGACGATCGCTCCGATCGGTGGGAGATCGACTACTTGCCGTCGCCTGCGCAATGCTCCGAGATCAAACCCTCTATGATCCCAGCCGTCAAACCATGGCGTCCCGTACCTCGTAAACTCTGCCTCTCCAACCTTTCTTGGATGCAAAGCAGGATCGTGACGAAACGGAAACTTCCAGGGCAAAAGAGGAGCCTACGTCTAATTCGGATCCACTCGCTCGCGTCCTTTTGCGTAGTCGGATACGATGAAATCAGAGTGCTCGGGACCGAGGAGTTTATACCAGCCCACGCCAAAAATCGCTTCCATGGAAGAATACACAAAAAATATTTTAAAATTTATTGGTTTTTATTTGCATAAATGGTAGAGAGTCCCCCCCTTATTCATCTCAAATTGCGATTTGAGCCCAGCTTGAACGATTCAGATTTGCTCATCTGATCAAACAACCCTTCAAAGATAAGGAGAACCTTGATAATTCTCTTTTCAAGAGGGCATTTTTCTCTTTTTTTATTGAAAAAAATCCATTGTTGAGATAAGTCAAACGTATTTTGAGCTTTTTTTATCTATAATAGTTTCCCGCATCTTCACGCAATTTCAAATTTTTGTTGCCATTGGATCCTTTGGATCCATGCTCCAATTGTCTGAGATGGATGTTTTTTCGTCACCAATTTCACCCCGGAGGTGAATCATGACGGACTCTCAAAACTTACAGGTTCAGATCCCCTATAACCACTCTATTTTGGTGCAGGCATCCACGACCAACCATACGACTTCCGATGCGGGGGCTCTATCTATGAGGGGGCTGATTGAAGCTACAGGTATTCTTCCCTATCTGGTGGACAATCTCCATGATCCACGGGATCCCTATCGTACCACACACTCCATGGAGGATCTGCTGTTGCTGCCGACGATGCAAGGATGGGACTTGTCCAGTAAAGATCTGGGCAATGATTACGGGTCGCTCTCCGTACGGAGCGGGGCGAAGCCGTTGTCGATCCAGCCAACCAGCCGGCATCGCAACCGACGATGTCACGCTTTTGGAGCATTCTCGGTGCACCGGATAATGTTGAGGTGATGCAGAAGGGTCTTCTGAATGGAGCATAGGCTCGTACGCAGCGGCGGTGAACGTCTGGATGAAGTCATCCTTGATGTCGATGCCATGCCCGTGGCCATCAACTGGGATGCAAGTATAATGGTCATTACAAGCGAACCGTCTTCTTGCCGTTGTTTGTGACATGTGGAGAAACGGGGGATGTCCTTGGAGCGTCCAGGCACGCAACGGGAAGCGACCAACTGTCAGAAGGTCATGATTCCTATCGGTGAACAGGTTCAAAAACATGCCGCGGATCGTGTCATTTTTCGCCTTGATGCGGGATTCAATAGTCCTGAGGTGTACGAGGATATAGAGAGCGCAGGCCTGTTTTATGTGACACGCTTGAAGGGCAACAACAAGTTAAAGGCGATGGCCGAAGCCTATTTTGATGGGAAAGGATGTCCACCGAATACCTATGGCTATGTTGAGTTGATGTATCAAGCGGAGAGTTGGGATGGTCCACGTCGGGTCGTGATGGTCATACGGCCTCGTCCAGCTGAACTCTATGAAGACTACTTCTTTTTGCTGACCAACCTTGACTCAGAGACCTATTCGGGGGAAGCACTGGCGAAGATGTACGCGATGCGTGGAAAGGCTGAAAAGCATCAGGGGGAAATCAAAGAGTTGATCAATCAAGTCATGCTGTCATCCACAGAACGTCCCAAGGAACACTACAGAGGCCATAAGATCATCCGTGAACAGGAGCCTGAAACAGTGGAAGAACGAGAGGTTCGCAGAGAAAATGCCGTGCGTCTTCTATCGGTTCTCTATGCATATCAGATCATGCATATTGGTCGATGCCTTCATCGCACCAGAGGTGGTGCCCAATGTGGAGCGTAGCCCTGTCACATCAGACACCGAAGTTCATCAGGATACATCTCTGAAGATCAACACGGAAACGATGATGGTGGATGACACGCAGAACACCGATGCCAGTACAGAGGTAGACTCCAAACTAAAGCATACCCCTCACATGCAGATTACCACCTTTCGCCTCCACCTACTAAAAGTCGGTGCAACCCTTGCACGCCATAGTCGCTACGTTACGTTTTCTATCGCCCTGTCGGCAGAGCAACTATGGATCCGTTTTTGGGATCACCTTCTGCGACTGCGGTGGCACGGCTTGCCCGATATCTAACGCCAACCACCTCATCTGAGGTGGTTTTACAAGTCAAAAAAAAATCCGAAACATCAACGTATAGGAGAGGTGCGTCCATACGGTAGGATTGGGTATGCGATACATGACTGCGATTGGAGGGCCGAACTACTACCATGATAGTAGTTAGCCTGATTCCAACGGAAAAAAGCAGGAAATTCTGTTGCATGAGAGGTTCGTGTATCATCTCCCTGCGATGGATGAACCGTCAACCCAGACTTGGACATAAACAGCGTCTTCATGCCTACCTTTTTAGCCAAAATAATCAGGATTTGACCCGAAAATATCGACGATGAAGAAAGAAAAGCTGCGAATCTCAGCAAGATGACGATTTAACAGAGATCGGAGGTTGAGATGAATAAGAAGGGAGACCATGTCCAACGGCTGAGAGCCCTGGAACCAATGTGAAGGCAAAAGCAGGGTTAAACCGCGTCATTCTCAACTCTGGATGGAGCAGGTTCAATACCTATTGCGATTACAAGTTTGGCAGGGTTGTCACGGTGGATCCAAAGTACACCAGTCAACGCTGTAATCAGTGCGGACATGTGGATAAAAACAATCGCAAGACGCAAAGCAAGTTTAAGTGTGTGGCATGTGCCATGCGGATCACGCAGATATCAACGCATCTGCGAATGTGTTACAGGCCTCCGGGATTGGGGCATCTGCACGTGGAGGAGCGTTCTCGTTAGAGACTCCTATGAGCCGTGAAATGGATACGCAACAGGTAGCCGTCTAATTGATGGGTACTCACGTATATAATTCCCAAAAATTGAGCAGAAATAGGCAGAGCCGTTTCAACTATTCACTATAATTCCCAAACCAAACAGGTAGAAAAGATTGGGCAAGAAGGACGTAAAAAGTTGGGGATTTACATACTCATTGACAAGCTAAGACCTAGACAATGGCAGCATTCGGACAAACCATTGAAAATACTCAAGAACATCATGCCCAAGGATTAGAAAATCTTCTAGTGGGCTTTGCAAAGCGTGCAAAAGAATCTAAAGGATCATTAGAGTATCCTCCCGAAACCATAATTAGGCTTGCGGAAGTGATAGAAGAATATGTGCGGATTTCAAGTATGAACCGCCGCGCACTAAGAGATCAAGTAGAATCAACCATACCAAATAAATGGGAATTATAGATAGGATTAAACGAAAATTTTCACACTCTGCAAATACTGGACTCATAGATATATGAGGGAGGAAATAGAACTCTTTACATTGTATCCCTAGCGAAGTTTGGCGTATACTTTTGTAATGGCTGTGTATTCAGAAGTCCGCCCCCGGATATTACACCGATCCCGGACGGCTCCGGCCGCCTCCAGATCCGCCAGAGCAAATCGGATCAGGAAGGAAGGGGAGCCACTCTCTATGTCGGGGCTCCGACCATGGAATATATACGGGGTTGGATGGCGCTCATTGAAACGCAATTTGGGACCATAGATGAACAGGCAGGGCTTTTTCGGTCATTGCGGAGGGGGGGGGGAGTCATCCGATCCCGTTCCATCACCCCGCCAGGGGTACGAAAAAACTTGAAAGCATATGCCAAGGACGCCGGGTTCCTGGGACGTTTCAGTGGACACTCTTTTCGCGTTGGAACTGCGCAAAGCCTTGCCCAAAAAGGAGCCACCCTTGCACAGATGCAAACCGTTGGCCGGTGGAAATCTCCGCAGATGCCCGCCGTATACTGCAGAAATGAGCTCGCAGGTAGAAGTGCCGTGGCGACCCTGCTCTACAATGAACCCCCACGCAAAGCGAATACAGAAAGCGAGGTTCAAGAAAGACCATCTCCGTGAGTAAACAACTTTTTGTATTATATACGTAGACACATTCATGCACATCCTCTAACCATGTTTCACCCTCCACCTTCCAGGCCGTCTCCAAAAACTCCTGATGCCGGAAAGTCATCGCCTCCCCCGACTGGACGTGACCGAGGCCCTGCGGCATTTTTTCACGGAAGAAAAGCCATTATATCCAGTTTTGAGACTGCCCTATCTGACACAATGTTTCCTGATTTGCCGTATCTTCATGCCATGTAATTGATCAAAAACATCATGAGTTCTGATTTCATTGAGGATCGAGGTCCGGCTGAATATTTTCACGGGAGGCAAGAAATTATTGACACTTTTACCAGTGCCCTTGAACGCTATCTCGGCAAAAAAAGAGGAACCACTTTCCTAATCCAAGGCGCACCCGGGGCAGGAAAGACGGCTTTACTGGATGTGCTGTCTGCAGAGGCACGGGCCCAAGGCTGGAAAGTCGCAAGCATCAAGATAAAAGATTTGTACGATCCTATCTCCATGGCACAATCTCTTGGAGAGTCCTATGTCATGGATAAACAGTATGCGGCGAACGTGGGTATTCATGGAATCGGCGGAGGGTACAGCAGAAATGTGGCAGGGTATTCCAGTGTGGATGAGTTACTGAAAGAGGAGGCTCCCGAGAAAGGATTGATTTTGGTGATGGATGAAGCCCAGTATCTGATCAATCTAAACGAGACCCCCTCAGAGAAACATGTAGCAAGGGACACCTTAGATGTGATCCACAATGGGAGGATTGGCCGGCCTGTAATCCTCCTTGCGGCAGGCTTGGGTACGACCGAGTCGGCTCTTAACTCACTGGGGATATCACGATTTGTCAGAGATTGCACCGTAGGATTAGGGGCGCTGGGAGAAGAGTCAGAATGGGCGGTGATTCGTGACTGGCTGACCAAAGAAGGGGGTGCCAAAGGGGATCCTGCTCCGTGGATCCATGCGATTGCGCAGCAAACGCATGGCTGGCCCCAACACATCATCTCTTATGTTGATCCCGCAGTTGCGTACCTTAAGTCCAACAACCATCGTATGACGGATGATGGCTTGCAGATTGTACTTGAAAAGGGGGCGGAGCATCGAATTCAGTATTACAGGCAGCGCGCTCGCGGCATTGACAAGAGGAAACGACAAGTTCTCGCAAAAACATTCAATAATGTTCCATTAGGAGAAACCATGGAGATTGATGACATCAAATCTTCACTCAAGCAAGAGTATTCCAAAGAAGAAGCCGACTATCTCTTTAATAAAGCACTTGAGAAAGGAATCATTGATGAGCGAGATGACGGGGATTATGGTATTCCCATCCCGTCCATGCAGACGTGGTTGATTGAGGAATATGGCAGAGATCGGATGGAACTACCGAGGGGCGAGGTCTCCAGGGTGAAGCCTGAGTCCCCCAATCGAGGAAGGGACTCCTCGAAGTGGGATATGGAACGCTAAATGTTACTTGACTACGGTCATTTCTGAGGAGCCACCCTTGCACAGATGCAAACCGTTGGCCGGTGGAAATCTCCGCAGATGCCCGCCGTATACTGCAGAAATGAGCTCGCAGGTAGAAGTGCCGTGGCGACCCTGCTCTACAACGAACCCCCACGCAAAGCGAATACAGAAAGCGAGGTTCAAGAAAGATCATCTCCGTGAGTAAACAACTTTTTGTATTATATACGTAGACACATTCATACACATCCTCTAACCATGTTTCACCCTCCACCTTCCAGGCCGTCTCCAAAAACTCCTGATGCCGGAAAGTCATCGCCTCCCCCGACTGGACGTGACCGAGGCCCTGCGGCATTTTTTCACGGAAGAAAAGCCATTATATCCAGTTTTGAAACTGCCCTATCTGACACAATTACTCTTAATGCGGGGACCACTTTCCTAATCCAAGGCGCACCCGGGGCAGGAAAGACGGCTCTACTGGATGTGCTGTCTGCAGAGGCACGGCCCCAAGGCTGGAAAGTCGCAAGCATCAAGATAAAAGATTTGTACGATCCTATCTCCATGGCACAATCTCTTGGAGAGTCCTATGTCATGGATAAACAGTATGCGGCGAACGTGGGTATTCATGGAATCGGCGGAGGGTACAGCAGAAATGTGGCAGGGTATTCCAGTGTGGATGGGTTACTGAAAGAGGAGGCTCCCGAGGAAGGATTGATTTTGGTGCTGGATGAGGCGCAGAGGATGAATGAAATTCCGGTTGACTCAGAGAGGCATACCATAACCGGAGACACCTTAGAAATGATTCACAATGGGAGGATTGGCCGGCCTGTAATCCTCCTTGCGGCAGGCTTGGGTACGACCCAGTCGGCTCTTAACTCACTGGGGATATCACGATTTGTCGGAGATTGCACCGTAGGATTAGGGGCGCTGGAAGAAGAGTCAGAATGGGCGGTGATTCGAGACTGGCTGACCAAAGAAGGGGGTGCCAAAGGGGATCCTGCTCCGTGGATCCATGCGATTGCGCAGCAAACGCATGGATGGCCCCAACATATCATCTCCTATGTTAAACCTGCAGTTGCGTACCTTAAGTCCAACAACCATCGTATGACGGATGATGGCTTGCAGATTGTACTTGAAAAGGGGGCGGAGCATCGAATTCAGTATTACAGGCAGCGCGCTCGCGGCATTGACAAGAGGAAACGACAAGTTCTCGCAAAAACATTCAATAATGTTCCATTAGGAGAAACCATGGAGATTGATGACATCAAATCTTCACTCAAGCAAGAGTATTCCAAAGAAGAAGCCGACTATCTCTTTAATAAAGCACTTGAGAAAGGAATCATTGATGAGCGAGATGACGGGGATTATGGTATTCCCATCCCGTCCATGCAGACGTGGTTGATTGAGGAATATGGCAGAGATCGGATGGAACTACCGAGGGGCGAGGTCTCCAGGGTGAAGCCTGAGTCCCCCAATCGAGGAAAGGACTCCTCGAAGTGGGATATAGAACGCTAAATGTTACTTGACTACGGTCATTTCTGAGGAGCCACCCTTGCACAGATGCAAACCGTTGGCCGGTGGAAATCTCCGCAGATGCCCGCCGTATACTGCAGAAATGAGCTCGCAGGTAGAAGTGCCGTGGCGACCCTGCTCTACAACGAACCCCCACGCAAAGCGAATACAGAAAGCGAGGTTCAAGAAAGACCATCTCCGTGAGTAAACAACTTTTTGTATTATATACGTAGACACATTCATGCACATCCTCTAACCATGTTTCACCCTCCACCTTCCAGGCCGTCTCCAAAAACTCCTGATGCCGGAAAGTCATCGCCTCCCCCGACTGGACGTGACCGAGGCCCTGCGGCATTTTTTCACGGAAGAAAAGCCATTATATCCAGTTTTGAAACTGCCCTATCTGACACAATGTTTCCTGATTTGCCGTATCTTCATGCCATGTAATTGATCAAAAACATCATGAGTTCTGATTTCATTGAGGATCGAGGTCCGGCTGAATATTTTCACGGGAGGCAAGAAATTATTGACACTTTTACCAGTGCCCTTGAACGCTATCTCGGCAAAAAAAGAGGAACCACCTTCTTGATCCAAGGCGCACCCGGGGCAGGAAAGACGGCTTTACTGGATGTGCTGTCATCGAGAGCAGAAGAAAAAAAGTGGGAGGTATCCAAGATCTCGATAGAAGATCTATACACTCCCGCATCCATGGCTCAGTCTCTGGGAAGGTCGTATACGGTGGATCACGAGCAAGCCGCAAAAATCGGGGTGAAGTTTATCGAAGGGGGGTATGTCAGAAGTGTGGCGGGGCATGCGAGTCCAAAGGAAATTCTTAAGAGTCTTGCCCCCAAGGAAGGATTGATTTTGGTGCTGGATGAAGCCCAATATCTGATCAATCTAAACGAGACCCCCTCAGAAAAACATGTAGCAAGGGACACCTTAGATGTGATCCACAACGGGGATGTAGGTAGGCCGGTCGTGCTCCTTGCGGCAGGCTTGGGTACGACCCAGTCGGCTCTTAACTCACTGGGGATATCACGATTTGTCAGAGATTGCACCGTAGGATTAGGGGCGCTGGGAGAAGAGTCAGAATGGAAGGTGATTCGTGACTGGCTGACCAAAGGCGGGGGAGCCAAAGGGGATCCTGCTCCGTGGATCCATGCGATTGCGCAGCAAACGCATGGCTGGCCCCAGCATATCATCTCCTATGTTAAACCTGCAGTTGCGTACCTTAAGTCCAACAACCATCGTATGACGGATGCGGGCTTGCAGATTGTACTTGAAAAGGGCAATGAGTTCCGGTTGGACTACTATGAGACACGCGCCAGGGAGTTCAGTTTACAACAGAGGCGGGTCATCGGCTCATTTATCGCGAAGTACCAACCGGATGAGTACTTTGAGAAAGAAGATTTGATGGCGCTTCTTGATGCCAAGTATGCGCCGAAACCTGCAAGCAAGTTTTTTGATGACCTTCTCCACAGTGGAATACTCCACAAGCAAGATGGAGGCGTATACGGTATTCCCATCCCGTCCATGCAGACGTGGCTGATTGAGGAATATGGCAGAGATCGGATGGAACTACCGAGGGGCGAGGTCTCCAGGGTGAAGCCTGAGTCCCCCAATCGAGGAAAGGACTCCTCGAAGTGGGATATGGAACGCTAAATGTTACTTGACTACGGTCATTTCTGAGGAGCCACCCTTGCACAGATGCAAACCGTTGGCCGGTGGAAATCTCCGCAGATGCCCGCCGTATACTGCAGAAATGAGCTCGCAGGTAGAAGTGCCGTGGCGACCCTGCTCTACAACGAACCCCCACGCAAAGCGAATACAGAAAGCGAGGTTCAAGAAAGATCATCTCCGTGAGTAAACAACTTTTTGTATTATATACGTAGACACATTCATGCACATCCTCTAACCATGTTTCACCCTCCACCTTCCAGGCCGTCTCCAAAAACTCCTGATGCCGGAAAGTCATCGCCTCCCCCGACTGGACGTGACCGAGGCCCTGCGGCATTTTTTCACGGAAGGAAAGCCATTATATCCAGTTTTGAGACTGCCCTATCTGACACAATTACTCTTAATGCGGGGACCACTTTCCTAATCCAAGGCGCACCCGGGGCAGGAAAGACGGCTCTACTGGATGTGCTGTCTGCAGAGGCACGGCCCCAAGGCTGGAAAGTCGCAAGCATCAAGATAAAAGATTTGTACGATCCTATCTCCATGGCACAATCTCTTGGAGAGTCCTATGTCATGGATAAACAGTATGCGGCGAACGTGGGTATTCATGGAATCGGCGGAGGGTACAGCAGAAATGTGGCAGGGTATTCCAGTGTGGATGGGTTACTGAAAGAGGAGGCTCCCGAGGAAGGATTGATTTTGGTGCTGGATGAGGCCCAGAGGATGAATGAAATTCCGGTTGACTCAGAGAGGCATACCATAACCGGAGACACCTTAGAAATGATTCACAATGGGAGGATTGGCCGGCCTGTAATCCTCCTTGCGGCAGGCTTGGGTACGACCCAGTCGGCTCTTAACTCACTGGGGATATCACGATTTGTCGGAGATTGCACCGTAGGATTAGGGGCGCTGGGAGAAGAGTCAGAATGGGCGGTGATTCGAGACTGGCTGACCAAAGAAGGGGGTGCCAAAGGGGATCCTGCTCCGTGGATCCATGCGATTGCGCAGCAAACGCATGGCTGGCCCCAGCATATCATCTCCTATGTTAAATCTGCAGTTGCGTACCTTAAGTCCAACAACCATCGTATGACGGATGATGGCTTGCAGATTGTACTTGAAAAGGGGGCGGAGCATCGAATTCAGTATTACAGGCAGCGCGCTCGCGGCATTGACAAGAGGAAACGACAAGTTCTCGCAAAAACATTCAATAATGTTCCATTAGGAGAAACCATGGAGATTGATGACATCAAATCTTCACTCAAGCAAGAGTATTCCAAAGAAGAAGCCGACTATCTCTTTAATAAAGCACTTGAGAAAGGAATCATTGATGAGCGAGATGACGGGGATTATGGTATTCCCATCCCGTCCATGCAGACGTGGCTGATTGAGGAATATGGCAGAGATCGGATGGAACTACCTAGGGGCGAGGTCTCCAGGGTGAAGCCTGAGTCCCCCAATCGAGGAAGGGACTCCTCGAAGTGGGATATGGAACGCTAAATGTTACTTGACTACGGTCATTTCTGAGGAGCCACCCTTGCACAGATGCAAACCGTTGGCCGGTGGAAATCTCCGCAGATGCCCGCCGTATACTGCAGAAATGAGCTCGCAGGTAGAAGTGCCGTGGCGACCCTGCTCTACAACGAACCCCCACGCAAAGCGAATACAGAAAGCGAGGTTCAAGAAAGATCATCTCCGTGAGTAAACAACTTTTTGTATTATATACGTAGACACATTCATACACATCCTCTAACCATGTTTCACCCTCCACCTTCCAGGCCGTCTCCAAAAACTCCTGATGCCGGAAAGTCATCGCCTCCCCCGACTGGACGTGACCGAGGCCCTGCGGCATTTTTTCACGGAAGGAAAGCCATTATATCCAGTTTTGAAACTGCCCTATCTGACACAATTACTCTTAATGCGGGGACCACTTTCCTAATCCAAGGCGCACCCGGGGCAGGAAAGACGGCTTTACTGGATGTGCTGTCATCGAGAGCAGAAGAAAAAAAGTGGGAGGTATCCAAGATCTCGATAGAAGATCTATACACTCCCGCATCCATGGCTCAGTCTCTGGGAAGGTCGTATACGGTGGATCACGAGCAAGCCGCAAAAATCGGGGTGAAGTTTATCGAAGGGGGGTATGTCAGAAGTGTGGCGGGGCATGCGAGTCCAAAGGAAATTCTTAAGAGTCTTGCTCCTGAGGAAGGATTGATTTTGGTGCTGGATGAAGCCCAGATCTGATCAATCTAAACGAGACCCCCTCAGAGAAACATAGCAAGGGACACCTTAGATGTGATCCACAACGGGGATGTAGGTAGGCCGGTCGTGCTCCTTGCGGCAGGCTTGGGTACGACCGAGTCGGCTCTTAACTCACTGGGGATATCACGATTTGTCAGAGATTGCACCGTAGGATTAGGGGCGCTGGGAGAAGAGTCAGAATGGAAGGTGATTCGTGACTGGCTGACCAAAGAAGGGGGTGCCAAAGGGGATCCTGCTCCGTGGATCCATGCGATTGCGCAGCAAACGCATGGCTGGCCCCAGCATATCATCTCCTATGTTAAATCTGCAGTTGCGTACCTTAAGTCCAACAACCATCGTATGACGGATGATGGCTTGCAGATTGTACTTGAAAAGGGGGCGGAGCATCGAATTCAGTATTACAGGCAGCGCGCTCGCGGCATTGACAAGAGGAAACGACAAGTTCTCGCAAAAACATTCAATAATGTTCCATTAGGAGAAACCATGGAGATTGATGACATCAAATCTTCACTCAAGCAAGAGTATTCCAAAGAAGAAGCCGACTATCTCTTTAATAAAGCACTTGAGAAAGGAATCATTGATGAGCGAGATGACGGGGATTATGGTATTCCCATCCCGTCCATGCAGACGTGGCTGATTGAGGAATATGGCAGAGATCGGATGGAACTACCTAGGGGCGAGGTCTCCAGGGTGAAGCCTGAGTCCCCCAATCGAGGAAGGGACTCCTCGAAGTGGGATATGGAACGCTAAATGTTACTTGACTACGGTCATTTCTGAGGAGCCACCCTTGCACAGATGCAAACCGTTGGCCGGTGGAAATCTCCGCAGATGCCCGCCGTATACTGCAGAAATGAGCTCGCAGGTAGAAGTGCCGTGGCGACCCTGCTCTACAACGAACCCCCACGCAAAGCGAATACAGAAAGCGAGGTTCAAGAAAGATCATCTCCGTGAGTAAACAACTTTTTGTATTATATACGTAGACACATTCATACACATCCTCTAACCATGTTTCACCCTCCACCTTCCAGGCCGTCTCCAAAAACTCCTGATGCCGGAAAGTCATCGCCTCCCCCGACTGGACGTGACCGAGGCCCTGCGGCATTTTTTCACGGAAGGAAAGCCATTATATCCAGTTTTGAAACTGCCCTATCTGACACAATTACTCTTAATGCGGGGACCACTTTCCTAATCCAAGGCGCACCCGGGGCAGGAAAGACGGCTTTACTGGATGTGCTGTCATCGAGAGCAGAAGAAAAAAAGTGGGAGGTATCCAAGATCTCGATAGAAGATCTATACACTCCCGCATCCATGGCTCAGTCTCTGGGAAGGTCGTATACGGTGGATCACGAGCAAGCCGCAAAAATCGGGGTGAAGTTTATCGAAGGGGGGTATGTCAGAAGTGTGGCGGGGCATGCGAGTCCAAAGGAAATTCTTAAGAGTCTTGCTCCTGAGGAAGGATTGATTTTGGTGCTGGATGAAGCCCAATATCTGATCAATCTAAACGAGACCCCCTCAGAGAAACATGTAGCAAGGGACACCTTAGATGTGATCCACAACGGGGATGTAGGTAGGCCGGTCGTGCTCCTTGCGGCAGGCTTGGGTACGACCGAGTCGGCTCTTAACTCACTGGGGATATCACGATTTGTCAGAGATTGCACCGTAGGATTAGGGGCGCTGGGAGAAGAGTCAGAATGGGCGGTGATTCGTGACTGGCTGACCAAAGACGGGGGTGCCAAAGGGGATCCTGCTCCGTGGATCCATGCGATTGCGCAGCAAACGCATGGCTGGCCCCAGCATATCATCTCCTATGTTAAATCTGCAGTTGCGTACCTTAAGTCCAACAACCATCGTATGACGGATGATGGCTTGCAGATTGTACTTGAAAAGGGCAATGAGTTCCGGTTGGACTACTATGAGACACGCGCCAGGGAGTTCAGTTTACAACAGAGGCGGGTCATCGGCTCATTTATCGCGAAGTACCAACCGGATGAGTACTTTGAGAAAGAAGATTTGATGGCGCTTCTTGATGCCAAGTATGCGCCGAAACCTGCAAGCAAGTTTTTTGATGACCTTCTCCACAGTGGAATACTCCACAAGCAAGATGGAGGCGTATACGGTATTCCCATCCCGTCCATGCAGACGTGGCTGATTGAGGAATATGGCAGAGATCGGATGGAACTACCGAGGGGCGAGGTCTCCAGGGTGAAGCCTGAGTCCCCCAATCGAGGAAGGGACTCCTCGAAGTGGGATATGGAACGCTAAATGTTACTTGACTACGGTCATTTCTGAGGAGCCACCCTTGCACAGATGCAAACCGTTGGCCGGTGGAAATCTCCGCAGATGCCCGCCGTATACTGCAGAAATGAGCTCGCAGGTAGAAGTGCCGTGGCGACCCTGCTCTACAACGAACCCCCACGCAAAGCGAATACAGAAAGCGAGGTTCAAGAAAGATCATCTCCGTGAGTAAACAACTTTTTGTATTATATACGTAGACACATTCATGCACATCCTCTAACCATGTTTCACCCTCCACCTTCCAGGCCGTCTCCAAAAACTCCTGATGCCGGAAAGTCATCGCCTCCCCCGACTGGACGTGACCGAGGCCCTGCGGCATTTTTTCACGGAAGAAAAGCCATTATATCCAGTTTTGAAACTGCCCTATCTGACACAATTACTCTTAATGCGGGGACCACTTTCCTAATCCAAGGCGCACCCGGGGCAGGAAAGACGGCTTTACTGGATGTGCTGTCATCGAGAGCAGAAGAAAAAAAGTGGGAGGTATCCAAGATCTCGATAGAAGATCTATACACTCCCGCATCCATGGCTCAGTCTCTGGGAAGGTCGTATACGGTGGATCACGAGCAAGCCGCAAAAATCGGGGTGAAGTTTATCGAAGGGGGGTATGTCAGAAGTGTGGCGGGGCATGCGAGTCCAAAGGAAATTCTTAAGAGTCTCGCCCCCAAGGAAGGATTGATTTTGGTGCTGGATGAAGCCCAATATCTGATCAATCTAAACGAGACCCCCTCAGAAAAACATGTAGCAAGGGACACCTTAGATGTGATCCACAACGGGGATGTAGGTAGGCCGGTCGTGCTCCTTGCGGCAGGCTTGGGTACGACCGAGTCGGCTCTTAACTCACTGGGGATATCACGATTTGTCAGAGATTGCACCGTAGGATTAGGGGCGCTGGGAGAAGAGTCAGAATGGGCGGTGATTCGAGACTGGCTGACCAAAGACGGGGGTGCCAAAGGGGATCCTGCTCCGTGGATCCATGCGATTGCGCAGCAAACGCATGGATGGCCCCAACACATCATCTCTTATGTTGATCCCGCAGTTGCGTACCTTAAGTCCAACAACCATCGTATGACGGATGATGGCTTGCAGATTGTACTTGAAAAGGGGGCGGAGCATCGAATTCAGTATTACAGGCAGCGCGCTCGCGGCATTGACAAGAGGAAACGACAAGTTCTCGCAAAAACATTCAATAATGTTCCATTAGGAGAAACCATGGAGATTGATGACATCAAATCTTCACTCAAGCAAGAGTATTCCAAAGAAGAAGCCGACTATCTCTTTAATAAAGCACTTGAGAAAGGAATCATTGATGAGCGAGATGACGGGGATTATGGTATTCCCATCCCGTCCATGCAGACGTGGTTGATTGAGGAATATGGCAGAGATCGGATGGAACTACCGAGGGGCGAGGTCTCCAGGGTGAAGCCTGAGTCCCCCAATCGAGGAAAGGACTCCTCGAAGTGGGATATGGAACGCTAAATGTTACTTGACTACGGTCATTTCTGAGGAGCCACCCTTGCACAGATGCAAACCGTTGGCCGGTGGAAATCTCCGCAGATGCCCGCCGTATACTGCAGAAATGAGCTCGCAGGTAGAAGTGCCGTGGTGACCCTGCTCTACAACGAACCCCCACGCAAAGCGAATACAGAAAGCGAGGTTCAAGAAAGACCATCTCCGTGAGTAAACAACTTTTTGTATTATATACGTAGACACATTCATACACATCCTCTAACCATGTTTCACCCTCCACCTTCCAGGCCGTCTCCAAAAACTCCTGATGCCGGAAAGTCATCGCCTCCCCCGACTGGACGTGACCGAGGCCCTGCGGCATTTTTTCACGGAAGGAAAGCCATTATATCCAGTTTTGAGACTGCCCTATCTGACACAATTACTCTTAATGCGGGGACCACTTTCCTAATCCAAGGCGCACCCGGGGCAGGAAAGACGGCTTTACTGGATGTGCTGTCTGCAGAGGCACGGGCCCAAGGCTGGAAAGTCGCAAGCATCAAGATAAAAGATTTGTACGATCCTATCTCCATGGCACAATCTCTTGGAGAGTCCTATGTCATGGATAAACAGTATGCGGCGAACGTGGGTATTCATGGAATCGGCGGAGGGTACAGCAGAAATGTGGCAGGGTATTCCAGTGTGGATGGGTTACTGAAAGAGGAGGCTCCCGAGAAAGGATTGATTTTGGTGATGGATGAAGCCCAGTATCTGATCAATCTAAACGAGACCCCCTCAGAGAAACATGTAGCAAGGGACACCTTAGATGTGATCCACAATGGGAGGATTGGCCGGCCTGTAATCCTCCTTGCGGCAGGCTTGGGTACGACCCAGTCGGCTCTTAACTCACTGGGGATATCACGATTTGTCAGAGATTGCACCGTAGGATTAGGGGCGCTGGGAGAAGAGTCAGAATGGGCGGTGATTCGTGACTGGCTGACCAAAGACGGGGGAGCCAAAGGGGATCCTGCTCCGTGGATCCATGCGATTGCGCAGCAAACGCATGGATGGCCCCAACACATCATCTCTTATGTTGATCCCGCAGTTGCGTACCTTAAGTCCAACAACCATCGTATGACGGATGATGGCTTGCAGATTGTACTTGAAAAGGGCAATGAGTTCCGGTTGGACTACTATGAGACACGCGCCAGGGAGTTCAGTTTACAACAGAGGCGGGTCATCGGCTCATTTATCGCGAAGTACCAACCGGATGAGTACTTTGAGAAAGAAGATTTGATGGCGCTTCTTGATGCCAAGTATGCGCCGAAACCTGCAAGCAAGTTTTTTGATGACCTTCTCCACAGTGGAATACTCCACAAGCAAGATGGAGGCGTATACGGTATTCCCATCCCGTCCATGCAGACGTGGCTGATTGAGGAATATGGCAGAGATCGGATGGAACTACCGAGGGGCGAGGTCTCCAGGGTGAAGCCTGAGTCCCCCAATCGAGGAAAGGACTCCTCGAAGTGGGATATGGAACGCTAAATGTTACTTGACTACGGTCATTTTTTCTTGAGCGCGGAGATCAACCATGTATACAGCTCCTTTTTTTGATACTCCCTGGGGGCGCGTTCAGGATTGCCTTTGCGATTTGTTGAGCGGTCGCAGGGATCGGCTTCATTTTCTTTGTCGGTCTACCACGCGGAGCTGATTCCTTCTTTGGAGGTTTGGGGTTCGTGCGTTTCATGGAGTACTCAAGCTGATTAAGGTTCCTCTACTAATTGGAGGGATATTGACCCCCCTTATTCATCTCAAATCGCAATTTGAGCCCAGCTTGAACGATTCAGATTTGCTCATCTGATCAAACAACCCTTCCAAGATAAGGAGAACCTTGATAATTCTCTTTTCAAGAGGGCATTTTTCTCTTTTTTTATTGAAAAAAATCCATTGTTGAGATAATTCAAACGTATTTTGAGCTTTTTTTATCTATAATAGTTTCACGCATCTTCACGCAATTTCAAATTTTTGTTGCCATTGGATCCTTGCTCCAATTGTCTGAGATGGATGTTTTTTCGTCACCAATTTCACCCCGGAGGTGAATCATGACTGACTCTCAAAACTTACAGGTTCAGATCCCCTATAACCACTCTATTTTGGTGCAGGCATCCACGACCAACCATACGACTTCCGATGCGGGGGCTCTATCTATGAGGGGGCTGATTGAAGCTACAGGTATTCTTCCCTATCTGGTGGACAATCTCCATGATCCACGGGATCCCTATCGTACCACACACTCCATGGAGGATCTGCTTTTGCAGCTGTTGCTGCCGACGATGCAAGGATGGGACTTGTCCAGTAAAGATCTGGGCAATGATTACGGGTCGCTCTCAGTACGGAGCGGGGCGAAGCCGTTGTCGATCCAGCCAACCAGCCGGCATCGCAACCGACGATGTCACGCTTTTGGAGCATTCTCGGTGCACCGGATAATGTTGAGGTGATGCAGAAGGGTCTTCTGGATGGAGCATAGGCTCGTACGCAGCGGCGGTGAACGTCTGGATGAAGTCATCCTTGATGTCGATGCCATGCCCGTGGATGCCCATGGCCATCAACTGGGATGCAAGTATAATGGTCATTACAAGCGAACCGTCTTCTTGCCGTTGTTTGTGACATGTGGAGAAACGGGGGATGTCCTTGGAGCATCCAGGCACGCAACGGGAAGCGACCAACTGTCAGAAGGTCATGATTCCTATCGGTGAACAGGTTCAAAAACATGCCGCGGATCGTGTCATTTTTCGCCTTGATGCGGGATTCAATAGTCCTGAGGTGTACGAGGATATAGAGAGCGCAGGCCTGTTTTATGTGACACGCTTGAAGGGCAACAACAAGTTAAAGGCGATGGCCGAAGCCTATTTTGATGGGAAAGGATGTCCACCGAATACCTATGGCTATGTTGAGTTGATGTATCAAGCGGAGAGTTGGGATGGTCCACGTCGGGTCGTGATGGTCATACGGCCTCGTCCAGCTGAACTCTATGAAGACTACTTCTTTTTGCTGACCAACCTTGACGCAGAGACCTATTCGGGGGAAGCACTGGCGAAGATGTACGCGATGCGTGGAAAGGCTGAAAAGCATCAGGGGGAAATCAAAGAGTTGATCAATCAAGTCATGCTGTCATCCACAGAACGTCCCAAGGAACACTACAGAGGCCATAAGATCATCCGTGAACAGGAGCCTGAAACAGTGGAAGAACGAGAGGTTCGCAGAGAAAATGCCGTGCGTCTTCTATCGGTTCTCTATGCATATCAGATCATGCATATTGGTCGATGCCTTCATCGCACCAGAGGTGGTGCCCAATGTGGAGCGTAGCCCTGTCACATCAGACACCGAAGTTCATCAGGATACATCTCTGAAGATCAACACGGAAACGATGATGGTGGATGACACGCAGAACACCGATGCCAGTACAGAGGTAGACTCCAAACTAAAGCATACCCCTCACATGCAGATTACCACCTTTCGCCTCCACCTACTAAAAGTCGGTGCAACCCTTGCACGCCATAGTCGCTACGTTACGTTTTCTATCGCCCTGTCGGCAGAGCAACTATGGATCCGTTTTTGGGATCACCTTCTGCGACTGCGGTGGCACGGCTTGCCCGATATCTAACGCCAACCACCTCATCTGAGGTGGTTTTACAAGTCAAAAAAAAAAAATCCGAAACATCAACGTATAGGAGAGGTGCGTCCATACGGTAGGATTGGGTATGCGATACATGACTGCACTTGGTGCGATTGGAGGGCCGAACTACTACCATGATAGTAGTTAGCCTGATTCCAACGGAAAAAAGCAGGAGATTCTGTTGCATGAGAGGTTCGTGTATCATCTCCCTGCGATGGATGAACCGTCAACCCAGACTTGGACATAAACAGCGTCTTCATGCCTACCTTTTTAGCCAAAATAATCAGGATTTGACCCGAAAATATCGACGATGAAGAAAGAAAAGCTGCGAATCTCAGCAAGATGACGATTTAACAGAGATCGGAGGTTGAGATGAATAAGAAGGGGTAATCTTTCGCAATATTCTTCCGGGTTTACTCGCTCAAAAAGGGGAGCCCCATTTATTTGTAGATGTCTCCTTACCAAATCAATCAATAAGAGCCTCTTACAAAACTCTCGAGTTTTGATTTCGCAAACTCCGGTTATACAGGTCAACCTTACCCACCCTCGTGTGCTCCCAAAAAGAGAACTGCAGATCATTCTGATGGCAAATCGCGATGGTTCCAAGAATAAGCAATTTAGGGATGAATTTTGACCGCGAATCGTGTGAATTTTACACACCAATCCTAAGGCATTCCTTGTGTCTCTGCTTACAAGCGCAAACCGATCTAAATTATACAGGGGGGCTCGGACGAATACAATTTTTCATCCATGTTCACCTGATGATGGTACTAACTCTGCAACCCACATAACCATTCACTGTATACGGTCATTGTTCTGCTTTGAACGTCTATACTCTTTGTGGCGTTTGAGTTTTGTATATTCTCTGTTCCAGCGCAGGGGGGATCCATTCTCTTCAACGGAACGTCTCTACTCAACCATATATATCCACCCAAACCTAAAAATAAAGTGAGCTTGCTTGGATTCAATACGGGTTATGTCGAAGAACTCTACAAGCGCTTTCTGGATGATCCATCCAGCGTGAGCGAAAGTTGGCAAGAGTTTTTTACCGATTATGACCCTGGAGGGATCGCTACACCTCCGGTCATACAGAATGAGGTTCCCAAAACGAAAGAATTGATTGGGCAGCCCCACACACATCCCTCTGGAGATGGATTGCCTGCCGATACAGAAGTTGCTCTGATCCGCGGACCCGGTGCTGCGATTGTGGACAATATGGAGGCCAGCCTCGATATTCCTACTGCCACTTCTGTTCGCTCATTCCCCGTTAAACTACTTACCGAAAACCGTACGCTTCTCAATCAATATCAACGTGGCATTGATGGCTTCAAGGTCTCCTTCACACATATCATTGCTTATGCAATTGTGCAGGCCCTGAAAAGCCTTCCAACTATGTTCAGCACTTTTGTCCGGGAGGAGAGCAAACCCAAACATGTCCGCCCATCTCAGGTCCACTTAGGCTTAGCCATTGACATTGAACGCAGAGGACGACGATCCCTTCTTGTCCCGAATATCAAGGGAGCGGATCAGATGAATTTTGTCCAATTCCTCGGGGCATATAATGAACTTATCCGACGCTCCCGGGACAATGCATTAACGGTCGAGGACTTTCATGGAACGAACGTCACTCTGACCAATCCAGGAATGATTGGAACCAGTCTCAGCGTGCCACGCCTGATGCCAAACCAGGGAGTCATTGTTGGCATTGGTTCCATTGGGTATCCACCAGAATACCAAGCAATCACGGCTGCTTCCGCCAGTAAGGTGGGCTTATCTCCGATCATAACGGTCACAAGCACCTATGATCATCGTGTCATT
Source organism: Rhodothermales bacterium (assembly GCA_965215475.1). Classification (GTDB taxonomy): domain Bacteria; phylum Bacteroidota; class Rhodothermia; order Rhodothermales; family Bin80; genus Bin80. The sequence continues at coordinate 1,362,065 of OZ244061.1, forward strand.
CAAGGCGCGGAGAGCGGCTCCTTCTTATCTCATATTGCCGATCTCTTACAGGGTAAAGAGAATTTTTATTCTGACCTTTTTGCCGATCTTCATGTACCCTACCCCCCATATGTCCTCAGCCCGGACTCGACTCCCCGATTAGGGAACTCCCTGGAAAGGGGAAACGAGATGAACCTTGTTGAAAAACAAGCTCAAGTCATGATTATGATTCGGGTATTCCGCGTATTAGGACATCTTCAGGCTGACACCAACCCTCTTCAAAATAATTGGAAATATCACTCTGAACTTGATCCTGCGAAGTATGGATTGACCGTATGGGATTTGGATCGTGAATTCGTCACCGGCGGGCTCGGCGGTAAAGATATTCTTCCCCTGAGAGATATCCTAAATACACTTCGAGAGACCTATACGCGCCGCATTGGCGTTGCGTATATGCATCTTTCAAGTCCAATTGAAAAGCGCTGGCTTCAGGAAAAAATTGAAACATTGCGCGACTCTGATGGCCTGACACTGGACGATCAGCGTCGTATCCTACTTAAGTTGAACAAGGCGGAAGCATTTGAACGCTTTCTCCACACCCGCTTCATTGGACATAAACGCTTTTCCCTTGAAGGCGGGGAAAGTATCGTTCCCATGTTAGATCTAATTGTGAATGACGCTGCGGAGCAAGGTGTGCACGAGATTGTGATTGGAATGGCTCATCGAGGACGACTCAATATTCTGGCAAACATCATCGGAAAATCCTACGAGAATATCTTCTCGGAGTTTGAAGGAAATATCAACCCCGATACGATCTACGGATCAGGAGATGTAAAGTACCACTTGGGCAGTAAAGGAACGTATGAATCAGAGAGTGGTGCTAAAGTTCGACTGACGCTGGCATCAAATCCGAGTCATTTAGAATCAATTACTCCGATCGTACAGGGAATGGTCAGGGCAAAACAGGACAGCATCCGAGATCATGGCAACTCTGATTTACCCGACGGTCAAGTAAAAGACATGATTATACCGGTTTTGATTCATGGAGATGCTGCATTTGCAGGTCAAGGGGTTGTTGCCGAAACCCTCAACTGTAGCCAACTCCGAGGTTATCATACTGGAGGCACGATCCACCTCGTAATTAATAATCAGATTGGTTTCACGACCGGTCCTAGTGAGGCTCGTAGCTCTACCTATGCAACGGATGTGGCTCGAATGATTGAAGCACCGATCTTCCATGTGAATGGGGATGATCCAGAGGCATGTGTCCGCGTGGCCCGTCTTGCCTTGGACTACCGACAAGTCTTCAACAAGGACATCGTGGTGGATATGCTATGTTATCGGCAGCATGGACACAATGAAGGGGATGAGCCCACCTACACCAACCCCGTCTTGTACCAAAAAATTCAGAAGAAACGGTCTCCTCGCAAACTCTACACGGAGTCGCTTCTGAACCGGGGAGCAATGGAGCCGGATGATGCAGAAAAAATGCTTGATGATTTCCGGGCTCTGTTACAGGATGCCTTTCAACGGACCTCCGATCTGAAAGAGAAAGATCCAGCGGCAATTCTTGAGCGGTTCCATAATCGTAGTTACGAATCTCCACCCCCTGTAGATACATGTGCTTCTGAGGAGCAACTCGAAAACATCCTTCATGCACTGCTTCGAATTCCCGACGGATTTAATGCCCACCCGAAGTTGATGAGACAGTTTGAGCGCCGTAATGAAAAACTTCGCAAGACCGACCAGCTAGATTGGGCATTTGCTGAGGCACTGGCGTTTGGCACTCTCCTTCAAGAAGGAACAACCATTCGCCTGAGTGGACAGGATTCCAGGCGCGCAACCTTCTCTCAGCGCCATGCTGTGATTTATGATCAACTCACGAATGAAGAGTACATTCCGTTGAATCATGTTACGAAAACCCAGGCTAAACTCCATATCTACGATAGCCTGCTATCTGAGTATGCTGTCGCTGCGTTCGAATACGGATATTCTGTCCAGAACCAAGATGCCTTGGTGATTTGGGAGGCTCAATTTGGGGACTTCGCCAATGGTGCACAAATTGTCTTCGACCAATTCCTGTCTGCTGCTGAAGAAAAATGGGGACAGACTTGCAGTTTAGTTACGCTACTTCCGCACGGGTATGAAGGCCAGGGCCCGGAGCATTCATCTGCCCGGCTGGAGCGTTTTCTTCAGCTTTGTGCCGAAGGCAATATGGTGGTCTGTAACTTGAGTACTCCTGCAAACTACTTTCATGCTCTCAGGCAACAAGTCTTACGGGAAATCAAAAAGCCGCTCGTTCTTATGACCCCCAAGAGTCTCTTGCGACATCCAAAAACCGTTTCATCCCCGAAAGAATTGACGGAAGGAGGATTTCTACCTGTCATTGGTTCGGGTAAAGATCCTAACAAAGTCACACGTATTGTGGTCTGTAGTGGCAAGATCTACTACGATCTACAATCTGAACTTGATCAGCATCCAGAAGATCAGGATCGCATCGCACTGATACGACTTGAACAGTACTATCCATGGCCTAACGATGCTCTCCACAAAGAACTAGAACAGTATAATTCTGATATAGACATCTGTTGGGCACAGGAAGAGCCTGCCAACATGGGGGCATGGTCTTACGCTCGCCCACTTTTGAAAAGTACACTCCGCTCGGCAAAATTCGGGAACGACCCTCGCATTCAGTACGCAGGTCGTAACCCGAGTGCCAGCCCCGCGACCGGAAGTTCAATGGTACATCAACTCGAACAAGCCGAAGTCATCACTAGTGCCCTCTTACTCCCATAGCCAGAACTATAGAAGTATGATCCTTGTCGTGCATAGCTACTGCCACGTCAAATTGTTGAACTCCACCTGCAAACACAAAGGTTAATACCTGCGGTTATGCATTCTTGCATTGCGGGCAGCTTTCTCTTTCGCGATTCTCCGATCTTCCGATGGCTTGGTGAAAGCCATGTTGTGGCGATATTGACGCAAGATTCGACTACGGTTCACGGTGCGCTTGAATCGTCTGAGTGCTCTGTCAATATTTTCTTTTTCTTTGACTTTTACGCCAATACCAATATGAAATGCCAACTGATTACCTAAGTTTATTGTGTTATAAAAAAGTAAGACCGCGTCTTACAACACGAACCGACCTTGTGTTCCAGAGCCTATTGCCCGAATGTTAACTGCGTAAATCATCTCTCTCCTGTGCAATGCACACTTCCACCCTTGCAACACGTTACAGTTTGACTATCACTTGAAGTACTGCGATCCTGGTTGTCAACGTTTCATCAATTTCTAAGCTATACATCTGGCGCGGCCCTGCATCATCAGAGGGATAGAGATCCCATATATTACGCTCTTCTTCCATATGCAACCCAAGGTCAACTCGAATTTTATCTGTAAGTTTGACTCCTGCACCTAAGGATATTCCACGCCGCTCACCTACCTTTTGACCACCCGAAGGAGAGATCGCTGCGGAATCTTTGTAGGGGGATGGACGAAATGAAACCCCTCCTCTGAGATCAACAAAGCCTAACTCTAGTTCCGCACCAAAAGCATAATTCAAGACAATCCCGTATTGATTATCAATCACTTGGTTCACATTCCTGAATACATCTCTCCCCTCACTTGAACTCAAACGAAGTTGTTTCCAATCCATGATCTCTGCTTCTCCTGTAACCATATACATTCTGGACTTAAACCGCACTCCAGCTCCCAAACGCCATGGTGATCGTACGGAGTATTCAAAAAACCCATTCCCCACATCATCTGGCTGATCTCCATACGTGGTCGAGCCTCCCCGATCAAACCACGTAGTGAACTGCTCTCCGTAACTTTCCTCAAAGTAGGACCAGGTAGGAGATTCAAGTGTCACTCCGTATCGAAAATTGTCATTTATTTTTCCACTCATCCCGAATCGGAGATTGACGCCTGTCAGATCAGAACTCAATCTCTGTATATATTCAAGCTCGTCAAATCCCTCCAACAAAGTGCCATCGTCCAGTAACACATTATATTCATCCACGGTATTCTCATCCAAGATATCACGTTCTGTAAAGTTGTAATCAAAATCATAATCACTGACATAGAAGTTCACGGAGCCACCTATCATAATATTTCGGGTTGCCTGCCAAGCCACGGCTCCATTCAACTCATATGTCCTGCCTGATTCATCAACTAAGATGGACTGCTCGATCAGCGAGCCTGGAACCACTGCCTGCAGGAATGGATATTTTCCATCCTCATAAAGCTCTCTGTAGTACTCAAATATACCGCCATTAAAGGCCGCAAAGGGTAAGTCTGCTAGATCTCCAAGATCCCCATTCTGATCAATGGAATACTCACTGTCAAAGGGAAGAAAAGAGGTCGAAATCGTAGTCTCCGTATTCTCCACTATAGGCCCCAATCCTCGTGCAAAGCTACGCGTCTGACTCAGAGCCAATCCAGCAACCAGTTTACCTCGTTCCACAGGTATATTGTATACGAACGCCAAATTCCCTATACTATTATCGAATGTTGTATAAGCACCGTCATAGCTGAGGCTGTTGATTGAGAATCCAGCATCCGCTGCTGACCCTTTCAATGAAGCGACGAACATGTTGCGGTCTACATATCCTAATCCGGCTGGATTCCCGTACATAGCACTATAATCCCCCAATCCAGCAAAGCCACGTATTGACATTCCTGTCATCCGTGCTCCCACTGACATATCACGCTGATTTAGCCCCCATACTTCATCAGCTGTCTGCGCGAAGATTGGAGATACGACCATCACCATGATCGTGATCATACCCGAAAACAATCTATGGAGCATATTGATTGACTGTTTCATTATTCTTTTCTGATCTCTTGATGGATACTTACATTTTTTGTGCACACACACCTCCCTAGACACTCCCAATTTCATATCGGAAGCTAGCCTGTGTTAAGCTTTTTTGTCCTCCTGTATCAGCTGCCTCTCCGAGGAGTGGAGCGAGATCCTGACCGTTTTGCAGGAGTTGAGGAAGTGCTACCACTAGATCGCGGAGTGGAACGAGTAGTCGGTGTACTTCTCGGCGTTGAACGCGTAGTCGGTCTTGAGCTTGAACGGGTGCCCGATGAACTACGTGTACGTGGCGTTGAACGCGTAGTCGGATTTGAACTTGAACGGGTGCCCGATGAACTGCGTGTACGCGGCGTTGAACGCGTGGTCGGTCTTGAGCTTGAACGGGTGCCCGATGAACTACGTGTACGTGGCGTTGAACGCGTAGTCGGTCTTGAGCTTGAACGGGTGCCCGATGAACTACGTGTACGTGGCGTTGAACGCGTAGTCGGTCTTGAGCTTGAACGGGTGCCCGATGAGCTACGTGTACGTGGCGTTGAACGCGTGGTTGACCTAGTGCTTGAACGGGTGCCCGATGAACTACGTGTACGCGTGGTTGACCTAGTGCTTGAACGGGTGCCTGATGAACTACGTGTACGCGTGGTTGACCTAGTGCTGGAACGGGTGCCATTTATCGTGTTGCTACGTTTCGTTCTGTCTGCAGGGACACTGCGTGTTACTCCACGTCGAGTCCGGGAAACGGCTTCCTCCTCTTCTACCGAACGTTGGGCTCCTCGCGTTCTGCTACCTGAAGCCGCTACACCACCACGGGTTCGACTCCTAGATAAGGAGCTTCGCTGTTTATTGCGATCTGCTTCTGAATTTCGCAGCAATGTCCATCGATCATTCGCATTATAGCCATGACGTGACATAACCCCCCTACGACCAATCCGTGGTCCTCTAGGGCCATAATTCACTGCATATCTAGTCCCATAACTCCATGGAGCACCATAATATCCATACCCCCAAGGAGAGTATCCCCATCGGCTATAAGGATATGCAGAATAGAAGAATGGATCATGAAAACCGTACCGATAAGGAGAAGCGTATAAAAAAGGTTGCCCCCACCCAAAGCTCAAATGTAAACTGGATCCACCGTACCAATAATCATCATGAAAAGGATCGTAGAATGGTGCCACATCGTAAGGATGGCCGTAAAAGGTGGAAAAATGTCTTCGATAGCGCGAAGAGCGGTGATAAGAGTAGTCATGGTAGTAATTCTCCACCACAACACTATCTCCATACGGAGTCTCGTACTCTGTAATCTCTTGATAATCAGGCTCTCTCTCAAAATACCCCGTACCGAGCTGTGTATAGCATCCTGTAGTCAATAACAATGCCCCCAACAGGAGACCAATGATACAGGAAACAGTTCTATTCGATTTTTTTGAATGCTCTGTCATGAGTCAATCGTTTGTGTGATGGAATGAAAAGCTAACTTGTTTAAGTCAAATTTGATTCGAATACTACTTCACTACACTACTTAGACGCTATTGCAAGCCGAAAGGTAGCATTTGTCCCTATGTTCATTAACCGCAAATATCGGACCACTCACGAATACGATCATGCGACAACCCTGATTGGTCTTGTACTTACGCTATGGACTTGCTAAGCATTCCCGCCGTGCATTTTCCGCATAACCGACATTCTCTGGCTATTTGATTGATTCCCGTTTTACAATCAAACCAGAATACCTGGAAGACTGGAACTGCTGTTCTTACGATCTATACGAGATTATGCTCAAAGGGAACACATGATAAACCCTGCGTTACAGGTAGACCAATCATTAATCACTCATTTATGAATTATCGATTGCTCGGTCGGACTGGGTTCCGTGTGAGTGAAATCGGATATGGCATGTGGGGGATGTCCGGCTGGAAAGACTCTGATGATGCCCAGTCAATGAAATCTATGCAACGTGCCGTTGACCTTGGTTGTACTTTCTTTGATACAGCGTGGGCATACGGTGAAGGACACAATGAAGGTCTCCTGGGAAAATTAGTGCGAGCGAATCCAGACAAACGCCTCTTTACCGCATCAAAGGTTCCACCAAGAAATCGTTCATGGCCCAGTAAACGAGAACACACTCTTGATGACTGTTATCCTCCTGCCTATGTCCGCAGGTATATTGATCTGAGTTTAAAAAATACAGGCTTGGAACAACTAGACCTCATGCAACTCCATACATGGGAAGATTCATGGCTACAAGATGATCGCTGGCTCCATGAACTCCAGAAAGCAAAAGAAAGCGGAAAAATTGGATCTATTGGAATCAGCCTCAACCGCTGGGAGCCGTGGAATGGCATCAAAGCAGTTCAAGGTGGATTCGTCGATTGTGTTCAGGTGATCTATAACATCTTTGACCAGAACCCGATTGACGAACTCTTCCCTGCCTGTGAAGAGAATAACGTTGGCGTCATCGCCCGAGTCCCATTCGATGAAGGTACTCTGACAGGAACGATCACTCTTGAATCAACTTGGCCCGATGGAGATTGGCGAAACACCTACTTTGTTGAAGAAAACCTACGAAGTAGCATCGCGCGCGTTGAACCCCTTCGAGAGATCGTACCCCCAAACAGTAGCCTTCCCGAAATGGCTCTCCGCTTTATTCTTAGTCACCCAACCGTGAGCACCACGATTCCGGGAATGCGGAAACTCAACCATGTTGTGGCCAACATTGCAGCCAGTGATCAAGGCCCCCTAGAACCTGCACTACTTAAAACTCTTTCCCATCACCGATGGGATCGTGAACCAACTTACTGGTCTCAATAACCCTGACCTAAAGTTTTCGAGCTTTCCATTACTATCCTAATAAATCACTACATCTGACCGCCACACAACTGTGGCATCTTATGTGTCGTATTGTTTCCTTTCTTCCATTTCTACTGACCGCACAGGTAGCTGCCCAGTCCTGGGGGACGGTTCAGGGCAGGGTTACTGAATCCGGTACCGGCTTGCCCCTTCCTGGAGTGAGTATTCTAGTGAATGAAACGAATTTTGGGACGGCCTCAAATGATTCAGGACGCTACACCTTGCAGCTTCCAACAGGTCAATATGCTCTACGGTTTTCATACATCGGGTTTGCCAACCATGTTGATTCTGTGGTTGTTTCGCCACGCTCGGCCATAACTCTTAACATTGAACTCTTCCCCACGATCATTGAAGGAGAGGAACTTGTTGTAGAAGACGAGTCGGTACTTGGAGCCGGTGTACAACAGATTACACCTGAGCAGGTGCAAAGGATGCCCTCCCCGTTCAAAGGATTTCAAGCACTCTTGGTACTGCCTGGGGTATCTGCGAACAATGAGCTCTCTAATCAATACTCCGTTCGCGGAGGAGGTTTTAACGAGAATCTGATCTTCCTCAATGGCTTCGAGATCCATATGCCGTTTCGCCCGAGACAAGGAGAACAAGAGGGGCTGGGACTCTTCAACCCTGAATTGGCACGCCGCATCACCCTCTATACTGGAGGATTCCCCGTAAAGTATGGCGGGAAGATCTCTTCTGCGTTGGACATTGAATACGCTCCATCTACAAACTTTACAACCAGTGCAACCCTGTCTCTCCTGGATGGCACGGCAACTGCCGCCGCAACCAATGGGTCCTTCTCTTGGCAAATTGGACTCCGCAAGGCCAGGGCTCGACGATTTTTCTCAACCCAGGAGCTCAAAGGTAACTATCAACCTGACTATCAGGATGTTCAAACACGATTGACCTATAGTCTTGGTCCCCGGCATGAACTTGAATTTGTGGGGCTTTACGCGGATCATGAATTCCGGCTAGATCCTAGAGGTCGTCGAACTTTTTATGGAACCGTATCCTCTGACGGTGGCTCTTCAGATATTCGATCCGTTTGGCTTTCCTATTCTAGTAACAGCGAGGAAATAGACGGCTATGAAACTGGTCTTGCAGGGCTTCGCCTGAGAAATCGCATAGGCCCAAGGTGGACGCTTCAGCATGATGTTAGCCTCTATGCAACACAGGAACGAGAGTCCTATATTCTTGAAGGGAATGCAATCTTGTATGACGTAGTTACTGATCGTAATGCGGAACGTCTAGAAATTCCGCGTGGCTTGGCACGTCAAGAAGATTTTGCAGATAATTCCATCCGTGTTACTACATTTTCAGGACGAGGCCTGTATTATTGGACCCGTCAACGACATGTAATTGAGTCAGGTTGGCACTTCAGGCAATTCTCTTTTGATGACAGGCTTATAGAAGAATCCGTTGTACTTGGAGCCGATCTTGAGATGGAACCTGTTCGGATTGTCGTTGACAGTCTCAGGGGATCTACAACACTAAATACGTCTCAAGTCAGCTTTCATCTTGAAGATTCCTATAATATCAATGAGTTGACTCTGCTGAATGCAGGCATACGGACAGATTGGTATGAATTTAATCAAGAATGGACTTTTTCGCCAAGAGCAAGCTTACGTTATGAAGCATCAAAACAGCTAACGCTCATGGCATCCCTAGGAATATATTATCAGCAACCTGCATACCGCGAGCTCCGTGGTACTCCAGCGCCAGGTATTCCACTTGCTCAATCTCTAAACCGTTCGCTCCGCTCACAGCGCTCCTTACAAATCACTGGAGGGGCGGAATTATTTGTACCTAAAAACAGGGTTTATCTGCGTGGTGAGGCCTATTATAAAAACTTAGCCAATCTCATCAGTTATTCCTTAGAAAACGTGAGAATCAACTATAGCGGTCTCAATGATGCGAGCGGTTATGTGTATGGCATGGATCTTCAAGCCAGAGGGGAATTTGTCCCTGGAATGGAAAGCTGGATCAATTACAGCTTTATGGTTGCGCGGGAACAATTTCTTCCAAATTACGCCACAGATTTGAATATGGGTCTGCGTCCTAGACCTACCGATCAGCGTCATACCGTCGCGCTATACGTGCAAGATTACATTCCTATGGATCCGACATGGAAGCTGCATATGCGTATCCTGTTTGGCAGTGGTCTGGCATATACTCCCCCTATTCCAGGAGAACGAATCGGGAATATTGTGACTCAAATTCCAGGCAACAGACATTCTGCCAGATACCCTGAATTTCGACGAATTGATTTTGGGACTACAAAGATTCTCACCCTGAGTAATCATCCACGGCCTTTCAAGTTAGAAATTACTGCAGAGATGCTCAATATCTTTAACATTATCAATACCGTAGCTTACTCGTGGTTTCCTGATGCAACCGGCATCTGGCAACGTGTTCCAACACGGCTGACCCCCCGCACTATCAATCTCCGACTGCGCACATCATTTTGAGTCTCCATTCTCCCGACACATCGCCTCTTCACCGAGCTACGCCAATGGCCTAATCCCATTTCAATGGCAACCCAATGCATTCCTTTTTGTATCATACACCTGTAGCTCATTGATTCAAGTATATTGATCCGACTTCGTAAATTCTTTTGTGCTTCATTCATAGCACATATGCGGCCTCTGCCGATCTTCTTTCGGTGTTCGCGTTTCCTTATCCTTATCGTGTTGGGATTTTTGGTGGAAACCGAAGCCGCCATCGCCCAAGCTCCTGTAAAACCTGCTAAAGCTGCTACCTACAGTATCATTCTGCCGGGTTTGGGACAGAAATATGCTAACGGAGGGAGTTGGAATCGACGAGCAGCATTCTACACTATCGTAGATGTTTTACTTGTCGCAGGACTGGTTACAAGTGAATGGCAGCGTAGACATTTGAAGGAAAGTTATCAGACATGGGCCGCCTCCTATGCCGGCGTATTGAATACCGGGAAAGATCGTCGATTTTATATCACGATCGGGAACCATCTTTCTTCAGATGAATACCGGGAAACCCAGCTCCGAAACCGACGCATTGACTTAGTAAATTATGTCGACGACCCCGCCTATCATTGGACATGGCAAAACATACAGGATCTCCAGCGATATCGAGATCTCCGAAATAGCTCCGAGTCATGGGGGCAGCAAAGAGGGGGAATGATCGCTGCCCTTGTCGCCAACCGATTGGTATCAAGTGTATCGGCTCTTATTGAAGCCCGGCGTAAACGGGAGAATCGCCTACAGATGGCCGTAGTCCCAGGCCCCACGATTCAGGTTGCGTTTACCATGTAATTGAGGTGTACATTGGCTGGAGATTGATTACCCCAAAAGAAATAAATCTGTAAAAACTCGTACTTTGGGGAATCTGCACGGGTCCTTAGCTCAGTTGGTTAGAGCGCTACGTTGACATCGTAGAGGTCGATGGTTCGAATCCATTAGGACCCACTAATCAGACCCGAAGGTTCTGATTTCGTTAGACTTCTAAAATAAACACTTACTCTCATCGCAAAAAATATACAAACACGTGTCAATGATGCCATTGATGCACCTGAAGTACGAGTCGTGGATCCAAAGGGGAAGCATGGGATCTACACACTTGAAAAGGCCATGGACATGGCATATGAACAGGCTCTCGATCTCGTGGAAATTGCACCGAATACCGATCCTCCTGTCTGTAAGATTATGGATTATGGAAAATTTCTCTATGAGAAGAACAAAAAAGAGCGCGACGCCAGGAAAAAGCAACATCAGACGCAGCTCAAAGAAATCCGATTTCGCCCCCGCACGGATACACACGACTTTGAGTTCAAGGCAAAGCATGCGAGGGAATTTCTTTCGGATGGTCATAAAGTGCGCGCCTATGTTCAGTTCCGTGGACGTGACATCATCTACAAGGAGCAGGGAATGCTCATCCTCGCACGGCTCGTGGAGGCACTGAAGGAAGTTTCCAAGCTAGATCAGGAGCCCAGAATGGAGGGACGCCGCATGACTGCGATTCTCACTCCACTAAAACCGAAGTAGTTGCTTCTTTTCCAATTGCTGCGGGTATATGGATCTTATGGTAGGACAGTTCTGGTTGAATGATACCGCTGCGCTGAATTTCATCTGATTTTGATCTAGTGGCAAGAATTTGTCTCTTTTTTTGTATCTTCGTCCGTGTTTGTCTGAACGAACCGTATTTTTCCTTGTGAATACTTGACTCACCCTGAACGATGTCCCATTTACCCCCCCCCCCCCCCATTTTTTGATGAGACCTAACGAATTTGCGGGCACGCGTGCCCTTTTCCGATCCTGCATGATGCATGTGATTTTGTGGTGTGTGGTCCTGTTTGGTGTAGAGACGACCTCTGCGCAGATGGGGGAGGCTGTGGAGTTGAATTCACCCCCCCCCATTTTTTAAATAAACAACCCGCCACGGTGGAGGATGGCGTGGCGTCACATGGAGGCACTGGGCATGGGGAGGGAGCCGATCCCTCCACGCAAGCGGCCCTCTCCCAGGACGCACCAGTCCTTCTCACCGAAAGCATCCGTGACAGTCCATACGCCCGTTCTGTAGATCCAAGCGAGAACGTGCTTTCAACGATAGAGGCCGTGGATTTTTCCCCGCGAGCCGCCATTGCCCAGAGCGCTACCCCGGATCCGCCATTAAATGTGAGCGTCAATGTGGAAGGGTTTCTTTTTCACGAAATTACATGGACTAAGTATACGCAATCTCGTCTCAACAACAGTACGTTCAAGGAGTTCATCGTTGAGCGTTCGTCCGACAACACCAATTGGTCGGTGATCAGTAGGGTGAGGGGGGCTATCAATAATTCAGAGTTTAGACATGTCAGCGACCGGCTCACGCCGAGCACTACCTTTTACTACCGCGTGAAGGTGGCCAACACCGATGATGAGGTCAGCGGGCCGTCCAATGTGAGCAGTGTGACCGCGATCGTGCGCGATAATACGGCCATCGCCACGGGCGTCACCGCAACCAAGCAAAGTGATGGAACCTCCATTCAGGTGTCATGGACGGCCCCGTCCGAAGCGAATAGTGATAGTGAATACTCAATCTACACAACAAGCGACCAAGGAAATTCATATCGTATAGGTGCTTTATCTTCCCTAAACCCACAAACCCGCACGGGCCTGGCTGAGAACACCTGCTATGGGTTCCGGGTCCAGCATGTGGATAATTCGGATTATACCTATTACCACCTCTCCGACCCCGTCTATGCGACGACGGGGACGGTGACCGCTCCTGCGGCCCCAACGGGCTTGACGGCCACGGGCACGGGGACGACCTTCAATTTGAGTTGGACAGCGCCGGCATCTGACAAGTGCAGCGCGATCACGGGCTATCAGATCCAGCAGCGCGCCAGTAGCAGCGATACGTGGAGCAATGTCGCCGCCGACACGGGCGATGACGCGGTCATGTATGCGCATACGGGTCAGACGATTGCGACGATCCGTCAGTACCAGGTGCGGGCAAAGAATTCGATGGGCTTTGGCGCGTGGTCCGATGTCTTCACCACCATGGCCGCGGCCACCATGCCTCCTGATGCGCCCACGGGATTGGCCAATACCACTGCAAATCAGCGGTATCATCGGGTTGACCTTGAATGGAATGCCTATCCCGATGCGAGTCTCAATGGCGGGACGTTCCAAAAATACATCATTGAGTTCTCGGAGGACTTCGGCAACTGGTCGGTGGTCGGGGAGGTGACGTCTCAAGCGCAGACGTCTTTTAATCACTTTAGCGATCTTTTGACGCCGGGCAAGGATTTTTACTACCGCGTCAGAGCCGTGAACACCAACGATCAACAAAGTGCGCCGTCCAACCGGATCACCGTGACCGCGTTGGCCCGCAGTGGGCCGGGCATTCCCACAGGGGTGACCGCCACCCGCGTCAGTGGCACCTCCATCAAGGTAGATTGGACCGCCCCGACCGATGTGGATGTGGTCAGCTTCTACTTTCCTTTGGTAACCACCGATAATGGCGATTCATGGACCACGATTGAGAATCTTGTTACCGGCAACCTCACCACCGCTACCTATACGGGTTTGGAGGAAGACACCTGCTATGGGTTTCGGTTGTATGCGTTTTATCAGTTGGGGACTGATTTTACGAACGGCCACCTGTCCGATGCGGCGTATGTGACCACAGCGGCGAGTCTTGATAAACCGGGGGCGCCGACGGATCTGGCGATCAACTCCGATGGGACCAATACCTTTAATCTATCCTGGTCGCCGCCGGCCGACAAGTGCGCAGCGGTGACGGGCTATACGATCCAGGAATCCCCAACTGGAGCAGACGGGTCTTGGAAGGCAGTGGCCGGCAATACCGGCAGTGCCGACACCGAATATGCGCACACGAATCAGACGCTGAGTGAGGCGCGCTGGTACCGGGTGGCGGCCCGCAACTCGGCGGGGCGTGGAGCTTGGTCGGAGCCGGCCAGTACAGCGCCCAGTGCGCCGACGGGGTTGACGGTCGGGGACACGCGGTATCATACGGTTATCTTGCAATGGGATTTTCCTGCCCGGTCCACGCTTGGCAGTAGCGCGTATCAAAAGTATATCATCGAATGGTCCACCGACAATCGCACGTGGTCACAGGTGGCCGAACATGTCGATGACGAGTTTGCGGGGTATCTCCATACCAGTAGCCTCTTAACGCCGGGCGAGGACTTTTATTACCGCGTGAAGGTGGTCAACACCGATGGTCAGGTGAGTCCGCCTTCGGCGCCGGTGACGGCGACGGCGGTGGCGCGCAGTGGGCTGCGCATCCCGACGGGGGTGACGGCCACGCGGCAAAGTAACACCTCGGTTCGGGTGGCCTGGACGGCGGCGACGGATTTTCCTGGTGGCGAAACCCCCCATCGCTACTTTGTCTATCGCACCGACAATGACGGCGATCTCTGGAGCAGTGCGGGATTCACCTCCAACGCAATGCTGGATGTGACCGATCTGGAGGCCACTACCTGTTATGGCTTTCGGGTCTCTCATCAGACGAGTCGCTTTGTTAACAGCCACTTATCCGATGCGGCCTATGCAAGTACAGGCACGGTCGCCGCGCCCGGGGCCCCGACCGCCCCTTCGGCCACCAGTGACGGCACCAGTACCATTACGCTGAGTTGGACCGCGCCCACGGTCAGCGACAAGTGTAGCGCGATTACCGGCTATCAGATCCAGCAGCGTGTCACCGGTGGCGACTGGGAAGATGTGACGGCCAATACGGGTAGTGATGCCACCACGTATGCGCATACATCTCAGACGCTCACCACGGTGCGCCAGTACCAGGTGCGGGCGATCAATGCGGGGGGCAGCGGCGCCTGGTCTACGGCGGTTACAGCGGGGATGAACGTGCGGCCCGGTGCGCCGCAGAACCTGGTAGCGACCGCCAGCGGCACCACCACGATTGACCTTACGTGGGATGCCCCTGCCAGCGACGGGGGCAGTGCGATTACGAGCTACCGCGTGCAGGTCTCTACCGATGGGGGCAGTAATTATAATGATGTCAGTCCGGCGCACAGTGGGACGACGCGCACCTACACCAGTACGGGTTTGACGGCAAACACCCAGTATCATTACCAGGTCTATGCCACCAACTCTGTGGGGGAGGGGAGTGCCAGTACGAGTGCCAGTGCGACGACGCGGACAGCGCCGAGTGTGCCCCAGAATCTCCGGACCCTGTCGGCGCAGTATCACACGGTGACGTTGATGTGGGATCCGGTCACAGGTTCCAGTTTAGGCACCGATGAGATCTTGAAGCACTATGTGGTAGAGTTTTCGACCGATAATAGCACATGGTCCACGATCAGCGAATCCGCCAATACGACCGCTGTACACACCACGGATCTTCTGGTCCCTGGTGAGCAGTTTTACTACCGCGTACGGACGGTCAACAGCAACGATGATGCGAGCGCCAATTCAGATGTATTGACCGTCACGGCAGTGGCACGCAGTGGCTGGGGCACGCCCACCGCTGTGACGGCCACCAAAGCGACGAACGATTCCATTGATGTCGCGTGGACCGCGCCCACGGATCTTCCAAGTGGGCGCTTCCTTAATACGTATTTCGTCTTGCAAACCACCAACGATGGCGTGCGGTGGATGAGTGCGACTAACGGGTTTATCTTCACGGCAGACCCGCAAAATACCCCTCCCGCCACGATGGTGGGGATCGGAGGTCTGGATGCCGATACCTGTTATGGGTTCCGGGTCTATTCCACGTCCAACGGTGACCCGGAAAATACCAGTGCTCTGTCGGATCCCGCGTATGCGACCACGGGGACCATTACGAGTGCCCCGGGGGTGCCCACCGGCCTGACCGCCACGGCCAGTGGCCCGACGGCGATTAATTTAGCTTGGACGGCCCCCAGTGGGAGCAACCGGTGTAATATTTCGGGTTACCAGATTGAGTGGTCGGCCGATGGGACCAGTAATTGGGCCGATGTCGAAGATGACACCGAAAGCACGGCCACGACCTTTATTGATCGGGGCTTAAGCGCGGGGGTGACTCGTCACTACCGGGTCAAGGCGATCAACAGCGCGGGCACCGGGAGTGCCAGTACGAGTGATGATGCGACCACCGGCGCGGCAGTTCGGCCCACAGCGCCGCTGAATTTGGTGGCCACCCCCAGCGGGCGCACGGTCATTAATCTTATGTGGGATCTGCCAAGTAGCACCGGGGGCAGTGCCATTACCGGCTACCGCGTGCAGGTCTCCACCGATGGGGGCACTAATTATAATGATGTCAGTCCGGCCCACAGTGGGACGACGCGCACCTACAGCGATACCGGATTAGATCCCAATACGACGCGCCATTACCGGGTCTATGCCAGTACCACGGCGGGCGAGAGCGCGCAGCCATCCAACACCGATGATGCGACCACGGCCATGCGCATGAATCCGGGGGCGCCGACGGGGGTGACGGTCACGGCCTCGGGGCGCACGATTTTGCTGGTCTCCTGGACCGCGCCCGCCGATGACGGGGGCCGCGCGATCACCGGCTACAAGATTGAGGTTTCTACCGATGGGACCAACTACACCGATGAAGTGGCTAATACCATGTCGACCGCCACGAGCTACGTGGATCGGGGCCTCAGTGCGGGCAGTACGCGGCACTACCGGGTGAGCGCGATCAGCAGTCAGGGCACCGGCAGTGCGTCCACGGCCGGGATGGGCACCACGGTAGCGAGCAGTGTGATGGCCGTGCCCAGCGATCCGACGGGCCTCGCGGCGACGCCAAGCGGGCGCACGCTCATCCAGCTGAGTTGGACCGCGCCCAGTGACAACGGCGGCAGTGCGGTGAGTGGGTACAAGATAGAGTGGTCGGCCGATGGCACGAGTAATTGGGCCGATGTCGAAGATGACACCGAAAGTGCAGCGACGACCTATATTGACCGGGGCCTCAGTGCGGGCAGTACGCGGCACTACCGGGTGAGCGCGATCAATACCACTGGCACGGGCACCTATTCGACGAGTGCGATGGCCACGACCGTCGATGGCAGTACCAATACGATTCCGAGTGATCCGACGATGCTCACCGCGGCGGCCGATGGGCCGACCGAGATTGATCTATCCTGGACAGCTCCGGCCAATAATGGGGGCAGCGCGATCACCGGCTACCGGGTGCTCGTCAGTAGCAATGGCACGGACTTTAACGAACTTGAAGACGATACCGAAACGACCACGACGACCTTTAGCCATACCGGGCTGTTGGGGGGTGTCACGCGCTCGTATCAGGTGCGGGCGATCAATGCGCAGGGGCAGAGTTTGGTGTCCAATATCGCCAGTGCGACGACGGACGCGGCGACCGTGCCAAACAATCCGACGAGCTTGGCCGCAGCAGCCGATGGGCCGATGGCGATGGGTCTCACTTGGAGTGCCCCTACCAATAATGGCGGCGCGGTCGTTAGTGGCTACCGCGTGGAGTTTTCGGAAACCGCCCTCACAGGCCCGTGGACTCTTTTGGTGATGAGCCAGATCGCGACCACCTACACGCACACCGGGCGCAGCGCATCGACGACCTATTATTACCGGGTCCAGGCGATCAACAGCGTGGGCAATAGCACGGGGGCAACTGCGAGTGGTCAGACCGCCGCGCCGACCTTGCCAGGAGCGCCGACCAGCCCCGGGGCCACGCCCGATGGGCCGACGCGGATGGATTTAAGTTGGACCGCGCCCACCAACACCGGCGGGGTGGACATTACCGGGTACAGAATTGAGGTGGGCGGTGCCGGCAACTGGGAGGAGCTGGCGGCGAGCCATCCCTCGACGAGTTATACGCATACGGGTTTGACGGCGGTGACGCGCTACGATTACCAGGTCTTTGCGATCAACAGTGAGGGGCGGGGCCCGGCGTCTGCTGCCTTCAATGCGTCGACCCCGGTGGCGGTGGTGCCGACCGCTCCCACGTCGCTCGCCGCGACCGCCAGTGGGCCGACGATCGTGAATCTGAGCTGGAGTGCCCCCGAAAACAATGGCGGGGCAACCATTACCGGCTACCGCGTGGAGGGGTCCACCAGCAGCTCGGGCCCGTGGACGCTGTTGGCAATGAGCCAGACGGGGCTCACCTACAGCCATACGGGGCGCCGGGCCGCGACCGTGTACTATTACCAGGTGCAGGCGCTCAACTCTGCGGGCATGGGGGCGGTGGGGACCGTGAATGCCACGACGGGGGCCGCGACGGTGCCGGGGGCACCGGCCTCCATCCAGGTCCAGGCCTATGGGCGCACCGTCCTGGGAATCACCTGGCAGGCGCCCACCAATACCGGCGGGATCGATGTATCGGGCTACGACATTGAGTGGTCGCCCACAGGCACGGGCAATTGGAATATGCTCTCGGCCGAGGGCGCGATGGCCGTCCATACCGGACTGGTGGCGAATTTTCGGGGGTACTACCGGGTCCGGGCGCGCAACACGGTGGGGCCGGGCCCATGGGCCATGCAGAATGGGCGCACCGCCAATAACGTGAATCCGGCGGTAACCAGTCCGCCGCGATCGCTGACCGCCACCGCCAGCGGTCGCACCTTGATTGAGCTCTCGTGGGACGCGCCCAGTAATACCGGGGGCGCACCGGTGACGGGGTACCGGATTGAGGTCTCCAGCGATGCGGGGGCAACGTGGATGAATTTGGCTGCCAATACGGGCTCCACGGTGACGCGCTATCGCCACCGGGGCTTAACCGCAGGGGCGGCGCGGCGCTACCGGGTGCGGGCGATCAACCGCCAGGGGAATAGCTGGCCGTCCAATACCGCAATGGCGACCACGGCCAGTGGCACCAGTGTGCCGAGTGACCCGACGGGTTTGACGGCGACCGTCATGGGGCAAACGGCAATCACTGTATCTTGGACGGTGCCCAGTGACAACGGGGGCGCGAACATTACGGGCTACCGGGTGGAGTGGTCGGCCGATGGGAGTACGGGGTGGACCAATGTTGACCCGGCGCACACGGGGACGACGGTCTCGTACAGCGATACGGGCCTGCCGTCGAGTGTGACGCGGCACTACCGGGTGCGGGCGGTTAACGGCCAGGGCGAGAGCTTGCCGTCCAACGTGGCGAGCGCGACCACAGGAGCCACGTCGTCGGTGCCGGGTGCGCCGACGGGTCTGCAGGCCGCGCCGATGGGGCAGACGCAGATTGATCTTTCCTGGACGGCTCCCAGCAATACCGGCGGTAGTGCGATCACCAGCTACCGCATCCAGGTCAGTACCGATGGCGGCACCTCGTTTACCGATCTGGTTGCAAGTACTGGCAATGCGAATACGAAGTACAGCCATACAGGACTTGCGCTTGGTACCACGCGGCACTACCGGGTCTATGCGAGCAACACCAATGGCGAGAGTGCGCAGCCGTCGAACACCGCCATGGCCACCACCCAAGGCGTCATGGCACCGGGGGCCCCGACCGGGCTGAGCGTGACCGCGAGTGGGCGCACGATCCTTTTGCTGAGTTGGACGGCGCCAAGCAGCAATGGCGGGGAACAGGTAACGGGCTACCAGATTGAGCGGTCCGCCGATGGCAATGATCCGTGGACGGATGTGGTGGCCAATACCATGTCGACCGCAACGAGTTACGTGGACCGGGGCCTCACGGCAGCCACCACGCGTCACTACCGGGTGCGTGCAAGAAATAGCCAGGGCGCCGGCGATCCGAGTAGTGCTGCGATGGGAACCACCGTGGATGGCACCACCTTGACCGTACCGAGCGATCCAACGAGCGTGACCGCGACCCCGAGCGGGCGCACCTTGATCCAGCTCAGTTGGGCCGCGCCCGCCAATGATGGGGGCAGCGCTGTGACGGGCTATCAGATTGAGGGGTCGGCTGATGGGAGCACGGGGTGGACCAATGTGATTGCTAATACGATGTCGACCACCTATAGAGACCGGGGCCTGAGCGCGGGCACGACGCGGCACTACCGCATTAGCGCGATCAATGACCAAAACACGGGGAGCCCGTCCACGATTGCGATGGCGACGACCGTGGATGGGAGCAGTGACGCGGTGCCCAGTGATCCGACGGGTCTCATGGCGACGGTCAGTGGTCAGGCGCTTGTTTTGGCATGGGAGGCGCCGGCCAATAGTGGCAGTGCCTCGGTGACGGGGTATCGCATCGAGTGGTCGGCCGATGGCAGTGATCCGTGGACGAGTGTTATGCCTGCGCACAGTGGGACGGATCGCACCTACACCGACAGGAGTGTGGCCCCCAGTACCACGCGCCATTACCGGGTCTATGCCATCAATACGATCGGCGAGAGTCTGGCCTCGGCGCCGGCGATGGCCACTTCGGGGGCCGCGACCGTCCCGGGCGCGCCCACGGGCTTGACCGCCACGGCCGATGGGCAGACGATCATTAACCTGCGCTGGACGGCCCCCACCAACACCGGGGGCCGCGACATCACCGAATACCGGGTCGAGTGGTCGGCCAATGGGACCGATGGGTGGACGAACGTCTCGCCGGCGCACCGTGGCACCACGACCATGTACGCGCATACCGGCTTACCGCGCGGCACCACCCGTCATTACCGGGTGCGCGCGATCAACCGCGAGGGAAATGGTGCCTGGTCCAGTATAGCGATGGCGACCACGGTGACCGTGCCGGGCCCGCCCCGAAATCTCACCGCGACCGCCCGCGGGTTGGCGGCGATCGAATTGACCTGGGCTGCGCCCACCAGTAATGGCGGCAGCGCCATCACCGGCTATTCTATTCAGGTCTCCTCGGATGGCAGCGCCTGGGCGGAGCTCGTGGCAACTCAGACGCAGACCACCTATACGCATACGGGGCTGAGTCCAAGCGCCACGCGCCATTACCGGGTGCACGCCATCAATACGGCGGGATCTGGCGCATGGTCCAATGTGGCGCGTGCCACGACGACGGCCCGTACGCAGACGGCCACCCGGCCGGGGGCGCCCCAAAATCTCACTGCCACCGCCAGCCCCGGAGCCATTACGCTCACCTGGGCTGCGCCCACCAGTAATGGCGGCAGCGCCATCACCGGCTACAGAGTCGAAGGGTCGGCCGATGGAACTGCGCCCTGGACCGAGCTCGTGGCAACTCAGACGCAGACCACCTATATGGATCAAGGCTTGGAGGCGGGGGTGACGCGCCATTACCGGGTGCAGGCGATCAATCGCGTGGGAGCTGGCCCGTGGACGGCGGTCCGCCGTGCCACGACCCCAGGGGCCACGCCCGGGGAGGTGACCCGCCTCATGGCACAGCCCTATGGACGCACGCTCATTGAGCTGACCTGGACGCCCCCCACTGGCACCGAAGATATTACCGGCTACCAGATTGAGGTCGCCGAAGAAGATGCCGAGACGCAAAGCGCCAAGACCCAAAGCGCCAAGACCCAAGGAGCCGAGACCCAAAGGGCCGAGACGCAAAGCGCCGAGACCCAAAGCACGGAGACCCAAGGGGCCGAGACGCAAAGCACGGAGACCCAAAGCGCCGAGACCGAGCTCACGTGGAGGATCCTGGTCGAGAACACGAACTCCAAAGAGCCCCGGTACGTGCACCGGAACCTCAACCCAGGCGTGACCCTGCACTACCGGGTCCGCGCGGTGGGCGCCGACGGGGCCACCAGCATGGCGCCCTCCAATGAAGACATGGCCACCACCGTGGATGCCCGGACCCTGTCCATTCCCAGCGACCCGCTGGACCTGGTGGCCACCGTTACGCCATCGGGCACCACCCAGCTCGCATGGAGCGCCCCCGCCGATGACGGTGGCCAGGAGATTACCGGGTACAAGATCGAGTTCTTTGCCGAGGGCACGTGGCAGACCCTCATGGATCGGCACCCGGCGACCCGCTATACGGATCCCAACCTCTTGACCTCCACGCGGTCCTACAGGGTAAGGGCCCTCAATGCACAGGGCGAGAGCTTGCCCGCATCCGTACAGGTATCCCCCCCAGACCCCACCGCGCGCTTTGCGCAAACAGCGGCCCAGGTGCTGGAATCAGCGGGGACGTACGCAGTCCGCGTACACGTGAGTGCGCCGCGCCCCGCCGCGTTCACGCTCCCCTATACCATCGCAGGGACGGCCACCCTCCGGGAAGACTATACGATTACGAATGCCGGGGTCCTGGAAGTGCCCGCCAATGCCACCTCGGCCGACATCCTGGTCGTGCTCCACGAAGATGACCACCAGGAGCCCGAGGAAACCGTGATCCTGACGCTGGATGGACAGGTCTTTACGCTCACGATCCTCGATGATTCAGGCCTGTCGTTGGCAGGAGTGGTTCCGGATCAGTCGTACCAGTTGGGACAGGCCATTGCGCCCATGACGTTCCCCGTAGGGCAGCGTGGAACGCCCCCCTACAGCTACGCGCTGGCGCCCGCACTGCCGCCGGGGCTCCTCTTTGACGTCGCCACTCGAATCCTGAGTGGCACGCCCACCGAGGCGTTCCCCAAGACCTCGTTCACCTATACGGTCACGGATGCGGCCGCCATGGCGGCCGCGCAGACGTTCACTATCGAGGTCGCCGTGCCGGAGGCGTTGCGCTTTGCCGCGCCCGTAGGCGCGCACCTGTACCCGGTCCGGGTTCCGCTGAAAGGGCCCATGCTGCCGGGGGCAGAGGGGGGGATCGCTCCCTACAGCTACGCGCTGACGCCTACGTTGCCACCAGGGATGGCCTTTGATATTGCCACCCGAACCCTGACCGGGACACCCACCGAGGTCACGGCCGAGAAGACCTACACCTACGTGGCCACCGATCAGGCGGGCACGCGCATTCAGGCGGAGTTCCAACTGGGCGTCTATCAGATGTCCTTTGTGGAGCAGGTCCCGGATCAGTCCTATACCCGGGATGAGCCCATTGCGGACCTGGTGCTCCCCGAAGCGATGGGCGGGGCACTCCCGGTGACCTATACCCTGACCCTTCTGGAGCTTCCCTTGGGGTTGGAGTTTGATCTGGAAGCGCGCACGATTCGGGGCACGCCCACCGATCTGTCGCCGCCCGTGGCGCTCACCTACCGGGCCACCGATGCCAAAGACGCACAGGACAGCCTGCGCTTTACCATTGAGGTCGTCTCCCCCGTCTCTGCGGAAGAGGCCGAGATGCCCCAAGAGTTCCAGGTCTATCCGAACTACCCGAACCCGTTCCAACACGCAACGCACCTGGTGCTGGATCTGCCCTGGCCGGCACAGGTGCAGGTCGAGGTGCTGGATGTGACGGGACGGCGCGTGATGGCACCACCCCCCATGGAGCTGGGCGCAGGACGGAAACAGGAGATCCCCCTCCGCGAACTGCGGATCCCCTCCGGCGTCTACCTGTACCGGATCCAGGCCACCACCCCGGAACAGACCTACCTCTATACCGGATACTTTATGAGAGTACGATGAAGCAAAATGGGACCGCTGTCCCGAGCACTACGTATGGATTTGATCAGCAAGAGTCGCTCAAGCCCGATCTGATCCTGAAATGCAAAAACTGGCAGACACTCCCGCTTTTGCGTACTTGGAGATCCCCTTTTTTTGCTAAAATTCATGCACTCTTTTTTGTAATGGACGCATGATTGAAAAAGGAGAAACACGAATAATGCACCCATCATTCCTCTGAAAATCTTACATTTGATGAGCCTCAAACAAGTTCGTGAGATTTGCTTTTACTGCCTAAAATCGATTGTAATTGGCCCTTGGATGCTCTATGAGCAGCTTTTATGTAGAGTCAAGGCAAGCCGTGCCTACTCAGCCCAAAAGTACTCTGATACGGGGAAATTCGGTTAACGTGAAAATGAGGTCGGCAAAGGTTTGAGCCCTTAAGATCGATATCTTCTTCTTCGGAGCTTACCTTTGCCTCAAAATTTTCAAGATAATATTATGTGTGTGGGAACCTTATCTCATCCCTACGGTTCATTTGGGTTCTGATTATTTCAGAATAATGCCAAAAACAAAATCCAACAGCGGTGCAAAGAAACGTTTTTTCCGTACAGCCTCTGGAAGGCTGAAACGCGCCCATGCGTACAAGAGTCATATCCTGACGAAAAAAAGCCGTAAACGCAAGCGGGAACTGGGGAAAAAAACCTTGATTGATAAAAGTGATGAACCGCGTATCAATCGCCTATTAGGATCCTCCTAAGTGATCGAAAAATTATAGACTAATGCCACGTGCACGTAACAGGGTTGCCTCCCGACAGCGAAGAAAAAAAGTCCTTGGCATGGCCAAGGGATACTGGGGGAGTCGAAGTAAAGTATATACCGTAGCGAAACATGCAGTTGATAAAGGACTGGAATACTCCTACAGGGATCGACGCAAACGTAAGCAGCAGTTCAGACGACTCTGGATCGCACGTATTAACGCAGCTGCACGCCTCCATGGTACAACCTACTCGCGACTATTCGGTGCGCTCCGTGAACAGGAGATCGCCTTGAATCGAAAGGTTCTCGCTGATTTGGCCATGAATGAACCTGCCATCTTCGCGCGCGTGGTTCAGGAAGCTCATCAATCGGATGATACAGTATCTGCTACCTAAAACATTCTTCTTTATCGGCACCTTACCAGAGTAGGGGCCGAATGTAGAAAGATGAGCACATTCCCGCCCCTGTGCATACAGGCTTGGCGGGTTTTTTATTGCGGTAAAATGGATACACGTTTAGAAAAGCTCCAATCCGAAGCAGAAAACATTACCCGAGAAATCTCCAGTACCAAGCTTTCTACAGCTTCGGAGAGAGAGGCATTCCGGATCCGTTTTCTTGGTCAAAAGAAGGGGCTGATTACCCATCTCTTCAAGGAAATTCCACATTTACCCAAAGAAGAACGGCGTTTTGCTGGCCAGCTATTAAATGCGTTGCGGGAAGAAGCGAAAACAACCCTCGATTCTGCAAACAAGAGTATTTCCGAAGATCCGACCACCCTCTCGGAAATCGACCTTACACTTCCTGGTCGGAAAAATCAATGGCAAGGATCCCGACATCCGATTACCCTAGCTCTGTCCAAAATCACCGACATCTTCCATCGCATGGGATTTACCATTGCAGAAGGCCCTGAAATGGAAGATGATTGGCATAACTTTACGGCACTGAATTTTCCAAAGGATCATCCAGCCAGAGATATGCAGGACACGCTCTTCATTGATGAAGAGGACTCCAATCAACCTCGGATCATGATGCGGACTCATACTTCACCTGTACAGATCCGTACAATGATGGCAGGGGAGCCCCCCTTTCGATTAATTGCCCCAGGACGTGTATATCGTAATGAAACGATCACCTATAAGTCGTATTGCCTTTTTCATCAGGTTGAAGGATTAGTCGTTGATGAGGGAGTCACAATGGCAGATCTGAAGGATACCCTCTACCGGTTTGCCCGTGCATTCTTTGGTGAAGATGTGAAATTACGCTATCGCTCCAGTTTTTTTCCTTTCACCGAACCCAGCGCAGAGCTGGATATTTGGTGGAATCTTCCCGACCATCCAGATGGAGGACGCTGGATGGAAATCCTTGGTAGCGGTATGGTACATCCGAATGTCCTGGAAGCCGTGGGGATCGATCCAGAACGCTATACCGGGTACGCTTTTGGTATGGGAGTTGAACGCCCTGCCATGCTTCTCTATGATATCAAGGATATCCGACTGTTTTACGAAAATGATCTGCGCTTTCTATCACAGTTTCAGGGCATTTCGGGATGAAAGTTTCTTATAATTGGCTCTCTGAGTACGTAGACCACGGATTACCCCCTGACGATCTAGCGGACTGTCTGACTCTTTCGGGACTCGAAGTTGAACATATACAGCGAAATGAGCTCTCTGTTGATGGGGTCGTTGTCGGGCATATAAAATCTGTGTGTCCCCACCCGAATGCGGATCGCCTGAGGCTTTGTGTTGTGGATCTAGGAGACGGCCATGACACACAAATTGTGTGCGGTGCCCCCAATGTTTCTGCTGGGC
Organism: Rhodothermales bacterium; assembly: GCA_965215475.1. Classification (GTDB taxonomy): domain Bacteria; phylum Bacteroidota; class Rhodothermia; order Rhodothermales; family Bin80; genus Bin80. The sequence goes on from OZ244061.1 coordinate 1,388,080, forward strand.
AACGTGTTCCTGTTGCAACCATTGGCACCATACTAACCCTCAACGAAAAACCCGTCAAAATCAAGAAATCGAAAATCCGTGGAGAACTCTCCATGGGTATGATTTGTGCAGAAGATGAACTTGGATTATCTGACAATCATGATGGCATTATGGTCCTTGACGGATTTTCTACCATCGGTGAGTCCATAGAAGATTATTTACGCCGGGAGCATGGCCTTTTCAGTGACACCACATTTGATTTAGCCATCACGCCAAACCGCCCCGATGCAGTATGCCATTTTGGTGTTGCCCGAGACCTCTCTGCGCTACAAAATGTACCCTTGAAATTTCCCGAGGTACCCATTCCACCTTCTGGAACTGAAGCTGGAAATTACATTGATATTGAACTCCAATGCCCCGATGTATGCCCCCGATATACGGCAATGATCGTTCAGGGAGTTACTGTTGGGCCTTCTCCTGTATGGTTAAAACAACGTCTCAACTCGGTCGGGCTGCGATCAATTAACAATATCGTAGATGTAACGAATTTCGTGATGTATGAATGTGGTCAACCTCTGCATGCGTTTGATTATGATCGTATCTCTCAGAATAAAATCATTGTCCGCGAATCTAGAGATGGGGAAACGTTTTTTACCCTTGACGGGAAACAACATACCTTAGAAGTCGGTGTCGTCCTGATTTGCGACGCAAAGCAACCGGTTGCGATTGGAGGATTGATGGGAGGGAAGAATTCCGAAGTTGATGATTCGACCACGAATGTATTGATTGAAAGTGCATGGTTTGACCCAACGCGTACCCGACGTTCCTCAAAACGACTTGGTATTTCGACCGATGCATCGTATCGGTTCGAACGTGGGGTAGATACTGCACTTCAGCCATGGGCGGCAATGCGAGCCGCTATGCTCATTGCCGAACTCGCTGAAGGATCGATCGTCCCGGAGATGGTTGACGTATTTCCTCATCCGCCCCCTCCATCTACCGTTGATCTGAGAATCTCAAGTGTACATAAACTTCTTGGTATCCAGATTGAGCGAGGGAGAATACTTCAAATTCTCAAATCCTTGGGCTTTAAGCCCCATGAGACCAAAGATGGAGTTGTTTCCTGTATCATTCCTACGTACCGCCCGGATGTTCATCTGGAAGTGGATCTGATTGAGGAGATCGCTCGAATCCACGGACTCGAAAACATCGACTTGCCAAAACAGACCCTACTCCAGTCCTCTATCCCTCTGCCCCGACCTGACGAGCTATTGCGAGAACAAGCACATGTCCATCTGACTGGTCATGGATTCCGGGAGATCTATACCAACAGTTTGTTACCTGATGATGTGGCCACGCAGTTTAGTCAACCAGTGCTCGATTCTGACGCGCCACCAGCACGTACCCTAAACGCAGTATCCCGATCCATGGCGACGCTACGACCTTCATTACTGCCAGGTATGTTGAAAGTCATGCAACACAACGTGAACCATTCGCAACGAGTCTTGCGGTTTTACGAGTTTGGTCATGTGTTTAATCACAGTAAACGTGCAGCCGCCTACATCGAAAACTTTTCAGAATATGATGTACTTCTGTTCGCAATCTCGGGTGCAGTTCAACCCACCGGTTGGGATCGGAATCCACGGGTTGCCGATTTTTTTGACTTAAAGGGCGATGTGAGCCAATTTCTCGAAGTCTTGCGGTTACCTACTCTGAATACGGTGCCCTGCTACGAAAAAACAGACATCACTGACTATCATATCACACTCTACTCAGACAATACTCGAATCGGAATCCTTGCAAAATTGTCTGAGAAAATTCAGGACTCCTTTGACCTGGTTGATCCCGTCTTCTTTGCACAATTCAACTGGACTCGCCTACTTCTTCTGAACGAAACCGAACGCCCTCAAACATATTCTCAGATCTCCCCTTTTCCTGTGGTAGAGCGAGATCTTGCGGTCTCTGTAGACCAATCACAACCCGTTGGTGCTATGATTAGCACCGTACGTAAAGTTGGCCAGCCGCTCCTTAAAGATGTAGAGGTCTTTGACATGTATACAGGAGATCAGATTCCCGCAGACAAAAAAAGTGTTGCCTTTGCACTCCGCTTTGCAGGAAATCGAACCCTGCGTGACAAAGAAATTGATCACGTGATGGGAGCGATTGTTAATGCTCTTTCTGAACAATTTAGTGCCATAATCCGTAATTGATGTATAGTTGAGAACCCTGAATTGAACCTTTACCTTACCTTGAGTAGTTACATGTCTTTCAGGATTATTTGACGATGCCCGCCAATATACAAGGTCAGTCCAAGGCACCCGTGTCCACAGAGCTTGAGCATGAGCTCGATATCCCCTCTTCTATGGTTTTACGGGGATCCGCCTCCTTGAAGCAATTACGCGATCGTGTACAGGCGGTCGTGAAGGAACTTAACGATCTCAGAGAGCAAAATCGAAAACTTGCAAAAAAAATTCTTGCCCTTGAATCTCCTGGAAGCCAGAATTCTAAAACTACAAACCTTACATTTGACGAAGATAAAGAACAGTTACTCAAGAAGGTCAATTCCTTCATCGAAACAATCGATAGTCACTTGAACATAAATGAAAAAATGGACGAATAAATGAGTCATGAATCCATTACCGTACGAATTCTGGACCGGGATTACCCCCTTTTGGTCCAGAGTAGTGATGTTTCTACAATCTACGGTGTAGCTGAAAATGTAAATCAGCGAATGAAAGCGTTCAAGGAGAAACACCCCGAGCAACCTGATTTGGTTGCAGCCGTGTTTATAGCCATGGAATTATCTGAGGAGCTGTTGGGTGCAAAAGAAACGTCGAATGTTCTGTTGAGCGCGATTGACCGGGAGGCCGATTTTCTTGACCAGGAAATTACGAAAGCATTAGACGATCCTGATCTTTCGTAAGCACTAGCGGAACCGTAGTGCTCCAATACTGTATTCTCTGTTCGCGAGCGCCCGTAGCGGTCAAGGCACGTGAACCGTCAATTTTGTTCATAGGGCGTTGACTTCAAATCTGGACATCAGGCCTCAACCTCCGTGGTCGTGTTTCACACGCAGAGGATCATGAAAGGATTTGAGTAGCATCCAACCGTATAAGTAGGGTTCACACCCGCCGCTGCGGACGCCCGCGCCCGTATAAGGAACCCTTCCTTTGTGCAATCGTATCTCTGTTTCTATTTCAAAGAAACTATAAAAATATGGACGGCACGCTAGCCGTCCTGTTGTTGGTTGTTTCTATTGTGGCATTTGTTCTGGGATTAGCCCTCGCATGGTGGTTGTCTCGCGTGAATGCTCGTAGTATATTAAATCAGGCACGCCAAAAAGCGTCCTCAATCTTAACCATAGCGGAGCAAGAATTTGAATCTCTTCGGGAGAAGGTTATTATTGATGCAAAAGCAACACTGGATCATGAACGCAGTGAACTTGGTTCCAAGGAAGCTACACTTATTCGGGAACGGGAGGCTCTGGAACGGGATAAACGCCGGCACAAACATAAAACGGATCGCCAGCGGAAAAAACTCAACAACAGGAATCGGCAATTAACAAAAAAACAGGGGATTCTCCTTGAAGCAAGTCATCTCATTGAGCTTCTTCAGAAAGAGAGTAAGAAAGTCAACCGACAGGCTGAGACTCTACGCGAGGAGGCTTCAAGATTGTCGAAGGAGGCAACACAGCACCTCGACAGGCTGGATGCACAAAAGCGAGGATTGGATTCTCGAGAGTCGCGCGTTGAGGCTCTTACCCATGAACTAGTTCATAAGCTGGAGGGGATTGCAAATCTTACTCAGGGTGAGGCTCGTCAACACTTGCGTGAAGAACTGCTCGAAAAAGCTAGGGAAGATATTGCTCTCGAATTAGCTGAAGTACGAGATCAAGCACAAATCACTGCAAAAGAGGAAGCCTCCAAGGTGATCCTCACTACGATGCAGCGGATTGCATCTGATGAAGCCGAATCCCACTCCGTTTCGGTGGTTCCCATTACTTCGGAGGATATCAAAGGACGTGTGATCGGACGCGAAGGCCGGAACGTGATGGCATTTGAATCTGCTACCGGAGTTGACTTGCTTGTGGACGATACCCCGGGCGCCATTGTTGTCAGTTCATTTGACCCGTATCGACGTGAAGTGGCCCGAACGGCTCTTACGAATCTCATCCGAGATGGTCGTATTCATCCTGCCAGTATTGAACGCTTTGTAGTTAAAGCGGAGGAGACCCTCAGGGATGAAATCCATAGAATCGGAGAGCGCACCCTCCTTGACCTGAAATTACGTGGGATGCACAAGAAACTTGTACCCATTGTTGGTAAAATGAAATACCGTACCAGCTATGGCCAAAATCTGCTCAATCATAGCATTCAGGTTGCCAACCTTTGCTCCATTATGGCCTCTGAAATGACTCTCGATTCCCGGACCGCTCGGCGTGCGGGCCTCTTGCACGATATTGGAAAAGTACTCCAGGAATCAAATGATCAGCCTCATGCTCTCGTGGGGATGGATTATTGCAAACGCCATGGCGAGCATCACCTAATCTGCAATGCCGTAGGATCTCACCATGATGAAATTGAAATGACCTCCCTTTATGCCCCCATCGTGCAAGTATGTGATGCAATCAGTGGGGCACGACCAGGGGCGCGACATATCCGTCGTGACGAATATATTGAACGTCTGCAAGATATGGAAGCAATTGCTATGTCCTTTGATGGAGTCACCATGGCTTATGCAATCCAAGGCGGTCGTGAACTCCGTGTGATTGTCCAGTACTCCAAGGTATCTGATGAAGGGACTAGGAAACTCGCAGTAAATATTTCTTCACGAATTCAGGATGAACTCACCTATCCAGGCCAAGTAAATGTTACCGTAATTCGTGAACTTCGAAAAACTTCCATCGCCAGATAATGAATCGATTCCTTCTTCTTTTTCTTCTCATTCCTGTGAGTTGTGCTCAGGATAGAACCATGGACCATGCTCACAAATTGGCCCAAGAGAATTTGATCATTGACGGTCATATTGATACTCCCTATCGCTTGTCCACGTACATGGAAGATATTAGTCAAGAAACCGTTGGTGGAGACTTTGATTATCCCAAGGCTGTAGCCGGTGGGCTTAACGCTCCATTCATTGCCGTGTATATTCCAAGTTCACGTCAGGATATTCCGGGATCGGCAAGATCCCTTGCCGACTCATTAATCGATATGGTTGAGGGATTTGTGACGCATGCACCCGACAAATTCGCTCTTGTTACTCGATCATCTGACTTGGCGAAGCACAAGGAAGCTGGACTAGTTTCGCTCCCCATAGGAATGGAAAATGGTGCACCGATTGAGACTGTGGAAGATTTAGAACATTTCTATGATCGGGGGGTCCGATACATCACTCTTACCCACGGCAGAGATAATCATATCTGTGACTCTTCTTATGACTCCACCCGAACTTGGGGAGGTCTTAGTCCTTTTGGCGAAAAGATTGTCGATCATATGAACCGACTGGGGATGATGGTTGATATATCTCATTTGACTGACAGTACGATTGCACAGGTCTTGCGACGTAGTGCCGCTCCTGTGATCGCAACTCACTCTTCTGCCAGACATTTTACTCCCGGTTGGGAACGCAACCTCAGTGATGAGCTCATCCGATCAACTGCATCCAAAGGCGGTGTCGTCATGGTCAGCTTCGGCTCATCATTCATCCGCGGAGAATACTTAGAACAAAACCGAGCATTAAGCTCTAGGATTGAGGCTTTTCTGGAGGAGAACAACATTGACCTAGGTAGTGAGCGAGGCTTTCTTTACCGTGAAGAACAGCGTAAATCCAATCCAATCGGTACATTACCCGAACTCGTAGACCATATTGATCATATCGTAGATTTGGTAGGAATTGACCATATAGGCCTTGGGAGTGATTATGATGGCGTCACCGGACTTCCGGAAGGCCTTGAAGATGCTTCTACGTATCCTAATCTGATTGCCGAGCTATTACGTCGCGACTATTCCGAGGAAGATATCGCCAAAATTCTTGGAGGAAACGCACTCCGAGTATGGCAAAAGGTGGAGGAAGTGGCCGAAAGTTATGCTTCCCAGATCAATTCTGAGGTGAGTGATGATTCAGAAAGTAAAGCCTCTCCTTCCTGAATTAGATCAGCCCAATATCACTATGCCGGGATGACATTACTCTGAGTTCACTATGTTCAGAGCGTTTCCCCGAGCCTGTGTATTGATCTTCCGATTTGCTCTAAATCCTGTTCCCAGCCAAGCGATTGAGACTTTTTAATGGAAATTATGTGCTTAACTGCAACTTTGAGTCATTCATATCAAACCTGCTTGTTACGAATTAGAATTCTAAAATAAAGAGATTTAGATTTTTTAGGTAAAACACCTAAACTTTTGAGACGCTCAAAATCTTCCTTCTTAAGCCTCAGATCTTTATTGTCGGTTCCTTTTCTAAATTGGGTCTTCGCCCTTTATTGTGAATTACGCCATAAATTTAGGGACTTTCGAATTTCATGGTTCCCCTGAATTTAAAGAATCCCATGCAAAACACCTCCTCTGTTGAGAAAAGTCTAGGTCTCCAGGCGCCCTGGGAGATTTTAGAAGATACCTACGATGATCAAGCCCAACGAAGGACGGTAACGTTGGCCTGTACCGATACGTCTTCGTTGACCTGTCCGACGTGTGGCAAGGTAGGTCCCTTTTATGATCTGCGTACGGGGAGGCAATGGCGCCACCTAGATACGTGTACCTATCAAACGATTCTGGTTGCACGGGTTCAATGTCTGGAGCATGGAGTGAAGACTGTCCAGGTTTCCTGGGCCGACGCAAGTTCCCGCTACACGCATGACTTTGAGGAGTACGGGATGGGCCAAGGAGGCAAGTATTTTGGCGATTTCCCGCCAGTTGGAAATTGTCTGGAAGGGCATGGCCGGGATCCAACGGCGTGCGGGGGAAGGCTCGAAGAAAGGAGGACGTGGTTGCCAACCTTTGTGTGGATGAGGTCTCGTACCACAAGTACCTGACGATGGTGCCCAATGCAGATACGGTATTGTATGTGGGGCTTGGACGGGAAAAGAGCACTCGGATGGGTTGGTATCCGCAATGATCACCGGCTCAGTTGCAGGGAATTCGGAGATGGATAGGTGGCCGACGTAGATTCATGCGACCCAAGCCTGCCTTCCCCATGCCGACGAGAAGATCTGCTTTGACCGGTTCCATGTCTCCAAGCATCTGGGAAATAAGGTGCGTCGACAGGAGCACAAAGAACTCCGAAAGAGTGGGAATGAGATGCGGACGGGAAGGAAATATATGTGGTTCAAACGTCCTCCGAACCGGTCCATGAAGCACGGCATTCCATGCACTCCGTACCCTACGAACGGCCCGAGCCTGGGCGATCAAGGAAACGGCTCGAAATCTATGGCATGATAAAACCCGGGGTTGGGCACACAAGTACTGGACGAAATGGTGGAGCTGGGCCATGCGCTGCCGACTGGAATCGATGAAAAACGCGGCCAAACTGATACAAAATCACTTATATGGAATTCTCAATGCGATCGTTCTGAAGGGGAGTAATGGCCCTGCCGAACGCATCCACAGCCGGATCAAAACCATCAAGGTTCGTGCACGTGGATTCCGGAACAAAGACCGATTCGTAGACGCAATTTACGTTCATTTGGGCGGACTGGATCTGAGCCCCAGAATCTGAAAAAATCAATTTCTCACAGAAAAAGATGAAGAGCCAGATTTTTAGGGAATGTCAAATACCCAGAAGGGTTTCGCCCTTCAGTTTTCTCCGAGCGGTACGTGAGGCTCTCAATTCAACTCTTGCCATGTAACTGTTCGGTGAGCAAGAGAAACTAGACCAATCCACTCCCGCAAAACACCTACTGTCCATTTCCTTTCACCTTCCAAGTGGAGCTAAGCGGAGTCGAACCGCTGACCTCCTGAGTGCGATTCAGGCGCTCTACCAACTGAGCTATAGCCCCTGGAGTCGTGGCAAGTGTACGATTTTTTTGTTCTTCGGATCCGTATAAACTGCCTGAGATGATTACAAAATCATTCCACCCGTGTCCGATGAATCCTGCTCAACTCAGATATGATATGTCAGGATAAGCGGTAACGCTCTTTTATATACCTGACCTGAGAAGCACGTCAATACAAAGACAATAAACCATCTGCCCTGAAAATCGTTTACTGTTCTTCATCCGAAGCTAACTTCCTGGAGTAATCATGAGCGTACCCCTGCAAACCAAAATCAATGATCACTTCGGGACTCGGATCTCTTTCGAAACTCCCGATGGATCGGCGTGGATGTATCACCTTGATTCACTCAACGTAGATGGGTATGTGCTGGACCGCCTCCCTTACTCTATCCGGGTTATGCTAGAAGCAGTTCTGCGGGGATGTGACGGCTTCTCTGTGACCCCAGAAAATGTACAGCAACTTGCACAGTATAATCCTAAAGATCCCCTCCGCGCAGAAGTACCTTTTTCACCAGCCCGGGTCCTTTTGCAGGATTTTACCGGAGTACCTGCCGTGGTAGATCTTGCTGCGATGCGCAGTGCGATGGAACGTGCAGGTGGTAATCCATCCGCAATCAATCCACATGTACCTGTACATTTGATTATTGACCATAGTGTACAGGTTGACTACTATGGAATCCCCGAGGCACTGCAACTCAACTCTGACCATGAGTTCCGTCGCAATCAGGAGAGATATGAATTTCTGCGCTGGGGGCAGCAGGCTTTTGATAATTTTTTCGTCGTCCCTCCGGCCAGTGGCATCTGTCATCAAGTCAACCTTGAGTATGTCGCCCGTTGCGTATGGACCGCAAAAGAAGATCAGAACATTGTGGCATTCCCTGATTCATTAGTCGGTACAGATTCTCACACGACCATGATCAATGGATTAGGCGTTGTGGGATGGGGAGTCGGTGGCATTGAAGCCGAAGCCGTAATGTTAGGCCAGCCTATCTACATGTTGATGCCAGAAGTAATCGGCTTCCGTCTCACCGGTTCACTTCCCGAAGGGGCAACTGCGACCGATATGGTCCTTACCGTTACCCAAATGCTCCGCAACTATGGAGTCGTCGGACGCTTTGTAGAATTTTTTGGACCAGGAATCCAGGCACTGTCTGTACCTGATCGTGCGACCATCAGCAATATGTCTCCCGAATATGGTGCAACCATGGGATTTTTTCCTGTTGATGAAAGAACGCTAGGGTATTTACGACGCACAGGCAGAGAGGAGAATCTAGTCCAATTAGTAGAACGCTATACGAAGGAACAAGGACTATTTTTGACATCGGATTCGCCAGAGCCACAGTACTTGGATACCTTGTCCTTGGATTTAGGGAGTGTGGTTCCGAGTGTTGCTGGACCGAAGCGCCCACAGGATCGCATCCCGATCCCTGATCTGGGAAAATCGTTCCGAACCTCATTTAGCGCACCTGCTGGCCCCCAAGGTTTTGGACGTCAACCTGCAGACTTGAAGAATCATGTGAAATCTGCTGCCCTTCCAGATCCACTTCGCCATGGAGATGTGACGATCGCAGCGATTACCAGTTGCACCAATACCAGCAATCCCAGTGTTATGATTGGCGCAGGACTAGTTGCCAAAAAGGCTGTAGAACGTGGACTCAAAGTAGCCCCATACGTCAAAACCAGCTTAGCGCCTGGATCCCGTGTGGTAACGGAGTATCTCCAAAATGCAAACCTGATGCCCTACCTAGCTCAGTTAGGCTTTGACTTGGTAGGCTATGGATGTACTACCTGTATAGGGAATTCAGGCCCCCTACCGGAAGAAGTGAGCAGTGCGATCCAAAAGGGAGACCTAGTGGTTTCGGGAGTCCTGAGTGGGAACCGCAATTTTGAAGGACGAATTCATGCTCTGGTTCAGGCAAACTACCTAGCTTCCCCTCCCCTTGTCGTTGTCTACGCGCTGGCAGGAACCGTGGATATTGACCTGACCCGTGAACCCCTTGGGAAAGACCTTGTAGGTCAGGATGTCTACCTAAAGGATATATGGCCGACGGCCAAAGAGATTGATGAAGCCGTCCATTCATCCATCACCCCAGAGTTGTTTCTCAATGAATATGGCGGGATTGAGACCTCCAATGAAACATGGAACGCAATTGAAATCCCAAGCGGCTCTCTCTATGAGTGGAATATGGATTCAACCTATGTCCAAGAACCTCCTTTCTTCATCGGCCTCACCCGTGAAGCCTCCGCAGTATCTCCAATCAAAGATGCACGAGTTCTGGCAAAATTAGGAGATTCCACGACGACCGATCATATCTCTCCTGCTGGTGCCATCCCACGCGAATCCCCTGCAGGTATCTATCTGAGTGAGAATCAAGTTTTGTCCCGCGACTTCAACTCGTTTGGAGCCAGGCGCGGAAATCATGAAGTGATGATGCGTGGCACGTTTGCAAATATTCGGATCAAAAATAAACTTGTACCCGGCACAGAAGGTGGCATTACACGCTGCTTTGCCAAAGATGGTGAAATCATGCCCATCTATGATGCCGCAATGCAATATCAGGAAGCTGGAATCCCTCTCATTGTTCTAGGAGGAAAAGATTATGGAATGGGATCCAGCAGAGATTGGGCGGCAAAGGGAACGATCCTTTTGGGAGTCAGAGCCGTCATCGTGGAAAGCTTTGAACGGATTCACCGCTCGAACCTCATTGGAATGGGGGTCCTGCCACTTGAGTATCTGGAAGGCGAAAATGCAGACATGTTGGGTCTAGACGGGACTGAATCCTACAGTCTTGTACCGCCACAACAAGCAGGTACTGTAGTAGACGTTGTGGCCATACGCACCAGTGGAGAAAAGATTGAATTTCAAACTCAGTCTAGACTGGACACCCCGGTTGAGGTGGAATACTACCGTAATGGGGGGATCCTTCACTACGTGCTGCGTGAATTTCTAGATGAGGAATGACCTCCGCCCCCAGGCGTTTCAATGCGAAGACGGGTTCCAGCTTTTAGCCTGAGTGTAAATTGACCGGGTAGGTTGGTCTTCTGCCCGTCCTCGGAAATGAGGATGTTTTGGCCCTTTCGACCTGGAGCGCCACCATCAAGCCCCCAAGGAGTATGGCGACGGCGCTCGCTAAGCATCGTCACCGTTGCTTCTCTCAGTAGTTCGTACTCTCGCACGATCCCATCTCCTCCACAAAACTTCCCTTCTCCTCCACTACCCTCAATAAGCGCATATTCCTTAATCTGAAAGGGGAATTGCATCTCCAATGCTTCAACCGGAGTATTCAGAGTATTACTCATATGCACATGCACACCACTTAATCCATTCGCATCCGGTGCAGCCCCCATCCCTCCCCCGATTGTCTCATAGTACGCATACGTGGTCCCATCTGACCGCCTCCCCCCGATTGTCAAATTATTCATCGTTCCCTGACTTGCAGCAGGAACCTGCTCTGGTAGTGCCTGTGCCAGAGCCCCAAGGACGACATCCGTGATTCGCTGAGATGTTTCTACATTCCCCCCTGCAACGGGTGCCGGTCTGGATGCATGAACCAATGTATCCTTGGAAGCTGTCACATGGATGGGTAAAAAACATCCTGCATTCACGGGTACATCTTCTTTTAGAAGGCACAAAACGACATAATAGCATGCCGATGCCGTGACAGCCAATACCGTATTTAATGGCGCATCCAATGTTAGATCCGTACCTGCAAAATCAAATGTTACCTCGCTACCCTGAATTTGAACCGAGACTCGGATAGAGGCATCCTGCCCATCCGACAATTCCAGCTTATCCTCAAATTGATAGGTTCCATCTGGCCAAGTTTGAATTGCAGCCCGCACTAACTTCTCACTATAAGACTGCAAATAAGAGCTATACGTACAAACCTCTGATTGTCCATATTTTTCCAGTAATGACTGAAGGCGTTGCTCGCCAACTATATGTGCAGCTCGTTGAGCAGCTAAATCTCCACGCCTCTCGATAGGAGTGCGAACATTCGAAAGCACTATACGAAGGATACTCTCATTTAATTTTCCTGACTCATAGATCTTGATGGGAGGAATGATAATTCCTTCTTGAAAAAGCTCCGTAGACAAAGGAAGTGATCCTGGACTCATCCCCCCAACATCCGCATGATGGGCACGACTAGCAACGAAGAAAATAAGATGATGACCTATGAAAACGGGAGAAATCATAGTGATATCCGGTAGATGGTTCCCTCCATCAAATGGATCATTTAGGATCACAACGTCGCCTGGGTTCCACTCCGTAAAGGTCTGGAGCGCTGCCCTACAACTAGCAGGCATGGCTCCAAGATGAACCGGTATATGAGCCGCTTGGGCGACCATATTTCCCTTCTCATCAAAGATTGCACAGGAATAATCAAGACGTTCTTTGATATTGGGGGAATATCCAGTACGCTGTAAAGTAATCCCCATCTCTTCGGCAATGCCGATGAATCGATGGCGGTAGATTTCCGTCAAGACTGGATCAATCATCCTTGTGGATCCAACTAAGATGAAGGTTTTCCAATTCGTCAACCATTACGCTCCATCCAGCAGTTATGACTATAGTGGAATCATACTGAACGATCAGAGCAGGCCCGTCAAACGTACCCCCTTCATAGAGAAGATCCCTGCTTAAAAGAGGAATCGCTGACGGCTCCTCCGCTGTAAAGTAGACAGGAGTACGTGGTGCATCTCCTAGTTGGAACGGGGAATTATTCCTCGCATTTGTATTTGAATGAGGAATTTTTTGTGATTGGACGATGCTGGCCTGTAATCGTACGGCAACCGATTCGACGGAATGCTCCGGCATAGAATACCCATACCGTTCATGATGCGCAACATGAAAAGCCTTTCCTGCTGCATCAATATTTTTCGCGGTAGCGGGCAACCCAATAGGAACCGTGAGTTCGTAGCTCTGCCCAAGGTAGCGTAAATCAATACTGCAGTCTAGTTGTGCTACTTCCGAATCTAGTCGTGAAAGGACAATCGTTTCCAATTCATTGACGATGACCTGCAAGTGCCTAGGGTTTGCAATCAGTTCTTCTAAAGGAAGCAGCAATGCTCGCGATGCATCGCTGGTGATATCTGCCATTAGTAGTCCGAAGGCACTGAGTACACCGGGATAGCGTGGAATCAGGATTTTGGGGATTCCCAATAGACGTGCGATTTCGCATGCATGTAATGGGCCTGCTCCTCCAAACGGAATTAGAACATGGGATCGCGGGTCATACCCGCATTCCACCGATACGCGCCGCAACGCTCTTTCCATGGTTGCGTTCGCAACCCTTAAAATCCCTAGTGCCGTTTCTTCTACAGAAAACCCGATAGATTCACCCAGGGTTGCAATTGCCTTGCGTGCTAACTCTACATCTAGTATGCGCGAAGATTTTCCACCAAGAAACTGGGATGGTATCAATCGTCCAAGTACAAGGTTTGCATCTGTGACGGTGGGGATCTTGCCTCCTTGACCATAGCATACGGGACCTGGCACGGCCCCCGCACTTTGTGGACCCACACGCAGCACCCCACCTGCATCTACACGAGCTAAACTTCCCCCACCTGCCCCCACAGTATGAATTTGTGTAGTAGGTAACCGAAGGGGAACATCACAAATCTCACTTTCGGTTGTTTGTGGAATCCTTCCCGGACATAATGCTACATCCGTACTGGTACCTCCCATATCCAGCGTCATGATTTGTGGTTTGGTGCTTGCTAACGCATGCTTTGCCAACGTAAATGCTCCGACTACTCCTCCTGCCGGCCCACTCAGGACGAGCCTAGCCGGTTGCAATGCCGCTTGTTCCGCATCCAATGTTCCACCGCTGGACTGCATCACTTTCAAAGTTCTGTTCTGAAGCATACGTTCAAGATGTGTTAAGTAACGCATGACTAAAGGGCGGACATATGCATTCACTACCGTGGTTGACGTTCGCTCGTATTCTCGATATTCAGGCAGAAGGTCAACGCTGAGCGAGAACGGCACTCCTGGAAGTTCTTCCTCTAACAGGGATGCAATCAGGTATTCATGTACATTATTCAGGAAGGAAAAAAGTAGTGTCACTGCCACGCTTTCTATACGTTTCTGTTTGAGTACCTGCAATAATTCTCGAAATGCAGAAACATCCAGATCCTTCTGAATCGCACCCTTATGATCAATCCGCTCGTCTACCTCAAAGCGTAATGATCTAGGAATTAACGGAGAACCTGCCGACGGAGAAAACTCATATAATTGAGGTCGGTTCTGCCGACCGATTGCCAGCACATCTGCAAACCCTCGTGTCGTAATGAGCGCCGTTCGAGCACCCCGCCGCTCCAAAAGCGCGTTCGTTGCAATGGTTGTGCCATGCATGACTGATGCCTTAGCGTCTACTTGGAGTACTTCCATACCCTGTAGAATCGCTTGGCTTTGATCTTCGGGAACCGTGGACACCTTATAAACTGTAAGCCTATAGGCATCTAGTACAACAAAATCTGTAAAGGTCCCCCCTACGTCAACTCCAATACGCTGACCTGTTATATTCATTGTCCAGTTACATCTACGATACAGGCCTCTAACTTTCCATATTGATTAAGTATGACCGTTTTTTTTCGCACCTAGTGCACCTTGAATTAAGAAGGTTGAATCCGTCTTTTCCTGCTTTGATGTATTAAAAGGTGGGGTTGTTTCAGTCCGCTCAAGTGAAAATAGATTGCGTCCAAGAACGATGTTTGTTTCGGAATCCGCATGCAAAGACTTTGAGGGTTTGTATCCGTCCGAGAACCCCATATAATTTACTAGGGACCCCACTAACAGTTTAATTGAGTATAAACCGTAGCGTTAAGTCGTCACTCTACTTGAAGAATGACACTAAGTGGGGAATCTGTTTTTCGGGACATCTTGCAAAATCTCTCTCAATGAGCGCAAACATTGCTATTAGAATACCTGAGGGGATCTTGCTATCTGGATCAAGGGGGTGCAAGAGTCTCTGGATAAAGATCCACTCCACCTGGATAGAAGTAAAGAATCCAAGTTTAATGATGTATAAACCTACTTTTTTCGCCACTACTATCACGTCACATTATGTGCATCCGTGTAAATTCATATTCATTTATGCAAACAGTAAATTAGCCCCCCCAGTTGAAGATGTTTGCCAAAAATCCAAGAACTCCCGTGGCTGCTAAGATGCTTAGGATGACAATCATGGTATTGTACTTTGCATTCTGGGAATCAATCTTGGATTCCAATCGAACGATGTTGCCATCAAACTTGGATTCCAATCGAACGATGTTGCCATCAAACTTGGCGTTCTGGGAATCAAACTTGGCGTTCTGGGAATCAAACTTGGCGTTCTGGGAATCAAACTTGGATTCCAATCGAGTTCGGATCGTGTCAATCCTGTCTAATACATTTGCTGATGCCATTTTCATGATAAGTTCTGTGAGTTCATTGGCCTCATCTGCTGTGAGTTCAGGCTTGCGAAGCAAGTAAGAAATCCTTGTAAATTGATTCACTTGGTCAGGATTTTGTTCGGTCATATATGTATTGAAGTAAAATAGGTTTCACTACAATTTACAAGAAAAAGTACCCGTTGGATGATTGTTTGTTCCTTGACTGGCTTGAATCCCTGCCGTTGACAGTCATATAGGATTTCGGGACATCTATTGACACTTCGCATTCATCTTCCAAGGTTTACTCACTCAAAAAGGGGATCCTCATTTATTTGTAGATGTCTCCTTAGACAGATTAATCCTATAACAACAAGAGCCTCTTGCAAAACTCTCGAGTTTTGATTTCGTAAACCTCAGTTAGCAGGTCAACCTTACACCTCCTCGTTTGCCCCCAAAAAGAGTACTGCAGATCATTCTGATGGCAAATCGCGATTTTCCCAAGAGTTACCCCCGATTGATCTTAAATTAGTCGAGATCTTGGATCCCAGCACCGGAGATTCCTGGAATGCGCACGTCTTTGTAGCGGTGATGGGATCCAGAACCTCGACCGTTTTGCTCGCAAAGTTCACATACAGCTTCTCCCCCGCTTTATGATCCACATGCATGGTGATCTTTTCCGCCATTTTTTATAGCAGGCGCAAAAATGACCGTAGCTGTATCCGTTGGGATATTCTGCATGCCAGATCAAATCCAGCGTCATTCCCTTCCGGGATAGTTCTTTCTCAACCTCTGCCCAATTGGGTTGCGGGCGAACCGAAGTGGAATCGGGAAACAGGAGATCTTCCAAATCTGCATCGGTGAGCTGCTCCGGCAAAGGCCAAGAAAGCCCCGCAGATTCCGCGCATAAAAGATAGGTGCGTACCGTAGATTCGGATACGCCCAAATAACGTGCGATCGTGCGCTTACTTTGCTGCTCCTCGTAATAATAACGAGGTAATGTTTAGATGTCTTGCATAGAAATTTGATGTTGAGGCATTTTTATTAGGGGGTATGTTAACCCTTGAAAATGCCTCAAAAATCAATGCACACTCCCAAAAATTTTGACCCTGATTTAGATCAAGTTTGAACCTCAAAATCAGAACAAAATGCCCCCCGCATCAGGGTGCACGCTTTCATCCCATTTTACAAGACATCAGCCAAATATAAAAAAGAGAGTGTTTCGTATCTTGGGCGCAATCAAAAATGTTGAACTTGGGTTACGGCGCATTTGATAATCAGTCTTTCTGAATAGCCCCATGCTAATACGTACAGAAGGTATTGTGCTGCGATCAATCCCGTATAAAGAAACTACCCGACTTATCACATTATATACGAGGACACTTGGAAAACTGACGCTCATTGGGCACGGAGCCCAGTCCATCAAAAGTCGCTTCGGGGCAACCCTTCAGCTGCTTTCACATGTCCAAGCCGTCATCTATATCCGACCCACACGATCCATTCAAATCCTTTCGGATTGTTCACATGTGAGGATCTACAAGGGAATTAGCGATGACCTGACGAAACTAGCAGTCGGGCAACGCATCTGTGAGTTCGTGCTGTCACTCACCGAAGAGGGTCAAGATTCCCCTGAAATTTTCGACCTCCTTGTTCAAGTCCTGAACGCCTTAGACAGCCCGAATGTAGATGCTGTTTTATTGAAACTGTATTTTCAGATTCAATTGATGGAATTGTTAGGCTTTGCACCCGCTTTCAGTCGAGAATCCGTTGATGAGATTGACGATTCAGGAGGATACCTCTTACTGGAGAATGGTACGATTTCAAGTCAGACCGAAGAAGGTTTAGCTACATTTTTTGCTTCAAGAAGCGTACTGAGAGCCTTTGCGATTTTACATCGAGCTGACTTCAACATAATTTTACGCCTACAACTCACGGCCGAGCAGCGGACAGAACTGTACACACTAGTCACCAATTTTATGCGTTACCATGTGCCAGAAACCTATCCGGTACGTGGACAAAGAGTCATTGATCAACTTTTACGTTCGTGACTACCCCCGCACTGAAGTACAGGGTTTTACGGCGCATTTGATAAAACCTGCCTATTGCAGGAGATAAAGATAAAACAGAAAGCTGTTCGTGTGATCCGCCTCACATACATCAACGCCCGGAATGTGCTGCTCTCTGATACCTTCGGAAATAAACTTCTGCATTTAAAGTGTCTCCTGTTTGAACCAAATAGCGGGCCATATTGTAAAGCATCACCGACGACTCAGGATAAGAAGATTCAATCCGATGCAACAAGATTCCCGCAGCCCTGAATGCTCCCTGTCGTAGCCTTAACGCTGCCAATATATTCAGATTGATTTCAGAGGGCTGTCTAGCAACCACTAATTGCATCACCTCACCGGCTAAATTGCTTGATTGTCTCGAGGCAAGTTCCGCAGCCTGTATATGTAAGCGTTCATTGAAGGGCTGCCAGTATAATAGAGAGCGCATATGAGCCAGTGCCTGAGCCGTATCTTGTGTTGCAAGGTCAAGTATCCTGGCTTCCAGAAGTGCTTCATAGATCGGCAATTGGAAGGTAATGGCCAGTGCTGCCAATGAGTCTGCGGAGCTTCCCGATTTCCAGTGAATTTTTAAGATCTGATTAAACTGGCGCATCTCCTCTTCTTCCGTGAGTCCCTCTGTGAACGGGAATCCTAAACGGAGTCTTGCAATCATTAATCTGGCATACGCCGCATCTAATGGAGATGGATCTGGAGCACCCAAATCTAGGCTTTGATCGTTCAGGCTCTCCTCCATGGCATGGATAAAAGCCTTCGCAATCAAATCATACCCAAATGTGGTCGGATGAAGATGGTCAGTGAACAGAGAGTCGGTAACCTGACTCATAAAGAATGACTCTATATCCACCAGAATTGCGCCATGAGCTCGTGCTAGGCGACGGATTACTTGGTTCATTGCCTCTGGGGCTCTAAACCGAATGGGGTCATATTCCTTGGCCTCTATGAAAGCTTCCATTGCTGCAGTTGTGTCTCCGTCCAACCAGTTTTTGCGTCCACGCTCCCATGCCTCTCTAGCAGTCAAGTTGACTCCCAAAGGTGGCTGACCACGAAGGTTTGAAACTAGTGTCCCAATATAGGATTGGACCCCTGCTTGATTCAGTGACCGAAGAATTGCTGCCAAATTTCTTTCATAATTTTCTATCCCTGCATCATATATCTGACCATCCCTCGTAATAGAGACATCTGTTGTCGACCGTGCCATCATCGTCCGATTGGATTGATTCGGAGGTACAATAATCTGTTCAAATCTTCGGAAGAGGACACTTCTTTTAAACCAGAAAAGTATGCGTGTAAGGATTCGACTTCGGTTTGGAGTACCCGCTCCGTAAGCCCCATAGTATTCATTATGCCCTGCATAGATCAGGACGATATCCGGATTTATCCGGATAACATGAGGAACCATGTCTCGAACAACATGACTGCTGATCGCCGTCATCCCAAGATTAATCATTTCTACTTGACGAGTTGGCTCAATTGAGCGCAGTCTTGCCGCAACTCTCTCTGGAAATCCGAAATAAAACGGATACGGATAGCCTGCCGTAGACGAGCCTCCTAAAGTCACCACTCGAAGAATTGAATCGGGTTTTTCGTTCAAAAAGGGATTATAGGCTACTTGGGGGGTAAATCCTCGAAAATAACGACTTGCATAGGCAGGATTTACAGTCTGATGTTCGGGTTCTCCCTGTGCAGAAATAAAAAAAGGCTCCGTCCCGAAAAGACGAATGACTCCCTCCACAACTACTAGGAGCACCAGCGGTAATAAAACCGCCAAAATTTTGAATCCAACCGTTCGCATATCCTAACAAGCACTATCAGATCAATTCTCCGTAGGGTAACTGACACTAAAGCTGATTGGAGCACATTGATACAGTGTTCATCGTATCCCAATCCTAGTTTCTCCAATAAAAGTATGATTGAACTAGCAGCTATTCTCGCTAAACCGTTTTGGGATGACCCCAAAAAGAAGATGTCCAGAGTAATGATCTTTGAATTGTTCGTATTTCTGCTACTTCAATCATGCTTCCATTACAAAAACATGCAAGGGAGCAGGAATTTTGAAAAACAAAAGCAGAAGCTCCCATTTTGGATACATCTTTGACTGGAAACTATTATTCCCCGCTGCACCAAAGAGTTAACTCGGGATATGGCATGGTTGTAGCTCAGACGCGATCTAACTGAACGGTCTTATCCCTGAGCAGATATAGGCGGGGGGAGCGGTGGTGGAATCTCTTCTTGCATCAGGATTCCCTCTCTGCCACGTATCTGAACCACGAGTCCTTGCACTTGTCCATTCAGTACGTATACCTTACCGGACAAATCAGTAATTTGAGCATTCATCCCCTTCTGCTCCGTCTCAACTTTTTCTATGGAGGCAGTTAGCCTCGTCTCAACTCTATTGATCCTGATTTTCACTTCGTCGATTGAATCGACAAGATTGGTTTTAACCTCGTCAATCCTATCGACAAGATTGGTTTTAACCTCGTCAATCCTATCGACAAGATTGGTTTCAATTCTGTCGATTCTGGTTTCAACTCCGTCGATTCTGATTTCAACTCTGTCGATACTGGTTTTAACTTCGTCGATTCTGGTTTCAACTCTGTCGATCCTATCGGTAAGGCTGATTTTTACTTCGTCGATTCTGGTTTCAACTCTGTCGATCCTATCGGTAAGGCTGATTTTTACTTCGTCGATTGAAGCAGTAAGCCTAGCCTCATTCCTGTCGATCCTAGCATTCGTTTGTTCTATGGAGCGAGTAAGCCTCCGGGATAACAGCGAAATAACACTGACCAAAGAACCAATGATCAAAAAAACCGAAGTTCCTGCAGCGATGTAAAGATCAAATACAGCCATAACAGATACTCAATCTTGAGAACCAGGAACGGTGAACCCGACTGAAATAGGATGGTTCCCCATATATGAGTGCTACTCTTTGGGGTCTGACAGCCCAAAATCCTCATTAAACCATCTATACACAATCTCTTCTGAATATATGTCCAGAGATTATCCACTCCTTATCTCTTAAAACAGGCCTATCAGACAATCGTAATTCATCTGAAACGATTGAGCACCATCTTTCCTGTTCTGATGCCAAACAATGCCTTATCCTTATCATGCTAATTAACGTCATCTGTATTGATTATATCCGCATCCCCTGACAAATGGCTCTTCGTGAAGTAATACGCGCAGTTCTGAAAGCATCCCCTCGTCCCATTGAAGCGCAGTCGCTACAGCGTAATCCCAGAGCCTGCGAACTTCACATTCACCATCCCGAAACTGAGGTACTTTCATGTCTTTCGTCTGCTCCCAGCAATCAGCTAACGTCTGAACAATATGTTGTTCATTCAAGTCTGGAATACGAATTTCCGCAACTTCTTTGGCACTATATCCTGGAAAAAGTAAACTTTTCCCAGGATGTCGCATAATTTGTAAGCGGCCCGCAGTAGAATTCAGAAATACTGCAACAGCTTTCGCCTGATCTAGATTAATATTTGAGATAGGCATCCATCCATTGCCTACATATTTCTTATCACTAGCCACCGCAGTGAGTCGGGCTGAGCTGATACCCTGCCCAGCCGTGATGAGCAGATAACCTGCTTTATGTAACATTTTCGCGGTTTCAGGATGTCCATATTCCGATGAATACAAACCCTTTTCTTCAGATTTTTTAGGAATCCAGTACTCATCAGGCTTACTTTTTATTGTAATCTGAGCATCTGCACCTTTGGATTTCAGAATGGGAAAACTCCCCGGAGTATCTGAATTTGAAACCTTAAACGACCCACGAAGTACCTGCCCGGTTGCAGATGGAGTCATGTCCTGATCACGAAGGGAGATCAGCTCTTCCATTTTTGCATACTTTGAAGCTTCCGAGGCAAGAAATGGAGATCTCCATACCGCCGCCGACCAATCCCCTTCTTCCACATGATCTGCAGGCCATTCCGATACCTCCCCCCAGCCGTTTGGAATCAATCCATTCTCACACTGATTAAGGCATGCATGAAATTCTGCAACCTCGCTTTCATCTAATGGCATCCGATCAAGACTAATCACTCGTGTTGGCTGTCGTTTACCTTCAAACCGATGCGCAATCAGAATGCTCTCATTGATACCTGTATCCTGGCTTAGATTGACTTGTCCAGGAACATGACTTGTAAGAATCGTATGAATATGGAAACGTTGGGCAAGAACTTTTCGCTTAGTCAGTGCTGATGTGGCAGTCATTGAAATTGAAGGTGTGATCATGGATAATATGCCACTAGACTTATCCAAGCAACTGTCTGCCAACGCAACGAATAATGGCTCAATAGAGTTTTTGTCGGCAAAGTCCGACATATCGGGGTCACTTTTAATCAATATTTCCTCGAGACTGTCAGCCCTGGCACGCATCTTCTGCTGTGTCTCTTTTGGATATTTCTCCCCCTGCTTGCTTCGATTCGTAAATGGAGGATTCATGACCACCAGTCGTACATTCTTAACTGCTTCCACTGGGGCTTCAAGTAACGGATCATCTCCTCTTGAGAGATCTACTTGCTTTGATGTAAGTTGATTGAGTGAATCATAATCATGGTCCCATTCATATCGCCTTCTAACGATTGCATTCTGACCCAGAAGTTCTAAAGATCCCACAGCTACAGTACCATCTTCCGTGGGACCATAATCCATACGATGAAGTCCCATGTTTCGGTAACTGATGGAATGATTACCAGAAATTAACTGCGCTGCTGCCAGTTGCAGAGAGATCGGATTAAAATCCAATCCAGTAATTACTTTCTCTACCGCCAGCTTCTGCAAACTTGCTAGCATCGAAGAGCTTGCGCCCTGCTCCCGTGCACGGCGCTTCATTTCGGTTAACACGCCTGCAAGTAGTGTCCCAGAGCCACATGCGAGGTCGGTGGTCCGGCAATCCATCCATGTTTCCCTGAGCATCCAATTTGCCCCCCCCCCCCATTTTTTGTTCAAATAGGTCAAGAGAAAGTCTGGCAACCATAGATGCTGTAGGTGGGCGCGTGAAGTAAGCCCCATCAGAAGCCTGATTCCCCATCACTTCGTTGAAGAGCGGACCCGCATGATCTGCTCCCAAATCAGCATAACTTTCCGCAATATGCTCGGCTTCAGCAGCAAGATGTCGAAGAGCACGATTTAATCCTTCCAATCGCCCAGAATCTCGAACAACTCGAATGATTTCAATCGCAGGCTCTAAGACCGGTAAAAAGTCATGGCGCGTAATATCATTCCACTGATCGGAAAGCTTCGTCAGTGTATCTACGGAGGCTTTGATCTGATCCATAGCGGCGATGTTTGGCAGCCACTTGCCTGCTACGATACGCTGATGTAACAAACATGCATTCATCAGGAGTAACGCTGCGATCGTGCACCCATCTGCCTGACTTTTACGCTTTTTGTCATCCAGAGCATCCAGCCGAAAATGACGGTCCAATACAGACTGTAATTCGTCCTGCTTTAAATACTCCGTAGCTCCTTGAATACTCTCCTTCAAAATATTAGCATCCCGCTTGGCACGTTCGTGAGATAGCCCGGATTTTTCTAAGAGATTTACAGTAATTCCGACCGAATCCGCACGATCAAAAAGATCGGGATATAATAAGCCATCTGTTTTTTTTCTACGAGGAGTCGGAATGACTCGGCCTGCCTTACCGGCAAGCATCTGAACCCCCTTTTGCTTGGTTTTTTGGATGTTGATCTTACCCAAAATACCATCAGATATGGGCGGATCCCGCTGAACCTGCGCTTCTCTCATTTCTATGGTATCATCCTGATTGAGACGGGCAGATATAATTCTATCTGTGTCAAGGTCTGAAGAGCTGTCTATTTTATCCAATTCAATTAATTGACCTTTGTGCACTGAGGGGCCACTGAGTACAGATACAGAATCATTCTCTGCCTTACCCTCTCGGCCCCGATGGAAATAGTGCTCAGCCGAATACGGCCCTTCTCTACCTATAGTCACCACAGTTACAACATCTTGAATGATTCGGCCAGTCTTGCCGTTCAACATCTCTACTCCCCTCTTTTTTGATTTCTCATAATTGACTGGTCCTAAGGTGCCATCAGATTTTCCCTTATCTCGTTGGATTCTATCTTCTCTTATATCAATGCTTCCATCTTTGTTTAGACGGGCAGATACAATTCTCTCGGGGTCAGAAGAACGATCAAATTGTTCTAATTCAATCATACTATCTTTGTCCTTGGCTTCTCCTCTCATGATGAGTTTAATATCATCAACCACCTGATCCGGCTCCCCATGATGGATATAATGCTTTACCTGGTTCTCACCTTTCCCCAGCACCACCATGGTCGTCACATTCTCTGGTTGAGGGGATGGTGTGATAATATTCATTAACTCACTCAACTCATCCTCAATACGGCTATCATGGGCTCTCAATGCCACCAATATCTGCCCCAATTCTCTCCATCCATCCTCAGGTCCACTGTTCCTCAGCCATGTTTCTGCATCTGTGCCAGGCGGAATCACAATCGGGCAAATGATATACCCCATCGCTTTATCAGGAGAGCGCCGCATCACTCGCCCAACAGCCTGTATCACATCAACAGGAGATCTCCTGGCTTCAAGAAAACCTACGGCGGAAAGCGAAGGAGCATCCGTACCTTCACCAAATATCCCGACATTAATAATGCCATGTGGATTGGATTCCGTTCCAGCTGCCAATCTTGCTTTGGCTTCCTCCCGCTTTGCCACCTTACTCTCCGCATCAAGATGCTCCAGGCTATAATTGGACACAGGTGTGTTGATCTCATAGTCAGAAAACCGCTGTTTTACCCAATTCCGCACCTCTGGCGATCCTAGAAGCCTCTGCATCTCCTTCGACTTTTTGATTGTATTAACAAAATTGATGGAGGAGCGAATCACTGTATTAGAGTCTTGTAGAAATCCTCCCATAACCAATGCTAATGCTAAACCTCGCAAGGAGTCCGTTACCGATAGCTTTTTACCACTTTCCTTTGCCATATGGTTGGCCGTCTTATATGCATTTTCATCATTTACTCCGAGTGCAATAATGCGGTAATCCGAGAGCCATTGATTTTTTACAGCATCCACATAGGATTTTCGATAGAGTTCCACTCCAAAAACCTTCTGATCATCCATATTTCTCACGATCCATTTCGTGTTCTTGGTAGGTTTTCCACCCAAATCGTAAACTCTCGGAGTTGCCGTTTGATAGACCCTGTACTTCGCGGGAAATCGGCTATCGTTATGACAAACCGTGAAATCCCTGATTTTCTGTTCTAATTTTAGAATCTTTCTAAGCCCCGCTGTACGATGCGCCTCATCAGCAATGACAACGGATAGTTCACGAATTATGGATGAACCCTTCAACAGAGCATCTGAAATTTGATGACTGGATTGATAGGTCGAAAAAATGATGCCAAGCCGATCCTTTGATTGAGCAATTTCATCCATCCATTTTGCAATCTTATTGGGATCCGTTGTGACAAGTCCCTTAACCTCCGATGCACTAGTTTGGCCAATATCCAAGGTTGGATCTGTTGATAAATCAGAACCTGAACCAGCGGTCTCATCAGAGCAGATGGCAATGACTCGGATTGGCTTCTTCGCATGTGCAAGAAACTCCCTGCGGAGCTGCGCAACGAGTGCAATGGAGGGGCAAAGAACCGCTGAAACATCGCCCACCTCCGTTAACTCCTCTACGATTCGCAAAGCAATCCTGGACTTACCCGTACCACACGGTAGAATAATTCGCCCTCTCGCCTTACCGGTGGCACTTGCCATCTCTCGCAGAACATTGACACTATCACCGACACATTCTGCCTGCATAGAATCTCTGGTCTGAATTCCATTAGAGGTTGAGTGAGCATCATCTGCTTGCGACCAGGACACCTCCTTCTGTTTCAACAGGTCACTCCTTAAATTGATAAATTTCAGCGGATTACTGGGATTATGCTCGGGTGCCTTACCCCCGATATTTACATTCCCGTTTGTAACCACCCAGCGTTCTGACCATATCTGCCTAGATGAAAGTCCATAAAAGGTAGACAGTTCACTCCATGTGATACTATTTCCAGTGCCATCTTCAGACAATTTTCTAGATTTGCACTGAATTGCAATGTATTCTCCATCACTACGACGTTGAGCAACTATATCTATACCAAGATCTTGTGAATCGTAATTATATTTCTTCAGATCCGGCCAATCGCTCCATAACCAACATTCACTAATGTCCCAGTCTGCAATCAAGGATGCACACGCAACAGTTAGACGTTCCAACCATTTTCCATCTGTTTCCTGAGGAGACATCGTATGAATCTCTTCTAATGCAGCCTTAACAGGGTCTTCTGAACTCAAGCTATTTTGGTTGATGTCATCCGTATTCATTATCGAAGAATTCATGTTTATTTGAAACAGTATTTATTTTGTGACTGCCCTCCGCACTAAAGATACGTGTTGGATTGATCACGGAAGTTGAATATCCTTTTGAACCCGATTAATTATTTTTTATTCAATCCGATCCGTGTTTCGCTGAATCATGTTACCCTTCTTTGATCTAATCTGTCACAACATCCTGCCAGATGATGGATCTGTGCTGATTTCTGCCGTGTTCCATGGAATGATTTTGTCCGTTCATGAGATGTGTTGGACGAAGCCTTTTTGTAAATCCTGAGCAGAAAAAATCATCCCGAATCCGAGATCTTCCCCACCGGTGTAGAGTGGAAAGAGAAACCCACTCTACAAACGTAAAAAATTTATGCCATACATTTCATTCATTCCTATCGTTTTAAGGTATCATTACCTTCTGTTTCTCATTTCTTGCTTTTGATGGATCCGACTGTTCATGATGTAGCACGACTTGCTAACGTCTCTATCTCTACCGTATCTCGTGTACTTAATAATTCTGCTCCCGTCAGCGAAGACAAGCGCAGTCGTGTACTACAAGCCGTCAAGGATCTGCATTTTACTCCTAATCCCGCGGCTCGAAGCCTTCTGGGACAAGCTAATGGCACAATCGGGGCCATTTTACCTCACATTACGGGAGAGTTTTTTGCCGATCTGTTAAGTGGTCTTGATGATGGAATCAAACAACATGATTATTTATTGATGGTCAGTGCATCAAGGCGCTTGGAGCACGATTTCATTACTGCACTTCGGGGAATGCATAAACGGGTTGATGGGCTGATTGTCATGGCCCCTGAGCTTTCGGCAGAACGGGTACTCACCTTGACTGGACCCATCGTTCCCATCGTTTTTCTCAATACCCATTCCGTCACGCCAGGAATACTCTCAGTGAATTTCGATAATCGTCAAGGGATGGTACAAATAGCTCAGCATATTGCCGAGCGCGGCCACAAACATGCTGCATATATTGGAGGGCCGAGCGATGCTTTTGATGCACAGGAACGACAACAGGGATTTCTTGAAACCGTTCCGGATGGACTTAAGGTGATTTATTATTCCGGTGATTTTTCATTTGAATGTGGCTATACGAATGCACAAAAAATTCTTGGCTCATCCCCACGACCCACCGTGATTGTAGCCTCCAATGATCTGAGCGCGCTTGGTGCCATACGAGCTCTCCTAGAAAATGGAGTCCGTATACCCGATGAAATTGCAGTGACCGGCTTTGATGGAACAAGAAGCGCGCATTTTTCGACCCCTTCGCTCACCACGGTGAATGTCCCAATTGGACAGTTAGCTGCGAATGCCGTCGAACTTCTGGTGAGCCAGCTCTCAAAAGAGTTCCCCTGCGAAAATCCTTGCAAACCTGCTGAATTAGAACTGATCCTCAGAGAATCCTCCGCAAAAAAGCACTGATCCAGTCCACATACATCAATTTCGCCCATTCAATCAGTTTGGTTTCACCGTAAACAACTCACAAAAGACTCTGATCTACCCTCATGCAGGAGCTCCCCAAAGAACCTCATCTGCCTCACTGTTTCAATTGCCTGTCATGCCAAAACTTAACCCTATTTTTTCCTGAACGTAGGATTTTTTGGTTAAAAACGTCCTCTTTTTCCCTTCCTCCGCCCCGTTTTTCGGTCTGAATCTGCCTTTTTGTGTATGCTAAGCATATGTTTTTGTGCGTTTTTGATCCCCAGATTCATTTTAAAAAGTGCGCCCATGTAAATATTTGCTGATTTTGGGTTATTTATTGCAATTTATGTCGTATATTTACGTTTTAGCAAACCTATTTGAGCCCATGTATTTAGCCGAAATCCCGAACCGCAATTCCCCCTCCACCTGGCTCGTGCGAACCTCCACGCGAGACGGCAAACGAACCATCAAAAACACCATCGCCAATGTAACGCACCTTCCCGAACCCATTCGCGAAGGACTGCGAACGCTCTTGCAGGGAGGCCATGCCATCCAGTCCTTCAAGGAGGCACTGCACACCCAGCGTACCCGGCACCATGGGCATGTTGCGGTGGTGCTACACATGATGAAGCATCTCAAAATGACATCCCTCATTGCGCCAAAGAATTCGCGCTTTCGACGATTGGTTCTCGGCATGATTGCGGCCCGGGTCATCAAGCCCGCCAGCAAACTGCAGACCAGTGACATGTTGGACAAGACCAGCTGTATCACAACGCTCAATGAAGAACTTGACCTCAAGCATGTGGACCAGAATGATCTCTATGAGGCCATGGATGAATTGGCCGCCTGCAAGACCAAGATCGAATGCAAGTTAGCCAAACGCCATCTCACCGAAGGTGGAATGGTGCTGTATGATGTGACCAGCAGCTACTTGGAGGGCGATAAACATGCATTTGGAGCATATGGCTATAACCGGGACAAGAAAAAAGGGAAAAAACAAATTGTGTATGGATTGATGACCGATCAGGAAGGATGTCCGGTCTCCGTAGACGTCTTTCCCGGCAATACCCCCGATATCAAGACCCTTGGCGCTCAGATCTCCAAGCTCCAAAATACGTTTGGGTTCAAGCATGTGATCTTGGTCGGAGATCGCGGGCTTTTGAAGCAGAAACAGATTCAGGAGGAGATCATCCCTGTGGGGTTGGATTGGATTACGGGCATGCAAAAACAGGAGATCCGTGAGGTGGTGGAGCAAGAGAAAACGCAAATGAGCTTGTTTGACCAACAGGATCTGGTGGAGATTCAAAGCGATCTCTATCCCAAGGAACGCCTCGTGCTATGCAGGAACCCCTTTCAGGCGGCAAAGACTAAGAAAACCCGTGAGGATCTTTTGGCGAAGGCCGACGCAAAATTGGACCAGATCCTTGCGGCAACCACCCGTACACCCCGCCGACTCAAAGACAAGGCCAAGATTGGAATGCGCGTGGAGCGTGCACTGGGGAAACACAAATTAAAGAAATTCTATCTCCTTGAGATCGAGGAAGGGTATTTCTCGTATACCCATAATGCGGAGGCGATTCAGAGGGCCGAGCGCCTGGATGGGGTCTATGCGATCCGGTCCAGCTTGAAACAGCCCGCTGAGCAGTTGGTGTCGGACTACAAACGATTGTCCACCGTAGAACGCGCCTTCCGCGTGATGAAATCCATCTCCCTGCGCGTACGCCCCATCCATCATGTCAAATCCGAGCGGGTCATTGCTCATGTCTTCTTATGTATGCTGGCCTATTATGTAGAATACCATCTACGAAAGAAACTTGCCCCCATCACGTTTGCCGAAGAGGATCTGGAAGCAAAAAGAGCCCAGAGAGAGAATATGGTGAAGCCGTCCAAGAATGCAAACAGGAACGCACACAACAAGAAGACCAAAGACGCGGAAAGACCCAAGAGTTTTGAGTCCATCATGGAAGAACTCTCTGGGGTATGCCGTGTAACGGGCGTTCTAAACGTAAAGGCCGACGAGGATCACGAAGTGAAGTTTGTGGACAATGAACTGCCCCCGACCCAACGTCAAGTATTCAAACTTCTGAAGATCAAGTCTCTGTGTTGATTCGGTTCATCAAACCGAATCAGACTCCCGCCATTGCTCCTTGAACAACATCATTTTTTAAAAAATCCATCCAAATGGTGCGGGAAATCTGCGCTTTTTTCAGAAAAAAATAGGGTTAAGTTTTGTCATGCACAAACATGAACGCTTGATCTATCTGATTATATTTTCGGCATTTCTGTATGCAAGCTGCACGCCTCCAGATGCTGACTGGAAATTTGTTGAAATCACACAACAAGCCGGACTCGGTGAATTCAAACATGTCAATGGCGCAGAGGGTGGTTGGTATCTACCAGAAACTTTTGGCGGAGGCGGAGCGTTTTTGGACTATGATCAGGATGGTCTTATTGACCTTGCCCTCGTAGGAGGGGCAACATGGAATGATTCTACCAGCCGTGGACTCTGGTTGTATCAGGGCATCGGGAATGGCTACTTTCGGAATGTAACCGATGAAATGGGCCTCTCACGAGTTCATGGCTATGGAATGGGAATCATTTCGGGAGACATTGATCGGGATGGGGATGAGGATCTATACCTTACAACTCTCGGGAAAAACTATCTACTGGTCAACGAGGGACATAGATTTCGCGACGCAACAACCGCCTCCGGCTTGGATGCACCCCCAGAATGGAACGTCGCGGCAATCTTTCTGGATGCCAACCGGGATGCTTGGTTGGACTTGTATGTGACCGGATATGTTAAATGGTCCATCGAAACGGATTTGGTTTGTACCCGTGATGGAGTGCAAAAACGTTATTGTACCCCCGAACACTATACGGGGACTCCTGGGAGGTTTTACCTCAATCAAGGAGATGGGACGTTCATTGAGCATACGAAAGCTTCTGGGCTCTCAGGATCTGGAAAAACATTAGGTGCCATAACGATGGATCTAAATAGGGATCAGTGGCCTGATATTGCCCTTGCAAATGATACCGATCCTGATCAGCTGTTTCTGAATCGACAGGATGGTTCTTTTGAAGAAGTTGGACTTTCCCGTGGAATGGCATTGGATCCACGGGGACGTGCCCGAGCGGGAATGGGAATTGATGCGGGAATTGTGGATTCTACAGAGGAACCAACTATTTTTATTGGACACTTTGAAAATCAAATGAATGGCGTCTACCGGCATACCCCCTCAGGATTCTTTGAAGAAAGAAGTGCAGTGAGCAGAATCGGCCCTCCTAGCCTTCCTGCCCTAACCTTCGGCATGGTCTTGTTTGATGCCGATCTAGATGGGGATTTGGATCTCTTCGCTGCGAACGGTCATATCAATCCACAAGCCAGTGAACGGAGTGACCTCGCAAGTTATAAACAGCTATCTCAACTTTTTCTGAATGACGGCCACGGAATCTTCATGGACGAATCCCAAAGATTTGGACTGACGATCCCCATGGTTGGAAGGGGTGCTCTCACAGCCGATATTGACCTTGATGGAGATATTGACATCTTGATTACGGAGAACAATGGAGGAGTCCGGTTATTTCGTAATGATCTCCCGCCTGAGGCAAACTACCTGCGTATCCAGCTTCATGGCATGTCTGTGGACGCGACAATTACTCTTCATACGGGATCGCAGAGACAGTTCCGTCGAATTCGAGCAGGACATAGCTACGCTTCTCAATCTGAAAAAGTGGTGACCATCGGGCTTGGAATTGCCCAACATGCTGATTCTCTGACCGTATTCTGGCCGAGTGGCATTGTTACACGGCGTACGAATATTCCCGCTAACCAAACCCTCCAGTTACGGGAACTAGATCTATGAGAGTTTTAGCCTTCGCCATCTTGCTGATATTCTTTGGCTGCACATCCTCTGATAGGCAACCAGATGTTACTCTATTTGTTCTCAAAGGCAATGAGGCATTTCAGGCTGGTGACTATACTGGAGCTCTGAAATTTGCCAGTAGCGCATTGGTGCATAACCGCAATTCCTCTGATGCATATTTCCTTCGTGGACGGGTATATTTTGAGCTCGAGAAATGGGATCAGGCAGAGACTGCTTATCTGGCTGTGATTGACCTTGAACCAGATTATCCTGGTGCTCGACATAATCTTGGGAACGTCTATTATTTTGGGTCTTCGCCCTTTATTGTGAATTAAGCCATAAATTTAGGACTTTCGAATTTTATTGTTCACCTGAATTTAAAGAATCACATGCAAAACACCTCCTCTGTTGAGAAAAGCCTAGGTCTCCAGGCACCCTGGGAGATTTTAGAAGACACCTACGATGATCAAGCCCAACGAAGGACGGTAACGTTGACCTGTACCGATCCGTCTTCGTTGACCTGTCCGAAGTGTGGCAAGGTAGGTCACTTTTATGATCTGCGTACGGAGCGACAATGGCGCCACCTGGATACGTGTAAATATCAAACGATTCTGGTTGCACGGATTCCCCGGATTCAATGTTCGGAGCATGGAGTGAAGACGGTCCGAGTTCCCTGGGCGGACGCAAGTTCCCGCTACACCCATGACTTTGAGGAGTACGTGATCGGATGGGCCAAGGAGGCAAGTCTTTTGGCGATTTCCCGCCAGTTGGGAATCGGATGGAAGGGCATTGCCGGGATCCAACGGCGTGCGGTGGAGCGGGGGAAGGCTCGAAGAAAGGAGGAGGTGGTTGCCAACATTTGTGTGGATGAGGTCGCGTACCGAAGGGGGCACAAGTACCTGACGGTTGTATCCAATGCAGATACGGGGAAGGTGCTGTATGTGGGACTTGGACGGGAAAAGGGCACTCTGATGGGTTGGTATCAGCAATTATCGCCGGCTCAGTTGCAGGGAATTCGGAGTGTAAGTATGGATATGTGGCCGGCGTATATTCATGCAACCCATGCCTGCCTTCCCCATGCTGACGAGAAGATCTGTTTTGACCGGTTCCATGTCTCCAAGCACCTGGGAGATGGGGTCGATAAGGTGCGGCGACAGGAGCACAAAGAACTCCGCAAGAGTGGGAATGAGATGCTGACGGGAAGTAAATACATGTGGCTCAAAAGTCCTCCCAACATGTCCATGAAGCAGAAGAAGGCATTCCATGCGCTCCGCACCAGTACCCTACGAACGGCCCGAGCCTGGGCGATCAAGGAAACGGCTCGAAATCTATGGCATTATAAAACCCGGGGTTGGGCACGCAAGTACTGGATGAAATGGTTGAGCTGGGCCATGCGCTGCCGACTTGAACCGATGAAAAAAGCAGCCAAACTGATACAAAATCACTTATATGGAATCCTCAATGCGATCGTTCTGAAGGTGAGTAATGGCCCTGCCGAAAGCATCAACAGCCGGATCAAAACCATCAAGGTTCGTGCACGTGGATTCCGGAACAAAGACCGATTCATAGACGCAATTTACTTTCATTTGGGCGGACTAGATTTGAGCCCCAGAATCTGAAAAAAATGAATTTCTCACAGAAAAAGCTGAAGAGCCATTATTTTCAGAGACAGTATCGTAGCGCACTCATGCAATTTATTCATGCCATAGAGAATCAACCTTCTGCAAATTCTTGGCATGCTGCAGCCGTCATTTACCATGAAATATCCGAGCCTGACAGTGCCATGTCTGCCTTTGAGTATGCAATTCAAATTGACTCTATGTACGGACCTGTACACACAAGTTTTGCAGATTTTCTGGAAGAGCGGGGCAACTACCTCGAGGCCTTGAAGCACAGTAATAGTGCCTTAGCCATCCGTCCTTATCATCTTCCCGATCTACTCCGGCGTGGAAGACTTCTGTTACGATTCGGCCGGCTTGATGAGGCCATTGCACTTTTGCAGCCCATTATCATAGAATATCCGCACCATGCCGAACCCCGGTACCTCTTGGGTCAGGCACTGCAGCAATCTGCGGCCCTCAAACAATCATCCAAACTCTTTTCAGAAGCAGACTCGCTACGGAAGATAGAACAAAGGCGAGGACAATTGGCAAACACTGCCGAGACACAATCAACAAACTTTCAAGCACAAGTGGATTATGCCACTGCTCTTCGGAAATCAGGCCTCCTAGAAGAATCTTTGAAACGGTATCTGATTGCCCAAACACTTCGTCCAGAGAACCTGAATCTGCAATTCCATATTGCCACACTAGAAGCTGATCTTGGGGATCTTGAAAAGGCTGAAACTCGATTCCTACGAATTCTAACTGCCGACTCGAGCTATGTACTTGCTTGGCTGGGCTTATCCGCCGTGTACAATAAATCAAACCATGTCACCTTAGCAACCGATGCCTTACAGCAAGCCGCTCGTATCAATCCGGATCATCCAGCTGTTCAGCAATACTTGACTCAAATGCCTTCCCCATCATCACAGTGAAGAAAGCCTATTCCTTCTTAGCCCCCACAACATTAATGATGCTGTAGCCTATAGTTCAGTTTTCTCATTTATCATCCCAATGGTCAGAGCACCCCAGAACGGATCAAATTGATAATATTCTAATGGGAGGCACGATCTACGTGTACCCACGAAACCAGAAAATTTAATCAGTTTCCCCCTCTCGCAATCAAACCATACACCCGTTAAGGACATGAAAATTGACCTCAATATCCGTGACACATCAATACTGTGAGGTACGCTGCATGCGAATTTGCGGGTTAATTTATGTACCCCCCCTGTATATTATAAGAGATGCTGATTTAAGTTCATTGTTTGGGTCTTCAATGCGGTGAAGATGTGTCCATTGGTTGAGAGGTTTTGAATTTCAACTGGACCCATCGGAGCGTTTCGGATACTCCATACGTTGAACCGGTTTGCATCATTCAAACGTGGGTCTCTCCCTGGGAGCCACCTGACGCCCCCTGCGTCTTGAACGCCTGGGGGGGAACTGTGCCCCAGGGAGAACCATGATCTACATCCAGTAGAGAGTGTGTGCCGTTGAGCACCGATACAGGGGCAGATGAACGTCATGGCGACCCACAAAACTTACCCCTAAAGATACGGAAACCATGACAGAAAAAAATCGCTACACGAGGTTCGCCGGAGTGGATTGGGGCTCGGAATCTCATCAGGTCTGTATTCTGGACCGAGAGGGCCAGGTCCTCGGAGAGAAGGCATTCTCCCACTCCGGAGAAGGGTTCCATCAAATGATGGACTGGATGAGGGACACCGCAGGCTGCGATCTGACCGAGATTGCTACCAGTATAGAAGTTCCACATGGTCCGGTGGTGGAGAGTTTGATGGAGCGCGGCATTCAGGTATTTTCCATCAATCCGAAGCAACTGGATCGATTCCGGGATCGGTTTTCGCCGGCCGGAGCCAAAGATGATCGTCGGGATGCGCGGGTACTTGCCGATGCCCTTCGCACGGATCCTGACCGTCTGCGTGCGCTGGATCCAGAGGATTCGGACATCATTCAGTTGCGAGAGTGGTCCAGGATGGAGGCGGAGTTCACCGCCCAGCGTACCCGCCTCATGCATCAACTCCGAGCACAGCTCTGGCGCTACTTCCCGCAATTCCTTCGCCTCAAATTCCGTCTCGATTCTCCCGTATTGATGGCTCTGTGGACCCTCATTCCGACCCCCGCACGCGCTCGGAGAGTTCGACTCAGTTCAGTACAAAAAGTGCTCAAAGAACATCGGATCCAGGCCGAGGAAGTCCTGCAATTCTTGCGGGCGAAGCCCCTCACGGTTGCCGACGGGGTGGAGCAAGCCGCGACCCAGCACATCCGACTCGTTCTGCAACAGCTGGAACTCCTTGGGAAGCAGATCCAGGAGATCAAACAGAACATCGAATCCATTCTGGGTTCGCTCCATCAAAATCCACCCTCTCAGGAGATCTGCGAACCTGAAAACGCATCGTCTGGGCAAGCCCCCTCGTCCAGATCTGCGCCACCAGATGTAGAGATCCTGTTATCGATCCCGGGAATCGGAAGCTCGGTCGCAGCCACCCTTCTCTCGGAAGCCTCCTCGGCGATCCAAGCACGGGATTACCAGGCACTGAGATGCTTGTGTGGCACCGCTCCGGTCACCAAGCGATCGGGAAAAAGCCACAGGGTCGTGCAACGAAAAGCCCATCATGCACGGTTGGCAAATTCCGTCTATCACTGGAGTAGAGTCTCCACCCAGCGTGACCCCATCCGTAAAGCCAAGTACAAAGCCCTGAGGGACCGAGGACATAAACATGGACGATCGCTCCGATCGGTGGGAGATCGACTACTTGCCGTCGCCTGCGCAATGCTCCGAGATCAAACCCTCTATGATCCCAGCCGTCAAACCATGGCGTCCCGTACCTCGTAAACTCTGCCTCTCCAACCTTTCTTGGATGCAAAGCAGGATCGTGACGAAACGGAAACTTCCAGGGCAAAAGAGGAGCCTACGTCTAATTCGGATCCACTCGCTCGCGTCCTTTTGCGTAGTCGGATACGATGAAATCAGAGTGCTCGGGACCGAGGAGTTTATACCAGCCCACGCCAAAAATCGCTTCCATGGAAGAATACACAAAAAATATTTTAAAATTTATTGGTTTTTATTTGCATAAATGGTAGAGAGTCCCCCCCCATCTGTAAGCCATTGTCGCTTAAGATTCTACTTTGAGGAGTCCTAGGGCTTACGCCTCACCTTGGATAACTCATCGTGTATCTTCGGCATTTGAATCTGTTCTCTGCCATACTCCTCCATCAGCCATGTTTGCATGGAGGGAATGGGCACACCATATACGCCTCCATCTTGCTTGTGGAGGATTCCACTGTGAAGCATGTCGCTAAAGAACTTCTCGGATTTTTCTTCTCCATACTTAGGAGTCAGCATATCCATAATATCTTCCTTCTCTAAGTATCCACTTTGTTGAAGATTGGGTATAAACGAAGCGATGACCTGTCTTTGCTTCATGCTGAATTCCTTCGCTCGGGTTTCATAGTAGCTTATGCGAAATTCATTGCCCTTTTCAAGTACCCTCTTTAGTCCCTCATTCGTCATGCGAGAGTTGTTGCTTAGATACGCAACAGCAGATTTCGCATACGATATGATATGTTGAGGCCATCCATGACACTCCATGGCAATCGCATCAATCCATGGATCAGGATTCCCCTTAGCGTCTCCTTCTTGTACTAGCCAGTCACGTATCGCCAATCGCTCAGATTCCTTGTCCAAGCGTCCCAAATTAGTGAAAGATTCTCCTTCAAATCGTGATATATCCAACGAATTAAAAGCAGACTCAGTCGTTCCGAGCCCCGCTGCGAGAAACATAACTGGACGGCCTAATCGCCCATTATGAATTTTGGAAAGGACACTCGTAACGACCCCCCTCATCGCATCTGGCACTACCCCCTCTGAACCCAGAGACTGGGCTTCATCCAAGATGAGCAGGAGTGGAGTCTTACCATCTTGGATAATTTTCATCATTGTGAGCGCAACAGGGTTGACTTCCACAGAAAGTCCCGCGCTGGCTTTGACAATTTTCTCAATACCAACTTCCGCTGACGCTCCGGTAATACGCGCCCGCGATTCCTTTCCAAGACAGTGCAATAGATCATCCGGGCTCCATAGAGCATTGGGATAAAGATCAGCGATTTTCCAATTCTTTCCTGCTCGCTTTTGGCACTCATGAAGTAGTGCCGTCTTGCCAGCACCTGGTGCGCCTTGAATTAAAAAGGTGGTTCCTCCCTTTTTTTATTCTCAAAATGGTTTATGTATCAATTAAACGTATCAATGATCTTAGCACGCCCATGAAAATATTTTGCGGGACCACGATCCGGGATGACAACAGAACTCATGAATTTTTCGGATGATATGGAGTGCAAAGTACGGCAAAACAGAAAACAATGCTAAAGTCTGCGTTTTTTATCTCATTTTACAGAATCCTAAATTGGTATGGGTTTCAATTTTGCATTCGCATAAACAAATGGTTCTACTTCAATGGTTTTTGTGAAAAGGTTTTCTTATATTTTACTGCGGATATGCCTTACGGGCAATTTCAGTACTACTCCGAAATCTTTACTTTAGAGAAAATTGGAAAATCCATGAAACACATACTTACCCTACTATCCATCTTTGCATTCGTACTTGTAGGAGTCACAAAGGTACATGGCCAATCCGGTACACCCTTTCCGGATGATTTCATCTTTTTTGTGAACGATACTCTGAATACTACGATACCTATACCTCCGGGATTAAGCATTGTTGCGGATCCCAGCGACGCTACAAATCAAGTACTAGAATATCCGCATGTAGATTATCAGTTTTATCCATTTCATTTTTCAAAAGATCCAGCTGTAGGAGCAGATCTATCCAAAAACCGAGAGGACGGAGATGTTTTTCACGCTCGAATCTGGGTCCACCCTGACAATGCTGGTAAGGGGAGAGTTCATTTCATGTTTGAAGACAAGACCGATGGAAGTAAGGCGGATGATGGAACAGCTGACCTGCCCTTCCGTTTGGTCTGGCCCATCCCCGAAAAGATGCGTAATGGTAAGTGGCACGAGATTTCTGTTCCACTCCCATCTGCAACTACATATGAAGATTTGGAAGCTGCTAAAGAAGCTGGTGAACTCGATGGCTTGGAAAGCTTGTGGATCTATGCCGGTGCATGGTCAAGTGGTGGATTTGGGGTTGGACTCACGAATAGATTGGGGCCGAATGGGGAAAAATCTGAGCTCTGGAAAGAGTTTGAGTGGACGAACGTTCAGAACGTTGGAATTCAATTTGATCATAACCAGGGCGGAGGCCCGATTTATGTTGATGATGTCTATATCGGAGCCGCAGACCTAAACCTTGATGGTGACGACGAAGATTCGGTTGTGCCCAGCGTGGACGCAGGCCCCCCATTTGCAGATGACTTCATCTTCTTTGTGAATGGTATAAATACGGAGGTGCCTGAATTCGACAGTCGAATAAGCGTTATTGATGATCCCGGAGATCCAATGAATAAGATCTTGGAATATCAAAACATGAATTATCAATTCTATACATTCAGCTTATCCGATGATCCAAAAGTGGGAGTAGATATGACAAAAAATCGAATGGATGAGGATGTCCTACATGCCAGGATCCGGGTTGACCCTAAAAATGCTGAGAAAGGAAGAGTCCATTTAATGTTTGAAGATAAAACGGATGGAAGTGGAGCGAATGATGGAACAGCTGACCTGCCCTTCCGTTTGGTCTGGCCCATCCCCGACAAGATGCGTGATGGTCAGTGGCGCGAGATCTCTGTCCCGCTACCTCCAGCCACATATGCCGAACTAGAAGATGCAAAAAAAGCTGGTGAACTGGACGGTTTGGATAGCCTCTGGGTTTATGCTGGTGCATGGTCAAGCGCAGGGTTTGGAGTAGGAGTTGATGATCGGGCAGGACCAAACACTACTCAAAATCCTGACCTCTGGAAAGAATTTGAGTGGACAAACGTTCAAAACTTTGGAGTCCATTTTGATAACGATCAAGGGGGAGGTCCTATATATCTAGACGACGTCTATATCGGAGCTGAAGGGCTAGATCTGTCTGATCAAAATGCCCCTGCACCACCAGCTGTGGGAGTCTCCGCTGTAGCGACCGCCGACAACAATACAGTATCTTGGATGAGTATTGACGGTGCAGCTGGATATAAGGTCTATTTCAGTACTGAAGAATTTACGAGCCTCTCAGACGCTGGAGTAGGATTAGCAGCACAAGTGGGCGGTGACGCTACTTCAGCAAGCCACAAGGTTGAAGTTCCTCATGAAAGCCTATTGCCTCTAACGCTCTATTATGCAGTCACTACCCTGAGTAGTTCTGGCGTTGAGAATGAGGACATATCCACGACCAAAACCAGTATCGCAAATGAAAATCTCTCCGTCCAGCCTCATATTGCCGAGCTAAACATGGATGAGATAAAGCACCTGAGTGACCTCCTGTTTGATGATTCATTCGAAAATGTAGCCGATGGATTCCCAGAAGGATATATGCCCTTTGAGCTTAATACGAAACATTTCAAACCTGCAGATGCCGGTTTGCCAGATGGAGATCAAGACCTAAGCGGAAAACTTTGGGCCGGCTACAGCGCAGACCACCTCGAACTTTATCTCTATGTGGAAGTCACGGACGATGAGATCTCATTGCAAGCATCTGAAGGCAACCTAGTCGATGGATGGCAACATGACAGTATTGAATTTGGCTGGGGAAACTATGACGTCAGAGATGTAGCTGGAGGAGGGATCTTTACGGGCACCCCCCACCAAGACATCACGCGTGGGGAATTTGCAGACTACCAGTTTCGTATTGGTGGACAGGGAGACGGTACCAGGGAAGGCACGGAAGCTTATGTATTTGTCGGTTGGAGCATTCAAAATAAGCCCCAAGGATCCGAAGCAATCTATGATCAACTCACGGGAGATAATGGATCTGTCATTGGCTATAAAATTCTTTCCGTGCTCCCTTTGGATCAGATTCAGAACCTTGAAGAAGGAGATGAGATTGTGGATTTACCCACTGGTGCGGAGATTCACTATTTCCCCTTTAACTTCGTTCTGAATGATGGGGATGGAGGTAACCGGGATGCCCAAATTCAATGGTCCATCAAGTCAAACGCAGGCGGGCAGTGGTGGAACACACCCGCTCAGTGGCCCGCGGTGGCACTTGTCGGCCGTGCAACCCGAGTAGATATTACAACCATCGAAGAACTTCCAGGAGAGATTACTCTCGATCAGAATTACCCAAATCCGTTTAATCCAAGCACTTCGATCCAGTTCTCCCTTCCCACTTCCGAAATCGTCACACTGCGCGTGTTTGATGCAATGGGGCGGACCGTAGCAACGTTGCTGGATCGTAAATCGCATGCAGCTGGTAAACACGCGGTCCAGTTTAATGCCGGAGGATTGGCATCTGGTGTATACTTCTATAGACTTGAAACCGGATCGTCGGTACTCATGACCCGACGTATGCTGCTGATCAAATAATGCAAAAACTATCGGGACGTAAGCATGCTGGGTTCTGTGCGATCCTATTCTTGCTTTGTATCGGTGGGGTGGGCAGTTTATCTGCCGATCCCACCGATGGCCCGACCGGGAAAATTGCCGGGAGAGTTGTCGAGACAGGCACAAACCTAGGATTGCCTGGAGTCAATGTGGTGATTGCCGGCACCTCAATCGGTGGAGTAACCGATGTAGATGGGTATTACCACATCCTGAACGTTCCTCCTGGTACCTATAGCGTTCAAGCCTCCTTCATCGGCTTTGCAACCGTAACGACACAGAATGTGCGGGTAGTACAAGATCAAACCTCTACCGTAAACTTTGAGTTACGAGAAGAGACAATTGAGGGAGAAGAGATTGTAGTTGTTGCAGAGCGTCCAATTGTAGAAATGGATCGGACAACTACGACGGCCGTGATTGATGCCGAACAACTTGAAGTGCTACCTGTGACCAATGTTCGAGACGCGATCAACCTGCAGGCAGGTGTGGTCGACGGACACTTCCGAGGAGGACGAACCGGCGAAGTGACCTACCTAGTTAATGGAGTTCCGATTACGAATGCCTTCAGTAAGGATGCTGCGTTTGATATTGAACAGAATATGGTCGAAAGTTTGGAGGTCATTAGTGGAGTCTTCAATGCTGAATATGGGCAGGCAACCAGTGGGGTTGTGAATATTGTTACGAAAGATGTTCCTGATAAATGGAGTGGTTCCCTCCTCGCCTATGCCGGCGCGATCGCGAGCAATCGTAACTTAGAATTTGTCGATCGGAGTTCAGGCCCTGGACAAACACTCTCCTTCTCAGACTTTGTCCCGGATACAGTATCTTATGCCGATGCAGCCAGCTTACCCAATCTGATCGATGTCCAAGCATCTCTGGGAGGTCCAATCCTTCGTGAGCGTTTGGGAATCCAAGCTACGGTTCGATACCTTCAGGACAACTCGCATTTCATCGGGCGGAATTTGTTCGCACCATCTGATTCATCTCAGAACCTGAATACAGGACTCCCTCCTGAAGCCTGGGTCATTGCCTCTTCTGGAGATGGGGCATTCGTGCCTCGTAACCGTACGGACCGCATATCGATGAACGCGACCGTCGGTTATTCGCTGAATTCTCGACTGAAGTTTGATTATAATCTCTTTCTTCAGTCCGGCACCTTCCAACCATATAGCCATTTCCGTAAATACATTCCCGACGGGATGAACACGGTTCACTTTTTTAATCAGACCCACATTCTGGGAGCAAGCTACACAGTTGGGAATAGTGCATTTGTAAATCTATCTTACAGTTACTTGCATGACAAGACTGATGTATATCTGTATGAGTCCCCCTTTGATGAACGTTATGTGAGTAGTGATTTTGGTTTTCTTCAAGGAGCCAATGCATTTGCTGTTGCAGGTAATGACCTATCCAACAGTGATCAGCTTACAGCTACCCATACGATTGTGGCCGATTATTCTCATCAACTCAACCGGGTTCACCTTGTCAAGGTTGGCGTCCAGACCCGCTTTCACACCTTGGATAACCGGGACTTTGGTATTGAACGCTCCTTCCGTACCGGAAACCTTCCTCAACCGTCTCCTGACCAGTTTGCCGACAATCTCCTTCAGGCAAAACCTGTGGAGTTTTCTGCCTACATTCAGGATAAAATGGAATTCACTGGTCTGATTGTGAATGCAGGACTGCGTTTGGATTACTTTGATCCGGATTATTTGTCGCCCATTGACTGGGGACAGGGAGAACTCGAAGAGATCCCCGATCCGAATAACCCGGGGAGCACACGCTCTAACCGGGAACCTGCCAAAGTAGATATGCAACTTAGCCCACGCCTAGGCGTGGCATTCCCAATCTCTGAAACCGGTGTCATGCGTTTTTCGGCAGGACTCTTCTTCCAGATTCCTTCGTTCGGACTGCTGTACACAAACCCCGAATACGAGATCAACCCTGCTTCCTTATCCAATTCATTCGGGAACCCCGGAATTAACCCTGAACGAACCCTCTCGTTTGAGATCGGATTGCAACAAGGCTTTACCCGTCGCCTCGGCATGGAAATTACCATCTTTGCAAAAGATGTACGAAACTTGACTGGACAGGAAATCTCCCGAACCCCACAGGGGGACTTTGTCATCCGTTGGATTAACCGGGATTATGGCACCATCCGGGGACTCACATTTTCTTTATTCCAACGCCCTGGCGGGTCCTTGAGTTGGACAATTGATTATACATTACAGTTCGCTGAGGGTACATCCTCAAGTCCTGGAGAAGCCTTTGGTCGTCAACAGGCTGGATTAGATGAAATCCTTTCCCTAGTTCGACTGGATTGGGATCGTAGACATGTCCTCAATAATACGATCACCTTAGAACCCGTCTCTGGTCTATCCATCACATTGATCAATCGTCTACAAAGTGGAACGCCTTACACAACCATACGGGAATTTATCCGATCCGTAAAAAAGAACAACGCAACCAAACCCCTCATATTTGGAACGGACATACGAATATATTATCGTATTCCCGGAATCCAACCGAACTTGCAATTATTCCTACAGGCCCAAAACGTATTTGATACGATTCAGGAAGTTGGCGTGTATGATGATACTGGACGTGCAGATGAATCGGTCACATTAGAACTTTTTCGGCGGACAGGAGCACAG
Source organism: Rhodothermales bacterium (assembly GCA_965215475.1). GTDB lineage: Bacteria > Bacteroidota > Rhodothermia > Rhodothermales > Bin80 > Bin80. The sequence goes on from OZ244061.1 coordinate 1,430,912, forward strand.
GTAGGCGGACTCAATAGCCTCGACGAATTTTATTACCGTCAGGAAAACTTTGGAGCACCCCGTAAAGTCAGTGTCGGGATTAATTACCGTTTCTAATGCCGTGCACCAAACTCCAATGTATCCTTGTTGGCATAGGGTTACTCTTCTCACTCCCTCCTATGGTGAAGAGTCAGAATATTCCTTCTGATCTCCGGGGGGATGAAACTCTGATTGCACGTGGAATCCTAGACGGCAATCTGATTGAAACCAACTTCCGTAATCATGGCGAACTCGCTCGCTGGAATGATATTCCATGGGGGGTTTGGCCACGGGGCATTGGAGGGCGTCATATTGACGGAGTGGGAATCATGGTCGCGGGTCAAGTTCCGGGAGAGCGTCTTAAATGGTCCGAATTTTTTCCAGGAGCCAGTGGAGACACCACACTAAACCCGGTCATCCTTACGTATCGAGATTTTGGTAAACGATTAAGCCCAGACGGTTCTCTTTGGGGATGGACTCCGCTACCAGGATTCATGAATGAGAATCGACTGGATCCGATTACAGGACAGCGCACTCCCACTCCTGCACTCAGTGACGATCCCACTTCTTGGCCCCAGTTCTGGCCCGATCGCCTCAATAATCCGGATGATCCCGGCTGGCCTGGTAACTGGAATGGATTTTTCGGCCGAAATGTCTTTAATGCGGATCTTGAAAGCTTCTATGTGATGGATGACTTCACAGATCTGGAGTATGCGATTGATCTCGAGACTCAAAGACCAAACAGTGAGTACGGAGTATTCTACGCAAGTAGCGTAGACTCCACGATCGGAGGAATGGGATTGCAAACACAAGTTCGGCTCTTCCAATGGGCCAATGTACTTGCTGAAGATCTCATGTTCATTCTTTATCGGATTACAAACGTCACCAATAAAGCCCACACGGATCTCTATTTGGGGCAAATTATGGATTATGGACTAGGCAACGAGGAAGGCGATGAAAATGCTGCATTTGATCCTCAACAGGATGTTGCATTTGGCTGGGATCAAGATGGAATCGGTACACGACCCACCGGCGGGAACTATGACTTGGGATATACTGGATTTGCATTTCTCGAGAGCCCCGCTCGGGCAAGTGATGCACTGGATAATGACGAAGACGGAATGACCGATGAATCCAGATTCAACGGCCCCGGTACCCTGGTGGAGGGACAGCAGCAAATCTTGGGGGTTGCCAGTTCCATGTATAATCTGGCAGATTTTGAAGCCTACTATGGCCCTATTGAGTCACGACCTGCATACATTTCTGGGCGTTGGTGGACTGGAGATGAGAACTTGGATTGGGTCGGCTTTTCAGATGAAAATGACAACGGAATTCTTGACCCCGGCGAGGCACTCAATAACGATGTGGGTCGTGATGGACAGGGACCATTTGATCTAGGCTACCCTGGACCTGATGATGGGGAAGCCGATGGAATTCCTACTCTTGGAGAACCAAACTTTGATGAGTTGGATGTAGATGAATCCGATCAAGTTGGCTTGACTGGTTTTGATTTACAAACACGCCCCTTTTACGAAAGTGGAGATAATCTTCGTGACGATGCATGGATGTGGGATCGAATCATCAACTATGCCCAATTTCCACTTGGCACAAAGCCCGAACAATTTAAGGCCGATCTGGAACCATTCATCCTTTTCTCCTCCGGCGAAATTGGACTCGAATCAGGAGGAACGGATTTTTTCTCAACCGCCTGGATCTTTGGTGAAGATGAACGCGATTTTTTCAAAAACCGCCGTACTGCTCAAAGTATTTTCAATGCTGATTACACGTTTGCCCAACCGCCCTTCCTACCTGCGCTGACGGCTGTCCCTGGAGATGGACGTGTCGTGCTTAGCTGGGATACCGTGGCCGTTCGAAGTTTTGACCGCTTTACTCAAGAATTCGACTTTGAAGGGTTCAAACTATACAAGGGCACCGATCCATTGCTCTTTGATGCTCGCACAATTACCGATATCGATGGAACTGCGACTTTCTTTAAGCCTATCGCTCAATGGGATTTAGAGAATGATATTCAGGGACCTATTACTGTCCTAGAAGGTGAAGCAGTTTATAATTTGGGGGATAATACTGGTCTACAGTTTTACTATATCGATGAGAATGTGACCAATGGGATCACATATTATTATGCACTGGTCGCATATGATCGCGGTTTCCGGGATGCTGATGATCCTACGAAGGAGTCTATTGATCCCCAAGAAAACTCCTTTAATGTGAGTGTAAATCAGGCAGGACGCTTAACTGGGTTTTCACGTAACGCCGCGGTCGTTGTCCCTCGATCCGTCCCTGTTGGATATGTCGAAGGCGGTGCTAACGAAGATCTAAGCCATGTGACCGAAGGAGTCGGATCTGGCTCTATCCGTGTGCGGGTAATTCAAGAGGCACAGGCCGACTTTGACGGAATCTATCGTATTTCCTTCTTTAGTGAACCGATCTCCAATGTTTCTGACCTGTATCAGACCAGAGCCTACGAGATCGTTAACATTGTCTCTGGTGAAAAGCTCATCGACCCGTCCCCAATCCTTGATGCGACTCCTCCTGCCGGTGGATTCATTATTGAAATCGACAACGTTGAGTGCCCTGCCCCACTAGGTTGCGAATTAGATCCGATACGGACGGGGTTTCTGGCAAATGAAGGAACGCAAAATGAAATCTACGACTTGGATCCACGTAATCTGGATGGATACTCTACCAACTGGATTGCCTCCGTAGATCGGGATACTACATCGGCATTCCGGGCATCACCGGACGACTATCAATTGATCTGGGTTTCTCCTGATGACTCGCTTTACCGACCGCCAAGATTCTTTGGGTATTTACGAGATGAAGTTCCCATCTTCACCATCAATAAAACCAAAAATATCCCTGCTGAGCTCCTTATGCAGGATACCAATGATAGTGGTATTTTTGATGCCGGAGATCATGCAATTATCGCTGAGCGTCCTGGTGGTCGCGGTCCATGGCGTTTTCGCTATCGGATCAAGTTCAATTCTCCTGATGGGAGTTCCAATGCTCCATCTGCCGGAAACTCTTTTCATGTGAGTAGCAAAAAACCATTTGCAACGGGAGATTTTTTTCAGTTCACCCTACGTTCATCGCAAATTGATTCAGATCTAGCGCGTAGTGAGCTTGATCGCATTGCGGTCGTTCCAAATCCCTACATCGGGACCTCTTCGTTTGAACCTAGAAGTCAAATTGAAGGTCGAGGCGAGCGTCGGATTCAGTTCATCAATCTTCCGCCTCAATGTACTATACGTATCTTTAATATTCGAGGAGAACTGATCCGCACTCTCTATCATGATGGCGGGACGAGCGATGGAGCTCAGTGGTGGGATCTTCGTACGGAAGAACAACAGGATATTGCCTATGGAGTCTATGTGTTTCATGTAGACGCCCCTGGTATTGGGGAACATGTGGGGAAATTCGCCCTTGTTAAATAAATCCGATGATTTGCACCTTGATGTACCGATTTTTACTCCCCTTGCTCTTGATTTTCTGTAGTACCGATCTTGTAATCGCACAAAGCCGAACAGGGACTACTGCGGCTAGCTTCTTGACTCTTGGAACGGGGGCTCGTGGGCAATCTCTTGGGCATGCATATACTGCTGTGGCAACCGGGGCAGATGCGCTTTTCTGGAACCCGGCTGGTGCAGCTCGCTCTTATGGGAATCATTCTGCCGGAAGTGTATTTCTTTCACATTCTCGCTGGTTTGCGGACATCAATTACAACGCTGCGGCCGTTGTGGTGCCTGTGTATGGCGATCGAGTTCTGGGGCTCAGCGTTTCTGCTGTCAACTATGGAGATATGATCGTACGGACTGTCGCCATCCCTGAGGGTACAGGTGAAACGTTTCGAGCCAGTGATTTTAGTTTGGGACTCACGTATGCGCAGCCTCTGACGGAATCTTTCTACTTTGGTGGTACAGCCAAGTATGTTCGCCAACAGATCCGAGACATGACGGCCAGCACGATTGGCTTCGACTTTGGATTTGTTCTCCAGTCTGATTATCTGCGTGGACTGATTATCGCCGCATCCATCCAGAATTTTGGAGGGAAAATGCAGATGACCGGAGTCAACAGTGTTGTATTTGTTGATATTGATGAAACGATCAGTGGCAATAACCCTGATATCCCTGCCCACATCGAGATGGATTCTTGGGATTTGCCACTCTCCTTTAAGTTTGGCATCGCCATGCCCGTTGTAAAGGCGGGAATGATGGAGTTAACCGCACTAGCGGATATACAACAGAGCAACGATAATAGTTTGAATGGAGATGCTGGAGTTCAATTGCGTGTCCATAATCGAACATTTAATTTCGATCTTAGAGGGGGATATAAGGATTTATTTCTGGACAATGTAGATAGTCACCTGACTTTGGGAGCCGGAATCGATGTGCGAACTTTCGGCGTTCGACTTGGATTTGATTATGCATATACGCCATTTGACCTTCTTGGACAAACACAGGTGGTGGATTTTCGGGTGTACTTCTAAACTCTGGAGTATTTTTCTCGTCTTTTTTTTGCTTGCCGGATGCTCCCCTCCTCTAAGCGAAAAAGATCAAGTATTGGCTCATATTAACGAACATCCCATCACCGTGGGGGATTTTGAGCGCTCCTATGTCCAAGTACTTATCCGAAGTGGCCAGAATGATACTCCCCAAGCTCGTTATAACCATCTTGATCTTCTCATTGAAGACTATCTCTGGTATGAAGAGGCACTGCGCCGTAACCTGAACTCTGATTCCCTGCTCTCTGAGTTCACAGAACTGGCTCATAAACGTGCAGTCGGAGGGCGATACTATGAAATTGAATTTCTCGAGCGGCTCCCGCAACTGACAGAAACAGAAATTCGCCAAGCATTCGCTCGATATAAACAGCCCGTCCTTGTTCGTCATCTATTCTATCGTAGTGAAGTAGATGCACGTACTGCCCATGCACGTCTCAAAACTGGAGTTCTTTTTATCGACGAGGCGCAGCATGCATTCAAGACTGAAAATTTTGACTCTACGGCGGGATGGCTTGGGGAAATCCGATACTTCCAGGTAGATGACGCCTTCGCTGAAACTGCTTTTGCATTGGACGTAGGAGAATATTCGAATCCAATTCGTAGTCGGCAAGGGTGGCACATCATCAAGGTTGAAGATCGGATAAGAACCCCTATCATCGCCGAATCCGAGTTCCAAAACCGAAAGAATGGGATTACAGGTCTGTTACGCATCCGTAAACGGCGATTGGAAGGAGATCAATTTGTTCGCACCTTCATGGAAAATCTAAATGTGCAAATCAATGCAGAAGGTGTAAGATCTCTTCGGGCCGCTCTGGGCCGGATCACAAATAACTCTGTTTCCCTTGACGACACCTATGATACGGCCGCACTCCCTCTGAAACCCGAAACACCACTCGCGACTTTTACGATGAAGGGGAGCACGCACACCTTTACCGGTGATGATTATTTCTTCTGGCTCCCCGAACTACCGCCTTCCGAAGTAACCTCTAATCCGGCAGCTTCTTTGGGGCGCGCACTCCGTAACGAGGCACTTGCACTGGCAGGTCTGCAACTGGGACTCACCAAGGATTCGATTGTCCAGGAGGATATTGCTAGTTCCACCAGAACCTACCTCGCCAATTCTATGCGACGGTTGCAACCGGACAGTACTCTGCTCTTCGCTCTTCGCTCTACCTCATCCATTCGTATAGATACGGTGCTCTTCCAGAAAATAATGGTGTACTGATTCGCCTGTTCAATGACAATTGGATTTTATGTTGACGACAATTAAAGTAATTGACGCTAAACATGGTTGCTAGCATTGAATCATTGTATCGCTAAGCACATAACCATAGCTTTTCCACACCGAGAACAGCAGGAAAGTCCCATCGACCTAGGAATATCTCGTACCTCTCGGATTTGTACAGCTTAGCGTTTCTCGCCATCGATTATCCTCCCATTCTTCCCATTCAAGAAACTCTTCGAGGTCTTTCCAATCATCCGTACTAACCTTGACGTGAACACTGATATTTCCAATAGCCTCAATTCGAAATTCAAATATTGACACAAACAGTAATAGACTCATAAGTTCACTATGTAAGACCATCTAGCGTCTAGCGGGCAATGGCTGCTGAAATGTCAAAATGAACATAGTGCCTTGGGTACTACCATATATGGGTGTCTAATGAAAAACGGACGCATACCTTGCTCCCTCTCCTTTGAGTTCGCCCCTTGAAAACTGATAAGCTAGGCTCTCTTGCGACTTCAGGAACTTTTCAAAATAAATTTTATACAACAATTACGTTGTCAACAATTTTGTTGTGTTTTGTAAACAATCCAATCAAATGATCCAATGAGAATATCTACTGGTCGCTGGGTCAGCGGCAAAGACTTTTTTGATAGAGAGCAAGATTTGAAAATCCTGAAACAGCGGGTTCAGGATCACAACCATATTCTGCTAACCGGGCAAAGGCGTATGGGGAAAACCAGCATTATTCAAGAACTCGGTCGGCAACTTCAAGAGGACAATTGGGCTTATTTGTTTTGTGACGTGGAGGGAGCAAAATGCCCGGAGGATGTGATTTCGGAGTTAGCATATTCGGCAAGAATCGCGCGAGTAAGCATTAAACACGTCACAAATAAAATGGGCCGGTGGGTAAAAAAGAACATTAAATCAGTTGGTGTGCATGAGTTCTTGGTCAAACTTCGTGCTGGAATAGATCCTGGAAATTGGAAACAGGTTGGTAGAGGCCTACTTCGCGATTGTGCAAAAAATAAAAAACCCGTGCTCATAGTGATTGACGAGTTGCCAATCTTTCTGAAGCGAATGTTTGATCAAGACCAGAACGCCAAAAGAGTAGACGAATTCTTAAGTTGGTTGCGTGGTGAGTTTCAACAATTCAGTGGAAAAGGGCCGATCTTGATTGTATCTGGAAGTATTGGCCTCGAACCACTCGTGAGAAGACTGAATATATCTGATCGTATCAATTACTTACATCCCCAACGACTCGGGCCTTGGGATCGGGATACGTCTATCAGATGCTTCGAACACCTTGCTGAATCCTACGATTTATCCATTGAGAGTGGTGTGGCCGAGTCCGTCTACAAAACATTGGGCATCGGAATTCCCCACCATGTCCAGTCCTTTTTTGCGCATTTACACGATTTCTCCGAGATGCACCAACTGGACCAAGTTATGGTGGAACATGTCAACACTGTATATCATGCTATGCTTCTCGGTCCCCCAGGGCAAATTGATCTTGCTCACTATAGATCACGTCTCAAGGATGCATTAGTAGAAAAGACCTACAAAATGGCCGAAATAATTTTGGCAGAAGCTGCCATCGAAGATTCGTTCACACCAAGAGCCCGGGTAATTCTGGAGCAGGAATATGGTCGGATCATGGACGATGCATCCGATTGTGTTGCTGAGGTTCTTGACGTTCTCATGCACGATGGATATCTAGTCCTTGATGAGGATAAGTGCTATCGTTTCTCCTTTCGATTGCTAAAAGATTGGTGGGCGGCGAGTTTCAGCCAAAACTATGCTCCTATTGGAGAAAGAAAGAACTGGGGATTTTAAGGAATACAAACAATGGACCCTAATAAAATTCGCATAATTCGGAAATTCAACCCCGGTGTACTCCAGTCTGACGAAGAGATAATCGAGCAATTTGTCGTTCGTAAGCATCAACTCAAAACTATACTCACTCTTCTTCAGGATAATATTGAGTCGCCATCTTGTCAGCATGCTCTGATCATAGCCCCACGCGGCCGAGGAAAAACCATGTTATTGACTCGCGCCGCAGCAGAATTGCGATCTAAAAAAGAATTCTCCCGGTATCTACTCCCGGTTCGGTTCATTGAAGAAAGCCAGGAGATCCTCACTATGGCCGACTTCTGGCTTGAAACTCTATATCATCTTGCTATAGAATGCAAGCGTGTTAATCAATCATTGGCTGAAGAGCTGCACAAGAGGCATGCTACCTTAATCAAGAAGTGGTCCAACGACACATTGGAAGAACATGCTAAAATTGCTGTCCTGGACGCAGCGGATCGAATCGAGCGGAAACTTGTCCTTATGGTTGAGAATTTTCAGTCACTCAATGAGGCGGTAGATAAAGATTTCGGATGGGAGCTTCGGCATATTCTACAATCTGAACCCCAAATTATTCTGTTGGGATCTGCCACTAGTCGTTTTACAGGGATTGATGATGCAACCCAGCCATTTTTCGAACTTTTCCGAATTATTAAACTGCAACCTCTCAATACTAATGAATGTCTGCGTTTTTGGAATTTTCTCACTGGAGATGACTCTTCAATTCGCGAAATACGACCGCTAGAAATTCTAACAGGAGGAAGTCCAAGATTAATTGTGATCTTTGCGAGTTTTACACGGCACAAGTCTATCCGTCAGCTCATGGAAGAACTAGTTCTCATGATTGATGAGCTCACTGATTACTTTCGGGGGAACTTAGGATCCTTGGCCAATTCGGAGCGAAGAGTTTTTATTGCAGTTATTGACCTCTGGTCCCCATCAACTCCCAGTGAAATCAGTGTTCGAGCCCGCATGGACATTCGTACAGTGTCTACCATGCTTGGAAGATTGGTAAAAAAAGAGATAGTGAAAATGGACGGAAATGGTAGGAAACGGAAATATTCGGCATACGAACCGCTATATAGTTTCTATTTCAAGCTACGGCGTAACCGTGACGATGCTTCCATTGTGCAAGCCCTAATTCGTTTTATGTCTGCATTCTATACCGATGCAGAACAAGAAGAAATATTCCATAAGTTGACTGTGGACATGGACGGATTCCCAGCCATAGCAAATGGTTTTCTCAGAGCCCTCAAAGAGAACCCAAGAATCATCAAATATCTCCACCGAGAATATTTGGAGAGAGTTTGGAGCAATGTTGTTTCCATACACCAGAGAACTCTAGGGACCGAGGTTATGGAGGCATTTAAAAATCGTGCTTTCCCGCAGGTGATCCACATTATAGATCGTGCTATCTCCTCCCAATATCCCAAAATCAACGAATTGCCAAGGGCCTTTATTCTGTGGCTACTTCAAATAAAAGCTGTAGCACAACAAAAAATAGGCGACCTTTCTTCAGCACTTTCAACCGCTGAAGAAATCATTGAAGGTTATAGTGATATAGAAGATGTTGAGCTCCAGCCATTGATCGCAATATCTCTAATCATTAAAGGTGAAGTATTGCAAGCCCAGCTTAACCTAAAACTCACCCACTCAACTACCAATGAAGATATTGAATATCTTAATCCTTTGGAAATCGACTCTGTCTCAAGGACTCTGAACGTTGATGGTGAACTTTCAGGGACTCAGTATTACCTAAAATCTGCAGTGGAAGCTTTTGAAGTAGCGGTTGAGCGCTTGGGCTCCATCGAGAAACAAGAATTTCAATGGTATATCGCAAAGGCATTGACAAATAAAGGGAATATTTTGCATGCTTCAGGCCAGCTTGAGCGTGCGCTAATAACATTTAAAGATATCGTTGAGCGCTTTCGAGATACAGAAAATTTAGAGTTGGTACTCTTTATTAAACATGCACTGTTCTACCTAGGCGAAATATCTTATCGCCAAGGGCACCTTGAAAGAGCATTGTCTTTTCTTGAAGAGGTGGATCACGATCTGAGCACAAATAAAAATCCAGAACTGGAGATTTGGGGAATCTGGGCACTGATGATCAAAGGGAAAATACTCAGATCGAAGAATGAATTGGGCCCTGCTTTGTTGGTCTATGAAGACATGCTTGAGCGTTGCAGTAGTAAAGTAAATCCCGTAATGCAACTCTGTGTTGCCCATGCACTGATCAACAAGGGAAAGATATTCAAGTCGCAGAATAAATTGGATACTGCTCTATCAATCTTTGAAGAAATTATTGAGCGTTTTAACACTTCAAATATACCTGAACTTCAATTCATGGTGTCTAATGCTCTCGTCCACAAGACCCTTACCCTTTCCCAGTTCGATGGCACGATAGATACCACTCTATTGCTTGCTGTAGAGAAAACAATCAACTTTGTCGGTGATCTGGATCTTTCGAGAAGCACTAATGAAATGCCTTTGCCACTGCAAAATAATCTTGCATTGATGCTAATGATCAAAGGATCAGTTCTGTCTAGACTGAACAAGATAGAAAAAGCTGCAGAAGCTTACGATGAATCTATAGACCGTTTAAGCTCATCCGAAAACCTTGAACTACAAAATCTGAGTGTTTGGCCATTAATCTGTAAAGTAGAACTCCAAGCCAACGAAGGAAAGATTGAAGACGCTTCTAACACATACAATGAACTCATTCGACGCCTCGACGAACGCAACCTCGATAAACAATATCGCCTCAAATGGGAAGTATTGAGATTGGGAACGCAGATCCTACTGGATCAAGGTGATTTTCCAGCCGCCACCGATTCATTTCGTTCATTGTACACTGTCTTTAAATACGATAGTAAAAAATATATACGTGTGATCTCAAACCTTGTGATTAGACTTGTCGCAGGAGGAGTGTCCTCGAGTTCTTTACTCGAGATTTTATCAATTAACGATGCCCAAGAGGATATTCTGTATCCTTTATTTACTGCTTTAAGGCTTGAAGCAGGTGAAGAAGTTCATGTCCCAGAAGAGATTTTGGAGATTGCGTCCGATATACGAGAAGACTTTCAGGGAGTGTGTCAAAATTAGTGGGGGCTTAGATTCCGTTTACCCCTAACTCTCTACTTCCATGGATATACGATCTTCTACTGCTTCAAACCTTCCCGTTCAGGAGTCTTCGCAGGAGCTCCATCTTGAATTGGTTCGCCATTATACCGATGTACTTCGTCTGTTCACCGATCGATTATCTCCTGTGCCTGTGGTATCCGAACCAAATCCAGTCGTACCTGACCCCGCTCCAGTCGTGTCCGGTCCATCCTCTGAGGTTCCAGAGCCGGATCGGTCATCCTGCTGGGAATCGGCGGAATCTCTGCTGGCCTGTCGCGACTGGCATGCCGAGAAGATCGTCCACCTGTGGCTTCAGCCCACCTATGTGCTGGGGTTCTATGCTTTGATTGGCGTAGGGGTGAGTTTGCAGGGGCATCGCCGAATCGTGAACGTGACCCAATGCGGACCCCAGGATCAGAGTTGCATGGAAGCCACACTGGATGCGTTGAGTACGCGCGGACTGGGATCCGGCATGCGGGTGACGCTTCCGGGGAATGTGGCATTACAATCAGCGGTATCAAGCGTATGGGGCTCGCGCGTGTCTGTGCAGCGATGTTTGAATACGGTGATGGAGGAAGCCCTCACCGGGCTGGATCCAGACGAAGCCATGCAGTTTCGTCATCGCTTACAACAGGCGTGGCAACAGTGGGATGCCTCCTCTGCCCAAACCAGCCTGCAGCAAATCACCAATGACTTGACCAAGGTCAATCGTTCCTCTGGACAGGTACTTGATCATGCACTGGATCACGCTCCAACGGACGGGGCTTCTGCTTCGCAGTGATCGAGGCCTGCGCGTGTTAAACTCGCTCCAAACGCTGCTGACGCGCGCCACACGGGGCCTGACCGATGTGCCAGCTCATCAACGCACCATGCGCTTGTGCGCCGCCCTGCTCGACCTCGAACCCCGTTTGCGACGGGTGCGCCATGCGGCGTATCTTTCTCAATTATCTACAACCCTCCATCCAATACGATGACCACCCTCTCTTCTACTTTATCTCCCAGCACACTCAAGAAGCTTTTGTCCGAGAATTCGCACAAGTTGGCCGAGCTGTTTCGGAGCTCGGACTGGTTTTTATCCTTGATTCCGTTGTTGTTTCCGTCCGAAGTCCGTGAACGATGCGGAACGCACGGTTCGCATACCAAGACCAAGTATCAACGTTGGGGAATGAATCCCGGTACCATTCGCTGGAACGGGGCAAAAATTCGCGTGAAGATTCCCCGGGTTCGCGATACCGCAAACAACCGGGAAGTACCCCTGAAAACCTACAAACTCCTCCACCAGCCAGAACCTGGCCATGAAGAACAACTGACCCGGAGTGTGTTGTTTGGACGTTCGCAGCGCAGATATGGGCAAGTCGCAACCCATCTGGCGGAGACGTTTGGATTCAGTGCCTCCACGGTAGGACGGGTCTTTATCCAAGAGACCGCCAAGGCATTGGATACCTTCATGAACCGGCGATTTGATGACCAGGAGTTTGTGGGGCTGTTCATCGACGGCAAGACCTTACGCAGTCAGCAAATAATTCTCGTGGTGGGGTTGACGACCGACGGAACGAAGGTGATTCTCGGGTTTACCGAGACAAAATCCGAATCTCATCCGTCTGTGGTCCGCGTATTGCAAGATCTACAAGCTCGTGGCTTCCGTGCCTCGACGTCGCTCCTGGTCATGCTCGATGGGGCGAAAGGATTGCGCAAGGGCGTCAAAGAAGTCTTTGGAGATCAGGCACTGATTCAGCGGTGCCAGTGGCACAAACGGGAAAACGTTGCCTCCAAGATCCCCCATGCCGACGTTGCCGAACAGGTTCGGAATGAGATGGAAGCCGCCTATGCCGCACCGACCTATGCCGACGCCAAGAAGAAACGGACCGCACTGATGAAGAGGCTTGACGCGCGCTCCCCCGCTGCGGCCGCGAGCGTACGCGAAGGACTGGAAGAAACGCTCACTCTCCATAAACTGGGAATCCCGAAGCCCTTGCGAGATCAACTTCGAACCACCAATATCATGGAAAGTGTCAACAGCCGACTCGCTCATACCACCCGAAGAATCTCGCGATGGCAGAACTCGGATCAACGGCAGCGCTGGGTGGCCACCGCGTGTCTGGACATAGAAAAACGATCCCTGAACCCCATCAAGAGCGACTGGCAATTGGAGATGCTGATCCGAGCACTCCGTCGACATGAGAAAACCATTCACCAATCCACATGTAGAACCAAGAAATTCGCGCCAAACCCCCACTAACTATGATACACTCCCCAATCTGTTCTCTCAATAGGACAATTTTCGTTTCTATCAATGTTTCTTCTTTCGGGAGCAGCAGTGCCCCGTGAGTTATTTCCTGAGTGGTTATATACAATAAGCTCTTTTCTTCCATTAACACATGCTGTTGAAGTGTTTTCTGGTCTTTGGATGGGAGAGCCAGTTTCTCAGCACATTGTGTCATTAGTGATTTTGATTGGTATATCTATAGTGGCTTTTCCCCTTTCAGTACGTGCATTTTCATGGCAAAGAAGATAGTAATCCAGAATATATTCACCTCATGTATAAGGTACAGGGGGAGTGTGCCGAAGTTAGTGAGGGTTTGGCACACTCCCTGAAAGTCATAACCTCATTATGGTACGTACTATCTTCTTTGTAACTTTCGCTCTTTGGGGTTTCATCATAGCCCCTAATCTGTATGCTCAATCATGGGAATTGATCTGGAGTGATGAGTTTGACTATACTGGTCTCCCCAATCCTGAACTTTGGTCATACGATGTTGGTGGACATGGATGGGGGAACGCAGAAAGACAATTCTATACTGAGAATCGTGAGGAAAATGCCCGAGTTGAAGATGACCATCTAATTATAGAGGCCCGGCGGGAATCTTGGAGTGGTCGTGACTACACCGCTGCAAGACTGGTCTCCAAAAACAAAGGAGATTGGACATACGGGCGTATTGAAGTACGTGCTCAGCTCCCCTCTGGTAGAGGTACCTGGCCAGCAATCTGGATGCTCCCCACAAACAGTTCATACGGTAATGGTGGATGGCCGGATACCGGAGAGATTGATATCATGGAACACGTGGGACATGATCAGGGATCCATTCATGCCACGATTCATACTGATGCTCACAATCATTCGAATAATACAGAACGGGGTGGCTCAACAGAGATCTCGGATGTGTCCGATACATTCCATGTATATGCTGTAGAGTGGACCCCAAACCGAATGGTGTTTTCTGTGGACGGTAACCAGTTCTGGACCTACTCCAAAGGACTTAGTAATTGGCAGAAATGGCCTTTTGATAAAGATTTTCATCTAATCCTGAATATTGCAATCGGAGGTAGCTGGGGAGGCCAACAAGGCATTGACGACAGTATCTTTCCACAAAAAATGCTGATTGATTATGTACGTGTTTACCATTATGTAGATGTACCTAAAGTAACGATTGATGCTCCTGCTACTCTCGAAGCAGGAAGCATAGCTACTCTCATGGGCACTGCCAACGATCCTGATGGTCGAATATTAAGGGTGGAACTCTACCAAGGTGATGGACTGATTCAAAGGATCTCAGGCGGCGAAACTGAATGGGATACCTCTGTTGAAAATATATCAGAAGGATGCTATGATGTACGTGCAAAGGCAACAGACAATGGCGGATGGTCTAGTTTTTCAGAGACAAAAAGGATCGCAGTAGGAGATTCATGCACGAACAATAATGCACCCTATTTGATGCGGCCGCATCCAATCCAGGAGCGTATAGAAGCTGAATACTTTGATCTGGGTGGGCCGGATGTCGCATACCGAGATCGTTCAAGTTCAAATGACGGCAATGGAATTCGGCTTAATGAAGGAGTGGACGTATATCCTACAACAGATGGCATTGGCTACCACATTGGGAATACCGTACGAAGAGAATGGGTAGCTTACACCGTGCATGTAGAGCAAGCCGGAATCTATAACCTTCAAATAAGGATGGCAAGCCCGTCGGCACGTATCTCGTTCTCCCTCGAATTTGATGGTGTAGATAAAACCGGAATTATTCATCATCCCAACGCTAGAAATACATTTCAAACGATCCGCGTAATTACCGAAGACGGAATTGAACTGGACGAAGGTACACAAGTGATGAAGCTTTATTTTCATGGAGGAACGCCAGCCGTCAACTGGATGGAATTTCGATTGAGATCTCCAACTAGCAATGAGCATCTTCCCGGACATGATGAAACAAGCCTCCTCGGAAACTATCCCAATCCATTCACAACCTCTACGACTATAAACTACACGGTCGGCAAACCTAGTCGAGTGATTCTGGAACTCTATAACATACTGGGACAACATGTTCGCACGTTGGCAGATCACTATCACCAGGTCGGTGAATATTCCATGGTATTATACCCTGATGGGCTAGGTAGCGGCACCTATTTCTATACGCTAACCGGAGATATTACATCGCAGGGTACGCTTCAATATCTTGGATACTAACGGCACGGCTAACTTGCTCTTGCAACCGTGAAATATTGGAGTGAACTTCTTCTCTCCACCCGTACTATCTTTCCAATCTGGCGATCATCTTGAATCCGTTCGATCGAAACTCATTCTGCCAGTTTTGACACCTCAATGAGTTGATTAATTGAGGCTCCTTTCTTGTATAAATTGACTTTCTCAAGAAAAAACAAATTTTTTCTTCAAATATTCTATGAATATTGCTATTTCGCCTGAACATATTATGTAATGTTGCGTAGATATGTATCCGCGGGTTTGCTATAGACTCGCTTCACTATCGTGCGACGTTCGAAATATATCAATACACAATTTTAACCTTATGAGTACTCGACTTCATAATCTCACTGCTGCGACCAAATATCGCGCAAACCACATTGACAAAATTACTCCACCTGATTTGGAAGAGAATTTTGCAGAAAATACGTTCAGCATTGACGAGATGCGGAAGCGACTTCCAAAAGAAGTCTTTCAGGGGATGGTCAATTGTATTACGAAAGGTTCACCGATTGCTACTCATCATGCCGAGATCGTAGCTCTTACGATGAAAGAATGGGCTCTTGAGCGCGGTGCTACACATTTCGTCCACTGGTTTCAGCCTCTAACTGGTGGAACTGCGGGGAAGCATGACAGCTTCATCAGTCCAACTATTGTCGGACGAGCCATTACCTCTCTACGTGGAAAGGATTTAATCCAAGGAGAACCAGATGCTTCCAGTTTCCCTAACGGGGGGCTCCGTGCCACCCATGAAGCACGTGGATACACAGTGTGGGATCCCTCTTCCCCAGCCTTTCTGGTTGAGAATGAAAATGGGAGTTATCTGGCAGTCCCCACTTGTTTCGTTTCTTGGACGGGCGAAGCACTTGATCACAAAACTCCATTATTAAGATCCATCGATGCGTTGGATCGGCAAGCTCGCCGAGTTCTGCGCATGCTTGGTAAAGATGCCGAGCGTGTCCAAACAGCGGTCGGTGCAGAACAAGAATATTTTCTGATTGATGAAGAATACTATTATCGTCGTCCTGACCTGGTAAATACTGGACGTACGCTTCTCGGTGCAAATCCCCCCAAGGGGCAACAATTGGATGACCATTACTTCGGTGAAATTCCGAATAGGCAGCTTTCCTGCATGTTAGATATCGAAAAAGAGCTGTACCGCCTCGGAATTCCTGTCAAAACAAGACATAATGAAGTAGCACCAAGTCAATATGAACTTGCTCCTGTCTTTGAGACAAGTGGGATTGCCTCAGATCATCAGCATCTCATCATGATTACGCTCAAGCGAATCGCGCGTAAACATGGGTTTGTAGCGCTCATGCATGAGAAACCATTTGCCAATCTGAACGGTTCGGGAAAACATGTCAATTGGTCTATCTCCACTGAAGATGGTGAAAATCTGTTATCCCCTGGACATGCACCCCACGAGAATCTTACTTTTCTGATTTTCTGTACCGCAGTGATCCGCGCTGTATACAAACATCAGGACCTGCTTCGCATATCTGTAGCCTCTGCAGGTAACGATCACCGTCTGGGGGCGAACGAGGCTCCACCTGCAATCCTGAGTGTCTTCCTTGGTGCACAACTATATGATCTGTACCAAAAACTAATCAATGGCGACGAGCTAACGACCGCAAAAGATACTGATCTGTTTCTTGGGGTAAGTATGTTGCCACTTGTTCAAAAACATGCCGGTGACCGTAATCGTACTTCTCCATTTGCTTTTACAGGGAACAAGTTTGAATTCCGTGCTGTGGGATCAAACCAAGGACTCTCCTTCCCGAATGTTGTATTGAATGCAACTGTCGCCGAATCCCTACGAGATTTTGCAAACAGTCTGCGTGATGCTCTCCGTGAAAAAGACAAAAATGATCCCGAAGTTTTCAGGGCAACCGTACTTGATCTGATCGGTAAAATTGCCATGGAGTCTCAGTCTATCTTGTTTGAAGGAGACAACTACTCGGAGAAGTGGCATAAAGAGGCCGAAAAACGTGGCTTGCTAAATCTCCGTACAACTGTGGATGCACTCCAGCATTTTGATTCTGAGAAGAATGTTGCTCTGTTCTCTTCATTCGGAATCCTCAGTGCTGCCGAACTGGAAGCCCGTAAAGAGGTTGCGTTAGAGCAATATGAGATTGCTCTTGACATTGAAGGGAGAACACTGGAAAATATAGTTCGGACACAAATCATACCCGCTGGCTTTGAATACTTGGGTGAGCTTGTACAGATCTCGCTTCATTCATCAAAAGCAGGTCTGACGTCTAAGAATTTATCTCCGGCCACTCACACTGCTGAATCTGTCGATCATCACCTTTCTGAATTGATCAGCGCCACTGATGTTTTGACCAAGCAGCTGAATGTGCATATTGACGATGTGAATGGTGCTGTACAGCATAAAAAAGATAACGTCATCCCTGCTATGCTCAAAGTTCGTCAAGCTGCGGATGCCTTAGAAGGAATTACACCGCACCATAAGTGGCCTCTGCCAAATTACAGTGAAATTCTCTTTGTGCATTGATCTATACTTCCTCCTTCGGGATCCTTGTTTCGAGCAAGGATCCCGAAGGTTCTTCTTACCATTCCCTTCTCCTTAATCGTGTTCTCGCCAAGTAACTAGCTGTTCTTGGCTTT
Organism: Rhodothermales bacterium; assembly: GCA_965215475.1. Classification (GTDB taxonomy): domain Bacteria; phylum Bacteroidota; class Rhodothermia; order Rhodothermales; family Bin80; genus Bin80. The sequence goes on from OZ244061.1 coordinate 1,448,762, forward strand.
TTCGTTTTAAGTCAGGTACCGTACTCCTCTCCGCAGGGTATCCCACCGGGAATAATATGTAGGCTCGTTCATGTTTGGGTCTCTTCAGGATCTCCGCCAGAAATCTCATTGGACTAGGGGTATGGGTCAAAGTTACCAAGCCCAGATTATGGATCGCAGCGATGAAGAATCCACAAGCAATCCCGCAGCTCTCTTGAACATAATAATTTTTCTTTCCATCATCACCGATATTCTTGGCAAAGCAAACCACCAACCACGGAGCATCTTCAAGAAACGGCTTTTCCCATTCGGTGCCAAGTGGATGAAGGGCATCCAACCATTCCTTGGACATTCGTCGCTCATAGCTCTCTCGCTCTTCTTTTTCGGCCTCTTTTCGAATCTCTGACTGTATCTTGGCATCGCTTATAGCAACGAAATGCCAGGGCTCCCGATGAGCCCCGCTTGGAGCCGTACCGGCAGTGAGAATCGCCTGTTCAATCAACTTACGTGGGACCGGTTGCCTGCTGAATTCGCGAACCGAACGCCGCTGTTGCATCAATACACGGAATTGCTCCGCCCGCTCTAACATTTCTTCCGGTACCCGCGGAAGAAACCGCAGAGGCTTCTGGGGATAACGTTCCATCTTTACGGTGTGAGTCTCCCCAGAGTTCGAGGAAATGGAATCGCTTCCCGAATGTGTTCCAATCCACATATCCATGCGACGGTCCGTTCAAGACCTAAGCCAAATCCACTATGAGGTACGGTCCCATATCGACGAAGATCAAAATACCAATCAAACGCTTCCTGAGGAAGATGATGCCTTCTTACCTGTTCCTCTAAAAAAGCCAAATCATCTGCTCGTTGACCACCACCAATTATCTCCCCAAAACCCTCAGGTGCAAGAACATCCATCCCAAGTGCTAATCGGTCATCTTCCGGGTCGCGCTTCATGTAAAACGCTTTAACGGCTTCGGGGTATCGATGCACAATTATGGGGCGATCAAAGTGCCAAGTTAAAAGCGTCTCATCACTACCGCCAAAATCTTTTCCCCACTCAAACTCAGAAGCTGATCGCCACCATTTCGGCAGATTCCTTAATTCTTCCTCAATCTGATTGAGACGAGTATTTATTTCGATCTCTCTAGCATCTATACGACGCTTCTTCCACTCCTTCGAGCGACCGTAAATCTCTTTATTCTCTGCACGCTCGTTTTCCAGATCTGATTTCTGATTTCTGAGGCCCTGCTGTCTTTCCTCAACCAATAGCCGGGTTTTTTCACTTCGAAGAAGTTCTACGGCCTCACTGTACGTCATACGAGGGAATGGTACCTGAATTCGATTCAATGCATCCATATCCCGTCCCAGTACCCTCAGTTCCTCTTCACAGGCAGACACCGCATCCGAAGCAATTCGAGACAGAAAATCTTCTGCTAACGTCATATTCATCTCCAGATCATAGAAAGCCATTTCGGGCTCAATCATCCAGAACTCAGTTAGATGTCTACGTGTCTTGGATTTTTCTGCACGAAAAACCGGGCCGAAGGTATAGATTTTATTGAACGCCATTGCCATCACTTCTCCGTGAAGTTGGCCACTCTGCGTCAGATATACTGAATTCCCAAAGTAGTCAATCTCAAAGAGCGTGCTGGTTCCTTCCACTGCATTCTTCGTAAGAAGCGGAGCATCCATCTGGAGGAAACCTCGTTCCTGAAAGAAATTGTGAATGCTCATTATGATGCAATTTCGAATCCGCATCACTGCCCAGGGACGTCGACTTCGGAGCCATAGATGACGTCGATCCATTAAAAAATCTACTCCATGGGATTTGGGCGTAATCGGGTAATCGAACACGACCTGGATTACATCAATGCTCGAAACCTGTACTTCTACACCTCCAATCTGGCGATCATCTCTCTGAACTTCCCCCTTGATCACTAATGAAGTCTCTTGAGTTGCAACTGATGCATGATCCCAGGAAGATTCATCCACATTTTGCTGATTCACTACACATTGAACTTGCCCTGTCCCATCCCGGAGAATCAGGAAGAAGAGTCCCTTGGAACCACGCTTTTGTTGTAACCATCCCCGAAGAATAGTTTTCTGTCCTATCTTCTTTGAGAGAGATTCAATTGTTGTTGTTTCCACGTCAATACCTATCAGAAATTCTTTGAGGCCAATCAGGTAGCTTTCGCTCCCCCGCAACCGTAGAATGAATTAATTCGAACTCACCAAATCCATCTACATCAGCAAATATAAATTCAGATTGCCCCTCACCGGGAAGATCATTGTACTTCCATATCTCGTAGGGCTTCCGTCCTCGTTCGTACAAATTTGATTCAATATCCGAGGGTCTGCCATACTTTAGGATAATCCTCCCACGATCCGTCTCCCATCCTTCGACTCGCTGAAGAGAATAGCGTTCATTTGCATAGGCCAACAAGCGATAAAATTCATTTCGAAACTCATTCCCTGCTACATCTGGAGCGGGGTCACGCACGTTCCAGAAATTCATCAACATTCTCCTTCGCTCATCTAAGTCTTGGACACGACGAATTCGTCTGGATTCTTGTTGATTCGCAATGATTTGAATATACTTCAACTCCTGTTCTATTTCTTTTTCCGTCATCTTGACGAAACTATTTGTATCCAATGCATCTGTAACTGGCCGAGGAGTTTCAACGGTTGGATTATAAACATAGAATTTCCGATGTTCCTCCGCTACCGCCTCATTCATGCTATTCAGAATTGCTGCGCGGAGAAAGTAAGTTCCTGATCCAAGATCATTCAACTCAAATGTACCCACGAGAATATCTGTTTGGCGCACACTACGTTTCGATTTCTTTTCAAGATCAGGGATATTGGTTGGACTACCCGCTTCTGTCACATACACATGAACAGCATACTCCCCCGAATCCAATGCAGCACAATCTGTATTATATGCTTCTACATAATAGAATAGTTGTTCCGACCCTACGCCGTACAATTGATTCGTATTTGGAAGAATTGATCGTCCATTCTTGTAGTTGGGATCCTCTTTGTCATACGTAGCAACAATATTGGATGCCAAAATAATATCTGAAAACATACAGGTTCTCTTCCCACTGTAATCGGGGATTCTCACTTCTCGACTTACCTGAATCTCTTCATGCTCTGTCGCCAACAGATCTACATACAATTTATAATGACCCGGTTTCGCTATGAATTGAATTCGAGATAAAAACAACTGCCCCCTCATGATTGAGGATGTATCCGGTATCACGAAGCGGAGTTTCTCTTCCTGCTCCCGTACAAGGCGATCTTCTGCAAGATCCGGGTTTCCGTCTTCCGTAAGAGGTTCTAGGCTTAAATGAACTGGAATCTCAGCAATAACCCCAGAATCTTGGGTTACATATGAGAAGAAGCTGAGCTCCACTGCAAAATATAGTTCCACCAACGACTCCTGATCATCATAGCTAAATGTAGCATAATCAATCTCAATCTGAGGTGTACTTCTTTGAGCAATGATCGTGGAGGCAAAAAAGAATAACCCTCCGATAATAACTATCCGGATCCCGATACGGTGCACGAGTTTATTTTCCTTAGTCAACCCCTCGGACTCTCCTATGCATTTATCCATCTATATTGATGCCATTCCATGGATTTTTAAGGGATCCTGCAATATCTACTCCCCTGTCCTAGTCTACTGATTTGTCAGTACGCCTGCTATATCTGGAGGGGTCCAATCTTTGGGTTTCATCCACTTCCCGTCCTCACGGGTGTAACTGCCAGGGCCAAATTTCCGCAAATTTGCTTCATCAACTTCAAGCAATAGCTTCTCATCGTCTATCCCGAATGCAATCAAGGTGCCCACCGTGACCACAGATATGTCTGCACAACCATCTGCAACCCCTTCTAGATCAACCGCTTTGTCCGGTATAAATTCACAAGATTTCATATCCACTTCTTTCCCTTCAACCTGAACTGAGATCCCAAGGGCATGGATGGTTTCTAGCACTTCTTCAAGAATAAGACGCGCACGAAGTAGCCGTGTATGTTCGTCTGGGACCATTACTTCTTTTGGAGTATCTTGACCGATCTTCTCCATAAATGTTTTTACGCGTCGATAGTGTTCTGTCGGCATGGCGAGTCATAAAATTTTCTGCAAAAATAGGGGTTTGCTCAGAATAGATTCACGGTCCTGTTGACGGGAATACCTATTCCATCATCGATGAATAAGCCAGAATCAGATATCACTCTAGTTATTAAACCAACCGGGCATGGATTCCTCATCGATAATCTGTAGATCCTGGACTGCAAACCAACCTTCATTTTCAATCCCACTACTGTTCGTATAGGTGGAGGACTCGCCTTCTATTACCTCAATGTCTACGACAAATGCCAAGTCCTTTTTCATTCCAGGAGCAACTTCCACTTTAGAAGCTACATCAGCTACTCGCCCGGTGATCGTCCCAATCATTACTCCTTCCCGCGTGTACAGATACACACGAACATTCTTACCCACGAAGTGATACATTGGTCTGACCTATTGGTCAGAACGAGTTGCCGTCATCGGTACATCCAGTTGAAATTCAACGACATGTAACGTTCCCTTCAACTCATCATCTTCACCAAGCGTCATGGACACATGCATTCGCCCATACTCGGATGTATCGAAAGAAAAGGACAAAGACTGATCGTCTTGATTAAATTCAACAGATTCTCCTTGACTAGTTTCCTCCTGATCTGTAACCGATAATTCTACTAATAAGCCCTCATCAGAATCGCGAATTGACAGTGTACCCGTAAAAATCCCATCTGGAGAGTTAATCCTGTAATCCCATGTTCCTGTTACGGGGCTTTTCTGAACGAATAATTCCCCTGTAGATGTACATCCTCCCAGAATAAAAACCGTAAAGAGAATAAATAAGCTATATCTATAATACATGATTTCGAATTAAAATAGGTTTGCTTAAGGTCGAATGGCTCGAGGTTTGAGTGATGTTAACGATTCAATACGAATCGGCTCTCCTGTTTTTACGCTCTCCCGAGCTGCAACTCCAATAAGCACTGACATCGCACCATCTCTTGCTCCTGCTACCTGACGATAAGGATCAGGCGTCTCCTCACCTTTGAAGACATGATCTTTCAATCTCTGATCTCCGCCGCCATGCCCACCCCCGCCGTGTGGGATTTGTATCAACTCCGTCTGTCCAAAATTGTCGGTTATTCGAAGTTCATCATACGGTTCATCCTCCCAAGGTTGACGTTCCTTGATCCACGCTTCCAGTCTTCCCTCCGTCCCATTGAAGGCGATCCTGTAGCCCTCATATGGGGAATATGTTGTGCATGAATAACTAACTTGAATCCCATTGGCATACAGAATCTGTGCACTCATCTTGTCATAAATGTCAATTTCCTCACTCCATACGCATCCATCCCGCAAATAGCCATCATGATGTTCATGGGCAACATAAAGATTCATTAATCTCTCACTTTGTGTGATATCCCAGTAGTGGTTGCATTTGGATGAATGTGGACAGTCTCGGCAATTTGTATGGCGGAATTCATTGTTATGTCCATAGTATTCAAGATCTCCATAGGCAAAGACTTCTTCAGGCTCTGATTCTAGCCACCAGTTTAATAAATCAAAGTGATGTGTTGCCTTATGCACAAACAGTGTACCCCCGAACCGCTCCTTTCCATGCCAACGGCGAAAATAATCTGCCCCATGATAGATGTCCAAATACCAATGAAAATCTACTGAAGTCACCTTTCCAATCCGATTATTCATCAGTAGCTCCTTCATCTTCTGACGATGTGGAGAATACCGGTAGTTGAATGTAACTGTGACATTCTTACGAGTGATTGCCTGCGCGTCCAGAATCGCCTGACACTTCTCCGCATCCGTCGTCATGGGCTTCTCTGTAACAACATCACATCCGAGTTCCATGGCTCGAACGATATACTGATGATGTGTGGAATCCATCGTAGCTACGATCACCGTGTTTGGACCTGTCGCACGAACCATCTCATCAAAATCTGTGAACGTGGGGCAGTCTGCCCCGATGTACTGCTTCACATACTCCATACGCCCAGGATTGATATCGCATAATCCAACATAATCAATGACATCTGAATAATTTCGAATTAGATCTCGTCCCCACATTCCACTTCCCCGAATCCCAGTCCCTACTAGGGCAATCTTCATAGGCTGGATTTTCTTGAATTCAGGGCGAACAAATAACCCCATTGCTGCTGCAGTACTACCTGACTTGATAAAATTTCGCCGATCCATTTTCCTATAATCTATTTCATTGATAAAACGTCATTCGTTGAGCTCCCAACCCGGCTCGTAATCCCGTCCCCACATTTTCATCGCATCTTCGTCATCCAGAATACGACCGTTGGTCGGATCACAGTGAAGGGTACGTCCAGTTTCTTGGGCAATATTTCCCAAATGACACATTAATGTGCTCTTATGTCCTTCATCAATGGGAGAGTTCTGTGGTGCTCCATCCCGGATAGCATGAAACATGTTCGCGATATGCCGATCCGTAAGACCTCCTCCTCCTCGAATATCCAATGATGCTTCTCCCGATATGCGAGATCTCTTCCAAACTTCCCGATTATCCTGATCGTAAACCGAATAGCCATCACGATCAATGATCACCGTTCCATACTCACCATGAATGGATGCTCCCCGGCTTTTTCCCTCAACCGGATATGGGTTACAGCTCCGACCATCCCAAGTAATGGTCTTGCCCCCCTCGAAGTCAAACGACGCAATTTGCGTATCATAAAACTCCCAGTCATCATCGTAGTGATACCTTCCACCGGAAGAAGTAACTCGTATGGGGTAATCAACACCAAGCGCCCAACGGCAGACATCAAGCTCATGCGCCCCATTATTCGAAATTTCGCCTGTCCCCCAATGCCAGAACCAGTGCCAGTTGTAATGAATCAAGTTATCCCTGTACGGCATTCTTGGTGCAGGCCCCTGCCATAGATCATAATTTAGCCAGTCCGGAACCTCAGCAGGTTGACCTCGACCAATTGATCCACGACTATTCGCATACCACGCCCGACCATAATAGGGGCGCCCAATAATTCCTTGGCGAATCGCATCAATCACTTGGAATGACTCTATGGATGAACGCTGTTGATTGCCCATCTGTACAACTCGATTATAGCGCTCCTGAGCACGAACCAACATCTCTCCCTCTTCGGGATTGTAGCTACATGGTTTTTCCACATAAACATGTTTTCCAGCCTGGAGCGCCATAATTGCTGCCGGAGCATGCCAGTGATCCGGTGCGGCAATCACCAGGATGTCTACATCAGGATTATCCAGTACTTCACGGATATCCACCACACCTATTGGAGCAATGCCACCATTGGCCTCGGTCACTTCTGGAATAGAGCGCGCGATCGCACGCTCATCCACATCACAAATGTGCGTAACCTCACAGCCTTCGACTTGTGCAAATGAAGTAGCGAGCACTCCCCCGCGACTGTGAACTCCCATTACAGCAGCGGAAAGCCGGTTTGAAGGAGCGGCAAGACCTCGTACGGCACCAAGGAGAGTTGCTCCCGCTACACCAGCAGAAGCAGTTTTGATAAATTTTCGGCGATTGGACAATCTAGTCATGAGTTGTAATTATTCTGTTTCAAAGAACAATTTACAACGTAGACTGATAAAAATAAAGGGAATTACGTCCGAAAGAGGTATTGAAGCTTGAAAAAAATCTGCCGACTACTCTGTCGAAAATACTTTTCGGCTCCTTGTGGGCGTGTGAACTGATCAAAATCATGCGTCGACCCTGCATGCAAAGCCGTGAATGCATTGATTTTGTAGGTTAATAGTGGATCGATTTCCAGGGACTTCGAGAAATCGCTGTATTGCATGATGGTGCGCAAGAAGAAGTGACGACTGAACTGATACTTTACCCGCGTACGAGCGATGTATCCCTTGAAAAATTCTTCCCCCGTTTTTTTGTCCAGAAGCCGTGAGAAGGAAAACTGTGGTTGAATCGACATGCGTTGTGTCGGTCTCAGAGTTCCCCATGCATTGATCTCCAAGCTGTTGCCAATTTCTGGTTCATCCAGAAAGCGGGCGATGACCTCCCCAACTTCTGCCTGGACGCCCAAATTTATTCTCTTGCTGAAATTGCTGGACACCATAGCATTCCACCGATTCATCCCGTTAAACTGAATACCAGCGAAGTTTTCCTCTCGATACCCCCAATTGACCTGAACATTGGTTTGCCGTTTCAGCTGCACAAACATTCCTGTACGGAAGAAGAAATTTTTTTGTAGACCAGAAAAATTCCAATTGCTCCCCACTAATATGTTTGGTCGAATTCGTTCAACAAAACCCAGGACTTTCTCAGGATAGATCGTTACCCCCTGCCACAGGTATATTGAATGCTCATTATTCTGACGGACGAATCCATTGTCAGCCCGAAAGGTTGGATTGATCGCCTCATACGCCCCTTCGAATATCCAATGTCTAGCTCCCCGGTCAAGTTCAACTTTCGCAGCATACCCGCTAAATTTTTCTCCATCCAATGCTCCGGTATACCCCTTCTTGCCAAATGTAATATCCCCTACATCTTCACTCAATTTTTCATCCATGGGCTCAACACTATTGCTGTACACGAACTGTCCACTGAGCGTATACTTCTGCAAAAACCTAGTCGTGGCATCCACTCCGATAGTTGATCCTGACCCACCTTCATCCATTCTGCGATCCGTGACGATTGCTCCAATGAAGGAATCATTGTTGAAATTATGCCGCATCCGTAAGATATTGGAAACACTGCGCCCTCCCATTAATACACGACTCTCTTCCTCGAATGGCAAGAGAATTGGTGAGTTATTATCTCTAGCTCCAATGTACGCGACATCCATGGACCCAAATCTTCCTGTCATCTTGGCTGCCCCGATCGGGTCATTGATGGATCGGGTATAGACCGTCTGAATCTCCGTATTAAAGAGTCCTGATCCTTCCTGGAAAAATGGACGTCGTTCCTGAAAAAATAGAGCAAACGTTGAATTCACATCAATCTGCGCTTCATCGGATTCAATCTGGCTGAAGTCTGGATTCACGGTTACATCCGCCGTGAGCTCAGACGTGATACCATACTTCAGATTCAATGATGGCTCAAGAGTTATACGATCATTCTTGAATCCAGAGTTGGGTTCATCGGCATTCTGCAGAGCGCCAACACTTCCCCCTGTTAATGAGGGGAGGATCTCAAAATTGCGTCCAGCTTTCACACCCCGAATCCCATTGATCTCACCAAGCTGGCAGCTCATACATGGATTATCTCGGTCAACCGCTGCCCAAGAATATTGACTTCTGCTTTCACGAGGTCTGGTGATCCAGACCGTGGCTCCCCAGGTTTGTTCCTCAATATTTGGAAACCGCAGACTCTTGAACGGAATTGCTAGCTCAATCTGATATCCATTTTCCGTGATCTGACCGCCGGTGTAAAATAAGATGTCAAATCCCTCATCCTCGTTATTTGGGGAAATATACGTATCTGCCTGAATCCCCAGAGGATTTGCAGCAAGAAAATACATGCCCTGCCCATCACGATTCGGATCCAAAATAATTCCAGCGTAATCATCCTGCCAGATCTCATCTCGGTCACTAAGATTTGCTCGAATCAATCTCGGGTCATCATGAACAATAATGCCCACATAGAGATGCTCATCGTCATACATGATCCTCCCACTCAATTCCACCGGGGGACGCGTCTGTTCCTTTGGAAAAACTTCCGAAAAGTGATGGATCTGTACAGCATTTCTCCAAGCCTCCTCATCTAGTTGTCCGTCAATCTGTATGGTTCCCGTAGCCCTTGTAGCTGTAAGCGTCGGCTTAAAAATGGGCCGGAACCCTTCGGAGGGTTGCGATTCTGAGTCACTTATTTCGTATTCTGATCCTCTATTACTGAATTGAGCATGGGCTTGAGAGACTGGGAAAGCACACACTACGGCGGCTAAGAATAATCGAAGCATGAGTCAGATCGTATGATTGTGAGTATTATGCTTTTGTATTCCCAGGTATACAAGAGCACCAAGTCCATTACGATTGTATTTGCCATATTGTTACGGAGCAATTACATTCTCCATAATCCACATCAATCTAAAATCATCATGTTTCATGATCAAGTCGTCTTAATCACAGGTGCTGCAAATGGAATTGGACTCGCTGCTGCCCAACAGTTTGCAACCATGGGAGCGCAAGTGTTTCTCAATGATCTGAATGCAGATACATGTGCCTCTGTAACATGTTCAATCCAGAAAGCAGGGTATTCCGCTTGGCCTTTGCCCGGTGATGTTACAGATCCCAGAACTCCCGAATTATTGATCAAGCAAGTACTTGATCAATGCGGGCATCTCAATATTTTAGTCAATAACGCTGGTTTTACATGGGATGGAATGTTGCATAAGATGTCTGATGAGCAGTGGCAAAAAATTCAAGAGATTCACACCATGGCTCCCTTTCGCCTTACCCGTGCAATCGCACAAATATGGCGCCCGCTAGCAAAAGAGGAAATAAAAACTGGGTGCCCTCATCCTCACCGATGTATTGTGAACGTATCCTCGACCTCTGGACTGCATGGTAATATCGGACAGATTAACTATGCTACAGCGAAGATGGGGGTGATCGGAATGACAAAAACCATCGCTCGGGAATGGGGCATATTTGGCATCAGATGCAATGCAGTTGCTTTTGGGTTTATCGACACGAGATTGACGCGTCCAGTGGACGAGGGGCATACGCACACAATTGAAGAAAAAGAGATCCCACTCGGAATCCCCCAGAAAGTAAGAGATGCCTCCTTTTCTGCGATTCCCATGGCCCGACCGGGCACCGCAGATGAAGCTGCTGCTGGAATTATTTTAATGGCATCGCCGCTAGCCAGCTATATCACTGGACATACGCTGGAAGTGACGGGCGGACTTGGAATCTAATCTGGTTGGAACCTTTTATGTAGCACCTTGTTAGATACTATGGTTTTTGTGAAAGGTTGGCAGTCCCGTCGGCTTCAAGCTGACGGGACTTTTTTGTTTTATCTCCATATCAATACGTCTCCCCGATAAATAAAACTGTGCGTCGTACCAACGGCCCACGCTACTATGGACCTGCAAGACCAATGTGTGGTATTCTCCTGAGGGGGGTTGCGTTGTACGATGAATCACTTCACTTTGAAGCTCCGCCTGGTGCTTCGGGCATCTCCCCACGATTCTCCTCATGAGAGCGCACTTTTGCAATTCCCTTGCCTCCCCTCGGATGCAAACCGAAGATGCCAACAACCCACCTTGTTCTCGGCAATCACCTTATTCGTCATCTCGTCATCAAAAAATCAAAATCATCCGTGACCGCTCATGAAGACGCACGAATACACTCCTGGAATACGCTCAGCGGTTCAATTGCTAACAGTCTGGGGTTGTCAGGGACTATCAAATCAAAAAAGTTCGTAGACTCGCAGTTGAGAAGCCTAATTCATAATGTCTGGCAGATTGACAATTAGTCAAATTGTATCCGTCCGAGAACCCCATATAATTTAGATTGGTTTGCGCTTGTAAGAAGAGACGCAAGGGAGCCTCAGGATTGGTGCGTAGAATTCACACGATTCGCGATCAAAATTCATCTCCCAATCGCTTACGTTAAGGTCAATCAGAGGGAACTCCTGAGGAAATCGCGATTTGCCATCAGAATGATCTGCAGTTCTCTTTTTTGGGAGCACACGAGGGTGGGTAAGGTTGACCTGCATAACTGGGGTTTGCTAAATCAAAACTCTAGATATAGGATTTTGTAAGAGGCTCTTATTGTTCTAGGATTAATCTGTCTAAAGACATCTACAAATAAATGGGGCTCCCCTTTTTGAGTGAGTAAACCCGGAAGAAAAATATTGCGAAAGATTAATAGACGTCCCGAAATCCTGTATGACCGTCAACGGCAGGGATTCAAGTCAATCAAGGAAAAAACAACCATCCACAGGGTACTTTTTCCTGTAAATCGTAGTGAAACCTATTTTACTTCAATACATATATGACCGAACAAAATCCTGACCAAGTGGGTCAATTTATCAGCAATTCCCACTAAGTCATAAACTCCCTTCTTGGTGTCCCCACGGCGCATATTCTCAGAAGTGATTTCGTAAACTATTTTGCTAAATTTTCGTCAGATGCGTCCTTTTTGGGCCCTTTTACGGCTCGGCCCATCCATACAGACAACATACGTATTTTAGGGAAGATTTTTTTGCGGAGTATCGCCTTTGGGTGAAGGTGCATTGATGGTTTTGTGGTTCTTTTGTGAATTTGAGTTTTGATGGGTTCCCTCTTTTGACTCCTTTGTCTGACCCATGAAACGGAAGGTACGTAAACAGTTCAACAAGAAACGTTTGATTCACACGGTCCGCCGCTGTTTTGAACAGATTGCAGATTCGAAATCTTCACGGGGATATACACTCGTGGATTACCTGATGTCGGGATTTGCGCATTTGAAGTGCCCCTCGTTACTTGACTTTGATCAAAAGATTCGGAATGCCCCCCTGCGATCCTGTCCAATAGCAAGCGTCTCTTTGGGGTGAACCGTGTGCCCAGTGATTCGGGGATGCGCAAGCGTCTTGATGAAGTGGGTCCGTTTGATTTGCGTGGGGTGATCTTTGCCCAGTTGCAACGGGGGAAGATTCTGGTGGGGTTTCGGTCTATCGACAATCACGTACTGCTTGCCATAGACGGAGCCGGCATGTTTTCCTCCAAGTCGATCCATTGCTCGCAGTGCTGTGAGAAGCATCATCGCAATGGAACGAAGACGTATTTTCATCACATGCTCTGTGCTGCATTGATTCATCCGCTGAGAAAAATCGTGATTCCTCTGATGTCCGAGCCGATCGTCAACAACGATGGAGCTACAAAAAACGATTCTGAGCGCAATGCATGTAAGCGGTTCTTGGATGGCGAGAACACCCCCAATTGAAGACGGTTGTGCTCCAGGATGGACTCTTTTTCAACGCTCCTTATCTTCGGCTTTTAGGGTATCTTAATTTAAGATATATCATTGGAGGGAAGCCAGGAGATCACACGTTCCTGTTTAACTATCTTGATCGCAGTGACAAAACCAAAGAGGTCGTGATGGAGGTCCATGGCATTCACGATCGTTTTCGGTTTCACAACAACGCCAACGCATCCAATCCAGAGGTTCGGGTTCATGTTTTAGAGGTGTATGAAACCAAACCACACACAAAGAAGCATCCCGAACCCAAAACGATGCGTTTTTCTTGGGTGACCGATCTACTCCTTGATGAGACGAATCTCATGGCGATCATGCGAGCGGGTCGGTCCCGATGGAAAATTGAACATGAAACGATCAATACCCTCAAGAATCAGGGCTACCATTTTGAGCCTAATTATGGACATGGTTACAAGCATTTATCCACGGTGTTTGCTTGTCTGATGATGCTGGCCTTGTTGGTGGATCAAGTGGAACAGATCTGTGATGTGTGGTTCCAAGATGCACTGGAGAGCATGGGGCGCCTCAAGCATTTAAGAGAGCGCGTGCGAAGCCTGTTCCGGGAGTTTGTTTTAGAGAGCTGGGAGTTTCTCTACCGGGGAATTGCGGAGGGATTTAGGGTCACTGTAGACCATTGATTCATCGTAGCGGAAACCAGAGCCGTAGGGGCAGAACGTAAACCCCTGATTATATGAGGGGCTGGGTGTGATGTGTCCAGTCGTCAGAACGTACAGAAAAAAGGATCATAAAACGTCCGATTGGCGCAGGAATTGATCCTAAAAAACAAGCAAAACCCGTCAGATTTGCAAAAGATGTACCTGAAATAGTAGATCAACTAAATTCTATGCCATTAGTGGGAATTGCTGTAATAAATATACCACTTCTGAGCTTTCTATCTCTTATTATGCGGGGGGTTGGATCTCTGCCCAATTGATTCGTGTTAAAACTTTCAGTGATCTGCCCTGTCACCGCAGACTCATCAACTGCCCGACATGCACTGACGATGTGCCGCTGTCCAAAGAGGTCGCCACCATCCGATATAGATAAACGCCAGCGGGTAGAGCCAAGTCATGGAGTTCAACGGACTGTTTCTTGCCCGATGACAGATTCTTCGCTGGCTTTGTATAGACGCGCCGCCCCGTCATATCCATGATGTCAACCTGCACTTGTGCGGGCCATGGCAGATCAAATACGATGCGTGTGGAATGGGTAAACGGATTCGGATAATTGGCGTGTACGATGAGCTGTTCAGCAAGCTCGGTCTCTTGCTGTGTATTGACTGACGACACCACCTCTATGTTAAATTTCAGGCGGTCTTGTGCTTGGTTGGCATCGGTCGCCGTATAGGTGAGTTCAAGAGGAGGTGTGATCTGCGTGGGCGTGCCACGGATGGTGCGTGAGCGTGCCTCATATTGAAGCCCATTAGGAAGCGGTAAAGGATCAATGGTATAGGCAATCGGGCCATCTCCACCGGTCACCGCAGGCAACACCAGTGGGTCAATCAATTCACCCTGCACATAGGATTGATGTTTGACCTGTGCAACAAATGTCATCCGGTACACCTCCAGACTAAATTCTACCGTCACCTCCGCGGCGGTTGCATCCATCACTGTCCAGACAAAGGTCTGCGCGGGGGTGACGCTTGTGGGGGTGCCACGAATGGTGCGCGCAGTTTTATCATAGGACAGTCCCTCGGGGAGTGTTTCGGGAGAGAGCGTATAGGTATAGGGTCTCATGCCCCCAAGGGCGAAGGGAAGCGCCAGATCTCTGATCGCAAGGCCCACTGGATAACGCTGCGCTGTGATCGCACTGGTAAACGACAGCATCGTTGATGCAGAAGAGGTGCTCGCTGTGGCCACATTTGACGCTGCACCTGTGCCTACTGAGTTAATGGCACTGACCCGGTAATGCCGCGTGGTACCTGCCGAGAGTCCCGTGTGAGCATAGCTGGTCGTCGTGGATCCAGTATTGGCCTGCTGATTGGTCCAGTTTGACGTGCCATTGGGAGAGACTTCAATCTGATAGCCAGTAATATCTGCACCGCCGGTATTGGTTGGAGCGGTCCATGACAGATTGATGGTCGTTGGCCCAGCGGCCGTGGCCGTCAATCCCGTCGGCGCCGCCGGCGCTGTGGCCGTTGGTGTACTGGTCGTCGCTGTGGCCACATTGGACGCTGCACCTGTGCCTACTGAGTTAATGGCACTGACCCGGTAATGCCGCGTGGTACCTGCCGAGAGTCCTGTGTGAGCATAGGTGGTCGCAGTGGTATTGGCCTGCTGATTGGTCCAGTTTGACGTGCCATTGGGAGAGACTTCAATTCGATAGCCGGTAATTGCTGCACCGCCGGTATTGGTCGGGGCGGTCCACGACAGATTGATGGTGGTTGGTCCAGCGGCCGTAGCGGTCAATCCCGTCGGCGCCGCCGGTGCTGTGGCCGTTGGTGTACTGGTCGTCGCTGTGGCCACATTGGACGCTGCACCTGTGCCTACTGAGTTAATGGCACTGACCCGGTAATGCCGCGTGGTACCTGCCGAGAGTCCCGTGTGCGAATAGCTGGTCGTCGTGGACCCAGTATTGGCCTGCTGATTGGTCCAGTTTGACGTGCCATTGGGAGAGACTTCAATTCGATAGCCGGTAATTGCTGCACCGCCGGTATTGGTCGGGGCCGTCCACGACAGAGTGATGGTGGTTGGCCCGTCTGCCGTAGCGGTCAATCCCGTCGGCGCCGCCGGCGCTGTGGCCGTTGGTGTACTGGTCGTCGCTGTGGCCACATTGGACGCTGCACCTGTACCTGCTGAGTTAATGGCACTGACCCGGTAATACCGCGTGGTACCTGCCGAGAGTCCCGTGTGAGCATAGCTGGTCGTCGTGGACCCAGTATTGGCCTGCTGATTGGTCCAGTTTGACGTGCCATTGGGCGAGACTTCAATCTGATAGCCAGTAATATCTGCACCGCCGGTATTGGTTGGAGCGGTCCATGACAGATTGATCGTGGTTTGCCCAGCGGCCGTAGCGGTCAATCCCGTCGGCGCCGCCGGTGCTGTGGCCGTTGGTGTACTGGTCGTTGCACTGGCCACATTGGACGCTGCACCTGTGCCTACTGAGTTAATGGCACTGACCCGGTAATGCCGCGTGGTACCTGCCGAGAGTCCCGTGTGCGAATAGCTGGTCGTCGTGGACCCAGTATTGGCCTGCTGATTGGTCCAGTTTGACGTGCCATTGGGCGAGACTTCAATCTGATAGCCAGTAATATCTGCACCGCCGGTATTGGTTGGAGCGGTCCATGACAGATTGATCGTGGTTTGCCCAGCGGCCGTAGCGGTCAATCCCGTCGGCGCCGCCGGCGCTGTGGCCGTTGGTGTACTGGTCGTCGCACTGGCCACATTTGACGCTGCACCTGTCCCTACAAAGTTGATCGCACTGACCCGGTAATGCCGCGTGGTACCTGCCGAGAGTCCCGTGTGCGAATAGCTGGTCGTCGTGGATCCAGTATTGGCCTGCTGATTGGTCCAGTTTGATGTGCCATTGGGAGAGACTTCAATTCGATAGCCGGTAATGGATGCACCACCGGTATTGGTCGGAGCGGTCCATCTCAGATTGATCGTGGTTTGCCCAGCGGCCGTAGCGGTCAATCCGGTCGGCGCCGCCGGCCGCGTGGCGCCATCGGTGGTCGCTGTGGCCACATTGGACGCTGCACCTGTCCCTACTGAGTTAATGGCACTGACCCGGTAATGCCGCGTGGTACCTGCCGAGAGTCCCGTGTGAGCATAGGTGGTCGTCGTGGATCCAGTATTGGCCTGCTGATTGGTCCAGTTTGATGTGCCATTGGGAGAGACTTCAATTCGATAGCCGGTAATTGCTGCACCGCCGGTATTGGTCGGAGCGGTCCATCTCAGATTGATCGTGGTTTGCCCAGCGGCCGTAGCGGTCAATCCGGTCGGCGCCGCCGGCCGCGTGGCCGTTGGCGTACTGGTCGTCGCACTGGCCACATTGGACGCTGCACCTGTACCTACTGAGTTAATGGCACTGACCCGGTAATGCCGCGTGGTACCTGCCGAGAGTCCCGTATGGGAATAGGTGGTCGTCGTGGATCTCGTATTTACCTGCTGATTGGTCCAGTTTGATGTGCCATTGGGAGAGACTTCAATTCGATAGCCGGTAATTGCTGCACCGCCGGTATTGGTTGGAGCCGCCCACGATAGATTGATCGTGGTTGGCCCAGCGGCCGTAGCGGTCAATCCGGTCGGTGCAGCCGGCGGCGCGGCATCGGTGGTGGCATCGTCCACATTCGACGCTGCACCTGTGCCTGCTGAGTTGATCGCACTGACCCGGTAATGCCGCGTCTCGCCTGCCGAGAGTCCTGTGTGCGAATAGCTGGTCGACGTCAATCCAGTATTGGCCTGCAGATTGGTCCAGTTTGAAGTCCCGTTGGGCGAGACTTCAATCTTATAGCCCTCAATCGCTGCGCCGCCGGTATTGGTTGGGGCCGTCCACGATAGATTGATCGTGGTTTGCCCCGATGCCGTCGCCGTCAATCCAGTCGGTACACCCGGCGGCGCGGCATCGGTGGTGGCATCGTCCACATTCGACGCTGCACCTGTGCCTGCTGAGTTGATCGCACTGACCCGGTAATGCCGCGTGGTACCTGCCGAGAGTCCCGTGTGCGAATAGCTGGTCGACGTCAATCCAGTATTGGCCTGCAGATTGGTCCAGTTTGAAGTCCCGTTGGGCGAGACTTCAATGCGATACCCTGTAATGGATGCGCCGCCGGTATTGGTCGGAGCCGTCCAACTCAGATTGATCGTGGTTTGCCCCGATGCCGTCGCCGTCAGTGAAGTGGGGGCTGCCGGGGCGGTGGCGGCATCGGTGGTGGCTGAGACATACGCTGAACGTGTTCCTTTTAAATTCCGTACAACTACCTGAATAGCGTATGAGGTGGATGGCGTTAGTCCAGTGGCCATGTAACTTGTGACCGTAGGTTCAACCGTCGTTGAAACAGCAACTTCGCCATTATCACTTCTAACAATATTAATCTCGTATAGCGTGATCGGCGAGCCCCCATCATCGGTTGGGGGTCCCCATGAGAGACTGATCGTGGTCGGCCCGGTCCCCGTCGCTGAAAGTGATGTAGGGTTACCTGGCCGCGTCGCCTCATCGGTGGTGGTGCCACTGGGGGTGTCTATCCCATCGCTGAAGCCTTCCTTATTGCGCGCAGTGACTCGATAATATCTCGTGGTTCCTGGATCAAGACCCACATGTGAGACGCTGGTTTTAGTCGTTCGATTCACCACGGCTGTCCACGGTTGACTGCCATCTTTGGACCAAAATACATTATAGTCAACCGGTGCGCCGCCAGTTTCCACAGGGGCCGTCCAGGAAATATTGATGGTGGTGCGCCCAACCGCAGTTGCTGTCAAATTCGTCGGATCATCAGGGGGAGTGGCCGCCTTCGTGGTGATCTTCCCAACCCCATTATAAGCACTATTTGACTCAAATTTATTTTGCGCAGATATATTCACTTGGTGCTCCTTGGCGGCCTTAAGTCCAGTGATGGTGAAAACCCTAGTGGAGGCAGCCACACTTGTCTCAAAGACTTGTTTTACAGGGTTTAGTTCCCAAGCTTTTACCAAATACCCCGTGATCGGCGAGCCCCCATTATCCGTCGGGGCCGTCCATGAAACCGAGATCTTGGACGGGCTGGGCGCCGAAATGTTCGTAATCGTGGGAGCCCCTGCCCAGGCTCTGTCGGTGGTGCCTTCGGCGGCATCCGACCAAGGCCCCCAACCGTCCGAATCTTTATTACGGACCCGGTAACGGCGCGTGGTGTTGGGACGAAGTAATCTAGTTGTAAAAGTGGTTGGAATGGTAGGGACATTTTCTGCTTTGTATTCATCAATATAATAATTTTGTGGTGCGTTAAGAAAGATTTGCAATTGAACCCCAGTGATGGCTTTATTCCCACTGGGTTGGGGTCTCCAAGAAATAGTCAGACTCGATCGTCTATCCGCCGCCGTGGTTCCACCGGGCGCGACTCTCACGTTGGTCGGTTTACCAGGGCGTCGTTGATCTGGAGATGTCGTTTCAGGGGAGTACGTCAGATCAGATAACGGATGGATGTTCAAAGAAGTGCCTTCGCCATCAAAAAGGATCTCTTGCTCACCCTGACGTGGTAACTCTGATGTATGATCACCGACTGACTCAAAAAATGGGGGGGGGGGGGGGGATTTTGTGGGCTCACCAAAGATATCAATGAAGCGCTTTCATGGCGATCATCACTTGAACCATCTACAAGGAAAGATGGCTCGCCGAGCTGCCAACCAGACACGCCAGATTCTGTAGGACTGAGGGATGGATGGTCTAAAAACCATGCGTGACCCCCAGCATCCGCGGCGGTCAAACCAAAGAAGAGAGATAGAACAATAACCAACATGAGTTCAGTCAGAAAATTTATTTATGATCAAATATACCATCTAAAAACTTCTTTTGTTCTAAAAGTCACCAAGATAACACGATGGTCAAAGATCAGTTGATCTGAAGTTACCAATGAGTACTGTGATCTGCGTTTGTAATGCGTTATGACATGGACAATCCTAAGCAGAACGCACGCATGGAGGGAGTGTATCACGATAAGTCAAAACTCCTGTGAAAAAGAAACCGAATGTTTGAAAATTCACAAGGCCATTCTCTTTGACCTCGACAGGATTGGATTTATGCCCATTAGATTTCTCCCTCAAAATTAGGTTTGAATCATTCTGTCTATTGTCCATGAAATGGAACACACTCATGATGAGCATACAAAAAGTTTCCAAATTGCAGTAGATTAGGTTGATGCCCCATTCAAGCCGAGCAACACGAAAGGGTGGAATAAGCTTACATTGATGCATCTTTTATGATGCTGGTTGCACCTGATTTAGTAGCATATCTGAGACCTTGATCAGCGGTCTCCGTCTAATGATCGTCCAAAACGACGCATACCAATTAGAACGAATATTCGGGAAATTCATAAAAATTAAGAAATTTAACTGAGCAAACAGAGGCACGGATATTTCTTTTTCGGGTTAGTAATACAATCCAATATGATGTGCTCGCCTATACCAATAAATGATTGAACTAAAAGTACTACTGCCCCATCTGAAAACCAGATCTTCAAAACAGGTTTTAGAAGATTTTCGTCTGCGTGAATCTGGTCGTAAGGGGAATATCCTGACCGATCAATTTGGTAGAAGTCACACATACTTAAGGATTTCGCTGATTGAGCAATGTAATTTGAGTTGCAAATACTGTATGCCAGAAGAAGGAGTTCATTGGATTTGATTATCGCATGAATACCTTAGAAAGCAAACGCGAGAAACGTTATCCTTAAGATTTCAATCCGTTACACCGTGCATGAGCGGATTAATCTAGGAAATATTGTTCAACCTTTCCAAGAGGCAATTGAATTGAACCTAGATGGGGCTTATAGAACAACATGCGATTTATCAACCATAACGAATACCCTGATATGTGGGTTATTCGCCCGTTGAGATTCTTGCAATCAAATCTTCAAAAGCTTCCAGAGGCTGTGCTCCACTCAGTGCAAACCCATTGACAAAAAATGCTGGTGTGCCCGTGAATCCAAAACGTTCTGCCGTTGCGCTAGAAATATCCACATGAAGTGATACACCTTGATGGGCTGCAGAAGTTTCATCCGTTGCACAGATCTGCCAGGCATCAAGATCAATACCAGCTTCCTCTAACCACGGGCGAGACTGCTGAAGCAACGACTCGCTCGAAATACTGCTCTGTGATGCAAAGAAGTTATCATGAAGTACCCAAAATGCATCTTCACTCTGCCTCGCTGCACAATCCGCAGCGATAGCAGCAGGCCTTGCCCAATCATGCATGTCCAGTGGGAAATGCATGTATACAAAACGGATTTCCTTAGGATACTTGTTCAGTAGCTCCACAATCACGTTGCTTGCCCTCGCACAATATGGACATTGAAAATCACTGAATTCATAGATTGTAATAGGAGCATTCAATGGTCCCCGACTTGGTTTTCCTTCTGAAAAGCGTCTCAATGTATTATTCGTCTCCACAGCAAGAAGTTTTTCGTTCGCAGTTTTTTCGGAAACTCTTGCAGCAACTTCTGCCTCCGTCAGGCTTACATCAATCGGAGTGGTCGTAAGTAGAATTAGATGCCCCTGTTCTTCGGAAAGCAAAAATTGAAGCGTCTGCTGACCATTGATCGTAAGCGATCCTTGTTTGAGTTCACCATAAAGACTAGGCCTAATCTCCTCAATCGTAAGTTCGGCTCCCTCAAGATCAGGGATTTGTAACCGCAAGTTCGCCAAGAGTTGCTCCTGATCAAATTCCTGTGCATTAACAGAGCATACAAACAAGAAGTTGATCAACAAAAGAATCCATCGCATTCGCTAACCTCGAAAGATGTGTAGCGAACGACAATGTTCTTCAAATGTTGCGAACGAACGCGCCAAAATTCGGAGTAAACATATATCAATAGAGTCGATTATTGCTGCCTTCTACAAATAGGACATTCACTTCGACAACAAATCCCAAGTTGCTCATCGCAACAACTCTATTCGACTTTCCTGCAAGGCTTCTAGGTACACTCGGCAGAGTAAATTACTCAAAACAGGGTCATCCAGCAAGTGCTCTTATAAAACCTTTCCCCAACCCATAAAATATGCATACAGATACTCCTAAAACGGCATCCAACGATTTCCCGTCCCAATCCAAGATTATTACATGATCCTCCAATAATGCAAGGAGTCATAGGGATCTTTTCCGGGGATACAAGCAATTTGTATCGTATTGATGTCAACGGAAATAAATGGACAGAAAATGAGATAGGACTCGGAGAAATATTTCCTATGTGTAAGTAACCAGCGGTGAAAATAATTGTCGATCTTATGGATGATCACCCGGTAAATTTGTTTCAAAGGATCAACTGTAATTTATTGCCGATCTTTCTTTCTGTGGTATATCTCATCAAGCACTTTACCGTACTAGCACAAAACGTCCGGATTGTACAGAACGATCTGTAGGTGAATCGGCAATCACTCGGTATAGATAGATGCCTGCTGGTAAACCTGTAGCATTCAATTCAATACTTTTTGCCCAACCAGGCATCATTTCATTCTCAGGAACGCTCAGAACTCGTCTGCCAATCACATCAATAACTTCGACTCGAACGCCTGCCTGCCAAGGAAGGTCAAATGTTAGTTGTGTGATTTCCTGAAAAGGATTTGGATAATTACCTTGAACGGTAAAGTTTTCTGGTAATGGTTCCAGTTCCTCGGCCCCTTCTGTGGCCAGAGCGATACAGACCGGTCCCTCCACGAAAGGAATTTTCTGCAGCCACTCTTGAAAT
Source organism: Rhodothermales bacterium (assembly GCA_965215475.1). Classification (GTDB taxonomy): domain Bacteria; phylum Bacteroidota; class Rhodothermia; order Rhodothermales; family Bin80; genus Bin80. The sequence goes on from OZ244061.1 coordinate 1,471,120, forward strand.
TCATCATCCTCGGGAGAACATAGTTCTTGCCCTCCAAACACAAGTACTTCGAGATTCTTTAACTGCATCAAACTCCTCGGAAGAGTCCCTGTCAATGCATTCTCCTCCAGAGACAAATTTTTTAATTTCGAAAGTGATCCTAATTCTGATGGAACCGTTCCAGTGAGTTGATTCTGAGCCAACATCAGGATTTGCAATTCCGAAAGCTGTCCCACTTCTGGCGGGATTGACCCAGATAATTGATTGGAACCAACAACAAGGTTTTGCAACTTCGAGAGTTGCCCCAATTCTGGTGGAATTGGCCCACTCAGCTGATTCCCTATCAAGAACAACAACTCTAATTCTGATAATTGCCCTAACTCATGAGGAATCGTGCCAGAAAGCTCGTTACCAACCAACAATAATTGTGTGATATTTTTAGCCCGACCCAGTTCTGGTGGAATCATTCCTTTAAGGTTATTTTCAACCAAAAAAATAAATACCTGATCCTGATTGATTACTACTCCATGCCAACGGCTTAACTCGTCAGCCGTGGGCATTGCGGTAGGATTCCAGTTCGTGTTGTTTGTCCAGTTATCACCATCTGTAGATTCATAGAGAGCACGGAGTGCCTCTACCAAATCTGACGTGTTCAACGTTCCAAAGAAATTCAACACATCAGGCGCATCCATAAAAGAACCATCACGAATCTGTACAGAAAAGTGGGTCCGGCGAAACTGATCAACATCATCCGCAACTGAAAAACGGAACGTTACCTTTCTCGATTCTCCCTTCTTTAATATTCCAACCGTTTGCTCATCTTCCAATAGTGTAATTGATGGATAGGACTCTATGGGGACCAGTTTTACGATCAGTTGCTCGGTAGGAGCAAGGTAGTTAATTAGTGTCAAGCTAACTGTAACCTCATCACCAGGATCAATCTGCTGATTCCCATCGCCATCCTCCCATGTCCAATCTTGGACGCGAACGGCTGGAACCGTTACCTCCTCCAAACTAGCTACTGCATTGACGATTCCCCCATTTAAGAACTTCTCAATCGAGGAGTTTTCTGCATCTATATTATCCGCAGATAGCCTCAACCATTCACGAAGCTCATCCGGTGTTAAGTTTGGAAATCGTGTCTTCACTAGTGCTGCAATTCCGCTCACTAATGGAGCTGAAAAAGATGTGCCACCTAATATTAGACAACCTAGATTCGTGGGAGAGCACTCGATCAGTGCATACTCGTCATCGGGGAGTGTCGAATTGACCGCGACGCCAGGGGCATATATATCGACCGACTTCCCATAATTTGAAAAATCGGCTAGCTCTCGTGAATTTCGCTGTGTTGCACCGACCGCCAGTACCCGAGGATGTGCATCTGGATAAGACAGAGCGAGATCATTATTTGCTTGATCATTCCCTGCAGCAGCCACGATCAAAGCCCCCATATCTGTAGCAAGATCTAGTGACTGGGTCACCAAGCGCTGAATCTCTCCAAGAGTAGTTCCACCGAAGCTTGCATTGATGATGTCTGCACCGTTCATGGCTGCATATACAATTCCTTGAATCGGGCCAGAGAGGTCGCCCTCTGGGCCGTATACATTGATATGCATCAATTTTGCATTCCAGGCCGCACCCGCAATCCCTAAACCATTATCCGTTACGGCACCTGCAGTCCCCGCAACCGCCGTTCCATGACCAGTATCAGTATCTGGCAAATCAAGATCTGGGCTGGGATCGTTATCCGTTTTATCTCCACTTTGATGATTCTCAAAGTTTATTCCATATATATCATCGATGAAACCATTATTATCATCATCCATCTTGTTGCTTGGAATTTCGTCCTCATTGATCCACACGTTGTCCAAAAGATCCTCGTGGTCCCAATCTCCACCCGTATCTACAATCCCGATCACAACAGGCTCTGAAGCATCTTCAGATTTGACTTGATCCCAGGCTTCCGGCAAATGAACGAGCTCTAGATACGGCTGTTGTTGTGCATATTGCGGGTCATTGGGTTCGCCCTGTAAAACCGATCCGTAACTACGCATTATTAATACCGGTTCAGCATAGATCACTCCATTTTCTGAGAAGAAATCCCGAGAAACCTGCCTTGGATCCGTCTCTGCTTCATAGTGGATGTAGTACGTCCGGCGAAGAGCATCGAGATTCTCGGATGTCTTTGGAGTAGGTTCTGCATAATCCAGAAATGGGAACGCTCGCTCAATCTTGTACACACCATACCTTGCTGCCACTCGATCAAAGCCCGACATGTTCGTTTTAGCTGCCCCCTCCTCGATCATAATACCCTGCTCAAATTGCACCGCCACAACTTGCTCTCTATATTCAGGCACTTGAACCTGCTGTGCCGTAGTCCACTGAAAAAATCCAAAAATAAATAGGATCAAAGATGAGCTTGCGAGAAATTTTCTACTCGGTTTCATCATGTTGGAGATGGTTGGTGTTGAAAGTGAATTTAGAAGCATGTCACACTAACGTACGGGATTATTTTAAGATTACTTTGGTGGCTATAGGAATTGTGATTCTGTGCTCCAAAGATGTCAATTAATGAACGAGAGAAGCATTGTTTGTTGGAATAGATCGGACGGAATACTATAGTTTCGAGTTCAAGAAAGCCATATCTCACCCAAAACTTGCTCAGAGCAAACTCTGAAAAGAATCTTGCCCCCAAGCCGAAAATCAATCTCCAAAAGATACAGTACAAATTGTTTGGGTTCAATTGGCCGGATATAATCGCATTTTCGATTTATGAGAGAGCCCTATTCATGTACATCTTCCTCTAGCAGACCAAACTGAAGCTGTGTATCTGCAACCAGTTCTTCAGCTTCTTCACGTGTAGGAGCTTCTGCATAAATTCGAAGCACAGGTTCTGTACCGGACGGCCTGACTAACAACCAAGCATCCTTCATCAAGTGCTTAAAGCCATCCAGGGTATCCATTGACAGGACCTGGCGACCTGCAATCTGGTTCAGACCACCTGTCTGGCGTAGGCTTGCAATGATTTCCGTCTGTTTCTTCGTATGTACATCTGAACGGTAATAGGCATGAGGCCCAAACTCATCAAACATCTCCTGCACTAAAGCAGTGAGGGGTTTGCCGCGCTGCATTAGCATCTCCAATAAAACAAGTGCCACGTAAATACCGTCCCTCTCCGGGATATGCCCTGCCACTGCAATTCCCCCTGATTCTTCTCCTCCAACAAGTACCTGGGTCTGCAGAAAACGTGGGGCCACATGTTTGAATCCGATTGGATGGGTCTCTACTGGAATCCCCCACATCGCTCCCATTTTCTCTAATATGGCAGAGGTTGCAAACGTGCGTACAATCGAACCCTTTTGGTTATGATACTTATGCATATGCGCCGCTAAAAGTGCCATGACTAAATGTGATGTCACCATATTTCCCTGCTCATCCACGATCCCAATTCGATCCGCATCTCCATCATGTGCAATCCCAATAGCAGCTTTATCCTGTACCACACGATGCATGAGATTCTTCAAATTACGCTCAATCGGTTCCGGTGGTCTACCTCCAAAACCTGGATTCACCTCCCCATGAATTTCCGTAACGAGCCGATCTCCCAAAAGCGCAGAGAGAATCCCCTGCCCCGCCCCATACATTGGATCATGGATAACCTTCAGATCCATAGATTCTAGATCTATTTTCCCTTTCAAATATTCTACATACTCTGTCGTGATATCCCGTTCTATCAGTTGAGCTCCATCCTCAGGATTAGATCCTGAGGGGCGAGCCGGAATCAGGCGTTCGATTTCCCGGGTCATTTCCTCCGTAGCCGATCCACCAAACTTGGCTTTAATCTTGTATCCATTGTATTCCGGAGGATTATGACTGGCTGTAATGACAACCCCCACACTTACCTGCGGGAGCATATGAGTTGCCCAACTAATCGCTGGGGTCGGTGTTGGGCCAGTCGTGAGAATCGCGGTTGCCCCTTCTTTAGCCATCACCCGTGCGACATGCTCGGCGAATTTCCGCCCCATAAATCGTGTATCATATCCAACAAGCACCCCGGGGGGGCTACTCTCAGATTGTCTTATCCACTTCACAGTTGCGCGGGCTAGTCGCTCCAGATTATCAAACGTGAACTCCCGTCCAATCACTGCACGCCAACCGTCTGTGCCAAAGCGTATTACATCACTCATCTGATTCCTCAATAGATAATGCCTGACTTACAATGGATTTCGCTTCCTCTGTAATCATGGCCAAATGTTCTTCTCCAAGAAAACTTTCCGCATAAATCTTGTACAGATCTTCTGTTCCAGATGGCCGTGCAGCAAACCATCCATTTTTTGTGGTCACCTTGAGCCCACCGATTCGTTCATGATTGCCTGGAGCTTTGGTGAGTTTGGATTCAATCGTTTCACCTGCAAGCGTACGGGCGGTGACATGTTGAGGAGACAACTGAGCCAGGGTTTGCTTCTGGGCAGGTGTAGCCGGAGAATCCATACGTATATAGGCAGGAGCCCCAAAACGTTCCGTCAAAACTTGATAATGTTGCGCAGGATCTCGATCCGTTGCTGCAAGAATTTCCGCAGCTAAAAGCCCTAAAATGATTCCGTCCTTATCGGTGGTCCACACCGTACCATCCCTACGGAGAAAGGATGCGCCCGCACTTTCTTCTCCAGCAAAACCACAGGTCCCCTCATATAATCCATCCACAAACCACTTAAACCCCACTGGCACTTCAAAAAGCTCTTGCCCCAAATCCTTGGCAACCCGATCAATCATGGAGCTGGATACTAGCGTTTTTGCGAAACGAGCATGATTGGGCCACTCGGAGCGGTGCTCAAATAGATACTTGCCTGCGACCGCCAGGTAATGATTGGGGTTCATAAGTCCCTCTTTCTTAGTGACGATCCCGTGACGATCCACGTCTGGATCATTGCCAAATGCAATGTCATATCCTTCTACCTTTTCTACCATACGTTGCATCGCAAATCTGGACGAACAATCCATACGAACTTTCCCATCATGGTCAAGTGGCATGAAAGCAAATACTGGGTCAACGACATGGTTAACCACAGTAATAGAAAGGTTATAGCGTTCGGCAATCGGCTCCCAATAATGTATCGCAGCACCACCCATGGGGTCTACTCCAATTTTCAACCCTGCACTTTGAATCAAATCCATATTGACAACCGAAGAAAGATCATTCACATAGTTCGTCATTAGATCCTTTTCCACGATTGAGTACATACTTCGTGCCTGTTTCAGAGAAACCCTTTTCACTCCCTTTAATCCATTCGCCATGAGTGCCCGCGCCCGCTCCTGAATTGCTGTAGTAAGATCGCTTGAAGCCGGACCACCATGTGGCGGATTATACTTGAACCCGCCATCCTCCGGGGGATTGTGGGAGGGCGTAAGAATGATCGCATCTCCTGTATGCTCCGTATGCTTGCGGTTCCATTCCAGAACTGCATGAGAAATTACTGGTGTTGGAACGTACCCTTTCCCCAAAATCACATCTAATCCATTCGCAGCAAAAACCTCCATCGCAGTCACACATGCAGGTTCCGACAAAGCATGAGTATCCCTACCAACAATAATTGGGCCCGTTGCCGAACGAAGTTCACTGACTGCCTGACTGATGGCCAGAATATGTGCTTCGTTGAACGTCCCCCTTATGGAAGACCCCCGATGCCCTGATGTCCCAAAAGTCACTTCTCCCTCTGGGGTTCCTGTATAGTATGCCGTGATCAAACGAGGAATGTCCTCTGCACTGATACGCATTCTGTATCCGCTCTAATGGTTCATAAGTTCTCTGGCACTCTGACGCATGGCATCTGTTACTTCCTCCCCCGTGATGAGCATTGCAACCTGCTCCAGAGATTCTTCGCGTTTCAATCGCCTGATCTGTGTGGTGGTTCTTCCCTGCGATACCTGCTTCTCCACCACATAGTGTGCATGCGCCAATGAAGCAATCTGCGGCAGATGAGTAATGGCAATCACCTGATGATTCTCTGCCAATTCAGCCATGCTCCTACCCACTTTGCGTGCAATCGAGCCACTGATTCCAACATCGATTTCATCAAATACAAGGATCGGAAGTTTGTCGTTTTGCGCTACAACCCGTTTAATCGCCAACATAATACGACTGATTTCTCCTCCAGAAGCAACACGGGCAAGAGGGCGGGAATCCTCTCCTGTATTTGTCGTAATCTGAAAGGACACATCATCCACTCCATGTGGATAAGCTTTATAACATTCACCCGATCTCTGTGAGGGAATCCATCCTTCTGGATCTGTGTGTTTCTGAATCTGAACACGAAGTTTTCCCGCTGCCATGCCAAGGCTTGCAAACTCTGCGGTAATTGAAGACTCGATCTCTTTCGCTACTTCATGACGTCTATCAGATAACCGATATGCTATCTCTGAAAGAGTACTTTTGGCTTCGGTCAAATCACATTTTACTTTTTCAAGAGCTACATCATAATTCACAGCAATCTGATACTCTTTCGCAATCTGTTCCCGATACTCAAGCACCGCCTCCACACTGCCACCATACTTTCTCTTCAGCGTGTCCAGATCCCCTAGTCGATCACGAATTTCCTCAAGCCGTTCTGGACTGAACTCAATCTGTGCACGATAGTCCTGCAGAGTTGCAGCGATTTCTTTCACGGTGATATACGCCAACTCCATCTCTTGGCTCGGTGCCTCTAATACGGGATCAATTCGAGCCATGTCCAGAAGTTCACTCTGTGCCATCGAGAGCTGATCTACCGTTGAATCTTCACGGGCATATAACATCGAATGAAGCTGTGCCGTAGCATTGTCGAGACGTTCCGCGTGCTCCAACCGATTCATCTCCTGTCTCAACCTATCTTCTTCGTCCTCTTGAGGTGCCACCGAATCAATCTCTTCAATTTCATACGCGAGTCTTCCCCGGGATGCCTCCAAGCTGCTTTGCCTAGTTTTGAGCGCTTCATGTTCTTTCAGCAGGTTACGAACCTTCATATACTCATGTGAATACATCGAACGTGTCGCTTCAAGCCCGCCAAAGCTATCGATCAGGTTTAGATGCGTTTCCTCCCTGAATAATGATTGATGTTCATGCTGTCCATGCAGGTCAATCAATAATGATGCAACCCGGCGCATTACCGAAAGTGTGGCTGGCGAGTCATTGATGTAACCACGACTGTGCTTCTTTGTAACTTCGCGTCGGAGAATTAACACTGGCTCCACTGGAATTCCATGTTCTTCCAGCAACTTTTCTAGATCTGGTGCTACGGTTACATGAAAGATTCCCTCAATAATGGCTTTGATTGCACCAGACCGAATAATGTCCGCAGAGGTTCGCTCTCCCAAGATCATCTTGAGAGCCCCGATCATGATGGACTTGCCCGCACCGGTTTCCCCAGTCAGAATATTGAGGCCGCTTTCGAATTCGACCTCAAGCTCATCAATGATCGCGTAATCTCGTATGTAGAGGGTGCGCAGCATCGGGCTGTCCACTCTATTTACGTCCGAGACAGTGTTTATACTTCTTACCACATCCACACGGGCAGGGTGAATTCCTGCCGATCTGCTCTCCCACCAGGACGGGTTGACGCTTTGCACTGGGATCTTGACTGGACGCCCCGTTGGATTGGGAGCCCACCACCCCAAAGGATGGCGCCGCCGGGCGATGTCTGGCTTGGGCACGCTGACGATCCATTCGGCTGGTCTGCTTCATATTTGTTGCATCTCCCTGACGCTCCACGACAGGACCTGCCCGGAAAACGAAGGTCACTATATTCTCGCCAATCTGCTCAATTACTTCGGAGAAAAGCCGAAATGCCTCCATCTTATACTCGACCAATGGATCACGCTGACCATACGCCCGAAGCCCAATCCCCTCCTTCACCTCATCCAATGAGCGTAAATGTTCCGTCCAGTATTCATCAATCAACGAGAGCATTGCTGTCTTTTCGAGACTATCATTGATCTCTTCCCCCTCTGTCATGACTACATCCTCAATGCGAACCACTGTGCGGAGCCTTCGATGTCCGTCAGAAAAATCAACAAATGCACGTTCTGGTTTATTTTCTGCGTCGCTCTCCTGAATCGTATTCATGCTTTTAAAGAACGGCTCCGCAAGTGCACGACGCTTGCGCTCATAGTACTCTACGGCCTTATTAAAGGCATCTTCCGTCACCCCATCATCTCCAAGATCAAAGAACCGCTGACGATCAATCTCGTAGTCAAAGGACAACAGTCGTCGAAATTCTTCAATCAACTCATCCATTTCCCCTTCACCATGATGTCGCTGTACCAGGCGGTCAATCAGTTTGTACAGCATATCCAAAACCTCGCCTCGCATGCGTTCTCCTTTCAGAGCATGCATACGACGGTCATAAATCACTTCACGCTGTGAGTTCAGTACATCGTCATATTCCAGCTGTCGTTTGCGAATGGCAAAGTTGTTTTGTTCTACTTTTTTCTGCGCCCGCTCGATACTCTTGGTAACCCAGGGATGCGTGATTACGGCCCCCTCTTCCAGCTTGAGTCGATCCATGACCCCCGCTACCCGATCGGGACCAAAAAGGCGCATCAGATCGTCTTCCAGGGATACATAGAACTGGCTTTCTCCTGGATCTCCCTGACGCCCTGACCGGCCTCTGAGCTGAAGATCTATTCGCCTGCTTTCATGCCTCTCGGTTCCGATGATTGCTAGCCCGCCCAGCTTCACAATCCCAGAACCTAGCTTGATGTCCGTTCCACGCCCTGCCATGTTGGTGGCAATGGTAACGGCGCCGCGCTTTCCCGCTTCTGAAACAATGAGAGATTCCTGCTTCGCACGATCACGCTTGGCATTGAGTACATTATGCTGAATGCGCACACGTTTCAGCATCCGGCTCAGCGTTTCGGATACCTCGACCGATGTCGTCCCAACAAGAACTGGCTGACCTTTCTCGTGATATTCCTCAATCTTCTCAATGACCGCACTATATTTCTCCCGTTTCGATCTGAAAACCAGATCCTCCATATCTTCCCTGGCGATCGGTTTATTGGTTGGGACAACTACGACATCCATCTTGTATATCTTATGGAACTCTTCCGCTTCCGTTTCTGCCGTCCCGGTCATGCCGGCGAGTTTGCTATACATCCGGAAATAATTCTGAAGCGTGATCGTTGCATAGGTTTGTGTTGCCGCCTGGACCTTAACCCCTTCTTTCGCCTCAATCGCCTGATGAAGTCCATCGGAGTATCGCCGTCCTGAAAGTACTCGCCCAGTATGTGTATCTACGATCTGTACTTTTCCGTCCTGAACAATGTATTCTGTATCTCGCTCGTAAAGGGTATACGCCTTTAATAGCTGTTCAATTGCATGGAGCCTCTCTGCACGATCTGAATAGGTCGAATACAATTTTCGGGTTTCTTCATCGAGGGTATTTTTCAGGACACGCAATTCATTCTGTAGCTTATGCTCTCGTTTCTCCTCCGAAAGATCTGCTCGATCCTGTATTGACTCATACATCTTCTTTTTATGCCCCTCATAATCCCGCCTTAAGCGGGCCGTCTCCTCTCCCACGTCTGGGAGAATGAACAGGTTTACGTCTTCCCCCGCTGCTCGAGCAATGAACTCACGTCCCTGATCCGTTGGCTCCAATGCATGCTGCTTCTCGTCTAATGCATAGTGCATCTGATCATCGACCACCGGCATTCTCTTTGCATTATCCTGAAGATAAAAATACTCTGTTTTGCGTCTGAGTTGTTCAACACCGGGTTCCTGTAACAGCTTCATGAGCCGTTTATTGCGCGGAAAACCTCGTGATGCACGCAAGAGGGCCAAGCCTGCCTCCGTTTCAAAGTCTTTCGCTTCCTTTTCCTCGCCACGCTCAGTGGCAAGATCACGATTTTTCAGGTTCGTTTCTGCTTCTGAGACAAACCCGGCGACCAATCGTTTCTGTGCCTGCACAAGCCGATCAACTGCGGGCTTGAGCTCATCAAACCGACTTTTGTTTGCCTGTGGAACTGGTCCACTGATAATGAGGGGCGTTCGAGCTTCATCTACCAGAACAGAATCTACTTCATCTACAATAGAAAAATGATGCCCCCTCTGCACTAGTTGATTGGGATCAATTACGAACGAGTTGTCCCTCAGATAATCGAACCCAAATTCATTGTTTGTTCCGTACGTAATATCCGCTCGATACGCCTTGCGGCGACCTTCTGAATGTGCATCATACCCGTCGATTACATCTACGGTTAACCCTAAAAACTCAAAGATGGGGCCCATCCATTCCGCATCTCGCTGCGCCAAATAGGGGTTGACCGTAATCAAGTGCACTCCGCGCCCAAGAAGTGCATTGAGATACACGGGTGCCACCGCAACCAGAGTTTTTCCCTCCCCTGTTTTCATCTCGGCGATATTGCCTCTGTGGAGGACGACTCCACCAATCAACTGTACATCGTATGGGATCATTTCCCATTGGATCATGGCTCCTCCAGCCTCCCATTCATTGGTCCAAATCGCCCAGGAGCCTTGAATTTCGGGGTATGCACGGCGGCTACGGATTTTATGGTCATGCTCGGTAGCACGAACCTTCAGCGATCCTCTTTCGGTCAATCGGCGACAGACTTCCCTAACCAAGGCAAAGGCCTCTGGGAGGATTTCGTCCAAGGTTTCTTCGGCAACCTCTAGCCATTCATCTTCAAGCTCGTCCAACTCCTCGAAATACCCCTGTCGATCCTCCAGGGTCAGCGCTTCTTTCTTACCTGATATATATCCCGTTCGAAGTGCCTTCTGGATCTCTTGTCTACGTTCCTCAATTTCTGCTACAGCAGTTTGAATTTTCTCTCGATATACATCTGTGCGCCCACGCAATTCGTCATCCGACAAAACTTTGACAATGGGAATTGCTTCGTGAATTTCGGCGACCACTGGCTCATACTTGCGATCAATTTCACGCTGATTCTTATCACCGAAAATTTGATTGATGAAGTTCAACATCGTACTTAAATTATTTTCAAACCTTTAATTATTTCCGTAAAATAGGCCAAGCGAGGAAAGTTCGATTCGGCCAAACCCATAAGTATCATCAACATGACAGGATGGAATGATCTACGCGTACGGAAACATCACTTGAACGATACATTTTCTGCAACACAATACCCTATCCTAACCAATCTCATCCATTACACTGGAGCATGCTGTATTCCAAGAATTTCTATTTTCATGCCTCCTATACATAAATTTGAACCATCATCCAAGATTTGCGTGCCCTATTTGACTGGAAGGGGTGTGTAAAACTTTTCTTTTTAAACGAATTCCCCACAATAAAGATACCCCCCTTATAAGTTTCTCTCCCGTAAGCAAACCTTACAAAACAGCACGATGGGTACGGAGCAGAAACAAGAATTTCCCCAACGCTCCCTTCATCCATCATGACTCGTCTGATTCAACGTATTGCCATTGCCTCCAACCCTTGAGAATAGGGAAATACAGGCCTAAGAAAATCGGTCTCTCCTCTCTGGCCTGCATTGCATGTGCATATGCTTCCATTTTAGAACGATACCTCTCCTGTTCATTATCTAAAAATAGATCCAAACCACCTCCAGCATGCGTGCTAGTTTTATAATCTACAATCCAGCGTCTACCGTCTTCCACAAATGTTCGATCCAAAATAAAACGGCGAACTCCCACCCCCGTGGAAACCGTAAGTGCATATTCCCGCTCATCCTGTTCGTGTCGTGACAGAACCCAGCGCCCTCGACGGTCTTTCACTGTATTGGATAGTGCCTCCTTAACCTGCACCAACGCCCCTTCTAGAATTTCTCCCTCCAGACCCTCGTGATTCAATGCATTTCGTAACATGTTTTCGCTAAAATCCACCCGACCCGGAAACCACATCTCCTGCAACATCCGGTGGACTACAAGTCCAACCCGTCGCTGTAAATCCCCCGCCCACTCGAAAATCGGCATACGATCTTCCTTCTCGTCCTCAAACCGTTCCCGCTTCGCTTTCCATGTCAACTCCTCAGGCAGATCGCCTGGCTTCCAGTCCGCGGATAAACGAAGTAAAGGAACACCGATGTCTCCCGCTCCCGTAGTATCTGCCATCCCCTCTTTCCCCTGATGCTCTTCCCATGCTTTTGAGAATTCGGGCTCTGCCACCTTCCATATTTTAGACAAAAGTGCACGCGAAGGCGGCGGCTTCACGACGTCACCTACCTGTCTTTCATCCACATGCCCGACAAGATGCAGATCTTTTCGAGCTCGGGTAGCCGCCACGTACAAGAGACGTGTACTCTCATGATCTCGCCTCTTTTGCTCAATCGCTCGTAAGTACCCATAGACAGCATCTTTTTTCTTCCCGACCTCCTGAATCGGTGCCAATAACAAATGGGGCTGATCCCCATCATTATATTCCCGCCACATCAGCAAGCGTGAAACGTCTATTCTGGTTTTATATCCCAAGCCCGGTAATATGACCGTATCAAACTCCAGTCCCTTGGCCTTATGAGTAGTAAGCAGCTGCAACTCCCCTTCTGCTTCCACATCCGAAGGGGCAAATAGGCGTTCGACATCTAAGGAGAATTTTTTTTCATCCCGCAAGTCGATCCCGTCTACTGACTCCTCCAGAAGATTCAAATACGCTACCGCATCTTGCAGGTCTGCAGGTGCCCCAAGACACGCAGGCCCACCTAAAGCCAACCATGTACCTTCGATCCAACGCCGCACGGAAAGCTGACCTCGTAGCGCACATGCATCTCTGAGAATAGGGGAAACACGTTCCAAGCGTCGTTGACCATCTGGAGACAGCTGGCCTTGACGAACCGAAACAAGATCCAGAATTGTAGTCTCTAAATCATCGCCAACCAGATTCTGTAAATCCGCTAGAGTCAAGCCACACCATGGCGCTCGGAGTATGGAAAGCCAGGCAACGCGATTGCCCGGGTGAAACAGAGCCTGGGTCAATGCCATCAAATCACGAACTACCGGGCGCTCTCCAAGCGGATCAATTTCGACCGATCGAAATGCAATCCCTCGCCGACGAAGGAGTGCAATGATCTTCAACAAATGCCGACGTGCCTGAACAAGTACCGCAATGGTCCCATCCGGCTGCCGTGACTGGGTTTCTTCAATAATCTGAACGACCTTCTCCGCCTGCGTTTCCAAATCATCACCAATACATGGATGGATTCTAATTATGCTGCCATCCAAGTCGGTCCGATATGCGGTAGAAGGGCTATACGTTACGCTACCGGTCACTCTATCCTCCACTTGGGGAAACGCCTCACTCAAGACCTCATTGACCCAACTTACAATCTCCGTGCTGGAACGAAAATTCGTTTCCAATACAAGAGATTGAAGGCGAACAGGCCCCAACCCATTCGTTCGAGCACGAGAGAACAAACTTACCTCGGCCTCCCGAAACCCATAAATGGACTGCATCGGATCACCGACCAGAAATAGCGTCCTGTCATCGCCCGTCCAGCCATGAATGAGGCTCTCAAATAGTTCGTACTGGCTCTGGGACGTATCCTGAAACTCATCAATCAAAAGATGCCGAATCGCAATATCTGAGATCCCTCCCTTTGAATCTGACGATTCATGGGTCTTCACTGCTTCCTGAGCTGCCAGCGCAATCTCCGTAAAATCCACACACCCCTCCTCCTGAAAAACACTGCGAAGCTGGGCTACTGCTTCCGGCAAGAGATGCATCAGCGCCGCCAAAACCTCCCACTGCTTCTGTTCATACGTTACCGATGGTAGCCACCGCAGTTCATGAAGCTGCGTAATTACCTCCTCCTTGAGATGGATTTCCTGGATCCGCTCCTTTGCATCCCGTTCTTGGCTTGGGAATCCCTCAACAATCGTGTATCTCCTGCGACGCTCACCTCTGCCGGTCAAAAATAGCTCGGAAATCCCAAGCCACAAGGGAAGCGCTTTGGCGGAAGCATCTGGAAAATCTTGAAGATCAAGACAGGCCCCTATCACACTTTCCTTCCCCGCATCTCGTAGATTTTTGGCAGCCAAACGGGCTAACTCAACCACTTCCTCGGCATCATCCCCTGGAAACTCCTCTACCAGACGACTCAGTGCACGCTCAATTACATGAGATAACGATGACTCCAATGCCTGCCTCGTCCTCACGAGATCTTCTACTCTTCTGTCTACATGACGCATCCACTGATCCCGGCTACCCAGCATGGCCCCCAATAGCCTCTCCACCTTCCCCATATGGTTATCAAGGTGTCTTAAAAGGACCGAAATCGCCGATAATACATTCGCTGATGTCCGATCATTAAACAATAACTCCAGTGTGCGACGTGCAGCCTTTTGGTGCAGATGGCTTGCGTCCTCTTCTGGCTTGAGCAATGCTCCCATGCGAGAGACCCAGGGCATCCTGCGAACCAGAAGAGAACAAAATGAGTCAATGGTTTGAATACGCAGACGTAATGGGTTCTCAATGAGGTACCACTCTCTCTTGTCGTTGCGTGCAAGTGCCTGTCTAGCAAGATCCCATGTATGTCTCTCGTGCGGAGCTGTTGGTGGTTCACCTGCTGCTCTCTGGAGTGCACGAATAATACGATGCCGCATTTCGGCGGCCGCCTTGCGCGTAAAGGTGATGGCAATGATCTCCTCAGGATCATCCACCCGAGCCAACAGGACCAGATAACGCTGGATCAAGAGTTCTGTCTTACCAGAGCCGGCAGGCGCCTGCACAATGAACGAGGCATGTGGATTCAGTGCCTCTTGGCGCTGTGCATGATCCGGGATCAGATTAGTCATCGTGCTGTAATGATTCTGTAGGAGCACTCCCGACTCGGCAAAACGTAGTCAGTTTACAATACCTGCAGGTCTGCCCAGGTATTTTAGGATCCACGACCGCGTTTCCCGCCTTGTAATCCCGCCCCAGTGCATTAAGTGTCTCTCTCCAACGCTCAATAAGCTCTGGCAAAGAATCTTGGATAACTTTAACGCCTTCATTGCCGATATCCTGATTGGCAATTCCCTTGAATTTCACATCCCCCATCATCAGACTGCCAAACGAAACCCCAGCGATAGGAGAATCTGCCACGACCGCATAGATCGGCAGCTGCGGATCATCTGGGCGCTCCCCATCCCATAAAGAGGTACTGCAACTTCCCGTCTTATAGTCAAGGATAAATCTTTCTCCATTTTCAAGTAGATCCACACGATCTTCCTGGATACGTATCTCTATCCCAGCCACAGTTACCTCCTGCCCTGCTTCACCTTCATTTTGATCTACATCTGCATTCGTACTATTTTTTATTTCACCTACCGTTACATCCTGCCGCTTTTCTCGCTCGAGAACCGCAAAAGGCTTCCGCTCTCTCTCAAGAGCCAACCAATCCCCAATAATTCTCTCTAGTCGAGCCTGTTCTACATGTAGGAAGCGTTCATTCTGGAGAACCTTCCGAAAGGGCATCAGTCGATGAAGTTCTTCGTGTACAATCCCTCGCACAAGATCTGCTTCTTGCTGCTGTGACAGGGCTCGCAGTGCCATCTGCGTCCCCAGCCGCTGCCAGAGTAGATCCAGAATACGATGCATGACTCTGCCCCGATCTTGAGCATTCAGACCCGACTGTGCGTACCCTAGCGGAGTTGCTCCAAGACGTAATTCTGCGAATGCTCGGAATGGACAGGCCGTCTGTAACTTGAACAGATGCGTCCCTCCCTTAACCTTTCCCTCAGCAAAAGGAAGCCCTTGATGATCCTCAATGATTTCCATCTTTGAAGACCGTTGAATCTGATCTCCAAGGCTTTGAACCATGCTCACACCTAGATCTTCTTCCGACACTTCGGGTAATTTTGCAAACATTGGGCTTGCCCTTCGATCCGCATCCCCCTCGCGCTTGGGATGGCTGACCACAACCATTGGAGCACTCTCCAATAACCGATCTGCAAGAGTTTGGGCGTGCTGTAGCATTCCCTCTGGAGTAGAGCGCCATAATCCTTTTCGTCTCTGCAGTCCTGTGGGTACAAAAGGAGCCGGTTCACAGGGAGGAGGCCAGGCATCATCATGCATTCCGATGATCCAGAGATAATCAAACGATAACCCCATCGCTTCTAAAACCCCTAAAATCTGCACGGGGGCAGGCTCCGTCTCCGGCTGAAAAAGTTTATCGGAAGCCATGCGACGAAGAATCGTAACAGCCCTTTGACATGTGATGCTTCCACATACGCCATCTAGTTCCACCAGTGCAGAGACCAGTTCTTCCCATACCATGTAGGTCTGATACTCCGTACTGATTGCATGCCAGGGCCCAGGCCAACCGATACTTTGTGATTCTGTGGAACCATCTTCGTCATTGTTTTGGACTTTAGATCTTCCCGATTGCAATAATCGAGAGAAAGATTCTGCCCATTCACGGGGCTTCTTCCTTCCTCCAAGATCTTCATGCTGAGCCTGCCATGCATGAAAAAGTGAAGCAAGCACCGGGCAATGATGTAACGTATTCTCCTTGCTCGCCAGATAAATAAGATCTTTCAAGGTTACGTACTGCTCTCCTCGGTTTCGCATTGCCACATCAAGAAGGGCACGTGCGCTATACTCCTCCGTAAATCCTGGTAAAAAGGGAGACAAAAGGAGGCAACCTGCCTCTTCTATAGAAATTTTACGTGGATCGATGGAAAGGATCTGCAGCGCCGATTGGATGATTGGATAATCTCCTGCCGGGCGCCCCAGAGATATATTGAAAAGCCGCGTTGAATCTTGATCTGGACGAAGCCATGCCTGCGGATGAAATACCTCCGAAAATACCCGCTCTATATGGCTACGCAGATTCCTAAGCCCGGGCACAACAATCCCAATACGAAACGACCTACGTGCCGAGGCAGAATCATTCTCCAAAATCCCGCGCGCCCATTCAGCCGCAATACGGATCTCTCTGGATGTATCGGAAACCCCGATACGAAAAGGTTCTCCTGCGTGATTGGGATAAGGAGTTTCAAGTATTTTTGTACCTCTTTTCCGAAGAGCCTCAAAGAACTGCTTCTGCGCAGGAGTCGGCTCCAAAAACCCACTGATTTCTACCTCTTGAGGGAGTTCAATTTTACCCTCGTTCACCAGATCCGTCACGTGATGAGAGAGTTCTGCGGCCGGGAACCATCCATTCCGGTCACACCGTGCACGAAACTCCAACGCCCACTCCTGGAATACTCTCGAGTCCTCAGAAATACTCCATTCCGCTGTCTCTAATGGCAGATGCCAGTCACAGATCAATTTCCAGGAATTGCGAGCCAGTTCTGCGGTTGCTGAGACATCAAGAGGGAGATGTCCTGGCTGTGATCGCAGAATATCCTCCCAAATTATTTGCTCTTCTGCGGGGCGAAGAGGACGAAGAAAGGGGGGCTTCGATCGCAAATAGATTCCTCCTTCCCATAATTCAGACATCCAAGCATTTAGAGACTTCACAGGTGCGGTAGACCACGTACGTCGTCCTGACTCTTGCTGTTGCCAGTCATATTCCTGATGATGCGCACGGGCAAGTCGTTCGGTTGCCGTGATGATCATCATGTTTGTTTTACGAATTTACTGATCCAGAATACCGTTTAACTTTCTGTAGCATTATACATCTCTCCGTAGACTCCAAAATATATCCGTGATCTGTAAACTGAGTTGATATGTCATGGGAAAATGTGACTGGTAATTCAGGATACATTGGTATCTATACGAAAATCCCATATAGCATGATCCATTATGGATACGGTGGTGTAGTGGATTTTCGTATAGATACCGTTTATGTTGGATTTTGGGCTATCAGATCAATCTATGCAGATATGTGAATTTTCTACTCAGTCATGATGCAGAATTACATCACTTGTATTGACCGTAGCTCAGCCCCCGCACATGTGGCTCCCGGTGGAGTAAATGACGCAGTTTGCTAAGATGTTCGCTGTCCCATCCAAGAGCTTCGGCTACGGCTTCATCCCACAGTCTACGTACGTCACACTCACCATCCCTATACAGTGGGACAGTCTCATACTTGGTTTTATGGAAACACTTTATGAGTGTAGTAAGAACTTTGTCATCCTTAGAGTTGGGAATACCTATTGATTGCACTATATCGGCACTATATGTGGGAAGTGTCAACATTTTGCTCGGGCTCCGCATAATTTGCAATCTACCTGCGGTTGAGTTTAGAAAGACTGACAGTGCATAAGCCTCTTCAAGGGTGCACCCAGTCACGGGAAACCAGTAGTTTCCGACGCACTTTTCAACGCAGGTGATGGAAGTCATCCGTGCACTTGAATTCGATTGTGCTGCTGTAATAAACAAATGCGATGCTTTATCGCGAAGTGCAGAGTATCTGCCCGCCCCCTTGCCTGTGTATAGAACTGCCCCATCGGGCTGGCTACAAATTGATAGGTGCGGGTTCCTGCCCTCACCTTCCATCCCGCCCGCGGATACCATTGCATTTAGGTACCCGGCTGCGGACTTTTCTATCAGACTGAACTGGTTGCCTCGAAGAGTTTGCCCTGTCGTGTGCACCGTTAGGCCCATTTCAGCAAAGGTGTGAAGTCCATCCCTTTTTGACATCTCGGATGCACCCACCGCTAACTCATTAGAGCGCCAGATCGCCTGTGACCAATCGCCGTCTTTGATGCGCTCACAGGTCCACTCAAAGACTTCCCCCCACCCATCAGGTATAACATAGAGGGAGCACCCATCAAGATATCCGTGTAATGTAGCGGCCTGAGACTCCTCCAGTGGCATTTTATCAAGCTGGATAAAACGAGTGGGGGAGGTGTGCGGATGCTCCATGCGCTCGCAAATCACCAAACTGTGGTTCTCCTCTGACTTATCGATCGGTCCAGCCATGTTCCTATTTTTGTGAGCATGACTGGTGACGATCGTGTGGACATGATACCGACTGGCGATGAATCTACGCTCTGTCTCTCCCGACGGTGCGGTGAGAGCAATTGTCGGCACAATCATGGATAGAACGCCTTTGTCTTCGGGGATACACAGATCCGCGAGAGCCGTAAACATGGGTCGTATGGAGTTCTTGTCCAAGCTATCCTCGGTTAGTCCGGGCACATGATCTATGAGGCGATCTCTAACATAATCCATCCCTGCCCTGAGTTTTTTCTGTATCTCGGCATCGAATTTCTCGCCTGCCCTTATCCTGTTCGTAAACGGTGGATTCATGATCACGACCCGCGCGCCCTTGACCTCCCCAATGGTGTCATTAACTTCGTCGCTGACACTGTTGCCCCATATTGCCCGCCCCCCCCCATCTTCTTCGTCAGGATATAGCCCGGATGTTTGAGGCAGCATGCGGGATTGGCGTAACATCTCCAGCGACCCTATGTGCACACATCCCTTGCTAATCTCTCCGTATGGCATTAAGTGCAAACCCATTCGCCTGTAGTTAATTCCCCCGTGTCCTGTGGTTAACTGCGAAGCCGCGAACTGCAAGGATATCTCGTTGACATCCAGCCCCTTAATGGTGTCTTCAACCCCAATTTTCTGTAGTTCCCCAAGTTGTCTCTCAGTGCTACCAGCATCGCGTCCCCGCCTGAGCATCTCCGTGAGCATGGCACGTAGCAGTGTCCCTGTTCCACACGCTAAGTCTAAAACTTTATGGGTGCGCCACACCTCCTCGTCCGCCCAATCTAAATCATCGCCCAAGACATCAAGTGTTAGTGCTGCCGCCAGTGCCGCGATTGGTGAACGGGTGAAAAAGGCCCCGTCGCTCTTCTGGTTTCCCATGACTCTATTGTATAGCATGCCCGCATGATCCGCCCCTATTTCATCGTATAGTCCAGAAATCTGCTCTACCTCCTTGCAGATATGATGCAACGCTCTCTCGAGCCCAACCGTTTTCTGTGTTCCACAAATTTTATCAATGCACCGCAGGGCGGGGAGGATAATGGGCTGAAAGTCATGGGAACGAATTGTCCGCCATGCAATTTGTATTTTCGCAACGACATCTGGGTCTGCCTTAAGTTCCTGAAGTCCAATTATGTCGCGCAGATCCGATATAGATTTGTGGGTGTGTACCCTTTGGTGCAACATTGCCGCGGTCATCATCATTAGGGCCGCTATGACGCACCCATCACTCTGTTGCGAGACATGCACGATGTAATGTTTCTTAAGCACCTCGGCTAAACCATCTTCGCGCAGGTACTGGGCGGCCTTCATGACAGCACTCTCCAGTAAGTTGGAATCCCGCTCAATGCGGGATCGGGCAAGCCCTGAATTCTCGAGGAGATTCATCGCAATGGTCGCCCCGTACTCATCGCGCACCTGCTCCAGTATTGTTAGCTGCGTTGGTGGGCTTTGGCCATTCGTGCCCGATGCTCCCGGCTTGCGTCTTGCCGCTTTGCGCCCCGCCGCAGAGTTGATCATCTCGCGCGCCTGCTTCTTGCTTTTATCTACATTAACCTTGCCCGCCAGTTCTGCCCCGCGTGGGCTGTCTCTAACTGTGCTGTCAGTTCTGACCTCAGGATGATCACCGTGTCTTTTACCCGAGAAAATGATAGACGGATTTGCGTTAATTATTTCCTCGTCGCTTGGGTCAATCACGATGTCTGCTCCCTGTAATGATTCTCCCTGCAATGATTCCTCAACCTTGGACAGGATTTCGTTGTACGGGGCAGTGACCGTCCCATAAACTATTGTCTGTGGATCGCTATCTGCGATGGCAACCAGTGCGGATAGCTTTTCCGGGCGAGGAGGCATATATATTCCTAGTAATCTGGGCAACTCTTCTTCAATTCTACGCTCATCATGAGCACGAAGCGCCCGGAGTACCTGCCCTAGCACCTGCCAGCCTCCATCGGGCGGACTGTGGCTGAGGAACTCTTCGGGGTCTTCGTGTGGGGGTATCTCAATCGGGCAGATGATATACCCAATGCCCTTCCCCGCGGTGCTTCGCATGCAGCGACCAACGGCCTGTACCACATCAATCGGACTTTTGCGTGGCTCAAGGAATGCGACCGCGCTAAGTTCGGGGGAGTCTGTGCCCTCCCCGAAGATGCCCACATTCAAGACCGCGTGGGGGGTGTCCAGCGTGGACTCCGACAGTTTCTGCTTGATGGCATCGCGCCTAGATACCGGGTCCGTGGCATCCACATGCGACAAAGAAAATGGGGGGGGGGCGGGGAGGCTGTTCTCAGACGCATAGGATGCCAGCCAATTTTGAACCACATCATCCTGAAGGTCATGGGACATCTTCTTTGATTTGGCAACTGTATTCAGGAATGCAATACAAGATTTGATGTCCACAGTACCCAGCCCATCAACAGAGGTATTAACCACGCCTGAAATGGCGAGCGTGAACGCAAGCCCGCGTATGTAGTCGGGGGTAGACAGTTTCCCCTTGCCTCTTGATGGCGCGTCCCGTGCAAGGCTGGATGCTGTTTCTATGGCGTTGCGGCTGTTTACCGCAAGTGCAATAATTCTGTAGTCCGCGAGCCATTTGTTCTGTACAGCCTCTACAAAACTCATGCGGTACAGTTCGGGGCCGAATGTTCCCTCGTGATCCATGTCCCGCACAATCCAGCCCCTCTTCGCTGCTCTTTTCTTGTTTGCCTCGTCATATATCTTGGGTGTGGCGGTTTGGTATATCCTGTACTGTGCAGGAAAAGCCTCGCGGTCATGGCATAGCGTGAACTTGCGTATCTTTTTTGAGAACGCGACATCCTTGTCGGTTGGGCCATTCCGCCTGTTTTTTTTGCGGATGCCCGCAGTGCGGTGGGCTTCGTCCGCAATCAAAACCGTGGCTATTGTCGCAGTGTTGAGGAGTGCTTTCGAAATTTTGTGTCCACTTTGGTATGTGCCGAATATGACGCTAACTTTACTGCCCCCTTGCCCCTCTTTTATCCATGTGCCTATTTCATCTGGATTGGTGGTCACCCTGCCGTGTATATTGGCTGCCGACATGAGGCTGTTGTCAAGCGTTGGGTCATCTATGAGACTTTGACCCTCTCGTTTCGGATCATACCCCGCGGATTTGTCGGAGCATACCACCAGCGATCTTATTGGATGGTGGCAATGATGTAGATACTCATCACGAATCTGTGCGACCAGCGCAATCGATGGGCACAGTACAATGGAAACGGCCCCTGCATGGGTGAAATGTTCAATAATTTTTAGTGATATGCGGGTCTTGCCAGTGCCACAGGGGAGGATAATCTTTCCTCTAGCCTCGCCCTTGGGGATATTTTCCGTGTCGTGGGGTAATTGCTTCTGTAGGAGGTCAACACACGTATTTACCACCTCTGTCTGCATGGCTGTTTTTGACTGGATACTACCCGCATCCTCTACGGGCGGGTACGCGGATCTTTGTATGGCGAGATTAGCACGCAGGTTTACTGGGTGAAGCCTGTTGCCCCCGGCAGCCTGTCTCTGCGCCGCATTCGTAGTAATGGAAAAATCTCCATTCGTGACCAGCCACATCTCTGCGAAGATATCACTATCTACTGTACTGGTAAATTTCCCCACCTCTTCCTGTCCTATATCTTCCCCCCGCCCGTGTTCGTCAAGCACCCTGCTTTTGCACTCGATTGCAATCCATTTCTCGTCGCTTCCTCTTTGTGCGATACAGTCAAAATGGTTGCTACCCTTCAGTACCGCAAGTTCGGGGTAATCCTTGAGTGCTGGCCAGTCGTCCCAAAGCCAACACTCTGCTACGTCAAGGCGCTTTATCAATGGGAGTACATCGACCGTCATCTTTTCCAGCCATTTCCCGTCGGTGGGGGTCCTGCTGGTATCGTCTATTTGCTTGATTGCGTCAGCAACGATTTGTTGCTCGTCGTGGTGAATTTGCATCGAAACTGTGGTTTAATGTGTTAAGTGCGAGACGGGGCTATCCAACCAAATCTTGATAACGTAGCCGCTTCCCCGCCATCCCCAGCACCACGAACGCCATCTGGTCTATCGTATCTCGCGAGCGGATATTGTGCTTGCCCGCAAACTGACTCACATAGCGATTTAGGTGTTTCTTGCTGAGACGGTGAAATGTGCCGTGATACGCACGCTTGGTATCTATACGAAAATCCCATATGACATGATCCATTGGCATGGATCCAATGACGCTCTAACGTGCCATACGCACTCGATACCTCAGCCACATCACAATCTCACTACACCGTATTCGGAGGATGTGGTCTTACTGGAGCAAAAATACCACGGCCCCATATCAAATATAGTCTCAATCATTCAGTGCTTACGTATGAATGACACTCAGAAAAATACTAAATTATATGGCACTCTTGTATGGATACATCCAAAGCGTGTTCACTTCGTCAATCATTCAAGGCCGTTTCCAATGCTCGTTCAAATGCATTCAGTGTATGTGCAACTGCTTCGGAGTCGTGGGTTGTTGACATAAACCAAGCCTCGTACTGAGAGGGAGCAAGGTGTACACCACGAGGAAGCAGTGCTCGAAACACCTTGGCAAACAAGTCCGCATCGGATGTAGATGCCGTGTTCCAATCTGTGACCGGAACCTCTGTAAAAAAGCAACTAAACATCGTCCCGACCCCATTGATCTGCATAGGTACAGATTGGTACGCTGCAATTGCACTCAATCCCGTCATCAAAGATTTTGCTTGAGAAGACATCTGTTCCCACGCCTCCCCATACAATCCTGCTTTCAATGTCGCCAATCCTGCCTGTACAGCAACGGGGTTCCCCGAGAGTGTACCTGCCTGATAGACCGGTCCTTCTGGGGCAACCAGAGCCATGATATCCGCTCTTCCTCCGTACGCACCAATCGGTAATCCTCCTCCGATCACCTTCCCTAGCGTTGTCAAATCTGGGGTCACTCCATACAATGATTGAGCACCACCGGGATGAACCCGAAACCCTGTCATAACCTCATCAAAGATCAGGAGGGCCCCATGAGCCTGTGTAATCGCGCGTAAGCCTTGCAGATAGCCCTCCGCGGGAGGAACCACTCCCATGTTCCCGGCGACCGGCTCAACGATCATAGCTGCAACCTCGCCTGAATATTTCTCCAATACCTCCTCAACGACAGATAGATCATTAAACGGAACCGAGATGGTATGCTCTACGGTGCTTCTCGGGATTCCTGGACAATTCGGTAACCCTAAGGTCGCGACTCCGCTACCTGCCTCTACCAGTAGATAATCCGCATGACCATGATAGTTGCCCACACACTTGATAATCTTGTCCCTTCCCGTAAATGCCCGTGCCAAACGAAGTGCACTCATGACCGCTTCCGTACCGGAGTTAACGAGACGTAAACGTTCAATCATCGGCATGAATGATTGTATCTTATTTACGAGCCTTGATTCATCCTCGGTACATGTTCCAAAGCTGGTTCCCTTTGTGGCTGCGGTATGGATCGCGTCAATCACGTTCTCATGTGCGTGCCCAACAAGTAACGGTCCATACGATAATACATAATCGACATATCGATTGCCATCCACATCTTGGATCCATGCACCGAATCCTTTCTCCATAAAGATTGGCGAGCCCCCGACGGCCTTATATGCACGTACTGGTGAGCTCACACCGCCAGGCATACAGGCCTTGGCAGCATTGAAGAGACGATCGGAACGAGTACGGATATACATGGTTACCTCAGAGTTGGTTAATGCTCATTGTATTTGCTGAGAAATCTCTCCGATACCGAATAATATAGCAATCCATTCCCGGGAAACAATCTTGTTTTGTCTCCTTGAAGCCTGTAGTTTGAGCAAAAAACGAAGAACTTCTTCTTTCTTGGGAATCTAGGTTGACGAATCTGACTCTTGGAATTATGGATTGACTGACTTGAGCGTTATTTTGAGGAATTCGTATCATTGCTTTTTCGCTCATGTAAACCCGGTCTGGTATTTGAATAATCTTCTATTGATTGACCATCTTTTTATCGTTCCATGCGATTTTTCTCTGTATATTTTCTTGTCTTCCTTTTTGGCGGCAGTGTGAACCATTCCTCTCAACCATTGACCGTCAATAAACTTTTTCGTAGTGGAGCGGTGCTTCAGCGTGATGTTACGGTTCCTGTCTGGGGAACGGCGGCGGCTGATGTAATTGTCACCGTGGCTCTGGATCAAGATGAACAATCTGTGCGCGCAGACAATAATGGGAACTGGCTTGCGAACCTGGAACCCCGTCCCGCTGGTGGACCACACCATCTGATGGTTGCGACAAATACAGATACTTTAGTTGCCGAAAATATCATGTATGGCGATGTCTGGATTGCATCTGGGCAATCTAATATGGAATGGTCGGTGGCCAATTCTGCAGATGCGGAACAGGAAATCTCATCCGCCAATGACCCTCTACTACGCCACTATAAGATTCCTAGAAGCTGGTCCTATACACCTGAGGATACGCTTGCTGGTGGGCAGTGGCATTCGTCAAGCCCCGAATATGTGGGAGCTTTCTCAGCTGTCGGATACTCCTTTGCCCGGGAGCTTCGTGTATCCGCTGATATCCCAATTGGGATTTTGAACACGTCCTGGGGAGGTAGTCGCATTGAGGCCTGGATGGATCCTGCCGCACTTGCAATGGATGATGCGCAAATCATACAGCTATGGGATGCCCCCAAAGCCCGTGCAGATCGTCTTAGACAGATTTTTACGGAACAGCACGGCGCCTCTGCCAACTCAGACGCCGGGTTTGAAGCAGATGTACCCATCTGGGCAGACCCATATCTTGATGATACGGACTGGATGGAGATCACCGTTCCCGGAGCATGGGAAGCAGGAGGGCTTGAAGGATTAAATGGCATCGCTTGGTATCGTACCAGCTTTGAACTCGGCACCGCTCCTACCGAAGCCGTATTACACCTTGGCACTATTGATGATCGGGATATGACCTGGATCAATGGCCACCTAGTCGGAAAAACTGATCAGTATTTGGTCGATCGCAAATATCTGATCGACGAAGATATTCTGCAACCTGGCATCAACCAGTTAACCATTCGTGTCCACGATACCGGAGGGGATGGAGGATTGGTGGCTGGGGATTCGAGACTTGTCCTGGAGTTGCCCGAAACTGAGGTCGATCTAGAGGGAACATGGAAAATTCGGGTCGGCCAGTTTCAGATCAATCCTGGGGGGAACCCCAACCAACTGCCGACCTTACTCTACAATGCAATGATTCATCCGATTGTGGACTTTCCCATCACAGGATTTATCTGGTATCAAGGGGAATCCAACGCTGGCGACCCAGTAACTGCCACCGCCTATGCAACGCAGTTTCAGTCCATGATCACCCGATGGCGTATGCTGTGGGAGCACGAAAATGCTCCGTTCCTGTTTGTCTCTCTGGCCAACTTTCTACAGGCAGAGGACGAGCCCCAGGAAAGTAACTGGGCCATCCTGCGTGAATCTCAATCTTCAGCCATGCAATTGCCGAATGTCGGCCAAGCCATTACATTGGACATTGGGGAAGCAGACGATATTCACCCAAGAAATAAACAGGAGGTAGGATCCCGGCTCGCACTCTGGGCCAGGAGTCTTGTTTATGGAGATGAAGTCGTACATTCTGGGCCGATTTACCGTGAACATGCGATCGAAAAGGGTAAGGTTATCCTGTGGTTTGATCATGTTGGAGGTGGGCTTACTACTCGAGATGCCAATGCCCCAGGAGGGTTTGCCATTGCCGGAGTAGATGGAAAATATATTTGGGCGGATGCTCAAATTCAGGGGGATTCCATTGTGGTATCTCACCCAGATATCTCGAACCCTACCTCGGTTCGGTATGCTTGGGCATACAACCCTACCAGAGCAAACTTAATCAATGCGGAAGGATTGCCCGCAGCACCTTTCCGAACTGGACACTAGTTATAGCTAACCACCTTACCTGTGGACCACCATCTGCCATCTCCCCCCTTGCCTAGTCCTCGCTCACGCAGGCTCTCTCTCAAGCAGATTACGGCGATTCTTGGCTTTATTCTGGGCAGTAGCTGCCTGCTCTACATCGGGTTCACGCGTACCCAAGTAAGCCGAGACTATCTGCGCCAACAGATCGAATCCAGATTCGCGGAAACCTTTACAGGAGAAGTTACCATTGAAGCCATCACGGGCAACCTTCAGCATACAATTCGACTGCACAATGTCACGCTGTATGACGAACAGGAACAACTGTGGCTCCATATTGACGAGATCTATGCTCACCCCAATTGGAAAGGCTTGCTGGGATGGCGTTTTGAACCCAGTCGTCTTCATTTGATCCGCCCCACTCTTCATTTGCAGTATAATGCGGACAGCACATGGAATCTAGCCTCCGTCCTTACGCGCAGAAACATGCCCAGAGCCGGCGAACGGGATGCTCAATCGGCACATATTTCTATCTCTAATGCTTCGATCAAGGCATCCTATCAGGAGCATGCTCCCCCCGTGATTCAGTCAGGATGGTTGTTTGATTTGGCGGAAGCAGCAATTACTGGTATTTCTCTGGAAGGGGAAATCAATCTGGAATCCAATCGTTTCCTGCTTGCAATTGATTCCCTGGAAGCTTCCGTGGATTCGCTATATATAAAGGCCAATGGAGAGCTACTTCTTGAAAATGACCACTTCCACTTAAACGCTCTGACACTATCTAGTGATACGGATCAGGTAACTTTATTCGGCGTGCTTTTACCCGACGAGGAGATTGCTGACATCTCCCTATCTCAAAGTTATTTCACCCCTGACTTTGTTCGTGCTATTGTTCCCAACATCCTTCTTCCTGACTCCCTATCTCTGAGTGGGATGGCGCACCGCAATGGCACACAGTGGACCTTGCAAAATTTGACGGCATTTTCTGATCGCTCACGCATTGTAATCCCATCCTTTAGCATCCAAACGGATAAAGATCAGATGTCCTTCAAGGCTTCCATTGGCTCAAGCATTCTTGATCCATCCGATCTGTATGTCATCATGGATTCGACCATATGGCACGGTGGCATCATTCAGATTGAAGGTTCTGTGGACGGAAGAAGTACCCTGAATGAACTTGAGATTGCAGGGGCCCTTGACCTTACAACCGAAACCGGTAGTCGTGGACACATCCAAGGCACAGCCCGGCATGATATTTCATGGTCCTATGACACCGAGTTAACTGTGACCGATCTAAATCCCTACGATTTTACGGGAAACCAAGCCCTGAATGGACGCATCAATGGCCATCTCTCTGTTCAGGGAACAGGAATTCGCGTTCCTTCTGCATCTGCCTCACTCTCGCTTTCCCCTTCTATAGTTAGTGAACGGGCTCTTGACAGCCTTCGGATGACAATAAGCCTTGCCGACAATCAGTTGAATTCCAGCGGAGTGGTATTTGAACAAGGTTCTCGTGCTGCGGCAGAGATTGCAGCAGATTGGGGTGGTGAAAATCTTGTCTATGATGCCACGGGTACGCTGACGATGTTTGACCTGGGACCGTTACTGGCTACAACTAATCTCCGAACTGGAATTAACGCAGACTGGAAACTCCATGGTGCCGGATCCAATCTGGACGACCTGTCTGCTTTGTTCACGATTCATACGGATTCCTCTGTGGTGATCTGGGAAACCGATTCACTTTCTGCGCCACCAACCAGTTGGGCGATCAATCTGCACGATACAACGACCTCCGATCACCGTCTCACAGTCGTGAGCGATGTCTTGGATCTCGAACTACAAGGCAGAATAACCCCCACCTCTCTCCGCCAGATTGGCCCCGCTTGGTTGGATGCTTTCTCGGGGACGGTTAAACGGTTGACCTCTCATCTGAGATCTGAGCTACCTAAGGAATCTATCGCGAACGAAATATCCGATCCATCCCCCCAAATTCATGCAGGCATACACGAGCCACAAACACCTCCTATCGAAATCGCCCTTCAGTGGGAATTACACGCACATCCTGCTACCGAAGCGCTTCTACCTATGTTGCCGTCATTCTCCAGTAGCAGTCGTGGGAGTGCAGAGATTCTGGCCGATCACGAAACACTTCGTTTACGGTCTGAGCTACAGGATGACCAGTTTACTCTGAATCAAACCTCAGCACACCAGATCAAAGCTACACTGACGCTTACCGCTGATTTGCAGCAAGAAATAGAATCAAACTGGGAAATCGATGTGACTTTCGTTGCAGATTCTCTGACCAATCAGCGCCTCACACTCAATCAGCCTCGAATCTCCGTGCAACAAAATGGAACAACCGGAACCATTGACCTCCATGCTGGCAGTGAACGTACAGCTACTATCGCACACGTGTCCTCTGGCATCCAACTGCTTTCCGATCGGGTACGGGTCCGAATTCAGGATGCGAAAATTTCTGTTGTAGACACCGAGTGGAGTATTTCACAACCTTCGGATATTGATCTGTTTTCGGATGCTGCAGTACTGACTCCACTGAGACTGGAAACTCTTAGCCCATTCTTCGAAGATGTGCAAACCGTTACCGTTCAGGGAAGCCTCTCGAGTCTTCCGTCCGATACGCTGAGATTGAATCTGGATGGCGTAGATCTGAATCACCTTTCAACTATTCTTGAACTGAGGCGTCCCTTGGGCGGCCAGATTGATGCTAATTTATCCTGGACTGGACTCTGGTTGCCCGAGATTACCGGTACCCTGGAGGTGGACACTCTTACGTTTAATAATCGACTAGTGGGCTACCTTCAAGCTTCAAGTGCTCTCCTGCCAGGTAGTCCAGATCTGAGAATCGATATGATCCTCGACTCACTCGAAGCGGCGCCGATAAATTATCTCCACGCAAGTAACCAGATGGTGGTAACCGGCAATCTTGTAGTTCCCAGCCCTGAGAGTCCAGGGACTCTTGACATTTTTATGGACGTAGCGCGTTTGGATGCGTCATTTTTACAATTGATCTTACGGGATTTTTCGGACTTTAGAGGCGGGTTTAACGGGGCAATCACACTCAATGGCCCACTAGACAATCTCCGTCTTGGTGGATCGCTTGACTGGGAAAATGGCCATTTTGGGATTCCCCGATTCAACTCATCTTATGAGGCAACCGCATCGATCGACCTAGTTGAAGACGTTATCCTGGTGAATCAGCTGATCGTGCATGATCCAGGAGGAGGAACCGCGAGGCTTGATGGGACACTGGACCTGAATGATTTCCAATTTCTATCCTTTGATGCATCGGCAAACCTTGACTCGCTACAGATCATGAACGTGCAGACCCATACACGTAACCTCGCCTTTTATGGTGATATCCGCGTGTCCGGGAATGCAACCTTAACCGGTCCTCTCCATACTTCTTTCCTGCGTTCCGATAACTTGATCGTCACTCCACAAAGTGAAGTCTATATCCCCATCCGAGAAGCAAACACCATCCATGACCCTGGGTTTATTGTGTATGTCGATCCAACACGTCCCGTAGAGGAGCAATTAACTTCCTTCCGACAACGTGAAAATATACTGGATGTGCGTCCGGAAGGAGAACGTCTCTTCCGTGACGGATTAGATATGGATCTCAACCTCGTTGGGCCACCGGGGTCCAGTATTTATCTTGTTATTGATCCACTCTTGGGGGATGTGATTCATGGGATTGGGTCGGCTCGTGTACAGATCCAGCGTCGTGGAGCAGATGTAGCAACCTACGGTTCCTTTGAAATCTCTTCCGGAGATTATCTGTTTACCGCCGGGGAGGTATTCATCCGACGCTTCGTGATTGACTCTGGTACAATTACCTGGAATGGAGAGCCTCTAAACCCCGTGCTTGATATTCAGGGGGCTTACCGTACCCGTGCTTCACGAAGCGGTCTTCCTGAAGATGTAGGGGGGGCCATAAATACGAGTTTGCCCGTCATTGTGAACCTAGATGTATCTGGAACCTTGAATGCAGTCCTGATTGACTTGGCCTTGGAGGTGGATCAAAGACAGGAGACCATTAGTGATACCCCTCTTCTGGATTCGTACCTGAATCGGCCTGATCTTGCAGCAGAGCATGCAACGAGTGTTCTGCTCACGAATTCATTTTTACTGTCAGCCAATGGCACACGTAGTGGGATCTTGGCAAGTTCTGCTGTGAACAGCGTCTCCAGCCTTGTCGTGAGTCAGCTGAACCGGTATTTAAGTCAGGTGATTCCACAGGCAGATTTCCGATTAGGGGTGCAAAGTGATGAGACGGTTCAGGATCTGGACGTATCCGCAGATATTGCATTTCGACTCTTGGATGAACGTCTCTTGATTCGTGGACAGGGAGTTTATCGTGGACTGAATACAGAAGAAATTGCTCCACAAGGGCTTGAAGGTGAGTTTATTGTGCAAATTCAGCTACGCCCCTCCGTAGCAATAGAATTCTTTTACCGGCGTGAGGGGGATATACTGAGCGAGTCACTGATTAACCGCGAGACCGGGCTTGGACTCAATTACCGAACTGAATTCACCTCTTGGCGGCGCCTGCTGGGAAGGAAGCTTCCTGAAGCACAGGAAGATATTGGCACCGGCACTGATTCGTGACAG
Source organism: Rhodothermales bacterium (assembly GCA_965215475.1). Lineage (GTDB taxonomy): Bacteria > Bacteroidota > Rhodothermia > Rhodothermales > Bin80 > Bin80. The sequence continues at coordinate 1,502,477 of OZ244061.1, forward strand.
AGCTCAACAAGGATGAAGATGCAAAAAAAGGGCGCACGATGAATTCACCGTGCGCCCTTTTTTTATCCTCCAAACCCGACGACCGGATTTGAATGGAATTTGAAACTATCCAATGACAGGTGCCACCTGACGACTGTTATAGTATTCATTCAGGACAGATACCAGAACCAATCGAACCTCATCTGATTCGGCCTGTGTCTGATTGCGAGTCAATAACTCTTGGGCTCTGAAACCGCCGATCGTGTGAAGTAAGGCTAATGCTAGTTTATGATTTTGATGAGATTCTGACTCCTTGTAAATTTTACGCAATAGCACCCCATCATCACTCAAGTCGAACTTGTCGCGATAAAGAGTTGCCAGTACTATCGCATTTTTCAGAGTCTGTTCGCGAACCGACTGATACTCCGAGTCCAGAGAAGACTCAATTTGTGCGGCTGCAAGATTCCAGCGGATGCCGTCATCTTCAAGGACGCTTGCGACATCCTGTGCAAAAATGGGTAGGGCGAGAATTGCGGAGAAGCAAAATGCAAAAAGGGTTTTCATGGTTTTATTTAGGGTTTTGGTGATGAAGTATGTGACCTATTATGGCTATCTTTACGGAAGCGCTTTCAATAATGTTACACGGAATCATTGTGTTTTTTCTGTGAAGAATTTTAATGCGATTTTTCAGATGCTCCCGTACAATATTCATGACGCACTGTCCGCTCTCAGGTCCTCCGACCCTCGCATGGCCAGCCTGATGGCCCGTGTGGGTGCCTTTGAGCTACTCCTGACAGATGAGTGGAGCCCTTTCCAGGAACTGGTACGCTCTGTGATCTTCCAACAAATTTCGAGACATGCTGGAAAAGCAATCCAAGGGAGACTTTTTGACCTGTTTGACGGCCCCCCGGAGCCTGATCCTCTCCTTGAGACTCCACTCGGTACACTGAGATCCGTTGGTCTGTCTCAAGCAAAAGAGAATACCATCCGTAGCTTGGCCAAAAGCGCAAAGGATGGGACACTCCCGAATCGAACACACATACAAGCTTTAAGCGACCAACAGATTATTGAAGCTCTGACGGTGCATCGAGGGATTGGAATCTGGACAGTTCAGATGTTACTTATTTTCAATCTTGGACGTCCAGATGTATGGCCCGTTACCGACCTGGGGATTCGCCGTGGGTATAAGATTGCCTACGAACTGGAGGATCTCCCCACCCCCTCAGAGCTTCGCTCTCTAGGAGATATTTGGAGACCATTTCGAAGTGTTGCCAGTTGGTATCTCTGGCGTGCCAACGACCTGTGAGCGAGACATGGATACATACGAAGATTGACCTTCGTCACACTGTGTTTCTGGGTTCTCTTCTAAAGGAAGGTTGCTCAAAGGCATGGTTCCACATAAATTGTAGTAGAATCAAGAGAAAAATTTTGCGAAATTCTCTTATATCCAAAGCGAAACTTTTAATTGTCGTTGACCAAAAAAGTAATTAACGCTGGACAGGGTCTGCGTCCGATTTACCACCGCAAAATATTGCGGATTGAAGCGTATCTCTTTTTGTGCATTCTTACTTATGGGAATTATATAACTCCCTTACTTATCCTGAATTTCCGCCTGTAATTTTCACAGCAAAAAATCCGCGCAGAAATTCAGGATAAAAACTGGATCGTTTGGCGGCTTTGTGGGGAGTATTTGGGGACTGACAAGACCTGAACGCTATCTGTCTCTTTCGATCATACTGCACCCGAATCATCTGGATCAAACAACTCTAGTTGGTTACTCGGGTTCCGAATAAACAAATCTGTACGTAACGGCTCTTTTGATTCATTGAATCCGTATCGCCTGCATGTCATCTCAAAGAGGTTTTTTAGAAAACTTGCCCACTCTCCTTCCCCACGCATACGATGCCGAAACCGTGAATCATTAAGCCGCCCCGAACGAAGTTCCTTGATTCGACCGATAATTTTGTCCTTCCTCTCCGGCATCACCCGATCCAACCAATCTTGAAAAAGTGGAGCGACTGGCCCCGGCAATCGAAGTACAATGTATCCGGCTCGAGTCGCTCCTCGCTTCGCAGCAGCCTCAAGAATTGATGGAAGCTCCTCATCTGTCAAACCTGGAACCACAGGAGCAACCATCACACCCGTAGGAATCCCTGCTTCAGAGAGTGCCTCAATTGCATCCAGTCGACGTGCTGGAATACTCGTGCGGGGCTCCATAACCCTGGCAATTTCACTACGAAGCGTGGTAACCGAAATCATGACCTGAGCTAGGTTCAAGCGCGCCATCGGAGCCAAGATATCTATATCACGGGTTACAAGATGATTTTTTGTAATTATACCTACCGGATTACGATGATCCGAAAGAACCTTTAAGCAATCACGGGTTAACTCAAATTTCCTTTCTGCAGGCTGGTATGGATCTGTATTCCCGGAAAGTGAAACAACCGTTGGATTCCAGGAACGCTTCCTCAAGTCCTTTCTCAATAGTTCAGGAGCATTGCGTTTAACCAAAATTTTTGTCTCAAAATCAAGCCCAGCACTCCACCCCAAGTATTCATGACTCGGGCGTGCATAACAATAAATGCAGCCATGTTCACAACCTCGATATGGGTTAAGTCCCCAGTTATAACCAACATCTGGAGAGTCATTGCTCACAAGAAGAGATCTCGAAGTATCTTCAAAGAACTGGGTGAACGTTTGTCGCAGCTCACTTGACTCTAATGCATCCAAGTCTAGTTCTATACTGATGGGATCAAATCTTGTGGGAGGGTTCGTGGCTGTAGCACGTCCTCTCGGGGCGGGCATGGATGATCGTTCATTCATCATAGTATTAAGGTACTATATTATGGCATACAATCTGGTTTCTGAATTGGATCTTCTCGTTAACCAATCTCTTGACAGGTTATGAAACAATTTCTATACACGGTGTCTGTGATTCTTGCATCGGCTTTACTTGCTCTCTGTATCATGGGTCTATTCGTTAATGAGATCCGCTATACGGTAACTGCACGCGTAAACGCTCCGGTTGTTGACTCATGGATCACCTTCCTGGATCCTGGCCGACAAATGCTCTGGCAAAGAAATCTGGAGTGCATTGAAGAAATAAGTGGACAGCCATTTAACCTCGGGGCATCTTTTCGGATGGAATATGCAAACGGTCGCTCTCGTGTCGAAACGGTTACATCGATCATCCCAATGGAAGAATACCGCGCAGAGATTAAAACCGAACACTATTCAGGTTACCGTTCTGTTACGTTTCAGATATTGGGCGAGGAATCCCACATACAACAAACCAGTGTGATTCATGGATCATCATTTATCAACAGAGCAATCCTGCCTGTGATTCGTCCACTGATACAGCATGATCAAATGACGAGCCTGAATAACTTGGCACATCTCATTGAGTCCTCTTCTTCAATAGACCAACCACAGAAGTATGAGTAACGGATCAAGTACCATACAACTAGATTACGGCTCTGAGGGGGTACCTTTGAATCTTGAAGGACTCAATGCTACGATACTGCGTCCGCACTATATCGAAGGTCTGCCGAATGAACATGCAGCATTCATTGAATCCGTTCGGAACCCCTATGGCACGCACCCCCTTCGTGAACTTGTTACCGTCGATGAATCCCTTGCAGTGGTGATCCCGGACCTTACTCGCGCACTCCCCAATGATCGTCTTCTACCATGGCTTTTTGAAGAACTCCAAGGTGTCAAACGAGAGAATGTTACCATTATCGTTGGGACAGGCACGCACCGTGGAAATACGGATGAGGAGCTACTGCAAATGGTTGGCCCAGAGATCATGGGCAAGTATCGTATTATCAATCATGATTCGCGGAATTCAAATACTCTACTCCGCGCGGGTCGCAGTCCTTACGGATACGATGTTTTCTATACCGCAGATTATGTAAAGGCGGATCGTCGAATCCTGATGGGGTTCATTGAACCGCATTTTATGGCGGGATTCAGCGGAGGCTACAAAGCGACCTTTCCGGGAATTGCTGATTTAGAGGCCATCCAGACCTATCACGGATTCACAAATATTGCCCATCCAAAAAGTACCTGGGGTATTCTGGAAGGGAATCCAACTCAGAACCATGTCCGTGCGGCCGGAGAATTGCTACCCGTAGATTTTTTGGTGAATGTGACACTCAATACAGATCGGCAGATCACTGGATATTTCTGTGGAGAGGTCACTTCTGCCCATGAAGCAGGATGTGTTTTTTCCAGAGAAACTGCAATGGTCCGTGTTGAGGAGACCTTCCCCATTGTAGTCACGACCAATAGTGGGTTCCCCCTTGATCTAAACTTGTATCAGAGTGTCAAGGGAATGTCAGCCGCACATCCGATTACCACCAAAGATGGTCTGATCATTACCGCATCGCGGTGCAATGATGGCTTCCCTGAACATGGTGCATTCAAAAGTCAAGTGCTTCGATGGGCAAGCGTTGAGGAAGCCTGGGCAACCATCCGAAACCCTGATTTTCGTGAGCCCGACCAGTGGCAAACCCAGAAACTTCTACAAATCCTGCAGACCTGCCGTGTTAGTCTATTCAGTGAATTGGATCCAGAACTGGTCCGAAGAGCTCATTTGATACCTATTAAGGACGTTCGGGGGCGATTGATGCTGAACTGGCACGTCTGAACAGGCCTGATACGCCTGTCGCCGTAATGCCCGAAGGGCCGCTGACGATTCCGTATGTCGGCTAGAGTCCGAGTATGCTCTGAAGTTCCTTGATCATAAAATTTGCAACGAAGCGATTTCCTGCCGCATTCAGATGAACACCGTCCGTCGTTAATATTCCGTCGTAGGCCTTGTTCTGATTCTGATCCATCAGATAGGCTTCAAGAGATACACGTAGATCGCAGAGATGTACGCCCTTTTCTTTCGCGACATTCCGGATCAGTTGTGCATATTCTCCCAAACGTAGATTCACTTCTGCATTGCTTTCTATATTTTCTCCAATTACACTGGGAGTACACAAAAGCACGGCCGCCCCACTGGCTTCTATGCGATCAATCAACTCTCCGAGCCCCTCCTCAAAGGTTTTGGGGTTCGTGCCGGTAACATGATCGAATTCGAAATGATGCCAGACATCATTGATTCCGATATAGATCACTACATGCGTTGGCTCATGTGCGAACACATCCTCATCCAACCGTGCCAGAAGATCGGGCACCTTATTACCACTGATGCCTGCCCCCAAAACTTCAATTTCTCCATCAAACGTTTGCAACGAATCTGCAACCAGCGTAACATACCCGCCCGGATTTGCCCCGGCTTCTGTGATGGAATCACCCAGAAAAATGATGCGTGACTGCCCAAGACTAGGCGCAACGACCAGCACAGAGAAAAAAAGTGTCAAAGATATGGCAATGGATCTCTGACATAACAAGATATGCGGCATTTCTGATTACTGTCTAAATTAATTTGACGAGGCCTTTCTAGAACTCTCTTTCTGACCACTACAGTGCTTGTGATAAAAAGGTTCTGGTTGGATCAAAATTTACTGAATAATCGCAACTTTGATGAAGATTCCGATGCTCGTTCAAGATCTCTATCACTTGAACGTAAACATTACTCTGAGAGTACCTGAGAGGATCTTTTCTATCTGGATCAGAGGTTTTGCAGAGCCTTATAGAAAAATCTAAACAGGAAAACAAAGAATTAATCAATACGTTAATAATGATGCCCATTTTCTTCGTTTAACCTCGTATAAATTAATGGTTCTTATGATTGACTATGATAACCTTGGGCGTCTGAAAAGAAGGAGTCTGAGTCAAATTATTCAAATTTTGACAGAAAAAATTCCTGAATCAAATGTGACTTCGCTAAAAAACGGGATGAAATGTCGGCTATATGGAGGCTGGTTGTACAGGGGAAATCAGCGTACACGGATGGCTCGAGATTTATTAAGACAGATTCACGGAGAATTTCCCCTTCGCATTCGAGTGCATGATCACCAAGGATTGATGAAGAAACCCGAATTGGCCACATCTCTCATATGTGATTCAATGAGTGATTTTCCTGATACGTTCAGAATACGCTCGCAACCGCCACGATTGAATGTGAGGAGATTTCCACTCCAAGGATGCAAGCAACCCATCAGCTGTCCTATCTCCGCAGTAAATTCATTTTGGTACCACAAGACTTGTGTTCATGAAAACTGCAGAGTGTCACCTGATGATGCATTTATTCGGCCAGAACAGAAATTAGTAGATTCCATGTATCCGTCCGAGAATCCCATATATTCTGGATCGGTTTGCGCTTGTAAGCAGAGACGCAAGGGGGGCTTAGGGTTGGTGTGTAGAATTCATACGATTCGTAACCAAAATTCATCCACAAATGTCAATTGGCGGTAAATCTTGAAAAAATCACGTTTGTCATCAAAATGATCTGGAGTTCTCTTTTTGGGGAGCACAAGAGGAGGCGTAAGGTTGACCTGCATGCCTGAGGTTTGCGAAATCAAAACTCGAGAGTTTTGCAAGAGGCTCTTATTGATTGATTTGGTAAGGAGACATCTACAAATAAATGGGGATACCCCTTTTTGAGTGAGTAAACTCCAGAAGAAGAAGAATGCGAAGGATCAATAGACGTCCCGAAATCCTGTATGACAGGTAAAGGCAGGGATTCAAGTCAATCAAGGAAAAAACAACCATCCACAGGGTACTTTTTCCTGTAAATCGTAGTGAAACCTATTTTACTTCAATTCATATATGACCGAGCAAAATCCTGACCAAGTGGGTCAATTTACCGGGATTTCTTACTTGCTTCGCAAGCCTGAACTCACAGCAGATGAGGCCAATGAACTCACAGAACTGATCACGGACATGGCATCAGCAAACGTATTAGAAAGGATTGACACGATCCGAACTCGCTTGGAATCCAAGTTTGATGGCAACATCGCTCAATTGAACTCCAAGTTTGATGGCAACATCGCTCAATTGAACTCCAAGTTTGATGGCAACATCGTTCGATTGGAATCCAAGATTGATTCTCAGAATGCAAAGTACAATACCATGATTGTCATCCTGAGCATCTTAGCAGCCACGGGAGTTCTTGGATTTTTGGCAAACATCTTCAATTGGGGTGTCTAATTTACTGTTTGCATGGATGAATATGAATCTACACGGATTCACATAATGTGACGTGACCATAGTGATGAAAGAAGTAGTTTTATACATCATTAGGCTTGGATTCTTTACTTCTATCCAGGTGGAGTGGATCTTTATCCAGAGGCTCTTGCACCCCCCTGATCCAGATATAAAGATCCCTTCAGGTATTCTCAGAGCAATGTTTGCACCCAAGTAAGAGAGATTTTGCAAGAGCATCTCCAAGATACCCCGAAAAACAGATTCTCCACTTAGTGTCATTCTTCAAGTAGAGTGACGACTTAACTCTACGGTTTATACTCGATTAAGCTGTTAGTGGGACCCCTACTAAATTATATGGGATTCTCGGATAGATGCGATTCCATGATCGTAGTTGATTTGATCCATTCTTCGACGCATCAAAAAGAGCATGTGGTATTAGTATCCGGGGATGATGATATGTGGCCCGGCATTCGGTATGCACTACTCAACGGTGCATGCATTACGCATTTGGTTCCTAGATCTCCTAGACGGAAGGGATATTTGCATGATCATCTGTTGACGAATCGCTATACCTTTGTAGAACTTTAATCACCGTGAATAGATGCAGTTTGACAATTTTCAGCGTATCGTTACTACATTTGCCGACGAAGATAACGAGGTGGTTGTGGAAGAAGGCCATCTGCTACTCTCTATTCGAGGCGAGCTAGTTGAGGCGGAAATCAGGATAGATCCCCTTGATGGAGTCAAGGTAGTGTATGAGGGAGAAGAGTGGTCGGCAAGACGATGGATTCATTCATATCTCGCGAAACTTAATATGCTCGCAGATAGGATCATTGATTATATCGATCCGCCAAAAAACTATGTATCTCCAAGTGTGGATTTACTTGATTGGAGAGATGAGTCAATCAAGAAGGACTCTTCTTCCGACTCGACCACTTCACTACGGGAGATGCTCGCGAAATCTCCAGGAGGAACTACGTCGGTATACTTTTTGACATCCGATGCTGGAGAAGGAAAAACCTCTCTGATTGAGAAAATCTCTGTAGAACAGGCCAAGGCGTTCAAGAACAGAGAAACGGGCACTCTTATTCTTCCCGTTTCCTTAGGTGGAAGGTCATTTTTGCGTTTTGATGATGTTGTTATTGCATCACTAATGAATCGACTTCGGTTTCCATATCTGTACTACGAGTCATTTATTGAACTGATCCGAATGAGTGCGATCATCCCTGCATTTGACGGATTTGAGGAGGTACTCGTAGATGTCCAGTCTAACGAAGCTGCCTCGGCTGTTGGACATTTCGTTAATCAATTGTCTTCTTGTGGAACTATATTGATCGCAGCACGAAAAGCGTATTTTGATAGATCACTGAATTCTCAAGTAAAATTACTTGACTCTATTCGTTCTGAGAACGAAGCGCAGATCCATCGTCTTGTTCTTAACAGGTGGGATCGAAAGGTATTTACAGAGTACGTAACCCTCCGAGAATATCCTGAACCGGATTCTTTATATGAGCTGATCAAGAACCGACTTGAAAGGTCAGATCATCCACTGTTAACCAGAGCAGTTCTTGTTCAGAGACTTGTTGATGTAGCACAAGATGAGGGTGGCGATCTTGATAAGTTTTTACGAAGACTCGGCCAATCACAGGTAGATTATTTTTTCGATTTTATTGAGACAATCGTTGAACGAGAGGTTAACGAAAAATGGATTACTCGGTCAGGAACTGATCACTCACCACTACTCACATTAGATGAACATCATGAATTGCTCTCGCAAATTGCATCAGAAATGTGGATCAATGCCGTGGATGCTCTCAAATTCGACGTGATTGAACTTATTCTTGAATTGTTTGCTGCTGAGAAAGATAAGAGCAGCGATGTGGAACGTCAAATGTCAAAACGCATTATGGATCATCCACTTCTGCGTGAGGACAAATCTCTGGGCACCTCACGGAATATCACACGAATTTGTTTTGACCATGAAGATTTTCAGGAATTTTATTTAGGACAAGCTTTAGCCCGCGCTTTGTTAAGCTCAAATGATAGCTTCGACACAAAATTGATTTTGGATGCGGGAAAACTTACAAAACCTGTTATCCTCGAAACTGCCCGGTATCTGAAAAACCAAGAGGTGAAATCAATCGACGAAGTCATGATGAACCTTGAATGTCTATCCCAGAAGGAACGACAAGTATCTTACATTCGGGAAAATTGTGGGATTTTGATGCTTGAATTCGCTCAATATGCGACACAATCTCATTCAATACGAGAGGTACATTTCCCTGCACATGCTCTCAAAAATCGAATATTAAAAGATCTTCAAGTACACAACTGTACTTTTGACTCAACGAGATTGGATCACTCAAAAATCACAAATTGTAGCTTCCATGGATGTCGTTTTTGGGAGCTGGTACTTGATGATTCGAAAACATTATCTATGAATAAAACAGAGTTTCACAGTTGCACCTTTGACTGTGTATCCATTGTGAGTAGCTCTGAGGAAGAACCACGGGAATTCCGTGAACCGAAACAGAAACGGGCTATACTCGAAAACAAGGGTTTTGATCTCAATCTAAAACCTCAATCCACAACAATTTTGAACGATATTCATTCTCCTCAAATGGACAATGACATGAAAGTTGCCATGAAGTTTATTAAGATGTTTCATCGGGCCACCACAGTAAATGAGAATGCCATTTCTCAACGTTTGCGTAATCAAACAAATCATTTTATGGATAAAATTCTTCCAGAACTCACCGATGCAAAACTCGTAGAGAATACAGGAAAGTCCCAAAACAAATACCGACTGAAGGTGCCAAGATCAAAGATTGACAATTTTCTTAGGGATTCGGGAAATACATTCTCGGAATTTATTCGGATGGCATCCGTCTGAGAATTCGAGGTTTTGCCGAGCACTAGTATTTATTATTTCACCATCAAATGTCGGATGAATCGCTTGAGCTTTATTTGTACGTCGTTAGTGGCGAGTTGCCGGCCAACTTTTGCTCGGGTCTGATCTATGGCTACCTGTCAAGAAGTGATTTGGTTGCGTACTGTGTCGGTGGAATCGATGTGGCGATGGAGGCACTGTGGGATCATTGGTTATTCGGATTGAAAATATCTTATATTGTGATCTTCTTGCAAAACCTCTTTCATTGGAAAGTAAATATCGCTCTGGGAGTAGTTGGGGGCATATTTTACAGATTGGAAGAGGGTTTTGCAAGAGCCTCTTGTTATTTGAATGACCAAGAGATCTGCTCTTACTTATTCACGGTTTCTAATCAAACATGCAGTCAAGCTTTGACTCCATCAACCTTTTATTGACCTATATATGCAGCCAAGTGGAAGATTTCCAGTCCGCTTAACATCACTCTTCATTCTGCTGCTCGTCGGAGCCTGCTCATCTGATCTCGAGTCAGATCCCGATCTACGTGCCCGCCTTCCGGAGCACGTAGATTATAATTTCCATATTCAACCGCTACTGTCAGATCGGTGCTACGCCTGTCATGGGCCCGATGAAAATGCACGCGAAGCGGACCTGCGTCTACATACAGAGGAAGGAGCTCTTTTTGCGGAGTTACATTCTGGCGGACATGCGATTGTACCTAAGAAGCCTGGTCGCAGTGAACTCATGCACCGGATTACCTCCAGTGATCCGGAAACTGTCATGCCTCCCCCGGAATCCAATCTGACACTTTCCGATTACGAAATCGCTCTGATTAATCGCTGGATTAAGCAAGGTGCCGAATGGAAGCCTCACTGGGCCTTTATTCCCCCAACTATGCCACCGCTTCCCCCTGTTGAGGACATAACCTGGCCCAATAACGACATTGACCTTTTTGTTCTGGCACGAATTGAGCGTGAGGGGCTTACTCCTGCAGAGGAGGCGGATCCTGAACGCCTCCTCCGCCGTGTGACACTGGACCTGACGGGGTTACCCCCGACCATTGAAGACATTGATCATTACCTGAAAGATACCGCACCTGAGGCCTATGAGCGTGTCGTTGACCGTCTCTTGAATTCCGAAGCGTACGGAGAACGTATGGCAACCGAATGGATGGATTTGGCGCGATATGCCGATAGTCATGGATTTCACGCTGATGGGCTTCGGATAATGTGGCCGTGGAGAGATTGGGTGATTAAGGCTTTCAACAAGAACATGCCCTATGATCAGTTTGTAACTTGGCAAATGGCGGGTGACTTGCTCCCCAATGCAACGAAGGAGCAAATTCTGGCGACGGGGTTCCACCGTAATCATCCCATGACAGCAGAAGGGGGTGTGATTGATGAAGAATACCGCCTTGAATATGTTGCTGATCGCACAAATACAACGGCTCGTGCCTTTCTGGGATTGACCATGGAGTGTGCCCGGTGCCATGACCACAAATATGACCCCGTCTCTCAGGCAGAATATTTTCAGCTGTCCGCATTCTTTAATAACGTAAAGGAATTGGGGATGACCGGAGATGATGGTAACGCCGGCCCATTACTCATGCTTCCCTCCCCCGAAGAAGATTCTCTTCTCACGGAGATACGCGAGAGAATTCAGGTATTGGAGAATGCACTCGCCGACCGGGAACAACAGGTGGAAGAAAATGAATTACATGTTGGCGTACAGTTTCCGAAGGATGCCCTTGATTTGAATTTGGTCACTTATTTCCCATTTGACCGGATTATGGATGGTAGTATCACACCGAATATGGCACCTGGCGGAAAAGCAGGTAAGACCGGCGGCGATGATTTAACCCTGGTTGAAGGCCAATCTGGACAGGCCGCCGATTTTGACAGTGATTACGATTTTCTTGAGGTTCCCGAGGCAGGAAATTTTGAGCGGATGGATCCATTTTCATTCTCAGCATGGATTCGACCAGATACTTCGGGCACATATACCAGAATTACAGGAAACGCAGAAACAAAGAACACCTACTGGCGCGGATGGGAGGTCTATCTAGACAGCCTAAATCATTTATCCGTTCGCATCATCAGCTCACTCCCGCATAATTATCTGCATGTTAGGTCCGAAGTACCCTTACCCACCAAGGACTGGACGCATATTGCATTTACCTATGATGGTTCTAGTCAAGCAAACGGTATTCAGCTTTATCTGCAAGGTCATAGGATCCCAACAAAGATCAAGTATAATCAACTCTATAAAAGCATCCTTCCTATAGATGGTCATCATAAACTTGCGGACCGGCCGATGCGTATCGGCCGCAGGTATCGCGGGTTTGGAGGCGAGGATGGCATCTTTATAGGGCACATGGATGAACTGAGGATCTATGCGAGGAAGCTCACAGATACTGATGTTATGGTTCTGGCTGATACCTTTGTACAGGAGAGTGAACTGACTGTATATCTAAACTATTACGATTTGCCGTACCAAAAACTTCTTCGTGAACTCCAGGAAGCCCGCTCTGAAGAAAATGCAGTGACCAATAAAGTTATGGAGGTCATGGTTATGGAGGATATGACCGAACCGAGATCTACGCACATCCTTGATCGCGGCCTTTATGACCAACCACTCGATCAGGTTTTTCCTGAAACACCTGAGGTTCTTGGCCATCTCCCTGATCATTCCATGCCTAACCGTTTGGGGTTGGCCAAATGGCTTTTCAGCCCTGAACAACCACTTACCGCACGTGTTACGGTGAATCGCTACTGGATGATGTTCTTTGGGCATGGACTCGTGTTTACACCAGAAGATTTCGGCTATCAGGGCGCCCTTCCCTCACATCCGGCACTGCTGGATTATCTTGCAGTCTCCTTTATGGATTCTGGTTACGATCTGAAAGCATTCATAAAATCCATCGTCATGAGTGCGACCTACCGGCAATCCAGCCTTACACCTGCATCCTTGCTTGAGCGTGATCCTGAAAATATTCTTTTGGCCAGAGGTCCTCTGCATCGCCTGAGCGCAGAAATGATTCGAGACAATGTATTGGCTGCGAGTGGACTGTTAGTCAACCATGTTGGGGGACCAAGCGTAAAGCCATATCAACCTCCAGGTCTGTGGATTGAGAAAGGGAATTTTTCAACATTCCTGCTTCGTTATCAGCAAGATGAGGGAGATGCACTATATCGCCGGAGCCTATATACATTCATCCGCAGGACTTCCCCCCCTCCGTCTATGCTGGTCTTTGATGCCCCGGATCGAAATACATGTATAGTGCGTCGGCAGAATACAAATACCCCCCTTCAGGCACTGATTCTTATGAATGATCCACAGTTTGTGGAAGCATCTCGGGCGTTGGCGGAGCGTATCCAGCGAGAGATTCCTGATAATCTAGATGGCCAGATTCAACAAGGTTTTCGACTTGCTACCGGTCGCGCTCCCAGTGAGCAGGAAGTCAGCCTGATGAAAAAACTATATAGTGCCTGACAAAAAACCCCTACTTTGGGGTGTCACAATTTTTTGCGGAGGCTGAATATACGAATTTTTTATTAACTGCTAGGCAGACTCACCGATTTTAGTCGCGAAATTTTTGATCTGTTTCACCGATCTGTAAACCTCACCTATATTTTATCCAAATTCAGTGTATAGGCCATCGATTTTGCCTAAAATCTCTGCCGCACGGACGCACCTTTTCCACCTCCCATGGTGGAGTATTTTTTTTGTGACTCAATGAAGAGTAATTTACGCCGCTTGGCGAAACGACTCTCGGTGTCGGGTCATCAACACCTTCCCGATTCGGCACAAATTCGTGGCGACCACACTTGCACCGATGCTTCGCGCAAACCCCGCCTTACCTCCTTTGGTACGAATACGTGCACCACCATGCTGTTCCAAAGAGTTGATGCAGGACTCAATCTGCGCATGCTGCCGACGTTTTCGCCGAAACTCTTCCGCCGATTCTCGTTCGCGCTCTATCTTGTTCTTATAGCCCTTTTTGGGAAGAATGACCTCTATACCCATAGCGCTTAATGCCTCAAAATTCTGAGGCGACCAAAACCCGCGATCAAAACTCATGGATCCAAGGTTTTCAAACTCTGTCCTATACTTGGTGGCGATCTCAATGGTCATATCTACATCTGATTGCGTCCATATGATCTCCCATCCCAGAATCAAACCATGTTGACATTGGGTGATCGCGACAGGCACCCCCAATTCTACCTGATTGGGCATGGCCTTCCCCTTGACAATCCAACGTGTATGCTCGGCATGGAGCGATAATAACTTCTCTGCATTGGGAATCTTTTCCCCCTCTATCACACGACGATGAACCAAATCTACCAACCGATTGAACTGCTCAATCGCCTTTTCTAATGGCGCAATCCGACTTGAACTTGGGTCAAGTTCTTTGATCTTATCCAAGACCAGTATACACTTCTGAATCCGATAGTAACAAATCTTAAAGAAGGCTAAGACCAGCTCTGGATTCGTCTCACGCTTTTTGGTGGTGTTGATCTCCAAATAGGCATTGTTAACCGTACTAATCAAATGCTTTAACTGACGCCAACCTGCAATGTCGTACGCCCCCAAATTAAAGGCCTCCCAGGCCTTTGAAGCAAGCTGCATGGCCAGAATGATTGAATCGCGTAATAACCGCACATCATGGGGCGTCTCAACATGAGTTTCCACCACATACGAATCCGTCCGCGCTTCCAAAGGAGCATCGGACGCAACTCCAAAGACCTCTAACCCATGATCCACAATCATCCGATTGAGTGTGGACCAAATGTCATCGGTGATCAGACTTACATTGTTGATAATCGTCTGCACACGATACAAGGACTCATGACCAAAATCACTCGTATCATTTTGTAATAAGGTGCGCATTAGCACATTCGAGTTGACCTGAAATGTCAATCGGTCAAAATCACAATTCAGGCCAAACTTGAAGACGGCCAAAACAAAGATGCGCCAGTACGTCAACCCCGGTCGACCCGTGTTTTGATCGGTGCCCTCTCCGATCTCCTCTTGCAGGTACATGACAATCCGATCCCGTAGATCTGTGGCCATCCAGATGGACTGCAATGCTAAGATGATTTGGGACGTATCGTCTCTTGAATGAGGATCTACAAAAATATCCTCAATGGAAGCCATCCCCAGTGTCGGTTCAGTGTCAAATTGTGCGCGCATGATCAATTATGTGATTAAATGAACGGTGAAGATTTTTCAAATCTTGATCAATTCAGAAAGAAAAACCCCAGAAAAGTCCTATAAATACAGTGATATCCACCGCCACAGGAAAAGTTTTGAATTTTTCATGAAAAATCTTCAACGCCTAAAATAACCGCAAAATGAACAAGTAAACTACCCGTAAGTATTCGTAAAATATAGCCCTTGCGATCCTATGCACCCCAGAATTAGAGTTTATTGTCAGGCACTATATAATCAGGAAAAAGAACATTTTGCCCAAAATCCTGCGGATATTGATTCTCTGTTTTCGGTTGGAGAATTTGTAGCCGATGCATCTATGGATCCCACAAATACGGCTGCACTCACTATAGTTGCTCAACTCATTCTGAATCACGACGAAGCTTATACCAAGCGATAATACGATCATGCATGAATGTCATAATTACGATGAGTTATATACTCGAAGAGATTTTCTGACACGTACAACTCTGGGGCTTGGGGCCGCGACACTGGCTTCACTGCTCAACCCTGTGTCTGCTACCGGTACACAAATAAGTGGAGATCCTGTGCCTGGCATTCTTGGGACAACCCATTTTCCTGCAAAAGTTAAACGTGTCATCTATTTGCTTCAAAGTGGAGCACCGTCACAGTTGGATCTTTTTGACTATAAACCTGCTCTGGAAAATTATCATGGTGAGGAACTCCCGCCATCCGTTCGTGGCACCCAGCGACTGACAGGCATGACGGCGGGGCAGAAAAGCTTCCCCCTAGTCCAATCTCCGTTTTCTTTCGCACAATATGGAGGCAGCGGAGCTTGGATCAGCAATCTGATGCCCTATACGTCCCAGATCGTGGATGAACTCTGTTTTGTCTATTCTATGCATACCGATGCAATCAATCACGATCCTGCGGTTACATTTCTGCAAAGTGGCTCCCAGCAACCGGGGCGCCCTTCCATGGGATCATGGCTTAGTTACGGCTTGGGAAGTGAGAACGCCAATTTACCCTCATTCGTTGTGCTTGTGACAAAAGACAAAATGGGACAACCTCTGTATTCCAGGCTCTGGGGGAATGGCTTTTTACCTTCTCGGCATCAGGGAGTCCAATTTCGTGCAGGTAAGGACCCGGTCCTATATTTAAGTAACCCTCCCGGAATTACTCAGAGAGATCGTGAACGACACATGCATGCATTGCGTGAGCTCCAAGAGTTGCAACTAGAACAACTCCAGGATCCAGAAATCGAAACTAAAATTGCCCAGTACGAAATGGCCTTCCGAATGCAAACTTCTGTGCCTGAAGTGACGGCAATTGAGGATGAACCCGATTCCACTTTCACTCTCTACGGAGATGACGCCCGTGAAGCGGGCACATTTGCTGCGAATTGTCTTTTAGCCCGGAGGCTTGCCGAGCGCGGAGTGCGCTTCATCCAGCTCTATCACCAAGGATGGGACCATCATAGTGGACTCTACGGTGGTATCCAGAATCAGGCCAGAGAAACCGATCAGGCCTCGGCAGCACTGGTTCTGGATCTTAAGCAACGTGGATTACTGGATGATACGCTAGTCATCTGGGGTGGAGAATTTGGAAGAACTACTTATTCACAGGGGCGCCTCACTAAGGAAGGCTTTGGACGAGATCATCATCCACGCTGTTTTACGTTGTGGATGACCGGTGGTGGAATCAAGAAAGGATTTTCTTATGGAGAAACGGATGAACTGGGCTACAATATTACACGCAATCCTGTGCATGTGCATGATTTTCAGGCAACCGTCCTACATCTCCTCGGTGTTGATCATGAGCGTCTCACATTTCGACATCAAGGAAGGCGATACCGCCTGACCGATGTTTTTGGGAACGTAATCCATGATCTTCTAAAGTAAACTCATGATAATCCCCGCCTAAAGATCAATATTGCCATATCCATCTATTTTCGCCTTGATTTGCTTATTTTCTGGCCTGAACCATAAGAGTTCAAATGAAGAGAACTATGCCGCCACATCGCTTCTCCATAGGTCAAACTACATGAAACGACGTAACTTTATCAATACATAGCGCCTTTTTAGCCTGCCCCGAAGGCCATCCTACTATACCAGGATAGCGTAGAGGGGTGATGTAACCCCTAAAATGGTAACAGAGGGAACATTCTACCCAGAATAATCCGTGTGCAAGTTTCCTGGAATATCCCACCGGATCCACTATATCTCTGCTTTTTCTTATATTTCGCGTCAGTTATCATTTTCTTGGCCTGAACCATGATCCGTACAGCCCTATTTGGAGTTTTTGTTTTTCTATTAGGTTGTAATCCTTCCGAGAAAACCAATGTAGTTATCATCATGGCAGATGATATGGGATACGGCGATCTCGGAAGCTATAATCCCAACTCTGGCATCCCGACACCTAATATGGATACGATTGCCTCGGAGGGCATGCGCTTTACCGATGCTCACTCTCCATCCGGAGTTTGTACCCCAACACGATATGGATTGCTAACCGGACGATACGCATGGCGTTTGCCTGAACTCGTCTCTGGTGTAACATGGGGATACTCTCCTCTAGTCATAGATACAAACAGGGTGACGATCGCTGATATCATGTCGGAAGCCGGATACCACACTGCCATAATCGGCAAGTGGCATCTCGGACTCGGAAGCCGCGATTCTACACATTATGATGCCCCTCTCTCCCCCGGCCCACGTGCCTTGGGCTTTGACTATTTCTTTGGTATCCCGGCCTCACTGGACATGGCCCCTTACGTGTGGGTTGAAAATGAATTCCCTACCGCTCTTCCTACGGAGTATGCAGACAATTCTGATCACTGCTGTCTCGCCGATTTTTGGAGATCCGGTCTAATCGCAGCTGATTTTGATCATATCGATGTACTACCTGAAATCGCTAGGCGAGCATCCAATTATATCAAAGAACGCGCAGAAGAGGGAACCCCATTCTTTTTGTATGTCCCCTTAGCAGCGCCACACACTCCTTGGCTTCCTACCGATGAATTTATTGGTACTAGCGAGGCAGGTGAATACGGAGATTTTGTCGTTATGGTTGATGATGCAATCGGGCAAATCGCCGAGGCACTGACCGAAAGCAATCAGGTCGACAATACCCTCTTCATTATCACGAGTGATAACGGGGCTTATTGGCCCGCAGAGGTTCGAGACCGCTTTGAACATCAGGCCAATCGTCCCTGGAGAGGCATGAAAGCGGACATCCATGAAGGAGGGCATCGCGTCCCTCTCATTGCTCGCTGGCCCGGTGAGATTGCTCCGAATACTACAACGGATGCGCTCGTTGTACATACAGATTTTTTTGTAACTCTTGCTGACCTTACCGGAACCCAACACCAAGGTGAAGATAGCTTTAGTATTCTCCCTATACTATCGGGTGGTACAGGAATACGCCCAGATGCCGTGCACCAGTCATTTGGGGGCATGCTTGCATATCGGAAAGGGCCCTGGAAACTCATCGATGGACAGGGATCGGGAGGATTTACCAATGTTAGCGTCCCTGCAGATGCTCCCCCCAGACAGCTGTATAACCTTGATGAAGATCCAGCAGAGACGACGAATCAATACGAACTCTATCCTGAGATTGCCGCTTCGCTCCTCCAGAGTCTTGACTCCCTCCGCTCACACCAGTGACACAAGTTGATGCTCTCCGCAGTCATCAATACTGAGGTGTGATCGTACTTGATCTAGGAAGCGGTCGCCATACTTGGTTAGGTAGTAGAGTGCGGATATTTCCCGTTCCTGAAGATTTCCGTTGGGATAGAGCGTCTCTTTACAGAGTTTGATTTGAATCTCCAACTGTTCATGACGGCGTTTTTCTGCCCGTTCGACCCGTTGCTGTAATTTTGAAAGAGCTTTTCTCCACTGCGCTAATGTTGCCTCTACAGTAGGTTGAAGCGTCACATCCACTTTGGTTGCCACAGGTCTTAATCCATCCGCGCACTCACCCAGCATCTTTTCCGTACGATGAAACGCCATCGACAACTTCGATCCTTCCAGCACACGTTTACGCATAAGTTCCGGGATTTCACTGCCTAGCTCCTTTGCCGTCAGATCATGACGCTCCATCAAATTCGCAATCCTTGGCTCGATGATCGTAAGACTCGCCCTCGGGAAAATCACGGGCATCGGGCGCTTTGCCCAAGAATAAAGTGATTTAAGCTGAGCAAAATATGCGATCTCTCCAGGACCCGCAACATAGGCAACCGTGGGCAATAAAGAATCCTGTACCAGCGGGCGCATGACAACGTTAGGGCTCAGGCTACATGACGGGATCTCGTGGATCTGGTCAATAGGGATCGTCTTCACGTCGGAAAACTGAAGCCGATAGCCATTTTCTGTTGGATATAATGCTTGTCGCTGAGAATCATTTAACAGAAAAACATTCCCAGGACGTACATGTACCTGGGCATGATAATCTGTCTCCAGAGCATCACTGGTCTCCTTCAGCGCAGTATGAGTCGTCGCATACTCATTTAATTCACGTCGAAGCAAAGGAGCTGTCAATCGTTTGAGCCGGCAGTCCTCCGGATTCATAAAAACCATTGAATCACTGCCTAAAAGATGTTTAAGCGTGTCGGCAAAAGCGTCAGTGAACGTGTTCCCCTGGTGGTACGCGGAACAGTAGTTTGCCAGCACTTTATCCCGGAATTCTGTGACCGGTAATTGGTCCACGATCTGATCTCGTACTCGCTCAATCTCTGCATTGAAGACCAACGAACCCACACTGCCAAGATTTCCCGTCTCCGGGGGCCTATGTCCGTCATACCATATCTTCTTGCCCCCCATGCTGATCTGCCGTACTTCATCCAAATCATGGTCTCCTCCTTCAATCCAGAAGACCGGTATAACAGGCCGCGAGAGTACCTTTGTCAAATGCTCTGCCAATCGAACCGCGGTCAACGCCTTGTACAGTGTGTAGAGAGGTCCACCAAAGATCCCCACCTGTTGACCGGTGACCACCGCTAATGAATCTGGATCGCGAAGGTGAGACGCAAGTTCTCCATTGTTCCAGTTGGAATTTTGCTCCTCAAGCACCTCCACCATTTTCGCGCGATCAACAGGGTTCGCCGTCAGGTTTTGGGCGACCGCTTTATAGCTACTGTCCTCACGCCAATCACCTGCATAGTAGTCTGAAAGCCGGGCATAATCCGATGTGTAGGTGGAGAACAGCCGTGTTGCTCCCTTCATTCCCTCATGGGGAATCGTTTTCTGGATCATTTTCAGCGAGTGATTGACAACGAAGTCTATACGTTATTCCTTAAACTTCGCCAATTCATCACGTACCCGAGCGGCTTCCTCATAATCCTCTTCTTCAATGGCACGCTCCAATCTCTCTTCCAATTGCTCAATCGGAGACGCAGACGCATCCGAGTCTTCCGAGGGATAGTCGCCTTCGTCACCTACTGGAATACCTGCCTCTTCAAGAATCGACTCCGAAACTAAAATGTCAACATCCAGACGTACAGCAATAGCAACCGCATCACTCGGACGTGAGTCTAATGATATGGCCTCTCCATTTTTAAAGAATCGAATTTTCGCAAAAAAAGTACCCTCCTCTAACGAATCAATTAAAATATCATTGACTTCCATACCCGCTTGCTCCATGAGATTGCACATAAGGTCATGAGACATCGGCCGAGGGGGGCGTTTTCGTTCAACACCAATCGCAATGGCTGTTGCCTCATTCTCACCAACCACGATCGGAAGTTTTCGTGAACCAGATATTTCTGCCAACATCAAAACAAATGCCCCCCCACTACTTGGGCTTGTTGACAATCCAACAATTTCTACTGGGACAAGTCCATCTTGTATTGCCATATTGCTTCGAGTCTAAAGGACTATGATACTATCTGTGTCAACGCTCGTAAGAATGCCCTGTTCTCACCACGCTCCCCTGCACTCACACGCAAAAAACCCTCTAACTCCGGATATCCACCCATATCACGGACTAAAATACCTAATTCGGCCAGCTTCATGAAAATTTCTTTACTGTTACCAGAAACTCTAAATGTAACAAAATTTGCTTGCCCCGCAAGAACTTGTATCCCCTGCATTTGCTCCAGGGACTGAATTAAACGCTTCGTTTCAGAACGAATTCGCTTGATTCGGTCGCGAACTAGATGGAACTGCAAAAGAAGCTCCTCTACAACGATGGTACTAAACCGGTCTATCATAAATGGAGGTCGAACCTTCAAAACCTCAGATATTAATGCTGGATCCCCGACTAAATATCCTAAACGAATTCCAGCCAATCCAAATGCCTTGGAAAATGTTCTGAGAAGAATCACATTTGGGTAATCCCTCAATCCAGTTAGAAAGCTTGGTTCATCCGCAAATTCTATATAGGCTTCATCAATGAGGACCATTCCTGGAGCCTGCTTGGCAATTTTTTTGATCTCTCCAAGAGGGACGACCAGCCCCGTCGGATTATTGGGAGACGTGATCACGACCACAGATGGAGTCTCCTCATGAATCGCAGAAAGGATTCTCTCCGTGTCAAACTGGAGATCTTCTCGAGGAGCAATAGAGATAACTTCTCCTCCAAAAATTTCCACAACCCGCTCATAAAAAGAAAACATTGGACGAGGGAGCACCACTTTTCTGCCTGAAGCAATGAAGGTTAACCCCAAAGTGTAGGTCAGTTCATTCGATCCGTTGCCGATGATAATTCCTTCGGAATCCCATCCTATGTGATCAGAGATCAACTTTGTAAGCTCAACGGGTTGCTCTGAAGGATATCGATGAAATGGGATTTTTTTCCAGCGTTCAACGATGGAGTCCAGCACTGAAGTGGGTAGATCAAATGGACTCTCATTCTGATTGAGCTTAACCTTTATGTTTCCAGGAGGGACTCCAACCCTATAGGGATGCTGCCTGTGAATCTCCTCCTTAACTTGGAAAAGGGCACGATTCCGCGTTATCATTAATCTTTGGTTCGGACTATTACGCTACGCGCATGAGCATCCAGCCCTTCACTATGTGCCATCAGAGCGATCTTGTCAGCAACGCCCCCTATGCGACGTTCACTGTAGCCAATCACGCTCTGATACCGAATAAAATCATCTACTCCGAGAGCAGAAGAAAACCTTGAAGCACCTCCCGTTGGCAATACATGATTCGGACCCGCATAGTAATCTCCAATCACTTCCGGAGACCATGGACCAATAAAAACTGCGCCTGCATGCCGAATTTTCTCCAACACCTCCCATGCATCTGCAACCATGAGCTCCAGATGTTCTGGAGCGATCGTATTCACCATTTCAATCGCTTCCTGTACCGAATTAGTAATGATCGCCGCACCATGTTCTTTTAACGCAGAGTTGGCGATCTGCCTGCGCGGAATGAGTGGTAAAATATTTTCAATCTCTTCACAAACATTTCTTGCAATCTTTTCCTCAGGGGTGACAAGAATTGCAGATGCAAGCTCATCATGTTCTGCCTGAGCAAGAAGGTCATGGGCAATCCAGTCCGGTCTGGCAGTAGCATCGGCCAAAACTACTAATTCGCTGGGGCCGGCAAGACTATCAATATCCACGTGACCATATACGAGTTTCTTAGCGGCTGTAACATATGCACTACCTGGGCCTACGATCTTGTCTACCTTCGGAACAGATTCTGTTCCAAAGGCAAATGCGGCAATGGCTTGAGCCCCACCAATTGCATACACACGTTCAATTCCCAGCATATAGGCAGCGGCCAAAACCTCCTTACGAGGCAGTCCGGAGGAAGGATCAGGAGGGCTTGCCAAGTACAGTTTCTCCACTCCTGCTACCTGAGCAGGAATTGCCGTCATTAATACACTCGACGGGTAGGCCGCCGTTCCGCCCGGGACATACAATCCCGCCGCATCCACCGGTAATATTCGCTGTCCAAGCCGAACCCCCTCTCCATCATCCACATACCAACTCTCGCGGACCTGTTTCACATGGAATCGGCGTATATTTTGGGCGGCCTCCTCAAATGCATGCTGCCAAGCCGATTCGGCTTCTATCCATGCCGCTTCTAATGCGGCCGAGGGTACGGGAATAGAGGTGAGATGAACACGGTCATACCGGTTCGTGTAGTCAAACAAAGCCGTATCACCATTCTCCTTGACCTCCTTGATTACCTCGGCTACTCGCTCCTCCAATGCAGAATCCAAGCTTACTGGCTTTCGTCTCCATTGATCTGACGCAATCAAGCGGATCATGGCTCCACAAGACTACCTGCTTTCGTCGTCCCTAGGTGGAAAATCAACAGACGGGAAGCCGTAAAACTCATAATCCGGTAGACGCTCAGTTCGTACATCCTCCATTGCTTCGTACAAGCCCTTCATAAACTTGGCAAAATCTTCCTTATACACGAAAATTTTGTGCTTCTCATGACGATGCTCCCCAACCCGTTTACTTTCGGTGATGACGATAAAAAAATCTTCACCCGAACGGGTTGCCTTTACATCAAAGAAATACGTACGTCGGCCCGCCGGGACCCTCTTGGAAAATACTTCATCGCGATAGCGAGATCCGCTACCTGAAGGTGGCGTACCTTCCCAATCGCCACTGTCATGTCCATAATCGTCGTTCATCCGCTACAATTTGGTCTTGTGATATGAGTATTCGTTATAGATAAAATTATGTGGTTCCTGAATGAGGAGCCTGCATTAACGCATTCGCCAGTACACTTGCAAGATTGGCACGTGCATCTCTGGCTGCACGAAGTACATCCTCATGATTTAACTCTCGATCATGCCGTCCTGCTGCACCATTTGTAATGATCGTGGCTCCCAACACATGCATATGTAATGAAGAGGCTCTCATAGCTTCCGGCACTAAACTCATTCCAACTGCGTCGCCACCTCTACGTTCAAAGGAGGCAATTTCTGCTGGAGTTTCATAACTCGGCCCAATGGTCCAAACGTACACCCCACCTGAAACGGGTAAGCCGTAACAAACTTCCATTACACGTTTTCTCCACAGATGATCGTACACGGAACCCTCCTTGTTAGTTGCATTCAGTGGCTGAGCACAGATATGACCTTCTACCAGCATAATTTCTCCTGGGTTCAATGTAGGACGTATCCCTCCCGCCGCACTTACCAGAATCACATTCTTGATCCCTAATTCATGAATGAGTTGGACCTGAAACGTAACCCGATCTTCCGAGACTCCTTCGTAGTAATGTACGCGCCCTTGCATAAGAAGAACTTCGTGGTTGGTGAAAATACCTGATGTAACACGCCCCGAATGTCCGGCAACCGAGGGAGTAATGAATCCAGGAATCTTTGATGCATTCAGAGTCCAATGAACGCGATCGAGTTCAAGGCCACATCCAGACCCCAGAATCATTGCCGTTGAAGGCTGGATTCCCCCAAGGCGCTCCCTTAACACATCAGACGCGATGCTCACTTGACTCATTTTGACGTAACACCTCCTGAACATATTCACTTGCCATACTGTACCCATAACCTCGCCGAGTCAAATACGCGATCAGCTTTCTCTTTCGCTCAGGAGCACTACCCTGAACTCTAATTTGAAATCGCTCAACCAAACGTTTTGCACACGAAGCAAAGTCTTCTGGATGGATTGTCGCATTCATCGCTTCCAGAACAATTTCATCTGAAATTCCGTCTGCAGCCAATTCTCTCTGAATCCTATGAGGCCCATACCCCTTATGTTTGAATCTCGCCTTCGCATATTCCATGGCATACTTCCTGTCATCAATATACCCAAGATCAATTAGATCTTCAATCACATGATCAATCTCTTGCTCCGAAAAATTACGCTCCCCTAAACGTATGCGAACCTGATACTCCGTCCTAGGGGCATATGCCAAATATCCAAATGCCACTGATTTTGCCCGTTGCAGCGCTTCGCTCTGCAATAATGAATCCAGCTCTTTCTCATCCAACAGTTTTCCCACATGCAGTTTATTCTGCACAACCAGATCCGTCATCATCCCGAAGGCATATTCTCCGTCAATAAATACGGAGATCCGATCTGGATTCTTGACCTGAGGGTTTAATGCTGTGATCGTGCCGGCCCTTACAATCCTCTTTTTTGCCGTGTTCATTATTTTATGCTCACCGTAATGGTATCAATGGCAAGCCCTGCGAAGATCCCTCGCCCTCCTGAAATATTTGATGGAGGCTCATATTCACTGGGGTTTGAACTCTGAGAGACAAAACCGGCATAGGCCTCTGTACTACGAATGATGCTGATCCGCAGACGATGCTCGGTAATCGGATCCGTCTGACTTGTCACGGGTACGGCATAAGAGCCCGACCATGATCGTAGATGATCAGGAGAAAATGACATCTCCTTTTCCGGCCGCAGTACTTCCGAACTCAGAAAATAGTTGCTGAGTCGTTGATCCTGTGTAAGTGTCGGCAGTAGCTGCATTCGAATCCACCATTGATTGTCATCACGTCCCGTCTGATCGTCCCAATGTACGGTTGCCCGCACAAGATGAACCAGTCCTTCTCGTGCACCGGTTCCAAGTGCTCGAATCCCGAGCGAATCAATCTGGGTCGGGTCAATGAACAGAGAGTCTAACAACAATCCCGGAACCGGAGTATCCGTTGTAGATATTTCGATCCTATCCATGGAAATCAGAGGCGGAATACGTGTTTCCGCCGAGGCCACTTGATCCTCCCATTGTACATTCAATGCGATACGATCTCCAGGTGTTGCCATCATCGAATTCAATGGCATATACACCCCCGGCACCTGCATTTGATATGGAACAAGAATTCCATTCTGAGTCAGTTCCACTCGGGCATCCATCGCAGCAGTAGACGAATTCAGGAGGTACGGATCTTTCAGTGGGGCAGCCCGGCGCAAGATAATGTTCGGGAATGATTCTTCCGACATCACAAATGCCTCTACGACAAGCAAAGACGTATCCTCTGGCTGCGCGGCATCACATCCGACAAGAAAAACCACGACCATACATAGCTGTCTGATCTTCATCGCTAAAAATGAGCCGTGATTTCGAGAAGTGGGTATGCTGGAAGCCCAAATCTGGATGTAACCGCTACCTCATGCGGCAAGGAAGGATCATAGATACGTCCAATCACATTTCGCCAGAATGTGATATTATTCACTTCTAATTTGAATTGTAATGCTACATTGCCCACATTGAACCGATAGGATCCTTGAACTCCAAAATTAGTGTACGAAGGTAATCGACCATTATTAATTTTTGGAAAAAACAGAAATCCTTGCGGGGTCTCCGAAAGAGGATCTCCTACGGCATAGCGCGCTTGGGGAACCGTAATTGGATACCCACTACGCCAATTTCCACTCACTCCATAGGACCATTTATTTCTTGTTTTTCGCCAAGCAACTTCAAGTTGTTGCGGAATATCAAAGCGTCCTGGACGAAACTGCGCTTCGCCGAGCTCAGGAGCTCGACTGCGTGATCTTCCTGCCGCATAGCTTACCCAGACAAACGATGATCCTCGCTCATACTGTAGGTTGACCTCTAATCCATGGGCAAGTGCTTTACCTCTAGTGTATTGGCCTAAGATTGCACCAAGTTCAATCCCAGGACCCAGCAATCTATCCCTGCTCTGTTGCTCATTTTTTGGAAGCAGCAGTCCGTTGGTCATGTGAACATATAGATCCATGTCAACGGTCACTAGGGCACCCAGAAATGCACTAGCACCAACTGAAGCATGATAACTGCGGGACGGATCTACCGAACGACTTGCCGGCACCCATCTGTATGAAATCAAATCGTAGAGTACGGAATAACGATCCCGTACCTGATGGATATACTGAACATTTATTCCCGTAGCCATCCGAAGAATTACCTGATCCAGGTCATATCGAACTCCCAATCGTGGGCTTACCCGTACATTTTTTGCACCTCTGAGTTGACTGAAACGAATTCCCGGCTGTATTTGCAGTCTTGAGGTTGGCTTCCAGGTATCTTGAGCATAAAATACAATCTCTGTATTATCCAGTGCGCTACGCTCGTCAACTCTCTCAGAAAGGGTATTGGTCTGCAAAATCAATGCATTCAATCCACTCGAGAATGTGCGCTGAGCAATTGAAATACCCACCCGAATATGATTGGTCCGTGATAGATAGTAATCCACATTCAGCTTCACACCAATATCTAGTATATCCAATTCATACACCGAATTTACGGATGAGATGGTTGTCGGACGAATAAAGATGCGTTCATGTGCTCGGTAGGACGTTGCATACGCTGTTGTGCTTAAGAACAGTCGATCTGCATACAGATAATTGTATCGTGCACTGATCAGACGATTACTCCACCTGGTATCAAACTCGAAAACAAGACTTGCTGGACTCAGCCAATTTCTAAGGGGCAATGCATCACGAAAAGAGCCGACTACCGACAAATTTACAGGAAGCCGAATATCCAGAACATCTGCACTGCCGTAGATTCCAAGCGTCAGGCGCTGCCGTGAAGACAGTCGCCATGCGAACTTCGTACTGAGGTCATATAAGTGGATTCCTGTACGCATGGTGTCGCGTCTACTTCCGTCGGTCACTGGATGTCTGCGTCCAATAATTCGATCCAGATAGGACCTGCGTCCAGATACCATAAACGATAGTTTCTCTGTGATTGGCCCCTCAATAAACAAACGTGCACTTAGGACGCCTAATCCTGCTAATCCTGTGACCCGATCCATTGAACCATCTTTCAACTCTGCATCCAGTACAGCTGACAGGCGCCCACCATGTTCAGCAGGAAAACTTCCCCGATACAAACGGACATCTTTGAAGGCCTCAGGCTGATAGACCGAGAGAAGTCCAGCAATATGCCACATATGATAAACGGGAGCCCCATCAATCAGATAATGAACTTGATCGG
Organism: Rhodothermales bacterium; assembly: GCA_965215475.1. Taxonomy (GTDB): domain Bacteria; phylum Bacteroidota; class Rhodothermia; order Rhodothermales; family Bin80; genus Bin80. Next base: position 1,530,476 of record OZ244061.1, read on the forward strand.
GTTCTCCCCCCCGAACAATCAACCCGCCCTGATTCGTCCGAACTCGCTGGACACTGGGGAACCAGCGAAGGGATTGGAGAAGATCTGCTTCGCCAGGAAAGCCCGGGAGTTGACTGATTCGATTGACCGGCACTTGTCGTACACCGGGCTCTACGTCATACAGATCTCTGCGATCAGAGCTGACAAAAATTGCTTGGGACTCCAAGGTTTGTCTAGCTAATCGAATTGTGGTTGGCTCCGTGGAAATTTCCAATAAGGTATCTAGGGAAGCATAGCCAAGGAAGGAGATCCTTGCCCAGTATTGCCCGATCGGCATAGATGGGATTGCGTAATACCCTGCTTTATTGGTCACGGCCCCTATAGAAAATCTTGGCAAATATACGTGCGCTCCTGGCAGAGTCTCCTCGGATAGTGAATCCATCACAAATCCGTGCAACGTCCCCATAAGCGGAGTTGTGAGATTTGGGGAAACATCCCGGTTTACATCCACAAGAACATACTGTCGCCTTTTCAGGCGGACCGCACTCAGGTTGTGATCCGATACCAAGCATGCTAGTGCAGCAGCTGTGTCATCACCAAAATAACTGCATGTGACCAAGACCCCTTCGACCTGCCTCTGAGCGTAGACAACGTCAAATCGGTGTGATGCTCTAAGAGAATCCAGGACTTCGGAAAGGGGTCGAGATGAGACCTCAATTGAGATACTCTGAGCGTACGTAGTTCCCAAGGGGTTGATGCCGATGAAAGCAACAACGCCTAGGTACAAATACAATAGTCGTTTCCGTAAAAATACCACCGATGAGTAACGTGCATTTTGGACGCTCGTTACACTTTTCAGGCATCTGTGTTCCAAACACCTCTAGGGAACTATGCGGTAAGCCTCCCCTTCTTGTATCACTTCGGCATTTAGTGTAAGTGCAAGTGCATGCAGAATCTCTTCAACCGAAACGTCTGGGGCAAAGATACCCGTTACCTTTTCATTGATCAGTGTTGAATCAATATCAACACGGACATTCCGGCTTGAAGCAAGCAGGACGGCTGCCTTTCGTAAGGACGTTTCCTGGAAAAAAAGAAACCCTGTCCACCCTAGTTGATCTTCTATGTTGATTCGAACTGGGGGGGTCGGTGAAGTAGATTCTTCTGTGATGCTTGTCATTTGACCGGGGACAAGCATCACGCTCTGAGGAGTTTCTGCAGTTGAGGCAACCTCTAGCCGACCACTCTCAAGTACAACTTGAGTCAGCCCATTCATTGAGCGCATACCAAAGCGTGTGCCGAGAACTCTTGCTATCGCCTCATTCGTTTGTACCGAAAATTGATCTGAACTGTGAGCAATATCAAAAAAGGCGATCCCCGTTAGCTCAACTGTACGCGAAAAATCCTGTTCATCAAACCGAAGTGTCGCGGGACCATTGAGATGCACCTCCGAACCATCTGGAAGTAGGACCCGCTCATATTCACTAGGATCTGCGGTTACAGTCTGAAGCCCATCATCTCTTAGGAGAAGCAGGGTGGCAACCACAGAAATTGTCAACACCGCAATCGCCGCTGCCATCCGAAATGTACGAATTGATAAAGGCAATACCCTAGAGGTTGTGCGCGGGTTCTCTGCTTCCCAGATCTGGAGAAAATCTTCCCGATCTTGGTCAATTTGAGCAGAGACCTCCAAAAATCCGGGATGTGACTCCATGACGGGATCCAAGGACTGCCATTTCTCACTTACCTCATTCGCTTCCTCATCGCTTAAATCTTCTGCATGCCCCTGAAAAACCAATGAGTGCAGTACAAAATCACGAACTGCAGGCACCTGACCGCGCAAGTAACTTCGGAACCGTTGCCATCCCGCAAGAGAACGTGCCAATTCTGGATCAGCTTCTAGATGATCCGCGTGTGCCTGTTTCTCTTCAGGAGTCAGTGCTTCTTCGCAAAGTACTTTTTTTAGTATTTCAGATTGGTCCATATACTACGCTAGGTTCATATACTACGCTAGGAGTCCATCTGTGGAGACGCTGATAAATCATAAAAGGTAACAACCAATCTAAAAAATAGATCTCATCTTTTCAAATGCACGCTTCACTTGCATTTTGACGGCCGTCTCGGTCGTATCCAGGATTTTGGCAATCTCCCTGTATTTATATCCATGCTCACGAAGTTCAAGGATGCGTCTTGCCCGGGGAGTCAGCATAGCAAGAGCACGCTCTGCATCAAACTTGCTTCCGAACCCTTCGGTCGGACCTGGTTTCTCTGGAAGCAATTCTGGCTCATACGTTTTCTCCTTGGGAGAATGTCGCCCCCGATAATAGTCATGCAATTCAAACAAAGCCGCTTTCATTGCAAAGGATTTGAATCTTTCAGGATGTTTTAATGCAGTCAATCCCGAATGAACCCGAAGCAGCGCACACTGTGTTAGATCATCTACAACAGCCTGGTTGCCAATCTTCGCCCTGAAATATCGTTCAAAGACCTTGGAAAGTCGACTCAAAAGTATATTTCTGGAAGATTCATCCCCTTTCTGTGCACGTAAAACTAGTCGGGAATCAAAATTACCTGAAGCCATGGATCCACTTTATCCAAATTGACGAAGAAGGTTCATGACGTTGCCAATCTGCTTATTATGATGCTCCACCTTACCGCAATAATGAAGCCGTTTCGTACAAAGGATCTGATTCCAGCAATGTCGTACTTCTCCGTCAGAGTTCCTGTCATGACGCTCGAATCACCTATGGAGACCTTCAACAGCAAAATGAAATGATGTTACTACGGAAATCATAGGTCCTATATGATTCGTCATCAAAACCGCCTAGATCGCTCACTCTATACAATCACTCCATACAAAATGATTCTCAGGACGCATCCAGGGGCATCATGATTCGATGCCGCCAATAAACAAAAAAACCTCGGAGACTTTCCCCGAGGCTTTTTTGTCTAATCATTCTCGATAATCTAGAACAGATCTGCGACCAATCGAAGCACATATGCGCGCCCATTATAATCCCATGGGGTACTCTCTGGGCGAATATTCCCTTGGCTACCTGTTTCGTCTGGATGGGCGTCTGGATACGTGTCAAACACATTATCTACTCCTAAGGATACACGATAATCTCCCAGGAAACGATACCCAACTTCGGCGTCCACAATCACAGCGGAATCAAACTCATCCAGCAAACTACCCGTACTATTCGTACATTCGTTGCTGTTATTCCGGCAGGCAAACCAGCCATCATAGTAATTGAGTCGGACCATTCCACTCACCGCACCGCGGATATGGCGTCCCATCAGTACAACACGATGTTGGGGATTCAGATCTTCGGTTTCGAGTTGTCGGCGAGGCGTCAACAGGCTCAGCGTAAACGGAGTACTCAACGACCGCCCTAGAAAAGTGCTGATGTTCTGAGGCTGTGAGAAGTCTTCCAAGCTAGTCCTCGTCCAATTCCATGCCAGAGAAGCTTGGGTTGCGTTCCCCGAATTACTCTCCCTGTCATACGCCAAAAGAAGATCAATCCCACGTGTACGTGTATCAAAATCGTTGGAGAAGAATTTGATTTCACGAAGCGTCGTCTCGCCTCCTCCTAAGCCACCTTCCTGTGCAATAATAGCTCGAATTTCCTCCGTAATCGCAATATTCCCCGTAAGAGAGATCCGATCCTGAAGTGAAATATCAAAATAATCAAGGGTCAGGGTTAAATTGGAGGAAAGATCAATGATCGTCCCCAATGTAAAGCTAAACGCCGTTTCTTCGGTGAGTTCTTGTCCACCAAGCGCAGCAGAGATCGGGTGAGTGGGCGGGAGTTGCCCCGTTTCCACAAGTTGGTCCCCCTCTCCGGAAAGGGCAGTCTGTAATGCCCAGAGATTCGCCTGCCCCGGTGTGGGAGCACGGAACCCCGTGGAGACCGTGCCACGAAAACGAAGTCCTTCCCTCGCACGGTAAAGTGCCGCGACCTTGCCGGTCAGGGTTGATCCGAAATCATCGTAATAATTCTCGTAGCGAGACGCAACACCTAAGGTTAAGCGGGTTGTTACGTCCGTCTCCAAGTCAAGATAAAGTGCGATATTGGGGCGATTCCATGAACCTGCAAATTTTGGATTCAACCCTTGGTATCCATTGGAGCCAACACTGAATCCTTGAGTTCCATACTTACCGTTGGCCCATGAATCAGGATCGCCTCCCTCAGTGGTGAACTCCTCCGTATGCCACTCTAAGCCGAATGCTATATTCAAAGGGGTAGCAAATGCACTCACTCCAATGGGATAGGAACCAGAAGCAGAAATCGTATACTCCTGTTGCTCATACCCCCTAGGCTTGAAGTACGTGGGGGTATCCGGCCCTAAGGAAGCGTTGACCGTATTATAAATGAAGTAGTCAATATCGCTGTTTCCCATGGAGAAACTCAGATCCCAACTAAAACCATCATTCACTCCTCCACGAACTCCCGTGGTTACGCTCAAATCATGAATGTTGGCACCAAAACGTGGGGTAAATCCACCCGGAAACAATTCATTGAAAAGAAAGCACTGCCCCTTGTACTGATCAATAAAGGACTGTACCGCCGAAAAATCTGCCTCCAGGCTAGGTACGACCTCCCTACAGACGATATCGTCGCTTTCATTCAAATCCGCAACCGCTCTAACTGAACCGGATCTGAATACAGCCGCTCTGGCACTACTCGTTCCGGGAGAACGAAAATAGAATCCACCCTCTGATTCTCGATTACCATAGCCCCCGAATGCATAGATATGTGCGTTCGTACCCACATCAATGCCCGCATTTATAAAACCAACGATTGAATTACTTATGTCTGGGCTCCCCCAAATCTGCGCCGGATCGTTGACCGGGTACCCTCTTTCAAGCAATATATTTTCATCCCTGCGAAGTCCACTTCGAATCGTAGGAGCTACATCACGATATTCAAGGCTGAGATTTAAAAACCCACGCTCTGTAAGAGGAAGTCCTACATTCGCAGCTGCGAGAAAATTCCTTCCCGAAGCAGAATAATTGTGCTTCCTCAATAAACCATTTGATTCATTGATGCCATTCGGCACTAAATCATCACCTCCAGCATACATTCCTCCTTGTAGCCGGACATGAACTCCTTGACTGTTATCGCGAAGCTGCATATTGAATACACCGGCGACGGCATCCGCACCGTACTGAGCCGCAGCCCCATCCCGAAGTACTTCCACCTGTTTTAGTGCAATGCTCGGAATCATGTTAATGTCTGCCCCCTGCGAACCTGTATTTAACGAACTCCCAAGAAGAGCCAATGACGCAGAACGATGACGTCGTTTACCATTTACCAACACGACAACATTATCTGGTGAAAGGCCACGAAGAGTGATGGGGCGTACCAAGGTCGCCTCATCGTCAATTCCGTGACGTTGCACGTTGTAGGAAGGAATCTGAGTACGGAGGATCTCATCAATATCCGAACTGGTCTGCGAAGCTAGATCCCTAGGACCAAATACGTCAACCGGAACAGCAGAATCCTTCACAAGTCGCGGCAATCGCCGCGACCCCACGACAACAAACTCGTCAATCTCTAAAATACTCTCACTCAGTTGGACATTCATCTCATTCGTATCCTCCCAAACGAGTATCTCCTGAATTCTATATCCCACAAATCGGAATTCCAATGTGCTGCCAACCGCAACATCTGAGAGCGAATACATACCCTCGGAGTCCGTAACTGTACCATTCAGGGTACCTTTTACAATAACTTGTACACCTGGGAACGGTTGATTGGTTGCAGCATCCGTTACCGTGCCAGACACGGTGACCTGAGCCGCTACAACGGGGGTAATAAGGAGTCCAAGTGCCAATAAAATGGAAGTAGCAAGTTGTTTCATTTGTTTAATAAAGAAAAGTTTGTTTACGAGTTTGTAGATGCATACTCATGCCTTGGGCTATGGGAATCACATACTGAGAAATCCTCTTTCGATGTGCCTCCCTGAAAGCAAAGGCTCTGTGATAGCAAACAAATTACGCCCAATCTTGCTGTTAAGAATTATTACAGCAACATATAGAATGGAGTATAATAATAAAGTGTGAAATGTTTTTAGGGAAAATAAATATGCCTGTTATATCTTTTTAAGGCGTGAGCTGCCATATTTGGTGGTTCCTGTACAGGAACCACCACGTTCAAGCCATGTACGGAAGGAATAGGACTTAGTTTCAAAAAAATCCAAACGGAGGCAATCGGATTACATCGATCCTCTTGCAAAACCTCTTCATTGGAAGGCGAATATTGATCTGGGAGTAGCTGATGGCATACTTTAAAGATTGGAAGAGGGTTTTGCAAGAGCCTCATCTTAACTCTGGCTTTTTTTTGATGCCTCCCAGTGCAAGTCTAATTCTTCTAGCTCTGCCGCCATCATATCCTGCACATTCGCTTCTACGTATTCAAACCGGTTACGGAAACGATGATTCGCACTTCTGAGTGCATCTTCGGGGTTAATTTGATTTTTTCGTGCATAATTGACCAATGAAAAAAGCAAGTCTCCAAACTCGCTCTCACGCTCATCTTCCGAGCCTGCTGCCTTGAATTCTTGAATTTCCTCTTCAACCTTGGCCCACGTGCTTTCCTGGTTGGGAAAATCAAATCCAACACTCGCGGCTTTTTCCTGCATCCGATAAGCAGATAGGAGCGCAGGTAACCCGGCAGGCACACCGCTAAGCACAGACTGCCCCTTCCGCTCCCTGCCCTTAATGGATTCCCAATTCTGGAGTACTTCCTCAACCCCTGATACATGAGTCTGACCGAATACGTGGGGATGGCGCCGGACCATCTTATCAATCGTTCCTGTAAGTACACCAGTCAGATCGAACTGCTCAGCCTCTTCAGCAATAATACTGTGCAGAATAATCTGTAATAGCAAATCCCCCAGTTCCGTTCTGAGTTCCTGCATATCCCCCTGATCCAGAGCCTCAATAGTTTCATAGGTTTCTTCAATCAGCAAATGACGTAGGGATGCGTGGGTCTGTTGCCGGTCCCATGGACATAGTTTTCTGAGTTGGCGAACAACATTCACCAATAGAGCCCACTGAGAGGAAGAGTCATTGACCTCTAAATAGTTCTCGTTATAGATCTCTTGATTCATGAATCTGGCAATTTATCTGTATGATTTTATGGTTCAAATTGATCTAATGGGGACGTTTTTCGATCTGATGCGTTCCAAGTACTGATAGATGTATCCCATTCTAACAAATCAACTCATGCAAGATATAAATGTAAACAAAGTCGTCCTCATTGGACGCATCGAAAAAGAGCCCGTCTTTCGTCACACGCAGAATGACACATCCATCTGTTCGTTTCATGTTCGAGTAAGTGAAACGTATATGAATCGAGATGGCAATCGCATGGAAAGTAAATCCACGCATACCGTTGTCGTCTGGGGGCAAAAAGCAGATGCGCTCCGCGATCAGGCCCATGCAAACTCTCGTATATTTGTTGAAGGGAGTATTCGAAACCGCTCTTATGACGATCGTGAAGGGAATAAGAAATGGGTCACCGAAATAAATGCTCAAACGGCTGTTATTCTGGATTTAGATAGTGGTGGTGGATATCAAGCTCATCCTGGAACACAAAGTGGATATGCCCAGCCTCCGCAAAATCAACCGGACAATTCCCAAGGCTCTGCTCAGCAGCCCACTCCCCCTCCTCAACAGACACCACCAACCGTGCAGGAATCCAATTCCTCACATACCCCTGAGGATGATCTTCCATTTTAAGGATTGGCTTCTTCTTTCGCTTACTCAGATGTGTTGTTTACTTCCTTTAAATTCAACTCAATAGGTCGCAACAGTTCTCGTATTTGTTTATCTTATTGATCACCCTTAAAGACTTTAAGCTATATAAATATGGCATCCATTCAGCAAGGCGACGCAAATAGTCGGGGACAGTGGAGTGGACAAATGGGTTTCATTCTAGCCGCCGCTGGAAGTGCGATTGGATTGGGAAATATCTGGCGATTCCCTTACTCCGTGGCCGAGGGAGGTGGTGGCTTGTTTGTGATGATCTACCTCTTTTTTGTTCTCGCAATCGGGCTGCCGGTACTACTTGCTGAACTCAGCCTTGGACGTGAATCAAGGCGCAACCCCGTCGGTGCTTTCAAGGCCTTGATCCCCGGGAGAATATGGCCTTATGTAGGAGGCCTTGGCGTCTTAACCGGTGCCGGGATCCTTGCTTTCTATTCCGTTATTGCTGGATGGACACTAGGATATCTTGGCAAGGCTGCATCTGGAACTCTCTCTCAGGCTCAGGATGGAGAATCGAGTGGAGAAATCTTTAACTCCTTCGTCGCAGATCCTTTCTGGCCGATCCTTCTGAGTGGATTATTCTTATTGTTAACCCTGTTCGTTGTCAGAGGTGGTGTTTCCAAAGGAATCGAACGAGCAACAACCTTATTGATGCCCGCTCTTTTTGTACTCCTGATCCTCATGGCCGTTAGAGCACTCAGCCTCCAGGGAGGCATGGATGGACTAGTATATCTGTTTACCCCCGACTGGTCAAAACTGAGCTTAGATGTAGTGATGGGAGCACTCGGTCAGGCACTGTTCAGTTTAAGCTTGGGGATGGGGGCCATGATCACGTACGGATCTTATGTTTCCAAACGGGAAAATCTATGGAAATCTGGGATTTTTATTGCGACGGCAGATACAGGGATTGCGCTCCTTGCAGGGCTCATCATTTTTCCAACCCTTTTCTTCGCAAATGCTGACCCTCTTGCCGGTCCTGGCCTCGTGTTCGTAGTACTTCCAACCATCTTTAACCAAATGCCTTTCGGGGCAGTCTTTGCGGTCGCGTTTTTCTCGCTCCTCGCGATTGCTGCGCTGACCTCAACCGTAAGCCTTCTTGAGGTGGCGGTTGCCTATTTTGTCGACGAAAAAGGATGGAAACGAAATCGCGCTGCCGTCGCGGTTTCCAGCTTTTGCTTTTTTCTCGCCGTTCCTTCTGCACTCGCATTCGGAGCTGTACCAGCACTGAGTGGAGGCGAAGGTTCTCTGTTGCCATTCAACCTTGACTTTCTTACCCTAAACAATAATATATGGGGGAATTATTCCCTGAGTATCGGAGCGTTTCTGATTTGTATTGGGGTCGCCTGGGCATGGGGAATTCCCAAGTTTCTATCCTCTCTTGAAGATGGCGGAGACCGCACATTCCCACTACCGGGGCGTCAAGTTGTCGGCCTTCTGGTAAGAATCGTTTGCCCATTGGCCGTATTGATTGTTCTTATTTTTATTGTAGTAACCGGGCAGTATTTTTAACTACTGATCATTTACCTGGCTCTCTGATTCGTATGCATCAAATCTACTTGCAGTTTGGACCCTCCTGAAGGCCCCATTCTGGCCATTCTCAATCTGTTATCTCAGACGATTGGTGGACTGGTTTCACCATTCGAAGTTATTGTCTTTGTACTATTACTCCTCGCCAGTGCAGTCGTATCTGGTTCCGAGGTCGCGCTTTTTTCGTTGACCGCTACGGATCGGGAAATGCTCGCTGCACGGACGGATCGCCGAAGTCAACAAGTCCTGAAATTGCTGGAAATACCCCGTCAGTTACTGATCACAATTCTTTTGCTCAACACTCTGATCAATGTTTCCGTTGCTATACTTGCGGCGATGGTGACAAAAAACATTGCAGAGCAACTTGGACTTAGTTTAGAAGTCGTTTTTGCCGTTGAAGTCGTTGCACTCACGCTCACGCTATTGATTGTATCCGAGATCACGCCCAAACTGATTGCATCCAGATTTTCAATCACTTACAGTCGCAGTGTTGCAGGAGCGCTTGTGGCTATCTCTCGTCCTCTGTATCCAGTAACATTCCTGCTGACACGTATGTCGACCAGCGTACAAGGAGTTTATCGTAGTTGGGGAAATCATAAAGAAACAGATACGCTTTCCTTAGAGGATCTGCGAATAATGGCCGAGATCGGTAAAGATCACGGTTCTCTGGAAGAAGATGAGCATGACTGGATCCAGTCGCTGCTTTGCCTTGGTGAAACCACGGTCCAGACCATTATGGTCAATCGTCTGGATATTTCGGCGATTCCTGTCACCGCATCTCTGGCCGAAGCACTGACCCTGATTCGTTCCTGTAGTCACTCCAGGCTTCCACTCTATAAAGACCACCTGGATAATATCCAGGGTGTTGTGTATGCAAAAGATATGCTACCCTTTATCAATCGACCAGATTCCAAAGTAAATTGGGATCAGATCAGTCGACCTCCGATTTTCGTACCACTTGGCCGAAAACTAGATGATCTATTACAGGACTTTCAACGCCGTAAGACACACTTGGCAATTGTCGTAGATGAGTATGGAGGCACAGCAGGGCTGGTCACGCTAGATGACATACTTGAAGAGGTTGTCGGGGAAATCGAAGATGAACATGATGAAGCGAGAGAGACGCTGATCATTCCACTTGGTGATATGGAATACCGTGTGAATGCACGGATCCCCCTGACCGATCTCAATGACATCGTAAATATCTCCCTGCCAACAGACACCTATACCTTCGAAACCCTAGGTGGTCTTATCTTTCATCTTGCTGGTGATATTCCTGAACCAGGATTTACGGCTACTCATGATCAATTGGATCTAACCGTAGAGGAGGTGGAAAACAATCGGATCCGATTGGTGCACATCCGTATTCGTGAAGATATAGACGAACAGTATGGTACAAATTCATAGCCATATGAAACCCTAATGGACACACTGGATTCAATAGGGTATTCACCATTGACTGCTGTGCTTTTGGGCCTCGCATGGACAGCATGAGAGACCATTGCGGAATTTTTGGCATCTTCAACTCACCGGAAGCCTCTCGGCTTACCTATTTTGGCCTGCACGCCCTCCAACACAGAGGTCAAGAGTCTTGTGGAATTGTCAGCTCTTCCTTTGACCCGGCACGCCAACGGCAAATCATGTCTGCTGTACGCGACTTTGGCCTTGTCTTGGATGTATTTGATAATCCCGATCTTTTTGAAAATCCTCTGAGTGGTAGATCGGCCATTGGTCACACTCGTTACTCGACGAGTGGCTCCTCTGTAAATCGTGCCAACATCCAACCTTTTCATGTTCAGTACCGCAGTGGAAACCTTGCGGTCGCCCACAATGGCAACCTCTCCAATGCCGCTGAACTTCGGCGTTCTTTCAGTGATCAGGGAACTCTGTTTCAGTCAACCTCAGATACAGAACTTATCCTGCACCTGATCTCCCAAAGCCGCCAAGAAAATCAAGTCGATCAAATTCTGGAAGCACTTGCAGAGGTGGAAGGTGGGTACGCTCTGACCCTACTGACGGATGACCGTCTGATTGCAGTTCGAGATCCCAACGGATTCAGACCTCTATCCCTTGGGAAATTATTCAATACAGAAAAACATGAAGGAATCTCTTACTGCGTTGCAAGTGAGACCTGTGCCTTTGATATGATTGGGGCCGAATATATTCGTGATGTTGAACCGGGAGAGGTTGTCATCATTGATCAGGATACCTGCGAAAATGGACAAATCCATAGTGTACAACTCGAGACCCCCCATGGTGTGAGTCAGTGTATTTTTGAATACATCTATTTTTCTCGACCTGACTCGCAAATTTATGGCGAGATGGTTGATAAAGTGCGGAGGAAATTTGGCAAGCAGCTTGCTCATGATGCTCCTGTGCCTCGTGTTCCAACAGAAGAAAAACCCCCTCTTGTGATTTCGGTACCGGATTCATCAAATACTGCGACACTTGGATATGTGAGTGAATGTCAAAAGCTTGGATACCGATGCAAATACGACATCGGGTTGATTCGCAATCACTATGTCGGCCGAACCTTTATCGCACCCGGGCAGGATCGCCGCGAATTACGGGTGCGTTGTAAGTTTAACACCGTTGATGGAGTACTAAAAGACCGGATTGTCGTCGTTCTTGATGACTCCATTGTTCGGGGCACAACCGCAAAACTCCTTGTGAGGATGATTCGGGAAGCCGGTGCAAAGGAGGTGCATTTTCGCGTTGCTTCACCAACGGTGATGAACCCATGTTTCTACGGAATGGATTTTCCCAGTAAGCAAGAACTGCTTTCAAGTAAATTCGATGATGTAGATGCCATAGGAAAATGGCTTGGGGTTGATTCTCTTGCTTACCTCAGTATTGAAAGCCTTAAAAAAGCAGTCGGGGACGCCCATGATAGTCCACACGGCTACTGTGATGCCTGTTTTACGGGATGCTACCCCGTACCCGTGAAGAACTGTGTCGACAAAGAGGCCTACGATTAGGGTTCCTGCTCTGGCACTTCACAGGTAGGTGCACGATTTGTATCGGCCAGATAAATAATCTTCCAGCCATCGTCCGTCTGATAAAGCTGCATTGAGTTCACTCCACAGTGACTGAGCGTATCACCAAGAAAGAACGCAAACTCCATCCAAGCCGAAGCCAGTCGCCCATCAATTGAGATGTCAACATCCCATATCCGCTCATCCCATATCTCCTCATACGGGGTGCCAACCGCTCGAACAAACCCATCCATAGGACCGATACGCAGACCTTGAGAACCAGCCCGAGCCATTAATGCTTCTTCGTGCAATACGCTGCGCACCATCGTACTGTCACCCGCACGCATCCCATCAAATAAACGATCAATCACAGCCCGAACTTCAACTTCATCAGATTGAGCATACACGGATATACTCATCGCCGCAATTGCTATAATTACGAAAGCACAAGAAAAAAAAGAAAACCGTCTTTGCATCTGGATTTTCATGTAAACTTCCTGCGAAAACCACCACTTGACGGATCCGTTCCCTCCATAATGTTCTATACTTCCTCGTTTACCTTGTTTGGTTGATTCATTTTCAATATCATTGGACATATGTACAATCTTCCCAAATCAAGTATATGGTATCCTATAAAAATTTGTCGCCTATTCAACCTGATAGTGACTGTTTAAACGTATTTTCAAAAGTGTCGCTTGATCCGGGGCATTGAAAAATGCATTAAATTTGGCGTGATGCGGGGTCATTATCTTAGATTTACCACTTATACTTGGATGGTTTTTGAAAAATTTGGATGGCAGTAGGAAGAACCACAGAAGAATCCTTTAACGGTGCACTTGGCTCTGCGCTACGACGAACGAGTGTGCGATGGTCGGAAGATCCACGATGCATCCGGGTGGAAGAAACAAATCTCCTGCATGCGCAAACAGGATTGAAGCCCGATCTATTGATCAATGACGGGGTGTTCCCTCCTGTAATTATTGAATCCTCCTTTTCTGCCCCCGATGCCGATCAAGATGCTACCAAACGGCTTGGCCAAGAAACTCTAGAGGGTCGATTCCGAATCCGTACCGTCATTGCGCTCGATATTCCCGATCGCTTTCGACAAATACAAGGATATGCTATTTCGAATGCTTTGCTCCATGGCTCCCCCCTAGCCTATGCCGTACATCAGTTGTCTGAACGTCGAGGACAAACATCTATTGTCGACACTGCCCACAGACGCTGGCCTAGACGAGGATTCATTGAGGGAACCGTGTTTGATCTTGCATCACTGCTTCCTTCCATCGGATTTCCCCGTGAACGTATGGAGGATATTGCAGATAATGTTGCACGACTAGTCAACGAGGCAACCAGCGGTATGGAGATTACCCTCACTTCCAATCAGAAGCAAAAGATTGCTCATCACCTCCATCAGCGTTCTCCGCTAAAAGGACTTCGCACTATGATGGTATTATGGTTGAACGCCCTCTTGACCCAGCAACGACTCGCAGTACAGGGAGTTGAAGCCGTCCCGTATGTGGATCTCGTCAGCGATACCTATCCGAACGTGCTAACTCAGATGAATATCTGGCGTGCAATCAATCAGAGAAACTGGAATTCCGTATTTGAACCAGCCATTGAAGCACTTCAACTGTCTAGTCAATTCAATCCGGCCGAGACTTCTCGCATGCTATTCAAACTCATGAACGCTGTCCTGCAAATTGAGACCGCACAACTCGGACTACACATTAGCGTGGGAGCTGATCTCTTTCCCAAGCTAAGTGAAGATCGGAAGCAAGCAGCTGCCTTTTACACACAGCCTGCAACGGCAGAGTTGTTGGCTGGACTCACGATTATACCTGACCGATTTACCCCTGACGAATGGGCCGATGCCGATCTGTTTCATAAGTGCCGTCTAAGTGATCTGGCCTGCGGAACCGGCACACTTCTTCGTGCAGGATATCGGCGCATTTCAATACTGCATGAGCAGGCTGGAGGAACTGCCAAAAGCCTAGAACGCATCCATACACAAGCCATGGAAGGAGGCTTAATTGGAACCGACATCAGTCCTGTTGCGGCGCATCTAACATCTTCTTCTCTGGCTGCTTTAGGGCATGGAGCCCCCTATGGAGATACCCAGATTGGATGGGTTGATGTAGGAGGTGGAAAAGGGCAAACCGGATCTCTGGAATACTTTGCCACACAAAAAATCGTAGATCTCTTTAATGTCCGAAGCGGAAAATCCACAGGAAACAATAACAACGGCGAAAACTCCGTTGCTGTCCCAGATGCCTCACTAGATTGGATACTGATGAATCCCCCCTATTCCCGTACACGGGGAGGGCAAAGTGTATTTGATGTTGCTGGACTCTCAAATACAGAACGACTTGCCTGTCAGAAGCGATGGAGATTACTGGTGAAGAACGAGCCAGTCAACAACCAAGCAGGCTTGGCTGCGTCCTTCTTGGCCTTAGCACGCCTCAAGTGTAAACCTGGAGGACGAATTGGTTTTGTCCTTCCACTATCTGCCGCCTTTGCAGAGTCTTGGACGATCACACGACGTATGATAGAAGAAGAGTTTGAAGACCTTGTAGTGATTACGGTTGCAAGTGGACAGGCACTAGGCAAACGGGCCTTGTCGGCAGATACCGGTATGGAAGAGATGCTACTAGTCGGAACCAAGCGAATGAATCGTAGCGAAAATGGCGGACAGGCTTCTTCTTTGGTGCATTGTATGACGTTACGAGAACCAGCCCTGCGAGTCGGAGAGGCTGGCGAGGTAGCGCGGACAATCCATAGGGCAATGGAAAATGTGAAAAAATCTACAGCCAGTTATTATCCCGTACACATAGGACAAGACGAAATTGGACAAATATGCGTGTTTAAAGTCAGGGCATCAGGAGCACCCTGGAGTCCATTGGGCGTACTACATGCCGATCTTGCATTGACAGCCAACGCACTTATAGAAGGGCATTTGGTCTTTAATGGCGCGTCCGTGGAGATTGGATTACCCATGACCACCATTGGTGAATTATTTACCGTTGGACCAACTCATGACCTGATTGGGCATCTTGCAGGGGGAGATCCTCGTGGTGCTTTTGAATTGAATCCGATCTTTGATCATGTAGATGCGATTGGTCCAGATAGGGCATTATGGAAAGCGGATAGCTCCACGCAAACTCAACTGATGATTCATCTGACGCACAAGGGATCTGCACCGAGAAACGTTGGATCAGAGAAGCAGCGAGAAGCCATGCGTCAATGTAGGAACACCTTATTCTACGCCCGAAACATGCGATGGACGTCTCAAGCTCTGTTAGCTGCCACTACGAATCATCCAGGAATGGGTGGACCGACTTGGACATCTCTCATCCATGAGGATGAAATACTCTGCAAATGTTTTGCGCTGTGGGCGAACTCTACCCTTGGATTCCTCATTCATTGGACGCAGGGTCAGAGGACACACAGTGGGCGATCACGAACCCAAGTGAAAGCTCTTTCAGCCATACCATGTCCTGACCTCATCCACATCTCAAATGCGAAGCGAAACCTGGCTTGTAAGGTTTTTGATCAGATATCTCAAGAGACACTTCGTCCTGCTTGTCAAGCGCATGCAGATCCGGTGCGCAAAAAGATAGATCAAGCCGTCCTTGAAATGCTCAACTTGGATGATAACAAAATTTCAAAAACCGTAAACACCTTGCGATGGCTTTGGTGTAATGAACCATCCGTACATGGACAAAATCGAAAAGCACTTGCTTTGTTGGAAAAGAACAAAATCGCTCCAATCACATTTTGAACCTCCCACAGCTATAACCTATCCTACTATCAGGATGAAACACTCTCAATTTCGTTATTAATCTTGGAGGATACTCAACGTTTCCGCTACGTTGGCAACATGAATCAGAGCATGATCGTAAACGAATATTACTCTATGCGAAAAATTATTTTGAAAATTATATTGGCCCCGTTGGAGATCTTAGACTTAAGTGCATGTGCTTTGCCACTCGATTATAATCCGATAAACATATCCTATTTTTTCTGCAAAGAAATTAAATGAAATATTCCTAATGAATGTACTGACAATAATTCAAGTTTACATTCTCGGCGGATCTGCCATGATTGTGTACAATTCGCATTAATTTTTGACTTAGTAACCCTCTTCAAAATACACCAACGACTCCCGAATGGATGCGACGCCATTTTGATGGAGATCATTACACCTTGCGCCTGCTTGTCTGCATCTTGATCGCACAAGTACTGGTTTTACTTTGCATAAAACTTTGGCCTATCCCACTGATTATAGATCCTCTGGATATCACCTACTCCGATCCCGAGGCGATTCAGATGGAAGAAATAATCACAACTCAACAATCACGACTTGCTCCACCTCCTCCCCCACCCTTACCTCCAGTAATCCATCCAGATGAAATAATTCTGGACGATGATTTGACCATTGATTTTAGCCCTTTAACGATCACTGGCCCCCCAATGGATGAGCTCCCATCCGAGCCTAATGGAAACCAGTCGGGTACCGTTCCTGTCACGGAGCCACCAAAACCGATTCGTATTGTTACTCCTGAATACCCGAGATCCGCACAACGGCGCAAGATTCGCGCCGAAGTAGTGATTACCTTGATCGTAGACCAACAGGGAAATGTTCAATCTCCTCGAGTTACGGAACAGTATCTGCTAGATCCTAGAGGGAATTCACGAACACTAGTGGATGAGTTAGGATATGGGATAGAAGAAGCAGCAATAAACGCCGCCATGCGATCCCTATTTCGCCCTGCAAGAAAAGAGGGTAAGATCGTTACCAGTAATCACACGCTAACTTTCAAATTCGGAAGCTAAATCTCAAGGAAGATCTCGCCAACGGGCATCCTCAATCTCCTGCTCTTCTCCAAACTCATCCTGGAACGACCGACGCCTAGGCTTGAGATCCTGCTTGGGATGCCCCATCCCTACAACTTTGTAGATACGCCAAACGGCTCTCAAAATAAAATATCCAATCAACACCAGGAAGCCCCCCACTGCCAAACTCATCTAATTAAGAATTTTCTAAAAAGGTCGTCGCAAAGAAATCCAATCTTCTCATTATACGTCGACAATCAAGCAACGTTAAACAAGAGCTACCGATTCCTTCCCCATCGCTCTGTTCGGAGATCCATTGTGATCACAATCCAAACTATCTATTCACTGAATCATCGCGGTATTGACTTGATGATCATCTATTTTCTTACCTCAGGTCGCTCACTTATTGCACATTTTGATGAGATGGGATAATCACGACATGATGGCGCTCTATTTGAGCGTGAAAGTGCTCTGGAACCCGTGCCCAATCTAGTGCCTCAACAATAAACGGAACCCCTGAATCCTGAACCGCTTCTCTGAAATTAACTAATCTCTCAATCGGAATTTTGTCAAGACTCGGTCCCCGTAATACTAAATCAAGATCACTGCCATCGTGACTGCGCCCATTGACCCGACTACCATAGGCCCAAACCTCAACGCCTGGGAGAAACTTGCGCAAAAGAGTCGTAAGCTCCTCTCGATGCTTTGATCGCAGATGCAACTGATCAGCCATCAAAAGGCGTCTCAATCATATCCGCTAACTCCTTCGCATCTGAAATAAAGGTTGGCAAAAGTTTCAATGTCACCTCGGCAAACTCTTCGCCGTAATCATGTGCGGTGTCGTTACGATTATCTCGGTACGTCAACCATCTCTCTACTGCTTCACAGTCAATCAGGTCGTGCTGGGCAGCACGACGGAATAAGTCCTTAAAATGGAGCCGATAAGCCTCTCGGTTGCTGGGAAAATATGGTGCCAAGTGCTTTCTAAGAAGCTTTCCACTCTGTTCCAGAACAAGTTCGAATTCCTTCACACAGGCAGCGCGATAAATATCATACAGAACGGCGTCCTCCGCTCTGTATCGTTCGATTTCTTGAAACGCTCGCTCAAGAGATACAATGCACTGGCGGAGGAAGGTGACGTCAATTCTCATCATTAAAAGCATCTAAACTAGGAGTGGAGACATCCACAGAGCCACCTCCGACAAGGTCTACCGCTGACGCACGGGCATTACATCGGTTTCGGCGGCGGATGGACCGACAGTATCAACCCAGCAAGGTTAACCTTGCGATACTACTTTATTTCCTCCACCCTGAATCTTCCAAGTTGCCTTGGAGCCTATTGACGAAATTGCGCACTGCCGTCGCAGACATCTTTCTACCTTCTCAGATACATACAGTTCATGTAATAATGTAGACATCATCCGGGGACTGCTTTGCGAGCCATATTTTGCTGTATCGTGGTCACTCGCAACCACTGCCTCCTTCGCAAAATAGCCTGATCGTTACATTGTGCTAACATCTCTTCCACAGTGGCATCAAATGGGTTGGGGATGTAACTGTCAGGAGCCAGATCATACCATGGCTGTAGTACGAACCGCCGCTCATGCAATCTAGGATGTGGTATTGTAATTCGATGCGTATTGCATGTGATCCGCCCCAGAACAAGAATATCTAAGTCCAAAGTTCTGGGAGCATAAGGAATGGATCGTTGGCGATTCGCACTCAATTCAATTTTCTGGCAATACTCCAACAAATCCTCCTTATCTAAATCCGTATGTAACTCTACCACCGCATTCAAAAAGTCAGGGGATTCATCATCGGGATGAAGCGTATGAGCTGCGCTCTCATAAACCGCGGAACACCGCAGATGCAGATCTATTTTCCGTAAATCCGCTACCGCCTGCTGTAACCATGCCAATCGATCCCCTAAATTTGATCCTAATCCGATGTAAGCTGTTTGCATCATGGTACCCCCGCCAGGACTCGAACCCGGATATACGGCTTAGGAGGCCGTCGCTCTATCCTGTTGAGCTACAGGGGCAGATAATTTGCGCAACGTACATATTCGTTCCGATACCACTCCTCCAAAGACTGCACTCCCCGCTACTACAACATCTGCACCATTTTCGGCAACCTCGCGCACATTATCTGGACCTACGCCTCCATCTACTTCCAACAATACTTCCTCACGACACTGATCAATCATGGATCTCAATTGACGTGTACGCTGACTCGCTTCCGGCAAATAAGATTGACCAGAGAATCCTGGATGCACAGACATAATCATCGCTACATCAATTTTATCCAGCCAAGGAAATAATTGATCCAGAGGCGTATCCGGATTTAAGGTTAATCCTGGCTTACATCCCAACGTACGGATTTTCTGAAGCGTGAAGCCGATCTCCTTGCAGGCTTCAACGTGAATGGTAATAATATCTGCTCCCGCCTCGGCAAATTCCTCAATGTAGCGCTCCGGCTCTGCAATCATTAGATGCGTATCCAAGACCACGCCCGTTTTTTGTTTCAATGGCGCAAGAGCATTCACTGCCAATGGGCCAAAAGTAAGATTCGGCACAAAATGGCCATCCATTACATCGATATGTAACCAGTCCGCACCTGCATCGACAGCTTCATGTGCATGTGCCCCCAACCTTGCAAAATCAGCAGATAGAATTGAGGGGGCAATCAACATTCTATCTCACGAGAAAATGGCGACAATGATGGCCATTAAAAGTACATTGACCAGTGCAACTGGGAGTAAAATTTTCCAACCAATCTGCATCAGCTGATTGTACTTGAAGCGGGGAAGGGTCCAACGTACCCATAAAAATAGAAATCCAAAGAATGCAACCTTGATCAACAAACTCCCTACCTGCATCAGAGACAGTAAGATTGAGTCCTCAAGCCACGGGAAATTCGCAAGTAACTGCGGTTCAAATGGAATCAGATACCCTCCAAAAAAGAACGTTGCAATTACAAATGAGGCGACAAACCAGTTCACATATTCAGCCAGGAAAAACATACCAAATTTCATCCCACTGTATTCCGTGTGATAGCCTCCCACCAACTCCTGTTCTGCCTCTGGTAAGTCAAACGGAGCACGATTCGTTTCTGCAAAAGCAGTGATGATAAATAGGATCGCACCAATGGGATTGCGGAAAAAATTCCATCCCAGAATTGCACCACCCATTGCCTGATCTTCCACAATCTCTACGACACTGAGCGAGCCAGCGGTAATCACAACACTTGCCACAGCTAATCCCATGGAGAGTTCGTACGAGATCATTTGCGCACTGGAACGCAATCCTCCAAGTAGAGAAAACTTGCTGTTACTGCTCCATCCTGCAAGTGTGACCCCATAGACAGAGATACTTGTCAAAGCCAATATGATTAGTACACCAACCGCACTGTCTACAATAACAAATCCACGAGCATATGGAATGAGTGCCGGGACCGTCATCGCAATCACAACCATCACTAACGGGGCTAAGGAATGCACAAACCTGCTTGCTCCTTCAGGAACGGTATCTTCCTTGAAGACCAGTTTGAATACATCTGCAAAAGGCTGGAAAAATCCTCCTGGGCCTACCCGGTTGGGACCTGGTCGATTTTGGATGAAGGCAGATACTTTCCGCTCTGCATATACAAGGCACGATGCAGATATCAGCATAAAGTTGATGATCCCAAATGCTACTAAGGCCAATAATCCCGGCGATAAATCCATTCGGTCTTAACTGACTACCTCTGTCTCTATGAGAGGAAGGTTGACACCGCTCAGCCCCATGGCCTGATGGGTGGCTCCCGCAAACCCGGGAAAGGTTTGACTAATGTGCTCCATAATTTTTTTGGGCCCTTGTGGTTGAATTTCTGTACCCATCATCCTTGATAGAATGGGGATGATTTCCCAACTTGGCTTACAATCAACATAATGAGATTCGTTGTGCCATCGATCAAAAGGAGTTCCATGCTGATCGGCGCGGCTAAGTCCCCTATGCATCATGAGCGTTCGATTCGTTCCCTTGATGGCTTTGGCAGGTATGACTCTCTGTGCACGCCCAGATTCATTCACAAAGGTTCCTATCGTTTCGGCCACCATTGCAGCTGGAAGTGCCACATTTGCAGCCGGAAGCGTTTGGTTCGTTGTATGATAATAATGAAGAATCACCTCAATATCGGCTAACGATTCAAGGTTGCATATCCCTGAAGCAACCGGATCATCTTCCAGAACATACAGAACTGAGACGTCTCCTGATTCAATTCGGGCACGCCAGAGTGGAACATCAATGGGAACAAGACCCAGTCGCTCACACCCCATAGTGTTCGGAGTCCGGTCATCTGTGCGGAGCCAATCATCCCCATGCCCAGGCTCAATATGAGGAATATAGCCGGCAACTCTTCCTCCAACTACATCGGCAAGCTGCATAAGCATCCAGTTATCCTCTACCGTAGCATAGGCTGAAGCAATAAACACCGCACCATCTCCCGCATTGCGTAAGATTTCTGCAGCTTTATGTAAAGCTGTATCCCATGAAGATACACTAGGGGTGCCAATCAACGAAGGCCCCTCAGGTCGATCGTCGTTAAATCGCGAATATGCTAAACGATCCTCGTCTGGAAGCCAGAATTCGTTCACCTCTGGATTGGTCCGTGGTGTAATCCGAAGTATCAAATTGTCCCGAACCCAGAGATGACAATTTGCCCCTTTTGCATTCGTGGTCGTGATGGATGGAGTACTGACCATCTCCCAGATCCTCGCTTGAAATCGAAAATCTACAGACGTCAGGGCACCAACCGGACACAAGTCAATCACATTCATGGAATAGGGCTCATCAAACGAAACCCCCGGCGGAGTAATCGGATAATTTTTTACTCCACGCTCAATAATCGTGAGTTGCCCACTTTTGGAAATTTCATCGGTAAATCGTACACAACGTGTACAGTTGATGCAACGCTCGGCATCTAACACTACCCGCGGGCCAAGCTTGACTTTCTTTGGCTTATGTACCTTTCGGAACTCGAATCTTGATCCTTCCGGCCCATACTTATAGGCCTGGATCTGCAAAGGACAATGCCCCGCCTGATCACAGATCGGACAATCAAGCGGATGATTGATGAGCAGGAACTCTAAGGTGTCACGCTGCGCATCTGCGACTTTTTCACTGGAACGTGCAGTATGAATGACCTGCCCGTCTGACAGGATATGACTGCAACTAGTCTGCAATTTGGGGAAATACTGGATGACGGGCTCCCCCTGTTCATCTACTTGGATCTCACCTGTTTGACGATCCCGCATCGGCGCCCCAATATCTACTAAACATTGCCGGCAGTTTGCTGGCACCGACATAGAAGCATGGTAGCAAAAATGGGGGATTTCGATACCATGATCCAGACAAAACTGGAGCAGGCTCGGCCGACCTTCAAATTCGTATTGCTTACCGTCAATGATGACCTGCGACATGGAAATCAACTGGATTCTTCTGGGAATACACGAACACCGACTGCACTCATCGAAAGCAATACTGGACTTGTCGACGGTGCATCTTCCTGATAATGCGCTTCCGCTTCCTGTTCCGGAAGTGAAATGATACCCAGAACCACCGCATGGCGCCCACTGACATCTTTGGGCACAGTAAAATCATACGTTCCATCCTCTCCGATTTCAGAATGAACTCGAAGGCCATCTTCTGTATCTCTACTTCGAAGCATCAACCAGCAACCATCCATCTGGCAGACTTCGTGTATGGTTCCTGCAACCGCAACCTCCTTTTCGATGTAGTGTTGTGGTTCCGACACAACCGCTTCCACAGGGATAGCATCCGCAGCATCTGGTGCTTTTCCATACACATCATCACTGATCGGCTCTGTACGATTACAGGCAACAAAAAAGACAAAGATTAAAATCAGGTAGTATTTCATGGATCCCTCATTGTATTGATTTTCATGCATTCACGGCCCAGACAGCCGGACGACACCTTCGTTCGAAATCTTCTCTGAAACGCTGGATCGTATTGCGAACCGGCCAAGCGGCGGCATCCGCCAATGCACAAACAGTACGCCCCTCCATTTGGTCACAAAGATCAAGTAAAAGATCAAGATCTCGGAGATTCCCTTCACCATCATCAATGCGGGTAATCAAATTCTCCATCCACCCGGTGCCTTCCCTACATGGAGTACACTGACCGCAACTTTCATGATGATAAAAATGCGCAATCCTACGCAGAAACGCAACCATATCTGCATCTTCATCCAGAAATAGCATGCCGGCGGTTCCTAACATGGAGCCAGCTTCCCGAAGGCTCTCCACATCCATCGTAACTCCCTCAATCATATCTGCTCGAAGTACCGGTACCGACGCCCCGCCCGGAACAAGTGCTTTCAATTTTTTATTTCCACGCATTCCCCCTGCAATCTCTAACAGGTCGGTAATCAGCATCCCTGTTGGATATTCATATACGCCGGGCCGATTTACATGACCCGAAATCCCATATAGAAGAGGTCCAGGGTTTTTCTCTGCGCCAATGGCTGCAAACCAATCTGCCCCTTTTCCTAGTATGAGTGGAGCACAGGCCAATGTCTCCACATTGTTGATCGTTGTGGGGCATCCCCAAATACCTGATTGTGCTGGGAATGGTGGCTTTATTCTGGGATAGGCCCGTTTTCCCTCAAGGGACTCCATCAAACTGGTTTCCTCTCCACATATATAGGCCCCTGCTCCTTTATGCAGGATGATATCCATGCTGTGATTCGATCCCAACACATTATCGCCTGCCAATTTTGCATCATACACTTTTTTGAGCTCTTCCTCCATATGTGAGATCCAACTCGCATACTCGCCTCGAACATACAAGTAGCATGCTTTCAGAGACATGGCATATCCGGCAATCAGGATCCCCTCAAACAGCAGGTGAGGATTATACTCCATGAGCTGTCGATCCTTGAACGTGCCGGGTTCACTTTCATCTGCATTGCAGCACAGGTAACGCGGCACTCCCTCCTTGACCGGGGGCATGAAACTCCATTTGAGCCCTGTGGGAAACCCAGCTCCTCCCCGACCACGTAACCCACTCCGCTTCATCTCATCCGTCACCTCATGAGGCGCCATATTTTTGACGACTTTGCTTAGGGTATCATATCCACCATTGGCACGATAGACATCAAGGTGATGTAAATTTTGGACCGGAGGCAAAAGCACCCGCTCATAGGATTTCCAATCTCCTGCCTTTGTCATAATCGGTCTTTCATTCTATCTATCCCAGAATAAGTCCTTTGGATTCATGACCGTTTCCGGAGATCACTGAGTTTGCTTGGATTGTGGAGGGGTCACATAACTTTCTACTGATTCTACATCCGTTCGTCTGTTCCCCCCCATTTCATCCTCATCCTGTGGCAATGTAATCGATACAAACGGCAACGTTTGATTCTCTTTGAGGGCCTCCAGCAATTTGTCAACTTTTTCAGGTGTAAGGTTATGAGCATAGGGACCGTTATTGACCTGCATCATTGGAGCAGAACCACATGCACCCAGACACTCTGCTTCCTGCAGGGTATAGCGACCGCAGGCTGACGTATGCCCCCGCTTTACCTCCAGCTTCTCTTCCAGATAATTTAGAAGATCATAACCACCACAAAACTGACAAGAAAAACATGTGCATACATCAAATACGAACGCCCCTTTCTTTTCTTTGAAATACTGTGTATAAAAGGTTGCCACCCCATACACCTGAGCATAAGGAAGAGAGAGCTCCTCTGCGACCAAATGTATAACTTCAGGGGGCAGAAATCCGAATTTCTCCTGTGCAAGCCAAAGGGTCCACATTACGGCTCCATCCGAGGTTGGATATTGACGGATCCAACCTGCAATTCGATTCTTTTCGTCTTCCGTGAAGGCGAGCTCTTCCTTGGAAAAATGGGGCTCTGGATGGGGATCCGGAAGTGCAATCACCGGATTACGGATAAAATCTGCCATGCTACTTATCCGCCTCCCCCATCACGGGATCAATTGAGCCAATCAGTACCACTATATCGGCAACCGGATGCCCTTCCATCATTGATTCCAATCCCTGTAGATTGGTAAAAGAAGGGGCATTCAAACGTGCACGCCAGGGACAGCCGGTACCATCACTTTCTAGATAAAACCCTAATTCTCCCTTGGGTGATTCAATTGCATGATAAGCCATAGCTCCTTTAGGTGGTGCGACTCCGGTTTCCGTATACATGAAGTCATGTATCATTCCTTCCATGGAATAGTATACTTCATCTTTGGATGGGTAAGCTTTTTTTGCATCATCTGTTCGGATTGGACCTTCCGGCAATCGATCCAGACATTGGTTGATGATCTTGATACTCTCAAGCATTTCTTCTACCCGAATATGATAGCGTGCCAAACAATCTCCCTCTTCCCGGATCGGAATCGTAAAATCGACCTCATCATATTTCAGATAGGGCTCAAAAATTCGGATATCATGGGGTACCCCGCTACCACGCAGGTTGGGACCAGTAAGCCCTAATTCAATTGCTTCCTCTTTGCTGATCACACCAACATCCTTATTCCGATCAATCCAGATGCGGTTACGATTCAGAAGTTTCTGCCAGCCTTTGATCACTTCCTCGTAACTGGTTGCAAAATCCTTGATCATTGTAATGGCCTTTGGACTTAGGTCCGTTGCCAATCCGCCGATACGGCTATGGGATACTGTAAAGCGAGCACCAGATACTTCATCAAAGATATTGTAGAGATCTTCTCTTCCCTGGAAAGTCCAAAGAAAAACACTGACCGCTCCTGCGTCCATCAACCCAACTCCCAACCACAAGAGATGCGAAGAAATACGGGCCAATTCACACATAATCATCCGGATCCACTGTGCACGATCAGGGACTTCAATATTGGCAAGCTTTTCTACTGCCATGCACCAAGCCACGTTATTTGCGTAGGGCGAGAGGTAGTCCATGCGATCTGTATAAGGCATGAATTCCTGGTAGGTCTTGCTCTCTGCTAGTTTTTCAATCCCTCGATGTAAATATCCAATGTCTAGGACACACTTCTCGATCCGCTCACCATCCAGTTTCACGACGCATCGGAGTACACCATGCGTAGCCGGATGCTGTGGCCCGATATTGAGAGTCATCTCATGTTCGAGTGCATCTTCTATGTGTGAGACTTCGATCCCTCGCTTTGTACTCAACCATGCATCCTTACTCTCCAGTCTTTTGAGTAAGGTCTCATTGTGCCTAGGCCAGAACGAGAATATTGCTTCCCGGTCGTGAAAGGGGGTGGTTACTGACATCTATTGTTCGTCCCTCCGGGGCTCTTGATAACTCTTGGCTGGGCTACCACTACGGGCAGCTGCAAACGGATCCATGGTCAACTCTCCCTCAGGTGTCCGCGGAGGAAGTGGCAGAGACCCCGGAATCCCTAGAAGTGGAAATTCCTTACGCTGAGGATGATACTCAAAATCTTCCGGCATATACATTCGCCGAAGATCTGGGTGTCCTTCAAATTGAATCCCCAACATATCGTAGCACTCACGCTCATTCCAATCTGCGGCCTTGAAGAGACTCGTCAGTGACGGAACAACCGCATCTTCTTCATCAACCAGTACCTTGAGTCGAATGCGTTTATTTGTCTCGAGGTTCACCATACAGTAGTACACCTCATAACGGGGCGCATCCTCACGAAAACGATCCACTCCAGCAAGATCTACCAAATAGGTAAACCCGAGCGTTTCCTTCAACGCGGTACAAACCTGTAACAGGGATTCTCGCTTTACAAAAACAGTGTACTCACCCGCATATACCAATATCTCCGTAATTGACTCGGGGAATTGCTCCTTGAGCGTCTCAATCGTATCTAAGACATTGGTGGACGCTTTTTCATGTACATTTTTTTCGTCTGCACGCACCTCGTCAACAGGAGTAAAATGAAACTTAAGTGTCTCAGACATCAGCAAGGCTTGATGCATCCAAAGCAACCTTGCGACCATCTTCAGTCAAAATTCCCTGCTTGACTGATTGTGTCTCTGGCTCTTTGGTGCCACTCGTATAATCTTGGGTTACCGAGTATTCGTTACGAATTTTCTCCTGAACATCCATC
The DNA here is from genome assembly GCA_965215475.1 of Rhodothermales bacterium. Taxonomy (GTDB): domain Bacteria; phylum Bacteroidota; class Rhodothermia; order Rhodothermales; family Bin80; genus Bin80. The sequence goes on from OZ244061.1 coordinate 1,557,657, forward strand.
AATGCATGAATGACCGCTTCAGGCCTAGGAGGGCAGCCAGGGGTATATACATCAACGGGCATAAAGTTGTCGATTCCTTGGACAACACCATAACAACGATGCATGCCTCCGCTAGATGCACAAGCTCCCATGGCAATACACCATTTGGGGTCGGCCATCTGATCCCAAACACGCCGTATCGCATGGGCCATCTTATAACTGCACCATCCCGCAACGATCATCAGATCCGCCTGACGAGGAGAAAACCGCATTGCCTCGCTACCAAACCTCCCAACATCATATTTGGGTCCTCCAAACGCCATCATTTCAATGGCACAACATGCGAGGCCCATTGGCATCGGCATGAGAGAGTTCGACCGTGCCCAGTTAACCACAGCATCGACAGTAGTCGTTAAGTATCCAGTCGTTGAATTCATTGAACAAAAGCTCTATCTGATTTAATGAAAATTTGATTGCTCTGTTTCGCTATTCAAACTCGAGTCCACCCTTTTTGATGTCATACAATAATCCCACAGCAAGAATGATAATAAATATCGTCACGGCGGCAAGTACTCCCATTCCAATCCCTGCTTCCAGAAAATGCTGGTGACTAACCGCCCATGGATACAGAAAAACCACCTCAACATCAAACACAATAAAAATCATTGCTACTAAATAGAACTTTACCGAAAACCTCTGATGCGCTGTTCCGATGGGATCCATCCCACTCTCATAGGCACCGACTTTGACCCGGTTGGGTCTCCGTGGGCCAAGGAGCCTCTGAGCAAGAAGCAATGTCAGACCAAGGCCCGTGGCCAACCCCAACATTATCAGCAGTGCAGTGAATTCAGCACTCATATCAAATCGTCAACTCTATTGCCTAACAAGAGAGTGTATCTAATGCATGAAGATACGTATTGATGCATTCACATTCCCTACGTCTGCGTTCAGAACCCCGTCCACATACTAGGCTCATTCCGCAGAAATATCATCGAATTGCACTCTCAAAAGCCCTACGACACCAGGACATCATTACCAGGACATCATTACAAATATTGAAAATCTTGATCGGATCCTTTCGTTCGGGACAAAGCTACTGATTTGAGTAGAGATTTCCGCAAAATCAATCATGATGATGTGCTCCTGTCAGCCCTCCTTCTGCATTTGATCCTGTGACCACTGAGCACTTGAAAATGGATCTCCGTATTTTTGGGGCACACCACTGCCTCTACAATTCGTAATCTCAAATTTGATTGTCCATGAGGGATATCAAACATGCATCTGAGCTTCCCCTCAGCAATCACAACTGAAATTGATCCCTGATATTTTGAATGAACGCATCTTCATCTAGTTCTTTGCGGGAATCCAGTAAGTAATGGGCATCTGCTCCTGCCCGATAGCGCATTTGATTGGAACCATCTGTTGCGGCATCATAGATTACCTCGGCAACCAACTCAGGAGGGGATGGCGACATCCCTCCTCCAGAGGCAAATGCCTGCATGACCTTCCCCACGATCTCCTGATACTCCATCAAGTCAGAATCATTCTGAAAATCAAAGGAGCGTCCAGCAAAATCTGTTGCAATCATGCCAGGTTCCACAATTTTAACTTTTATGCCGATCGCATCCATCTCATAGGATAATGCTTCCGAAATGCCCTCTACCGCAAATTTGGTCCCGTGATACAAGCTCCCCAGCGGGAAGGTCATTTTTCCGCCAATTGAGGAGACATTGATAATGATCCCAGACTGATTACTCCTGAAATGAGGTAACACAGCTCTCGTCACATCCAGTAACCCAATCACATTCGTGTTGAACTGCCTCACAATATTTTCCCTCGGAAATGCTTCCAGAGGTCCATATGCCCCGTAACCAGCATTATTCAGTAGTACATCAATTTTCCCAAACTTCTCCATCGCGTCCTTGACCGCCTGATCAATGGAATCAAGATCAAGAACATCCAGTTTGGTGACAAACACATTCGCCATTTCTTTCAGTTCTTCTTCCTTTTCAGGCGATCGCATTGTCGCGATCACCTTCCATCCTTTTGTGTGGAAATGCTTTGCTGTAGCTTTCCCAATCCCACTGCTTGCCCCTGTTATTAAAATGGTATGTTTCATCATTTACACGTATTAATCATCAATTATTCTAGGGTAGACATCATCCGATCTGACTCGGAACTTGTGCTCCGCTATACAACCCGCGCGCTTATAATATAATACGTATAGCTATGCAGAAGGTTGACCGAATTCCCATACTCTATCATCCAAGAGGCGGAAACCTTTCTCTGCTCTCTCAATCATCCCGAATCTTCAATAATTCGGGCAGAACCTCTTTCCTATACTAATTGATTCAAGTAGAAGAACGTCATTCAAATCAAAACACGAAACATTCTCTCCTGAACGACAACTCTGCGCGGAGTAATTTCAAAACTTCCACTCCGATATTCATCACTCCTCTATTCCTTGCAATCTGGTTCTTGTTTAGTTCCAATCCGTGGTATAGGTCAAGCGCGCATTCGCAATACGGCCCAATCTAGGGGCACCCACAAACTCTCGATGATCACTGTCCGTTGCATTATTGATGCCAAGATCTAGCCGAAGTGTAGGATTAATCTCGTAACCAACACCTAAATCCACCACAAAGTAGGATGGGATATGACCATCATAGGGGCCCGAAATTACCCTGAATCCCTTGATATAACGACCCGATGCATTCACACTGAGGCCACTTCGGTGCTCGTATTGCCCACCAAACTTAAATTTTAAACTTGGAGCATTTAATGCAAGTTGTTGATCTTCATGATCTTCATTCAATTCTGTATGATCAAAGAAATCATCGCTCACCCAAGACATATTTCCAAACAAGGAAAGTGCACGGGTGGCAAGTATCTGCAAAGATATATCCGCCCCATAATACTGGATACTTCCAAAATTAGGATAAGCCAGCATGATTTCTGGTACTTGCCCCACGCCTGGATTATTCTCTCTGGGTTGAACGATGGCAACCGGTGTCGATGGACTTGGTAGTGCGCCGCCTGCAACATCTACTAGTAGTTGTGCCGTCTGCTCGGCACTTAAACCAAAGAGTCCTAGTGCAGCAGACAGTGTGGCATTATTGGTAATCCCTGTGCTAATATCTCGAACAAGATCCTGAGCTAAATTCGGAACGAGTACCAGTGGTGTACGCACCTGGAGGGCGCCTACAAAATTTTTCTTTGTCGCATAGTAAACATCCGCAGCAAACAATACCTGGTCACCGAGAATCCCCTTGTATCCCACCTCAATGGTCTGAGATATCGTCTGCCGAAGAGGTGCTACATCTTCCAAATCAGTTACCCCTAAATCTAGCCCAAGCGTACTGAGGTTTAATGCCCCCAGAACTCCTGGGCTGAACCCTTCTACTACTGTTAACTCGGGGTTGAACGCGTTTTTCAGGTTTGCAATCAAGGGTAAAGGTAGGTTAAGGCCTGCATTCGAGAGTAACAACGCAAGATCTTCATCAGGGATTGCAACCAGTCCCTGATACATTAGCCCATAGACTACCCCCGTACTGATTCCCGCTGGGGTTGGAGCTCCCTCTGCCCCCGGCAATAGGCTTGATGCGACAAGATCCGTGGAAGCGCCTAACGCCAGATAGTCTGCATTTCGCTCGTAGGTAAAACCAGTAGCCGCACCACGTCCACGTACTTTGATATTACCAGGGAGTACTGCAGCGACAAGATCCAACCAGTTACTGGTCGCGGAAGGGGAAGAGAAACTGCGGTTGTACGTTGCACGGAAGCTTGAATTTAATGTGGGTTTCACCACTAGTCCAACTCGTGGTGAAACCTGGACTTTGTCAACCACGTTATTGTAGTCTCCACGCAATGCTAGGGTTAATTCAATATGACTCGTGATTTTTGTCTTTGACTGCGCATACAATCCATACTCATCAATATTGTCATTCTCCTCATTCCGCCCCAAAACCGTCCCTTTTGTATCTGGACGAGTTAACTCAAAATCCACTCCCGCAATCAATGACTGCCGTGCACCGAATTTCATATCATATTGAGCCTGCATGACGTACTCGCGAGAATGTTCAATGATCGGCTCTCCCCCATAGACAAAGGAGTCGCCTGAATCATTGGCATTGACAAAAAATTGCGCGAAAAACCCTCTGCTGGATAACCGTGCCTGGGCAAATGAGTACCGATAATTATCCCCTTGAATCGTACCAATTCCACTTAAAATCGCCCCCTTGAGCAAACCGGTTCCACCATTCAAAGACAGAGTCGTATTGGTCCCTAGGCGGAAAGACATGTCCCCCGCAATCGTATACTTATTCATATCTGTGTCACGCTCACCATCCACAAAAATCTGCACAGCATCCTCAGGGTCTGGGCATTGATCAAATTCATTCGCTTCCAGAAGAGAAGGAGCACAGCTTTGCAGAGAAAAATCTTTTGCCGTCGCATAGGAACCCGTCACCTTGACACCGATGCGATCCGTCAGCGTCCCTGCAATCCGAGCTTGGACATTCATTAGAGACTGTTCTCCACCACTGACCGAAACTGTAGCCCCGGGATGCGTAAAGGCATCCTTGGTGATATAGTGGATGACCCCTGAATCCACGCCCGCACCATAGAGAGCGGATCCAGGGCCTCGAACAACTTCCACCCGATCTAGATCTACTGAAATGTTGGGCATCAAAGTATGCAAGTTTACTCCGATCGAAGGTGAACCCGCATCCCTGTAATCTGTCAAAACCAACGTAGCCCCCGAGAACACATTATTGAAACCTCTCAGAACGATTTCACTCCGATCGATTCCTGTTTGGGCCATGTCAAGTCCTGTAATAGTCCTCAGAGACGTGATTGTTGAAGGGGCAACCGTGCGCTCAATGTCCTCTACCAAGATGACGTCAATCGATGCGGGGGCATCTAATACTTTCTCCTGTCGCCGCCCCGCGGTAACCTGTATCTGATCCAAATCTTCTATCCCACTCACAAGATCCACAGCCACCGTTTGCATTTCTGCGCTAGAGAGAGTCACTGCTATTTCAACAGATCTGTATCCCGTATAGGATATCCGTAGAACACTGTACCCCTCAGGCAGTCCCTCAAGTATATACTGCCCCGATTCATTAGTAGCGGTCCCTTGCCCTGAACCGACATGAACCACGTTTGCCCCGATTAATGGAAGGCTGGTCTCCGAATCAGTCACGACCCCCATCACCGAAGCGGATTGAGCATACACCCAATTGGAAGATGCAAAAAATAATACGCATACAAAGATGCCAAAGATTTTTTTTATAGTGAACATTTTTCTAGATTTGGCGAATGTTTCGAAAAGATTATCTGAGTCGGATGTTGGTATATTCGAATCAACCTTTCTGGATTAATCTCCCATGATTATAGTTTAGGAACCCATGCCCTGCCAATTTAACCATTAGAAACTTATATTACTTGCTAATCAATTTTCATGGTGGGTCGTGTAGGTGAGTCGGAAGGATATAACACGTCCAAGCCTCGGAGAACCTACAAATTCACGATGATTGCTATCAAATAGATTGTTGATCATCAAATCTGCACGAACGCCCGTTTTACCGATGGAACCTCCTATACCCATATCTGCGATCATATAGTTCTCAACCTTCCCGACATACTGTCCTGCGATGACCGGAAAACCTTTTATGAATCGCCCCGAAGCAGTGAATGACCAACCATTCCTTCTCTGGTATTGCCCGCCGAGCTTGAACTTCAGGGCGGGAGCATTGAGTGCCAGTTCCAAATCCTCTGATTCTTCATCCAATTCAATGTGATCATAGTAATCATCGCTGATCCAGGATGCATTTCCAAAAAACATCAGTTGATCACTGGCCAGAATCCGGGATGAAACATCCATTCCGAAATACTGAAGGTTTCCAAAGATGGGATACGTCAGCATAAGTTCTGGATATGCCCCCACTCCTGGATTATTCTCATTTGTTTGTACAATTGCTATGGGAGTTTCACTGCCTGGAAGATCGTCTCCGGCAACCTGGACCAATAGTTCTGCTCCTTCCTGCGGGGTTACGCCCAAAAGTTTCAATACATTTGCGATATCTTCATTTGCTGCGAACCCAGCGGAAATATCCCGAATCAGATCCTGCTCCAAATTTGGGACAAGAACAAACGGAGTCATGGCTTGAAGAGGACCGATAAAATTTTTCCTCTTCGTAAAATATCCGTCCAATGTGAACAAAATCCTGTCGTGAATGATTCCTTTGTAACCGATTTCCCACGACTGGGTCATCGCGGGTTTAATGGGACCCAGATCCGAGAGATTATACAATTCAGAATCTGTTCTAAGCTCCAAGGTGCTCAGATTGGGGATTGCCAAAGTTCCCGAACTGAATCCTTGAACCATAGTAGCTTCAGGGCTCAATCCCTGCTTCAGAAGTGTAATGAATGATACAGGAATTGTATTTGTGTTCAATGCATCTGACAGCATTATGGCTAGGTCCGCATCCGGGATTGCGACTAACCCTTTGTAAATCAGCCCGTACATCACGCCTGTATCCACACCCACCGGAGTCTGTACTCCTTCCATTCCGGGAAGCATACTGGACGCAACAAGCTCCGTTGGAGCTCCGAGTAGCAAGTAGTTTGGGTTTCTGGAATAGGTAAACCCGTTGGCTCCGCCACGTGCCCGGACATTGAGCTCTCCGATAGAAGCAGCGACCAAGTTGAGAAAATAGTCGGTGGCAAGGGGCGAGGAAAAACTACGGTTATAGGTTGCTCTGATACTTGATGACAGAGTTGGTTTTAGAACGAATGCAACCCTTGGAGATGCCTGAATCTCTGTCACTACATTGTTATAATCTCCCCGAAGTGCGAGCGTTAACTGTAGCCGATCCGAAATTTCCGTGTTTGATTGTACATAGGCTCCAAATTTGTCTACATGCTCCAAGGTCACATCCATACCTACGATCAATTCCTGCCGAGATCCAATTTCATGACTATATTGACCCTGTAGTGCATACTCTTCCGAAACTTCCCCAATTAAATCTCCCCCGTATATGTATGAATCCCGTGAGTCAATCGTATTCACATACGCCTGAAAAAAGAAGGAGCCTCCAGATAATCGAAACTGGGCATAACTGGTAATTAATCCCTTGGCCTGAATGGTGCCAATACTGCTGAGCATAGTTCCATCCAAGTTCGCAATCCCTCCATGAACCGAAAGAGTGGCCTGACCTCTCATACGCCAATCCATACTCCCCGATAATACCAGCTTCCGTTGCCGTATCTCGCGTTCACCATCTACAAATAGTTGAACTGCATCTTCGGGATCGGGACACTCACTGAACCGCTCCGCTTCGAGAAATACCGGATCACACTCCTTTAGGGTGAAATCATCCACCATTGCATAATTGCCAATCAGTTTTACTCCAAGATTTTTCCCCAAAACAGTAGCAATGCGGCTCTGAACATTGAACATCGACCGCTGACCTCCAGTTACCGAAACCGTAACTCCAGGATAGCTGAATGCATCTTTGGAGATATAGTGGATGACTCCTGCATCTCCACCAGGGCCATAGAGTGCAGACCCCGGCCCACGTACGACTTCAATACGTTCCGTATCGATGGCCAGGCTTGGCATAATGTTGTGCAAGTTGACTCCAACAGATGCCGCACCGGCTTTACGATAATCGGTGAGCACCAAAGTCGTCCTCGAAAATACATTATTAAATCCACGGAGAACAATTTCGTAACGATCAATCCCGGTTTGCACCATATCTACTCCTGTCACATTCCGTAGTGATTGTGCTAACGTTGAAGCGACGTCTAGACGAAACTCTTGTGGAACGATCACATCAATGGAGGCAGGCGCATCCAGAGTTTTCTCATGTCGGCGACCAGCCGTCACCTGAACCGGATCAAAATCTGTTCCAGGAACCAGGGCTACATTCCATACATACTCCTCGCCTGCACTCAAGTTGACCTGAGACTCTTGCGTCACATAACCAACAAAGCTGACGCGCATTGTATAGACTCCAGGAACAAGATTGCCGATTTCAAATACTCCCTCTGTATCTGTCGCACGCCCAATCGACGTTCCCGAGATGGACACATTTGCACTGACTAGAGGCAGGCCCGTTTCTGAATCGGTGACCTTTCCTGTAATCAACCCCGCCTGTGAGAAGACAGGCTCCACAATGATGCAAACCATCACACTCACAAGCAGAGTACGCATTACATGATCAGCTATCCTGCACAACACAAACTACTCCGTAATTTTAGCTCTTTATGGGTAATCTACAGAAATATACTATGGAATATACCATATAGCCTCCTTCGATTTTTTATGGCTTACGGATTAGAACTTGTAATTCCTGCACGTGAAAAAAGCAAATCCACATGTTTTGCATGATGAGCTGCATTGAAGAGATACTGAACCTCTTTTATGGAAGTGTGGGACATGACTTCCTCTGATTCCATGACCAACGATTCAAATGGCTTGGCTTCCTTCCAGCTCTGCATCGCAAGAGGTTGAACTAGGTCGTATGCTTCTTCTCGTGTTAATCCGTGATCAATCAGATGCAACATCAATCGTTGACTGTTATATAAACCATAAGTTGCATCCAGATTTTTTTGCATGTGATCCGGGTAGATCACCAGGCTTTGAAGAATGCGAGTTAATCTCAGCAAAGCATAATGCACCACCGTGGTTGCGTCGGGGAGAATCACACGCTCCACACTGGAATGTGAAATATCTCTCTCATGCCACAAGGCTACATTTTCCATTGCCGCTATCATATAGCCCCGCATTAACCGTGCGCAACCCGTGATATTTTCGCTACCTATGGGATTGCGTTTATGCGGCATCGCACTGGAGCCTTTCTGTCCTTTTCCAAATGCCTCCTCAACCTCTCTCACTTCACTTCTCTGCAGATGGCGAATTTCTACAGCAATCTTTTCAAGGCTGGCTCCGATAAGTGCCAGTACACTCACATAATTTGCATGGCGATCCCGCTGGATTACCTGCGTAGCAATCGGCTCTGGTTTAAGGTCAAGAAGTTCACAGGTAATTCGTTCAATTTCTGGGGAAGTATGCGCGAAGGTTCCAACGGCACCAGACAATTTCCCTGTTCGGACTTCCTCGGCAGCCGCTTCGAACCGTGTAAGATTTCGACTCATTTCTGCATGATAAAGTGCAAGCTTCAGCCCAAAGGTGGTGGGTTCTGCATGCACTCCATGGGTTCTGCCCATCATCAGAGTATCGCGATGCTCGAGAGCTCTGTCATGTAAGACCTTGAGTAAGGCCTCGAGGGCTTCTCTGATCAACTGATTCGCCTCCGCCAACCGTACGGACCAGGCGGTATCTACAACATCAGATGAAGTAAGGCCGTAATGGATCCATCTCTTTTCCGACCCGAGTCCTTCGCTAACTGCACGCGTGAATGCAACCACATCATGCCGAGTAGATTTTTCTATCTCGTGAATCCGATTCAAATCAAAAGATGCATTTTCCCGAAGTGTTTGCGCTTCCTCCGCAGGAATGACCCCAATTCTTGACCAAGCCTCGCAAACCGCCAACTCCACTTGAAGCCACACCTCAAACTGCCGCTGTTCACTCCAGAGATCCTGCATTGCCTGATGGGTGTATCGCTGAATCATATGTCAACTTGATCTATCGTTTTTGAGATTCCTTTACAATTTTTTGATGGTACTTGAACAGTACTTTATTCTATAACCTACGAAGTTTAACTGATTGATCTATGACATATATCATAAATCGAGCAATATCCTCCGACGACGAACCCATCTGATTCAAACGTTTCGCAAATGTCAATGTCCAGTCGTTGCAACCATCTTTTCAATTAGCCTGAATTTCCATCACAGGTTTTTTATCTGACATTTGCGGAGTAGGGAGAGCGTACGAAGATAAGTAAATTTTTCATTGATCGTGCAGTTTCCTTACGAATTATGTTGATTTCTGAATTCTCTCTCTGTATAGGTGCGCTGGATATATGGTTTGAGCAGATCAGAGGGAGAGCTTGATCTAAACCCAATACTGTTGCTTTAAGAATTTTTGTTGTATATTTACGGGATATTTCCTTAACTATTCCCCCATGGCCAGAACCCCTCAACCTTGCCTGGAGGTTCCAGACTATCCGATTACTTGAGCTTGGGCGTGATTGCTCAAGTCTTTCCAATGCCTGCCGTTTTGGCGGCACTAGAGCAGAGCAAATGCACCAGCATACGGAGGCGTCGCCTTCCTGCTGAAGTGATGGTGTACTATGTACTGACCTTATGCCTGTTTCGGTCGGTCTCTACGCGGGAAGTACTCCGTTGTCTCATGGATGGATTTCGCTTGATTCGTCCTGAGTCTCCTTTTTCAGTGTCGGGCAAGTCGTCTATATCCAGGGCCCGAACCCGACTTGGAGTTGCCCCATTCCACAAACTTCGTCAGAGCAGTGTGCACTGGCTGTCGAACGAGAATACTCCTGGGGCGTGGTACTGCGGCCGTCGTCTCGTGGCAATAGACGGTTCAACGCTGAGTCTACCTGACGAGAAAAGTAATCGGGCATTTTTCGGGTTGCCTGGTTGTTCACGGGGACAGACGGCTTTCCCCAAGATGCGTATTTCCATGCTCTTGGAGTTGGGCACGCGTGCACCCTTTGCATGGGGTTCGGGCCCCTACAAGGAATCGGAGCAGACACAGGCAAAAGATCTGATATCAAGTATGGGGCCGGGCATGCTTATGCTTGCAGATTGGGGCTATACGGGTTTTCCCTCATGGTTATGGGCAAAAAAGACGGGGGCAGACTTGCTTTGGCGGGCACGCAGTCAACCGCATTTTCCTGTGAAGGAGGCGTATGAAGACGGTTCTTGGCATAGCGTTTTTAGAGGCAAGGACACAGACAAAACCTGTGAAGTCCGCGTGATGGATTACACCCTCAAACAAGAAGATGCGACGGGATACAGACTGGTGACTACGATGTTGGATCCAGAAGAGGCTCCCGCGGACGAACTTGCCGCACTGTACCATGAACGGTGGGAAATTGAAACCGCCTATGATGAGGTCAAAATCCACATGCTGGGATCAGGGGTTATGTTGCGTAGCAAGATTCCCGATCTTGTACAACAAGAATTTGAGGGACTGATGCTGGCCTATTATGCGGTGCGTGCACTCATCACAAAGGCCGCCAAAAAAGCGGACGAGGATGCGGACCGATTCTCATTCGTGCATACCGTCAATGTTCTCCAACGTCGGATTCAACAACCCGGCGTTTTCCCCCTAGAACAAGATCCCACAGGTCATGATTGAGCATTTGATTGACTAAATACTGGAGGAGCGTGTTGTATCCAGTCGAGGACAAAGAAAGCCACGTGGACGGAGACAAAAAATGAGTAAGTACCCCATCCGACGCAGAGGTAATCTCTCGCGAGAAGAACATGATTGGACACCAAAAATTCTCACGCCTGTCACATCAAAAAATCCTTAAAGCAACAGTATTGGGGTTAAGTTTTGTGGGTCGCCATGACGTTCATCTGCCCCTGTATCGGTGCTCAACGGCACACACTCTCTACTGGATGTAGATCATGGTTCCCCCTAGGGCACAGTTCCCCCCAGGCGTTCAAGACGCAGGGGGCGTCAGGTGGCTCCCAGGGAGAGACCCACGTTTGAATGATGCAAACCGGTTCAACGTATGGAGTATCCGAAACGCTCCGATGGGTCCAGTTGAAATTCAAAACCTCTCAACCAATGGACACATCTTCACCGCATTGAAGACCCAAACAATGAACTTAAATCAGCATCTCTTATAATATACAGGGGGCATTTCATTATGGCACTAAGTAATTGCACACAAGTTTTAGGTTCTATCACCATTTGTATGGAATTGATTAATTTTGGTTTCACCAAAATTATTTTTCATGCTTGATACTTATTTAAAAAATTCAATGCATCAGTGGTTAGATTTAGATTCTTGCTGGAGTATTGATCATGTGGAAACCAATGTGAAGAAGGGGCGAGTGGATCTTTATATTTCTCATTCGGGGAAGGATCTTGTATGCCCAGATACGGGTGAGTCTGGTACCTTGTATGACCATCGCAAGAAGCGTCAATGGCGCCACCTGGATCTCTTTCATTTCAAGTGTTTTCTTCACTGTAGGATTCCCCGTGTACTGACTCCTAATGGTCCGAAGACGATCATCATTCCTTGGGCGGCTCCATCCAGTCGAGTCACCTATGCGTTTGAATGTTTTGCCATTCGTCTGCTGAAAGCAACTAAGACCAAAACAGCAGATCTTCTTCGGTGCGGATTTAACCAGCTCCATCGTATTATGCACCGTGCTGTTGAACGCGGAGAGTCACGCAGATCTCTGGCAGGAATTCACCATATCAGTATTGATGAAAAGGCCCTCAAGCGCGGACATACCTATGCAACGATTGTGAGTGATTCGGATCGTGGAGTGGTCATTGATGTTGGACCGGGACGGACGAAAAAAGGCACGATAGAACTCTTAGAATGCCTTTTAGGGCAAATCAGATAGAGACGATATCTACGGATATGTGGAAGGCCTTCATTGGAGCGGTTGCAAAGGTGTTCCCCCATGCCCTCATGATTCACGATCGGTTTCATTGTATCCAGTATCTCAATCAAGCCATCAATCAAGTAAGAAGGCGGGAGGTCAAACAGCATCCAGAACTCAAAGGGAGCCGATATGCACTGTTGAAAAACGAAAACAATCGTACGGAAAAACAGGAAGACATCTTCCAAGTGGTGAAGGAATCCAACCTCAATGTGAGTGTCGCTTGGCGGTTACGGGAAGATTTCAAAGCCATCTTTGAATGTGCATCGTTAAAAGAAGCGAAAGCGTATCTCAACTTATGGCTTGACGAGGTGAACGAGGCTGGTGTCAAAGAAGTCATGAAAGTTGCAGACATGTGTAAGAATCACTTTGATGGCGTCTGCAACGCATTATGGAACCGTCAGTCCAATGCAAAAGCAGAGAGGATTAATGGAAAAATTCAAGAGATCAAAACCATGGGTAGAGGATATAGAACCTTTGAAAATTTCAGAGTTGCTATTCTCTTCTTTTGTGGCGGTCTGGATCTCTATCCACACGATTCGTGATAGAACCAAGTTTTAGAATGATTCAACATTATCAGGACAAATTGATGGGGCAATTGCAACTCTTGATTGATCAGAAAAATAACGCTACCTGAAACGACTTGTACTAAAAAGTGCACCTACCAATATAGCAAGTAATCAACTCAACTGTTCCAGCCGATTAATCCAACTATTAAAATGAGGACATTTAACCCGAATACGGTCAATTCCAATCATCTCAGCAACCAACTCTCCGTAAAATCTTTTATCATAGGCTGGATAGAGACTTAGCAATCTTTTTGAGGGGGAAGTACTCGGATTACCATTGATTAACTCTGGGTTCTTAAACCGCTTGATTATCTGATGCAAATCATGATACTTGGTCACTGATTCAAGAGTGCTCAATGCCTCATTAAGCTTATTGATATCGCTGAAAAGTAGGGCCTCAAATTCATGAAGTTGTAAATATGGGAGAAATCTTCGTTGATTCCTAAGGTCTGCGCTTAATGCTTCCTCCAAATGGATGACTTGATCTTCTGGTGTTGACCCTAAAGGCATGTCATTCATGCCTGGAAAGTCAACAGGAAGTCCATAAAAATCAAACATTGTTGTACAATACGCTAACCTTTCCTCTTTAATCCATTGGAGGATGTCCCATTTTGGATTTTCATAGTTATGTAGTCCGCCTCGGGCGATTGATGTCTTAGAACGCTTAAGAAGTACAAGACGAGGAGTCATAATGACATTTCTCTCAAACATATATGGATACAGCACTTTTTTGACGAAGCCCTCCTCAGTTTGCCCTTCAACGACAACATTCACGCGAATCATGGTCGGGCTCCTAAAACATTCATTTCCCAGAGTTCACCAATAGAATACCTGTTCAACCACTCTTCCAGAGATTCACCTGAGTGCCTTTCAAATATTGACTCTCCTAATCCATGATAAGCGTCACTTACTGATAGAGCATTTGAATCTCTATGATTGACGGCAATAACATCCTCAAAACTAAACTCATTGAGAAATGAAACAGACTGAGTTGTTAAGATAAGTTGGGTACGACTTGCGGCGCTATGCACCAATCCAGCTAGCACAGTCAAGGAACTTGGATGTAGCCCTAACTCTGGTTCATCAATCAAAATTATAGAGGGTAAATCTGGCTGCAATAGAAGCGTTGCCAAACTCATAAACCTTAGCGTTCCATCTGAGAGTTGATGAGGGCCAAATCGGTAATCTGAATCTCGCTCCGACCACTCAAGACGGATCTTATCAGGATTGAGCGGGCTAGGACGTAATGAAAATTCTTTGAATCTCGGAAAAATTTGACGAACAGCACCTTGAATCAATTGATAATGAGAGGTGTATCTCTGTTGCAGCATATAGAGAAAAGCCGCTAAGTTGCCTGCATCCGATTCTAATCGACTATTTTTATGTAGATCCTCTGTCTGCTTAATCTGAGATGTTGAACTGGTATCATGGAATTGATAAACTTTCCAAGATCGGAGTGCACGCATCACATATTTAACCACGCCATATGTAGTTTCGGAGCCCTTTTCTGGGGCAAGTGCCTCTACATGTCCGCCTCCTAAGAGTTCTGTGTACCAAGAATTCGAATCCTTCTTGAAGTATAAGTTCTCTGCTGAAAAAAACAGTCTGTCGTCTTCAGTTGATGTGAGCTGGATCTTGTACCCGTTGCGGTCAAAGTATAATTCTACATCAATGATATTAGTCACTTTTCTTCCGTAGTGAAGCATTGCATTTGCACCACCAGAACGGCCAACAAAAAGCTGAAGACGCTCTTCAATCAGCTCATTGAGCATCCTGAACAAACTAATGAAGTTGCTCTTTCCCGCACCATTAGATCCTATTAATATGTTAATTGCCCCAAGCCTGAGATTAAGATCCCTGATGGATTTGTAACCTTTCACTACTATTTTATTAAGTTGTCCCATGTGCATTAGTACCCCTTAAATGATGTGAGGTTTTCATGTATCTAATTTCTGGGTAGATCATAATGAGACGCCATCACATAGCCTATGGTATGAAGATGTTGCCCAATTTGAATCTCACATTCTGACTGAATGAAGATAACCTTATTCTCGTATAACCAACACCCACATTCAATCCTAATTTAAGGTTATTGTGCCGTTATGCTGACTTCAATGATCTGGCCATTTTTGCCAATTTACTACGATCCTGACACCTACCCAGCGCATCTTTTCTTTAACGGTTTAGTTTGCTGGTCTCGGGATCATGTAATCTGGTGCAAGATCATACCATGGTTGCAGTACAAACCTCCGATGCTCTAATCTGGGATGCGGCAACGTTATTTGACGCGTATTACACACAATTCCATCAACCACAAGAAGATCAAGATCCAAGGCCATAGGACTGCAATCTCGCGCGCCTGGCACACTCTTCAATCTTTTGGCAGTGATCCAATAATTCTTCTTCCCCGATGCTGATCTGTGCTTCAACTACAGCATTCAGAAAGTCAGGGAACTGATCATCATCGTGGAGCGTGTGCGCAGCATTTTCATACACTGGCGAACATCTCAACCGATCTGAAATTTCGCATAACCCATCAACCGATTGCTGTAGCCACGCGAAACGATCATCAATATTTGAGCCTAATGCAATAGGTTCTATCACGATATGTGTGGATGCAGGTCTAAACCTCCGCAGAAGAAGAGAATCACAACGCGGAAGTTTTCAAATCTTCTGTATCCTCTCCCAATGGTTTTGATTTCTTGAATTTTTCCGTTAACGCAAGTTTCCAATTTACGGTGGATTTTTTCATGAGTTTCAGTGGTTCCCATTTTCAGGGAATCTGGTCTAAGTGCCATTCTTTCCGTGTTTTTTCTACATTTCCTCGTCTTTTTCCGGCAGCCGTTTCGCCTTGATTTTTTGCACATTTCTGCCCATTCTTAGCCCCATTGCTTTGAAGACATTTTGCGCAAACGGCTTCAATCTTGCATCTTGCTTGAGCAGGATACAATGCGTCTCGTTTTGCGGAAGAATGGTCGTCACCCGGTTCTGATGATTGAGCCGGACCTTGATCGTTCCCCAACTGCTGTGGATCTGGTGAGCCCGTAGTTTACTCCGAATCAGATGCGCCGTATGAAAGGCAAGAATGCACAAAAACAGATGCGCCTCCATTCGTAGTGTCTTTCGATGGTAGATCGGACGCAGACCCAAGTCAGATTTCATCGTCCGAAAGGTCTGTTCCATCTCCAATAGGTCTGTGCCACCGTCTTGCCGTCCCAATCCGTGTGACTGGTACGGATCACATAGCCTTCCGACGCATCCGTACCTTCGTCAAATGCCGAATGTTTCTGCATCCGGATTGAGACCGCAGTGGTGCCCTTCTTGTTCTTGATCACTCGGACTTCGTATGGATTGGCCACCTTTTTGTATTTCTCGGTCAACCGTCCAATCTTCTTTTCGATCACGGCAGATCTGTTTTGACCGGTTTCATGTCTCCAAGCACCTGGGAGATGGGGTCGATAAGGTGCGGCGGCAGGAGCACAAAGAACTCCGCAAGAGTGGGAATGAGATGCGGACGGGAAGGAAATACATGTGGCTCAAAAGCCCTCCGAACATGTCCATGAAGCCGAAGAAGGCATTCCATGCGCTCCGTATCAGTACCCTACGAACGGCCCGAGCCTGGGCGATCAAGGAAACGGCTCGAAATCTATGGCATGATAAAACCCGGGGTTGGGCACACAAGTACTGGATGAAATGGTGGAGCTGGGCCATGCGCTGCCGACTGGAACCGATGAAAAAAGCAGCCAAACTGATACAAAATCACTTATATGGAATCCTCAATGCGATCGTTCTGAAGGGGAGTAATGGCCCCGCCGAACGCATTCACAGCCGGATCAAAACCATCAAGGTTCGTGCACGTGGATTCCGGAACAAAGACCAATTCATAGACGCAATTTACGTTCATTTGGGCGGACTAGATTTGAGCCCCAGAATCTAAAAAATCAATTTCTCACAAAAAAGACTGAAGAGACTTTTCTTTTAATTGGAGTTTTTTCAACTACCCTGGTTCACTCTTAATACGCCTATTTTATGGGGGGTTCTAGGTGATCTCGTTGGAGATATATCTGGATAATTCGTGGAATAGGTGACGATGAATCATTCAAAATCAACCTCACCGATTAAGTGATACACAAACCATGAGTAAAAAGCCAAGAAAACCGGTGATCTGTAAGGCACATTTTAACGTATCCGTGATCGTAGAATCCGCCGATCCCAATCCTACGACTTCGGATGCGATGATCCTTCGGTCCATTCTAGATCGGACGGGGATCATTAATTTCTTCGTCTCTGGGTTAGAAAATCCTCGGGATCCGAATCGGATCACGCATAAGCTGGCGCAGTTATTGATCCAATGCAATGTATTGTGATGTTGACGCTCGGATGGGGGCTGTTGGATGTCCGCAAAGTCAATGGGGATCCCGTGCCGAGGACATCAAGCCAGTCAAGGCGAGGCGATGGCGTCATCCATGCTCAATTCGCCTCCCAGCCGACGATGTCGCGGCTGTTGTCGATTCTCAGCACAGCGAAGAACTATACGCGTTTGAGTGCAGCGGTGTTGAAGTTAGGCCTTGACCATATTTGGACGCGCATGGGTGGACAGCGCTTAGCCTTACCTTCGTGTGTGATGTGGATTCCATGCCAGTGGATGCGCATGGCACGGGAGCAAATACAACGGGCACGATAAGCGAACCATCTTTCTGCCACAGTTTGCGACCCGTGGAGAAACCGGGGATGTCATTGCTGCGCGGTTACGCCCAGGCACCGACCGTGAAACCAAGGGGGGGACTCTCTACCATTTATGCAAATAAAAACCAATAAATTTTAAAATATTTTTTGTGTATTCTTCCATGGAAGCGATTTTTGGCGTGGGCTGGTATAAACTCCTCGGTCCCGAGCACTCTGATTTCATCGTATCCGACTACGCAAAAGGACGCGAGCGAGTGGATCCGAATTAGACGTAGGCTCCTCTTTTGCCCTGGAAGTTTCCGTTTCGTCACGATCCTGCTTTGCATCCAAGAAAGGTTGGAGAGGCAGAGTTTACGAGGTACGGGACGCCATGGTTTGACGACTGGGATCATAGAGAGTTTGCTCTCGGAGCATTGCGCAGGCGACGGCAAGTAGTCGATCTCCCACCGATCGGAGCGATCGTCCATGTTTATGTCCTCGGTCCCTCAGGGCTTTGTACTTGGCTTTACGGATGGGGTCACGCTGGGTGGAGACTCTACTCCAGTGATAGACGGAATTTGCCAACCGTGCATGATGGGCTTTTCGTTGCACGACCCTGTGGCTTTTTCCCGATCGCTTGGTGACCGGAGCGGTGCCACACAAGCATCTCAGTGCCTGGTAATCCCGTGCTTGGATCGCCGAGGAGGCTTCCGAGAGAAGGGTGGCTGCGACCGAGCTTCCGATTCCCGGGATCGATAACAGGATCTCTACATCCGGTGGCGCAGATCTGGACGAGGGGGCTTGCCCAGACGATGCGTTTTCAGGTTCGCAGATCTCCTGAGAGGGTGGATTTTGATGGAGCGAACCCAGAATGGATTCGATGTTCTGTTTGACCTCCTGGATCTGCTTCCCAAGGAGTTCCAGCGGTTGCAGAACGAGTCGGATGTGCTGGGTCGCGGCTTGCTCCACCCCGTCGGCAACCGTGAGGGGCAAGAATTGCAGGACTTCCTCGGCCTGGATCCGATGTTCTTTGAGCACGTTTTGTACCGAACGGAGTCGAACTCTCCGAGCGCGTGCGGGGGTCGGAATGAGGGTCCACAGAGCCATCAGTACGGGAGAATCGAGACGGAATTTGAGGCGAAGGAATTGCGGGAAGTAGCGCCAGAGCTGTGCTCGGAGTTGATGCATGAGGCGGGTCCGCTGGGCGGTGAACTCCGCCTCCATCCTGGACCACTCTCGCAACTGAATGATGTCCGAATCCTCTGGATCCAGCGCACGCAGACGGTCAGGATCCGTGCAAAGGGCATCGGCAAGTACCCGCGCATCCCGACGATCATCTTTGGCTCCGGCCGGCGAAAACCGATCCCGGAATCGATCCAGTTGCTTCGGATGGATGGAAAATACCGGAATGCCGCGCTCCATCAAACTCTCCACCACCGGACCATGTGGAACTTCTATACTGGTAGCAATCTCGGTCAGATCGCAGCCTGCGGTGTCCCTCATCCAGTCCATCATTTGATGGAATCCTTCTCCGGAGTGGGAGAATGCCTTCTCTCCGAGAACCTGGCCCAATACAGACCTGATGAGATTCCGAGCCCCAATCCACTCCGGCGAACCTCGTGTAGCGATTTTTTTCTGTCATGGTTTCCGTATCTTTAGGGGTAAGTTTTGTGGGTCGCCATGACGTTCATCTGCCCCTGTATCGGTGCTCAACGGCACACACTCTCTACTGGATGTAGATCATGGTTCCCCCTGGGGCACAGTTCCCCCCCAGGCGTTCAAGACGCAGGGGGCGTCAGGTGGCTCCCAGGGAGAGACCCACGTTTGAATGATGCAAACCGGTTCAACGTATGGAGTATCCGAAACGCTCCGATGGGTCCAGTTGAAATTCAAAACCTCTCAACCAATGGACACATCTTCACCGCATTGAAGACCCAAACAATGAACTTAAATCAGCATCTCTTATAATATACAGGGGGGAGAGAATTTCTTCTTGACCTTACTCGTACACTGAAAGAGCGCATCGCTGATCGCGTGATTTTTCGTTTGGATGCGGGCTTTAATGGGGAAAGCACCTATGTGCCTCTGGAAGAAAACGGAGTCTACTACCTCATGCGTCTGTCCAAAAATAATCGGTTGAGAAAGATGGCCGAAGCGGATCTTCATGAGCGTAGGGAGAATCAATACAAGTACATTGAGTTGATGTATTAAGCGGATACTTGGGCCCATGCACGCCGAGTCATATTCGTGATGAGACCGCGCCCAGAAGAGTGGTTTGACGGGGATTATTTTTTTGATCACGAATCTTTCTCAGCAAGAGTATTCAGGCGAAGAATTGGCGACATTGTACAGTGAGCGTGGCAAGGCCGAGGTACATCAAGGGGAGATGAAAGCGTCCAGTGAATTTGCATTTTCGTCATCAAGTCGCAAAAAGTCATCGTATCGGGGCCGTCCGATTGAGCATGAGCCGTGTGAGGAGGAGATCAGGCCAGAGAATGGTGTCCGCCTACAACTCTACATGCTGATCTACCAGTTGCTCCATGTTGGTCGCTGCATCATGCACGGTGCGTCCGAGTCTCTTTGCGAAGCGTCTGAACCAGAGACCGAATCTGAAGCGTCGGATCGCGATGTCGACGCAGGGCAAGATGCAGATACAACTAGTCCTTCTGAACTCCCTGTCGCTGAGGAAAAACCTCACATGCACATTCGTGCCTTCATCCTGCAACTACTCAAAGTCGGGGCCACGATCGCTAGTAGTGGGCGCTATATCAAGGTTCGCATTGCCTATACGGCCGTAGACGCGTGGAAACAATTTTGGGACAACTTTGAAAAGTTAAAGTGGAAGGCGGTACCCTGCCCCTAACACCCCCTCATCTGAGGTTTATTAGACCGTTTGAAAAATAGGAATATTCATTCCATGGGAGAAGTGCGCCCATGCAATACGAATTGCAGTGAAATTGCCGATATTACAACCAAAAAATAGAGGGAAATCGCTACGGTCAGGGTCAAAATCACCAAATTTGTATCCGTGATCATCAATCCGACACCCCAAAATTCAACCTTCATGAGAAATGATCAATTCTCAGATCAAATCGCTCCGTCATGAATATTATGGGATTGATCGTTCTGTCTCTTAAATATCACCGACATCCCACCTTTTAACAGAAATGAGTAAATCAGGAAGAAAAATCTATTTTCTAAATCAATGATAATAGAATTCAACAGAAATTTGAATTCTCTAATGTTCTTGAAAAATGGGAAAAATGAGTCTCGTATTGGTATAACCGGCAAAGACCCCCAAGCCATCGTTCACGTTAGAGTACATTGGAAATGGTTCTTCTATTAATGGATCATAGAATTCATTTCGCTCTAGGGACTTGAGATATTCATAATAATCTTCACTAAGAGAAGAAATGATAAGAAGTAATTCATTTCTTCCAGAATTGCGAGACAAATTATAAGTGATTCCACTCCATGAGTAAGACTTTCCATCAAACAATCTATCTGTAACGACAAATTCTTCACACGCAATTTGACCTATACTCCCTCCTCCACCATTAACTGGATCAACCGCTACATCAATATCGTCTACATAGCCACATGACCATCCTAGATTATAATCATTAAGCGTAAGTCTTTGGTATATACTATCAGGGTCAGTTTCTTCCCTGCGAAACACACTTCTATATCGATAAATCCCTATTCTATAATAATTTAGGCCCGTTCTGTCTGAAAAAACAACTCTGAGTTGATATCGGGAAAGATCATCAATTAGGTCAATAAACTCTGAAGATGGCGGCAGGGATTCAATTGAATAATCAGAAATATCAACGGATAATGGTGCCATAGAAACCGCTTCAATACTTGGTTTCTTTGGAAAATCTACCCGAAGTGTATACATCATCCCTTCCAAGGGCTCTACTCCTGAACTTGACATATACTTTCCCTTACCACCATATCTCAAAATATCAATCGTACTGGAGCCGTTTAAGATCTTGACGGTAGCATCTGTGATAAATTCCGTTGCCACATCTAGTTTCTCATTCGCCCCCAAACTTTGATGTAGTGTAACTGACCAAGGTGTATCTGGAGTAAAGAAGCTTGTCACTACGGGCTTTGAATCATATTCAGGCGCATCTATCTCAACAATGGTCTCACAACCTAAACTGAGCACAACGAATAAAGAGAATAAAACTCTCATCAATCAATTCAAAACTCGAGGCTGTAGTTGATAAAAGGAACGATCGGGAATGCACTAACCTCCTTGAAGATGAAGTAATTCAATTCATCACTTGACTCTTGATCAAACGCTTTTTCTGTCTGTAAAAGAAACGCATTGCGCCGGAAATAGGCATTATAGACTCCAAAGGACAATGTCCGGTCAGCCCATGCAAGTTGACGTTTGAGCTGCATAGATAGATCAAGGCGGTGATAAGCACTCGTTCTCGCAGAGTTTCTATCCCCGTAGTCTCGCACCGCGCGCGCGTGCTGATCATCAAAAAAATCTAGTGTTCTACCAGGATCATGTCGGTATCCGTAGAATTGGCCAACAGGTAACCAAACAGCTTGCCCAGTACCATACACCCACACCGCAGATAGATTAATAGACGATCTCAATCGCCAAATAGCGGCAACTGACACATCATGTAAGCGGTCAAATCGAAAAGGAAAAACTCGGCCACCATTTAAGTTGGGAAATTTTCTTTGTGTCTTCGTTAGACTATACCCGATCCATCCAGTAAGTCTACCTGTACTCTTGTGAATAAATAATTCTCCACCATAAGACGAACCTTTACCAGTTTCAACTTGGGTTTCCCAGAAATCACTCGACATACTTGAAGTTCGTGCACCTTCTGAGTACTCTATGAGAGAATTCATCCACTTATAGAAGCCTTCAAAAGTAACTTCATAATTTCTCTTGGATGAACTCCATGCAAATCCAGAGGCCAATTGAGTTGCGTTCTGAGGGCGCACTTTTTCCGTCGCAGGAACCCATAAATCTAATGGAAGTGAGAGACCGTTTGCGACGGGTAATAAATGGGAATTTTGCCTCAATAGACTATAAGAGGTCTTGAAAGCCACGTTTTCTGAGAATTTCCACCTGGCATTCAATCTCGGTTCAAAAGAGATATACCTTCGGTTTCTGACGAAAAAACTTGAAGCATGAACACCAGCATTGAGTGATAGATGTGACGATATCCTGACGTCATCTTCAATGTACGCATGGATTTCTGTTGCTCTGATTCTGGAATCTGGATGATACACCGTATCAACTGGCACAATATTTTCACCAAACTCTCGCTCTGAAAATATTCCAGTATTATACGAATGGATGGTACCTCCTGCACCGAATCGAATATGGTGAATAAGATTTGGTGCATAGTCAAAGTCTATACGACCCATCACATCTGTGATCCCAGACAAGAAACTAGTTCGAAAAAAAGCAAAAATATTAGAACGATCATCCATTTGATGAATTTGTTCACGGGCTCGCGTTCCGATCCGATAATGTGAGTATCCCAGCAATGTGTTTAAAAAAAACTTTCCACTCCACACTCGAGTCCAACGCACGGTCGTTGATAGATTGCGCCATCCAAGATCTCCTTCACTTTCGTTTTGTGTATTGTCGGACTCTTGATTCCTTCGCTCTCGCCCGTATGAACGATCACGGCCAGCATAAAAACTCAGATATACTCGATCCTTATCTGATGTAAGATAGTTGATCTTTGCACTGGCATCATAAAAATAATAGCCTGCTTTTTCAGTTTCGTCAAGGAACGGATACACGAGTAAATCAAGATATGTCCGTCTCGCAGAGACTATAAATGATGCTTTATTCTTTTTGACAGGCCCCTGAAAAGTGAAGCCTGAACCAATTATTCCCACGGAAGTGGTTCCTTCAAACTCCTTCATATTTCCCTCTTTCATCGTTATATCAACCACTGACGATAAACGTCCACCATAACGGGCAGGAATTCCACCCTTGATTAAGGTAACATCTTTGATTGCATCGCTGTTGAAAATACTCAGGAAACCGTACAGATGACTTGGGTTATAAATGGACACTCCATCCAGTAAAACTAGATTCTGGTCGGGGGTGCCACCCCGAATATACAAACCTGCTGTTCCTTCTCGACCCGATTGGACTCCTGGAAGTAACTGCAACGTCTTGAAAATATCTGTTTCTCCAGCTAAGACAGGAAGTGTACGAATAGTTTTAACTGGTAATTTTATTTGACTCATCTGAATCGCATCCACGGCTGATTCTCCAACAGCAGTGATTTCCAACTCTTCCAGTATAGCAATTTCAGGATTTAATTCAATATTTAATTGAATGTCTTCGGTTAAAACCAGATCAATCGTACTGGGAAGATACCCAACATGGGAAACAAGCAAACGCACCGAATCGGTAGGAACAGTGATGCTAAAAAATCCATACCGATTTGTCGTTGAACCAACCCCCATCTCAGGTACATAAACGGTCGCTCCAATTAAACTTTCAGAGCTCTTAACATCTACTACAAATCCACTAATCACATGATAAGATTTTTGTCTAATTTGGTCAAGTTCCTGAATCAGTGTAGTTCTATGGAGTATAGAATTCGATAACAGATGGGTGGTTGCATGGACTTTATAGACCATGAAAATCAGTACAACAGAGCAAACAAGACATGCGAAAAGTCGGGTCATTGATGCTGTATTTTCTTTCATAATTTGAGATTTACCAAAAACGACCACTTACAACATAAAATTGGTGTGACTGATAAACTCTTGGATATAGGGTCAGAGAATTTAGTAAGACTCAGGTAGTATATCAAACCTTGACTCTGATGACTTTTGCAAAACCGCAGGATAAACTCGTGAAAATGCATCTCAAATGCCCCCAGCTACATTTCTGATGAAACGCGGATGTTTTGCAAAAAACCTCTGAATTAGGCGTCCTAATCTATTTTATGTTGGTTTGGAAGTCTACTCACACCAGCAATGATTGCAGAATGGTGACTCCGAGTCCCTCTTCCGCCTGTTCTCCCTATCGTGGCTGATGTGTGTGTCGTGCCAGATGCACTTCTGCTTCCGTGAGATGTCTCCACGGTAACATAAACCGATACACGTAGAGTGGAAGGTAGATCAACTTGAGAAATATAGTCTAAAAAATATCCGCCATTTTGCGATCTATACTTGAAGAGCTGAGTATGGGCAATCCCTCTCCTCGCCCTAATCCATGTTGAATAAGATGTGTTCCACATCAAAACCGCGCCAGGCGCATTGGAAGTATATTGATTATCATTTTGATTCACTCTAAGACTAGGATAATTAAAATCAGCGACACACATATCTGTATATCTGATGGATCTGGCAGGGTGGAGTCCACCCGCGAAACCAAAATTGTCAGGTGGACCACAGAGGTACTCAGGATCAGATGGAATGCTTGATTTTCTTAGAGTGAATAAATCAGATATGCGTTGTGCACCATGCTGCTGCATAAGTTCCGATAAATAATCTTGGTTCTATCACCATTTGTATGGAATTGATTAATTTTGGTTTCACCAAAATTATTTTTCATGCTTGATACTTATTTAAAAAATTCAATGCATCAGTGGTTAGATTTAGATTCTTGCTGGAGTATTGATCATGTGGAAACCAATGTGAAGAAGGGGCGAGTGGATCTTTATATTTCTCATTCGGGGAAGGATCTTGTATGCCCAGATACGGGTGAGTCTGGTACCTTGTATGACCATCGCAAGAAGCGTCAATGGCGCCACCTGGATCTCTTTCATTTCAAGTGTTTTCTTCACTGTAGGATTCCCCGTGTACTGACTCCTAATGGTCCGAAGACGATCATCATTCCTTGGGCGGCTCCATCCAGTCGAGTCACCTATGCGTTTGAATGTTTTGCCATTCGTCTGCTGAAAGCAACTAAGACCAAAACAGCAGATCTTCTTCGGTGCGGATTTAACCAGCTCCATCGTATTATGCACCGTGCTGTTGAACGCGGAGAGTCACGCAGATCTCTGGCAGGAATTCACCATATCAGTATTGATGAAAAGGCCCTCAAGCGCGGACATACCTATGCAACGATTGTGAGTGATTCGGATCGTGGAGTGGTCATTGATGTTGGACCGGGACGGACGAAAAAAGGCACGATAGAACTCTTAGAATGCCTTTTAGGGCAAATCAGATAGAGACGATATCTACGGATATGTGGAAGGCCTTCATTGGAGCGGTTGCAAAGGTGTTCCCCCATGCCCTCATGATTCACGATCGGTTTCATTGTATCCAGTATCTCAATCAAGCCATCAATCAAGTACGAAGGCGGGAGGTCAAACAGCATCCAGAACTCAAAGGGAGCCGATATGCACTGTTGAAAAACGAAAACAATCGTACGGAAAAACAGGAAGACATCTTCCAAGTGGTGAAGGAATCCAACCTCAATGTGAGTGTCGCTTGGCGGTTACGGGAAGATTTCAAAGCCATCTTTGAATGTGCATCGTTAAAAGAAGCGAAAGCGTATCTCAACTTATGGCTTGACGAGGTGAACGAGGCTGGTGTCAAAGAAGTCATGAAAGTTGCAGACATGTGTAAGAATCACTTTGATGGCGTCTGCAACGCATTATGGAACCGTCAGTCCAATGCAAAAGCAGAGAGGATTAATGGAAAAATTCAAGAGATCAAAACCATGGGTAGAGGATATAGAACCTTTGAAAATTTCAGAGTTGCTATTCTCTTCTTTTGTGGCGGTCTGGATCTCTATCCACACGATTCGTGATAGAACCATAATCTTTTACTTCCTGAAAAGGATCAAAAACTACAAGATCCAATTCTTCGTACCTTGGATGCCCAAAATGTTGCTTCTTATACGAAGTCTCTAAGAGAGTGTACAGAGTATCCTCGATGATCAGTTGCCCCTGATAATTCACAAGTGCCAATTCTTCTGATGGTACAAAGTATCGATATTCCAAATACTGCTGAAGATTTTCATGAATCAAAATAGGTGCCCCGGTTAAGCGAGAATTTTCGGCAATCAAGTCTGCGGATGTATAAAAATCATCATACGATCTGAATCGTTTAATTGGCTGTTGATCGGGATAAAACTCTATTTGAGGCTCCTTATCGGCAACATCCTCTTCAGAGATTTGACTTAGTTTAGCCATCAAATCTAAATCAACTTCTACATATTCGTACACTAGTTCTGATTTATTATCCTTCGCAATAAAAAGCTCAGAACCTGAATCGCAACCGAAATACGCAACACAACAAACAAGGATTACTGCAAAACGGAAAGTAGACTTATTAATCATGATATCGGAAGCTTAGTACGATAGAGAATAAGTGATAAGTTTCTTGCAAATCCATTTCAATTGAGCGCAAATTATTGCTGGAGTCTCAGAGATAATATTAAAATGCTGGAAAACAACCTCCATGCTTTTTATACAAGACTACCTTTAATTGTGTTCTAAAATGGCTCTTGCAAAACCCTCTCAATTGAGTACAAATTATTGCTCTGAAGATTCCTAAATGGATATTTTTCAGTTCATTACAGAGGTTTTGCAAGAACTTCCTAATATCTGAAATTTCTCATTTATTTTCACCTGTGAATTTCATGTTCGTTTAGCCAACTGTAACAGGATGATTTTGTTGTTAGTGCATACGGTTTTGTGACCGAATCCAAATTCAACTTTCACAACGAATCCCGCTTATCCCTCAAGCGCATATACAACAATCTCCTAGCCCGAAAAATATGCGCCTTAACGGTTCCGAGTGGAAGCTCCAGTTCCTGGGCAATTTCCTCGTAAGATTTTTCTTGCTGATGCCGCATTACAATCACCCTGTGGTACTTGTGAGGCAGTGAATCAATCGCTTCTTGGATGATATTCGTTCGCTGCCCGCCCTCAATTCTACGATCCGGTCGATACGTGATGTCGGGAACCTGTTGACGAACTTCTCCCTTTTTAGTTTGTGTTGGCTTGTCCAGCGAAGTTGTAGCTAACCTCCGTTTGCGCTTATAATCAATCGCGTGATTGGATGCAATCTTGTAAAGCCATGTCGAAAAAGCATAACTGGTAGAATAGGATTCTAAGGCCTTGAAGGCTTTCATGAATGCCTCCTGAACTAAATCTTCGATCCCTTTAGTCTCTCCAATCGTACGCTTGATGTGTAGAGATAATCCTTTCTGATATTTTTGCACAAGCAATGCGTACGCACGCTGATCCCCTTCTAGTGCACGGGAAACTAGTTCACGATCCTTCTGACTGGACGTTGACCCCCCGGTCTTCGTCTGATCTTCAGGCATTCCGTTCACCAATCATGTACGACAAGGCTAGTCGAGTTCTATATCAGGAGACACTGGGAGTTCATGGATCTCTTTATAGGTACTCAAAACAATGCTAGTCTTCGTACCGGTAACCCCTGGCCAGGATTGAATACTCCCGAGCAACCGCTCTAAAGATGTGGTATTTTGCGAGCGCACCTTCAGAATATGAGAGCCCTCCCCCGTTATGGAATGCGCTTCCAGTACTTCAGTGCAACCGCTAACATGTTCAATGAGTGTGGCATAGTTACTCGACGAATCCACTACAACACGAATAAACGCGGTAATATCAAACCCCAAT
This sequence comes from Rhodothermales bacterium, assembly GCA_965215475.1. Taxonomy (GTDB): domain Bacteria; phylum Bacteroidota; class Rhodothermia; order Rhodothermales; family Bin80; genus Bin80. Next base: position 1,586,044 of record OZ244061.1, read on the forward strand.
GACTTTGGATCCACAATGGCATGATAACCCATAAGGAACCCGTTTTTCTCAAGCTTGCGCATCCGGTCGCTCACACTTGTCATACTTAACCCGACGCGGGCCGCGATGTCAACCCGCTTCATTCTGCCTGATGTCTGTAACAGATTCAGGATGCGAGCATCTATTTTGTCAATCTTCTTACTAACCATTTTCGTTGGATGCCTTGGTTATGATTTGACCTGACCTACTACTTCCTTCATCTTCATGGAAAAATAAGCACATCAAAATCATTAGACTGAAATTTACTCAGATTTGATGACATTTTCCTGAAAGAGTTTCTGAGGACTTTCGCATGGCCCCGATAGGTAATAATTGAGATTGCCTGTATCAATTTCAATAATATCTACGCTGCGTTCATATCGCAACCATCGGACGGTATCCAACTCAGTCACAGAAGAATTCCATTGTGAAACAACTTTTGATCCTAATAAATTGATCCCCATAGACCGAATAGGGGTAAGGCAGTAATCTCCAAGTCTCGTCAAAAAAAGTGCTACTACTTGATCTGGAGGCGTACCATACTCATCTTTCCTTGCTTCTGGAGCAGCAGCCGTAATTTGGCAATCTCGCTTTTTAACTACTTGATCACTCATACCCATTACACCCTCCGAGAGAATGAGATTTTTCAGAGATATTCCACCATCAGACCGCTCATTCACTGTAAAGTGAATGAGCGGTTCCATATTGATACATGTATCTTTTTCAAATTCAGACGTATCCATCTCCGTATAGTAGCCAATTCCCTACCATCTTTGTGATACATAGTGAAACCTGAATCCATGAAGAGTTAGCCTATGGAACTTCATGGAATCAAAGCGATGAGACAGATTCGCCACCTGATCACCTACTGATCCAAGAGAATCTTGTGCCATAGGTGAGGTAGACAGTAACCCGAAAACGAAGAGAGACGTAGCGAACGTGAGATTTTTCATCTTATCGTCGTAAAACGGGAACCGAATCAACTCTAGTATACGTATTCCCAACGTGATAAGCCTTAATTTGGTCCAATCGGGCCCATAGCTCAGTCGGTTAGAGCAGCGGACTCATAATCCGTCGGTCGGGGGTTCAAGTCCCTCTGGGCCCACATCTATTAAGACAAACCCAACAGTAGCCCCCCTTGGTATATAAGAAGGGAGGCCACGTACGCGAGTATGGTCATGTAAAGCCACATGATCAAAGGCCATCTCCAGGTATTGGTCTCCCGACGAGCAATCGCTAGCGTACTCATACATTGGAGTGCGAAAACAAAAAATACCAGAAGGCTCACTGCCACTAACGGCGTAAATACAGGGCGCCCATCTGGGTAACGATCCGCTTTCAGTGCATCTCGAAGTGCGACCCCCTCTTCTGCATCTGCAACACTGTAAATGATACCAAGCGTAGAGATAATGACTTCACGTGCAGCAAAAGCGCTCACCAACCCTGCACTAATCTTCCAATCAAATCCTAAGGGCCGCATCACTGGCTCGAGAATACGGCCTAGATATCCAACCGCGCTTCCTCGGATTTGAATGGACTGCTCAATCATACGAGAACTATCCAATGCTGCTGCATACTCGCGCTCCGCCTCTTGCATGATCAATTGTATCTGTGCCATCACAGGATGTGCTTCATCAAGCGAATCTTCCAGATCTGGTAACGTCATTTCTGGAGCAGGCAAAAGTGCTTCTGCTTCCGAATACCATGCCTCGCGCTGTTCTTCTGCCTGCATCAGGATCTGCTGCCTTTCAGCACTGATATCCACGCGTGGATAACTTGCTAAAAACCAAAGAATAATGCTGCAGGCCAAAATTATTTTTCCTGCACGGATCACAAATATTTTGGAACGCTGGATCATACGCAAAAATATTTGCCTCGCTCTGGGTCTCCGATAAGGAGGAAGTTCCATCACAAAGTAGCTCTCTGGCCCCTTCGTGAACACAAACCTCTTCAGGATTGCAGCAGCCACAAAGGCCATGACGGTCCCCAACATATACATGGAGAACATGACCAACCCTTGATAGCCAAATATTCCCAGCGCCCCTGCAGGAATAAAAGCAGCAATGAAGAGGGTATAGACGGGCAGTCTAGCAGAACAACTCATCAGCGGAGCGACCATGATCGTGATCAAACGATCTCGCTCGTTGTCGAGTGTTCTAGCTGCCATGATCCCTGGGATCGCACAGGCATAGGAACTGAGTAAGGGGAGCACGGAGCCTCCACTCAATCCTACCCGCTTCATAATACGATCCATAATGAACGCACTGCGGGCCATATATCCAGTATCTTCCATTAGACCTAAAAAGAAAAATAGAAGCAATATCTGTGGCAGAAAAATGACTACATTCCCCACTCCGGTAATCACTCCATCGGTCAATAGATCTGTAGCCCAACCCGATGGAAGGATAGATTGAATTCCCTCCGCCAATGCTGAAATTCCAGCCTCAATCAAATCCATGGCGGGAGTTGCCCACGAAAAAATGGCCTGAAAAATACCAATTAGAATCACTAGAAAGAATAGGGGACCGAAGATCTGATGGGTGAGTACTGCATCAATCCGATCACTGAGTGTTGCGATCCCTTTTACTCTGCGTACCGTCCTGTTCACGATAGGGGCCAACCAAGCATATCGGCCACTGACTTCCGCGTGCCTCCATGCAATCCCTCGCTCGGCAAATTCTTTTCGTAACGTTTCGATGCTGGACACAAATTTGGGGGCAATCTGGCGCCACGTATCTAGTGCTTCATCTTCCGCCAATGCACGCAAAATTTCCATCTTGCTATGATCCGACTGGATTTGCGGAGCTTCCTCAGCCAATTCTCTGGCTAGGGATGGAATTTTTGCCTCCACTGCATCCATGAGTATCCACCGATACCCTTGTGCAGGTTTAGGCGGATCCAGAATCTGCTTTTTTAGCTCATCGATTCCCTCACCACGAGAAGCAATGAGTGGGACAACCGGAACTCCAAGTTCTGTTTCCAACGCAGACACATCTACAACCAATCCGTTCTCTTCTGCTGCATCCACCATATTCAGGGCAACCATCACCGGAATCCCCATATCTATCACTTGGCTGGCAACATAAAGATTGCGTTCCAAGTTACTAGCATCTACTACACAAACGACAAGATCTGGTGCCTTGTCCCTACGCCCTACCAGAACCTCATACGTAATTTGTTCATCCAAAGATCTCGGAGTAAGACTGTAGGTGCCAGGAAGATCAATTATCTCAACATGTGGTGTTCCCGTTAGGGTTCCTGACTTCCGCTCAACCGTAACTCCAGGAAAATTGGCGATCCTCTGGTTCAGGCCGGTGAGTCGATTAAAGAGAGTCGTTTTGCCTACGTTGGGATTCCCCACCAAGGCAACACGGATGGAAGTTGAAGAAAACACGTTACCCCCAATAGCTTAAGCTTCGCATTTGGAAATAAGTATCTGAGCTGCCTCTGCCTTTCGGATGGAAAGATGATACCCGCGAACTTTTAGATCCATTGGATCTCCAAACGGTGCCAAGCGCACAACCTGAACTTCCGAACCGGGGAGCATCCCCATCTCCATCAAACGGTCCACGACTGCATTGGGCTCAAATCCCAGAATCCTGCCCGATTCTCCAGGGAGCAAATCCTGAAGTGTCATGGGTTTAAGGGAATTGCGAAAATATCTGCAGCCATGTCACGACGAAGCCCAATTCGGCAACTTTCAATACGCAGGATGAGTTCACGGGAGTTTTTGAGCATCTCCACATGAGCTCCCTCCCGTATGCCAATATCACGCAACCTGTCCTGTGCACATCCATATACCGAACAGATCTTGACCATGCATCCGTCGCAAAAAGATGTCAAAGGGGAAGGGATCATCACTGGAATGAAAGGCTTAGCTCAAATCTAGGGACATATTACTTGGACTAAATATAAATAAGTATTCTCGAATTGGTTCCGTGAACCCTTCAATAATTGGTGATTCTCCGATTTTTTGAATTATTTGCATCAAGGAGTATAAGTAGAAGCCATCGACACTCTGCACCGTAATTTTGTAACAAACTATCCTAACCTCATCATGCGTCTATCGAAGTTTTTTGGTCAAACCTTGCGAGAGGCTCCTTCTGAATCAGATTCGGTTTCCAGTCAGATGCTTGTACGGGCTGGATATGTACGTCAACTGGCTGCTGGTCTGTATTCCTACCTCCCCTTAGCCCACCGAGCCTTACGCAAGATTGAACAAATTCTTCGCGAAGAGATGGATGCAATCGGCGGACAGGAGATGTGTATGCCGGTGGTGCATCCGGCAGAAATTTGGCAGGAGTCTGGGCGCTGGTTTGAGATCGGAGATGAGATGGGGAGATTCCAAGATCGTAAAGGTCGAGAATTGGTCTTGGCCATGACTCATGAAGAAGTTGTAACCAATCTTTGTAAATCAGAGATTCGATCTTACCGGCAGTTACCACAGATGATTTACCATATGCAGACAAAATTCCGGGATGAGCCGCGTGCAAGAGGAGGGCTTATCCGCGTACGTGAATTTGTCATGAAGGACTCTTACACATTGGACAAAGATTTTGAGGGTCTTCAGGCTCAATACGAAGCACACTACGATGCCTATCATCGGATTGGAGCAAGACTGGGACTGAACTTGATTGCTGTGCAAAGTGATCCTGGAATGATGGGAGGCAAGGTCGCACATGAATTCATGTATATCACTCCTGTTGGTGAAGATTCCCTGGCAATTTGTAAGGAAACCGGCTATGCCTCCAACTTGGATGTCGCAAATTTTCAAAAGATTCCAGAGCCTTCCGGCACGCCGGAGCCTCTAACCCGTGTGCATACACCCGGGCAATCTACCATTGCCAAAGTAGCCAATTTCTGCGGGGTCACCACACACCAGACGGGCAAGATGGTCTTCTATATGGGGAATTTTGGAGAGGATGAACCTCCCCGCCTTATCGCCGCTTGTGTTCGAGGTGACATGGAGATCAATGAACTCCAACTCCGCTATGCGGTGAAGGCACAGGCACTCCGACCTGCAGAAGCCGAAGAAATCATCGCGGTGGGGGGTGTGCCAGGCTACGCCTCTATGTGCAATATTGACCGTACCAAAGCCATCCTAGTGGTCGATGACTTGATTCCCAAATCAACCAATCTGATTGTCGGGGCAAATGAACGCGACTGGCATTACACTGGTGCCAATTATGGGCGGGATTTTACCGCAGATGTGATCGCTCCCATTGCGCTGGCCTATGACGGAGCTCCCGACCCAATTGGCGGAAAACCCTTGCGAATCGTTCGCGGCATTGAAGTTGGGAATATCTTCCAGTTGGGAACCCGCTACAGCTCCAGTATGGGAGCAATCTACACCGATGAAGCCGGAGAAGGATTCCCGATCGTAATGGGGTCCTATGGAATCGGAGTGGGGCGTGCGCTGGCCTGCATTGCAGAAGAATACAGTGATGACTACGGGATGGATCTACCCATTTCGGTAGCTCCGTACCAGGTAATTTTGATCTCATTGGGACGCTCAGGAGACGTCCATGAAGCGGCCGAAACCCTCTACCATCAACTACTTGCAGCCGGAATTGAAGTACTCTATGATGACCGTGCCGTGAGTCCTGGTGTCAAATTTGCCGACGCGGATCTTCGCGGTATCCCTCTACGATGCACGGTCAGTTCTCGCTCGCTCAAGCGAGGAGGAGCAGAGTTTGGTCGCAGACGAAGTAAAGATCTCGTCATCCTGCCCCTTGACCATGCGATCGAACAGATTCAGGCAAGCATCGCGGAATGCTTCAATGTGCTCAACCAACGACTAGAAGATCTTCCAACTTGGGCATCCCAATCCGTAGCTTGACTGCCGGTTTGATTTTGTCAGCCTAGAGTCGCAAAGCAAAACTCTTCGACTTTTGACCTAGCAAATTGAGACAAAAGCTGCGACGTCAGGTTATCCTCTCATCAGCATATGGAGTTATATCTTAAAATTCACTGATACCTAAAAACTTATTTTTGAGGCAACTTCCAGAGAACGACCTTAAAACGATCTTCTTCCTCAATTAAGCCTGGCTCAGTTCCATTGTGATCATGCATTGATTGAATGATTCGTTTTCGGACCCCCAACCCGAAATGCTCTATGTAACGGCAATCTCGGAGAATTTGCTTTAGAAGTTCATTACGAGTCACCCTAATAATCCCTCGTTTCATTTTTTCGACAGTTACCCCATTAGGAAGATCACCAGGAGAAATAATTTCCAATCGATCTGAATACATGGATATTTCGATATCAGTACCTTCTGCATATAATCACGATGAGTTACGGCGTTAACAATGGCTTCTCTTACCGCATCAATCGGGAATGCTTTTTTCAGTTGTCGTCGTGCACCCTCAAGCCACGCAATACTATCCATGTTTCTTTGTACAAATTCTGTCGCTCGGTCAATCACGCCACTACCAATTATGGAACGATTTTCTGCGAAGAGTGGCACTACCGGTCCCCTAATAATTTCTTCGTCAATCGTATTGTAGTCTTTCTCTGTGCCAGGGAATACTACTGCTGTTACACCTGCCTGTGATAACCGGCGATTTGGATTTTTACCGAAGAGCAATAATGCTGCGACAGATGCACAGATTCCATCATCCGTTTCAATTAGCAAGTCAGAATTAAGTAAGACTTGCTCCCATTCATGAGTTTCGTCATATGGGGGAATTGGTATTTCAAGAATGAACTGAAAATAGTTGACAATGCGCTGCAAATCTAAGCTTTCCAATCCAGTATTCAGTACCGGCCTAGTCTCGTAATTGATCAACCCTGCAGACTGATAAAGCCTCGCCTCTTCTTTACGTGTTGCCTCTCGCGAAGTGCTACCAACCCGAAGATATGTCACCCATGCGTTATTTTTGCGAGCTCTGTATGGTTTAGATGAAATATCTGGCGAGAGTTTTATGATCCCGACTGAGTTGTTTTCATCCATTTTGATAGAGAGAAATACAGGTTCGACTGATGGCTGAATATTATTTCGTGCAATATTCATAACCCACTCCTCAGTATCTCTATGGTTCTTTAATATCCCCGAAATCTCGCCATCATCTTCCACACCCAACAGGATAACTCCCCCCTCCCGGTTGAGTAATGCTGACATTTCCTTGGCTAAAGACATCGAATGCACATCATCTCGCTTAAATTCGACATACGAATTCTCGCCGTTGATGGTTAGTTCGCGTAATTCTACCTTCGTCATCAATCAAAAACCATATTTTCGACGGCGAATTTCAAATGCCTCACGGCCACCTTCAAGAATTTCTTCTACGAGTTCACGAACTGGCTGAGAATCAATTGCCCCCATGTGCTCAACTGATATGATCCCATATCCCATATCATCCTCGTTGTGGGTTGACAGTCCAAGAATCATCTCAGCATCTCCCAGTACGGGAATATTCGCATTATGTGTAGAGAATATAAACTGCCTTCGCTGCTTAACTTCACGCATCCTAGGCACAATTCCCTCAGTAATGAAACGATTATCCAGATCATCCTCAGGCTGATCCACTATTAACGGTGTATCTGAATCAAGGAGTAACAATAACAATACGGCCGTTGCTTTTTGTCCAGTTGAAAGTTCGTTAAGTTTTTGCCACATAGGATCCCCCCCCCCTTTGGCATTGTATTAAGGCTAATCGTCGTAGTCGGCGAAAGTTCAAGTTCCTCAATTTTCATGTAAACTTCCGAGGAAGCCCCAGAAATACGCTCGGCCTGTCCAAGAGAAAAACCATAAATTTCTTGTAGCTCGCTGACCCCAGACCGGCAAGCTTTGACGAACTCAGTCAGAGATAAATCAGGGATTGTACGCAGAACTTCTATTGCTTCCGACAGGCGACCACCGATTTCATCGCGAAGTATATCAAAAAGAGGATCACGATTGTCTGCCGCGGTTACCTGCACCTTAACGCGGTCATGGAGTTTCCTGTTAATCTCCTTTGCCGCTTGGTCAAAAAGACGAAACTCTTCGGCCTTGACATCTTCCCACTCAGCTACTAATTCTCTTCGTAAATCAATGGCTTCTTCTACTATTGATTCCAAAGATTTTCGTCTTTCCCGAAGCGGATGCAACTGTTCTATTTTTCTGCGCAGTCGAATAAATTCTTCTCCGTCCACACGCGATTTTTGAAGATTGCGGAGGATTTCTTCATAATAGGAATATACTTTTTGCTTGCGTGACTCCCATTTTGAACGTATTTGTTCAACACCTTGATCAGTAAGCTGTATTGCTTGTTTTAGATCGTCAGTAATTTTTCTTATGTTCGCTTCAAAATCGGTAAAAATTTGGTTTGCAGATGCAAAGAGTTCCTTATTAGGTAAGTTTCCGAGGGCTTCATCCGACAAGAAGGTGCGACTAATGGGTAACTCATGCTGGAGGCTTTCCATTGTTTCCCGAAAGGGTTGGAGATATTCGGGAATTGTCTTTTCGAGAATCTGCTCTTCTCTCACCAACAAACTTTGTTCCCGTAATTTTTCTTCAAGACCGGCTTCTTGGTAACGCTTTAGTTTTTCCTCCAAAGCGGGAAGAGTTGTAAGACGTTCTCCAATCCTTTGAATCTCTTCATTCTTCTCACACAGCACACGTCGATTTTTACGAAGCTTTTGTTCAAGCGAAGTTTTTCGAGTAATGAGTGACTCATCATATTCAATAAAGCGGCTAAGTAGTCCTGTGAGTTTTTGGCGACTCTTAGTCAGTTCCGATATCTCATGCTGACCATATACTTCAACCTTTGGAAGGATATCTGAAGGATTGAGGTTTGTAATCTTTCCATTTTGTTCTCTCACTATTGGCGGATTTGGGATAGTGCGTTCAATTTGAAAATATCGCTCGTCGGGCCGATGTATACGAAGCAACATCGTTATTTTAGTGCCATTCCGTAGTACTTGCCGAACAATACCGTTATGTGCCCTATGTGCATCTTCTCCCAAGGGTTCGAGTTGCAACACTGCACGAATACTTTCAATAACGGTAGATTTTCCTGCTCCTCTTCCTCCAATAAGTACATTTAGATTGGAATTTAGCCGCACCTTCACACCGTCTAAAAATCCACCTTGCCATGCCAATGAAACAATCTGTGCATGTGCCTCATGGTCTAAATTGCCTTCTCTTGGATTTAACCGGATTCGGGATTCCGGATCTAGAAAAGCCTGTCGCAATCCATCTATACTAACTTCAGACATCTTAATCCAACATGTAGCAGAGTGATCCTCTAAATCGTCTGGGCTTGTTATGTCCTTTGCATTAACTACAGCGATGGCAGGCGTTCCCCCCAGTGTGCCAGAGCGATGATAATCAGGATTTTTGTTCTCAACTATCTCACGAATTCCATGATCTAGTTCATCAACCTCTCCTGGAATCTGAATAGCAAGGAGATTACTGTTTTGCCACGCATGGATTCTCGCTTGGCCATCCAGTTCTTTGAGCAATCCCCGATTGTTCGTGACATGTGCTGCAATGGAAACCCCGCCTTGACTTTGAACCGTCTCTAAAATTTTCGCAAGAGTTTTATCGGAAAGGTCGGGGGATGGATTTGTACCCCGGATCCCGAATTCTCCCAAATATCGGCTAAGTTGATCATCACTCACATCTGGTGGATATAAACACAAAACATGAATGCCCTCGCTTGATGATAATTCAAAGCCTGGGAAAATGTGGAGCCCGTACTTCTGAGCTGCATCTCTGAAAGTAGCTACATCGCTAATACTATTGTGATCTGTAATAGCCAATATCTTGATGCCTAGTTCTACTGCTCTTTCTACGATCGCTTGGGCATGACCGGTGGCATCTCCTTCATTAGACGTACCGCGAAACGTTTCACCATAATGATGTGGGTTTACCTGAAGTGCACACTTGTAGAACTTCGCCCCATAAGGGAGACTAAGAATGTCATCAAGCAGGGCGGAATTTGAAGTCATACGATAGATGGTGTCCTAGGAAATATTTCTCAACTCTATGGTACTCAAGTTCAGTAGATCTCCATAATCCCACCGAAGATTGCACCTAGAAATTTAGTATCTATACGAAAATCCCATATGACATGATCCATTGGATTGGATAATTTGAGGCAGGTTCTTTTCAGTGTGATCGCGGAGATAAATGAGGGGGGTACGCATCAAATCTGAATAATTTTTTGGCCTGTATTTTGAGGTAGTCATGGTGATCGTCAGGTCCATAAATTTCTTTGCTAAAAAGGCATCAGGATTTGTTTAATTCTAAAATAATCACTCTATTTGTAGGATCATGATCAACGCGGATAGCACGCCTGTTTTTGACGAGTCATTGCGGCTCATTTTGGTCGATGTTCTAGGGGAGGAGAATGCTCGGCGCGTGCTGGAACTAGTGTATGAATTGGGGCAAGGAGTTGGTGATGCTAGTGATAGAGGAGCTGGTTAACGCAAAGGAAGAGATCATGGATGCCCAAGAGAAGATTGACGATCTTCTACGCAGATTGTATGGGCAGAATCGGGAGCGGTTTATAGATCCAAATCAAATGGAGCTCTTTGGCGATCAGCCCCCCGTGGTAGAAGAGTTTCAGGAAGATGAGGAGGAAGAGGAAACGAAGTCACGAAAGAAGCCAAGAAGTCTTCGTTCAGGTCGTAACAGAGATCTACCGACCGTGGTCATTGAGATCAATCCTGAGGGTGATTTATCTGATCTCCAGAAGATTGGATGTGAAGTTCATCGGGTGTTCCATTACCAACCTGCGCGTATTGTAGTCTACGAATTTGTGCGTAATAAGTATGTAGATCCAACCCATAAAGAGGCAGGGGTATTGATGGGTGAGTTACCCGATAATGTGAAAGGCAAGCGCACCGCCACGGTGGAGACCTTATCGCAAGTAGTGATCAATAAATATGTGGATCATCTTCCCGTGGATCGGACGCGGAAGCAGTTTTCAAGATTAGGGGCGGATATAGCCACCTCCACACTCAACGATTTTTGTGCACATGTGGCCAACGATCTGAAGCCGCTCTACGATCTTCATCTGCAAGAAGTGCGTAATAGCGGATACATTCAGGCGGATGAGACGCGAATTCCAGTGCGGGATTCGGTCAAAAGTAAAGCATCGGGCAAGAATCATCTTGGCTATTTCTGGCTGTACTCTGCGCCAACGCCCAAGTTGGTGTTTGTGGATTATCAGCCGGGGCGATCCAGAGACGGTCCGCTCAAGATTTTGGATGGATTTCAGGGGAATTTGCAGACGGATGCTTATCATGTGTATGACGTATTTGACACCTTGGATGGAATGGAGCACTTCAATTGTGTGACCCATTGTCGGCGCACGTTTGAGAATGTAAAGGCCTCGCAGTACGAGTTTGTTCAAACGAACGTCAAGCGTGTTCTCACGCGGTTCAGGAAGATCTATGCGATTGAGCAAACGTTACGCGAGCGTGGGGCTTCGTTTGAGGAGCGTCGGGTGGAGCGTCAGAATCAATCTGCACCCCTGTTTGATACGCTCAAGGAGATTCTGGTGTCAACGGCAACGATCGGCCCTGAGTCATGGAAGAAGGCCGCGTACTATACACTGGTTCGTTGGGAGAAGCTCACGCGCTTTTTGGATCACGGAGAGGTCGAGATGGATACCAATCTTGTAGAAAACCGCGTGCGACCCATTGCCATAGGACGTAAAAACTACTTGTTTGCTGGCTCCCATGAGGCAGCGCAGCGGGCTGCGATTCTCTATTCACTGCTCAATACCTGCACCTTGCATGAGGTGAATCCACAGGAGTGGGTAGTGGATGTACTCAAGCGCATTGACACGATGGCCGAAGAAGAGATGTACACACTACTGCCTCAACACTGGAAAGCAGCACAGGATACAGCACTTCCCCAAGCTGCATAGATCTCACGGCAGAGATACATTCACCGTCCATCCTACTGCACCAGACAATGAGCTGGGCTATAGTTTATGCGCTGAGGATATGGGATTTTCGTATGGATACGAAATTTATTCAGTCTCTCCTCGAGATCTGGATCTGATTGAAGTAACTTCTGATATTCCAGATGAATTTTCTCTATCGAGGTCTGCGTACCTTTGTACTCCGAATTGAACCCATTCCAAATTTTCAGATCAGCATACTCGTCATCTGGACGGAGTAACTTCCCTCCTTCTATTCCCAATATCTCTGAAATAAGCAAAGTCTTCTGCGTCACCTTTCTGTAGAGCGAAAGGATTTGATTAAGCTCATCTGGAGGCAGAAAATTCCAGAATATGACCTTGCCACGAGAAGTAGCTAACTCAGGGAGATCATTAGTAAGTTTTTTTTCAGTTTCTGGATCCATACGCCGATCTACGCGACCAATACGCTGCATCAAGCGAACCGGATTCCAGTGGATATCATAATTTATCAGTCGAGATGCATCCTGAAGGTTTAGTCCTTCGGATAGAACATCTGTTGAGATTAAGATACGAATCTTATCCAATTTCCGTTTCTCTAATTCTGAAATTGAAAATCCATTGTAGTAAGGTGAGAATCGCTTGATCACATCTGCCCGATTCCGCTTAGTAGCACTGTCTACTTGTTCAACACGCTCGATGCCTGCCTCAGAGAGGCGAGCTTTCAAGTAGCGTGCAGTATCAGCGAACTCCGTGAAAATAAGTACCTTTTGTTCAACCAATTCTTTTGACTTGAGTAAGCGAATCAATTTCTGAAGCTTATCATCATGCTTTGGCTGAAACTTTCGTGCCTCTTCAAGAAATCGTACGATCTGACGAAGATCCTCAATAGTTTCAGAAATCATTCCCTCAACATTATACTGTGATCGGTCAAGTCGCTCAACTTTATTAAGTAACTCGGGAGGAATAATGTCCTCGTCTTCAATATCCTTCTCAGATTCTTCCCAGATTTCCAATTGCCGACCAGCACCGTATCCCAGAACTTCAGCATTTTCAGCCATCCAGTTCTTCAGCAACAGCTTTTCTTGATTGGTTTCACAGTGTATCTTCATAAATGCCAAAAGCTTCTGAAGTAGCCGATTACATGAAAGCTCAAATGCCACCACAGAACTCTCAAATCTTTTCAGAAAGTTCGTCCGAATCAGGCCAACAACCTGCCTTTGACGATTCTCCTCAAAAGGGTTAATCTCTTCGTCAGGTCCAATGTAACAATGGAGTGGATAATACATTGCAAGCGTGAAGAGTGGATTCTTCCTTGCAAAAGCCGTTTCAAGAATTTCACCATATGTCTTACGGATGGAATATTTCGCAATGCGTGGAACTTGCCTTTTTGGAAATAATGCGGACTCACCATGTTCACGCTTCTGACTCTCACGGGCGTATGCTCGACTACGTTGAACCACAAGTTGACGGAAAATCTCCTGACTGGAAAGGACTTCCTGTGCTTCTGTCAAATGTTCGGTGGCATCAACTGTTTCCTGTCCAACTCGATCACGGAGTTCCTTTTCCATTTTGCTGAAATGAGATCGCAGATTGCTCACTCCCACAGTTTGGGAAAAATAACCCTTATCCCGTCTGGTAAACAATTCCATCATATGAAGAAAATCGTTAAGCCTGTTGTTGATTGGGGTTGCAGTTAGTAGAAAAACCGTTTTGGGGCGAATGTTTTGGTCAAGAAGGTCATACAACTGGTAGTATCTAGATGGATTTCGTCCAGCATCATCACCACGCCTGCCGGGATTGCGAAAGTAGTGCGCCTCATCAATAATCACCACGGCAGCAAGCTCAGCGATCCGCTTAAATCGTTCAGGAAAACCTCCCGTCCGTCCTAAGTCTGTATGACTGAAGACTGCGAGATTGCTAAAATCTGAATTGCCTCCAACTCCGCCTATATGATTAAGATACTTCCTTAAGCTTGGTTCCCATACCCCTTCCTTCACCGCCTTAGGAGCAAATAAAACAACACGTTTGCCATCATGCAAGACTAATCGCTCAATCAGCATGAGACCTACAAAGGTCTTACCCAGTCCAACCCCATCACAGAGAAAGGCACCGCCATGCTGCCGGGCAATCTTCATGAGTGTCCAATATGCTTCCCTCTGATAACGATCCAGAATCTTGAATATCACAGATTTCGTCTCATCCCACTCGGTTGCCGTCAATTCATGTCCACGAAAAAATTCCTGCAATGCTTTCGTATAGACATCAAAGGGCGAGTATTCACGGGTGTGCCTCCTAATAGTCTGAACTACTGACTCCGTAACATCTTCTGCTTCCTCCCAATATGAATCAAACCATTCCTGAAGTTGTGCAACCTCTCGAGCACTCTGAATCTGAACGTTCAATTCAATATTCTGTGTTAGCCCTGGGCGTGTGAAATTACTGGAACCCACAAGTGCCTGAGCACCAACCACCTCCATTCTTGCATGTGTGATATAGGCTTTTGCGTGAAATTTTCCTCTGTTATATACCTTGCATTGAATCCTGCCCGCCCGCAACGCTTCTAGGATTCCAGGTACTCCTCTTAGAAAAGGGTTATCACTCTTCTCTGCTTCAATTCCATCCTCTAACTCATCAAGTGCTCGTTCACGTAAAGCCTCAAGAATTGCTCTGCGGGTACGATGGGCGGTTTCGGACCCCATGAGTATTCGAATTCTATCAAGCTTCTGCCACTTCCCATCCAAAGCGAGAAGGGTTCCAAGTTCAAAATAACCTGTCGCAATGTCGAAAGATTTAGCGAGCTTGGTCCACTCCGAGAGATAACGAAGTCCAGCCCAACCCTCTACACTGTTATCGACAATGAAGAGTTCATGTCCTCCACGACCATGATAGGATTCGCTCCATAGATATATATCAATAGAATTATCTGAGTGTAAAAGTCAGGGTCTAGGGCAAAAACATCTTTTCTCTAACACTCAAACGAGGTCACTGCTCATCTCAGGGTGGCGCTCTTTGTGAATGAGCTCAAGGAACGCATCTAGCGTCATTCCACCTAGATCCTCACCGGAACGGGCGCGCACCGAAATCCTGTTCTCTTCTGCCTCACGAGCACCAAGTATGACCATGTAAGGAATTTTGAATAGTTCCGCCTCTCGAATCTTGTACCCGATCTTTTCACTTCGGGTATCCAACGTGGTTCTTAGCCCCTCGGACCTAAGCTTGGAATGTACCCCTTTGGCATAGTCCGCTACGCGATCAGAAATAGATAAAACACGAACTTGTTCTGGTGCCAACCATAATGGAAATACACCCGCACAATGTTCAATTAAAACTCCTATAAATCGCTCCAGTGAACCAAACGGAGCGCGGTGGATCATCGCGGGTCGGTGGCGCTCATCATCTGCTCCCGTATACCAAAGATCAAACCGTTCCGGAAGATTGTAATCAAGCTGGACTGTCCCTAATTGCCACTGTCGACCGAGTGCATCACGAACCTTAAAGTCAACCTTCGGTCCATAAAATGCCGCCTCCCCTAACTCCTCCCCTACATCAAGCCCCATCTCATGCACAACTTTGCGCATGGAATCCTCGGCTTCATCCCAGTTCTCTTTCGAGCCGGTGTACTTCTCATGGTTCTCAGGATCACGCAGCGATAGCTGCACACTGAAATCTTTAAAATCCAATGCGCGTAGAACCTGAAGGGCAAGATCTATGGAATCCCGAATCTCCTCTTCCACTTGATCATGCCGACAAAAAATATGCCCGTCATCCACCGTAAACCCGCGGACGCGTGTCAAACCACCAAGCTCCCCTGTCTGCTCATACCGGTATACCTGTCCAAATTCTGCCAGTCGCACCGGTAACTCCCGATAACTGCGTCGCTTGTATGCATAGATCTCAATATGGTGGGGGCAGTTCATGGGTTTAAGCAAATAGCCCTCTATCCCATGTGAGCTCATAGGTGGAAATTGACTTTCGCTGTAATAGGGGTAGTGTCCACTGGTCCGGTAAAGATCGAGGTGACCGATATGCGGAGTGCTGATCAACTCATAACCACGGCGAAGCTGCTCTTCACGTAGGAAATTCACCAACGTTTCACGAAGAGTAGTCCCTGCCGGAAGCCAGAGTGGAAGTCCTGGCCCAACCTTCTCGCTGAACATAAACAACTCCAGCTTTTTTCCCAATACCCGGTGGTCCCGAGCACGGGCCTGCGCCAGACGCTCAAGATATGCATCCAGTTGCGTCCGGTTTTTCCACGCGGTTCCGTAAATCCGTGTGAGTTGTGTACGCTTGGCATCTCCACGCCAATAAGCTCCTGCAACGGATAAAAGCTTAATGCCATTGGGCTTGAGATATCCTGTATGCGGGATATGGGGACCCCGACAAAGATCAACAAAAGAGTCCTGCTGGTAGACGGTAAGCCGAGTGTATCCATTCTCTTTTGCCAGTTCCTCAATCAACTCAACTTTGTAGGGATTATCCTCAAAAAGTTTATATGCTTCCTCCAGCGTTACTTCGCGGATCTCAAAACGATAACGTCCTTTAATAATGGCGCGCATCCTCTCTTCAATCCAGGCTAGATCCTCCTCATGTGGTGGATGCTCCATTTCGAAGTCGTAATAGAAACGATCTTCGATTGGTGGCCCAATCGTCGGCTTTGCATCAGGAAAACGCTCCAAAACGGCCTGCGCCATAATGTGTGCCGCCGAATGGCGTATTTTGTACAAAGTCGGGTCGTATCCTTCCGGGATATGAGTTTCAGCGCGCTCTAAGAGCTCTTCAGCCATGCGTAGATGTAAATTATTATTGAGCAACACAGGAACACGCGTTCATGGGCAAGGTGTTCCCATCAGATGACTGCCAGAGATCTTCAAGATCTGCTACATCGCAAGGGAAATCCGGCTCGGGCAACCCATAGCCAAGGATTTTTCAAGACAGGTCCAGGAGAATATGGTGAAGGAGATATTTTTCGTGGCATTGCTGTCCCTGAACTTCGAAAAATTGCTCGATGCTGGAAAAAGGTCTCACTTGAGGAGATGACTCTGCTGCTACAATCCCCTTACCATGAGGACCGATTTGTAGCTCTATGTCTTCTCGTCCATTCCTTCCAAAATGGCAATGAGGATGCCGTATATCATACGTATCTGGAGCATATCCCCTTCATTAACAACTGGGACTTAGTGGATACCAGCTGTCATAAGATTGTGGGATCATACCTGTTCAAGCGTCCACGAACTCCATTATATTTGCTTGCCCGCAGCAAAAATCTGTGGGAGCGCCGTATTGCAATGGTGTCCACATACTATTTCATCAAGCGCGATCAACTCAACGACACTCTGGCACTTGCTGAGTTGCTTTCCGATGATCCAGAGGACCTGATCCATAAAGCCAGTGGATGGATGCTCCGCGAGGTAGGAAAACGCGAGGAATCTGTTCTTGTCAAATTTTTGAATGATCCTATTATCCATCTGTCAAGAACCGCCCTAAGATATGCCATTGAGCGTTTTCCTGCATCTGTCAGAAAAGAATATCTTCAAAATTATCCAGCATCCATTCCCCACTCATCAACTCAAAAAATACCCCATTGGCGAGCTTACAGATATGTAATAGATGCCGCCATTGCGCTAAAGGAAAGCGTGATCCAGACTCCCTCCTCCCATTCAAATACGCTGTCCGAAAACAGTGGAGCAGATGTTTTTCTGAAGCTTGAGAATCAACAACATACCGGATCATTTAAGTATCGAGGGGCTCTGAATAAACTCTTATCTCTCGGAGAATCTCCTCCTCCTGTCACCGGAGCATCAACGGGCAATCACGGCCTTGCCATGTCAAAGGTTTTGCATGAACTTGAGTTAGATGGAACCATTTATGTACCCTCTACGACTGCCCAACACAAGGTAAACTCGCTCCGTAATTATGACATTAAGCTGGCGTTTTATGGGAAGGATGGGCTTGAGACCGAACAAAAAGCACGCCAGATCGCAGAGCGTGAAGGAGGGGTTTTCGTTTCTCCTTACAATGATGTACACATCATTGCAGGTCAAGGGACGGTTGGACTAGAACTTCTGGAACAGATTGGATCACTTGACTATGTCTTTGCTTCCGTCGGTGGGGGTGGACTAATCAGCGGCATTGCACTTGCTCTAAAATTCCATCTCCCATCCGTTACGATTGTAGGCTGTTCTCCAGAAAGATGCAATGTCATGCAGAAATCCGTAGATGCTGGGTGCATCGTTGAACAGCCTCTTCAGTCAACACTTTCCGATGGTACGGCCGGTGGCATTGAGATCAATTCCATCACCCTGCCGCTATGTATGGAATTCGTCGACGACTGGGTTCATGCTACCGAAGAGGAAATCGCCAGTGCCATGAGATTCATCTACCGAGAACAAGGCATTAAAATTGAGGGAGCTGCAGGAGTCACCATCGCCTGTTTTCTGAAATACAGAAGATACCTCACTAGAAAGCGCGTGGCTTTGGTGATCTGTGGTGGGAATATATCTGATGAACAGTTTGATACATTACTCTCCCAGAACCCATAGATTCTTACATGATTTTTCGTAAAAGAAGCTCCAAATAATTGTAATATATGACTCAAAAATAAACTTAGCCGAGTGCATTTTAAGCTCTATATACCCAAGATTCTGGCTTGCTCCATTCTGTTCGTGTACCGCTCAATCGTGACGCATGAAACTTCGTGGTATTTTGTTGGCTATCGTTTCATGCCTACTTCTAAACCTCGCCCTTGACATCCGGCACTCTTTCCCATGGACTAGATGGAGTTTCCCTACGAATCATGTGGGAATATGGCATACACGGACGCAGGGGCGACAATGTTTTTTCATCCGGGATTCTGTACTACGTTCATTTGATTGCTTGAAGTTTTTCCTGTGTCCGCTTAAGCTCTGACCTCATCCAATCATGCATCGATGGAATTGGGACGAAATACAGAAATCCATCGGACACGATCACTCCCTTTTTCAAGAATTTGTGGAATAATATTTTTGCTTCCTCAGGGCCGTACTTCTCGGATAGAGGTGCCATCACCAGTTCTTTGTTGAACGGCTTCCCTGAACCGACATTCGCAATCAACTCAGCCAGTTTGATGATCTCGTCTCCACTAAAATCGTCTACCCGTTGCCTATAATATGCCTTACGCCTCTCCATACCTACTCTATAGACAACCTCCAATCCCTCGGAGGTCATGATTCCAAGATCTCTTTTGATCTGCTTTACAGCAGCATCTGCATAAGCAATAACATGCTGAGGCCAGCCATGCGTTTGCTTAGCAATGGATTCAATCCACGCAGAGGTATCGCCCTTCGCTCCTCCATCTTTAACGAGAAAATCACGAATGACAGCATACTCGGATTCCTTGCTCAACGCTCCCAACTCCACAAAACACCCTCCTTTGTATCTCGATATTTCTAATGTCTCAAAAGAGGCCTTCGTCGTCCCCAACCCAGCCGCCAGCAAGACAACAGGTCTTTCTAGCATGCCGTTATGGATCGCTTCAAGCACTTTAACTGCAGCAAATCTATGATCATCTGGCGGCACCTTATCGTGCCCCAGTGCATGCGCTTCGTCCAGAATTAATATTAACGGCGTCTTGCCACTCTTGATGATATCCTTCACCGTGGGTTGAGGTCGAGCACTTTTCCATACCCACCCAAGAAAGTTTTCAAATCCTATCTGTGTAGACCTTTCCGTCCCTTTGTATTTCTCCCCAAGACCGAGAGAAGCGAGTAGATTATTCGGATCCCAAAGCGCACCCACTCCTATATTCACAACCTTCCAGTCTTGGGTACTAGCTCGCTTTCCACATTGATCAAGCAAGGCGGTTTTTCCTACGCCAGGCGCGCCCTGAATCAGGAAAATGGTTCCATTATCTCCCTTCTTGGCATCACCTAAAAGGTCTTCAAAATTGCTCAGGATTCGATCCCGCCCATGAAAATATTCCGCGGGGCCACGATCGGATACAATGTCAGGTATGGGTATCGAATCAGCCATTACAAGGAGCTACCATGTAAAGGTTGTTTGACGCACTTTAGGATTCCAGGGTTCCAAAAAGCAGCGAGGCGAACGTGTAGATGGGAATTCAGGTCTAGGGCTCGCCTCGACATGGCAAAATATCCATTCCTATAGCAAATTCTCGGATCTGGGAGAGAAGATCTCCAATGTCATTAACAGATGTTCCGACTTCTTGGTGGAGATATTTGGCTCCGAGAGCGGACGATATGAATTCCCACATACCTCTATGACTTAATCCTCATCGTGCGTTTCAAATCAGCTCCGGCATTGATGAGACGACCAACTACTGGGGTATCTGGGATTTCTGTACCGGTTTCATGCAGAATCGTGAATGCTTCTTCTGATGTAAACTTTGGGTCCATGGACCGCATTACGCCTACCAATCCTGCAACCATGGGAGTTGCCATTGAGGTCGCGCAAACCAACCAAAACCATCCTGCTATAGCATCTAAAAAAGGACAACCCCAAAAACAAGAGAAGACAAAACATTAACGCCAACGATCAAGCCAGGAAGAAAATACAACCTCGTTGATCCAACGAATTCCCAAAATAAGCCTAGGAAACCCCGATAGAGACTATTCCATAGGATTATAGATGTAGTGCAGCAACAATCATTGACAAATGGCCGAAAGTAAGGCTCTTAGAACGCTTCTGATGATTTTCCTTCCGACACCTTTACTCCTACTCCAAGATCAAATTCGTAGCCGTAGATGTATTCTTCCCAGGGGGAGGACACATACAAATAATCTTGATGCAGGAGAAAGTCCAAAGGAGGAACATCCTTTCTTTCTTCCGTGTCATTGATGGGGCGGAAGATCACTTTTCTTATAAGCTTATAGCTATTCTCAGACAAATCGAAAATATAATTTTCAGTCCTGTGCCCTCTTGCAATCAAATAGCGAGAATCAATGAATTTGATTGTCCCAATAAAGGTGAATGATCCTGGCTCCATCACTTCTTTAGAAACTCCGTCAGGAAGCCCAACAGGCGTGAAGTTACGAACATCAGCTCCCTCGAACCGGATCGTCTGCAAATGTCTGAACTGATCATCATAAACAAAGATATACGGGAACCCGCTATATGCCATGGCAATTCGATTTCCCTCGGGAGAAACCGTCATCGAGTTGGCATTTTCACCTGACCGATCGGGAAGATCCAAAACAGGCAGCAATCCGATGGACGGAATCCAGTCATAAGGTGGGGATGTACTGCGAGCACAAACTAACCAGTCTTCTCTAGGGCATTGTAGAAATACATAATCAGGGGAGACTGAAAATCTTCGATGTGTCGTCATACCCGGAAGGAAGAACGAATGAACATATTCAAATTTGTCCGTGAATACTTGTATTCGTTCCAGTTCAGAGACAAATATATACGAGCCATTGTATTGTAACCCTGTTAAAAAATCAAACTCTCCGGGGCCTTTTCCTAGGCGACCAATTTTTCGACTGAGGTGTCCATCCGTTCCTACCGAAAAGATATTCCCAGATCTCTCCGAAATGTAAAGACTGTCCCCGATCACGATCATATGCCTAGGTCTGCCAAGGATTAATGAATCAGTCGGAAGTCCTAATCTGGTCGTTGCAACCCATGTTTCCGCTTCAGTGTCTGTATTGACCACAAAATGTGGGGCAGCAGCCAGAAGGCGGTCAATGGCAGGGGAATCCTCAAATCGAGTAATCGATATTTCCTCGCTATGACATGCAGGAAAGCATAAAAGAAACAGGACCCCCCCCAACCCTACCAAATGACCATCTGTAGAGACTAGAAATAGAATCAATCCACGATTGATACATGTCTATATTGCTCAGAATGAACAACTTACATTATTGCATTTCCATACCGCACAAGGAGCCTGACCAGTATCCACTACCACTACTTTCAAGATATCCGGCGTCTCCGCAATCAATTATCATCTTCCATGTATCACCATCGCTAACAACAGTGGTTTGCACACTCACCATTGTTGCAATATAGGCCTCTCACTTCCCCCGCCTCTTGAGATTGAGTTGAAAGAATACCCCCAATAAACAGAAACATACACATGCATGCTAGACTAGCCATGAATTTCATTTTGAACTGTTTTTGTTTGAATTGAATGATAAACACACAACCTACGACACAACAACGAGAATTCCAAACGACTCTGGGATTCAATAAATGATATCAAACTGGGAACTCGGTTAGATTCTGCTGCAATACTGTATGTTCAGATCATTGCTATCTCCACACTCCAAAAAATGTTGCGACGATGTGGCAACTTGACCTGAATACACATCTGGCTGGTAAAACCTGCCGAGGTTATCTGACCGAGTATATTTCATGCTCCTTTACATTCGAAGAAAGTTGTGCGGCAACGCAGTAGGTTGCAAATGAGTTTCCAGCTTCCCAAAGTAGAAGATCGAAAATCTGAACCAATTCGCCCTGATTATAAATGTCTGGTGAGCACAATTCCCGATTTCACCGATTACCCCCTGTATATTATCAACAAATATTGGGTCTTCGCCTTTCATCAAATATTTATGTCTTTTTGTAGAGGTATTTGGCTCCGAGATTGGACGACATGCACGAGTAGAAGTCGGGATGAATTCCCACATACCTCTATGACTTAATCCTCATCGTGCGTTTCAAAGCAGCTTCGGCATTGATGAGACGACCAACCACTGGGGTATCTGGGATTTCTGTACCGGTTTCATGCAGAATCGTGAATGCTTCTTCTGATGTAAGCTTTGGGTCCATGGACCGCATTACGCCTACCAATCCTGCAACCATGGGAGTTGCCATTGAGGTCCCGCTCATGGACTTATATTGCCCATCAAGAAATGAGGAATAGATATCTACACCGGGAGCAGCAAGTGGACGCGAAAGATTCCCGACCATATTGGAAAAATCGGCCCGGGAAAGATCCTGATCTACTGCAGCAACTGCGATCACACCATCGATATTCGATGGAAAATGATCGATCGCATCTTCACTGGAATTCCCCGCTGAGGCCGCAATAATCACCCCGCGATTCAATGCATATTCCACCGCATTGACGAGTACTCTAGGTTGCACCTGTGATTTACTTCCCAAGGACATTGAAATTATGTCTGCTTGGGCTTTCGTTGCATCAATGATTGACTGAGCAATCTGCTCCAGTGAACCCTGGCCACTTTCAGAGAGTGCCCGGAATCCCAGTATTTCTATGAACTGCCCTTCCCAGTTCAAGGAGGAAATCCCAAGACCATTATTGGTCACCGCACCCGCAAGCCCTGCGCAGTGTGTCCCGTGGCCATGTGCATCGTTATCCACTCCTCCAGTATAAACGGCTTGTAAATCATCATGTACGGATTCCACCCCCGTATCCAGGATGGCGACCCGAGCTTTGCGCACCGGAATGACATTTTTCAATACTGCATGGGCTTCATGTGCTCGAACCGCGCTCAATCCCCACTGCAAATCTATATATGGATCGTCCGCGATGACATCTCTTGACGATGGAATCGATTTACGACCTGGCACAGGTAGTGACAGGTGTACATCCGTATTGATCTCTACGTAGTCAACATTCTCAGAATCTGCCCAGAGTGCATCCATCAAAGAATTTATGTGGCGCGGTGACGCCTGGACTAGATACACTTGGGCCAGATCGATATCTTCAGAGAGGGAAACCGTGGGAAAAGCCCGCTCCCATGTCTCTGCAAAGCGATTCAAGGTCCCCTCGACCTCATCGATTGAATCATCTGGGCCTAATTCGACCAGAATTGATTGCAATTCACGATCCCACATTGACTGCCATAGGACTCTGATACCAAAGAGTACGCCAGACAGAACGAGTGACGCTATCCCTAAAATTAAGAAGGGGCGCGCGCTTTCGGCCAGTTTTCTGACCCCCATATACGCCGCGGCCAGAACCAAACTGATCCCCGTATCACGAAATAGTTCTATTGCAACCTGAAGGATTCCTCCACCTGACCAGAGTCTCACAATCACCGTGCCCGCCGCCAAAGCAAAACCAACCAAGATTGCCCAAGAACCGTTCTGCTTGTGTCCAATGCCGATCGCAATTAAGAGCAGTGCAATTGCTGTGATCACAGTCAAAGTATCCATTCGACATCAGGATGAGGTCTGTTGACTACGATGAGTGATGCAAGGGGTTGCATTCCGCAGTATATTTCATGAATTCAAACGTTTCTTCGCATGTCGTACATCTTAGCACTAGACCAGGGAACTACCAGCTCACGCGCAATCATTTTTGACCAAGATGGAGCCATCGTCACAATGGCGCAGCAAGAATTCCCTCAGATCTACCCTCAACCTGGATGGGTTGAGCATGATGCAAATGACATCTGGCAATCGCAAAAGTCGGTAGCGAATCAGGCTCTTCAACAATGTGGACTTCTCTCTGAAGATATTAATGCCATCGGTATTACGAATCAACGCGAAACCACAGTGATGTGGGATAGAGTAACCGGCAAACCGCTCTATCATGCCATCGTATGGCAAGATCGGCGCACCGCCAAAGAATGTGACCGATTGCGCTTGGCAGGACATGCAGATTTATTCCAGACTCGTACAGGCCTTGTACTCGATGCCTATTTCTCTGGGACAAAAATCAAATGGCTCCTAGATCATGTGCCTGATGCGCGGAAAATGGCGGCGAGTGGCCGATTATGTGTCGGTACTATTGATACCTGGCTTATCTGGAATCTAACCAATGGCCAGAAGTACTGCACCGATCTCTCGAATGCAAGCCGTACACTTCTCTGCAATATTCATCAACATGATTGGGATGAAGATCTCTGTGCGTTACTAGATATTCCCATCGAAATTCTACCTTCCATCGTCCCGTCAAGTGGCATTCTTGGCGAAACAAATTTTTTGGGGAGCCCGATCCCCGTTTCGGGAGTCGCCGGCGATCAACAGGCCGCACTCTTTGGACAAGTTTGTACCAAACCTGGCATGGTCAAGAATACCTACGGCACAGGTTGTTTCTTGCTCATGAATACGGGAACAGATTCTACCCCTTCTACAAATCGACTCCTCACCACCGTAGCTTGGCAGTTAGGAGATCACACCCAATATGCCCTAGAGGGAAGTGTTTTTGTCGGAGGTGCCGTGGTGCAGTGGCTCCGAGATGAACTTGGGATCATTCGCTCATCTTCTGAGATTGAGAAGCTAGCTATGCAGGTAAACGATAACGGTGGGGTTACGATTGTACCTGCATTCACGGGATTGGGGGCTCCTCATTGGGATCCCTATGCACGGGGGACCATTACGGGATTAACACGTGGAAGCAGTGCCGCTCATATTGCCCGCGCAGCACTCGAAAGCATTGCCTATCAAAGTGCTGATGTGATTAAATCTATGGAAGCAGATGCAGGCACGAACTTGAAAGAGGTGCGTGTCGATGGAGGCGCAACTGCAAATAATCTGTTGATGCAATTTCAGGCTGATATCCTTGGTGTTCCCGTGATTCGACCCGTCGTTCGCGAAACTACCGCTCTGGGGGCAGCTTACCTGGCTGGAATTGCCGTGGGGCACTGGTCAGATACAAATGCGATCAGTAACTTGTGGCAGATTGATCAGATCTTTGAACCCCAAATGCCTCGGTCCATCGCACTGGAACGGATGGAAACTTGGGCTGAGGCGGTTGAACGTTCCAAAGGTTGGATCCACAAATCCTAAACAAACCCGGCACATGAGTCCATTTATTGCTGAATTCATCGGAACAACCATCCTACTCCTTCTCGGAAATGCGGTGGTTGCAAACGTGATCCTAAAGAAGACTAAAGGCCATAATGCCGGTTGGATCGCGATCAATTTAGGATGGGGGGTCGCTGTATTTGTAGCGGTATTTATCGTGGCAAAGTATAGCGGCGCACATATCAACCCTGCGGTCACATTGGGACTTGCAATTGCTGGTGAATTTTCGTGGAGTTCTGTTCCTCTATACTTGATTGCACAGTTTTTAGGAGGTGCCTTGGGGGCATTTTTGGTATGGATCCATTACCGGAATCATTTTGACGCTACCGAGGATGCAGATGTTATGCGTGCCGTTTTCTGTACCGCTCCAGCAATTCGAAACGTTCCTTCCAATCTCTTGAGCGAGATCATCGCCACATTCGTACTTGTATTCGCGGTGCTCTACATTGCAGAACCAGATGTGGGTCTTGGCGCACTGGATGCACTTCCCGTTGGTATTATTGTTCTGGCGATTGGACTCACATTGGGAGGAACCACAGGCTATGCGATCAACCCGGCCCGTGATCTTAGCCCACGCATGATCCACGCTCTTCTCCCCATCAAAAACAAAGAGGGAAGCGACTGGAGCTATGCATGGATTCCAGTTGTGGGGCCAATCATTGGGGGCTTATTGGCAGGGATCTCTTTTCTTCTTCTTGGGAGTTAATTATGCCCGGCGGTTATATAGACTAACGAGTACGTACAATGGCCTGAGTAACACGGAGTTGATCTGTACTCAGAACGACCCAATACATCCCAATCGGGAGAACATACTCTCTTGAAGAAAGCACAAATGAATGTCTCCCAGGCGGTTTGAATTCGTCCTCTACTAACGTGGCAACACTGCGCCCAATCGTATCGAATATCTGTAATGTAATGGGACTGGCAGTTTGCAGAGAATAGTCAACCTGTACTTGTTCATTGAATATAGTAGGATATGCTTCAATGCTCAGATTTTCAATGTCAGGAATCACCTCCAAGGAGGTGGCTACTGGAGACGCCACCATATCACTCGCTCCACTTTCTATTGAATTATCACTGACAGATCGCACAAAATACCACTGTTTCCCCTCATCCGTGTTTGGAGTATCCTTAAACTCGGTTTCCCCGGTTAAGGCAATGAGGTTTCTTGTATCTTCTGCAGCTAAATCTGCATTTGGCTTTGCCTCACTGTGCACCCGATATACCGTATAGCGCAAGGGCGAATCACCAAACACGTCCCAAGTCAGTACGACTGAATTCCCATCTTTTTTGGCAACTAGATTGAACGGGACCGAGGGTGGAGTTTGATCCTTCCATTCCATGGATGGCGGTAAGGAAGGAAATTTGTATAATCCCCTCCGTATGATCTGCGAAAAACGAAACGCTCGAAATGGTTGCAAATGGGTTGCACGGAAAAAGACACTCCCTAAAATATCAGGATGATTGCGATTAAATTCAACCTGTTTGGGAATCTGTGTGGCATTGAAGTCGGTCCCGGCCCTATACAGTGCATGGCCCGTATATAAGTGACGATCCTCAGATGCACTGGCCCACCACCTTGCCAATCTCGCATAATCCTGTTCGCCTCCGAGAGCCCAATACAATTGTGGAACCAGATAGTCTATCGTCTTCCGCTTGATCCATTCCGTTGCATCCGCAAAGATTCGGTTATATGCATCCAGTCCACTGATCCCTCGTGGTACTCCATTTCTCCAAATTCCAAACGGACTGATTCCAAACTTCAACGATGAGTCATATGTGCGCAAACTATCCGCAATCTGTGCGACCAGTAGATTGACATTGTCTCGCCGCCACTCGTTAATGTCGGTGAAACCTCGACCTTCCCGCTCGAATGTCTCTCGATCTGGGCTGTTGGAAAGAGTAAAATGATTTGGTGGGTAAGGATAGAAATAATCATCAAAATGAACCCCATCCACATCATAACGTCGAGCAAGATCCATCACGATCATAGATACATAATCTCGCACAGCTTGTCTGCCTGGATCTAGATATGCATTGGATCCAGATCTGTATGTCCACTCCGGATGGGTTTTTATGATATGATTATTGGCTACGTCCCAACTAGCATTCGTCGCATGCACTCGGTAAGGATTGACCCACGCGTGCACTTCCATCCCACGAAGGTGAGCCTCTTCAACCGTAAAGCTCAGAGGGTCATAACTCGGTGCTCTTCCTTGAACACCAGTGAGAAGGTGCGACCACGGCTCATAATTGGATTCATACATCGCATCTCCAAAGGAACGAACCTGAAAGAACACTGCGTTGATCCCTGCGTCCTTGAGATAATCCAATAATCGCTTCATCCGATCTTTCTGCCCTTTTTCATTCCTGTGTCCGGATGGCCAATCTAGATCCCAGGCCGTTGCAATCCAGGCCCCACGAAATTCATATTTCGGGGGATCAATGTCCTGAGCATACGTACTTCTGACCGGAAACATCCCAAATAAGAGGATCAAAAGAAACGCGTAAATACAAAACCTCAAATACGAACTCCATGCCTTCGTAAAACGATTCCCCCAAAGCAAATGGATAAACATGCTCCAACTAAATACACACATGGCCTAGACTTGATTTGGGAACACCGTCAGATTCATGACCAAGGTAAAGAGAAAGTTCGCATTTCGCCTTGGACAATAAATATTTGGGATCCGGTGAAATGGTGATGAAAACAAAGGATTTTTGTGTGCAAAATTCGTACAGGAACCGGATTCAACGATCCAACATATCAGAATATTTGGGGTAATTTCGTTTCCCCGTTTCCTTTTGGGATTACTCTTTCAATCTTTTCTATATAATATTTTTGGGCAATCACATTATTGCTGTAACTGTATGCAACTTCAATTCTAACTTCGCATTTGAGGGCATCACCAGGTCGAACATCTTCCTCTCTTGCCTGAAAACGATTTAGCCATTCTTTGTCCTCAATAGTTGTAGCAATATTCTTCCCTCCATATCGAAATAACCATTGACTATTACCAAGATAATCTGGTTTTTTGACGACTAGAATCATTGCCGGATCACGGTGAGAAGAAGTTTCTCGGGTTGCTTCCTTCTCTAGTTTTTCAATACTCACCTTGAACGATTGGACAAACAATATGCGTGATTCTTCAGACAACAAAAATTCTGCCTTGTCTCCTGGTATAAGAGATTCTTTTACGGACTCAAACTTTTTGACAATCTCGATGAGATCTTCACCAGGAATTGGCGCACGGATGTCAAGGTTTTCCAGGTTAGCATCTTTTGATAATTCATAGAGATCGGATTGAATTTCGAATAGTTTTGGCGGTGATTCAGGATCATTGATCTTGTCGACCATCTGCTGAATCCCAGATGCAAGAAGAGTGCCAACAACTTGTTTAAAATCTCCGCTTTTAGTCGCTTCATGTAATCCACCTTCTTCCCATTTTGCCTTAAACCAAGTTTTAATTGAACCTGTCTCAACATCTTCCAATACAATAACAGGTTCTATTGAAAGTCCAAGGGATCCTACGAGAGAAAGACTGCATGTCTCGCAAGCTTCGATAAATCTATACGTTGCTCCAAAAACACGTTTAGCCTTTCCCTCGTGCTTTCTATAATCTATTGCAAAACCAAAATCAGAGGCTGGTAGGCTCTCTGGTATTTCAGAGGCTTGCGTTGTGATTGAAATGGTCATTATCCATCATGTGCTTGGCACAGTTGCAATTTTCGATTCAACTCCTCACGTGTCGGCTCGTACCCCTCCCTTTGGTAGTAGGCTTGTTGTTAGATCTTATACCAGGTATAAAATTTTCATTGTTTCCCAAGATAAGGACATTATACATTATCACTGTATAAAAATCGGAGGATCAGCGTCGATCTCATTCACCACTTCCCCCCGCAACTCGATAGATTCTTCCGTCAGTTCCGTGTACCCCTCCATTACGGTATGTACGTTTGGCTAGGCTTCCGCGCTTGATGCTTTTACCTCTGCCAATGCAGTCGGGACTTTCTTTTATCGACATATCCTGATAGCCCAGCGGAGCAAGGAAACGCCAACATAATTCGAATATTCATAATGTTATATTGCTGTCCAGGAATTACGAATCTTCACTAATACATAACAAAACTTAACCCTATTTTTTTCTGAAAAAAGCGCAGATTTCCCGCACCATTTGGATGGATTTTTTAAAAAATGATGTTGTTCAAGGAGCAATGGCGGGAGTCTGATTCGGTTTGATGAACCGAATCAACACAGAGACTTGATCTTCAGAAGTTTGAATACTTGACGTTGGGTCGGGGTCAGTTCATTGTCCACAAACTTCACTTCGTGATCCTCGTCGGCCTTTACGTTTAGAACGCCCGTTACACGGCATACCCCAGAGAGTTCTTCCATGATGGACTCAAAACTCTTGGGTCTTTCCGCGTCTTTGGTCTTCTTGTTGTGTGCGTTCCTGTTTGCATTCTTGGACGGCTTCACCATATTCTCTCTCTGGGCTCTTTTTGCTTCCAGATCCTCTTCGGCAAACGTGATGGGGGCAAGTTTCTTTCGTAGATGGTATTCTACATAATAGGCCAGCATACATAAGAAGACATGAGCAATGACCCGCTCGGATTTGACATGATGGATGGGGCGTACGCGCAGGGAGATGGATTTCATCACGCGGAAGGCGCGTTCTACGGTGGACAATCGTTTGTAGTCCGACACCAACTGCTCAGCGGGCTGTTTCAAGCTGGACCGGATCGCATAGACCCCATCCAGGCGCTCGGCCCTCTGAATCGCCTCCGCATTATGGGTATACGAGAAATACCCTTCCTCGATCTCAAGGAGATAGAATTTCTTTAATTTGTGTTTCCCCAGTGCACGCTCCACGCGCATTCCAATCTTGGCCTTGTCTTTGAGTCGGCGGGGTGTACGGGTGGTTGCCGCAAGGATCTGGTCCAATTTTGCGTCGGCCTTCGCCAAAAGATCCTCACGGGTTTTCTTAGTCTTTGCCGCCTGAAAGGGGTTCCTGCATAGCACGAGGCGTTCCTTGGGATAGAGATCGCTTTGAATCTCCACCAGATCCTGTTGGTCAAACAAGCTCATTTGCGTTTTCTCTTGCTCCACCACCTCACGGATCTCCTGTTTTTGCATGCCCGTAATCCAATCCAACCCCACAGGGATGATCTCCTCCTGAATCTGTTTCTGCTTCAAAAGCCCGCGATCTCCGACCAAGATCACATGCTTGAACCCAAACGTATTTTGGAGCTTGGAGATCTGAGCGCCAAGGGTCTTGATATCGGGGGTATTGCCAGGAAAGACGTCTACGGAGACCGGACATCCTTCCTTATCGGTCATCAATCCATACACAATTTGTTTTTTCCCTTTTTTCTTGTCCCGGTTATAGCCATATGCTCCAAATGCATTTTTATCGCCCTCCAAGTAGCTGCTGGTCACATCATACAGCACCATTCCACCTTCGGTGAGATGGCGTTTGGCTAACTTGCATTCGATCTTGGTCTTGCAGGCGGCCAATTCATCCATGGCCTCATAGAGATCATTCTGGTCCACATGCTTGAGGTCAAGTTCTTCATGGAGCGTTGTGATACAGCTGGTCTTGTCCAACATGTCACTGGTCTGCAGTTTGCTGGCGGGCTTGATGACCCGGGCCGCAATCATGCCGAGAACCAATCGTCGAAAGCGCGAATTCTTTGGCGCAATGAGGGATGTCATTTTGAGATGCTTCATCATGTGTAGCACCACCGCAACATGCCCATGGTGCCGGGTACGCTGGGTGTGCAGTGCCTCCTTGAAGGACTGGATGGCATGGCCTCCCTGCAAGAGCGTTCGCAGTCCTTCGCGAATGGGTTCGGGAAGGTGCGTTACATTGGCGATGGTGTTTTTGATGGTTCGTTTGCCGTCTCGCGTGGAGGTTCGCACGAGCCAGGTGGAGGGGGAATTGCGATTCGGAATTTCGGCTAAATACATGGGCTCAAATAGGTTTGTTAAAACGTAAATATACGACATAAATTGCAATAAATAACCCAAAATCAGCAAATATTTACATGGGCGCACTTTTTAAAATGAATCTGGGGATCAAAAACGCACAAAAACATATGCTTAGCATACACAAAAAGGCAGATTCAGACCGAAAAACGGGGCGGAGGAAGGGAAAAAGAGGACGTTTTTAACCAAAAAATCCTACGTTCAGGAAAAAATAGGGTTAAGTTTTGACATAAACTCTTTTACCGATTCTTGTATCCTTTATTTAATCTTTGGACTTGACTCAGCTAAGAAACTCCGCCACATCGGAGATATACGATCCAGATGGATCAAACGATGTCTTCTTTAATGATCCGAAACCGAAAGTATCTTCGCAACTTGGGGATCCGCGTTTTGCCAGTTTTTCTCTAACATGGACTTTGCTTCCTGGTATATTTCTTGATTTCCCTCCATCTTTGCGGCTGTAGATAAACCGATAAGAGACCGCGACCGTCCTGGTGCTCTTGCTAAAGAGGCCTGAAATGCCCCCATGGCATCCACACCATTATTCGCTCTGAGATAGTACTCTCCAAGAAGTTCATGCGTAGGCTTTGCAGGTATTGGAGGACCGTAGTCTAGCGGGCGTTCTTCTTCAATTTTCGCTGCAATCTCAAGAAGCACAATCGCCTCATCCAGATCCCCCTCTAACATCAATAAGTGAGCCTTCAACTGATGCTGCAATAATAAACTCACCTCATCCTCCAGATCCATCATCCGATTTAGTGCTTGGCGAGCACCTTCTTCATCACGGTCCGCTAGAGCGGCCTTGCCCCTGATAAATAGAATATTCGCCTTGCTTATCGCGGACATGCCTTCTAGGCCAAACTCCATTCTTGCATATTTGGAATCCCACTGCTTGGTCTCTGCAAGATGAGTTGCCGCCATCATGACCGTATATCTCCGTGTTGACTTACGATCGCCACCTTCTTTCCGATCATTGATCATGGCCTGCATCAACTGCTCTGCTTCTGAATAGCGACCAAGCTGTGAATATGCATAGGCCAGCCAATGTCTTGCGTGGAAGGAACGTTCATTCACACTTAGCTTCTTACGCTGTACACGCGCATCACTTGCAGCATAGGATGCTTCGTTGGCTGATGCCATCTCTGGCCACATTCCCATGGCCGTAAAAATATGTGACGGCATATGTAGCGCATGAGCCGCTTCAGGTGCAATGGTTCCATAGACTCGAGCGGCACGTAACCCAAGGGGGGCATGAATCGGATCATCATAGGCATGAATCAAATAATGCGCAGCTCCTGGATGTTGTGGGTTCTTGGCAAAAACTTCTTCAACAATTGCAGCGGCACGCATATACAACCTGTAGTTCCGGCCATCGTGGGCCAACCCCAAGATGGAAAGTGCGTGAAATGCTGCTGCATCCAGATCTTCTGGATACCTCATTGCTAGAGCCCCCATCTTCTTTTCATATGCAAAATCTCGCTCCTTCTTGTCTCCTTTACCAAAGTATAAGGTCTCAAGGGTAAGCAGATAATCTTTCTCACGTTGTGTCGGTGCTTTTTTAAGCCGTCCCTCCACATCCGGGGCCAACTCTTCAAGTACACGGCGACCATCCTCCGTATCCTGCTGCATCCAGATTGGATGATTATGAGTCATGGCCTCTCCCCAATATGCCATTGCAAAATCTGGGTCAATCCGACGAGCCTCTGCAAACGCCTCCCGAGCATCAACATATTCAAAACTGTGCAATAGCAAGATCCCCCTCGAAAACTCCTCCTGTGCCTTCATCGAACCTGAATTTTCGAATGTTGTATTCCCCAATCCTGTTACTTGGGCCCCCGATGAATAAGCAATGCAAAAAAGGAGGAGGAACAGGAGTAGCGAACTACGGACTATCATTTTACAATACATTATGCGTCAAACAGTTTACTTAAAGTATTACGTACAACATCAATGGGCATTTCCCGGCTTGTCCACTGCCTGTATGCAGCGGCAGCTTGCTCGATAAACATCGTTAGTCCACCGATCGTCATTGATCCGCGATCAGCGGCCTCTTGAAGTAATCGGGTACGATGTGGGCGATAGACCAAGTCATACACGATCTGGCCTGAGCTAAAATCCTCTTTCTGTTCCCAAGGAGTTTCCGCGCCATTTGGGTACATGCCTATTGGAGTACAATTTATGATCAATTTGCTTTTTCTGAGATACTTTGATGCAGAATTGAAATCACATATCTCCAAATGATCCCCCCAAGAAGAAAAATCATTGGCTAATTTTTCGGCCTGTCTGATTCTTCGTGCGACCAACGTTAATGGATTGGGCGAGTAATCTCTCAGCAAGGCATAGGCAGCCGCTCGAGCCGCACCGCCTGCGCCAAGAAGCGTGATCGGGGTCCCCTGTAAGTCCAAATCTTTCAGAGGTGCTAGAAATCCCTCACTATCTGTGTTGTCTCCATGGAGATGATCCCCTTTACATACTATGGTATTCACAGCCCCGATAGCCTTGGCCGTATCAGAAAGAGAGTCCATATAGGGGAGCACGGTCTCCTTATGCGGAATGGTTACATTGGCTCCGGCGAACCCAAAGGCATTCATCGCTTGGATAGCCTTTGATACCCTATCTGGTAGAAGATTTATTGCTACATATACATAATTTAATTCTTGTTGTTGGAAGGCCGTATTATGAATAACCGGCGATAATGAATGATGAACCGGATGTCCAAAAATGGCAATGACTCGGGTTTTTGCGTCAGGAAAAACCATTTTAGAAACTCCGTGTAGTCGTCATTACATACATACTCAAAATTGTAAGCGAATTTCTAATTAAACACAGGCTCAAACTTGATCGTGCGCAGTACTTCCCGTAAGTCCTCCTCATTTTCAGCTTTACACCAATCAGTTAATAGGGAACCGTGTCCAAGGCGCCCAGCCAGATGAGACTGTACGCGAAGATGTTGGGTCGGATCATCTTCTGGGCTAACAAAGAAAGCAAGTGCCTTAATGGGCTTGTTCCCAAAGGATAATTCAAGCGGAACACCACATCTGACAAGGACCAGTTCGCTGCATGAAATTTTACTGAGGCGCATGTGGAGCAGAGCCACTCCCGGAGATAGAATCGAAGACTCATCCTTCAAACCAGTCCTCATACCCTCCGCGACGCGGTCGGCAGATTCAGGCACACGCTGGCTTAATAATTTAGCGACATCTTCAATCAGCTGCTCTTGGGTCACTTCCATCACATAGTCAATGATAAACGCATCATCCAATAGATCATGGAAGATCGTCATATCTTGCATATCCTCATCGAGGTGGAACGGAGGGAGCATGGTAATCACCGTATCTCCGATTTGAGGAGATAGATCATTTTCCTCTGAATGAATGAGAAGATTCGACCCTCGAACAATAAAAAGAAGAATCAGCTCATGTCCATATTTTTTCTCCAGTGCTTCATAAGATGAAGGTTCGGTAATTCCGAAAGTTCGGATGGCTCCTCCCGCCTCAAAGCGACGCTCTAGATCATATGCAGTATAAACTCCTCCAAATAAAGGCCGTCCACGCATATGGGTAGGGACCCGGATCAACGATGCTTCTGGGCGTAGGGGAGGGCCCGCAGGCTGATAAACATCTCCACTGCCAAATACCTCTGTAAATCGGAGTGCCGCCAAAGAGTTTGTATCATCATTGGCCGTAAGTGCCATGAATCGCCGGATGCCACTTAAATCCAGTTCGTCGAGGACCTGCTCTTCAAGTGCATCGGCTACGACAGCAGGAAGCCCCTGATCTTGCGCCTGCTCGATATTTCGCTCATTGGCATCCATTAATAAGACGGCAACCCCCTGTTTCTGAACGGCTCTCGCAATGCTTTGCACCCATGTCTTGGCTCCCAGAAATAAGATTCCCTGTGGGTTTGTATCGGCCATGTCCAGCAAGCGAGCCACTGGTTGCAATGTTAATCCGTACACCGTCACGGTGCCGATAATCACCATGTAGACGATCGGGACCAAGGGCCCCGCAGCATCTGCCCCATATACCGCTTCAACACGAACCGAAAAGAGAGAAGCTACAGCTGCCGCGACGATCCCACGAGGTGCAAGCCATGCAATGAATCCCTGCTCTTTCCAGTTCAGCTTGGTACGAAGACTAGATAGCACGACCGCAACGGGGCGGACCACCACAATCAAGATTCCTAAAAAAATGAAGGCGCGCGTATCAAAATAAGTCAGGGCACCGAAGTCAAGACGTGCACTTAACAAAATAAAGAGAGAACCAATCAGAAGAGATTGTAGATCTTCTTTGAATTTGGTGATACTGCGGACATTCACGTATGGCTGATTCGCAAGAAATATTCCCATGATCGTCACAGAAAACAGCCCCGATTCTTCATGGAGGCTATTGGAGAGAGCAAAAACAACAACGACCACCGTCAGAGCAAATGAGCTTTGCAGGTAATCGGGAACGAGGTGACGACGAAGAAGAAAAAGCATGAGTACGCCCCCCAATAAACTCACCCCGATACTCACGGCTGCAATCGTCATGAGTGCTTCCAGAGATGGAAGGATCGATGCTAATAATCCGCCACCACCACCATCTGCAGCATGCTCGTGCATCACGATCACGGCTTCCAAAACCAGGACTGCAACAATTGCACCCACAGGATCAATGGTGATTCCTTCCCATTTGGCTATGGCATTGACCCGGCCGCTGGGGCGTACATGCCTGATCAAAGGCAAGACTACAGTGGGGCCCGTCACGGTGAGAATTGCTCCAAGGATCACTGCGATTTCCCATGGCATCTCGAGCACATAATGTGCTGCGATTGTAGCAAGGACGGCCGTCACTGCCACACCTATGGTGACCAAATTAAACACTGCCTGCCCTACTCCTCTGAGTTCAGACAATCTAAGGTTCAATCCTCCTTCAAATAGGATAATCCCAATCGCCAACGAAACAAATGCAAATACCCACTCTCCCTGCAACTGCTCTGGAGGTAGGATATGCGTCACAGGGCCTGCAAAAAACCCAACAATCAGTAAAAGAAGAATCGATGGCACACGAATTCTCCACCCTAACCACTGTGAACCAATTGCCAAAGCAATGACCACAACTATATTAATCAGAACAGTTCCACTCACGTGATTGGGGTATATATTTCAATAAATGATTTTCTTACAATCTCTGTAAGTCTCATAAACTTTTTCATCTTTATCCCACAAATATACCACTCTGACGCCGTGTAACTACATTCCTGATTCAATGAATCAGTTTTTTAACCTTGATCGTTCACTGAACTCAGTGTAGCTCCATCCTATTTTGAGGCAGATGCTTTGGATCATCGTCGAGTGCCAGGAACGTAGGTTTTTGGCCATATCTCAATACATTGGGTACTCCAAAAGTGAATTTCAATCACGCTTGATCCTGTTTCCATCTCTGATACAGAGTTTCATTCAACACAATTAAATCTTCGCAGTATTAAATTGGCAATTTCTGGAAGCCCTTTCGATCAAACCATTTCTCCGAATCAATGCATCACACTTCTTTCTTTGCCGAGGTGAACAAAATGTTTGCCCGGGCTGCACAATACACAAATCATCCTCCAGGATTACTTTCCCAAATTCAGAGTTGCAATAGCCTCTATCATATAAGCTTTCCACTTGTACGAGATGATGGAAGTATCGATGTGATTGATGCCTACCGGGCAGAGCATAGTCATCACATGCAGCCGACGAAAGGTGGAATCCGGTATGCCCCCTCGGTCAATGCAGACGAAGTGATGGCACTAGCAGCTTTGATGTCCTATAAATGTGCGATTGTAGATGTACCCTATGGCGGAGCGAAGGGAGGAATCTGCATTGATCGACAAAACTACTCTCAATCTGAGCTTGAGCGGATCACGCGACGCTACACGTTTGAGCTGACAAAGAAAAACTTTATCGGCCCTGGTATCGATGTACCGGCCCCAGATTACGGTACAAGCAGTACCGAAATGAGTTGGATTTTTGATACGTACCGTTCTGTCGCTGATAACCCGCTAGATGCACTTGCATGTGTGACAGGAAAACCCGTAGGCATGGGAGGCGTTCGTGGGCGTATGGAAGCAACCGGTCGTGGAGTCTTCTTCGGAATCCGTGAAGCATGCAATATTGAAGAGGATATGAATGAACTTGGCCTTGATACCGGATTGGATGGGAAAAGTATTATTATTCAGGGTCTTGGAAATGTTGGCTACCATACGGCTCTCTATCTTGAGCAGGCAGGAGCAAAAATTGTTGGAATTGCGGAATATGAAGGAGGCATCTATAATCCCGAAGGATTGGCCTTAGACGAAATTGTTTCACATCGTAAGGAGACCAACTCAATCCTTAATTTCCCCAACGCAAAGAATATTGATAACTCTGCGAAAGTTCTAGAGTTGGACTGTGACATTCTGGTTCCAGCAGCCTTGGAGAGCCAAATTCGAAGCGATAATGTGAGTCGAATCCAGGCCAAAATAATCGCAGAGGCGGCCAATGGCCCCGTCACATCTAAAGCTGACCAATGGTTAATTGAAAATGGCGTTCTCCTTATTCCCGATGTCTACCTGAATGCTGGTGGAGTCACCGTTTCTTATTTCGAATGGCTCCGGAATCTGTCTCACGTCAGGCATGGCCGCATGAGTCGACGGCGGGAAGCCCACAATGCGGTACAAATCCTGGAGACCGTTCAGGGTTTGGTAGGAAAACGTTTTGATTCGGAAACCCTCTCGAATATTGAGTCGGGGCTAGCCTTCGGAGCAAGTGAGGCCGACCTAGTTGATTCAGGATTGGAAGACACGATGGTTGGTGCGTATCACGAAATTCATGAAAAATCTAGGTGCCTGAATGTTGACTTGCGTACAGGCGCATTCATCACTGCAATTGATAAGATTGCACAGGGATATTTGCGAGGTGGGATTTTCCCCTAGGCCCGATCGGGGCGAGCCGCCGTTTTTTTGTAAGGCTCGTAAAAACGCTGCAGGGAGGTAATATCTCCTTCTATATCTCCGGTCGGCTCGAGTGGAGGGCCAAATCCAACTGTTTTGCCGGGATAATCAAAATATGCCGGTACAATGACGACCTGTGCTCCCCGTGCAATGTGATAGAATCCTGTTTTCCAATGTTCTACCCGGCTCCGAGTACCTTCAGGAGTAATTGCAAAAATAAATTTATCCCGTTCCCCAAAAAGCTCAATGACTCCCTCAACCATTCCATGGTGTTTCTCCCGATTCACTGGGTTTCCTCCACATGCCCGAAGAATGGGGCCGAATGGCCAGCGAAAGATCGTATGCTTTGCAATCCAAGACCCATCCAGATCCAAAGCAAACATGACCGCCATGGCAACGAAAAAATCCCAGTTTGAGGTATGATACGCTCCAATCACGACGAATTTACTCAGGTTGGGGATCGATCCTTCAATTCGCCATCCCAGTCTGGTGAGGCCCCACCTTGCCCATCGCTTCATGCGTGGCTTTGCTTTGCGAGCTACGTTTGGCCCAAGGTCCGGGAAGGACATCCTTACAAAGGCCGAATCGTGCGGATCCTGATTACCCCATCAATCTCTTCCAAACTTTTCAGTACAGGCTCGGGGATCGTCCCGCTGACATCGATAACGTTATAGGCCAGAGCCCCTCGTCCCTTATTCACCAGATTATCAATATTATGACCTGTTGCGGAGAGAATATTCGCAACCTGACTCAGCATTCGTGGCTCATTCCGGTTTACAATCTGTATCCGGTGCCGCTCTGGGCGAAGTGGTAATTGGACTCGTGGGAAATTCACTGAATTTTCCACATTTCCACGCTCAAGATAGTTGCGCAGTTGCTCTGCCGCCATGACAGCACAATTATCTTCGGCTTCGGGAGTAGATGCTCCTAGATGAGGAACGGGAAGTACTTTGGGGTGATGAGCTAGTTCTGCATCTACAAAATCCGTCACATAACAAGAACAAATTCCTGTATTGAGTGCTTGGAGTACCGCCTGTTCATTGACGATCGAACCTCGCGCAAAATTTAACAGACGCACGCCCGGTTTCATACGTGCAAAATGCTGTTCGTTAATCAGGTTGACCGTTTCGTCATTCAGCGGGGTATGGACCGTGATATAATCAGCTGTTTCGACAATTTCGTCCAATGCGGAGGCACGTGCAACCTCCCGGCTAAGACCCCACGCATTCGAGACCGAAATAAATGGATCGTATCCTAAAGTGCGCATTCCGAGCGCACTTGCTGCATTGGCTACGGCTACACCAATGGCCCCAAGGCCGATAATTCCCAGTGTCTTTCCCATAATCTCAGGGCCCTTAAAGTTTTTCTTCCCCTTCTCTACAACGGCGGCAACATCTTTACCTTCGAGTGTTCTGGCCCAGTTGATTCCATCAATGATCCGCCGAGAAGAGAGAAGCATCGCACAGATGACCAATTCCTTCACGCTATTGGCATTGGCGCCAGGGGTATTAAAGACCGCGATCCCCAAATCTGAACAGGCTTCAATCGGAATATTATTTACCCCTGCTCCACATCTAGCAACTGCCAGAACCGAGTCTGGAAATGAAACTCCATGAAGTTTATAGCTTCGAAGAAGGATTGCATCTGGATCAGGAATATCTTCTCCTATGGTGTAGCCATAACGGGTTAGTCTTTCCAGCCCCTTTGGGGAAATCGTATTAAAAATCTTGACTTTGAACATAGATGGATTTACAAGGAATGAATTCGTGATTGCATATAGGGTTGTATTGGTATTGAGGCTCTCCCTCCCCCTTGGATCATGATTGTTTCGTCTTCACCGTGTACCTCTTAGGAATTCCTTATACGCACGAAAACTCAAATCTTTACCCAACCATCCTACTATGAATCAAACATTTTTACTTACGAACTCCCCGATGAATTGGAGGATCGATGATGGTCTAATTCGTTGACAAAACCCACTTGGGTCACGTTCCATTCATCATTACTGAAAGGCGTATGAAACCATGCATCGAGGATTTCCTCTAATACACCTTCGCTAGTACCTCGAAGACTCAACGCCAATACATTTGCATGATTCCATTTTTTAGCGCCTTGGGCCGTCGCTGCATCCAAACATAATGCAGCTCGAATCCCCGGAATTTTGTTTGCTACAATCGAGCATCCAGTGCCTGTCCAACACATGACAATAGCTTCCTCAGCATTCCCCTGCACGATCTGATCAACAGCAGATTTCGTGACGATCGGCCAATCCTGCGATTCTTCGCCAGCCTTTGGACCGAAATATATTGGCTCATATCCTCTTTTACGTAGTTGCGTAAGGAGTACTTCAACCAGGTGCCCATATTCATCACAGCAGACCGCTATCTTTTTTAATCTTTCACCTTCTACTCCCACTAACGGCTTGCACTTCATGAATTTCGTTTTTGCGGGATCAGTTGCCCCAAATTTGACATTTTTGCTTACTTCCAAGGTACGGAATTTCCTCTTTTCTGGTTTGATTCGGCGTGGCTATGATTCCTGTTACGATCATCCGTGCTAGATTTAGCTCCTCCGCCGTGTCTGTCAAGATTTGAAGCTCACCCGCATTCCCGCAAAGGATCCTCACCGAATGTACCGCCACGTAGCAAGTGAGACTTGACTTAGATCTTAATCCAAGATCTCCCGTCAATTAGGTGACTGATCGGGCCGTCACTTCGTGTCGTTGAATTGCATGTGATTTCACTTTATATCGAATAATTTTGACAGGATCAGATGTTGCATTATAAATTAAAAAATATCTTTTTTTTTTAATTTTAAAAGACTGAAAATTAATTTTTGAAACTATAAATATATCCTGAATGAGACGAGTTTTGAATGAAATATGATCATTTAATTTGATATGAGTGACTCCAGAAGCATATTTTCAATGATACATACTATAA
Source organism: Rhodothermales bacterium (assembly GCA_965215475.1). Classification (GTDB taxonomy): domain Bacteria; phylum Bacteroidota; class Rhodothermia; order Rhodothermales; family Bin80; genus Bin80. Next base: position 1,627,522 of record OZ244061.1, read on the forward strand.
ATCCATACTATTTGGATGAAAACCAAACAAATAAATGAAAAACGAGTTTGTTTTATTTATTTTCACTAAAATTAAGTTTCTATGTACCCATGGAAAGGAATATGTACCCATGGAAAGGAATACGTATACAACACGAATTGGCGAAAAAAATGTCATTTCAGATGTAGGTGAGCAAGTTGAATCTTATCTACCGCCACCCCCTCCCGCCATATCCGGCACTCAATCTGGAAATCTTAAACTACAAGTTAGAGCAGGCAATTTTAGCTCTTGGACGACTGGACGGAGTCGCGACGGTTCTACCTGATACCCCCATTTTTCTCTATACATATGTTAGGCAGGAAGCGTTATTATCCTCACAGATTGAGGGAACTCAATCCTCGTTGTCGGATCTTCTTCTTTTTGAAATTGACAGTGCTCCCGGGGTGCCTCTGATTGATGTTCAAGAAGCCTCACATTATGTCTCAGCTATGAATCATGGAATGAAGCGCATCGCAAATGGCTTCCCATTAAGCCAGCGTCTGATGCGAGAAATGCATGGAATCTTACTATCCAAAGGACGTGGAAGCACAAAGCCTCCTGGTAAATTCAGGCGCTCACAAAACTGGATCGGAGGCACCAGTCCTGGTAATGCTATATATGTTCCCCCGCCTTCTAGCTACCTAGCCGATTTGATGAGTGATCTTGACCGGTTCATCCACACACCGAGCACCATCCCCTAAGCGTTAACTTGTTTAAAAATTGACTATCTTTAGCGATCCTTAATTGGCTGTTTCAAAATCTGATTGGATCGCAATCAGGATTAGGTTGTGTTCATTTTGGAACGATTCCTTGTAATTTCTGATTAAACGATTGTAGTTAAATGAAGAAAACAGTAACGCGTGCGCCCTTCACTGGATCAATCCTTTTTAAGTTCATCCATCATTGCGCAATTGTATTTAAATGAAGAAAACAGTAACGCGTGCGCCTCTGGAAGATGATTGGGCAGTTTTGATCTCGTTTCTTCCGATAAATTGGCAGGAGTTAGCTCAGAAATCTGGTGCATTACGGGGTTTACGTAAGGATAAATCACCAGAAAGTCTACTGCGAACTTTATTGATTCATCTCGGATGTGGCCATTCATTACGAGAGACAGTAGTGCGCGCTCGTCAGTCTCAAATAGCAGATCTGTCGTCAGTTGCACTATAACAAGCGCCTAAAAAAATCACGCGCATGGTTACGTGCGATGTGTATTGCACTATTTCAGGAACATGGGATTGGGGTATCAGAGCTCTCTACCATTTATGCAAGTAAAAAATGGTAAAACCAACAAATTTTAAAAATATTTTTTTGAGTTTCTTTGATGGAGGCGTTTTTTGGCACCAGACAGCCAAAAATCTCTGTTTCTAAGTGTTTTCATTTCGTCTAAAATCTCTTGGATCGCCCCCGACAAAGGGTGCGAGACCAAATGAGCGAATCTGGATGCATTCTCCATCTTTGCATGCAAGATTTAGGAGGGGGCAACCGATCGACGACGGGAATCATAGAGGGTTTGCTCTCGGAGCATGGCACAGGCAACACAGAGAAGTCGATCGGCGACGGATCGAAGCGATCGACCGTGGCTATGTCCACGATCACGTAAGGCCTTATACTTGGCCTTACTGACCAGGTCGTATTGGATTGCAACCCTGCTCCAATGGTAGAAGGCATTCGACATGCGGCCCAGACAAGCTTTTCTTTGGACTACCCGACGGCTTTTTCCCGATTGCCTAGTGACGGGAGCCCCCCCGCCAAACGTGCGTAATCCTTGGTAATCTCGTGCTTGGATTCATTCAGATGCTTCGGAGAGGAGGGTCGCTAAAACCTTGACGCCCACGCCCGGCAACGAAGAGAGAATCTCGACATCCCCGACCCCCGGTTCCGAGGCGGGTTCGGTTGAGGTTGCATCCACCGCGGGCTTTGCGTTGGCTGCAATCGTTTGGATGAGCTCCTTCATGGCACGGTTGGCTTCTTGAAGCTGCGTTTCAATCATCGAAATTTGTTGAAAACGCAGACGTAGATTTGCAACGACGGCTTCTTCAACTGTGTCAGCAACGTGGAGCGGAGTGGCTCTCAAGATGTCGAGGACTTGCTGAGCACGGATTCGCCGTTACTTCAAGATCTTTTCCACCGAAGTGAGGCGCACGCGACGCGCCTTGGCGGGGGTGGGAATCAGCATCCAAAGCGCCGCCAGCACTGCAGAAGACAGGGAAAACTCAAGATGCAGGAATTGAGGAAAATAGCGCCAGAGTTGGCCTCGGATCTGATGGACCATTCGGGTGCGTTGTCCTGTTAATTCATGGGAATTATATACGTAATTACGCAATGTTGTCTTTTCACATGTATATAAGATAACCAACATATACACAATCTGATGAACAAACGTTCAAACAATGCACCCGGAAAGAATAACCGCGAAGGAATCACCTTGGCAGAGTTATTCAGAATGTTTCCTGACAATGACACCGCTGAAAAGTGGTTAGAGCAAAAGCGCTGGGGAAGCGAAGGACCTGTTTGCCCTCGCTGCAAGTGCCGAGACAGGGTTACGGAAGCCAAGAATAGAAAACCCATGCCCTACTGGTGTGGAATTTGCAGGGAGCGGTTTAGCGTCAAAACTCTGACAGTCATGCAGTCCAGTAAGATTTCTTATCAAAACTGGGTTATTGCAATGTATCTGTATGTATGCAACTTAAAAGGCGTATCCAGCATGAAATTGCATAGGGATCTTGGTATTACGCAGAAAAGTGCTTGGTTCTTGGCTCATAGATTACGGGAAGCCATGATCTCCGTGAATGTACAGTTTGAAGGACCCGTTGAAGTAGACGAAACAGGCATAGGTGGGAAACGCAAGAACATGAGTAATCAGAAATGCAAAGAGTTAAAGGATACTGGCCGTGGAATGACAGGTAAATCGGTTGTAGTAGGGATGAAAGATCGTAAGACCAATAAAGTTAGAGCAACGGTTGTTCAGGATACGAAGGCTGAAACGTTGCAAACATTTGTTGAAGAATCTACCAGTGAAGATGCACAGGTATACACAGATGATAGCCGTTCATACATTGGCATGGATCGGCGCCATGAAGCTGTCAATCACTCTATTCAAGAGTATGTACGAGGGTTAGCTCACACCAACGGTATAGAAAGTTTCTGGAGTATGATCAAGCGTGCTCATAAAGGCACCTATCATAAATTCAGTAAGAAACATCTAAACCGATATGTACTTGAATTTGCAGGACGCCATAATATCCGTGAATTGGACACCATTGACCAGATGGTTAGCATGGTTATGGATATGGTTGGCAATAGAATTCGGTATGTTGATCTGATCGCAGATAATGGCTTGGATTCTGGCTCACGAGCTACGGCTAAATCCTAAGTATTCCACAAGTTATTTACACTTTTATTCAAGTTTATGTTATATTTGCATCAATAACAAACAAATCATTGCAAATTGATGCAAACCAACGCCCTGTACTACGGGGATTGCTTGGACTGGATGCAAAAGTGGGACGATCAGTCCATAGATCTAATCTATTTGGATCCTCCGTTCAATTCAAAGGCAAACTATAACCAGTTGTATCATACGGAAGGAGGAGGAGATGCTCAATTCCGTGCCTTTAATGACACTTGGTTTTGGGATCATGCAGCTGAGGAAAGATTGCAGATGTACTTGAATGCTACGGCGTTAAGTGCACATGATGCCATTAAGGGATTGAATATAATTCTTGGTCAAAGTGGAATGCTGTCCTATTTAACATACATGGCTGAGAGGCTTGAGCACTGTTGGAGATTACTCAAAGATACGGGTAGTATTTATCTTCATTGTGATCCTACTGCAAGTCATTATCTTAAAATACTTATGGATAATATATGTACGGGGGGGGGGGCGTTTCGTAATGAAATTATATGGTGTTACAAATCAGGTGGGGCAAGTCCAAAACGCCGTTTTTCCAAAAAGCATGATATTATTTTGTGTTACGGTAAATTAGATAAGAAAACATTGTTTAATCCACAATTTGAGAAATCGTATAATCGCGATTTTAAACCATATAAATTCAAGGGAGTCAAGGAGTATTGTGATGATGTGGGGTGGTATACATTGGTTGGAATGAAAGATTACTGGTTAATTGATATGGTAGGAAGAACAAGTAAGGAACGACTTGGTTATCCGACTCAGAAGCCTGAGGCATTGTTAAATCGCATCATCATGGCATCCAGTAATGAAGGAGATATAGTGCTTGATCCGTTTTGTGGATGCGGAACAACTGTTGCGGTCGCCGAAAAGCTAAATCGTCAATTTATTGGTATTGACATATCTTCTTTTGCAATAGATTTGGTGCGAGATAAGAGACTGAAGAACAAGGATGTTGATGTTGAGGGAATACCTTCGGATATGGAGTCTGCTGAAAAATTAGCAGGTGATAATCCTTTCAATTTTGAATCTTGGGCTGTAACTCGGCTGCCTGGATTTGTGCCGAATGCTAAACAAATTGGTGACGGAGGTATTGATGGTCGAGCAACGCTTACGAATAAGCCTGATAATTGGGACACAAAATTAGCACTTGCTCAAGTTAAAAGTGGAGGATTCCAATTAGGACAGCTTCGTGAATTTCTTCATGTAATCGACAGTAACAATGCTGCGATGGGTTGCTATGTCACACTTCATCCAGTAAATACAACTGGTACAAGAAAAGAGATTGCCAATGCGTCAACCGTTCATGTGGATAATTATGACTTTCCAAGAATGCAAATGTGGTCAATTGAGGATTATTTCAATCAACGCCCTCCCCGTTTGCCCATGATGAATGATCCATATACTGGCAAGTCTATGATTCCTCAACTATTTTAAGATGCCAAAGCCTAAACCCCAAAAACCTCATGCTCCGAAGCTGGATCGTAAGACCATTGAGGCAAAAGCCGACATACTGGCAAAGACGCTGTTTGATATGCCTCCCCAGCCCCGTCAGTCAAAAAAGAAACAGAGTTAAATTCTTGAAAAATAATTCTGCGTAATTACGTATATAATTCCCTAATTCATCACTCATGCGAGACCATTCGCGCAACTGAACGACTTCGGTCTCCACAGGCTTCAAGTTTCGAAGACAATCGGGATCGGTCCGAACCGCATCCCGGCCGTCATCTTTGGCACCCGCGGGCGAAAACCGATCCCGAAAGCGATCCAGTTGTTTGGGATGGATGGCAAATACTTGGAATCCTCGATCCATGAGAGCATCCACAATCGGACCGTGAGGGACCTCAATGGCAGGCGGCAATGCGATCGGCATCCCCGCCTGCGCACTCCAAGATCCAGTCCAGCAGTTGATGGAGCCCCTCTCCCGAGTGGGGAAATGATTTCTCTCCAAGCTTGGTGCCCTCGGAGTCCAAGACGCACGCTTGGTGAAAACGAGAGCCCCAGTCAATGCCACAAAACAAAAGCGGTAACAAATGAGTTGACATGGTTGTATCTTTACTTTAAAGGTGAAAACATTGCGGGTCACTGGGATGGTTCGTCGGTCCCTGTATCGGTGTTCATGACACAAACTCTCTACTGGGCGTGCATCACAGGACTCCCCAGGGCACTACTCCCCCCCAGGCGTTCGAGACGCAGGGGGCGGTTGGTCACTCCTGGGGAGTTGATCCGCGGTGATCAAATGCAAATCACAAGTACGAAATGCTCTTGTGATCCTGAAAATCTTCCGTGCCCTGGTCGGGAATTCTTTGCTCTTTTCATCACCCTTGAAACGGAAAGCACTTGACTGATCGTCGTTCGCTTCAAAGATCACGTTAAAAACAAAACACTTCCGATTTTTATCCAAAATCGTTCACGTTCTTATCACGCCAGCACATACTTTATTTGCATCCCTTATAATATACAGGGGGTGCATCAAATCTGGATAATTTTTTGGCCTGTATTTTGAGGTAGTCATGGTTATCGTCAGGTCCATAAATTTTTTTGCTAAAAAGGCATCAGGATTTGTTTAATTCTAAGATAATCACTATATTTGTAGGATCATGATCAACGCGGATAGTACGCCTGTTTTTGACGAGTCATTGCGGCTCATTTTGGTCGATGTTCTAGGGGAGGAGAATGCTCGGCGCGTGCTGGAACTAGTGTATGAATTAGGGGAAGGGGGCAAGGAGTCGGTGATGCTTGCAAAACCTATGATAATGGCACCTGCGAAGCAAAAAACTGCTCTTGGCTCAGGGAGTTGATCTTCGGTTGTGAAATAGACTAAACTTTTTACTCTCTATTGCTTCAAACATCTGCTATAGTTTGAAGGCATCTTTCTGGATTGGCTCTTTTACCAAGAGGTTGGTGTGAAGCCTACTAAAACTATCTTGACTCCTTGTTAATGAATCGGAATCAATTCTTGATAGCATGTACTTTCTTTGTTATATCTGTTATATCTCTGTGTAGGGTGGTAAACGCTCAGGTGAACTCGTCTCCGTACGAGTTCACCGAGATTTATCGGATTGGAGATGAAGCACGGGGAGATTCCATTTTATTTGTGAACCATGAGGATGCGGAGATTGCAGTGACTAGCACCAATCATTTGTTCGTTGGTGGCTATCGAGAGTCCCCTGTTATGTCCTTTTCGGGTGAGGGGCATTTTATCGGATTTTTAGGCACAAAAGGAGAAGGACCTGGAGAGTTCAAAAACAGCACCAGTGTAGTCGTTGGTCCGGGAGATTCTGTCTATGTATTTGACTCAGAATTAAGACGATTGATAGTTTTTGAACCAACTGCACTACAATATGCCTATAGTATCAGCACACCTGCACGCCCTCAAAGTCTATTAGGTGTGACCAATAGTGGTTATATATTCAGGTTTAGACAACTATACAGCCCGGGAGGCTATGATCCTGATGAGACAAGATATTCATCTGTAAGCTTCGTGGAAAAACAGGGAATTACACAGAAAACCATCTTAGCAAAATTACCTGCTGCTCAAAGAGTCGTTCGAACATCTAGATCATCCATTACCGTGATGCCACTCCCTTTTGGCAGGAATCCATTTTTTGTTTACAAAGACGAGTTATTGTATGCAGGATGGAATGATCTGATTGATATTTCGATTATCTCAGAAAATGGTGAGAGGATGCGGACCGTAAAGATGGCACACGAAGCAAGCCCTGTTACCCAAAGAGAGATTGATGCTGAGGTAGCGAAGTTTTCATCAAGGAATCGCAGATCAATACTCAGATCTAAATTATTGCCTGAAACTAAACCTGCGTATGACGCGCTGGTCGTTGACGATCATGGACACATCTGGATCAGGAAATTTCCAGAAACGGATGCAGAGTACACGAAATGGTTGATCATCGACTCAGATGGTACATCACTTGGTGAAATGGAACTCCCCGCTAACTTGCTCCTGAAAACGATAAAAGCAGGCCGTGCATATGCGAGCATCTATTCTGAGGAATACGGTCCTTATATTGCCGTATATGAGATCTCCCCGTTTTGACCGGAGCAGTTCGTAAGTCACTGGATTCATGGAATCTTTACACGCGCAGTATCGGGATCCCCGCCAAAAGTAATCAATAGTGATTATCTCATCTCTTCAAGGCTACCGCAAAAATTCTGTTTTACACAAAAAAGATCCCATGCAGACGCTCTCAGAGCAATATTTCTGGTATAGTAGGACGGCCTTCAGATCAGGCTACGGGGCACTATGTATTTTTATAAAGTTACGTCATTTTATGTAGTTTGACCTATGGAGAAACGATGTGGCCGCTTCGACGGTGAATCCATCTGGTATTCGCATGTTTGGCCCCAAGGGTTGAACGCATGATTTCGGATTCGTACGGAGCTACCACGATCTAAAAACGCGAGTTCACCGGCACAATGCCGACGATCGCAAGACCTACTCGTGGATTCTCCTACCGTGCCCCATCGCTTCTCCATACGTCAGGCTATCCCCATGTAGATGGATGATCAAGATTCATGGAGTTTCTACGCGTAATGCTCCCCAAATTCCCAATTCCCGCGCGACCGCCGTATTGGCGACACATCGAGATTTGGTTTGACTCAGATGGCGAAACCGCTTGTATAGGCGCTGTTGTGCTTTCCAGGACATCGCAATGATCTCTGCCGAGACCGCTTGTTGTCGTTGTTGAAGCACCCGGCTGCTGCGAGGAGGGTGTGCATAGTTCCAAGCCGCCGAACCCAAGGCTTTTCGCAGATGGGTAGTTCCGGTCTTGGTGATTCCGCCCCGCTGGGTATGCGCTCCAGAGCTGTGTTCACGGGGAACCAAGCCCAAATACGCCGTCAATTGGCGTGCATTTGCGAAACGCCTTCCAGTTCCAAAACAAACGTCAAGGCGGTTACCAAGCCAATTCCTCGAAATGCAAGGAACACCTTGACCGAGGCTTCCTACGGACTTTGCTGGATCTGTTCGGACAAATCTCCTTCTATTCGAAACCCTTCTTGCTCGAGTTGAGTGAATTGGTGCAGATACGTGTGCAACGTGTTTTGATCCACCCCCGTGATAGGCAGGGCACGAAGCCACGTATGAAATTTCTGGGTCCAACGAGTCTTGGAATACGCAAATCCACGGACCTGAAGAAAGGCTAGAATCCGCTGCTTCATCCGAGTTATGGTATCCGATAAATCTCCTCGACAACGGAGCAAGGATCGGAGTGCTTCCTGCGCTTCATCCGGAATATGAACCGGAGTCAATACCCCAGCCGCATACATCGTGGCAAGCTTTTGAACATCTCGACGATCGGTTTTGACCCGATCTCCGGAACGACGCGGAATCGACGAAGGAGCAATCACCTCACAGGAGATCCCCTTCGCTTGCAAGGTGCGCTGCAATCGAAATCCACAAGACGACGCTTCATAACAGCAAGAAAGCTCGCCATGACGAGTCTGCACCTTCTGGAGATGTTTGATCACCTTCGGAAGATCATGAAGTAATTCTCACTCATCCAAGACCGCACCGGTCTCTGCATGATCGATGCAAAAAGCAATCGTCTTTTTGTATACATCTATCCCAACAGAGATAGATGAGGAAGAAGTGACGGTTTTGGTGTAATTTTGCATCGGACCGTTCTTGTCTGGTGAATGGATATATGAGTGCTAAAGTAGCGCAAACCAGGCAGAACCGTCCTACTATAAGATCTGGTCAATCTATGAGGTTTTGTAAGAAATTCTATTCTCAGGAGGCTCTTGCAAAACCCTCTTCCAATCTTTAAAGTATTCCATCAGCTACTCCCAGATCAATATTCGCCTTCCAATGAAGAGGTTTTGCAAGAGGATCTCAAATTACCCCAAGGGTAGGTTTCGGCCCACTCAGTGGATGGGCATGGTTCAACATCTTACATTCGCCTCAACATTCCTCAGGAGATATCCAAAAACAACGTTCCTGTTTTGCTCTCATTGGATCCCGCAGCTCTCTCTATTTTGACGGAATATTATACGATATCCGTGACTCTTAACTCCCCCTCCCTTTTGGGTTTCTGGAAGGTACCATTTTTCCTGCGGATCGTACTTCTATGCCCGTATAGGTTACGGTTGGATCCTCCACAATGGACCAGAATCACGAATCTTTTGGCCTTGGGATAGAGAGGCCGACCTTCCAGTGTAATATACAACCCAAAGGCAAACGCAGGGGTGTCACTGGCGTCTTCGAAAGAAACCATCCAATGAGTTCTTTTTTTTTTTTGCATCTATACTGATGATCCACGCCCCCTCGACGTAACATTGCTGTGTTAACGCTTCAATTCGCTTGAATGGTTGATCTCGTCTTAGCGGAGAACATCGGCGGATCCTTTTCCGTTCACGTATTCCGCAGCCGAGTGTTAATCAGCAAGATTTATTCCCCCAGCACTGTGTGATAAACCAATTCCCAGCAATGGTATTGCTGGGAAACATCTTCATCCATGAGATGCCCCGACGCAATTAAGATAAGCATCCAAATCCCCGTTAGTGGGAGTTCCTGATCTTTTACTCTTTCTATTCAATGTCTAAAAAACCATTTACCGCTCATGATCTTGCCCAGGCTCTTGAGTCGTGGGCCGACCCCGCATTCGCTGAATCGTACGATAATGTGGGGCTACAGGTTGGCTCTGCGACGCAAATTGTTGACCGTGTACTTATCGCACTGGATCTTACCCCAAGCGTCGTGGAAGAGGCAATTCAAAAAGAATGTTCCATGATTGTGACTCATCATCCGCTCTTATTTCGAAGCCCCTCCCAAATTCTAGAAGAAGAACTTATCGGACGACTCATTCTTCGTCTCGCACAAAAAAAGATTACGCTTTACAGTATCCACACGAACCTGGATGCCGCCGACGGAGGCGTTTCCATTGCTCTTGCAGAAATACTTGGCCTACACAACCCTTCATTCCTAAATCCAAGTGATGATGGAACATTCGGAATGGGAGCCATTGGCGATTTACCCGAAGCAGTCCCTCTCAAAAACTTCCTGGATCAAGTACATGAAACCTTGAATACCCCCTCTCTCCGTTACGCTGGTTCGGAAGACGCGAGGATTAAAACCGTCGCCGTATGCGGCGGCTCTGGAGGCAGTCTGATCCCAACAGCACTTCACCTGAATGCTGATGTATTCGTGACCGCAGACCTGAGTTATCACCGCTTTTTTGAAATTCTTGGCCCGGATGGGACATGTCAAATGGCTCTCGTGGACGCGGGACATTATGAAACGGAACAGCACACCGAGCAACTTCTTTGTACGTGGCTGAAAAAGCGCTTCAACACAATAAAATTTTACTGTACCACAACACGCACGTCTCCAATAAAAATTTCCACGCTCTGAACCAGAGCTCACATCTTCTAGTAGAAGTATGCTACCTTTTGGACATTCCTTGATTTATGAGCTCTACAGAAACAAACATTAGCAATCAGTTACGTGCGCTGATCCGACTACAGCACATTGATACGCTGATTTACCAAGTCGTAAAAGAACAGGGAGATCTACCTGAGGAAATTAGGGACCTCGAAGATGAATCCGCAGGATTACAAACCCGCACGAACAACATCAGACAGGAACAGGAGGATATCGAACAGTCTCGCCGACGTAGCGAATTCGATATCGAAGAAGCCGAAGAATTGATCAAGAAATACGAGGAGCAGCAGCTCCAAGTCCGAAATAATCGTGAATATGATGCTCTGACCAAAGAGATTGAAGTCCAGAATGAACGTATTCACGAGGCAAAAGAGCTGATTGCGAGCACAGAGGGTTCACTGGAAACCAATGCAGGGCAAATTGAAGAAGCACAGCAGCGACTCTCTGATCTGGAAACGATGATTGCAGATAAGCGCACTCAATTAGGGAAAGTATTATTAACGACGGAGAAGAAAAAGAAATCTCTGGAGTCACTGAGAGAAGATGCGCAAGCCCTAGTGGATGAACGTTACCTTCGAGCATATCAGAGGTTACGAAACCGGTACAGGGATGGACGCGCAGTGGTTCGGCTCCGACGCGGGGCAGCGGGCGGCTTTGCAGTCCCGCCACAGCGGCAGATGGAGATTCGTCAACGTAACCGAATTATCCCGTGTGAGCATACCGGCCGTATTATCGTGGACAGCGAATTCTACGAACAGGCAACCAGTGATCTAGTCGTTTAGTATTATATAAATAACGTGTTGGCCGGATCATCGCCTTGCCATAAGGCAGGGAGGAAAGTCCGAACTCCATAGGGCACCGTACTTCCTAACGGGAAGGCATCGCATTCGCGATGACGGCAAGTGCAACAGAAAATAGACCAGCCGATGGACCTAACGGTCCAGGTGATGGGTGAAATGGTGAGAGTAAGAGCCCACCAGCGCTATGGGTGATCATGGCGGCTAGGTAAACCCTACGCGGAGCAAGGCCAAACAGCATCGCACGCACAAGCGATAAGGTGGCCCGCCGAATTGCGATGCGGGTAGGCTGCTAGAGGCCAGTGGTGACACTGGCCCCAGATAGATGATGATCTCTCCGGTTTCACTGCATAGTGGTGCAGCACCGGATAGACAGAATTCGGCTTACAGGTCAGGACGTACCACTGGGGGTGACTTCCACAAAGGGGGGCACCCCCATTTCTTTATTCTTGTGAGGAAGGTGGTGGAGGAACTGCCTCTTCCAATGGGGGAGGCGGTAATTCCTCTGGAGCTGGAACCGGCTGCTGTGTCGATTGCTGGGACTGCTGCTGGAGAATACTCCGCTCCGATGAGCCATCATCAATGGCGAAATTCGTCAGAATACATAACACAATAAAGATCGTAGCGAGAATCCATGTACCTCTTTCAAGGACATCTGGTGCTTGTCTGGCTCCAAGAATCTGAGTGGTCGCTCCTCCTGAGGCAATGCCTGCCAGACCACCCCCTTTTCCAGCTTGCAGGAGGATCAATCCCGTCATGATGACCCCAATGAGTGCGATGATGATGATCAATAACGTAAACATGCGAAAAAATTTTCACCGTCTACCTTTGTGCCGTACCTAGGTTCCACTTTTGTCCGCCAATACTACCGCTACTGCACAACAGATCGCTGCCGTTTCTGCACGAAGGCGGCGTGGCCCCAATCGGACTAACGTCGCGCCACTGTTGATCGCAACCTGGCGCTCATTTTCGGTAAATCCCCCCTCTGGACCAACCAAAATTTTCAATGATTTTTTTTCTTCATGAATAGCGGTCCGTAATGCGGCATCTGTATTTGGATCCGCCATAAGAACGCCAGGACCCAAGATTTCCCGAAGAGGAGTCGGAGGATGCAAAACTGGTAACCTGCTACGGTTGCATTGTTTGAGTGCTGACGTCATGACCTGTATGGCTCGATCTTTTCGCCATTTCCTGGACTCTCCTCCCCGCTCTGTCAGCAGTGGAATGATGGCCGTAACTCCCAGCTCTACCGCTTTTTCCAAAAACATGCTAAACCGCTTCTGCTGCTTCAATAATGCAAGACCTATCGTCAGTTCATAGACAGGCTCTCCAAGATTCTGCTGTGTCGACAGAACATGACCACGTACTGCGTTCTGATCGGCCTGTTCAATCTGCACCTGTGCCGCACGTCCCTGTCCATCCACGACTGTAATCACAACGCCGGGTTGTAGTCGAAGTACTTTTACCGCATGCTTTGACTCCTCTGGTGGAAGGACCACATGCCCTGTGGGAGAGAACGCCTCGGGGGGAGCAAAAAAGAACCAATCCATTTCTATAACCCCAGACTTAATCCAATATGCGCCCGCACAGCAGAAATATCCTCCGTTGCGACAGCCAAGGTGAAGTTGATGATCCCCGCTGCTGTGCTGAGCTGGAAGCCTGCCCCAAATCCTGGATACCACTCACCGGAAAACTGCGGTCCTTTATCGCTGTCAAGATAACCGACATCCATAAACCCAAAACCGTAGGTCACCGAATCCAATCGATATCGATACTCTACTAGGGTCCGTACGGCAAAAGGCACACGGAAACGATGTTCGTCGTATCCACGAAGGCTTCGGGATCCTCCAATTCGAAACAAATCACTTTCGTCAAGCTGCCGGCCGCGCACTAACATGAGTTCTCCTCCAGCAACAATAAGATTGCGCCTGCCCAGAGGAATATATACACGCCCTTGAGCCGTCAGGCGCCGCTGACGAAGCCGATTCTGCTCACGGGGCATATCTTCCTGATGCACTATACTTTCTGAATCCTTCTGCCCGTGTTCCGCATGCATGCTCAGCAGATACCCTCTGGTGGGGCTCAAAGCATGATCAACTTGCCGGATCTGGATTCCCCCTCCGACAAACAATGCATCCGCCACAGGCACTCGTTGCCTGCCGTTGACAATTTCGGTACCCGCCAAGCCGGGGCGTGTAACCTCACGAGTAACGCTGGCAAAAATCTGCATGGACGGATCTACCCAATACCCAACCCGGGCTTCATAATTTCGCTTTCCATAGGTTGAATCCTGCTGAAGCCCTTCAAAGGTACCCGCCAGGCTCAGAGGCAGCCCAAACACCAGAGGGGTTTCAGCATGCACCAATACATAACCCAATTGACCTGGTGCTCGATTTAATGTCAGCTCCAGAGTTCTCGCCCCTCCGAAAAGATTACGAAGTGCGAGACTTCCATTTCCAACCACGGCCCCTTTACCTCCTTCCGCCCGCTCATACCCTAGAGCCAAATCGAATGCCCCCGGTGGACTTTCTTCCACGGGCACATGAATGACCACACTACTATCGGTTTCTCTGTATAATTCCGGCAGGCCTACACGACTGAATATGCCCGTAGATTCCAGTTTGTCTTGCATTTTTTTTGGATCAAAATTTTTCAGAACCTGCCCCGATTTTAAACCAGAGGTATGATACACATAAGTTGGTTGGGTACGCTTCGCTCCTTGTAGAACCACCGCTGCGAGACGTGAAGAGCCCCCTTCCCGTACACGGATCATCACATCATGCTGCACACTATCACGCGGGATGATTGCTTCGATTATAACTTCGGCCAATACGTACCCCCCTCTTGAATAATGATCTAGAATAGATTCTGCTGCACTTTCTAAGGCTTTTGCTGTGACCCAATCTCCTTCATCCAAAGGAATTCGTATTTGAGTGGAATCCATTTTACTCACTCCTAGTAGCCGAACGATCCCAACTCTAGCCCGATTCCCACTGGATGCATAAAGAATCTGGGATTCGGTGTTCTGAGAATCAATTTTAGCATACAAATAGCCTTCTTGATGAAACATACGAATCACCTGTTGCTCGAATGTGAGCGTACTATCTGGCGCCCATGACCAAGGTTCACCATCTGTGATAAGCTGCCACTGAGCTTTGACCGATACATCGGACATAGACATACAAAACAAAAACAGAAATACTCTAAGAAAGACGCCTGCTGAACAGCTCAACCCCAAAAATCGTTGTATTAGGTACATCAACCTTTTATACCTCTGACTCCACAGATTCCCCAAGATAAGCCGGGTAACTTCTCAAACGTACTCTTGTGCTGGTATGACACCAACCAACGCGACCTTCCTTGGCGAGGAAAGTCCAATCTGTACGAAATTTGGCTTTCGGAAATCATGCTTCAGCAGACGCGCGTCAAATATGTGCGATCGTATTACGAAAAGTTTCTGTGTCTATTTCCAACACTGGAAGATCTCGCGGCAGCCGATCTAGATGACGTACTTCGAGTTTGGGAAGGAATGGGATACTATGCCCGTGCACACAATCTACATGCAGCGGCTCAGCAAGTTGTAGCTTTGGATCGACTTCCATCATCTTGTCAAGAATTACGCATGCTCCCGGGTATTGGTCCCTATACCAGTAGAGCCATTGCTTCGATCGTGTTCAACGAGCCAGTTGCTGCGGTAGATGGGAATGTGCGTCGGGTGATCTCTCGCATATTTGCCCACCCAGGAACACCTGCCAAATTTGTTCAGCATCTCGCGGACCAATTGCTTTGTGGTAGCCGGCCAGGGGACTATAATCAGGCGATGATGGACCTAGGATCACAGATATGTCTACCAAAGAATCCAAAATGTACTCTATGCCCGGTCCAAAACTATTGTTCAGCCTGGATTGAAGGAGTTCCTGAAAAATATCCAGAACCCAAGAAAAAACGCCCTGTTCCGCATTATGATGTTTCAGTTGCCGTACTACGTGATACGCTTGGACGAATATTTATTCAACAGCGTGCGGCAAAAGGGTTGCTTGGCGGACTGTGGGAATTGCCTGGCGGGAAAGCACAGCCGAGTGAATCTCCTAAGGAAACTTGTGTCCGTGAACTGCAAGAAGAGCTTGGAGTTAAGGTACAGGTGGGATATTTGATCGGTGAAGTGAATCATGCATATTCACACTTTAAGATTACACTGCGTGCTTATGAGTGCACGATCATTGACGGCGAGCCAAAATCTACCGTAGGTTTGACAACGGCATGGGTACCCCCTGATGAATTAACTAAATTTGCATTTCCCAGAGCAAATCGGCGTATACTTGATCTTCTGGGATCTCCAGCTACAAAATCATCATGAACGAAACACTCCTTTATATTATTCTCGGTGTACTGTACCTCATATTTACAGCACTGGGGAGAGCTGCCAAGAAAAGACAGCAAAAAACACAGACGGAGGAGCCTTGGTCTCTTGAGGACGCACTTCGAGATCTGCAGACTACGTCGGAAGAGCAACCTGAAGTTGCTCCAGTTCCTGTACCTCAGATGCCGTCTGATTGGCCGGATGAGTATACCCCATACATTCCAGATACTCAAAACCGTCCTACTGAGCCGCCCCCGATCGCAAAACCCGCCTTCAATATCCCTACCGTCACTGAGCGGCCTGCCGCGAAACCCAAGGTGTCGGATCCGCCAAAAAAATCTAGGCCCCCCTCATCTCCTGCAATCCCCCGCCTTCTAAATGATCCCAAATCCGCACGGGAAGCAATCATTGTGAGTGAAATCCTGCGAAGACCCAAGGGCGCCAGAGGATTCCCACAACCCGGCATCCATCGCTGAGAGGGCTACTTGAAGTAGAGATTGACGACCGACAAATTGGAAGTCAGAACTGGCACCCAAAAGCTTCAAACTATGGCAACTCATCAGAAAAATGGGCGCGGAATCAAATTCAGCGCCCTCTTTCATGACGCTCACCTACTCGCACAGAATGGCCGTTACACTTGATCGTAATCGCCGTAGTTATCCACGACGCTGCTTATTCATCAGAGGAGTCAGGTTCAGGTTCTTCTGCTCCTCGCTTGAACAATGCGGCACCAATTGCGCCTCCAATCAGTCCCATCAGGACTCCTCCAATTAATGCAATCATGGGGCCTCCCCACGTAATCATCATCTCGGTAACCGATTCTGCCTGCTCCGCACCAGGTGCATCAAATGCTCCTGTGTTACGAATCATCTCCAACGTTTCTTCGGGAGAAGGGAGTATATTCAGCAGGATTAATAACCAGCTTAAAACCAATGCGATTACGGCATATGCAATACCAGCGAGCGAGCCAATCCCGACTCCTTGCCCTGCTGAGAGTGTCAATTCATGTTCCGTGGCGTAATGCCAAACGGCAACCAGCCCACTGGTTAACATCACCATGCATCCGAGTATACCAAAAATAATTCCTAGGAGCGTCTGTTGATTCGCAGGGTCAGAGGCACCCGAAAAATGACTCGCTACAGAAAGAATCACCCCTGTTACGCCGGCGACTAGACCACCTATTAGAACGGATTGAGCTTTTGAAGGCATCTGTATAATGATTTGTCTGACTTCAAAATAAGCAATTTACACATATAATGCACGCTTTCGCTAATCTCCTCGCCATGCCAGAGCACGAGCAACTAGAACTCCTCCGACTGTACCAAAAATTGCTCCGGTACACAGCCTGGTTTCTGCCGAATTATGCCAAACATCCAGAAAATCTAATCCCCAGTCCAACCCCAGTAGTGCTAAGGATACCATCACGAATATATGTGCATCCCTGCCCGTCCATTTATGTGATGCCAATGCAACAAACGGTCCCACGGCTAGACCAATAAGGATTCCATAACATCGGTGGCATACTGCCAGTTGCACACCATGAATATGAGGAGAGCGCTCACTGATCTGGTGACAGAACGGATCAAAAATATACATCATTGCCAACTGAATCGGCTCACTTACCCATGGTGGGGTGCTGGCAAGTACTGGCAAAATCGCCATTAAAAAGAGCGAGCCAATCCAGGCAAACCAGTTAATATGATTTGTCATACGTCAAATTGTCCTAATTATTGTCACCATCGTGGACAGCTTGGCACTCATGTACGCCTAAATCTGACATAGTTCACCGTGGCATACAGTTTGTACATTCATCACACCTGAAATGCTTGGCATATTTTGTTTGTCATTGTGTGCATGATACAACATACAAAATAAGTCTTTGCATTTTTGTTAGCACTCACCCAGTGAGATTGCTAACAGGTTTATCACCTTACTTTCTCATCAACAACTTAAACTTAAATCTAATCTATCATGAACATTCAACCACTTAATGATCGTGTGGTCGTAGAGGCGCAGGATGCTGAAGAGCAGACCGCCAGCGGCCTATATATTCCAGACACGGCGAAAGAAAAACCCCAACGAGGAGTCGTTCTATCCGTCGGTCCAGGCCGTGTTGAAAACGGCACAAAAATTGACATGACCGTCAAAGCCGGTGATGTTGTTCTGTATGGTAAGTACTCTGGAACGGAAGTCACACTCGATGACAAAGAGTACATGATCATGCGAGAGAGTGACATCCTTGGCATTATTCAGTAACGAATTCTTAACACATAAAAAATCTTAAACCTTAATTAACTCATGGCAAAACAAATTATTTTTGACGCGGACGCACGAGGTGCACTCAAGCGCGGCGTCGATCAACTCGCGAGTGCAGTAAAGGTCACTCTTGGCCCCAAAGGCCGCAATGTCATCATTGAGAAAAAATTTGGATCACCAACTGTGACGAAAGACGGGGTCACCGTTGCCAAAGAAGTTGAGCTTGAAGACAAGCTCGAAAATGTTGGCGCCCAGATGGTCAAAGAGGTTGCTTCCAAAACCAGTGATGTCGCAGGTGATGGTACCACAACAGCCACTGTTCTTGCACAGGCGATCATGACTGCTGGTCTCAAGAACGTGACTGCTGGTGCCAACCCGATGGATCTAAAACGTGGAATCGACAAAGCGGTTGGCCAAGTCGTGGGACATCTCCGCTCTCAGAGCCGCGATATTGAAGGTCGTAACGAGATTGCTCAGGTCGGTGCCATTAGTGCCAACAACGATGAAGCCATTGGTACTTTAATTGCCGATGCTTTCGAGCGCGTTGGCAAAGATGGTGTGATTACTGTGGAAGAAGCTCGCGGCACTGAAACCACCCTCGATGTAGTGGAGGGTATGCAGTTTGATCGCGGATATCTTTCCCCTTACTTCGTGACGGATCCTGATGATATGGAGACCGTCCTAGAGGATGCACATCTGCTCATCTTTGATAAAAAAATCTCCGCGATGAAGGATCTACTCCCCATCCTGGAGAAAATTGCACAAACCAGCTCTCCACTTCTGGTGATCGCCGAAGATGTTGAAGGAGAAGCGCTCGCAACGATGGTCGTGAACAAGCTACGTGGTACCTTGCGCGTAGCCGCTGTCAAAGCCCCCGGCTTTGGAGACCGTAGAAAAGCCATGCTGGAAGATATTGCCATCCTTACCGGAGGTACCGTCATCAGTGAAGAAAAAGGCTATCGCCTCGAGAATGCTACGCTGGATTACCTTGGGAAAGCCAAGCGAGTGGTCATTGACAAAGACACAACTGTTATTGTAGATGGTGCCGGTAGTTCGGATCAGATCAAGGCCCGTACCAACCAAATCAGACAACAGATTGAGTCAACTACCAGTGACTATGATCGTGAGAAATTGCAGGAGCGGCTAGCCAAGTTGAGCGGCGGGGTTGCAGTGCTCAAAATCGGTGCAGCGACTGAGCCAGAAATGAAGGAAAAGAAAGCTCGCGTCGAAGACGCTCTGCATGCGACCCGTGCAGCCATTGAAGAAGGGATTGTCCCTGGCGGTGGTGTAGCTCTGATCCGGTCCATCGCGGTTCTTGATGAAGAGGCAGCGGATAATGAAGATCAGAAGATCGGGGTCAACATCGTTCGCCGTGCTCTCGAGGAACCCCTCCGCCAAATTTCCATCAACGCCGGGGTTGAAGGTTCTATCGTTGCTCAGAAAGTCAAAGAAGGAGAAGAAGATTTTGGGTACAATGCTCGCACCGAAGAATATGAAAACCTCGTCGGCGCTGGTGTGATTGATCCCACTAAAGTTGTCCGGGCTGCTCTGGAAAATGCATCTTCTGTTAGTGGGCTATTGCTGACGACCGAAACGGTTGTGGCGGATCGCCCCGAGAAGCCTGCCGCAGGAGGAGCAGGAGACCATCCTGACCCTAGTGGCGGCATGGGTGGCATGGGTGGGGGAATGGGCTTCTAACCCAATATATGCACGCGATCAGGGGGGCGGGGCCAATTGGCTTCGCCCCCTAATTATTTTGATCCGATTCGATATCTTCCATACACCATCGGGCAAGATCCTTTGCCTCATGTATACTGGATCCCTCTGCGTAAATACGTACAATCGGCTCTGTATTTGATTTGCGCACATGAACCCAGCCGGTGGGACGGTTAATTTTTACCCCATCTATGGTCGAAATATCTTCATGTGCATGCCTGGAAGCAAACCTCTGGAGTACTCTATCTGGATCTGTTACCGTGATTTTATTTTTTGAAATTACATAATGCGGCAAAGATTGCCGATACTCTGAGAGCGACACTTTCTGTTCTGCTAGATGCTGAAGGATGATGGCAGCTCCGGCGAGTGCATCCCGGCCATAATGAAGATCTGGCACAATCACTCCACCATTCCCTTCTCCGCCAAGAATGGCCCCATATTGCTGCATCATCTTCACGACATTAATTTCCCCGACTGCAGATCGATATACAGACATTCCATAGCGTGTTGCCACATCATCAATCGCACGCGAGGATGACAGGTTCGTGACATAGGGACCGCTACGCCTCCGCCACAGGAAGTCTGCGGCGATCACCTGGGTCAATTCTTCACTGACATAGTGCCCCTGATCATCAATCAGAGCCAGCCTGTCGGCATCTGGGTCTACCACCAATCCTAGATCAGCGTTCATCCCCCGAACATACTCCATCGTTTTTTCCAAATGTTCCGGTAAGGGCTCCGCCGGGTGTGCAAATCGTCCTGTCACCTCACCATTAATCAGTTGGACATCCTTCACGCCTAATCGTTTTAATAGCGGAGGCAAAGCCAATGCCCCGACCGAATTAATTCCATCCACTACAATCGAATAGCCCATGGATTCAATGGCATCTGACTGACAATATGGAAGCTCCAGGATTGCATCAATATGCTGCGAAATATAGTCAGCAGAACGTATCTCGCCTGGAGGAACTTCGTGATGCATCGGCACTTCCGGCTGCTGTGCCATGTCCATGACAACCTTGCCTTCTTCCGGAGAAAGAAATTCACTCTTCTCATTGAGAAGTTTCAAGGCATTCCAATCTTCAGGATTATGAGAGGCACTTAGTATTATACCTCCACGTGCCTTTTCAAAAAGGACGGCCATTGCGACCGTGGGGGTCGGAGCCAATCCAATATCAACCACTTCAATCCCCAGACTGCGAAGTGTTGCCACAACCATCTCTGAACATACTTCTCCCGAGATCCGCGCATCGCGCCCTACCACAACACGTCGTGGACGCTGATTTGGTTGATCTAAACAAAATGCCCCAAAAGCCATACTGTAGCGTACTAGGACCAGTGCATCTAGACCCGCACCATAGATCCCCCGGATGCCAGAGATTGATTCAATGAGTGTTTTCTTCATGAAGCCGTCATGCAGTTCATCGTCATGGAACAGAGTTATAGTGGTTTAGGTTGCTTGGAGTTATTTTTTTAGATTATGGTCACTCCATCAAGTTCAATATCTTTCCGTTGGCGGTATCGCTACGCCGCGAGCGGACTGATTCTTTGCCTCATCCTCGTCAGTTGGGGGGGCATCGTCACTAGTATTGAAGCTGGCCTTGCCGTTCCTGACTGGCCTACTTCATTTGGCTCCTACGACCCGCTTGCTACGGGATACACCGACCCTGTTAATCCTGATACACGATGGTGGCAGGTTGGTCCCATTTTGGCAGAACACGGGCACAGGTTACTGGGAGCACTGGTCGGTCTATGGATCGTTGGACTTGCACTATGGATTCTGCTTGCAGATCCACGAAGCTGGGTTCGTATTGTAGCTGTTTTTGCGGTAGGCCTTGTCATCATTCAAGGCGTCCTTGGCGGACTTCGTGTAATCTGGACGTCTATGGATCTAGCTGTTATCCATGCAATGGGAGCACAACTTTTTTTCTGTACCGCTACTGGTCTGACACTTTTTCATTCGCAGACGTGGCTAGAGCACTCCAGCGAAAATTCACCAAAAATCGGACGCCTGCGCACTTTGACCATTACCACTGTAATCGCCCTATACCTACAGATCCTGTTCGGTGCCCTACTCCGACACCCGGGTGGTGGCATGGATGTAACTTTCGTGACCATTCATGCTTGGGGGAGTATCGTTGCATTATCTTTAGTCATTTCGACCTGTGGATATATTCGCGAACACTTTCGTGATAAACCTTTCCTGAATCGTGGAGCTTGGTGGATATTGGTCAGTTTGTGCGTACAAATGGTTTTGGGTATGAGTACCCTGATGGTGCTTTTTTTCGATTCCGGGCAAGGTGCCCGAAGTTTGGTGCAGGTCATCTTGTCGTCTTCTCATCTAGTAGTTGGAACAATTCTTATGGGCAGTTGTGCATGTGTAATGCTTGGAACCTTGAGGATTCAAGGTGAACCGTAATACTTTCTTTTCTGACCAGGCCGCAGAACTACGACTTCTGCGGCCTGGAACGGGCCCTGGTTCAACTCTCCAGGATTATTGGGAGTTAGTCAAACCGGAAATTACGTTCCAGGTTGTACTGGCTGCTCTGGCGGGATTCATTTTGGGAACATCCGGGAGTCCAAATCTGACTTTGCTGATCCTGACCTTGGCCGGAACTGCGTTTGCGAGTGCTGGTGGCGGTGTCCTCAATCACTACATTGAGCGGCATAATGATGCGTTAATGCGCCGCACTGCCCAGCGGCCATTACCTTCTGGGCGAATCCCCCCCAGGGTCGCACTTGTTTTTGGAATTTCCCTAATGATCACTGGACTCACCTTGCTCTGGTGGGTCAATTTAATAACACAGATCCTGGCAACACTAACGATCGTTCTGTATCTGTTTGCCTATACACCTCTTAAACGACGCACGACCTACAATACCTTGATCGGAACGATCCCTGGCGCCCTCCCTGCTCTTGGAGGATATACTGCTGCTACAGGAGCAGTTGGTACTGCTGGATGGATCCTTTTTGCCATGTTCGCGCTGTGGCAAATTCCTCACTTCCTAGCTCTTGCCTGGATGTATCGTAAAGATTACGTCCGTGGAGGACATGCAATGCTCCCTGCAAAAAATCCTGAGGCAAAGGCAACGGCTCGCCGAATCCTTGGTTATAGTATCTTGTTATTGGGAACCAGCCTTTTATTCCCGCTCCTGAGTTATACTGGATGGATCTACCTGGCAATTATCATCCCTGCGGGGACTGGTTTTATTTGGCCTTCCATTTGCTTTCACCAAAAGCAAACTGCTACACAAGCACGGCGCGTACTCTTAGCCAGCATTATCTATGTACCAGCCCTAGTCGCAGCAATCACAGCCGATCACTTGTTGTTATAAGTTACTTGAAACTCCCTAATCAATCCGGCGCCAAACCTCTTCCAAGCGAAATCCGCTCGGAAATTCGCCTACATGATACCACAGATCTCCAACAATCCGTACAGAAAAATGCAAGGCTACACCGATCAGCGCTTCACTGGTGTGATATTCCAGAAACTCCGTATAAAGAGTATCATTTTCCAAGGTATATCTTCCCCCTCCGGCCAAGACTTCTGCGCCGTTGGCGGATTGATATCCCCAGGAAAAATGTGTGGAATTGAGAATTTTAATTGACGGTGGAACATTAAGGGTAATAATGATCGTATCCGGATATACGGAACGCTGGGATACAAGGCGCCAACTCCCTTCTAGATAGTTCGCAGGTGCCTGAGCCCAAACCGCCGGACCGATTAAAAAGGCCGAGAATATCCATAGATATGATACTTGTTTCATCATCATAGGGCTTAAGATTTATTCCTAAGGTAATGTTCCCCTTGATAATTATCAAGCGTTTTGAGTACACGTGATAGAAAACCGTCTGTGGATCTACGGTCCCTATCTCTCTTCGAACTTGAGAAATGGGTGATTGCTCTTGGGGAGCCAAACTGGCGTGCTCATCAAATCCTTCGATGGATGTACTCTGCAACAAAAGCAGATTCATTCGCATTGATGACCAATCTTCCAGCATCACTTCGGGAGATTCTGGCAAAAGAAGCACTTATGGAGCGATTGCAGATCCAGGCACTTTTCACTGCAAAGGATCAGACGATTAAAGCTCTTATGCAGCTACCTTCCGGGAAGGAAATCGAGACGGTCTTAATCCCAAACTTAGATCCAAACGGAAATGCGACCCGCCTGACGGTCTGCGTTTCGAGTCAGGTGGGCTGTGCGATGGGGTGTACATTTTGCGCGACGGGCAGAATGGGGTTCCAGAAAAATCTAACCTGTGGTCAGATTGTAGACCAAGTGAGTTATATGCGCGAGGTTGCCCACGAGCGTTTTGGCCGAGATATATCGAATGTAGTTTTTATGGGCATGGGCGAACCTCTTCTGAACTATCATGCACTTCTGGCCAGCCTAGAGATTCTGACCCATCCAGATACAATCGGGCTTTCACCCAAGCGTATTACTGTCTCTACGGTTGGGCTTGCGCGCCGCATCCGCGATCTGGCCAATGATGTACCCAAAATCCGCTTGGCAGTTTCCCTGCACGCCCCTCATGAATGGAAGCGATCAAGCATCATGCCCATCAACCGCAGCGAAGCTACGGATCTTACTGCACTGGAATCTGCTATGAGATACCATACGACGACAACCGGTCGTCCGCTCACCTTCGAATATTGTCTATTTCGGGGATTTAATGACTCAGACCGCGATGCTCGGGCCTTGGCTCGGCTCTGTCATAAAGTCCATGCAAAGGTAAACCTGATCATGTACAACAGGGTGCCTGGAATTGATTTTGAGCGTACGAGTGAGGCGCGTTTGAACGAGTTTATGGCACACCTGTCAGAACGGGGGGTCACGGTCACTGTGCGTCGTAGTCGGGGAGCAGATATTGCGGCAGCCTGCGGACAACTTGCCAATCAGAAGGAGGCTCGACGATAGGCCAAGTTACTGGCTGCCTGGGGCAACCAATTACTGAGAATCAAGGCAAAAATTCTGGTTCTATCACGAATCGTGTGGATAGAGATCCAGACCGCCACAAAAGAAGAGAATAGCAACTCTAAAATTTTCAAAGGTTCTATATCCTCTACCAATGGTTTTGACCTCTTGAATTTTTCCGTTAATTCTCTCTGCTTTTGCATTGGACGGTCGGTTCCATAATGCGTTGCAGACGCCATCAAAGTGATTCTTAAACATGTCTGCAACTTTCATGACTTCTTTGACACCAGCCTCGTTCACCTCGTCAAGCCATAAGTTGAAATACGCTTTCGCTTCTTTTAACGATGCACATTCAAAGATGGCTTTGAAATCTTCCCGCAACCGCCAAGCGACACTCACATTGAGGTTGGATTCCTTCACCACTTGGAAGATGTCTTCCTGTTTTTCCGTACGATTGTTTTCGTTTTTCAACAGTGCATATCGGCTCCCTTTGAGTTCTGGATGCTGTTTGACCTCCCGCCTTCGTACTTGATTGATGGTTGGATTGAGATACTGGATACAATGAAACCGATCGTGAATCATGAGGGCATGGGGGAACACCTTTGCAACCGCTCCAATGAAGGCCTTCCACATATCCGTAGATATCGTCTCTATCTGATTTGCCCTAAAAGGCATTCTAAGAGTTCTATCGTGCCTTTTTTCGTCCGTCCCGGTCCAACATCAATGACCACTCCACGATCCGAATCACTCACAATCGTTGCATAGGTCTGTCCGCGCTTGAGGGCCTTTTCATCAATACTGATATGGTGAATTCCTGCCAGAGATCTGCGTGACCCTCCGCGTTCAACAGCACGGTGCATAATACGATGGAGCTGGTTAAATCCGCACCGAAGAAGATCTGCTGTTTTGGTCTGATTCTTAGTTGCTTTCAGCAGACGAATGGCAAAACATTCAAAAGCATAGGTGACTCGACTGGATGGAGCCGCCTAGGGAATGGTGACCGTCTTTGGACCATTAGGAGTCAGTATACGGGGAATCCTACAGTGAAGAAAACACTTGAAATGAAAGAGATCCAGATGGCGCCATTGACGCTTCTTACGATGATCATACAACGTACCTGGTTCACCCGTATCTGGGCATACAAGATCCTTCCCCGAATGAGAAATATAAAGATCCACTCGCCCCTTCTTCACATTGGTTTCCACATGATCAATACTCCAGCAAGAATCTAAATCTAACCACTGATGCATTGAATTTTTTAAATAAGTATCAAGCATGAAAAATAATTTTGGTGAAACCAAAATTAATCAATTCCATACAAATGGTGATAGAACCTAAATTCTTTGTCTCTCGATTAGCAGGTGGGGTTACGTAGTGTACCCTGAATTTCCAACGACTCATTTGAGATCAGGTGAAGCTTCGCTTCCATCTCCTGTAAGCGAAGCTTTCCCTATGTTTGTCATTATTTATCGTGATTATATGTCACACACCATTTCTACAGTATATTTTCTGTTGTGAATTATATACCAAAACTTAACCCTATTTTTTCTTGTTAAAAATTGCGCCCATGTATTTAGCCGAAATCCCGAACCGCAATTCCCCCTCCACCTGGCTCGTGCGAACCTCCACGCGAGACGGAAAACGAACCATCAAAAACACCATCGCCAATGTAACGCACCTTCCCGAACCCATTCGCGAAGGACTGCGAACGCTCTTGCAGGGAGGCCATGCCATCCAGTCCTTCAAGGAGGCACTGCACTCCCAGCGTACCCGGCACCATGGGCATGTTGCGGTGGTGCTACACATGATGAAGCATCTCAAAATGACACCCCTCATTGCGCCAAAGAATTCGCGCTTTCGACGATTGGTTCTCGGCATGATTGCGGCCCGGGTCATCAAGCCTGCCAGCAAACTGCAGACCAGTGATATGTTGAGCTGTATCACGACGCTCCATGAAGAACTTGACCTCAAGCATGTGGACCAGAATGATCTCTATGAAGCCATGGATGAATTGGCCGCGTGCAAGACCAAGATCGAATGCAAGTTAGCCAAACGCCATCTCACCGAAGGTGGAATGGTGCTGTATGATGTGACCAGCAGCTACTTGGAGGGCGAGAAACATGCATTTGGAGCCCATGGCTATAACCGGGATAAGAAAAAAGGAAAAACGCAGATGGTGTATGGATTGATGACCGATAAGGAAGGATGTCCGGTCTCGGTAGACGTCTTTCCTGGCAATACCCCCGATATCAAGACCCTTGGCACTCAGATCTCCAAGCTCCAGAATACCTTTGGATTCAAGCATGTGATCCTAGTCGGAGATCGTGGACTGTTGAAGCAGAAACAGATTCAGGAGGAGATCATCCCTGTGGGGTTGGATTGGATTACGGGCATGCAAAAACAGGAGATCCGTGAGGTGGTGGAGCAAGAGAAAACGCAAATGAGCTTGTTTGACCAACAGGATCTGGTGGAGATTCAAAGCGATCTCTATCCCAATGAACGCCTCGTGCTCTGCAGGAACCCCTTTCAGGCGGCAAAGACCAAGAAAACCCGTGAGGATCTTTTGGCGAAGGCCGACGCAAAATTGGACCAGATCCTTGCGGCAACCACCCGTACACCCCGCCGACTCAAAGACAAGGCCAAGATTGGAATGCGCGTGGAGCGTGCACTGGGGAAACACAAATTAAAGAAATTCTATCTCCTTGAGATCGAGGAAGGGTATTTCTCGTATACCCATAATGCGGAGGCGATTCAGAGGGCCGAGCGCCTGGATGGGGTCTATGCGATCCGGTCCAGCTTGAAACAGCCCGCTGAGCAGTCGGTGTCGGACTACCAACGACGGTCCGCCGTAGAGCGCGCCTTCCGCGTGATGAAATCCATCTCTCTGCGCGTACGCCCCATCCATCATGTCAAATCCGAGCGGGTCATTGCTCATGTCTTCTTATGTATGCTGGCCTATTATGTAGAATACCATCTACGAAAGAAACTTGCCCCCATCACGTTTGCCGAAGAGGATCTGGAAGCAAAAAGAGCCCAGAGAGAGAATATGGTCAAGCCGTCCAAGAATGCAAAGAGGAACGCACACAACAAGAAGACCAAAGACGCGGAAAGCCCCAAGAGTTTTGAGTCCATCATGGAAGAACTCTCTGGGGTATGCCGTGTAACGGGCGTTCTAAACGTAAAGGCCGACGAGGATCACGAAGTGAGGTTTGTGGACAATGAACTGACCCCGACCCAACGTCAAGTGTTCCAACTTCTAAAGATGAAGTCTCTGTGTTGATTCGGTTCATCAAACCGAAAGAGACGCCCGCCGTTGCTCCTTGAACAACATCATTTTTTAAAAAATCCATCCAAATGGTGCGGGACATCTGTGCTTTTTTCAGAAAAAAATAGGGTTGAGTTTTGTAATACTCCCGAGGTCCAAGCCGCTCGGCAGTGAGGTATGTCATTCTCCGCAAGCGATGAAGAAGAGCATGGTCACTTAATGAGTTAGGAGATAAATAATGTAGTGACTCGTTCAAGTCAAAATGAACTTTATCTTCATTATTCAACTGGAAGAACCCGTCTTTCAATTCCATAGACATTTGCCCAGGCTCACCTTCAAAAAGCCAATGAAATTTTTCGATATCATCATTTACCAAGGTTACCCGGATATTTCCTCGTCCATGAACTTGATCAACTATATCTTTGACTGTACCTAAAGTGACTATGGAACCATTGAGCATCAGTCTGGATGACCATTCAAAGTCACGTATAGTTTGGTGAAGTATGCAGAGTGCCTGAAAGACAGATGACTTTCCTGACGCGTTGATCCCGGACAGCAAGGTTAGTTGACGTATGGGAAGTGTCAGGAATTCGAAACACTTGAAATAGCGTAGTTCAATTTGCGAAATCATTAGCGATAGATACAATTTGATTAAACACCATAGTAAATCTGATTTTTACCTGTTTCGTACTATTGGTAGATATACTAATTGAGTTGCCAAATTCCTCATCTTTTAACAGTACATAAAACTCTCTTCGTATATCTTCAGAACAAGAATGAACAATAGATTCGTCCACATTAGAAAGCCCAGTGCACATAGCATCCCATAGCGACGCATTAAGCACGCCACGCTTCTCCTGTTCTTTTTCGTGTTTCCTAAATGCGTTATGCCCAAACAGAAAAAAAATATTGTTGAGTCCAGTTTGAAATTGATTGGATAATTTCCCGAGTTCCTCTAAATCCATACAATTCATTTTGCGTAACGCATTGGCAAGAAAATCATCCATGTTTCCATTATAGTTTTCATAGCCAATAATTTGAAATGCAAAAAATCGATTAACAAATTCTCGATCTCTCATTGTCTTTGTATTCAGACTCTCTCCAGTAGCAATTTTAAATGAATCACTGTTGGCTTCATTCTTGAGGAATTGCGTTGCTTTTCCCATGTACATGCAGTTACGCATTTGCTGGCGAGATAGAGGGATACCAGCGTTGACTCTTTCGAAAATATCAAGACGTGCAGACTCGGGAATTTTAGAATCTATCACACAAAGAATCAAATTACAATCCTCAATTCGATTCTGAAATTTAGGGGGCAACTCGGAAAATTTTTTCCGTTGATATCTTCACGATCGGGCAATTTCAGCCTTAGTTCGTCTTTGAAAAATCTGTAAAAGGTAGATAAGCGCTGTAGTCCGTCAACAACAATCATTTTTCCGAGTTTATCTTCCGCCAGATAGAATACTGGTAGAGGAATCCGCATGATCACGGATTCAATGAGCTTGCTTTGTTTGCCTTCGTCCCAAATGAAATCACGCTGAAAATCAGGATTCATAATGTAGTGTGATTGTTCAATTCGACGCAAGACATCATGAACCGTGCGGTTTTCGGATCGGATGAGAAAATCATCAAGAGGATAATTTCCCCAAGTACCATTTTGTTTGTCTAATCCCTCAATTACAGAATCATCAGATTCGGTGGTCATTTCGTTGGGATTATTTTGGATGACTGTCATGATGCTGGAAATCAAAAATGGACGAAGGTTGTAAACGTGAATTAACTCAATATAATCAGCATGGAAAGGTGCTTTTTCCTTGTGGGTTTATTCTGATGCCGATTCATTATAGTAGGCGGCTCCCAGCTATATTTGGTTGAAAGCTTGAAAATTAGTTGAAAGGGATTTATCAAATCAACATGGCTATTGATTTGATGCATGAAACATATATTGATCTAACAAGTATGATTTTATAGTGCTTCTTATTTAGTTGTAAGTGTTTATTTCATTTCGAGTTTCTAGATACCAGAATATATCTCGTTTCTGATGATCAATCACTCAGATTTCTTTACCAACCCATTCAAATTATTGTGAGGTCATCACATGTCATATGGAGCGATTATTGGAGATGTTGTTGGTTCTGTCTACGAACGAAACCCCATCAAAACAAAAGATTTTGATCTTTTTCAGCCCGAGTGCAAATACACAGATGATTCGGTATGCACTGCAGCTGTCGCAAATATAATACTTGGTGATTTGCTTTCACCTGCTAATGTGATGCGACATTGGTGTAGAAGTCATCATCGTCGGGGATATGGAGGATACTTCAGGAAATGGATTCGTGATGAATCTAAGGGGCCCTATGGCAGCTATGGGAATGGATCAGCAATGCGGGTATCTCCCGTCGCTTACCTTTATCGTAATCAATCCATTGAAAAAGCGATGGAGATTTCCGATTGGGTCACCGAGATTACTCACAATCACCCAGAGGGAATCAAGGGTGCGAGAGCCACTACCCATGCTATCTGGCTTGCATTTCAGGGGAACAATTCTGAGTCAATACGCGAGACAATACAAAGCACATACGACTACGATCTTGACCGATCCGTTGATGATATTCGACCCGATTATTCCTTTGATGTAACCTGCCAAGGAAGTGTACCTGAATCCATTATATGCGCACTTGAATCATCCAGTTTTGAAGATGCCATTCGGAACGTGGTTTCAATAGGAGGGGATGCTGATACGCAAGCCGCAATCGCTGGCCCCATTGCAGAAGCCTTGCATGGTATCCCAAATGATCTAATTGAAAAAACAAAGAACTTTCTTTCCCAAGATATCATTGAAGTCATGGAGAGACTCTACCAGAGATAATGCAACTTCATTTGAAAGTATATTATTCGTGATCCTCTGGGATTCCGATCCTTGTAGGACAATGAATTCGAAATAAGTGGGACATTTTTTCATAGAAAATAGGGGAGTGTATTACAACAGATTGATTCTTTGAAGACGAAAATCCAAGCCTATAAAGAGTCCACGAATTCAAAGATTGACGCTCAAACATCGAGATCTAGCGTTTTAATTTGGGTTATAGGTGTTAGTGCATCCATCTTGTCTCTTGTGATTGCCCTTCGTGATGGACGGAGCACAGTTAGATCTGTTCGACGGTGTTAGTGCATCCATCTTATCTCTTGTGATTGCCCTTGTGGGATTAGGCATCGGCAGTGGCTGATGCCTCAGTTGCTTCGCAAGTCTGAACTAACAGCAGACGAGGCCAACGAACTCACTGAACGAATCAAGAACATGGCGCAACCAGTTTCAAGACTGAATTCGACTCATTCAAGAATTTGGTCGAGGCGAAACTTACTACTTTGGAGATTCAGAGTGGATCACTCGTCCTCTCGCCAGACAAAAATCCCTGTGGTGTCAATATATCCTGACTGCCCGTCCAGCGTTACCCAAGCAAGTCCCTGATCAAATGAGGCAGCTTTCTCATATTGTGGTGGAATGACCATGGTTCCTGTCGAATCGACGAATCCATACCCATCCCCTGTCAATACCAATGCCCGCCCATTCGAAAAATCATCCGCCCTCTGATAACTGGGCTCAATAACGATTTCACCTGCACGATCAACGAATCCCCATAAACCTCCTTCGCTCACACGAGCTCGGTTTTCTTTGAAGGAAAATATCTGCTCATAATCCAGCTCCAATACAAATGTCCCTGTGGAATCAATAAACCCACGCCGCCTGCCCTTGCGGGCAAGAGCAAGACCTTCCGATGGATTTCGTATAGAATGAAATTCTGGCTCAACTATCCATGAACCGGTTGGAGCAAGTAATCCCCAGCGTGTATTAATCCTCACCACCAGGACCTTTCGAACTACCTCAACCGCCGCCATTGCATCAGAGAATGGCAGCGCACGGACGAATTTATCTGGTACAATCATCTCACCTTCCCGATTAATGTATCCCCACTTAGGCTCAAGCCCTGCAACCGTACCAGATCGCACACTCACCGGGGCTACCCCTTCACTAAAATCCAGTGCGGAAGTAAAAAACTCATCTGTAATCGGCTCTCCCGTCTTATCAATAAAACTCCAATATTGGCCAGATTGTACGCGGGCTATCCCATCCGAAAACGGGAAGACCAATGAGTACTGCGGAGTAACATGTATCGAGTCTTTCCCATCAATAAACCCCCACAAGTAGCCGGATCTTACCGCAGCCAGCCCTTCCGATGATATTTTTGCGCCGCTATACTTCGGTTCAATAATAACTTCACCACGATTATTAATAAATCCAAATTGACCATCCTGCAGTATTGGATACATCGTGTCATACTGGGCAAAAGCCGGATGATCAAACACGATCATACAACCAAGTAGTATGCAAATAGAGATCCTACTACGCTGGAACAAGAGCAAATGCATTATCAATCAAACGAATATGTCGGAAATATACCGCAACGGCGACGATCACCTGCATACCCGGTATGAATCGTTCAACCGGTTCTAGTTTACTGGCCGTCACAACCTCTGCATACTGCAGTTCTGCTTGTGGTACAGATTGAATCATCTTCTGTATCAAACCGGTTACCGCCTCAGGGCTTTTTTTTTCATCTTCAATCATCTGAACTGCCAAGTTGATGGCTTTGGGGATTATACTTGCCCGGCTTCTCTCATCAGCAGTCAAATATTCATTACGTGAAGAATATGCCAGGCCGTTCGATTCACGAACGGTCTCTCCCCCAATCATTTTAATATCCAGAGATAAATCCTGAATCATCTGTCTCAGCAGGATATACTGCTGAATATCTTTGAGTCCAAATACGCCGATATGTGGCTTGCACGCAGCAAACAGCTTCATGACCACCGTAAGGACTCCATCAAAGTGGCCCTCTCTGTATTTTCCACAAAGTTGTTTCGACATGTCTGGGCAAGTTATCCATACCCGCTGATGCTCGGGCCCCTCAGGGTATAGCGTAGCTTCGTTGGGGGCAAAGACGATATCAACCCCACCGATCTCTTCAATCAATTCACAATCTCTCTGAAAATTGCGCGGATAGGTTTCAAAATCTTCATTGGGCCCAAACTGGGTTGGATTAACAAAGATCGACACCGTGACATGATCCGCTTCAGCTTTTGCACGCTGCATCAAAGACAAATGCCCCTCATGCAGGCCTCCCATGGTCGGGACTAATGCAAGCGTTCGCCCCTCCATACGCAGTTGATCCGCGTGTACCTGCATTTCTGAAACGGTCCGAATAATTTTCACTGGAAGTCTCGAATTTTGAAATTGGATTACATATTACAACAAGGAGTATAATTCGTTTATCTTGTCCTGAAAATAACTATCTATCTATACCTGATGAGTGACGTTCGTATTGAAAAAGATTCACTGGGGGAAGTACATGTACCTGTTGATGCTCTCTATGGGGCGCAGACCCAGCGTGCAGTAGAGAACT
The DNA here is from genome assembly GCA_965215475.1 of Rhodothermales bacterium. Classification (GTDB taxonomy): domain Bacteria; phylum Bacteroidota; class Rhodothermia; order Rhodothermales; family Bin80; genus Bin80. The sequence continues at coordinate 1,661,123 of OZ244061.1, forward strand.
TTCCCATCAGCGGACAGCGTATGCCTCGTGCTTTCATCCGAGCATTAGGGCAAATCAAATATGCTGCAGCAAAGGCGAATGCGGATACGGGAATGCTAGAACGATCTACAGCGGATGCCATACGTAAAGCCGCCGAGGCGGTCATTGCTGGGGACCTGGACGATCAATTTCCAATTGATGTCTATCAGACTGGGAGCGGAACCTCCAGTAATATGAATGCAAACGAGATTATCGCACGGCTGGCCACCGAATTTCTTACGGATCAAATCGTTCACCCCAATGATCAGGTGAATATGTGTCAGTCATCAAATGACGTGATCCCTACTTCCATTCAGGTGGCTGCTGCATGTGAGATTGAAGATCATCTGTTGCCTGCTCTCTCCCGACTGGAAGATGCATTAAAAGAAAAGAGTCAAGCCTTTGATGATGTGATCAAGAGTGCCCGAACTCATCTTATGGATGCCACCCCCATCACGTTGGGGCAGGAATTCGGGGGATATGCTATGCAAGTCACGCGCGGGATCAGCCGTATACGAGTTGGACAAGCTGAACTGTGTGAGGTGCCGCTGGGAGGTACAGCAACAGGATCCGGTATTAATCGCCATTTAGAATTTCCAGAACGAACATTGGCCTATGTCAGCAAAGCAACGGGGCTTACGTTCCGCGAAGCGGAAAACCACTTTGAAGCCCAGTCTGCACGAGATGCCGTCGTCTCTGCATCCGGCGCACTGAATACCGTCGCGGTTTCGCTGATGAAGATTGCGAACGATATCCGAATCCTCTCCAGTGGACCTACCAGCGGCATTTCCGAAATTTCTCTTAAACCTCTCCAGCCTGGTTCTTCCATCATGCCCGGGAAAGTAAACCCTGTGCTTTGTGAAGCGATGATGATGGTCTGTTCACGGGTGATGGGGAATCATACAACCCTGACGATATCCGGGCAACATGGAAACCTGGAGTTGAATGTCATGATGCCCGTCATGGCCGTCGCACTTTTGGAAAGTATCGATCTTCTCGCGGGGGCAAGTAATGCATTTGTGGATAAATGTTTATATGGACTGGAAGCCAACCGAGAAAGATGTCAAAAATTATTGGAATTGAATCCATCCTTGGCGACAGCACTCAACAGTGCCATTGGATATGATATGGCAGCCAAAGTTGCTAAAGAAGCGGTCTCTTCTGGTCGTACGGTGAGAGAAGTTGTTCGCGAAATGAATATCTTGGACGAAAAGACACTCGATGAGCTACTTGACGTGCGAAATATGACACAACCTGGCATCCCTGGTAGTCAATAATGCTCTGAACTGCCTTTGGCTCGTTGTTTGCGTCATACCATCTTATCAATCCTAATTTTGACATCCTTTCAATACCATGAACAAGATTCGTTTTATTCCTACCCTCATCCTTGCGGTCAGCGTTTTTATTGCTGGTGTGCTGGCAGCTACCTTGGGAGTGAACTTATTTGATCAGGGACATAATATTGGCACAGATCTCCAAGCCAGTGAATCAACAATTCTCCAGGCACCCACAGAAAGTATGCGCCTGGAGTGGGAAGAAGCCTTTGTCTCTGTTGCCGAAGCCGTCAACCCTTCCGTTGTGCAGATTCGCTCAACAGAGAAATTGGACGCCCAAAATAATAGTAATCCTTGGCAGGGTACTCCGTTTGAGCAATTCATGCCAAATGATGGCATACCGGGAAGCCCACAAATCCGTCAAGGATTGGGTTCAGGTGTCCTAATCCGATCTGATGGATATATCATCACAAATGATCATGTCGTAGGCAGTGCAGACAAGTTGCAGGTCCTTCTCTATGATGGAAGTACCTCTACCGCCGAAGTGATTGGCCGTGACCAAGATTCTGATCTAGCCGTGATCCGGATTAATGAGACAGACCTTCCTACAGTTACCCTCGCGGCGTCTGGTGATATACGCGTTGGACAATGGGTCATGGCCTTCGGATCTCCCCTAGATGAGGCTCTTGACAATACGGTAACGGCGGGAATCGTGAGTGCCGTGGGGCGTACTAGCAATCGACTATCTCAAATTAATCTTTATTCAGATTTCATCCAGACGGATGCAGCGATCAATCGTGGGAATTCTGGAGGGCCTTTGGTCAATATGAGTGGGCAGTTGGTTGGCATAAATTCTGCCATTCTATCTCCTACAGGAAATAATGCCGGGATTGGATTTGCGATTCCCGTCTCAATTGTAAGCAATGTTGTAACGCAGCTTATTGATAAGGGACGTGTAGAGCGTGGATATCTTGGTATACAGTTCGATCGTGTATCACAATCTCTTGCGACTGCGCTGGACGCCCCTCCTGGATCTGCGCAGGTCAGACTGGTACAAAAAGACACCGCAGCGGATAAGGCTGGGGTTAAATCTGGAGATATCATTGCCGGAATTGACGGGGTAGAACTTGCAGATTACCTTCTCCTGAGAGCTACGATTGGAAATAAATCTCCTGGCGACCAGGTTCTTCTTGATATCATCCGGGGGGAAGATCGAATTCAAATTGAGGTCACACTAGGAGCACTTCCTGGAGATCTTTCGCGCAATGACGAACCTGATGAGACCAGACGTGAAGATCAAGGACAGCTAGATGAATTAGGACTCATGTTGAAAAATCTGGATCAAGAAACTCTTGAGGAGCGTTTCCTTGTCTCCGAAGAGATTGAAGGGGTATGGATTCAATCCATTGATGAAAGCAGTAAGGCATTTGATGAATCAGATCTGCGCCCTAACGATGTAATCGTTGAAATTAACAAAGAGCCAATAAAAGATATTGGTGACTTCAGGCGTGTGTATAGGGATATTGAACCAGGGATGATTTTTCTGGTCAAGGTACTGCGTAGTCAGCCGACCAATGACGATCGTGTCAACGAATTTCTACCTCTGATGACCGCACTCACGAAGCCCGAGTAATTAAACCGATCATTGAGGTAAGTCAACCTCAATGAATACCCTTCTTGGGGCCGGATACGGCCCCAAGAGTCTGATTCTGTTCGTATGAGCGAAGCTGCTGTAAATGTCCGTTTGGATGGTGGACGCGCATACGTGATTCAGTTTTCTGGCCTGACGTCACTCCCAAATTTTTTAATCGAGACTGGGCTCCGCCGAGGCCCCTGTATCATTGTGACAGATACCAATGTCGCTTCCCACCATTTGGAACTTCTTCAGAGCATCCTTCTCGAATCTGGATGGGGAAAGCTTAAGGAAATCATCCTTCCATCAGGAGAATTATCTAAAACCCCCAAACGGCTCCAGCACATCTACGATGAAGCTTTGGGAGCAGGAATTGATCGCCAAACTCCTGTGTTGGCACTAGGAGGGGGAGTGATTGGAGACGTCGCGGGATTCGCAGCCGCCACCCTACTTCGCGGATTGCCTCTGGTTCACCTACCCACTTCTCTGATTGCGCAAGTAGACAGTTCTATTGGAGGAAAAACCGGGATTAATCATTCATTAGGTAAGAATCTGATCGGAGCATTTCATCAGCCAAGACTCGTGCTGGCGGACCTAGATCTACTTCAGAGCCTTCCCGAACTGGAATGGAGAAGTGGGCTCGCTGAGGTCGTCAAACATGGCTTGATTGCAGATGCAGATTTTGTCGAGGAATTATCTACAAACTGGAATAAGATTCTTCGTCGAGATCGAAATATAATCAAGCAAATGATCCTACGTGCAGCAGAGATCAAAGCAGATGTGGTCCGTAACGATGAACGTGAAGCCTCGCGTCGAGCGATCCTGAACTTTGGACACACTTTTGCACATGCAATTGAGCGGGTTGCCGGATACGGGGAATTTACCCATGGAGAGGCCGTTGCTCTGGGAATGCAAGCTGCGACCAAAGTATCTGCCATGTTCCATCCTGATCTGCCGTACGAAATTATTAATTCTCTCCTGAAACGATTGCCTGTAAGGAACTCAATCCATCATCTTGATCCCCAAGAATTGATCCAATCGATGTACTACGATAAAAAAGTTCAGTCTGGCAATCTTCGTCTTATCCTCCTTCGAGACATTGGCCGCGCGTATATCACGGATAAGATCACCGATGAGCAAATCCTCACGGGCTGGAATTGCCTGTTGAACCCGTAACGGATCATTCCTATCTTTTTCTGGACCAAATTCATTTCCAGCTACGATGAAATCAGTTATCCAAGCAAACTATTGTACATCACGATTCAGGTCCTAATATCAGGATCTTGTCTCATGTAATCCAATGATTGCATGGGACAAATCTGATTTTTCATCCCGCTAACAAATCCTCTGCAACAGACTACGGCGTATTTTGCATCAATGGGGCTCATGTTTCCCTCCAGAATAAAACTTTCTCTATTTCCTTCATCTGTAATATGCCGAAATTATTATTACTCCTTCTGCTATCATTCTGGACTACCGCTACGGTCGCACAGAGACCAAATATTGTCCTCATCGTAGCGGACGATCTTGGATATGGGGATCTCTCCGCATACGGAGCCGACGATTTGCATTCACCTGCTCTTGATAGCCTAGCTTCCAATGGCATTCGGTTCACACAATTCTATGCCAATTCCCCCGTTTGCTCACCAACCAGAGCTTCTCTGCTCTCGGGCCGCTATCCGCCAATGGTCGGCGTTCCCGGAGTCATTCGCACACATGCTACCAACAGTTGGGGTAAACTTGCAGAAGATGTTCCCCTGCTACCGGAACTGTTTCGTAGCCATGGATACCATACCGCAATGGTAGGAAAATGGCATCTCGGACTGGAGTTTCCCCAGCGCCCTATAGATCGAGGATTTGAGCACTTTGAAGGTTTCTTGGGAGATATGATGGATGACTACTATAATTATCGACGCCATGGTCTGAACTATATGCGCCGAGGCGAACAAGTCATCCACCCAGAGGGACATGCAACGGATTTGTTTTCCGACTGGGCCGTGCGTTATATTGAAAGTCGTACAATATCCCCAGCACCATTTTTCCTCTATCTGGCTTATAATGCTCCTCATACCCCCATCCAGCCACCTGATGAATGGGTTGATCGGATCCAAAAGCGAGAACCGGGCATAGACACAACTAGAGCCAAACTTGTTGCTCTGATCGAACACATGGACGATGGGATTGGACGGGTTCTTCAAGCCTTACACGAAAACGGATTTCATGAAAATACACTTGTACTATTTGTCAGCGATAACGGTGGACAACTCGATGTAGGAGCACGTAATGGCCTATTGCGTGACGGAAAGGGAACGATGTATGAGGGAGGGATTCGAATTCCAGCAATTGCTTCCTGGCCGGGACACAGTTCTCCCAATACACAAAGCCATGCCCTATTGACGACCATGGATATCTATCCAACCCTTCTCGAAGCAGCGAACATCAAGGTTTCACATATGATCAATGGAATCAGTTTTCTTGATTCATTCCGAGGCGGTCCAGGACCAGATTCCGATCGGACTCTTTTTTTCTCCAGACGAGAAGGAGGCCTTCGCTTCGGTGGAAAAACGATTGAAGCCGTTCGGAAGGGCCCCTGGAAATTAATTCATAACAGCCCCTATGCTCCTTTGGAATTGTACAATCTGGAACTGGATCCATTTGAAACTACAGATGTGTCCGCGACAGAACCAGAAATTCTCCGTCAACTCGCGACCGCACTTCAAGGATACATACAAGACAGCGGGCAGGTACCGTGGCAATAGCCTGAGTCTACCCTATACCCTAAAAATCTTGCGTCCATACTCTGCAGATCCTTAACGCGGAATAGAGTCATGAAAAAGCGTGAATTCATCAGGGGCTTTTTCAAGTGGAGTTACAGGCATGTCCTTCGAAATCTCAGATTCAGAATATGACCAAGCACGAGAATAATTGAACCGAAGACGGTCAGACTTGTCTCCGCAAATTCGCCTAATGTATCTTCACCGAGGATGGCGATGATGAGCAAAGCAAGGCCAACCACTAGTAAGAACGGCACCGCGGCGCGGCGGTGCCGTTGGTAGCTGGGCCATGCCACGAACACAACAATCCCCGCGAGAACGATGGTCAGGCCGATGTGAATGGCCTCGGATGCCACCCAAGCTAATGCGCCCGTGGCGATGAACGGCACAGCAAGGCAGTGCACGAAGCATAGGGTCGAAAGGACGATGCCCGTTGCGTCGAGTGGAGCACGGGAAATACCGGTCGTCATGAAGATTCTTCCGTTGAGGTTAAGAGATCATCAAACATCGGCGTAGTGACACAAAATATTAACATCATTTTCACTACCACCTTGAAGGGATGGCTATCGAAATGAGAGGAGCTTTTATGCATGGCGGAGTTAATATAATATACGAGCCTATCCGATATCCAATCCAATGAACGGGACAATCTATCCTGCACCCGTACCGAACATATTACGCTCTTGCAGGCCCGATCGCAGCACTCTAGAACTCCCATAGATCTATATGACAAAGGCTCCCACATGCAGATGCAGATCTATCTTGATTACAACGACCACGGGCCCCGCATCTTCCTGCTCACTAGGCCGTTGGCCTGTTCGTCATGAAACTTCTCTTTCACTGGATCAAACTTCAGTGTGCGTCCTACACGCATACAGATCTCACTGGTCAAACAGGCGACCGATGAGCTGTGACCAATCTCGATATCACATACCGGCTGGGTTCGCGTCTTGATGCAATTCAGAAAATCTCTCCGATGATCGTTACTGTGATATAAGCGTGTATCGCTGGGCTTCATTTCGAGAGTAAGCAGACGCTCATCCGAAGCCCAGATATCTCCACGACTGACACCAACCCATCCATCTGTACCGATGAATTGGATCATTCCATCATGCGGCCCCTTCTTCTTGATGATCGGAGGATGATCTGTATACATCAGTGTGAGCTCTCCTTCTTCTGCATCCCTGGCATGCACGATCTCTACTGGACCCAATCGGTCGAGCCCCAATCCCCAAAGGGAAATATCAAAATTATGTGCCCCCCAATCGGCCACATGTCCTGCAGAATAGGGGATCCATGCGCGCCAAGCGCCTTCTTCCGTATTATATCCTCCACTAACGCGCTCACTGTGGTAGGGAGCAGATGGGGCGTTACCAAGCCATAACTCATAGAGAAAACCATCCGGCACCGACTCTTCTGCATCCGGGAATGGTTTAGAGATGCCTCCCACCTGTGCATACACCTTCTGTATCTCTCCGATATATCCATTGCGGACCAGTTCGCAGGCGTGGCGAAAACGCTCCTCTGAACGCTGCTGGCTCCCCGTCTGAAAAACGGATCCATATTTTCTGACCGCTTTGACCATCAACCTACCTTCATGGATCGTTCGAGCCAACGGCTTCTCGCTGTACATGTCTTTACCTGCCTTCGCAGCGGCGACCGCCATATAGGCGTGCCAATGATCCGGTAGTGCAAGACATACCGCATCAATATCCTTCCTTTCCAAGACCTGCCAGAAAAATTCATATCCATCACAACCGCTGTAAGACGCCATAGAATTGTCTTCCGCATAGGTAGACTCAACGAACTCGCGTGCCGGTTCACGTCCCTTCAATCCACTTCCGGCATAGTTATCTCCAGCCCTATTCACATCGCACACCGCCAATACCTGAACGTCTGGCTTTTCGATAAACCCACGCAGGTTATGAAACCCCATACTGCCCATCCCAATAAACCCCATGTTGATTCGTTCACTAGGAGCGGGCCGATGCCCTCGTCCAAGTGCAGACGCTGGAACGATGATGGGGAATGCGGCAGCACTTCCCAAACCCTTCAAAAAACTGCGACGGGTAAAGGTACTTGATCTCATTTGCTTCAATAGTTGACTTCCAAGAACGTGATATAATATAAGATTCTTCGTTGAAGATTTCCTAAACTTTATTCGTGAATATTTGAAATTATGACCCTCTTCTGACCTTATCTTATAGGTTTACTTTTCTAATTTGCTATGCCCAATCCTTGGACCGGAATTGGTAATCCGTACACACGTACTGAATTGCTTGAACGATTACATGCCACACTAGACCGTGGTGAACCGATCATCGTTGCTGGCGCCGGCACGGGAATCAGTGCTAAATTTATGGAAGAGGGTGGAGCAGATTTGCTGATTATTTATAATTCCGGTCGTTTTCGCATGTCTGGACATGGATCAACGGCGGGGCTGATGGCCTATGGTGATGCGAATGCAGTCGCAATGGAAATCGGTGAATTTGAAGTACTCCCTGTGGTAAAGGAAATTCCGGTCATTTGCGGCGTCCATGCTTCTGATCCACGTCGACGTATCTGGCATCATCTCCTGAAAGTGAGGGATATGGGGTTTAGTGGCATCAATAATTTTCCTACTCATACGATCGTGGACGGTCTCTTCCGACAGGTACTAGAGGAAACCGGTATGAGTGTTCAACATGAGATCGATATGGTCGCATTGGCACAGAAGAAAGGAATTGATCTATTCTCAATCGTCTATGTCGCTACACCGGAGGAGGCCCACAAGATGGCCGAAGCTGGTGCAGATGTAATCATTGCCCATGTAGGTTGCACAATAGGAGGATCCATCGGGGTCACTGACGCCACCTGTACACTTGTCGAGGCGGCAGTACGTACCCAAAAAATTATCGAAGCAGCGCGCACCGTCCGAGACAACATCCTCTTCCTGAGTCATGGAGGCCCTATCTGCACCCCATCTGATGCTGCATACATAAACGAACACTCTGATGCCGTCGGGTTTGTGGGAGCCAGTAGCCTTGAGCGCATGGGCGTCGAAGAATCTCTGATTAATCTCACAGCCGAATTCAAACAGATCCCGTGCCCCGCAGCCCGTAAACGATAATGTCCAAGCAATTTTTTCTCCATAAAGATTCCCTTTTCATAGAATCTGTCGATCAAGGAACCAATACTTGGATCAATTACCCAAACGCGGTAACCCCTGGTCTCTTTGCTGCAAGAGTAGAGATCATCCCTGGCGAGGGCCACGACTTTCATCGGCATCCTGGTCGTGAAGAGCTGATTTTTGTTCTAAACGGAATGATTGAACAATGGATTGAGGATACCTGTCAAATCCTAGCTCCCGGTGATGCGGTAATGATTCCCGAAGGAATCCCTCATGCTTCATTCAATATAGGAGAAATCCCCGCAATCCTCTTTGTCGCACTGACGCCGGCAAAACTTGACCAGACTCTCTCCGAAGATTTATCCAATCAGAAACCATGGGATACGCTTCGAACTCGTAAATCCTAACTCATATGAAATTCCTCTCCCCTACCGGATTAATCCTCCTGCTGTGTGCCTGCTCTGGAAAAGCCGTTCTGCATTATTCATCCACTAGCAACAGTGTGACCACTCATGAATTACAGGCCCCCTTAACTCCAGAAGAAACACGAACACGTCTCGAGGTGCCGGATGGATTTGAAGTTCACGTTTTTGCACATGAACCAGACATTGTGAACCCCATTGCACTTACATGGGATGAGCGAGGGCGCCTATGGGTGGTGGAGTCAACCAACTACCCACATGATCATGTTGGGGAAGAATTCGGTACAGACCGAATTACCATATGTGAAGATACCGATGGGGATTACCGTGCGGACCGATTCATTCGCTTTGCCGAAAACCTTCCTCTAACAACCGGTATCGCCCTCGTCAAAGGAGGAGCCATCGTGGGACAGGCTCCAGACTTGGTATTTCTAGAGGATACGAATGGAGATGACCGGATTGATGCGAAGCATGTGATTGTAGATAACGCTTTCGGCACTTATGACACCCATGCTGTAATGAGTAATCTGAAAATTGGTATCGACAATTTTCTCTGGGGTGCTGTTGGTTATAGTGGTCTCTTTGAGCCTGGACGTGCACCGGATCCAGAGGCACTCATCTTGCGAAGGGGTGTGTTCCGTGTACGAACCGATGGAACCGACCTCGAACCCATTGCTGAATTCAACAATAATACATGGGGGCTTGGGATTGGCGAGGACAATACGATCTATGGATCGACCGCCAATAATAATCATGCGATTGTCGTAGGGATCCCCCTTCGTCACAAGGCAAGTATGAACGTAGCCAATGTTCAAAGTCACTATCTCGTACGACATTCGTCACCCCGCCAACTTCAACAGGTAGATTTCCGGGATGGGTATACGGCCGCGGCAGGTGCATTCCCCTATAATGGCCGGCGTTTCCCCTCTGAGTACTGGGGGGCCTTGATGGTAGCGGAACCCACAGCTCACGTTGTGCATGTGGGAAAATTAGAACCGGATGGAAGTATTGAAAAAGAAACTGAAGGTGAAATTTTAAATATCTTGACTAGCAGTGACGAATGGGTGGCTCCAGTTTTTGCTGATATCGGCCCTGATGAGAATCTGTGGGTTGCCGACTGGTATAATCCAGTGATCCAGCATAATCCCGATCAGCGGGGCATGGTGAATCAGATCTGGAATGATCAACCTGGTCCTGGAAATGCACATTTGAACCCTCTGCGTGATCGGGAGCATGGGCGCATTTATGTTATTGCGTCTGGCGAATCTTCTCCTCCGAAAAATCTCTCCTATGACGACGATCCCGAACGCTTCCTAGAGGCCCTTCAAAGCACCAACCAGTTCTGGCGTCTTACCGCCCAGAGAATGCTGATTGAAAATGGAACGGAGGGACTAGAAGGTGATCTGATCAATCTAGTCACCCGGCACGCTTTGGACGAGACTGGCTTGGATCCAGGTGCAGTGCATGCTCTATGGGTTCTAAAAGGCTTGGGGGCTGAAGAGGCACTGGCGAGTGTTTCTGCGGCGGCCTTGACTCATCCATCTCCTGCGGTACGCAAGGCCGGCATCCAAACGCTTCCTCCCACTCGTCGGAGCGCCGACATCTTGATCCAGCACGGCGTTTTTCGGGATCCCAACCTGAATGTTCGCCTATCTGCCCTTTTGGCAGCGAACGATTTTGGAGGAATTCTTGCGCATCCCCGAATTTTAACCGAGGCGCGCAGAGCCGTACAAGGCGGGGATGTATGGATCTTGGCTGCATATCAGACCATCGCCCCTATTGGGATCGTACAGCGTGAACCTGATCCGGTTAGACAGAGGGAGCCTCAAGGATTTCCTCCTGCTCGCGTTATGCTGACGGCACCGGATGGCCTTATGCGGTTTGGAACCCCCACTCTGAAAGCCTTTGCTGGACAGGAAATCACCATTGATTTTACAAACCTTCACCCCGACCTACATAATGTTGTATTTCTAGAGAGAGGAGTTGATGTGGAGGCATTTGGACAGGATCTAGATACCTATATGACTCATCCTTCAAGTTCAGATACCGAATATATCCCACCTGATCAGGCAGAGCAGGTTCTCGGCTCTACTGGTGTATTATCTCAAGGTGAATCGGCGAGCACCACAGTCGGTCCGCTCTCCGGGGGAACCTATACATTCCTGTGTACCGTACCTGGACATTGGTCTCTGATGCAGGGGACATTGGAAATTTTAGATCCTCCGACCCTGCGCCGTAATGATGCGAGTTGGACATGGATCGGCTCCAATATTGATCTTGCACCGATCGTGTATCTGGCAGGTAGTGCTAGTCGCAGTTCCCAGTCTCACTACCATGCAAGAGCGTTTGGCTTCTCCGATGGGCAAATCTTGTATGGGATAGGTGATCGGACCTATGTATACACCGAAACTTCAGATGAGGGATTTGAAGAGCTCTTGACGAACGCCTCATTGCTCGCGCTCGCAAATAATAAACCAATCGAGAGACCGGAGAGCCGTCAGGCAATCATGCAACATGTAGATGCTGGACGTCCACTCATGATTACCCACCCGGCCTCTTGGTATAACTGGGAAGACTGGCCAGCTTACAATGAAAAGCTTGTCGGCGGGGGAGCACGTAGCCACGAGCCACTACAAATTTTTTCTGTAGAGGTGTTGCAACCAAACCATCCGCTCATGGATGGGGTGCCAAATAGATTTGAAATTACAGATGAACTTTATCAAGCCGAACTCCTTCCAGACGCCAATGCAAATATTCTTGCCATCGGACGCTCTCATGAAACCAACGAGATCTATCCGGTGATCTGGGTTCGTCAGGTTAGGGAGGCTAGGATCGTAGTTAACACACTTGGACATGATCACCGCGCACACGACCTTGCGGCCTATAAGCGTGTGATCGCAAATGCGCGGACATGGCTACTGTCTGATTAAATCGCCCTTCACGAAGCACAACCTCCGAGAATTTGACAGGTTGCACTGGATAAAGTATTATAGTCAGCAGGCGGTTGATCTACCGGGATATGATCAAGAGAAATTGCTACTGTGCATATGGCAATTTTGTGATTCTGTATTGCCATTGTACCGTAATTTCGGATATACTAAACTCTTCAGCATGGTCATGAATTTTGGTCCGTCTCAATGTTATTTTTTGGGTTCTATCACGAATCGTGTGGATAGAGATCCAGACCGCCACAAAAGAAGAGAATAGCAACTCTGAAATTTTCAAAGGTTCTATATCCTCTACCCATGGTTTTGATCTCTTGAATTTTTCCATTAATCCTCTCTGCTTTTGCATTGGACTGACGGTTCCATAATGCGTTGCAGACGCCATCAAAGTGATTCTTACACAGGTCTGCAACTTTCATGACTTCTTTGACACCAGCCTCGTTCACCTCGTCAAGCCATAAGTTGAGATACGCTTTCGCTTCTTTTAACGATGCACATTCAAAGATGGCTTTGAAATCTTCCCGCAACCGCCAAGCGACACTCACATTGAGGTTGGATTCCTTCACCACTTGGAAGATGTCTTCCTGTTTTTCCGTACGATTGTTTTCGTTTTTCAACAGTGCATATCGGCTCCCTTTGAGTTCTGGATGCTGTTTGACCTCCCGCCTTCTTACTTGATTGATGGCTTGATTGAGATACTGGATACAATGAAACCGATCGTGAATCATGAGGGCATGGGGGAACACCTTTGCAACCGCTCCAATGAAGGCCTTCCACATATCCGTAGATATCGTCTCTATCTGATCCTTGATTTGCCCTAAAAGGCATTCTAAGAGTTCTATCGTGCCTTTTTTCGTCCGTCCCGGTCCAATATCAATGACCACTCCACGATCCGAATCACTCACAATCGTTGCATAGGTATGCCCGCGCTTGAGAGCCTTTTCATCAATACTGATATGGTGAATTCCTGCCAGAGATCTGCGTGACTCTCCGCGTTCAACAGCACGGTGCATAATACGATGGAGCTGGTTAAATCCGCACCGAAGAAGATCTGCTGTTTTGGTCTGATTCTTGGTTGCTTTCAGCAGACGAATGGCAAAACATTCAAACGCATAGGTGACTCGACTGGATGGAGCCGCCCAAGGAATGGTGATCGTCTTCGGACCATTAGGAGTCAGTACACGGGGAATCCTACAGTGAAGAAAACACTTGAAATGAAAGAGATCCAGATGGCGCCATTGACGCTTCTTGCGATGGTCATACAAGGTACCAGACTCACCCGTATCTGGGCATACAAGATCCTTCCCCGAATGAGAAATATAAAGATCCACTCGCCCCTTCTTCACATTGGTTTCCACATGATCAATACTCCAGCAAGAATCTAAATCTAACCACTGATGCATTGAATTTTTTAAATAAGTATCAAGCATGAAAAATAATTTTGGTGAAACCAAAATTAATCAATTCCATACAAATGGTGATAGAACCATTTTTTGTACCCACTTTATGCCTAAGCCACTCACTTGATACAAGGAATTCAGCTACGTAAATTGGCGCTAGGGGTATTCTCTCAATGGTCATAAATAGCCGTTTCGAGCTATACCAAGTAAGCCAAACCCGACTTGAAACAGAGTGAAAAAATCAGGAGCGACCGCATGCACGAATCCCCATTACAAGATCCCGACCACTACCGAAACAACGTGCCGAATCCTACAGAGCAAACTGAGAAAAATCGCTGGATCAGACTCGGATTTTCATATACATGTATCATCCTCCTTCGATTCCTGCCTTTGCTATTCTTGATTGCAGCCTGCTCCGACAAGCGCCCACCCAACATCGTACTCATCATGGCCGACGACATGGGCTACGAAACGCTGGGAATAAATGGCGGATTGAGTTACGATACGCCACACTTGGATTCTCTCGCTCAACATGGAATGCGCTTCACTCACGTATTTTCCACTCCTCTCTGTACCCCATCAAGGGTGCAGTTGATGACTGGAAAATATAACTTCCGAAACTACATCGGCTTTGGGCTGCTAGATCCAACTCAACAAACCTTTGCCCATCTATTGCAGGATGCCGGCTACACCACAGGAATTGCTGGCAAGTGGCAATTATATGGTAACACGTACCAACGAGAATTGGCAAAACGAGGCGGATCAACTCCCGAGGAAGCAGGATTCGAAGAATTTGCACTTTGGCAGTACATTGAGCGTGGCAGTCGTTACAAGTCACCTACGATACATTATTCTGGTCAGGAACCTAAAACATTCCCCGATGCTTATGGACCGGATCTCTATACAGATTACATTGAGGAATTCTTTGAACGGCATCAGGAGCAGCCATTCTTTTTGTATTTCCCGATGGCCTTACCACATGACCCGTTCTTGCCACCGCCCGATCATCCTGATTTTGTCCCCCTTGACATTACCGTAGCGCGAAATGATACGACCTACTTTGCTCCCATGGTAAACTATGTGGATCAACTGGTTGGCCGCATCACCGGCAAACTACATGAATTGGAGCTTGACCGCAATACATTGGTGCTGTTTACAACCGACAATGGGACACATCGTACCATATCCTCTCAGCACAAAACAGGTCTGATCCAGGGGAGAAAAGCTTACCCTGTCGCTGCGGGAACGCATGTGCCACTCATCGCTTACTGGCCTGGAACGATTCAGCCAAATACGGTCAATCATGCGATGGTGGACTTCACAGATTTTCTACCCACTCTGGTTGAAGCGGCAGGGAGTAGTCTCCCTGACAATTTTACGGCAGACGGATTGAGTTTTTATGGTCATCTGACTGGAAAAACAGATACCATACGCAGCTGGATCTATTGCCATTATGATCCACATTGGGGCGGATTTACACCCGCGCGATGGGCGCAGGATCGAACCTGGAAACTCTACGGAAATGGGCAATTTTTCAACTGGTCTGATGACCCTGATGAAGTTCAGGCCTTGGATGATTCTACCCTTGACGAGCGTGCTAAACTCGCGAAAAATAAGCTACAGGACGTCCTTGATCAGATGCCTACACTATCACAGGTTCAATCCGAAGATTAAACTGACTGGCGATCTGCCCTTACCAGAGTGGTTCGATTGCTCCCTGACCTTGTAATCCACAGGCAATCACCATCCATCACTCTGGTAACTTCTCTTTCTCTGGAATCACCCCGTCAGTGCTTCTAGTCCACTGACCAGACGATTAATTGCTTGCGTCAGTGTTGACTTCTGGAGAGCACCGTATGCAATCCGCAGACTGGTAACTCCTTCCATTCCAAATGTATCTCCAGGAATCACAGCCACGCCATATTCCTGGATTAAACGGGTTGTGAGCGTCTTCGCATCAAACTGAGAGTCAACCGATAACAAAAAATAAAATGCACCATCCGAAGGAGAAATCGTGATTGGAGCCTGCATGCTCTGCAAACGTTTCAAAACTGAGGTACGCACCTCGGCCATGGAATTCACATAGTTTCTGCAATATCCGCTTCCCGCTTCCAATGCTTTGAGCGCTGCTACCTGGCTCAAGATTGCAGGGCAGATCTGGTTTGTATCTTGGATTTTTCGGACATCTGCCAAGATATGGGGCGGGATTGCCATGTAGCCTAACCGCCAACCAGCCATTCCATATGCTTTGCTCATAGAAAAAAGAGAGATCGTATGCGCATGTGCCCCAGGAGCACTTCCCGGAGAATAATGCTCGGCCCCATCAAATGTGAAGTACTCATATGCCTCATCAGACATGTGATAGATACCATACAAATCGCACAGGTCATTGATGGCTTTGAGCGTTTCAGGGGGATATACAATGCCCGTTGGATTATTTGGTGAGATCGTAACAATTGCGCGAGTCCGAGGAGTGATTGCACGCTCTAAAGCACTCACATCTGGAATTAATGTATCGTCAAGGGCAACCAGAACCGGTTTACAGTCTGCGATGCAGGTTGCCATTTCGTGATTGAAGTAATATGGCACAAGTAGAATGACTTCATCTCCCGGACTGGTCACTGCCAATAGCGATGCAAAGAAGGCCATATTGCTACCGGCCGTCACAACCACTTCATAGCCGGGATCCAAGTGATTCTCCGTATTGAGTTTTTGGGCAAAGGCTCTTCGGAGCTCTGGATTCCCAATAACGTACCCATAACCATGAGTGTTTGAGGAGGTAACTGCTTCAGCAGCTGCTTCAAGTGCTGAAGCGGGAGGTCCATAATGAACCATACCTTGGCCAAGAGAGATCGTCTCTGGGTTATCTCGCATGAGATCTGCCACAAACCCCATTACAGGCATTTGTACTGACATCATCCGATCTGATCGTGAAGGTACTGGCACAACGGTTCTATTTTGTGTTATCGAACATGTGAAGATAATCAAGCCGTTCCTTTATACAATACAAACGCGGGAATGTATCGTAATCTGACGAAGATCGTTAAAGATCTCTCATTCATTCCCTCCTGACCTGTGATAACCCTCACTTGTGACGCATTACTGTTTGACCTTGACGGTGTACTCATAGATTCCAATGATGTCTACGAAACACATTGGGCGATCTGGGCAAAAGAACGACATGTATCGATTGAACATATTCTGGCTGTCCATCACGGCCGCCCTGTCACGGAAACGATTCGATTGACCGCTCCCCATTTAGATCCTGATGTGGAAGCAGAAGCCTACAGAGATGGCCTAGTAGCCAGTAATCATCTGGAGCGTGTACATTTATTTCCAGGGGTTACTTCGCTACTTGGAGACCTCCCTTTGGACCGCTGGGCAATTGTAACGAGTGCACCACGCATCTCCGCCCTCCGAATGCTCCGTCATGTAGCATTGCCAATGCCAAAGGTATTCATCAGTGGAGATGATATTGATCGGGGCAAACCGGCTCCTGATCCCTACTTACAGGCTGCCCAAGGGTTAAGCCACCCGATCGAGCGTTGTGTTGTCATCGAGGATGCACCTGCGGGCATTCAGTCTGGTCAATCCGCCGGAGCACAAGTAATCGCCGTCCAAACGACCAATCCCTCTGATGCTCTGAAAGAAGCCGACGTAATTGTCAATACGATTGCCGATGTGCAGGTCCAGTATGTAGGTTCCCATCTGAATATTTCCTGTGGTCCTCGTGGAGGGTAGAGATTTCGGACGAATTGATTATCTATTGTTTGGAGGTTGAATCATCTACTGATCACTCCAGACAGCAAGTTCATTACCACTGGGATCAAGAAAATGGAATCTCCGGCCACCGGGAAAGGAGAAAATTTCCATACAAATTTCGGCACCAGCATCGGTAATTCGCTTCAATGTAGCCTCCAAATCATCTGCATAAAGAACGACTAATGCTGCACCTTCTTTGCTACTGTCAGATCTCAATGAGGAACGATAGAAACCACCATCAAGCCAACCATCATTGAAAGCAACGTAGTTATCACCGTAGTCCTCAAATGTCCAACCAAACACTTTCCCGTAAAATGCTTTCGTACCCGAAAAATCTTTCGAAGGTAGCTCGATATAATTAATTCTCTTGTCTTTGGGCATGATTGTAATGAGTACTCAAATCACAGTATCCTAGAAAGCTTGTACGGCTCCAGATGTAACTTCTTTGGCAATATGTCCCTCGCCACTGGCAGCATTCGTATTGAGTTCCGTCACTTTCCCCAAAAAGATAGTTACTTCTTTTGACTTTAAAATTAATCCTGAGAAATAAGAACGAACACTACGGGAAAATCTCATCTAAAATGATTAAATATTTTTTATATATCGATCTATTGATTATTTTTTGATAAACTATATTTTATTTATATTGAAATAAAATAATATTAATCAATTGTATTTTATTTTAATCGTGCATTTTATTCATTATTTTGACCTTGAAAATCTGACACATTGAATCAATGGCAACGAATCTGTGGGGAGATGTCTACTACGGAGACGCTTTCGCAGGCATATTATCACAGGAGGCTGGAGAGCGATACATGTTTACCTACGCAGAGAGCTATCTACAAAGCTCTCTGCCAGCCATCTCTTATACATTGCCACTTCAGGCTGAACCTCATTTCAGTGAATACGGATTACACCCCTTCTTTGATAATCTATGTGCGGAGGGTTGGCTTGAGAATACACAGGCACGTGCAATAGGCCTACAAAGGGGCAACCGTTTCCCACTTCTCCTTGCCTTTGGTACAGATCTTGCCGGTGCTGTAAGTATCATTGATCCAGACCCTTCCGTAGATATTGAAATCCATCACAACGACCCGAAAAATATTGCTGTACTCTCCGCAAGAGCATCTCTTTCCGGGGTTCAACCAAAACTGGGAGCAATAAAAGAAGGACGGATATTCCGTCCCGTAGAGTATGGCGAGCGTGCAACCTATATAGCTAAGCTCTCATCCCCCACACTGCCCGGTATTCTAGAACTTGAGTACATCACTACACGAGCATGCGCGGCTCTTCTCAAAAATGACATTGTTGCAGAGATGTCTTTGACATCGCTGAAAAGCATTTCGGAAACAGCACTACTCATCAAACGATTCGACAGGACCGAAGATGACAAGAAAATTCATTTTGAGGAATTCAATCAACTTTTGGGTAACCGCTCGGAGGACAAATATGAAGCTTGCTACGAACACATGGCCGATTTTATCATCCAAAATGGAGACCTATGTCTGCGGGCAGAGTGTGACACGCTGTTTCGCCGGGTAATCGCCTGTATTCTCACGGGAAATACAGATGCACACCTTAAAAATTTTGCCATGGAGCATACAGAAGATGGATTACGCCTCGCTCCCTGCTATGACCTTATCGCCTCTGCTTGCTACCCGCAATACCAGACGTTAGCGTTGGGAATTGGAGGAGCCAAAAATATGAGAATCGGCAGCACCACCTCAAAAAATATAATCCGATTGGGAAACCTGTTTCGGCTACCCGACAGAGCAGTTTTGCTGGCATTTTCAGACTTCGCCAATCGTCTTGACAGGGCTCATAACGCGATTGGCACCGCTAAGAATGTGGACCAGAACCTCAAAGACAAACTTCATCAGCAAATAAACAAAAGATGGAACGGGATTTTCGACTCAATTGGGACTTACTTGTCAAAGAAGCGATAAAGCGGCGCAAGGAACGGAAAATTTCTCAGCACCGCCTAGCAGCTATAGCTGATGTAAGTCAGCCGACAGTCTCTCGCTTTGAACAACAGAAACAAGACATTCAACTTTCAAGTGCCATGAAAATCCTTGATGTTCTAGGGTTGCTAGAGAAGTCAGGGTCTAGCTTTGCGAACTTCGAACCTGGAAAGAACGTAGAGTGATATCCCCAGTCTTATCTCAAACAAAACGAAGCGATATCGCGGTGCGATTTTAGCAAAATCGCTACCAGAGAAACGTGCATAAACTGGAATGATTTGTACCAAAAATTGTAGGCTTTAACTTTGGGAACCTACCCCAATGATGCGTGAATACCCGTAACCATGAAACGATCAAAGTCATTCACTATTCTCCAACTCACGGAGTTGCACAGGAATTGATCATGGCAAAGAATGAACAAGAAGTCATCAAGAAAATGATTGTCAATACGCCCGAAGCGATTCGCTGGCTTCATGCCCTATACGCTTATTCAGAGGTATATCAGCCGAAGGAATACGCGTTTTTGGACTTCAATTATCCAGAAACTGAATCCGTAGCTCAAGAGATGAGGAACCTAGCATGAGCAAGAAAACCAAAGAAAGTGTTCCGTACCTTGTCATGCCTATGAGAATGAAAAATAAGCCACGGATTATTTGGACGGATCAAGGATTCTTGAATGCAGTCCACGTATACATCACCATGAATCACCTTCCAGGACTACTTCGCCCTTCTACTCCCCAAGAAGGATGGGAGGAATCAGAAGGAGGGTTCAGAGTCCTAAGAATCCCCAAAGATGGGTTTGACCTAGACGAAGATATTTTTTCGACCAAAACCTTCAAGATCAAATGATTGTATCGTTCCCTTAACTTTCCAGCCACACATATGGGCATCCTACCTGAATCAGTAATGAAGCGTAAAATCAAATACGAATCCTCTAGGGATTCGTGGAATTCCCCTTCGTTGCCATGATACAGACTATTTCTGGTTCGACTCATTTTTCAGGAACCGCGAAGCTTCCCGCAGATAAATCAATCGCTCATCGGGCTGCACTCTTCGCATCTATCGCAAACGGATCCTCAACGTTACACAACTTCCCCGCAAGTGCGGATCCGCAGAGCACTCTTTCTTGTCTTCGGCAGTTAGGCGTTCCGATTGAGACCTCTCAGACGCATACCGTATTGATTCATGGCGTCGGGCGCAATGGATATTGTAAGCCCAATGCTCCTCTTGATTGTGGCAATTCCGGGACCACCATGCGTTTACTCTCTGGGATGCTTGCTGGGCAACCTTTCGACAGTGAATTGATCGGAGATTCTTCACTCAGTGCACGCCCTATGAGACGAATTGCGGATCCTCTGCGAATCATGGGGGCACATATCTCACTCACTGATGGACATGCCCCAATCAGAATCCGCCGGTGTGACGACTTGCAGGGGATTGATTACCGACTTCCCGTCGCCTCAGCGCAAGTAAAATCCTGTGTCCTTCTCGCAGGACTATGGGCCAACGAGCGAACAATTGTACGGGAAAGTATCCCCTCACGTGACCACACAGAACGGATGCTCGGCCTTCCCGTATCCCACTCCGTACAAGGTTGCTCTATCCATTCGGATGCATCCCATCCTATTCCCAGTGGTGTGATAAACTTGCCAGGTGATTTTTCCGCTGC
The DNA here is from genome assembly GCA_965215475.1 of Rhodothermales bacterium. Lineage (GTDB taxonomy): Bacteria > Bacteroidota > Rhodothermia > Rhodothermales > Bin80 > Bin80. Next base: position 1,682,093 of record OZ244061.1, read on the forward strand.
TGCATTTATACTGGTCGCTACACTGATTGCAGGGACTGGGCCGGTTCACTTGCCGAATGTTGGACTCAATCCAAGTCGAGTGGGATTGATATCCATACTGAAGCAAATGGGAGCAAATATCCAAGTCACCGAGCACAAAACCTCCGAGTTAGAGCCGATCGGCGACCTGACCGTGCTGCGAGCTCCATTGCACGGGATTATGATCAGAGGACCTCAAATCCCGAATATCATTGACGAAATTCCTGTCATTGCGGTAGCCGGGGCATTTGCAAAAGGAAAAACGATTCTACGTGACGCGGCAGAACTGCGTCACAAAGAATGTGACCGGATTCATGCCATCGTAGCCAATCTCCGTAAATTAGGTGCAGACATTGAAGAGTTTGAGGATGGATTTGCAATGAACGGGATGACCCCCTTGCGAGGAACTACGGTTTCCAGCTATGATGACCATCGGATCGCAATGGCAATGGGAGTCGCCGGATTGAGAGCATGCGGAACAACCACCATCCAAAATGCACAGGCCGCTTCCGTATCTTTTCCAGAATTTTGGAGTACGATCGAGAAACTGCAGAACGCATGAACTCGCTACGTAGTCATCATAGGGGTTCATCAAATTCACTGCCCGGGACCCATAAATGACGTGACATGATCACATAACCTTCCTCATCAAACGTAATCCCTTCCATCCGAAGCAACCGCTCCATTACGTCGGGCCCTCCAAAGTTTTTTGCTCCTGTCAATGCACCATTGCGATTCACCACTCGGTGGCATGGCAAATGAGATCCCTTGGCTGCTTGGAGTGCCCAACCAACAGTTCGAGCAGCACTTCTACTTCCAAGATATTCTGCAATATGCCCATACGTAGTCACCTTAGAGGATGGAATCTGGGCAACTGTATCCCAAACATTCTCAAAGAAATTATTCCTGGTCATCATACATCATCAATGTAAGACTTCTAGACACCTCATGCCCTGATAGCTCGTCCTGAATGCGGACCGTGATCAAAATTTCTCCTGCTCTTCGACCCAAATCCAGATAAACTTCTTCTGCTTCTACCCTGCTTTGCCCTTCAAACTCTGTGCTGGTAGAGGAGATACGTCGGCGCCCTGATGAAACCTGATAGGTAACCTTATAGGAGGTTTGATCTCCTGGACCATAAGTAAGGTGATAAATTTCAAACCCTAATCCAAACCGCATATCCCTGTAAATCCACTGGTGAGGCCAAGGGGTCAGTTGATTAGTATCTATATTGTATACAAGAGGTTTTAAGTCACTCATTTCCAGATTCATTCCGCTAGCATCCAAAGCATGCAGCGAATCAATTCGCCTGGATGCTACCTGTAATCGATTTCCAATGCCCTCGGGAGTGACCTCATATTGATCCCACTGGAGTGCTAAATGATAGAGGTTCGTATTTTGATTTACCTCGATCGTCTGAACCGGAATAGTCACTGCTTCTGTATCAGAAGGCATCTCAACACGGATGGCATCCGTCATCATCTTTAACGGTGTGTAGGCTGAATCCTCATGCGCTACAAAGGTTTTGATGATGTACTCTTCCTGTGCTTGATAACCAGGAACCGTGAAACTGGTCGATTCAGGATGCCAGTAAATCTCTGTTGTTGTTGTTCCGTCAGGCCTTAAAAATCTTGCATGACTGATTCCCAACGCAAAGGTTGACAGAACATTCATGACTTCGGATATACTTGCTGGGAGTGATAGTTCCCGTTGATAAGCAGCCTGCTGATCTTGTGTTCGTGAATTGAGGATAACAGTCTGTGCAAAAATATTTGGGGGCTGCCTCAGCTCCTGATCAAGATCTAACGGTTCAGATCTCTCGCCCTGTATCAGAGCCGCCCCTGTTACAATCTTAGCATTTTCCAAGGGATCTCGATTTCGCAACCGCCCCGTTTCCTCACGTGCAGACAACCACAAATCAACATCATTAAATCTTGATCCAAAATGATGATGTTCCAATGCTAGTTGCTGATATATGGACCGCATTGCAACCAGTAGCATTCTGGATTTTACCTGCCCGCGGCCGCTATATCCAAGACCTGCCCGAAGTACCGAAGGCAATAAATCTGATGTATTGCCAATCCGATAGAACCCCTTATCCTGTACAAACAGAAAGTATGCATCCCGATCAAGATTCAGGTATCTCCAGAATTCGTTGTCTGGGAAATCTGCTGGACTCACAGCAACACCGGGTTGGTAGATTGCATCAATGAGGAGTGGGTCATCAAAAGTAACGTGGCTGATCCGCTCAGGCTCTCCATAACGGATATAGATTTCGCCTCGCTCATCATATCCCTTCTGGCAAGATAAACACTCGTAGTGGTCGAGTGCATACTGCACCCGTCGGACATGCTCCACCATACGCTCATTGACCTCAGAGGCGGGGAGCGGATCTTGGCTCCTCCACCAGCCCAGAATAGCGCTGCGTACACTCGGAGTTGTTTTGATCGTATCTGATTTAAATATCTTTGGTAGAATTGATTCGGGAAGAAGTGGCATCAGCCTCCGCAATTCAAGTTCTAGTACCGAATCATTTGCCGGATCCGCACTCTCGAATAACGATTCGTACTCCGTTACGGCTTGGGCAATATCTTCCAGATCCAGTGACTGGCCCCACACGTTCTTTTCTGCTACCAAACAGAGTATAGAAAAGAGTAGTATGTATGTCCGGGCAACCATCATGCAGTGTTATAGATTGGCCCCTCCCAGACGCACAGACTGCAACGAAATTTCTTCAAATTCAGACTCCCCCTCGCGAAGTTTTATAAGTTTTCTCATCGGTACATTCCTGAATGTATCAACGCTTCCAGGAACGGGCCATTCCACCTCAATCTGCTCAATAGATGAAGCATTCCCGAGCCCAATCTCCACACGAAGGGGAGAGGATCCAAAGCTTGCGCCCGTACCGACGACTCGATATAATGTATCTACATTGGTTACTACTGAAATGCGTGCACCCATTGCACTACGATTTGATCTGGTTCCCTCAAGAGATAGAGTCACCCATTCATGATCATGCCCAGGATTTTCAAAAAGTGTGTTCCTTGCCAGATCCCCTTCAAATGCCCCGCCCATGACCTGATATATATCTTGATCTCCATCATGATCCATATCTCCAAATACGATCCCATGCCCTTTCTGTAAGTGTCCAAACCCTCCTTGGCTTGTAACTTCCTCAAAACGGCTCCCGTTCACATTCCGAAACATCCTGTTAGGCATCAGTGCACGAAGATTGGGATCACCAGTTCCTATATAGAAATCGAGCCATCCATCATTATCTAAATCTCCGAAGTTGGATCCCATTGTATACATGACTTTATTAAGTCCGGTTTGCTCGGTTACATCCTCAAAAGTACCATCTTGCAAGTTTCGATATAATCTAGGTTTTTCGTCATTGCCGGGAACGCCCAGAAATTCGGCGGCAACATCACCGGAGGCGGCACGCCATCCCGAAACGAAGAGATCTAACCAACCATCCTGATCAAAGTCCCAAAACCATGCCGGAAAACTATCCATGGGCTCACGTATCCCCGCCTCATTACTCACATCCATAAAAGTTCTGCCTTTTTGGTTCTGAAAAAGAAGATTCGGTTCCCGATATCGACTAATAAACAGATCTGGCCAACCATCATTGTTGTAGTCTCCCCAGACTACCGCTTTTGTATATCCCATCCGTCTAAGCCCATAATCCCGACTAGCCTCTACGAATGTTCCGTCTCCTTGATTCACAAATAATTCATTAGGCTTTTACGTCCAGATTCGGAATTTGACTCATTTCCTACGAAAAGATCCAGGTCTCCATCTCGATCAAAATCACTCCACGCAGCTGTCTGTGTTGGGTAAAGTGAATAGATCCCTGCCTCTCTGGTTACATCTTCAAACCTTCCTCGTCCATTATTACGCAGAAGTGAATTGGGGTGTCCTTCGCTAAGCCATGCTCCGCGTAAAACCAATACATCCTGATCGCCATCATTATCGTAATCCGCATGCACTAGGTTGAGCCCCCCGGTCAAACCAGTTAATCCCGCTTCTTCTGTACGTTCTTCAAATCCACCATTCCTGTTATTTTCGAAATATCGAAGTGGATCTCTTAATCCCCAAGAGGAAACCATCAGATCCAGCCAACCATCCCCAGACAGATCTTCCAAGACCACACCTCCCGACAACGCCATCACGTCCACTCCAAGGTATGGAGCCACGTCTGTGAATCGGTGGAGCGTAGTTGTAGGTTGCCTTGCTTCCATTGGGATTCGCCACTTGGGATCAATCCTATCTGGGTAACTACCCAAGGTCATATGAGCAAGATTCAGCAACCATAATGCATTCAGATCGGTGGAGTCCTGACCAAGAATTTGTTCATACCAGTGGATGGCCATTTCGGAACCTCGACGCTTTGTATGAACCCCTGCAGGATCAATCGGAAACAGGCATCTGGCAACTGTATGATTCATAACGCAAGTTTGCAAGAGGATCGCATTTTCGAGTCAATTTTCAAAATAATTTACTGATTTTTCCTAAAAATCAGTGTTTTTAGCCCAAAATTACCAGATTTCGGGCTTTTTTTGGGGGGAGGGGTAAAATGTATTTTCTCACCCCCCCCTAATGTAGTGGACTTTTTTTCAAATTTTTTGGACTCACGCGTATAACTCCTTTTAATTACTCCCATATTTCATGTTTATTCGCGCCAAATCTCGAACCCTTAAATCAGGCAAAAAGGCCACCTGTTTCTCTTTAGCGATTACCTACCGTGTTAACGGTCTTACAAAGCAACGAACGCTGCTAAATCTGGGGAAGCATTTCAGTATTCCCCAAGATCAATGGAAACGGCTCATGCATATCTCAATGAGGGGCTTTCCGTGAAAGGTCGACCGAAGAAGCATCAGGTCATAGAAAAAAAAGTAGGACGTCTGACCGAGAAATACAAAAAGGTTACCTACCAGTATGAGGTCAAGGTGATCAACAAACAAGAAAGTCCGAATGCTGAACGGATCCAGATACGTAAGCTGTCGGCCTACGATGAATGCACGGACGCATCGGGTGGCTATGTGTTACGTACGAGTCATACCGACTGGGATTTTGAGACCATTGCACGCACCTATTGGCGATTATCAGAGATTGAACAGACCTTTCGCTCAATGAAATCGGAGTTGGGCCTGCGTCCTATCTATCACCGAGATCCGTCTCGGGTTGAGGCGCATCTGTTTTTGTCAATTCTTGCGTTTCATATGGCGCATCTGATTCGCAGTAAACTGCGCATTCATGGGATCCATGAGAGCTGGGGTACGCTCAAAGTCAGGCTCAATCATCAGACACGGATTACAACCATGCTCCCACAAAACAGGGCCCACTGCATACTCCTCAAACAAGATGCAAACCTAAAACCATTTCAGCGAAAAGTGTTCAAAGCAATGGGAATGAAATTGGGCAAAAATGCAAAAAAAAGTGAAAGCACTACGCCCGCAAAAAGAAGAGTCAGAAATGGACTAAAAAGTCATATAAAATAGCCCCTTCGTTAAAAATTCCTCAACTGAGGAAACAGCAAAACTGCGGAAAAAGTCCACTACAATTTGCAAACTTGCGTTTCGCCTGAAAGCCTATTTGAACGCATTCCACCAACACGAAAAGGACGAGAGATTTGAAAATCTGGATCAGCTAATGTTACAGATCAGGAGATCCCGGAGAAACGGAAGTTTTTTTTGTCTCTCGGATTGATCTCTAAGCATCCTGTAGCGATGTTATTCGTTCTTTTGCTTACTCAATCTCAGAACACATCCAAGCCTGCATGGACGGAATTGGAGCAGAATACAGAATTCCATCTGACGAGATCACTCTCTTGTCTGTACGAATTGCGATAGAACCGAAAAATTTAGTCGAATTATATACGTGTGTACCCATCGAGTTTACACAAATCTCGCATACGCGGTATAGAATGGTATTCAACGAGTCTTAATCTTACCTTTTCTGGGAGGCGTACTCAGGATCTTCTTTGCCAGTACCTCAGGTGATCCTAACTGGATAGAACCTTGCACATCTCCATAGTCCTTCATAGGACGCCCCCCGCTGGGGTTTGGTAGATTTGGATCTTGGCTTCATGGTTGTTTTAGATAAAAAGATTTCGGAATTCCTCAATGTTTGAATATGATTGATCTCGTTCTTTTTTGGTTCTCCTATATCCTTGCCAATATCTCAAAAATTCTTGCTCAGATGAAAAGATACCATTTCCGTCAATGAAGTCTGATAAGTAGCCTTTTATACTGCCTATACTCGCAGTATTTCCACTGCCAGCTTTGTCACTCGCGATTTTCCACTTTTCCTGCACAAACACTCTAACATCATTAAATGGCACCTGTATATCTGTAAGATCATCAAATGAATAGATCGTCGGGTTAACGATCTGTTTTCCCACAGTTCTTCGGTAGACAAAGCCTATAATCCAATGCTCTGCATAATCGCTGTATGGATAAGCAATATTCTTGGATTCAGACGCGGGGTGGATATAACTTGTATAGCTTCCCAGTGTATAGGAAAACTTTCTTCCTTCAGTTCTATATGTAGTTTTAACATCAATCGCAATCTTAAATTTATCCTCATCACTTTCCATTAAAGTAAAATCGGGATAGTGATTTTGTTTCGGCGGTTCACATAGTTGTAGCCCAATTTCATCTGCATACAAGGCCACAGATTGCCGTGTTATAATCTCAAAAATAGTACTGATTACTTTTGTATCTGAACCCAGTGGGTAGACACGTCCTTTTCTGTCAACCATACTACATACACTATACCCATTCTGCATCTGTGAGAGTTTATTCAATATGAAATCTTTCATCCGACTACAAGTGCTTCCATCATTTTGTTTCTCAAATTCCCGGTTGAGCCTAAATGGTAGAAATGAACAAATGTTCTTATATCATATTCAGCGAATGTAGCGAAAAGTCCATTGTTCCTGCGGTATTTATTTTCTGCCCACATTGAGTATAAAAATGAACACGGGAGATTCTTCAGGGAAGTTTCTAATTTTGCTGAGTCATGAATGCTCCACTGATTGAAATAATCGGCAAATCTACCTACATAAGGAGGATCTGTATATACAAAATCATTCTTGTTTGCTCTGCTCAAAGTTTCACTCCAATCAGCACAGATAAACTTCCAATCTTTTCCCTCCATAACATCTGCCACCCATTTAATCTGGTTGCAAATCTTCGTTATGTAGGCTGGTCTAAACCGTTCAGGCTTACGACAAAATGGGGTGTTAAATCCACCACTTTTATTAAATCTCATCAATCCATTAAAACAAGATCTGTTCAGAAAAAGGAAATCAAGCGGAGCATGGTAAGCATTAAATCTTTCTCTAATGCTGTAATAATGATCCTCTCCAAGTTCCAACAATTTACCCCCCTCTTCCTCTAAAAAGGACCGTGCAATTTCGGAAGTAATTTCTCTTTTCTGAATATGATTGTAGAATGAAATTACATGCTGATTTGTGTCTCCTACAAGAGCCCTGTCTGGCGCCAAATTGAATAAAACAGATCCTGAACCGACAAAAGGCTCAATCCATTTTCCTTTCCGAGTCCAAACAATGTTTTGTTTAATGAAAGGAATAAGTTTCGTTTTAATGCCCTGAATCTTAATCGGTGGTGCTTTTGTCATACCGCCGTAGATTCTATCTTCGTTTTCCGAGTTAATTGCTTGTAGGTCATCTCTTTGTCAAACAACCCTTTTGCAGTTAATTCCATCTGCTCAACCGTATCATAGCTTCGTATATTGTGACGACCAGTAAACTCATTCACGTATCGCTGTAAGTGTTTTGGAGACATCCTATGATACGTTCCATAGTATGGAAATTATATCCATGAGTACCCAATCATTTAGCTACTGATCGATCCATTTGACGGCTCTTAGGAGTTCCTGACCGAAACGCTCCTCCACGTCCAGTAGCCCCAATCCCGGAGGCCAAGATGTTTGCAGATGCGTTCAGATCCGCATAGCCACAGGCTACACACTTGAACTTGCTTTGCGTCAACCGATTCTCCTTTGCTACGCGTCCGCACTTTGAACATCGCTGACTCGTGTACTTTGGATCCACCGTGATGACCTTACTGAATTTGTACTCGCAGTAGGTATGGAACCGGCCATGAGATGCATTCCGCATTACCCGGTTCAGTCCTGCCTTTGCCTTCACATTCTTACCCGGGGGTTCGACGGTCCCTTTTGCCGACCTTGTCATATTCCTGAGCTTCAGATCTTCACGCACCAGAACCTCCGCCCGATTTGCCAAAACCCTGCTATTGTGATGATCCCGATTCTTTCGTGAATGCTTCCGTTTCCACTTCGCGATCTTGCGACTGGTTACCTTCGATCGCTTCGAGTCTTTGTGCTGTTGGGCCAGCTTCCGCTGATACCGCTTGATTCGGATCTCCTTTTTGTTCGGCTTCTCAATCGGAAGCATTCCCTGTTCATTTGTTGTATCGGTCCAAGCCACGTTGTAGGTATTCAGATCTACGACGACGGTAATCCCGTTCAGAATTTTCTCCGGTGTTGGAATCTTGTACATGACGCTCATACTCCAATACCGCCCTACCTTCTTGACCATGATCGCAATCGGTTCACGGTCAAGGTATGGATTGCCTCCCTTGCGCCGGAACTTCATCCAACCAATCTTTTGGATGTGTACATTATCGCCTTCAATTTTGAACGCTTCCTGAGTCGCGGTAAAGGAATCCGTGTGCGCGCTCCTTGAATGAAATCGGGGATGACCTCGCTGCCCCTTGAAGAATCCATTCCACGCAAACCGGCATGCCCCCGCGAGTTTCTTTGCCTTACCTGTGTCCCTGGACATAGACGATATTCCACGCCCCGATAGGAACTACCTTGCTCGTTCTTGTTTGAATCCTTAACAGGCATGGTATCAAGTATAATTTGATATTATGGTAAGCAATAGGGTAGACTCCATATCTATCCTATTGTGTCTGTTACACCCACCACCCCAAAAAGATCCCATCCGTTGTTACTTATGGATATAATTCCCCATAGTAACCTCGCTTTAGCAATGAACAGAATGACTCCATGCCATTGATATGAGCATCCCCGTTTACATATTCCTTGACGGAATGCTTAACGGTTTCATGTGCTAACCTCTTTAACGCGTCATAGGCTTTGAAGTCATCGGTGTAGACTTGGGTATCCTCATTAGACGAGTCATACACAAAGCATGTAAGCATTTTAGCAGTGGCACTCTCCACAACTCGTGTTTGGATCTGGTTCGTATCTCTATCTTTTGCACCAACCACGGTGGTTTTGCCAGCGGCTCCTCGTCCAGCGTTGAGTTTTTTATCCTCATGCTTGTTCTTCTCTAATCCACCAATATTAACCTCATCTATTTCAATTGGAACACCAAACTCTTGAAGATCATGATTCCATGATTCACGGAGTCTGTGCGCCAGATACCAAGCAATCTTTTGAGTAACATTCAGATCACGGTGTAGTTTCATATTGGAAACTCCCTTGAAGCCTGTATCAAGGATATGGATTGCGATTGCCCAGATCTGATAACTCCGTTTGGTATCTTGCATCACGGTTCCTACGCGTACGCTGAATCGTTTTCTGCAACCTTTTTTCCTGCACCGATAGGGCATGTGATGTGCACAGTTTGTTTGCACATTCTTGCATCCACAATGTGAGCAGGTAAGCGTATTCCCCCAGCGTTGCTGTGCAAACCATTGCTCAGATGCTTCATTGTCAGGAAACATATTCATGAATTTCATCCATGAGATTCCCTCACGGTGCGATTGACCTAGACCCGTACGGGTTTTCTGTGTGTCATATATTGTAGTGTGTGTTTGTGTTTGTGGACCCAAATACACGACAAAGATAGTTAACAGTTGCAATAGAATACAGAAAAGGCTGAAGAGCCAAAAAATTAATCGAATTTTATCTACTACTGTTTGATCACCAGCACTCTAGTGCCAGGCTGAACCACGGCAGTGGTATCTGCCCCACTTGGCCAACTAACGTGTATTTTTTCGATTTCATTATGCGGAGTTAACAGGGAGGCAAGGCTGTTCTGACTCCAATACCCACTCCCTGCAACGACGGCCATCGCAGGACCAAATGAGCCATCCCGATATTGTGCCCGTATATTGGCTCCAATGGCAAATGTATTGGCACTCTCTGTCCGCAACTCGACACGAAGACCAACCTCGGCGGATTGATTCTCAAGATGTATGACGGATCCTGCATTCTGAGTCACCGCCAGGTCCAGTCGTCCGTCCAAGTTGAAGTCCGTAGCTACGGATGCTCGCTGAGAACCATAAATTCGAATTCCTGATTTCTGTGCAGGCTGTGGGACTAATTCGTAAGATTCATTTGCAAGCAACAGCAATCCTCGGCCACTATCCAGTCGGGGATAACCCGAAGCAACTGCGAAAAAATTCTGACTCAGAAATAAATCAATTCTTCCATCTCCGTTAAAATCTCCCACTACTGGTGCAAAAGCGGGTGACCACTGAACTTCAGCCGCGAGCGGAACTGCCTCGTAGTGCGACTCCCGGTTCATGAACAAGGTCGTCTGCCAGTGCGTGACTTCGTGATCAGCAGCTCTAGATAATACAGGACCGAAGATGTCTTCCGCTGAGCGCTCAGAGAATTCTCTGTACGTTCGAACGTGTTGGCGCAAAATTGGTAAGGCATGTGTGAGCGTCTGAAAATCACGTACCATACCAAATGCGTTCAGATCGGAAATCCATTGAACCTCAAGAAGATCCATACTGCTGTTCTGATCCAGATCACCATAATAAACATGAAGGGGAGAGTTCTGGTCATAGAGAACGTTTTGTCCCCAGTTGGTTGCCACCAAATCAAGCCTTCCATCACTATCAAAATCTCCCGGTGCAATCCCATTCCACCACCCCATATAATCCGTGAGCCCCAAGGAATGTGTCATGCGAACCAGTTGCCCCCCTCGGTTATGGAATACCTGTATAGGGCCCCACATCATAGCCAGTGCAAGATCCGTCTGCTGATCTCCATTTAGATCCGCTGCGACCGCCCCGGATACAAGTCCCAGATTTTCAAACGGTGCACTCAGCTCATCATCACGTAGAAGCTCTCCATCACGAATCCGATAGATAGTGCTGGTTGCAACCAAAGGATATTGGCCGGGGAGAAAATGTCCCCCAACAAAGAGCTCCAAGGAACCATCTCCAGTAAAATCCCCTAAGGCAAGCGGGCCCGGGTTCTCTGCTCCAAGAGTATAGCTGGTTTCCTCTCCGCGAGGTGACACTTGAAGAATCCGGGAAAGATCTCCTGCTTCTTGTGGAGTCCGCTCATAATTTCCTACTGCTACCCATATGACTCCCGGTAGCGCGACCATTCCTGCATGATCTCCAGTTGAGGGAGTGCCCAGATACTGTTTGGTTTCGAAGGTTCCGGCATCATTGAGAAAGAGTTGTAATCGCTTTCCCTTCCCGCCTCCTAGAATCAGATCCTCATCCCCATCCGAATCTATGTCTGCCGCAATCAATGCCGGACCTCTCTGACTGAGCTTATGTGGAAGTAGTGGTTGCCGGGCAAAGTCCGTATAGCTCGTTTCTTCATGTTCCAATCCGATATTCGAAGCCTTGAATAAGGTCTCCGTGGCTGGATATTCGGGAGGCACTCTGAGTTGAGTAGAGGGTTGCATAATCCAATACTCACTGCTGGGGATCACTTCATCAACCCTACTGAGTCCGCCACCAGGCCAGTGCACCTCAATGACGGCGCCACTTGAATAGGCAAACGTGCGTGCTGCATCACTGGATGAAAGATACTCCCCACCTACAATGACCTCCTGATTCTGTGGTGGTAAGCTATCACTGACAATACGTATACGTGCACCAACACCTATAAGGTTGGGGGGCAGTCCTTGGAGGTGAATAAGGATCCGTTCGGCTTCCGCATCATTGCGAAACACCCCAACAGGACCGTCCAGTCGATTCATCACCAGATCTTGGTCTCCATCTCCATCAAGATCTCCTAGTGCCATACCATGCGCTACATCGGGGATATCCCCCAAGCCCCATCCCTTCTCAACCCATTCGAACTGCGCATTCCCAACATTGCGAAATGCAATGTTCGGCAAATCCAGATCTGGGAAATCCAATAAGATCTCTCGCCAGGGACGTCGAGAAGAGCGGGCAGCAATCTGGGCATCTGCATCCATCGCATCGTATGTATGCCCGGTACTAAGAAGCAGATCCGGCCATCCATCTAGATCCACATCTGTGAACGTACTGCTCCATGTCCAGCCGGTTGCAGCAACACCGCTCCAGCGAGCAATTTCCGTGTAGGTTGTATCCTGTCGATTCAACAGTAACATATTCTGCATTTCCTGCGGACGGGCGCGAACATCTCCCATAGTCACCACTTCGGGAGGGATCACAAAATGCTGTCTTTTCCGTTCGGTATAACTGCTACTCAACCTATCTGATAGGAAGAGATCCATATACTCATCTGCATTGATATCCGCTGCTGCTACTGACATTGTAGATTGACTTGTCTTTCGAAGTGCTAGTGTGGAAGCAGCTCTAAATACACCATCTGCACTCCCGAACCACATGGCATCTGGGCTTTCGAAATCATTGCATACATAGAGATCTGGATATCCGTCTTTATTGAAATCCTGAAAACGTACTGATAATGTCCAATCACGAGGAACTTCCGTTAACCTATCTCCGTTTTCATCCAAGAACAGCCCCTCCGTAAACGAACCCTCCGCAAAATGTCCATCTCCATCATTATAAAAAATTTGATCGGGTTCAGCAAGTTCAGCCCGTATCAATTGACCTCCCCGATGGATGAGTTTGTAATCCTCTGCCCAGTACTGGCGTACGACAAACGAATCGGCAGCAGGTTCTACGACACGCTCAAACGTGATCTCCTCCGGGGGCCAAATATCTTTGACCGTAGCCTCCTTATAGAAACCAACATACAAATCTAAATCTCGATCCATATCTATATCAGCCAGTGCAACCGAGGTCGCACCTCCAGATTGAGGAAGGTTTGCCTCTACAGTATAATCTGTGAAGCGTCCTGCACCGTCATTCACAAATAGCTGTACCCCGCTCCCAAGCGATGTCACAAAAAGATCCAAATCCCCATCTGCATCAATATCCGAGAATACCGCTCCGGTTGCCCTAGGATGAACAAGACCTAGTCCTACCTGAAGTGTGACATCGTCAAATGCCCAAGCCCCCAAGTTGCGATAAAGTGCGCTGTGACGCTCCATCCCTGCCAAAAAAATATCAGGTAGGTTGTCACCATCCACATCGCCGATCGCCACCCCGGATCCATTTACAACATGCCGGTTATCTACAAAGGCCGATGTGCTAATATGATTACCAAACGCAATCGTATTAGGGATTTCTGTGAACCCTGTCCCCGTGCCGATGGGGGAAAGTAATGGACGTACCTTGTATCCCTCATATAATACCCATACCCGATCGGACTCTGAATAACATCCAGAAAAAAGGAAAGCAGCAAAAAGAAAGAAAAAGGGCAGATCTCTGCGCATGGAGCGACTCGTGTTAAGTCATACATTAAATGCTGGATATAAGCGTTTGAGCCTCACCCTTGTGTCGTCGGTATTGAACTACCAGTCGACTTTCGCTTGAATTTGATCTCTGACCACTTGCCAAGATGCGATATCCTTGTGTAGCATATCAATCGAATAAATACAGCGATTGAAGCGTTGCAGGATCCTCACGTCAATTTTGATCTCGGCGATATTCAGCCAACTGCCTCGCTTAGGGATATAGATAAATTCAAAGTGCCCCTAAGTACTTTGGTCTCCGCAGGCTTAAAGGTATCGTAGAGTATGCCAAGACAGTGTGTGTGTTGAGGTTGTCCATGATCAGTATGATTTAGATGGCATTGGGGAATTGCATGGCAATGTCGTGTAGAAAATGAGCCCAGTCGGTTTTGATGCTACGCTTGATCGCTCTGGTGATGCGCCAGCCGGCCAGTAGTGGTTCGGCAGCCATGAATACATTACAAGTATCGAGGTGCCTGTATTCGTATCCATCACGAACTGATGGAATGGTTTTACGCATCTCGCCGATCAACTGACGAAACCCCATCCATGCACATCACCGTTAAATTGGGGTCGTACGGTTGCTGATCTGATAGAGTCTAGTGCCCACTCCATTACTCCCGCGAAATCGGCACTGTTTTGTGTCCAATTACCCAACCAATACATCACCAAGGATTCATATCGTTTTTTAGCACACACAACACCGTTTCGTACAAGAGACGGTCGATATAGCCCAGTTTTACGGCACGGTCAGCCATATGGCGGAAGCGATCAAGGCGCATAATCTCAGACGGATTGCTACAACTGAGCACGACCAGCCGTATTTCAAATTCGCCCCCCACCTTACGAAGGCAGCATGCACAACGACTCTCCTGCCCCCAATAACCATGCCCAGAAAGTCGTTCTCCACGGAACCGCTTCTTCACCCGACTCAGCCTGCACACGCTCATACGCAACCCCCGGGGCATCCCTGTGCCTTTCATGCATCAACCGTTGTACTTGAGCAGAACCAACGTTGACTGCCAAGGTTTTTGCAAAACTCCTCTACCGTGTACAAACATATGTCCATGAAGTAACATTTGTTTTAGAGAAGGGTTTTTGCAGCTTCTACTTTCAGCGAAAGATACGATTCCTTGCACGTGATCGCCTCCAACTCCGCGCATTCACGCTCCTCTCATATCAATCTCTATTTGATTTTAGTCTGGCAAAGAGTATATCACAATTTATTACAATACATTAAGGATGATATTACAATAGATAGCAGAGAGAAGCCTACATCACCCCGGCCTTGAATTCATTTTCAAGATACTCGGCAATCTCTTTAAAATAGGCTTCTCTCTCGGCGGTAATTGAAATCTGCTGCCAATCTCCGCCCATCTGAAGTTGAGCCTCTATCTCAAACTCGATCCGTGCAGTAAACGTGCTAGCTGTACCCGCTGCACGGTTCCGTGGGCGAGCACTGAGAAAAATACGTGCTCTGGTCATATTATACCCAGAAGCTATCTCATCGGGGAAGGGAGATACGTCTTTCCATGATGTTTCGATGCGTATATCTTCGGCAGTATTAACCTCTCGATTGAGTCGATATCCATACCTATTGAGGATAGCCTCCTGAGCAGTTCCTACGATATGATAGCGTGCCGAAGTTCCGAGATTATATCGGAACATGTTATCTATACTTCCCCCATCAATGGAATTGGATCCAGAACATCCACCTAGAACTATAGCGAAACTAAACACCCATAACATTGCTCGATACATCCGTTTCTAGATTGATTATTGTTTTTTATTAAACAAGGGGGGGGGGTAGTATTAAAACCAAATACCCCCCCCCTTGATCTTTATATGTTACCTAGCACCAATTTATTATCGAGCCATGTCAATGTCAAAAACTTCTCGGTAAGCCACCGGAGCACCTCCGCTTCCTCCAACTCCACCAAAGGTGTAATTTTGCAAACCAATAGTTTCCAACTCTCTACCTGGTACTGGAAAATGAATCGGAGTCCCTGTAACCAAATCACCCAATCCTCTGTCATCGTAATATGCCAATCCTGCTGCGGTTGCGTAAGTCTCAATCCTACGTTCATGCTTAAGCTTGGCCCATAAGCTTGCGGAATCCAAATGGCTCTGATCATCCGCTGGGGAACCTGCAGGATCTGATCCCATGGCTGGATTCATCTCTCCCCGCGCCACACGCGTGATATTAATCAACTCAGCAACGGTATCCGTACTACCACCGGTACGCAGCAACCCCTCTGCATGATACATGTGCATTTCTGTGAGAATCATATGCGGCATAGGGCCTGAAAAAGGTCCATCATAATACCGATACCGCTTGTGTGTATGTGACGAAAAATGGTAGGTGCCACGATCAGGGCGTAAACTGGTACTTGCTCCGTGGTATGCGAAATCGCTACCATCCATGGTCGGATCATCGGGGCTTCCTACGATCCTACGATCTGCAGTGACAATATCAAAAGGGACGCGATCTAACAATGGTGTATTCAACCAATTCTGGTAGCCACCTGACTCATCTGCCGGCCCAATGGTTCGATAGTCCGCCGCAGTCCAACCTCGTCGTTGACTGACGATTTTGAGGCCGTCCCATCCAGGACCTGAGTTACTTCCAACAGGTGCAAAATCTACGGTGATTCCTGCCTCAACAAGGTCAACGACCGTATTCCAATCCACCGCGGCACGCTCAGCAGGATCTCTTGCGACCTGAACCATGAAACGTGCAATGAAGGAGTTTATTAGTTGTATCATTTCTTGGGAAGACAGATTCAGGCCCCAGATCCAACTAATCGAAAACTGGTTATCCCTCGCAATTGCCCGTGCCTCTTCAAGCATCCGGATTGCTTCTTGGTTCACCTCCATGTAGGAACGTAGCTCAAGCGCATCATTCTCAAGATCCACCGTTTCGTCAAACACGAACGCTTGGTCAAAAATCAGCGAAAGTGTTCCATGCATCAAGCCTTGGTTCATTTTCGCAAATGCTTTCAGTTGTGCAGTATCATAGCCTTCACGGATAAATACGTTATTATCCACACTTTCTTCTTCCTCCGCCCGAGCAATTGACTGCAACGCATCGTTTGCATTCGAGATTCCACGGTAGTTCCCAAACCAAGGATTCCTGGTGGACCCTGCACTGCCGTAAGTTGAACTGTTATTCCAGGCAATGCGAGGTTCACTAGACATGTCTCTCATGCCCCAGTTCCCCCACGAAGACGATATCTCATCTGCTATGGTAGAAAACATATATGGCCCGCTGCTGTAGTGCTGAATACTGCTCCAATAATCTGCCCACGTACCTGATATCAGGTTTACGACATCCCCTGGCTGTGCAAAGGCAACAGTTCGGTCTGGAGAGTTTTCGTTTTCCACGGCCAAATCTTGGCAACCTACTGCACCAAGAGCCATGACACTGATCAGCGTATAAAATATAAAATTCTTCATTTGCTTGATGTTTATAGATTTCATGTGGGTCACTTCACCTAAAACTGGAATTCCAGTTTAGCTCGAACTGTACGGAAAGGAGGATAATTGAAATTGTCCACACGGTAAAGTGTCGGGTCGGCCCCCGCACCCACCTCAGGATCAAATCCTGAATAGTTGGTAAATGTAAGCAGGTTGCGTCCGATGATACTGGCCGAAACCGAGTGTAACACATTACCAAAGATACGAGAAAGTTGCTGGCGATTAAATGTGTAACCCACGGAAAGTTCACGTAACTTGAGATAGGTCGCGTTTTCGGAAAAGTGACTACTTCTCTGATTCGTGTTGTACAGCACTGCGTGGTATTCAGCAGATTTCTTCATTCCCTCTTCTTTTCCTCCCTCATCCTGGGCTCCACTGCGACCATCACGATACCCCCACTGCTTGGTCGAGTTATAGACATCACCTCCAATCTGTGCTCCCCACAGCATGTAGAGTGAGAGACCTTTATAGGTGAATGTGGTATTTACACCGAGGCTGAAGTCTGGGAGTGTATTTCCGATCTGAACCTGATATGTCTCGTTTTCTTCGTCATAGTACTTGATGGGAATCCCCCAGCCATAGCTGTCATCACCAACTTGAACCCTCGTTCCCCACAGATCATCTGCTCCGCCTAAAACGCCATCTGGTCCAGCTCCACTATTATAGCTATTTCCTTGGCCAACGGCAACCACGTATCCATCATCATTAACATCAAAATAACTTGGATCAGCACCGGCTGGAAGCTGTGAGAGATCTGTAATGAATAAATCTCCGTACATGGCCCCCAAAATTTCCCCTTCTCTGAAGAAAAACAATCCCGTAGGCCCACCTAGGTAAGGATTGGAGGAAAAGTCAGCGATGTCTTGGCGAGTACGATCAAAGATGACTCCAACTTCAATATCCATGTCTATAGATCGATATACATTTGCATTCACACTCGCTTCAATGGTATTTGAATTCAGATCACCTGCATTACGCCACTGGCTACTAAACCCATAATACCCTGCAAGGGGGACAGCAAGAAGTAGATCTTTAACCTCTGTATCGGCATACACCAACTCGACGAAGATCCGATCAAGAACCCCGATGTCAAGGCCAAACTCTGTTTCTGTCTGTAACTCAGGTTTTAGGAACGCATTCCCCAAGGTTGATTTGGAAAGCTGGCCATTGCTCAAGCTAAGGACCTCGTACTGGTTCTGAAACCCAGGGCGACCACCGGCAGTCCCAATAGATGCACGCAATTTCAGCTCGGTGATCGGGTTATTTTGCGGCCAGAATGATTCTTCAGAAATCCGCCATGCCGCACTTCCACGATAATAGGGCTGCCAGCGCTCTTCGGCTCCAAACAGTGAACTGCCATCGTAGCGGAAGAATACATCCAAGATATATTTATCCCTGTAATCTAGGCCTGCGGTCGCGTAATACCCTTCAGAGCGAACGATTGAAGAGTAATTACTGAAATTTCGACTACCGCTATCACAATCGTCCTCTCCGCAGAATTGCTTTACATTGGAAAGATCTGAAATACCCGTTGTCACAAGATTGTTTCCGGTAGTCACCTGAGTCAGGACGTCTGTATTCTCAATCTGAGCCTTCAGTTGACCACGTGTTGCAAAATCTCCAAATTGTTTACGAAGCGTCAATGTTACGTCATAGTTGATTGCTTTAGCTACCTCGTTACGACGTTCAATACGACCTTGATTGATGGATGATTCCTCTATGGACTGAAACCCAATATCATAGAATTCCGCGGCATCTCTATCCGAACGGTCATAACTGAAATTGCTCTCCAGGTTCAACCATTCCAAGGGACTCCACTGGGCACGAAAATTTCCAAGCAGACGAGATCGAGACCTCGATATGTCTGCATGGGTAACCACATATAGTGGATTTTCTTCAATCGAAAGCGGATCCGCCGCAATTTTTATCTGGCCCGATTCATCCGTTTCAGCCAAACTTACCAATGGATTCGTGAACATGAGAGCAAAGAATGGATTGTACCAAGCACCTGAACCTGGAACACCAGTGACTCCATCATTTGATGTTATGGAGTAAAATCCCGAGGTCGAAACGGTTAGGTTTTGCCGAACGCGATGGTCAAGATTCACTCTAAAACTTCTCCGTTCCATTCCTTCCAGCCCCCGAACTGATCCCTGCTCACCGAGATTGGTAAACGATGCCAAGAAGTTTGTTTTCGAACTGTTTTGGCTCACGCCGACATAATTTGTCCACGTATTACCAGGATCGAAAAACTCCTCAAACGCATTATATAACGTACCTTGGTAGGGATTGTCGTAGAAAGAAGCATTCTTGGGATTCTTATCTTCAACGATTCCAGGACCATATCCATTGGGTAAACACTCTTCGCACTCGTTAACCACGCCTTCTCCATTTAGAAAGTTGCCCGATGCATCAACTTGAAAACTATGCGACATATTAGGTTGAAGCGTCTTTGCAATTGAACTGAATCCGTACTCATTCCGGACCGTCACCCTAGTCTGATTTAAGGGAGTGGCGGAGCCACGCTTGGTTGTGATATTGATCACTCCATTCTGGGCTCTTGAACCGTAAAGCGATGAAGCAGCAGCTCCTTTTACAATTTCAATGTTATCAATATCTAGAGCATCAATATCAACCTGACTTGAACCAAGAACAACTCCATCCACAATGTAAAGGGGTTGGTTGTTCCCGGTAATACTAGTCGCACCGCGTAGACGAACAGAAGAGAACGCACCAGGTGCCCCGCTATTCGCCACAACGGCAACCCCGGCGACCTTTCCCTGAATGGAAGCAACAGGATTGGAGGCAGGTGCCAATGTAATGTCTTCACCGTCTACCTGGCTTACTGTGAAAGCCAACTTCTTCCTTGGTGTTGCCTCAGCAACCCCAGTCACAACTATGTCATCTAGTTGAAGGAAATCAACGGCCAGAACAAAATCTTCCGTCATGATGCCCTCACTGACCGTAATGGGCCGCACTTGCTCTACAAATCCGACATAACCGGCAGTCAACTCTAACGTTTCTCCTAGATAATCAGCAGGAATCTGAAACGTATATGCCCCATCAATGTTAGTGGATGCACCGATCACTAATGACTCGATAATCACATTTGCGCCAATGAGAGGCTCTCCTGCATCATCTGTGACCGTTCCTGAGATCACGCTCTGAGCATTAACCAGCCCTGGAAATAGCAAAATGAAAAAAGCAAGGAAATAGTATCTTTGGTTCATGATATTTTCTTGAATGTGAGTGGAATATTTCCGTGATAGACCCCGAGGGGAGTCTCATAGAAACGCAAATATAAGGAATTTTTTATAAAAATGTTCCTCGGCCAAAAAAAATATGTAACTTGGAATATTGCCTGAATCCCTTATCTTTGTCCAAAAGCTAGTTAAGCGCGAAAAGGGGGAGTGCCTTCTCGGTAACGAGAGGGTTTTTTTATGGGTGAAAACTATGAGAATATCTGGGTACGATGAGTTTTGTAACACGACCTTCGAAACTTGCATTAGCTGACGGCACTGTCGTCAATGGTACCGCCATTGGTGCCCGTGGGGAAAGTGGAGGAGAGCTTTGTTTCAATACAAGTATGACTGGATATCAGGAGATTCTTACCGATCCCTCATATCATGGACAGATCATGATGATGACCTATCCCCACATTGGCAATTATGGCGCACATGATAGGGACACCGAAGCTGCCCAACCAATGGTTTCCGCGTTGGTCGTACGAGCATTCTCCCAAGAATACTCTAATCTACTTGCACAAGAATCGCTCCATAACTATATGAATCGACATGGCTTGGTCGGAATCACAGGAATTGATACGAGAAAATTAGTTTTACATATTCGGAAATGCGGAGTCATGAATGCCATAATCTCATCCACAGATCTTGAAGATAAATCGCTGATCGAAAAAGCACAGGCATGGCCTAGCATGGAGGGATTAGAGTTAGCATCTAGAGTCACCTGCAATGAATCTTATGTATTCTCTGATGCAGGAGATCGGCGTATTGCAGTCTATGATTATGGGGTAAAAACGAATATTCTGCGAACGTTTGCCTCACGCGGATGCCAAGTAAGAGTATTTCCCGGCGCAACTCCCTTGAAAGATGTTCTTTCTTGGTCGCCGGATGGATTATTCTTTTCGAATGGCCCGGGAGACCCACGCGCCATGCCAGACGCAATAAACTGCGTACAAAAGGCGATGACGGCCAAACTACCTCTTTTTGGAATTTGTCTCGGACATCAACTGATGGCTTTAGCACAAGGGATTGAGGTGTTCAAGATGTATGTTGGTCACCGCGGAGCCAATCAACCCGTCAAGAATCTTGCAACAGGTCATGTTGAAGTTACCACCCAGAATCACGGTTTCTCCGTAGATCCTAAATCGGTCTCCTCCGAAGTGGCCGATGTATCTCATCTGAACCTTAATGATCAAACGATTGAAGGCCTTCGATTTAAGAAATTTCAAGGCTTCAGTGTTCAGTATCATCCCGAAGCGTCTCCAGGGCCACATGATAGTCGTTATCTGTTTGATGCATACCTAGATCTATGTCCAAAAACTAAATCTGATTGATGCCCAGACGTAGAGATATTGAAAAAATCTTGCTGATTGGATCTGGTCCGATTGTGATTGGTCAAGCCTGTGAGTTTGACTACTCTGGTACCCAAGCATGTAGAGCCCTCCGTAAAGAAGGGTATGAAGTCGTACTGATCAATTCCAATCCGGCTACAATTATGACCGATCCGATTACAGCGGATCGGATCTACATGGATGAATTGACCGCAGATTCAATCCGTCGAATCGTGGAAAAAGAGCGTCCAGATGCGGTATTACCTACTATGGGAGGTCAGACTGGATTGAACCTGGCCGATGAATTACAGCGGCAAGGATATTGGGATGAACAAGAAGTAAAAGTGATTGGAGTAGACATTGACGCCATTCATATCACGGAAGATCGTCAGCAGTTTCGTGATCTGATGGAACAGATTGGAGTAGATCAGGCCAGAAGCCGAGTCGCCAAGAGCTTGCTTGAGGCCAAAGAGGTGATCCAGTCCCTGGGTGGACTCCCGGTTGTGATCCGACCCTCATTCACGCTTGGTGGTGCTGGAGGCGGCATCATATGGAACCCAAGAGAGCTGGAACGCAAAATTATGCGAGGGCTCGAACTCTCACCTGTCCATGAAGTACTCGTAGAAGAATCCGTCTATGGCTGGAAGGAATTTGAATTGGAATTACTTCGGGATCGGAATGATAATGTAATCATCATTTGTACAATTGAAAATGTAGATCCTATGGGAGTGCATACGGGAGATTCCGTTACGGTTGCCCCCGCACAAACCCTAACCGATAAGCAGTTCCAACATATGCGGGACACTGCAATTCGCATGATGAGATCCATTGGAACCTTCGCGGGGGGGTGCAACGTACAGTTTGGTATCAATCCAGTGGATGGACGCATGATCGCTATTGAGATCAACCCACGGGTTTCGCGCTCTTCTGCACTGGCATCCAAGGCAACCGGATACCCCATCGCAAAAGTAGCGGCACGACTCGCAGTGGGCTATACGCTGGATGAGCTCAAAAATGATGTAACTCAAACTACGAGTGCCTGTTTTGAACCTGCCATTGACTATGTAATCACCAAGATCCCTCGCTGGAATTTTGAGAAATTTGAAGGGGTTGATGAAGAGTTGACAACGCAGATGAAAGCGGTTGGAGAAGTGATGTCCATTGGTAGAACATTCACAGAAAGCCTTCAAAAAGCATGGCAGAGTCTGGAAATCGGCTATGCAGGGTTAGGTGCAGATCGAGAAGATCCCAAGCGTCCTCATGTACGTGAACGCCTCCAGAAATCCTATTGGGATCGAACTTTACAGATCAGAAATGCATTTATCCACGGGGCATCCATGGATGAGGTGTACGATATTACTCGCGTTGACTTTTGGTTCCTGCAACAGATCAAGATGCTCGTTGAGCTCGAAAATGAAACTAGTCAAATGCGCCTTCAGGATCTTACAGCCGAAAAACTTTTGAACCTGAAACGGCATGGCTATTCGGATGTACAGATTGCTTGGCTTGTCACCGATGAAGTCACCGAAGATGAAGTACGTATGCATCGACTATCCTTGGAAGTCAAATCTCAATTTCTCCTCGTTGATACCTGCGCCGGAGAGTTCCCCGCTATCACGCCTTACTTCTACTCCTCTTACGAAACCGAAAGTGAGAGTACCGTTTCAGATCAAAAAAAAGTAATCATCCTTGGCAGTGGCCCTAATCGGATTGGACAGGGCGTCGAATTCGACTATTCCTGTGTGCACGGAGTCCAAGCAGTACAGGAGATGGGGTATGAGGCAATCATGGTGAATTGTAACCCTGAGACTGTGTCGACCGACTTTGACATTGCAGACAAACTCTACTTTGAGCCTGTATTCTGGGAACGAGTCCTTGATATCATTGAACATGAAAACCCTGAAGGAGTCATCGTACAGCTCGGAGGTCAGACCGCACTGAAGCTGGCGGGAAAATTGTCCGAGCACGGCATCCGGATTTTTGGCACGTCCTATGATCAGATGGATTTGGCCGAAAATCGGGGCAAGTTTTCCGATATCTTGAAAGAGCTGAAAATTCCGTTTCCTCCATACGGTATGGCACAGACAGTCTATGAAGCGGTACGTGTAGCGGAATCCATTGGGTATCCGATTCTGGTTCGTCCCAGTTATGTCTTGGGAGGACAGGGAATGAGGATTGCAATCAATAAGGAAGAAGTTGAGCGGTACGTGACCGATATCTATAAATTATTACCGGACAACGAAATTTTGCTTGACCTCTTTCTCAATAATGGGATTGAAGTTGATGTAGATGCCGTACGAGACGCCGATGGAGATATATGGATCACGGGTATCATGCAGCACATTGAGCCCGCCGGAGTCCATTCAGGCGATTCGACTGCAGTTTTGCCTCCCCATTCGCTAAGTGACTCCATCCTTGAAGAAATCAGAGAATATACCATTGCTATTGCCAATCGCCTAGACGTTTTGGGGTTAATGAATGTGCAGATGGTGGTTCAGAATGAGTCGGTCTTTGTGATTGAAGCAAACCCCCGAGCCTCTCGTACAGTCCCGTTTGTTGCCAAAGCAACTGGGGTTCCGGTTGCCCGAATTGCCAGCAAGGTGATCTTGGGAGCTAAGCTCAAAGAGTTTCGTAGTCAGGGAATGCTGGATTCCAAGCTAAATGGATTTGCAATCAAGGAACCTGTCTTTTCCTGGTCGAAGTTTCCAGAGGTTCGCAAGGAGTTGGGACCAGAAATGAAATCAACAGGTGAGACGATTGCCTTTGTGGATGCCCTGACAGATCGACACTTTAAACGTCCCTACGAAATGAGAAACCTCTATTTGTCGCGATAGCAAATGGCCGGGCATAATAAATGGTCGAAAGTCAAACGACAAAAAGCGGTTACGGATAGTCGCCGTTCAAAGGTTTGGGCTGTAATTACCCGTGACATAATGGTTGCAGCCCGCGAAGGAGGGAAAGACCCGGATATGAACGCTCGTTTGGCACTGGCTATCCAAAAAGCCAAGGGCAAAAATATGCCCAAGGATAATATCGAACGGGCAATCAAACGTGGAGCGGGAGAGATTGAGGGACAGGACTATAAAGAATGTACCTATGAGGGGTATAGTGCTCAGGGGGTTGCCATCATCGTAGACGCGCTAACTGACAATACAAATCGGACCGTGGCGGAAGTTCGTAGTGTATTTTCGAAAAATGGTGGAAACTTGGCAAAATCGGGAAGTGTTGCATATCTATTCGATCGAAAAGGCCTCATTCAAATTCGCTCCCGTGGAATTGACGAATTAGAACTCTTCGATCTTGCTGCTGACAGTGGAGCTGAGGACTTGGAACAAGATGGTGATTGTTTCACGATGATCACGCCCGTAAACGCTTTTGAAACGGTTCAAACCAAGGTCTCCGCAGCGGGGATCGAAGTTGAGGACGCTCGTCTGGTTCGTGCTCCAATGGCAACGGTTCAAAAAAGTCCTGATCAGATTCGACAAACAGAGGCCCTAGTAGCAAAATTGGAAGATTTGCAAGACGTACAGGAAGTTTTCACGAACCTGGAGATATGATGCAGATTTTAGGCCTAGATCCGGGTTCGTCCCAAACCGGTTATGGCGTCATTGATGCCGAGAATCGGGTGCACGGGTATGGAGTTCTCTCTCTCAAGGGAGATCATATGCAACGTATCCAAACCATCTACCATGAGGTCACCCGACTGGTAAAACAGTTTCAACCGAAAACCTGTGCAATAGAAATGCCCGTATATGGGAGTAACCCTCAAGCGATGCTAAAACTAGGACGCGCTCAGGCATCTGCAATGCTGGCTATTCTGAACCAAGGCCTATCTGTTGTACAGTACACGCCCAAAATGGTGAAACGAGCTATGACAGGCAATGGAAATGCCAGCAAGGAACAGGTTGCATACATGGTCGCCAACCTACTAAAATTTGAAGGACTGAAGGAAGGAATTCCTCATGATGCATCCGATGCGTTAGCCGTCGCTTTTTGTCATAAAGAAAGGGCGTTAACCGATACGAAGCTGGGGCATCCTCGCTACAGTGGGTGGTCTGCATTTGTTCGTGAAAACCCAGACCGCGTGATTGAGGGGAGGTAACTTTCGTGGAATTCATGTATATTTCTGGCACTGATCTGATCAATGAAGCAACTCACTAAACGGTAGATCACTCGGTCAAGAAGCATATAAACGATGAGTCCCGTATCAACGGCACGGAATTGTTTTGGTCACTTCACTGTTCATACGGACTACTATGGAGTACATCACGCGACTTCACAGGAACATCTCAGTATTACATGGATAAGTTCACGGGAGACTGGATGTCGTTGAATAGAGGGGGTTGATGGCCAAAGAAATGCCTGGGAAATTGTTTCCGTAAATAATTGAACTTATCCCCTATCACAGTCTGTGAGTTTCTGAAAAATGGAGAGAAGTTCAGTAAATGATGCTCACTCGAATAGCTGACAAAATATCACGGGCATGAGCACGGCAACCATCGAGTTAGTTGGTACGATCCCCCACGACCTCGTTGTCCATGATGGAGACAGGTTCCTGTTCATCAGCAAGGATCAACGCGCATTCACTCACGGTATTCATAAGTATCCAGCCAAGTTTTTCCCAGAACTCCCTCGGTGGATTATCGAGCGATATTCCTCCTATGGAGATCTCATTCTCGATCCTTTCATGGGGAGTGGCACCACTAATGTAGCAGCTTCAATCTTGGGTAGGAACAGTATTGGGATTGACGTAGACCCATTTTCCAAGATGCTTGCCCGTGTTAAGACGACCCCCCTAAGCAATAATGAAATCCAGTTCGCGTGGGAGAAGCTTCATACCCATGTAACTGGCTATCAAGAACCTCCTAATCTTGATGGAGTCCCTGACTTCCCCTATAGAGATAACTGGTTCCAGCAATTCATGCTGAAAGAGTTGGCCCACATAAAAATAGGAATAGAGGTTCTACCGTGTCGTCAAGAGGTGAAAGATTTTTTCAGAATATGTTTTTCGTCTATCATCCGGCAAGTTTCCGAGGCAGATAATAACTGTACCCGAACCGTTATTCGTAAGAGACTCCAAAAGAAAGTTGATGAGGAAATGGGAATTCGGCTTTTTATCAAGAAAACCGAGCATGCCATGTCCGGGATGAGAGCATTCACGAAACTGTGCCCCGATGGCTTCGTCACGATTCCAGACAATAGTGATGCTAGACGCATGCCATCCATATCAGATGCTAGAATCGATATGGCAATCACATCTCCTCCCTATGTTAATGCAGTGGATTATCCTCGAACACACCAACTTGAACTCTACTGGCTGGGGTTGGCACATGGATCCTTACAACCCCTCAAGAAACTCCACGTGGGCACCGAAGCTGTTTCGGCCATAGACTATAAGGATCTACACTTGACTGGTTGCGCCGAAGCAGACAGCGTGATTACAAGAATTTACGAAAAGGACCCCAGACGCGCTTTTATCGCAACGAAGTATTTATGGGATATGTTCGGGAACCTCCAAGAAGTATTCCGTGTCTTAAAACCTGGGGCACCTTATGTGATCGTGGTTGGCAATAATTTGATCCGTCAGATTCCATTCGAGACGTGGAAATATCTCATGGCCTATGCGCCTGAATTAGGATATGATGTGGAATGTCACTTCGTGTCTGAGATCATCAACCATTATATCAAGGTTCCCCGCAAAGAGCGAATCAACGACGATCATGTCATAATTCTTCGAAAGCCATGAATGTTGAAGATCCGGTAATTTTGGGGAGACAGGCCTCAGCTAGAGGGTTTGCAAATGAAAGTAGATTGTTAGCTGCACTTCTTGATCGGGGATTCAATGCATCAAGTGTTGATCTACCTCACTCTACGTATGACATCGTTGTTGAATTAGGGAATTATATGCGTGAGTAACCACCGATTAGGCGGCTACCTTTTGCGTATCCATTTCACGGCTCATAGGAGTCTCTAACGAGAACGCTCCTCCACGTGCAGAGGCCCCAATCCCGGAGGCCTGTAATACATTCGCAGATGCATTGATATCTGCGTGATCCGCATGGCCACATGCCATACACTTGAACTTGCTTTGCGTCTTGCGATTGTCTTGATCCACATGTCCACACTGGATACAGCGTTGACTGGTATACTTCGGATCTACAAGAATCACGTTACCAAACTTATAATCGCAATAGGAATTGAATCGTCTCCATCCAGCGTTGAGAATGACGCGGTTTAACCCTGCTTTTGCCTTCACATTGGTTCCAGGGCTCTCCACCGTGCCCTTGGCAGACTTGGACATGTTCTTGATCTTCAAGTCTTCACGCTTCAACGTATACGCCTTATTGGACAACCTACGGCTATGTTGATGTGCCGCATTCTTCCTCGCGTTGCGCTGCTGACGCTTCAATTTAGAAATCTTCTTCTGAGTATCCTTGGATCGCCCCGATCCTTTCTTCTGTCTGGCTAACTTACGTTGATACCTACGGATCTTGATCTCTTTCTCCGTCAAATCTGGAATCGGTAGCATGCCTTGTTCCCCATCCGTAGAAGAATACGAGATGTTATAGGTGTTCAAGTCAATGCCAATCTCTTTGCCATCGTCCACCTTCTCTGGTAGATTCGTGACTTTGTAAATTACGCTCATCTTCCAGTACCGTCCGTCTTTCTTCACGGTGACTTCAATCGGCTCCCCGTCTGGATAAGGATTCCCTCCTTTCCTACGAAACTTCATCCAGCCAACCTTCTGGATATAGACATCATTCCCTCGGATCTTAAACAATCCTTTGGTCGCCGTAAATGAATTGTGTTGAAACCGATTATGGAACGTAGGATGATCACGTACTCCCTTGAAGAAAGCCTGCCACGCCTCTGCCTGATGCTTTAAGGTGTAACGTACAATGTTGGACGAGTACTGATTCAACCAAGAAATGGTTGGGCGAAAAGAAGTGTATCTCCTGCTTAATGACGGCCAGGTCAATTCTGGATTATCCTTATGTTCGTCTTTATAGTCCTTGTTGGTTTGGTCAAGGAACGTATTCCATACAAACCTACATGCTCCGCAAAGCCCAGATAATAGATGGGCTTTCCACTGCGTGCCAGGTAATAGGCGATACTCTATTCCACGATAGGAACCGTTTGAACCCGAAGGGTTAGAAGCCTTTTGAACAGGCATGATATCAAGTCTACGTTGATGTTACGATAAGCAATAGGGTAGAATATCCTCTATCCTATTGTGTCTGTTATCTCTCCAAAATAGAATGGTTCCATTCTTTGGTTACTCACGTATATAATCCCCTTGAATTAATTGAAGGACCGATCATCCGTGTGCAGGCAAAAACAATCGGAAAAACCAATAGCATCAAATTCACGGGGGGATCGAGAGGAGGTGTGGACCGAGAATATAAAAGCAGTGTAAAGTCTTATACGCAGGACACAACGACATCGGATATTGTAGTCGGGGTAAAGAGCAATAAAAACAATGGTGACGATAAGGTTGATTTCTATTTTGTACCAACGCTGTTGATTGAACTCATAAGACAAAAAAGCATTTCGGCAAACAAAGTTGAAAAATGAAAAAACGATTGGCAAATACTCATCAGATGCAAGGATGAGAAATTTGTGAAAAACACATTTCGAGATCTGTATAACCGGCCATGAAACAAGAATGTGCACCAAACCAATCGCTCAAACAAAAAAACTCTTACCCAATGAGGATACCCACCGAAAGATTTGATAGATATTCAGCAGTGTATTCAGCTAAGAACTGGTGAGGAAAATTCTGACCACTTCGCAGCGCGAATCAAGCTTCGGTACAAAAAGCTGAAAATGCACTTACTGGGATGGTTTGCGTGATTGCAGCCTGTACACGTGTAACCTCCACAAAATCTTATCCGAGCGGATTTAATCATTCTCTTCCTGAACATTGCGCTCGGAACTGCGTTAGGAGCGCGTTCCAATAAATCATCTCCTCATAGACCCGTGCCAAAAAAACCTAAGAACAATTCTGATTATCAGTTGGAGCGGCTGCCAGTCGTTCAGGTCTTTCACTGGAAAAGTCGATCCAAGCCGGATTTAGAAAAGGGCGAGCTTGTCTATTATGGACCACTTCCAGCCTCTTATGGGATTGGTGAAGTTCAAAATGTAACGAAAGGCCTAGTTTCGGTCGATTTTCGCGGTACAGGAAGTGCACGCATCCATGAGGATGTAATTCATGAACGTTACCTCGTCCCTCTCAAAGAAGCACCCCTTTAGTCTTTAGTGTCGTGTAGAAGACCGCTATGACCATTCAGCTGACTGACTTGCATCTTTGGGTTTTCGTACCTTTCTCCGAATACAAAGCATAGCAAGGTAAATGGTTATCTTCTCGGGTCATTTATGTCCATGAACTCGTTAATCCTCCGCGGAGTCACGAAGCGTTTCGGCAAGATCACTGCCTCTCAAGATATTTCGTTTACCGCGAACTCTGGACGGATTCTTGGACTTCTCGGACCAAACGGTGCTGGAAAAACCACGGCCATTCGAATGATTGCCTATCTCCTTACCCCGGATCAAGGCTCAATCACACTGGATGGACAGGAAGTGGGACCTTGGAGTCAAGCAAAAATGGGATACCTTCCGGAAGAACGAGGACTCTATAAAAAACTCACGTTAAATGAACAGCTTCAGTATCTTGCCGCGCTAAAAGGGGTGAACTCCCGTGAATCTATCCCTAAAATTGCATACTGGCTTGATCGTCTTGACTTAACAAAATGGGGGACACGTAAAGCTCAGGATCTATCGAAGGGGATGCAACAAAAAGTGCAATTCATCGCAACCGTACTAGCAGATCCCCAGTTGATTATACTGGATGAACCCTTTAGTGGGCTAGATCCCGTCAATAGCGAGTTGCTGAGACAGATCATTCTCGAGATGAAGCAGCAAGGGAGAATCATCCTGTTCGCAAGTCATCGTATGGATCAAGTCGAGCAGTTGTGTGATGACATCTGTTTGATCGCAAATGGACAACTCGTGCTTAGTGGAGGATTACGAGAACTCAAAAAAGGGTTCAAACGCGAAAAACTCATACTCGAATATGATGGGGACATACCATTTCTGGAAGATCTGCAAACATCCCACGAGATTCAGGAGGTGGAATTCACCGAAGATGGGTGCGTGTTACGTATCTCACAGGATTATAATCCGAGAATATTGCTGGACCGCATATTATCGATTCCAGATTTTACGTTATACCGCTATGAACTGCTTCAACCATCCATGAACGAAATTTTCATTCAGACCGTGGGGAATCGTGACGAGCTCTAAGATCCTGGTGGTCACTCGGAGCGAGTTCATGCGACGGGCGACCTCAAAAAAATTTATTGTAGCTACACTGTTGGGGCCGCTGTTGCTGATTGGCTTCCTTCTGGTCGCAATCATGATCTCGATTTCCTCAGTTGAGGAGAGTCTCGACGAATTATCCTCTCCCGATCCCCTCCAAATTGGACTTGCAGATGAAACCGGGGTACTGGGAAGCCGAATCCTAGAACGGGGTATTGGTGAGAATATTCTCGTACTGATGTCACCTGATTCTCTGCGCAATGCTATGATCCGTGGAGAGATCGATGCGTACGTTCGTATCCCTTCCGACATCCTCACAACGAATGCTCAGCCAGTACTTCACTCTCTAAGCGGGGATCGATATCTAGTTCGGTCTGCACTTTCGGA
The DNA here is from genome assembly GCA_965215475.1 of Rhodothermales bacterium. Classification (GTDB taxonomy): domain Bacteria; phylum Bacteroidota; class Rhodothermia; order Rhodothermales; family Bin80; genus Bin80. Next base: position 1,713,430 of record OZ244061.1, read on the forward strand.
CGCTATTGAGAGGTCGCTACAGGATTACTTCCTGGCTCAGAACAATGTCGGTCCCGATATACGGGCAATCCTTGATCGATCCATCTGGGTGGAGCTACAAAACTATAATGAAGAACGAGACGAATATGTTGAGACCGACTGGGATGCCGGATATTTTATCCTCGGGGGCATCCTTGGGGTATTGATGTATCTTGGGATCATTATATATGGTACATTAATCCTGTATGGGACTATGGAAGAGAGAACGACACGAGTCGTGGAGATCGTCGCCTCTTCTGTTCGCCCATTTGATTTGCTGATGGGGAAAGTCATTGGGATTGGCCTAGTTGGTTTTGCTCAGATGGCAATATGGTTTATTATGCTCATTGGCGCTACGATCTTGGCGGCACCGATCATAGAATTCTTTGTTGATCCGTCCGTGTATGATCTACCTTCAAATGCAAGTTCACAGGAAATCATCGCAGCGGCAGACATTCCGTTACCCAGTATTTCGCCAACCATCCTGATTTGGTTTCTGCTCTACTTCATTGGCGGCTATCTTCTTTATGGTGGATTATTTGCTGCCGTGGGAACCATGGTGGACTCCCCCCAAGAGTCACAAACACTACTGGTACCTCTCATGATGCCCATCATCATATCCATCATGTTCATGGGGCCGATTATTCTCGATCCGCATAGCTCACTTGCTGTGGGGATATCGCTCTTCCCCCTGACATCTTCGGTTCCAATGATCGTTCGTATCGCGATTGGCGATGTCCCTCTATGGGAAATTCTGTTATCCTATGGGTTACTTCTAGGGACATTCCTGACATCTATATGGATTAGTGCACGAATTTATCGAGCGAGTCTTCTTATGTATGGAAAGAAACCTTCCCTCAAGACGATGATTGGGTATCTTCGAAGTGGCTAAAGAGATCTGGGCGCAGAGACCTATCCTCCAGTCGAAGAAGGAATTCCTTGCGATGGATCCCCCCTCTATATCCAGTGAGTTGGCCGTTTGCACCAATTACCCGATGACAGGGGCAGATAATGGGAATTGGGTTGGAACCGTTCGCCCGGCCTACCGCACGTGCCAATCCCACGTCTCCAAGTAGACGAGCAATTTGCCCATATGAGCGAGTTTCTCCGTAGGGGATGGTCTTCAGTAAGGTCCACACGCGCTTCTGAAAGGTCGTTCCTTGTGGATCGAGGGTAACGGAAAAATGAATCCGTTCTCCCGAGAAATATGCATCAAGCTCCCGCGCAGCTATCTCAAAAGGAGCTCCGGCCGGTTCCAAGTTCGAAATTTCCCCAAATTTAATCTGTGTCAAACCGGTAGATGAAAAAAGCAAGGTCAGTGGACCCATCGGTGTTTCAGGAATTACTTCGCCTGTACGTGTTTGTGGGACAATTATCATAGGTAAAGCGTTTCAGTAGATCCGTGAGACTTGGATTATACTATTACTACGATAACTGATGGAAACTCTTGTGCGTGAGACTGGTGACATGATCCGTGTTTTGGAGATTAAGGCAGATTCCTTGGACCTTGAAACAGATGTACGACTGGCGGTAAAAAAACAGCAATCTATGACTACGCGCCGAGGGTTCCGACCTGGACAGGTACCCCAAAAAATGATCCGCCGCATATATGCGAATGAGATTGGAAATATCGTTGTTCAGAATTTAGTCCAAGAAGTGTTTGAAGATCTAGTAATCCGAAATGATGAGCATGACGTAGTCGGGCAACCTCGTGAAATTTCTCGCCAATACAAGCTTGATGAAGATTTGCACGTGCAGATTGAATTTTATGTAGCTCCTAAAATTGAATTGAAAGATCTCAGTGGACAAGTTCTTGAGGTACCGGTCGCTGGAGTAACCGATCATCTCATTCAGTTCTTCATTCAGGTTCAATTAATTCCTCATCTTCCCCTCAGACCCTTGAATCCCAATGAAAAAATTGGTGAGCCGAGCCTGGGAATGTTTGATCGGATTACGTACGAATTCGAAAATATTGATCGGCAAACAGGGCAGGTTCTGATTGGAGTCGGCGATACTAAAAAGCAACAAATTTTTGATTATTTCTTTGCTTTAAAAAAGAATAAGGAATATCTTGATTTTGGAGACATCTTCAAAGAGCATTCCGTTGGAGATGTATTTTTTATTGACAATGATGGGTCCCACTCTGAATTAATTCAGAGCGGGTTGGAAGATTCAAAGGTACGAATTAAAATTTTAGAAGCTGAGCGGTATGATTGGCCGGAAATGAACGACACATGGGCAAAGCTTATCAGCGATAATTCCGTGGACTCACACGAAGATCTAAATAAGTGGGCGAAGGAATTTCTTGAGTCTAGTTTCAGGTATCAAAATCGTAGTTTACTAGAAACGAACCTAAAGAAACGCCTTTGTGAGTTACACTCTTTTTCTATTCCAACAGAATTTCTAAAACAGCTTGACGAGCACAATCTTCTTGATTCTTTCGAAGGAACATCAAACTTTGACCAATTAGTTGGGTTACTTCAAGAGGAATTCCGGTGGAATATCCTATTTACCCTTATCAGGAAAAAATACGATTATGAGTTATCTGAGAATCCTATAGCTTCCGAATCTCTGGATGCAAGTGACGAATATGAAGAATCCTTGGATCAAGGAATTCTATCTGAATTAGTGAAACAATTTGAAATCAAGAATATCCCTCTCACTGAATTGGAAACTATATGTATTGTTGCTAAGGAAAACGAAAATTCATATATCCATAACAAATATTATGATTAGATGGTCGGTGATTTTGTAAAGTTTTCAAAAAGTCTCCGCCTGCCGGAGAGTATCTATACAAAGGGGCTTGGAGATCAGCCCATAGGGAATCTGGTTCCTATGGTCGTTGAGCAAACCTCTCGTGGAGAGAGGGCCTATGACATATTCAGCCGTCTCCTCAAAGAGCGGATTATTATTCTAGGTACCCCCATCAATGATGTCGTCGCAAATCTAGCCGTTGCCCAACTGCTCTATCTGACTAGCGAAGATCCTGAAAGAGATATCAATATATATATCAATTCACCTGGTGGAATGGTGTACAGCGGGCTTGGCGTTTATGATACGATCCAATATGTCTCGTGCCCGGTTGCAACGATTTGTGTAGGATTAGCCGCATCTCTGGGTTCCGTGCTCCTAGCTTCAGGAACGAAAGAACATCGAGCTGCACTTCCCAACTCCCGGATCATGTTGCACCAGCCCTTGGGGGGAGCCCAAGGACAGGCATCCGATATTGAAATACAGGCCCGAGAAATTTTATGGCTGAAACAACGCCTATATGAAATTCTATCTCAACACACTGGTCAGGATCAGGATACTATTGAAAAGGATGCCGACCGGGACTACTGGCTGAGTTCTCAGGAAGCCAAAGAGTATGGGCTCATTGATCGCGTACTTGAACCACAAGTTCTTCCAACTAAAAAATGAGCGTACCGCGTACGGGATTTGAACCCGTGTTACCGGCGTGAGAGGCCGGCGTCCTAGACCCCTAGACGAACGCGGCAAGAAACGGCTTTTACTATGCGTCTCCTCCGTGAGTTGCCGATATGTCCAGATCATACTCTTTTGGAACTTCATCTTTTACAGGAAGGTAGTACCTGAATGACCTTTGTATTATGTCTGTGTCGATATACTTGGACTATAATGCTACGACGCCCGTTGATCCTCGCGTCGTGGAAAAGATGTTACCATACTTCACAGAGCATTATGGCAACCCTTCTAGCCATGCACACATGTACGGATGGTCCGCTCATGCAGCGATTGAGAAAGCACGCAATGAAGTTGCCCAGTCTATTGGCGCATCTAGGCCATCTGAAGTTATCTTTACAAGCGGCGCAACAGAAGGGATAAATGCAGCAATCAAAGGATTAGCCGGAACAGGCTCGTGCAAAAAAAATCACTTCGTCACCGTACAAACTGAGCACAGCGCAGTGATCCATGCCTGTCAGTATCTTGAACGGCAGGGATATCGGATCACCTATGTGCCCGTCGATTCTGATGGACTGATTGATTTTGGCTACCTACAGGAAAGTCTCACCGATGAGACGGTTCTCGTATGCGTGATGTGGGCCAATAATGAGACAGGAGTCATACAGCCGATCTCTAAAATCGCAGGCTTGGTTCGGGAACGTGGAATCCTATTCATGACAGACGCAACACAGGCCATTGGTAAACTGCCTATCTCCGTCGACGATGTAGACATCCTCGTTTGTAGTGCACATAAAGTGTATGGCCCCAAGGGAGTCGGGGCCATGTTTGTGCGTACTCATGTACGATGCATTCCCTTAATGGATGGAGGTGGTCAGGAATGGGGAAAACGTAGTGGGACCCATAATGTCCCTGGTATCGTAGGGATGGGGGAAGCATTTCGGTTAGCAAAACTAGAATGCGAACAAGATGCGACCCGCCTTTGCTCCTTACGTGACAAATTCGAACACGACTTGGCCGGTTCGGGAGCTAAGTTTCATATTAATGGCGCCGGCACTAAAAGGTTACCCCAAACAAGTAGTATATCGTTTCCTGAGTTGAATCTAGAACGGCTTCTTCTTTCTATCCGTACACTGGCAGTAGGAACTGGAAGTGCCTGTGGTTCTGGTAAGAGTGTACCCAGTTCGGTACTCTCTGCCATGGGGATAGACGATGATACGGCCCGAAAGACCTTACGAATCAGCCTAGGGCGCCCTACTACTGAGCAAGAGGTTTCTCATGCCTCCGAATTGCTTGTCCATGCGTTAGATGGACTCTACAATAAAGCTGCTGCATGACTCAAATGGAAATTGTTAACCGTGTTGCCCAAAGTGGAATTCAGGTTTATGATTTGGAATTACTCTGGGATGGAAATGAGATCAAGGAACTGGATCTGGCTCCTTTTCTAGAAGGGGGATTTCTTCTTCGGGAGAATCCCTTTCGGTCACAAGTCGCTGCATATGAAGACTGGCCGATGTTTGATGGGGTTCATGTGGCTCTTTTTTGCAGTACGGACGCACTGGTACCTATGTGGGCATATATGTTGATTGCTTCACACCTTGATCATGCCAAGAGTATTACAATGGGGCAAAAAGATGATGTAATACGAGAGCAATTTTTGCTGGCACTACAACAAGAAGATTGGACAAGATTTTCCGACAAAATTGTTGTGGTTAAGGGATGTGGCTCAGGCATTGTTCCAGAAAGTGCGTATGCCAAAGCGTCTAGGGAACTTCAAAAGGTCGCTCATAAGATTATGTTTGGAGAGCCTTGCTCCAGCGTACCAATATGGCGGCAGCCGAAAGAAAAAACTGCCTCTGTATAGGGTAAATCTCGTGATTCTCACAAAAGTAGATCTAGGAATCTTCGTGGCCTCCTCATTTGATTGAGAATTTTACGACCTTCGATATACGAAAGAAGAGTCGGAGAAGAACCTGATTACGCCGGTGATCCGTAAGAAAAGAAAGCGGATGAAGGAGAGTGACTCCGCCGAAAGAGAAACCCAAAATAGGTCCTCCGGGAGCGGGTCCTGCCTAAACCATCTCAATCACTAGGGCTTATCTCCGATCACCTGAATATAGCCTAGAGGGATTTGGCCGAGTCATCACTCCCTCTGATACTATCATGAATATTTATCGTTTGAGAACGCTACTCTGTACCAAAAAGCAAAAGCAACGTAAGTGCCAGGAAAGACAACACTGACGAGACCGACACGCAGCAAGTTACCTCCACTCACCCAAGAAAAATCTATGGGCTTGTACGAGATAACCGTAAAGGTATGTATATCTAAACAAAAAGGGCTTCTCATGCCTGACCGCATGAGAAGCCCTTCTCAAAAGCTACCAACTTGCTATGAAAATCTAATAACCGGGGTTCTGAACTAGATTCGGATTCGCTTGTAATTGGTTTTCAGGAATCGGGGCTACATTTCGGAATGCATCCGAGAGTTCCTTATACTTCCAAGGATCATTATAGCGTGTTTCACCGCCTTCGATACCAGCAAATCGAATCAAGTCCTGTCGCCGGGTCTGTTCAAAGAATAGTTCTCGTCCACGCTCAGCCAAGAGACGATCTACAGTGAGATTATCAAATGGATCAACCCCAGAACGCATGCGAACCTGATTGACTAGAGCTAATGCTTCAGTACTGGCAGAATTTTGCCTCCACAGAGCTTCGGCTTTGAGAAGCAGGACATCAGAATATCTGAAGATCACGAAGTCATTACTCATCTCACTTCCAATTCCAGGTTCAAATTCATACTTGCCAATCCGAGCACCACATTGACGGCAGGTAAGCCCCCGGAACTCGTCATCATCAAATTCAGTGATCGTAGGTACGAAAGAGAGCGGTTCACCATTTTTGTCAAAATCACTGAATACACCTGAATCCATTACACGATCGCCAGCAGCTGTATACTGAGGCCCAACTAGGAAATTGCCGAGACGATCATCCATCGTCCCCATGACGCGTTCAACACCAGCATCATCACTGGTAGGCATAACTCCCCAAACCTCTCCTTGCGGTCCGGGATTCTGTGCAGGATCAATAACGGATTCATAGATTTTTTGCGTTGCACTCCAACCATTCCATGGCTGATTCTGGAAGTTATAGGTATTCTGACTTCCATAATGCAGGGTCATTTGATGTAGGTTAAACCCATTCCGAAATACTTTATCATAGGGAACAATAAATATGTTTTCGGGCGACCCATCATTCTGAATCAAGAAGTTGGAATGATAATCCGCTGCCAAGCTATAAACACCAGAATTAATGATTGCATTCAGCTGAGTCATCGCATCATTCCATCTAGGTACTCCCGTATATACTTCAGCATTCATGTATAACTTTGCCAACGTCATATGCGCCACATAAGTATTCATCCTTCCATAAGTGCCCCGTGAATCGGAACTCAGGTTGGACAAGTTATCCAAGAGTTCTCGCTCTACGAATTCAAAAACCATACGTCGTCCTTCGGCAAAATCAGACGATGGTTGAGATGGCTGTTCATCTGCATCAACGAAACTGGTCACGATCGGCACATTACCAAAAGCGTCAAGAAGCCAGAAATAGTAAAATGCCCGAAGTGCCTTTAGTTCGGATACGAAAGGGACCACGAGTTCAGCATTCGCGGTCCCTTCATCTAAAGCACTCTCAAACTGGAAAATGAGGCGGTTTGCATTATTAACGCCACCAAAATATCCATTCCAGAATCCCTCAAAGGTACCTTCATTAGGTAACCATGCATGGGTATGGAGCCGAACCCAAAAGCCACCATCGGACCAGTCCTGTCCTCGAGTAGGTACAATCAATTCATCCGTTGTAACTTCGTTGAACTGTCCTGGAGATCCACTCCCTCCAACCGCTCCTAGATTGCTATATGCATCCCCCATTGCAGAGATAAACTGCTGATCATTCTGGAAAAAATCGGAAGGTTGGACTTGATTGTCTACAGTTTCGGCAAGATCCGTACACGCTGGTGCAAAAAGCAACATGCCCAATGCAAGGACCAAAGAGTGAAGTGTTAATGTTTTTTTCATTTTAACTCTATACATTTGTTGGCCTATGGTTACAAGTTGATATTCACGCCAAAGCTAATGGAGCGTGTTGTGAAGTACTCGAGACGGCGCTCAATGCCTGGTCCTAATGGACCAACGGTAGCACCTTGGCCTGACTGTCCCTGATCCCGATCTACATACCGTACCTGAGGATTTAGTCCAGAATAGCCCGTGATCGTAAATAGATTGTTTCCAGACAGGTAGATTCGAACCCGCCGGATGGGGGAATTGGCAAGCACGGAGGCTGGAAGAGTATATCCAATCGAAGCATTACTCAGACGAATATAATCTCCGTTTTCAACGTGATAACTAGACCAACGCGGGTCATCGTTCAGATCGGCCAAATCGAAGGCATCCTGCAACACATTGTATGATGAAATCTGCTTCGGCACGGAGTAAAATGTACTAAACATATTCGCAATCTGGTGGCCGAACACTCCCTCTAAGAAAAAGCTTGCATCAAAATCTCCATAGGACATACGGTTAGACCAGCCCAGCTGAAAATCAGGAAGTCCGTTCCCGAGAATTTGTTCGTCTCCATCAGCTCCAAAAGCCAAGTCCTCATACTCTTTTTCCGTACCATCTGCAGCATGAAAAAGCCATCGACCATTGTCACCAATTCTGGAAAACCGGGGGCCCCACAACTGACCTATAGGCTCTCCCTCTTTAATCCGAATCATCTGGACATTATTAAGTCCTGGCGCACCAGGTTCAGCAATGAACTGAACATCTTCCGTGAGATACTCATCCAACATTGTTTCCGAGTAGAAGGAAGCAATCAGCCCTGAATTCCATGAGAAGTCAGAAGAAGGACTGGCTTGGAGAATGTCATAATCCAGAGAAAACTCTAGACCTCGGGTTGACAATTCTCCAACATTGCTCCATGTAGTTGGAAACAGGTTCGGAGGAACGGGTACGGCAATTTGGAAGAGCAAGTCACTGGTGGTTGACTGATAGGCATCAATACGCCCGCTGAGACGATTGTCCAAGGCAACAAAATCGAGACCTATGTTGGTTTCTGTTTTCTCTTCCCATTTTAGATCAGGATTGGGGTTGCTGACTGGACTGAAGCTTTGGATATACTGACCGCCCACAAAGAAACTCCCCGCAGGACCTAGTCTAGATAGGGAGAGACCACTAGTCGGAGCATCTTGTCCGGTCTTACCAATACTAGCCCGGAGACGCAATTCACTGAAGTAGGGCAGATCAACGAGGTTCGCTAGCTCAACCCCAACTCCAGCGGACCAGAAAAGCCCCCATTTATTATCAACCCCAAAACGTGAAGATCCCTCTTGACGAACGCTACCATTCAAGAAGAACGTTCCATCATAATTCACATTTAGGCGGCCAAAGAAGGCGACCAAACGATTTGTATCCCGAAAACTACCAACACTGGCTTCCCCTTGGTTGAAATCCTGTGCAAAGGAAAAATTGTTTACCTCAACATTGTCTGTAACAAAATCGCCGCCACCTGCATCAAATCCCTCACTAACAAAGTCATTGTAGGAGTATCCGGTAATTAGTTCAAGAGCAACATCACTAGTCAAATCCCCGGCATAATGAATCGTTGTTTCAAAAAGTTCACTCTCTAAATCTGCGTAGGACTGCGAGGCGAATCCAGGTCCAAGTGACGCAGCCGTGGCGCCACCACCAACTTTATGTCGCCGTGAGTAGAAATTTCTCGAGACTACATCATTATTCTGATAAGAATACTGCGCTGCTACGGAGAGACCAGGTAACAGTGCAGACAAATCATATTCTCCTCTGAATACACTGGTGAAAAGTTTGTTTTCACCAGTCCTGCTTCCTTCTTCAATAATTGCAACCGGATTGAAATAGTTAAACAGTGGCTGTTCAAAGAATCCTCCGGTATTCTCAAATCCATCTGCGGTAACCGGTGCAGTCGGGTTCATGACGCCGGAGAACTTGAAAGCATCGGCAAAACCGAAGTTTTGATCTTTCTTGTTGGCTGATAACTGGATCGTGATCTCCAACTTGCGGTTAAGCGTCCATTGTGTGAAGTTAAGTCTACCACCGAATTCTTGAAAACCGGTATAGCGTTGAATTCCATTACGGTCCCGGAAATTCCCTGAAACCCGATAAATCGAGTTCTCGCTTCCACCACTGAGTGCAAGGGTATGAACCATATTTGAGCCTTGCTGCGTGACTTCCTCAAACCAGTCCGTATTATGGCCAAGATCTGGTGCCGCAAAACCAGTTTCCTGAGATAGCCGGCGAAATTCACTAGCGGAAAGTACATCTAGGCGATTCTCGATTCCTTCAAAGGTATAGTAGGCATTATAGTCTACGGATACTCCCTCTCGAGCTTCACCTGTTTTGGTGGTGATCAGGATTACGCCGGCGGATCCCCTGGTTCCATAAATCGCGGAGGCAGAAGCGTCTTTAAGCACATCAATAGATTCAATATCTGTGGGATCAATGCTATCAATACTGCCACCAACAACACCATCCACGACTACGAGAGGTGATTGGTTTGCCCCGAAAGAGGAAATTCCACGCAACCGGACATCCGGTGAATCATTTGGATTCCCATTCCGGGTACTAATTTGGAGCCCGGCAACTTTACCTTGGATCATTTCCTCAATGGAATTTACATTCCCCGTTACAAAATCATCCTCACCAAGATTGGAAACAGAACCTGTAATGCTTCGCCGTTCTTGGGAGCCATACCCCGTTACAACAAGTTCTTCTCCAATTTCAAAAACGGTCTCGACTAAGTCCACATCAATGGTTGTTCGGCCAGCAATTCCAATTTCCTGTGTGTCGAACCCGATAAAGGAAAAGATCAGCGTGTCCTGTAATGAAGCAACCGTGAGATTGTATGCTCCATTGACGTCAGAGGTAGTTCCCTCAAAGGTTCCTTTAATGACGATATTCACACCAGGAACTGGTTCAGCTGATATGGCATCGCGAACCGTACCTTGAACCTGACTCTGCGCGAAAGCGCTTTCATATGAAAAAGCAACCAGCGGAATCAGCGCATATAGAAATAATTTTATCTTCATGTTATGAGACAAGATATGATTAACGAAAAAGAGAAGGGCACTGGAAGAAGATATGTGCCCCTATGAACGACAAATATACCATTTTTTTTTGAATCCAAGGGCTAACACCAAATGAGTCAAATTATTTTTTGCTAGTCCTGAGACTCCAAGGACTACTCACGTAGCGTTATGCAAATATAACCTCCAAAATCTTGGGCAAGTGGAATATCCATTACGTCTGATCCCAAGGCTGGGAAACCCATCACCTTCCCCATTAAGTTTACCATGATTCTGCTCCGTAATGAGATGTCACGTCCTGACTTCGGCGGTTTGAGTTGCTTCAAAATCTGAAAAACCTGATTTACGACCTTCTGGTCCAGATTTCTTTGAGTTTCTCAGTTGTAGTGTTCAGTTTTTTCAAAAATCCCAACCCAGTACCTCTGCGCAAAAGGTAACCGCCAAAGTCAGAAAAGTATTCTCATATAGGATAGCTGGCCCCTCTTTTTACCTTACTTATCAGGTTTTAGCACTTGAAAGGGCTGATTTCTCAATTCCCAGTCGTAGATATCATGGGCTAGTTTTGATGCGTTCAAATCGTCCAGATGGAAAGATTGCCGGAGACCACGGTTTAGTGATTCTGGCTTTACATTTTTAGCTCGATTAGAACCTGTTCTACGCTTCAGAGCAAACGTAAGAATTTCAATCATATCCTTCCCGTAACATATCAACCAATAATCATTTAGTGACCGACGAATAGATTGGAGTTCTTCAATAATATCTTCAATAGAGAGACCAGGTTTCTGGGAGCGATTAAGGACTTTGCGAACAAGAGAAACAATATCAATTGTAAGTGACGGTTGATCGATGAAGTCTTTATACTTGAGCCTGCGGAATATTAAATCAGACTGAGTGCGGTATGAATATAGACGCAAGCAGCCAACCCAAACCGCAGCTTCAAGAAGCACCTCTTTGATATCTTTTCCAAATGCAGCGATTTTGCTTGTACTACCCCACTCAGCTAGGACAGCATCAAGTGAAGGAGAGCGAATCAACAATGCTTCAAGGTCTACCGTATCAAGAACCACTATGTTTTTACTTGATATCCGATTTTGTTCAACATTATCGAAGTCAGCATCTACGATACCGACGACTCCGGGAAACGACTCAGTTTCTAAAATTGAAACTACCCGAATCACTCCTTCTTTTCCATAGGCTTCTGTGATATGGCAGATAGCAGGATCAACAAACTTCTTGAAGAACAGTCTGTCATCTGTACCCTCGACGACCAAAAAGCATCCCGTGAAGGACTGACGTTTTAATATGATTGCATTAGCGGAGGCATTGGGTGAGCGAGGGGGCATTAATCTTTTTTTGTGCCATTTAATTCAACCATCAGATTTCGTCTATATCCGATAATTTCTGGGGAATGGGTCGCCACAATTGCCCTAAAATTGGAGAGTTTAGCTGTCTCTTCAAGATCATCAAGCCATTTTTCTTGCCAAGTAACGTGAAGCGAAATCTCCGGTTCATCAATGAGAATAAGAGAATCACTAGAAGCATGGAATAATAATTCATACAGCATCACTAGTTCATGTTGCTCTCCCGAGGAAAGCATTTCAAGATTCAAGCCAGTTTCACCGTTTTTACTGACAAGCAATCCGTTTTTGCTAACCGATACCTGTTTATGGCTAAATCGGGAATTTACAATTCTCTTGAAAGTGCTTACTTTATGGTATAGATCATCGAAAACAGCAAGTTTCTCTTTAACATCCTTTGCATAAACCGCAAGTACATTTCGCTGAGCATCATCAGTTTTACTCAGGTCGGGAATTTCGAGATTGAATTGCTCCTCTGCTAACAAGCCAGCTTCTTCTAGGAGAAGGCGTTTTTGTTTAATCTCATCAAGGTGTTCAGCCAATATTTTTGACGCATCTTCTGAATCTAGACGGTTCTCAACCAATCGATTGGGGAAGGTGCGATCAAGTTCTTGAGAGCGATCACCGTATTCCGCGATGGATGTCTGGATCCGTTCAGCCAACTGTCTTGAATAGAGACTAACAGTTCAAGTCGTATTTATATTGCGACGATATCGCCGACGACTCCTAGCTGAAATGTAAGTTAATCGTTCGGTATCAATGAAACGTACATTTATCGAATCCAGTATTTGTTGAAACCAATCTGGATTCTGCACAACATCACTCCGAAACTGGTGAGGAAAATGATCTGAGTAGGTCGTTAGTACATCATAAAGGTCAAGCTTGATCCCGTTTCTATATTGATCCATTCTTGGTAGTCTACCCGATCAAGTACTGGAATAATATCTTCAATCGCAGAAATTGGAAACTCCAGGTTATCTGGGTCAATTGAGACTCTAGACGGGTTGAATTCCTCACTCAAGTCATTCCAGTGAAAAATTAATTTTAGAGGTAGTTGCTCCTCACTATTAAGGTTGGATTCTGGAATTCTTTCCAGAACTAATCGCTTGTTGTTGTCAAATGTGATCCCTATTTCTTGAAAAGGTATTTCACAAAGTCGAGTGAATGATTGATTAAATATTATGTCAAGGAGTTTCAGAATCGTAGTCTTTCCAGATCCATTAGGACCGGTCAAAAGCATGATTCTTTCGTCGTCTTCAAACGATAGATCATGATCAAAGTCGTTGAACAAGCCCTTAATATGGACATGGTCAATATTCATAAGATCTGTACGAAGTGGAAATTATGTTTTACCGAGAAAAACCAGTCCCAAACTGATAAGAAACCACTCATTCAAGCGCTCTGCTCGTACAAGACATGATACCCAAGGTTTCAAGTATACTATATTCTTTGGGATTATTTGGAGACCTAGAACCGTAAAACAGAGTATTGGCAGGGTAGCCATCCGTATTAAAGTAACTCACATTGAAGATATTCTATTCCCCGGTGAGGCTCCAGGGCAAAACTACTCCGATGCTGTGCGATTTTTAGGCTAGCTGCCGGCCAAGGACATGTAGATGTATAATTACTCCAAGAGAGCCGTGCCAGCCTCTCTATCCCAAACGCCAGTGTAGTAAATCTCTGGTTATTCTAGTGTAAGATTACTGGAATACCCCCACCACTTATCACGATGAATAGGTCTTTGAAGAGCACCGAAGCGTACACAAAAAAGGTGCCCCAGCAGCAAACCTGCCGGGACACCCTCTTTTGAAGAACGGGAAAACTTAGTTTACAGGGATGGTGTCAACCCGTCGGAATTGAGCTGCTGCTCCTTTCTTGGTGGTTTGCCCCCCTGCTCCCATGCCCATGTCGGACATACGAGATTCGTCAATACCGCTGTCAAGATAGTACTGTTTGACGGCTGCTGCACGATCTTCACTCAACTGCTGTGCATTGCGCTCATCACGAGAAGCATAGCCCTCAATGCGCACGTTCAACTCACAGTTCTGAAGGATTTCCATGTTTTCCATGAGCTGTGTGCGACCAGCATCGGTAAGGACGGATGAGTTGCGATCAAAGAATACCGTGTTCATTTCGGAAATGTCACAGTCGAAACAACCATTCTCCGTGACATTGACTGTAGCCGTTCGACTGTCTCTACCCGCATCATTGGTCAGAGTTAGGGTTACGGTATAAGCCCCCCCCTGCGTATACGTATGAGAAGGGCTAGCTTCTGTACTGCTTTGTCCATCTCCAAAGTCCCATAGATAGCTGAATGGTTCAGATCCATCTGTGTTCGCGGTAAACGTAACACTTGGATCTTCATCGCAGATACTGACCGTCTCCTTGTTCGCAGTGAGAGCAAGAATTTCAGCCGGTGCAATGACGGTAACATTACATGATCCAGTAGCGGTACCCGCCTCGTTCGAGGCCATAAACATAACCTCGTACATTCCTGCCTCAGTGTAGGTATACGTACCGGAATCTCCGGTAGCGGTACCGCCGTCACCAAATTCCCAGCGCAGTTCCATCGGTTGCGTTGCAACCTCCATGTTTGTGACCGCAGAAAAATTTGCAGGAGTATCAACTATAATCCTCTCGGTTGGACAGACAAGATCACCAACCATTGGCGGGGTAACCGCTGCTGCAAAATTTATTTTAAGACCAACACCGAAGGCCGTTAATACATCTACCCCTCCATATCCGTATTCCGATGTACCGTCTAGCCCTTCATCACCAAAGTGAACCCCCCCGTTAAACTCGGTAAAGAACGATGTGCGAGGGTTCAAGGCAACGTCTAATCCTAGTCCGACAAGAGGACCAAATGCACTCCCACTCTCTTCGGTTGTATAGGGTGCCTGATTCTGGGTCACATTCCCAAACGAGTATGATAGGCCAAAATTGAGATAAAGAGCCGTACGAGTCGAAGCTTCAGCAAAGGCGTACCTACCAAATGCCTGTATAGAACTGCGCACTGCATCGTCATTTTTTACCCCATCAAGATCATCAACTCTAGGAGGAAATTGCGTGATTACAGGGTATTCACCAACGACATAGGCAAGGCTGAGTGAGAATGGAACCGAAACCTGATACCCAAGCTCAAGGCCTAAATTCCAGGGAGTAGCTACATCAAAGGCATCTCCGTTAAAGTTAAAAGGAGATTGCTCATTATCTCCAAGATACGAGGATAAACCAACTCTAGGTTTTACAAAGAGATTCCCCTCCGGTCGCAGGTGCTTTGCATAATCCTGCGCAATGGCGTTTGGTAGGATTGTAAGAACTAGTCCCAGTGCCAGAAGTTTTACGGTGGTTCGAAAAAAATTCGTAAAGAGGCTCATGCTATTTGTTTTGATTATAATGAATTGCGCCGACTTTAGCTCGAACGCATAACTTTGTTCAAATGTAAGGAAAGTTGAGATTTATAATGTGCGGATTTATTTCGGTGGATGATTCCCTTCGTGACAAGTCTGTCCAGATATGCCTGGGTCTCAGGATAAAGGGCTTCTGCAACCGAAGCATCTTCGGCTTGCAAAATTTTCTTGACCATGTTTCGCATCCGGCTACGATGTTCGCGGTTACGAAGGCGTCGAGATGCACTTTGGCGTACCCGCTTAACTGCTGAAGCGTGTTGGGGCATAATGAAATGTGATTTGATAAAAAACGTGATACCAAATGTATAAATGAAGGTTTCTAGTCCATCATTTTCCGTAGAAAGGCTGGAACGGTATCTGTCGGAGATGGATCTTTCTTTTTAGATGGAACATTGTCTTCATCCAAGTACCTGATTTTTCCCGCTCCAAGACCTACATTTTTTTTGGGTTCCGCTAATCCGCGCCGCTCCCAAGCGGGTTTATCCAAGACTTTAAGGTTGTCTTCGCCTTTGTAACCAATGTCCTCTTGTTCAAGGACTAATTTTTTGTGCGCTTCATTCTTGGATATATCCACCCGATCAAAACCGGTTGCAACAATCGTGATCCGCATCTTCCCGTCCATCTCAGAATCAACAACGACCCCCGTAATGATCTCAGCATCTGCACCGGCTTCTTCCTTAATGACCGACATGGCGGCATTGACCTCCTTTATGGGAATCGAACCGGCCGTTAGATTAACCAATACGTTGCGAGCACCTGAAATTGATATCCCATCCATGAGAGGACTTGAAATCGCATCCAACGTAATCGTCGCAGCTCCAATTTTTATCTCCCCCGTTCCAACCCCCATAATTGCGGTCCCACTATCTTTGATGGTGGTCCGTACATCGGCGAAATCAAGATTAATTAAGCCCGTTTTAGTAATCAGATCACTAATTCCACGAGTAGCATCCGAGAGCACACTATCCGCTCTGTGGAATGCGTCGGCAAGATTGGTGGTCTCATCTGCGATATCAAGGAGCCTTTCATTCGGAATTACAATCAGGGTATCCACATTATTCTGGAGGCGTTCAATTCCAGCCAGAGCATACTCCATCCGTTGTTTATTTTCGAACTCAAAGGGTTTGGTGACAATCGCTACCACTAGAATCCCCAGTCTCCGTGCAATATCGGAGACAATACTCACTCCTCCGGTTCCTGTACCTCCACCCATGCCTGCGGTCACAAAGATTAGATCAAACCCATGCAAGGCAGTTTCAATCTCATCAATGCATTCCATCATCGCCTGCACACCTACTTCGGGCTTCGCTCCTGCACCTAATCCCTTGGTAAGCTTCCGGCCCGCTTGAATCTTGTGCTTCGCCTGACTCTTCATCAGATCTTGGGCATCGGTATTGATTACCATAAATTCAACGGCTTCCAAGCCATTTTCAATCATACTGTTGACAGCATTGCCACCACCTCCACCAACACCTACAACGCAAATTTTTGCGACACTCTGGTATTCGGCGTCAAAAGTGAAACGGGTTTTTTTCTGTGTTCCCATAATCTCGTTCGGTTCCATTCTGATCAAATAATGTATTGAGTTATATTAAAGTTCATCAAACCAGCCTTTCATGCGGCCGACAATTTTGCCCCACGAGCCTCCTCCTTTTTCGGAAGAATCGATGGTGCCAGGGAGTCTTCTAGCTGAACCATCTTGCATGACAGAGTTCTTCATTTTTGGAGAAAGTCCATAAAGAACCAGACCGATACTCGTAGCGTATTTGGGGTCGGATACTTCTTGCCAGAGCCCACCTCCCCGATGTGTCGGAAAGCCGACACGTGTTTCAAGCCCAAGGACTTCATTTGCTAATTCTTTGGTTCCCGGGATCAAGGACCCTCCACCGGTTAGAACTGCACCTGCAGAGAGATGCTTGCCATATCCGCTCCGACGAATTTCGATCGCAGCGATCTCCAGGATCTCTTCCAGTCGAGGTTGAATGATCTGTGCCAATGTGCTGGAACCAATCGTTTTTTCCTGTCTTCCTCCCAGCCCCGGAATCTGTATCTGATTGTCATCGTCTGTAAGATCAACCATTGCGCAGCCAAACTGACATTTCAACTGCTCGGCATGGTTACGCATGACTCCTAATCCCTTCCGAATATCCTCCGTAACATTGTTCCCTGCAACAGCGATGACGGCCGTATGTCGAATGGTTCGATCTTCAAAGACCGCAACATCGGTCGTTCCACCACCGATATCAATCAACACAACCCCAACCTCTTTCTCATCCGTATGCAGAACACTGAACGAACTGGCCAATGGCTCAAGTACAACATCCGTGACCTGATAGCCTGCTTTCTCGATGCATCGATAAATATTTCTCGCTGCAGAGACCAGACCCGTAATAATATGGACGTTGGCTTCAAGGCGTACGCCACTCATCCCAACGGGATCCAGGACACCATCCTGGCCGTCCACGATAAATTCCTGTGGGATAATGTGCAGGATTTCCCGATCTGCGGGCATCGCGACATGCGCCGTATCCTCAATCAGTCGCTTGACATCTTTCTCTGTAATCGAGTGGTCACGGTTGGTGATCGTAACCACTCCTCGACTCTGAAAGCTTTGGATATGATCACCCGCGATTCCTACAATTACATTCTGAACTTCTACATCAGCCGCACGCTCTGCAGCTGAGATTGCTTTCTGGACAGAGGCAACCGTCTTGTCAATGTTGACTACAACACCACGATTCAATCCATCAGATTCAGCGATCCCGATACCTAAAACATTAATTTTCCCTAATTCATCAGATTCGGCAACGACAGCACATACTTTCGTCGTGCCTATATCCATTCCGACTACAATTTGATCATGCATGTTCGTGATAGTTAGCTATATCGGATTTTCTATCGTTACGATTTGTCCTTGAAATCTCAAGTCAATGACTTCGATCTTTCGGCTTTCATGAGATCGTATTCGCTGCTCCCAGAATGCATACAGTTTTTGCAATCTCTCTTCCCATGCTGTACTACCTAGATGTATCACCGTGATCTGATCTGCACGGGGAAAACGCATGGTCATGGACAAACTGTCTTCGGTTAGTTCAAATTCAGAAACCAGAGAGTCGATCTCCGCAGGAAGCCGTGGTAGCATGGTGAGGAGATCCCGCAGGGCTTGGTTATTTACAGGCAATAATGCACGGTATGGAATCATGCTTGCCCGCAAGAGTGGCACATCAAAGATCATCTGTGTATGTGTCGGCATCATATAGCCAAATTCGTCTAGATAGTATGCAGGTTTTCCTGTCGTCGTGAGAATCAATAAATGTGGTTGACGCTCCATTACCTCTACTCGTACCGTTCCGGATGGATAACAGACTGCGCGAACTTCCCGGACCCATGGATGCCGCTGGATCCGGTCAACGACCAACGGGGGACTGAAAGTGTCGTGAATAAGTTTGTGAATTTCGTCTGGATCCGTATACTCGGCACCTAATATTGTAACTTCGCTACACGGACGCTGCCACAAATAAGACCATCCGATACTCGCGCCAATACAGATCGGAAGAGTAATCGCAAGGAAAGTCAAAATGCGTCTCTGTTTACGTGTCATGATCTTAGGCGGCTACACTTCGACAAAGTTGTTCCGTGAACTTGCGAGCGGTTCGCCAGATATCCCCTGCGCCCATGAATAGGACCACATCACCGGGCTCACAGGTATTCTGTAAAATTGGTAGTACCTTCTCCTTCCGCTCCGCATAACGCACATCTCGATGCCCCCGAACCGTAGCTAATTCTGCAATCATCTTCCCGGTAACTCCGGGGATTGGTGTTTCCCGAGCCGCATAGATCTCTGTCACGATCAGGATATCTGCATTGAAAAATGAGCAGGCAAATTGATCCCTGAAATCGTTCGTGCGCGAATATAAGTGAGGTTGAAAAATTCCCACAATCCGGCGATCCGGATATCCCTCACTTGCAGCCTTGAGAGTTGCAAGAACTTCCGTTGGATGATGGGCATAATCGTCGATGACCAGTATGTCATCCTTCTCTCCCAGAATCTGAAATCTTCTTTGGACGCCAGTAAAGGTTTCCAATCCCGACTTGATGGAATCAAAAGAAATATCAAGCTCCAATCCAACCGCGACTGCAGCTAGCGCATTTTGTACATTGTGCAATCCCATTGCACGGAGTCGAATAGATCCTAGCAGCTTGCCAAATACAAGCACGTCAAAATGAGTAGATTGCCCCGTTTGTCTTACCTTTTCGGCCCGTACCATTGCCTGCCGAGAAGTGCCGTAGGTGATCAACCTACGATCAATATCATCCAGGATTGTCTGGACACCGGGATCATCCAGGCAGACGATAGCAGCTCCAAAGAACGGCACACTTCGAGCAAACGCGGCAAAGGCTTTATAGAGTTCCTCCAGATCGCCGTAAATCTCCAAATGATCGGCTTCAATGGTTGTGATGACGGCTAAGGCAGGAGTGAGCCGCAAAAAAGTGCGGTCATATTCATCTGCTTCAATCACGATAATATCTCCCTCGCCACTGACAGCATTCGTGTTGAGTTCCGTCACTTTCCCCCCAACAATGACGGTGGGATCAAATCCTCCCTCTGTGACCACATGCCCCACCATACTGGTTGCTGTTGTTTTTCCGTGGGTCCCGGCGACGCCTATTCCATATTTCATGCGCATGAGTTCGCCAAGCATTTCTGATCGGGGGATCAGGGGAATCCGATGCGAAATCGCAGCTTGTGTCTCGGTGTTTTGATGCACATCCACTGCAGATGAATAGACGACCACATCTGCCCCGAGAACATGTTTTTTGTCATGCCCTTCGTAGATCAATGCCCCCTGATCTACAAGTTTGTCCGTCAATTCGCTCAAATTCAGATCGGAGCCGGTTATCTGGTACCCTCTCGCCAAAAGTACAGAGGCAATCGAGCTCATTCCGATGCCACCAATACCGACCATGTGAACATGGCGTATTCGTCCAAGAAAAGGTTGTCGGCGTTGAGAATTCATGCTGTTTCCTTCCATCCAACCAAGGTCAGAACATCTTTCGCGATCGTCATGGCGGCTTGAGGTTTCGCGGCATTGCGTGCTTTTTCTGCCATCCTGTTTCTTCTTTCAGGATCTGCCAACAGAGCAGGGACCTGGATCAGGAATGCATTCAAAAGATCTTCTTCAGGCACAAACATTGCCGCTCCAAGACGTTCCATACTGCGGGCATTTTTCGTCTGATGATCCTCCGCTACATGTATCGATGGAACCAATACCGCCGGAGTTGCCGTGCATAAAAGTTCACTACATGTGAGAGCTCCCGATCGCGCTAGAACCAGATCGCATGCAGCGTAAAACAATTCCATTCGGTCCACGTACTTTATCACACGTAGCCTTGAGTGCTCTTTCTTCCGCATTCGCTCATAGTAGAGATTCCCCGTCTGCCAGATAATATGAAGGTCGGGGATAGAGAGTATCTGCTTGGAAACCTGCAACATCGCTTCATTGATGGCTTGACTTCCTAGGGATCCTCCGAAAACGAAAAGCACCTTGGCAGCCTGAGGAAGTTTTAGAGCTTTCCTGGCAGATTCGCGGGTAATTGTCGTAGATAGCTCTTTGCGTACAGGATTGCCACTGATGCGGCAACGCCCCTCAGGAAACCAGATATTTGCCTCTTCAAATGCAATGTGAACCTGTGCGGCACGGCGTCCAAGAATCCGATTGGTTCTCCCAGCATAGGCATTCTGTTCTTGGGCAACCGTTGGCCGTTTACGCATGCTGGCGGCCCATAAGACTGGCCCAGACACATATCCGCCGGTCCCGACGGCAACATCCGCATCAAAATCTTGCACCAACTGATAGCTTTGCCAAAGCCCCATTGCTAACTTAAAGGGAAATCCTACATTTCGTAGGAGTTGTTTGCGGTGGAATCCACTAACGGTAATGGGGTGAATTTCAAAGCCTGCATCCGGGACTGCATTCCACTCCAGGTGATCCCGCGTTCCCGCAAAAGCAATAGCACTCATTGGTTCCAGTGCGCGGATTGCCTGCGCAATCGCAATCGCCGGGTAGACGTGGCCACCAGTGCCACCCCCAGCCAATAAGATGCGTGGTGGTCTCATTGGCGGTTCAATTGTCTAGAAATGTTAAGTAGGATTCCAAGCAGGATGCCCGCTGCAAGCATTGAAGTTCCACCATAGGAAATCAGAGGAAGAGGAAGCCCCGTGACAGGCAGAATTCCCACCGAGACACCTGCATGAAGTAATGTGTACAAGAACAGCATCGTTGTACAGCCAATCGCTAAGAACAAACCCAAGGGATCAATGGCATCCCGCGCAATCCGTAGAAAGCCCCGCAAGAGGATCATCACAAACAGGCCAAGGAGAACAAGACTTCCTACAATCCCATATTCTTCGGAGATAATGGCGAAAATGAAGTCATTATAGGGGGTTGGAAGGAAATCCCGTTGAATGCTTTTGCCAGGTCCTCGTCCAGTCCATCCCCCCATTGCAAGCGCAATCCTAGCCTGATGTGCCTGATAGCCTTCTGCTTGTACGTTTAATGCTTCAACCTCTTCTGTATTCGTGAAGATTCTCAGATTCAGATAGGATTCAACTCTTTGCGCCCGGTTCGGAGAGGTAAGAAGCATCAAAAATATGCATACAAAACCGAATAAAAAACCTCCGCCAATGTAGTATAGGCTCACCCGGCCGACATAAAGCATCACCATTGCAGAGAGTAGAACAAGGAAAGCGGTCGATAGATCTTCAAGTCCGATCAACCCAACCGTCAGAAACGTCCAGAAAAATAGCGGAAGAACGCTCTTAATAACGTGATGGATATATTCCTGCTTTCGAACCAGGAGTACAGCAAGGTTCACAATCAGTGCGATTTTTGCCAAATCAGAAGGCTGAAGGCTGAAGATGCCAAACTGGAAGGCGCGAGTCGCGCCTCCGTACGTGACTCCAAAGGTGCGGACCAATACCAGTAGGAGTAAAGAACCGATCAGGAAAAGTTTCGACCAGCGCGCAATATGATGATAATCCACTCTGCTCAAGGCGATCATCGTTACGAGCGCAAGGCCTACCCGGAGCGAGTGACGCAGAAGAAATTGCTCTGTATCTCCATCCGCTTTCACTTCGGCCAGAAAGGCAATGGCACTGTAAACGGCCAATACCCCAATCGCCGAAAGCAAAAGTACGATCCAGAGGACATAATTATCCATTGGAGCAAGTTTTTGGAGATATATAGTATGGGTTTGGTTCGCCATGACTAGAAACTCTCCACAATGCGGCGAAAGTGTGCTCCCCGCTCTATGTAGTTGGAAAACAAATCAAAGGAGGCGCATGCCGGACTAAGAAGCACTACATCTCCGGCACTTGCGCATCTTCGCGCATGTTGTGTTGCTTCGTCCAATGTCTTGGCTTCCAGTGCATGTTTGGTGTGAGGGCCAAGCTCTCGGAGCACTTTGGATGCACTTTCGCCAAAGGCAACCACAGTATGCACCTTTTTGGTAATCAGGGGCTTGATGATGTCATAATCATTCCCTTTGTCCCGACCACCAACAAGGAGCACAATCGGTGCATCAAAACTCAGTAGTGCATACCAAAGTGCATTCACATTAGTTGCTTTTGAGTCGTTTACATAGGTGACTCCACTTAACTGACGGATGATTTCAAGTCGATGATCTACTCCGGTGAATCGTTGCAGGCTTTCACGGAGGATGGCATTGGTCAGGCCAAGGGCTTGACCTGCTAGCGCAGCGGCTAGAGAATTACTGATATTGTGCGGACCAGAGAGTCCCAATTCCTGTGTAGGTAAGAGTGCATGTTTCTGGAGATGAATCATGTCCTGAATGGCACTTGCGCCACTCGAAAGTTCTACTTGCCTACTGAATGGGAGCCCCTGTACATCATGGGTAGTGATAAAATATTCGACACGCTTTCGTACCAGCGTGTCATCGTAGTTATAGATCACGGTATTGGCATCTGATTGATTTTCATAGATGCGGAGTTTACTCTTGGCATAGCATTCAAAGTGGCCACCGTACCTGTCCAGATGGTCCGGTGTAATATTGAGGATCACACTCACGTCTGGACGGAACGTGTTGATATGATCTAGCTGGAAGCTGGATACCTCAAGAACAACGATCGAGTCTGCATGCAGGCCTTGGATATGTTCGGATAATGGGCTTCCAATATTCCCGGCAACCACCGTATGACGATTAGCAGCCTTCATCATGTGTCCTACAAGCGAGGCGGTCGTAGTCTTTCCATTGGTTCCAGTGATGGCAACAATCTGCCCACATGCGAACCAGGAGGCAACTTCAAGCTCTGAGTAGACAGGTATCCCCCTGGCCAGAGCAGCCTGGACAGGGGGAGCTGTCGTAGGTACTCCTGGGCTGATGACCAGAAAATCCGCTGCCAGGATTGCTTCGGTATGCCCATGTGTTTCCACGTTAATTCCTTTATGTTTACACCATCTCAGTGTCTTTGCATCCAGGGGGCCATGGTCCGAAAGCAAGACTTTGGCACCGGTTCGAGTCAACAGATCTGCAACCGCGCGCCCGCTTCGGGCCGCTCCCAGAACCGTGACGTGTTTTCCTGCAACGTTATAGGGCTGTGTCATCGGATTCGAAGTGAGAGTAGAGTTGCCAACATGGTGATGACGGTCACAAGGCAGAAACGAGTAACAATTTTCACCTCATGCATGCCTTTTGCCTCATAATGGTGATGTAGCGGGGCCATACGGAAGATCCGCTTTCCCGTGCCCGTCTTGCGGCGGGTATAGCGGAAATACGTCGTCTGTAGAATCACCGATAGGGTTTCCACAAAAAAGACAGCGCAAAGAAATGGCAACAGAAGCTCTTTTTTGACCATCACGGCAACGACTGCAATGGCAGCTCCTAGGGACAGCGATCCGGTATCTCCCATAAAGACCGTAGCCGGATACCCATTAAACCACAGAAACCCCAGGCATGCAACACACATCGCGGCGGCAAAAATCGTCAGTTCCCCTGCACCTGGCAGGTACAGTACTCCTAGATAGGAAGAAAACCCTACGTGTCCAGAGATATAGGTAAGAGCGACCAGTCCCATGGCAATGATTGCCGCAACTCCTGCCGCTAGGCCATCCAATCCATCTGTCAAGTTGACGGCATTGGAGGTGGCGGTGACAATGAACATGGTCATCGGGATGAAGAAGACCCACCCGAGATCCATACTTCCTGGAAATGTATTGCCCAGAATATTATAGTCGAGATGCCAATTCTGAACGAATGGCAGATCTGTTACGGACCGTATTTCTTCAAATTGGGGATGAAAATATAGGATGATCCCGACCAGCAACCCCAGTCCTATTTGACCGGTTAGCTTCATGCGTGCGGCTAAGCCGGATTTGTCTTTATGGACGGTCTTGATGTAATCATCCGCGAATCCGAACGCAGCCATCCATGCGGTCGTAATCAGGATCAGCCAGACATAGACCTCGCTCAGGTCTCCCCATAAGAGGGTTGCAAGCATGATTGCACTGACAATGATTGATCCTCCCATGGTGGGAGTCCCACGCTTATGAGAATGATCAACGCCGCTACTGCTTAGCTCCGTACGCACTTCTTCGCCTAGCTGGTTGCGTACGAGCCACCGGATCACATAAGGTCCAATGACCATGACGATGACGAATGCTGTGATCGCAGAAAGCGTGGCACGTACCGTGATGAATTCCACGACTTGGAATCCTGGAGGACGAAACGCCTCTTCCAACCACTTTAGCAGAAAGTATAGCATAGATTCAGAAGAGGGGGGTTGGGTTACGTGATGCAAAGGCTTCCAGGACTAGGTCGTGATCTTTCAATTTTACCTGTAGCCCATTTTCTTCCTGAATAGATTCATGCCCTCGCCCTGCAATAAGTACAATGTCCTCAGCTCTGCAAGCCCTCGCAACAAAGTGCACTGCTTCGATCCGGGAAAGAATCACATGGGATCGTTCAGGTTTTTTCATACCACGAAGAATGTCCTGTGCAACCGATTCTGCAGGTTCACGGCGTGGATTATCATTCGTAATGACGACATAATCGGCCAGTTTCTCTGCGATCGCGCCCATGAGAGGACGTTTCTTCACATCTCGGTTCCCACCACATCCAAATACGCACCATAGCCGCGCTGTTTTTGAGCGGATATAAGCGAGTGACCGAAGAACTTGTTCCAGCGCGCCTGGGGTATGTGCAAAATCGACAACAATCCGAGTGGCGTCATCGCATACGTACTGCTCAAATCTGCCAGCAACAGGACGGGCTTCAGACAAAGCCTCAATCACATCTGAGCGTGGCAACCCACTCGCACGTGCGGCACCGTAGGCGGCAGCTAGATTATATGCATTGAACGTCCCGGCAAGCCGGAACGTACTGGTTTTACCATCCAGAAGCAATTGAAGGCCATTGGGACTGTCTTTCACAATACGAAATCGAATATCCGCATCCGTATTCTGACCGAAAGAGCATGGGGTGGCCAAGATATTCTTGACCATGCATTGCCCCACCTGATCATCCTGATTATACACTGCAACCGCATCAGGGCGCAGCTCATCGAACAGTCGTTTTTTGCTTTTGAAATAGTGCTCTCTAGTGAGATGATAGTCCAGATGATCGTGCATCAAATTTGTGAATACCCCAACCGAAAAATTCAGCGTGGCCGTTCGATACTGATCCAAAGCGTGAGACGAAACTTCAATCACACATGCTTGGCAGCCTGCATGAACCATCTCCGCCATCATGGGCTGGAGATGGGTCGCATCAGGGGTAGTGAGTTGGGCAGGATAGATTGTTTTCCCTGTCATATAGGATATCGTTCCAATCAGCCCCGTCCTCGTTCCAGTATACTCGAGAACATGTTTCACCAGAGCGGCCGTAGTTGTTTTTCCATTGGTTCCAGTGACACCCGTAAGATGCAGCGAAGAAGATGGATTCCCATAAAATGCGGCTGCAATCACGGCAGAGGCTTTGCGGGTATTGGATACCTGAATGAAACGAGGATCTTGGTCGGGGTTCTCCTGACAAACAATGACAGAGGCTCCTTTAGTGATTGCATTTTGAATATAGGTATGTCCATCATCGTTGGTTCCTTGCACGGCGGTAAAGACGTATCCTGGATTTACATCGCGGCTGTCCTGACTCACACCGGAAACGGTTACGTTAGGTACAGGAGCAAAGGAGTCAATCAACAATCCCTCGCTAGCCAATCGGGTATGTAGATCAGTCCAGTTCATGGGGCTGTAATTGTAGGATTACATCTTCTGAGTTCACGGCGGCCCCCGGTTCCGGAGATTGTCCAATGACCAAGCCATTCCCTTTCAGCTGTACATCCAACCCTTCAGATCGCAACAAAAATATTGCTGCCCTGGCATCAAGTCCTAATACATCCGGCATCTTGGCCAGTGCTATTTCATCGGGTGCTTCTTGAACGTTCACTTGATTCTGTGGGGGAGATTCTTCAAAGGTTTCTACGATGGGCGGCTGTGGTGCAAGCCGATCACGTTGTGTTTGAATTCTCCATCCTTCCTGTGGAGTAGGAAGCCCAGATGTAGGGAAGGTTGCACTCCATCGCTCTGCGATCCGCTTGAAGATGGGGCCGGATACTCTACCCCCATAAATACTGGTCTGAGGTTCATCTAAGACTACGATCATGGCCACTTGTGGATCTTCGGCAGGGTAGAAGCCAACAAAGGTGGATCGATATTCGCTTCCGTAGGTGCCATTGACGACCTTACGTGCAGTTCCGGTTTTCCCTGCAATGGTCAATCCTTCCACTTGGGCATCGGTTGCCGTCCCTCTTTGAACCACTTCAATGAGAGCGGGCTGGAGCATGGCTACGGTTTCTTCTTTCAGGACCCTTCGGATGGAGTCCGTTCGAGCAGGGTCATCGGATGCACGCCATAGTACACGCCCGGTCACATTCCGACGCTCCGCTACGATATAGGGTTGACGTAGGAGGCCACCATCTGCCAGAGCGGCATATGCCATCAACATTTGCATGGGAGTTACATCAATCTCATATCCGATGCTGAGAGCAGTTTTGGTCGTGATGCTCCACTGATTGGTGCGTTTAAGGAGTCCACCGATTTCTCCGGGCAGATCAATCCATGTCTTTTGGCCAAACCCGAAATTGCGTATATATCGGTACAGTTGTTCGGGAGCCATGGATTCCGTCGTAAGAGCCATTCCTACGTTACTGCTCTTTACAATCACATCATTGAAGGAGATTTCTCCGTATTGCGAGATGTCATTCAAAGTATAGCCAGACACCTCAATGGTCCCATCACCAGTATTCACCGGGTCATCCATAGAGATGATGCCAGTTTCCAGGGCTGCGGAAGCTGCGATCAGTTTGAAAGCGGAACCAGGTTCGAGTCGATCGGTGATCGTCCGGTTACGCCATATAGATACCGGCGTATTTTGCGGCACGTTTGCATCAAAAGTGGGTACATTAGCCATGGCCAGGATCGCCCCATTTTTGGGGTTGACCGCAATCGCGCTACCTCGAATCGCACGGGCTTCTGCGACACCGGCCGCCAGTTCCTCCTCCATGATGGTTTGACGGATAAGATCAATCGTAAGTACGAGGGTTTCGCCATCGGTTGCGGGAACGACAACTCCTTCTGCATCTACGCGCAGATATCCCCGGCGATCTCTGAAAAGAGTACGACGTCCCGGCTGCCCTTTCAGATATTCATCATATTCCAGTTCAAGGCCTGCTTTTCCGACATCATCGGTATCTACATGTCCGATGATATGGGAGGCAGTGGTTCCGTAGACGTACTTACGTTGGGAGCGTTCTTGGAGAAGAATACCAGGAACTTCCCAGGCGGCAACTTCTCTTCGCTGATCTGGTGTCAAATCCATGAGCCGGACGAATTGCTCACTTACGCGGTTATTAATCCGTGATTGAAGTCCCCTTTTAGAGGTACCTGTTAAATCGGATAGGCGAGTCAGAAAGTCATTTTCTTGCTCTGCGAATTCGGGTACAGTAGGGTCTAATGCAAGATTATAGTGTGGAGAATTGACGGCCAGAGCCCGCCCATGAAGATCAAGTATTTCTCCACGCTGGGGAAATAGTATCTGTTGGGATTCTGCTTGACGCCGACCCAACTCACGCAGATGATTACCGTCTTCGACATTGAGCCATATCAACTGTCCTGCAATGATCAGAGGCAGGAGTACTAACCCAGTTAGCACAACATACATCCGGCCCAATATTTGATCCCGTACGTTCATAGATCCGTTTGTGGAGTACGATTCTGGATGAACCCTGCATATTTGTGCCCCCTTTCAAGCCCCAGGTTCTCAGCCCGCCGATAAATGACACTTGGTCCTACGATCGCATTGTAATCTGCAACGAGTTGCTTATGCTGCAGGTGAAGGCGAACATTTTCTTTTCGTTGGCTATTGATTTCTGCCAACAGATCCTGAGATGTATGAATATGACCGATATAGACGGTCAGGATTCCTGCAAGGAGAAAGATGATGATTCCAAATTGGAGTGTGGAAACACGCGCGATGACTTTCCGCTCCGGTGTAAACTCATCAATGATGGTCAATTCTTGCCAGCTACGAATCGTAGTCATCGCCTGATCCACCGCACGTTGCCTGCGCGTGTCCTGACTCGGGGAAGTATTTCTGAGGCGTCTGAACATCATGTATTAAGAAGGGATGGGTGCAGGGCAGCGAATTCCGGCACGCAGTCGTGCGCTTCGGGATCGGCGGTTTGCAGCAATTTCGTCTGCATCCGGGACGATGGGGCGGCGCAGCATCGGCGTCCAGGGCACAAGCCGGTTCCCGTAGAGATCGCGCTTTGGTTCTCCTTCCAGGACTCCATCACGCAACATCCGTTTCACGATACGATCTTCTAGGGAGTGATAGCTGATCACAACCATTCTTCCCCCTTCCATCACAATTTCCGGACTGGATTCTAGGAGTTGGGACAGCTCCCTTAATTCTCCATTTACCGCAATTCGAAAGGCCTGGAACGTACGAGAAACTGCTCGAGATTCCCATCGGGTGGGAACGGCATCTCGTACAATGTGTGCCAAACCTGTTGTGGTTGTAACGGGCTGATTCGCGATGATCGCTCGAGCGATTCGACGTGCATAGGGCTCTTCTCCCCAGGAACGGAGGATCTGGACCAATTCTTTTTCGCTGGATCCATTCACGATATCTGCAGCTGTGATATCAAGATCAGCATCCATCCGCATGTCTAGGTCAGCACGTTGACGATGACTGAACCCTCTTCCACCAGAGTCCAATTGATGAGAGGAGACGCCAAGATCCAGTAGTAGCCCGGTGACAGGGAGAAGATTTGGAATCAGATTTTGCAAGTTGCTGAATCTTCCCCTGTACACAAACAGTTGTTTCATCTTAATTGCATCAGGTAGCCGTTCTTTCACGACTTGAATTGAGTCTGCATCTTGATCAATGGCAACGACTTTTCCTCTGGGCGACAACACAGAGAGGATTGCCGCGACATGTCCTCCCCCTCCTGCAGTTGCGTCCACGTAGGTGCCATGAATATCAGTAACTAAATATTCAAGTACAGTATGTGACAGAACCGGAGTATGGTAGGAGGTGGCATAAGAAATCGTAGACATTAGCTTCCCATGACCTCCGCCGCAAGCTTTTCATAGTCTTCTCCATCGGTTTTCAGATATTCTTCGAATCTATCTGGATCCCAGATCTCGAGATATTTTTGAGACCCAAGAATCAAACTTGTCGTAGTTATCCCCGCATATTCAAGAAGTGGTCGTTGCAAGGGGACTCGCCCCTTGGCATCTAGGGAAACTTCTTCTGCCCATCTCATGAATTGGCGAATGAACGCTCTATGTTTTTGGTCATAGAGATTGAGCTTCGAAATCTGATCTTCGATCTTAAGCCACTCATCCAGCGGATAGGCAAAGATGCATTTCTCAAATCCACGGGTAATCACCAGAGTATTATGTGCATCCGGGTTCAAGCACGCACGCATCCTAGAGGGGATCGCGATACGCCCTTTTCCATCAACTGAATACGTAGCCTGCCCCTTAAATCCAGGCATGGGAATCTCTTGAGTAGATCTACCTAGCTAATGATAAGAAAAATTTCCCACATTTTCCCACATTTTCCCACAAAAATTAATTTTATGGGAATTATTCTAAAATAATCGCATGCATTATGACTTGATCACACGATTTTTCATGTGATCAAATGACAGATCTAGGGAGTTCCGTATTACTCGCTGTGTTCAAGGACAGCGGCAACAAAAGACAGAAATAGAGGGTGAGGATTGCCAACGGTTGAACGATATTCGGGATGGAATTGCACACCGATATACCAAGGATGGGAGGGAAGTTCAGCGATTTCTACGAGTCCATTTTCCGGGTTGATTCCCGAGAATCTTAATCCTTTTTCTTCAAGGTGATGTTTGATGGAGTTATTGACTTCGTAGCGGTGTCGGTGTCGTTCACGTACTTGGGTCTCCTTATAAATAGAGTATACTTGGGAGTCTTTTGTGATTTCACAGTTGTACGCCCCGAGCCGCATCGTACCGCCTTTATCAGATACATTCTTCTGGCTTGCCATCAGATCAATCACAGGCCAGGGAGAATCTGGATCAAACTCGGTCGAGTGTGCTCCCTGCAAACCACAGACATCTCGTGCAAATGCAATGATCGCACATTGAAGCCCTAGGCAGATTCCTAGGAAAGGGATTTGCTGAATCCGTGCATAACGAGCGGTGACTATCTTTCCCTCGATTCCGCGTGTACCGAAGCCAGGTGCAACCAAGATTCCCTTTGCATCCTTGAGCAGTGCATCACAGTTGGATTCATGGATCTCTTCACTTTCAACGAAGCATACGTCTACGTGAACGGATAGCTTTGCTCCGGCTAGAATAAACGATTCAGTGATTGATTTATAGGCATCCTGATGGGCAACATATTTCCCGACCAAAGCAATCCGCACTTTTTTATCTGGTGCGTGCAACCGTTCGACAAAGTCTGCCCATTCGTCCAGTTCAGGCTTACCCGTGATGGATTTTTGTCGATGAAGATCGGTTAGTCCGAGCCGCTCAAGTACAAGTTTTTCTACTCCCTGCCGAGCCAACTGAAGGGGAACCTCATAAATAGAACGGGCATCCGCTGCCTCAATCACTCCACGGGTTTCTACATTACAGAACTGGGCAATTTTTTGGCGTAGCTCTTTGTCCAGCGATCGTTCCGAACGGCAGACCAAAAGGTCAGGTTGTAGGCCGTAGGAGAGCAGAGTTTTCACGGAATGCTGCGTAGGTTTAGTTTTTAGTTCCCCCGCAGCTGCGAGATAAGGTACTAGGGTCAGGTGTGCCACTTGTGCATTGATGGATCCCATTTCGTAGCGTAACTGCCGAATCGCTTCTAGGTAGGGAAGGCTTTCAATATCTCCAACCGTGCCACCAATCTCGGAAATAATGACATCCAGTTCCTCATTCTCCGCAAGGCGCACGATCCATGCTTTGATTTCATCAATGATGTGGGGGACCACCTGTACCGTTTTTCCGAGATATTCACCCGCACGCTCTTTTCCGATCACTTCACTGTAGACGCGGCCGGTGGTAACATTATTTGCCTGACTGGTTTCGTGTCCGAGAAATCGTTCGTAATGCCCAAGATCTAGATCTGTCTCCGCTCCATCATGAGTGACAAATACCTCCCCATGCTCATAAGGATTCATGGTCCCTGGATCCACATTGATGTAGGGATCTAGCTTTTGGATAGAGACCCGAAGGCCATGGGCTTCAAGCAATCGGCCCAGGGATGCGCAGAAGATGCCTTTTCCGAGCGAGGATGAAACCCCACCCGTCACGAATATATATTTACTTCTCACAGTCACTCTGAATTAAAAGGACGATTCCCTAAAGTTACAGTATTTGGTTGGACCTCAGGTATTTTGGCGCGCAACAATGATCAATCCCGTTCCATGCGTATTTGAACGGTACAGGTCGACGGTGTTCATCAGTAAGCCAAATGGAAGTACAGGTATATAATAAAGTGCAACCAATGGTGCAAAAAACAAGGATTTCCCAAGAAGGACCATCGGGAACTTGATCAGCAGGCGCCAAGCTAGAGATCCCCAAGTTCCGTAGCTGTACTGTGCATCCACGATTTCAAGTCCGGCATTTGTAAGCATTTGTATGAGCTCATTGAGGTTATAGCCGTCGCGGACATGCTCACCGATGAAGCTTTCCTGATTTGCATCATGGACATCTGATCCTCCTTGATCACTCGGGGTACTGATGATGAGATATCCCCCTCGTTGCAGGCGCCGGGCGAAATGATGGATTGCCATGTCATCTTCCTCAATGTGTTCAAGGACATCTACCGCCAGAATATAGTCAAAAAGGCCGGCTACACTTGGATCGGTAAGATCTTCAACATGCAGTTTAATCCGGTCTGAAAGACCAGAGATGTCAAAATATTTAGCGGCACGTTTCAGATAATCTTCCTTGAGATCCGTTGCCGTAACTTTGACTCCCGGGTATTTACGCAATACATACCATGTATATTGACCAAAGCCTGTTCCTGCATCCAGTAGATTTGAATCTGGACCTAGGCCATTTTTTCGGAGTGCACGGTGTACATACCAAGTTCGGAGGAATAACAGATCCAGTACAGCAAAAAGTAGCGGGAGCAGTCTCGGATATGAATCCAGCCAGTGACTGATCCGATCCTTGATTGCATCATATTCCATGTTCAATCATGTTGTCCTTCCTGAATCAGGGAGGATGTGGTAGATTTTTTGATTTCCGAGAGATGGATGATATACGTCACTTAAGTTGTTTCCGCATTGATTCCCGCTCGGCAAATATCTCAACTATTCAGAAGTAATTTCTCTACTTTGCAGAAAATAAGACCTTTTGGTAAGACTGCTTACTCAATCGCCTTCAAATTTCAGAGAGTAGCTCTATCAGATAGGTGTGTAGGCTGTAGAGTCAAAAAATCTAGGGGGCAGCAATGATAGCGGTACGCACGATGGGATTTATTGTGTATCGAGATGGATTTTATCTGAACTGACGAGGCTGCATCCATAAAAACACGTATATCATCGTTAGGGGATAAAGCATATAGGCTAACTAACGGTACCCGAGCTTTCTAAAACGATGCACCTTGTTGAGATCTGCAAAGGGGGTATCACGGGGTACAAGGAGACTAGTTTCATATCATGCATGAAATGTCGAATAGAGACGCTTAAGTCTCATTCGTGCGTCATCGGTAGTGAGCTGCCAGTCAATGTTCGCTTGAATTTAATCTCTCGCCGCATACCAAGCAGTGAATTCCCTAACGTATCGATGCGGAGATGGAAGCATTGTGTTGCAGTGGAATCACACAACAGGTACGTCGCCAAGGCTTGAGGTTATTTTTTTACCGTCTCGTATGAGACGATGTCAATGTAGCCCAGTTTGACTACGTGATCTGTCAACAGGCGAAGGGCCTGCCTACTGCACGTGCCCCTCGGCGAATTGCTGTAACTGAGATTGATCAGTCATACCTCAAGTTCATTGTCTTCCTTGCGATGATAACTCGCACGGAGCCCCTGCCGATCTCCAAGTACCGCGTCTGTGCCGTCTTCTACGAACCGCTTCTTGCCCCAGCCTCACCCGTGCATGCTGATACGCAATATCCCAGTAATTTCTGCACCGGTTGTACATCACTCGTTAAACGAACTCTCGTCGCGGTTGAGCAAGGCCAAGGCACTGATCACCTTCTGGGAACGATGCGATTGATCACCTCCAACTCCGCAAGTTCCTCCGTCTCTAATTCTACGATATCACATTTCACGCCAACTTCCATAGATCTTTGGTTGGGCAAGAAAAATAGTACAATTATTACGACGTATCAAATGTGACATGACGTCAGTCAATCTCAATAAACCACCTCCCACACCACAACGATGGAATCTTTTTCCTGATAAATCCTACCGTTTTGATAAATGGCATAGGAGAGATCGTCCTCAGGCAGAAGGATTGAATGTTGATAGTCTCCGGTCTTTACATTATAAACATCAAGTGCTGCAGCTTTATCTGGAGCTTCAGATGGGCTGACTCCCAATACAAAAAGCTTATCGTTTTCTATTGTAACACCGCCTCCATGGAACATCCGAGCGATATTGCGTACCGCGGGCATTCCTCCGAGCATGAGCCTTTCGACCTCAGGTTCCTTAAATTCACCCTTATAATCTATTGTCGTTCTGGCATACACGAGCGTTCCATCTGGTTCGTACTGCAAGATTAAAGGATAATACTTAAATACATAGACTATATTTTTCTTATATGTGATGATCTCGCCACCAAACGGGCCTGAGAACTCCATATATCTGTCTATTCCCTCGTCCACAAGATTTGATGAGGAGATAAGTTCAAATACGTCGTCCCCCGATCTGGATTCAAGTAATGTGGGACCATTCGAAAAAGCAATATATTCTTCCCCCGTAGTAGCAATTTGATATCCATATGGTTGGTGGCCCTGTTTTTCTTCATGCAAAAAAGTCCCATCAATGGAAAAAGAAACAATCTTTCGACCGTAGGTATCTACCACGTAAACAACCGAGTCACTTGTTACCTCAAAGTCCGTGATATTTAGAAGTTCGCCAGGCCCCTCGCCACTACCACTTTCTCCGTAAGTAACAAGATATTCTCCAGAGGGAGAAAACTTTATTACCTTATCAATTCCCCAATCAATTACGTAGATATTTCCTTGACTATCAACCGAAGCAGGAGCTAATTGAAACAAGAACATATCTGTCGTATCGGGTATCGTGAACAACTTCTTATAGGAAACATCTAAAAAATTCCTTTCCGGCACCCGTTGTTCTGTTAATCTATCATCCAGATATAATTGCCCAAAACGAATTCGTGTATCTTCCTCGTCTACCTCACACGAAACCAGTGACAAAGTAATCACGAATCCGATTCCAAAGAAGAGCCTATTCATATGTTGTATTTTTCTCAAGGCGGCCGCCTCCACCCCCAGTATGAAATGGATCATAACAGATCACTGAAAAAATTGCTGGATCTCCAACCTTACATCCTCCCGCATCTGTTACACAGCAACGGACTTCATAACACCAGTTATGTCCACCGGAACAGTAAGTACTGCATTTGGCACTACATAAAAGGGGGAATGATGATTCATTACCAGAAGGAGGTATCGTAAAGGATAGAACTACGATTCCTAAGGAACAGACTAAAGAAGTAGCAAGCCGGATTAACCGGTGGCGATCAGAAAAGAAAGACATATCAACAAGTTAATTTGGTTATGAATTGCGTTAGCTTAGGTATCTTGAAAAAGAGCCGATAAAACCTCAGATTCACCATCTTCGGATAGCTGCCCTTCCCAATTTCTAAGTATTCTACCTTGATTATTCAGATGAATAACCATTGGTACATAATGGATCTTAAGCGAATGAAAAGGTAATGCAATTAAGGAGTCAAAATATACACCAGCTTCCTCCAGTAAAAAGGATTGCAATCTCATACTGCTACTCGTATCTATCGCTGCAATGATCGGCAAGTCAGGTTTTTCCTTATCACGCATTGTGATCAGAGCCTCATAGAACGGGTAGCTTTGTTTGCAATATCGGCAACCGGGCGAGAGTGCAAACAATACAAGTTCCGTATGGTTTTCATCGATGAAAGAATCAATTTCAGGCAGAAGATTTCCCGTTTCCAGAACATCGACATCAGGTAAGACAGAAGACAAACTAAAGGCATAGACGACAAAACAAATGGTCGTACTGATCAACAGAATATGAATCCATACCTCAATCTTGCTAAACTTTGACCAACTTCTTTGTTTTAATATATAATTTCCCATACTGTCACGGTAGTATCTCTCGTTTCGTAAATTCTGTCATTTTGGATGGTCAAAGTTCTGCCGTTTGAATCTTCTCCGGGGGGAGATATTGAATATTGATATTCCCCTGTTTTAGCTTCGTATATGTCGATGGATTCTTCTGGAGGGTAAGATGAAAAAAGAAAAAGATTATCATCCGTGATCGAAAGAGGGTCAATCACATAGGTCGGTCCGCTTAGATATTCGGTCCGATATCCCCCAATTAAATTCGTTTCCATTTCAGGTTCTTCAAAGGCATCATTGTAATCCATCGTTGTCCGAGCATACACCAAAGATCCATCGGAAGCGTACTGGATTAATAACGGATGTCGCTCTAATACGTATACCAGATTCTCTCCGTAAGGAATTATTGGGCCAACGGTTCTCCAAAGCCCCTGAACTACATCAGATTCAAGATCGGAAGTGAGATCAGAAAAACGAACAATCGGGGTTTTATCATTACCTAAGCGAGTTTCGATTAGTGTTGGAGGATTAACAGAAAATATATATTCTCGGCCATATAGCGTTTGTGTATACCGGTATATCTGATCATCGTAAGACTTGGATTTCAGGAAAGTTCCATCCATTGAATAAAATGAAATTTTTCGCCCGGCACTGTCCATCATATAAACCATTGAATCACTCTTAATGCCAAAATTAATAAGAGTAAGAAGTTCTCCCGGGCCCTCCCCGAACCCATATCCATATGTCATCAGATATTCTCCAGATGGAGAAAACCTATGTGTTTTGGTGATACCATGATCAAGTACATGTATGAATCCATCTTGGCTAACAACTACCTCACTGATGTTATAGAATTCAAAGTCTGTGGTAGACGTAATTGTGAATGCCTTTTGATACGAGACATCAACGAATTTTCTCTCCGAAGCACCTTGATGCGAAAGTCGATCCAGAAAAACTTGGTCAAAAGGAATCCATGTACCCTCTTTTTCGGCCTGACATGAAATTAGTGACAGGGTAAGCAACAACATTACTCCAAAAAACAAGTCGCGCATCGGCAATGTCTTTATTCAGGATGAATAGGCGTGACACCGCCTCCACTCCCGCCGCCCTTCCCCCAACATATGTGAGTACCAGAAAAACATGTACTAACTACTCCCGCTATTAAAATGCAACGTGCGCAAGTAAGCGATGCGCACAGAGTTCTACCTTCGTGACAACCAACCGCAAAACATACTCTCAGGGCCTCACCACCACATTCTGGCGTTGAAGCTTGTGGCACCGCTCTAATTTGAGGGATAGCTAATACCGTAATGAATAGAATGCATAGCGACAAAGAGAGCGCAATTCGAATATATCCTGCTTTATCCTTTTTCATGAAGTGAATGTATTTTGGGATTGTTAGAGTTATGTTCGATGAAAACTCTCCTTTCCATGAAACAGAAAACATGCCATCATAACTGAGACACAAAATATTTTCATTGTTGGGAGGAAGTTGACAATTGTCATACAACTCAAGTATAAGGAAAGTAATGGATACTATTTTGGGAATGAAATTGTATCGTAAAGAGGCTCTTGCAAAACTGTGTATTCCGGTGAACTGGGACACCTAATCCGCTCGAAGTGGGACAATCAATCCGCTCCAAGTGGGACAGTCAATAATCTTGGTAATACTCTTAGAAAATTTCTCGACACAACTTTGCAATTCGTAGTGGAAACTTGCGTCAAGTACTTGCAGTTTCGGAACCATGCAAACCTGAATTGTGTCCAATGGTACGGATCATATTTCTGGTGTAGTAGCACGGCCGTCAGATCAGGCTACGGGGCTAAAATCAATCACTACTCAAAAAATCTACCCCTACTTTAGGAAGAAAGCCTCTCTGTTTTGTGTGAACGATCTGTTTACGATCCTTGAATCAATCCTATGATCCTGATTCAAGGGATCAATGTATCCCCTTGTAAGACGATAGAACACTCAGTATCTCTGGCACAGCGATATGCTTCTTGCAGGCGAATGACTGTACATTTGGCGATAAGTATAACTAACTCTATCCGACACGGTGTACCTTGAACATGAAGAGCATACAGTCAAAAAATCGTCAGATGTTAGTAGAAATACAATAAACGAAATGCCCTCAAATCTCTTTCAATAAATGCCTCTTGATTACCTAACAACCGTCTTCGCACAGTGCGGAGGGGGAGGGATTCGAACCCCCGGTACCTTGCGGTACGCTGGTTTTCAAGACCAGTGCATTCAACCGCTCTGCCACCCCTCCGGAGTACATTTTTTTGCTTGTACACAAACCGTATTCGGCACAAAAGCGGAGAGGGTGGGATTCGAACCCACGATGAGCTGTTAACCCATACTCCCTTAGCAGGGGAGCGCCTTCAGCCACTCGGCCACCTCTCCCAAAGATCCATTAGGAACCACGTTTAACTCCTATTCACTCAAAGCGTTTTACCGGTTGGGTTCCGCACGGAACCTATTGAAAAAACTTACCACTCATCATACATAGAGTTGGCGAAAAAATAATTTGGTCGGGTCCCCAAAACACGATCTACATCGCCAAAATCGGAGGCGCAGAATGCCAAATTTTGGATTGAGTGAGAATTGCTGTGGAAGCAATAACGGCCAGCAATCAATCCTCCTCTAGTGCGTTTGCACCACTGATGATTTCCAAGATTTCTGTCGTGATTGCACTCTGACGGGCACGATTATACTGGAGGCGTAGCGCACGCAAGAGTTCCGTAGCATTCGCGGTGGCATTATCCATTGCAACCATACGGGCTCCGTGTTCAGCAGCACAGGATTCCAGCAAAGCATGCCAGATCTCAAAATTCACGAATCGTGGAACGAGGGTATTTAAGATATTTGCAGAGTCTGGATCAAAGATGTAATCCGCTCGGTAGCGATCTTGAATCTCTGGAGCGACTACATCTTCCTGTAGCATCAGAGGAGTCCGAAATTGCTCTAGAGGTACTGGAATCAACGGAGCAACAATCCGATTTTGGGCAATGGTATTCTTGAATTCGTTGTAGACAATCTTGACTTCATCCCAGTCTCCCTTCAGAAATCCTTCTATAGCGATACTTCCAATGTTGAGAGCCGTATCAAAGGTCAGTTCTCTGAATACATCACTGAGATCTGCTGCCATGTCATATCCGCGCTTACGGAAATGTTCGGCTCCCTTACGCCCTGCCCCAATAATCCGCAATGTCCCGTTTGTATGCAGCTCGGAGTAGTTTGAGTGAATCAGCGACTCAGCGGTTTTGATTACATTACTGTTGAAGGCACCTGCCAATCCACGATCTCCGGTAACGACAATGATCAGAGCCCCTTTCACGTTCTCACGTCCCCTGAGCAGCGGGTGTGAATCGACGGCTCCCTGACGTTTTAGATGTTCGACGATCTCGCCAATCTTATATGCGTAGGGTCTCGTCTTGAAAATATTTTCCTGCGCCCGGCGCAGTTTTGCTGCCGCGACCATTTTCATGGCCCGTGTGACTTGTTGCGTATTCTGGACCGAGCCGATACGTGTCCGGATATCACGCAGGGTAGCCATCAGGATTTTGTAGCATAAAGTTCAACGAGTCGTTTTGCCTCCTCACGAAGCACTTCTTTGGTTTCATCGGTCAGCAGGCCGGTGTTCCGAATACTGGCAAGAGCATCTGCAGCACGAACTCTCAGGTTTTCGAGGAGCTCCTCTTCGAAGTGGTTAATATCAGACACAGCGACTATATCCAGGAGCCCCTCACTTCCGATAAAGATTATGGCAACCTGTTCTTCAACAGGTACAGGTGTGAATTGCCCCTGTTTAAGCAATTCCACCAAGCATTCCCCACGCCTGAGTTGTTGCTGTGTCGTAGGATCAAGATCGGATCCGAACTTGGAGAACGCCTCTAGTTCTCGGTATTGAGCCAAGTCTAAGCGCAGCATTCCCGCAGCAGACTTCATTGCCTTGATCTGGGCATTCCCACCAACACGGCTCACCGAAATACCTACGTTGATCGCCGGACGTATGCCTGCATTGAACAGATCGGGCTCTAGATAAATCTGCCCGTCCGTAATAGAAATCACATTCGTCGGGATATATGCGTCGACCGCTCCGGCTTGCGTTTCGATCACAGGTAGTGCAGTTAAAGATCCTCCCCCTTGAACCTTATCTTTCAGCGAATCAGGCAAATCGTTCATTTGTGATGCGATCTCTTGACTGGCCGTGATCTTGGCTGCACGCTCTAAAAGACGGCTGTGGAGGTAAAATACATCTCCTGGATAGGCCTCACGACCTGGCGGACGACGCAAGAGAAGAGAAACTTGCCTGTATGCAACCGCCTGTTTGGATAAATCGTCATAAATGACCAGTGCGTGGCGACCCGTATCCCGAAAGTATTCCCCGATGCAAGCACCAGCAAAAGGCGCAATAAACTGGAGCGGAGCAGCTACCGAAGCCGGTGCATTTACGATCACCGTGTAATCCATGGCTCCATTTTCCTCCAGTGCACGTGCAACTTGAGCAACCGTAGAAGATTTCTGCCCAATTGCAACATAGATACAGTAGACCGGTGCATCCGTCTCATGGGTGGAACGCTGACTGATGATCGTATCAATCAATACGGCAGTTTTCCCCGTTTGGCGGTCTCCGATCACCAATTCTCTCTGTCCTCGACCAATCGGGATCATCGAGTCAATCGCTTTGATTCCGGTGATCAGGGGTTCAGAGACAGGTTGGCGATAAATCACACCGGGTGCTTTACGCTCGAGGGGCATTTCCCAAGTTTCACCGGTGAGTTCGCCCTTGCCGTCAAGTACGTTCCCAAGCGGATCAATGACACGACCCAGCATACTTTCTGTCACCTGAATAGAGGCAATCCGGCGGGTTCGACGTGCTTGATCGCCTTCTTTTACTTCCTGTATCTCACCAAAGAGGACAGCTCCTACACTATCTTCTTCCAGGTTCAGGATCATTCCGGTCACATTGCGTTCGGGGAATACAATCAACTCTCCTGCCTGCACGTTTGACAGACCGTAAATCCGGGCGATTCCATCTCCCACTTGTAGGACCGTACCTACTTCATAGATATCTGTAGAGGACTCAAAACCGCCAATCTCCTGCCTCAGGAGTGCAGTGACTTCATCTGGTCGTATAGCTGTTGTCATTTCATAATTATTGATTAGGCGCGTACGCGCAAGTGCCCCTGAAGTAGCAGAAGTTGATGCCGCACACTGCCATCATAGACTGTATCTCCAATTTTCAAAACGATCCCTCCCATCAGAGTTGGATCTTCCGTCACCTGTAGTCGCACAGTGCGGTTCAATCGGACACTCAGTACGTTTTGTAGACGGTCCTGCTCATCCTGGGATAACGCCGAATAGACACGGGCATGTACCGGAGTAATTCCCTGCGACTCATCCGACAGGATCAAAAATCGATCCAGAATTGCACGGAGCAGTGGCTCTCTACCTCGCTGAACCAACATTTGCAGAAAACGCATCGTCACCGCGTGAACATATTCCGTAAATAAGGCCTGCAGAATAGCAGATTTTTTTTCTCGGGAGATCACAGGGCTCTTCAGGCAACGCTCCAACTCAGGAGAATCGCTCAACGTCTGGATGAGTAGATGCACATCATCGGTAACGGAGGAGACGGTTTCAGTCTCGTTGTAGAGCGCTTGTGCATAGCGCCGGGAAACCATGGAAGAGGTCATGCCTGAGGCTGCTGATTTCTTCCGGTCGAAGTCAGCCCATCAATAAAATTGTTGACAAGCTTGCGCTGACTCGAGGAATCTAGGTTCTCTTGGACAACCTTTTCGGCGGCAAGAATGGCCAATTGGGCAACTTCACTTCGAAGTTCCTGAAGCGCGCGTTGCTTGTCCCGCTGAATCTCTTCCTGCGCCTGTTCACGCACGGCAGCGATCTCTTCACGAGTACGCTGTACCTCTTGATCCCGAAGTCGTTGCGCCTCTTCGCGTGCTTCGCGAAGCAGTCGCTGAGCTTCCTGTTCTGATTGACGACGAGCCTGTTGGTTGGATTCTTGCAAGCGTTTGCTTTCCGCAAGAGCCTCCTCAGCCCGGTTCATCGAGGATGCAATGGTCTTTTCACGCTCTGCCAATGCCGTAGTGATCGGGCCCCAAGCATACCGGCGAAGCAGGAGCAAAAGGGCCAAAAAGACCACCGTCAGCCAGATGACAAGACCGACGTTTGCACTCAGTAGATTTGCGGCGAGTGCCATGATGAATTCCTATGACTTAAAGGCAAGGATAAAGGCAATCACCAAACCGAAGAGTGCTACCCCTTCAATCAGAGCGGCCGCGATAATCATGCTTGTTCGAATGTCGTTGGTTGCCTCAGGTTGACGGGCAGTACCCTCCATAGCTGGTCCGGCAAGTCGACCAATACCGAGACCGGTTCCAATAGCGACGAGGCCAGCACCGAGGCCAGCACCGAGATATGCAAGAGCAAGATGAAGTGATTCCATGAATAGAAAATAGTTTTAGAGTCGTGTATACGCTTAATGAGCCTCACTGTGCGAATGTTCGGCAATTGCCATCCCAATGAACAGTGCGGACAGAATCGTGAAGATATAAGCCTGAATAAAGGCAATGAGTATTTCAAGACACATTACGAATAAGGTGAAGCCTAGACTGATGGGTACGACCCCGTAGCCGACCGCTTCTCCAAAAAGAGTCGTGAAGGTAAAGATCATACCAATAAGGCTGAGAATTACCAAGTGACCGGCAGTGAGATTCGCAAAAAGTCGAATTGCAAGCGCAACCGGTTTGGTAAAAAGGCCCATGATCTCAGTTGGGATCAAAAGGAGTTTGATCGCAACGGGCATGTTCGGGGGCCAGAATACATGTCGCCAATGATCCTTGGACCCATTTACCTGCGTTAAGACGAAAGTAAATGCAGCCAGAACGGCGGTAATATTCAGATTAGAGGTCGCCGTTGCCCCAAATGGCACAAGCCCCAATAAGTTGCATGTCAGGATAAAGAAAAACGCGGTCAGTAGATATGGCAAAAAGCGATGATGGTGCTCCTTGCCGAGATTGGGGATTGCAATATCATCTCGAATGAAAAGGACTAGGGTTTCAAATAGGTTCTGCACAAGTCCCTGAGGAGCACTAGTGCGCCCAATCCCGCGTTTATATCGGTTTGCCAATTGCACAAAGAGGATCAGTAAAATCCCTGAGGCCAACAGAGCAAACACTAAATGTTTCGTCACCGATAAATCCAGGATGATCGTATCCCCTCCGACGGGGACAAATTTGGCATCCAGATGCTTTCCCTCTCCAATCAAGACCTGCAGGCTATCCTGATTCGATATAATTTTTGCGCCCTCTTGGGATTCAACCTTCGCATGCATTTCGCCGGAAAGAAAAGCATTTTTTGTTGTCCGGTAAAGGCGGATCTGATACCCCGTCACTTCACTGCGCAAAAGCAAAATCCTTGGTAATTCCACCTTCCCAATCGGGAGGAAGTCAAGATAATAAGCATCCGCCGTGTGGTGAACCGGATCAAACTCTCCATCCTCAGCGGCTAGAGCCTTGAAGGGAGTCCAGCATGCACTC
Organism: Rhodothermales bacterium; assembly: GCA_965215475.1. Classification (GTDB taxonomy): domain Bacteria; phylum Bacteroidota; class Rhodothermia; order Rhodothermales; family Bin80; genus Bin80. The sequence continues at coordinate 1,757,165 of OZ244061.1, forward strand.
AGAACCAATAAGTAAGTCAAACAGCGTACTGGACGCATCAGGTGTTTTTACGAATCAACCAAGCCACCTCAGCGAAAAGCCCAATTAGAGCAATCAGCAAAAAGGTGCCTGTAAAGACGGGAAGTACAACAGGAAATAATTGAATTACAATGATTAAAACCGTCAGAGCTGCGAACATGCGTAGTACCATTCCACCAATCACAATGGGTACGAACTTTGACGTATTCTGTGCAATTCGAATGATCAGCACATTGGCACCAGCATAACACAACCCTAGCAGTACACCAGCTGCCATGCTCCATTCCGAACTCATCCTCTTAAACTAGGGTTTACGAAAATAGTGCGAACGATTGCCAAAAAAAGAGATGAATTCTTGGTGAAGATCGAAAGCTTCTATTCGCGATGATTTGCAATACGGATTAACCGTACAAATAAACAAACCATGCCGATGACCGAACTCACAAGAATAAGCCAGGGAGTGGTTCCAAATAGCCGGTCCAATAGATAGCCACCGACGGCAAATACCGCCATCGTCATGCCCAGTTGCATGCCAAGGCTGAGATACGGAGCGGCCTCACGCAAGCTGCTCTGCCAACTGCTCATCTGCGCCATTAGATGTTGCCACGAACTTGGATGAAATTGCCTCGGATTTGTGCCCCGTCTGGCATTCGCCATTAAAGATGGCTCCCTCTTCAACGACCAGTCGCTCTGCATAGATCGTTCCCTTCACTTTTGCAGTGTCGGTCAATAGCACTTTCTTCAACGCAATAAGATCACCTTCCATTGAACCGGATACATTGATGTTCTCTGCATGAATAGATCCATTGACGAACCCGTTTTCGGTGATGACCACGGTTCCCTCTATCTCCATACTTCCTTCAAGCTTACCTGCGAGCCGTGTATCCGAGTTTGATTTTAATGAGCCTTTGATGTCCGTTTCACCTGAAATAATATTCAGATTTGCAGTGCTCATTGACTCTTTTAGTGCCGGGGGAAGAGGTTTTTTCTTTTGTAACATCAGTCACTGAATTGGATGTGCAAGTATACGGAAAAAGTAGGGATTGATGAACATAAACTGGGTATTTTTGGAACAATAACTCAAAAAAAGGGATATTGAGTTCATGTATGGTTCCTCTCAAATGTTCTGGATAGAAGTCTTCTGATACAAGTAGAATTCACCAACCGTCCTAATAGCCGATCAAATAGTTGGAGGGGTTTTGTGCCAAGCCATTATTCCACAGTTCAAAATGAAGGTGTGGTCCTGAAGAATACTCACCTGAATTTCCGCTGATGGCAATGCTCTCACGAACCCGGACCCGATCTCCAACCTCTTTAAGAAGACGTTGATTATGTTTATAGATGGAAATATATCCGTCGGTATGCTGAACGGCTATTGTATTCCCCCCCTCATACGTCCAGTCCGAGAAGATGACGTATCCATCACCAATGCAGCGCACCATCGTTCCCTCCGTTGTAGCGATGTCAATTGCATAATGTCTTTCCTTATTATTAAAGTCGCGCGTAACTAACCCTTGTACCGGAGGCAGTGCAGGTAGTTGGAGGTTCGAAAGGTAATTGCTTGATGACATGAGAGGGGTTCTTCTGGAAGAATCCCTCGCGATGATCGGCATGGCGGGCCACGGATCACTTCCGGTCATAATGGAAATGGGAGATGGATTTAATCCAGATGCATCAAAGAGAGGAGTCCCCGTGAAATCAGCATGGAAAGCAGAATCTGCAAGCAGAGAGTCTGTATTTCCAGATAACAGGAGTTGAAGATTTGAAATATATTGGGTATGAGCATTAAGAGAATCCACGACTTCCTGCAATCGTAAAGAGGTCAATACCGATCGCTGATGGAGTTGTTGGATATTCAAGCCGGGGATCAACCCAAGTGAGAATAAAAAAAGTGCGACTCCAATTATAGAGCACGTATAAATTGACAGTACCGTAACGAACAGAGTACGGAGACGAAATTTTTTTGGATAGAATTCTCGATACGACTGCGCTTGATCCCTACGTCCTTTCCAGATAATGATACGTGGATGCGCACCCGCTTTCCAGAAGATATCCCGCCAGAAAACCATAAATTCATGTAGGGCGCGTATGATCGCAATATTACTGAAGAATTTATTGGAAAATAATTTCATGGATGATACGCTTGCCGAGGGTCTGATTCAGACGTTCACGCCACTGCACGCGATGCATATGCAGTTCCTGGCGCCATGTACCTGAGTTTAATTCAACATACATCTTTCCACGCTGTGTCCAGACACGCTCGGTAACCTTGGCGATCATCGGACCAGCAAGCGTATGCCAAGCTTCAACGGCTTGCGCTTCGTTGATCTCGTGCCGAATACCAAGATCATCAATTGCGAAATTGACTAAATCAGAAAGTGCGAATGCAGATTTTTTATTTTTCAATCCCATTAAGTTAGGGAGGTACGATTTTCTAAGAAATTAAGATAGGACAATTATTATATTTTTGCCAATACGTGAACTTCTCTCTGTCTGAGCAATGTGTGGACAAAATCAGTTGGATGAGCTTCTCATCTCACCTGATTTGAAGCCATGCCCGTCACGACTTTTACTCGCATAGATTCACATCGGTGCCCAGTGCGTTGCAAAGAAAACACCTTGGTAGATTTACGCGATTTTCGAGCACTTTATGTCGGTGTGGCTTTTTAATGATATTGTCGCCTATTACATAAAACATGCCAAAAAAGGAAATGGGAGGGGGCTGTTTCAATCCTTCATCAATTCTTTATAGAGCATTAGTTCAAGTTACTCTGTCATCAACTATAACTGACCGTCCACATCAAACAGTAGCTCCGTTTCCCGATAAACAACAACAAGATTCCATGGGCCAAGAAGTAGAACATATCCTCAAACAACGAAAAAATTTCTGAAGTATTAGAATTAGTTCCCTAAAAATTTCGTAGATTTCAGCACGTTCATGATATACATAAACCCATAAAAAAGAGGTCTACAATCAACATCAAGAATGTTTGCGAAGACGGAGCGCAAGGCAGGATCCATGAACGATTTTGAGGTTGCATTCAGTCAGATCATGTCGCATCAGGCAAAGCCAGAAAAGATGAGCGAGAACCTACGCGGGAGGAACTGAACCAAAAATGGAAACCGGGGCGGTCAGAATAGATATGATTCAAAATTTCAATTCCAATCAGAGGCCTGTTGATGTTAAAGGGAGTGATCCTGTTTGTATAAGCTTTGTATCCGAAATTAGTCCATTAACGGCTCCTGTACTTATTACTACACTTGGGGAAATTGTGAACGACAAACATGATGAAATACACTTTTTCCTATCAATACCTGGTGGATCAGTGCAAGATGGAAGTGCTATGTACAATTTCATCAAATCTTTACCGGCACCATTAATCGCCTACAATATTGGACAAGTTAATTCCATACGCAATGTTGTTTATCAATCAGGGCAAAGGAGAACAGCCTGTGCATCATCCAGTTTTATGTTTCACGGTGTAGGAGTTAATGCACAGCCCAATATGAGGCCTGGAATTAAAACTCTTGCAAGAAATAACCAAATCAATCGAAAATGATCAGCCCCTAATTACTGATATTATGGTCAGGCACACCAACTTGTCTCCCGATGATTTGAACACCTTGTTTCTCAACATGGCTCGCATCAGAGCTAATGAAGCACTTGATCGAGGCCTTACCGATGAAGTCATTGACATCTGCTTGCCTAAGGAGATGCCAATTCGCTCGCTTGTATTCAACAGGTAAAGCGTCTTTTCCGATCACCTCAAGAGTAGACTCTTTAGCATTAAAATAGACCATTTGCTTTTTTAGATCTATCAATCTACATTACAACGCAAAACCGTGAAATGTTTTTACTGAATAATTTTCTGACGAAAAACTGGGGCGTTGCATCCAGTGCCTATGCAGATTTTGCTACACAAATCCCGGAGTTTTGTTAATGACAAATAGGTTTCTCTCTGCCTGGTTATGTGGTTGTATGCTATTAGTTTTCTCTAGCACTTCCTATGCATTGGCATTCAATGAAATGTGGTCATTGAACATCTCACATTCTGCGAACGCATCTGTGTTATCTTCAATGAAAGATGACGGCAACAATTCTGACACGACTTCAAGTGGGGCAATTAAACTCATAGTTGAAGAAGGATATAGTTACGTTACCGCTGCCAATGATGTATCCTTCAGAATGGATGATCCTACAATCTCTTTCATCATTATTCCAGAAAACGTTACAGTCAATGAAGGGGGCTCTACAACATTTGACATATCACTTTCCGCAAGGCCTCTGGGGTTAGTTGCAATTGTGATTACTGGACATGCGAATACCGATATAGCTCTGGATAGATCAACTTTGACCTTTTCTACTGCGAATTGGGACACGGCCCAATCAATCAAAGTAATGGCGATGGATGATGATGACTTGAGCAATGATAATGTGACCTTGAGTCTCTCAACATCAGGGGATGGCTTCATTTATGACGATGAACATCTGCAAATTACGATTATTGATGACCGTACTGCAAAAACACAAAATACTGCACAGTATGATCTGACCTTTACCGCAACCTGGTCAAGAGACACACATCCAACGGATTTTCCATCGAATGCTCATTTTTCTTGGTTAGTTGGAGGGACTCACAATAGCAATGTATCGTTTTGGAATTCTGGCTCAATTGCCAGTAATGGGATTAAGAGTATGGCTGAAACTGGAGGCACGGGAACGCTCATTAGCGAAATAAATGCTGCAAAAAATCAGGGCAATGCATTTAATACGATCCCTCTGGGAAGAGTTTTCGGTTCGCCTGGAACCGACAAAGTCACGTTTACGATTGACTCCCGATGGAGTCTAGTCACCGTCACATCCATGATAGCTCCAAGTCCAGACTGGTTTGTCGGAGTGAGTGGACTGAACTTAATGGGGAGTGACGGGAATTGGAAAGCTAGGGAAGAAGTTGAATTATTTGCGTATGATGCAGGGACAGATAGCGGAACGAGTTATAATTCAGCAAATCTAGTTACGAATCCAAGGCAGAATATCTCGCAGATTGCGGGGGTACCGTTTTTGGTTAATGGCGCTGTAAGATCTGTGGGTACATTTGTCTTTGAACTCAAAGTGACAAAAGATATTGATTTGAGTATTTCATCGCTAACAATAGAGGAAGGAAGCAATGGTACTTTTGCGGTTTCATTATCAAAAGAGCCTTCGGGAACGGTAACCATCTCCATTACAAGCAATAATGGGGATGTCAAAGTAGATACCTTTAAGGACACTGATGGAGACCAAAACACCCTCACCTTCACAACATCTAATTGGAATGTTGCAAAGACGGTAACCGTCAGAGCGGCAGAGGATGACGATGATATTGCAGAGGATACCGCCGAACTGACCTTATCTGCATCTGGTGGAGGGTACGATTCCATAACTAAAAATATCAGAATCAACGTTAATGATAACGATACTGGTGCACTTGTTGCCCCTGCAACTGTAACTGTAACCGAAGGCGGCGACACAAATTTCGATGTTTCATTATCAGTGGCACCGTCGGCAACGGTTACTGTTTCGATCACGGGTAATGCCAATACTGATGTCACTCTCAGCAGATCAAGCTTGGAGTTTACGACGTCCAATTGGAGTACGGCTCAACCCGTCACCGTCAGAGCTGGCGAGGATGATGATAATATTGCAGATGATACAGTGGAGCTTACCTTATCTGCATCTGGTGGAGGCTATAATTCGGTAACTAAAGGCATTCGCGTTAACATTAATGATAACGATACCGGTGCACTTGTTGCCCCTGCAACTGTAACTGTAACCGAAGGCGGCGACACAAATTTCGATGTTTCACTATCAGCGGCACCATTGGCAACGGTTACTGTTTCGATTACGGGTAATGCCAATACTGATGTCACTCTCAGCAGATCAAGCTTGGAGTTTACGACATCCAATTGGAGTACGGCTCAACCCGTCACCGTCAGAGCTGCGAAAGACGATGATATCGGAGAAGATTCCGTAGAGCTCCTCTTATCTGCATCTGGCGGAGGGTATAATAATGTGAGCCAAAACGTAGCGGTTACTATAACAGATAATGATCAAGCTGGGCTTAATGTGCCGGGCACCGTCAATATTACAGAAGGTGCAAATGCAACCTTCAGAGTATCCCTCACTGCAAGACCAATCGGATCAGTCCAACTATCTATTTCAGGGCATGCGGGAACTCAGTTAACAATCAACCCTGAGTCATTTATGGTTGCCCCATCTAGTTACTCCTCTGAAACAACCATATCCATCTCTGCTGCACGTGATGACAATCAGGTGAATGAAACGGAAACTCTTACCATAACAGCAAATGGTGGAGGCTATGATAATGTGACGGAATCTATCTCTATCATTGTGAATGATAGAGATAGAGCTAATCTCGTTATCAGTCCATCCACTGTAGAGGTCCATGAAGGTGAAAATGCTACGTTTTCAGTAGCCCTTATGGTAGTTCCCTCAGGAGATGTTACAGTAACGATTCCGTCATTCACCAACTCGGACCTCAGTAGATCACCTGAAACGCTTCTCTTCACAACAAATAACTACAGCGAATCCCAGGATGTGACCATATCTGCAAATCAAGATAATAATGCACTATCGGAAACTGAAACGATTTCTTTGACGGGGCAAGGCGGAGGCTATGATAATGTGTCCCAAAGTGTAAGGGTAAACACCGTGGACGACGATCTCCCGAATGCGAGGCTTATCGTAAACCCCAATCCGGTTTCAATTAATGAGGGAGGTACTACCACGTTCGAAATAACGCTGTCCGAGGCCCCGAATGAAGATGTAACCGTTAGCTTGGGCAATGTCACTAACTCTATATTAGATTTTGGCACTTCTACGGGCCTATCATTTAGTCCTTCAGATTTTGATGACGCGCAAGGCATTAGTTTCAGTGCTGGAGAGGATAACAATATCGTTGATGAAACCGAGACTATTTTGCTTACAGCTAATGGAGGAGGCTTTGATAATGCTTCCATACAAATCACAATTCGTATCATAGACAATGACATCCCGAACATCTCAATTGATCCCTCCTTCCTCAACTTGACTGAGGGAGGGAGTGCAGATTTTAATGTGTCGCTCATGGTCCTACCCACAGGTGATGTGACAATCAGTATTGCAGAATTCATAAACTCTGATTTAGATCTTAGCCGATCATCCCTTACATTCTCAACAAATAATTATAACATACCTCAATCAGTAACAGTGACATCTCTTGATGATACGGATGCCATTGATGATGATACTGAATCCATTACATTGACTGCAAGTGATGGAGGTTATGACGGTGTCACGCAAGATTTAGTCGTATCTGTAAGCGACGATGAGATTGAAGGGGCAAGTATTGAGGTTTCACCGAATTTGATCACCGTGAATGAAGGGTCTGAGGCAAGTTTTGAGGTTTCGTTATCAAAGGCCCCATCATCCGATGTAACCCTAATGATTTCTCCGTTCCAGAGTACGAGTCTATCACGCAAGCCTTCAGGTGCCATCTCCTTTACGTCTTCAAACTACAATCAATCTCAGTCGGTTACAATCGCTGCATCTGGTGACACGAATTTGGAGAATGAAACTGAACAGATGACGTTGACGACCAGTGGAGGAGGCTATGATCACACATCTATAACGCTCACGGTTACTGTGATGGATACTGGGGTAACAAAACCTAGTGTAAGTTTATCAATAGCACCTAACCCCGTAGTTGAAGGTGAGTCCCTAACCTTAACGGCAACTCTTTCTCAGGCAATTCCCGATTCATCGATAACCATCCCCATCGTTTACGAAAACGATACGGCCGAAACCCAGGATTACAAGGCTGTTCCCTCAATCACGATCCCGGCGAATCAGAGTAGTACCTCAACGCTACTTATGACAAATAAAGATGGTGATATAGACGATGAAAATTTCAGAATTGGACTAGGTGAATTGCCGAGCGTTGTCATGGCTGCTACGACTGATCCAATTACTGTAGTCATTCAAGATCGTGATTTTGCCTCGGCTTCGGTATTTTTTATACAAAGTATCAGCGAATCTCCCGTAGATGTGTATCTGAATGAGGAAATATTCATTGATAATTTTTTATTGAGGCAAACTGCTACAAGAGAACTTAGAAGTGGGATGAAGTCTCTTGATGTCGTATCTGGCGACGCGGTTGATTTATCCAACCCCATCCTGAGCGAAAGAATTAATCTGAGTGCTGATAGCACATATCAGATTCTCTTGCGAAAGGATCAAGATGATAAGACATCTATTCTGCTAATGAGTCAGGTAGATAAGTCCATTCATTCTGATTCCGTAAAAGTCAGAGTCGTTCACAATGCGCCCAGCCTTGGGGAAGTAGACGTGACCGTTCATGATCCCGCTAATCATCAAAGTCTTGTGAGTGAATTCGGGACGAACATGAATTATGGAGACGTAAGTGCTAATGTTTTATTTAAGCGCAATCTATACAACCTTTATGTCAATCAAAGCTTAACCAATCGAAACATTGAGGTTTATGCGATTGATTGGTCAAATTCCTCAGGAAAGAAAGCATTATCAAACCTTGGATTATTAATTCTCAATGAGACCTTTACTGATGGGAACTTTAGCGTTCAGGGTGCTTGGCAAAATGGTGATACTTTTTCTCCTGTGGTGGTGACTTCTAATGAGGATCATCCAATGAATCATCAAATTCCCGTGACTATCGGTAACTATCCCAATCCATTTACTCACAGCACAAATTTGTGGTTCACTATTGCCTCTGGTACAGATGTTCATGTTGAAGTAATAGACATTTTGGGCCGAATATCGCATAATGAAATATCTAGTATGACACAAAATGATGACATCTATATGCATGAATTTAACACGGCTACATGGCCTCCGGGGGTATACTTCTACCGAGTGACTTTCACAACGGAAACCGAGCAAACCATTTCAACAGGCAAGATGATTAAAATCAGATAATCCCTGATAGTAAGATGCAAGATATCATGCAAGAACATCCTTTATCAGCAGTTCCCATCAAGCCTAGACTGGTGATCGTATCTTCAATTCCCGCAAAACAATCGTGAACGGTTTCAAGTAAATCCTTCTTACGGAAATGCTTCCGTGCTCGATGAATCGTCTTCTTTTTCATGAATTCTTAGAAAAAAATGAATGATTTTGACGGTCCGATCATCACTCCACTAACAAAAAATCGCACCATCACACTGAACTTTCCCTGACATGAGCAAAAAAGTTTGTGAAAATAAAACCTGAATCCCACTGTCTCAGAGAACTTTTAGGCTTAGTGGGAACTGCGAAAAAAGATGTAGAAAAAGGGAGAAGGTCAAGTGCATGGCCTCTGTTGGAGTTAATAGAGTATGTTGACGGGAGTTATATATAGGGCCGATTGTCATGGGTATGTCTAGGAAATTTGATACATATGCTACTTTGAACGTTACCCTAGCCGATTGCAGTGCGACCTGATAAGCATGATGGGGAATAAATTAATCATATTTGGATGGATCTGCTCCCTGACTACGCTTTATTCAACAGCGGCGCAGCCCAGTCCTGACACACTGAGTTTTGATCTCAAGACGGTTCTTCGGGAGACGGCAGAAGTGAGTCCAGATATTCGGGTAGCACTTTCCAATGTTAGCCGAGCCTCTGCACGCCATGAGTTGGCTCAAAGCAGTCGCATCCTTCCTGATGCCACCGCATTCAGTGCAGTAGCGGTAGTGCCGGGGATTGAAAATCCCAACGGGACTCCCCTTGATGAGCTTTATCTTGATCCGGCAGTTCGGAACGACTACGGAAATCTTAAGCCCTTTGGACAAGCCGAGGTGTCGCTGGTTCAGCCTATTTATACATGGGGTGCACTCAGAGGGGCGATCCAAGCTGCATCTGCAAGCACGGATCTAGAAGTAGCACGGGCACAGGAGACGATCATTGGAGCTTCGTTGCGCGCGGCAGAGCTCTATTACAATGTTCTTTTAACTAACGAGTTACAACGATTGGTTGATCGGGCAGGAGATGTGGTGGCCATGGCCATGAGAGAAATTAACCGCTTGCTTGAGGAGGGAGATCCAGAAGTTGATGATGCAGATCGTTATGAAGTACTGATTACCCAACAGGAATATGAGCGGCGTATTGTAGAAGTAAATCAGGCACGCCAGATTGCCCATGTCGCGCTGCGTCGCCAATTGATGGTTCCAGATTCAACGCACATGGTGCCTGTACAGGATGCTCTTAAACCATTGTCATTTATTTTAGAGAGTCTGGGGTATTATCAGCAAAATGCACTTCAATATCGACCGGAAATTCTTCAGGCAGAGGCGGGACTTGTTGCAACGGACGCGTTGGTTCGCGTCGCGCGCGCAGACTATTATCCGCAAAGTGCGTTTGGATTGACGCTGAGTGTCAGCGCTGCTGCAAATCGATTCCGACAGCCCAATCCGTATATCAGTGATGGATTTCGGCGCACGAGTGCAAGAACGGGCTTTGGATTACGCCAGAAACTGAACTTCAAACAAACCCATGCACGGGTTGCACAGGCAGAGGCGCATCATAATTCAGTGCGATACCTTGCGATTGCCGCCGAGCAGGGGGTTCTTGTTGAGCTTGAACAATCATGGCGAAATGTGATTGTTCAGGAGGCAGCGTTGGCTACAAAGGATAGTTCTCTGACGGTCAGTAAAGAATGGCTCAGGGTTGAACAAGTCAATTTTGACCTAGATTTGGGGGATACCGAAAATCTAGTGAAAGCCGTGCAGGCAAATCTGACTCTGGAAGCCGAATATTATGAGGCCGTGAGTCGTTACAATATGGCAATTATCACGCTTTTGGCAAATTCAGGACTACTTACTCATGAAACATACTCATTTTTTGAATAACATACCATGAAAATACATTCTATATTTATACTGGGATCCCTGTTATTTTGGACGCCTTTGGTAATAGCCCAGGATGCAGAGATGGAGGTACATGCTTTTATTTCGCAGCGTGACAAAGAGATCAAGGTAGCAGTTCGTGGGATGAAGGAAGATCCGGCACTGGAGGAGACAGCACGCTCACTCATCAATGATCAGATTGATTTTGAGGAGATGGGGAGACGATCGCTCGGCCGCTACTACGAAGAAATTACCGAGAAACAACGTCAGGATTTCATTGAAATCTTTGGAGAGATTGTTCGTTCTCAGTCATTGGGTGATCTGTCGGTGTACGAAGCACCGGTCACGATAGAGTCCGTGGTAGTCAAGGACAACAAGGCCTCGGTGAATACCATCGCCGAGATTCGAGAGGCCGATGTGGAAGTATTGTATTGGTTACATCTTAAAGGAGACAAGTGGTGGCTCTATGACATTATTATTGATGAAGTGGGGACGGTAGAGAGCTACTCCGTGTCATTTCAGACGTTTATACGTAAACGTGGTTTTGATGCGTTCATGGAAAGTCTACGGAAAAAGCTAGACCGCACAGAGTAAAGATATAATAGAATGGAAGGTTCTCTCAGGAGTGTTATTTTCCGAGGGAATCAAACGTTCATTTTATTATGTCATCTACATCTCATTCTCCCCCTGTTCGTTACTACGTTGGATTCGATGTTCATCGTGATACAATCTCGGCGTGTGTTTACGATGCGTCTGAGAAGCGTTACTGTGATGAGCAAATGCTCACAAGCCGAGGAGTCTCACTCGGTTTGTGGAATCGACTCGTTCAAAGTATGGACATTTCCGCTGTTGTTATGAGGCATCCTTTTGCGGTACGATTCTCTATGAATCGCTGACGAAACTGGGGATGGGTTGTGCCACCAATGTATCCCTGATCACATAATTGCTCACGCCTTAAGTCCATTGGGCATATTATATCTATGACGAATCATGCATATATTTTTTTCGGGTGAATAAATCTCCGCGGGAACCTCGATTTCCTCGTTGGCTGGCAACCAATTCGTCTGGATATCCTTCTTCCAACAACTGGATCTTCTCACCTCATTCTCATCAAGTGTCCGATCTTGACGGCGGATGCGCCGTGTTCCATGGAGGTGGCTACCATCCGATACAGATAGACGCCGGCCGGGAGGGCAACCTGCTCCAATGTGATCACCTGCTCTCTGCCCGCCGCCATGCGCACCATTGGATGGGTATACACCCGCCTGCCCGTCAGATCCAGGACGTCCAGTTTGATTTCGGCCGGCCACGGCAGATCAAAGAGCAGATTCGTAGATGTATGGAAGGGGTTGGGATAGTTGGCATGCACGATCAGCTCCTGGGGAGGCTCCTTCTGCTCTTCGGTCGCCACCGGCGAGACCACTTCCAGGGTAAAGGTTAAGCTGGCTTGGGCCCCCTTGGCATCCGTTGCCCTGTAGGTCAGCTCCACCGGAGACGTGATCTGCACGGGCGTGCCCGCGATCGTGCGCGTGGACGCATCAAACCTCAGCCCACTCGGAAGCCACAACAGATTGAGCGTATACTGAACCGGGTCGGTGCCCCCGGTCACCTCCGGCAAGATCAGTGGATCAATCCCTTGTCCGCGATCATAGGACTGATTCATGACCGTGGTGACAAACGTGATTTCGTAGATCTCCAGCGTAAATTCCATCGTACTCTCCGCCCCCAGGGCATCGGTCACCGTCCAGGTAAATCCCTGTGACGCCGTCACCGTGGTGGGCGTGCCCCCAAGCGTGCCGTCCTCCAACGACAGTCCCTCCGGAAGCGTTTCGGGAGAGAGCGCATACATATAGGGCGGAGTTCCTCCGATGGCGGTCGGAAGGACCAGCGCTGCGATGGCAAGGTCCACCGGGTAGCGCTGCGAAGAGATTGCGCCTGCAAACGAGAGCACCGTGGCCGCCTCCGTGGTCGCACGCACCACATTGGACGCCGCCCCCGTGCCCACCGCATTGATCGCACGCACCCGGTACTGCCGCGTGGTTTCCGGGGGGAGGCCGGTATGCGAATAGGTCGTGGCCGTCGTGTTCGCCACCAGATCCATCCAGGTAGATCCTGCATCCTCCGATCCCTCCACCTGGTACCCGGTAACCGCAGCGCCGCCATCATCCGCCGGCGCGGCCCAACGCAGGTTGATGATCGTTTGCCCCGAGGCCGTGGCCGTGAGCCCTGTGGGGGCACTTGGGGCCGTAATCCCATCCGTGGTGGCATTGGCGGCATTGGAGGCATCACTGGCCCCGACCGCGTTGAGCGCACGCACCCGGTAGTACCGCGTCGTATTGGCACTGAGTCCCGTATGCGCATACGTGGTCGTGGTACTATTGGCCACCAAATCGGCCCATGTGTCCCCCGTTCCTGTGGGAGAGACTTCCACCCGGTAGCCCGTGATCGCCGCACCCCCGCTTTCTGTCGGCGCCGTCCACGATAAATTGATGATGGTTCGCCCTGCAGCCGTGGCCGTCAAGCCCGTCGGGGCACCCGGGGCCGTGAGGGCAGTGGTGGTCGCCGTGGCCACATTGGACGGATTCCCCGCTCCCACCGAATTGATCGCACGCACCCGGTAGTGCCGCGTCACGCCTGCACTCAGCCCGGTATGGGCATAGGTGGTGGCCGCCGAATTCGCCACCAGATCCGTCCAGTTATCCGTGCCATTGGACGAGACTTCCACTCGGTAGCCCGTGATCGCGGCGCCCCCCGTATTGGATGGCGCCGTCCAGGACAGATTGATCGTCGTTTGCCCCGAGGCCGTGGCCGTCAATCCCGTCGGGGCACCCGGGGCCGTGGCCGTGAGGGCAGTGGTGGTCGCACTCACCACATTGGACGCCGCCCCCGCCCCCACCGAATTGAGCGCACGCACCCGGTAATGCCGCGTGGTACCCGCACTCAGTCCGGTATGGGAATAGGTGGTCGCGGTAGAATTGGTGTTTCCTTCCAGATCGGTCCACGTGTCTCCCGTTCCTGTGGGAGAGACTTCCACCCGGTAGCCCGTGATCGCGGCGCCCCCCGTATTGGATGGCACCGTCCAATTCAGGTTGATGGTCGTTTGTCCATTTGCCACAGCGGTCAGCGATGTTGGCGCATCCGGGGCCCTAGCAATCGTTATCGTTAGAAAAGCGGCATCGGAGAACTGACCCTGAAGGGCTTCGTTCTCGCTCGGACCAATCCAGGTGGTAACCCGATACCCATAGGTCTTACCCGCCGATACCTGATCATCGGTATAGGTTGTCGTGGTGACATCCCGTGCGAACTGTGACCAAAAATCCCCATCATCATCAGATTTGTAAACATTATATCCAAACATCTGATGGCCTGAAGGAAGATCGGTCGGGGCATCCCAGGAAATTTGCGCCGCGTTGGCCGACGTCTGGCGCACCCGTACATTGGTGGCAATGCCTGACCCAGGGGCCGAGGCGGCGGTGACGGACACTGCATCCGAAGGGGCACTATCTCCTGAGGCACTGCGTGCCAGAACCCGAAAATGAAACACGCTCCCCGGCGTCAAGCGACTACTGAGAAACTGGTATCTCGTCCGAGTCAGATCGCCGTATCCAATCAACGCCTCCCAGTTGGTGCCGCCATCGGTAGACCATTCCACCTTGTATCCTGTGATCGGCGAATCACTGGGCGGACGTCCCCAGGTAAGTCTCACATCATGAAAACCTGGGGAAAAAACCTGTAAATTGGGCGGGGCACCCGGGGCGGTGGCGGCAGCGGTCGTGGTGGCGTTGGCCACATTCGATGCCGCGGCACTCAGCCCCTTTGAATTTCTGGCATAGACCCGGTAATACCGCGTGGTACCCGCCGTGAGCCCGGTATGGCTGTAGGTGCGCCCCGTTCCCGTGTGTGCAGGCGTAACCTCGGTCCACGTGTCCGTGCCATTGGGAGAGACTTCCACCCGGTAGCCGGTAAGCGGTACGCCGCCGGTATTCGTGGGGGCTTTCCAACGCAGGTTGATCGTCGTTGACCCATCGTGCGTGGCGGTTAGCTCCGTGGGGGCCTTAGGGACCGTGGCGGGGAGGGTCGTGGCATTGGCCACATTGGATACTGCGCCCGCCCCCTGCGAATTGATGGCATAGACCCGGTAATGCCGCGTGGTGCCCGCGTCCAAGCCCCTATGGACATAGCCGGTCGTGGTGGACCCGGTATTGGCCACCAAATCACCCCAGTTTGAGGTGCCATTGGGAGAGACCTCAATCTGGTAGCCGGTAATGTCTGCGCCGCCGGTATTGGTAGGTGCGTTCCAGGACAGGCTGATCGTTTCCGGGCCTTCGGCCTCGGCCTTCAAGCCCGTGGGCGCCGCGGGCGCGCTGAGGGTCTCCGTGGTCGCATTGACGGTCTTGGAGAAGGGACCCAAACCCACCGAGTTTCTAGCACGTACCTGGTAGTATCGCGCCGCGCCTGCACTGAGCCCGGTATGTTTATAGGAGGTGCTCTTGTAGTTCTGAAAAGGAAGAGCCCAAGGGGGGTTGCCAGTTTCAGAGATAAAGATTTGGTAGCCGGTAATGGCTGCGCCCCCATTGTCGGCCGGGGCTGCCCAACTCAGATTGATCACCGTTTGCCCGTCGGCTGTGGCGGTCAGTCCAGTGGGGGCACCGGGGGCGCTGGCCGCATCGGTCGTGGCCGTGACCTGATTCGAAAATCCACCTACACCCCCCGGCCCGCTGCCATTACGGGCCCGGACCAAGTACGTATGCGTCGTGGAGGGAGCAAGTCCGGTATGGGTATATTCGGTGGCGGTGGTGCCGGTGTTGTCCACGAGAGTTGGCCAGCCTCGGTCGGGTTGGAAATCAATCCGGTAGCCGGTAATCGGTTTGCCCCCGTTATCGGTGGGGGCCGTCCAGCTCAGTTTGATTTTGTCTCGCCCGACGGCCGTGGCCTTGAGCCCCGTGGGGGGACCGGGGCGCGTGGCCGCCTTGGTCGTGGCCGTGGCCACACTGGAGGCCGTGCCCGCTCCCTCCGAATTGATCGCGCTCACCCGGTAAAACCACGGCGTAGATGGCGTGAGCCCCGTATGGGAGTAGGTGGTGGCGGTGGATTTGGTGTCCGTGACGAGATCGGCCCAGTCACCTAAAGTTCCTGTCCTTGACTCAATCTTGTAGCCCGTGATGGCCGCGCCGCCGTTGTCCGAAGGGGCCGTCCAATTTAGGTTGATCGTCGTTGGCCCGGGGGCCGTGGCCGTCAAGCCCGTCGGGGCGGCGGGGGCGGTGAGAGCCGCGGTGGTGGCGGTTCTAAAAGAAAACGAGTCATCATGACCAATGGCATTTTTTGGGCTCACAACAATCAAATATGGTGTAGCTGCTGTCAGTCCAGTGACCGTGTGGCTCCTAGCCGAGGGTTCTGTAGTATATCGATAAACTCTTTCTGTATTTTTTTGGAGTAAAGCATCTATCCTATACCCCGTGATCGGGCTGCCCCCCGTTTCTGTGGGGGGTGTCCACGAAACATTAATGGTTGAAGCCCCACCTGCCATTACGGTAACTGAAGCCGGTGAGCCTGGCTTAGTTGCCGCAGCGGTGGTGGCGGTTCTAAAAGAAAACGAGTCACCATGACCAATGGCATTTTTTGGGCTCACAACAATCAAATATGGTGTAGCTGCTGTCAGTCCAGTGACCGTGTGGCTCCTAGCCGAGGGTTCTGTAGTATATCGATAAACTCTTTCTGTATTTTTTTGGAGTAAAGCATCTATCCTATACCCCGTGATCGGGCTGCCCCCATCATCGCCGGGGGTCCATGAAACAGTAATCATGGAAGGACTGTCAGCTGTTGCAGTAATGGAGCTAGGTGGACCCGGCTTGCCCACCGCATTGGTCGTCCCTGAGACGACATCGGACCAGGGACTCCAACCATCGGCATCCTGACTTCGGATCCGGATATGGCGCGTGGTGCCTGGCGAGAGTCCGGTGTAAAGAGTACTCGTTAATTGACCGGAAACCGTGCGTAAATCATTCCAGGGATTATTTCCATCGGCCGACCACTCAATCTCATGGTTTGTGATGGCTTTATTCCCCTTCGGGTTGGCCGTCCAGGAAATTTCAAGCGTCAAGCGTGCATTGCGCCCGGTTTGATAGGGTGCAACGGTCACGCCCGTGGGTTTGCCGGGCGCGCGCTTGTCTGCTTCTGAGAAAGGGGGGCTCTTTTCATGGACGTGCACCGAATCTGAATGGAGATCAAAGAACGGAGTTGTTTTTGAAGAAGGGACTTTGTCCCCGGTACGCCCACCAAAAGCAATTCCATCCTCACTGGAACGCGCTACACCGGATCCCGAAAATACGCGAAGGAGCGCACCCGTACTCCTATGTGAAGAAAAATGGGGGGGGGGGGGGGGATTTTGTTGGAACCATCACATGCACCCGTGAGACACTCTCATGTGTAAGAAAAGAAGGATCTAGTTCCCAACGATGAATACCCGTCTCCACAGATTCACCACTCCTTTCAAGACCAAAGAGCGATGGGTGGCCTCCCGTCAGGCCAAAGAAGATGGATAAACCGATTAGCCACATGAAATGAGAATATTAGGTGAAAATACAATTGCTCTGTTTTTTTGCATGTTCCGTAACAACAAGAAACTTTCGCAGAGAAACCACACTGAATACCCTAAACATCTTGATTTTTTTATTGTTCCCACAAAAGATTTGGGAATTTTCCACTCAATATTCTCCTACGAACACCTCATTTTTTGTAGGATGAACTTCATTCATCATCAACCCTTGACCATAGCGATTACGCTTGTATGATGGATGAATTTAAAGGCCATGACAGCACAGTGAAGATGAGATCGCGCTTCTGGGCCGGCTCAATCCTGTTTCTACAAGAAACTCGGTAGAACCCATTTTTTTGCTACATCATGGCCATACATCTTGTTCAGTTGTATTGGCATTGTTTCAGAACGTGTTGAAACTTTTGGATTGGAATTGTGACTGGTAGGGTTTAAGTTCAGGTCTGTTTCAAATTTGAGTCAACTAGTCACTGTTGAATAGTATGATTCATATGTACATTTATCGACTGTAAATTTGTATAATGATGGCCACAGTGAACGGTTATATGACCATATATCTACCAGTCACAAAAAGGCAAATCAACAACAATTGAAACAACCCCGATGTATCACCACCAGTTCTTTGTTGAATGTCATCCCTGAGACGATACTCATAATCGCCTCAAATAGACAAAGAATCTCGCCTCCATCAAAATCATCTCAAAACTTAACCCTATTTTTCCTGAACGTAGGATTTTTTGGTTAAAAACGTCCTCTTTTTCCCTTCCTCCGCCCCGTTTTTCGGTCTGAATCTGCCTTTTTGTGTATGCTAAGCATATGTTTTTGTGCGTTTTTGATCCCCAGATTCATTTTAAAAAGTGCGCCCATGTAAATATTTGCTGATTTTGGGTTATTTATTGCAATTTATGTCGTATATTTACGTTTTAGCAAACCTATTTGAGCCCATGTATTTAGCCGAAATCCCGAATCGCAATTCCCCCTCCACCTGGCTCGTGCGAACCTCCACGCGAGACGGCAAACGAACCATCAAAAACACCATCGCCAATGTAACGCACCTTCCCGAACCCATTCGCGAAGGACTGCGAACGCTCTTGCAGGGAGGCCATGCCATCCAGTCCTTCAAGGAGGCACTGCACACCCAGCGTACCCGGCACCATGGGCATGTTGCGGTGGTGCTACACATGATGAAGCATCTCAAAATGACATCCCTCATTGCGCCAAAGAATTCGCGCTTTCGACGATTGGTTCTCGGCATGATTGCGGCCCGGGTCATCAAGCCCGCCAGCAAACTGCAGACCAGTGATATGTTGAGCTGTATCACGACGCTCCATGAAGAACTTGACCTCAAGCATGTGGACCAGAATGATCTCTATGAAGCCATGGATGAATTGGCCGCGTGCAAGACCAAGATCGAATGCAAGTTAGCCAAACGCCATCTCACCGAAGGTGGAATGGTGCTGTATGATGTGACCAGCAGCTACTTGGAGGGCGATAAAAATGCATTTGGAGCATATGGCTATAACCGGGACAAGAAAAAAGGGAAAAAACAAATTGTGTATGGATTGATGACCGATAAGGAAGGATGTCCGGTCTCCGTAGACGTCTTTCCTGGCAATACCCCCGATATCAAGACCCTTGGCGCTCAGATCTCCAAGCTCCAAAATACCTTTGGATTCAAGCATGTGATCCTAGTCGGAGATCGTGGACTGTTGAAGCAGAAACAGATTCAGGAGGAGATCATCCCTGTGGGGTTGGATTGGATTACGGGCATGCAAAAACAGGAGATCCGTGAGGTGGTGGAGCAAGAGAAAACGCAAATGAGCTTGTTTGACCAACAGGATCTGGTGGAGATTCAAAGCGATCTCTATCCCAATGAACGCCTCGTGCTATGCAGGAACCCCTTTCAGGCGGCAAAGACCAAGAAAACCCGTGAGGATCTCTTGGCGAAGGCCGACCAGAAATTAGACCAGATCCTGGCGGCAACCACCCGTACCCCACGTCGACTCAAAGACAAGGCCAAGATTGGAATGCGCGTGGAGCGTGCACTGGGAAAACACAAATTAAAGAAATTCTATCTCCTGGAGATCGAGGAAGGGTATTTCTCGTATACCCACAATGTGGAGGCGATTCAGAAGGCCGAGCGTCTGGATGGGGTTTATGCGATCCGGTCCAGCTTGAAACAGCCCGCTGAGCAGTTGGTGTCGGACTACAAACGATTGTCCACCGTAGAGCGCGCCTTCCGCGTGATGAAATCCATCTCCCTGCGCGTACGCCCCATCCATCATGTCAAATCCGAGCGGGTCATTGCTCATGTCTTCTTATGTATGCTGGCCTATTATGTAGAATACCATCTACGAAAGAAACTTGCCCCCATCACGTTTGCCGAAGAGGATCTGGAAGCAAAAAGAGCCCAGAGAGAGAATATGGTCAAGCCGTCCAAGAATGCAAAGAGGAACGCACACAACAAGAAGACCAAAGACGCGGAAAGCCCCAAGAGTTTTGAGTCCATCATGGAAGAACTCTCTGGGGTATGCCGTGTAACGGGCGTTCTAAACGTAAAGGCCGACGAGGATCACGAAGTGAAGTTTGTGGACAATGAACTGACCCCGACCCAACGTCAAGTGTTCCAACTTCTGAAGATCAAGTCTCTGTGTTGATTCGGTTCATCAAACCGAAAGAGACGCCCGCCGTTGCTCCTTGAACAACATCATTTTTTAAAAAAATCCATCCAAATGATGCGGAACATCTGTGCTTTTTTCAGAAAAAATAGGGTTAAGTTTTGTCATCTACTCTTTCCCTATAATACACCTTGCGTCCCTCTCGTCCCGATTCTATGGCGACATGTAATCTTTCCTGTGTCATGCCCCCACCATTTGCTTTCAGTTGCTTCGAAGCGGGATACATATAGGACAAAATATGATGAGACCAGCCATGAATTTCTCGTTCATTTATATCTTTTGAACTCTCAACAACTTAGAAATCTGGTGGTAAGAAGATCACGCAAGCCCCAAAGCGTATGATCCGTTCAATCCTTTTGATCGTTGTTCTTGCAGTTTCCCATGCAACGGCTACCCGTGCGCAATTTTTGGGATGTCCGCTGATTGATCAGATTACTCTGGAGGACTGCAGGGTTCTCGAAAAATTATTCTATGAAACGGATGGATTCAACTGGCGAAATGTGCGCGGGTGGCTCCGAACTAATCAACCTTGTGATTGGTTCGGGATCACTTGTCAATCCTCTGATTGGCCCCGGGAAATTCTTCATATTGATCTATCTGGGAATGACCTCACGGGCACACTTCCAGGAGATCTAGCTTTCCTTACAGAATTGCGCTCCATCCGCATTGATAATACCGGGCCTGGGGTGCGCCAGAAAAAACTGATCAATCAGATCCCGAATACCCTTGGAGATCTGGAATATCTAGAAGTTCTTTTGCTCGGCAATAATGCGTTTACCGGCACGATCCCCCCAGAACTAGGAAATCTGACGAACCTCCGCGAACTGAGCCTGGGGGACAATCAGTTAGAAGGGTCCGTACCCGAACGATTGGGGCAACTTACCCAACTACAACATCTTAATCTCCGCGGAAATAGCTTGGGCGGAGCGATCCCTGACTCGTTCCGCCACCTTATCGAACTTAAGCACTTGGACCTGAGTCAGAACCTCTTTAGCGGCGCTCTTCCAACTTGGCTATGGGATCTGGGTGAACTCAAGTTTCTGGACCTCAGCGACAACCTGTTTTCTGGCACCCTACCGGATGCATTGACCCAATTGGATCAACTTGTATGGCTCTCACTCGCGGACAATAATCTGGAAGGAGCACTTTCTCTCTCCAAGGCTACGCATGTAGCCGGGATCAATAATTGCGATCTGGGAGGCAATCGTATTTGTATTCCAGATACAACTCCCTATGCGAGCCTTGACCAAGTCTGTTCCCTCTCGCGACAAAGTACATGTAAAATATGTCAGAGCGTAGATTGCCAAATCCTCGAATCCGTTTACTTTGAGACGCATGGAGCATCCTGGATACAAAGTGAAGGGTGGCTTGCGAACTCAGATCCTTGTAGCTGGCATGGCATAAACTGTCACAATCGTGAGATTACTCACATTGTCCTATCGGAAAACCGTCTCTCGGGAGATCTACCTCCGTCCTTACCCTCTCTACGAACCCTGCAGGTGCTTGATCTCTCAAAAAATAATTTACAGGGAGATGTCCCACAAGAATATGCCGGACTGAGTCAACTCTTGACACTCGATCTTAGCCAAAATGAACTCACCGGAATTCTGCCTCTGGAAGTAGCTGCATTAGGCGCATCCTTGAATCAATGTAATCTGTCAGAAAATGCTGGGCTTTGTGTACCGGATAACGCTACGTATGCTGGGTTGAATGAAAACCCGCTCTGCCGCTTACCCCTGCGTAACGATTGCCTGGGACATGACTTTGTCGTATTTGATGAATTACGTGCGGTCCCGGGGCAGCGGTCCATACAACTTGAATGGTCGACCCCACAATCTTCGCTTGCGATTACATTTGTGGTGGAGCGCATTGAACCAGATGTAATCCTTGCCGAAGTTTCTGGCAATGCACAAGTGCCCGCCAATTTTACCTATACCATTGACAATCTGGATCCTGGTCAGTATTCCTTTCAAATTCGGCAAATCACGACATCCGGCGCTTACAAAGTCTCTGATCCTGTTACCGTCGAACTCTATCCCGAAGATCTACTGATCAACAGCCCATACCCAAATCCCTTTTTCTCAGATACCGAATTTACGTTCATATCGGGAATACCTGGATCGGTCGTCATTGCATTATACGATCTCGCCGGGCGCCAAATCCAGACATTATTCAGAGGGACACCCCCACTCCACCAGCCTACAGGAATCGTTATTGAAGCAAATGGTCTACCCAGCGGAACCTACTTCATTCGCAGCTTCCTTAACGGACGTCCAATCTCCTCGGAAAGAATTACACGCATCCGATAGCGCTAGTTGGACAGTATACTGTGAATGGCCTGCTCTATTTCTCCTGGCCGTTCCTGATGAATATAAGATCCTAGGTCCAAAACCCTATGCGTCCCCATGGGCATTTTCTCTACCCACAAAGAATGGAAATCGGTCCATGCCCGACGCCCCTCCATGGACTCCCCAATCCAGGTCGCAGAATCTGAAACACGCCCGGCCGTCAAAACCACACTGGGAACTGATGGAACCGGTGAAATCTCTGGCTCAGTCAGTCCATCAACGATTTCGGCATACATCTTGAACTCCTGACCTATTCCTCCTGGCAACATTGATTGAAAGCGTTTAACACGACTCCAGTATGACTGCCATGCCTCTTCATCTAGCTCTTTCCATAGTTCTGCTTGCTTTTCGTGGTCCGGATCAATGAGAACCAGTCCTCGTACCTCCTCGGGATACATATCCACAAACCGACGAGCAATCAATGCACCCTCTGCATGCGCTACAAGTACATACGGTCCCGGCGCATTGATGCGATCAAGTAAATCTCTCAGCTCAGATACCATCTGAGCTGGAGTACGGGGGGTGGGGGATCCCTCTGAAAGCCCCAATCCAGGCCGATCATACGCAATCGTACGAAGATTCTGTGCTATACTTTGATGAAATAGTTCCCAAGTGGTAAGATTATCCCCCAAACCTGCAATCAATACCACCGTCACTGGACCTGCTCCTGCATCCACATAATTTATTTCCACGTCATTGAGCACTACGGTACTACCTTTCGGGTAATTCTCCCCTAACAACCATTCTTCAGGCTCTGAATCCATATCCTCCACCCCAGAAATGCTTCTGAAAGTGTCCTCATCCAGGATTAAAGCATCCCTGTCGAAACCGGGAGGCGCCATGATCGCACCTCCGAAACCTCCCCAAGGATCTGCACACACACCATGATATACCCCATCGGGAAGACGTGCCAGAGTGCATGGTAACTCGAACGAGGGTTCCCATACAAAGTGTAGACTGTCCGCACTTACCCGTATATCCCTGAACGGAAAGGGGCCGTATTCCTCTAACTCAAGCGTGATCTGTAAATCATCTTCGTAGTTTTGGACCTTATAGGTAACCTCCATAGATTGACCGTTTCTATGAATAATATAACCCACCCAGTCCCCGTCCTGAATAATTTGAGATTCTGCTCCAATACTTGAACTAATCGCCATCAAGGCAATGATTGGTCCTCGCTTCCAAATATTCATTTTGATTCATTGATTCCAGTTGTTTCAGATAGTCCTGAGCAGCCATGTTTCGTGGCTCTTTTTCCAAGAGTCCTCTCCATATCGCACGGGCATCATCAAACCTGCCTCCCTCTGCATATACGATCCCTAAATTCAGTCTGGCTGCACTTAAATCCGGGTCTGCCTGCAAGATCGCTTCAAACCTTCTAGCTGCCTCGTTTAGATCCCCACATTCCATATAAAGCGTGGCGAGATTCGTTTGCATATACAGCGCAAGCCCTGGTGGAACTTGAATTGTCAACCCATTCTTGTATGCTTCAATTGCACGAGCATATCTCTTGGATTCCCGAAGTCGATTCCCCAGTTCAATCCAATTCGACGGCGAAGTAGGATCATTGTTGATTGCATTCTGGGCCTCGTTCACACTCTGCTGCAATTGCTGAGCTTCCTCCGCCCTTGCAAAATAGATCTCTGCCTTTTCCTCCTGCCCGATCCGCATATAGACTTGTCCAAGATTGAATTGTGCACCATGATGCCATGTCCAATCTTCTGCCACAGGCTCAAGATAGGGGAGTGCCATTTCAGCGGAGTCAAGTCGGAAGTACTGCGTTCCTACGATATATTGATAGTCTAAATCATCCGGGCGCAATCTGAGCCCCTTCAGAGACATCTCCAGTGCACCTTCCAGATCCCCTGTTTCTTCTAGCAATTGACCAAGCCACATATACGTGGTCGTATACTCTGGATCCAGTGATAATGCCAGTTCATATGCAGACCTCGCACTGTCTGGTACACCAATCTTCGCATAGGCCCGACCTAATTCGTGAAAGAGAGCTGTGGTCGGGCCAACTTCAAGCTCCTCCGCTAGATAATAATTGATCGCATCACGCAGCTTCCCTCTCCGAAAGCTGTTCAAACCCATATTGAACCGAGCACCTGCATACTCAGGGTCAATCTCCAAAACGACCTCATAAGCAGCCTGTGCTACCTGTAATTGATTGAGTTGGGTATAAATCTTTCCCCGTAAATAGTGAAGGTCTGCCAAATCCGGCACATAAGCTTCTACGCTGTCCGTATAGGCCAGCGCCAACTCATACACCCCACGAGAAAATGCTCCTTCCGCCTCAATCATATACCTAGATAGCATCGGAGAGAGGCTATTGCGCTGCTTCTGGGCAATTCCGACCGGTTCATAACAACCAGAGACGACAATAGAAAAACAAAGAAGAATTCCTGCCCACCTTCTGAAAATCTTCGGGGGTTCATGTGGAGAATTGCTTCTCCCAATAGCTTTCTCTACGGCCGAACTGAACATGTACATTTTCTTACTTGTATGAATTGCAAGCCTTTCATATATAGTTCAGAGGTGGCAACTGTAAGGAAGAGATTTCATATAGTTTCTCATAAAAATCCAGTCCATTCCTTATATGACACAGGAGCAAAATTCTTGAGTATTTCCTTTGGACTCGTATGCTCGGACACACATTTGCCATGCATCTCTTCAATAAACTTCATACCGACTTTCGCTGCTCACTCTGGATCAATCGTGTGCGAATCTCCGAGGGATGGGCCATGGAGGCAGGAGTATCTATATCTACGGGCGAGATCCTGGCCACCTCCCAGTGTGACTTCCTATCCCTTTTTTCGGAGAGCGCATCTAGTAGTGTGATTTTTTTAGGCTCCGGTGCACCCTGAATTAGAAAGGTGGTTCCACTTTGGTTGGTCTCAATGATTTCCTTGCGACCATGAAAGTAAGGAGAATGACCACGATCAGGAATGAAACTAGATGTCATTCAAATGAATGTTTGTTATTGCCGATTCAATGAATGATTGTGCATAATAAAGGTATACACCAGTAAATACAATATTTTCTGTCTCGGTCCCTGCAAAGCTTCTCCTTTTCCCTGAACTGTCAAGCACTAGTGATGGATGCGTAATCACCTCTCCATAGAAAATTTGGAGCCCATAGGTTTCTCAACTGGCTCCCTCAACGGAGGTAAATTCCGCTCTTTCCCATACTCCTCAATCAGCCATGTCTGCATAGAGGGGATGGGGACTCCATATACGCCTCCATCTTGCTTGTGGAGTATTCCACTGTGGAGAAGGTCATTAAAAAACTTGCTTGCAGGTTCCTGCCCGTACTTGGCATCAAGAATCGCCATCAAATCTTCTTTCTCAAAGTACTCATCCGGTTGGTACTTCGCGATAAATGAGCCGATGACCCGCCTCTGTTGTAAACTGAACTCCCTGGCACGGGTCTCATAGTAGTCCACCCGGAAATCATGTCCCTTTTCAAGTACAATCCGTAATCCCTCATCCGTCATACGATGGTCATGGGCCTCAAGGTACGCAACGGCGGGATCCATGTACGATAAAATATGTTGGGGCCACCCATGACATTTCTTCGCGATCGTATCGATCCACAGAGTAGGGTCCCCTTTGGCTCCCCCTTCCTTGACCAACCAGTCTCGAATCACCGCCCGTTCCGACTCTGTCCCCAATGCACCCAAACCTACGGCACAATCTCTGACAAATCGTGATATGCCCAGCGATCTAAGAGCCGACTCGGAGGTACTAAGCCCCGCCGTCAGTAGCATGGCGGGTTTTCCCAGCTCACCATTGTGAATTATTTTTAAGGTATCCCTTGCTACATGTTTTTCTGAGGGGGTCTCGTTTAGATTGATCAGATATTGGGCTTCATCCAGCACTAAAATCAATCCTTCCTCGGGAGTCTCCTCTTTCAGTAACCCATCCACACTGGAATATCCTGCCACATCTCTGCTGTACCCTCCGCCGAATCCATGAATACCCACGTTCGCTGTATACTGTTTATCCATGACATAGGACTCTCCAAGAGATTGTGCCATGGAGATAGGATCATGCAAATCTTTCACCTTGATGCTTACGACTTTCCAGTTTTGGGGCCGTGCCTCTGCAGACAGCACATCCAGTAGAGCCGTCTTTCCCGCCCCGGGTGCGCCCTGAATCAAAAAGGTAGTTCCCCCCTTCTGTTTACTCTTATAATGGTTTATGTATCGATTAAACGTATCAATGATCTCCGTACGCCCATGAAAATATGGCGTTGGACCACGATCGGGAATGACAACAGAACCCATGATGTTTCTGATTGATTACATGAAATAAAGATACGGCAAATCAGGACAGAATGTGAAAGCACGCGTTCCGGTGAAATTTCGCCCACCTACCGGAGCGCATACAGATCAAACGCCCCTTTCGGTTTTTGATCCGTCGTGGGACCTCTTCGCTCCACTCTCCGCACTCCGAGCTCTGCACCGGGCACCCCGTTCTCGGCCGCCGCTTTATACCATACCGCGGAAGCGGCAACGCTCTTGTCACATCCCATCCCCAACTCATAACACATGCCAAGATAAAACATGGCATCCCGATCTCCCTGTCCAACCGCCTCCTGCAAGCAGGCATGGAAAAACCGCTCATGCGAAAACATATTGGGTCTGCGCAGAATCCAAGTATCTGCCAGCGACCAAGGAGGCCAAAGACGCTCCACCAGCTCAACCTTAAACGGATGGAGTCTCCATAGACTGGGAATTATATCCATGAGTACCCAATCATTTAGCTACTGATCGATCCATTTGACGGCTCTTAGGAGTTCCTGACCGAAACGCTCCTCCACGTCCAGTAGCCCCAATCCCGGAGGCCAAGATGTTTGCAGATGCGTTCAGATCCGCATAGCCACAGGCTACACACTTGAACTTGCTTTGCGTCAACCGATTCTCCTTTGCTACGCGTCCGCACTTTGAACATCGCTGACTCGTGTACTTTGGATCCACCGTGATGACCTTACTGAATTTGTACTCGCAGTAGGTATGGAACCGGCCATGGGACGCATTCCGCATTACCCGGTTCAGTCCTGCCTTTGCCTTCATATTCTTGCCCGAGGGTTCGACGGTCCCTTTTGCCGACCTTGTCATATTCCTGAGCTTCAGATCTTCACGCACCAGGACCTCCGCCCGATTTGCCAAAACCCTGCTATTGTGATGATCCCGATTCTTTCGTGAATGCTTCCGTTTCCACTTCGCGATCTTGCGACTGGTTACCTTCGATCGCTTCGAGTCTTTGTGCTGTTGGGCCAGCTTCCGCTGATACCGCTTGATTCGGATCTCCTTTTTGTTCGGCTTCTCAATCGGAAGCATTCCCTGTTCATTTGTTGTATCGGTCCAAGCCACGTTGTAGGTATTCAGATCTACGCCGACGGTAATCCCGTTCAGAATTTTCTCCGGTGTTGGAATCTTGTACATGACGCTCATACTCCAATACCGCCCTACCTTCTTGACCATGATCGCAATCGGTTCACGGTCAAGGTATGGATTGCCTCCCTTGCGCCGGAACTTCATCCAACCAATCTTTTGGATGTGTACATTATCGCCTTCAATTTTGAACGCTTCCTGAGTCGCGGTAAAGGAATCCGTGTGCGCGCTCCTTGAATGAAATCGGGGATGACCTCGCTGCCCCTTGAAGAATCCATTCCACGCATCTGCCTGATATTTCAACGTATATCGGACAATCGCACAGGAATACTGGTCTAGCCATTCTGTGGATTGACGCAATTTGGTAAACCGCTTCCCCAGAGAAAAAAACGAGACCGAAGGCTTTGGCTGATCTGTATCTCGAACCGCATCGTATTCTTTCTGACACTCGGCAAGAATGGCATTCCACGCAAACCGGCACGCCCCCGCGAGTTTCTTTGCCTTACCCTGTGTCCCTGGACATAGACGATATTCCACGCCCCGGTAGGAACTACCTTGCTCGTTCTTGTTTGAATCCTTTATAGGCATGGTATCAGTCTAGGTGATATTATGACAAGCAATCAGTCGAGTTGGGTGCTCGGCTGATTGTGTCTGTATCCTCCGGCATCTTCTTCTTTTTCCGTCGTGCGACCACCTCGCTATGCGCCCGGTCTCGTCCGCGCTGGAGCGGGGGGAGTCCCTGCGCTTTTCGCTCCTCGTATTCCACCCGGATCTCGCCCGACCCCCGCCCGGGTAATTCATGCCCAGGCTGAATAGGGGAATTATACACGTGAGTACCCAAAGAATGGAACCATTCTATTTTGGAGAGATAACAGACACAATAGGATAGATATGCCGTCTACCCTATTGCTTACCATAACATCAACTTGTGCTTGATATCATGCCTGTTCAAAAGGCTTCTAACCCTTCGGATTCAAACGGTTCCTATCGTGGAATAGAGTATCGCCTATTGCCGGGCACGCAGTGGAACGCCCATCTCTTGTCAGGGCTTTGCGGAGCATGTAGGTTTGTATGGAATACGTTTCTTGACCAAACCAACAAGGACTATAAAGACGAACATAAGGATAATCCAGGATTGACCTGGCCGTCATTAAGTAGAAGATTCGCTTCTTTTCGCCCAACCATTTCTTGGTTGAATCGGTATTCGTCCAACATTGTACGAAACACCTTAAAGCATCAGGCAGAGGCGTGACAGGCTTTCTTCAAGGGATTACGTGACCATCCTACGTTCCATAATCGGTTTCAACACAATTCATTTACGGCTCCAAAAGGAACGTTTAAGATCCGAGGGAATGATGTCCGTATCCAGAAGGTTGGCTGGATGAAGTTTCGTAGGAAAGGAGGGAATCCTTATCCAGACGGGGAGCCGATTGAAGTCACCGTGAAGAAAGACGGACGGTACTGGAAGATGAGCGTAATGTACAAAGTCACGAATCTACCAGAGAAGGTGGACGATGGCAAAGAGATTGGCATTGACTTGAACACCTATAACATCTCGTATTCTTCTACGGATGGGGAACAAGGCATGCTACCGATTCCTGATTTGACGGATAAAGAGATCAAGATCCGTAGGTATCAACGTAAGTTAGCCCGACAGCAGAAAGGACCGGGTCGCTATAAGGATACGCAGAAGAAGATTTCTGAATTGAAACGTCAGTAGCGCAACGCGAGGAAGAATGCGGCACATCAACATAGCCGTAGGTTGTCCAATAAGGCGTATCCGTTGAAGCGTGAAGACTTGAAGATCAAGAACATGTCCAAGTCTGCTAAGGACACGGTTGAGAACCCTGGAACCAATGTGAAGGCAAAAGCAGGGTTAAACCGCGTCATTCTCAACTCTGGATGGAGACGATTCAATACGTATTGCGATTACAAGTTTGGTAGGGTTGTCCCTGTTGATCCGAAG
The DNA here is from genome assembly GCA_965215475.1 of Rhodothermales bacterium. GTDB lineage: Bacteria > Bacteroidota > Rhodothermia > Rhodothermales > Bin80 > Bin80. The sequence continues at coordinate 1,787,025 of OZ244061.1, forward strand.
TATACCAGTCAACGCTGTAACCAGTGTGGACATGTGGATAAAGTCAATCGCAAGACGCAAAGCAAGTTTAAGTGTATGGCATGTGGCCATCAGATATCAACGCATCTGCGAATGGATTACAGGCCTCCGGGATTGGGGCATCTGCACGTGGAGGAGCGTTCTCGTTGGAGACTCCTATGAGCCGTGAAATGGATACGCAAAAGGTAGCCGCCTGATAGATGGGTACTCACGTATATAATTCCCCTGAATAGACAAGTTCCCTTCCATCTGCCGCCAACCGTAAAAAGTTTTGTCGTTAGACACACACTCGGCTATATTAGTTCTTTCGTTTCGAGGATAATATATGACCTACGATTCTTCCATCAATGTGATCGTTCCAGCGGGAATCATCGTACGACTCAACATCCCCCCATTTGGCCACTGCACCATCAATGAATCTACAGACTCCGCCGAACCTAAACCAAATAGCGGCCACCGCTGACTCTGAGATAGATAACTTGCTCCCGACCGAACATAGCGCTCCTGCCACTCTCCATTTACCTTGATCCGAACCAAACTTCCAATTGCATCACGATTACTCTCATAGCCGAATAACTTTACGGTGATTGAATTCCCATAGACTGTATCATTGCGCCAGAGATGTGCAGGTCCTCCATTCTCCGTAATGAGCAGATCTGGGTCACCATCTTGATCGTAATCTGCCCATGCTGCCCCTCTGGCTACCATGAATTCTGAAAGGATACCCGTCGGTTCTGCCTCGGAGAATCGTCCATTTCCTTCATTGACATACAGCTGTGTTCGCTGCCTAAAGGTAACTCCTTCCTCTACCTCTCCAATATCTTCGGTAATATGGCCATTAGCCGTGACCAGATCCATATCGCCATCCAGATCAAAATCAGCCAGCAACAGTCCGAAGGTCAGTGTACGCAAGCTGGGCCGCCCAATCTGGGACACCGCCGCTCGTTCGGCAAAAATTCCGTTCCCCATGTGTCGATACACTCCCACCATCTCACCTGAAAAATGTCCTATGAAGACCGTCTCTCCACCCATATGGTCCACTACTCCAATATCAATTCCCATTCCTGCACGTGCACGCCCATTTTCATCGAATGCAATGCCACTGACTACGCCTTTCTCAACAAATGTCCCATCTCCCTGATTTTCGAAAAGAAGATCCCGCTGAGTATCATTAGCAACGATCAGATCAGGCCACCCATCCCGGTTGTAATCCATGCTCGCAGCTGAAAGTGTTTTTCCAGGCAAACCGACAAAATCATCTGACTTCTCTTCAAACGTGCCGTCTCCTTGATTCCAGTAAAAACGTCCTGGAATTCCCTCATACTGTTCTGGAGTACAATACGATTTCTTGTCCCCTACCCGCGTACAGTAAATATCTTCTTCTGGACTCCAGTGAACATAATTTCCGACATATAAATCCAGAAATCCATCTCGATCTGCATCCATGAATACACTGGCACTGCTCCACTCACGGTACTCCCCCAGCCCTACTTCCTGACTGACTTCACGAAAAAATCCTCCTTCATTACGAAGTAGAAGATTCTCATATAGCGCGGTCACAAATACATCAGGATCGCCATCATTATCATAATCTGCAACATTTGTACCAAATGCATAACTATGAATAGCCTGCAGGCCCGCTTCCTGGGTTACTTCCCTAAATTGACCACTTTCGCTACCACGATACAGACGGATGGAAGGTTGGGTTATTGCCTGCTCCGATGGAAATACACTACCTGAGATGAGCAAAATATCCAAGACCCCATCTCCATCGTAATCCAGAAATCCACCACCTGCCCCCATAGTTTCTGGAAACCATTTTTGTCCAAACGCTCCCGTTTCATGAAGGAAGGTATCCAAACCAGCAGATGCCGTCACGTCGGTAAATAAAATCTTAGGAACCTGTGCGACCTTCTCTGATACCTGCGGGTCAGAACCGGATTGATTGCATGCTCCGACAATGAAAAGCAGAAGGATTCCCCTAATTTGGATCACTCCCTTACAGTTCATCTTCTAAAAAGGTTATCGTAGTATTGATCGGTAATTCATACACCCAGGTCTCCAAACCACTTGGCCAACGAACGAATAAACTGTCCGGCATATCTTGGAGTCCAAAAAAAGCGGTTGACTCAGAGTGGGACAAATAACTGGAACCTGAACGAATTCGCCTTACCTGCATGTGTCCACGACTCCATATCCGGATCTCTGCACCGTAGGCATTGCGATTGCTCATGATACCTATGAGTTCAACTCGGAGCCAAGTTCCTCCCTGAGACTCATTCCTCCATAGATGTGCGGGGCCATTATTTTCAACTAGAAGAACATCCAAATCTCCATCGCGATCATAGTCTCCTGTCGCCAATCCCCGACCCACAAAGCCCCCCGCTAATGGCCCACTTGCCTGCCTCTCTATAAACGTGCCTGCTCCATTATTCAAAAATAACTGGGGACGTTGCCGAAAGGTCACTCCATCAACAATCTGGGCAATGTGTGTCTGTACATGACCATTAGCAATCAGAACGTCCAGATCTGTGTCCAAATCAACATCAAAAAGTACAAGCCCAAACGTGAGTGTCTTCAGACTAGGTCCTCCTATCCTCGATACAGATGCACGATCCGTGAATATACCATTGCCGATATGCTGATAAACACCTACCATCTCATCTGAAAAATTGCCTACAAAGATTGAGGGCTCTCCCGAGTCATCCACTACCCCTATGTCAACTCCCATTCCGGCGCGTGGCTTCCCATGCTGATCATAGGCAATTCCACTGGAAACCCCTTTTTCTACGAACAAACCATTACCTTGGCTCATAAAGAGCATGTCCCGTTCTGTATCGTTCGCAACAAATACATCGGGCCATCCATCTTGATTTGCATCAAGTTCTGCAACTCCTAACGTTTTGTCTCGTTCTGGAGTGACTCCCGATAAAAACCCTGCCTGCTCCGTAAGATCTGTAAAGGTGCCATCTTGGTTATTCTGATAATACCGACTAGAAATCCCTTCATACAACTCAGGTGTGCAGTATACCTTTGTGCCACCGAAACTGCAGTAAATATCATCTTCCGGCGTCCAATGAACATATGTTCCAACATAGAGATCCAAAAACCCATCCCTGTTTGCATCAAAGAACATCGCACTTGTACTCCACTCACTGACCAAGCCAACCTTTGCTATCTGTCCAATTTCTTCAAATATTCCATCTGTATTACGTAGTAGCAGATCCTCTTCCAAGGTAGTCACATAGATGTCCTGATCCCCGTCGTTATCATAATCTCCAATGGCTATTCCTAAACTATATGCGCGAAGCAAGGCCAATCCTGCTGACTGAGTCACTTCATCAAGTTGCTGTCCATCAAGATTACGAAATAGTCGTAGAGCCGGATGTGCGCCAAGTGAAGGTTCTCCTGCAAACGCCCCTCCTGTCACGACAAGAATATCCTGCCAGCCATCTTGGTCATAATCAAAAAATGCCCCTCCTGCACCGACAATTTCTGGTGCCCAGGAATTGCCCAACCCGCCGTGATTGTGTACCACTCCTCCGAGTCCCATTCCCTCGGTCACATCCGTAAACAACATGCTTGTTGCATCTGGATCCCTGGCTGTTTCCTCTGCACATCCCGCAATCAAAATAACTCCTAGGCATGCTACAATCACACTCCGCATCCGTTAATTGATTCTGCCAAGGATTGGACGAGTGTTCCACCCCTGCTGCCCCTGAGTAATATGAGCTTCTATGTTCACAGGAAGATCATACAGGACCTGCCTCTGCCCGTCAGGCCAACTCACAATCATGCTATCCACAACCTCAATATCTAGCATCCCGAATGCCGCAACGATTTCATTTTGAGACAGGTAACTACCCCCCGATCGAATTCGGCGCTCTTGAACCTGATGACCTGCATGTACCCAGATATGTGTCCCAAACGCATCACGGTTTCCATTGGTACCTGTAACGGTCACACGGAGCCAATTTCGACCACTCACATCGCTGCGCCATAAATGTGCCGGACCATTGTTTTCTACAATCAGAAAATCCAGATCCCCATCTCGATCATAGTCCCCATACGCCGCACCGCGGGCCACCATTTCCAACTCAAGTGGCGGAGTCGTTGACGCGTGAACTTCCTCAAACAAGCCCGTTCCATTATTCTCGAACAACTGTGCCCGCTGCTCATAGGTAATTTTATCCTGTCCAACCAATCGGTCAGGATAGACATGTCCATTGGCAACAAACAGATCCAGATCGGTGTCCAGATCTACATCTACGAGCATGAGTCCAAACGTGAGCGTGATTAGGCTGGGTTGACCTATCTGGGATCTTGCAGCACGATCAGAAAACAAACCGTTCCCTAAATAGCGATAGACCCCAATCATCTCCATAGAAAAATTGCCTACAAAAACTGAGGGGTGCCCGGTCTGATCTACTACACCAATATCGATCCCCATACCTGCACGCGCTTCCCCATGCTCGCTGAATGCAATTCCGCTCTGGACACCACGCTCAGAAAATGTGCCATCTTTATTATTCAAAAACAGCAGATCTCCTTCTCCATCATTTGCGACCACAAAATCCGGCCATCCGTCTTGATTAAAATCCCATTCAGCCGTCCCAAGTGCTTTACCGAGTGCGTGATGCGTACCCGCTTCGTGGGTACGGTCCACGAATGATCCATTCCCGCTAGCTTCGTAATAACGGCTGGCTTGTCCCTCATAGTCCGCAGGAATACAATAGAGCTTCTCAGCTGCTCCTTCGGGACAAAATTTGTCGGTTTCCGGGGCCCATTCCGCATAATTCCCCACGTACACATCTAACCAACCATCCCGATTCCCATCAATCCATAGGGCCGAACTGCTCCATTCATCCTCGGAACTGAGCCCTGAATCAACGCCTCTGCGCTCAAATACCCCTCCTATATTTTCCAAGAGCACATTTTCATTTAGATTCGTCACCAGAATATCTGGATCCCCGTCATTATCATAATCTGCCGCCGCCAATCCTAGGGTAAATGCATCAAGATCTCTCAAGCCTACTTGCTCAGTTACTTCTGTAAATGTACCATCTCCCATATTACGATACATCCATAGAGGCTTATACCAGGGATGTGGGGCCCGATCCCAGTATCCCCCCCCTGCCAGTAATATATCCAGCCAACCATCTCCATCATAGTCAATAAATCCTGCACCCGATCCCATCTGCTCTGCATAATATTTTTTGCCATCTTCTCCATTATCATGCCGAAACATGCCGAGACCTGCTTCATCCGTTACCTCGGTAAATTGAATGAATCTTTTCTCGGGCATAAGGTCTTCCGAAGCCCGACAACCAAATATTCCCAACGAGACGACAATAATAGCTCCTGTTCTCCCCGCCTGCACAGAATCAACCCAATTGCTCATTGTAATCAAGAGATGCCCCTATGGAGATCTATTCCAATCTGTAAAAGATATCTACAGATACTCTCAGAACAATATTCTACTCCAAACCATGACCTTTGCAAGATCTCCTTCATTTTTGACTCTTCAAACTTGATCATAAGGACGCAACAAATTTAAGGAATTCTCAACAGTTTCCACTCGAACAAGATGATAGTATTGGTACTACTGCGAATATTATGGATCAATCTCGGTCTATTGACGCGTTTTGGGAAGCACTTGCGGGTCCATGCAAAGCGAGCATCCCCTTCTCCTGCTTCCTACATCATCTCCGGCAAGCGATCCGTGTCTCGGCCCGCCCTTCTGGTCACCTCATTCTCATCAAGTGTCCGACCTTGACGGCGGATGCGCCGTGTTCCATGGAGGTGGCTACCATGCGATAGAGATAGACGCCGGCCGGGAGGGCAACCTGCTCCAATGTGATCACCTGCTCTCTGCCCGCCGCCATGCGCACCATTGGATGGGTATACACCCGCCTGCCCGTCAGATCCAGGACGTCCAGTTTGATTTCGGCCGGCCACGGCAGATCAAAGAGCAGATTCGTAGATGTATGGAAGGGGTTGGGATAGTTGGCATGCACGATCAGCTCCTGGGGAGGCTCCTTCTGCTCTTCGGTCGCCACCGGCGAGACCACTTCCAGGGTAAAGGTTAAGCTGGCTTGGGCCCCCTTGGCATCCGTTGCCCTGTAGGTCAGCTCCACCGGAGACGTGATCTGCACGGGCGTGCCCGCGATCGTGCGCGTGGACGCATCAAACCTCAGCCCACTCGGAAGCGACAACAGATTGAGCGTATACTGAACCGGATCGGTGCCCCCGGTCACCTCCGGCAAGATCAGTGGATCAATCCCTTGTCCGCGATCATAGGACTGATTCATGACCGTGGTGACAAACGTGATCTCGTAGATCTCCAGCGTAAATTCGATCGTACTCTCCGCCCCCAGGGCATCGGTCACCGTCCAGGTAAATCCCTGTGACGCCGTCACCGCGGTGGGCGTGCCCCCAAGCGTGCCGTCCTCCAACGACAGTCCCTCCGGAAGCGTTTCGGGAGAGAGCGCATACATATAGGGCGGAGTTCCTCCGATGGCGGTCGGAAGGAGCAGCGCTGCGATGGCAAGGTCCACCGGGTAGCGCTGCGAAGAGATTGCGCCTGCCAACGAGAGCACCGTGGCCGCCTCCGTGGTCGCACGCACCACATTCGACGCCGCCCCCGTGCCCACCGCATTGATCGCACGCACCCGGTACTGCCGCGTGGTTTCCGGGGGGAGGCCGGTATGCGAATAGGTCGTGGCCGTGAGCCCTGTGGGGGCACTTGGGGCGGTAATCCCATCCGTGGTGGCATTGGCGGTATTGGAGGCATCACTGGCCCCGACCGCGTTGAGCGCACGCACCCGGTAGTACCGCGTCGTATTGGCACTGAGTCCCGTATGCGCATACGTGGTCGTGGTACTATTGGCCACCAAATCGGCCCATGTGTCCCCCGTTCCTGTGGGAGAGACTTCCACCCGGTAGCCCGTGATCGCCGCACCCCCGCTCTCTGTCGGCGCCGTCCACGATAAATTGATGATGGTTCGCCCTGCAGCCGTGGCCGTCAAGCCCGTCGGGGCACCCGGGGCCGTGAGGGCAGTGGTGGTCGCCGTGGCCACATTGGACGCCGCTCCCGTACCCACCGCATTGATCGCACGCACCCGGTAGTGCCGCGTCACGCCTGCACTCAGCCCGGTATGGGCATAGGTGGTGGTGCTGTTCGCCACCAGATCCGTCCAGTTATCCGTGCCATTGGGCGAGACTTCCACTCGGTAGCCCGTGATCGCGGCGCCCCCCGTATTGGATGGCGCCGTCCAGGACAGATTGATCGTCGTTTGCCCCGAGGCCGTGGCCGTCAATCCCGTCGGGGCACCCGGGGCCGTGGCCGTGAGGGCAGTGGTGGTCGCACTCACCACATTGGACGCCGCCCCCACCGAATTGAGCGCACGCGCCCGGTAATGCCGCGTGGTGCCCGCGTCCAAGCCCCTATGGACATAGCCGGTCGTGGTGGACCCGGTATTGGCCACCAAATCGGTCCATGTGTTCACTGCTCCCGTGGGCGAGACTTCAATCTGGTAGCCCGTAATGGCTGCGCCGCCGGTATTGGTAGGTGCGTTCCAGGATAGGCTGATCGTTTCCGGGCCTTCAGCCTCGGCCCTCAAGCCCGTGGGCGCCGCGGGCGCGCTGAGGCTCGGTGCCGCCGCCGTGGTCGCATTGACGGTCTTGGAGAAGGGACCCAAACCCACCGAGTTTCTAGCACGTACCTGGTAGTATCGCGCCGCGCCTGCACTGAGCCCGGTATGTTTATAGGAGGTGCTCTTGTAGTTCTGAAAAGGAAGAGCCCAAGGGGGGCTGCCAGTTTCAGAGATAAAGATTTGGTAGCCGGTAATGGCTGCGCCCCCATTGTCGGCCGGGGCCTCCCAACTCAGATTGATCACCGTTTGCCCTTCGGCTACAGCCGCGACATTCGTAGGGGCACCGGGGCGCGTGGCGGCCGCGGTGGTGGCGGTGGCGACATTCGAAAGATCACTAAAGCCCCGCCCCGAACTATTGGCCGCCACCACCCGGTAATCGCGCCGCGTCCCCGCCGAAAGCCCCGTATGCGAATAGGTGGTGGCTCCCCGGACGTCGGTCAAGGCGCCCCAACTACTTCCTTGATCCGTTGACACGTCAACGCGATAAAATGTAATGGGTGAGCCGCCGTCATCTGCAGGGGGCATCCAGTTTAGGATGATCGTGGAGCGATCCGAAGGCGTGGCGGTCAGACCCCTGGGGGCACTGGGGCGCGTGGCGGCCTTGGTCGTGGCGGTGGCCTGATTCGAAAATCCACCTACACCCCCCGGCCCGCTGCCATTACGGGCCCGGACCAAGTACGTATGCGTCGTGGAGGGAGCAAGTCCGGTATGGGTATATTCGGTGGCGGTGGTGCCGGTGTTGTCCACGAGAGTTGGCCAGCCTCGGTCGGGTTGGAAATCAATCCGGTAGCCGGTAATCGGTTTGCCCCCGTTATCGGTGGGGGCCGTCCAGCTCAGTTTGATTTTGTCTCGCCCGACGGCCGTGGCATTGAGTCCCGTGGGGCGACCGGGGCGCGTGGGGGCCGCGGTGGTGGGTTGAACCAATTTAAACGAACCATTACTACCAATTCTATTTTTTGGTTGTACACTAATGGTATATTTCGTAGATGCCAGTAGCCCAGTGACCGTATAGCTTCTAACTGTTGGTTCAACATCAACGAAAGTTTCAGTGCTAAAGTCCTCGCCAACAAAAACGCGTACCCTGTATCCCGTGATCGGCGAGCCACCCGTTTCCTCTGGGGGGAGCCATGTAACAGTAATGGTGGACGGCCCCGTAACCTGCGCATTAAGTGTCGCAGGTGGACCGGGTCTGGTCGCAGCGGAGGTGGTGGGTTGAACCAATTTAAACGAACCATCACTACCAATGGCATTACTGGGTTGTACACTAATGGTATATTTCGTGGATGCCAGTAGCCCAGTGACCGTATAGCTCCGCGTCGTAGGGTCAATATCATCTATCGTAATAAGTGGTTTAGTACCGCCCGCCTTTCCGACGACAATGACATATTTCTTGATTGCCGAACCGCCATCATCCGGGGCGGTCCACGAAAGATCAATGGTAGAAGGCCCCGTAACCATCGCTGTACGTGATGGAATTGGACCCGGTCTGCTCACCGCATTGGTCGTCCCAGAGACGACATCGGACCAGGGCCCCCAACCATCGGAATCCTGACTTCGGATCCGGATATGGCGCGTGGTGCCCGGCGAGAGTCCAGTGAACAGAGTTTCCGTTAGTCCGCCTGCAACCGTGCGTAAAGGATTCCAGCTGCCAGCAGTTCCATCCGGCGACCACTGAATCTCATGGTTTGTGATGGCTTTATTCCCATTCGGGTTGGCCGTCCAGGAAATGGAAAGGGTCCTGCGCGCATCGGCCCCGGTATTATGGGGTTCAACGGTCACGCCCGTGGGTTTGCCGGGCGCGCGCCGATCTATCTTATCGGGCGTCTTTTCATGGATGCGCGCCCGACCAGAGTGGAGATCAGGAAATGGAGTCGTTCTTGAAGAAGGGACTTTATTCCTTGTGTGCCCACTAAAAGCAATTCCATCCTCACGATAACGCGCTACACCGGATCCCGAAAATACGCGAAGGAGCGCATCCGTACTCCTATGTGAAGAAAAATGGGGGGGACTCTCTACCATTTATGCAAATAAAAACCAATAAATTTTAAAATATTTTTTGTGTGTTCTTCCATGGAAGCGATTTTTGGCGTGGGCTGGTATAAACTCCTCGGTCCCGAGCACTCTGATTCCATCGTATCCGACTACGCCAAAGGACGCGAGCGAGTGGATCCGAATTAGACGTAGGCTCCTCTTTTGCCCTGGAAGTTTCCGTTTCGTCACGATCCTGCTTTGCATCCAAGAAAGGTTGGAGAGGCAGAGTTTACGAGGTACGGGACGCCATGGTTTGACGGTTGGGATCATAGAGGGTTTGGTCTCGGAGCATTGCGCAGGCGACGGCAAGTAGCCGGTCTCCCACCGATCGGAGCGATCGTCCATGTTTATGTCCTCGGTCCCTCAGGGCTTTGTACTTGGCTTTACGGATGGGGTCACGCTGGGTGGAGACTCTACTCCAGTGATAGACGGAATTTGCCAACCGTGCATGATGGGCTTTTCGTTGCACGACCCTGTGGCTTTTTCCCGATCGCTTGGTGACCGGAGCGGTGCCACACAAGCATCTCAGGGCCTGGTAATCCCGTGCTTGGATCGCGCTTCCGAGAGAAGGGTGGCTGCGACCGAGCTTCCGATTCCCGGGATCGATAACAGGATCTCTACATCCGGTGGCGCAGATCTGGACGAGGGGGCTTGCCCAGACGATGCGTTTTCAGGTTCGCAGATCTGCTGAGAGGATGGATTTTGATGGAGCGAATCCAGAATGGATTCGATGTTCTGTTTGACCTCCTGGATCTGCTTCCCAAGTCGTTCCAGTTGTTGCAGAACGAGTCGGATATGCTGGGTCGCGGCTTGCTCCACCCCGTCGGCAACCGTGAGGGGCAAGGATTGCAGGACTTCCTCGGCCTGGATCCGATGTTCTTTGAGCACGTTTTTTACCGAACGGAGTCGAACTCTCCGAGCGCGTGCGGGGGTCGGAATGAGGGTCCACAGAGCCATCAGTACGGGAGAATCGAGACGGAATTTGAGGCGAAGGAATTGCGGGAAGTAGCGCCAGAGCTGTGCTCGAAGTTGATGCATGAGGCGGGTCCGCTGGGCGGTGAACTCCGCATCCATCCTGGACCACTCTCGCAACGGAATGATGTCCGAATGCTCTGGATCCAGCGCACGCAGACGGTCAGGATCCGTGCGAAGGGCATCGGCAAGTACCCGCGCATCCCGACGATCATCTTTGGCTCCGGCCGGCGAAAACCGATCCCGGAATCGATCCAGTTGCTTCGGATGGATGGAAAATACCGGAATGCCGCGCTCCATCAAACTCTCCACCACCGGACCATGTGGAACTTCTATACTGGTAGCAATCTCGGTCAGATCGCAGCCTGCGGTGTCCCTCATCCAGTCCATCATTTGATGGAATCCTTCTCCGGAGTGGGAGAATGCCTTCTCTCCGAGGACCTGGCCCTCTCGGTCCAGAATACAGACCTGATGAGATTCCGAGCCCCAATCCACTCCGGCGAACCTCGTGTAGCGATTTTTTTCTGTCATGGTTTCCGTATCTTTAGGGGTAAGTTTTGTGGGTCGCCATGACGTTCATCTGCCCCTGTATCGGTGCTCAACGGCACACACTCTCTACTGGATGTAGATCATGGTTCTCCCTGGGGCACAGTTCCCCCCCAAGCGTTCAAGACGCAGGGGGCGTCAGGTGGCTCCCAGGGAGAGACCCACGTTTGAATGATGCAAACCGGTTCAACGTATGGAGTATCCGAAACGCTCCGATGGGTCCAGTTGAAATTCAAAACCTCTCAACCAATGGACACATCTTCACCGCATTGAAGACCCAAACAATGAACTTAAATCAGCATCTCGTATAATATACAGGGGGGATTTTGTTGGAACGATCACATGCACCCGTGAGACACTCTCATGTGTAAGAAAAGAAGGATCTAGTTCCCAACGATGAATACCCGTCTCCACAGATTCACCACTCCTTTCAAGACCAAAGAGCGATGGGTGGCCTCCCGTCAGGCCAAAGAAGATGGATAAACCGATTAGCCACATGAAATGAGAATATTAGGTGAAAATACAATTACTCTGTTTTTTTGCATGTTCCTTGACAATAAGAAGCTTTCGCAGAGAAACTACCCTGGATACCCAGAACATCTTGATTTTTTTATTGTTCCCAAAAAAGATACGCCTTCTTGACCTCTCATATTACGAGCATCTCATTTTTCAGCAGGATGAACTTCATTCATCATCAACCCTTAGCCATAGCGATTACGCTTGCGTGATCGGCGTGTGTCAATAAAAATGACACACGCCGCATAGCCAATTGATTTAAGAATTAGACGTATCTTATTTGTAGGTATAAGCATTCGTTTTTGTGATAACAGAAGGATACGTTCTAAACACCTATGGGGAAGAGGCGTATTTGCGGCATGCCGTTGCTTCGGTTACCACACTTCGCCGCTATGATCGCGTGCGTCCCATCGCTCTCTATTGCACAGATGCTCATACTGAGATTCTTCGTCGTAAGAACCTCACAGACCTCTTTACCCGCGTAGATAAGCTTCCAGATAGAAGTTGTTCAATCAACGGATTCAAGCATCGTCTTCACGAATTCAAGCCATGGGAACGAAGCCTATATGTGGATAGCGATATGGTCTGGTGCCGGAACCCCGATCCTCTCTGGACGCAACTTTCAATCTATCCCTTTACGGCGACCGGGCTTGAAAGAGCTGATTTCTATTTTGGCGGCCCCAAGAATGCCGGAGTCATCTTGGAATTTTTGCGGGACCGTCGCTATCGCACCCTGACCCGCTTCGGATTGACATATTTGCCCCGTATACAAGCAGGCATGATGTATGCGGCCGATACCGAAATTACCAGATCCGTCTGTGAATTAGCATCTGATTTTTATTCGCGTGCTTCGGAAATGCATTTTAGGACGAGACTCCTTGAAGGGCGCACGGAAGAGTCCTGTGAATGGAGTCTTGCCATGGCCATGAGTAGCATGGATCTCCCCATATATCATTGGTATCAGGGGGCAAACAGCCCCCAGTTAGATTACATTATTGGCATGACAGAGCATACTGAGAAATTTGAAGAAGTTACCTGTGACTATTATACAGATCGCTTTATTTATGAACTCCGAGGAATCAAAAACCTTCAGGTTCGCCAGCTTTGTATTCGAATAGTCACCACGCTGCTTCGAAGACGTGACCAAATGAAAGTTACTCCATTTGTTTTACATTTTGGATGGTCTCACGTGAAGCAACCATTCTATGACTTTGCAGATCGGGTTTGGGCGGAATTGACGGATTCTGCTATGCTCTGAAGGTCAGATTCCACCAAAAAACTAAGTATTCCTTTGTAGAGGGGAGGAACAGGAATAGGATGAATCCTATTCCCAGAAGTAGTGGGAATGCAATCAGGCTGAGCACCCCGATACTTCCCAAATCGCGGCGGGTCAGGGTTGCAAAACTTCGAACACTACGAAAGATGCAGAGGGTATTCAAAAAGACCCAACTGAAAGCAAGTATAATCGCTAATATGACACGCTGATTTGGGTTGAGTCCCGAGGCAATCATAACCATCGGAAGCATTGCGCCTAATGGGGTATGGTTCATGGCACTAATCGTGAAAAAATGCTCGATCGATATCCCCTGAACCCTTCGTACAATTAATGTAGAGAGTGAATACGAAATCAAGTTTGTGATCAGGTAGATCGAAACTACAACTAGAACCAGAAGGTAATTATTCGAAGTCAGGTTGGAGATCTGATTGAGAATATAGGGGTTCATTAATGAAGCAATTGCCTTCACCAGGGAAAGGTCTCCAAATGCTTCAATAAGGACCAATACCACAGCAGAGAGCAGGATCCCCTGCGCGATAACATAAATAAAGGAGATATCTGGGGGAAGGATACTTTTATGATACAGGGTATCCCGGTTGACCGGTGTATTCAAGGTATATTTCCAGATCAAATTGGCAAATCTGCCATACCAAAGACAAAGCAGGGCGATGAGCAGGCAAGTGATCCAGCTTAGAATTAATGGCCAAGAAGCAGCCTGGATCGGTTTATCTCCATAATCAAAAGCAAAGATCTGTTGCGTACCGGTATAGATTCCTCGCAGTACATCAAGCGCCGGTCGCTCCTGTCCTGATACATCCATCAGACCCCATTGGGATGAGGTATCATCGATATCCTTCCATCTGTAAACAAAAATGACTTCAGCATTGGTTTCGAGCAGTTTTGGAAGATGATTTTCCAAGAAACGTGCTTGCGACTGAGGTGAATTCGCATGATTCAGGCCAAACTTGTCTGGATCAACTTTCTTTCCGACACTAGAAAAACCGATCGGGGTGGGACGAGACCAATCTTTGATCATCCTAACAGGATCAAGATCTTTGCGTCCATCCAACAGAACTAAATCAACATCAGAATAACACTGGTCATCAGCTATAAATGCGGACGTATAGTACAGTATGAGGTCAGGTGCCCATGCAGCGAGTTCTTTGAAATATTCACACGCCTGCGGGTTGCTAGTGTCACTGTTGGTTGAGATCCCAAAATGACGTGCGGATCGGTTCGAGGGATATCTTTGGCGGGCAAGATCTAACTGATTTTTCGCATATTCGAGTGTATCCAGAAGTGCGGGTGCGGGAAGAAAGCGAATGGGGAGGTCTTGAAATAATTGTAGTCCGAGCGTATCCGCAACATAGAACAGAGTGTGATCTGTGATGATGGGCAAGCGAACGGCCTCTACACCTGCCTCATGGATTTTTAGCAGATCCTGAGTGGTCGGAGGTTGAGGTCCGTCCCAAACTATACCTTTAAGAGGAATCGTCTGGCCGTACGTATAATGGACGCACGTACAGCTCAAAAGCAAGTACAGGAGAATGTACCCACGGTGCATCTCGCTTTAGAATGTCGCTACGCTGCGCTGTCCGGCCAGAAAAATGGCATTTGCCAGCAGGAGCCTTCCATGATAGTAGAAGCCTCGAAAAATGGGGTTATCGGCAAAATAAATCACTTCGCCTCTTCCAATAGACTCCATTCCTAGAATCAATGATTGTTCTAGCGGTTCAAGTGCTTGCGTCCCTGCAAACCCTGCAACCAGGCTATTTTCTTTGAGAACGCCAACATTCCATCCATCCTCCAGCCATGAAAATGCGCGTGGGTTAACTTTTAATGTGAGATAGTCTCGTGGATACCCAAATGCCAGAGGATGAGTTGTGTCTAATTCCGTACGGAAGATGGCCCCAGCGATATCCTGAGTGATTTCATGTCGATCACGATCCGCATAGGGTTGAATTTCTGTATCGAGTGAATCGGCATCGTCTTCATCGTCGATTTTACGTTTTAACCCGAACCCATCTTTGTCCGCAAGGAAGGCTGCTGCCCTTTCGAGGGCGATCAGTCGCCCTCCTTCCCGGATCCAATCCCGGACTTCTTCCAAGCGGCGTTCGTCCAGTATACGGTTATAACTTCCAGAAGGGAGGATGATCACATCGTACCGGCGAAGCGGTAGATCTGCAAAGTCGTCACTATTTATGAGGGTGGCATTGTATTTGAGTTGCTCATCAAAGAAATGCCATAGCTCTCCAAGGCTATAGGTACTGATGGATGTACCCGCAATGATAGCAACACGCGGGGCTCGTATGAAGACGACATCTCCAGAACCAAAATCAACACCTTCGGTGACGCGTGTTGTGGTAACGGCATGTACTTGTTGCTTTGCGCGGCGTGCACTCTGAACGACGAGGGAATCAAAGGCCTCTCCTGCTCCTCCACGTGTCATGATTAGTGTCCCTTCGTCATAGGATTGCTGATTGATCTTGAAGGGGACCTCTGCATAGCGCACCTTCACACCTCTTTGCAGTAAATCTGCGAGCAGTCGTGCATCTTCAAAACTTTTCCACTCGGCGATATAGGCAACAGGTTCAGACAAATGGGCCTCGGCTACGGGCACCGGAGGAGTTGTGTCCCAGACTACTTCTTGATCCAGTGCATAGGCCTCTACACCATAGACATAGGGAAGAGCCCAGGCGGTGATATCATACGTGAGCGAATCTTCTAACGCCGGTTCCGGCTCAAACAGAACACGGGCCAGCACTCCTTTGGGCTGTGCAACAGGAACGATAAGGTCTCCAGATTCAATCTGCGTTTCTATTTGGGCCCCTGTATGGTAAGCAAATCCGTTTTCTTTTCCATCCGAAGCCGCAAAACCATATATGATTCCAAGGAGATCAAGGTGGTTTGAGATTGTATGGATCTGATCTTCTTGTCCTTTTCGAGGGATCAAGTACGCGGCATATGCTCCGATAGAGCCGGTGACGGAATCATGGAAATATTGGGTAAACTGATCAATAATACGATCCCGTTCGTTGGCTGCGACCTCAATCGTAGACAAGCTCGTGGTGTAATGGTGCTCAATCCGATCAGCTAGGGTCAGAGTATCTCCCTCCGCGGTAACGATCCCGAGTCCTGCGCGTCCCGATCCTGCTTGCTCGTAAGTCATTCCAATCGCACCATTGAACATGGGCCATGTGTCACCGTAGCCTGGATAGAGCAGGTCAAAGACCTGCCTCGTAAAGAACAGCCATCCCTCTTGGTCAAAATATCGAGCGTGATTGGCCCCCATCAGATCCTGCAACTCCCGTTGCCATGGCGTGATATATTCATGATATGGCATTGCCGCAGGAGCAAAATAGTAGGGGCTGTTTACACTTTGTTCATGAAAGTCTACATGGATATGAGGCATCCACCGATTATAGTGCTGCAATCGCTGACGAGTCTCTATTTGTGTTCCCCATGCCCAATCTCGGTTCAGGTCAAAGTAGTAATGGTTGGTTCGTCCACCAGGCCATGATTCCGCATGTTCGCGGGCTTCTTCAACAACGTTCGACTGTCGTCCGCGCGTTTGATGATAAAAATGCACATAACGGTCACGTCCATCCGGATTCAGGCATGGATCAATGATCACCACGGTATTTTCCAGCCATGCTGAAACATCAGGATCTGTGTTACTAGCCAGTGTATGAATGACTTCTAGAGCTGCTTCGGTACCGACGGATTCATTTCCGTGAACATTGTAACTAAGCCAAACCAGTACGGGAATATTTTCTGTACTGGTTCCTTCCAGAAGTCCAGCACGCTGAAGGTTTGCCGTACGAATTTTTTCGAGATTCAAAAGATTGTCCGTAGAAGAGATGACCACATACTGTAGCACACGACCTTCATATGTTTGACCATACTCAACGCGGATCACATTTTCTGCCGTTCCTGCAACATGGCGAACATAGTCCATGACCCGGTGATACGGCGTAAAATCTTCCCCTGATTCATAGCCGAGGAACTCAGACGGACTATAAAGTTGCGCCTCGGCAGAGTCGATGAATAAAGTAAGGACGAAAAAAGAGATAAGAATTTTCATGGGGATTGAATATGTACGCGGAGTGCTTGAATGCGTAGTTGTGTGGTGACTCGACCTTTCCACTGATTTTTTTCGACATGGCACAGTAGATCCAAGCCTGTTTTATTTACGCGGGCTTCTTCTGCAACCGCATAGTGCTTGCCCTGCTGAAATCCGATGGCATCCATGACTGTGGATGAGTGGGTGGATTGCAGCTTCATTTTAAGGTGCTTCCCGTCACTCAAGAGACGAACCGATGTCGGAAGTAGATTTTTCATGAAGAAAAGAGGTGCCTCATTTTCTTTACCAAATGGCTGGCATAGATTGAGTATACGCTCAAATTTCCCAGGAATCATCTCCATAGTCAATCCGGCATCATATTCCAAGGCGGCTTCGATCCTTTGATCTCCAATCTGAGAGAGGATTTCGGCATTGAACTGTGCTTTGAGGAAAGACAAATTTTCTCTCTTCAGAGTGAGTCCAGCTGCTTTTGCATGACCTCCAAATCGAATTAAAATTTTTTCGCAGTTGGCCAGTGCTTCCAGGATATGGATATCTCCCCAAGTACGTACACTGCCAAATATTTCTTTCCCGTCCGAATTCGGGACATCCGTCAGTATCATAGCTGGCCGAGCAAATTCCCGAACCATTTGAGAAGCCGCAGACCCCAGGATTCCGGGATGCCACTCTGGGTGGTAGAGCACCAGAGCACTGGTATGTTCACCCGCTAATTGTGTCCTGGCAAATTTGCTGGCCACCGGACGTAGCTTTGCTGCAAGAGTTTTTCTGGATTTATTGAGCTCATCGAGCCGCTTTGCAAGTTTTTGTGCATCGTCTTCTGCATCGGCCATCAGCAAGGCCAACGCCTCATCTGCGTGTGCTAGTCGGCCGGCTGCGTTGAGTCGGGGTCCCAATTGCATCCCAATATCGGTAGCAGTCAGGTGTTCCCGACTGCATTTTGAAACAGACACTAGTGCTTTGAGGCCAGGATGCGATGATATGCGGAGAAGATTTAATCCTTCCTGCACCAGAATACGATTTTCTGCAGTCAAAGGCATAATATCGCATACCGTGGAAATGGCAACAAGATCAAAGTACTGATCCGCAAGGTGAGCGGGTTTGCCGAGAACCTCGAATGTGACCTGAATCATCTTATATGCCAGTGCACAGGCAGAAATCTCCTTGACCGGATAGGTACAGTTTTTACGATTTGGATTCACATGAGCATAACACTCGGGGTGTTTGTCTTCATTCTCATGGTGGTCGCAGATAATGAGATCAACCCCGGCATTCTTTGCCTGTCTTGCCGTCTCCTCATCGTTGGTTCCGCAGTCTACTACGATGAGGAGGGAGCACTCCTTTGCACATGCTAATTCCACTCCGCTTACATGAAATCCATGATTTTCTTTTTGGCGATGGGGTATATAGGAGATCGTTGCGATACCATGGGACTTTAGGAATTGCAGGACGAGTGCAGTCGAAGTCACACCATCGGCATCAAAGTCGCCGTACACCAAGACCTTCTCTTTTTCTGCGATCGCGCGAGCGATCCGTTCAGCAGCCAAGTCTACCTCTGACAAAAGGCGTGGGTCATAAAGATTCTCCTTGGTTGCACGAAAATAATTTCGTGCAGCATCTACCGAATCAATCCCCCTCAGAATCAAAAAACGTGTGAGTGGTTCGGGGAGTGAATTCAGTGCCTCACTGAGCACCTTCACGTTGGTTTGATTTTCGATGGGACGCTCAATCCATCGCATGATGTTTATGACCTTTCAGTAGCACCCTAATATACGACCGATCTTTGGGTTATCCGCCCAGAACCAAAGCAGCGATGTTGAAGTAGCGCGCATAAAGCTTACTATTTGCAAGGGGATCTTTTTTCTTGCTTTGGAATCAAGTATGATCAGGTGAATTAATAGGAACCTATCGAAGTGATTTCTCCCACAATATTCTTGACAGCCTCTTTTAAATGCTCCGTCTCTTGGGGAGGATTAAGATCCCGAGCGCGCGAAATCGTATTCTTACTTCTGAATTTTCCATTACCCTCCTTTGTGGTAAGTTGGCCTCCATCTTGATCAGAGACCATATTTCATGTGCACTGATTCATATATTCATGACAGACACTGATCGTATTATCAGGGAAAGCCTGAAGAATAAGTTTGAGCGATACAGCCCAGGAACGAAACACATGCCGTTTCATCATAGACTGCTGGGAAAAGATAGAATGGCATTGTACTCTTATTCAGTCCCTAAATACCACCTTTGGAACTTCAATCTTTGAACCCGCTGCGGAAGCTATCGCAAAACCTGATTTTGCCCTAGTTAAGAAGCAATATGTGATTGGGGAGAAGATTTCAAAACAAGCACAAGCCGTTATTCAGGAAATCATTGACACCTTGTCTAGTGGAACAACCCTATGTGGAGTGTGCCAAAGTTAGCGGGGATTCGGCGTACTCCCGATTCCTTCGGTGTATTTGCTGGTTGATTCGGTTTTTCATTAGATGTTGGCTTACTCATTTTCTTAACTCTCGTTTAACGATGGCATCTAATTCTAGGAAAGTCATTACTCCTGAATACATCTTGCCGTTCACGAACAATGTCGGAATACTATGTATACCTAATTTACCCGCAAGCACAGTGTCGGAATCAATCTTTTGCCTCACTTGACCATTAATCACACATTCTTGGAATGATCGCATATCTGATATTTGAGCAGTTTCTGCCAGAACAAATCTATCGGGAATACCATCTGATAATGCTTTCAAGTTTTGGAACAGGAGGTTTTGATATATTTCCAATTTAGATTGTTGGGCAGCACACTCTGCAGCCACTGCTGACAAGTAAGCCTCAGGATGATAGGTTAAAGGAAGATTTCTGTAAACTATGGCTACCTGCTTTGGGTATCTAACTCGAATCGAGTCAAGTACTGAATGAAACTGACGACAGAATGGACACTCATAGTCAAGATATTCAACCATTCTGACAGGCGCGGATTCAGAACCTACGGCCGTATCAAAATTCGAAACTGATAACCACAGTGAGTCCGGCAGTATTCGTTCGGGAAGGGGGGTGAGTAGATAGCTGATCAGGGAATAGCTCGCGTCGAACAACCAGAATAGTCACCAAGATTCCACAAAAGATTAGAACTGCAGATAGAACAGTTTTAACGAATTGCATCGGTACTTAAGAACAACACTCCATCGCACTTAATCAATCTTATATGCAATAAGGATTATGTCATCCCTCACACCATAGGCCCTCCCATTACCTACCGACAACAAACGAATGTTTGAAGATAGCATGAAATTATTGACTACATCACTGTTTTGATCTATGATCAACCATTCTGTTTCTGTTTCACCGTAATGTGTGTATAGTTGCACCCATACCTTACCAAGATCATCCACGGTAAAGTGCTGATAGTAGGGTTTATTCTCAGGAATATCTGAGGCATAAGTCAAATCCCTTCTTCTCTCGCTTGCGTTTTCAAGAGATTTCTCAATATCTTGTCTAGTAACCCCCCCTTATTCATCTCAAATTGCGATTTGAGATGAATAAGGGGGGAATAAGTGTATTAGTGTACGAATATGTAGCGTTTTGTGGGCCGTTCCTATCGACGCGAAACGAAACCCATGTCCAGGGGAGTGGCATCGTGAGAAGCGCATCAGTTTCGTCCCCTGAATTTTCAACCACGTTTTTTTTTATGACAAAACGATTCAATTTACAGATCATGGATATTCAAGGATCAGCGTTCGATTCTGCATCCAGGGGATTTTACCTTGGGAACCAACATACCCGGCACTCCGCAGTTCGGGATGGTAGGAACGCCGGTTGAATTGTACGATGACCTGGTCGTGTTTGGTGACGATTTTTCCAGGAGCTTGGACAAGTTTTCGAAACAGGGTACTTGCGTTTTTGCAGTCTGGTATCGGGGATCGAGTCGGTGTGCAAATACCTGATACAGGGTACTGTCATCATGGTCAGCTGTAGATCCAAATCCATTCGGGTTCTACCCCGAATTGTGTGGAATTGATTAATCTAGGGTTCACAAATTTCTTTTCTTATGCGTGATACCTATTTAAGATTTTCGATGCATCGGTGGTTAAATTTAGACTCTTGCTGGTCTATTGATGATGTGAGAACGAATGAAGAGCAGAAGCGAGGGGATCTTTATGTTTCTCATTCGGGGAAGGATCTTGTAAGCCCAGAGACGGGCGAGCCTGGGACCTTGTATGATCATCGCAAGGAGCGTCAGTGGCGCCATCTAGGAGTGATATCTACTTGAAGGTAAAATATGGGGCTCTTTCTCCTATTATAAGGCGGAGTACTGGTATCACCTCATAACCTTTGGAGATTATATACGTAGTTACGTAATATAATCTCCAAAATTTTGATCTCGTCTACTTTGTGAATGTATCAGAGCGTCTGGCCGTCGAGAAATATGTCTATCAAGCATTGAATAACTTCCGGTTAAATCGTGGTAGAACCGAATTTTTTAATGCCCCCTTATGACCATCGTTAAGACTCTTGATGAAGCAGATAACTTACTTTAAATAGGGAATTATATCGATGAGTAACCATTTCACCGATCCATTTGACGGGTTCACGGAGTTCCTAACGGAAACGCTCCTCGCCGTCCATTCACACACCGGATTTGTGGTGCAGACATCGCCAATCCCGGATGTAACCCTACAAGGATACAAATTTATTTTGAAACATCCAAATGGTTACTCAGAGATATAATTCCCTTTAAATACCTCTTGGAAAAACTCAACACGCTGGTATGCTATCATTGTATTTTCATCGAGACATATCCCCGAAAAAGAAGTTGTCAGAGTCCCTTTCAAAGTTTCAAACCTGCGTTTGGGTATGACTGCATGCAAATTCTCGTATAATCGTAAAATCTGTCAACTGAACACGATATCATTCCAACGACGGTGATCAAAGAAATCTCGTCAGATCCTTCCTTTCTTGAGCAAGGGCGACACTCATTTTTTATCATTGCTCCCCTATGGCTGACTGCGTTCATCGTAAGTTGTCAGCTTTTTATGGTCTCACCTCTTTTGCCAATCATTCAGGATGAACTCCTCAACCGAATTCCTCCGACAGATTTCGCACTTGGCTTTTTAGGTACCTCTTATTCCATTGCATTAGCCTTTTCTACACTGATTGTCGGTCCGATCTCTGATCGTGTGGGACGACGTCGAGTACTAATTGTCGGGACCGCCCTGATTGCCGTGGTGCTGCTCTTGCATGGAGTGGCAGCTCATTACGAATCACTCTTGATCATGCGGGCACTTACCGGAATGGCGGCAGGGGTTTACAGCGGTAGTATGGTTGCGTTTGTGGGTGACTATTTTCCCTATAAGCGTCGCGGATGGGCGACCGGGTGGATCCTGACCGGCGTAGCATGTGGTCAGATTCTTGGGATGCCCACAGGCATTCTATTGGCAAATGCCTATGGATTCCAGACCCCATTTATTGTTTTCGGTGGATTGATGGTCCTTGCAAGTGCAATGGCTTGGTGGTGTCTGCCGCAACCTAAGCTGAAGTACAATAAAGTGCCATTTTCCATTCCTACTATATTCAGAACGTATGGCACACTTTTACAGAGCCGAGGACCGCTCGCAGGAGGATTGATCTATTTTCTTCTTTTTGCAAGTCTCGGTGTGTTTCTGTTCTTTTTCCCAAAATGGCTGGAAGAAGAGGTGGGGATTTCGATACAGCAGTTAGCTATGCTTTTTGTGATCGCAGGAATCGGCATGGTGGTAGGGACCACCTCGGGGGGAGTTCTTTCGGACCGCTTCGGACGGAAACCAATCTTGATATTTGCATGCGGTGGTCTGACTCTTCTACTCCCATTCGTGACTTTTGGAGTGCACGGATTTACAAGCGCTGCCGTGTTCACTGCATTGATACTGATTTTGGGAGCCATGCGCACCGGGCCAATCATGGCACTGCTGACCGCACTCACATCACACACGCAACGCGGATCCATGATGGGACTAGCTATTGCATTCGGGCAGCTCGGATTGGGAGTGGCGACAGCTACAGCCGGATGGTTTTATGAGCACCAAGGCTTCCTATACAATGTGATTGCAGCAACCATTGCCGTCGTTCTCATGATCTGGGTAGCCTGGCGTCTACTTCCAGAGCCTACAGAAGCTTGAATGAGAGTCCGATGGCTAAAGATTGCTTCTGCTGAATATAAGGAGACAGATCCCTATCCAAAAGTGCCGTGTATTCCGAGTTGACCTGAAGCCATGAATTGACCTTCATGCTCAGTAAGGTCTCCCAAATCATGTCCGGCGATTGCTGGTTGAAAGCCTGAAAAAGAGTCAGGGTTGACTTTAGATCTACATTGGAGAAGATCGTTCGATCGAAAATAAACCATCCTGAAACACCCAATTGCCAACGTAATGGTGTGTTTGTAGAAACCTTGTAGCGACTGCGCAGACTAGAACTCGTGACGAGAGTTTCCTTGGCAGCGATCCCCAGTTGAAAATCAAGCCAAGTCCTGATCGGATAATCCAGACCCATCGATTGCGTGAAAATCGCCGGAGATAAAAATCCGGAAATCCTCACAGCATCCGACTTCATATCTGTATCATTATACTGATAGCCATCTGCAAGCTGTGACCGAAAATCTAGTGTGATCGCAGGACTGAATCGCCCGAAGATTGGGACTCCAGAAAAGCTGAATTCATTTCGCACATGAATCAGATCTTCCGACTTGCGCAGTTCAATCCCATCTTGCTTTACAATTCCAAACGCAAGGCGAATCTTGTGCTCCTGAGAGATTTTTTCAGAATTCTTGACCACCTGAACATCAATGTTCTTCCCCAATGCAAGAGAGCTCACGCCCCCATCGTACCATTGCCAGAACCCAACCTGGGTGAAGGAAATTAATCCCTGTACCTCAATCGTCCAAGTGGAATCGGATTGTGCCATACTGCTCGGCGTAATGAATCCTAAAAGGACGAAGAATAAGAGGAGTCTATTCACGGAGCCTGTGAATAAGGTTAATGGGTGATGCTGACACGAAGGCGGTTACGAGCACGCTCCAAGGCCCGTTCTGCCCGGCCCCGGTCAATATCTCCAACGTCACTCCTGAGACGCTCTAGTGCCCGTTGTTCTGCTTTCTGTGCACGATCTGTGTCAATGTCTGACGCCGGTTCGGCGGTTTCTGCAAGAACCGTGACGATATTTCCAATCACCTCAATGAAGCCTCCACTGGTGGCGAAGGAGGCCTTTTCTGCATCGGATAGGGTTAAGACTAGAGGCCCGACATTCAAGGAAGAAATCATGGGAGCATGATTGTATAGAATCTGAAATCCCCCATTTTCCCCTGGTGCACGAAGCCCCTTTGCGACCCCCTGAAACACCTGTTTATCGGGGGCAACGATATCAACCCGTAGCAATCGCTGATCTTCGCTCATGAGGCTTCGGCAAGCTTGCGTTCGCCATCTTCAATGACCTCGTCAATGGTTCCCTTATACGTGAACGCCGACTCTGGTAAGTGATCCAACTCTCCAGATAGGATCATACGAAATCCTTTAATCGTGTCAGCAATCTTGACGTATTTCCCCTTGCCTCCCGTAAACTGCTCCGCCACAAAGAAGGGTTGACTCATATACCGTTCTGCCCGACGCGCACGCTGGACAACGAGCTTGTCTTCATCAGAAAGCTCATCCATTCCAAGGATCGCAATGATATCCTGTAATTCTTTATAGCGTTGTAAGAGCTGCTTTACATCCTGTGCAGTCGAATAATGTTCGTCACCCACGACTCTAGGTGTTAAAATCGTGGAGTTGGAATCCAAGGGGTCAATGGCTGGGTAGAGTCCCAGAGAGGCAATGCGTCGGGATAAAACCGTAGTCGCATCCAAATGTGCAAAGGCGGTGGCTGGTGCCGGGTCTGTGAGGTCATCTGCCGGAACATAGATTGCCTGTACGGAAGTAATCGAGCCACTATTCGTGGACGTAATTCGCTCCTGGAGCTCACCCATTTCAGTGGCTAGAGTTGGCTGGTATCCTACGGCACTAGGCATCCGCCCAAGAAGAGCGCTCACCTCCGAACCCGCTTGGGTAAACCGGAAAATATTGTCGACAAATAACAACACATCACGCCCTCCCAAATCACGGAAATACTCCGCAACCGTCAAGCCACTCAGAGCCACGCGCGCGCGTGCGCCGGGTGGCTCATTCATCTGACCAAAGATCAGACTGATACTGCTTTCTTTAATCTTCTCCATGTCAACTTTGGAGAGATCCCAATTTCCCTCCTCCAGTGCCTGTTGAAACTCTTCTCCATACTGCATCACACCGCTCTCAATCATTTCACGGAGAAGATCATTCCCTTCACGCGTACGTTCTCCAACTCCGGCAAAAACAGACAGCCCTTCATGTGCCTTGGCAATGTTATTGATCAATTCCATGATCAGTACCGTCTTCCCGACACCTGCACCACCAAAGAGGCCAATCTTACCTCCACGCGAATAGGGTTGAATGAGATCCACCACTTTAATCCCCGTTTCCAACATCTCAACACTAGTGGACAGGTTACTGAACTCAGGTGGCTCACGGTGGATCGGTAGAGATCCTTCTGCTTTGGGTTGAGGTAATCCATCAATTGCCCGACCCACTACGTTAAAAAGGCGTCCCCGGATCTCTCCTCCGATAGGCATTGCAATGGGTTGCCCCGTGCTACGGACCTGAGCCCCGCGGATCAATCCATCGGTTGAGTCCATGGCGACGGCTCGCACACGGTTTTCTCCGAGATGCTGCTGCACTTCGAGTACAAGAGCGTCTTGGTTTTCACGGATAATTTCCAATGCATCCAGAATATCTGGAACTTCTCCGGCAGAAAAAGCAACGTCAACCACAGGCCCGACGACCTGCACGACTTGACCAGTTGAGGTCATGTTATTAAGCAAGATTTAGTTGAATGGAGAAAATACAACCCTGCGATAAATTTGCCTTCTGAAAAATCCATCGAAAGGGCAAATAAACTGAGTATTCGAGGGACAGGAGCATTCATCATGATAGGCTGCTGACTAGAAAAACGGTTTAACTAGGTATACAAAAAATGGCTTCATTTTTAGAATACACGAATCAAGTAACAAAATATCTATATTTCTATAAAGAATAGATCTGATTTTTCTTGTATCGATTCCGTCTTACTCACAATAGACTACATGAACCATGTACGTTCCTACGCGCTCTCTCAACATCTTCCTGCTGTATTGCCTTATCTGTACGACCGTATACGGACAAGGGATCACATCCATTGCCGAGAAGACTTCAGGTATGGAAAAACACGACGGTTTTTTTTCGATCTATTGGGATGGAGCCAGTGGACAAATCTACCTGGAAATTCCTACGATGGAGCAGGAATTTATTTATGTGACTTCCATGCCTGCGGGGTTAGGGTCAAACGATATTGGACTGGATCGAAGTCAACTAGGCAATACACGCTTGGTCCGCTTTGAACGCAGCGGACCAAGAATTCTATTGGTCATGCCGAATCTGCGCTACCGCGCTGATTCGGACTCAGAAGCAGAGCGTGCATCGGTACGCGAAGCCTTTGCCGAAGCAATTATCTGGGGATTCAAGGTGGAAGCGGAAGAAGATGGGAGGGTACTTGTAAATGCGACCGATTTTGTTGTCCGGGACGCGAACGACGTTGTTCGTAGATTGCGGGATGCACAACAGGGCAGTTTTAGTTTAGATAAGAATCGGAGTGCCCCGGCCCCTTCCATGCTCAAAGCCTTTCCAAACAACACAGAGATGGAAGCGAGAATCACCTTCCTATCTTCGGCTCCTGGCCGTTATGTGCGTGATGTGGCAGCGGATCCCTATTCCGTGACCCTGAGCGTGAGACACTCGTTTATCATGCTCCCCGATGATGGTTATACGCCCAGGGTTTTTCATCCCGGAGCCGGGTATGGTTCGATCAGTTATATGGATTATGCCGCGCCGATTGGGGAGGATATGAGAAAACGCTATATCCGTCGGCATCGCTTGATGAAGCAGTATCCCGATTCGGTGATCAGCGATCCCGTATCTCCGATCGTTTATTATTTGGATCCAGGTACGCCAGAACCTGTGAGGGGAGCTCTTCTAGATGGTGCCCAGTGGTGGGAGGATGCATTTGAGGCGGCAGGATTTTCGAATGCATACCGAATTGAGATGCTCCCTGAAGGCGCAGATCCTATGGATGTGCGCTACAATACGATCCAATGGGTTCATCGTGCGACCCGTGGCTGGAGTTACGGGTCTAGTGTGACAGATCCGCGCACTGGCGAAATTATCAAAGGGCACGTTTCGCTTGGTTCTCTCAGGGTGAGACAAGATTACCTGATTGCCGAGGGATTGTTGGCCCCCTATGGAGATTCCCTTTCCACGGATGACCCCATGCTATCGATGTCTCTTGCACGGATCCGACAACTATCTGCCCACGAAGTTGGGCATACTCTAGGACTCAGTCATAATTTCGCATCCTCCGTCAATCGCCGTGCTTCCGTCATGGATTATCCCGCCCCATATGCGACCTTGGATGAGAATGGAGAAATTGAATTAGAAGAGGCATACACGACCGGCATTGGGGAATGGGATAAGGTTGCAATTGCATATGGATACGCACAGCCCTTACCCGGTGACAGTGAGGAAGATTTGTTGGATGGGATCCTGCAACAGGCATGGGAAGATGGATTGTATTACATTACCGATGCCGATGCTCGCCCGACTGGCGCGGCACATCCACTTTCCAACCTCTGGGATAATGGTGATGATATGGTTCGTGCTCTTCGTCATGAAATGGCGATCCGAGAAATCGCTATGGCACGTTTTGATGAGGAGGTAATCCGGAAAGGTCAGCCAATGTCGACCATGGAGGAAACCCTGGTTCCACTTTACTTACGACATCGCTATCAGATAGAAGCAACCGCTAAATTACTTGGTGGCGTGACCTATACATATGCAATGCGTGGAGATCAACAGGCATTGGTTGAACCGGTTGAAGGCACAATTCAGGAAGAGGCATTGGAAGTACTGCTAGAGACCGTTTCAGCCGAGGCGCTCCGGGTTCCAGAGAGTGTGCGACTGCATTTGCCGCCGCGCCCGCCTGGATTCCCAATGCACCGGGAACTGTTTCAACGACATACGGGCCTGACGTTTGATCCGTATACCCCTGCTGCCGCAATTGCTACGGTGGTGTTTACACAAGTTCTAAATCCCGAACGTGCCGCTCGCATGGCTTATCAGACGGATCAAGATGCGACATTGCCCGATTTTCACAAGGTCATGGAACTCGTCAGTGATGTGGTCTGGGGGGTGTCCGTAGCAGATGACCCGTACGAAGCGGAATTACAACGTGTGGTCCAGCAGGTATGGATTGATGAATTGATTGGGTTGGCCAGTAACCGTGAAGCTGCTCCTGCAGTCAAATCTTTGGTTCTTGAGCGATTGCGTGAATTTGTAGAGTGGATTCCAGATAGCAGAGTTTCTCAGGATGACCGGGAAACTCGCTACCATCGTCAGATGGTGCTTGCAGATATTGAACGCTACCTCTTTCGAGAATATGAAGCGGAAGAATCATCGGCTCGTACCACAATTCCTCCGGGATCTCCGATCGGCTCCGAGGAACGCCGACAGATACATCATGCATTTCTTGACGCCACGGCGACGCAATGGTGCAGCCACTGAAGATCCATGCCAGCTCTGAAAAATCCAGATACGCTCAGGGAGGTTGCCACGGGCTATCTCCGTGATGCAGTGAACAATCAGAAGGCCGAGTTTCGGGATGGTCAGTGGGAGGGTATTGAACAGGCCGTAATCGGAAATCGGGTCTTGATTGTCCAGCGTACGGGTTGGGGAAAAACGATGGTCTATACGATTGCAACAAAACTTAGGCGGGAACGAGGAGCAGGCCCTTCACTCATGATTTCTCCTCTCCTGGCATTGATGCGTAACCAGGAATTGGCCGCAGACTCACTTGGATTGACTGCGCGCAGGATGACTTCGGATAACTTTGATTCCTGGGGTGAAATTTCCAAAGAGCTCAAGTCAGATGAAGTCGATATGCTCATGATTACTCCAGAGAGGTTGGCCAACGAAGGATTTTTCTCAAAAACGATCGCCATGGTCAAAGGTGGATTCGGGATGTTGATTATTGATGAAGCACATTGTATCTCAGATTGGGGCCATGATTTTCGGCCCGATTATCAGCGGATTCGAAGAATTCAACAAATGATTCCTGAGGGAGCTGCGATCGTGGCGACAACTGCAACCGCAAATGACCGTGTCGTTGAGGATATCCGCCGGCAACTGGGAGAGGGCATTCAGGTGACACGGGGGAGTCTAATCCGGCATAGCCTGCAGCTTCACAACCTCAAGCTAACAGATGTCCAAGCAAGATTAGCATGGATTGCGCAAGTGATTCCACATTTACCAGGAAGTGGGATTATTTACGTCCTCACACGCAAAGATGCGGATCTGGTTACTGGCTGGCTTACATCTAAGGATATAGATGCGTGTTCCTATTACGGAGATACGGGAGAGCGTGAAGAATTGGAGGAAGCACTTCTGAAGAATGAGTTAAAAGTTCTGGTTGCAACCATTGCTCTTGGAATGGGCTTTGACAAACCGGATCTAAAATTTATTATTCATTATCAGCGCCCTAGTTCAGTAGTCCATTATTACCAGCAGGTGGGGCGGGCGGGCCGAGGGATTAAGGATGCGTATGGATTTTTGATGTGGGGAAAAGAGGATGAGCAGATTGCAGATTATTTTCTGGATAATGCCTATCCGCCTCAGGAAGAGATTAATGAGGTTCTTGGAGTACTGGAAGAGACCGATGGTGGGCTGACGCTCCCTGAAATCATGTTGCAGGCCAATCTCAAAAAAACCAGGATTGAGAAAATATTGAAGCTGGCTTCACTTGAATCTCCGGCACCCGTCGTAAAAGAGAAGGGAATCTGGTTTGCAACCGGAGAAGCAGATGGATTTCAGATTCCGTCAGATTCTATTGCTCGGTTGCGACAAATTCGTGAGACTGAGCAGGTTCAGATGCGTGAATACATGAACCATAGAGGATGCCTGATGGCATTTTTACAGCGCGCACTGGATGATAAAACTGCAAAGGAGTGTGGGCGATGCCGAAACTGTACAGGTAGGACAGATAAGCCGTATCAGCCCAAAGCGGAATTGGTTCGCGAAGCTGAGCGGTTTTTGGGGAAGCGTAAAATCTCTGTTTATCCCAATGATCGATGGCCTGTCGATCTTCTGTCGGATCATCCGATTCATGAGACGGATACGATTGGGAAAGAGTACCGAGCGGAATGGGGAATTGCTCTTTGTAGAGCTTTTGAGGGAGACCTTAGTCATCAGATTCTAAAAGAGAGGAGGTATGAGGAGCAGTACTCTGACCAAATTGTGGAAGCATTTGTCAGGAGATTAAAGACCAGGAGTCCCAGGTTTAGGTGTATCACGTACACTCCTCCCCACAGGAAGGGAAGACAGCATGTGCCAATTCTGGCGAGAGCGGTTGCTGATCGACTTGACTTACAATTGGTGAATGCGATTGCAAGGACTGGTATCGGAGCACGTCAAAGTGAACAAAAGAATCCGCTCCAGCGTGCTCAAAATATTGCAGAGGCCTTTTTCGTGGAAAAGAGCTGTAAGCAGTCGACCATCCTGATTGATGATATTATTGTAAGTGGTTGGACGATGACTACCATTGCAGCTTTGTTACGCTATGATGGTTGTCCTGCGGTTTTGCCGGCGACACTGATAAAGCAAAATTTGGCTGAATAAGATGACTTGGCCGCTGTCTGCTGATACCAATATAATATTGCTCCTATGTACCTGGTTTGGGGGGGAGGGAGAGCACTTGCCTCTCGAGATTCAGGAGTACAATAAGCTTGTGCGATGGCTATATCAGAATGACTATCGGCCCGAGAATCTGGTGGATCAAAAATGTGTCGAAATGGCAGCCCAAGAGATAAGATTCAGACCGGAACGCTTGATTGGGCTACTGCATCGAAGTATTACTTTAGGGTTCTATTTGGAAGAGTGGAAGCGAAGGGATTACTGGATCGTTGGCCGGGGAGATCCTACTTATCCTAAGCGCATCCGACAACAGATGAGATCATTTGCCCCTCCGATCCTTTTTGGTCTAGGGAATCCCGAATTGTTGAATCACAGCACAACAGCCGTGATTGGCCCTGATCAGGGGATCGAACAGTCAAATGAAGAGATTCAATCCATGGCTGCATACTGTGCTGAACATCGGCGCACGATCATTGCTGCGGGCAAACAGATGATCTCAACCGGAGTCACAGAATCTGGAATTAGTCATGGAGGATCTGTGATTTGGGTGCTTCAGGAATCACTATTTGGAGAGCCACTCCGAAAGCCGTTCCGCCGAGCCAAAGCGGCGGGTAAATTCATGATGCTTTCGGGGCGAAGTCCTGCCGATAAACGCTCCCTTACACAGGAATCAGAAGTTGGACGCATTACCATGGCCCTGTGTGATTCCGTGATCTACATAGATGGTACAGAGCTTAGTGGGGATCGTTACCATATGGAAGATGCTATGTATAGTGTTCTGAACCAGAAAAAATGCTTTGTATGGTTTATGGACCGAGCTACATCTGCGGCAGAGCGTCTCCTTGATGGAGGCGCAAACTCATGGATTGATATGGACATGGCCGTTCATGAAGGTTTGTTTGAAGATCGTTCGGAAATCCGTTCTCAGGAGGATTTCCACTCGGAAGGAGCTGAAGCCGAATTGATCGAAAAGGAAGTTCCTGGATCATCGGGAACTGAAGTGATTGTAGATGATGAGACGAAGGCGGATATAGAACCTGAAAAAGATGTCATAATCAAGACGGATTCTCCAGGTATTGAGGGTCCCGTAAGGTTCGGGAAACAGCTTACTTTCCTCGAATGAATATAGATTTAGAGAGGAGAGTATCGTATCAAATGACACAAACAAACTCCGGTGACTTGGAGAAAACAACGGTATCCGATGTATCGTTTTGAGAATCCATGAAGAACTCTCTCACAGAAGATGCCTATGCAATCTTGCTTCTTTGCGCATTCCAGGGAGGGGAAGAGGAATTCATGCCCCTTGGACTCGCAGAATATAATCGGGTCGCGAGCGTTCTTTATCAATTGGGGAAAAGGCCGCGGGATTTGCTGGAAACTCAGTCTTTTCCTAAGATTCCGGGAGTCCGTTCGGATCGTCTTCATTGGCTGCTAGGTCGTCGGATTAACCTTGGATTTTGCCTGGAAGAGTGGCAGCGAAAAGGTTATTGGGTCCTTGCTCGCAGCGATTCGGCGTATCCCAAAGCAATTCGGGCGAGTATGCGCAATAATGCGCCTCCATTACTTTTTGGGGCCGGAGATCAAAGCTTGCTATCCAACCAGGGCTTGGCAATTTTCGGGCCAGACGCAATTCCGGATGGAAGGATCAAAAAGGCTTGCGATGTGGCTGAAGCTGCCTCGAAGCGAGCGCGAACAGTGATTGCTGCAGGACATCTCAAGATGGCCTGCAAGATTGTAGAAACCGTACAAAAGCAATCAGGAAATGCGATTTGGGTGCTACATAATGGGAAACTGGAGCAGCGTCTACAAAAAGCCTGCCGCCGGGCAATCCGCCGTGATCAATTAGTAATGGTTACGGCGCAAAGTCCGAAAGCGCCGAAGAAGTCTGGCGAGAATATAATGGTCAGTTCACTAGCAGTGGGGTTTGCTGAGGAGATCTTGTATGTTGACGGTTCAAATTCAAAATCGAGAAAAGATCAGTTCAAAACTACGGCCGTTGTGATGAAGCATTCGTCGGATAGCTGGCTGTTACATGGCCGCTTGACTACTCCAGAGGGCCGAGAGCTCAAGGAAAAGGGATTGAGGATTTGGGAAGACCAAATGGTCGAGGAATCACCAAAATAAAAGGTTGTCGAAAAAATCGGAGATTATGTGCTGAGATGGAGTAAGTTTCGGGTGCCAATATCTGATGGATCTTGCAATGAATGATCTCAAGTTGGAAGTTTTGCAAGGTTGATCGATCTTGTTCTGGCGCCTCCAAAGGCATGCGATTGGGTTCAATGAATGGGTATTCCGTGAGTATCGTATGTGCGCAAGAAGTTACCAGAGTATTACAGAGACCATCTGATCACTCAGATGGCTCTGAAATGATCATGCCCCTCAGGCTTCAGTGATTCTAGTGTCCCATCTTCTCGATGAATCAACACATCCTTTGTGGTAACGACTCCAATGGGGGTAAAGGATCCCGAAGGCATTTGTTCAAGTATTTCAGAAGGGGCGGTAAACAACAGTTCATAATCATCGCCTCCATTCAATGCGTAGTCCACCGGGGTGCGAGATTTTGGTGCTCCTGCACGCAACTCTGGAGATAGAGGGAGCTTGGACTCCCACAAGATGGCTCCGCACCTAGATGCTGCACAGATATGATGCACTTCATTGGCGAGGCCATCTGAGATGTCGATAAGAGCAGAGGGGCGCACCTCTTTCTGTGCCCATTCAAGTACAAGATCAAGCCGGGGGGTAGGCATCAGGTGACGGGTAGTAAGGGCATCCCACACATTTGGTTCGAGTGTGTGGGACTCTGTATGGTTTCGCAGTAGATCAAGTCCGGCGGCGGCATCCCCCAAATTTCCACTGACACAGATGCTGTCGCCGGGGCTAGCTCCGTTTCGGTACACCAGGCTGGGAACAGGTGCTTCACCAATGATTGTGATCGACAGCAAAAGCACTGGTGAACGCGTTGTATCCCCGCCAACAATCTGAACACCGTATTTGGAAGCCGCATCGGTGAGTCCACGATAGAGCGATTCGAGGTCATCCGTTGAAAATGATCTAGGGATCCCCAGTGCTACGGTCGCCAGTATAGGCTGGGCATTCATTGCTGCGATATCACTGAGATTTACAACCATGGCTTTGTAACCAATATGGTCCATCCTATAGAAGTCAAAATCAAAATGGTATCCCTCAATCAAAGCGTCGGTCGTGACTACTTGTGCCATTCCAGGTTTTGGGCGGTAAACCGCTGCATCATCCCCAACACCAGTCATGACCGGTGGACTAGTGCCAGATGAACTAATTGAGGTGAGACGGCGAATCAGATTAAATTCTCCGATCTCTTCAACGCGAGACATAGTGGTATCGTATTCTGAATTGGAGGGGGTTAGTTCACTACTTGATCCCATTAGCTCGTGAGATCACCCGTGCTAAAAGCATTCTCTTTATCTCAAACCTCTGCTGCCTACAATGCTGCGTCTCGTATCTCTGTGTCATCCATTGTTAATCCTTACTGCACAGGTTCGGTGTGTCATGATTCGGTTCCTGAACGTATTTGTCGCCCGAAGCAAAGCAATATCAAGGCAGAGAAAATAGGGAAATCGGGATCAAGATATACTCTATCAAGCCAATCATACGCGAGAGTATCATCTGTGAACGATATTGCATCGCCAATGCTATCCTCGTCTGGATGATCTATGTCATCCTGGAGTGATTTGACCTCGAACGAGGTGTACAACAAGTCCATTAAAGTACGACCGTCTTGGAATCGCATCCTGCAGGTTCGGCGTTTGCCCATGTGTTCAAGTAGATCTAGGCGTGGCTCCGCCTTTTTCAGTGCTATGCTATTCAACAACCTCACGAATCTGAATTGATCTAACCCAAAGGGTATATCGCTTCATATGATAAACTCGAACTGATAGTTCATGGTTAAATGTTATGATTGCCAGCAAAACGTCACTAAAATGGTCAGAGCATGAGCACCTTACATCGAGAAATGAGTGTGGAAGAGTTTGACAACGGGTACTTCTATGTTTTTGAACTGAAAACTTTTGCCCGCGACCTCGGAATTACCGTCGGAAATTTTCGCAAATTTGAACTGGAGGAACTGATCCGGGAATTTCTACAGACCGGGAAAGTGCCGGATCGTAAACCTATCCTTCCTCGCAAGGCGGATCACGTGCGTGATGTGCTGAGAGCTGACGCGACCGTAACCAATTACGTTGGAGACAAGAAAACCAAGGCTTTCCTACTGGAACTTGTCTACACTGAAGTACCGGATCTCCGTCAAAAGTCCGGCCAATGGTATTGGCTCAATGATTGGAGGCGCAAAAAGCAAGAGGCTCAGGAGTGCTTTACCTATGGTGATTTGGCCCGGCATCTGCGCACGCTAATGCAAACCGAGGACCGTCTTCCCCAAATTCCCTCAGCACGCATGAATAATTTCATCACGGATTTCATGACAGATCCGGTCAATGCTGGTGTTTCGAGGAAAGAAGTACTCCATGCATGGAATTGGTTAAAGGCGCAACCGGGGCCAAACACCTACAGTGAATTTTGTAATTTGGTGTCCCCAAAACAGCGCAGAGTGCAAGCAGAGTCCGTTCTTGCCAGAGCATGTGATCAAGGCGAGTAGTAGATCTTCTACCAAACCGCCAAATGATTCATGTTTTGCCCGGTTTGATCTATGGAATACAGAGCTTACCAAGTACGGCGGAGTGGTTTGCCCCCGTGACGGATGGGATATTGGTTGGGATACCATTTGCACTCTCATGAGCGAGGACCGCAAAACAAAGCGCCTCTTTACTATTCACATCAACTCCGTACATGTCGGATGTCTCGATCTGCGTGGGAGACTCATTTTGTGCGAAATACTCCCCAAGTAGATCCAGAAGTGCCTGATTATGTGTCCCTCCTCCAGACAGGATCAGCCGGTCAAGCGAATGGTGTGGCTGTACAAATGTCCTATAAGCCTTCCAGATAGATGCAGCGGTTAAGGCCGTGGCCGTGGCAATCAAGTCCTCAGATGGTATTCGGTTGAAAAGATCGAGAAATTTTTGCAGGAATGTATGACTCAGATATTCTCGACCGGTTGACTTGGGTGGGGCAGCAGATAAATAGGGATTTTGGAGTAATTCGGAAAGCAACTGTTCATGCACAGTACCGGACTTAGCAATGCGTCCCCCCTTATCGAAAGGCAACCCCATACATTGGCGACACAGAGCATCTATTATCATATTCCCGGGGCCCGTGTCAAAGCCGTATACTTGATTGGTTTTTGCATTCGGGGGCAAGATGGTGAGATTTGCTACGCCGCCAATATTCAGGCAGCCGCGGGTCTCTGTATCGTGTGTGAAGATCACATAGTCAAAATACGGTACTAGTGGAGCTCCCTGTCCTCCAAGGGCCATATCTGCCAGGCGAAAATCTCCTATCACCGGTACTCTCAGTAACTGAGCAATGGTCGAAGGATCACCAATCTGAAGAGTTGAGCAGATTTCTTTCCCCGCGATCATGACCTTGTCAGGTAGATGCCGGATAGTTTGGCCATGACATCCCAGTAAATCAAGGTTTTCGATCGGCACTCCGTGCGCTTCCATCGTACGCGTCACGGCTTCTGCGTATTCATGAGCCAGACGCACATTCAGTTGACTGAGTAATGCTACACCAATAGATTCTTGACTAGCAGCTAGTTTCAGAGAGCTATGCAATTCTTCCGGAAAAGAATACGTAGCTCCATACCATTTTTCGATTTGAAGCTCACGCCCATGGCCATCTATGTGAGCAATCACCACATCAATCCCATCTAGGGAAGTGCCGCTCATAATGCCAGCGACACAGCGACGGTTTTCGAATCTAATCACGTGTCCGTGTCGGAGTTGGCCAGAATATCCAGTTTCTGGGCTTCATCAAGCAGGCGATCCTTTTCATCTGGATTCTGCTCACTGAGAGATCTGTATACGATCGCAGCTTGTGCGTATTTCTTCTGAGTCGTCAAGATGCGGGCATAGGTTTCTGTAATCGGGTCATCATCCGTGAGGCCTCCAAAGGATTCCTCTTCGTCCTCATCAAGTTCAACCTCAAAACTTGTCCGATCAGAAGCATCAAGTTGCTGAATCAGATCTTGAATTTCATCACTTTCATCCTCTCCAAGAATTTCACTCAGTTGGATCTGAAGACGCTCCGTATGTGCGAACACAGTGACTCCATCTGGCAACTTTATTTTTTCAAGAGTTCGATCTTCGGAGCTAAGAGTACTTGCAGCTTCCCAGATTGCTTCCGCGCGTCTATGTTGATTGCACACGTATAATGCATGACCCAAGACATAATTCGTTAATATATCATCAACCGAATGCAGGCGCATTTCTCGGAGCGAGTCTACAGTTTCCTGTGCACGCCCTTGATCAATCATGGTCAATGCATCAAAGAGTGTGAGATTAATCATAGGATGGATTTCTTAGCTCGAGAAGGTTGTATCGTGTTATAAATATATAAGACATTGAGAATATCATCTGAAACCCCGCCGCAGCCCACAGGCCCTCCCAAAATAGAAAAACAAGCCCAGATACTGAATATACCGCCATCAATGCTTCGAGGGTTATCATCAGTGTAGATCTTCGGACGTGGTATCTTGCATTGGCTTTTGGCGTTCGTTCAAAGGGGGTGTGAAATTGTCTCCATGCATCCCATAAAGCTTTTGTATTGCTAATTGCCAGCCCCATTGAACCTGCCATAAAAATCGGAAAAAAATGCATTCGACTCCCCCAATTCGGATAAAGTTGCCGTTGAGCAAATAACTGAGCAAGAAAAAACCCTAACAATCCGGCTAAACCAACTGCCATAATACCAAAGTATGTTGGACTTGGACCAGACCCATTGACCTGCTGAAAAAGTAGAAGTGGGTGGAGTAGAGCTGCAAGGAGTAGACAAGGATAGACCCAATGCGCCGTCAAATGAATCGTCCCCTGTATTTTGGTTTTCAAGGGAAGGGATGCATTCCACAGAGGCCGAATAATCTTGCGGGCTGTTTCCGCTGTACCTTTGGCCCACCGGCTTTGCTGAACTCTCAGGGCGCCCAGTGTTTCAGGCAGTTCGGCAGGAGCTTCCAGATCATGATGATACCTGAATTTCCATCCTCGGAGCTGTGCTCGATAACTCAAATCCAGATCTTCTGCTAGTGTATCTCCCTGCCACCCTCCTGATTCTGCGATGCAACGTCGTTTCCACAGGCCGGCGGTTCCATTGAAATTAATGAAGCAGTCCGAGGCACTACGTGCTACATGTTCAAGGGCAAAATGAGTGTCGAGGGACCACGCCTGCACTTTGGTCAGTAGCGAGGAATGAGCATTTATGTGCCCCCAGCGCGCCTGGATCATCCCAAGCTTCTCTTCTTTCATGAATGGGACCAAAGAAAGAAGAAAATTTTCCGGCGGAATAAAATCAGCATCAAAGATCGCGATAAGATCTCCCTCTGCCGTTTTTAAACCATTTTCTAGTGCACCTGCTTTATACCCTTTGCGATGAGAACGCTGGACATGGGAAATATTTATTCCTTTCTCTTTCCAGTATTCAACTGCCCGGCGAGAAATGGTCACCGTTGTATCGGAAGAGTCATCCAGAACCTGTAATTGTAGCCGATCGCGGGGATACTGAATAGATGCACAGGCGTCGATTACGCGCTTGGCTACCCCAGCTTCATTATAGAGGGGAATCTGTATCGTAACCTTCGGCAAAGCTCCATTCTGATTCGGATCTGGTTGGAGATCTCTATCGGATTGCTTTGTGTCTCGTGCAACAACAATTGCCATCCACAGGAGGTTGACCCCGTAGAAGGTAAGTACGACCATAGCGCCCGCATACAATAGGGCAAACATAATCGCTACCAGTTGGAGGTTGCTGCCGTGAATAGGTCATCGGCAATATTTTCCAGCGCAGCCAAGGCAGCAGATTCTTCTGCCTCCAAGCCTCCTTCTAGAGCATCATAGTCGTCAAAGCCACTGAATGTACGTTGCAGT
Organism: Rhodothermales bacterium; assembly: GCA_965215475.1. Classification (GTDB taxonomy): domain Bacteria; phylum Bacteroidota; class Rhodothermia; order Rhodothermales; family Bin80; genus Bin80. Next base: position 1,825,937 of record OZ244061.1, read on the forward strand.
GCATCATCGTCCACCTGATTCACATACTGTGCTGCAACAGAAATGGATACTCTGTTATATTGTGCCCGCTCTTGTCCAGTCACGGATGTTGGAGCATTCGTGTATCGGGTAATCTGGGCAGTGAGTAAAAGATCGGCTTCAGTTTCATCTTCCACCAGAGTGAGTCGTGTCTGCCGGACAAAGCGTTCAATCATGAGCTCCGTTAGAGATTCGTCCAGAAGAGTGAGCGGCCCTATACTCTGATCTTCCGCAAGCGGGATTGCAATGGTACTCAGATGAGAAGGAATGCTTACACCGCTAAAACTATAGTAGGAACAACTCTGCAGAAAAAAGATCGTCCCGATCAATACTAGTCTACTCAGAGTTTTCATCAAACTCCTTTAGCTTTCGATATAACGTTCGAGGACTGATCCCAAGTGCCTTTGCAGATTCTCTACGGTTTCCGTCAAACTTCTCCATCGCTTTCAGGATCAATTTACGTTCTGCTTCCTCAATCGTAGGTAGTACGTCTTCTTCCTGATTTTCTTCAACTTCGTACGCTACCTCACCCAGATTCTGCTCCCTTTTCGGCCTACTAGGGAGCATGGGCAAGGTAGGACGATCAATCTCAAGTTCCTCGGGATATGAAGGGGTTGGCTTCGTACCTGAAAGGCTTTCGCGAAATACCTGCCCCACATCTTTACGCAGATCCTGAATGTTCTGACGAATTTCCAGTAATGCTCGATAGACGACTTTCAGTTCAGGGGACGAGTCATTGTTTGTCGATGCATCTGTCTTTACTCGCATCAAAGACGTCGAGCCTCTGTTTGTGGTAACCCCCCGCAAGAATGGACGAAGGTCATCGGCATCTACGTCGGATCCACGGTGCAAGACGACCACCTGATCTGCCACATTTCGCAGCTCCCTCACATTTCCGGGCCATCGATATGATTCAAGAAGATCATAGGCTGTGGCAGTCAATTTTCGAGGAGGAGATTGATATTTTTGGCTGGATGAATACAGAAAAGCATCAAAAATAGGACGAATATCTTCTTTTCGCTCACGCAGTGGAGGGATGTCGATAATCACCGTGCTCAGCCGATAATAGAGATCTTCGCGGAACTTGCCATGAGTCACTTCGCTTCCCAGGTTCTTATTTGTTGCGGCTATGACACGTGCATCCGTTCGCTGAATGACGGTAGATCCAACGCGATTGAAGCTGCCAGATTCAAGCACACGAAGGAGCCTAACCTGGGTCGATTGGGGCATTTCTCCGATTTCATCTAGGAAAATGGTTCCACCATCCGCCTCCTCAAAGAGACCACGACGACGTTCGGTAGCACCGGTATAGGCGCCTTTTTCTGCACCGAAAAGCTCGGACTCAATCAGACCCTCGGGAATTGCTCCTGTATTGATGACCTTGAGTGCTTTATGCCTCCGGAGTGACAATTCATGGATCGCTTGGGCGATCAACTCTTTGCCGACTCCACTTTCTCCCTCGATCAGTACTGAGATATCTGTACGTGCAACCTGGCGAACACGATCAATGACATGGTGAATTCCAGGGGAATCTCCAATAATTCCGAATCGCTTTTGTACGGTTTGTCGATCCATGAGGAGAGGGCTTGCGGACCGGCTCAACCGGTTATTACGTCACCAAATAGGGTTGCAGAAGTACATCCTTTGATCTGTACCTTCACATACATTCCAGGTTGAAGTAGGCCACGATCAAAAATGACCATCTTATTTGTATCTGTACGGCCACATAGTTGTTCAGCATTGCGCTTGCTGGAGCCTTCTACCAATACGGTATGCGTCATACCGATTTCTTGTTTGTTTCTCTGATGGGCAATCGAATTCTGGAGTGAGATGATTTCACTCAGCCGGCGTTTTTTGATCTCTTCAGGAACATCGTCCGTGTACTTACGCGCCGCGTAGGTATCCGGTCGCTCCGAGTACATAAACATGAACGCATGATCATATTGAATGTCTGCCATCAGTGAGAGTGTATCCTGATGCTCCGCCTCTGTTTCACCACAGAAACCTGCGATAATATCCGTCGATAGTGATACTCCTGGACAAATCCGGCGTGCACGTTCAATGAGTGCACGATATTCATCTGCGGAGTAGCCCCGGCGCATGCGTCGTAGCACCTCTGAATTGCCATGTTGTACAGGTAGATGAATGAAGTTACATACATTCGGACGTTCCTGATGAACTTCCAGCAGTGCCTTGGAGCAATCTTTTGGGTGACTGGTCGAATAACGGATACGCAGTTGAGTAGAAAGTAGGCTGACCCGATAGACCAGGGTTGCAAAATCTACGGGCCCATCCTGATATGAATTGACATTCTGCCCAAGCAGTGTCACTTCCCGGTATCCCGCATCAAAGAGTTCCTGGCATTCCTGAACAATAGTTGCGGCATTGCGACTACGCTCACGCCCTCGAGTGAAGGGAACCACGCAGAACGCACACATATTATCACACCCTCGCATGATCGAAACAAATGCACTGACCCCATTGGAATCGTATCTCACAGGTGCAATATCGGCATAGGTTTCTTCACGTGACAACTGAACATTGACTGCACTCTGACCGGTCTCTTCCACTTGGCGTAACAGACGAGGAAGATCGCGATATGCATCCGGCCCGATAACAATATCGACCAAGCGCTCTTCTTCCAGAAGTTTATTACGCAAACGCTCGGCCATACAACCAAGCACACCAATCTTTAGATCTGGATTGTGTTTGCGTTTGCGTGCACGAAAAAATTCAAGCCGGCGCCGGACACGTTGCTCCGCGTTCTCCCGGATCGCACATGTATTCAGAAGAACAACATCTGCTTGTAGAGGGTCATGTGTCAGTCCATATCCGGCGCTGCGCAGCACAGAAGCGACGATTTCGGAATCAGACACATTCATCTGACATCCATAGGTCTCCAGATACACAGATGAAGTTCCCTCAGATTCTGACTGAGGTAGCTTTGCTGTGTCCAGATCTTCAAGTATGGGAAGATGATTCTGCACGACTTCGGAAAAACGATTAAATCAGGGGCGGAAAACGCGTAAATCCCCGATTTTGTTCTCCGAAGTTATTGCTCCGCATGGCACAAAGTCGTAAATTAGCCTCCATGACTCTCATGGTATATGCAAATGAAATACTCTTTTTTGATCGCCTCGCTACTTTTTTTCCCACTTCTTGTAATGGCGCAGCCCGATCCTGCCACACCGGACGGGGAAAATTTGATGGTACCTGAATCTTGGCAAGTACGCCTTGATCGGCCAGATCCAGACGTAATGATTGGTGCAGATGGAGAATCAGCAGATATTTTCTTTGTAAACATGACTCCCGGATGGCACATTACTACGGGGCCTGCTGCGATCTTCTACCACCCAGAATTGATGGCGGAGGGAAGTTATACGCTGGAAGCGATTATTCATTTGTTTGACCCTGGCGATCGCCGGGAAGGTTATGGTGTATTTATGGGTGGTCAGGATCTTGATGGAGATGAAATGATGTACGATTATTTTCTTCTTCGAAATTCTGGAGAATTCTTGCTGAAACGTCGGAGTGGTTCAGAGACCCCCATCATTCAGGATTGGACCGCGAATGATGCCATCAATACCTTTGGTGCTGATACCGAGAGTTCGGTTGAAAATCATCTGCGAGTTGATGTACATGAGGAGACCGTCACATTTTCCGTTAATGGCACCGAAGTTGCCAGTGCTTCTCGGGATCAGGTAATGGTGGATGGAGTTGCGGGTCTTCGAATCAACCACGCGTTGAATGTGCATGTCAGCGAACTGAAAGTGACCCCTCACGAGTAGTTGCATGGATCCCCTAGTAGGCTGTTAAGACATCAGACCTTCACATAGGGGCTCAATCCTGTTTCGGCGGGGCAATGGATAAATTCGGCTCTATCCTACATTCCAATAAAAAGTACATTACAAGACATAAAAAAAATCAGGAGGTGGTAGCATGATGTACACGAATGAGGAGATTGCCCATATGTATCAGAAGTGGAAGGATTCATACTTTAATCCTGAAGTTACCAAAGCCGAGCAAATTGAGCTGTATAGCAAGTAGCGATGCGCAGCTGATGCATCTATGGCTACGGGATAAGAGTAAGCATTCACAGATCGCATATACGACGGATATTGACCTGTTCGTACGGCTCACGAGGTTACGCTTTATTCCTAATCGTCATTTGGCGTGCTACATATTTAGCCAGTAGATCAAACTCCACATTGCAACGGATCCCTGGCTGCCAGACACCTATATTGGTATGCTGGTAGGTATGCGGGATGATGGCGACCGAGATATACGATCCATGAAGACCTGCGATGGTCAGGCTAATACCGTCCAGAGCAATCGACCCATGCAGAACGACGAATTCAGAATATTCATCAGGAATCAGGAGTTCATAGATCCGGTTCCCGTCTTGTTTAGACACGCGTGTAATGGTGCACGATGTGTCAATATGTCCCTGCACCAAGTGCCCATCTAGGCGAGAATTTGAGAGCAAGGCTCGCTCTAGGTTGACAGGGGTATCAGGTAATAGTTCGGCGAGTGTGGTTTTCGAGAGCGTTTCGGGCACCGCAAGGACCGTGAAGGTGTTGGGTGAATGATCCGTTAAGCTCAAACAGACACCATTTACGGCAATACTCTGCCCCACCGAGAGCTGGGAAGACAAAGCAGCACGGATTATCAGTTCCCGTCCATGGGGAGTTGTGCTGCTACTTGTTAGTTGGCCAACCTGCTCTACAAGGCCTGTGAACATATGAATAAGATTCGTCAACTGTGATAACTACCCGCACTGAAGTAGGGTTTTACGGCGCGATGGCGAAAAAGAATGGCTCTGTGTTGCAATGATCCATAAATGTATGGAGGAGGTTTTGGAATGGAATCATTTTACCCTCTTTTTCTGGGATCTGATCTTAATCTGGAACCAAGTGCTTGTACCCGGTAAAGAGTTGATCGTCTCCAACCGTTTCCCAAGAGTACTCCTTAAACATTTTGCTCTGGTCTAATTTGTGAACTCCTAAATCTCCAACTCCTCGCAAACCATTGCCAATGAGTTTGGGGGCAATAAAGAGTCGAAACCGATCAACAAGGTCCTGCTTTAAGAGCGCAGAAGCAAGTCCCGGTCCTGCTTCGACAAGGAGGGATTGAATATTCAGCTCTTTTCCGAGCAGGTGGATGAGCGGCGAAAGTGCCACATGGTTTCCTTCCGATTGAACCGTGACTAGGCGACCACCTCTATCTTGGAATCTGTCGGCGTAGGCTGGACTGGTGTTTTGCATGGTCACAACAATTGTTTTGGAGACCCATTCATCCGTGAATATTTTTAGCGTACCGGGCAATCTGCCATCTCCGTCAAGTACAATGCGCCACGGCTGCGTCCCAGATACGTGCCGGACTGTAAGCTGTGGATCATCCTTGCACGCTGTACCTGACCCTACAAGGATGGCATCATGTTCTCTGCGCCAGACATGAACGAGTTTTCGAGCCGCCTCTCCGGTAATCCATTGACTCTCTCCGGTCGCAGTTGCAATACATCCATCAAGGGTTTGAGCAAGTTTTAGTGTGACAAGCGGGGCCTTTCGAGTTTGCCATTGGACGAAAGCTTCGTTGAACCGATAACACTGTGCTTTCAGTACATCCGTCATGACCGAGATATTTGCAGATCTCAATGTATCAATACCTCCTGCTGCGGTCAGATTCGGATCCCGCATCCCAATGACGACATGACCAATTTTCGCATTTAGGATATTATGGCTACAAGGAGGTGTACGCCCTTGATGATTGCAGGGCTCAAGATTGACAACCAGGGTTGCTCCATGAAGTGCATCAGGTCCATGCCGTAATCGGACCTGATCCATGGCTTCTACCTCTGCATGAGGGGCACCGACACGTTTGTGCCAACCCTCTCCAAGAAACAAACCCTTAGGACTCAGAATGACACATCCCACACGTGGATTCGGACTGGTAGCACTGTCTGCATTTGCAGCCAATAAAAGGCAGTATCTCATCCATTTTGCTGCCGATTGTGGTGACATGGAAACATCAAAGCATCATTAAGAAGGTCAAACGCAGCCGGGGAAGTGGTCGTTTCCCAGATCCAGGTTCAGAATGCAATTGTACCCATTAACCAATGTACTTTGGTTATGACTTAAGAGTAAGCTCAAGGAATTATTTGGGGAACGATTTCTTGATCAGTCCAAAACACTCAAAAATTCAAGGAACCCAGCTCTATATGAATTCATGTTTTGTATAGGTAGTAATCGACAGAATGCTATAAGGGTTGCGAAAAAGATAACCAAGGAGGCTCTTGCAAAGCCCTCTTCCAATCTATAAAATATACCCCCAACTACTCCCAGAGCGATATTTATTTTCCAATGAAGAGGTTTTGCAAGAAGATCATAAGTCAAAACTATAGCCATATACATATTCTGCCCATGGTGAGGCAACGTACAAACGATCTCGATGAAATAGAAAATCTCTAGCAGGGATATTTTTGCGTTCTTCTGGATGATTGGTGGGGCGCAGAACAAATTTTCTAACGAGTTGAGGCTCATTCTCAGACACATCGATAATGTAGTTGTCTGTTCTGTGTACGCTTGCAATCAAGTAACGAGAATCTATAAATTCAATCCCTTCGATGAAGCTGAACGTCCCAGGATTAACGACTTCTGGGGGTGCTCCACCAGGAATGCCAGTAGACGTCCAATCACGAACATCTTTCCCCTCAAACCGGATTGTCTTTAAGTGTGTAAACTGATCGTCATAAACAAATATAGTAGGAAGGCCTTTGTATCCTACTGCAATGCGATTCCCTTCGGGAGAGATGGATACAACGTAACGGTTCTCCCCGGTACGGTCAGGGAGATCCAAAACAGGAAGTAATTGTTTGAATTCAAACCAATGAAAAGGAGGGACAGTGCTACGAGCACAAATGATCCATTTGTTAACTTCGGGGCATTCCAAAAGCATATATCCAGGCGAAACTCCTAGATTTCCCAAGCCAGAAATAGAAAATGAATTTGCATAATCCATGTTTTCTTTCAAAACTTGGACACGCCATCTATCTTTTACAAATACATGAGTTCCATTATAATCAAGCCCCCCCCCATACTTAAGAATTCTCCTGGACCTTCTCCACGTTCACCAATTTTCCGCACAAGATATCCGTTGTGATCCACCACGAAAATGCCCATAGCTTGGCTATCTGAGATATAAAAGCTGTCTGCAATAGCAATGATACCATTAGGTCGTCCGAGAACCAAAGAATCTTTTACTAATCCCAGTTCAGCATTAGCAACCCATTCTTCAGTTTGTATATCAGTGTTAACAATAAAGTGTGGAGCAGCGGCTAACAAGCTGTCAACCGTCGGAGAGTTTTCAAATCGGGTAAGCACTGCTGACTCCCTCTCTCCACAAGCTACAGAGAGAAGAAATAGAAAAGATACAGTAGCGAATCTCAAACCAGTAGGAGAAATTAATTTCATAATAGATCCAGCACCAACCCCCTGTATATTATACGAGATGCTGATTTAAGTTCATTGTTTGGGTCTTCAATGCGGTGAAGATGTGTCCATTGGTTGAAAGGTTTTGAATTTCAACTGGACCCATCGGAGCGTTTCGGATACTCCATACGTTGAACCGGTTTGCATCATTCAAACGTGGGTCTCTCCCTGGGAGCCACCTGACGCCCCCTGCGTCTTGAACGCCTGGGGGGGAACTGTGCCCCAGGGAGAACCATGATCTACATCCAGTAGAGAGTGTGTGCCGTTGAGCACCGATACAGGGGCAGATGAACGTCATGGCGACCCACAAAACTTACCCCTAAAGATACGGAAACCATGACAGAAAAAAATCGCTACACGAAAACGATTTCTTGATCAGTCCAAAACACTCAAAAATTCAAGGAACTCAGCTCTATATGATTTTATGGTTCTTCCACTTTTTTAGTGGGTTGAACGATTTTGATAGCCTACTGGATATAAATCCAGACCGCCAAGATAGAAGTATATCGCATTCGCAAACCGTTGCTGATTTCGGAATCCTCGTGCACGAACTTTGATCGTTTTAATCCGACTATTGATCCTCTCAGCGGGTCCATTACTCACCCGGAGAACAATGGCATTGATGATTCCCCAGAGATGTTTTTTGATCGTCTTGGAGACGTTTCTCATGGGATCCAACCGACTTCTGTCAAGCCATCCTACCCATCGCTTCCAGCCTTTGCGTGCCCAAGTACGACTCGTGTAATTCCACAGCTTCAAGTTCATTTCCTTCATCGCCCAAGCACGTGCTGTTTTCAACGTACTGTTCTTTCATGGATCCAATCGTTTCTTTTGTTTTGCCGACATATTCTTCCGGTTGGTGAGCCAGTCATACTTCGTCCCAACCAGATCCAGAATGCCTTCTCGCTTCAAGACACGATGCTCTTGTTTACGAACGGTATCGAGTCCCCCCTGAATATAGTTCGTCACATGAAAAGGATCAAACGCAATCTTTTTTTGAGCATCTGCTACACACGCTTGGGTCGCACGAATCTATGCAGGCCACAGATCCATACTCACGCTCTTGAGGGTCTGGAGTTGTTCAGATGAACAGGTCGTATCATAGGACTTTAAACTCTCAATCTTGCGACCCTGCGCCACAAACAACACCCTACCCTTGGTCGGATCCGACACGATCGTTACATAGTTATGCCCTTTCTTGGAGGCGATCTCATCCACACAGATATGCTCCACATTCTCCTTCTCTTTGCGGGCGTTCCCACGCTTCACAGCACGATCCATAATGTGCGATATCATGGTCCAACTCACCTCCAGACGATCGGCCACCGCCGCTATAGTACTTGCATCGTGTAACCAATCAATCACGCGTGCCTCAAACTGGGTGGTGAATTGGACTTGGGCATCCGCCCAAGGTGCCGATAGGGTACTGACCCCATGCTCTGGGCAGTTTACGCGTGGGACCTTCGCTACAACCTTCGTACGGTAGTCGCAAATATTCGTATGGCGCCATGTACGCGTACGATGATCGTAACCAGGACACTCCTTCCCACAATGTGGACAGTGTAGCTTCACATCGTCCGGAAGCGTTACGTGGATCTTCGCCCATGATTCGGTGGTGTCTTGCTCAATTTCCGATACCACCCAAGGGGATTTGACGCCGATAAGGTGGTTGATATCTGTGATTTTTAAGGCCATGTCAATAGGGGGATAGAATGATGGGTTGTAAACACCTAATATACTATATCAATCCTTTCTAAATCTCATTCAAATCCGATCGTTTACACTTCTTTTCAGGCTTTACCCACTTAAAAAACGGAAGCCCCAAACAATTATTTACACTCGGATGTATAAATTCTTTGAATTTTGATTCATTTTATGTGTATTTTTTTATCTGAGTTATTTATTAATTCATTCACACTTATAGCCCCCTCAATCCATGTGGCTGATTAACATATTTATCCTTCTCGCTTCACCTACTGACAGCGCTCGCGTTACAATGTCTAGTAATCTTGATTATTTAACCCCAAAATCAAACGAAATTGTCGCGTTTGATGAAGAATCAAACGATATACATGTGAATGAGACAAGTAAGGACTTGAACGCTTCTCCATCCGACAGCAAGATTAAAAAGCATCTCAAACATGGGGTTTTTCTTAATAATAATGCCCCCCCCCATTTTTTATCGCAGGATATAGATTCTGACAGAATCAATGCTGTGTATGGAACACCGAAATACACTATCCTAGATAACAAGCCTCCCCCTACTCGAGACAGTGTAACAATCCATTCATCAATTTCCAGAGATCTTACTCCATCTTTCTTAGTGGAGGATTTCTCTCAACTAAATCCCATCTCCGTACCACTAGTTGATACTGATGCCACTCATTCCCAACTTCAGATAGCTTCCCTCACTAGCCCAAAGATCTCGGGGGTATCGGAAGATCATTCTGTGAATGTATCATCAAAAGGAAGTTCTCAAACCAGTGGACTGATCTCATCAATCATCAAAGATTTATCAGGTGCTGCAAGTGATGATCCAGAGGTTCCTCAGCGAACAAACAGAATTCAGTCACAGATAAATACTGGTTCAGATTACCGAGACCCACCTGGTGAGGTTACTGGTTTAAGTGCCGTTTCTGGGGGCCCCGACCGGATTAATATATCTTGGACGGCACCATCAAACACTGGTGGAACAAATATCACGATTACTGGATACCGTATTACCAGAACTGAGGGTTTTGAACCACTAGCAACTACAATTGAGACTAACTATCAGGGAGGCACCACATATACCGACATGGACGGCCTCAAGGATAATACCAGATATTGCTATAATGTCGCTGCTATCAACAATGATCCAGATCCGAATAACAGAGATGGCGCTTTCAACATTGAACCAAAGTGCACTACTACCTCAAAAGTTGCACCTGATCCACCAACTTCTGTATCAGCACGTGCCGGAGGACCTAGCTCCATCGTAATTAGTTGGGTAGCTCCATTATACAATGGTGGTGCAGCAATCACTGGATATGTGATTAACTTCTCTACTACTGGGAATGAAGGTAGCTGGTCAACTCATAAAGACGATATTGGTGAAACCACAACATCTTATACACACACGGGGCTTTTAGCCGAAACCAGAGGATACTATACAATTAGTGCCAAGAATTCTGTTGGTACTGGCGACCCCTCCCAAGTCGTCTTTGCAACTACCAACGCGGCGACTGCCCCTGGTGCGCCAACTTCCCTTTCAGCGACTGCTGGAGGACAAACCAGTATCAGTCTTACTTGGGCAGCTCCGACCAATACCGGAGGTGCAGCAATCACTGGATACAAGATTGAAGTATCCCCTAATGGCACATCCAGTTGGAGCAACTTAGAAGCAAATACCGGTTCACAGACAACCAGGTACACGCATTCTGGCCTGACAGCAGGGACAACTCGCCATTACCGGGTCAGTGCGATCAACTCGGCCAATTTGACTGGATCAGCCTCTAATATCGTCAGCGAAACTACAGATGCGGCGACTGCCCCTGGTGCGCCAACTTCCCTTTCAGCAACTGCTGGAGGACAAACCAGTATCAGTCTTACTTGGGCAGCTCCGACCAATACCGGAGGTGCAGCAATCACTGGATACAAGATTGAAGTATCCCCTAATGGCACATCCAGTTGGAGCAACTTAGAAGCAAATACCGGTTCACAGACAACCAGGTACACGCATTCTGGCCTGACAGCAGGGACAACTCGCCATTACCGGGTCAGTGCGATCAACTCGGCCAATTTGACTGGATCAGCCTCTAATATCGTCAGCGAAACTACAGATGCGGCGACTGCCCCTGGTGCGCCAACTTCCCTTTCAGCGACTGCTGGAGGACAAACCAGTATCAGTCTTACTTGGGTAGCTCCGACCAATACCGGAGGTGCAGCAATCACTGGATACAAGATTGAAGTATCCCCTAATGGCACATCCAGTTGGAGCAACTTAGAAGCAAATACCGGTTCACAGACAACCAGGTACACGCATTCTGGCCTGACAGCAGGGACAACTCGCCATTACCGGGTCAGTGCGATCAACTCGGCCAATTTGACTGGATCAGCCTCTAATATCGTCAGCGAAACTACAGATGCGGCGACTGCCCCTGGTGCGCCAACTTCCCTTTCAGCAACTGCTGGAGGACAAACCAGTATCAGTCTTACTTGGGTAGCTCCGACCAATACCGGAGGTGCAGCAATCACTGGATACAAGATTGAAGTATCCCCTAATGGCACATCCAGTTGGAGCAACTTAGAAGCAAATACCGGTTCACAGACAACCAGGTACACGCATTCTGGCCTGACAGCAGGGACAACTCGCCATTACCGGGTCAGTGCGATCAACTCGGCCAATTTGACTGGATCAGCCTCTAATATCGTCAGCGAAACTACAGATGCGACGACTGCCCCTGGTGCGCCAACTTCCCTTTCAGCGACTGCTGGAGGACAAACCAGTATCAGTCTTACTTGGGCAGCTCCGACCAATACCGGAGGTGCAGCAATCACTGGATACAAGATTGAAGTATCCCCTAATGGCACATCCAGTTGGAGCAACTTAGAAGCAAATACCGGTTCACAGACAACCAGGTACACGCACTCTGGCCTGACAGCAGGTACAACTCGCCATTACCGGGTCAGTGCGATCAACTCGGCCAATTTGACTGGATCAGCCTCTAATATCGTCAGCGCAACTACAGATGCGGCGACTGCCCCTGGTGCGCCAACTTCCCTTTCAGCGACTGCTGGAGGACAAACCAGTATCAGTCTTACTTGGGCAGCTCCGACCAATACCGGAGGTGCAGCAATCACTGGATACAAGATTGAAGTATCCCCTAATGGCACATCCAGTTGGAGCAACTTAGAAGCAAATACCGGTTCACAGACAACCAGGTACACGCATTCTGGCCTGACAGCAGGGACAACTCGCCATTACCGGGTCAGTGCGATCAACTCGGCCAATTTGACTGGATCAGCCTCTAATATCGTCAGCGAAACTACAGATGCGGCGACTGCCCCTGGTGCGCCAACTTCCCTTTCAGCGACTGCTGGAGGACAAACCAGTATCAGTCTTACTTGGGTAGCTCCGACCAATACCGGAGGTGCAGCAATCACTGGATACAAGATTGAAGTATCCCCTAATGGCACATCCAGTTGGAGCAACTTAGAAGCAAATACCGGTTCACAGACAACCAGTTACACGCATTCTGGCCTGACAGCAGGGACAACTCGCCATTACCGGGTCAGTGCGATCAACTCGGCCAACTTGACTGGATCAGCCTCTAATATCGTCAGCGAAACTACCAACGCGGCGACTGCCCCTGGTGCGCCAACTTCCCTTTCAGCGACTGCTGGAGGACAAACCAGTATCAGTCTTACTTGGGCAGCTCCGACCAATACCGGAGGTGCAGCAATCACTGGATACAAGATTGAAGTATCCCCTAATGGCACATCCAGTTGGAGCAACTTAGAAGCAAATACCGGTTCACAGACAACCAGGTACACGCACTCTGGCCTGACAGCAGGTACAACTCGCCATTACCGGGTCAGTGCGATCAACTCGGCCAATTTGACTGGATCAGCCTCTAATATCGTCAGCGCAACTACAGATGCATTGAATGCCTCTCGTCCCCAAGCTCCAACCTCTCTTACCGCCTCTGCTACGGGGCGTACAATGATTGTCCTCTCTTGGACGGCTCCATCAAGCAATGGCGGTGCAGCCATCAAGACCTATAAAATAGAGGTATCATCCGATGGAACCTCTGGATGGGCGGATTTGGTGGAAAATTCCAGCACGACCTATACACATACTGGCCTCACGCCTTCATCCACCCGTTATTACAGAGTCAGTGCGATTAATTCGGTAGGTGCAAGCGATCCATCAAACGTCGTGAGTGCAACCACTAATGCAGTGAGTGCCCCAAACCCACCTACAGCCCTCACGGCGACCGCCTTGGGGAGTACGATCATTAATCTGAAATGGAATGCACCCTCGGATGATGGTGGAGCCCAGATCAGTGGATACAAGATAGAAGTATCTCCAGATGGGACATCTTCATGGACGAATCTTGTGGCTAATTCAAACTCTACAGCTCTCAACTACTCACATACTGGACTCACTGCCGGTGTGACGAGATATTATCGTGTGAGCGCCATAAACTCTGTTGCCACAAGCCAACCCTCTGTTATTACCAATGCGACCACTGGTACAGCAACCGCTCCAAGTGCACCTACAGAACTCTCGGCAACCGCGGGAGGGCCTAATAGCATTGACCTATCGTGGACGGCGCCATTAAATAATGGAGGATCAGATATAAATGCATACTTGATTGAGGTATCACCAAATGGAATCTCTGAATGGTCAAACCTAGTTGCAAACACTGGCTCATCTGCCACGGATTATAGCGATTCTGGACTTACAAGTGGTACAACGCGGTATTACCGGGTCAGTGCCATTAGTTCAGGTGGTATAGGAAGCCCGTCAAATGTCGCCAGTGCAACCACTAGCGAAGCTACCTCTCCCGATGCACCTTCATCACTGACAGCTAATGCTACGAGCACCACAACCATTGATCTGTCTTGGACAGCCCCACTTAACAATGGTGGCTCTGCGATTACCGGTTATAGAATTGAGATGTCCTCTGATGGTGCAGTAAACTCATGGTCAGATTTAGTCTCCAATACATCTGAAACCCTCACAACCTATACAGACAATTCCCTTCAACCCGATATGACCCGATATTATCGCGTCAGTGCAATCAATTCCGTGGGTACAAGTCCTCCGTCAAACGTTGTGAATGCCACCGCCAGTGCCGCTTCATCATTGACCTTCTCTGACTCAGTATCCCCACAGTTCTATCCGATTGGCCTACCAGTTAAAGGGGTGGCTCTTCCCATGGCTACCGGTGGAGTCTCCCCCTATGTGTATGACCTGGCCCCTGAGTTACCCTCAGGGCTTACATTTAATGCACAAACCCGCACGATCAGTGGAACGCCTACCGAAATCACAAACTCAAAAACTTTTACCCTATCTGTCAAGGACGCAAACAGAAACCAGACCACACTACAGTTCAATATTGTGGTATATAAGATCTCCTTTGACATGCCGGTTGACAGCAGCCAAGTCTATGTGCTTGGTCAATTGATTGAACCTCTGGTTCTCCCAGGAGTGACTGGCGGAGTTGATCCAGTTAAGTATGCATTGACTCCACTTGACTCACTTCCATCTGGACTTCGGTATAATCTATCTACACGAACGATGAGTGGAGTCCCAGAACAGATCAAGTCACCCGTTGAATTCACCTATAAAGCCACGGATAAAAATGGAGCACAGGACAGCCTCAAATTCAGCATTGAAGTGAACTCGCCCGTGAATACCCAGCGAGAAACGGGAGTACCACAGGAACTCGTCATACATACGAATTATCCAAATCCTTTTGTGCAATCCACTCGACTTCTTGTGGATCTTCCGTGGTCCGCACAAATCCATATTGAAGTGATGGATATAACTGGCAGGCGCGTGTATAGCATGCCCGTCATCAGTATGACTGCAGGGTGGGCACAGGAAATAGAACTCAATGGACTGAACCTTCCTTCTGGATCTTACCTGTATCATATGACGGCGACGTCCCTTGAAAGTCAATCATCTTCGGTATACGTAGGACAATTCATGAGTATTAGATAACGACTATGCCTCTACATATCACCAATGTCGGGACCAAAATCATGCATTAATCTTCTCAACAAGTGGAACCAAACTCAATCATGCATGGATTCAACTACACATGCTTGATGGCTGATAGATTCAGTTGAACATTCAATCAATGATGTGCGAGGCAAAGATGATAACATTGTCATTTTTGAGACACAATACAATCATTGGTTCCAAGAATTGTCGGATGATTATAGAGACAGGTATTTGCTTATGATTCAGTTTAACCTTTGGGAATTATATACGTGAGTACCCATCTATTTGACGGCTACCTTTTGCGTACCCATTTCACGGCTCTTAGGAGTCTCTAACGAGAACGCTCCTCCACGTGCAGATGCCCCAATCCCGGAGGCCTGTAATCCATTCGCAGATGCGTTGATATCTGATGGCCACATGCCATACACTTAAACTTGCTTTGCGTCTTGCGATTGACTTTATCTGTATGACCACACTGGTTACACCGTTGACTGGTATACTTCGGATCAACAAGAATCACGTTGCCAAACTTGTAATCGCAATAGGTATTGAACCGCCCCCACCCAGAGTTGAGAATGACGCAGTTTAACCCTGCTTTTGCCTTCACATTGGTTCCAGGGTTCTCAACCGTGCCCTTAGCAGACTTGGACATAGTCTTGATCTTCAAGTCTTCACGTTTCAACGTATACGCCTTATTGGACAGTACCCGGCTATGCTGATGCGCAGCATTCGTTCTGCAGTTCTTCTGTTTTCGCTTCCACTTATTGATCCTTCGCTTGGATCGACCAGATCCTTTCTGTTGTCGGGCTAACTTACGTTGATACCGACGAATCTTAATCTCCTTATCCGTTAAGTCAGGGGTCGGTAACATGCCCTGTTCACCATCCGTAGACGAATAAGAGATGTTATAGGTATTCAAATCAATGCCAATCTCTTTGCCATCGTCCACCTTCTCTGGTAGATTCGTGACTTTGTACATTACGCTCATCTTCCAGTACCGGCCGTCTTTCTTCACGGTGACTTCAATAGGCTCAGCATCTGGATAAGGATTACCACCTTTGCTGCGAAAGTTCATCCACCCAATCTTTTGAATGTAAATGTTATCATCTACAATCTTAAAAGCACCTTTGGGAGCCGTGAACGATTTATTGTTGTACTTAGTGTGAAACGTAGGATGATCACGTAATCCCTTAAAGAAAGATTGCCAAGCCTCTGCCTGTCCTTTCAATGTGTAGCGAACGATTGCCGATGAGTACGCAGATAACCAACGCGTTTCTTTACGCAAGATTGGGTAGCGGTTAATGAACGCATAAAAAGATGTGGATGGGTTTTCAGTATCCTCATCTTCAACTTCGTTGTTGATTTGTTTCAAGATCACATTCCACACATATAAACACGCCCCGATCAGTCCATGTAGTAGCAGGGCATAAACGGTACTCTATCCCCCGATAGGTGGAACAGTTTTGATGAGAAGGGTAGAAGCCTTTTGAACAGGCATGATGTCAAGGTTAAGTTGATGTTATGATAAGCAATAGGGTGGATTCTCCTCTATCCTATTGCGTCTGTTACACCCTCTCAAATAGAATGGTTCCATTCTTTGGGTACTCAGGTATATAATTCCCTAACCTTTCATTACTTCCTTAATCTACAGATCTCTGAATATCACTGTCCTATGAACCCCACTGAAACTACTACGTGGACTCAACGATCGGTCGTGTAAGTCAGACGAAAACTGATCACTTGACCTAAGCTGGGGCACCAACAAATTTACGATGCTGGCTATTGAATAGGTTATTGATCCCCGCATCTGCACGTAGTCCAAACTGATCAAATATATATCCAAGCCCAAGATCCATAATTGCATAGGCTTCTACATCTCCAATATACTGACCTGCAATCACTGGAAAACCAGCGATGTAACGCCCCGAAATAGTCATTGAAAGACCATCTTCACGCTGATACTGCCCGCCAAGCTTGAATTTAAATGCAGGTGCATTTAGCGCTAACTCTATATCCTGAGTCTCCTCGTCAAGGTTCAGATATCAATCCTTTCTAAACCTAATTCATTTTCTATCGCTTATCCCCCTTTTCAGGCTTTACCCACTTAAAAAACGGAAGCCCCGATTTTATGTTTTGTACAGGTAGTAATCGACAGAATGCTATAAGGGTTGCGAAAAAGATAACCAAAGAGGCTCTTGCAAAGCCCTCTTCCAATCTGTAAAATATACCCCAAACTACTCCCAGAGCGATATTTATTTTCCAATGAAGAGGTTTTGCAAGAAGATCATAAGTCAAAACTATAGCCATACACATATTCTGCCCATGGTGAGGCAACGTACAAACGATCTCGATGAAACAGAAAATCTCTAGCAGGGATATTTTTGCGTTCTTCTGGATGATTGGTGGGGCGCAGAACAAATTTTCTAACGAGTTGAGGCTCATTCTCAGACACATCGATAATGTAGTTGTCTGTTCTGTGTACGCTTGCAATCAAGTAACGAGAATCTCCAAATTCAATCCCTTCGATGAAGCTGAACGTCCCAGGATTAACGACTTCTGGGGGTGCTCCACCAGGAATGCCAGTAGACGTCCAATCACGAACATCTTTCCCCTCAAACCGGATTGTCTTTAAGTGTGTAAACTGATCGTCATAAACAAATATAGTAGGAAGGCCTTTGTATCCTACTGCAATACGATTCCCTTCGGGAGAAATGGATACAACGTAACGGTTCTCCCCGGTACGGTCAGGGAGATCCAAAACAGGAAGTAATTGTTTGAATTCAAACCAATGAAAAGGAGGGACAGTGCTACGAGCACAAATGATCCATTTGTTAACTTCGGGGCATTCCAAAAGCATATATCCAGGCGAAACTCCTAGATTTCCCAAGCCAAAAATAGAAAATGAATTTGCATAATCCATGTTTTCTTTCAAAACTTGGACACGCCATCTATCTTTTACAAATACATGAGTTCCATTATAATCAAGCCCCCCCCCATACTTAAGAATTCTCCTGGACCTTCTCCACGTTCACCAATTTTCCGCACAAGATATCCGTTGTGATCCACCACGAAAATGCCCATAGCTTGGCTATCTGAGATATAAAAGCTGTCTGCAATAGCAATGATACCATTAGGTCGTCCGAGAACCAAAGAATCTTTTACTAATCCCAGTTCAGCATTAGCAACCCATTCTTCAGTTTGTATATCAGTGTTAACAATAAAGTGTGGAGCAGCGGCTAACAAGCTGTCAACCGTCGGAGAGTTTTCAAATCGGGTAAGCACTGCTGACTCCCTCTCTCCACAAGCTACAGAGAGAAGAAATAGAAAAGATACAGTAGCGAATCTCAAACCAGTAGGAGAAATTAATTTCATAATAGATCCAGCACCAACCCACCTCCCCTACTATCTAGAACACTACTTGAACGACCCCTGACCTACACGAACAAGAATGAGCGTAGGAGGAAAACAGTTGATCTATCCTCCGTTAATAGAACCCCCACATAAACGACCTATCCATGGTCCATCCCCGCCTCCTGACCACGTCCCATAGTCCCCACAATCAATAGACATGCCCCAGCTATCATCGTCCGTATTGATCTGTGTTTTGCAAGTCCCATTATCACACTCTATTTTCGTTGCGGAATCGGACGCATGCGTAGAGATTAAGCTTCCAAGAATGAATATTACGCATACACAGATAAAATTAAAGAGTTTTTCCATGACAGTAAGAGATTGTTTAATGGATGAATGACCTCGGAGTATAAGAAATAAATTGGAATTATTTATATAGTTTCTGCTGTAAAATGTCCCCTGAACAAGGGTGCGTTTTTTCATCTCATTTTACATGGAGGGCTATGTAATCCGAACCAGTATGCAGGACATGACGATGGAACAAATTGCCCGCTTGTACTGGAAGTTGACTGAGATTGAGAGTGCCTTCCGATCCATGAAGTCAGATCTGAGCATGCGCCCCATCGATCACAACAAGGATGCGCATATGGAAGCATATCTGTTTCTCTCGGTCCTGGCCTTACTATACCGTCTATATGACCCTATTCCAACTCAAAGATAAAGAGATACATGAAAGCTGGGATACGATTCGGTGTCAACTCAATCGGATCACCCACCCGGCTTCCCAAAACAAACATCGCTACCTGATTCATATGTGTGATCAGGATCTTCTCCCCTTTTTAGAGGATGTGTTCGCGAACTTGAACCTGAAGTATGACCCTGGGGCCACCAAACGATCAAGGACCACGTCGTGGAACCCGGCTCGGCCGCTCCCCCAAAGCCACCGGATGTGTGTTCCGATAAATCAGGCACTTTTAGCCTCATTCTCCGCTTCTACATTATTGTAAAGCAGTATTGCGACCGCACTTTGGCCAGCGAGTTCATTTCGGCAATAGGAGGCTGGCATTTTTGGAGATTTCCATCAACCAACGGTGCCAAGCTTTGCGCAGTGCCAACGCGGAATGAATGTCCACTGAAGCGCCCTTGTAACCCCGTCTTGCTCGCATACGTTTTCATATTTTTACGAATTCCTCCAAACATCTTCTAGAGTCGTAATCATGTCAACACAATCCAATATTGAATGGACCGAAACAACGTGGAACCCCGTCACGGGATGCACCAAAATCAGCCATGGTTGTAAATTTTGCTACGCAGACCGTATGGCCAAGAGACTTCAGGCTATGGGCGTAGACAAATATCGTAATGGATTTTCCGTCACGATGCACCCCAATACACTCAAAGATCCGCTAAAATGGCGCAAGCCACGCCTCGTGTTCGTCAACTCCATGTCTGATTTCTTCCATGAAGAAGTCTCCGTGTCGTTTATCAAGGCTGTCTTTGAGACGATGAACCAAGCATTCCATCATACCTTTCAGGTGCTTACCAAGAGACCCGACCGTATTCTCGAAATTGAAGATCGCCTGACTTGGAGTCCTAATATCTGGCTCGGAACCAGCATCGAATCACAGCGATGGCAGTTTCGTCTGGAAGAACTTGGAAAGACGAGTGCTCAGAGTAAATTCCTGTCACTTGAGCCGCTACTTGGCCCCCTTCCAGATATTCCAGTAAAAGGAGTGGATTGGGTAATTGTCGGAGGAGAATCTGGACCAGGTGCAAGACCGATGGAAACCGACTGGGTCAGGCAAATCCGAGACCTATGCGTACATGAGCAGGTGCCATTTTTCTTCAAGCAATGGGGCGGCGTGTTCAAGAAGCGAACAGGACGAACACTGGATGGCCGGACATGGGATCAGATGCCCACACGCTAACGAACGGTTTGAACCGGAGGATCCAGTATCTAGAACGTCATGTAAAATGGGTTACATCTGAGATGGTTTGTTTTCAGCGATAGTTATATAGTTCTTCGGGGGCTGTATCTTAAAATGAGTATGGATATTCGAATTTCTATCAAGAATTCTCTTGTACTAACTGATACGATCTCCCAAGCCCGTGTTCTTGTATTCTGCATGTAACCTCAATGAGATCCCGTCAATAGGGAAAGGTAGACTGTTACTGAACGATTTAGCGGAAGCGCAGCGGTTGGAGACGGATATGATCGTTGTAGTCAACTACAATGCTCTCCAAAATTTCAGGAGGGTTGGATCTGCCTATCAGTCAGAATCAATTCCCCAAGATGCAATCTTGAATCTAAACCCTTATGCTCCACCTCGCGCAGTGACCGCTGCCGGGGGGCTCGTCCGGCATAGGGTCACAGGGGAACTTCTTTGCATCCGGCGACACGGAGTTCTAGATCTTCCTAAGGGGAAGCTATATCCCAATGAATCCATTGCAACCTGTGCAGCTCGGGAATTGCAGGAAGAGACGGGAGCAGATGACCTGATTCAAGGGCAACTTCTAGGAATGACTGTACATGGATATCGTAGATCCGGTTTCTTTGAAGTCAAAACCACGTACTGGTATGCGTTCACATCCGAATCCATGCACTTTACACCTGCATCGGAAGAGGGAATTGATGCCGTGTTCTGGATTCCCTATGCACAGGCAGAGCAGGAAGTGGGCTACCCAGTTCTGCGTAATCTTCTGGCCGACCTGAGGATCGTCATGCAGGATGAGGATCAACCTTGAGCACGCCGTCACGGAGCGTAACCGATAATCTTCCCTGTAGGATCTCTATAAGATCCCGTCCTGCGATTTCGCGCCGCCAACTCTGCAACAATGGATTTGAAGATTTTTCTGGGTTCACAATAAAGTCCGTAAGGCTCGCATTTGTCCCTATCAATTCCGGCTCAATTCCATACTCAGAACCCCGGGAGGCAATGACTGCAAGCAAAAGGTGAAGTTGAGCGATTTCGTTGCTCCTAAGTGGTCGTAAAGCGAGAGAGGTAGGACATGCATGAGTCGGAGTATGGAGAGCCTCCTTGATCAGGTTTGCCATCTGAAGTTCATAGCGGCGAGGCAGTGAGGAGCAATGGACTCGTACCTGACCCGGTTTTGTATATTTCCGCTTGGCCAACCTCAGAATCTCTTTGTCATGTAATAGATTCTTGGGCAAAATATCCATCTCCAGAGCGATAGCTGTGCGCCAGTTTGCAATCGCGGAAACTACAGCACATTGTTGAGGCGAAAATTTACGAGTGACAGGAGAGCGAAGAAGTCGTTCTGTGGACGAAGGAGGCAGGTAGAACTCTGGATCATTGAAACGATACATTTCTTGCTCAAGCCATGGAATGCGTTGCATTCGATGTGCCTCCGAAAGCAGCACGTCCCGGATCTGATGCAGATAGAGAACATCCCTTTCTGCATACTTGATCTGGGCTGGTTTAAGTGGGCGGCGTAGCCAATTTGATCGCTGCTGACCTTTGGAGAGGAGTATGCCACAGAGGTTCTGAGCCAGTTCCGATAAGGAATAATTTGTCCCCATCCCAAGTAGGCGGGCGGCAAGCTTTACGTCGAAGATATTCTTCGGTGTTGCCTTGGTTGTATTGGCAATCAATCTAAGATCTTGATTTGCATCATGTAGAATTTTAACGATCCCAGGATTTTCCAAGATTGGCCTTAGTGGAGTCAAGTGATTCAAGGCGAGTACATCAATGAGATGAACCTCTTTTGAACTGAACCCCACCTGTACCAAAGACAGAATCGTCTCGGAATATTTGCCGGAAATGAATTCAGTATCTAGTGCAACCGAAGAAGATGCCTTCATCCGGGAACACAGATCCGATAGTGCCTCAGCAGTGTTAATCATGGTTGAGTTGGAGCAGTAAGGAGTCCGATGAGTATAAGGGGAGAACCTGCTTGAGTTTAAGCTGAACGAACAGATTATCTTATATTAATCAGCGAAATTATTTTCTAGACATGCCTTACATCGTTACCGAACCATGCATTAATTGCAAGCATACCGACTGTGTGGAGGTGTGCCCTGTAGACTGTTTTTATGAAGGGCCTAATTTTCTGGTGATCCATCCTGATGAATGCATTGATTGCAATGCATGCGTGCCGGTATGTCCGGTGGAGGCAATCTATCCAGACGATGAAATTCCAGAAAAATGGGAGCATTATGCCGACTGGAACAGCTATCTCGCAGAAAAATGGCAAGAGCAGGACTACAATATTATTGAGCGTAAAGAGCCTTTGCCCGATTCAGAGGAGTGGAAAACCAGAGAAAAATCCGAGGAAGATATCTTGGAGTGGGATGCTTAAGTTCCAGCGGAGTAATCACTCGCGTACTTTTTTTGCTCCAAGGTTAAGGTATCAATTTCGAGTCCCATCGTGTGCAGCTTCAAACGGGCAATCTCTTCGTCAATAGAAGCTGGCAAATCAATCACCTTGCGTGGCAACTTTGTGCCGCGTTCTTTGGATTGGATCAGGCTCAGGTGAGCCATAAATTGGTTGGCAAAACTCATATCCATCACCTCAGAGGGGTGTCCCTCTGCGGCGGCAAGGTTCACTAGCCTCCCGTCTGCAAGCACATAAATCTTGGCTCCATCGGCACGGGTATATTCACGGTTATTCGGCCGAATATCCCGTTGAGACGTTACGAGTTCCGCCAACTCAATCAGATTCAATTCTACATCATAGTGCCCCGTGTTGCAGACGATCGCCCCATCCTTCATGGATTTAAAGTGTTGTCCGCAAATCACATCCTTCATGCCGGTGGCCGTCACAAATACATCGCCAATACGAGCAGCCTCCTCCATAGGCATGACTCGCATACCGTCCAAGGTTGCCTTGAGTGCAGCTGCAGGACGCACTTCAGTCACAATTACATTGGCTCCCATTCCACGACCTCGAATCGCAACCCCCCTGCCGCAGTGTCCATAGCCCGCAACGACCAGGTTTTTTCCAGCCAAAAGTACGCTGCTGGCACGCAGGATCCCGTCAAGGGTTGATTGTCCCGTTCCGTAGACATTGTCAAAATCCCACTTGGTCTCCGTATCGTTTACGGCGTACACAGGATAAAGGAGCTTGTTGTCATCGGCCATTGCGCGGAGTCTTTGTACGCCGGTTGTAGTTTCTTCACTACCACCAATAATGTGATCAGACAGGTGCGGAAATCGCTTATGAATCGTAAAAATCAAATCCGCTCCATCATCAAGTGTGGTGTCGGGAGGAGTATCAATCGTACGGTCAATACTCCAATAAAATTCTTCCACATTCTGTCCGTACCAAGCATATATCTGGGTCCCACCAAGCGCCAGTGCAGCCGCAACTTCGTCATTTGTGGAGAGGGGGTTGCAGCCGCTCCATGAAACTTCAGCACCGCATGCAGCCAGAGTCTCAATGAGTACCGCCGTCTCTTTAGTGACATGCAGGCAGCCGGTAATTTTATATCCCTTGAATGGTTGCGAATCTGCATATTGCTCACGCAAGCGCATCATCACAGGCATTCTGCTTTCGGCCCATTCAATCCGCATTCGACCGTTGTCGGCTAGACTTAGATCCCGCACTTTATATTTCCCTTCCAAATGATTCATGACTCAATTTGATTCAACTACGGTGGCAGCACTCAAACCCGTATCTGTGGGCCCGGTTCGTTCACCGTACAAGTGTTATGGGTTGCTGCAAAAGTGTGTTTTCGGTTTCCATTCTGACCCAATATACTCCGGGTGCATGGCCATCTAGGTTTAACGTAATTGCATGCCCTCCTGCCTTATAGGTGCGATCAGTTACATTTTGCATATTCTGACCCAGGAGGTTGAAGATTGTAATTCGGACATGTGAAGTTTCCGGGAGAATATAACTGATGGTCGTCTCTCCTCTGAATGGGTTCGGAAAATTTGGATACAGGGTCAGGTCAGGAGAGGGATGGGCCGTTTCAGATTCCTCGGAAAGACGGTAATATTCGGCACTGAGGATTTCCCAGTAGCCATTCTCTTCTTGTTGCCTGCCATGGAGCATATCTATCCGGAGTTGGAGTGGCTGGGGCAGAGACGTAAGGTCAAACCACGATGTAATTACCTTAGGAGAGTGCCCTGAAAACTCTAATACATTCCGCTGATTCAGTTCAGAGGAATAAGTTCTGGGCGCCAAAACCTGCCATGTATTACCGCCGTCTTCCGTCACGCTGAGTCGTCCAAGACTTCCCCCATCCAGTCGGTAGGTATGACGCAATCGCAACATCGTAATTTCTGGTTGATCTGCAAAGTATACAGGTGTTAGCACGATGGAAGATTGCCGGTCGTCCGTATTTGCCTGTGCAAAAAAACCATTTTGGGAGGGAATCCATGCGCCGCTAGGATACCCATTCGTAAGTGCGGGGTATGGGGCTTCAGAAGAGCGATACAATTTAAGGAGTTCCTCTGCTGAGTCCCCACCAAGAGTACGAAAATTGTTATCGAAGTCTCGGACAGTGATGTAATATCCCAATACATCCCCCGGCTCAAGTTCAGGGATGGAGAGGTCCATATAGAACCAGTTCGGATCAGAATCAAGAGGTCTTAGCCAAGATTCGCTCAGAAATTCAATTCGCGTATCCTCAAGTTTGTAGAGGCGAAGACGGATGGATTCAATTCCGGTATCGTCCATGGCAGTAACCTGAATCGGTGTAGTCGCCTCGTCAGAGGAAATGAATTGATAGGAAAGTGGAGCGCTCTGAACCACAGGTATGACCTGTTCAGTCGGTGAATCGGTGAGTACACGCACATCACGAACGGCCCATCCCGCGTAGTTATCGGTTGTCGAGTTTGAATTACCCAATCCGGTTCCGAACACAAGTCGGGAATGAACCTCGAACCTGTAAATCTCTGGAGGTGCATCAGGTAGAGGTACCCGAACGCGGCGCCAGCCAAAACTTGAGCCCCCAAAAGCAGGAGTTTCAGAGAGCGGGTTGGCCTGAGTTGACTCAATGTTCCCGTTGTAGCCCCACTGCGGCTCGGCAATGATCCATGATTGCCCACCATCTATTGAAAGTTGAATCTGCCCACCATCATAAATGATACCGCCAGTATGACCTGGGCCTAGTACCGACGTATGTTCAAAGTCATACCAGTGCCAGAATTCCAGATGCGCGTTCGGGTACCCGGAAACGTTGACTTCAGGAAAGGAGAGAAAGCTTTGAGAAGGATGATTGCTATAGGACCCGTCTGGATTGGTGATCCAAAGTGATCCTTGATGCCTAAAAACATTCTCCCCAGAGGCCCATTCACCCGTGGCGAATCCGGTCAAGTCATCAGGATTCCATATCGCAAGTTGACTAGATTCAGGAATCACATCTATGCGCAACTGAGACTCTTCGAGAGGCGGAAATACCACAATATTTGGTGGTTCTGCATTGTCATAAGCAGTAATTCGGTACTCTATCCATGTTCCCGGAAACACATGTTCGGGAGAATCTTGCAGTGGCAGATGAAACGTATACGTGTCCCCGTTTGAATTCTCCAAGTCAAGCGTACCGGAATCTGGTTCTTGCTCTCTAGGATCATGGATCGTATAGGTGAACACGACCTTAGACACGGCATTGTCATCCGATATTTGAACGGAGAAAGGATCCTGAACTTGCTCGGGGAGGATATGTGTTACAGGTGTATAGGTGACGGTGGGTGCCTGGGTATCGGCTCCAACATATATGGTGAAAAGATGTGAGGGAGCCGATTCGGGGTAAGTGACCGAAACAACTTGGGTAGAAGCCTGGAAGTAGTATTCGATGAGGGTAGTGGAGGGAGAAGGCAAGATTTGCGCACTATATAAGGTTCTACTCTCTTGGGTCAGTGCTTGGGTAACGAAATCTCCTGAATCTATACTGTAGTTGACGACCGATTGAGTGAGTGGAATTCCAGATCCCGTTACGGTAATATTTGCTTTGATTTCGATTGGAAGAGTAGAATCAAACTGACGAGCAGGAGGAGTATGGGTAATTGCAGGAATTCCACTCGGTATGGATAAGAATCCTCTAGATGCAAAGATGTCATAGATGTCATCGGTGTATCGCCCACTATGTAGTGCTTCATCGGCGACTAAGAGTGCTTCGGCCATATCTTCAAGCACGAAATTGGGGCCGAGGTAAGAAAATGCGGCCAGATGCAGGCGATCCGCATTCTCGCGACCAGCTCGCTCCCAGAGCTTCATCATAAGAGCTGCCCAGGTCCGCCCGTAATCATAGATGTAACACATTATCCGGCATTCCCGTCGAATTACATCATAGTGATGATTCCCATCAACGCGGCGCCCTCCCCAAGCGATTCCGTCCCACGGAAATACTTCTCTCCAATCTCCTAAGGGAACCTCTCCACGTTCCATAAGGTCTCTCCGATGAGAGACCGCCCAATAGTCGGCAAACCCTTCACTGAGAACTCCCCATTCTCGAGCATTTGGAGTCTGAAATCCTACGTAGTGGTGCATCACGGCATGGCCATATTCGTGGAGGATCACACCTGCATCTTCTGCATCATCTACCCCGCCATCTCCAAAACTTAGAGATCTTCGTACAGGATTATAGAAGGATTGATCTTCAGGGAATGCATGTGGGTCTGCAGTAACCGGTTTTGACGGAGGAGTGATTCCTAGATCCAGAGAAAGAATATGACGCGCGCTAGTGTCAATAAAATAATATGCCATTACGGCTTCAAAGTGATTGTCACTACGTGTGTAATTGAAATCAGAAGCATTGGTCTCTACGGGTGCTGAGGAGCCAGTAATCCTGATCCACGGGCCGTTGAGCCGGTATGAGCCAGTGCTAGTCTGTTCAATATCTTGAAGAGTGACACTTTGAAGTAAGCTGTTCAGAGTTGCATTGTCTTGATCATTGTTGTCTACATAGTCTCCTCCGTAGGATTGACCGGATGCGGTCAGTGGATCATATAACCAAATCTGTCCCTGCCCATCTACCTCTTTTTTCGAGGGAGGATGATTTAGGCGGGAGAACATGAGCAGATTTATCATTTGGACAAGTACTCCAGTATTCGCATCCAATAAGACTTCCCATTCCCCGATTCCATCGTCGGGTGATGCAATTGTTTTCCAGACGAGTCGCGGGGGATCTTCGGGCAGGACCAAAAGCTCTGCCGGCTGCGAAGTGGCTCCATCGTTGGAAACCGCGCCCTCTGCCAGTTCTTCGGCCTGTGCTGCATGAATAGAAGGCTCGGAATGAAATTTATCTACATCTTCTAGATGAGGCGCATAGCCACTGATCACCATGACAGGTAGTCCGCTCTGATTCAGGTTAACATGAAAAAAACGTCCGTATACAGGAATCCCATTCCATGTTTGCTGAAAGGTCAGGTGAGATCCTCCTCGGCTTTCTCGCTCACGTACCAACTCCAGTACCTCGGGGGTATGGATTCCGAAAGAACGACCATCTTGAAGTAGCCATGCACGTACCGTCGCTTCGGGAGTCGATTTTGGGGATATATCTGGGTTCAGCCGGTACGCCGCTCGAAGGATACCCAGTTGCTCATCAATTCGTCCATTCGGGACACGTTTGGTTGGGAGATTGGTCCAGACACTCTCCTGAACGACCACACTGCGGGAGGCGAAGGGAAGTGATTCGATGGCTTCCAATCGCTCCTGTGCAGCGGTAGTTGCCACAAAGAAAAGGGTCAGCAGAATCGTGATGGATTGGGGCACAGGCAGAATCATCAGCCGATGCGAATACCTACGAGCGATTGGAGTAGATTTTAGCGGCATCTTTAAGCTTTTCCACGGCATCTAATTTTTCCCATGGGTATTTTCCCCATCCAAAATGTCCGTAGGCAGCAGTTTTCTGATAGATCGGGTCTCTGAGCCCGAGGCATTTAATGGTGGCTTCTGGTTTCAGGCAATCGAAAACATTTTTCACAATTTTTTCCAACTGATGATCATCCAAACCACGTTTGGCAGTCCCCGAAGAATCAATAAAGAGGGATACGGGGCTCGCTTTGCCAATGGTATAGGCAATCTGGATCTCAATCATATCCGCTAGATCTGCGGCTACCAAGTTTTTGGCTATATAGCGGGCAGCATAGGCAGCAGAGCGGTCAACTTTTGAAGGATCCTTCCCACTAAAGGCTCCACCGCCGTGGGCTCCTCGTCCTCCATACGTATCAACGATGATTTTGCGTCCGGTCAGTCCTGCATCGGCATGCGGGCCACCTTCGATAAATTCTCCACTACTGTTCACGATTAATTTGATCTCATCATCCATCATATGTTCATCAATCACGTGGGGTAAAAGGTGTGTTTTTATATCTTTTTTGATATAATTCTGAACCTTTTTCAGGATATCCTTTTTGATGTGACGAGGCATATCTTTTCTGATTTCATATTCTCCCACAATATCATCATGTTGGGTTGCAATTACGATGGTATCTATTCTTTTAGGGATTCGTCCGGTTGAATCATACTCAACGGTGACCTGACTTTTGGAGTCTGGTCTGAGATAGGGCATAATGGATTCATTCTTGTTCTTACGGATTTCAGCTAATTTTTTCACCAGTCCATGTGCATACATGAGTGGCATAGGCATAAAGGCAGGGATTTCATCCAGTTCCGTCTCAAGTTCCCGACAGGCAAACCCAAACATCATTCCCTGATCGCCAGCTCCTAATTCATTCTCTTTATCAACTGCGTCGTGAATAGCCGGACTTTGCTCGTGAACATAGTTTGTGATTTTAAGGGTGTCGGCATGAAAATTAAGATCACCATAGGTATAACCGATGTTCTGCACAACATCACGGACGATATTCTCAATCTCCGAGCATGAAATATCTGCGGAGGAGTGGACCTCTCCGGCAAGAATCACATTATCGGAAGTGACCATCGTCTCGACGGCAACGCGGCTATCAGGATCGCGTCTGAGGTACTCATCAAGGATGGCATCTGAGATCTGGTCGGCAACTTTATCAGGGTGCCCTTCTGACACAGACTCAGAGGTAAACAAATAGGTGGACATAATTTTTTAGAGTGTACTGAAGAAGAACTTGAACCCAGAGTTAAATTGAACGGTTCAACGGCATTAGATATGGAATGATTGCGGTAGAACTTAGGGACTTTGAACAAAGTTGTATGAATTTGCCGTAATTTAGTTGTACGACAAATCGCACGGAATGAGATGCGGTTTCTTCTAATTAATTATTAGTAACTACGGTTAGATCATTATGTCAGAACTTGCAGACAAGGTCAAGGCAATTGTGGTGGATCAATTGGGGGTGGCTGAAGACGGAATCACTCCCGAAGCTTCTTTTTCAGATGATTTGGGAGCGGACTCACTAGATACGGTTGAGTTGATCATGGAATTCGAAAAAGAATTTGATATCAGTATCCCGGATGAGGATGCTGAAAAAATTGCTACCGTTGGAGATGCAATAGAGTATCTTACGGAGAAGAGCACTTAATCCTCTTAGAAAGTCCTACAGGCATGGCGACTCAAGATAAGCCGCGCCGCGTTGTGGTTACGGGAATGGGGATGTTGACTCCCTTGGGACATTCCCTAGATGAATTCTGGGGAAGTCTTATGGACGGTCGAAGCGGAGCTGCACCAATTACTCATTTTGATACGGAGGGCTTCGCAACCACGTTTGCTTGCGAGGTAAAAGGGTTTGACCCGTTGGATCACTTTGATCGTCGCGAAGTCAGGAAAATGGACCCATTCGCGCAATATGCAGTGGTGGCGGCGGTGCAGGCCGTTGAAGACTCGGGGCTCCAACCTGAAAACATGTCTCAGGATGAGCGGGATCGGATTGGCGTCATCATTGGCAGCGGGATCGGGGGC
The DNA here is from genome assembly GCA_965215475.1 of Rhodothermales bacterium. Classification (GTDB taxonomy): domain Bacteria; phylum Bacteroidota; class Rhodothermia; order Rhodothermales; family Bin80; genus Bin80. The sequence continues at coordinate 1,856,313 of OZ244061.1, forward strand.
ATTCAGATCTTTCAAGATCAAACATCAACGTATCTGGAGAAAGGTCCTCGTCGCATTTCTCCGTTCTTTATTCCTAAGCTAATTCCAGATATTGTGAGTGGGCACATCTCGATTCGATATAAGTTTCGGGGGCCGAACTACTGTGTTGTCAGTGCCTGTGCGACCGGCAATAACAATATCAGTGATGTGTACATGATGTTGCAACGAGGTATGATTGATGCAGCACTGTGCGGGGGTAGCGAAGCAGCGGTAAGTGAACTGGGGATTGGAGGTTTCAATGCACTGCGAGCTCTTTCAACCCGAAATGATGACCCTGCGACCGCCAGTCGCCCATTTGACAAAACACGCGATGGATTCGTGCTTGGCGAGGGGGCAGGAGTTTTGGTCGTTGAATCTCTTGAGCACGCGCAGGCTCGTGGAGCAAAAATTTATGCCGAGATTATCGGGATCGGAATGAGTGCGGATGCGAGTCACATTACCGCTCCCGATCCTGAGGGTTTTGGGGCAACACTAGCCATGCGCAATATGCTTGCGGACGCATGTCTATCCCCAGAGGAAGTTGATTATCTCAACATGCATGGCACATCTACTCCACTAGGAGACATTGCAGAAACAAAATCTGTAAAGGATGTCTTTGGTGAGCATGCCTACAAGATGAACCTTTCCTCAACCAAAAGCATGACGGGGCATTTACTGGGAGCGGCCGGAGCAGTAGAGGCCATTGCAACCATTCAGGCTATTCGTAATAATTGCGTGCCTCCCACGATCAATTTTGTCCACCCAGATCCAGAATGTGACTTGAATTACACGTTTAATCAGCCACAGGAGCGTCCGGTCCATGTAGCGATTTCCAATGCCTTTGGTTTTGGTGGTCATAACACCTCCGTAGCATTCCGCAAATTTGAGGATTAAAACCGGTTTACGGAGCCTCTGCCAGAGGTATTCGAACCGGATTCCTGAAAACAAATCCTACAGCCTCTCCTTGCTATGAAGGGGGGCAGAGGATTTCTGCAACGTAAATAATTCGGTGATCGGTCGTTCCCTCTTTGAAGTTTATGCAGCAGAGGTGTTAAGGGACGGGCTCCGATGGGGTTGCCCCACGATTCGCACAATCCGGTCGCTGACAATGACCATATAGATTCAGTGCATGTCGTGTGATCTCAAAGGCATAAACATCAGCCACCATCTCCTGAATATTCTGGATGCGTGGGTCACAGAACTCCATGATCTTCTCACAATCCAGGCAAATCAGATGATCATGCTGTCCAAAGAGAAAAGAAGATTCATACTTAGCTTGTGAATCCCCAAACTGGTGGCGAACGACCAAATTACACTCCACCAAGAGGTGAAGAGTATTATAGACCGTTGCACGGCTGATGGAATGATTTTGCTGTTGCAGCCGAAAATGCAATGTGTCTGCATCAATATGACCACTGATATCGTAGATGGCGTCAAGGATAAGATAACGTTCCCGTGTCGCCCGAAGACCACGACGCTTCAGGAATGATCGGAAATCGTCTCGAACTTCCTTTCGCTGAACTTGAGAGAGTTTTGCCAACTTATTGCCGTTTAGGTATATCTACAAAGGGAGGATCAGGGGGTTCCGTATCTGCATTGCAAATTTATCCTTCCTCACGTCTTTACAAATTTGCTTGACCCATCCACAGATTTGAAGTTAGAACATATTGACGTAACTTTACAGAAGGCTAAGCCCTATTACCTCAATGAGTTCATTTGATTTTAGTTATGGCGAGGATGATCGGTTCAACGAAGATGATCTGAAAGCTTTGATCTATGCTTTTGAGCAAGGCGATCCAAGTGCTTACTTTGATGTGGATTCCCTTGAGGATATTGCGCTACATTATTTTGAGATCGGGCGACTTGAAGATTCCCTCAAGGTATTAGACGAGATTCTGTCGATTCAGCCTTTTTGTGCATACACATGGCTCAGGCGTGGCATTGTCGTAGGCAGTATTGGAGATACCGCTCAGGCAAAGAAGGCATTCGAAAAATCCCTCAGCTTGAATCCGCGAGACAGCGAAGCACATCTGAATCTTGGAATCACACTTGATATGATGGAGGAGTATGAGAAGGCCTTGGAGCATTTTCATAATGCGGCTCGTATGGATCCTTTGAATGATGATGCTCACTTCTATATCGGGTATGCAATGATTCGCTTAAAGAAAATCCCCAATGCAATCACTTCGCTTAAGACCTGCACCGAAATAAACCCTGAACATCCCGAAGTCTGGTTTGAGTTGGGATACTGTTATGATATTCTCGGAGATCTTTCTGCATGCTTGGATGCATATGAACATCAGATTGATCTGGATCCCTACTCCTGTGAGACATGGTTCAATAAAGCGGTTGTGTTGACTCGAATGCAGCACTTGGAAGATGCATTATGCTGCTATGATTATGCACTGGACATAGATTCTGACTTCGTTCCTGCATACTATAACCGAGGAAATATTCTCTCAATTCTGGGTCGTTTTGATGAAGCAATGTCGTGTTATAGAGAAGTAATCGTACGCAAAGGAGACGATGCACCGGCATATTGCAACATGGCACTTCTCATGGCAGAGCGTGGTGATCATGAAGAGAGTATTCGACTCTATGAAAAAGCTTCCAAACTGGATCCGAGCCTGTCGGAAGCGTGGATTGGTCTGGGCCGAGAGTATATGGCTCATAAGAAGTACCGAATGGCCGTGAAGGCTCATACCAGAGCTACCGAAATCTGTCCTAAGAACTCCGAATACTGGCATGAGAAGGCAGATGCTGAAATGGCAGCTGGCTACACAAAAAAAGCACTCGGTTCATTCAAACAGATCATTGAGCTAGAGCCCGATGATCACCATGTATGGATGCAGTATGCTTCAGCACTTTCTACGACTAAAAATCTGGGGGAAGCGCGTACGGCTTACGAACGTGCGATCCAGCTTGAACCGACCTGCCCTGAGGCATGGTATTTATATTCTGGTGTTCTCTTTATGCTTGGTCAGACAGAGCTTTGCATACACGCCCTTGGGACCTCTTTTGATTTGGATCCAGATTGCAAGGAGCAGTTCATGGAGCACTGTCCACCAGAGATTTATAATCATCCACTCTTTCGGGAGTGTATCAACTCCCGCGAGTAATCGTGCACTGGATCCGGCGACTATATGACTGGGTGCTCCGTTGGGCAGAGACGCGCTATGGGGCACTGGCATTGTTCATTTTGGCAGTGAGTGAGTCCATATTTTTTCCGATTCCACCAGATGTTCTTCTGATTGCCCTTGCACTGGGGAATCGGAAACAGGCGTTGTATTTTGGCCTGATTTGCAGTGCCGGTTCCCTATGTGGAGGAGCGATTGGATATATGCTAGGCCATTATGCATGGCTAACTGGTGAGGGGTTCACCTCCTTTGCACAGTTTTTCTTTCAGCATGTACCTGGGTTCAGTGAGTCGGTATATGCGGATTTAGGGCGAAGATTTGAAGAATGGGGGTTTGTAATCATCTTTACTGCCGGGTTTACCCCTGTTCCTTACAAGCTTTTTACGATCGGTGCGGGAGCTTTCGGGACATCATTCCCACTATTTTTGATCGCATCTGTGGTGAGTCGAACCGCACGATTTATGCTCGTGAGCGGTATGATCTGGCGATTCGGTGAGTCGGTGAAAATTTTTATTGATCGCTACTTTAACTGGCTTGCAATTGCCTTTACGGTATTGCTATTAGGAGGATTTGCCATCATCAGATTTCTTACTTGATCAGCATAACCCTGGTTCCGGTCGTATATTGACCCGCTTGGACGCGAATATAATAGCTTCCGCTTGGTAGCTGGCCGGCATCAAAGGTGAGGATATGTTCCCCTGCAGATAGAATTCCATCTTCCAGTAGGTCAACAGAGCGGCCAAGCAGATCTATAACTTCCGCACGCACTTTAGTCTGCTCGGGTAACGTGAGTACGGCCGAAGTAACTGGATTAAATGGATTGGGATAGGCAGGAGAGAGCGAGAAGATCTCAGGGATTTTTGCGGAAGCTTCGTTGTGTGTGATTGTAACCAGGAGAGGATCCAATATGATCAATCCGTCAGGATCACTCCCAACGATGGTGGTGCCACTATTAGGAAAACGATAATTACTCCATGCCCCCGAAAAAGAGGTAAGATCTGACGTATCTGTATCAAAGAAAGCGATTTCCCTAGGTTGATTGATGTTCGAAATATCTACGATGCGAAGTCCTTCCCCGTAGTTGGAAGCAAACATGTAATCACCATACACATAGAGATTGTGGTCAGGTCCCGTGGAGGCAAAATCGAATTCCGAGTGAAAAATCGGGTCATCAAGGTCAGAAAGATCCCAAATAATGGTCCGTGTGTTGTTGACATCGGAATTGTTTGATTCATCGAATTCGTCATTCATGAGGAAATACTCCTGATCAGGTGTCAACCATCCTTGATGCGAGTATCCCACATTTGGATAGCTTGCCGAAGACAAAGCTATGGGGTTACTTTTGTCCGTTACATCAGCGATACTGATATGGGACTCATTTGAACCGATACAGATCTCATGTCCCTGATATTTTTTATCCGGTCCGCGATAGATGACACATTGAGCATCGTGCGTGTATCCATCACGGAATTTTCCTGTCTCCAGATCTGCAAAACATCCTGCATAGGTGGGGTTGGCTGGATTTTGAATGTTTACAATATGAAGTCCTCTGCCACCACAAACATCTTTTACGCCTTGCTCGGACGTTGAAGGAGAATAACCAGTAATGTAAGCAAAGCCAGATTCCTCGTTAATGGCGAGATTGTGGGCGGGAGAAATACCATCATAATGGGCGATCGGTTGAAAATTTCTAGGAATGCCGTCAAATTCACGTAGCTGACGGAGATCGAAAACCTGCATTCCATTATCGGGTCCATCCGCTGTCACATACATATGATTTTTGTAAACTTTCATATCTCGCCAAATGATCAATTTTTCCGAAGTATGACCAAGAAGTTTTCCTTGATAGATGGGGTTGATGGGGTCGGTCACGTCTACGAATGCTACAGAGTTACTAGTGCCTACGAGGGCATATTCACGTTTGGTATCAGGATCCGTCCATCCCCATATATCGTTCAGAATGGGCCCTCTTAGTTCCCCTTCCTTTGCGCCTGCGTCCAGATCAATCTTAGATACCCGTGCAAGGAGATCAATATTACTGCAGGCATGATTGTCTGCTACATTGTTGATGCACGGTATACGTGATCCACGAATGGTTGATTGAGAAACTTGTGCCCATGCTGTCTGACACATGCATAGGAAAACCAATCCTAAGCACCAAACTTTCATCATGAAATTTTTCAAAAAATATGCATCAGTACCGGATTTCCCTGAAATTGTTCATTCAAGTCTGAAATCTACCCATGCACGGTAAATGTACGGTCTCAATTGGATGAGTGAGGCGTATCTTCAGGAGGAACACGAACCAATCAACTCTAAGCAGATCGACAATGCGTTATCTTTCACGGCATGTTAAACAATTATTATCTCCTACGTAGACTTGCACACGTTTGGGATCACTCACTCCGCGGTGCTACGGTCTCGGATGCCTGGTGTCACGCTCCAGGAGAGTTAATTATCTCTTTCGAGCATCATTCCTCGGTTATAGCGATCTCGTTTCTAACCCATACGCCGATTGTTGGTGTGTTTCGGCGAGGCGATGTAGGGCGCCCCCGGCGTAACACAAAATCTCTTCTTCGTGCGCTACATAGGCAGTCAATCATCAAGGTGTGTATTTCCAAGGGAGATCGAATTTTAATTTTGAAGTTTACAGGGGGACTTCAACTTCATGCACATCTTTATGGAAGTCGAGCGAATATACTGTTGGGAAATAATACAGGGCATGTTCAGGAATCATTTCGTAAGAGTACTACGGAACAGTTCCCCAAAGCACGGATCATACCAGAACCCGAGAGTTTAGCAGAATTTATGTCCCAATGGGAGCAAGCAAAGGGCAATCTGACGAAGGCTTTACAGCGGATTTATGTTCGATTTAATCGAGACCAAGCTACTGAGGTTATGAAGTTGCATGGGAAAGCCAATCCGCCGGATGCGGCTCTGATTTATGAAGCTGCACAGGAACTGCATCTTCGATTGATGGGTACTCAGGAGCCATTATATATTTACCGGGATGTGCCTGCAATTTCCTTGATACCTCTCCGTGAGCAAGGTGAAGAAGATGTGCAGATATACAGAGATCTTGATGAGGGAGTATGTGCGTATGCACAACACATCCTATCCGCGAAAGCTTACCGTGAACAATATGTGCCCCTGCGGAAAAATCTTGTTCAAATGCTAGACAAAGCCGAGAGATCAGCGGAGCGAATGAGGATAGAACGATCCAAACCTTCACGTGCAAAGGAATACGAACGGACTGGGCATATTTTGATGGCTTCTCCACCACTACCAGCGGGGGCATCTCATGTAGAACTAGAGGATGCATTTCATCCTGGATCTACGGTGACCATTTCTTTGAATCCGGCATTGAATTCGATGCAGAATGCCGAGCGCTATTATTCCAAGGCGCGCAAGGCGCGCAAGGCTCGCGAACATCTGGATACGCTCATCCAACAGGCGGAAGAAAAAGTAGTCCTGCACCAAGCCGAGCTTGAGGAGCTGGAAAATGCGAAAACCTATAACCAGTTGAAAGCGTTTCAGAAGAAACGTGTCAAGGTAGGGTCCCCTGGAACACTTTTCCGACGTTACGTTCTCGCTTCTAAATATGAATTATGGGTTGGCCGGAATGCAAAGGAAGGTGAGATCTTGACCTTTCGACATGCCCGCCCATTTGATTTGTGGCTCCATGCGCGTGGGGTAAGTGGGGCTCATGCAGTACTCAGACTTCCTGCACGTGATGATCAGCCGAGTGCTTATTTGATCGAACAGGCCGCATCCATTGCAGCCTGGCATAGCAAGGCGCGTACCCATAGTATCGCTCCAGTGATCGTAACCCCTAAAAAATATGTTCGTAAGATGCGTGGAGCTCCGATGGGGCAAGTTATGGTAAGTCGAGAAGAGGTGGTGATGGTTGAACCCGCACTTCCATGAAAGATTTTTCCCTTACTCTAACAATACAGTTATCTCAATGACGTGGTGGCAGGCGGCGATTCTCGGACTTCTGCAGGGCTTGACGGAGTTTTTACCTGTTTCTTCATCGGGACACTTAGTATTGGCTCAGCATATATTAGGTTTGCAGCTTACCCCGGATGTAACCTTCGAGGTATTTCTTCATGCCGGAACCGCTTTGAGCATCCTGATCGTCTATAGGGACCGATTAGGAGTAATCCTAAGCGGATTTGTTCGCACTCTGATGCATCCCCAGAAATCTTACCAAGACCACCCACATGCGCGATTTACATGGCAGATCATCTTTGCAAGCATTCCAGCTGGTTTAGCGTACATATTTCTTGACACCCAACTGGAATGGACTTATGCGCGTCCCTGGTTCGCATGTGTGATGTTGATTCTTACTGGGATATTCCTAGCCTCTACTTTACTCGCTCGATCTGAAGGCGGTGAGATGACTCTACAGAAATCTATCCTGATGGGGATCGCTCAAGCGGTTTCACTTCTTCCCGGAATGTCCCGATCAGGCACTACGATCAGTACGGGATTATTATCTGGGATCAAACCTGAAACTGCAGCGGATTTTTCATTTATGATGGTTTTGCCCGCCATTGCTGGAGCGACGATGATCAAAGGAATCGGATTAATTCAGTCCACGGAAACGATCAATTGGTTTCCAGTACTACTTGGCACAACCATTGCGTTCGTCACCGGAATATTTGCAATTCATGCCGTTCTTGGGTTCGTTCGACGTGGCCGACTGCACATATTTGCTTTTTACTGCGTAGGAATGGGAATACTTGGACTATTTTTTCTTTAGGCACAAAGATTCATCATTGTAAAAATTCATGCAGCTTGGCGTTTATGAAAAATCTGTGCAGAAGGAGGTAGATGCGTGGTTGCGGGGAGATGGCTCTCTGGCATCTAGAGCCATGGATTGGGTTATGCGCCCTGTAGACTGGGCCGTAGAGCAGGGGGTGCCAACTCAACTAGTAGATCAGATGAGCGACGCAATAGGTGCGTTTCTGTCTAAACTAAATGATGCCACCAAATGGGCCGTGGACCTGAGTGGCATCCTGTCTGAGGCGCGAAAAAAGGGACTAGAGGCTGAGAAGATTGAAGATTTACGTCATGCCCCCTTGGATACGCTCGATAAATTGGCTAGGGGACTGTTTACACAAAATACAGTCATGGCGGCACTCAGTGGTGGTGGAACGGGTTTGGGTGGTGCAGCTCTGATTGTAGCAGATATTCCTTTGCTTTTTGCGATCAACCTTCATCTCATCCAGAGGATTGGTGCAGCGTATGGATTTCCGATGACGGGGCCGGAACACGGGCCGATTATTTTATCGATCTATAATGCCGCTGCCGCAAATTCAAGAGAAGCGCGCAGTGGTGCGATGCATGAGGTTGGTATTGCGGCAGCTTCTTATGCAGGAGGTGGGACGTATCAAGGACGTGTGCGAGGATTTTTTTCCGACCAATCCCGCCATGTGCCGAGAGAGTTGGCAAAAAATCTTGTTGGTCGAAAACTATTACAGACCATTCCACTAGCTGGTGCGGCAGTAGGCGCCGGGGTAAATTACTGGTTCACCAGAGAAACAGCCGAGACAGCGTATATGTTATTCCGCTCATTGTACCTGGAATACAAAGATCGTCTCCGCTGATTCGGTATGAATCAGCTTTTTGATTTACGTTCGAGAGTGATAGAGAATTCATGGAAATTTTCTCGGCTGGGAATAGAGGGGGCCGTTATCACTAGATACGATTTTACCACACACATCCGAGCTCTAAACCCCCGGAGTCAGATAGGCATCAACTCGAGTAATTTCACCTGACCGGTCAAAAAGTGCCGAGCTCTCCTTATGTGAGAGCGTTAGATCTGGCCTCTCAATAGAAATTTTTCCTTGAATTTTCAGAAGTGGAACCTCCGAAAGGTGATATACGAAGAGAACTTGGCAATAGGTGAATGCAAGACTCTCCTGATTCAACTGGATAATCTGTTGTTTTCCATCAAGATCAAACCATTTGAATCGCTCAGGTTTTTGGCAGAATTCGGATCGGCGGAGCAATGCGGGATTAATGTCTAGGATTCCATTTGAAATTCGAAGCCCTAACTCTCCCCAACGACAAAGGATATCTTCTTTCACCTGACCGGTCAGACCTGGTTGCTGAGCCCCACCCCAACTGGGAGTATGCGAATAGGCATCTTGTGGAAATGCGCCATATTTTTCAGGCGTTTGATTCCCTCCTAGGCTATTGCGAATTTCATAATAATGTTTGACCAATGCTTTGCGGAATCTTACCGGAGCATTCGTATCGACTGCTTTCCAAAATGTGTCTTGTGTGGCTAAAAGCAGCTTGGAAATGATATGCCAATACACAGATCCGAGACCTTCGTACTTAAAAAATCGACCCGAACGCCCTGTGAAAGATGCATGCTTGAATATCTTTTCGTAGAGGGTCAGAATCTGTGATCGATTATCAGGTGTGACTTTGTAGCCTTCGTTTTGCAAGGTGTCCAGGATATTACCCACTTCTACGGCATTCACCATTGCTGGATTAAAGTAATATTGACCGGTAACACTCCGGCTAATGAGTCGGTGATCCTCATTCTGGATCAACTTTCTGACCAATGAAAGCCGCACAATATCATTCGGAGAAATATGATTGCGCAAACTGAACTTGGGGAGTTTTTTCTCCGGATACAGCAGATAGCTGCTGTGTCGATTACTGTATAGAGAACTGTTTCTAAGCGCGTTCAGAAGATTCACAGCCTCCTGCGTAGTGAGACTATTTGAATCCAAAGCTGCGATCTGCCCTTCTAACATGAGTTGCAGTACTTCAATTTCAATGGAATTCTCTTCAGGGGAATGAAGCACGGTATAACTGTTTACCAGTCCATCCTCCCGGATGGACTTCAGAAGTGTTGACTGGATTGCTTCAGAGGCAAGCTTGCAGAAATCTACTAAGGCATGTGCATCCAGTGAGATGGGTTCTTTCTGAAGCCCACGAGTATACAGGGTTGTCCGATATCGGCTGGCAGCATTTCCTAAAGCATTCATCACATCCAATCGATCCGAGGAATTCGAGGCTTTACTACAGATCGTTAATGCATGCTGAACCTCATTCAACCAATCAGATACCTCTTTAGAAACCAAATAAGATGTCCCGCATGTTTGGTATAAATTCCCGACAAACTTGAGGTATTTGTGTAAATGAAAGAGCGTCACCACAGAACAGCCCCAGCCCGCCAAGGCATTGTTTGCATCATTCCATTCTGGACGCTGTGTGTTTAGCCAGATTCCTCCTCCAGGCACCATTGCACAAAGTTTCGTAAGGGCAGGGACGAGGAGTTTTTCTGCAAGCGTCACAAGAAGTGGGATGCCCTCAGACGTCTGCAAAAGGTAGCCATCTGATCCCGTTTCTATGACCCGGGCAGATAGTGTTTGATGTAAATCCCAATCAAATTCTACGGAATGTTTCGGATCGGCAAGGATCTGATCATAGTCCAATAGTCGGTATGGAGTTTGCACATAACTAAAGATGGGGAGATTCATTAACCTCACGAGGGGATCTGGATCATGTGCATATGTCCACTTCAACAGGCAGAGTAGATACGTGAGCTGATGATCTCCCCAATACCCGATGGTGGCCCATGGGTCGGATTCATCAGGGATCTCCCAATCTACACCGCTGCGTCCAATCCGGTATGGGTTGTATCCATCGGCTGTAGATGCGTTGACAAAGGCCGTCAGCATTGCTGAATAGTACCGCGGATAGGATCTTCCTAGTGCTTCCCAGTTCTGAAATACATCTCTCCAGTTTCCCGAATAATCTAGCCGAAGCTCTCCCTTTTCATTGTGAGTACGAATTTCAAACAAATTCCAGGGTCGACTTGGATCTCCATGTCGCCTACTGTATGCCAGCGGCAAATATTCAGCAATTAGCCGGTGTAATTGTGGATCTTTCGGGGGAGACAATTGGGAAAGATCTACATTGTCTTCCAAGGATTTCAGATAAGGAGATGATGCAAGGCTACGATTCCGCACCGATACAAAACGAATCAGATCCTGTTTCTCCGCATAGTATCCACGAAGGGGGATTCCCCCTCGCATTGCGTTAAACAGAACATTGCTATAGTGACGCAGATCATGGATACTTTGAGCTGTTTTCTGTAGACCATCTGCACCCGCAATACGTTTTTGTAGATCCGTGGTATCTTGTTGTTCCTGCTGCCGCAGTTTTCGAATAAATAGAGAAGGTTTCTCTAAAGCGGTTTGTAATTCGATCAGATTGCCTACATGTTGATCTACCTCCGCAATCAAGTCCCATGATATCGCACGTTCTTTTGTGAGGCGGACACTACGTTCAATCAAGTACGAACCTCGTTGGCCAAGGATTGAGTGTTCCGTACTTAGTTGTTTCCCCTCACGATAGTTATCTAATTGTGCCGTGGACAGCAGGATTGAGTCTAGACGGGGCCCATTTTGCCATACGAGTGTAGAACGTAATGATTCCTCTGGAACGGGATGATCCACGATCAGAGAACTCAGCGAAAAAACACCAACCTGTTTTTCCAACTCACTCACCTTATAGGCATCAACCAGTGTACTGCGAGATCTTTGGAGTTCTGCACTCACTCCGGAAGGCAGAATATTGGAAATTCCATCCAGCACGCCAATCCGCATAGGATAATGCCACGTGCTTTCCAGCCGAGCACGTCGAATAAATCCAAAAGAATTGACACACTGCCAACTGTACGAAAAAAGAAGACTGAGATCTTTGTTGAATTCCTCGAATAACAATTTATTTCCAGTAGTATTCTTATATAGATTCCGTTCAATTCGGTAGATCCCCCGTTGCCCAGGATTAAATGGCTCCCAGAGCATAGTTCGGTTCGAGCGATCTATGCGCACCAGTGTAACACTCCCGGTATGGGATGCTGCATGATGAAGCTTGTCGTCAGTGATATACGGAAATAGAGCATGGTTGGCATTTTTACGGCCGGCCGTCAATGCTCCTGAGCTGGAAATGAAAAGCCAATGATCTCCTGTACTAGCCAGGGTAATCAGGAAAGGAGTCAGTCGGTCATAATTAGAAATCCTGTACCATGATTCGCCATAACGCTGAACGAGTTGCCCCGAGCATACACCCCACGGAGGGTGTAGCTTTGTATGCCCAGCAAAGATGCCTTGAAAATCACTACTCTGAGACGAGGAACGGGATGTTGGCGTGCGCTGCACTTCCTTGGCCATCTGTAATATCAATAAATAATCTATATGCACCTGGCTCTGACGGCGCATTAAAATGGACCTGCCCGCCCCGTATGGTTAGGAACAGATCAGGGATAAGTGGTGGCTCGGCTTCGTCATCCCCACCATGCCCCACCTCTCTGGCTTCGGGGCGAATACTCCAATGATAACGAAGAGAATCTCTCTCAGAGTCAGACGCAATAACCGTACTGGAGACCTCTACTCCTGCGGCCAATTCGATATTGGCCGATGCTTGCATGCCATTGAGAGTAAAAGCGTCAATCTTGGGAGACAGATTTGATGGCCATGAACCGGTCCATTTGTACTCCATGACATCCACCGCAGCGGTCTTATCTCCGTCAGGCATAAACATTCCGTACCACGTCGCCGTGCGCTCTTGCTTTTGCCCCCAGAGGAATACGTAGGATCCGATGCACTGAATGGTATCAGAGGCGATCGCGATTTCATAGCGTTGATCATACCAATTTGCTTTGACCGTAGAATTGTTTTCAATCGGTGCTCCCCAGGATGTGGTCGGTACTTCCCAATGACCGGTTGCTCCCCATTCGGTCACAACATACGGGCCGGTCCAACCTGATTCTTTCAGATAACGTGGCAGATTGACAATATCAGCATACATTTGAATCCCAAGTAGATCCAAATCGGGAGCACGAGCTTTGATCTGTTGAATCAGTTCAGGCTGGATTCCAGCCAGCATGGTTAGGGTTGGATGATTCCCATCAACTTCATGGATCATTTTGGAAATATCATTGACCGCATCCCAGACCAGGGGATTTGATGCTCCCAGATTTAATTCATTCCCGATGCCCCACATCAGTAGTGCGGGATGATCCTTGTAAAGAAGTACCTCCTCTCGCACTCGTGCTAACTGGGAGGCAACTGCCGCCGAGTCACTATAGTCAAAATTGAATATTCCCCTCCCCGTCCCTGATCTTTCACGGGCGATCTCAATACCCATGGTGACCATCAATCCGTTTGCCTGTGCGCGGTCAAGTACTTCCATACCACTACTTTGACCATTATCCGTCCGCCATGTACGAAAGGAATTTGCACCGTGAGTGACCAGAGCCTCGATATTTCCGAATTCAAGGCCTGCTCCATGGATATAAAACGGGTCGCCGTCTTTGAAAAGTTGATATTTTCCGTCTACATGGCGGATTTCCACGATAGCAGGCTGTTGCGCCTGTATCAGGCTAGCCCTGGGCAGAAATAATAGGCATAGAGATAGAAAGACAAGATATCGGTAAAAAACCATTTTAAGAGGGTTCAGATTTCGATTTTCCTGCAAGGAACGACTCTAAGGATTCGAGAGAACGTCCTTTCGTCTCTGGAAGAACGAGGATGACAAAAACGAGACCAAATGCAGCCATGATCCCATACAAAAGAAAGGTTGTTGCGCTTCCTAGATTGGCAAGTTCCCAGGGGAAAACCAGTTGAACGGTAAAGCTTACGGCAGAATTGATCAATCCCACAAATGAAATCGCTAGGGCACGCACCCGATTTGGAAAGAGTTCGGAGAAAAGTACCCACATGACTGGGCCGAGGGAAACTGCAAAGGAGGCGACAAAGCCAAGGATCCCAGTCAGAATGAGGATCGGGTTCATGCTGATCGCAGCTGCAATGAGTTCTGATTCAAATTCTCTTGCTACGGTGTGGCCAAGTGCACTTTCGATTGCTTGCTTGAATGTAACGTCAGAGTTGAACGTAATGTCAATGATGGGCAACAGGTCCTGTTGATTAATGGCAGCGGGGAGAACGACGTTTGCAGGTAGGGTATAGGTGGCACTATAGAATCCGTAGGCTAATACCGCCATGGCGATAGTAATTCCTGTGAGCCCCAAAATGAGGAGAGGCTTTCTTCCTAGTCGATCAACCAGAGCAATCGCTACAATCGTAAACACCAGGTTCACGATGCCAACCAGAATTGCCTGCACAAACGAAGCATTCGTTCCAATCCCCGATTGCTCGAAAATCATGGGAGCATAGAAGAATACCGCATTAATTCCTGTAATTTGTTGCACGACGGCAATGACAATCCCAATGAGAAGAGCAAGCTTAAGTGCTGGTGCAAACAATGAGCCAATGCCAACCTTATCCTTCGCAGCGTCTGCATTCAGACTGTCCTGTACTTGCTGAAGATCTCTTGCTGCTTCTTCAGATCCGGATGCGCGTGTCAGAATTTTCAGTCCTTCGGAGATACGTCCTTTCATGACAAGCCATCGAGGGCTTTCAGGTACGGAAAAAAGCGCAAAGAAGTAGAGTATAGCGGGGAGTGTTTCCAAGCCCAACATCCAGCGCCAATTCCAAAGATCAAAATTCATCTGCTGTGCCCATGCCGCCGTAGAATCACCAAGTTCTAAAATGATGTAATTCGTAAAGAAGGCGACCGTAATTCCAATGACAATATTGAGTTGATTGAAGGATACCATCCGTCCACGAAGCAGAGGTGGAGATATTTCTGCGATATACATCGGTGCAATGATGAGTGATGCGCCAACTCCCAGACCTCCAACCATGCGGGCGATCACTAGAATGAGATAGGAGGGGGCCAGAGCAGAACCAATTGCTGAAACCGCATAAAGGACAGCGGCCCAATAAAGGACACTTCGTCTACCAATGAGATTGCTGAGTGGTCCAGCAGCTAGCATCGCCAAGGTTGAACTAAGAGTCAATGAGCTGACCGCCCATCCAAGTTCCAAATCAGAAAGAGCAAATTCGACCTCAATAAATCCAACAACTCCAGAGATAACTGAAGCATCAAAACCCATAAGGAACCCACCCAAAGCAACGATCAGGGCGGTTCTTGTTACATAAAGATTGTCTTTCATGTTTTGGCGCTTTTTATTAAATCAATCTACTCAAACGAATAGAACGTACAGATATATTGGCAAATGTACGAATTTCATGAGACGTATGCTCTGATATTGCAGGATGATCCTTCGAAATGATTTTCTGGGATCGGATATGATTATCCCAGGGAAGATTACGGTAGAACGCTACACAGTTCGCAAAACAGGTTTCAAATTCTGGAACCTCGGCAATCTGCAAATTCAGTGATCCCCACCCTGTTTTGCATCGATACTTGATTTCTGAATCATCAAGACGAAAATTTCCAATTTGTAGTAGATTTTTTTTATGAGTTTCGGTAGTTTCCATTTTCAGGGAATCTGGTATAGGCACCATTATTTCGGTGTTTTTTCTACATTTTCTCGTCTTTTTCCAACAGCCGTTTCGCCTTGATTTTTTGCACATTTCTACCCATTCTTAGCCCTATTGCTTTGAAGACATTTTGCGCAAACGGCTTCAGTCTTGCATCTTGCTTGAGCAGGATACAATGCGTCTCGTTTTGTGGAAGAATGGTCGTCACCCGATTCTGATGATTAAGCCGGACCTTGATCGTTCCCCAGCTGTTGTAGATCTGGTGAGCTCGTAGTTTACTCCGAATCAGATGCGCCTCAATTCGCAGTGTCTTGCGGTGGTAGATCGGACGTAGACCCAGGTCGGATTTCATCGTCCGAAAGGTCTGTTCCATCTCGCCCAATCTCCAGTAGGCCTGAACTTAACCCTATTTTTGCTGAGAATAGGGTTAAGTTCAGATAGATCTTCTGATAGGAATAGATGATCTGTCACTTTTCGTCCCACTATACCAGGCGTGAAAGAAGTCATGAAGATTGCCCAGATGTTCAAGATCATCTTCAAGGAGTTTGTAATGCGCTTTGTCATCCATAATCCAATGCCAAAGCAGAGCAAATGAATGAGAAAATTCAAGAGGTCAAAACGGTCGGTCGATAAAGGATGCAAGAAATTTGAAAACTTTAGATCCGCCATCCTCTTTTTCTGCAGAGATCTAGCTCTTTATCCACACAATTCTGGGAGTACCATATTATCTTCTCTGGATAAACTCTGAGACGAAAGCGGAGACCTGATCATCTGCGACCCGTACCTGTTCCAGTGTATCCCGATTACGAATCGTAACCCCTTCTCCATTAAGAGTTTCACTGTCAACAGTGATACATAGTGGCGTACCTGCTTCATCCATTCTTCGATAACGCTTCCCGATGGATCCTTTTTCATCATAAAACACGTTCCAATCACGATGAAGATCTTTCATGATAGTGCGTGCTCTCTCTGGCATTCCATCCCTACGCAATAATGGGAAGATCCCCACCTTAATAGGAGCAATCGATGGTGTAAACCCCATGACGGTACGACTCTGCCCCTCAATTTCATCTTTCCTGTACGCCTCACAAAGCAGCATCAGGACCGTCCGATCCAGTCCGACTGAAGTTTCTATCACAAATGGAATAAACCTATCGCCAGATGGTTGGTGGAAAATCTGCATTTTTTTTCCAGAATACTCTTGATGCCTTCTGAGATCATAGTCGGTACGGGAATGGATTCCCTCAACCTCCTGCCATCCAATGGGAAACTCGTACTGGATGTCCACGGCAGCATCTGCATAATGGGCTGGTTTTTCATGGATATGCCAGCGCAATTTCGATTCTGGGATGCCATTATTGATGTGCCAATCCCATCTTCGAGAACGCCAGAGCTCGTAGGCTTCCGCTTGGGTTCCTGGCTGGACGAAATACTGCATTTCCATCTGTTCAAACTCACGCATTCGGAAAATAAATTGCCGTGCTACAATTTCATTGCGGAATGCTTTGCCAATTTGGGCAATCCCGAATGGAATCTGTACACGTGAGGTTGCCAGTACATTCTGAAAATTAACAAAGATTCCCTGGGCCGTTTCTGGACGCAAAAAGATCGAGGAATCTTCACCAGCCAGTGCTCCTACTTTCGTTTCAAACATCATATTGAACTGGCGAACATCGGTCCAGTCAAACGCACCTGAATCGGGGCCACGAATCTCTTCATCCAGGATAAGTGAGTGTAATGATTTTGGCATGTCTTCCGCGTTGAGTGCCTGGGTGAATCGCTCATGCACCGCATCTGCCTGCTCTGTTTTTCCTTTTTCCCTCAGGCGATCAATATGCTGTTCGATCAACTGATCCGCCCGGTATCGGCGTTTAGAAGCTTTGTCATCGATCAGCGGATCATGGAACGCATCGACATGTCCGGATGCTTTCCATACCTTGGGATGCATCAGGATTGCGGCATCGATCCCCTCAATATTATCGTTGGCATAGACCATGTCATGCCACCAATGCTTCTTTACATTTCTCTTTAGCTCTACCCCCAAAGGACCATAGTCGTAAGTTGCTCCTAGTCCACCATAAATCTCCGAAGACTGGAATACAAAACCGCGCCGCTTACATAGTGCCGTAATTTCATCAAATCGCCTGCTACTCATGAGGAATAAGTTTATTCGCGCGGTAAACCCCTAGAACCCGTCAATGATCAATATAGCCACCGTACATTTTGGAGAGGCCGACCAAGTTTGATAACAACGACAGCGCGTCGTGAAAGATACCTACGATTGTAATCCAGAACAATTTATCAATGGTACTCCCCATGTCCCAAAGCTTCCACGAAAAGTGTGAATCAATCAACTGCAGAATGATACAAACCTGAATATCAAAAAATCTGATAATCCAAGTATTAAATGACCGTATCGCAACCGAAAATGACCTCACCCCGATTCCTGATATGGAAGAAAATTCGTGTTATTTTTATTGGCACACGCCGTTTGTTGACCTAGTGCTCCTTTCGTTCGAATTTGCTGTCCATCAGATTAGACTCAAATTGGGTTGTGCGGACTGGAACTTTTGAACTCAATCGACGTTCCGATCCTAGGTCTCTTCTTGTTAAGACCTAGACCTATACGACTAAAAACTAAATCCCTACAAATCAACTAATCAACTATAAGTCTTGGCCCGTGCGCATTATGATGGTCGTAATCTTATCGTTTTGCGCCTACGTTGGTGGAGCACTTCTTCATCACGCAACTGCAGAGCTTCAGTATTGTGAACACGATTCTTGCGCCAAGTTAATATGGGAGAGTTAATATGGGAGATAGGTCTATGATTTGATACTCCTGGCTCCCACACAGGTTGCGACAGGCAAGGAACTGATTGTGAATCCTACTACTGCTCAAGCTACGAAGGCCCAACAGACGGGAAGGCTAGTCCTTATTAATCTTTTCAACCCGATGAATTCTCGTCAAATTACTCAGCCCCATGCTACCTCCTCTTTATAAACGAGTACTCATTACTTCGTTAACACTATCTGTACTGTTCCAAGTACATGCATTTTCCCAGGAAGTGATTCATCCAATAAAGGATAATATTCCCGTTTCCTTGGATCCTCGCTTTGAATTGAGGCATGAAATGGAGGGTGTTGAAGAGTGGAATTGGAATTCACTGGATGTGTCAACTATTGGTGTCAATGAAGGTGATCATACACAGATGATTGGATTTTTATGGGATTTGGAGACGGATCATAACGGTGTGGTGTATTATCTAGATCTCATCAATGAAGAAATCAGGGCCTATGACTATAATGGGGACTGGATAATGAATGTTGGAACTCCTGGGATAGGACCTGGGGAACTAAATGGACCTCGTGGCCTTGCCATTATCCCCGACCTTAATAGGATCGTAGTCAATGATAAATTAATGAACCATATTTTTGAGCGCACAGATTCATCCTTTAAGCTTTTATCAACACGGCACCTAAAACACCCAAGTATTACAGGGAGAATGTGCGCGATGAATGAGCACTTCTATCTTGTATCCTATGATGTTACAGGCTCTACTGAAAATGGATTAGTTCACAAGTATACGTTGGACGGGGAGTGGGTTGCTTCTTTTGGGGAACCGTACGAGTATGATAGTCGATTTGTAGTTCAATCGTTTGCAACGGATACTTTCCTTGCGTGTAATGCTGCGAATCAAACAATTGCAGTAGTTACGAACCCAATTCCTGCTATGACAGGCTATTCAGATCAAGGTGAAAAAATTTGACAGGTTACCTTTCCAGATTATCAACCACGTTCTGTCAGAGAGTATTGGAAAAATGGGAGACCTACACTCAGTTATTTATCTAAACCTGGCGAAGCAGCATTCGTTTCATTGTTTTCGGATGATGAATTCTTCTATGTGACTTATTATCTCTCGGGAAAGGCATCTGGATCATCGAGATCCTCTCGACCTGCATATTCAGATAGCCATGCATTCCGAGTGAATGCACTTTCGGGATTAGGTGTTTATCTTGGAGCCGCAGGTCCAGATATTGGAGAATTTTTACTCGCTATGGATGGTGACTACCGCTTTACTTACACGGAAAATTTAAGATTCCCTCAGATTCGCATATACAAACCAAAGTAGAATCTGTAAATCAATTACTGTGTCGAAAATTACAACTAATTCCCTCATTATACGTGCTGGTTGGCTTATTTGTGTAACTCTTTTGATTTCCTTGTCCTTCGTGATAGGATTCAGTGGCATATTTCGTTTCATTCCTGAGATAGAAGTTCGTTGGCCCAAGCAGAGCAGTGAGATAGGATATGTTCCATCATACGGAAATATTCCCGAAACGGAGTTCGTGATGGTTTTTATTGGATCTTCTACCTGCTCATTTAGCAATCACAGTACCCTTCCAGGATTGATTGAAGAGGCTAAGCTAAATCTACAAAGCAAAGCTCTTGATCTGGGAACATCCTTCAGCACAATTGGCGTGTCAATTGACTGGGTAACATCGGATGGTATTGCCCATCTAAATAAATTTGGCAATTTCGACGAGGTAATCACAGGGCGGAAATGGCACGGAACGGGAGCAAATATTTATCTCGGACAGATTCCCGGAGTTAATGCAACACCTCAAATTCTTATTCTTGCACGACGTCCTGAACCGAGCAGCGACAATGGAGCTAGGTCAGTAAGTGAGGAGATTCCAATTTATAGAATCGCAGGCCTGCAACGGATTCGTAACTGGCTAGATCGGGGATTGCCATTGCCACAGGATCAATTGGATACTTTTTTGCACATTCCAAGCGATATGTGACTGTGACTCCGATTGAGTGGGATACTTTAGAGCCCCGTATTTATTTCATTGACTTGCCGAGTACTTGCCAGACTCTGAAGTGACTCAGGTCTAATGTAATTATAGCCACATTTTCTCAGTAATTCTCATAAGCCCAAAAATTCCCCCGTATCAGAGAACTTCTGGGCTTAGTGGGAATTACTGATATTTTTGACATTTTTTTACCCAGACGCAAAATCTGTATCCGTCCGAGAATCCCACCTGAAAACGAATGAATTCCTATGCCAAACGAATGCGCACCGAAGCGAGCCCAAGCAAGAGGAAGCTCTACTCCTTCAACTCGATGCTCCATCAAAGACAAAGACGCAACGATTCAGAGACGATTTGGTATCCTGCCAATGGGTTTTCCGTACGGATACGATTCCATGACCCTATCCTGCATTTCCATCACAAAACTTGGGGATGACATTTAGGCGAACCGAATTTTGAGGATTTTGTTACCGAGCCATGGTTTTAAAATGACTCCCGCATCAGGGTGCACGGTTTCATCTCATTTTACAGCAATGCAAGCTCAAGCAAGATTGCCTGTTGAGAGATGGTATTGGGCATCGTAAATTCGGAATCACACCAGATGCGCACCCTGTACTTTGCAAAAACCAATCTGCTTTCATTTCAAGAATGCCTCACATCAGTAGTCACGTACCAAGGCAGTGAGAAGTGCATCATTGGTCGGGAAAGTCTGCATGTGACGGGTAAGTGCCTGCATAGCTTCCATGGGGCGACGACTGTTGAGTACCTGAAAAAGTCGATTATGCTTCTCGGCAGAACTGCCCAGAAGCAAATCCTCGTTACGTGTTCGTGATTTACGAAGATTAATTGCTGGCCATACGCGACGATGAGCCATCTCCCGATCTAAAACAATCTCCGCATTCCCCGTGCCCTTGAACTCTTCAAAGATCACTTCATCCATTCGACTACCCGTTTCAATCAGAGCCGTAGCAATCAATGTGAGTGATCCTCCATCTTCGATATTACGAGCACTGCCAAACAATCTTCGTGGAATTCGCATTGCCCCGGAATCCAGACCTCCGGACATTGTTCTTCCCGTCCCTTCTCCCCAAAGATTGAACGTACGCCCAAGACGTGTAAGTGAATCCAAAAGAAGAACCACATCGTCTCCCAATTCGACAAGACGCTTTGCATACTCAAAAGCCAGTACGGATACACGTACATGATTGAATTCCTCCTGATCGCTGGAGCTTGCGAATACGGTCGCTTTTGTGCTCCGCCGAAAATCCGTCACCTCTTCAGGCCGCTCATCGACCAATAAAGCCACCAAATGAATATCCGGATGATTTTGGGTCAGTGATGCAGCAATCTCTTTCAGAATTAATGTTTTTCCTGTTCGGGGCGGAGCCACAATTAATGCCCGCTGTCCCTTGCCAATCGGACATGCAAGATCCACAACCCGCATGGTAATATCATTCGGGGTTTTGACTAAATCAAGCTTTGTGTCTGGATAAATGATCCGCCCCTCTTCAAACTCATGTAGGCGGGACCATGCCTGGGGGGCAATATTCATCACCTTGGTCAGACGAGAGACTTGTAAGTCTCCTTTCTTGCCTGGACGCAAAAATCCCTCCAGAACCACACCATCACGTAACCTATACCGACTGATCAGAGACGGTGGACAAAATGGATCTCCGTCATTTTTCGGCATCCCTGATCGTAATTCCCGAATAAAACCGAACTTACGATCTCCAATAATTTCGAGCATTCCTTTGAAGGGCTGCTCAGGCAACTTTGATCTTGAAGTTGCAACTCGCCGCTTTGGCATTACCGCCGCACAGAAATGCGTTTTTTAGGTGTGAAAGATGCGCACCGAAGATTCACTGTGCGCGTAAGAGAGGGTTGCTACCTGCGAGTCCTACTCAATATTCTACCATCCTGTTCCCATCGATGTGCTATGCTGAAATTTGAGACGGTTTTTTGGAGTCAAAAACTGATGCATGTTGCTGGAGTTGACGAAGTGGGGCGTGGTGCATTAGCCGGTCCGGTTGTCGCTGCAGCTGTGATACTTCCACCCAACCGAACGATTGAGGGGGTTCATGACAGTAAACTTTTGCGGAAACATGCACGTGAAGATGCCCTGAAAAAAATCCGTAATATGGCCATTGATCTCGGAGTTGGGCATGCAAGTCCAAGTGAGATTGATCAGCTTAATATTTTGGAAGCATCTCTACTTGCCATGCAACGTGCATTGGATGCCTTGAAGTGCACGCCGCAAGCAATCTTGATTGACGGCAAACAGTATTTACCCAATGCATCCTGCACACAACTAGTACTCATAAAAGGAGACAGGCGGAGTCACTCTATCGCTGCCGCATCTATCGTTGCAAAAGTGACCCGAGATCATTTGATGCAAGAACTCCACAAGGAACATCCCAAATATGGATGGGATCGCAATGTTGGATATCCAACCAAGGGGCACTATACAGCCCTTCATGAGATCGGGCCTAGCATGCATCATCGTCAAACTTTTCGACTCCGATAAGCTTCCCAACATTTTGTTACCGCAACCTCTGGTGTCAACCCATCAAGATTCAGGATTTCGTGTGCCTGATTATAGATCGGTTCGCGTTGTTCGAATAAATCCTCAATACGTGCTCTCATCTGTACTGGAGAGAGTGAATTACCGTTGTAGTCCTGCAACAACGGCCGGACGGTCTTGTCCTCTTGAAGCCTGCGGGCTAGTTCTGGCACACTCACTCTTAAATATATTACCCAGGATTCTCTCAGTGCCCAAGCCAGATTCGCCGGTCGCACCAGTGCGCCGCCTCCCAATGCACAAACTACATTATTCGGTAGCAACCTTAAAGCTTTTGATTCCAACTCCCGGAACGCATCCTCTCCCTGTTCTGAAAAAATTTGCTCTATCGTTACCCCAACCGTATTGACAATACAATCATCTAGGTCAATAAATTCCATGGAGAGCCGGGTGGCCAGCTTTGCTCCAATTGTACTCTTGCCGCATCCCATAAAACCTGTAAGCAAAACTCTAGACATGCTCAACGATACAACAAAAATCAGAACGGAAGGATGAGTATTTTTTGGGAGAAATGACAGGGACGCTGTCCTGTGATGAGACATGCACGTCATATCCTTTGGACCCTTTATTCCTAACAGATATGATCCGAATACAATGCCTTTTTCGAATATTTAAATTTGTGTGGGTGTATATTAGCTCCACAAGATTCATCACAAGTTATCAAAATCTCCCGGCTTATATATATATGCCCGCGAGCAGCTATCGTTTTAGAACAAACCCCCAAGATTCTGGACCGCATTTTCTGCCGTCCCGTGTGCATCTGTATGGCGGTATGAGTCAAGCGACTAGTTCTGAGACAATCCGGATTTCATATGAAAATACGGGAGATGGTAAATTCATGTTGCTCGGTGAATACCGTAATTTGTCATGGCATATCTGAATCCAATTTGCCCCAAACTAGTTTCGGGAAGATAATTGACCTTATTTGAACGCCCACCCGTGTCTACCGACAAATCCTCCCCACTTCTCAAGGTATCCGTGATCATCGTTAACTATAACGTAAGAGACTTGCTCCGTCAATCTCTTCGAAGTATTGAACGATCCTTGGCCGGCATTCTATCGGAAGTGATTGTGGTGGATAACAACTCGGTTGACGGATCCGTGGGTATGTTGGCGGAGGAATTCCCAAATATCACCGTGATTGCCAACCGTGTAAATCTTGGATTCTCCGTTGCGAACAATCAGGGTATGCGCCAGGCAACCGGGAAGTATTTCTTTATCCTGAATCCAGATACGATTGTCGAAGAGGATACGATTAAAGTGCTGATCGACTTCATGGAGACTCGTCCTGATGCTGGAGCCACAGGATGCCGAATCCTGAATCCTGATGGAACATTCGCACTGGAGAGTCGCCGATCATTCCCCACTCCAGCCGTTGCATTTTACCGGATGACCGGGCTAAGTCGACTATTCCCACGCAGCCGAATCTTCGGTCGCTATAACCTTACATTTCTGCCTGAGAATCAAACTTCCGCTGTCGACGCTCTGAGTGGGTCTTGTATGTTTTTGCGAAGCGCTGCGCTGATTTGCTCCAAAGACACCGATACAACTCGTGGTGAAGCAGGCCTTTTTGATGAAGACTTTTTTATGTACGGTGAGGATCTCGATTTGTGCTATCGAATCCAAAAAGCCGGATGGCAGATCTATTATACTCCAGATACTCAAATCATACACTATAAGGGGGAGAGTACCAAGAAAGGAGATCTCAGATATGTACGCCTATTCTATGGAGCAATGGTCCGGTTCGCACAGAAACATCTAAGTGAAGAATATCCGAAGGCGTTTTTGTGGGTTTTACATCTGGCGGTGATTGCTCGAGGATCCATAACTGTACTTGGCAATGCGCTCCAACACCCTGCCGCCCGTGACCTGGCAACATGTTTTGGAGTGATCACTGCATTGGGACTTTTCCGGTCATTCCAAACTGGGTTACAGTTTCCTCCGGTTTTCTATTGGGGCTTGGCTCCACTCTTTGCAATCATTGTCACGGTGGTGATTGCAGCCTGGAACGGATACCGAGGCAGCGGGCCACGCCTGGGGCTAGTATTCTTGGGATCACTAGCTGCCGTAACAACACTCTCAGCACTGTCATTTTTTTTGAAACAGATCGCATTTTCACGGATGGTTGTTCTTGCGAGTCTGCCGGCTTGCCTACTGTTTCTTTCTGCCGTGCGCCTGATCCCCAAAGCCAGAAAACGCCTAGGAAAAAGAACTCTTGTGGTCGGCAACCTGAAGGATACAAATATACTTGCCCCTCAGCAGCTATTGCAACATGTACTTGTTGGGATGGTGACGCGAGATCATGATCAAGAGGTCTCTCTAACTCTCCCACACCTCGGGATCTATGAACAGTTGCGCGATATTACTCGCGTTCATGATATCGAATCCGTAATTTTTGTTTCCCAAAGTCTGACCAATAAGGAGATCTTTTCGCTCATGCAAACACTTGCAGGAACCCCAGTGCATACCTACATTTTGGCAGAAGAGCAAGATCATCTGATTGGAAAAGCATCAATCGAAAATCTAGGTACTCGAATGCTGTTGGAAGCAGAGGAAGCGATCGGTGCCTTGCGGTCGCATACGGCCCGCCGCATATCTGACATTATTGCAGCCCTTGTAGGAGCTCTTATTCATCCTGCTGTGTTTCTTATCTCTAAAATTGCAGGGCCACACTCTAGGTGGGCCCGCAGGTATGAGCGTATCCGTCAGTGGCCGGTCGTTTTACTAGGCAAACGATCTCTGATCGGATTTGACGAAAGGGATGAATATATCCCTGCATCCGAATGGAAACTACAAACAGGGATCTTTGCAGCCAGTGAAATGCTGGGACCACGTCTCAAGCGGCCGCCTGAGGAAATTGAACAGGCATATTGGTACTATGTACGAAATCAGTCCGCTGTAATGGATTGGCTGATCGCGGTACGGGCACTGCGAGGACTGGTTTAGGAACCGTCTCTCAATGCACTTGTTGACTCGCTCCTGCTTACCAGCGACGTATGACCCAAAAATCGGATAAATTCCTGCTAGACTTTGAAAAACCAATCGTTGAATTGGAAAGCAGGCTTGATGAATTACGTGAAATCAACGTAGGGGAGATTGATCTTTCTTCCGAAATTGATGAGTTATCCCAACAGATCGAAGGACTGCGTACCTCCATTTATGGCAGCCTGACACGATGGCAAAGAGTGCAAATTGCCCGGCATCCACTCCGACCCTATACAAAGGACTATATTAATGCCCTTACAGAAGGATTTGTCGAACTGCACGGGGATCGATGTTATGGAGATGACCCTGCTATTGTCAGCGGGTTTGCCACCCTGCGAGGAGATCATTACGGGTACAAGAATCACACTGTATTGATCTTAGGTCATCAGAAAGGGCGTGATACAAAATCCCGCCGTCATCGACGCTTCGGAATGCCCAATCCAGAAGGATACCGGAAAGCTCGACGACATATGGAATTGGCGGCAAAGTTTGATAAACCAATTATCTGCCTTCTGGATACGCCCGGCGCGTATCCAGGCATGGAAGCAGAAGAACGCGGACAGGCCGAAGCAATTGCACGAAATTTATTTGTCATGACTCGGCTTCCCATTCCCATTGTCGTGGTTGTGATTGGAGAGGGAGCCTCTGGGGGGGCACTTGGGATTGGTGTTGGGGATCAGATGCTGATGTTGGAAAATGCCTGGTATTCTGTGATTTCTCCAGAAAGCTGCTCCTCAATTCTGTGGCGATCGTGGGATTATAAAGAGGAAGCAGCTCGCGCACTGAAGCTCTCTGCATCGGATCTCACTGAGATTGGCATTGTTGACCGAATCATCAAAGAACCCTTGGGAGGAGCTCACCATGATCCGAATGCAACCTTTGATCTGGTTGGCCATGAAATTTGTGATACGTTGCAGGATCTATCCAAATTGCCAAAAGATACCCTTCTTCGTCAACGTGTAAAACGCCTCGACCGGATTGGTGAGTTCAGTTCATCTGCATAACTCCATATGTCTGATCATGAGCACTTTCCCCACTATCTGACATCTCGTCAGTTGGATCAGATTCTTCAAGGAGCTCTGATCGAGGATGTTGGCACTGGAGATATTACCTCACAACTACTCGTTCGAGAGCATTGCAGGGGCCAGTCGACTCTGCTGGTGCGAGAACGCGGCGTAATTGCCGGCCTTACGGTTGCCCAGCGTGTGTTTCACTTGGTAGATCCATCCATCCAATGCACATGGAGCATAAAAGATGGAGAGGACGTATCCGCGGATTCGGTCATTGGGGAGGTGATGGGAGGCCTGAGGTCGATCTTAACCGCAGAGCGCTTGGTGTTGAACCTGCTACAGCGAATGAGTGGAATCGCAACTGCAACCGCCAAGATGGTTTCCTGTGTAAAAGATTATCCAGTACGTATTCGTGACACGCGAAAGACTGCCCCAGGATTACGTCTACTAGATAAATGGTCGGTCCTTTTGGGAGGCGGCACGAATCATCGAATTGGATTGTATGACCGAGTCTTGATCAAAGATAATCACATTGAAGTAGTGGGAGGGCTTGCTGAATCGGTTCAACTTGTTGCACGTCAATCCCCCAGCTATCTGATTGATGTGGAAGCCCGAACCATGTCAGAAGTTGTCGAGGCATTATCGGTGGCATCCATGATTGACGTACTTCTTCTTGATAATATGACCCGTACTTGTGCGGATGGCTCCATTGATTGTTCACGGCTGAAACAGGCAGTAGATCTCATTGGTGGACGCATCAAAAGTGAGGCAACCGGTGGGATCACGCTGGAATCCGTGCCATTCATCGCTGCTACAGGAGTCAACTATATTTCTTGTGGCGCCCTTACACACTCTACGAAGGCAATGGATATCTCATTGAATGTAGATCCATTATAAAGAATGGAGCGCACGTCCGATCATAGTTGAACCGAATCCTCTACGTTCCGATACCTGCTGACTGCTATCGTATAAATGACGAAGATGAATGCGAGCACATTATATTTGAATGAGACCAGATTCCGGGAAGATTATGAACGTTTAACCTTGGATGGAGCTACATCCTCTGGGGGACTGAATCGACCTGCTCTTAGCGAAGCACATCTAGCTGCGCGGGAAACATTCCGGGAGATGATCCGGCAGCGTGGCTTTCAGATCCGAGAAGATGGTGCAGGAAATCTTTCTGCATGCCATGTCCCATCGGGGAGCCCCAAACCGATCTTCCTTCTGGGATCTCATCTCGACTCCGTCGCGAATGGTGGACGATTTGATGGGACACTGGGGGTTGCAGCAGCATTTGAAGTGATCCAGGTTCTACGGGAGCATGATCCGACGATTCCGGTCGAGGCGATTGATTTTACGGATGAAGAAGGAACATGGGTATCCCTTCTTGGGAGTCGTGCCGTATCCGGGCAGCTTACTCAAAAAGATCTTGACTATCCTAGAGGAGATCCAGAAACTTTCCAAAGAGCACTTGAAGGGGCTGGACTCACCCGTGAAGGGATCTTATCTGCTACACGGACATCAACGAATCTACATGCCTATCTCGAACTCCATATCGAACAAGGCACCCGGCTTGAAAAAAGCAATACAGAGATTGGAATTGTAACCGGTATGGTTGGGATTCATATGTACCTTGTTACGTTCAATGGGCAGGCCAATCACGCCGGTACCACTCCGATGAACGAACGGCGTGATGCAGCATTGGGGGCGAGTAAATTTTGTCTCCTGGTCCAGGAAACGATTACTCAACAGTTTCCTGATTGTGTCTCCAATGTAGGCCGGATGGACTTTTCACCGGGAGCTTTCAATATTGTACCTGATCAGGTTACTGCATTCATGGAGTTTCGGACGGAAGATTCAGATCGTGCAAACCTCTTGCGGCATACATTACAAGAGGTCGCCGAGCATACCGCAAAAGAATATGGCCTGATTGTTGATTTTCGGCACCTTGAATCTGTAGTGGAGCGTAAAATGGATTCTTCTGTGATTGAAGCACTTGAGACACAAGCATGTGCTCTTGGGGTAACAAGTCAGCGCCTTCCTTCTTTAGCAGGTCATGATGCACAGTCAATGGCTCATCTTTGCCCTTCCGGCTTAATATTCATCCCTTCGTCAGGAGGATACAGTCATTCTTCCCTAGAGTATACTCCTTGGAGTGACTGTATAAATGGTGCGAAGGTACTCCTGAACACTACACAACAGCTTGCTGCAACACTGAAAGGCATCCATTCCTAACTTAGAGCAACCGCATCCAATCTAACCTCCGTCATGCTACAGGAACAGAGTCGATTTTATCAGCAATTGCTGTTTTTTGCGGATATGGTTCTTGTGGGGAGCGCGTGGATTGCGGCATACTATCTCCGTTTTGAGATTTTTCGTGCTTGGCCGATTCCTTTGCCTCAATGGGAACCATTGAGCAGATATCTGACCTTTTTCCCGTGGATCCTGATTTCTGCGGCATTAACGTTCTGGGCATCTGGGCTTTATGTACCGGATCGTGCACAGCGGTGGACGAGTCTCATTCGAAGCGTTGCCAAGTCTGTGGGGCTAGCTCTGATCATTTCCATGGCATTTTTGTCCTTCTACCGCGATTTTAATGTTTCAAGGCTGACGATCATATTCTTTGCTGCACTCACACCAATGTCCATGCTGGGGTTGCGGCTTTGCATCTATTTTTATGTACGCAATGCCCGTAAACGTGGGCGAAATCTGCGACGCGTTCTCATTGTTGGGGCGGGTCATGCAGGTCGGCGTTTAGCAAAATCCTTTGAATTATATCCGTGGATGGGCTTTCAGGTTGTTGGGTTTCTGGATGACCATAAGATGGATCAGCCGGATGTTCTGGGGAAAGTAGACGAGATATTACCCCTTCTAGATTCAGCATCCAATCCGATTCACTACGTATATATTGCCCTGCCTCTTCATGCTGTAGGAAAGATCGAACAGCTTATCAGCTCACTTTCGACACGTTTAGTCCATGTCTGCCTGGTTCCCGATCTTCTGCAGCACGATATTATCAATAGTCGGATTACGGATGTAGATGGACTCCCGATCCTGCACATCATTGACGAGGCGCCCATGGATTTTCGCCGATTTGTCAAGCGAAGTCTGGATGTTGCATTTTCACTCGTGGTTCTGATTCTCTTATCACCTCTACTTTTTATCCTTGCCCTGCTGGTATTTCTATCTTCCAAGGGACCGGTTCTGTATCGACAGGAACGTATGGGGCTCAATGGTAAATGCTTCCATATGCTGAAGTTTCGTTCCATGCCGATCACCGCAGAGCAGGAATCGGGGGCGATCTGGGCGAAGAAAGATGAAAATCGGGCAACCCCGATTGGAAGAATCCTTCGACGTACATCTCTAGATGAGCTGCCGCAGTTCCTCAATGTTCTCAAAGGAGATATGTCCGTAGTCGGCCCAAGACCTGAACGACCAATCTTTATTAAAGATTTCAAGGATCGTATCCCCCGGTATATGCTTCGTCATAAGATGAAAGCAGGGATTACCGGTTGGGCACAGGTGAATGGATGGCGTGGAAATACATCCTTGGAAAAACGCATTCAATACGATCTCTATTATATTCAAAATTGGTCTCTACGTCTGGATGTGAAGATTATGATCCTGACGGTCTGGAAGGGCTTTATCCATCGCAACGCATATTGATTTAGGATCGTGATTCAGTTACAGGACATTGCGGTTACGCTTGGGGGAACCCCGATTCTGCAGGGACTCACCTGGGCCGTAGGCGATGGGAAGCGTATTGGATTGATTGGACCGAACGGAGCAGGAAAGACCACCTTGTTACGGGTGATCGGAGGATACCTAGAAACCGATGGTGGCGAAATTGCCTATACCGGTTCGGTTGGTTATCTGGCACAGGATGTGCAAGAGATGAGCTCTGGACGATCCGTACTTGAGGAAACCATGACGGCATTTGAAGCCATTGAAGCACTCCAGGAGCGAGAAGAAGAACTGACCCGTGCGCTTGAAATTCCTGAGTCACATCAGGAAAAAATTCTCCTTGAGTTGGGGCTTATTCATGAGCGCCTTGCAGTACATGAAGCACATACGGCACAATCTCGTGCAGAAGCGGTTCTGGAAGGCCTTGGCTTTGTCTCGGACGATCTTGATCGTCCCATCAATACGCTCTCAGGAGGGTATCGAATGCGGGTAGCTCTAGCACGGATTTTATTACAGAATCCAGATGTACTGCTTCTTGATGAACCCACCAATCATCTTGATATCCTCAGTATTGACTGGTTGGAAAAGTACCTGAAAACCTATGCTGGCACCGTAATTCTTGTTTCTCATGACCGCTATTTTCTGAATCGAATGATTGACACGGTTGCCCATCTTTACCGCGGCCGTGTTACAGAATACGCGGGGAATTATGATTACTTTCTCGTAGAGCGAGAGAAACGACGAGTCCTCGAACAGGCTGCCTATGATAATCAACAGCGCGAAATTCAACAGGCTCAGCGATTCATCGAACGCTTTCGATATAAAGCTACCAAGGCGCGACAAGTCCAAAGTCGCATTAAGCACTTGGATAAACTTGAGCGCCTTGCACCACCAGAATCTCCGGATGCACAAATCCGAATCCGATTCCCTTCTCCCACCCCATCTGGTCGAATTGTTTTGTCACTCACTACGTTCTCGAAGGTATATGCCAGTGCAGATGCGCCTGCTGTGCGCGTGTTTGATCAAACGGGCCCCTTGCAAATCAGTCGAGGGCAAAAAATTGCGCTGATTGGTAAAAATGGGGCCGGTAAATCTACCCTCGCACGGATCCTTTATGGGACCGAATCCATTGAGGGTGAGCGGAAGGTAGGACATAATGTAACCGTACGCTTTTTCGCGCAACACCAGGCCGATGAGCTGATCGAAACGGATACCGTACTGGAATCCCTGAACCGGGAAGCGATTGGACGCGAAGAGGTGTATCTCCGTACGTTACTGGGGGCGTTCCTATTTACCGGAGAGGATGTATTTAAGCCAGTTCGAGCCCTCTCAGGAGGCGAAAAGAGCCGCCTGGCTCTTGCTAGAACCTTGGTAAACCCAGCTAATTTTCTAATCTTGGATGAACCGACCAATCATCTTGATATTCAATCCATCAAAGTTCTTATTGAGGCACTCCGCCAGTATGATGGTACGTTTGTGGTGGTAAGTCATGACCGCCATTTTCTAGATCATGTTGCAAGTGTGATCTGGCATGTTGGAGCTCAGAGAATACGAACCTATGAGGGGACCTACTCCGAATATCAATGGTCTCTGAATCATGGTTCTCTCAAACAAGCCAAACATGCTCGCCAGACGTCTCCCAAGCCCACTCCAAAAGCGCGTTCCAGATCTGGCGGGCCAAAAACCAAAGAAGAAAAGCGCCGCGAAGCGGAGGCACGTAATCGGGCATATCAGAAAGCAAAAATAAACGGGCTTGTCAAGTCAAATGAACTCACGCCTCAACAGCGGAAACAGCTATGCAATGAAGCAGAAGCAGCCATCGCGGAGGCAGAGGCCCGGAAGATCCTCGTGGAAAAGGATTTAGCGAATCCAAACACCTATACTGATCCCGTTCGTTCACAGGAAGCAACCCGTACATATGCAGAACTTAAACAAGAGTTAGACAAGCTGTATATGAATTGGGAAGCTCTTATGGAGTCATAGAGATGAAAGGACTCCATATCCGCACTTGCATGAGATTTGGCATGGTACTCGTCTGGGGGGCGAGCCTGACATTTTGTGCATGGGGGCAGATCACAAGACTGCCCCACGCTGATACTACTAGTGGAAATTATTTTGGAACCGCGGTTGCACTCGATGGGCATCGGGCAATTGTTGGGGCCAGCGGCGAAAAATCCTGTGGGGATGGAGGAGGAGCCGCATACATCTTTGAGTTGACTGATTCTACTGGGTATTGGGAAAAAACTGCACGACTTCTCCCCAATGATTGCGATGCGGGGCTTACGTTTGGGCAAAAAGTCGCCATTGAAGGTCATGTCGCTCTTGTTGCGGCTAGTCAGGAATACTTCGCAACCCAGAGATCCAATGCCATCTATGTGTTTGAAGTAAATGACCAAGGAGAATGGACTCAGACGGCACGCCTGACGAGTGAGGGGGATTTTGGAGCGATTGGTACGGCAGTGGCTATGCATAATCACCGTGCACTCATAACGACATCTGGAGATCCAACCCCGAATAGTCAAAAAGATGGAGTTGCGTTTATCTACGAGAAAGAAAATGAGCGATGGAGCCTAGCACATCAGTTCGCGGGTTCCGGGAATATTCGAAGGGGTATTTTTGGTGGGAATGCAGCACTTCATGAGAATATTGTTGCCGTTGCAAGCAGTGCCTATTTCAGTCGGCGGGCGGGATCTGTGTATATTTTCGAGCTTGACCCGGATGGATTCTGGTCTGAATCTGCCCATCTGGAAGGAATTGAGGGCTTTTATATTTCCCTGGATCTTTATGGGAATGAGTTATTGGTCGGTCAATCAAGGGGGGGCTCTCGCGAGTCTGGGCAAGCAACATTTTTTACTCGAGATTCAACAGGGGCGTGGTTGAAAACAGCGACTTTAGCCCCCCCGACTCCCTATCGCAAAGGGGCATTCGGAACTGAAGTGGCGCTCTATAAGGATCGTGCACTTGTAGTGGGCTATGATGAACAGTTGCGACTGAATTTTAATGTTGATCGTGTGGTCTACATCTATGCCCGCCGAGATGGGCGATGGCATTATCAGGGAATTATTGATATTGGCGAAGCTTCATTTGGTAACTCGATTGATTTGTATGAGAATATCGCACTTGTCGGTGCTGCAGGAAGCTCCGACCCGGGTAAAGCCTATGTCATCAGAATTCCATGAATCTGGACCTAGTACTTGAGAGCATTGCTGTCTTGACAGGCGTCCTATGCGTATGGTTCAATGTTCGGCAAAATATCTGGACATGGCCGACAGCAATCATCAGTAGTATTCTTTTTGGTATTGTGTTTTTTGAGGCACGGTTGTATACCACGATGCTCCTGCAGGGGCTCTTCATTGGAATATCAATCTATGGATGGAGGTCTTGGCTAACCGGTGGCCCAGAAGGGGGCACCTTGTTTGTGACTCGGCTTCACAAAAGGATGGGATTCGTACTGCTTCTGCTCACGATGGCAGGGGCGACAGGATTTGCACTAGCTCTCCACTACATCACTGCATCCGAATATCCGATCTTTGAAGGCCTCACGACGATGCTGAGTGTGATCGCCAGTTGGATGGCGGCTCGGAAAATTCTCGAAAGCTGGCTGGTCTGGATCGTAACCGATGCGATATATGTTGGGTTGTACTTAGCGACCGATCTCTATCTCACGCTTCTCTTGTATCTATTGTATTTGGGGCTCGCAACTACGGGATTTATCGCTTGGCGTGATTCTTATCGAAATCGTCTTCGCGGAGCAATCTGAGATCTACAGATCTATCCTATATAAGTCTCATTTACAGCATCATAGATGTTGTGATCACATATTCTGTAGATCCCCTCATCTTACATCCACGGGAGTCCTAGGGCTGCCTTGTTATCAATACTTATATTTGACAATAAAACTTTTATTGCGTATTCTTGTGTTATTCTTCACTTTACTATGCAAAAAATGCAAGTACAGCAAACCATTTTAGCGACTCTTCGGAGCGATTTGCCGACCTTGTCCGAGCTCGTCACCTCAAATCAGGACAAGAGTCGTCAGGCTCTCGGGAAACTGATTTGTTCAAAGTTCAAGTTGTTGAATACCAAGGGACGACCTCGTATTTCCGGTTGCATGAAGGCGTTATATGTTCTGGAAGAGGAAGGACATGTTTCGCTTCCCAAGCCTCAGACGGCTTCCTTTGTTCGTGGTCCGCGTCTACTGGAGGAAAGTGTTCCAGCCCCGGTTGACGTTCCCGCAGATGTGCGGCAGATTCAGGATTTGGAGATTCTTCTGGTCACGGGTTCGCAGGCTCGTGCAATCTGGAATACGCTTCTCGCTCGGGAGCACCCAAAAGGAACGACTACATTTGCGGGTGCTCAGGTGCGGTATTTGATTCGGAGTACCTCTGGGTACCTGGGTGCGGTGGGCTTTTCCGCCGCGGCATTGCATCTAGGGGCACGCGATGCCTGGATGGCATGGGATCTCAGCACCCGTATGCAAAACCTGTATCGTGTCGCGAACCTCAGTCGGTTTTTGATCCGCCCAGAGATTCGTTGCAAGAATTTGGCGAGTTCCATCTTAGCACGCGTTTTGCATCGACTTCCCTCTGATTTTATGGCCCGCTATGATTATGCGCCCTATGTGGTAGAAACGTTTGTGGGTCCAGACTACGATGGAACTTGTTTTCGGGCTGCGGGATTTCACTATCTAGGGCGTACAAAGGGACAGGGACGGCATGCGTCGGCTACGGATGCGCCCAAGTCAAAGAAAAAGATATTTGCCTATGAGTTGGATCCAAACTGGCGTACACACCTGGGGGTTCCCTTTGTGGACTTATATCCGCGTCTGGAGCCGGGCACTGGATTGGATGCGGACCACTGGGCGAATCAGGAGTTTGGCCGTGCAGAGCTTGGGGATCGTCGTCGCACGGCCCGCTTGGTCAAAAGTGTACGTCTGATGGCCAACACGGTCGGTACACCTGGCACGGCATCCCCCAAGCGCGATTCCGCGGCACTTCAGGGGTACTACAGGTTCTTTGCAAAGGCCGATGAACTCGGCATTTCCAATGAGGATATTCATGCCCCGCATTTGCAACGGACCATTGAGCGAATGCGAACCCAAGAGACGGTGCTTTTTATTCAGGATGGCACCAAACTCTCGTTCACGACGCGAACCAATACAGAGGGCTTTGATGTCATTGGAGAAAACCAGACCAGTGCAAAGGCCTACGGAATTCGTCTCCATGCAACGATTGCCGTGAGTGCAGAGGAAGGACTTCCATTAGGGATCGTGAACTGCAGTTATGGGAAACAGACCCCAAAAACACAGACTTGGCTGGATGGACTGCATGCGGTTGAGAAAGCCAGCGAAACGCTGCCTCGCAAAACTCGTGCAATTTGTGTGATGGACCGAGAGGCCGATGCATTTGAGATTTTGTCCGAGCAGCGCGCCTTACAGCGAACCGAGATTTTGGTGCGGGCCAAACATGACCGTGTGCTGGACAAGTCCAAAAACACCCGACTTTTCAGGACCATGCGAAAGGGATCGCCTGCCGGGCTAGTAGAGTTGAAGGTGGAGGATTTGAGTCGTCGGATGAAATCGGGGCGTGTGACCAGTGAAGGTCGGCCGGGCCGAAATGCGCGTATGGAAATTCGCTTCCGTAAAGTGATGCTTCCCCCAACCAAGGATCCAGCGCACGCTCCCATGCCCGTTTGGGGGGTCCATCTACGTGAACTTAATCCACCTGAGGATGCAAAGCCGATTGAATGGTATTTGGTAACGACACAAGAGGTTACAAGCCTGAAAGAGGCACAGCAGATGATTAACTATTACAAGTTGCGCTGGCGTGTGGAAGATACCTTTCGGGTGCTCAAGAGTGGCTGTAAGGTAGAAAAGTTACGGTTCCAGAAACCAAAGGTCCTGCATCGGGTACTGACGGTATACATGATTATTACCTGGCGCATCATGCTAATGACTCTAATGGGACGTGTGGCGGGGGACTTGGAGATGGAGGTGTTTTTCAGAGGATCCGAGGCGAAGATGCTCCAAGTCTATGCTGAGAATTATCGACTTCCTGTTCCCACAAACGTATCTTCGGCGATCCTGACGGTGGCGATGATGGGGGGCTATATGAACCGTAAACATGATCCACCGCCCGGTCATGAGATCATGTGGCGTGGCTATTCAAGTTTGCAGATCCGCGCCGTTGCGTATGAGGAGTTGGAAGCCATAGGTAAAGTAAACTGGTAGAGAATCCGTCTGTGTAGACCGGTTGATTCAAGAGTATTTTTCCAGGACTTCAACTCGGAAATCATGCTGAAATGGAATGGTCTGGAAGGCTATACCATACAAATTCTTGAAATTTGTGATGGATCTACGCATACTTAATTGTCAAAATATACTTTTGGCTACAGGGCAGTCCTAGGGCGTACAGAGAGTCGTTCGCGGACTTGCTCATAGATTGGAATTCGGTATGTCATATTCCCCGTGACTTCCATGGTTACCGCCAAGCCAAACCGAATATGACGGAGTATATCACCGGCATCTTTGCGGCAGTTTATCTTTACGATCATCTGACTGCCGTCTTGGACACCCGTACTGCGCCCCTCAAAAATTTCGTGCTGTAGTGTTCCTCGTTGTACGGCGTTGTGATCTGCGTTGGAACGGCGATTGATTTTAATGTTTTCCTGAGGCTTGTCAAATCGAGGCTTATTAAACCAAAGATGGGCAACGCGATATTTCTGGCTCCGGCTATTGATCGGAGAGATCCAAGACAATGTGATAATGATACGTATTTCTGGATGAGTATCTGCAAAGACTGGTGGCAGTGGAAGCACAAATTCTGCCGCTTCCCCGTCTAGCAATAACCCAAAACCGATTACGGTCACTCGCTGATCATCACCCATCCTTACCCGCTTGAAGTTGGGTTGACCATATCCGAGAAACCGCACTACATATTTTCGAAAAGTCCGTGGATTATCGCCTGAACTGAGAGAATCTGCAAGCGGACTGTGCATCTCTCCCCATTCTGCCCCATGTACAAGCAACGTTTTCATCAATACTGCATCGAATTCCTCCGGGATTTCAGCTTCTGGCCGAATTCGTAGCGATTCCAGCAACTCGTAGAAAAAATATGCCTCTCGGGTCCCGAGTGCTGCAGCGTTACTCGTCCCTCGCGTGTACGTCGTAGCATTCAATGTACCCACAGACCCCGGCGTCGCCACACACTGTCCAACCTGCCCCGAATCATCTAGACGAACCAGAATAGTTCCTTCTGGCGAGATAGGAGCCTCGGAAAGTAACTGTCTTCCCCCTGGCAAATAAATATCCGGCTTGATCGCTCTCCGATAGCCCGGCCCATGTGCGGACATGACACTAGGTATTTGAGCTCCCAGAGGATCAACCAAGTGATTCGGTAATGGGCCAAAATCGTCCATATGAATCGCCCCTACTGTCACACCGTTTAGCGTCTCCGCAGGTGACAACAGCCTCCGGTTTCTAGTGT
Organism: Rhodothermales bacterium; assembly: GCA_965215475.1. GTDB lineage: Bacteria > Bacteroidota > Rhodothermia > Rhodothermales > Bin80 > Bin80. The sequence continues at coordinate 1,894,404 of OZ244061.1, forward strand.
CTTCCGCAATGGCGGAAATTACTAATCGTTGCCTCTCTTTTTTTCTCAACTCATGGAATCTGCGAGTCTGTGTTCTTAGAGAGATAGGTTGAACATGGTTTCCAGCACTAACGACGAATAGGATGTTGTACTTGTACGACAACCAATCCAGCAACCGCGCCCATCCGCTCATTTCCCTCAAGAACGGGCGAGCCGGATCACCGATTGATAGATTTACCACGCGAATCCTTGGCGATGCAGGTGGTTCACTGCTTTCCCCATCAAACATACGAACTATTGCACGATGTATAAGGTCCACTGGTAAAATTTCGTCCGGTATTACTTCAATGAAACGATCGTCAAAACTTCTACGCGGCTGCATAATTGGGCGTACGTAGATCGGCCTTCGCAATGACTGCTCATTTACCTGAGAATTGAGGTCACCGTGACAAATCAACGAAGCCATGGCCGTTCCGTGACTTCGCTCCCTTGCCTGATACAAATCTTCATACCCGTCGGGGTCGTCTACTATCAAGCGACCATCCAACAATTTGTGTCTGGTCAAGGGCATCCCATCAAGCAATGCGAGCACAGGATCTCCGGCTATTTGGTGCTCCAGATCTGGTCGCTCCACAGGAACCACCTTTTCTGTTTCATTCTCAATAGGAACGGAACACTGCCCTACAGGGCGGAAAAACATGATATCGTCACACTGTAATAATGCTAGATCCTGACGAGTTTCTGGCCGGTTGAGCAACTCATGGATATGGGAGATCTTGACTTGGCCCAGTATCGCATGATAGGCGATATCTTGGATGACGCACTCGGTTACAATCTGTCCGTCAAGTTCCTTAACAAGACTTCGAACCCGATCGGTAGCATCTTGACGCCGATCAAAACTTTCACGGTACCAGAGTTCGACCTCGAAAGGTACTGTGCTCTGCCCGAACATCTCCCGATCTCGCCAGTCGTTCAGCACACCGGTGCCATCAAGGCGATCATTTACATCCCATGGCCGAATTTGGCGTAAATACTTGAAGACCTCCTTGAAGGGGGCTAAACCAGTACTGAATGATTCCTCAGAATTTCGTTGCCATGCACGGAATAGATTCTGGATTTCTGTCAGAGCCCGCTTATCAGACATCATCAGGAAAAGCCTGCCATTCAGGCTCCTCTCGGGATGACTAGCATCCTCAAACCCATCGCCCGGTTCGATCTCATTCACCTCATACTCGGCGAGCCACTCAAGTCCCCTAACCTTCTTGACCGCCTGAAAGAAATTCGCTATCGTTCCGATTGTCTCAAGGATCAATACCATTTCCGGATCAATGCCAAGAGAACTATCTTGAAGAGCAATTCGCCGATTTTCTAACGCTTCCTGCAATCGCCGAAACTGAGGAGATAGTCGTTTTCTTTGTCTTTCGTCTTCTGGACGACTTATACCTCCGCCACTGCCACTCCGCCTTTCTCTGTCTGCACGTGCAGGCTTGGGAAACACCAAGATAGGATAATCACCGCTTGCCATAGCTTATTAATATTCAATTCAGTTCCCTCAGTTGGATACTGCTTTGAATCGATTTTCCCACTGTTGCAAACGATCATTTAGAACTTTCTCTGGATGAGCCTTTGGCCCGTCTAGAACTATCTTCCGTAAGAAATCAATACAGAAATCCTCTACTTCTGCAAAACTCAATCCGTATAACTTCTGAGCCAAGTCCTTCGGCTCAATGTCGAATGAATGTCCCGTACGCTTCTCAAATTTACAGTACCATTTTTCAATTTGCCGCGGAGAAGGAAGATTAAGTTCAAGACGGACCTGAAACCTACGCCACACTGCTCGATCAAGTAACTCGGGATGATTACTGGCTGCCACCACAATCACATAGCTTGGCAACGCATCAATTTGCAATAATAGAGAGCTCACCACCCGTTTAATTTCACCTGTTTCATGAACATCGCCTCGCTCCTTGCCTACTGCATCAAACTCATCAAAAAACAGGACACAGTGCCGTGAGCGAGCGTGTTCAAATACCTGTGCAATGCGTTGTGCCGTTTCTCCCAAATAGCTGGCGATCACTGCCTCGTAACGAACAACCAAGAACGAAATACCCAAAGCATCTGCCAACGCCTCGGCGAGTGTAGTTTTTCCATTCCCCGGTGGCCCCGTCAACAGTATTCGATTCCGGGGCTCTAGATTATAGGATCTGAGCAAATCCGACCTATGATGTTCTGCAATCAGTTCTCTCACTGTCTCGGATACTAATGGCAATAGTACTAGGTCGTCTAACCTGCGCACGGGAGCCTTCTCAAACACCATTGGCTTATTCGACGAATTCGGGAGAAAGACGGCATTCGTCTTTCTCCCATTTCCGTTTTGGAGTTGAGTCAATAATCGATCTGCAAGAACAGTGTGCTTCTTGGCCCGCTCGTTAGCGGCCAATGCTTCAACAGTTTCCCGTATTTTCGCCTGATCACCCAAGCAACTGGCGCGGACGAGATTAAGGATTAGATCTGCTCGTGCCATCTTCAGTTCCTTAACTGTATCAGAATCATCACAAGAACAAGGAATATTTTTCTTCTACAAAGACACATATTGCCGATCCACCGTTAGCGAAATATTGTAAAATTTAGAAGATATACGCAATTGTACAAAGAATCTTTAAAAATAGGTTCTATCACCATTTGTATGGAATTGATTAATTTTGGTTTCACCAAAATTATTTTTCATGCTTGATACTTATTTAAAAAATTTGGGGCTTCCGTTTTTTAAGTGGGTAAAGCCTGAAAAGAAGTGTAAACGATCGGATTTGAATGAGATTTAGAAAGGATTGATATAGTATATTGGGTGTTTACAACCCATCATTCTATCACCCTATTGACATGGCCTTAAAAATCACAGATATCAACCACCTTATCGGCGTCAAATCCCCCTGGGTGGTATCGGAAATTGAGCAAGACACCACCGAATCATGGGCGAAGATCCACGTAACGCTTCCGGACGATGTGAAGCTACACTGTCCACATTGTGGGAAGGAGTGTCCTGGTTACGATCATCGTACGCGTACATGGCGCCATACGAATATATGCGACTACCGTACGAAGGTTGTAGCGAAGGTCCCACGCGTGAACTGCCCAGAGCATGGGGTCAGTACCCTATCGGTACCTTGGGCGGATGCCCAAGTCCAATTCACCACCCAGTTTGAGGCACGCGTGATTGATTGGTTACACGATGCAAGTACTATAGCGGCGGTGGCCGATCGTCTGGAGGTGAGTTGGACCATGATATCGCACATTATGGATCGTGCTGTGAAGCGTGGGAACGCCCGCAAAGAGAAGGAGAATGTGGAGCATATCTGTGTGGATGAGATCGCCTCCAAGAAAGGGCATAACTATGTAACGATCGTGTCGGATCCGACCAAGGATAGGGTGTTGTTTGTGGCGCAGGGTCGCAAGATTGAGAGTTTAAAGTCCTATGATACGACCTGTTCATCTGAACAACTCCAGACCCTCAAGAGCGTGAGTATGGATATGTGGCCTGCATATATTCGTGCGACCCAAGCGTGTGTACCAGATGCTCAAAAAAAGATTGCATTTGATCATTTTCATGTGACGAAATATATTCAGGGGGGACTCGATACCGTTCGTAAACAAGAGCATCGTGTCTTGAAGCGAGAAGGCATTCTGGATCTGGTTGGGACGAAGTATGACTGGCTCACCAACCGGAAGAATATGTCGGCAAAACAAAAGAAACGATTGGATCAATTAAAGAACAGTACGTTGAAAACAGCACGTGCTTGGGCGATGAAAGAAATGAACTTGAAGCTGTGGAATTACACGAGTCGTACTTGGGCACGCAAAGGCTGGAAGCGATGGTTAGGATGGCTTGACAGAAGTCGGTTGGATCCCATGAGAAACGTCTCCAAGACAATCAAAAAACATCTCTGGGGAATCATCAATGCCATTGTTCTCAGGGTGAGTAATGGACCCGCTGAGAGTATCAATAGTCGGATTAAAACGATCAAAGTTCGTGCACGAGGATTCCGAAATCCCGAGCGGTTTGCGAATGCGATATACTTCCATCTTGGCGGTCTGGATTTATATCCAGTAGGCTATCAAAATCGTTCAACCCACTAAAAAAGTAGAAGAACCAAAATGAGAATAATTATTAGCCATTAAAGCACTGTTTTTCCAGTTTGAACCAGGCTTTTTACCACGACCGTTAAACGCTTTGTTGTAGGGGGGAGATGTTGCAATTCCCTTCACTCCCATTCCTTTTATTCTCCTCAAAAACTCAATCGCGTCCCCAACTGAATAAGTATTTAGTGCAAGATTCATACCGCCGTTGAGTTTAGTTTCGTTTTCCGAGTAAGCATCTTGTAGGTAAGCCGTTTGCCGTCAAATCCTTTGGCTATGCTTTCCATCTGCTTGATGGTATCCAAGTCTCTGATATTATGGCGTCCTACAAATTCGTTTACGTAACGCTGTAAGTGTTTGGGAGACATTCTATGATACGTGCCATAGTATCCACGCTTCAACAATGTCCAGAAAAACTCCATTCCGTTGATGTGGGCCTCCTCATTTACATATTCTCCTACGGAGTGTTTGACCGTTTCATGCGCTGCTCTTTTGAGCATTTGATAGCCTCTGAAATCATCTGTATAAGTTACAGCATCTTCCTTTGACGTGCTGTTTACAAACGCTACAAGGGTTTCGCCCGTCGTATCTGTGACAACCTGTAGTTGGAATTGATTGGTTCCTCTGTCTTTAATTCCAACTACAGTCGCTTTGCCCACTGTACCGCGTCCTATCCCTTCGAGTTCCTTACGCTTTGCTTTGCTCATGTTCTTGCGCTTCCCGCCTACGTAGGTTTCGTCTACCTCTACCGGCCCGAAAAACTGCTTATGCTCCTTATCCCACGTCTTCCGAATCCGCATTGCCAAGTGCCACGCGCTTTTCTGTGTAATACCAAGATCTCTGTGTAACTTCATACTGGATACGCCCTTAATCCCAGTACTCATAATGTAAATAGCCATAGCCCATATTTGGTATCCCAAGTTACTCCTGTGCATGACCGTTCCTACTTTCACACTAAACCGCTTCCTACATCCTTTTTTCCTGCATCTGTATGGCATGGTTGGATGCTTTGCACTGACTTGAACGTTCTTACAACCACAATGCGGACATATGGACTTGCCTCCCCAGCGCTGCTGAACAAACCACTTTTCAGCAGTTGCATCATTAGGAAACATTCTCATAAGTTTTACCCATGAGATACCTTCACGGTGCGATTTACCTAGTCCTGTTTTTGCTTTGCTTGTGTCACACATTAGTATAGTACCTATGTATAGTACCTATTTTGTTATTGGGTACTAAAATATACGAAATTATTAGTTAATAGTTGCAATAAATCCAGGAAAATTTTTGAAAACCTGCAACCTACTTTGGGTACTTAGGTCTGCCTTGTTATCAATACTTATATTTGACAATAAAACTTTTATTGCGTATTCTTGTGTTATTCTTCACTTTACTATGCAAAAAATGCAAGTACAGCAAACCATTTTAGCGACTCTTCGGAGCGATTTGCCGACCTTGTCCGAGCTCGTCACCTCAAATCAGGACAAGAGTCGTCAGGCTCTCGGGAAACTGATTTGTTCAAAGTTCAAGTTGTTGAATACCAAGGGACGACCTCGTATTTCCGGTTGCATGAAGGCGTTATATGTTCTGGAAGAGGAAGGACATGTTTCGCTTCCCAAGCCTCAGACGGCTTCCTTTGTTCGTGGTCCGCGTCTACTGGAGGAAAGTGTTCCAGCCCCGGTTGACGTTCCCGCAGATGTGCGGCAGATTCAGGATTTGGAGATTCTTCTGGTCACGGGTTCGCAGGCTCGTGCAATCTGGAATACGCTTCTCGCTCGGGAGCACCCAAAAGGAACGACTACATTTGCGGGTGCTCAGGTGCGGTATTTGATTCGGAGTACCTCTGGGTACCTGGGTGCGGTGGGCTTTTCCGCCGCGGCATTGCATCTAGGGGCACGCGATGCCTGGATGGCATGGGATCTCAGCACCCGTATGCAAAACCTGTATCGTGTCGCGAACCTCAGTCGGTTTTTGATCCGCCCAGAGATTCGTTGCAAGAATTTGGCGAGTTCCATCTTAGCACGCGTTTTGCATCGACTTCCCTCTGATTTTATGGCCCGCTATGATTATGCGCCCTATGTGGTAGAAACGTTTGTGGGTCCAGACTACGATGGAACTTGTTTTCGGGCTGCGGGATTTCACTATCTAGGGCGTACAAAGGGACAGGGACGGCATGCGTCGGCTACGGATGCGCCCAAGTCAAAGAAAAAGATATTTGCCTATGAGTTGGATCCAAACTGGCGTACACACCTGGGGGTTCCCTTTGTGGACTTATATCCGCGTCTGGAGCCGGGCACTGGATTGGATGCGGACCACTGGGCGAATCAGGAGTTTGGCCGTGCAGAGCTTGGGGATCGTCGTCGCACGGCCCGCTTGGTCAAAAGTGTACGTCTGATGGCCAACACGGTCGGTACACCTGGCACGGCATCCCCCAAGCGCGATTCCGCGGCACTTCAGGGGTACTACAGGTTCTTTGCAAAGGCCGATGAACTCGGCATTTCCAATGAGGATATTCATGCCCCGCATTTGCAACGGACCATTGAGCGAATGCGAACCCAAGAGACGGTGCTTTTTATTCAGGATGGCACCAAACTCTCGTTCACGACGCGAACCAATACAGAGGGCTTTGATGTCATTGGAGAAAACCAGACCAGTGCAAAGGCCTACGGAATTCGTCTCCATGCAACGATTGCCGTGAGTGCAGAGGAAGGACTTCCATTAGGGATCGTGAACTGCAGTTATGGGAAACAGACCCCAAAAACACAGACTTGGCTGGATGGACTGCATGCGGTTGAGAAAGCCAGCGAAACGCTGCCTCGCAAAACTCGTGCAATTTGTGTGATGGACCGAGAGGCCGATGCATTTGAGATTTTGTCCGAGCAGCGCGCCTTACAGCGAACCGAGATTTTGGTGCGGGCCAAACATGACCGTGTGCTGGACAAGTCCAAAAACACCCGACTTTTCAGGACCATGCGAAAGGGATCGCCTGCCGGGCTAGTAGAGTTGAAGGTGGAGGATTTGAGTCGTCGGATGAAATCGGGGCGTGTGACCAGTGAAGGTCGGCCGGGCCGAAATGCGCGTATGGAAATTCGCTTCCGTAAAGTGATGCTTCCCCCAACCAAGGATCCAGCGCACGCTCCCATGCCCGTTTGGGGGGTCCATCTACGTGAACTTAATCCACCTGAGGATGCAAAGCCGATTGAATGGTATTTGGTAACGACACAAGAGGTTACAAGCCTGAAAGAGGCACAGCAGATGATTAACTATTACAAGTTGCGCTGGCGTGTGGAAGATACCTTTCGGGTGCTCAAGAGTGGCTGTAAGGTAGAAAAGTTACGGTTCCAGAAACCAAAGGTCCTGCATCGGGTACTGACGGTATACATGATTATTACCTGGCGCATCATGCTAATGACTCTAATGGGACGTGTGGCGGGGGACTTGGAGATGGAGGTGTTTTTCAGAGGATCCGAGGCGAAGATGCTCCAAGTCTATGCTGAGAATTATCGACTTCCTGTTCCCACAAACGTATCTTCGGCTATCCTGACGGTGGCTATGATGGGGGGCTATATGAACCGTAAACATGATCCACCGCCCGGTCATGAGATCATGTGGCGTGGCTATTCAAGTTTGCAGATCCGCGCCGTTGCGTATGAGGAGTTGGAAGCCATAGGTAAAGTAAACTGGTAGAGAATCCGTCTGTGTAGACCGGTTGATTCAAGAGTATTTTTCCAGGACTTCAACTCGGAAATCATGCTGAAATGGAATGGTCTGGAAGGCTATACCATACAAATTCTTGAAATTTGTGATGGATCTACGCATACTTAATTGTCAAAATATACTTTTGGCTACAGGGCAGACTTAGGTATATAATTCCCTTTTGTTTCTACTACAATTTGTATAGAATAGTTAATTTTGCGGTGAACTAAACTGCATCATTTTGGCTGGAAGGCTGCCTCTGGTTCTGTCATTCGGGTTGCTTTTGGGGGCATGTACGCGAAATGCTCCACTCTTTGAACTCATGAACCCCGAACAAACCGGGATCACATTCGCCAATACGCTGACTCCCGCAGAAACCCTCAATACCTACGTCTTTCGCAATTTCTATAATGGAGGCGGCGTGGCTATTGGCGATTTGAATCGTGACGGATTGGCAGATATTTTTCTGACAGGTAACCAAGTATCCAATCGACTGTACGTAAATCTAGGCAGCTTCCGCTTTGAGGATGTAACGGAAGAAGCAGGGCTATACTCGGCGGGTATCTGGACCACAGGAGTCAGTATGGTAGATATTAACGGGGATGGTTGGTTGGATCTTTATCTTAGTAAATCTGGACCGCCAGGAGGACCAAAACGTCACAACGAACTTTTTGTGAATCAACACGATGGGACCTTCGTGGAAATGTCCCATGAATATGGAATCGCGTTTCAAGCTCTTGGAATTCACGCATCCTTTTTTGACTACGATGGAGACAGGGATCTGGATGCCTACGTTCTGAGTAATCCAGTGCGTTCACTAGATGACCTACAGCCTGCTCCGAACCTGCGACAGTTTCCAGATCCAGGCGTAGGCAACCGCCTTTTGCGGAACGATCATGGGCAATTCACAGATGTAACTGCAGCTTCAGGGATCTACAGTAGCAAGATCGGATTTGGGTTGGGGGTGTCGGCCGGAGATCTTAACAAAGACGGATGGACGGATCTCTATGTCTCCAATGACTTCTTTGAACGAGATTATCTCTACCTAAATCAGAAAGGAACCTTCACGGACGTAGGAACGGGTACAACCCAGACCATGAGCCTCAGCTCCATGGGAGGAGACATCGCAGACTATAATGGGGATGGATGGCCTGATATCTTTATCTCTGACATGCTTCCAGATCTACCGTGGCGCTATCAGTCCCGCATTGCATTTCCATCCTGGGCCATGTATCTAAAAAGCGTGGCCGATGGGTACCATCATCAGGCAACACGAAATACCCTGCAACTGAACCAAGGAGTCTTGCCCGATGGGCAAATCCGATTTAGTGAGGTTTCTCGCATTGCAGGGCTAGAAAGTACCGACTGGAGTTGGGGGGGATTGATTGCAGATTTTGATCTGGATGGTCAACGGGATATTTTTGTACCGAATGGCATCTTCAAGGATCTTTTGGATCAGGATTTCATTTCCCGCGCCTCCAATGCTGACTCACTTCGAAGCCTCTTCCTTGCTCACGAACAACCCATCCTGAAACTTCTCGAACAGGTCCCCTCCCATGCTCTCTCCAATCATATGTTTGCAGGCCGTTCAGATTTCCGCTTTGAAGACGTAAGTCAACAGTGGGGGCTCGCGGTGCCAGGCTTTTCAAACGGAGCCGCCTATGGGGATCTGGATAATGACGGGGATCTCGACCTGGTCATCAACAATGTGAATATGCCTGCATTTATCTACCGTAACCATGCGGCAGAATCGTTTCCCGAACGGGGAAGATTGCAAATCGAACTCCGTGGAAAAGAACCCAATACTTTTGGAATCGGTGCGCAGGTGAGCGTATGGGCAGCAGGGAATCAGTGGTATACCGAACAATACCTGCAACGGGGATTTCAATCCAGTGTTGATCCGATATTGCACTTTGGGTTCACCGGAGGGTTAGACTCGGTTATTATCCAGTGGCCACATGGCGAACGACAACTCCTCACGGAGATTGAAAATACACGTCGCCTGATCGTCGTGGAAGCCCCATGAGCAAATTGCGCTTTTCCCTGCTATACATCCTAGTCCTTATGGCAGTAGCCTGTGGGCATCCATCGGACTATGAGACAATGTTGGCTCGCGAAACTGCTCGCCCTGATACAATTCGGACACTCTTTTTTAACTATGAACTAGGAATGTCTCGTCAGGCATTTTTTGATTCAAGTTGGGCTTTGAATCGGCGGGGGCTAGTCACTCAAGGCCCCAGTAATATGAATGTACAGTATGATCTCACAGATCAGATGCCCCACGAGGCAACTATGCTGTATTACCCTGATTTTGAAGATGATCGAGTCGTTCAGATGCGAATACGCATCTCGTATGATGCTTGGGCGCCCTGGAATCGGCATCTCTGGTCTGACAGCCTGATTTTTGATGTTCGGGATCTCATGGAAGTATGGTACGGAGAAGGGTTTTTGACGCAGCAGGTTTCCCGGCCACTCATTGGCTCCACAAATGAATTTATCAAAATTGATGCGAACCGGCAGATTAGAATTCAGTCCGATTCTGACAGCGAAGTACTGGTAAAAATTACGGATCTGCGAGCTCTTCCCAGCCAAGACAATGAATAGAACGTTACTTGTCCTGCTGGTTGCCTTTCTGGGCGCATGTACCACAGAGGAAGGACCGCTTTTTGAGCAGATCGATGCAAAAGAAGTGGGGATTGATTTTGAGAATACCCTCCGATACGAAGATGGGTTCAACGTATATCGGTACCGCAATTTTTACAATGGTGGCGGAGTGGCCATTGGTGATATCAACAATGACGGACTTCCCGATGTATTTCTGACAGGCAACCAGACGCCGAATCGCTTGTACCTGAATGAAGGGGATTTTCAGGTTCGGGATATATCTGAAGAAGCCGGCATCATGGGGACGCGCGCCTGGAGTACCGGGGTCAGTATGGCCGACATCAATGGGGATGGACTTCTGGACATCTACGTCTGTAACTCAGGAATCGTATCTGGAGACGACCGGCGCAACGAAGTATATATCAATCAGGGAGATGGGACCTTCCAGGAACTCGGACACATGTATGGATTGGATGATGCCGGTTTATCCACACATGCCACCTTTTTGGATTATGACCGTGATGGTGATGTGGATATATTTTTGGTCAATAACTCGTTTCGAAGCATTCTGGACTTCGATCTCGAAGTCAATCTACGCCATGTGCCGCATATAGCTGGAGGTGATAAACTGTTTCGTAATGAAGCTCCCGATGCACATTTTACAGATGTCACCGCAAGTTCTGGAATCTATCGCAGTGAGATTGGATTCGGGCTCGGTGCCTCTGTGGGGGATGTGAACCGTGACGGATGGCCGGACCTCTATATCTCAAATGATTTTTTTGAGTACGATTATCTCTATATGAATAACCAGGATGGGACATTTTCCGAGTCACTTCAGAAGAGTATCAAAAGCGTGAGTGCAGCTGCAATGGGAGCTGATATGGCGGATCTCAATGGGGATGGCTACCTGGATATTTTTGTTACAGACATGCTCCCGGCAACAGATTCCCGACTCAAGACCGTATCTGCATTTGATAGCTGGGAACGTTACAGGACCTACGTACGTGACGATTATTATCATCAGTTCACCCGCAATACGCTACAGTTGAACCGGGGCAACGACCTGAACTCGACGGTACGTTTCGCGGAGGTCGGCCGGATGCTTCGCTTACATGCAAGTGATTGGAGCTGGGGAGCACTGATCGCCGACTATGACCATGACGGAACAAGAGATATCTTTGTTGCAAATGGAATCTATCGTGATCTGACCAATGCAGATTATCTAGAAGCAATTCGGGATGAAGACACCCGAAGCCTGCTAACCAGTGAAAACTATGTGGATTGGAAAACCCTGATCGAAATGATCCCAACGCAACCCATCCCAAATCATATGTTCGCGGGTAATCCTGGACAGCCTTTTGATGATTTTACGGAAGCATGGGGGCTTTCTGCGCCTGGGTTTTCGAATGGCAGTGCTTATGCAGATTTGGATCGGGATGGAGACTTGGATCTGGTCATCAATAATATTGGGGGAGCCCCGATGTTGTTTCGTAACCGGGTAACCGATCAGTTCCCAAACCGCCAGTGGCTCCAGATTGTACTTAAAGGCAGATCTCCCAATACACAGGCCGTGGGTACGCAGATCAGTGCCTGGCAGAATTCTAGACTCTGGTATACGGAACAGCAGCCTGTCAGGGGATTCCAAAGTAGCGTGGATCCGATTCTACATCTCGGGCTCGGTTCTGATACGAAAATGCTAGACTCCCTGGTCATCCACTGGTCCAATGGTACTGTGACTCTACGTGAAAATGTCCGTACAAGCCAGCGTCTTGAATTTCAGGAGCCCTCAGTTTCTTCTGGATCCATCCGCACCCTCCTTCCTGCGCAGCTCTCAGGGCAGGATCCGCTTCTGATCCCTGTTGATACAGATTCAATTGGATTGGGATGGCAACACCGCGAAAATGTGTTCAGTGACTTTGATCAACAACCCCTGCTTTTTCATATGCGCTCGACCGAAGGGCCCGCTATGTGTAAAGCAGACGTGAACGGAGATGGTAAACAGGATCTGTATCTTGGTGGGGCCAGAAGTCAGACTGGAGCTGTATTCATACAAATGGAGGATGGACGCTTTGAAGAGATTCCGCAGTCTGTACTAGAAGAGGACGCCACCTCAGAGGATGTGGATTGTGAGTGGCTGGATGTAGACGCAGATGGCGATCAGGATTTGTTCGTAGCAAGTGGCAGCAGCGAACTGCCCAGCAGCAGCTCTGCACTAGTTGACCGGCTATATCTCAACGATGGCACAGGATTGCTCTCCCGCGGCGAGTCGTTGATCGGACTGAGCTCAAGCGGATTTTCCCCCACTTCAACGATCTGCTCCCTAGATTTTGATGAGGACGGGGACTTGGATCTCTTTCTTGGTGGTCGACTGCAGCCGTTTGCATATGGAATCCCCGCTCGTAGTCAGCTGTTGAGCAACGACGGAACTGGAACCTTCACGGATGTCACCTCTCGCCTTGCTCCCAGCCTTGAGTCGATTGGACTCATCACCGATGCGGCTTGTGCAGATTTTGACGGAGATGATCAACTAGATCTACTCCTTGGTGGAGAATGGATGCCGTTAACTTTATTGAAAAATGATCAGGGAGCCTTTGTGCCAGTTTCCGCAGGGCTAGAAAATAGTGCTGGGTGGTGGCAATCGATCCTGACTCTAGATTTCGATCAAGATGGAGATCTAGATTTTATCGCGGGGAATCATGGCCTCAATTCGAGATTCAAATCTCCTGTAGATATGTGGGTCGCAGATTTTGATCGTAATGGAAGTGTCGAGCAAGTTTTTGCCCGAACTATAGATGGGGTACATTTACCTTGGCACTTACGCCATGATTTGGTGGCACAAATTCCTCATCTGGTTCGTACGTTCCCAACCTATGCGTCGTATGCTGAAGCTACAATTCAGGATATCTTCTCCGAGGAGGAGTTGAGCCGTGCCACACACCTGCGCGTGAATGAACTCCGAAGCATGGTTGGGATCAATGATGGAACCGGAAACTTTACCCTCCGTCCGGCACCACAGGAAATGCAACTCTCCCCGGTGTATGGCATGACCGCTCTTCCCATGGCAGATGCGCACCTGATCCTGGCTGGGGGCAACCTCCATGAGGTGAAGCCGGAAGCAGGAAGATATGATGCCAGCTACGGTACTGCATTCATGACTCCCCAAATGAAGCCGCTGACTTGGCATGCGTCCGGCTTTTTTGTTGAGGGGCAAGTTCGGCAAATCCTGACGATTGAGATCAATGGCCACCCCCATGTCATTGTTGCTCGCAACAATGACACACTCAGTATATTCAAGTATGCGAATTAGCCTTGTCCTGATTCTTTTCTTGGGCTGTGGAGATGAACCGAGATCTGAGGATCAGTTGTTTACCCTTCTTGACAAGGCTCGAACGGGTGTAGATTTCGAGAACATTCTGACTCCGGAAGATGATTTCAATATTATTGATTATCTGTATTTCTACGATGGAGGTGGTGTTGCCATTGGAGATATCAATAATGATCGTCTACCCGACCTATTTCTTACCGGCAATCAGGTTTCCGACCGTCTCTACCTGAATCGGGGAGATTTTCGGTTTGATGATGTGACGGTGAGTGCAGGGATTGTTTCGGAGGAAAATACGTGGTCTACTGGGGTCAGTATGGTGGATGTGAATGGAGATGGCTGGCTCGATATATATGTCTGCCGAGTCCATCATCTCAGCAAAACCGGACCTAACCATCTCTATATTAACCAACAGGACGGGACCTTCAGGGAAGAAAGTCAACGCTACGGATTGGACTTTGAGGGGCTTTCTACACATACAGCTTGGCTGGATTATGACCTGGATGGAGATCTGGATCTATACCTACTCAATCATGCACTCCATTCGAGAGAATCCTATGTTCCTTCCTGGGGAAGAATGATTGATGCACCGAGAGTGGGGGATAAGTTTTATCGCCAGGATGATGGATATTTTGTGAGTATTGCAGCGGAGGCCGGTATCTACAGCAGCGCACTGGGATATGGTTTGGGGGTCGCAGCCAGTGACTTCAATCAAGATGGTTGGCCAGATCTGTATGTCGGCAACGATTTCCACGAAGATGACTATCTGTATCTGAATACTGGACGGGGAACGTTCACGGAATCACTTTGGGAGACAACCGGGAAGACCAGTCGCTCCACGATGGGAGTTGATATTGCAGATCTTAACAATGATGGTCTACCGGATATTGTTGCACTGGATATGCTCCCTCCTGATCTGGCAACTCAGCGTACGGCCGGCAATGCAAATGCGGATGCACGAATGCGAATTCTCTCGGATTTTGGTTATGGCCCACAGGTAGCAAGAAACACGCTGCAGCTGCACCGGGGAATCACCCTTGGGGGAATGCCCTTCTTCAGTGAGATTGCATCCTTTGCCGGGATTATCGCAACCGATTGGTCATGGGCTCCTCTGATAGCAGACTTTGATGGAGATGGCTGGAAAGACATCTACATCACGAATGGGATCCCCGGAAGGCCTAATGACATGGATTATATCGAATATGTTGCTACACCAGAAGCTCAGCAGATCCTACATGAAGGATCCCCCACGCAACAAGCCGAAGTTGCACGAAACATGCCTGAGGCAATCCTACCCAATTACGTTTTCAAGGGACGACAAAATCTCCAATTTGAGGATGTCAGCGGCATTTGGGGGGTCGCAGATCCTGTTATTGGCAATGGTGCCGCATATGGGGATCTAGACTTGGATGGAGACTTGGATCTGGTCGTCAATGCGTTGAATCACCCTGCCTTGATCTACCGCAATGAATCTACGAATAATCATATCTCTGTCATTCTTCGCGGTACGGAGGGCAACACATCTGCAATAGGTGCTAGGGTTATCCTATGGATATCGGGTACTTCAATGATGCAGGAGCACTTCCCTTCTCGCGGATTCCAATCCTCCGTAGATCACATGTTGAGTTTTGGAATTGGTGATGCATTGAATGCAGATTCTGTTATTGTGACCTGGCCCTCAGGCCTCCGCTCACATAGAGGGAATGTCTCTGCGGGGACCCGCCTAATTCTGGATGAAACCGATGGCCAAATCCCTCCTCCAGAAAAAGCGGAGGCTCCACTCTCTATGATGGAGTTGATCACAAGTCATGGAATTTCCTTCACGCATACGGAGGATAAGGTACGGGATTTTGAAATTCTCCCACTCTTGCCCTACGGACGAAGTACACGAAATGCTGCATTGGCCGTTGCGGATGTCAATGGAGATCAACTAGATGATCTCTACTTGGGTGGTGCACGTGGCCAGTCAGGAGCTCTTTATCTACAGCTTCCAGATGGCAACTTCAAGAAGGTACCGTTCCCGGATTCAAATCAATCTAGCGAAGCCACTTCTGCTCTTTTCTTTGACGCGGATGGGGATGGGGATCCAGATTTGTATGTCGTAAATGGTGGATGGATAGGCCCTGCCGAACTTCATCAGGATCAGTTCTATATTAATTCGGGGAGCGGAGATTTTTATGTTGATTCCACTATGTTGCCATTTTTACACTCTAATGGGACCACCATAGCAGGAGCGGATATTGATTTGGATGGAGACCTAGATCTTTTTGTAGGGAGCGATACGCCTCCTGAAAGTTATGCAGAAGCAGGGACAAGTCGTTTGCTCCTAAACGATGGAACCGGGCATTTTCGCGATGTCACGGAAAATTATTCTGCCACCCTCCAGCAGATCGGACAGGTCACTGGAGCGGCTTGGGCTGACCTTGTCGGAGATTCACTCCCCGACCTTGCGCTTGTTGGAGAGTGGATGCCTGTCACGATTTTTGAAAATCGTGGAACCGAGTTGATTAACCGAACTGATTCTCTTGGCCTTTCACATTCGACTGGTTTGTGGCAAAGCTTGTCGGTAATGGATTTGAATGGGGATGGGTTCAATGACCTGGTGGCAGGGAATCTTGGACTGAATACCGTACTTGACGCCCCCCTTGCACTTTTTGCAGATGATTTTGACCAGAATGGGAAGATTGACCCGGTGATTGCACAGTGGAAGCATGAAAAGTGGTATGCGTGGGCATCCCGAGATGCACTCCTACAGCAGTTACCAACACTCTCCGCGAAAATCCCCACCTACCATGCCTACAAAGATCTATCGATCACCGATCTATTTGGGGACGATATTGAACCGGATCAAATCGTCCGAACGCTCCATTCGACCGTCTATTGGAATCATGCATCAACCCACTTCACTCCCACCGTGATGCCCGCTGAAGTCCAATGGGCTCCCATGATATCTATGGAAACCATCGAGATGGAACGGGGCACAGGATTATTTTTGGCCGGAAATATGTCTACGGCTTCCGATGCATTTGGACCCTCGAATGCGAGCTGGGGCCTATTCATGCATTTCGATGAAACGGGCAAGATGCACATCATGCACGAGAGCGGATTCCATGTTCCAGGAGAGACGAGAAATATCCGTCTCATCAGAGGTCATTCAAATCGAGTCATCGTCGCCCGATCAGATGACACGCCGCTCGTCTTTAAGCTCAATGCCACATCTATGTGGTAACGAGCTCCATCGAGAGGCAATTCACATCAAGAAAATGCTCCAGAGGCATCACTTGTTGCCATGGGATATGTAGTAATTCCCATCTCCCAATCAACCATATTATTATAGATTTGGGGTTGGAGGGGCCGTCATATTCTCGGGAACTTCGGCATTCTTCACGTACGTATCTAACCAGCGCGTCGTTTCCCATAGGACATGTCCAACAGATTCCCGTGCACGATATCCATGGCTTTCATGAGGAAGCATGACTAAGCGTGCAGTCTTTCCAAGCCCCTTGAGGGCTCCATAGAAGCGCCGACTCTGAAGTGGAAACGTCCCTGAGTTGTTATCTGCTTCACCATGGATAAGCAGAATTGGCTCATTCACTTTGTCTACGTGCATGAAGGGAGACATACTATAATATGTCTCTGGTGATTCCCAGAATAGACGCTCTTCCCGTTGAAACCCAAAGGGAGTAAGCGTGCGGTTATAGGCGCCGCTTCGTGCAATACCAGCTCGAAAAAGATCGGAATGAGCCAAGAGGTTTGCGGTCATAAATGCACCGTAGGAATGTCCAGCGATGGCTACTCGATTGGGATCGACAACCCCTCTCTCTACGCCAGCATCAATTGCCGCCCTGGCATTGGCGATCAGTTGTTCCCGGAATGTATCATTCGGCTCTTCTTCCCCCTCGCCGATCACGGGCATAGAAGTACCATCAAGTACAGCATATCCCTGAGTGACATAAGGAATGGCTCCGGAATAACTCATGTATTTGAATTGATAGGGACTCCCGCTCCGCTGTCCCGCAAAGGCAGCATTTTTGAACTCACGAGGATAAGCCCAGATCAAGGTTGGAAGGGGGCCATCTTGATCACTATCATAATCGGGTGGGAGATAGAGTGTTGCTTTTAGGGGGACTCCATCTGCACGCATATAATTGAGTTCTTCTTTTGTCATAGCAACCAACTCTGGGTAAGGGTGTTCAAAGTTGGTCACGGCTTCCAGGAACCCCTTGTCAAGATCACGGACAAAGTAATTTGGTGGATCATTGATGGATTCCCGAATAGTTAGGATTCGGGTCTCGTCAATGATGGAAACTGGACGCTCATAATATGGTGCCTCGCTCTGGAAGAGCGTGATCGTTTCGCCGGTGTCCAAGTTCAGCTTCCTTAAAAACGGTCGATCACCATCGTCCGACGCTCCAGTGCCAATCAGTAGGAGTTGGTTGTCTTCCATGCGAAGCACAGACGTTCCCTGTGCGGTGCGTATTCTCTGAAAGATCCCAGGGTTACTATAGCGATCTTCTGTGGAACGATCAAATACCAGTTTGGTGATCTCTCCGGGATTCGAGGGATTCAGCAGAGATGTTTTCTGCTGCCGGGTGGACCACCATGTTTCTACGACCAAGGCTGTTGACTCGTTGCCCCACAGGATTCCACTGTAGCGGAGTTGCAACTTTACCAAGGACACAGGATCGGACTCAAAGGGCGCATCCAGTAAAAAAACCTCATCTCTCAGCATTACATCCACTCCTGCATCTCCCCCATCGAGTGCTTCAACCCAAACAAGTGTAGCCGGTACATCTGCTCTCCATGCGATACTGCGAGGCCCCTTGGTGGTGGATCCAAAGGCAACCGGCACATTCTCTGCCAAAGGCAACCGTGCAATTTCTTTGACAAGCTGTCCCCGAATATCATAGACCGTATAGCTGTGAGGAAAGCGGCTTGCGGGAACTAGATACGAAAAGGGGCGATGCATTTCGCGAACCAGAACATATTGCCCATCTGGAGACGGTTCGGGGGTCAAGCCTAATCCTACTTCTCCAAGCGGGGTAATCACACCTTCAAGTGTAATATGTAGAATCTGGGATGTCATGAACCATTCAAACAGATTTTCATCATGCGGATTTGAAAGCAGATCCTGATAGGTACGTGCTGGTGCCTCCTCTCCTAGATTTTCCTGAATTACAGGACCTTCTGGAGCGATCGGTTGGGCAGGTATCTCTGCCTGACTCTCGGGAACGGCACGGACAAGCAAAGATTGTGAATCTGGATGCCAGTTCATGCTGCCATAGGTCACATCGTTCACTGCGATATCTGTCAATCTGCGAGCAATCCCGGTAGAGATCTTGGCGATATACAACTCTATCCGATCAACCATATCCACCGTAAAGGCTAGATGTTTACCATCCGGGGCCCACGATACATTTCGTATCCCGCTGGATTCAGGGATTCCCGTTATATGACGTGCCGGGCTTTCGTCCAGAGACTTGATCAGGATTCCTGAATAAGCGGTACTCCGGCTTGGTCCATGAATCCTCGGATTGATCCGCATTCCGGCAAGTCGCATTTCTGGGGCCGCGACATCCGTAATTGAGGGAAGTCCTGGCCTCTCAAGTAAGGCCATAAGTGTGCCGTCGGGATTTAATCGAACCGATGGAGTAACGGGGGCATCCAGCAACCGATCAAGCGGTTCAGGTGGGGATTGATAATCAATTTGTGCCTCTACGGAGGATACATTAAGAGTAACCATAACCAATAGGCAATAGAGAAGCGAGAAATATTTCATGATCTGGAATGAGTACGATTATAGTAAAAATACGATCAGCGGAAAAACCGATTTGAATCTTTTATTGTTCCGAAACCTGAGAGAGTATCTTTCCAAACTATGAAAGTATAGATTTCGGGTAGCATCTTGAATATTCGGGCCTATGTGGAAACGGCGCCAGATCAGATCATATGCAGCTAGATTGATGCATACGTGCGCTGTCTGAAATTTTGTGGACGCACTACCCCGATTTATGGTTTACAATAATTTGGACGCATCAAAACTAGCCTACCTATGACCTGTATAACTGGGAATTGAAAAACCAGCCCTTTCAAGTGCTAAAATCCGATACATACGGTGAGAGAGGGGCCGGCTATCCCAGATTAAGAATACTCTGCAAATATTTTTTTCTGTGCAGATTTGTAAATTAGTTGCACGCAGAAATGATAGAATCATTGCAAACTCTGCCTACAATAAAACTATTGGGAATAACTCAACATCTCCCAAGAAAGCTTGTCACTGATAAATCTTAGCTATGTCACAATTCTTGTGTTCGATTGGAGGAGAAGATTTCTGTTGTGTTCCGACAATTGTCCCTTCGCCGTTATGCAGTGCCCACAATTCCATCTTGTTGAGACTTCGGGATTCCGGAACTATGCATATAGCAGGCTGAAAGAGTTACAACTATTTTGAATCCTTGATTGAACTCTACCGCAACCGATATATCTACCCCATCAGTTTTTTCAGTAGGACCACCCATTTGCGCTTTGATGCCTGGATTTAACGAAAATAAACAATCGGCACTTGCAGAGAAGTTGAAGCGGAAAGCTTTAGACCTTGGCTTTGATGCATGTGGAATCGCAAAGGCACAGCATTTGAATGATGAAGCAAAACGCCTTGAAACCTGGCTTACAAACGGGCAGCATGCATCCATGGCTTACATGGCCCGGAACTTCGAAAAGCGGGTAGACCCCCGAAAGCTGGTCCCTGATGCAAAACGGGTTGTAACGGTATTATATAACTACTGGCAGGGAGTTGCCCACGCAAAAGATGCAGGAAAAATCAGTCGCTACGCATGGGGAGATGACTATCATCAGGTCATGAAGGAGCGTCTCTACGAACTGTATTCATGGCTGGAAGGTGAAGTTAATACCCTTTCTGGTCGCGTTTTTGTTGATTCCGCTCCCGTGATGGATAAGGTTTGGGCACAACGCAGTGGATTGGGCTGGATTGCCAAAAGTACGAACCTGATTAATCCCCGTGTCGGCTCCTGGTTTTTTATTGGGACACTCATCATTGACCTACCTCTTGCCTGTGATGATCCCACTACGTACGATCATTGTGGGTCCTGCACCCGATGCATTGATGCATGTCCAACAGATGCGATCTATCAGCCCTATGCAGTGGATGCAAACCGTTGTATCTCTTACTGGACTATTGAGCACCGTGGGGATTCCTTGCCCGAGGAAATTATATTACAACAGGAAGACTGGATTTTTGGATGCGACATTTGTCAGGATGTATGTCCATGGAATAAATTCAGACGCCAAACGAAGGATTCGCGATTCCTTCCTCGGGAAGGAATTCAGGATACTCCACTTGAAGAATGGGAAGAATTGGACCTTGAAGCCTTTCGAAAACGCTTCCGAGGAAGTGCTGTCAAACGGGCAAAGTATGAAGGATTCAAGCGAAACGTACGAGCAGCTAGACAATCCCGTGCTCTCTGTAGAGACTCGAGCTCGACCAATAACTGACTCAGAAACCACCCTTTTTCGCCACGCTCCCAGAGATTAATCTGGACGCATCAGAGGAAATAAGATCACGTCTCGGATACTTCTTTGATTGGTCATCAGCATAGCTAATCGATCAATACCTACCCCCAATCCGGCATTGGGAGGCATGCCATACTCAAGTGCGCGGAGGTAATCATGGTCCATTTGCATTGCCTCAAGGTCTCCACCTTTTCGAAGACGAAGTTGTTCTTCAAAACGTCTTCGCTGATCATCCGGGTCATTTAGTTCGCTGAATGCGTTACACAATTCTTTTCCCCCGGCAAACATTTCAAATCGCTCGACGAGTCCATCCAAACTCCGATGCCGCTTGGCAAGTGGACTTAGCTCAAGTGGATAATCCGTGATGAATGTAGGCTGAATCAGACTAGGTTCAACCTTTGAACTAAAGATTTCATCCAGTAACTTGCCGACTCCCATTGAGGAAGATGTCTCTAGATTCAGAGATTCGGCTACTCTATGCATCTCATCACGGTTTTTTTGATACAGGTCATGTCCGGTTTTTTTCTTGATCGCTTCGAAGAATGGAATCCGCGGCCATGGCCGTTCAAAAGAAATCTTTTCTTCTCCCCATTGAATGCGAGACGAGCTATGAAGAGTTATCGCAACCGATTCAATTAACTCCTCTACCAGATCCATCATCCAGACATAATCTTTGAATGCAACGTACAGCTCCAGCATGGTGAACTCTGGATTATGGAATCGACTCAATCCTTCATTCCTGAAGTCTTTGGCAATCTCATATACCCCATCAAATCCTCCGACAATACACCGTTTAAGGTAAAGCTCATCGGCAATACGCATGTAAAGTGGCATGTCTAGCGCATTATGATGCGTCTTGAAAGGTCGGGCCGACGCTCCTCCATAGACAGGTTGCAGTACTGGCGTTTCAACTTCAATAAAGCCTTGCTCGTCAAGAAACGTTCGAATGGCTGTAATCATTCGTGCACGTTGGGCAAAGACTTCCCGGACATGTGGATTCACCGTTAAATCTACATAGCGCTGCCGGTATCGAAATTCTTTTTCTGTGACCTCATCAAATACAGTCCCTTCCTGCTCCTTGACGATGGGAAGCGGACGCAAGGCCTTAGCCAGAAGCTCCAACTTCGATACATGCACCGTGACCTCACCCATGCGCGTCTGAAATACATGTCCCTCAACTCCAACAATGTCCCCAATATGAATATGTCGTTTGATGATCTGATTATAAAATCCCTCCGGCATGTCATCTCTTTGAACATAGATCTGCATCCGCCCTGTTGCATCCTGAAGATCAAAAAAGGAGGCCTTTCCCATCACCCGCCGCCCCATCAGGCGACCAGCCAAAGAGACAGTCTTCACGGGAGCATTTTCATCAAATTCCTCCAAAACAGGAGCAATATGATCACTGACCGACCAGGCATATGGGTACGGACTGATGCCATTGGCTTCCAAGGCTTCTCTTGACTGCCGGCGTACTTGCTCTTGGTCTGAAAACTGACGTGGCTGAAAACTATCCGTCATAACCGGGTAATGGGCGAACTACCATTTTAACCTCTACCATGGGCATATCTCCCATAGGGCTACCTGGCTGACCGGCTCGATTCGGAGTCAGTACTCTTGTGATTCGATCCATCACTTCATAGCCCTCCACCAACTCTCCAAAAACTGTATACATACCATCAAGCATGGGGGCGCCTCCTTCACTTGTATAGGTGGCTCTAGCTTCGGCAGAGTACTCAAATGTTGAGTCGGGAATCATCTGCTGCGCTCGGCTCTGCATTTGGTCCAGAACTTCCTCAGGATAAATACTCCCATGAACAATATAAAACTGACTCCCATTGGACTCCCGTTCCGGGTTCACATTATCCCCCGAACGCGCGGTTGCTAGTGCACCTCGCTTATGATAACGTCCTGGGAGAATTTCTGCAGGCAGAGTATAGTCAGGCCCGCCCATCCCATCATTTGTAGGATCGTCATCCTTTGAATTTGGATCGCCTCCCTGAATCATAAATCCACCAATTACACGATGGAACGTCGTTCCGTCAAAAAATCCCTCGTTCGCAAGCTTTTTGAAGTTATCCCTGTGAACCGGTGTGTCGTCATAGAGCTCTATCACCATCGTTCCCATAGAAGTGGAGATCTGGAAGAAATTGGTCGTGGGGAGCCCATTGACGGTCTGTGTCTGACAGCTACTGGTCGTCATTATTACAAGTATAGACAGGGGGCAGAATAAAAATTGAATAAATTTCATGGATTCAGATAATGATCAAAATATCGGAGAATTCCTGCGCGTAACAATAGATCCTGCTGTGCAGAGCTCATATTTTCTGGCAAATCTTCATGGGGTTCCCAAATCCAGTAGCCATCCACTTCCTGTCCCACCCTCTCAAAACATCCGAGACATTCCAGAACACAATAGGTACCTTCATTGACCAGACGCTGTTTTGACGCTTTATCTAAATCAGGTTCGAATTCTCGCCCGGATTCATGCAGACCCACAAGAAAAAGAATTCCATCAAGATCGTCGGAGCACCCAAGAGTCTTGTCTAGCCATTCCCTCAATTTCGGCCATACCTCAGCGACGGCAATCTCATCCAGTTCAAAAATGTGCGCCACGGCAGTGATTATTGTAGAAACCCCGCCAACAAGAACGGGGAATTCTTGTTCCGTGTAACCATCTTCGGAGGTGATGGTATATTTGGTTTTTGCTACATCATTCCCAAAAAATGAACCGCACTTTCTTGCTGTTATCCATCAGCTTTCTAATTCCTTTCTCCGCTGAGGCACAATCCTTTGGTGGATCCATCGCAATAACGGATCATCATGTTTTTGTCGGTGAGACGGGAAATCTGGCGTTTCCCGGAGAAGTATATATCTATCCTCTCAACGACCCGGAAACCGAACCTTTTATTCTTTCTGTAAATCAGGATCTGGAACGATTTGGCCGATCCATTGCGGCACATGGTGAGACACTATTCGTCGGAGCCAGCGAGGCGAATGAGGCACGTGGAGCCGTTTATGTATTCCGCTATAATGGTAGTACATGGCAACAGGTCGCACATCTTTCCGCCTCTGATGCAACCATTGGGGACCGATTTGGGGACTTCCTTGCACTTGATCATCAGACGATCTTGGTTGGGGCACCCGGTCGCATGCAATCCACCGGAGCGGTCTATGTATTTACTGAAAATGGGAATGGATCCTTTACGCAAACCGCCGTATTGACTGCACAAGATTCTGCTATTGGTGATGGTTTTGGGACTGCCCTAGCCATCGAAGACACTATTGCCGTGATCGGTGCACCCGCAAAATCTGACAATCAGGGAGCTGCCTATGCCTTCTTCTATGGATCGGATGGCTGGACCCAAGTCGGTAAACTCGCCCCTGACGTTCTGACCGAGCGAAGCAGGATGGGAATTTCGGTTGCACTTAACCAAGGGCATCTATTTGCGGGCGCCCCCTTGCAGGAAGGGGGGCAGGGAATCGTTTTCGAGTATGCCTGGGATCCTGAGTCATCTCAATTTCGCGTATTGAATCAACTACACTCTTTGGATCCACAATCATCGACTCAGTTCGGTTCTGCTCTGGCCACCATGGATCATGAGCTCTGGGTGGGAGCAAATCGTAGTAATCGAGGCAGAGGATCTGTCTACCGATTCATATCCAGTGAACAGGGATGGAGCAGTACTACAAACCTGGTCCCGGACGAATCGATTGGCCGTGGCGCCTTTGGAAGCCGTATTGCTGTTCTAGAAAACGTTGCCGTCATTGGAGCCGTTCGAATGGATTCCAGAGCTGGAGGAGCCATCCTTTTGGAGAAAAATGAGATGGGGGACTGGAAAGAAAAAGCGACTCTGGTCAACAAAGTGAAAGGACATGAAGCAATCACTGGGGGAGAAATCCGCTGCGCCTCAGGTATGGTATCCAGATGGCCCTGCAAAGACGTTGATATGACGGCATTTCTACCTCTTCCCGAAATGGGAGGAATCCGTGGATCCAGACTCAATGATCTCTGGGGGTGGACAGACCCGAATACATCTAGGGAATATGCCTTGGTCGGACGTAACGATGGTACCTCTTTCGTGGAGGTCACCGATCCTGAAAACCCACGATATATCGGGGATCTTCCCATGACAAATGGATCGGTTGCAAATGTATGGCGAGATGTAAAAGTCTATGCGGATCATGCCTTTATCGTCGCCGATGGGGCAGGACAACATGGTGTCCAAGTTTTTGATCTGAAACTGTTGCGTAATGTTGGAGAGAAGCCGGTAACGTTCCGTGAAACGGCACTCTACACAGGGATTGCCAGTGCACACAATATTGTCATTAACGAAGAGACCGGGTTTGGTTTCGTTGTCGGTGCCAGCGGTGGCGGCGAGACCTGTGGTGGTGGCTTACATATGCTTGACCTGCGCGAAACACCAGATGTGATGTTTACTGGATGCTTTGCTGATCCCAATACCGGCCGACGTAAAACCGGCTATTCACATGATGCGCAATGCGTCGTCTATTCAGGACCTGACCTGACCTACAGTGGCAAAGAAATCTGTCTTGGATCCAATGAAACTGCACTCAGCATCGCAGATGTATCCGACAAGGAGAATCCAGTTACCATCTCTATGGCTGTCTATCCCAAAGTAGCTTATGCACATCAAGGTTGGCTCACAGAGGATCATCGGTACTTTTACATGAATGATGAAGGTGATGAACCACAAGGATTGGTTGAAGGGACCAGAACCTTGGTCTGGGATGTTTCTGATCTGGATGATCCCATACTGGTCAGCGAATATGTTGCCAGCACCCCCGACACTGATCATAACCTCTATATCAAGGGAAATCTCATGTATCAATCGAATTATGGCGCCGGGCTTCGGATTCTTGATATCACGATTCCTGAATCTCCCGTGGAGATTGGCTTCTTTGAGCCTGGTCCAGGCTCAACCTCATGGAGTAACTATCCTTATTTCAAAAGTGGCACTCTGATTGTTACGAGCGGATCTGAGGGACTTTTTGTCCTCAAGAAACGTGATCCGGATATTTAAGCAGTTTTCTCCCTCTCACCTACAGATTTATACCGATCAACGATCATGCGATTGATCCCGTAATGAGATATAAAGCTCCCCTCAGAGGTTTGCCGAGATTGTATGCGAAACTATATGTGAGAACGTAGAATTATTTCGACGTCGTCAATCAGTCGGCAAGTGTTGTACCAAGCCCTGGTTCTTCCAGAAGATGTAGAGATCCATTCAACAGGGTAAACCCACCTAGTGCCACATCTTTTGAAAGATCAAAACTTCCATCCAGATCTAGATACCGCGTCTGGGGACACGCATATGCAGTGTGCAACGCAGCCGCAATACTAATTACGCTCTCATCCATGCAACCCCACATCAGGTCAATCCCGGCTAATGCTGCTAGATCTGCGATATCCAGGGCACCTGTGATGCCGGCACATTTCATAAGCTTGATATTCCAAATTCCGAATGGATTCTCTACCGTAAGCTGAAGAGCATCCATGGAATTATGGAGGCTTTCGTCCGCCGCCATAAGGCGTCGAGCTTCCCCCGACAAGTTGAGCATCTCTTCCTCTTTTCCTCTGTCCAAGGGCTGTTCAATCAGCTCCAGATCCAATCGGTGCGCCTCATGAGAAAGAGACATGGTCTGTTCAATCGTATACCCCTGATTCGCATCAACACGAATATCAACCCCCTCTGGATATGTCGATCGTAGAACCCGCAGACGCTCAAGATCTTCCTCGTAATCTAGCCCTAGCTTGACTTTCAGGCACTTGAATCCTCGCGCAAGGTATTCACGGGCTTCCTTTAGTGTTTCTTCCAGGGGAAGAATTCCAATCGTAATTGAGGTAGGAAGTGGCTTCATCAATGAGCCGAGCATGGAGGCTACCGAAACGTTCATACTCCGACCCAAAAGATCATGGAGTGCCATATCCATAGCTGCCACCGCAGAGGGATATTGCGAACATTCTGATTGCAACTGCCTGGCTAATCTCCGAAGCATTCCAGGATCCTGCCCTTTCAAGATATCACGTGTGGCAGCATCCATCACTCCGAGACATTCGTCTGCCTTTTCGGAAGTGACGGCCGTCGGAGCTGCACATCCTAAACCCAAAACTCCTGAACTGCTCTCCAAGCGCACAAAATGCAGATCAACGGCACTGACTTCCCGCGTTGCAATCACATAGGGGCGGGTTAAAGGAAGATGCTCCGTCCAGACCTCCACCTCTTGAATAATCATTTGCCAAGCTTTTGCCGGATTACACCAACCAATCGATCGATGCCCTCCTCCATTGGTCTCACCACCGGGATTCCATGCTGTGCTTCCAACTCTTTGGACATCTGCAAAGATTGCGCATCATCAAGCCCTTTCGTAAACAGCGAAATCCCCCATACCTCCGATCCCAAAAGGTGAATGAGTTCTAGCTCCTCTGAAAAGGAGGGAATCCTACAGTCCAGATCCTCAAACCCTTCAAAGTGAAGACGTGCCGGAGCATGTTGTAGAATGACTCCCGTTGCCCGTGCCGAGCAAATCAGCTCGGATCCAGCAGGTCCGGCTGGATTGCGAAGAGCAGACTGCCCCTCAAGAAGGATGACCTCTGGGCTTTCATTTTGATAGCATTCCACGATAGCACGCTCCAACTCACCCGAAACAAAATCATTAAGGGTTGCATCAAAAATAAACCCATATTTCAACCCCTGTAACCAACCCGTCTGCCCCGTATAGATGACCTCTGCGCGCACACCCTGCTCATGAAGGCCTTCCCGTAAGCTCATTGCCGTCGTCCGCTTTCCGATTGCACAATCCATTCCAAGAACTGCAATCCGGGGAACAGGTACCGACAGAATTTTACCTGACCAAAATTGTAGCTCGGTGGTAGGGCGAGGTTTGCGAAGATCAATGATACCTCCAGATGCCAGATTCACCAATTCCTCGTCGTCTGAAAGAAGTTGATGTAATCCATTTACCAGCTGCAGTCCGGCAGATGCCGCCGTCAATAGTTCCACGCGCAGAGAATCTGGAAGTATTCCACCGACCGTTGCAACTCCGATAATACAGTGTGTTGGAGTACAGTGCGCCAAAGCCTCCGAAACTGAACTGTAGAGGGGAATCCCTCTATTACGTCGGTCCAGTACGAATCCTGCATCCTGTCCTGCATAATCTGGATCTATCACCCCTAAAATCTCGTAGCGACTGGGGCCGCGCAGCAAGCCATGGGTCGTTTTTGCAAAAACGCTACCAAATAGCCCATTCGTAAGTATAAGCGCACTTTCCTTCATCAATTCCGATCTTTAAAGTCAGTTAATGACGTGAATCTTGAGCTTAAGGATTTTATCCTTTTCAGGACTCCTGTTCTACGCTTCAGTTCCGAAACTCTCTACGATTATACAAGATAAATCATGATTCCCAAACCCGTACGAATTTTCACCAATGCTCCATCATTGCCTTCCGCATTAGAAAGACTGCAGGAACTCGCGTACAACGTCCGATGGGCTTGGGATGAGGGCACCATTTCTCTTTTTCGAAGACTGGATGCCGATCTTTGGGAAAGCTCAGGACATAATCCCGTTCGGATGTTAGCCGAAGTCTCCTCTTCCCGGCTAGAAGAACTCGCGAACGATGAAGGCTTTGTTGCTCATCTGAATGAAGTGTGTGGTTCCTTTGACACGTACATGGAAGCAAACTCAACCTGGTACTCACGCACCCACTCATCCGATCATTTGTTAGCAGCCTACTTCTCCGCAGAGTTCGGGATCACGGAATGTCTCTCGATTTTTGCAGGGGGGCTTGGAGTTCTCGCCGGAGATCATCTAAAGAGTGCTAGTGATCTTGGAGTTCCCATTGTTGGCGTTGGTCTGATGTACCAACAGGGATACTTCAGTCAGTATCTCGATGCGAAGGGCTGGCAAAAAGAATCGTACATCCAAAATGATTTTGCCAGTCTTCCGCTGACCTTAGAGCACGGAGAGCACGGGATCCCCCTGCAAGTAGATGTAGAAATCGGGAATCGTACCGTATATGCTCGGATCTGGAGGCTACAGGTTGGACGAATTCCCCTGTACTTACTCGATACCAATTTCAATGCCAATGACCATGACGAGGATCGAAATTTGACAGATTACCTCTACGGAGGGGGAAATGAACTTCGTATCCGACAAGAGATTATTCTCGGGATTGGTGGCTATCGTGCACTGGAATTACTGGGCCTCAAACCTCAGGTGTATCATTTGAATGAGGGGCACTCTGCATTTCTAACTCTGGACCGCACCAGACAACTCATGCAAGAACATGATTTATCCTTCCATGAGGCTCGAATTGCCACTGCCGCAAGTATCGTATTCACAACCCATACCCCCGTCGAGGCCGGTCATGATCGTTTCTCTCCGGAATTAATGGATCGCTATCTCACATCTTATGCTAAAAAATCTCTAGGTCTCGAACGCCGTGAATTCTTGGCACTAGGGCGAGAACATGCAGATCAGGATCAGGAATTGTTTGGTATGACCAAGCTTGCTCTGCGTATGAGTAGTGCCTGTAACGGGGTTGCCAAATTACATGGCAAAGTGAGCCGTGCGATGTGGCAAAACCTCTGGCCTGCAGTACCCGAGAATGAAGTCCCCATCCGTCATGTGACCAATGGAATTCACATCTCTTCCTGGATCTCAAGCTCGCTCAAACGACATGTAGATCGATATGTGGGTCCAAGGTGGAGAGAAGAAGCGATCAGCGAGTCCCAATGGAAACATGCCGAAGCAATCCCCGATGATATACTCTGGGATACACACTCAATTCGCAAAGAGCGCCTGATCATACAGGCTCGGAGATCCTTGCAATCCCGAATGCAACGACTTGAAGCCTCAGCAAAAGATATTGCCCGTGCGAAGAAAGTCCTCAACCCCGAAGCACTTACCATCGGGTTTGCACGCCGATTTGCTACCTATAAACGCGCAACCCTACTCTTTCGAGATCTAGAGAGATTGACGCAAATTCTCACCAACCCAACCTATCCAGTCCAGATCATTTTTGCAGGAAAAGCGCATCCCCGCGATCAACCAGGAAAAGAACTAATCCAGAAAATTGTTGAGGCCTCCGGTACCGATGCCCTGTTCAATCATATCGTTTTTCTTGAAGATTATGATATGGCGATTGCTCGCAACCTGGTACAGGGAGTAGACTTGTGGTTAAACACACCTCGGCGCCCTCGAGAAGCTAGTGGCACCAGTGGAATGAAAGCAGCCGCGAATGGTGGGCTCAATCTCAGTATCTTGGATGGATGGTGGGATGAAGGATATGATCCATCGATTGGGTGGGCGATCGGAAATGGCGAAATCACCGAAAATCATGTCTATCAGGATGAACGAGAAGCCGAAAAACTCTATGATCAACTAGAGCACGAGATTGTACCGATGTTCTATGACCGCTCCTCCGAAGGACTGCCTCTTGAGTGGATTACACGCATGAAGTCTTCGATTGCCACCCACAGCAGTTTCTTCAATACGCATCGTATGGTTCAGGAGTATACTGAAACAATTTATTTGCCTGCCGCTTCTCGTGTAAAAGAACTTTATGACAAAAATCTAGAGGGTGCAAAAGTACTATCAAGCCAGCAACAGAAAGTGCAAGAAGCCTGGCCCAGTATTCAAGTCCGTGTAGACGAACATGCTCCCCAAGGAAATCTAAAGGTCGGAGCTCCTTTCACGGTTAAAGCCGATGTGGCTCTGGGTACTCTATCACCAGATGATGTAGAGGTTCAATTATACCTGGGGCGAATTGCACAGACAGGAGAAATCCTGGACGCAATCATCACCCCCATGGAACTGACCAAAACCAGCCAAAAAGAATCTCAACACCTATATGAAGCCAAAAATGTCACCTGCACAGAGAGTGGATCCGTTGGATATACAGTACGCGTTCTCCCGAAACGGGGGAGACAAACTCCGTTACAATCTTCCAGTCTGATGACTTGGGCTCAATGAGCATCCGTCAGCGAAGCCAAAGATATCTGGTTTGGATCCTCGAACACAGACTCCGATAACTCAGAATAGACTCCTAGATTCGAAATTTTTCGGACGTTTGAATTACTATTCAGCGTGACTCTGGTATCAGCAAGCATGATACCGTCATAGTTTTTATACCCTTCCCAGGTCGTAGTAAAACGAGGCTCCTCATCTGCATCAATATCCGCGTAGTAGGACCATTGCTCCACCAAATTCAGATCCTTGTTAACGTACACATCATATCCATTGTCTGGAGTAATCCCGACCCCATCAAACCTGAGTGTCAGTACATGTGCCTCATAGCCATTCGTCATGATTTCTTCTCCCTTATACCCCAATGTAACCCCGGAATCCTTGAGTTTATACGGCATCAGTAACCAATAGCCTCCATTGATCCAGTCCCAATAGGCATCCGCCAATAATTCATCTGCGGGCATAACTTCCTGACCATCCCTGAAGGCGTATCCTTCCATGGTATGGATATTCATAAGTACAACGGTATCATTTCCCTGCCAGCGATACCTGCCCGTCCATTTATCCCAGACATGATCTTCTCCGAAGATGGTCCAACTTATATAGCGGGCATTATCCCACGCGGCACGTCCTCCCATGCTGGCCATCACCTGATCGGCAATCTCCATCGCCTGTGGGGCAGAATCTTCCATGTTGAACCCCTCCATTGGAGGATTTGAATCTTGTTGAGCATAGACCAGCCTAGGAAAAAGTAAGAGTAGTATTACGTATTTCACGAGAGTATGGTTTTTAGTTTTTGGATCCCGACACATTAGATCGTAGTTTGCCGGTGCAGTTACATCAGTAAAGCAATTACACAATGCCTGTAAAAATCATAGCCATCTTTTTGTTTCTGACCTGTTCTATGGAGGCCCGTGCACAAATTGTCATCACTGAAGATGACTATGCCCGTGCAGAGTCAATGCTCTCCACCACAACCCGAAGCATGGTCTATCACACAAACATAAGACCCAACTGGCTGGATGAGGATAGGTTCTGGTATCTTCATACTTCGCAGCAGGGATCCGAATTTATTCTCGTTGATCCCGGCCAGGGGCAGAAGGCCCCCCTTTTTGACCATACCCGTATGATCGAGGCGATCTCCGACCACTTAGAGTCCCCCGAAGTTGAAGTTGACGTTTCACGCTTCTCCTTTGATTCGGAATCGAATCGTATTCACTCTACATGGGCACGAGATAAGAATATTACTTGTAGTATCATTACCTATGTGTGCGAACCGGTCAACAACTCCTTTCTCCATGGCATCCCTTCCAATGTAGCGGTTTCTCCTAATGGAAAATATGAAGCCTTCCGAAGAGAAAATAATTTATGGGTCCGGGTCCTCGATACCAAGGAGGAACAACAGCTGACCACTGATGGAATCGAAGATTTTGGGTATGCAACCAATAATGCAGGATGGGTCAGGAATGACCGTCCAGTCTTGCTCTGGTCACCCGACTCAAAAAAGATTGCAACGTTCCAGCATGATGGCCGCGGCGTTGGCGAAATGTATATGCTCTCAACGCAGGTTGGTCACTCCGAGTTGGAAGCATGGAAATATCCCCTACCAGGAGACAGCATCGTCTTTAAGATTCACCGTGTGATCGTCCATGTAGAAGAAAAGAAAACCGTGCGACTAGATATGCCACCAGACTATCATCGCGGCACCACTACGGATCATATCGCTGACTGGGATGGCACCTTTCTGGACGTACGTTGGAGTCCCGACAGCCAGCAACTGGCTTTCGTATCCTCCTCTAGGGATCACAAAGATGCATGGCTCCGTGTTGCCAGCGCAGAAACCGGACAAGTCCGGGAAATTCTTCATGAACATGTGCCAACCTATTATGAATCCGGCGTCAATGCGGAAAACTGGCAGGTATTTTTTGAAACAAATGAGGTCCTTTGGTATTCCGAGCGATCCAACTGGGGCCACCTTTACCTCTATGACCTTACCACAGGAGAGCTAAAACATCCGATCACATCTGGAGATTGGGTTGTCTTGCAATTGCGTCATACGAACCTGGATGAACGTATGCTATATTTTACCGGTGCAGGTAGAGATGGACCGGATCCATACTTCCAATACCTGTACCGGGTAAACATGGATGGAGGCGAGCCAGAACTGCTCACACCACAAGAGGCGAATCATGTTGTATCTCTGTCTCCACAGAAAAAATATATCCTAGATTCCTGGTCACGACCAGATCTGCCTCAACAGCACGCCGTTCGAACTCTTGACGGTACGATTGCTGTTGATCTTGGGAAAGCCGATATTTCTGAGCTTTTGACAACTGACTGGCAACCGCCACTACCATTTTCCACCAAGGCACGCGATAACGAAACAGATCTTCACGGCCTTCTCTACCAACCCAGTCATTTCGATTCGTCCAAAAGTTATCCCATCCTGAATTATCTCTACCCAGGACCACAAAGTGGTAGTGTTGGAACACGAAGCTTTTTGCCATCCCGTAGCGATAAGCAAGCGATTGCAGAGCTGGGATTCATCGTAGTAGAAGTGGATGCGATGGGCACACCCGGTCGCTCCAAGTCTTTCCATGATGCCTATTATGGCAATATGGGAGATAATGGGTTACCCGATCAAATCACTACCATCCGTCAACTTGCAGCCCAGAATTCATGGATGGATCTGGACCGAGTGGGGATTTGGGGGCACTCTGGGGGCGGTTATGCTTCTACCGGGGGGATCCTTCGCTACCCTGATTTCTACAAGGTCGCCGTCAGTGGTGCAGGCAACCATGATAATCGCAATTATGAAGATGACTGGGCCGAAAAATGGCAGGGACTCTTTATGCAGAATCCAGATGGAACGACGAATTATGATAACCAATCCAATCTTCCACTGGCGGGAAATTTGAAAGGAAAACTCCTTCTTGCCCATGGACTGATGGACGACAATGTGCCCGCCTCCAACACACTCCTCCTCGTAGAAGCTCTGGTAGAGGCCAACAAGGATTTTGATCTGATCGTCTTCCCGAATGAGGCGCATGGATTTGGGCGGGCACGAATCTACTGGATGCGACAGAGATGGGATTATTTTGTCGAACATCTCTTAGGAGCTATCCCTCCGAAAGAATATGAATTTGGCCAAGCCCGGGTCCAAGCTCATCCCCAATCCGACTCATGAAATGAGATATCTTCTTGTATTTCTACTGCTGATTTGTGGATGTACCCACGGGCCTGACTATGATCTGATCCTCCGTGGTGGGACTATCTATGATGGATCCGGGAATGCTCCCTACATTGCAGACATTGCGGTCAATGAAGACCGCATTGCCGTAATTGGAACTCTTGCAGATGCCCGTGGCGCACGGGAACTTGATGTGGAGGGGTTTGCGGTCTCTCCTGGATTCATCAATATGCTGAGCTGGGCGACGGAAAGTCTCATCATCGACGGGAGATCCCTGAGCGATATCAGCCAAGGTGTAACTCTGGAAGTATTTGGAGAAGGAGTTTCCAACGGGCCTCTCAATGAAGTCATGAAAGAAGAGATCTGGGAATGGATCGTCCAGCAGGCTGGATCAGAGGAAACCGCAGAAGAATTTCTGGGAGGGACAACTATTCCCTGGACTACGCTGGACGAATATTTATCCTTCCTTGAATTCAAGGGTATATCCCCAAATGTCGCCTCGCTTGTTGGTGCGGCGACCGTCCGTCAATACGTGCTTGGTAGTAAAAATGATCGCGCACCAATTCCCGAAGAGTTGGAGCGCATGCAGAATCTGGTACGAGAAGCCATGGCAGATGGCGCACTGGGCGTGGGATCTGCCCTGATCTACGTTCCAGGTGCCTTTGCAAGTACACACGAGTTGACGGCACTGGCCTCTGCTGCTGGAGAATTTGGCGGTGTCTATACATCCCACCTTCGAAGTGAAGGGGAGCGTCTTCTCGAATCTGTGGAAGAATTAATCCAAATTGCACGGGATGCAAACGTGCGAGGACACATTTATCACCTCAAAGCCGCTGGGAAAAATAATTGGCATAAGATGGAAGCGGTCATTAACCGGATTGAGGAAGTACGAGCGGAAGGGCTTGAGATCACAGCGGACATCTATACATATATTGCAGGATCTACGGGTCTGGATGCTGCCATGCCACCGGATGTAAGAGAGGGAGGCATGATGGCTTGGCATGCAAGGCTACAGGATCCCGCTGTACGAGCTCAGATGGAAACAGAATTAATGAATCCCTCCGGGAACTGGGAAAATCTCATGCTTGAAGCGGGTCCAGAAAATGTTATGCTCGTAGGATTCAGGACCGCTCCACTTCGTCAATATATGGGTATGAGACTTACAGAAGTGGCAGAATTACGAGGAACTTCCATCCCCACAACCATAATGGATCTGATTCTGGAGGATACCAGCAGGGTCGGAGCGATTTACTTTCTCATGGATGAGGAAAATGTACATCGAAAGCTTCGACAGCCATGGGTTGCTATTGATTCTGATGCGATCTCTATCGCACCGGAGGGGCATGCCCTGAATTCAATGGTTCATCCTCGCACGTATGGATCCTTTGCTCGTTTGCTAGCCAAATATGTGCGTGACGAACATGTACTCTCACTGGAGGAGGCCGTCCGGCGAATGACCTCCCTGCCCGCATCCATTTTGGCAATCAACCAGAGAGGCATGCTCAAGCAAGGATATTTTGCAGACATTGTCATCTTTGATCCACAAAAAATACAAGACCATGCTACATTCGAAGACCCTCACCAACTTGCCACGGGGGTATCCTATGTATTTGTCAATGGCAAGATGGTGCTAGAACATGGAGAGCATACGGGTGCAATGCCCGGTCGCGTGGTACGAGGATCAACACAAGTAAACCAATGACTGATAGGTTTTCCGATTTGCAGCATCGTCGACAAGAAGCACGGATGGGCGGTGGTCAATCTCGCATTGATCGGCAACATGATCAAGGGAAACTCACCGCTCGTGAGCGTGTGACGGTTCTCTTGGATGATGATTCATTTGTAGAGATTGGACAGCTGGTACGACATCAATGTACCGACTATGGTCTATCCGATCAACGCCCTTATGGAGATGGGGTCATCACTGGATATGGTACCATCCATGGTCGTTTGGTCTATGTATACGCACAGGATTTTACGGTTTTTGGAGGATCTCTGGGGCGTGCACATGCGTCTAAAATTGTACAAGTACTGGACTTGGCACTTCAAAATGGTGCACCGGTCATTGGGCTCAGTGACTCAGGGGGTGCCCGAATCCAGGAAGGAGTGATCTCCCTCGGAGGATATGCAGATATTTTCCTCAAAAATACGCTGGCTTCTGGGGTTATTCCCCAGATCTCTGCAATCATGGGACCCTGTGCAGGTGGTGCAGTCTACAGTCCAGCCATTACAGACCTTGTCTTTATGGTGCAGGGAACTAGCTACATGTTTGTGACCGGGCCGGACGTGGTGCATACCGTAACACAGGAGAACGTTACCTCGGAGGACTTAGGAGGGGCTGAAACACATGCGAAGCAAAGCGGGGCTGCGCATGCCGTGTACCCGAACGATGTTTCCTGCCTGGAAGCAATTCGAACTGTACTGAATTACTTGCCTCAAAACTGCGAGGAACAACCGACAATTCATCCTACGTATTCCTCTCCTGCGGGAAATCCGACGGATTTGAATAAAATTCTTCCCGAAAATCCCAATAAACCTTACGATATGCATGATATCATCTATTTATTGGTAGATCGAGATTCATTCTTCCCGGTTCATGATGGCTTTGCCCTCAATCTAATTTGTGGTTTTGCACGTATCGGTGGTCATGCAGTAGGAATCGTGGCCAACCAACCAGCTCATTTGGCTGGGGTTCTGGACATTGATGCCTCTATAAAAGGGGCTCGGTTCATCCGATTTTGTGATGCATTCAATCTCCCCTTGGTTACACTTGAAGATGTTCCTGGCTTTTTGCCCGGTACAGATCAAGAGTGGCGCGGAATTATCCGCCACGGAGCCAAATTACTCTATGCTTTTTGTGAAGCAACAGTCCCAAAACTCACAGTGATCACTCGAAAAGCCTATGGAGGCGCGTATGATGTCATGAGTTCCAAACATATTCGAGGGGATTTAAACTACGCCTGGCCCGGAGCTGAGATTGCCGTCATGGGAGCAAAGGGAGCCATCAGAATTCTTCATCGTTCCGAACTCAAGCATGCCTCGGACCGAGAAACTCTCGAAGAAAAGTTCACTCATGACTATGGGAACCGGTTTTCGAATCCCTATATAGCTGCCGAGCGGGGCTATATCGATGATGTAATCTATCCCGAGGAAACTCGGGAGTGTTTAATCAAAGGGTTGGGAATGCTCCAGAACAAAGTTCTGACAAATCCGCAAAAAAAACATGGAAACATTCCTCTTTAGCCCGAATTTGTTGATGATTCTTTGCTCGAATCTCATAATTCCTCGTATTTGAATGGTCAAAATTTCTTGGTTTTTTACCTAATGGTTTATTTTAATGACCTCAACAATCCATTATATGGGAACCTATTGAGTGTATATGAGAATACGCTTTAACTTTTGGGGTACATTTCCCTTCCACTGATCTGTGTTAATGTCATGAAAATCCAGTTACTCACCCTATTTACTGCAACGACATTTCTCATTACACCTTGTCTTGCACAACAGATTATGCCTCCTGAGGCAATCCCGATAGAGGATTTGCGGGGATATGATCAGTATTCCATCATTGAGGACTATGGCGATCCTCGTGATGAACTGTCTGAGAGGCAGATCATGAATCGCATCAGTCGTGCCTATCTTCTGCAATCACGAATCATCAAAGCTCGAACCAACGGGAACTGGCGTTCTGCAGAGTACTATTTGGATCAGGCAATGGCGGAAGTCAGTGTCTTGGCAGATCAGTCCAGTCTGGTGAATGAACCTCAATTCCGTGAGCTCTTCAGGACGATCGTGACGGAGCATGAGGCATTTTTCGGCTCTGACCCTGAAGAACGTCAGGAGCATGGGGCCATTTTTGCGCTACGAAGTGCCATGTTTGACATGCAGGCATCCGTAGAGAATCCCACGGCCCAGGCAATTAGTCTTCCTAACATTGAACCGGTCACAACCTCCGTTCATATGACCCAAAACCGGGTCGTTGAAGGTGCAATTGACTGGCTGCTTAAGAACCGTAGAGACACTGTCATCCGATGGATGGATCGTTCAGGTACTTATTTTCCCATGATTGAGCAGATCTTCAAGGAAGAGGGGGTCCCGGACGAACTCAAATATCTTGCTGTTGGTGAGAGTGGATTGAATCCTCGTGCACGCAGTAGTGCGAGTGCAGTTGGTATGTGGCAGTTTATGGCTCCCACTGGGCGGGCAATGGGACTCAAAATTGATTCTTATGTGGATGAGCGTATGGATCCAGTCAAATCAACCCGCGCGGCTGCACGCCACCTCAAAGAACTTTACGAATATTATGGAAACGATTGGCATCTGGCACTGGCAGGCTACAACTGTAGCCCCCGGTGTATCCGGCGAGCAATTTCCCGCCGTGGTGGGACTCTCAAAAACCCACCTTCCTATTGGGAAATTTCGAAGTATTTACCACGCCAAACTGCAGGATATGTACCACAATTTATTGCGTTAGCTCTGATTATGTCTAATCCTTCCGAGTTTGGATTGCCAGCAACATCGAATGGATCAGAGTATATCTATGATGAGATCAAGGTTTCGGGGGTTCTCTCCTTGGAAACCATTGCGAATATGGTGGGCACGACTACCGATCACATCCAAACATTAAATCCTGAACTTCGTCGAGGCACTCTTCCTCCTGATAGAACCCCGTATACTTTGCGGATTCCCATCAATACCTTTGCCCGCTTTGCCGATGCTTTTGAAAAACTTCCTGATAAGGAGAAAAAAATGCCTGGAGAACATCGTGTACGAAGGGGAGACAATCTCGGAAAAATTGCACGGAGATACGGGACAACGGTAAAGGCGATCCAGAATGCGAATGGGCTTAGGAAAACTGTCATTCATCCTGGCCAAATGCTTGTAGTTCCTGGCTTGGCAGGGACGATTGTGGCACGGCTTGAAAGTACGAATGCTCGGACGGTAGCCTGGGGAAGCCGAACCAGAAAGCCAATCGTCTTCGATCAAAAAATGGCGGAAAATGTGCGTAGAACGGCCGTCACTGTTGCAAATACATCAACGACCCGTTCCTCAAACACTTCCGTTCAGACACCTCGTTCTTCGAGTACATCTCAAGAAACTAGACCGAATCAGGTTCACACAGTTCGTCGTGGCGACACCCTTTCCGAGCTTGCCAAAAAATATGAAACGACGGTTCAGGCAATTCGACAGGCCAACCGACTTCGAAATACTCGAATCAAACGTGGACAACGGCTTCAAATTCCTCAAGGAGGGCGTACAGTCCATACGGTGCGACGCGGTGAAAATCTGACAAAGATTGCCCAACATTACGGAACAACCGTACAGAGCATCAAAGCCAGCAACAACCTACGCTCAAACACCATTCATCCTGGACAAAAACTCTCGATCACCTTCTGATTGACTATTCCGCTGGAAGCGGGACACTGTCCCAGTTCACTGGAATAACGCATTCTGATTACTGATTTTTCTCTGTGTTCCGAGCTGATTTCCAGTGGAGAAACTCGCCATCCCATGTGGTTTTTCTAGGATACTATTTTTGGGGCCTTCGCCTTTTATTGTGAATTACGTCCTAAATTTAGGGACTTTCGAATTTCATGGTTCCCCTGGATTTAAAGAATCCCATGCAAAACGCTTCCTCTGTTGAGAAAAGCCTAGCCTAGGTCTCCAGGCTCCATGAGAGATTTTAGAAGACACCTACGATGATCAAGCCCAACGAAGGACGGTACCGTTGACCTGTCCGAAGTGTGGCAAGGTAGATCCCTTTTATGATCTGCGCACGGAGCGGCAATGACGCCACCTGGATACGTGTACCTATCAAACGATTCGGGTTCCCTGGGCGCCGACGCAAGTTCCCGCTACACGCATGACTTTGAGGAGTACGGGATGGGCCAAGGAGGCAAGTATTTTGGCGATTTCCCGCCAGTTGGAAATCGGCTGGAAGGGCATGGCCGGGATCCAACGGCGTGCGGGGAAAGGCTCGAAGAAAGGAGGACGTGGTTGCCAACCTTTGTGTGGATGAGGTCGCGTACCACAAGTACCTGACGATGGTGTCCAATGCAGATACGGTATTGTATGTGGGGCTTGGACGGGAAAAGAGCACTCGGATGGGTTGGTATCCGCAAGTATCGCCGGCCCAGTTGCAGGGAATTCGGAGATGGATCGGTGGCCGGCGTAGATTCATGCGACCCAAGCTTGCCTTCCCCATGCCGATTTAGTATGACTCAATTTAAGATGACCAAGACGTAACCTATTTATAGTTTCCATGAACACAATCATTTACGTGAACACACCCAATGCCCCTTTCAGTCAAAGTCTGGGACAATCTTTCTGATTCAAGTAGATTGAATATCCAAAATATACTCCCATATAATCCTTTCATTCCTTGGGTTTGATTTAAATATATCTACTGATCAACATGAATATTCTGATCTAAATAGGATACTCACCGAGATGCGTAACGACTCATGAGTTATTGGATAGCTAACAAATCATCCTGTATGAAATGCACCGGGATTGTATCATAGTTAGTGGGGGTTTGGCGCGAATTTCTGGGTTCTACAGGAGGATTGGTGAATGGGTTTCTCGTGTCGACGAAGTGCTCGGATCCGCATCTCCCATTGCCAGCCGTTCTGGATGGGGTTCAGGGATCGTTTTTCTATGTCCAGGCACGCGGTGGCCACCCAGCGCTGCCATTGATCCGAGTTCTGCCATCGCGAGATTCTTCGGGTGGTATGAGTGAGTCGGCTGTTGACACGTTCCATGATATTTGTGGTTCGGAGTTGATCTCGCAAGGGCTTCGGGATTCCCAGTTTATGGAGAGTGAGCGTTTCTTCCAGTCCTTCGCGTAAGCTTGATGCCGCATCGGGGGAGCGCGCGTCAAGCCTCTTCATCAGTGCGGTCCGTTTCTTCTTGGCGTCGGCATAGGCGGCTTCCATCTCATTCCGAACCTGTTCGGCAACGTCGGTATTGGGGATCTTGGAGGCAACGTTTTCCCGTTTGTGCCACTGGATCCGTGCCTGATCTCCAAAGACTTCTTTGACGCCCTTGCGCAATCCTTTCGCCCCATCAAGCATGACCAGGAGGGACGTCGAGGCACGGAAGCCACGGGCTTGCAATCAGCGGACCACACACGGATGAGATTCGGAGTTCGTCTCGGTAAACCCGAGAACCCCCTTCGTTCCGTCGGTCCCACCACGAGGATCATTTGCTGACTGCGTAAGGTCTTGCCGTCCATGAACCGCCCTACAAACTCCTGGTCATCAAATTCATGAAGGGATCCAATGCCTTGGCGATCTCTTGGATAAAGACCCGTCCTACCGTGGAGGCACGGAATCCAAACGTCTCCGCCAGATGGGTTGTGACGTGCCCATATCTGCGCTGTGAACGTCCAAACAACATACTCCGGGTCCGTTCTTCTTCATAACCAGGTTCTGGCTGGTGGAGGAGTTTTCAGGGGCACTTCCCGGTGGTTTGCGAACCCGGGGAATCTTCACGCGAATGTTTGCCCCGTTCCAGCGAATGGTACCGGGGTTCATTCCCCAACGTTGATCCTTGGTCTTGGTATGCGTTCCGCATCGTTCACGGACTTCGGACTGAAACAACCACGGAATCAAGGATAAAAACCAGTCCGGGCTCCGAAACCGTTCGGCCAACTTGTGCGAATTCTCGGACAAAAGCTTCTTGAGTGTGCTGGGAGATAACGCAGAAGAGAGGGTGGTCATCGTACTGGATGGAGGGTTGTAGATCATTGAGAAAGATACGCCGCATGGCGCACCCGTCGCAAACGGGGTTCGAGGTCAAGCAGGGCGGCGCACAAGCGCATGGTACGTGGATGAGCTGGCACATCGGTCCGGCCCCGTGTGGCGCGCGTCAGCAGCGTTTGGAGCAAGTTGAACACGCGCAGGCCTCGAAGCAGAAGC
The DNA here is from genome assembly GCA_965215475.1 of Rhodothermales bacterium. Classification (GTDB taxonomy): domain Bacteria; phylum Bacteroidota; class Rhodothermia; order Rhodothermales; family Bin80; genus Bin80. Next base: position 1,936,767 of record OZ244061.1, read on the forward strand.
CCCGTCCGTTGGAGCGTGATCCAGTACCTGTCCGCGATTGACCTTGGTCAAGTCGTCGGTGATTTGCTGCAGGCTGGTTTGGGCAGAGGAGGCATCCCATTGTTGCCACGCCGGTTGCAAGCGATGACGAAACTGCATGGCTTCGTCTGGATCCAGCCCGGTGAGGGCTTCCTCCATCACCGTATTCAGACATCGCTGCACAGACACGCGATGGCCCCATACGCTTGATACCGCTGATTGTAATGCCACATTCCCCGGAAGCGTCACCCGCATGCCGGATCCCAGTCCGCACGTACTCAACGCATCCAGTGTGGCTTCCATGCAACTCTGATCCTGGGGTCACGTTCACGATTCGGCGATGCCCCTGCAAACTCACCCCTACGCCAATCAAAGCATAGAACCCCAGCACATAGGTGGCAGGTGGACGATCTTCTCGGCGTGCCAATCGCGACAGGCCAGCAGAGATTCCGCCGATTCCCAGCAGGATGACCGATCCGGCTCTGGAACCTCAGAGGATGGACCGAACACGACCGGCGCGGGGTCAGGTATGACGGGATTTGGTTCGGACACCACAGGCACAGGGGATCATTGATCGGTGAACCGACGAAGTACATCGGTATAATGGCGAACCAATTCAAGATAGAGCTCCTGCGAAGACTCCTGAACGGGAGGGGTTAAAGCAGTAGAAGATCGTATAATTCATGAAAGTAGAGGTTATGGGTAAACGGAACCTAAGCCCCCACTAATTATGATACACTCCCAATGCACTCATTACGAATCAAATAATGACCATCCAATTAAGGATTCATCCTAAACTTATAGTTGTGCTTGGGTCACTATTTGTTGGGTTGAACATCCATCAAGCATTCGCACAAAAATCATATCTGGAAAATACCCGTCGAATAATCGTTCAATTTGAACCTGAGATTTTTATCCGTGAGGGTATAGCTAAGACAGGATTATCTGGGTTTGATCAGAAGGCATTGAGACATAATGTTTATTCTATTACTCGGGTATATCCATTTTTGGATTTTATGGAATCAAACAAAACGATTGAAAAAAATCTATCTGCACTGCGTCAAACCTATTATATCCAATATGAAGCAGATCTATCTCCCGAATATATCGCAAGAGATTTAATGCAAGAATATGGGGTAGTCTATGCGGAACCAGAGCGAATTAATGAATTTGACAGATTCATATTAGACAGCGAACCCAATGATGCGTCCTATCATCAACAGTCTTATCTCCAGCATCTTCAATTACCACAGGCGTGGGATATCGTAAGAGGATCTGATCAGGAATCTCCTGTAATCATTGCAATTGTTGATGGTGGGGCGCAATGGAATCATGAGGATCTTCTTGATAACCAGTGGATCAATGTAGATGAGATTCCAGGAAATAAAATAGATGATGACCAAAACGGATTTGTTGACGATGTGTACGGAGCTAATTTTTGTGATCAAGATGTCGTGAACCATGACCCTGATGTCATTAATCGTCAGATAAAAGGTGTTTTTCACGGGACTGCGGTGGCGGGGGTTACCAGTGCGGTCAGTGATAACGAAATTGGTATAGCTGGTGCCGCATGGAATGCACAATTAATGCATATTAAGGCAAATTGCATGCCCCCCAATAACGATTATCACTATGAGGGGGTGATGTATGCAGCCATGAATGGAGCTGATATAATTAATACGAGTTGGGGGGAGGCCTATATTGTGACGGCTCAGCCATCCAGATATATTTCAGAAACCCTTGACCTCGCTACTGATTTAGGTTCACTAGTTGTTGCATCGGCCTGTAATCGTGCAAGCAATTCAAATGATTTCCCTCAATATCCTGCTCGGCATCATCGAGTGTTGTCTGTTGGTGCTACGGAGCGAGATTCACGCAGGATCGCACATTTTTCTTCTTATGGAAAAATCGTAGACCTATTTGCTCCAGGTGTTGATATTCTCTCCACATATTTTGATAATCAATACCGTGCATATAGCGGAACCTCCTATTCAACACCTTTAGTTGCTGGCATAGCCGCTCTGGTCAAAACCCGCTTTCCTGATATAAGTCCAGATGCACTCAGAGAGCAATTACGCCAATCAGGCGAAAATATGGATCAGCAAAATACTCCCAGGCTCAATGGACAATTAGGACGTGGCTTTATCAATGCATTAGCTAGTTTGAACCCCCCAAAATTTCCTGGGGTTCGGATCCGGAAATGGTCTTGGATTGATCGTGACGGTGACTTTCAAATTGATTCAAATGATGAGGTGACCATTAACATACAAATCGTCAATTATCTAATTGATGCTCACCAACTTACACTCGAATTAGTTCCTGCAGAATCATATCAATTCATTTCCATGGCTTCTCCAATTGTATCCATCGGCCCATTGGGGAATAATGATTCTACGGATGTGGAGTTTCGTTTCAAAGTCTCTGAGGATGCTGACTTGAGCCAAATTGTACAATTTTACCCCCGGATTCGTGAGGGGGCATTCGTTGATGACATAGATGTCTTCACATTTGGAATCAATCTTCAATTGGTTGAGACATTCAATGCTCTTGCTGCTCTGTACAACTCTACCAAGGGGGACAACTGGCGTAATAACGAAAACTGGAATTTAACTGCCACTCCGACGATTGAGACATTATCCCAATGGGAAGGAGTAAGATATTATAAATTATCACTGACCCACCTAAATCTGGAAAATAATAATCTTCGGGGCCCCCTCCCAAAAGAATTAGGATCCCTTTCTCAATTGGATGTACTGGGCCTCCGTGATAACCATTTAGATGGTAACATTCCCAAAGAACTGGGACAACTCAAGAAAATTTCGTTAGTGTCTTTGGAAAACAATTCATTATCGGGCACTATCCCACCTGAATTGGGAAATATGTCAAATTTATGGTTTTTGTATCTCCAAAACAATTCACTTTCAGGCGTTCTCCCGAAGCAGTTGGGTCAACTCTCCAATTTGCGTAATTTGAATCTTTCTGGAAATAAATTCTCTGGTGAGATTCCACAAGAGATGGGCCAATTATCAAAACTCAACCATCTCATCCTCTCACACAATTTATTCACAGGCACGTTGCCCAGAAGCCTTATGAAGCTAGGCAACTTACAAAGATTGGAATTTGATGGACAGCCTCTATGTGCTCCATCAGATCCTGAGTTTCAAAGCTGGTTAAAACGAATCCCTGAGGTAAGTGGAGCTACGTGTTCTGGGTTTACATTCAATGGCACAATTGAGAATCAATCATTCACGCGAGATGAGCGGATCACGCCTCTCATTTTGCCCGAAGCAATTGGTGGCATACCACCGATTAATTATTTTCTCCAACCAGGACTCCCTACTGGATTGACCTTCAACAAAACATCCAGAACTATAAGTGGAATCCCCACCATCCTTTTGAATCGGACTCCATACCAGTATTCAAGTACAGATTCCAATCTATCGAGAAATAAACTTACTTTCACAATTGAAGTTGTTTCTCCAGTTTCTTCCGAAAGCAATGAAGTTCCAAAAGAATTTGTCCTGCACCGTAATTACCCAAATCCTTTTTCAGAGATCACTCATGTACACTTTGATCTTCCATGGCCTGCAAGTGTTGGAGTCGAGGTCTTTGATCTCACTGGACGAAACATACTCACAAGAGCACCCGTAGATTTTGGAGCGGGGTGGGGGAAAAATCTGGACATCTCGGGTGTAGCTCTGTCCAATGGAATGTATATATACAAAGTTTCTGTCTCATCAGACAATGGGATATCTGGGTACTTTGGGAATTTCGTGCGGGTTCAATGATCAAAATTGCAGCACTCCCCACTAAACTCAAGAGTTCTCGGAGACTGGGAATTGCTGCGAATAAGTGGATTTTTCAACCATTTATTTTCACATGAAGACAGATTCACAGGTTACCTATTTCAATTACTTAATGGATCAAAAAGGTATGACAACAAAACAAGCCGTAGCAGAAGCTGAGATGAGCGAGGCGACCACTCATAAATATAGTACTACTGCGAATATTATGGATCAAGGATCAATCTTGGTCTATTGACGCGTTTTGGGAAGCACTTGCGGGTCCATGCAAAGCGAGCATCCCCTTCTCCTGCTTCCTACATCATCTCCGGCAAGCGATCCGTGTCTCGGCCCGCCCTGCTCCTCACCTCATTCTCATCAAGTGTCCGACCTGCATGGATGCGTGTCCTTCCATGGAGGTGGCCACCATCCGATACAGATAGACGCCGGCCGGCAGGGCAACCTGCTCCAATGTGATCACCTGCTCTCTGCCCGCCGCCATGCGCACCATTGGATGGGTATACACCCGCCTGCCCGTCAGATCCAGGACGTCCAGTTTGATTTCGGCCGGCCACGGCAGATCAAAGAGCAGATTCGTAGACGTATGGAAGGGGTTGGGATAGTTGGCATGCACGATCAGCTCCTGGGGAGGCTCCTTCTGCTCTTCGGTCGCCACCGGCGAGACCACCTCCAGGGTAAAGGTTAAGCTGGCTTGGGCCCCCTTGGCATCCGTTGCCCTGTAGGTCAGCGCCACCGGAGACGTGATCTGCACGGGCGTGCCCGCGATCGTGCGCGTGGACGCATCAAACCTCAGTCCACTCGGAAGCGACAACAGATTGAGCGTATACTGAACCGGGTCGGTGCCCCCGGTCACCTCCGGCAAGATCAGTGGATCAATCCCTTGTCCGCGATCATAGGACTGATTCATGACCGTGGTGACAAACGTGATCTCGTAGATCTCCAGCGTAAATTCGATCGTACTCTCCGCCCCCAGGGCATCGGTCACCGTCCAGGTAAATCCCTGTGACGCCGTCACCGCGGTGGGCGTGCCCCCAAGCGTGCCGTCCTCCAACGACAGTCCCTCCGGAAGCGTTTCGGGAGAGAGCGCATACATATAGGGCGGAGTTCCTCCGATGGCGGTCGGAAGGACCAGCGCTGCGATGGCGAGGTCCACCGGGTAGCGCTGCGAAGAGATTGCGCCTGCCAACGAGAGCACCGTGGCCGCCTCCGTGGTCGCACGCACCACATTCGACGCCGCCCCCGTGCCCACCGCATTGATCGCACGCACCCGGTACTGCCGCGTGGTTTCCGGGGGGAGGCCGGTATGCGAATAGGTCGTGGCCGTCGTGTTCGCCACCAGATCCATCCAGGTAGATCCTGCATCCTCCGATCCCTCCACCTGGTACCCGGTAACCGCGGCGCCGCCATTATCCGCCGGCGCGGCCCAACGCAGGTTGATGATCGTTTGCCCCGAGGCCGTGGCCGTGAGCCCTGTGGGGGCACTTGGGGCCGTAATCCCATCCGTGGTGGCATTGGCGGTATTGGAGGCATCACTGGCCCCGACCGCGTTGAGCGCACGCACCCGGTAGTACCGCGTCGTATTGGCACTGAGTCCCGTATGCGCATACGTGGTCGTGGTACTATTGGCCACCAAATCGGCCCATGTGTCCCCCGTTCCTGTGGGAGAGACTTCCACCCGGTAGCCCGTGATCGCCGCACCCCCGCTTTCTGTCGGCGCCGTCCACGATAAATTGATGATGGTTCGCCCTGCAGCCGTGGCCGTCAAGCCCGTCGGGGCACCCGGGGCCGTGAGGGCAGTGGTGGTCGCCGTGGCCACATTGGACGGATTCCCCGCTCCCACCGAATTGATCGCACGCACCCGGTAGTGCCGCGTGGTGCCCGCCGAAAGTCCGGTATGGGCATAGGTGGTGGTACTATTCGCCACCAGATCCGTCCAGTTATCCGTGCCATTGGGAGAGACTTCCACCCGGTAGCCCGTGATCGCGGCGCCCCCCGTATTGGATGGCGCCGTCCAGGATAGATTGATGGTCGTTTGCCCGGAGGCCGTGGCCGTCAAGCCCGTCGGGGCACCCGGGGCCGTGGCCGTGAGGGCCGTGGTGGTCGCCGTGGCCACATTGGACGCCGCCCCCGCCCCCACCGAATTGAGCGCACGCACCCGGTAATGCCGCGTGGTACCCGCACTCAGTCCGGTATGGGAATAGGTGGTCGCGGTAGAATTGGTGTTTCCTTCCAGATCGGTCCACGTGTCTCCCGTTCCTGTGGGAGAGACTTCCACCCGGTAGCCCGTGATCGCGGCGCCCCCCGTATTGGATGGCACCGTCCAATTCAGGTTGATGGTCGTTTGTCCATTTGCCACAGCGGTCAGCGATGTTGGCGCATCAGGGGTCCTAGCAATCGTTATCGTTAGAAAAGCGGCATCGGAGAACTGACCCTGAAGGGCTTCGTTCTCGCTCGGACCAATCCAGGTGGTAACCCGATACCCATAGGTCTTACCCGCCGATACCTGATCATCGGTATAGGTTGTCGTGGTGACATCCCGTGCGAACAGTGACCAAAAATCCCCATCATCATCAGATTTGTAAACAACATATCCAAACGTCTGATGGCCTGAAGGAAGATCGGTCGGGGCATCCCAGGAAATTTGCGCCGCGTTGGCCGACGTCTGGCGCACCCGTACATTGGTGGCAATGCCTGACCCAGGGGCCGAGGCGGCGGTGACGGACACTGCATCCGAAGGGGCACTATCTCCCGAGGCACTGCGTGCCAGAACCCGAAAATGAAACACGCTCCCCGGCGTCAAGCGACTACTGAGAAACTGGTATCTCGTCCGAGTCAGATCGCCGTATCCAATCAACGCCTCCCAGTTGGTGCCGCCATCGGTAGACCATTCCACCTTGTATCCTGTGATCGGCGAATCACTGGGCGGACGTCCCCAGGTAAGTCTCACATCATGAAAACCTGGGGAAAAAACCTGTAAATTGGGCGGGGCACCCGGGGCGGTGGCGGCAGCGGTCGTGGTGGCGTTGGCCACATTCGATGCCGCGGCACTCAGCCCCTTTGAATTTCTGGCATAGACCCGGTAATACCGCGTGGTACCCGCCGTGAGCCCGGTATGGCTGTAGGTGCGCCCCGTTCCCGTGTGTGCAGGCGTAACCTCGGTCCAGGTGTCCGTGCCATTGGGAGAGACTTCCACCCGGTAGCCGGTAAGCGGTACGCCGCCTCTATTGGTCGGGGCTTTCCAACGCAGGTTGATCGTCGTTGACTCATCGACCGTGGCGGTCAAATCCGTGGGGGCCGCAGGGACCGTCGCGGGGAGGGTCGTGGCATCATCGGTATTAGACGCTGCGCCCGCTCCCTGCGAATTGATGGCATAGACCCGGTAATGCCGCGTGGTGCCCGCGTCCAAGCCCCTATGGACATAGCCGGTCGTGGTGGACCCGGTATTGGCCACCAAATCACCCCAGTTTGAGGTGCCATTGGGAGAGACCTCAATCCGGTAGCCGGTAATGGCTGCGCCCCCGGTATTGGTAGGTGCGTTCCAGGACAGGCTGATCGTTTCCGGGCCTTCAGCCGTCGCGTCCAATCTCGTGGGGGCCGCGGGCGCGCTGAGGCTCGGTGCCGCCTCCGTGGTGGCTGTGGCCACAGCAGACGCACTGGTGCTCTCACCCACCGAGTTGCGGGCAAAGACCCGGTAATGTCGCGTCGTGCCTGCGCTGAGCCCCGTATGGCGGTAGGTGCGCCCCGTTCCCGTATGTGCAGGAGTTACATCCGTCCATGGCGCATTTCCGTTGGACGACCACTGCACCCGGTAGCCCATAATGGCCTTGCCCCCATTATCGGCCGGGACCGTCCAACTCAGATTGATCACCGTTTGCCCGTCGGCTGTGGCGGTCAGTCCAGTGGGGGCACCGGGGGCGCTGGCCGCATCGGTCGTGGCCGTGACCTGATTCGAAAATCCACCTACACCCCCCGGCCCGCTGCCATTACGGGCCCGGACCAAGTACGTATGCGTCGTGGAGGGAGCAAGTCCGGTATGGGTATATTCGGTGGCGGTGGTGCCGGTGTTGTCCACGAGAGTTGGCCAGCCTCGGTCGGGTTGGAAATCAATCCGGTAGCCGGTAATCGGTTTGCCCCCGTTATCGGTGGGGGCCGTCCAGCTCAGTTTGATTTTGTCTCGCCCGACGGCCGTGGCCTTGAGCCCCGTGGGGGGACCGGGGCGCGTGGCCGCCTTGGTCGTGGCCGTGGCCACACTGGAGGCCGTGCCCGCTCCCTCCGAATTGATCGCGCTCACCCGGTAAAACCACGGCGTAGATGGCGTGAGCCCCGTATGGGAGTAGGTGGTGGCGGTGGATTTGGTGTCCGTGACGAGATCGGCCCAGTCACCTAAAGTTCCTGTCCTTGACTCAATCTTGTAGCCCGTGATGGCCGCGCCGCCGTTGTCCGAAGGGGCCGTCCAATTTAGGTCGATCGTCGTTGGCCCGGGGGCCGTGGCCTCCAAGCCCGTCGGGGCGGCGGGGGCGGTCAGGGCAGAGGTGGTGAGAGTAATGGGTACAAATAAACCGTCATCTCCACGACCAATATCATTCTCTGCCCGAATAGAAATATTGTAGCTTGTGGATGCGCTAAGTCCAGTGACCGTGTAGCTCCGCGTCGTAGGGTCAATATCATCTATCGTAATAAGTGGTTTAGTATCGCCCGCCTTTGCGACGACAATGACATATTTCTTGATCGGCGAGCCTCCATCATCCGGGACGGTCCACGAAAGATCAATGGTTGTAGGTCCTGTAACCATCGCTGTACGTGTTGGAACTATACCCGGTCTGGTCGCAGCAGAGGTGGTGAGAACAATGGGTACAAATAAACCGTCATCTCCACGACCAATATCATTCTCTGCCCGAATAGAAATATTGTAGCTTGTGGATGCGCTAAGTCCAGTGACCGTGTAGCTCCGCGTCGTAGGGTCAATATCATCTATCGTAATAAGTGGTTTAGTATCGCCCGCCTTTGCGACGACAATGACATATTTCTTGATCGGCGAGCCTCCATCATCCGGGACGGTCCACGAAAGATCAATGGTAGAAGGACCCGTAACCATCGCTGTACGTGATGGAATTGGACCCGGTCTACTCACCGCATTGGTCGTCCCAGAGACGACATCGGACCAGGGCCCCCAACCATCGGAATCCTCACTCCGGATCCGGATATGGCGCGTGGTGCCCGGCGAGAGTCCGGTGTAAAGAGTACTCGTTAATTGGCCGGAAACCGTGCGTAAATCATTCCAGTCTGAGGTTCCATTCGGTGACCACTCAATCTCATGGTTTGTGATGGCTTTATTCCCATTCGGGTTGGCCGTCCAGGAAATTTCAAGCGTCAAGCGTGCATTGCGCCCGGTTTGATAGGGTGCAACGGTCACGCCCGTGGGTTTGCCGGGCGCGCGCTTGTCTGCTTCTGAGAAAGGGGGGCTCTTTTCATGGACGTGCACCGAATCTGAATGGAGATCAAAGAACGGAGTTGTTTTTGAAGAAGGGACTTTGTCCCCGGTACGCCCACCAAAAGCAATTCCATCCTCACTGGAACGCGCTACACCGGATCCCGAAAATACGCGAAGGAGCGCATCCGTACTCCTATGTGAAGAAAAATGGGGGGGGGGGGGATTTTGTTGGAACGATCACATGCACCCGTGACGGGCGTTCCTCTACCAAGAACGACGGCTCGGGGAGCTCATCCAACGTGAATCCATGGAGGCCCGTCTCCACAGATTCAACACTGCCTTCAAGATCAAAGAGCCATGGGTGACCTCCCGTCAGGCCAAAGAAAATGGATAAACCAATCCACAACATGAGATCAGAATCTTAGATGAACATGTAGCAACGCTCGTTGGTACATCAAAGTTTCCCGGCAATAAAAGACGTTCGCGAGGAAACTACCTCGTATATCCTTGGACATCTTGATTTTTGGGTCTTCGCCCTTTATTGTGAATTAAGCCATAAATTTAGGACTTTCGAATTTTATGGTTCACCTGAATTTAAAGAATCACATGCAAAACACCTCCTCTGTTGAGAAAAGCCTAGGTGTCCAGGCACCCTGGGAGATTTTGGAAGACACCTACGATGATCAAGCCCAACGAAGGAAGGTAACGTTGACCTGTACCGATCCGTCTTCGTTGACCTGTCCGAAGTGTGGCAAGGTAGGTCCCTTTTATGATCTTCGTACGGAGCGGCAATGGCGCCACCTGGATACGTGTAAATATCAAACGATTCTGGTTGCCCGGGTTCCCCGGATTCAATGTTCGGAGCATGGAGTGAAGACGGTACGAGTTCCCTGGGCGGACGCAAGTTCCCGCTACACCCATGACTTTGAGGAGTACGTGATCGGATGGGCCAAGGAGGCAAGTCTTTTGGCGATTTCCCGCCAGTTGGGAATCGGCTGGAAGGGCATTGCCGGGATCCAACGGCGTGCGGTGGAACGGGGGAAGGCTCGAAGAAAGGAGGAGGTGGTTGCCAACATTTGTGTGGATGAGGTCGCGTACCGAAGGGGGCACACGTACCTGACGGTTGTGTCCAATGCAGATACGGGGAAGGTGCTGTATGTGGGACTTGGACGGGAAAAAGGCACTCTTGTGGGTTGGTATCAGCAATTATCGCCGGCTCAGTTGCAGGGAATTCGGAGTGTAAGTATGGATATGTGGCCGGCGTATATTCATGCAACCCATGCCTGCCTTCCCCATGCTGACGAGAAGATCTGTTTTGACCGGTTCCATGTCTCCAAGCACCTGGGAGATGGGGTCGATAAGGTGCGGCGACAGGAGCACAAAGAACTCCGCAAGAGTGGGAATGAGATGCTGACGGGAAGTAAATACATGTGGCTCAAAAGTCCTCCCAACATGTCCATGAAGCAGAAGAAGGCATTCCATGCGCTCCGCACCAGTACCCTACGAACGGCCCGAGCCTGGGCGATCAAGGAAACGGCTCGAAATCTATGGCATGATAAAACCCGGGGTTGGGCACGCAAGTACTGGATGAAATGGTTGAGCTGGGCCATGCGCTGCCGACTTGAACCGATGAAAAAAGCAGCTAAACTGATACAAAATCACTTATATGGAATCCTCAATGCGATCGTTCTGAAGGTGAGTAATGGCCCTGCCGAAAGCATCAACAGCCGGATCAAAACCATCAAGGTTCGTGCACGTGGATTCCGGAACAAAGACCGATTCATAGACGCAATTTACTTTCATTTGGGCGGACTAGATTTGAGCCCCAGAATCTGAAAAAAATGAATTTCTCACAGAAAAGGCTGAAGAGCCTGATTTTTTATTTGTTCCCAAAAAAATTCGCCTTCTTCCCCTCTCCTACGAGCACCTCATTTTTTGCAGGATGAACTTCATTCATTCTCAACCCTTGACCGTAGCGATTACGCTTGCAGGATGGATGAATTTTAAAGCCATGACAGTGAAGATGAGATCGTGAGATTGCGCTTCTGTTCTGGTTCAAACCTGTTTCCATAAAAAACTCGGTAGAACCATGAAGGTAAAACGGCCTATAGAAAAACCACTAAAAATAGCGTGTGAGTCTCTTGCAAAAACCTTGATGCAGACAGAAAAAATCCCCGTAGGCACTCTCAGAACAATGTTTGCACTCAAGTGAGAGAGGTTTTGCAAGAGCCTCGTGTAATCCAGATTCCCTAAAAAAGGGAACCGCCAAAACTCATGAAAAATTCCACAATAAATTGCAAACTTTCGATACTCTACTTACATGCATGTCAAATTTATCAAAACAGTGGCGTGACCGATTCTCTATTGCCCTTTAGAAGTGTTTTTGGGGGTGTTTCTCCGTAAGTTTTGTGAGTACAAAGCATGCTCTATGAAACACACTCAACTGAATATTCTGTCTTGCTCATGGTCTAGAAATCAAATTTCGTAAGTTTCCCAAACGAAAAAATCATATACGAGTAGGAAAGGCTCGTGCTGGTAGATTACTGCTTGGCAGCACTTGGAATACATCTGATGAAAACACCAAAAAGAATTTGAGTGCTTTGTGCACTTAAGAACGTATCACCCCAATCAAACACCTCCTAACACAGTGAGTCCCTGGGTCGTACTTAAATTCGGTGGAACAAGTGTCTCTTCAAGAAAGAATTGGGATACGATCGCGCGTATTATCCAAGCACGGCAGGCCGATGGAAAGCGGATATGTGTGGTGTGCTCGGCAGCTTCGGGCACTTCACGCGCGCTGGAAGGACTGATTGATGCCGCGTTGCTCGGAACCTACGAAGAGCCACTGGCAGCTATCGAGAAACAACATCTTGAACTGGCCCATCAACTTGCCCTTGATGGTGAAGGGCTGCTTCGAGAGCTACTTCAGGAATTGGAACGACTCGCCTATGGAGTTTCGTTGACCCGAGATGCCGGCCCCCCTTTACATGCACGCATTTTATCTATGGGAGAACTCATGCTCACCATATTGGGAGAGGCATTCCTCGAAACACAGGGCGTTCCAATTACTTGGATGGATGCACGTTCAATCCTGAAATCTGAACCCATCCCGCGTACTCCTCCTCATGAAGAATTTCTGTCTGCTCAATGTCAACATGATCCAGACCCAGATCTTCAGCAGACAGATTCATTCATTACACAGGGGTTTATCGCTAGTGATGCACAAGATCGAACGGTATTGACCGGTTGGGGTGGGTCTGATACATCGGCTGCCTACTTTGCAAGTAAACTGGAAGCAATAAGATTGGAAATTTGGACCGATGTACCAGGAATGTTCACTGCCAACCCTGAACATGTCCCAAGTGCTCGTCTATTGAAACAACTTGAATATAGTGAAGCCCAAGAGCTTGCCAGCTCCGGCGCGGAGGTTCTTCACCCACGCTGTATTGAGCCTCTGCGCCCACAAAAAATCCCTCTTCATGTTCGTTCAACGGCGAACCCCAATCTCAATGGAACTGTAATCAGTGCAGAGACACATAGTTATGGTGCTCAGGTGAAAGCCATTACTGCATGCATGGATCTGACTCTTATCGCCGTTGAAACCCCACGCATGTGGCATTCCGTAGGGTTTTTGGCAAAGATCTGTTCTGCATTCGAGCGTCACGGTCTTTCGATTGGAATGGTCGCTACCTCGGAAACAAATGTGACTCTCTCCATTGATCCGGTCTATGGTTTTTCTCTTGAAGAATCTGTGATTGAAGCATTACTGGCCGACCTGAATAAATTCTGCCAGGCAAAATGTATCACCGGATGCGCCGCCGTCAGCATGGTCGGGCAGAATATCCGAAGCGTCCTGCATGAATTGGGCCCTGCACTTGAGATTTTGGATGAACAAAAAATCTATCTGGTCACACAAGCTGCCAGCGATTTGAATTTTACTTTCGTTGTTGACAATCTGCATGCCCAACGATTGACCAAAAAACTCCATAGCCAAATCTTCAGCCAAATCGGCCCCGATGATCTCTTTGGCCTTACCTACCGTGAACTATTCGACACACCAGATATCTCATTGCCTACCTCTTGGTGGAAAACTCGCCGTACCCAACTTCTTGAATTAGCCGCAGAGTCCTCTCCCTGTTACGTATATGACCGAGAGAGCCTGCATCAATCTATCTCCAGAATACAGACCCTCCAAAGTGCCGACCGATCCTTTTATGCCATGAAGGCATGTTCGAATCCGGACATGCTAGAAGTAATTTATCAACGTGGGATTGGCTTCGAATGTGTTTCTCCAGGCGAATTACGCTACATCCGGCAACTTTTTCCTGATATTGACTCTGATCGAATTCTCTTTACCCCCAACTTCGTACCCAAACAAGAATTTTCACTGGGTTATGAGTTGGCTGACCATATCACGATCGGCAATGTAAGAGTCTTGGAGCTTTGGCCAGAGATTTTTCGAGGTCGTGACGTGATTCTCCGAGTTGATCCAGGACATGGACGCGGCCACCACAAGCATGTTCGTACAGCTGGTTCTGCATCAAAATTTGGGATCGCTCCAGAAGATCTGCCTTCACTGCAAAGTATTGCAAAAGAAAATGATATTCAAATTACAGGCCTGCATGCCCACGTTGGAAGTGGCATCCTGACTCCAGATACATGGAGTTCGGTCGCGTATGCTCTGGCTTCCATTGCCGAAAAATTTCCACACGTCGCTCACCTAAATGTTGGCGGCGGTTTCGGGGTAGCAGAAAAACCGGGCGCAATCCCACTAAACCTTGCCATCTTGGAAGAAAGCCTACAACAATTCCGAGAAACCTATCCTCAATTTGAACTCTGGATCGAACCAGGAAGATACCTTGTTGCGGACAGCGGCGTACTTCTAGTACGTGTCACACAAGTTAAGCGTAAAGGATCGAATTTTTATATCGGTGTGGAAACCGGAATGAATTCATTGATCCGCCCGGCACTCTACGGATCTTATCATAGTATTGTGAATCTAACTAAACTGGGTGAAACGCCCTGCATGACAACAGATATCGTTGGGCCTATTTGTGAAACCGGTGATATTCTTGGGCGTGCACGACGACTCCCTGAGACGAAAGAAGGCGACATCCTTCTCATTACTACAGCCGGAGCGTATGGGCGGGTGATGTCGTCAAGCTATAATATGCGCGAACCCGCAACTGAAGTGGTTATTTAACGGATACAACAAGTCCTTGGGATATACCAACTCTGTTAATTGATGATTAGCTTATTGATTCAGTGATCGAAGAAGGATACGCATCCGCACTAAAATAATACATCTACGGGCGAGATCATTTCCCAAATCTCCCTTGAGATAGGTTAGCGCTCCATGGAAAATTTGGAGCCCATAGTTTTCTCAGGAGCCTCCATCAACGGAGGTTCATCCCGTCCCTTCCCATACTCCTCAACCAGCCATGTTTGCATGGAGGGGATGAGGACACCGTAGCGCCCATCACGTTCATCTATGATGCCCTGATGCAGTGCTTTCTTGAAAAGATTTCCTGCTTCTTGAGAATCGTATTCTTGCTGTAACGTAGATAGGATTTTCGTATAGGTTTTTGTTCCTCCTGATGGAATATTCATCATCGCTTTTGCCAGAGCCTGCCGTTGTTCCTCTTTAATACCATGCGCACGCTGTCTGTAATAATTTATTCGGAACTCATTGCCCTTTTCGAGCACAGAATTCAACCCATCGTCCGTCATGCGGCGATTGTTGGACTCAAGGTAGGCAACCGCGGGATTTATGTATGATAAAATATGTTGTGGCCATCCATGACATTCCTTCGCGATCGCATCAATCCACGGAGTCGGATCCCCCTTGGCGCCCCCTTCTTTGATCAGCCAATCCTGGATCACCGCACGTTCCGAATCTTTATCCAAAGTGCCTAATTCTACGGTGCAATCTTTCATAAATCGTGATATGCCCAGCGATCTAAGAGCCGACTCGGAGGTACTAAGCCCCGCCGTCAGTAGCATGGCGGGTTTTCCCAGCTCACCATTGTGAATTATTTTTAAGGTATCCCTTGCTACATGTTTTTCTGAGGGGGTCTCGTTTAGATTGATCAGATATTGGGCTTCATCCAGCACTAAAATCAATCCTTCCTCGGGAGCCTCCTCTTTCAGTAATCCATCCACACTGGAATATCCTGCCACATCTCTGCTGTACCCTCCGCCGAATCCATGAATACCCACGTTCGCCACATACTGTTTATCCATGACATAGGACTCTCCAAGAGATTGTGCCATGGAGATAGGATCGTACAAATCTTTTATCTTGATGCTTACGACTTTCCAGTTTTGGGGCCGTGCCTCTGCAGACAGCACATCCAGTAGAGCCGTCTTTCCCGCCCCGGGTGCGCCCTGAATCAAAAAGGTAGTTCCCCCCTTCTGTTTACTCTTATAATGGTTTATGTATCGATTAAACGTATCAATGATCTCCGTACGCCCATGAAAATATGGCGTTGGACCACGATCGGGAATGACAACAGAACCCATGATGTTTCTGATTGATTACATGGTATGAGGATACGGCAAATCAGGAAACATCCCAGACCCATCTTCGGTACTCTTTAGGTTCCCCTTGCCTTGGGAAAAACCATCGCGGCGTTTCCATCCGCACGATCTGATATCTCCAGTATGAAAGGAGCGGAATCACTTCCCCTTCTTTTTCATGGAGCAGGTACTTGGCCGACTCCAGTTTATCCTGATTCACCAGGTCTATGATGTGGCAGATAAACGAAACCCCGCTCTCCATCCCATAGCACCCTATCGTGGTGTCCAAGCCTGTTGCAAGCATTACCGTGAATTATCTCAACCCTTCACCGAAGAGGCGAAAATCGGGTCCATCTGTAATGGAAAGATGTGCACGATGCCTAGCGCCGCATTGATGAGTACGCAGAAGAGCTATACGACAAGTATGCCAACGAGCCTGTGGCTGCAGTACAGGAGGCGGCCCACTCCGAGCTCCTGCCGACCCAGACAGATGTACCGATCTGTATAGAATGTGGGGCGATCACGGTGCGCAGTGGTGCATGCAGTGCGGGAGTTCCAGCGGGTGTGGATGAAACGAAGCTGGTCTTCCCAGCCCGGCCCCATTCCCGTCACCTTTGCTCTTTTCGCGATCTGCGTGGTCATTCTCTTGTGGGGAGGGCTTCTACCCTGGATCTTGTTTCGATTGTGAAGCCAATTCTCGCGTCCTAGATCGGGGTAGGCGGTTTGAACGAATCTTTTGGACGAGAGAGGGGGAAATCTCTCAAATTCTCTGATTTCGGGGTACGCATGCCGACTAGCACGTGCCAGCAGAAGTTGGATTGGGTGTAGTGAGTCTGGGCTTTGTTTCGCTGCCGGCTTCTTTGGATCTCCATGAGATGTAGATGGAGTATATTCAGTATAGGAACCCTTTCCCTTGTTCTCCTGTCTAATTGATCCTGCAAACACCCTTTAGTTCAAATTATGCCTCCGGATACTTCTCCTATACCCGACTATGTTGCGGACCGTGGGCCGACCAAATATTTCCATGGACGAGTGCAGATCTTGAGAAACTTTGACAAACTGGTCAAGGATTCCATGGAGCCAGGAGGGGGATCAACCTTTTTGATCCAAGGTGCCCCTGGAGTGGGAAAAACGGCACTACTGTATGAATGTGGGAAGCTGGCAAAAGGGAATGGTTGGGAGGTCGCAAAAATTAAGACGGGAGCACTCTGGGATAAAGGAAAGATGTTGCGGACACTTGGTTTTGGAAAGATGGTGGGGATTGATAACGTCTCTTTGGGTCTATCGGAGGCTTTTACGGCAAAAATTTCTCTCTCTAAGCCAGCACGTTCAACGACTAGTCTCAACGTAGTTGAAAAACGGAAAAGAAAACCACTTCTTCTGGTTTTAGATGAAGCACAGAGGTTGTCAAACGCTAACGAACTCCCCAAAACCCAGTTTGACGAGGCTGGGGACTTACTTGAAGCGATTCATAACGGGGAGTTAAATAAGCCGGTCATCCTGTTGGCGGCGGGATTGGGATCGACCGGAGAAGCCTTCAGGTCGCTAGGGATTTCGAGATTCAAGGGGGGCTGTTTTGTGGAGTTAGGTGCATTGGGAAGAGCTTCGGAGCGAGCGGTCATCAAAGATTGGCTTGTCAAAGATGGGGGTGCCAAAGGGGATCCTACTACGTGGATCGATCAAATTGCCCAAAAGACGCATGGCTGGCCACAACATATTTCGGCCTATGGGGATGCCGCGGCGAAGCAAATCCAACATGATCACGGAGAGATGACCGCCGCCGGGCTGGACATGGTGTACCGGGTGGGCGCAGAAAGGCGGAGAGCGTACTACAGGCACCGCGTAAGTGGTTTTGACGGGAATGAGCTTATTTGTTTGTATGAAGCGGTCGCGGGGATCAATTCGAGGACCCCATTCAATAAAGATTTGGTATTATCCCCCCTCAACAAGAAATATGAATCTGACTTGGCCGAAAAAATCTTCAAAAAGTTCATCGATAAGAGGGTGGTCTCGGTAGTTGGTACCACCATGTACTCTGTTCCGATTCCGTCTATGCATGACTGGATGCGCTCCGAATTTGAGCATGTAAAGGAGCAGATGGCAGCACTTAGAGATGCCCGTGAGACAAACACCCGCCCTAGTCCTCCAAAGGACTTTGGTATGGAGCGCTGAGAAATCCAGCGTTTGTATTTCCGTGCCACATCGTTACGTTGGGGCGTCTCTGGTATGCATTAGTGCTGATGAAACTGATGCCCGCAGTACTTGCAAAAAGCAGATCCCTTCTCCAATCTCGTCTCCCGACAACGAATACATGGCTTCGTTCGCTTATATGCGCGACCAGACAGGCTAATGGACATCACAATGATTGCATAGCCAATGATCATCACAATGGCTGCAACAAACTTCCCTAATGACGTCTGAGGAGAGATATCACCATATCCAACGGTGGTCAATGTTACAACCGCCCAGTACATACTAAGAGGAATACTGGTAAATCCGTTTTCTGGCCCCTCAATCAGATAGATCATAGATCCCAGAGTAGTGACAAGCAACGATAAGGCAAGGACGAACACCCATATTCGTTGCCAACTCTCCTGAAGAAGATAAAGTAAATGAATCCCTGCCCTGCTGTACTGCACCAGTTTCAGGACACGGAACACTCGAAGCAAGCGAAGAATTCGAATCACGATCAATGCCTGTGCTCCGGGAAGAAACAGGCTCAAATACGTTGGAATGACGGCAATGAGATCTATTGTACCGAAGAAGCTGCGTGCATATCCTGAGGGATTTCGAGAACAGTAGAGCCGAAGAACATATTCAAGAGTAAAGATCACCGTAAAACCCCATTCTAAACCGATAAGCAGATTCCCGTGGATCGCTCTAACCTGATCGATACTCTCGAGCATGACGGCGATCACGCTTGCGACAATCAGAACAAAGAGAGCGATATCGCTTCCTCGCCCCAATGGAGTGGTAGATTCAAATAAAATCTTGTTCAAAAACTCACGGCGTGAGCTCCATGTACCCTGATTTTCCTTAAACGCTTCTTCCACTTTTCAGGTATAAGTCGTAGTAGTAAAGTGCGGCAATAATGATTCCATGTCGAAGCGATTCCTCGGAAATCAATTTCGGAATCATGGATTGATCAATCAGAACAGGATCGATCACCTCTGCCGAATCAAGCTCTTGCCTCCCCTGAGGGAATGCATCACTGGCTAGAAAAAAATGGCATCGATTTGTAAGGATCGCGGGGTTCGGGGATATGGTTCCCAGCCGAATAAGCTTCTTCGCTTTGTACCCCGTTTCTTCTCTCAGTTCACGAGCAGCTGCCTCTTCAGGCCGTTCTCCCTCATCCACAATTCCTCCTGGTAACTCCAGCTCAACCGCCGAAGTACCCGGTCGCCACTGCCGGATACAAACAAATTTACCTTCTGGGGTTACAGGAACGATCGTCACCCAGTCAGAAGCTTCCAGGACATAAAACGAATGGACTTGTCCAGTCCGCGGAGATTCGCAATCGTCCTGACGCACTCCGAACACCTTGAAATCTCCACATGCCCGCTGCTGTTTACACTTCCAGGACTTACTCATGAATTCGATCCCTCTACCCTGATCAAAACTCTGAAACTGAGAAAAACATGTATGAGATCCAGAACTCTTCGGCTCTTAAGATAGGGCTTGAGGGAGTCATAATTAAGGGGCTCGGTTCCCGTTAATAATTGTGCAAATGGCTTCAATTTAAGGCTTATTTTGGATTCCATTCCAATTGTATAGATCCGAATACAGTCATCGAATTCCCGATAAACTATGCACGATGGAACCAATCGCACATAGCTGCTCCCGTTCCTGAGATCCTGTCGAATCTCTCCAACGGCAGGAGGAGGAGTATGTGCTACTCCAGGCCAATTTTCTCGCACAGGATGCGTCATTGCACTACAGAAAATACGTTCCAGACTTTGCCTATTCTCCGCAAGCTTTCGCACCTCGTTCTGGAACCAATCAAGAGGCGCATCGCTGACCCGGCCGGGGTCGTCCGTCTGAAGTTCAACTGGATCTATATACTTACTTGGCCTCTTCGGTTCGCCAAACCCTTCTGCCAGTTCTGAAAAAGCAGTCCGCAACATGCTAATCTCAGGAGCCTTAAATCCTATACTTGCTGTAATACATGCCTCTATTGCAACGCCCCAATGAGGAATTTTAGCTGGCAAATAAATCATGTCTCCCGGCTTGGCAATGAATTCTTGATCTGCATGAAAATTTTTCAGGAGTTGCATTGGAGTATCCTCTCTCATGGCTCGGCTTTTGGTGATCGGAGTATTTTCGATCCTCCATCGCCTTTGCCCACTGAGTTGGATCAGAAAGACATCATAACTGTCCACATGAGGGCCTACACTCCCGCCCGGAACCGCGTAACTCAGTTGTACATCGTCCAGTCGCCAGTTGGGGATAAACCGAAACAGTTCCAGTAGCTGGCGCATCTGATCCAGTTCCCTCTCTGTATCCTGCACCAATACTGTCCAATGTGATCCTTCTATAGAATCCTCAAGACCTTCCCATTCAAATGGTCCAGAAACCAATTCCCATGACTGTTCCTCTATGTTTTGTTCAATCACACGTGAATCGTATTCCGGTCGGGCAGCAATCTCAAAAATATTGCTCCGATCAACCGTGAAATTGGATTCTTGAAAAGCGCCCTCTAAGATCAGAGGGCGCTTCTGCCAGTAATCGCGCATAAAGACATCAAGGGAGTATTTTCCACGAAAAGGATTCGTCATCGAAAAAGTAATCTCACAAGTTCAAACAATGGCCATAGTAAGAGCAGAGCCATTACCCATGCCATGGTGGTTCGGCTATTCGACTGACGAGGAAATTCATAGCCACAATATGGACATACGTCCAGATTGCGCTCTACTTCCAGTGCACATGATGGGCATTCTTGCATCACTCCAGAACTCGATTCTACCTGTCAACGCTTTGCATCCGAAATACGTTCAATGGAACAGCTTTTTATTTCATGCTTACACGTCTGTCTAGCTAAAATTTATTTGGTCCGTGGTTATAGATACTCCCATAGCGCTCCCTATTGTCGACGCATCTGCCTCGGTTGAGATTGTCATTGCTACCAGTGATCATTTTCGATTTGCGCATGAAATCTGTCATCTAATTAAAACGGCTGCATCGCAACGAGGCACGGGGATTGCTGAACGTGCTCCCGAATATGTCCGTACCAAAATGGAGGAGGGGAAGGCCGTAATCGCGCTTGGCCCTAATGATCAGGTAGCCGGTTTCTGTTACATTGAGACGTGGGATCATGGCAAATATGCCGTGAATTCAGGGCTCATTATCTCCCCTGCTTTTCGCAGGCAAGGGCTCGCACGCCGCATCAAACGTCGGGCATTTGAACTCTCAAAAACCCTCTACCCCAAAGCCAAGCTGTTCGGTATTACGACCAGTCTTGCTGTGATGAAAATTAATTCTGAACTTGGCTATAAGCCGGTCACCTTCAGTGAACTTACGAATGACGATGCGTTTTGGCAGGGATGTCAGAGCTGCCCGAACTATGATGTCCTGACACGAATGAAGCGTAAAATGTGCCTCTGCACAGGTATGCTCTACGATCCGGAAGAATCTAGTTCCTCAGAATAGTGCTAAAATGTCGCGCGCCATTGGTGTTGCCCTGCCGATTCCTGTGGACAAGATCTATGCCTATGAATTACCCGGAGAGCTTGAGGAATCTATACAGATCGGATCCCTGGTCCTGGTTCCTGTGCGCAACCGTAACTATACCGGGATTGTAACAGAACTGGACGCACAGGTTCGCGAGGGCATGAGACTCAGGACTGTGCGCGCCGCCGTGAGTCGTGGCCCCTTATTTGATTCGGAACTCCTACGTCTGACTCGCTGGATCTCCCGATACTATGTTTGCTCTTGGGGAGAAGCACTCAGTGCAGCACTCCCTGCAGGAATGCAGACAAAAGAGCGGATCGTCTATTATCTAGCTTCGGAGTCAGGCCAGAAGTGGGAGGGGATTTCTCCAGAGTTGCAGGTTCATCTTATCAAACACCGAAGAACAACCCCTGCCAGATTGAAACGCATTGGCCTTCGGATTTCTGAACAGGAGATTCGCAAGGCAGAATCTCAGGGCGCGTTGCGAAAAACCATTGAGCTCCAAAACCCAACGGCACGTACCAAGACGGGAGAATTTCTCTCCCTCTCTCCTGCATTTCGCTCGGCTGAAAGCCTTCGTGACCTGAAGCCTCAGTTCCGGGGCATCAAACAGAAGGAAATTATTGACTATATCCTTTCTTCGCTTCAATCCGAGGACAAAGACATCTCGTTACGGCAACTTCGGAACGCGTGTAATGCAAGCCTCCAAACGGTTCGATCCCTTGAAAAGCGGGGAATCTTTTCTATCATTGAAAAACAAATCTTTCGCATCCCCGAATGGATGCGATCAGAAACTCCTCCATCCAGCAAAGCTCCAAACTTGCATCCATCCCAAGCCGCTGCCGCGAAGGCCATCCAGGATGCAGTCAAATCAAACACCTATACTACGTTCGCTCTTCACGGTGTGACCGGTAGTGGAAAAACCGAAGTCTACCTATCTGCTCTCGAAACCACTCTGTCTCTTGACAGGACCGCCATCATACTTGTACCTGAAATCTCTCTCACTCCGCAAACGGTTTCTCGTTTTCGAGCCCGTTTTGGAGATACCGTCGCAGTTCTTCACTCCCGTATGGCTCAAGGAGAGCGTCATGATGTATGGCAACAAATTCGTACCGGCCGGTATCGGGTGGTGATTGGTCCAAGATCTGCCATACTGGCCCCCGTAAAAAATCTTGGTCTTATCATTGTAGATGAAGAGCACGACGGCTCTTACAAACAGAGTGAGACGGCTCCCCGCTATCATGCCCGGGATGTCGCCGTCATGCGTGCGACCATGGCAAAATGTATCTGTGTTCTGGGATCTGCAACGCTATCTCTGGAAACCTTGGTCAATGGGCAGCAGGGAAAGTACACCCTATTATCCATGCCCGAGCGCGTCCCCACAAAGGATCGCACCGCAGCATCTCTTCCTTCAATTCGAATTATTGACCTCTGCTATGAACGTGAAGAAAACGGGCTAACCGGCCCCCTTTCTGCACCTCTGCTTGAGGCAATTGAATTGAGACTAAAAAAAAATGAACAAGTTATTCTTCTGCAAAACCGCCGCGGGTATGCCCCAATCCTGGAGTGTCAGAGTTGTGGTTTCGTGCCTCAGTGCGTCGCCTGCAGTGTATCGATGACCTATCATCAGGAAGAGAATCGTCTTCGGTGTCATTACTGTGGATATACACAAAATATTCCCGTGGACTGTCCTAAATGTGGGGATTCCGCATTTGCTCCAATCGGTAGTGGGACACAACGCGTTTTCGAGGAACTTGGTGAACTGTTTCGGACGGCTAAAATTCTTCGAATGGATCGTGACAGCACACGAACTAAAGATGCTCACCATAAAATACTAAGCGTTTTTGCTGAGGGAGGGGCAGATATATTGATTGGCACACAAATGGTTGCGAAGGGGCTTGATTTCGGGCTAGTGACCTTAGTGGGAGTGATCAACTGTGATCTGGGACTCCGGCTTCCTGACTTTCGGAGCGAGGAGCAAACCTTTCAATTGCTCATGCAGGTTTCTGGAAGAGCGGGAAGAGCGGACCTGCCGGGCGAGGTCTTCCTCCAGACACGACGCCCGTCACATCCGATCTTTTCCTTTCTGCAGGCGCATGATTTTCTTGGCTACACTCAGATTCTGATGCAGCACCGTAAAAAATTGAACTACCCTCCCTTTGGACGTATCATTGGAATCCAGATTCGTGGTGCACCACAATCTGCGGCCATGGAGCTTGCACATAATTGGAGAACTCTGCTTCTTGATCAGCTTCCTTCTACCATATCCGTACTTGGCCCAGAGCAACCATACATCAAACGTGTGGAGCATCAATACCGCTACTTTCTCATCATCAAGGCCCCGAAAACCTATCTCTCTCTCCAAGAAGATATTCGTTCGATCCTCCGAATGGCTCCCACAACGGGGCGCGAGCTACATGTATCCGTTAATGTCGACGGACTGGATCAAGTTTGAATGCGGAACCGCCACTGCATAAAAGGGTAGACAGAGCTGAAGGGTGAGTCCCGTACGGTCAGCTCCCTCTGAATCCCGTCAGGGCCGGAAGGCAGCAGCGGTAGGAGGTTGAAGCGACGCGATGCGGTCAGCTTACCCTTCTTTTATTTATATAATTCATTGACCTACTCATACTTTATGTACTGGCCCCTTGCACTCCTTCTTCAAGAGTCACCTTCTCCCGGCGGTTTTGGAGGACTCACCTTTTTTTTACCGCTCATCCTCATTTTCTTTGTATTCTATTTCTTTGTAATCCGTCCACAACAAAAGCGGGAGAAAAAACGCAAGGAAATGATTGAGGCAATCAGGAAAGGAGATCGCGTTATCACCGCTGGCGGAATTCATGGGAAAGTGCATCAAGTAGAGAGTGGGGCTACTAGTGTTTTACTAGATGTGGATGGCGGGATGAAACTCCGGGTTGAAAAACAATCGCTTGCATCCGTTAAGGAGTAAGTGCCGGCATGGGAATTTCACATACCGAAACCTTCGACTCAATTGAGTCTGCCATTGAGGCGATACGCTCTGGTCATCTGATCATTGTAGTGGACGACGAGGACCGCGAAAACGAGGGCGACTTTGTTGGAGCTGCATCTACTGTTACCCCTGAGTTAGTCAACTTCATGGCCCACGAAGGTCGTGGGTTGATTTGTGCACCCATGGCTCCAGAGCGTGCGGCGGCCCTTGACCTTAACCTCATGGTTGAGGAAAATACTAGTTTGTACCGCACCCCTTTTACAATCTCGGTGGACTATTGCCATGGCACATCCACCGGCATCAGTGCATCTGATCGTGCATCAACGATTCAGGCCTTAGCCAGCGATACATCGAAAGCGAACGATTTTGCACGCCCAGGACATGTCTTTCCATTGATTGCCCGTGAGGGCGGCGTTCTCCGAAGAACCGGACACACTGAAGCTACGGTTGATCTAGTACGGCTTGCCGGCCTGCCTCCCGTTGGAGTACTAGTTGAGATCATGAATGCAGACGGCAGCATGGCTCGGACTCCCGAACTTTTAAAGATTGCCCGTGACCATGACATGCGTGTCATTACGATCAGTGACTTGGTTGCCTTCCGCATGGCACGCAGGTCTCTCATTCAGCGTGTTGTATCTGTCCGGCTTCCGACACGATATGGTTTGTTTAACCTTGTCGCCTACGAAGACATCTCCAACGGTGATACTCACCTTGCTCTGTGCATGGGGGAATGGACAGAAGAAGATTCCGTTTTAACTCGGGTCCATTCCCAGTGTGTGACGGGGGATCTGTTTGGCTCTCTTCGTTGTGACTGCGGAGATCAGTTACATACCGCGATGAAACGGGTCGCGAACGAGGGACGAGGGGTGGTCCTGTACATGAAACAAGAAGGGCGTGGAATTGGCCTTCTGAATAAATTGCGGGCCTACCAATTACAAGATGAACAGGGACTGGACACGGTGGAGGCGAATGAAGCATTAGGCTTTGATATGGATCACCGAGATTATGGCATCGGATGCCAGATCCTTCGCGACTTGGGAATACGAAAATTGAAATTGTTGACCAATAACCCGACCAAGCGTGTAGGGCTGGACGGTTATGGGCTGGAGATCACGGAAAGCGTAGGCATTGAGATTCCTCCCAATCAGGAAAATGCAGCCTATTTGCGCACAAAACGGGATCGTATGGGACATATTCTACCCGGCCTTGATGTTCCCCAATCTTCTCAGTGCAAGCTCTGAAATCCCAGCAATAACTCAAACTTTTGCCTTTGAATCTCACGGAAACTCATTGAAGGCGATCATCCCACCTGTTCACCTAAGCTAGGCTCTCCGAATATAAATCCTTAGAGTATATTAGTAGATCAATCTCTGCTATGTGAGTCTTCTTGCAAGAAGGCTCGCTTTTTTGAACCCCTATTTCAAAGAAATCACGCCATGTTTATTCGCCAACTCCTCTTCTTATTCTTCTGCTCACTGCTTGTCGTATCTGCACAGGCACAACGCACGGCAAAACCCGTACTTCATGGTCGGCACTGGGTTGCCATCACAGGCAAACCACTTGGAGCTACTGCTGGGGCCATGATGTTCGCAAAAGGAGGAAACGCCGTTGACGCTTCCTGTGCAATGCTCGGAGCAACGAGCACAATGTGGGATGTGCTGAGCTGGGGGGGCGAAACGCAAGCACTCATCTATGACCCGAACCAGAAAAAGGTGATTGGCATTAACGCGTTGGGGGGAGCTCCGACAGGAGCAACTACGGAGTTTTATACCGATCAGGATTTTAAGTATCCCCCCGAATATGGCCCTCTCGCGGCGGTTACACCTGGTACACCGGGAGGTCTCATGGTCATGCTAGCAGAATACGGCACACTACGTCTCAAGGATATACTGGAACCCAGTATTCAGATGGCGGAGGGGTATCCCATTGAACAATCTGCGGTGCGTTCTATCGAAAATCATGCCGAGCGCATTACGGACTGGCCCTATTCAAAACCAATTTATCTGCCAAACATGGATGATGAAAACCCTGCTCCAAGAGAAGGACAACTTTTCGTTCAAGCGGATCTGGCAGAAACACTACGCAAGCTGGTCGAAGCAGAAACCTCTGCTCTTGAGGCCGGAAAATCGCGTAAAGAAGCGATCTATGCTGCTTATGATCGCTTCTACCGAGGTGATATTGCTGAAGAAATCGTTCGTGGAACCCAAGAACAAGGGGGGCTCATTACCATGGAAGACCTCGATCAGTGGCAGGTATATATTGAGGAGCCGGTGATGACCGATTACAAAGGAATACAGGTCTATAAGCTTACCTCCTGGGTGCAAGGCCCGGTCATGTTGCAGGCGTTAAATATGCTCGAAACCATGGATCTTAAGTCAATGGGTTACAACAGTACCCGCTACATCCATGCACTATACCAGGTCATGAACTTAGCCTTTGCCGATCGCGACTTCTATTATGGAGATCCGTACTTTCCCCCTGCTGAGCCAATGGAAGGGCTGCTCTCCAAAGAATATGCCAATGCCCGTGTCCAGACCATCAATTGGAACGAAAACGACCCGAAGATCAAGCCCGGAGACCCGTATCTGTATCAGGAGGGGGACAATCCTTATCTGCATTACCTGGATCAGTGGTCCGAAGATGGTACCGCGTATGGGAGCGATCTTTCCTATGAGTCCGATTTTTACGCAGGAACCACCTCGATTCAAGCTGCCGATGCAGAGGGATGGACGGTTTCCATAACGCCGAGCGGCGGTTGGATTCCTGCGGTCGTTGCAGGAGAGACAGGTGTTGGGTTAAGTCAACGGATGCAAAGCTTTGTGCTGGATCCCTCCGAGAACCCATATAACCTACCCGAACCGGGGAAACGGCCACGAGCAACGCTCACTCCGGGAATGGCACTCAAAGACGGACTTCCCTACCTGTCCTTTGCCGTCCAAGGTGGTGACAGTCAGGACCAAAATCTTCTCCAGTTTTTCCTGAACGTCGTCGAATTCGGAATGAATGTGCAGGAAGCTGTTGAGGCGGCCAACATCAATAGCTTCCAGCTACGAGGCTCTTTTGGTGATCATGAGATCCGTCCAGGGCGCCTTTTGCTGAATAATGAGGTCCCCGATTGGATCCGGCAAGAGTTACGAGACATGAAATACAATCTCACGTTTGGTACGCGTACTAGTGGGCCGATTACCGCCATCGAGTTTGACCGGAAGCACGGTACGCTATGGGGTGGTGCAAGCGATCACGGAGATGACTATGGGATTGCGTGGTGATCCCCCGATCTCCAGGGATCTGTTTTACTACTCAGGAAACCTCGTAATTTTCCAGTACCCCCCATTTTGGAACGATAATACAAGATTGCCTTTTTGGCTAACATGCACGTAAAAACTATTATTATCGGCCAAGTCTTTGGGTCAAAGATTATGCTTGAAAAAATGATAAATATCCCATAGGATACGATTTTAAAGAGCAAATCCTTGAACGAGTTACGAGTGATTTATGTCAAGTAATGGAAGCCCCAAAGCAGAACCACCATAAACAGAAGTATTACTGCACTTTCAAGCATAATTTTCCTATCGTTTGTTGTACGTTCAAACTGATGTATGCTCTAAGAACATCAGGGTTCCAAACCATTTCATGCTCTCAGCTCTCTGTTTGGGTACACGATTAAATCAGGAATGTTTCCAGCCCAGATTATATACCAACTCCTTTGCGAGTGCTTTCGCGAAATCTGGATCATTGATATGCAGGTCATATTCTTTCACGTTCACCGATGAACCACAATTTTCACGGAGTGAAGCAAACAGGGCCGAATTGGCGGTAGTATCAAAAAAGGGTTGTTCCGGCGCGTCCAGCATGCTGACACCTCTCAGCGGAATCAATAAGGTTACCGGTGCATATGCTTGTCGAAGTCGGAAGCCAATCTCTCGGCCAATCTGGGTACACTCCTCGACATTTGTTCGCATCAATGTAACATTGGCATCATGGGTATGCAGATTACGTTCTCGGAATTTTGCTGGAACCGTCTCCAGAGACCAATAATTTACCATGTCCAGTGCACCACAGGATACTACCTGTGGGATTCCAGCTTCAATGGCTGCTTCCAATCGGCGTGAGCCGGCACTCAAAACCCCTCCAACTACTTCATCACACCACTCCGTGGTCGTGATGTCAGCAACCCCCTCGAAAAATCCATCCGCAATCAATTTTTCCATCGAACGTCCTCCACTACCCGTTGCATGGAAGATTACCACCTCATACCCTGATGCTTCCAGATGCTCACGTACTTTTGTAACACAGGGAGTCGTCACACCAAACATGGATGCTGCAATTAAAGGCTTGGACGTACGTGGCTCATCTGAGATCTCCTGTTTAACCATACCTCAGAGTGCCCCGACAGCATTCCTGATCATCACCTTACTGATCTGATTTAATCCGGCAATGTCCACGACCGAGTACATCATGGCAATGTCACTCTCACCGATATAGGGGGCAATATTTCCGGAAGCGAGTGTAGAGAGCATTACTTTGGGGAATCCAATTGGCAAAGACCGCATGACTGCTGTCCCGACTGCAGTTCCACCTGATCCTCCCAGCGCCAACACCCCTGCCAATTGTGGGGATGCTTTTTTTGTGAGTTCTACAGCCCCCTCTATGAGGACATCCAGTGCATGACTACGACTTCCTGTTTTCCTCAATGTTAAAAGGCTACTTCCCCCAGCTCTGGCGACACAACCTGCCGAGATATCGGGCGCACACTGTGGCTCGCCCATGACTCCGACATCCATCACGATACACGAAAATCCTTCGGCCTCAAAGAGCTCGCGTGCAAAGGCGTACTCAATCCCTTTCGTATCCAGTGTGCCAACCAATAGAATTTTATTCGATTTCATCTACACATCGTACGCTCGATACAAAAGGACCTGCTTTGAATCTACAACATTTAAAACATCTCAATCCTGATTTGAAGCTCATCCGTATCCAGCTCGATGGCCTTGTGATCCTCACGCAGTCGAAACGCGTTAATACTCTCAGGCAAGAACTCTTTCGGAGTATTCATCTGAAAAAGCGTGTCGGCAACCACGTACCAATCTTCGGGGGTTAAGTGTACCACAGCTTCGTTACCCGTTGCTACCATCGGAGCATACTGTAAAACTTTATTTAGATGTGTGATACCTTGTTTTTGATGTAAATTCGGATCCATTTTATGTGATTTAAAGACTTTGGTTACGGCTCAACTAGGATTATGCACGTCAACGTGAATCAAGTTCCCTTTTTTGGTTATGCAGAGGCATATCGCATGGATCTATTCTTAAAACGAATCCATCCAATATGTACAATAGTCACGGAAATATCTTACATTTCCTTGATCCAGGAAAAGGCTATGGATTCGGAAATTTTTTGTATCGAATTCCCGGAGCGACCTTGCCTTTTGAATGTACAACGTAGTACGTATCAAGCGTTTCTTTTATGCGCACCTATGTGGATCTATTGCACCATGTTCTGAATCACGGCCAGGAACGTCGTGACCGTACAGGAACTGGGACAATAAGTGTTTTTGGGTACCAAATGCGGTTTCCACTTCAAGAGGGATTTCCAATCTGCACCACCAAGCGGGTCTGGTTTCGCGGCTTGGCATGTGAGCTTTTATGGTTCTTGTCGGGCTCTACGAACATCAAACCACTGGTGGATCAGGGAATTTCTATTTGGACGGCATGGCCTCTCAAAAACTATCTGCAATCTCAAAATCTTGACCTCCCCCCCTATGACTCAGAGGCCTGGACGGCCTACCAAAATGAGTTTGAGGAGCTGATCCGAAATCAGGATGGCTTTGCACAAAAATGGGGAGACTTGGGACCGGTATACGGCAAACAATGGCGTTCTTTTTCCGGGGTAGATCAGATGATCTCTGTCCTTGACTCTCTTAAACAGAAGCCATGGAGCCGCCGACATATTGTGAGCGCATGGAACCCGAACGAGCTGCATCAGATGGCACTTCCACCCTGCCACATGTTTTTTCAATTTTCCGTTGTTGAACATAAACTGTCCTGTCAGCTTTATATTCGCTCGAACGATCTTTTTCTGGGGGCTCCCTTCAACATTGCCCAGTATGCTCTGCTGACGCACCTGGTTGCACACCAGGTCAATCTTGAACCAGGAGATTTGATCTATACGATTGGAGATGCCCATATTTATCTGAACCATCTTGATCAGGTAAGAACACAGGTGCGACGTAAACCTTATCCACTGCCTACCTTAGAGATTTCCAGAAAGCCAGAGTCGCTGTTTGAGTATATTTACGATGACTTTTCTCTCCGAGGGTATCGCCATCATCCACCAATCAAAGCCCCCGTCGCGGTCTGATGATCCTTGAAGAAGTCTGTTAATCATGTCACGGAAACCAAACCAACGCCGGAAAGACATACTCCAAGATGTCTATGAGGAAAACCAAAGATTTCTTGGGAGAGACATTTCTGTGTCGAAGAAAAAGGCAAAATCCACCGGCATGATTCTGTTAATCGCACTGGTGATTGGATTTTTCCTGGGTAGCCCAGAAAGAGAATCCACTTCCAATCCAACCAGTTCCATCGAAGTGCTCCTGTCTCCTGAAGAACAGGTCCAGACATCTCTCAACGAAATTCTAGAGGAGGATCCACCCCTCGAGAACCCAACACTATCTCGGATCTATGGCCTGAGTATTCGAACGATTGTACTTGATCCTGGACATGGAGGACATGACCCCGGGGCAGTTGGTCAAGCCGGTTTAACGGAAAAGACGATTACACTTGATCTCGCCCTACGCCTGGAAAAAAAATTGAGAGCTCATGGATTCAATGTTGTTCTCACACGACGGAAGGATATCAGTGTAAGCCTAAAGCGTAGAAATGAAATTGCACAGCAAAACCAAGCAGATCTTTTTGTTTCGATCCATGTCAATGCTCTTCCCGTAGATACAGTGGCTATGATCGAAACCTTCTATTTTAGCCCACGCGGGGACGCTCGGGTAGAAGCGATCGCCGAACAGGAAAATTTTAATTCCGGTTATAGTATAGGAGAATGGCAAAAAAGCTTAGATACGATTGGACAGACCGTGAAGAGGGAAGATAGCCGCCGACTAGCATCCCATATTCAACGTGCAATGACTTCAAGGATGATACAACTCAATCCAAATCTTGCGGATTGGGGGACACGTTCCGGCCCCTTTGTCGTACTGATGAATTCAGGTGTACCTGCTGTACTGGCAGAAGTCAGCGCGATCTCTATGCCTGAAGAAGAGCAAAATCTCATAGATATAGAATATCGCAAGCAGTTGGCTCTCGGCCTTGAGTCTGGAATTCTCTCGTATATTACCACACAGGAAAAGATCTCAAACTCAAAGTTATTCGATTAGGCATGTCAGTTACCTCTGATTCATCAAACGAAATTCTGCGTATCGGAATTGATCTTGGAACATCACGAAGTGCGATTGTAACCAGTAGCGGTCGGCGGAGATGGGTCCACAGTTATGTCGGCTGGCCCCGTGATTTTGTGGCCCGTAAAATGCTCAAGCGGGATGTTCTTGTTGGTCTAGATGCGATTCAACATCGTAATTCGGTTAACTTGGTTCGCCCCTTGGAGTACGGAGTCATCCGAGATGGAACCACCACGGACGAAAAAGCAGTCCGCGAGTTGATTAGCCACTTGATTGAACTTGCTCAGCCGAAAGAAGGACAGAAAATTTATGCCGCGGTTGGCATTCCAGCAGAAGCTTTGCGTATCAATAAACTTGCCATACGTAACTCGGTGGGAGAATGGGCAGATACCCTGATGCTCGTATCGGAACCCTTCGCGGTCGCCTATAAACTGGGAGCTCTCAACAATACCTGCATTATTGATATCGGTGCGGGTACGATCGACTTTTGTATTATGCATGGCACCATGCCTAGTGAGGAAGATCAGCGCTCACTACGTACCGCGGGGGATCATATAGATCAGCAGCTCTTTTCCCTGCTCTCCGAACGTTTCCCCAATACCCCCCTGAGTGAAACATTTGTTCGGGAAATCAAAGAAAAGTATGGGAGCGTGTCCGAGGCATCGAATCAGTTTGGAGTCAAAATCCCCATTGCTGGAAAATTCGAAGTCCACGACATTACCCAGGAAGTCCACCGAGCCTGTGACTCGCTTGTGCCTCCGATTGCAGAAACACTCATCGATTTATTAAGTGGATACGAACCTATGCTTCAGGAGCGGGTGCGAAATAATATCTATTTAGCTGGTGGTGGAAGCCAAATCCATGGCTTGGCAAAAGCAATCACCGCCGCATTGGATGACTATGGGCACTTTACCATCACTCCTATTCAGGACCCTCTGTTTATTGGTGCTGAGGGTGCTCTGAGTTTAGCCGAAGATATGCCAGAAGAGTATTGGGAAAGCATGTAAGACGTCCTATGATCATCGTCATCGCTGCACTGGCCCGAGAAAACCGGTGCATCGGCCGTGAAACGCGTCTTCCCTGGCATATACCAGAAGATATGCAGCGTTTCAAGCGACTGACGTATGGTTTTCCCATGATCATGGGACGTACGACGTGTGAGGGGCTTATACGTGACTTCGGCAAACCATTACCAGGAAGACCTACTCTTGCACTGACCAGAAATCCCGATTCTGCAATTCATCCAGAGATTGAACTTTGCCCCTCGCTAGGATCTGCACTGGAACGCGTGAAGACCGTAGAGAAAGTTTTTATTGCGGGCGGGGAGAACGTATATCAAGAGGGTCTGAACGTAGCGGATCGCCTTGAATTGACTCTTATTGATGGAGCTTACGAAGGAGATACCTTTTTTCCGGCTTACGAGCATTTGGTCGGAAGCGAATTCTACCTCAGCCAAGAAGATTCTAGAGATGGGTTTTCCTTTGTCACCTATGACCGAATCCTTCCCCAGGGATGAACGTGAATCGGCTCTTTCCTGTGTGCATAAATCTTGATTCCCGATTCATGCTGTAACAGATGGTGCTCTGTTTTCACGTAGATACTCTTGCAATCACCTCTTCATAGTACTCTTCATACTGCCCAATGATTGCATGTGTATCATAATGTCGAACCACATATTCCCGAGCATGTTTTGCCATCTCTGCATGCAATGAATCATCGGTCAAGATCTTCACACACGCCTCAGAGAACGCATGAATATCCCCCAAGGGGCACAAAAATCCGGCCTCGCTCCCCCTAACAAGTTCCGGTAACCCGCCAACATCACTACATACCACCGGTACGCCACAAGCCATCGCCTCCAGCGGAGCAAGACCAAAAGACTCAGACCCGCTGGTCAGTAAAAACAAATCGGCAATGGATAATATCTCCTGTACCGGATCCTGTTTCCCAAGAAACCTTACTTCTTGCTGAATTCCAAGATCACGTGTGAGTTGTTCCACATTGGAGCGATCCGGTCCATCTCCAACCAAAAGAAGTTTTGCAACAATCCCTTTCTGAAGAATCTTGTGAAAGACCTCTACAACATGGGAAACGTTTTTGATGCGCCGAAAATTCGACACATGCACAACCACCTTCTGCTTTGATTCACAGATTGCTGATCTGAAATGTTTGTTCTCTAATCTCCGAAAATGCTTCGTATCAATAAAATTTGGGATGACCTTGATGGGAACCTCTATGTCAAACGAGTCATAGGTTTCCTGTTGTAAAAATTTGGAGACGGCGGTCACACCGTCCGAAGCATTAATTGAATAGTTGACCACAGGGCTGTACGACGCATCCTGTCCTACAATCGTAATATCCGTTCCATGCAACGTTGTAACCACAGGAAGTGAACGAGATTCCTTTTCTAATATATCACGTGCTAGAACGGCACTGGTTGCATGTGGAATCGCATAATGCACATGAAGCAAGTCCAGTGCTTCATACTTTGCGACATCCACCATCTTACTCGTCAGAGAAAGGGCATAGGGCGGAAAATCAAACAGAGGGTAACGATTTACACTCACTTCGTGAAAATAAATGTTCTCCGTGACCTGACTCAATCGAAAGGGTAGGGAGTACGCGATGAAGTGAATTTGATGTCCACGGATCGCAAGTGCTCTCCCCAATTCAGTGGCTACGACTCCACTTCCCCCGTAAACAGGATAACAGGTAATCCCTATTCGCATGGTAAATTCATTAGTTCTGTAGGAAACCAGTACAGTTCATACAAGGTTGCAGTCCTAATCTTAAGAAAAAAACATGAATCGCCTTATCCTCTTTGTTTTTGCTGTCTCCGTATTGACCTCTAACGCATCCGCTCAAACCTTTGGCGTAACCGCTGGAGGCAATTTTCAACGGCTTGAAGATATTAGCCTTAACGAAATCGAAACCAAATTTCAGAGTCAAACCGGATGGCATGTGGGAGTATGGATTGAACTCCCTCTCGGCCCAGTCGCCGCGTTACGAGCAGGCGGGAGATATATGGCAGCTGGAAAATTATTTGAGGGGCTCCGGGACAACAACCCTAGACTTCGCGAAAATTTTGATGTCTCTCTGATTGAGCTATACCTTGTGTTTCGTCTGGGTTTGCCTTCGCGTGTAGTGAGTCCGTATGTTTTTGCGGGTCCGGTATTTCGGATGCCGACCAACACGGAACAGGAGTTAAGCAATGACCTGAGAGCACTCTCTTACGCGGGCGAAATCGGAGGGGGACTCGTGATTGACTTGGGTCCAGTTAACCTGTACCCTGAAATTGCATATGTATTTGGACTGACCCAGTTTGTTGAGAATGAGATTATTCTTCAATTTATTTCTCTTCAGGTCGGTGATCCCCAGAAACTCAACATGGCCATGCTTCGCCTATCCGTTGGTCTTTAGCACTGATGAGAAAATAACTTGATCCTCGGAGATTTTTCAATTGACCCGATGATCTTGAGTTTTGGGTAGTGGTCTGGCGGTATCGTTTCGCTGTGGAGCTGTCTTCCAGGTTGCGTCGATCCAATTCTTGACACTCCTGTACAGGAATTAATGATACACGATCCCAGCAGAGTAGAGCAGTAGGACGTTACTCTCTTTTATTTCACTCCTGAATAGAAGCGAAATCGATGCTCATCGAGTTGAATTCTTCGCTGGGGTATGATCGGGGTAAAATCCGCTACCCAGTCCGGAGGAAGATCTGGATCCAGCATGGATTGCTGGCTGTAAAAATGGCGAACATTGCGACTAAACGGGCGAAGACCTCCATCGGCATGGCGAATATAATAGGCCAGTGCCAATGTTCTCTGCCAACCCGCCACTTCCGAAGTCTCTGATAAGCTTACATAATAGCCGTACTTCGGCTGCCCTGGAAGAAAAGCACTGAACTGAAATGGATCCAGTATGCACTCCTGATAGGATGTACACCCACGATGCTTCCCTTCAAGTCGGTTTCGGACCGTCCAGCCTATTAATTCCTGCTCATCATGCCTCTTACTCTCTGAAAACATGGCACGCGCCAGCCATAAGGTCTCTCCATCAATGTTGCCCACATGGACAGGAGCAACGCCCCATGGATTCTGAAAAGCATAATATGTTTCCTCGTAAGAGGGGACAGAAAGGACAGGAGGAGATTGTACGGACTGGTATTTGCTGCCAAGTGGAGGCGCAAATACGATCATTGCAGGTATAAGAAGTGCCAAAAAGAAACCTGAGAAAGCACTCCAGTAATATTTTTTCCTTATACACATAACAACTTGATTCATGTCAAGGAGAAAAAACGATCTTGGGGAAGGACATTACACATTCAGGCCGCATAGTACGTAACTCAAGCAAAAAGGATACATGTTGTCCATTGTAGCGGATGTAAATATTCCATGTGTAGAGGAGGCTTTCTCCTCTGTAGGAAATGTGCATGTGCTGGATGCGGAATCCATCACTCCAGATGTCTGTATAGGAGCCGATGTGCTTCTGGTCAGGAGCGTAACCCAGGTCCATGAAGATCTCCTAAAACAGAGCCACGTTACCTTTGTGGGGTCGGCAACCGCAGGATTTGACCATGTGGATCCATCCTATCTAAGAAAGCGAGGAATTGCATTCGTACATTCACCTGGCTCGAATGCAGATTCTGTCGTGGAGTATGTTCTTGCTGCACTTCTACGGTTGAGTGCTTTGAAGATGCGCACGCTCACAGATCTTACACTAGGGATCATCGGATATGGAAATATTGGTGGACGCCTCGGGGCACGAGCTCCGTATTTTGGCCTTCGGATTTTAAAAAATGACCCGCCACTCGAAAAAAAAGGGCAGCAGGGATTTGTGGATCTGGATACCATTCTGACCCAATCTGACATTCTCACTCTGCATGTGCCCAAATCCCCCGAGACTTATCACCTCATCGGAGATGCTGAACTTCAATCCATGAAACCGGGGGCTTGGGTGGTGAATACTTCCCGAGGCAACGTGGTTGATAACCAGGCTCTGAAGCGAGCCCTGAAGTCAGGAAAGATTGATGCGGCTGTTCTTGATGTATGGGAAAATGAACCTGTTCCAGATCTGGAATTACTTCGAAAAGTTACGCTTGCGACCCCGCATATCGCAGGTCATTCGGTCGACGCAAAACTGCAAGGGACCATCATGCTCTACAAAGCCGTTCTTCGGCATTTTCAGCTTCAAGGCGAATGGGATTACGAACGTTTATTGGAGGAACATTTACCGACGCCTCTTTCACTCGACCCTGAACCAGAGTCCAGCTGGCTGGAGCGCCTCGCAAAGCAGTTGTACGACATCACTCTCGACGATGCTCGAATGCGAAAAATTCTGCATGTACCCCCGCAACACATCGCAAACACATTCCGTCAACTCCGCCGCAATTATCCCCCACGGCGCACCTTCAACAGACACACGATCACAGAAATTCCGTCATCACATGTCCAAGCAGTGCAGCAAGGACTTCGAGTAGGCTATTTGTAACCGAAGGACCGCAGGAATTTGCCCTGATTACGCCAACCCTTACGTACACGGACAAAGAGCTTCAGATATACCTCTCTCTCTAAGAACTGCTCAATATCTTGGCGTGCCCTCACCCCAACCGCCTTGAGTGCATGCGCCTTCGATCCAATCAGAATCCCCTTTTGACTCGGACGCTCTACAATTATATCTGCTTCAATCAAGTCTTTTGCCCCATCACGCTCTACAAAATTGGAAATAACTACGGTAGACGAATATGGGATCTCTTGGTGAAATTGCTCAAACACCTTCTCTCGAATAATTTCTGCGACAAAAAACCGTTCAGGATGCTCACTGATCATTTCAGCCGGATACAGAGCTGGACCCGAGGGAAGGCAGTTCCGGATTTCCTTCATAAGAGCACCTAGATTGGTTTCCTTCAAGGCACTGATCGGAATTACCGCCCTGAACGGATGTAGATTTGTGTATGCATCCGCCATCGGAAGCAGCTGATCCTGCTTGATCAGATCTGTTTTATTTAACGCCAAGATAGCGGGTCGGTCAGAGATCGTCTTCAACCCCTTCAAATCCGGCTCCTCCGCTCGAGCATCTACCATGAAGACAATCAGATCTGCATCGGCGACCGAATCCCGCACGCTGCGCATCATGGACTGATCAAGTCTCGTGTGGGGTCGCATTATACCTGGAGTGTCCAGAAAAATAATCTGGGTGTTTTCTTCTGTCAGAATCCCCAGTACCCGATGGCGAGTCGTTTGCGCTTTGGGAGTAACAATGGAGAGTTTTTGCCCCATGAGGGCATTCAGCAGTGTGCTTTTGCCAACGTTCGGTTTGCCAATTAGGGCAACGTAGCCATTCTTGAAGCTTTCAGGATGCATCCTGTATCTTGACCAATCGAGCCATTTCCGTTACGGCAACGCCAAGCCCAACGAAGATTGCCCGTGCAATAACAGAAAAACCAATTGATACTTCACTGATATGTGGAACCGAGTGGGAAAATAGGTGATAGTTCTCATAATCAAGGCCATGACCTGCATGTACGATGAACCCTCTCTCATATGCAAATTCTGCCGCCTTTGCAATGCGCGCCACCTCATGCATTTGCCCCTCACCTGACCGGGCATTCGCATAATCTCCCGTATGCAACTCAATCGTAGTGGCACCTGTGTCTTGCACAGCCCGAATTTGATCTAGGTCCGGGTCGACAAACAATGCAACTTCTCCAATTCCTGCCTTCTTCAATCGATCCACGATCACTTTCAGGTTGGCTTGATGGCGGATTACATCTAATCCTCCCTCTGTTGTGACTTCTTCCCGGCGCTCCGGAACCAGTGTCGCCAAATCTGGACATGTCCGGCAGCAGATCTCCACGATTTCTTCGTTGGTTGAAAGCTCAAAATCCAGTTTCCCCTGTACAGCTTGTTTAAGCCTGGTTACATCTTGGTCATTAATGTGTCGACGATCTTCCCTCAAATGAAATACAATCCCGTCTGCACCGGATGCTTCGCATAAACGTGCCGCCTCTACAGGATTCGGGAATCGTTCACGACGAGCATTTCGCAAGGAAGCTACATGATCAATATTGATCAGTAGATTTGGCATTGATCTATTTGTCTCTTAACTTATGTTAAACAACAGAAGGCGGGTAATGGTTATCCAATGTACCGATTAGCTGGTTGATGTGGTTACATTTGGTGCACTCAACAAAACTCTCCACAGGGAGTTATACTTGGTTTGGTGTTCGTGCCTCTTTCTATATCTTGACATAAATTCAGTATTTTTAAACAGCTACTCTGTGATAATGGTCAATCACAACGTTAAAATTGCTATACAGGCCGTAATGGCTGTTCTTATCCTAGTTCTTGGGATATGGCTATATCGTTCAATTACAGAGCCTTGGGAGGCAATTGAGCGCGAGCAGGCCCTGACTGAATTGACACGTCAGCAGATGATTCATGTCCGAACGGGTTTGACGCACTATGAGCGTGGGGAGGATCGTTTTCCGTCATCTCTGGATTCCCTTGTTCTTTGGCTCCAATCGGACTCTCTCATTTCAGCGGATCTTCTAAATGTTTTCGATTCAGAAATCCTATTAGACTCTCTTATCTACTCCCCTCGTACCGGAAATGTTTTTGGGTATGCCCTCAACGACACGGGGAGAGTTGCCATATATCGGCTTCAAGATCCCGATTCTGAAGATTACATTGGATCGGATATCCCCGATATTACTTTGCTGAATGCTGCTAGCTGGGAATAGCTCCCGTTGCAGAAAGGTTGTTTCCTTCTTATCTTAATCCTCCCCCGATATATCCGTCGGGGATTAAGTGCCATTAAAACTATGCCCCGGTATGTATACGCTATGCTGTCGCTTCTCTGGGTCCTTCCTCAAGTAGACAGCTTTGGTGCACAAGAGCGTGATACATGGTTTCCAGCTACCTATGAACCTGGAACGACCATAAATCTTTTTACGCAGTGGAATGCAGCCCACTTAAGTGAAGGATTTATCATCTCCCTGCCTTCCGAGTGGGAATTGCTCTCTGCAACCGCGATTCGTCAGGCCTATCGCTCCGTAGAACTAGATGCAGTTGCACTTCCAGGAGGGCAACTGCATTTGTCCTCCACCGAACCAGTTCGTGGAGCCTTTGATCTTGTTCTGCAGGTACGCACTGACCAAAACAGTATCTCCCAGGATTACAGAATCTCCATCGCCTCTGCTATCAAGATCGGAACTACCTATATAGAGCATCAAGGGACCTTTCGCCGAGGCGAATTACGCCCTCTGCATGGCAGTGAATCTGGATATACCCTAGCCTTAGAGAAAAATACACCTCCCTTGCATATACATCCTCAATGGCTGGAAATGTTACATGACAGTCATACCCTAGAGTTCTGGATACGAACGATCTCATTCAATGCGGTCGTCTTATCTGCATGGGACGGATCAGAAATGAGCCTCTATCCTATTGAGCTTGTCATCGACTCTCGGGGACGAATGAGATACTATCGTAATACGGGTGGTCATCATGTCTCTTTGGCCTCTGACTCTCCGGTGGCGGATGGCATCTGGCATCACGTTGCTTTGATACATGATGCGGAAACCCACTGGACAAAACTTCTTCTGGATGGCCATGTCTCCGATTCTCTTTTTGACCCTACCAGTACTCACATGGGGACAACCTATCCGCTCGCATTAGGGGGACATCTTTTCTCGAAAGAGGGCAATCTGGTAGGGGAAGTGGACGACTTATCTATATGGCCCACTGCGCGCACGGAAAAACAGATTCGTTCCACGATGCAGCAAACTTCCACTTCGGAGGAAACGATCGTACTTGACTTTGAATCCCCCAAAAGCTTCCGATATTTTCAAGAACGCAATGCCGTTACGTATCGTACTCCTGGGGGGCCTATCTTCGATCCTCCCATCCGCGGATTTAGTGGGATTGTATTGGATCAGGGAGTGATGCTCACCTGGGAAAATAAAGACCCCCGTTCTGAAGCATTCCTGGTTGAGCGATCCGAAGATGGGATCTCTTTTGAAGAAATCGCCCTCATCAACCGATCCTTTGAGTCAGCTCACTGGTCTTACACAGATATGAAAGCTCCAGACCGTGTCGTTTTCTATCGACTTTTACAACAAACCCAAGGACAAACCCCCACGGTTGTCGGAACCATTAAACTTGGACTAGGCGTCGAAGCGATCCCTTCTGAAATTGAAATTCTGGGAAACTATCCCAATCCTTTCAATCCTCGGACCTCCATTACTTATGAAGTCCGAGAGCCTCAGCATCTGCGACTCTCGATCATTAATCTATCCGGCCATGTCATCACGGTTTTGGTTGACCAATATCATGAGGTCGGAAAATTTGAGGCCATCTGGGATGGAACTGAATTACCCAGTGGAACCTACTTCGCGCGCCTCCAAGGTTTGGATGGAACCGTACATACAAGGCAACTTTTATTAACCAAATAACCCCCATGCAACTTACCTACTTTGGGCACTCGGTTGTACAAATCAAAACGGGTGGAGCGACTCTGCTCTTTGATCCGTTCATCACAGGAAATTCCTTGGCAGAAGCGGTAACCTCTGTTGATGCACACTCCCCAGATGTAATCATTCTGACGCACGCGCACGGAGATCACTGGGGCGACACCATGGAGATTGCAAGACAGTGTAATGCACTGGTGGTTGCAAACCACGAGATCACGGAATACGTCAAGAAAAATGGACACGAGAACGTGCAGTCCATGAATACTGGAGGATCCTTTCAATTTCAATGGGGCGTCTTGACTCAGACGCATGCACGACATTCCTCTTCTTTCCCGGATGGAACCTACGGAGGCCACCCCAACGGATACCTCCTTAAGGCAGAAGATCTTAACCTCTACAATGCCGGTGATACAGCTCCTTTCCTGGAAATGACTTGGATCGGCAATCAACAAACGATTGATCTTGCCCTTTTTCCCATTGGAGATCTATTTACTATGGGGATTGAGGGTGCGACGCAAGCTGCACGGTTGGTTGAACCTAAACTCACGATTCCCATCCATTATGACACATTCCCTCCAATCAAGGCAGATACAGAGAAATGGCAGAGACTCATGAGTGACGTTGGATATGACACTCGGATATTAAAGCCGGGGGAATCTCTTACCCTTTGATTTGAGATACATGCAGGAGGCTTCCCTAAAGGCGGAGCGCATACAGCGGCATGATTTGCTAGCACTCTTCCAGACCAGCCAAGTGCTGACCAGTTCTCTGGAGCTCTATTCGGTGCTCAGTAACTTACTCTTAACGGCCATGGGAAAACTACTCGTCCCACGTGGCATTGCACTTCTGTATAATCCTGACCAAGAGCACTGGCGCGTAATTGCCGTTAAGGGCATTCCTCATGTTGAAGAAGGATCTCACCTTGAGCTGCCTCCGCTGATTTCCGAAACTCTGATTGCGGATCAAGAGTTGCCCACTCCTCTTCGTTCTCTAGGGATTCATCTGCTCCTGCCCGTCCGGGGGGACCAGTCTCATATCGGTGCCATTGCACTTGGAAGTAAAATTACAGGAGCATCCTTTCAGGTAGAAGAGCTCCAGTTTGTGCAGTCGCTCGTAAATATGGCTTCAGCAGCGGTTCACAATTCGCTGATCTTGGAAGAATTGCGTAGAGCCAATCTGGATTTAGATAGCACTGTGCAGCAGCTCAATACCCTCTTTGAACTGTCAAAAGAGTTTAATGCGACGGTGGATCGCTCTCATGTACTGAAAATTTTCTCGTTCGCCCTATTGGGGCACATGGTGGTACGCGGCCACTTATTTTACCTGAGACGACCGGACGGCACTTTCGAGCTTGTCTCGGGAAAGCAGATCACAACACAAGATCTTGCTACGAAATTCCTGGATGGCATTCACGATCTTGTCCGTGCAGAGGCGGGGGATCTCTTGGATCAAAGTGGGATTGCGATTGCCCTGCCCATCCGGCAACAAGGAGCTGTGCACGGGGTGCTCTGCCTTGGGACGAAGATGAACGAAACCCCCTATGACCGTAAGGATATTGAATTTCTCTATGCCCTTGGCAGCTTAGCGGTCACCGCAATCCAAAATGCGGAACTTATTGAGGAGCGGATTGCCAAACAGCAACTAGAGGAAGAGCTTCGAATGGCACGCACGATCCAGCGCCGCCTTCTGCCTGCTAAAATTCCTGACGTCCCTGGAGTTGAAATTTCTACCCTCGCACTTTCAAGCCGAGAAGTTGGGGGAGACTATTTTGATGTCGCCCTCTTGAATAAGGACCGCGTTCTCTTCATGATCGCGGACGTGACCGGGAAAGGCGTTCCTGCGGCCCTATTGATGTCGAGCATTCACGCATGCACCCATGTGATGCTACCAATGCAACTGACTCTTGAGGAAGCCATCGAGCACACCAATCGCATGCTTTATGAAAATACAGACCCGGATATATTTATTACTGCTTTTGCAGCGATCTACTACGCAGATCGATCTTTAGCATATGTAAATGCAGGTCACGAACCCCCTTTTTTGATCCGCACGAATGGACAGGTCGAACGCCTCTCTGAGGGAGGGCCACTCCTTGGCACCATTCCGA
Source organism: Rhodothermales bacterium (assembly GCA_965215475.1). Taxonomy (GTDB): domain Bacteria; phylum Bacteroidota; class Rhodothermia; order Rhodothermales; family Bin80; genus Bin80. The sequence continues at coordinate 1,980,160 of OZ244061.1, forward strand.
ATATCTCCTACAAATCAGGGCATATTGCCCTTGAATCAGGGGATCTAATGATCATGTATACTGATGGAGTAACGGAAGCTATGGGAAAAGCCATGGATGAATATACAGAGGAGCGGCTGATGAACTTGATCTTGCCCAACCGTGATCGATCTGCCGAAGATCTTACTCAATTAATTCAAAGTGACATCCAACAATTCACAGGCCCTGTAGAAGTGCTCAGCGACGACCGTACCCTGATCGTCATCAAAGCAACCGATCAAACTCTTCAATCAGCGGTATCATAGCTATACGAACTTTTGGTCCCATGAAATTCTTTATTGATACTGCAGATCTAGACGAAATTCAGGAAGCTGGAGAAATGGGGGTCCTCGACGGAGTTACCACAAACCCCTCTCTCATGAAGATCGCTGCGGAGCGCGAGGGGAAACCTCTAGATTTTCATGAGCACATTGCAAAGATTTGTGACCTGGTGCCAGGAGATGTTTCTGCTGAAGTTACCGCTGTTGATTTTGACGGGATCATGGAACAGGGCCGGAAGCTTGCCGCAATCCGTGATAACGTCGTGGTCAAAGTTCCTCTGATTCTCGATGGCATCAAGGCCATCAATGCACTCACTCAGGAGGGGATCCGGTCAAACTGCACTTTATGCTTTTCCTCCACCCAGGCACTCTTGGCCGCAAAAGCAGGTGCTACCTACATTAGCCCTTTTCTCGGACGCCTAGATGATATTTCCACTGATGGCATGACGCTCCTGCAGGAAATCATTGAGATCTACAATAATTTTGGGTATACGACCGAGGTACTTGCTGCCTCCATCCGTCATCCGATTCATGTCGTCCAATCTGCACTCTTGGGCGCCCATGTAGCAACCATGCCGCTGGGAGTCATCAAGAAACTCCTTGCCCACCCCCTCACTGATATTGGTCTTGCCAAGTTCATGAGTGACTGGGAGACCTTCAAGCAACGCCAGTCTGACTGAGCTTCGGTATGGATTTTATTTCGCTTGGCAGGGCCAACGATATCGGCGCAAGCTGCCACTACCTTGGAATCAATGGTAGCGGGGTTATCTTGGATGCGGGTGCAGATCCGAATGAAGAAGGTCCTGCCTCTCTGCCTGATTTTTCTTCCATAGATCATCAGAATGTCGACCATGTGTTCATCACCCATGCACATCACGACCACATTGGCAGTATCCCGAGCTTATGTGCAAAATGGCCTTCAGCTTCGCTACATCTGACGCCTGCTACAAGAACCTTAACCACCTTCATGCTGTACGCTTCTGCCAGACTACAGAGGCGGAGATTTGATGAGGGATCTTCTCCGTTCCGTGAACTATTTGACGAAGATGATCTGGAGGACGTTTTTGATGTGCTTCGTGCTCATGAATATGATCAGTGGATTGATCTGGGAGAAGATCGTCTGAGAGCCAAGCTCTACTACTCCGGTCATTTACTGGGATCTGCAGGGGTATTACTCTCTACCCCCGATCATCGCCGAATCTATTACACGAGCGATACCCGCTCGGAAGCGCAGACGATTATTCCTGGAGCTTCCTACCCCACTGAGCCCGTGGATGTACTGATCATGGAATCCACCTTGGGGGCGGATCCAGTGGCGGAAACCACGATCCGGTCTGAAGAAGAGATCCGTTTTGCTCATCGCCTTGCGTCGGTCTTAAACCGTGGCGGAACCGTACTCCTGCCCGTCTTCATGTTAGGCCGTGCACAGGAAATACTCTGCCTCCTTGGGCGTTTCAAGATGCAAAAACTCATCAATCCAGAAACTCCAATCTATACGGCTGGCGGCCTCCGCGAAATATCACGGATCTATGATGATTACCGCTTGTCCACTCCCCGGATAGATCCTGATTTCGAGGTGTATTCGGTTGACCAGAGGCGATTTCCACATACGCGAAAGGCTCGAAATAAGATTCTTAATCAACCTGGAATCTTTGTTCTGACCAGCGGAATGATGGTTGAACATACGCTGTCGCACCAGATCGCGGCTGAGCTTCTTGAACATGAGAAGCATGCGATCTTTTTTGTCGGATTTTGCAAGGAAGATCTGCCTGCGGGAAAGCTTCTCCATGCCGTACAGAGTGGAGCAGATGAGATGTTACTTACTCCTGATCGTGGGATGCAGTACATCCGATGTGAGGTAGACCGTTTCCGTTTCAGCGGTCATGCTCATCGCCAAGAACTCATCGCTCTTGCCAAAAAACTTCATCCCAAAACCATTATTTTAGTCCATGGGGAGACCGAGGCCAAACATTGGCTAGAGGAGAATCTCCGCGAGCATTGCCCTGAAGCTCAAATCCTAGCCCCCTCCCAGGGCGAGCGAATCACCTTCTGACTGGCATACTCCTAATTTATTTGGAGCACAGTGATGAGAAGTTATGCTCTGGTTATGAGCAATAGTTTCAATCCCCTGTGATAAGCGGGGCGTCTATTGTTGGGCTACCAAGGCTGAGATCGCCCAGTAAATAGATTCACCAGGTTTCAATCCCCTGATAAGCGGGGCGTCTATTGTTGGATTATCCTAGTATGTTTCTCGGTGTGTATTGTCTATTCATGCATCGTTTCAATCCCCTGATAAGCGGGGCGTCTATTGTTGGGTGTTGAGGTATGGAAGGGCAGTCCCATATTGAACGTGGCGACGTTTCAATCCCCTGATAAGCGGGGCGTCTATTGTTGGCCAAATAAACCTATACAAAAATGAAAACAAACTTCGTAAATGTTTCAATCCCCTGATAAGCGGGGCGTCTATTGTTGGGTACTGCCATTCTTTGCGGAATAAACGGTTCAGTCGCCCAGTTTCAATCCCCTGATAAGCGGGGCGTCTATTGTTGGGTGCCCGGGCAGCACAGTTGATCAAACAGCACGAGGCTATGGTTTCAATCCCCTGATAAGCGGGGCGTCTATTGTTGGCCAAAGAGAATGGGGTGGGTAACGAAAGAATAATTGTTTCTCAGTTTCAATCCCCTGATAAGCGGGGCGTCTATTGTTGGGTGCAGAAGTTTCGTTATTTTTGGCGTCATCACTTGAGGGGTTTCAATCCCCTGATAAGCGGGGCGTCTATTGTTGGCGACCGAATGCCAATGCAAACCTCGGGGCATGATGTTCAGTTTCAATCCCCTGATAAGCGGGGCGTCTATTGTTGGCCATATTCCATCAAGTTTGGGATTTATTTTCCGAAATCGATCCGTTTCAATCCCCTGATAAGCGGGGCGTCTATTGTTGGCTACCATCGCGTCATAGAACGGCGAGTTTGGGTGCTTGTTTCAATCCCCTGATAAGCGGGGCGTCTATTGTTGGACGGCAAATTATCCGTAGTATTTGACTCTCCACATGGCCAGTGGTTTCAATCCCCTGATAAGCGGGGCGTCTATTGTTGGGTCTTGAAGGAAATCAAATTAAGACGGCAAAAGGCGGCAGGTTTCAATCCCCTGATAAGCGGGGCGTCTATTGTTGGAAATGTCAATAGATGAAAGTGATGCGGAATTCTGGGCAAGTTTCAATCCCCTGATAAGCGGGGCGTCTATTGTTGGTTTATTGTCTGTGATCGCATATGAAGATTCTAGCAATAGCAACAGTTTCAATCCCCTGATAAGCGGGGCGTCTATTGTTGGCATAGATAGATAGAGTAGCAACATCCCAACCCACAGGTGGTTTCAATCCCCTGATAAGCGGGGCGTCTATTGTTGGGTGGTGCATAGGGTTAGGGTAACTCCCCAAAAACCATGACAAAAGTTTCAATCCCCTGATAAGCGGGGCGTCTATTGTTGGATTCCGATTCGGCACGTTGTCCATATTTTTGCACTCCGTTCGTTTCAATCCCCTGATAAGCGGGGCGTCTATTGTTGGGCGGGGATGTGAAGATTTACAGTTCGCCCCAATGGTGGGGCTTGGTTTCAATCCCCTGATAAGCGGGGCGTCTATTGTTGGGTCTTTTCAGGAACGATCCCATCCAATAGATCCCGAACGTTTCAATCCCCTGATAAGCGGGGCGTCTATTGTTGGATGACAAATTTGATTCAAGTTACCAAGCCTAAATCAGTTTCAATCCCCTGATAAGCGGGGCGTCTATTGTTGGTATTGACGCTTACGCGTCAAGTGAAACAGCCAAATTTTGTTTCAATCCCCTGATAAGCGGGGCGTCTATTGTTGGAATGATAATAATATTGATCTCTATTCATCGAGTGAGGTTGCGTTTCAATCCCCTGATAAGCGGGGCGTCTATTGTTGGTGAAAACGGCAACAATATAGATGCATACGCATCTAGCGAGACCTGTTTCAATCCCCTGATAAGCGGGGCGTCTATTGTTGGATACTGAAGAGTCCCTTCAGGCGGTTGCGAAGGCATTAGCGTTTCAATCCCCTGATAAGCGGGGCGTCTATTGTTGGTGTGTGATATGCCCGAATTTTCAGCCGTGTACAGACCTGTGGTTTCAATCCCCTGATAAGCGGGGCGTCTATTGTTGGTCTGTATCATCTACGACAGCACGCAGAAGTTCGTCAAAGTTTCAATCCCCTGATAAGCGGGGCGTCTATTGTTGGTTGGTACACAAATTGCTCCCGTTTAGCGCGAAGGCTCTGTTTCAATCCCCTGATAAGCGGGGCGTCTATTGTTGGTTCAGGCTTTGGTCGAGCGTCCGAATGTCCGCAATACTCCGTTTCAATCCCCTGATAAGCGGGGCGTCTATTGTTGGGGCAACGAATCCCTGTACATCTGACAATCTATCCGAACAATTGTGCTAATATACAAATAGTTCATCAAATAAATAGAAGAAATTGCCCAGAACACCTTCTATGGATGTTTTTATGTCCAATCCCCTCTTTGGCAGGGGCAGATAATAGTGCATGAAAATTGTGCTTTTGAATGATATAAAAACACATTTTCGTAACCCAAGAAAGTGAGACCATGTACAATAGCCTACTAGATCTAAACTACGCACAGAACATGCGAAAATCACTGAATCCATATCCCCTGTGCAATTCGTAACCATTGGCTATACCAAGATCTTTTTCTGGTTACGAATTCAATCCTATTAGATGATCTAAACAATAAAAACCTGTTCATCACCAATGTCACGGATTCCGTCATTTACACCAAGATACAAACGTTTTGATTCGCATGTGTTGCACAGAAAATATACAACTACCCTATCTTCTGATATGTCTATCAATTCTTTTACTTGATTAAGACACTTCTCAAACATGGGTTGACTCACAACCATTTCAAAAACACTGTTCTGGACGCGATCTCCTATCGAATCGAGGTAATTGAATACTTTACGCCTGCGGGAATTATTACTTATGTCGTATGCAATGGCGTATCTCGGCATGATTTGCTTTATTCCTGAGAATAAGTCTCACCAAGACGAAGTGAACGATACGCACTATTTTTCCGTAAATGTGAAGCCAAAAAACCTACTTGATTACGGATCAATGACTCAAGAGATAGACCACTCCTCAATCCGGGCAATGGCTCATCCAACATTACCTCCCATGCCCTGAAGAATACTCTCATTCCGCTACGGGTAAGCCTAATACCTCCACGTTCTGAATCTTCCTCAAAATGCTCTAAACGCAATTGCCTACGATTACACATCCGCAGTGTAAAACGATCTACTACAGGCGCCCGCAATTCTTCTACCAAATCCAGTGCCAAACTTGGACGGCCGGATCTACGCTGATGCATGAATCCGACATAAGGATCAAGATTCTGTGCCTCAACTATACTTGCCAGTGTATTGGTCAAAATGGTATAACCCAATGATAACAGAGCGTTCACCGGATCTGGTGGAGGTCGACGCGCTCGACCATTAAAAGGAATGTGTCCATCAAATCCAACCTTCAAACCATTGAAATAGGTTCGCGCAGATGACCCTTCATGCCCCAACAATGATGAGAGTTCGCTTACATTAGGTACCTGCTCCTCATGGGATCTCAATTGAGTGAGAGCAGCTCCGAGTTCTGGATGATTCGAACGGTTTGATCTAATCGCCGACAATACCGAAATTGAATTGTGAATTTTGCCAGCCACGAATTCTTTCGCCAGAGTGAGTGCACAACTTGGATTAGTTGCCGCCGAGTACTGTGCCATGCGCAGATCTGCTGTACGTGAAAGCTCTGGTACCATTCGACCCAGATAATCACCATTCCGCTTGAACCATGCAACAGGAATTCCCTGTTCTAGGCAAAATTGCATCGCATGACTGGTCATATGTACCCGCCCTACAATTGCAATAAGCTCAATTCGATGCGGCTCTACTTCAGCCACTTGCCGAGTCTTGGTTGGTAGTGGACCACTACCATCTGGATCTTTGGATACAGTTACAACAATAGACCCAGTAGAGAATCGTATTGTAGCACCAGGTTCTGTGATATACAGTGTTGGCACGATCCCTATTCAATGCTAAAATCTAAACTCCGAGCCACAGTGAGATATTCGCTCGCTTCGGAAAAGTCCCCCCGCAGAAAATCTACTAAATCATCAATTGAAGTACGAAGATCCTTAATCTGCTCGGCACTAGCTGCTGTAAATCCATGAATTAGCAGGCTCTCGTTCCGATTTTTTGTAAAGAATCTGTCTCTTTTCTCACTGAGTTTTATAAGACGCTTTCCCCTCGGATCGCCTAGATGCTTCAGTAAACGAGCAACCTGAAGTCGACCTGCTATGGCAAATGATTCCTTGTTGGACGTTTTTCTGCCCAAGACTGACGAACCCTTATTCCTGAGATATTCTCCAAACTGGATGATTTCCCTATCCTTCAAAGGCAATTGCCCACTATCATACCCTCTCTCAAAGAGGCAGTATTGGCCGATGAGTTCCAAAACGCGGTAACCCCGTACATAAGCATCCTCAAATAATCCATCACGGTAGCGGCGCTCGGCGTTGGCTAGTACGTCACAAGCTAATCTTTGGACATATTTCGCCGCTTCCTTAGCTTCTTGCCTTTTTATCCCAACTCCTAAGACTTCAAGCCAGTTGTGCATTTCAGGCGTTGGCTCATAGCAGCTGTCACCAAATAAATGCTGACAACTACCAATCTGGTTCATCGCATCCTTATAATCAAAACGATCCCATGCACTGTATACTTTTGCTGCAGCACCAATCCCTTGTAATGATCTTCGAATGTTTTCTATGTACCCCATAGTTGCATTGGGTAAGTCATCTTGAAGCAAGAGAGAAATAGCTTCAAAACTGCCTCGCTGCATCAATCGCTCTGCCTGACTGAGAAGTCGTCTTGCATTAACCAACTGGGTATTAGTTTCCTCTATTTTTTCCGTGCCAGCTATGACCATGCCACGCGAGTCTCGCTCCTTTCCAGAAACATATCTAATTCTGGGGATCTCCCATGAAATCCCTGCCATAAGAAGTGCGGCACTCATAGCCTTAGTTCCACGAGTAAAATCTAGTGTAATCTCTGACTTATCAAACCCCTCATGCTTAATCAGTTTTTCGAGAATACTGTCAAAATGACCAAAGCATCTGTCTGCATCGGTTTCTATATCTTTATCCAGAGGTATGCAAACCACATTCCTGGCTTTCACTTGGCTCTTGATCGATTCAGCATTCTCTACCGTTTTCGCAGATGGGAGGAGAATGACTTTATCCCAATTTCCTTCGTCAATACTGGTCAACAAGGGCCGAAGTAACGACTGCTCCAAGTTATTATAATCTCCAGTCCCCACTGTTAAGACTAAAGCTTTTCTTCGAGTTTGATGCGGTTGTATGTTTTTCATATTAAACAATTACCTCCGCTTTGGCGGGCCTTTTTTCTTTTCCAAAGGTTTCCATCTGAAAGCAATTGTTGCTTCGTTTGCATGGTTTACAGTGACTTCAACTTTTTCTCCTGCACTGACGTCGGAAGGTGCGTTTAAAGGATCAACAAAACTTCCGATGAGTCCGCTGTCCGTATGCTTCGCCTTCCAATCGCCCTTCTTAGTTTTTTCGGCTACAAGATGAACTTCAATCTGGTCATTTGGACTTGGAAACCTTCTTTTTGGCTGGGCTGCTGCGGTTGTATGCTCATGTCGTACATGTGAACCGGGTCTTTGAATCCTACTCGCACTCTCTGCTTTCTTCTTTAACTCCGTTCCTGCAAAGTCACGTAAATCTCTGAGCACTTTTTCGCTTCGAGGCAACTTGTTGCTTGGAAATCCAATCATCCGAATCAATAACTTCCCTTGATGCTCTCGCGACAAGCTCCAGATCGCAGGAGATGCATGTCGATTGAGAGAATATTTGCTTCCAGTTCTTGGCATGCCGAGGTCCCCCCGGTCACGCCCTTCCTTCTTCAATTTTGCAACAAATTGCTGAAGCAACTGACCAACAAAATGGACAGCTACCTCGGGATAAATAGTTCCAGCAGGCATTTCCTTGAGAACAATGGCTTTTTTCAGTGCCGGTGATTGAACAGATCCATTTGACTTCACTGAACAAACTTGCCGTAACTCTTCCCCAATTTTCTTACAGTCGTCAATGGAGCTAATCCCTTCAATCTTGACATCAGCAAATGAGCCAAAACCTTTGCGTGATTTTGACCCCGCACCGCCGAATTGTGTAAACAGCCAGAGAGCGGCATCAACCTGGCGTTGGATTACACTAGCAGTCAGCCGCATCCTATGCTGACCGTCGTTGTAGTATCCATCTCGCGTATTCACAATTATACCCCATTTGCTTCCTTCGGTGAGATACCCACGTCTTCTATCCCGCTCATCCATACCGTACGAAGCATACGATAAGCCAAGAATTTGCCTCTGACCACCATGCCCACTACCCTGATTCTTGGGAAGCCAATTGTATTTGTTTTTATCGAAATGAACCGCCTGAGATGAGTTTACCCTATCCAAATGTATACGAACAGGACTGCCAGTCTCTGTGTCTCCCCATATAGCAGCCTCTAAACGGCGGAGTATCTTCACGTCAACATGATGGGCATGCATAGTGCGCCACCACCAGCGTAGAAGGCCTCGAAGCGTAGCGGGTCGAAGGTCACAATCCTGTTCCGCTTGATTTGCACCTGCCAAAAATGCCATTGAAATCAACTCCAACTCGTACTCCTTCCGAACAATCGCTGGACTTTCAAGCACAGACACCGGCTGATCAGTCACAAACCTACCATACCCCGCCGCAGTCTTGGCACCAGCACCTTCTACCATCAGTGCATCCCGAAGCCAACGGATTCCTTGCTCAACCAGGGAGCTCGATTGCCTCCTCCGATCAGTAACTGCAAACTCGAACTCCACCCCTGCTCCGACAGCGAGAAAATAGACGGGGTTGGGATCCTCGGTGTCATCAGGAACTCCTCCCCGTTCACCCTGATAGTAAGCACTGTGATGACTGTTAACGATGTCCACTTCCAGACGTGGCCAATTTGAAGGCCATGCATCGTGGAAAACTAAGTGCCCTACCGCAGAGCCCTCTCGTAATGGGATCTCCTTCGGTCGCCATCGAGAATCATTATTTTTTATCTTATGCTTTTCAGAATTTGGAGTATATCCGAATGCCTCCTCAATTAAATGCCAGGCCGCTTTCTTGTCAGATTGTGCAGGAGCCCAAACGGTTTCTGCCCACGCACGGGCCAACCCCTTTAATCCACTGCCAGGCAAGTACACAAACCCATAGATCGGATGCAATGCAATCCCTGCATTTTCCCATGTTCCAGGGTGCGATAAGTGCAATGTAAAAGCACCTTGATTTCGCATCGGTATTATGTGGGCTCCGAGCGCAGTAAGCATCTGTTTACGGCGCATATACAGCCTTTCCAATAAACTCCCATCACCGCGAAGCTGACAAACCCGATTCAGTGCTTTACGCTGAAATTCCATCATCTTACCTTGCACACCTGAACCCTCCTTTGGGAATTCCGAGAACTTATCAAGTACCAAACCAGCATGCATTTTGGATTGGTTGCTCAGCTCCCTTACCAAAGAATACGTTTGGTTGGGAATCACAGGCCCGGCAGGAATCAGTTTAGGCGAACTCATTCTAGTCGTTCTCCTTGATTTCAGCTTCACAGAAACGTGTCAACCACTGCAAGTAAAGCATGACTTCCTCCGTTGCACGTCGAAGCAAATTCGCATCGTTTTCAATAATGGCCAAGAGTAATGCCGAACAGTCATTTGCACCTTCTGGTCTTTTGATAAGTTGTCGTTTTTCTATCAACCACTCGCCAAGCGCAATCAATAGACGGCTACGATAATCCCGATTGGCATCGCACCCGGAAGATTTTGCATAGACAAAACGGAGAGCCTGCCCAAGACCAGCAGTACGAATTCGAATGGGCAGACGCTTAACCTCTTTTGCAAAATCATCCTTGGCTTGACTTTTGCTCGCTTCCGCAACAACACTCCATGCATGACGAGCCCGCTGTTGTTCCAGAGTTACCTTTTTCATGATATGAATTCTGTTTCTGGGAGAGCAATGTGAATCGCGCAGAAGCCTTTGCCTATGGTCTCGCCGGCACCAATCTGCAGGAACGCAATCTCCTGATCCTTCAGCCATCTCAGGATCTGATCTGGCGAGCGTTTGTATCCTTTTCGGCGGCTCTGACTGCAGAGAACGAGCGCATATAGGAGCGTTTCGGCAGGAAGGTATTCCTCATAGAAGAGTGCACCCTTGCGTACACTCTTCTGTTCGTAGTCTAGTCCGATTCGAGCAACAACTCCCGTTGCGTTACGCACAAAATACGTAAAGTCATCATCGTGCAACACCACAAGATGATCCTGAAATCTCTCCCGGGTATTCTTATCTGCAATAGCTTGACTCAGCATTTCAAGATTCGTATCGTCATGGACAACCGAAAACTCAAACTCTTCAAGTATAATCTTGTCTTCTGTAACAAGTAGAGGACTATTCGCTGAACAAATGGCCTTGTCTTTCTCAGGTTTGGGAATGTGGCTCATTTGTGAACCTCCTATGATGCCACAATCCCGTGAGAATCGTTCAAGTACTGCTGGGCAAGTGATCCATGCAAATACCCCCATGAGCGAACGGACCGGAAAGGCTAAAATACGTGCATCTGTAACCGCCAGTGCGCCAGCATAATCCAAATCGGCCATCGTAGCTGGACCAAAGGCCGCTAATACATCAAGATCTTGATCATGCTGGTCATTTGAGCGAGTATTACATTCAGCTCGAAGAACCCCCTTCAGTGATGACCCCGCAATAATGGGCCAATCCGTATGACGCTCACGTTGCACTGGCAGATCGACTACACCAAGTGCAGTTCCACCTCCTGGATGAAGTCCCGTAAGGGCATGCACGAACATTATTGCTTTATCTGACATATCTCCAAGTACCTTTTAAGTAGTGCCCCCAACCGATGAGAGCATCATCATGTTCAACCAATCCGCCTGAGAAATCCTCATTGCCGGGCAAGAAATAAACGGAACCGGCCCGAACCATAAATCGATTTGGCTTGGGGCCTCTCGAAGCCAAATCCCAACCAGAAATTCCATCGTACCCTGATACAGCCGCAGCGATGCATGGGAGCTTGCGTGGTTTCCAACCATCAAACCATGCCGGCGTGGTTAGAACCAATAGATTCCCATCACCATGACGATCCCCCATATTTGGGCATATTGTACCCGTATACTTTGAAATTTCAACACATTTTCCTTCACCACCAAATTTCATCAGTAAGCCAGATTGGTTCAATGGGTTAATTATTTGGCTATCTCCCCGTACCTCGGCGCAAAATGAAACTTCTGACTTAAGTGACAGCATTCCGGCTGTATAAATCAAACTTTCTTTAACTGAATTAAGTTTTTCATCAATCCCAATCCCTACTCGACGATCAATCGTGTATAAATCCTCTGGATAGATGACATCTTTGATCTCTGGTTCACCCCCTTCAAGGTATGCTCGGATTCCATTTGAAGTCAGATAGCACTCGGGAAACGGCTTCGTTGATTCTCTTCCATGGTACCAAAGCGGAAGCATGCCTGATTCTTTTGACTGCCAACCTCGTGGTGGTGTTTGTAATGGATCCAAACGAATAATACGATCCGTTGTAGCTGATTGGGGCTTTTGCTTAATCAATTTTAGGTTTGCGGGGATGGGGAAAAGTACTTCTCCGTTTTTACATAACCAAGGCCCATTCACTGTAACCTCGCCAAGCATGCTAACCCTCTCCCCGAATCCATGGAGTGCTTGGTCAAATGATCCACTTTTCTTGACATATTCACCGAACTCCGCCAAATTAACGCCATGGGCTTCGAGTAGTAATGTGCGAATGGCACCTGCCAATGTCTGTGGCATCGGCAACCCTGAATTTGCTTGTCCCGATGGGCCAAATGGGCGAGCATCCCGGAAGAAAAGCGTATCAACGGGACGCAACGAAAGCCTGAGAATCTCAAGTGAATTACCCATCATTCCCACGGGCAACAAATGAAGCACCCAAACAGAGCTGCATAAATCTATTCAACCGATCTACGTTAATCGTATCCTCATCGCAAAACTGAGACCACCAATCTCTGACCTTTTGTTTCGTTGCATCATCCAATTCAGATCGCGCAATCAATCGATTGATTTCGGACTTAATCGCTTCATGAGGAAGTTCTGGGTCCGACAATACAGGTTCTTCACGTCGTAAATGATAGATCCAACGATCAGAAACTCCACCCGAGAACATGTGAATTGCTTCCTGAAACCACGGTACAAGAGACCAAGGTATGACACAAGTAGGATGATCTCCAGACCTACGCATGAAATGCAGAGTTAGACAGTTCTTATTAGGAGCATCCTTGGATTGCTTTTCTGCTTTTCGTGCAGACGATAAGGCTAGGCGCAGATCTTCCTTATAATGAACGAATGCAATGCCTGATGAAAGTGTGGCCTTTTGCCCCATTGCGAGGTAATGCTGCCCATCAATCTCGTTCCAGCCGGGCATACGATTATTTTCTCCTATGAATGCTTTTCGCAACTCATTTGCACACTCAGCCGCTCGGCTAGTGGGAAGAAGTGCAAGTACATCGTCGCCACCAGAGTAGATCAATGTCCCATTGAAGCGGTTCACGATTCCAGGGACAACAATACTGGCAAAGTGATTCAATGCTTCGCTGATAGATGCATGCAATGCCGGTCCTACCGGGCGTTTTGTATTTAAGCCGTCAATCTCCATAGCTTCAAAGTAATTCAACACTTTTTCGTGGATCACCTCTCGAACCAAGGGAGCTTTTTTTCCCCTCAACCAGAGTCCCATATCATCTGCATCCATCACGATGATCGCATAATAGGAGGGAGGGCTGCTATTTTTTTTCGCATCTTTAATCTGTGACCATAGGTTTGGGGGTACGCGTTCGTCGTCTTCATCTGGCCGTTGTTGGTGGATCCACCGTCCATTCCAGTTTTTACACTTTTCGGGGGTAATCCCGGCATCACTCAACCAGTCTCCCGCGGCAATGGTCGCGGTATCTGGAAACCGTAAATCACTCGCATCTAGAGCAAGTTCATGAGCAAGCACATTTTCTGCGGCAAAACGCTTACACAGTGAAATTGCACAAAATCGGTCAGGCTTTCGCAGTCGGCTATTGCGCTCCCATACGGTAGCCCAAAAGTTTGCCGAATCCTGAAGAATAGTCGGACCTACTTGTTCGTAGGACCCCAATAAGCTACACTTCGGGCCAGCGGGCTTCGTCACCGGTACCTTGGGAACATGACGAATGGTTCGCTGAGCTTCAGCTATCCGCGCAGAAACCTCCAACTGGGCTTGCCATTCACCAACACGATCCTGCCTGTATCTTGGGAGATCTGAATCTGGGATAGATTTTATTATCTCACGGATACGATGAGCATCCTTCCAGACTTGGCTAAATTCTTGAGTACCACCTATCAGGCTAGCCATTTTTGCATCACTCAACTCATGTGCTGAACAAATTGAAGTACTAATGTCAAAGAAACTCTCAATCTGGGCATCCCAATGCTGATCCCATTCAAAGCAGAGGCTATTAAACTGGTCATCCAACTGACTGCGGATTCTATTTGATACTTGTTTCCAACCTGCTCGGATTGATGTTTCGCATTCTTTTGCAAATGCGGATGCAGTATGACCTTTGGAGCCATATGGTACAAGGGCTACAAATCTATTCGGAAAGGAAGGTGCCCTGCGTGCATACTTTGATGGCATTGGTATCAGATCAGCAAGATCAGACACACTCTTCAACCACATATCCATCATTGGATGTCCTCGCAGGGCAGGAAAAACGAATACCGTAGGGCCCAAGTTTTCAAGGATGGGTCTCATTCCTTGAAAAATCAGCCAAGACAACAGTGCACTACCAGACCATAAGTCTCGCACACTTCTGGCTGACTGAATAAATGTCTGGACGGGGCCAAGCGTGACGGACAAAATCGCGTAGCCATGGCGTCCTTGTCGTGCCGCCGCAATTCCACTTGAAATATCAGCATGCTGAATAAGAGAATGATCTGGAACTCGTGTATCCGCAGGCAGTCTAGTAAAGTCAAAACCAAAGCGTTCAGAGAGAATTCCTGGCAACATGCGCCAAAGTGCCAGGAATCGAATTTTCGGGTTCAGTGGGAGTGCATCTACGATACTTGTAATTCCCTCAGAGACAGCTACTTCGTCGAGTTCATACTCTTTGAGTTTTTGCTTTTGAGCGCTAACGGGATGACAAACCAATATCGGCCCGTCTTCTGGTCCGACTGCCCGTTCATAGTGCCTACCTGGTGTAGGCATTGGTAGCCGATCTGCGATAGAAGCATCTATATCCGCCGACTTGATACTTTCATCTCTGCCAACAACTGTGGAATCACCACTCAACGCAACTGAAAGATAGCGCCTTGCGCGGCTTTCGTGGTCATGTATGGACAAAGCTTTGTCTACTGGATCATGCATCCAAGCCCGAAGTAAATGTAGCCAATCCGTTTCAGCTATAGTCGGCATGAATTTTCAGTTTCAGAAACTCGCAGAAGTGATTATACCAAGAGACATGTCGTGCCAAAATTTGAGGACGGATGAATATAAGGAAATGGAGATATTCAATTGATATAACGTCACATAATTGTGGAGGGGTGATAAGCTTCACAGTAGTGCTCTGATTAGAGTTTTAGTAAGCATTAATCAGTTCCTACCCAGTCATAATACACAAAAAATTCAAATGATTCAGATAGTGGCTCGGGTTGTTGATTAAGGAATCTTGTGATAAATTTTGCCTCCAGACTCAGTAACCAAAGTGTATGCCTCCCCACAATATGTGCTCTAAATTACAGTTGCGTGACCAACTCCGCCCGCTTTTTTGTGATATTGAAGTGAGTGCATGGAAACTTTTATTACGTACGCCTAATGTGTATGCCACGACATCAATGATTCGTGGTGTTTGGGGACGTGCACTTAAGCACTTGGATGAAGACGTATATGACCGTATTTTTGTAGGAAGGGCCACCGAAGGACAAACCATGCCAAGATACATCTTACGTCCTGCAACTCCTGATCCTGAATCAGCACCTGCACTCGAGTGGATCCTCTTCAACGTTGAGCAACGTGATCAACGAGTACTATGGAAGGGATGGGATATTGCCTGCGGAATGGGACTTGGATCAGAACGTAATCCCTTTATCATTCGTGAACGAAAAATTCTTTCCCCAAATACTCTCTTCCCAGAGAAAAATTTATGGACATTAGAAGAAGCTTTTTGGCCATTGTCAGATGATTCTGCTTCAACGCCGTGCGTACTCCTTTGTGAAGTTCCTCTACGTCTGATCAAACAAGGAAAACTGATCAGATTTCCTGAATTTACAGACTTGATGAGTGCCTCAATTCGTAGAATTGCCAACTTATCAGGCCTGATACGTGGCGAACGGTATAGAGATTTAATGCGGGCTGTAAGATATGAGGCTAATAAAACTATCACAAATCCATGGATTGGTCAAAAATCCAGCCTTGTACGATGGTCTGCCGCTCAGCAGCGAGAGATTGAGCTATATGGAATCTCGGGATCCATCACATTACCCAAGGGATCTGGTCATTTATGGCCGCTCCTCGCCGCTTCTCAATGGACCCACATCGGTAAAGGGACGGTCTATGGAATGGGGCAAATCCGCATCGCAAATCTATAAAATTCTACTAAACCAATATATTGGCGGGTTTCTATGACCTTGTAATTTAAATTTTCAATTTCTGGGATTTACAATTTTAAACGAGTTCCAAAACACAACCACCGCTATGATGTACGAAGACGATGTCACCGATCATTCTCTCGTATTCAACTACCAGATTTCTGGATTGCAGAGACAGCCTGAACGAATCCTCGTGCCGTGAATGAACCAGCATAGTAGCGGCACCCAAGAAGAATTAAGGGTACTGTGGTCCTTCTCGCGACTTCTAGAGCGAACGGACCGATAGAAGGCTTGTGCCGACGACGGCTTTCCATCCCCATGACGATAAGATCATTCGTTGATGCTCTGGACACAATATTGGCAACCGGGTCATCCACTAAATCAATTTCCACCTGATATGGCCCCACGGCCTCGTCCCTGGCAAGACGTTGGATAATTTGTCGATGCCGTTGCTTGACATCTCCCGTTGTATTGGAAGGTAACGTCTGAACGAAGGTCAAGTCTGGCGCACTTGTGCGAGACAAGCTAGCTAGCAGACGGGCCCTCAGAGGACTATGTACACGCTGACCACGCACGGGCACAAGAATACGTGTCACCTCAGATATTCGCCACCGTGGAGGGGCACGTACAATCACTACATCTGCATCAATGGCCGAGATCAATCCTTCGAGTCGAGCTTCTACCCCAGGCTCCTCAATACCAGGCAGGCCAAGTAGTACCGTTGAACAGTTGTGTTCGTTTGCTACACGAGAGATTTCCCCCCAGACATCGGATGCGACCGTAAACAGCGTTTCTGGGCTCGTAGTACCGTCAAGATTCTGACCAATGGATTCGGCCAGAATATCCTTTGCATCTCGAATGATTGAATCGTTCGGAATTTGATTAGGCCGTAATACTGAAAGAAGAACTACCTTGCCCGCGTTTGGTGTACACACAGTTGCAGCAACGTTGGACAGGCTAGCCGCACTTGCTGGATTTGCGACGGGGGAAAGTACAAGTGGATTTCGCCCCCTAGAGCGGGCAAGCTCTGGATCCTTCGCTTCTGCACTTGCATCAGCTACTCTTGCACCCGGTGCAAGCGCCACGAAGTATATGACAACCCCCACACCCAGCCATAGCGCTGCTACTCGGCCTGCTTCAGGTACAACAACAGCCTGAAATATTGCCAATCCCATACAGAAGATTACTCCAAGAAGCGGTAGCAATGGAAGGCGGTCCTCCCCAGATCGCCGAAGAGTCAGGATTGCCGTACAGTGGACCATGGCAAATGAGATGAGAAATATCAAACTAGCGGCGGCTCCTGCCGCCGCTACATCATCTACTGCAAGTACAATTAAAACCATCATCCCTCCGGTTGCAATCACAGCTATTGCTGGCGTTCCCGTCCGCCCTCGTATCTGCCCAATTTGACGGGGAAGTGTCCGGTCACGGGCCATGGAAAATGCGACGCGCGAGGCACCATACAAATTGGCGTGCAAGGCCGACAGCATTGACAGAATACCGGCACCAATAACAAGCCAATAACCCGGAACTCCTAAATATCGATCTACGGCCTCAGCCACTAACCCTTCTGGATGAGTTTGCGCCGCAGCAAAGATTCCCTCCGGTGGCGCCCCCACGGTTGCAATCACGATTAGAAGAGGTAAGTAGATTACCAAGGTAATCCCGAGTGCTGCATACATCGCGAACGGTAGTGTCCGTTTCGGATTTTTCACCTCGCCCCCTACCGCAGCAATCAAATCGAACCCCTGAAGAGCAATAAATGTATACCCCATAGCCTGCACAACCCCCAATATGCCTTCAGGAGCAAATGGGCGCAGATGCTCGACTACTTCGCCAGGACTTCCGTTTAACCATGCCCAGATTCCCCCTCCAACAAGAAGCGTAAAGACAACCACCTTCCCTACCGTAACGGCAATTCCCCCTCCTGCAGATCGTCCTACCAAAATCCAGGAATAAAATCCAATCGCTGCTAACGCAAGCAGGAGTTCTCCTCGGCCATCTCCAATCCAGCTCCACTGTTCCGCGAATACTGGAAATAATCGGAGTATTCCTTCAACTGTGAAAACAGCAAAACCAAGCGCATAGAGCACGCCGGCTACGATCGAAGCAAACCATACTACCCACCCCACGATGAAGGCAACCTCAATCGAGACGACTCTCTTCGCATAGGCATACGTGCCTCCAGACTCAGGATAACGGGAGGCAAGTTTCACAAAACTGACAGCCGTAAGGAATGCAATGCCTCCGTTGAGTGTAAAGGCTACGATCGCAGCCGAGCCGGCAGAGGCGAACGCAACGCCGGCAAGTGCAAGAATGCCTCCCCCAACTATCGCACCTACACCAAGTGCCGTTGCGCCGAAACGACCTAAATGCCGTCCATCACTGTCACTCATTCACTCGTACAAAGAATTTGCTTTAGGGTAGCAACCCGCAGATACACAAAATTTTTGGCTGACAAAAGCGTTATCCTTCCTCCCAAAATGCTTGATAATCGATCCTTCATGCCTATTTCGCTTGTTAAGCCTTGAAAAACAGTACCAAAAATGCCTCTCAGATAATCTTACGCTCTATCCGCAGGCTTATAGATGTTACACTCCCCTAATCATCATCCATTTGCTCCTGGTCTTGAGAAATCCTCCCCCCCTGTTAGGCTAATTTCCTCCTGTCGCTTGAAAGCATAAATTGATTGATTTAATATCTGAGCATTGAATACACCAAGTTGGCAAAGTGCATCGAAATCTCGGATTTTTAGCCCCGTAACTTTTGTGAAAAGAGCTGGCTCCACGTTACGAATTACATCTATTAGAGTCTCCTCTCTATAGTCAGTCAAATACATAAAAATGGGTACTCTGGTAAGAAACTTCAGAAGAGCATCTCGGATTTCTTTTCGGCGTTTAACCATTTCCCTTTTCTCCTTGCTCACTTCAGATTTCTTCTTGCCTTCTGCCTTGGCTTTCTTGATCGACTTTTCGGTTATCAGTATCTCCGACGTATGCTTACGCAGAGCACGAAAAGCTTCCATATTCTCAAGTGACTGTAGAAGTTCTTCATTGTTGAGTATCCCCTCTAATGTTGCTCGATTTAAATTGACAAGGCGATGTGACTGCCACTTTTTCGCTAACATTGTGGAGCCAATACCCGAAATTGCTATGTCCATCAGTTCTGTTGCATCTAGTTTAGTCAACTTTCCATCATCATATGCAAGAATGGGAAGGAAATTTAGAAATTCACGCACCTCATCTCTAGGATCTCCCTTACCTTTTGCGTTGCCCTGCTTTGCACAAAAGCCATATACCATCTCCAATGCACGGTGTTGTGCAAAATCGAATATGTACGCGACTGGCTTGACAACCTCCTCCCTGCTTGGATAATCCGCGACCGGACGCGTCCAAGGCGACTGAACCCGGAATGCAGCTTGAAAATAGGTTTCTGCAGATTTTGTGTCACGCAGCATAAAAATCCCTCCCCATTGGGGGACTGTAACACCTGTCAATAATTTGCCACACGTTAACGTAATAGTTTTTGTTCGCGTACCGTCACCAATAGCTCTTCGCACAGGGTTCAACGCTTTGAGTCCTATACCTGCTTTTCTGCCTGCTGCGCATACAACTTTGAATTCTTTGTAAAAGGGATGTTGAGATTCTTTAAGAAGCAATCTCTCCATTGCCCTGCAGGATGCTACATTAGGAAGATGCCATACGGTATGATCCAATGAACCACGAAGTTGAAGATCAACAAAAGGCCCGGGATTCGCATTCTGCTCCATGATCGCTAGGGGCTTGCGCAACCAATCTAGCCACCTCTGAACCTCGTTTTCCTTAATGAATCTTGGGGTTCGATCACGAACGTTCGCCTCAAAGAAACCGTTCAAACTAAACTCATCGTCGAACCCAGCCTCTGCATAAGACCGAGTCGCGTCGCTGATTTTGTATGTAAACATCCTCAGTTGTGGTAAAGATTGATATGGGTTTGACTCGCCATTTTCTGCTTGCCATGTTCGCTTGGCATTCTGCTCGTCAGCATACGTCCAATTGAAAATTTGATCTTCACCAAACTCTCCTTCCGCTAAGGCTCGAAACGGAGTGCCCGATAAATAGAGCCGGTGTTCGGTTGTGAGTTTATCAATTTCATCACTAGATGACGAAACCGATTCATAGTCGTCCAGCAGACTTGCTTCTTCATCTGAATCATCCGATGCATATAGCTCTTTTGGACCGCTTCGCCAAGCACCAAAATGATATTCATCGATGATAATACAATCCCATTCATTCACGTAAACCAGTTCGAGCCGATCTTTTATTTCTCCCTCTGTATCTTTCTGCATGATATCCTGAAAGGATATCAACCATGCGTATGGAGACAATTCATCAATGTCTTCAAAGTTTTCTCCTTTTCCAATAAATTGCCATCCCTGAAAGTCCTGATGGCGTTCTAAACCGTCTCTCCAAGAATCCTCAACCGCAGGTTTGTAAGTAAGAATCAGTAACTTTGTCCAGCCCATCTCAAGAGCCAACTGGTAGGATGTAAATGTCTTTCCAAATCGCATTTTTGCATTCCACAGAAAATGCTTTGCCTTTCCCTCTTTCTGTCCTCGATAGTAAGCAGCTGTTTGCTCTACGGCTCTATGCTGCTCAGGACGCATTTTAAAACTTTCCGGCGCAGTAACTTTGCGACCCCGCTTTACTTCGGCAATTGCAATTTTGAGCTCTTCCACTGTGACCTCAAACCATTCATTGTGGACTTGATGCCCCCCATTCGTGATGAGCTGTTTATGTATATGGCTATCTCTGAATGAAACTCCTTGATCTGATACAGCACTTTCTTCCCACAATATCTTCACCTCTCCTGGAACAACGGCACTAGTTTGTTCTCTGATCCGTTCCTCTACATTGTCTTTGGTGGTAAATCCAACCTTCATCCATCCAGATCCACCACTGCGATGTTCCCATGTTTTCTCATAATACTCCCCGTAGGTGTATGCGTAAATCTTCGGGGCCCCTTTCGTCCTCGACTGTTTTTTATTACTTCTTTCCATTACCGAAAAATCGAGTATTCAAAATCAGGATGTCTCTCACGGAAAACATTACGATCTCGACCCTGCTTGATGAGATATAAAGTTGTTTCCGTACCCTCAGGTTGAACACATTTTTTTGGAATACGCCTCAATTGCAGAGGAACTAATCAATTGATGAGCTTGATCTTGCTTTCAATATGTTCTATTTGGGCACTGTCAAGCTTAAAGACATCATACAAGATCTCATCCGTCCAATTCTGGTCCATGGGAAGGAGCGGGACATAATTAAAACAGGTTCGAGAAAGATTTTGTGTCGGAGTTCTCAGATACAGAAGAAATCGAAAAAATCTGGTCTTTACATAATCCAATAGCCGCCCCGCCGGTTCATGATGCCTCACGATGTCAACGACTAGATACGTTTCCGTAAGAACGCTGCCGGGAGGAATTACTCGTGGCTTACTAATTACATTACGAAGCCCTTGTTTATCGGACTGCCCTGCATGTTCAGAACTTGTTTTAGAGATAATGACCTTCCAGTGATCAATCGTGTCTGCATTCTTGGTGACTTCATGTCTGGGTACATACTTGTCACCGTCTTTTGTTACCAATAAAATAGCATCTTGAGATTGTGGTTTATCGGCTACTGTAGATGGTAGCTCGTGTGGTCGTATTCCGTAAAAATTTCTTGACCGCACAACCCTAGACATAGAATCCCACTCTCTCTTTTTTGCTATTTTCCATACTTTTTCAAGTATTGCAACATCTTTATCATCTCTCACAAATACATCATTTGCATTAAGCCTCCGAAGCGTTGCTCCTTTTGTTTCCCCATTAGGCATGACCAAGCAATCCCCTTTGTGAGACTTATCCCATAGAAAAGAGCAAATCCCCCCCGCAATATCAACGTCTGGAAATACATCCTCTGATCGTGGGTAATCAGCTAGTAATGAGATTTTTGGATCCGATAGCATCCTCTTCCGAAAACCATCCAATCCCTTACCACCTGCATACCAACGGGCAGGAATGACAAAGGTTAGCACATCTGGTTCAATCGCTTTTGCCTTTTCGACAAATCGGTTATAAAGCGGAATAGCACTCTTTCCTGTACCTCCACCATCCTGCATCTGGTATGGGGGGTTGCCCATAATTACATTTACCTGCATATTTTCTTCTCCAAATATTTCATCTAAATCCATGTGGAGGAACGGAGATATGTGCGCTTCCCGCCCCTCTGCAACCTCGGTGCTTCTCTCACTGATTCCGGAATGAATACGTTTCCTATCCTTCTTCTCATCTTTCACCTCAGGAAAGCGAATATTGCCCTCTGGGTCATCAAACTTGATGATACTGTGTGTTTCTAGACTCGCATCCTTACATTGGTACAGGGTTCGGCGCGAAATCAACCCCGTGAGCTCCGAAATCGCTATGCCATACAGCATATTCCGATAGATGTGCTCAAGGCGATCCCTGTAATCAGGAATCTCCGATTTCAGGCTCTCCATCAACCTTTGTGCTACCTGATATAGAAAAACTCCACTCTTTGCGCATGGATCAAGCCATTTGAGTGACGGATCTCGCCAAACCCAATCCGGCAAACGATCCAACATTTTTTTGGAAAATGAGGGCGGGGTGAACACCTCATCACTGGATAAATTCGCAAGGCACTCAAGTATATCAGGCCTATACATTTTCGCCTTTACTCATAGAAGTTATTAGATTCCAGTGTACTGGGGGGAAGGTTTCGGACGGCTCCAAGATTTCTTCAAAGAGTGTTCCTTTCTGGCGATTTTTCGAAAAAATCACACCTGCAGGCCAAATCTTTCGCTCAAATGAGTGTTTGCTGTGAGGAATCCACTCCACCAAGGAATAGTTCTCAGCCAGAAAATCACCAACCACGATGTTCATTTGAAGAATAAACTTTGCTACCCGACTGAAGTCATCCTCGGGCTCACTGCCAATAACCGCCCGATACGCCTTGAAGACAATGGTTATCATACGCTCTCTAGCCTCCTCTGCAGTGTCGGCGTTAATATCTACCCCGTATAATTTCGATAATGCCCGCAGGCAGTCAAATCGATATTGTCCCTCATCCAATGACTCCGCAAAAAACTTTGCAGCCATCACTAACTTTCGTCTCAGTGCCTCGGTCAGGAACTGGCCATTCCCACAAGAAGGATCAAGCGTTGACTTATTCAGATCTGCAACAGGATCATTGGGTAAGTAATCTAACATCTGTTTCACAAACCAATTCGGAGTGAAAACTTCACCATAATGATCGATGCGATCTGTATCACGTACCAAGACCGGCGAATCATCCTCCACGAATGCAGTTGCAAGATATTTGCTCACTCGATCCCGAATCTCCTTTGCATTTAACCGTGCACAAACGGTTCGATGCGAATCCTTATCCGAGGTCGTCTCCGGGGAAATGACGTCAAAAAGAGAGGGCTCCATAACCTAAAAATTAACCAATCTGTATGTCAATAAAAAATTCTTGCTTAAAGGGAGGAATGCCAGACTACCGAGGACTATCATTTCGGAAGATCATCAGACAATACAGGGAGGAGGCCCATTAACCTTGCTCCGATATTTATTAACCCAAAATCCTTTCTTCAATGAAAGAGTTCTGATAAGACTTTTAGTTGTTATGGATAGTAGGTCCGACCAGTTGGTCAATTGAAGAAGTAATTGCTACTACTTGTTCCTATTCTATGTGTCTCAGCATGAAGCCTGTTCTCTAATCTTGCATTGAAACTATTGAATCCCGATCGTTGTCCAATGGGACTCATGACTAAAAAGAGAATTTGAACATCCCAGATTCTATCGAGGAGGCATATTCCTCTACAATCTTCCGAAGAAAATGATCTCTCATATTCACTAAAATCATGTTCAAGACAATTTCGGAACCTGTCCTTGAACGCATGGACAACCAGTTTCAGGCATTCAAGGAATCCATTGATGCGAAGTTTGATCAACAGAAAGAGTATATGGATGCAAAGTTTGATCAACAGAAAGAGTATATGGATATCCAGAAAGAATCTATGGATGCAAAGTTTGATCAACAGAAAGAATCTATGAATGCACAACTCAGTAATCTACGTTGGATCATTGGGATATTGATCGCTGCCGGTGTATTTAACGTTCTGGCAAATTTTTTTAACTGGGGAGCGAATTGATCTCTCTATATTAGATATAGTGAGATCAGTACAACTCAGACTATCATCGCCCAAACAGGGTTTCGCAAAATCCTGCCTATTATGAAAGACCGCTTTGGGGCTCAGACACCTCAGATAAAAGCTGGCTAATTACCGCCTCTACGGTCACCCCCTCACTCTCTGCATAGAAATTCGTTAATATGCGGTGGCGAAGGACCGGATGAGCCAAGGCGTGAATGTCTTCAATCGCTACATTATAACGCCCCCGTAATGCAGCGCGAACCTTACCTCCAAGCAGCAAATACTGCGTCGCCCGCAACCCGGCACCCCAACTCACCCAATTCGAAATAAACTCTAAAGCACCCGCTGCCTTTGGCCGCGTACTACGAACTAGATCCACCGCAAACTGCGCTACGTTTCGGGGGACGAATACACTACGAACCTCATGCTGAAAAGATAGAATATCTGCTCCTGACAAGATTTTCTCAACCGGCTCCCTCTCACGACTAGTCGTCTCCAGAGCGACGGTCAACTCATCCTCCGCAGATAAATAATCAAGGACGATATTGAACATAAACCGATCCAATTGTGCTTGACGACTCGCTTCGCGTAGGCATACGTGCCTCCGGACTCAGGATAACGGGAGGCAAGTTTTACAAAACTGACAGCCGTAAGGAATGCAATGCCTCCGTTGAGTACAAAGGCTACGATCGCAGCCGAGCCGGCAGAGGCGAACGCAACGCCGGCAAGTGCAAGAATGCCTCCCCCAACTATCGCACCTACACCAAGTGCCGTTGCGCCGAAACGACCTAAATGCCGTCCATCACTGTCACTCATTCACTCGTACAAAGAATTTGCTTTGAGCTAACAACCTGTCAATAACGTCGTGGGTTCCAGAATTATAAAAGGTTCTACTCGGCCCTATGCTCTGTGTATCAGCATGAAATTCTGTTATCTGACCCTGTGTTGGAACTATTCAATCCTGAACGTTGTCCAATGGTATTATGGCTAAAATAGACAATCCGGATATCCCAGATTCTGTTGTAGAGGATGTATTCCTATACAATCTTTTGAAGAAGATGGGTTGCGATGGGGATGAGGCTCTCATATTCACTAAAATCATGTTCAAGACAATTTCGGAACCTGTCCTTGAACGCATGGACAACCAGTTTCAGGCATTCAAGGAATCCATTGACACAAAGTTGGATCAACAGAAAGAATCTATGGATCAACAGAAAGAATCTATGGATGCACAACTCAGTAACCTACGTTGGGTCATTGGGATCGGAATTGGGGTATTGATCGCTGCCGGTGTATTTAACGTTCTGGCAAATTTTTTTAACTGGGGAGCGAATTGATCTCTCTATATTAGATATAGTGAGATCAGTACAACTCAGACTATCATCGCCCAAACAGGGTTTCGCAAAATCCTGCCTATTATGAAAGACCGCTTTGGGGCTCAGACACCTCAGATAAAAGCTGGCTAATTACCGCCTCTACGGTCACCCCCTCACTCTCTGCATAGAAATTCGTTAATATGCGGTGGCGAAGGACCGGATGAGCCAAGGCGTGAATGTCTTCAATCGCTACATTATAACGCCCCCGTAATGCAGCGCGAACCTTACCTCCAAGCAGCAAATACTGCGTCGCCCGCAACCCGGCACCCCAACTCACCCAATTCGAAATAAACTCTAAAGCACCCGCTGCCTTTGGCCGCGTACTACGAACTAGATCCACCGCAAACTGCGCTACGTTTCGGGGGACGAATACACTACGAACCTCATGCTGAAAAGATAGAATATCTGCTCCTGACAAGATTTTCTCAACCGGCTCCCTCTCACGACTAGTCGTCTCCAGAGCGACGGTCAACTCATCCTCCGCAGATAAATAATCAAGGACGATATTGAACATAAACCGATCTAATTGTGCTTCCGGCAATGGATAGGTCCCCTCAAGCTCAATCGGATTTTGAGTCGCAAGTACGAAGAAGGGTCGGTCCAGTGAATAGCACTCTCCAGTAGCAGTCACTTGGTATTCCTGCATTGCTTCCAGTAGGGCTGCCTGCGTTTTGGGTGGGGTACGATTGATCTCGTCCGCCAGAATAATATTGGCAAAAATAGGACCCTTGACAAACTCAATGGTCCTGCGACCAGTGGTACGATTCTCATCCAGCATATCCATCCCCGTAATATCCGCCGGCATCAGATCCGGGGTGAACTGGATCCGCTTATAAGACAGATCCAACATTTCCCCCAAAGACCGGATTAACAGCGTTTTTGCAAGACCTGGTACTCCTGTCAATAAACAGTGACCACCCGCAAAAAGTGCGATCAAAACCTGCTCAATCACAGCATCTTGCCCAACAATGCGCCGGCGGATCTGAGACATAATTTTTGACTCGCCTTCTCGAAGACGCTCAAGTGCTTGATTTTCCCTATCTGGAGTTGTCAAAGTCAATCGGGTTTAAAGTGCAGACATGATACTGAATATCCGTGAAAATGTGGCTAATCTAACTCTGATCATAATGCAATCAAATCACTCTTCCCTAGGTGATTGCATACATTATAAATTCGATTGCCGCCTGAAAACTGACCCAGAAGCGTTCTCAAAATACCGATCGGGATACTCCCGCCCATCACCAATATCCTGGTCACGATTCTCGTTTTTGCGGAGATCTAGATCTTTGCTCACAACAATGGTAATAAAGCCAAAAAGAAAAATCCCCACCCGGTTAAGATACTCGTTTAACCGATCTACTTCTTCCTCTGTGAATATGCCGACTCACACAGATAAAGAATCGCATGTTCAAAGATCGCTAGATCCATCAGATGCAACACTCGGTGATGTTCTGCAACCTAAACGTTGTGTGCCCATTTGGCGGCAATGCAAAATCCTCCCTCGAAACCGTATTGTCCTGCACCTACATCGAGCCTCACTATACTCTTATCCCCTCTACTACGTCCCAGATGGCTCAAACCGAACCCGCACGAAACCCATAGTCTACCTGCGCCCAAGCCTCCCGTACGATTCCAAATAACAAAGCGGCGGTAACGAGCCAAATCTATTCAATCATTCGGATGATCTACAATTCTAAGGAGTAACCTTTGCGCCTCACGGTATCCAGGTGCACTTTCCAAGGACTGCAGAACTGCACGTTTCGCTTCGGTCATCTGCCGGTTATTGTATAGACTCATCGCAAGCGCGAATTGCGTCTCTGCACGATTAACCGGCTTAAGCGATACAATGGCTCTCCGTTTTTCGACCTCACGCGCATACTGCCCCAGGTCCGAGTACAGTTCTGCCAACTGTACAAGAACTTCCATATTATAGGGGGCCGTATAACGCGAACGTGTAAGATAGTGTACCGCCGAGGTGGTATCTGCCTGCTCAAGCAAAATTTCTGCCAACTCCACTGCTTCCTCCTCTCCATAAGGGTGGATTTTAAGATAGTCTTCCAGGGTCTGAGCCAGCTCGGCCATCTGACCTCGCTGGCGATAAATTTCTGTCAGACCTTCATATGGATTCCCTTCCCCAGTATAGTCTGGATACAAATCTATTGCGTTGTGATAGGCAGATTCGGCCGCCTCTAGGTCTCCCTGCTCCAAGGCCTTTTCGGCACTTGCAAGGAGTCCATAAAACGACTCCTGTCCCTGCTGAGCCAGGTAGCTGGCAAGGTCTCCCCCTTGTTGTTCCTCAGTCAACATATCTGGCCATCCACGAAGAACCGGAGCAAGACGTACGCGCTCGCGATCCAGATATTCACGAAATTCCTTGTCCAGCTCTCTGCGTGATTTCCCGAATACTTCTTGCATGGCTACCTCCTCTGTCTGCCCCTGACTCAATGTCCTCAAAAGACGTATCAGCGTATCAAATCCGTACTCCGACACAAGAAATTCTACCACCCGATACGCATGGTAATAGCTCAAGAGAACCTGCCCTTGAAATGTTGGTCGAGTAAACCCGCGATCCATCTTTTCAAGTTCATGAAGCCGGTTATTGTCATAAGCGGTGAAGAACTGAATCTCCATATCACGTCTCCATGCTGGATTTGCACGCACTTCTTCATAGACGGATAACCCCTCTGTCAACCACCGTGAAATGCGATAATCACTCAACCCAACCGTCATCGTATGAGCCAATTCGTGCCAAAGTGTGCGCGCCCAATTATACGGGATGTCCGGTTGTGCTGCCGGAGTATTCATAGCAACAACATCCCCGAAACAAACTCCCAAGAGCCCGACATGAGGAATCCCCGCAACGCGGACCGCAAAATCATCCGCATCGTTGTATGCCTCCAATAGGATCTTGCCCGAAGGCTCATATCCATAATGAGCATGCAAGGCATCATAGGCTCTCTCCGCTTCGCGCAGCATGATTGGCCCCAGTACCTTCTCCTCACTGGAATGAATTCGGAGAGTAAAATGCGTGCTGGTAAGGGTGGAGAATTGGTCCAACTCATCCATCATACTCAGGCTGTTGGCGGCGTAAAGGTTGAAGCCGTCACTGGCATAGCTTCGCTCCAGATAATCCCGCGCGGACTGAAATTCTCCCAAACGCATGAGCGCAGTTGCATACGTTGCGTTTGCCGCTGAATTTTCCGGGTTTGACTCCACTGCTTTTTGTGCGTATGTAGCCGCATCAGGATACCGGAACCGGAGAGCCAGATTTTCGCTCATCACTCGGTAGAAATCTGCCAATTGTTTGGTTCTCTGATTTATCGTGACTTCTGCTTGCCGGACTGCTCCATAATCCCCCTGCAAATACAGTGCAGCAGCATAATGCGCCCAAGCCTCCAGATGCCCTGCATCCTGATCTAAAGCGGCGCGAGCAGCGGATACTGCCTGTGCATAATTACCATCCAATACATAGAGCTTGGCCATCAGCGATAGTGCCGGGGCGTAATTCTCTGTGATCTGCAGTGCCAGATTTGCAAGTTCTTCCTTCCTACCATAAGATCCTGTAACGGAAGCCAGTTTCACATATGTTTCTGGGCGATTTGGGTTAATGGAAAGAGCTTTACTGTACCTTTCATTTGCAAACGCTTGATCATGGGTCTTCTGATAAAGATCTCCATGCCATAACAGAATTTGAACATTGTCTGGATCCAACCTCAACGCCGTTGAAAATGCCTCGTTTGCCTCGTGATAAGCACCAAGTTGTTTTGCCGCCTGCCCCCCGACCGCAAGGCCTCTGGCCGTAGTGAATCCTCCTTGCCTTAAGCGACTGTTAATAATGGAATACAGGCGTTCTGCCTGACGAGATTTTCCGCGTAGAAGGTGGAGGTTTGCCAGCTCCAGCCCTGCGCGCCAATAGTCGTTTCTGGATTGAATAGAAGCCATGAAGGCCTCCTCAGCTCCTTCCCAGTTCCCCATTGCCATATGCAGACGACCGATGACATAGTTCACATACTCCGTCTCAGAGGAACTGCGTAGCAGTTGCTGTGCTCTCCGAAGCCCCTCCTCGTGACTGCCGGTCTGCAGATAGGTCTCAAAATACCCTTCAATGTTTACACCATACAGGCTGTCTGCAAAGGCTTCGCGTGCATCACTATATTGCCCTGCATTCAAGAGATCTTCTCCAGTCTGTGCCTGAGACACCGTAGAGATTCCCCCCAGAAGAACGATAAGGAGAGTGGCGATCCGCATTAAGGATGGTTCGATAGGTCGTGTGATTCTTGAATACGTTCCAGACGTATCTGGATATCAATTCGGGACAACCAATTCCCTCGAACCATCACTCCAGACAACTCCTTCAAATGATTCAGATCGTCCAAAGGATTCCCATCTACGAGGAGTAAGTCGGCCCGCGCTTCCTCACTGATTATGCCAAAGGTATCTTTCTCTTGATAGTACTCCCCCACCGCGCGCGTCCCAGAATCAAGAATCTCATATTTTGACATTCCAGCGTCTGCCATATGCTCAAATTCACGATGTAGCGAAAACCCTGGTACGCTGAAAAGCTGGGGAGCGTCCGTTCCCAAGAAAATTTGAACTCCCGACTGGTTCAGTGCACGCAATATCCGCATACGAGTATGAATCGACTCGAGAGCTGCTGCTCTGTCATACCCCGGATTACGTTGCTGCTCTTCAACCAATCGGAACCAGTTCTCCACCACCGCACGCGGCATATACTTGAGTTCGTCATATGCACGAAGATCCTCAAGATCGATCGTTCCATACAGAACCTCCCATAACGCCATAGTGGGTACAATCCAAGTACCTTTTTCCTTGGTGAGTGCAGTGATTTCCTCAAGTACCTCCTCCTCTGAACGCTCCTGTGAACGAAGATCGTCAACATATCCATTAATATGATCCAACTCTTCCTGATTCATATTTGATGCATGGATCAGGCTTCCCTCCATAGGTAGATGGCCACCCAAACCAATCCCTTCTTCCTCTGCTGTGCGTGCCATAACATCAAACTTTTCTTTGATCAGTCCCCCGTGTACCTTCCATAAATCTCCTCTTTCCGCCTCCTGCGACCGGGCTATTGCTACCGCCTGCTCGGGTGAGTTTGCCGAATTGCCACTAAAGCTGGGCCCCGCTAGGTAAAGGTTCGGCGCAATCAGTTCACTGCTGTTGGCGCGTTGCCAAATCTCCAATTGTCCCTGCGTACCAAGCACTCCCCGGACAGTCGTAATTCCGTTAGCTACGAACAGGAACAGCATATCCTCCGTGTATTGTTCCGACTCATTCAACCAAGATATATGGCCGTGCATTTCTGCGAGTCCAGGCATCAGAAACTTCCCGGTTCCATCAATGACATGGGCCCCTCTAGGAACTTCTATATCCGCTCCAACCGACCGAATCCGATCCCCCTCAACCACCACCGTATGTGCAGCTAAGACCTGATTGCGATCCATAGGAAGAACCGTCACATTGGTAAATGCAGTTATCTCCTGTGCCTGAGCTAAGCTACACATAAAAAGGCCGAGAAAGAAATAAATGCCTGTTCGTGTTTTCATCGTTCCAGATAAATGTGCTGGGCTATGTCATAATTACTGAGGGGTTGGCACTAGGGGTCCCGTATGAGAATGGCATTGGAACGAATCAACACGGTTGTAGCAGATCTTTGGCGAAACTCCGGTAAGGTACTACGCTTTGGTGAAAAAGTACGCAATGGTTCATGGTTATTCCTCATGATTTTAATGAGGTAGTTCCTTGTGCCCTGAAATTAAAAATTCTCGGATTTTAGTTTTGGCCTCTGTCGACCGTAGGATTCTATGCCCCTATCCGCGGTGACTGCGAGTCGTTCGCCTCCTACCACAAGACCGGTCATGCCTCCTGCGCAATCGGAAGGCTTTGTTTTTTGCCCCAGACTTTCCGTTATCCTTCGGCGCATCCAGTTTTGATCTAAAATCGTTGTGTCTGCCAGGTTGCTCATGCAATCCACGAGTTCCTTTCATTCACTCGCCTTGGATCCAGCTGTCCCACGGAAATCCAAACCGATGGAAGAGTCAATCGCCCAACACACGAAGCAAAGTAATCACGGTTGAACGAACGACCCTTGCACCTCAATCACCTGGATCAGAATATTGTGTTGTTTGCTTTCACGCTTTCGTTGAGCAGATCCAATTTAGATTTGAAGTTGATATTTTGGGTCTCTGTGTATTTGATGCTTTTGGCGGCGCACCATTCCCGTCCTGATGCCATTCAATGGCCGTTCTTCTTTTTGGAAACTTGTCTTCGGGGTTTCTTCCTAGCGATTCGTCCTCCACCCATTTTAGCCTTTGATCTGCGAATGTGTCCTGTATTTTTTGGTCTCAAATGGAGAATGCATCACGGTTCATCGTATGATGGAGGGATTGGTTCTATAGATTCTACATGAAACTGGGCTTGGCACAAATAAACACGATCGTGGGAGATCTTAGAGGAAACTCAGACAAGGTCCTGCACTACGCCAAGAAAGCACAAATCCGCGGTGCTGATCTGGTCATATTCCCCGAACTGACTCTCACAGGATACCCTCCAATGGATTTGTTAGAGTCACGAGAGTTTGTTGAAAACGAACATCAAGAACGACAAATCTTGGCGGAATTGGCACCTAAAGGATTAGGGGTCCTCCTTGGCGGACTGGCATACAATAATTCCGAACATGGAAAACCCCTACATAATGCCGCCTACCTGTACGAAGATGGCGAATGTCTCGGAGTCTATCATAAACAGCTTTTGCCCACGTATGATGTATTTGATGAGCAACGATATTTTGCTCCTGGATCCTCTCCTTCCGTCCTACGCTGGCGTGGACTAAACTTGGGCGTTCATATTTGTGAGGACCTCTGGAATGTGCGCGATCTGTTTCGAAAACCCTATCTATACGATCCGATTTCGATCCTAGCCAAGCAGTCGCCAGACATCTTTATCAACCTCTGTGCCTCTCCTTTTGCAATTGACAAGCATCTTGAACGTCAAGCCCTCATAGAAATCGTTCATCAAAAATATGGACGACCCTATGTCTTTACCAACCTGGTTGGTGCTAATACGGACTTGATTTTTGATGGTCGAAGCTGTGTGCTACATGAGGGCAAAATACGGGAAGCCCGACCGTTTCGAGAAGCATTGCTGGTGTGGGACACCGAAGAAGCATCAAGATCGAAAATTTTCCCAACGTCTCAGAGGATTCAGGTACGAAAGGCTTTGACCCTGGGAATTCGGGATTATATCCAAAAAACCAGAATTTGGGGGCCGATCTACGTTGGCTTGAGCGGTGGAATTGACTCCGCCGTCACCGCGGCGCTTGCCGTGCGTGCATTGGGATCAGGAAGGATTGTCGGTGTTTCTATGCCCTCCCCTTACTCCTCCAAAGGATCCATGGACGATGCAAAAAGCTTGGCCTCAAACCTTCGAATACGATTTACCACGGTTCCTATTCAGAATCTGATGAATTCGTTTCAGGATGCTCTTAAAGGACCCTTCGGACGTTATCCCCGCGATGTGACCCAAGAAAATATTCAGGCACGCATACGGGGAATGCTGCTCATGGCGTTTGCCAACAATAAAGGGGGGATGGTGCTTGCAACCGGGAATAAAAGTGAACTCGCAATGGGATATGCGACGCTATATGGCGACATGAATGGCGGACTTGCTGTCCTGGGAGATCTCTATAAAACGGAGGTATACGATGTAGTAAAAGTGCTGAATCGGCCGCAACGAACGATTCCCGTATCCATCATACAGAAGCCTCCCTCCGCGGAGTTGCGTCCAGGACAAAAAGATTTGGACTCCCTGCCGCCATACCCTACCCTAGATAAAATCCTCAAACACTACATCGAGAAGCAGATGAGTGTAGAAGAAATAGCGAAATCTCTGGATTACGACGAAGATCTTGTCCAAGAAATCGCCTATACGGTAAATCAATCCGAATTCAAGCGGCGACAAGCCGCACCGGTGCTACGACTTCGCCCAAAAGCGTTCGGTAGTGGGCGAAGAGAACCCCTCGCCGCTAAACGTTCACCTTGAACCAACGGATAGCCAGGCTATATCCCGAGGTGCCTAAACCTGAGATTTGCCCCACACAGACCGGTGCGAGGTAAGAAAAATGCCGGAAAGTCTCACGAGAATAAATATTGCTGAGGTGAACCTCAATCACTGGTGTTTTGATGGCACGCACGGCATCCCGCAATGCCACGGATGTATGCGTATAGGCTCCTGGATTAAACACGATCCCACTCAAACCTGAGCGATGCCCTTGGTGGAGGTGATCAACCAGATCTCCTTCATGGTTGCTCTGATAAAAGGACAAATCCATATCTGGAAATTCATCCCGCAAATCAGCCTCAAGCTGTTCCAGGGATATTTTCCCATATTGATCGGGCTCCCGATCTCCCAATAGGTTGAGATTGGGACCATTCAGAATCAGAATTTTGTGTCTCATGGTCAACTTGAATTCAGAGTCATTCCGTCATACCCAAACAGCATCCTCTCAGGTAATCGTGCGCTCTCTCGTGCATGGAGAACCTGATGGGACATATGAATAAACACCGTTTGTTTGGCTCCGATTGTATAAGCGATCTCCACCGCTTCAGCAATCGAAAAGTGGCGGGGATGTTTCTGTGGACGAAGTGCATCCAGTACGAGTAACTCAAGATTCTGAAGTTTATCATACTCGGATTCCGGGATATAGCTCACATCCGTCAGGTACGCGAAATTACCAAGCCGATATCCATTCAGGCGCATTTTCCCATGCAACGCCTCAATCGGCGTAACTTTGACCCGATCAGAACTTCCATAACGACTACCGATCTTGAACGGGTACTGTGCGATTCTTAAATCCAATGTCCCTGGATAGGTACTGTTTTTCTCCCATACATAGGGAAAAATACGCCTTAGCGCGTTGGCACTCTGCCGATGGACAAAACAGGGCATCGGGGTTTTGCAGTCAAAAAAATATGGACGTAAATCATCCAGCCCCATCACATGATCAAAATGATGGTGCGTCAAGAGTACGGCGTCAACCCTGTCAACTTGAGCACGTAGCATCTGCGTCCGAAAATCCGGCCCCGTATCAATGACAATACTGAGATCCCCAACCTGAACATGACATGCTGTGCGCAGACGCTGATCTCGTGGATCTGTAGATTGACAGGTCTCACAATTGCAGCCAATCATAGGGATCCCTACAGATGTACCCGTTCCCAGTAGCGTGATCCTCATGCATCTTCACTCAGATGAGTACTTTTGGATGATAGATTCGACCTGTTTCTGCATTCCTTTGCGAATGGAGATTTCCTGAAGAGGCAGATCCTTCAGTGCACGTGCCAGAATCCCAAGATGTACTTCTGTAGGATGATGCCGATTCAATACGATTAACTTGCTCCCCTCCAAGGTGCAAGATCCTCCTTGGAAAAGCCCCTTATCCCATCGAATCTGATATCCGGATTTTCTGGCCGCATCCTCCATCGCTCGCAAAATCGCTTTATCCTTTTTCATGCCTCAAAACCAGACGCCCGCAGAAAAGATGTGCCCTCGGCTGGCGTAATCATATACCTCATCCACCGCCTCTAAAAAGCTCTCGAGCCGTTGATATTCCAAAGTTGATAACGGAAGGCATAGCCGACTGTAAGGCCGTACTTCGAAAAAACCCTCAGCAATAAAAACCCTTGCTTCCGCATCAACCGCCCACGAGAAACCCACCGCATCTGCGATTCTACTTCCGGTAATTCCGACAAGAGGGATCGCCCGCAGCCGTACACGTACCCGTGGATTCAGTGAGTGTATCATTTCCCCTCCTGCACCGAAAAGGATTGCCGAAGCTCCGAGCGGAGCAACGTTTTTCTCCGCTGTCATCCTTTTCCATGCCACCATTAATCCCATGGGGGCCGAGAATCTCGTACTTTTTTTCTCTCTCCTCGTAAACGAGGGAGCGAACCAGCCTATGGCGGAGACATCCACAAACGTGCGGGGCTCGCTGGAGCGGCCATAGAGCAGGGATGCTCGCATCTGTCTACCGATATAAGAAAGCCCGAATCCGACGCCCTGATACTCATAATCCCCCACTCGGGACTCCGAACCCACATAAGAGTGATCAATAAGTCCAATACTCAGCTCTCCACCGTGCATTCCGTTCTCGATCACTGGGTTCTGTGCAGCGATTCCCATAGGAATCATCATCCAGAGCAAGATTGCAAAGGTACCCCCGCAGAGTTTCTCATGCATTCGTTATCCTTTTTTGCTGCGGAGGAGATTGGCGGCGGGAATCCGGCTCATTATTTCTTTTACGTGCCTTTCGAAGTTGGGAATTAGGCTTCGCCTTTCTGACAGAGTTGGACTGTGGACGCTTCGCCTTCTCAGCAGAGCTGGACTGTGGTGGCTTCGCCTTCTCAGCAGAGCTGGACTGTGGATGCTTCGCCTTCTCAGCAGAGCTGGACTGTGGACGCTTTGCCTTCTCAGCAGAGCTGGACTGTGGACGCTTCGCCTTCTCAGCAGAGCTGGACTGTGGACGCTTCGCCTTCTCAGCAGAGCTGGACTGTGGACGCTTCGCCTTCTCAGCAGAGCTGGACTGTGGACGCTTCGCCTTCTCAGCAGAGCTGGACTGTGGACGCTTCAATTGCGCTTTGATTCGAACCATCCGGGGGCTTAGATCCGTAATATCATGCTCACTTATGGCATCCAAAAACCTAAACTCGTCCGGGCACAGTTCTTCCGTTTCCACAACCTTGATTTGATGCTTATACTCGCGCTTCCACCGCGCCTTTTTGCTACGCCCCCAAGCACCGCGATTTACCCAAGCGGCAGTGAATGGATGAAGCTGTAAAAGAAGGCTCCCCCCATCATGTTTTTTTAACCACTTCTCAATTCTTTTTCCCATCGCTTCGGGATCCGGAGGGAGAGTTTTATTGACTTGTGATTTTTGTGCGAGCCTATGAGTTGACGTCACGCTGACCCGCTGACGCTCACGAGCAATCTGTACAATCCCCAGCTCACTCATTGGAAGATTTTCTGCCTGTGCTCGATCCGTCTGCAACTCTTTCGTAAGAGCTTGGTCTACTTTCTCTCGATTTTTCTCGTACCGAAGATCAATAAAGTCAATCACAATCAGGCCACTCAAGTCTCGTAGCCGTATTTGACGTGCAATCACTTCCACAGCCTCTAGATTGACCTGTAAAGCGAGTCCTTCCGCATTATTTTTTGAACGGGTTCGCCCGGAATTTACATCAATCACATGCATCGCTTCGGTGGATTCAATAATCAGAGATCCACCAGATGGCAAACTCACTTGCGTATTAAAGACTTCATTGATCTGATCTTCAATCTCGGCGGCGGCGAAGACCGATTTGCGTCCTTTGTGCTGCTTGACTGCTTTGATCAAATGAGGGGCAACCGCCAGAATATACCCGCGGATCGCTCGATACATTCGATGATTATCCACCAGAATGCGCGAAAAATCATCGGAAAACAAATCGCGAATGATGGACGATGCCAGATTTACATCTTCGTACAGCTTGATTGGCGGCTTCGGGGATCCCTGTAATTTTTTTTCAATCTTTCCCCACCGGTCTATGAGCAACTGAAGGTCTAATTCCAGTGCCTCTTCATCTCTCCCTTCGGCAACGGTCCGTGCAATCAGCCCAAACCCCGAAGGACGGATTTTTTTCATGATCGAGCGAAGACGTTGGCGCTCTTTTCGATTTTCAATTCGCCGCGAGACCGCACTGTATTCTGCCAGTGGTATCAGCACAAGAAACCGCCCAGCCAGAGAGATATCTGTGGAGAGTCGGGGACTCTTACTGTGGTAGGGTTCCTTGGTAATGGTAACAAGAATCTTCTGTTTGGACTTGAGCAAATTTGAGTCACCCCATCGGCGACGAGGTGGGCCACTCTGAGGAGGTACTTTTGGTTTTTTTGACTCCCAGACCTTCATGGTTTTGGCGACACTGGGCTTCGAATCTTCTACCAGAGCAAGCTGTTGCTCGAGATTGTCCGTGAGACCAGAGAAGTGCAAAAAACCCTGCTGCTCCTCCCCGATATTCACAAATGCTGCTTGCAATCCCGAGCGAAAAGCATCAATGCGGCCAAGGAATATATCTCCTACGGTTCGCTCGTTATCTGGACTTTCAATGTAAAATTCAACCAATTTCCCTTGATCCACGATGGCAACTCTCGTTTCTCTAGGTGTGGTGTTAATGATGATTTCTTTAGACATATACGATTTTTTTTGGGCGCGCTCAGCATGACTCCGAGAGGGACGAACCTAGTCGTTCCTGCTAGCAAAGGAGATTTTGGTCGATTATAGATGGTATCGTCGCGCGCTAGCGTTGGTCACGCGTAAAATATACATGACCAAGTTTCGGTATCGCTGTTACGAAAATGATCCCGGATTGATCCAAGTTCGGCACATCATTGAACTTCCACCGTTAAACCTCGAAATTATTGGACTATATCTGCTTTACAATATTTGTCATATGAACCCACCCATAATTCCTCCATCTGGCCAAGATCATCATGCAAAGGGGCTTGAGGGTATCATTGCACTCAACTCATCCATCTGTCACATCGATGGACGTAAAGGGACGTTAGTTTATCGAGGGTATGGGATTGAAGACCTTGCCCAGAATAGCACCTTTGAAGACGTAGCCTATCTGCTCTGGCATGGGCAGCTTCCTGGTGAGACCGAACGAAGCACGCTCAACGAACAGTTGAGCAACCTTCGTCCTGTACCGGAAGCCGTGCTAGGTTTGCTTGGTCAATTGCCCACAGATTTTGACCCAATGGCTGCACTACGAAGTGGGATTTCCCTGCTTTCCCATTACGATCCTGAGGCAAATGATCGATCGCAAGAAGCCAACTACCGTAAAGCACTTCGCCTGACGGCGCAAATTCCTGTACTCATTGCTGCACTAGCGCGCCATCGTCATGGGAAACCTCCGATCGGGCCACAAATGACTGGCAATATCGCTGAGAATTTCTTGTACATGCTTTCTGGTAAGCCGCCTGGAGATCAATCAATCCAAGCGTTGGATGCAGCTCTGATTTTGCATGCGGAACATGGCCTGAATGCTTCCACTTTTGCGGCACGCGTGATTGGAGCAACTCTGAGTGACATGTATTCTGCCATCACTGGGGGCGTTGCAGCCCTCAAGGGAGAATTGCACGGAGGAGCAAATACACGGGTCATGCTTATGCTCCTTGATCTCCAGAAGAGCGGCGAAGACCCTGCAGATTTCGTTCATCGAAAACTCGCGGCCAAAGAGCGTATCATGGGATTTGGGCATCGTGTTTACAAGACCTTGGATCCCCGTGCACATGTACTTCGTCAAATGCTCACGGACCTTGGGCGCGAACGTGGCTCCATGGACTGGATTGATCTTTGTTCGGTCCTTACCCGTGTAATGGAAGAAGAAAAAGGAATCAATGCAAACGTTGATTTTTATAGCGGCCTAGTCTACCATATCCTGGGCATTGAGCCTGACTTTTACACAACACTCTTTGTCATGGGACGCATTACTGGTTGGAGTGCTCATCTATTGGAGCAATGGGAAGATAATCGACTAATTCGGCCACGCGCAGCCTATACCGGCCCCATAGGACTCCGTCTCGGCGATTCAATGGCAACGAATGCTACCCCGTAAGAGTACAGATTGTTGGTCCTGATGACTCCTTACCTATCGATCACTTATATCCCATGAAGTTGATCCATGCTCTTATGTCCCCGATTGGTCGCAAGGTCTTAACCGGTGTGACCGGAATTGGACTGGTTGCCTTCGTGATTGCTCATATGATCGGGAATCTCACGTATCTCTCTCCCGATCCCAACGCATACAATGCCTATGCTTATAAGCTGTTGAGCCTAGGCTGGATCTTCTATACGATTGAGATTCTATTGGCACTCTGCTTTCTTCTGCATGCTGTGGTTGGAATTGCGATTCAGGTGCGCCGCCGGAAAGCGCGTCCCGTTGGATATAAGCTTTATAAGAGTGCTGGCTCACCTAGCCGCTCAGGATACAGTGCACGTTCCATGATCTTTACAGGGATTATCCTACTTGGATTCCTGATCCTTCACCTGAACTCGTTCAAATACGGTCCTGGCGAAGCGCAGGGATATCTTGCCACGTTGGAAGGAGGCGAGGTGGTACGTGATCTGCGCCGCCTGATGTCGGAGAAATTTCAGGAACCTCTCTACGCTTTTGGGTATCCGCTTGTGATGATTCTTCTTGGAATGCATATGCGACATGGGGTCTGGAGCGCACTTCAGTCTCTGGGGATGATGAATCGCCGCCTGTCCCCGTATCTGTATACCTTTGCCGCTATATTGGGCGTCCTTGTGGCGATTGGGTTCTTGTTCGTTCCACTTTACATCTATTTCTTGGAGTAGATCAACTACATCGTCATGCCTGCATCAGAAACTACACACGGTCTGCGTCTGAATCCAAAGGTGCCCTCAGGACGGCTTCAGGAAAAGTGGGATACCTTCAAAAATTCGGTCTCTTTGGTCAGCCCTGCCAATAAGCGTTCGCACCATATTCTGGTTGTGGGTTCTGGTCTGGCAGGTGCCTCTGCGGCGGCAACACTGGCAGGTCTAGGCTACAACGTGACCTGTTTCTGTATTCAAGATTCTGCCCGTCGAGCCCACTCTATTGCAGCACAAGGAGGAATTAACGCCGCCAAAAACTATCCGAATGACGGGGATACGGTCTGGCGTCTGTT
Organism: Rhodothermales bacterium; assembly: GCA_965215475.1. Taxonomy (GTDB): domain Bacteria; phylum Bacteroidota; class Rhodothermia; order Rhodothermales; family Bin80; genus Bin80. The sequence continues at coordinate 2,020,560 of OZ244061.1, forward strand.
TTATGATACGATCAAGGGTGGAGACTACCGTTCTCGCGAAGCAAATGTATACCGGCTTGCCCAGGTATCCAACAATATCATTGATCAAGCGGTCGCGCAGGGAGTCCCTTTCGCACGCGAGTATGGGGGAGTCCTCTCAAACCGTTCCTTTGGCGGGGCCCAGGTTTCGCGCACGTTTTATGCCCGAGGACAAACCGGGCAACAACTTCTGCTGGGTGCCTACCAGGCACTGAGTCATCAGATTGCGGCCGGGCGAGTCACCATGCTACCACGTAGAGAGATGGTAGATCTGGTTGTGGCAAATGGCCGTGCCCATGGAATTATTACGCGTAATCTGATTACAGGGGAGCTGGAACGCTATGCGGGCGATGCGATTTTATTATGCACCGGGGGATATGGCAATGCCTACTACCTGTCTACGAATGCCAAAAACTCCAATGTGACCGCCGCCTGGCGCTGCCACAAGCGGGGGGCATTTTTCGCGAATCCATGCTATACCCAGATTCACCCTACCTGTATTCCGGTATCGGGAGATTATCAGTCCAAGCTCACCCTGATGAGCGAGAGCCTTCGTAATGATGGTCGTGTATGGGTCCCAAAAGATCCAAAAGACACGCGTGCGCCAGAAATGATTCCCGAAGATTCCAGAGATTATTACCTGGAACGCCGGTATCCCAGTTTTGGGAATTTAGTCCCCCGAGATGTCGCCTCGCGTGCAGCCAAAAAGGAATGTGATGCTGGACGAGGCGTTGGCGACACCCGACTTGCGGTCTATCTTGATTTTGCAGATTCCATCCGTCGACTGGGAGAGCAGACCATTCGAGAGCGCTACGGGAATCTATTTGAAATGTATGAGCGCATTACCGGAGATAATCCCTACCAAACTCCTATGCGAATCTATCCCGCCGTCCATTACACAATGGGAGGGCTTTGGGTTGATTACGAGCTTCAGAGTACCGTTCCGGGGCTCTTTGCTCTTGGAGAAGCAAATTTCAGTGACCACGGGGCCAACCGCCTCGGGGCCAGTGCTTTGATGCAGGGACTGGCGGATGGATATTTTGTGATCCCATACACTCTTGGAGCATACCTGGCAGGAACCCCCCAGTCGGATCAACTCCCTGTAACAGATGATGCCTTTTCTGCCGTTGAACAGCAGGCAGGTGCACGCATTGATCGGATGCTAAAAAATAATGGAGATAAATCTCCAACCCAGTTCCATCGAGAACTTGGCCATCTACTTTGGGATCACGTAGGCATGTCGCGCGATCGCAAGGGGTTGGAATCCTCTATCCATTCGATTGAGCGCTTGAGAGAAGAATTTTGGGAACGGATCCAGGTTCCAGGAACCTCGGATCGGTACAATAAGAATTTGGAGTTTGCTGGACGGGTGGCTGATTTTATAGAACTCGGCTCCCTCATGGCGCGAGATGCCCTTCGGCGCGAAGAATCTTGTGGCGGACATTTTCGTGAAGAGTACCAGACTCCTGAGGGCGAAGCGGATCGTAATGATGAGGATTTTGCGGATGTAGCCGCCTGGGAGTATACTGATACAGACCCCGTATTACATCTCGAACCGCTTGCCTTCGAGAATGTACATCTTTCTAAACGCAGTTATAAATAAACCGTACCATGATTATCAACCTGCGTGTCTGGAGACAGGACAGCCCCGAATCTGCAGGGAAACTTGTAGATTATACGGTGCAAGAGGTCAGTGAGCATATGTCTTTCTTGGAGCTCCTGGATGTCCTCAATGAACAGCTTCTTGCACATGGAGATGAGCCTGTGGAGTTCGACAGTGATTGCCGTGAGGGGATCTGCGGATCCTGTGGCCTGATGGTCGCCGGTATTGCACATGGACCACAAAAGCGTACGGCTGTGTGCCAATTGCATATGCGCAGTTTCAAGGACGGAGATACGATCACCGTCGAGCCCTTCCGTGCACGCTCATTTCCGATCATTCGGGATTTAGTTGTGGATCGGAGTGCTTTTGATCGGATTATTGCCGCACACGGATATGTCTCTGTCACCACGGGTTCCGCTCCGGATGCAAATGCACTCCCCATCCCCAAGGATACTGCAGATGAAGCAATGGATTATGCGGCATGCATCGGCTGTGGTGCATGCGTTGCCGCATGCCCAAATGGAAGTGCTTCTCTCTTTACTGCGGCCAAGATTGCACATTTAGCTCAACTTCCACAAGGCCAAGTAGAAGCGTCCCAACGCGTGATTGCGATGGTGGATCAAATGGATGCCGAGGGCTTCGGCGACTGCTCGAATTTTGCTGAATGTGAGGCTGTATGCCCAAAGGGCATTTCCATCAATGGGATTGCGAGTATGAGGCGGGCTTATATGAAAGGCGTTTTGTCAGGATAATTTTCTCCTTAATCTTCATCCTTTAGCCTCGGAAATAGGTTGTTAGTCGCGCACCTTTTGATACTTCTACTCTCGATTTACGCCATCGTAAAATCGAGTGATTCCCTTGTAGATATTGCTAGTGGACTTGGATTCAAAGCACGCCTGAGCGACTACTTTATTGGTAGTTTCCTCGTTGGAATCGGAACCTCTCTCCCAGAGCTTTTTACGTCTCTTGCGGCTGCGAACTCAGGAGCTCCTGAACTGGTCGCTCCCACGGTCTTCGGTACCGTCATCGCGAATATCGGAGCGGGGTTTGGTCTAGGCGTTTTGGCTCTTTTCTTTTTCGTCCGAAGCGACGGGCCATTACGCCTGTTCACTAGGGCTCACGCACTCTCGAACGGATATCTGGACTTCAGTAGCGTCAATGCGACTCCTGTCTTTTTTGCAACCGGATCTGTGGTGCTGACCTGGTTCCTGTGCATGGACGGCACGTTTAATCGTTTGGATGCGGGCCTTTTTCTGCTTCTCTATGCTGGCTTCATCTACACTGAGTTCTATCGAAGCCGCCAGCAGCAACCCACTTCCGCTCCGCATCCCGCCCGGCCCGAAATAACGCGATCCAAGCTTGAGCAAGATCGATACAAAAAAATGGCTCTATGGCAAATTCTCCTGTCTTTTGCCACACTTGGGTTGCTTGCATTTCCGCTTGTTAGGCAAGAATTGGGCACGATTGCAACAGGAAGCTTTGCCTTCTACTTTTTTATCGGAGGACTCATCTTGATTCTGGGATTTCAATTCTGGGATTATTCTCCAGAGTTGATGCGTAAGGGAGGTCCTGAAAAAACGAATATCGCCAACTTACCTGCTTGGGCTGGAGTCATTGCATTGGTGGCTGTTATTCTTTTATTATACTTCAGCGGTGAAATTGTCGTAGGTTCACTCGTCAAAATTTCCGAAGACTTAAATATCAATTCGGGGGCCTTAGCTGCAAGTGCACTGGCGATTAGCACCTCTCTTCCTGACATTGTGGTTGCCTTCAATGTGGTTCGCCGCGGTCGGCACAAACTTCTAGTTGGTCATATCTTTCAATCAAACATCTTTGATGCATTTCTGATTATGGGAGTTTGTGGACTGATTCTACCACTTCCTGAGGTTGCAACAGGCTCATCAAATATCTCTATCATCGCCGCAGCTTTGCTCACCATACCTCTCTTATGGACGTTGCGGTCAAAAAAACTGACCCTGTTGGGCGGGATAGGATTATTTTTCGGCTTTCTTTTTTTCGTTTGGAGGCTCTACTGGTAAACAAGCCTGTAGACGTAATTCTACGTAAGAATCGGGGTCCTACTTCATTATAGATGCCGATCCACAAGATTAGGTATCTCCAGCGGACACCCTCATTTTCGATTCAACTGTCTGAATTATACAGGGGCGGTTTGGCCCAGATTGTTAAAACCAATTCCACACCATACAAACTATACATCGGTGTTTGACCGGAATGATTTTGCCTATGCTTAATATAGTCCTAACCCCCTCACCACGAGATTCAAGGATCACTTTACCCGTAGAGGTGGATTTTATTCGTGATAAAAAATTGACCAATAACTGATTTCTTGTAAATACGCGATACGCCATTGACTCAATGGTAATTGCATTGGGTAAGTCACCTGGACTATAAATCTCAATCCGGTCTGAAAAAAGAAACATCCGAATCTTAGATCCACGGATTGAGTAATCTCTGTGCACCACAGCATTGACGATTGCCTCACGAATTGCGCGGAGGTCATACTGAGGATAGTCAATTCATCCAGCAGGCTTACGAGCAGGTTTCAGCATAAATCAATCTACAAACTTAATCACACTCTCAATCTGAGTATCCACAGTGCCCTCAATACGCTCACTGTGGACTAAGTCATCAGAAGTAAAATGAATACTTTTATACACGGCTGCCTCAATATATGCGTTCTGCATGTAGCTCTGAGGTGGCATACCGAATATCAAAAGTTCAGTAACAGTTGTGCGAAATAAATCATCATCAATTCTTGAAATTACTTTGGTGTTTCTTCAGCAATTCCCACTAACGGCTTAGAATTTAGTTAATCTAGTATTTGAGGGACATCTCTTGCAAATCTGACGGGTTTTACTTGTTTTTGAGGCTCCATTCCTGCACCCATCGGACGTTTTCTGATCCTTTTTTCTGTATGTTCTGACGATTGGGCACACCACTCCCAGCCCTTCCTACCATCAGGGATTCACGTTCTCCCCCCACGACCCTGGTTTTCCGCTACGAGGAATCAATTTCTACGGTGTCCCTGAATCCCTCCGCCATCCCCCGGTAGAGAAACTCCCAACTCTCTAAAACAAACTCCCGGAACAGGCTTCGCACGGGCTCTCTTAGATACTTGAGTCGCCCCATGCTCTCCAGTGCATCCTGGAACCACACGTCACAGAGCTGCTCCACTTGATCCACCAAAAAGGCCAGCATCATCAGACAAGCAAACACCGTGGATAAGTGCTTGTAACCGTGTCCATAATTAGGCTCAAAATGATACCCCTGATTCTTGAGGGCATGGATCGTTTCATGTTCGATGTTCCATCGGGACCGACCCGCTCGCATGATCGCCATGAGATTCGTCTCATCAAGGAGTAGATCGGTTACCCAAGAAAAGCGCATCGTTTTGGGTTCGGGATGCTTCTTGGTGCCCGGTCTGGTTTCATAAACCTCTACGCAAGTTTGCAATTTTGAGTACAGATTGACCGAATTCTAGTTTTTCTACCGAAACCGTTGATTCCAGCCTCCAAATGGGGGCGTAGGTAATTGGTTGTTCAAAACATGCTTATGTAGTGGATTTTTCGGGAATCTATTCCGCTCCCTCCGTTCAATCTCCCAGAATCCATCTATTTTTTCATGTTTATTCGTGCCAAATCCAGAACCCTAAAATCCGGAGAATCCGCCGATACCTTCTCCCTGGTGGAGTCCTACCATGTACACGGAAGTTCCCGGCAACGAACCCTCCTCAATCTGGATCAAGACTTTGCGATTCCCAAAGAACAATGGCGGAAACTCATGCGAATGGTCACCGACCATTTGCTTGGAATTCCACCGCTTCCCTTTGAAGACGATGCGCTCAAACAGGCCAGTCAGGAGATCGTGTAGCGGCTCCAGGCGAACGGGTATGATCTTCATGATCCGCGCGATGACCGAGATGCCATTCTCACGAATGAGATGGAGTACACCGATACTTCCGGAGGAGAGCGGGTGGCCCTGCACGCATTGCAGCTCTTGAAGTTTTCCAAGATCTTGCACGCGTTGCACTTCAACCGGAATCAGATCCACTGGGCGACCGCGCTGATCGTGGGTCGCATGCTCAGCCCAGGCAGTGAGCGGCAGACCTACGAGTGGATGATGGAACGATCGAGTATCCTGAATCTACTGGATGCGAAAATTCCGTCTACGCAGTCGCTCTACGATGTGGGAGATTACTCTATACCCACCGGGAGGCGATCATGGAGGGCCTGTTTGGCAATACCAAAGCATTCTTGGGATTCGACGAACCCATTATGTTTTACGATTTGACCAACACCTTCTACATGGGCCGGCAGCAAGGGGAGCTCCTCCAGTTTGGGCATCGTAAAGAGAAGCGCTCCCATTGCCCACTCGTTACGTTCGCCTTGGTGCTGGATGGATCCGGATTCCCGCGTACGGCGAAGATTCTGCCGGGCAATGCCAGTGAGCCGAAGACGTTAAAACAGGCGATCGCGCAATGGAAGGGAGGCCAGCCGACGGTGATTATGGACGCAGGGACCCTTTCCGAGACCAATCTTGCCGATTTGAAGGAACAGGGATTGGGCTGGATTTGTGTGGAGCGGAGCAAGACCCCGCCGGTGCCAGAGGGAAGTCCAAGTGAAACATTTCAAACGACGACGAAGACCCGGATGGTCGCTGGGGGTGAAGGAGGAAGAACTGCGCGTCTACCTGCACAGTGAGGCCAATCAGGCGGTCTACGATCCGATTCTTGAAACGAAGCGGAGAGCCTTTGAAGCAGAGATTGCATATTTGAAGGAAGGGCTTTCGATCCAGGGGCGCCCCAAAAGATCTGCCGTGATCGAAAAGAAGATGGGACGGCTGGCCGAGAAATACAAAAAGGTGGCCAATCCATACGAGGTCCGAGTGATCAACAAGGGCACCACTGCGGTCTCGATCCGGATGCAGAAACGTTCGGCATTTGACGAAGGTACGGATGCATCGGGGGGATATGTGATCCGTACCAGTCACACGGACTGGGACGGCAAGACGGTGGCACAGACCTACTGGAGATTGGGCGAGATGGAACAGACCTTTCGGACGATGAAATCCGACCTGGCCTGCGTCCGATCTACCACCGCAAGACACTGCGAATGGAGGCGCATCTGTTTTTGTGCATTCTTGCCTTTCATACGGCGCATCTGATTCGGAGCAAACTACGGGCTCACCAGATCCACAGCAGCTGGGGAACGATCAAGGTCCGGCTCAATCATCAAAGCCGGGTGACGACCATTCTTCCGCAAAACAAGACGCACGGGATCCTGCTCAAGCAAGATGCAAGATTGAAGCCGTTTGCACAAAATGTCTTCAAAGCAATGGGGTTAAGAATGGGCAAAAAATCAAGGCGAAACGACTGCCGGAAAAAGACGAGGAAATGTAGGAAAAACACGGAAAGAATGGCACCTAGACCAGATTCCCTGAAAATAGGAACCACCGAAACTCATGAAAAAATCCACTACAAATTGCAAACTTGCGTTACGGTAAATCTTAGATGAGATGTCTTCATTTTTGTTTTTCTGAACTATTTTTCATACACAGAGTACGCAATTCTGGACCATTTTTTGCTTTAAAGGACACGCAAATATAGCGTTGCTATGTTCCGATCCTTCTTGTTCTTCATCTTGAATACCCTTTACTTTTCTCCCGTATCAATGGCGCAGGAGAAGCGAGAGATAACGGTATTTTCGGGAGATCATGAAGTGTCTGTCTGGGGTTCAACTATCGGTGATGGTGCGGCGGGAACAGATAATGTGGAAATTGTCCACAAGGCACTGTCTGCATTTTATCTCTCTACGAATGGTGATCGGTGGACAAACAATTCGGGCTGGGACATAAACATAGTCCCTTCATCTATGGAAGACTTCAGTCGGTGGTATGGACTTGATGTATCGGATGGGAGGCTGGTCACTATTTCGCTATCCGACAATCGGCTTACAGGTCCGCTTCCATCCGAATTGGGAGATTTAGTGAACTTACAGAATCTGGACCTACGAACGAATCGAATTCAGGGTTTGATTCCTTCTGAACTGAGTAACTTATCAAGCTTGACATCACTACTTCTGCGTTCAAACCATCTGATAGGCTCAATTCCTCCTGAGCTAGGAGATCTATCAAGCTTAGAGAGATTGAATTTGAGCGGAAATCAGCTATCTGGCCCAATTCCTACCGAGTTGGGAGATCTGCTAAACTTGCAAAGATTAAATTTGTGTTGCAATTATCTATCTGGTCCAATTCCTGCCGAGTTGGGAGACTTGCCAGATTTAAGCAGATTAATTTTGGACAGGAACAATCTGTCTGGTCCGATTCCTGCAGAGCTGAGCAACCTGTCGAACTTGCAGATTATGGTCTTATATGGTAACAAGCTATCGGGCTCCATTCCCGTAGAGTTCGGCAACCTGTCTGAATTACGAACTCTGTTCTTGAGCGACAACAATCTATCTGGTTCAATTCCTGCCGAGTTAGGTAACCTATCTGAACTACACTTTCTGTATTTAAGCGACAACAATCTATCTGGCCCAATTCCTGCCGAGTTGGGAGACTTGCCAGGCTTAGACGGATTGTTTTTATCCAACAACGAACTTTCTGGTCACCTTCCTCCTGAACTGGGCAGCCTGTCAAGCCTAGATATTCTTAGGCTGAATTCAAACAAGATTATGGGTTCAATTCCGCCTGCATTTGGCAATCTGGATAGCCTGTCATACTTATGGTTGGGCTTTAATGAGCTTACGGGCTCGATTCCTCCTGAATTGGGAGATTTGACAAGCTTACGGGAATTGAATTTATACGGCAATCATCTTTCTGGTTTACTCCCTCCAGAACTAGGTAATCTGTCGAATTTGGGATCACTGTCGTTGGGCGGCAATCAGTTTTCTGGTCAACTCCCACGGACTTTTCTGAAACTGAGTCTTGAAGGATTCGATTTCAGGGGAAATTTTGACCTATGTGCTCCATCAGATGATGAGTTTCAGAACTGGCTGGGCGAGATTGAGTACGTATACGCAGCCCCAAATTGCTCCTCCTCCGTCTCTACTGAACCGAAGGACCCGCTACCGGTAGAGTTCATTGCTCAGGGAAACTATCCGAATCCGGTTCAAGTCTCTACGACTCTGCGATTCGACCTCCCTTGGACTTCTCGTGTGTCAGTTGAAGTTTTGGATGTAACGGGCCGACGCGTACTGTTACGGCCGCCGGTTGAAGTGTCGGCTGGTTGGAGTCGTGAAATTTCTCTGCATAATTTATCACTTTCTCATGGGATATACCTGTATCGCCTGATGGTAGATGCTCCGGATGGCATTTTCGTCCGCACGGGTCGTTTTGTACTGGTTCAATGAAGATGAGAAATTGCGAACTCAATAACCCTATCTGTAATCATGATGCAGATTTAACTTAAATCAGAGAAGAAATATATCCTTGCCCCATAGTTAGGTGTTCCAATAGTGAAAATCATTAAGCCAAGAAAGGTCAAAAACATTCGTGTAATGACTCATTTTGAGAAAAATCTTTGATCTAGCAGAAGATATTTGCTCACACTTAAATTTGACACACCCGTTATAGGAATCTCAAAATGAAAAAAGCTGTGGATTTTGGTGGATTCATATCTTTACGAATATCTGTATGTCTTCGTTCAGCAGGAATTAGGATCAATTATTTGAGGTCAGCTTCTCGGCAGATAGTACCGGTCAAGGTTAAGACTATTGCAGTCCTAATTGTCGCGAATATGTACCATAGTCAGTCCAGATGATATCTCTCGTGAAATATTCTTGTCTCATCTGCATCCTCTTTTTTCTGTTTGGCTGTGATACTGGTCCCATGGGAGATAGTGACGAAGATTTGTCCTTGGGCCATATGGAATCTGAAACGATCCACAAGAAAAGGCTTGGGCATTTGATCACGCGTGATACCCTGATCATAAATCCAACGGGCTATACCCCCCTCGCAGCAGAACTCAAGCTGGAAACCACGCAACCCGTTCAGGTTGAGCTGGAAATCGAAAGCCGTAACAATGATGAAGAAAATCTCATCCACCGGTTTAAAGAAATCGCTACTTCATTTACGCTTCCTGTACTAGGTCTCTACGCATCACACAGCAACATCCTGCATATTCGTTTCTATGACAGTGGGAACCAATTATTGGGAGAGGAAACCCGGATGATTGATACTCCAGAACTCTTTCTAGAACCGCCAAATATAGATATTATAGTCAATACTGAACGAAAAAAGTCGGGAATGAATCTTGTGAGCTTCAGTGGACGCACCAGCCCTCCTACGCCTCAAATTCCATTTATTTTTGATCAATATGGAAACATTCGATGGTACGCCAATTTTAGAAATCATCCAACTTTAAACGGCCTGAATTACGATGTTGGAGTGGAGCGGCTCCAAAACGGTAATTTCTATTTCGGTGACAAACACAGTGAACGAATCATTGAGATAGACATGTTAGGTAGAGTCGTAAATGAGTGGTTGCTGGATGGGTATTCCTTTCATCATAATGTATTAGAACTTCCTAGCGGAAATTTCCTCGTGACTGTATCTCGGCATGGAATTTCTACGGTTGAGGACCATATCATAGAGATTGATCGAAGCACTGGGATCATTGCAAATGTGTGGGATCTCAGAGAATCTCTGAATTATCGACGCAGACAGGCTAGTAACCGTAGGGACTGGTTTCATGGAAATGGTCTAGCCTATGACGAAGAAAAAGATGCGATCATTGTATCTGGACGGAATCAAGGGACCGTAAAGCTGACTCGTAATAATGAAGTGATTTGGATTTTTGCAAGGCATAGAGGTTGGCAGCAATCTGGAGAAGGGGAGGACTTAAAGGCCAAACTTTTACAGCCTTTGGATGCAAAGGGAATCCCCATTACAGATCTGAGTCTACTTGCCGGATATACGAATCATCCGGAATTCACATGGCCTTGGAATCAACATGCACCCAAGTTAACACCACAGGGAACTTTGTTTTTATTTGACAATGGATATTATCGAAATAGCATTTCATGGGGACCTACATTCAGCAGAGCAGTGGAATATCAAATTGATGAGGAAGCGATGACGGTTCAACAGGTTTGGGAATATGGGCGTGAACGAGGCCGTGCAACTTATGCGGCAAGAGTATCAGATGTTGATTATCATCCCTACGCAAATACTGTTATCTTCATGCCTGGTGATATCTTCGACGAAAATGGGCGCAGTGGAAGAATGGTTGAAGTTGATTACACTACAAAGGATGTAGTCTACGAAGCGATTATACATAAACCCTATGTTGATTTTTTCATATTTCACCGTATGGAACGCCTTCCCATTTATCCACATGAACAATAAATTATGGTCATTATTCCAAGGAACCTACGTTATTGGGTTTCAATTCGTCTGACACTCATACCTGAATAATTCAATTTTCAAAGGGCGCGCGCATCCGAGTGTTGTAGTGCCATAATGAGCCGGAAATCGGTGATAATCTACGCTTGGATGCTCTAGGAGTAGTCTTGATGTTAAAGATCGGTTAGGTTTGGCCGTCCTACAACTTTCCTGCTATTTACATAGTTTGATATAGACACGAGTTGGTGTGTCTCATAGTAGTCTTTCCCCTTTTTGCAATTCTAAAATTTTTGGTTCTATCACCATTTGTATGGAATTGATTAATTTTGGTTTCACCAAAATTATTTTTCATGCTTGATACTTATTTAAAAAATTCAATGCATCAGTGGTTAGATTTAGATTCTTGCTGGAGTATTGATCATGTGGAAACCAATGTGAAGAAGGGGCGAGTGGATCTTTATATTTCTCATTCGGGGAAGGATCTTGTATGCCCAGATACGGGTGAACCAGGTACGTTGTATGATCATCGTAAGAAGCGTCAATGGCGCCATCTGGATCTCTTTCATTTCAAGTGTTTTCTTCACTGTAGGATTCCCCGTGTACTGACTCCTAATGGTCCGAAGACGATCACCATTCCTTGGGCGGCTCCATCCAGTCGAGTCACCTATGCGTTTGAATGTTTTGCCATTCGTCTGCTGAAAGCAACTAAGACCAAAACAGCAGATCTTCTTCGGTGCGGATTTAACCAGCTCCATCGTATTATGCACCGTGCTGTTGAACGCGGAGAGTCACGCAGATCTCTGGCAGGAATTCACCATATCAGTATTGATGAAAAGGCTCTCAAGCGCGGACATACCTATGCAACGATTGTGAGTGATTCGGATCGTGGAGTGGTCATTGATATTGGACCGGGACGGACGAAAAAAGGCACGATAGAACTCTTAGAATGCCTTTTAGGGCAAATCAAGGATCAGATAGAGACGATATCTACGGATATGTGGAAGGCCTTCATTGGAGCGGTTGCAAAGGTGTTCCCCCATGCCCTCATGATTCACGATCGGTTTCATTTAATCCAGTATCTCAATCAAGCCATCAATCAAGTAAGAAGGCGGGAGGTCAAACAGCATCCAGAACTCAAAGGGAACCGATATGCACTGTTGAAAAATGAAAACAATCGTACGGAAAAACAGGAAGACATCTTCCAAGTGGTGAAGGAATCCAACCTCAATGTGAGTGTCGCTTGGCGGTTACGGGAAGATTTCAAAGCCATCTTTGAATGTGCATCGTTAAAAGAAGCGAAAGCGTATCTCAACTTATGGCTTGACGAGGTGAACGAGGCTGGTGTCAAAGAAGTCATAAAAGTTGCAGACATGTGTAAGAATCACTTTGATGGCGTCTGCAACGCATTATGGAACCGTCAGTCCAATGCAAAAGCAGAGAGGATTAATGGAAAAATTCAAGAGATCAAAACCATGGGTAGAGGATATAGAACCTTTGAAAATTTCAGAGTTGCTATTCTCTTCTTTTGTGGCGGTCTGGATCTCTATCCACACGATTCGTGATAGAACCAAATTTTTATGATCGTCCTGTTTTTTGTTCGTATCCTTGATTCCGGATGCCACCGATGCTCATCCTCATTTTTTATATGATCACTCGGGGGTACGCGTGCTAGAAGACCGATCTGAGCTCCAGACCAACGTGGAGAATCTGGAGGATCTATTTTCCAATCTGAAACTATTCCATGAAGCAACGAACGGGGATAATTGGAGCTATGCGAGGTGTCCTGTGAATTCAAAATGGGATATCACCCAGGTACCTAGTGCCTGCCAAAAAACCCCCTATTTTGGAAAAATCGGCATCAATGATGGCGTTTCCAAAGTAGATTATAGCCACATGTATCCCTATCATCAACGGCACGTTCCAGTTGGCCCAGAAGAACATTTTCTCTGAGAATTAAATCAGGTGATTATTATATGTATTTTATCAGAGTCAATTTGACAAATGACGTTCGTTTTGACAACATTGTGTCGTCCAGACATACCTCTGTCACCTCCAATCGTGGAGTGAAGTCCCTTTCTGCGTTGATCGGGGAAGTGACTACGCTGCTCGGCGTAGCAAGGTGCGTTCATGTTCCATCCACACCATCCCTATGCGACATAAATTGGTCGCAACCACACTTGCTCCCATCGTTCGTGCAAACCCGTCCTTCCCCCCTTTCGTCCGAATGCGATCCCCGCCATGTTGTTCCAAGCAGTTGATGCATGACTCAATACCGGCATGACGCCGACGTTTCTCTTGAAACTCTGGGGCCGACTCTCGCTCTTTTTCCGCCTTGTTTTTGTTCCCTTTTTTGGGGAGAATCACGTGTACCTCCAATCCAGATACGGCATCAAAATGATCTGGAGACCAGAACCCTCGGTTAAAACGGATGGAGGCGATATTCGGATAGAGATCCGTGTACTTGGTGACGATGGGAACCGTCATCTCCACATCGGATTCGATCCACATGATCTTCCATCCAAGAATCAAACGGTGTTCCTCTTCAAGATATAATAGAACGGAAGGTTCCCTCAGAAGTGTTACTTTTCGAGGTAATCGAATTTTCATTTTATTATGTCATCTACATCTCATTGTCCACCTGTTCGCTACTACGTTGGATTAGACGTTCATCGTGACACAATCTCGGCGTGTGTTTACGATGCGACTGAGAAGCGTTACTGTGATGAGCAAACGCACACAAGCCGAAGAGTCTCGCTCGGTTTGTGGAATCTACGCGTTCAAAGTATGAGCATTTTCGCTGTTGTTATGAGGCATCCTTTTCGGGTACTGTGCTCTATGACACATTGACCGAACACGGCGTGGATTGCGCCATCATTGCTCCTGGCTCGATTCCCAAGCGCTCAGGCGATCGAATCAAAACCGATCAGCGCGATGCCAGGAATTTGTCCAAGTATTTTGGATCTGGGCTTTTGACGGAATATTTCGTCCAGCTCCGAGCCGTGCGAGGACTTTTACGCAGTCGGGAGGCACAGATCAAAAGCCTTCACCAATCCAAAATGCGCGTGATTCATTTTTTGCATGCGCACGGGCACTGCTCTACAACTGGACGCACCTGAACAAAAAGATTTAAGACTTGGATCCATCAGATTGAGTTAGAGCGTTCCCATGACGAGTTTGTACTACGCGGACACCTGAATGATATTGATTATCATCAGGGACGCATCCAAGAAATTGAACAGCAAGTCCAAACAGCATCCGAGCCCGAGAAGTTTCAGCAAGCAGTTCAGAGTTCTAGCGAATAATCTCCGCTAAGTAGGAGTGACTGCCTTGGTTATACATTGAATCTATGGTTCAGACCTTCTTGATTCTCATGTTGGCTGGCCTCTACGTTCTTCCTGTATCAGGAGCGCAGGAAAAACCAGCGGTAAGGGCATTTTCGGGAAGTTCAGTCGTATCTGAGTTTGACTCCTTCATCGGTGATGATGCATTGGGGGCGGACGATGTGAAGGTTGTTCACAAGGCGTTATCTGCATTCTATCTCTCCACGAATGGGGATCAGTGGACTAACAATTCGGGTTGGGATATTAATGTGATTCCTTCATCTATGGAGGATTTTAATCAGTGGTATGGACTCACCGTATCAGATCAGAGTCTGGTTACGATTTCATTGGAGAACAATCGGGTTTCTGGATCCCTCCCATCCGAATTGGAGAATTTAGTGAGTCTTCAAAGTCTGGAACTTGGAAGAAATTTTATTACGGGTCCGATTCCTGCTGAACTGGGCAACTTGTCGGACTTGGAGTCGCTCTCGTTGGGCATGAACCAGCTTTCGGGTCAACTTCCACGGAGTTTGCTCCAGCTAACCCTTGAGGGGTTTGATTTTCGAGGAAATTCGGGACTTTGCGCCCCATCCGACGACGAGTTTCAGAGCTGGCTGGGAGGGATTGATTATATATATGCGGATCCAAATTGTACCTCTGCCGTCTTGACGGAACAAGAAGGCCCGCTCCCGATCGAGTTCATGGCCCGGGGCAACTATCCGAATCCGGTACGGACTTCAACGACTCTGCGATTTGATCTTCCTTGGACTGCTAGTGTATCGGTTGAAGTCTTGGATGTAACGGGGCGGCGCGTGTCACTACGGTCACCGGTGAAAGTATCGGCGGGCTGGGGTCGTGAACTCTCTCTACGTAATCTACCCCTTCCCCAAGGGATCTATCTGTATCGCCTGATGGTGGATGCTCCAGAGGGCATTTTCACGCATGCGGGGCGGTTTGTACGGGTTCACTCATAGATGAGAAATCGTGGATTCCATAGCCATCGATGCCATCACGATGCGGATTTCACTAGATCCGAGAAAAGTATATCCTCGTTCAACTGGCTAAGACATTACCCCAAGAAAGATCTTCGTGGAATGATTCCTTACGAGAAGCATGTTCGATGTAACAGAAGGTATGTACCCATGTTTAAATTTGCGGGATCTTTCCGAGGTGCGTGGATTGTACTGGGCAAAAGATGTGATCTTAAGAAGGGTTTCGTATCTTTAGACGATCTGTATTCCTCGCTCGGTCAAAATGATCCTTGATTGCTTGTATCTCGCCCGTTTGGGGGTCATGAAGGCCAGGATCTCCGTGATTCGGATTGCTCGGGAACATGCAGAATCGTCACATGAAATTGCCCCCCCCCATTTTTCTAGCGGTGCTTGCCGTTTTCTTCCTGCTTGGCTGTGACAGTGGTCTCACAGATCTGGGAACGATTGAGCGTTCTGCCGAGAGGGAACATGCAATCACGGGAGAGCGCCGAAACTTGAAGGCAAACGGACTTGGGCATTTGATCACGCGGGATACTCTGGTCCTGAATCCAACAGGCTATACCCCACTTGCCGCAGAGCTCAGACTGGAAACCACACACCCGGTTCAGGTGGAACTGGAAATCGTGAGTCCTTATGAGGGGGAGGAACATCTGGTTCACCGCTTTGAAGAAATCGCGTCGTCGTTTACGCTTCCGGTCCTTGGTCTCTACGCATCACATCGTAATACCTTGCGGATTCGATTCTATGACCGTGGGAACCAGTTCCTGGGACAGGAGATCCGAAGGGTGGAGACGCCACCACTCATCCCAGAACTCCCAACCATTGAGGTTGTCGTCAATACTGGTCAAAAAAAATCGGGGATGAACCTTGTTTCTTTCGGTGGACTCATGCATCGTGGTGAATTCCCAAGAACCCCCTTCATGTTTGATCAATACGGACACATTCGGTGGTATGTCAATATGA
This sequence comes from Rhodothermales bacterium, assembly GCA_965215475.1. Classification (GTDB taxonomy): domain Bacteria; phylum Bacteroidota; class Rhodothermia; order Rhodothermales; family Bin80; genus Bin80. The sequence continues at coordinate 2,036,819 of OZ244061.1, forward strand.
ATACCCATCCGACCCTAAATCGCTTGTTCTACGGTATTGCCGTGGAGCGATTTCAAAACGGCAACCTCTACTTTAATGACCTAAGCAGCGGGCGCTTCTTGATCGAGATGGATCTGTTGGGGAGAGTGATCCAGGAATGGTCTTTGCCGGGGTACGAGCTTCACCATAACCTGATTGAACTTCCCAGCGGAAATTTATTAGGTCTCGCAACGAAATATGGTATCTCTACCAATCAGGATTATGTTCTGGAACTTGACCGAGAAACCGGAATCATCGTGACGGAATGGGATCTGAGAGAATCACTGGATGTCCGTCGGCTCATATGGAGTACCAATCCCATAGACTGGTTTCATGGAAATGGTCTGGCCTATGATGAGGAGCAGGATGCGATCATCGTATCGGGGCGTCATCAAGGGACCGTAAAGCTGACGCGTGAGAATGAAGTGATTTGGATCCTGGCCCCGCATCGAGGCTGGAATCATGCTGGGGATGGGACGGACTTAAAGACCAAACTTTTGCACCCCCTGGATGCAAAGGGGAGACCGATTACAGATCTGCGTGTTGTTACAGGGCATAGTAATCACCCCGACTTCTCATGGACATGGTTTCAACATGCCCCCAAGTTAACTCCACAGGGAACTCTGTTTTTATTTGATAATGGGAACAGACGAAATTATAATTATTTGTCCGGGCGTTATAGTCGGGCGGTGGAATATCGAATTGATGAGGAGGCCATGACGATTCAGCAGGTATGGGAATATGGCCGGGAACGTGGCCAGGCCACCTATGCGGGTGCCGTCTCGGATGTGGATTACCATCCAGAGGAGAAGACGGTTGCTTTCATGCCAGGTATTACAAAGATCGAAAATGGGCTCAATGGGAAAATGATTGAGATTGATTATATGACGAAGAAGGTCGTCTACGAGGCGGTCCTGCGTAATGATGATGTCTTCTCCTATTACCACATATTTGATCGCATCGAACGTCTGCCCCTATATCCACATCGATAAGGAACGATGCTCTTCCCTCCAAGAAACCATAGGTGGTCGCCGTCTCGTGCGATTCGGTTCCGTAGATCCATCGTTCCCGCTTTTCTTCTGGTTCCATGTTCAATCTTGAGCATAGGATCGTGTGCTCATCTCACTTATTTCCAATGCTGAACATGTTTATGATTATTCTCTTTTTGTTTGCATCTCTGCTTCCCGACACGAAAACGCCTCATTTTTCAGAGGAACGTTCGGAGATACATGCGCAAGGCGTATCTGAGCTCCATACCAGCGATACCGGTTTAGAGTCTCTATTTGAAACGCTGAAAATTTTTTATGAAGCCACCAACGGGGGTGACTGGAGTTACGAGCGTTGTCCTACAAACTCGGAGTGGGACATCACGAAGGAGCCGGGGAGTATTTTCGATCTGTATTCGTGGTGCGGGCTCACCTTTTCGAATGAAGTGTTGACTCGAATCATTCTTCCGAAAAACAACCTGACGGGATCGTTGCCCCCTGAACTTGGTGATCTGGAAGAGTTGACACACTTAATTTTATATGACAATCAGTTGACGGGGAGGATTCCCCCGGAGGTGGGTCAGCTGAAAAAGCTCACCTTTCTGGACTTGGCGGGCAATCAGTTGAGTGGTCCCATTCCCCTGGAACTCACCACGCTGGATCAATTGGGCGTATTGTTTCTGGGTCGAAATGAACTAAGTGGCCCGATTCCCCCAGAAATGGCGGATCTCCAACAGTTGAGAACTCTGGCACTAGACGATAATCAACTGATCGGCACGTTTCCGGTTGAACTTACTACGATGGAGCAGTTGGGTGTTCTATCTCTGCACAGCAATCCATTAACGGGCCCGATTCCCCCGGAAATCGGCAATCTTTCCAACTTATCGGTTCTGTATATTGGCTGGACTGAAATAACGGGCTCCATTCCGCCAGAACTCGCCAATCTGAGCCAGTTGAAAAAACTGTGGGTGTTTCGTATGCCCTTGACGCGGGCGGATATTATTTTACTGGGAAAGATCCCCCTGGAGGAGCTTTATTTTCTGGGCATCTCGTTTCCGGAGGGACTTCCGCCGGAAATCGGAAAGCTGACCAATTTACTCGACATAGACATGGTCTATGGACAGCCAATCGGGACGATAACCGGCTCTATCCCGCCGGAGCTCGGGAATTTGGTCAACCTGCAATCCCTTGATTTAGTGGGGAATGACCTGACCGGTCCAATTCCACCGGAACTCGGGGATTTGGTCAATCTGCAATCCCTGCGTCTAAGTGGGAGTTTGACGGGCCCCATCCCTTCCGAACTCGGGAATTTGGTCAACCTGAGAGAACGTCTGATTCTAAGCGGGAACCTGACCGGAGAGATTCCATCTGAGCTTGGAAATCTTAGGTATCTGGAATCACTATCCTTAAGTGGAAGCAACCTGACCGGCTCCATCCCACCGGAGCTCGGGAATCTGGTCAACCTGGAAGGCCTGAGTTTATTCAGGAATGACCTGACCGGTCCAATTCCGACGGAACTCGGCAACCTCAGGAATTTGCAATCACTAATTTTGGGGAGAAATAACCTGACCGGAACGATTCCCTCCGAACTAGGGAATCTGAGAAACCTAGGAAGGCTCGGTCTTGCGATGAATCAACTGACTGGAGAAGTTCCGTCTGAGCTTGGAAATCTCAGCAATCTGGAGTCTCTTAATCTTCGATTGAACCAGCTTATAGGCGCATTACCTAAGAGTTTTGTGCAACTCAAAAATCTTGATATTCTGCGATTTGATTCAAATTCAGGTTTGTGTTCCCCTTCGGATCCAGAATTTCAAGACTGGTTGGGCACGATTGGAACTGTGGATGGGGATAGATGTAGCGTGGTATCGTTTTCCCGTGAAGTGAGCGATCAGTCGTATCCTGTCGGGCTCCCGATTTCCCCACTAAGGTTACCGGAGGTGGCGGGGGGTGCTCCTCCGATAGAATATACCCTCACCCTTTTTGATCTTCCTCTTGGGCTCAGTTACGATTCCTCTATCCGGACCATCAGCGGAACTCCGACGCAAATCACTCCTCCCGTACAGATGACGTACAAGGCCACGGATGTGAATGATACTCAGGATAGCTTGAAGTTTAGTATCGAAGTCTATTCTTCGGTTGCTACGGAGCACGAAGCCCTGCCAGAGCAGTTCATGCTACGAACCAACTATCCGAACCCATTCCAACATACAACATATCTCGTGATGGATCTTCCTCAGCCTGCACACATACAGGTGGAGGTTATGGATGTCATGGGGCGGCGCGTGATGATGGTACCATCAGTGAATATAAATGCCGGCTGGGAACAGAAGATTGCGCTGGATGGATCTCATCTTTCTGCGGGCCTCTATCTATATCGTGTGACCGTTCAGTCCCCTGGTAATCCATCCGCCCATGTGGGTCATTTTACGCGCGTCCGGTGATTTGCCACTAGCTTCATAGTCAAAGTAGTTATCGTTGTTGCTAAAAGAATCTTTCAAAGTCTCTTGCGTAGATGAGATTGCTTCCAAGAAAGGGCATAACTATGCAACGATCGTGTCGGATCCGGTCAAGGGTAGGGTGCTCTATGTCGCTCCAGGGCGTACGATTGAGAGTTTAAAGTCCTATGATACAACATGTTCATTTGAACAACTCCAGACCCTCAAGAGCGTGAGTATGGATCTGTGGCCTGCGTAGATTCGTGCAACCCAAGCGTGTGTGCCAAGTGCTAAAAAAAAGATTGCGTTTGATCCTTTTCATGTGACGAAATATATTCAGGGGGGACTCGATACCGTTCGTAAACAAGAGCATCGTGTCTTGAAGCGAGAAGGCATTCTGGATCTGGTTGGGACGAAGTATGACTGGCTCACCAACTGGAAGAATATGTCGGCAAAACAAAAGAAACGATTGGATCCATGAAAGAAAAGTACGTTGAAAACAGCACGTGCTTGGGCACTCAAAGGCTGGAAGCGATGGGTAGGATGGCTTGACAGAAGTCGGTTGGATCCCATGAGAAACGTCTCCAAGACAATCAAAAAACATCTCTGGGGAATCATCAATGCCATTGTTCTCAGGGTGAGTAATGGACCCGCTGAGAGGATCAATCGTCGGATTAAAACGATCAAAGTTCGTGCACGAGGATTCCGGAACAAAGACCGATTCGTAGACGCAATTTACGTTCATTTGGGCGGACTGGATCTGAGCCCTAGAATCTGAAAAAAACAATTTCTCACAGAAAAGGCTGAAGAGCCAAATTTATAACAAACCCCCCTTATTCATCTCAAATTGCGATTTGAGCCCAGCTTGAACGATTCAGATTTGCTCATCTGATCAAACAACCCTTCCAAGATAAGGAGAACCTTGATAATTCTCTTTTCAAGAGGGCATTTTTCTCTTTTTTTATTGAAAAAAATCCATTGTTGAGATAAGTCAAACGTATTTTGAGCTTTTTTTATCTATAATAGTTTCACGCATCTTCACGCAATTTCAAATTTTTGTTGCCATTGGATCCTTTGGATCCATGCTCCAATTGTCTGAGATGGATGTTTTTTCGTCACTAATTTCACCCCGGAGGTGAATCATGACGGACTCTCAAAACTTACAGGTTCAGATCCCCTATAACCACTCTATTTTGGTGCAGGCATCCACGACCAACCATACGACTTCCGATGCGGGGGCTCTATCTATGAGGGGGCTGATTGAAGCTACAGGTATTCTTCCCTATCTGGTGGACAATCTCCATGATCCACGGGATCCCTATCGTACCACACACTCCATGGAGGATCTGCTTTTGCAGCCGACGATGCAAGGATGGGACTTGTCCAGTAAAGATCTGGGCAATGACCCCGCATTACGGGTCGCTCTCAGTACGGAGCGGGGCGAAGCCGTTGTCGATCCAGCCAACCAGCCGGCATCGCAACCGACGATGTCACGCTTTTGGAGCATTCTCGGTGCACCGGATAATGTTGAGGTGATGCAGAAGGGTCTTCTGGATGGAGCATAGGCTCGTACGCAGCGGCGGTGAACGTCTGGATGAAGTCATCCTTGATGTCGATGCCATGCCCGTGGCCATCAACTGGGATGCAAGTATAATGGTCATTACAAGCGAACCGTCTTCTTGCCGTTGTTTGTGACGTGTGGAGAAACGGGGGATGTCCTTGGAGCCGAACTCCGTCCAGGCACGCAACGGGAAGCGACCAACTGTCAGAAGGTCATGATTCCTATCGGTGAACAGGTTCAAAAACATGCCGCGGATCGTGTCATTTTTCGCCTTGATGCGGGATTCAATAGTCCTGAGGTGTACGAGGATATAGAGAGCGCAGGCCTGTTTTATGTGACACGCTTGAAGGGCAACAACAAGTTAAAGGCGATGGCCGAAGCCTATTTTGATGGGAAAGGATGTCCACCGAATACCTATGGCTATGTTGAGTTGATGTATCAAGCGGAGAGTTGGGATGGTCCACGTCGGGTCGTGATGGTCATACGGCCTCGTCCAGCTGAACTCTATGAAGACTACTTCTTTTTGCTGACCAACCTTGACGCAGAGACCTATTCGGGGGAAGCACTGGCGAAGATGTACGCGATGCGTGGAAAGGCTGAAAAGCATCAGGGGGAAATCAAAGAGTTGATCAATCAAGTCATGCTGTCATCCACAGAACGTCCCAAGGAACACTACAGAGGCCATAAGATCATCCGTGAACAGGAGCCTGAAACAGTGGAAGAACGAGAGGTTCGCAGAGAAAATGCCGTGCGTCTTCTATCGGTTCTCTATGCATATCAGATCATGCATATTGGTCGATGCCTTCAGCATAGCTCCGCACCAGAGGTGGTGCCCAATGTGGAGCGTAGCCCTGTCACATCAGACACCGAAGTTCATCAGGATACATCTCTGAAGATCAGCACGGAAACGATGATGGTGGATGACACGCAGAACACCGATGCCAGTACAGAGGTAGACTCCAAACTAAAGCATACCCCTCACATGCAGATTACCACCTTTCGCCTCCACCTACTAAAAGTCGGTGCAACCCTTGCACGCCATAGTCGCTACGTTACGTTTTCTATCGCCCTGTCGGCAGAGCAACTATGGATCCGTTTTTGGGATCACCTTCTGCGACTGCGGTGGCACTGCTTGCCCGATATCTAACGCCAACCACCTCATCTGAGGTGGTTTTACAAGTCAAAAAAAAAATCCGAAACATCAACGTATAGGAGAGGTGCGTCCATACGGTAGGATTGGGTATGCGATACATGACTGCGATTGGAGGGCCGAACTACTACCATGATAGTAGTTAGCCTGATTCCAACGGAAAAAAGCAGGAAATTCTGTTGCATGAGAGGTTCGTGTATCATCTCCCTGCGATGGATGAACCGTCAACCCAGACTTGGACATAAACAGCGTCTTCATGCCTACCTTTTTAGCCAAAATAATCAGGATTTGACCCGAAAATATCGACGATGAAGAAAGAAAAGCTGCGAATCTCAGCAAGATGACGATTTAACAGAGATCGGAGGTTGAGATGAATAAGAAGGGACAAAATGTAACCAGAAAAAAATACATACCAACCCCCGAAAGGGAACCTTCCTTTCTACACCAGAATGGGAGTTCTGCTTCATTATAGATGCCGATCCACAAGATTAGGTATCTCCAGCGGATACCCTCATCTTCGATTCAACTGTCTGAATTACACAGGGTAGAGATGTATCCAAGGTGTCCTTGAAATATCAAATTCGTGGCGACTCCGAGTAATGGCAAAAAATGTCCGCGAACATAAGAAAAATCATTTCGCCTCCGATTTACATCCATCTCATACATCTGGGATAATGGAGGACGGAGCATTTCAGGAATTAACCATCGTGGAGGCAGATTCATTGCCGGACATTCCCCCAAATAACGTGCAGACATCATCATTCCAAATACTCCAGTTTGTACTTTCTCAAAAAATCTGTTGAATCTGTCGTCGTTACGGCATATGCAAATCCCTTTCTGTCCATATAGACTAGGCGTGTATAAGGAGACATTTTGAACCCCCCCTTCTCTTCTCCCTCAAGGGTCATCACGTACACGGATCTTCTTATCGGCATCTCCTCTAATTTTCCTCCATGTTCCAGAAACAGGTTTCCTTTATGATCCAATACTGCACCCGTAAACACCATTCCCCCGGGCACGTAGCTTATGGATTTGACTACATGATCTGGTAAGGGAGTACGTCCTTCTAGACCTATAAAACTCCCCTCGTATCGCATAGGTAAATCAGCAACTGATAGTCGGTTCAAAACATTCCCCGACAGGTCGTAGACATCAATACGATTTACTGCTCGAAAAACAATTATGACCTTGTCTGGATGCCCCGCAAGCAAAAAGAACCTGTTTTCGATGTTGTATTTGTGCAGGTTCTTTAGTTCAAATATCCTCGATGTCTCACCGTTAGGAGCGTACGCACTGATATAACTTTTGAGCACTTTTACGTCCATTAAATCAGCACTTTCATAATACAATCGTTGATTTGGTGCGGAGTCCATGTCACCTACCACAGTGATCTGGGCCGATCCAGTGTAGTTGAGATCCAAATCAAAGAAATGCATGGTTCCCATTCCTTTTTGGTCCGTAGCGATCAGAATGCTATCCAACAATGCGATGGAACGGGGGCCACTGACAAATTCTCCTGGAGCCATCCCTTGGTGCCCAACTTGACTGATCAACTGTCCCTGTGAATCGTATTTGCTGATCGAAAAGCCTCGGCGGTCTGCAACATAGATACTCCCGTCTCGCCCCACGGTGATATCCGTGACTTCAAAGGCTCCCCCTATAGAAAGAACTTCTTGAAGCTTAATCGTCTGAGCAATACTTGTCAAACTATATGCGCCTGTTATTGCAATCCAAGATAGAATTACTATCAGGTACCGGTTGCGGGCACGCATATTATCGCATGGCTCAAGCAAACTGATCCATGAGGAAGTCAGCACGGATCGGAGTGGCATTCTCTTTGTCTATATCCACTGATATAATCTCAAACTTATTTATCCCCAGCTTTTCTATTTAATCCAAACCGTAGAAACACGAACAGAAACCATTGTCCGAAATGATCTACGTGGTGGAGGTAGATTCAGGACAATGTGTGCCTGTGACTAATGATGATGTCTCTATTCTAACCCATACAACATTTCTACACAGTCCACAAACGCATTTGGGCAAAGTTTGAGAGTAAATATCACATACAACTCCTCGGAGGAGTTACCTTTTTCATAATCTTCCGTGGCGGTATCAATACAATTCTTCAGAAGGTTAAAGCACGGCTCTGGTTCAAGACATTCGCAATTGCCTGAATTATTGGAAGGGGCTGTGCTTACCTCGAGGATTTCTGTTTTGACCACCGCCGTCAGGAAGGTCTTCTCGATGGGCATTATGCTTGGGTCCGGGATTTCTGCTTTGGATACCATCGTTAAAGAGGAGAGTATCATTACTATCGAGAGCTTTTTTGCTGTGTCCTGTGTGATCTGAAGGATTCGGTTGATCATCTTGCTAAAAATGGATATTGGTTGATATTGTTCAGCTCCTATTTGCAAGATCAAATAATGGTAACTAGTTTGAGCCTCTCGAATCAATTCACCGATCGGCACTACCTACCAGCAAGTAATCCTGTCACAGCACCAATATACAAAAGATTCTGATGCTGAAACCACCTCATATAGGATCGCTCCTGGGTTCAAAGAGAGCATAGATATTTTCAATTTTTCCGTCCAAGATCGGAATTCTTTCATCAAGATGCATTATCGTTGTCTTACACTCCATTGGTGCGATTGCTGTGGTCTCATCCGTCAACGTTTCTAATAATCTACGGATCATTTTAAGTGCGTTGGATACCCGTATAATGGCAATTGCCACCTCCCTACTTCTGAGTCAAGTAGCCGAGGGAAATTGATCGCGGTAGGGACTCGGGTTTCCCCGAGCCCCCCTGCACAGATCCGAGCATGCACGTTAACGCACTCGGCTCCTCCCTTGGGTAACGTTCCACCGCTTGACGGCATATCTTTTAGTGGGCCAGCCATGACGTATTTGCAGTTTTGGCCAATATCGCTCTGCTAAAGCATCTATCTGTTCCCACTGTGTGCAATCTCTTTGAGATCGCCTTCGTAGGATACACAGCCAGATCCATTTCAGTTGTCGATAACATCTCTCCAGATAGGGGTAACTTGTTGGGGCGGCATAGTAATTCAGCCATCCGTTCAGAACTTGCCCGCGCCACTGCCCCGTTTCATGCATGTTCTTATGCATTCGGCGTTGTAGTTGCTCACGCACCCTTTTCAGGAATCGTGCCATGCGTTTTGCGATTGGCTTACGTCCGAGTCCGAATCTTCCTGTGCGAGTCTTACGACAGTAATGGGGAAAACCCAGAAAGTCAAACGTCTCGGGTCGCCTCTCTCCGCGTTCCCTACGATCCTGTTCCGCAAAACGTCCAAACTCTATGAGTCGTGTTTGGTCTGGATGCAGACTCAACCCAAACTGTTCAAGTCGAATCTTCAGATGGTATAGAAATCGCTCCGCCTCCCTCTTGTACTGAAAGCACACCACGAAATCATCCGAATACCGAATGATCTCCGTGTACCCTCCAATGCGCCGCGTTTTGCACTGGTATTTGAACCACAAATCCAGTACGTAATGCAAGTAGATGTTCCCCAGAATTGGTGAAATGACGGCACCCTGTGGCGTGCCGAGTTCACTAGTCTGCCATAGTCCATCCTGCATCACTCCCGCACGAAGCCACTTCCTGATTAACCGCAGTACTCGCTGATCCCCGATACGATGTTCCAAAAAGTGCATCAGCCCCTGATGGTTTACCTTATCAAAGAATTTGCGTATATCTGCATCAACCACGAAGTTGGTCTTCCCACGTTCGATCGCGAACGACAGTTGATCCAGAGCATCATGCGCACTGCAGCCCGCTCTAAATCCGTAACTGAATCCACAGAACTCCTGTTCGTAGATACGTTCTAGGATACACTTCACCATTGCACATTGGACGATCTTGTCCTCCAATGATGCAATCCCGAGCGGTCGCGTGCCCCCGTCTGGCTTCGATATGTCTACCCGCCGTGAGGGAGTCGCCCGATACGAGCCACGGTGTATGCGCGTGCATAGATCCGCAAGATTGCGTTCTAAGTCTGCACCATATTCTTCCCACGTCACGCCGTCAATCCCTGGCGACGCATCCCGCTTGATTGCGTACTATGCCGCTTTTAGAGACACTTTGTTGGTGTGGTGTAGTAGCGTTGTGAGTTTCTCCTTTGGATTCTGTCCTACAAAATGCCGTAGGCGCTCCATCCCCTGTTTCACACTTTCCCATTTCTGTGCATGGCGTGGGTTAGGATATTGCTCCTTCCCCTCGGGTGAGGTCCTTCGCTCGTCCTGCTCCGTTGGTCTCCCGCTGTTCGCATCACTACTATGACCTCATCTGACTTCTCTATCTCGTACATCGTAGGCTTCAGCGTCTTCCGCCTTCCCTACGCGTCCCTGTACGAGGAAAGATAGAGATCTCCCAGGTCCCGATAAAATGCGTACATATGTTCCTGAGTTCTCCGACACCGTGAGCCCGTTGTCCCTCTCACCATAGCGAGGTACCGCGTATTGTCTTTGACTGGGGTCACAGTCTCGACGACTCAGACGATGAGTATTTCGATGCTCAATAGCTCCGACCACATGCCCCCCTGTCCACGCTTCAATAGACACTTCACAGTGCATATCGCAGGACTCGGGGAAATATATGACTGGTTTCATCTTTATATTAAGGGACTCTCACCCTCTACATTTTATCAGTTAGCCTAGCGCACCACCCCCTTCGCTCCGTTTCCATTACAGACACTTCTTCGCTACTACGAGGTGATCCGCCCCTGTGGGATACATTGGTACTCCGTATCTTACGGGTTCTGCCCGCTTGATAGGCTCCCTTTACATTTTCCCGACAGGTTCCTACGTTCCATATAAGGGCCCGAATCGCAGTCCGCCATCTTTAGGCCAGTTGGCCAGTAAGCAGGTGTCCGCCAACCTTGTCCCAAGATTACTTCCCTACCTTGGTTTTGACACTCGTCTAAATCTTTTCGACACGTCATCCATGGTTCCTTTACATTCGACGCTACGATTCTCACCTGATAGGTTTCTAACCCTACCTTCTCCCAGCACGCTCACCACGACACCTCTTGAATGTCGCAGCTGTGGGTGGTTTACAACCCCCGCCTGTACAGCGGTTGTGGAGGACCTACCTCCATCCCTTATACAGTTACAATATCTTTGGTCGGTTAAGTCATTGCTTACCTCCTAATATATTTACGTGGCACACGGAAGCCCTGAATCATCCAAGGGCATTTCATCCGGATTTGTTGATTCTCCTATGAGCTGCTGGAAAATGAAAAGAAAGAGCGACAGCCATAATTTCAATCAATTCGTCTTTCAAATAATGGTTTTACCATTTTTTGTGGGTTAACCGATTTTTTGATAGCCTACGGGATATAAATCTAGGCCGCCAAGATAGAAGTATATTGCATTGCCTGAATTTACGCGCGGATTTTCAGACTATCATCCCCGAGTCAGTGTGTCCCTAGCGGAACGACAGAAAAATATACCCCGAAAACGGTCGCGATTAGCCAACGAGGACCAAAACGGTTCCCTAAACGGGGGGGGTCCTGCGCGGAACGAAAAGCTCCCAAAGTCGCGGTGATCACAATCGCACGGGAACGGGCAGCCTAGTTAGAGGAGGCAACGCAATCGGCACTTCAAATACAAACCACACCGTTAGCCACGCAGAAAGAGAATCCCTCAGAGAGGGAGAGTCCATGGTTTTTCTTTTCGATAGCGGGAACCGCGAGCCCGAGTTATAAGATTAGGGCAGCTCCGACGAATTCGATAACCAGCATTATGGCCGTTGGCCCAGCATGCGTATACCAGATGGATCCGCCGCCGATATTTGCTGGGATCTCCTTCTGCATAACTAACGTGGAGAAATATAAAAAATGGAACCAAAAACTTACATACCGCCCCGAAATGGAACCTTCCATCCTATACCAGAAATATATCGTAAATTGATCCCTTTCCCCTCAGAATTTCACGTCAACCTCCGGCGCATCAATGACTCTCCATAAAGTCTTCTTGACGTTCTCTTCTCAGATTGAGAACGTGTCCGATTTCTTCGGGAAGATGACTTGGTATTGCACTCTTTTCATGGTCATTGCAGGAGCCTACAATGCGATCGTACGCTCGCTGGCCGGCTGGGCACATATTGATCCATCAAATGCCAGTACAATTAAAAAAGCTCTGCACTGGGTCGGTGATATGGCTCGACAGGGAAGTTCTAATACATTCATTGAGCTCCAGTGGTATTTTTTCAGTTTGATCTTCCTAATGGGGGCCGCCCATGCACTGAAAGCCGGTGCGCATGTGCGAGTTGACATCTTTTATAACCGCCTCTCTAGACGGGCTAAAGCCTGGATCAATATCTTGGGCACATTAATCTTTCTACTTCCCTTTTGTGCTCTCATGATCGGAACTTCGTGGCCAGCCGTAACGGATTCGTGGGCCCGTTTGGAAGGTTCTCCAGATCCTGGCGGATTACCTCGTTACCCTCTCCTGACGGTCATTCCTTTTGCCTTCATCTTGTTGATGATACAAGGGATGGCTTTTGCCGCACGCGAAGCTTTGCATCTCTTTGATCCCCCTGGATTGAACCATCAAGCCAAAGAACATGGGATTTGAGTGGCTGGCACCGCTGATGTTTGCGGTAGCCTTGATTCTGATCTTCTCGGGTTACCCTGTCGCCTTTTCCCTTGGTGGGGTGTCCCTCATTTTTGCTATTGTCGGTATTGTTACCGGCTATTTTGATTGGCCTTTGATGCTGGCATTGCCGGATCGGTTATTTGGTATTATGTCAAATTACACGCTCTTGGCCGTTCCATTTTTCATTTTCATGGGGACAATGCTGGAAAAGAGCCATCTTGCACGGGATCTATTACATACGATCGGTCTTCTCTTTGGTCCTGTACGTGGAGGCCTCGCATTTGCTGTCATCTTCGTGGGGGTACTCCTTGCTGCTGCAACGGGCATTGTTGGTGCGAGCGTGGTTGCCATGGGAATGATTGCTCTTCCCGTTATGCTCAATAACGGGTATTCAAAAGAGCTCTCCGCCGGTGTAATTACCGCAACGGGAACACTGGGACAAATTATTCCTCCTAGTGTCGTCCTAGTCGTTCTTGCCGATCAGTTGGGGGTCTCCGTGGGGGATCTCTTTATCGGAGCTCTGGTTCCTGGCGTTCTTCTCGCGCTACTTTATGCACTGTATGCAACAGGGGTTGCTGTGATCAAGCCGTCCGCAGCCCCCGCAATCCCGAAGACCGTACGCGAAGAAGAGCATGGAGAATTGCTACGAAAAGTTTTCCTCGTCATGCTTCCACCGCTAGTGCTCATCTTTGTTGTCCTAGGAAGCATTTTTGCCGGGATCGCAACTCCCACGGAGTCTGGTGCTTTGGGAGCTGTTGGTGCCATGATTCTGGCAGCACTCAATGGCCGTCTAAGCAAAACGGCCTTAATGCAGACTATGGAAGAAACAGCAAAGCTCACGGCCATGGTGATGATGCTTTTGATTGCTTCAACCGCATTCGCGCTCATCTTTAGAGGACTCGACGGTGGAATCTGGATTGAAGATCTTCTGATTAATCTTCCTGGCGGAGTGATTGGCTTCCTCCTTCTTGCCAATCTGGCTATTTTTATTCTGGGATTCTTTATTGACTTCTTTGAGATTGCGTTCATCATCATTCCGCTGATGGTATTACCTGCTGCACATCTGTTGAGCCCAATGCTTGGCGTCCCCGAGAGTACAGCTTTGGTTTGGTTCGGGGTCATGGTCGGCATGAACCTGCAAACTTCTTTCCTAACCCCTCCCTTCGGGTTCGCGCTCTTCTATCTTCGGGGCGTTGCACCTCCAGAAATGAAGACGGAAGCGATTTACCGGGGAGCGATCCCCTTCATTGGAATCCAGATACTGGGGTTGATTCTGCTGATCCTCTTCCCTGACCTAGTTCTCTGGGCACTCTGATCTGCTTATGCTCCGGCCTATCCTTGGCTATTCATGTACGAAAGCATCCCAAATTCCGCGGTCTGAATCCACTCATCGGAGTCACGTCGCCATGCAAGGAACGCATCGTGTACGCGTGCAAAAGACGCATTTGTCCGCTCATTCTGTAAAAGATCCTGTGAAGCCGTGTAGGCTGCATCCATGACATCCCTCGGAAATGAGCGTACTTCTACATCAGAGTTCACGATCCGCCTGAAAGCCGGAGGATTCAAGGCATCGTACCTTGTAAGCATGTACTGATTTGCTTCCGCCATGGCAACCTCCAAAGCGGCCTGGTATGTAGACGGTAGTGCCTGCATTGACTGCTGGTTGACAAAGAAAGACAGATTCGCTGATGGCTCCCACCAGCCTGGAAAATAATAGTACTTGGCTACCTGATTAAATCCCAATTTCTCATCGTCGTAGGGGCCAACCCATTCCGCCGCATCAATGGCACCGCGCTCCAGTGCAGGGTAGATTTCCCCGCCTGGAATCTGCTGTACTGTGACTCCCAACTGATCCATCACTCGCCCTCCTAAACCGGGGATTCGCATGGAAAGACCACTTAAGTCCAATTTGCTGTTAATTTCCCGATTGAACCACCCACCCATCTGTGCTCCGGTGTTCCCACCTGGATAATTCAAAACCCCATAATCAGCGAATAACTCCCGGAGAACTTCCTGACCACCACCTTCATAGACCCAACTATTGTACTGACGGGCTGTCAACCCGAAGGGGATTGTCGTCTCAAAAGCAAATGCTGGATTCTTCCCAATGTAGTAATATCCAGCCGAGTGTCCTACTTGTACCGTACCCTTCTGCACAGAATCTAGGACCTCAAACGCAGGGACAACTTCTCCGGCTGGATAAACACGGATCGTAAATCGCCCATCCGTCAACTGACTGACCCGGTTTGCCATCACTTCCGCAGCACCATAAATCGTATCTAGAGAGCGAGCAAAGCTTGATGCGAGTCGCCAACGAAGGGTCGGAGTACTTGATTGAACGGTAGGAGAGTTGTTACTCTGAGCTCCACATCCAGCAAGAACCGTTCCTGCTGCTGCACCAAGAGCTGTAGATTTGATAAAATGTCTCCGTTTCATGATTACCCACGTGGTCGAAGAGGTCGCATGACAACCTCAGAAATTAAATAATTGTCCGGCGATTGCAAAACGTGAATCACCGTCGTGGCAATATCTTCCGCTTGCATGGGATTCGGTGCACCCGATGACCCTGCAATACGACCGAACTCTGTTGCGACACTGCCCGGGCAGATACAGGTAACCTTGATCCCATCTTCTCGCAATTCTTTCATCGTTGCCTCGCTGAATCCACGAAGGCCAAATTTTGTAGCATTATACGCGCTCAAATTTGGGTTTCCAACCAAGCCGGCAACCGATGCAACATGAACAATATGTCCTCCAAATCCAGTCTGCCGATTTTGTGTTTTCATCCGTGGAACCACCGCACGCGTACAAAGATACACGCCCGTCAGGTTCGTATCTATTTGGATTGACCAATCTTCTTTTGACTGGACATCAATCGGTGCAAAACGCCCAAGCCCCGCATTATTAATGAGAATATCTACACGATCTATCCCCGAGAACGCATCGGCCACTGAGGCTTCATCGGTCACATCACATTCGACAGGATTGAATTCTGAACCTATTTCTGTCTCCAACGATTTGAGTCGATTTATTCTGCGTGCAAGTCCATATACTCTACTGCCATGACTCACCAGATGTCGGGCAAACTCACTCCCGAGTCCGCTACTGGCACCGGTCACAACCGCAATTTTGTTGCGTAGATCCATGAGCTATTTTTCTGTTAACCTTTCCCTTGAACCCCAGCTATATTCACCGGTTCGTATCGAATGGATGACTCCTCAATGAAAATGGATCTTACGGCCCACCTTGCTTGGACCAGTGATCATCCCCTAGGCTATGAAGTGGAACGAGCTGAGGGGCCTTTCCTGTTCTTGACGAACGGTCGTCGTATGATCGACTTTATCAGCGGAATTGCTGTCTCTTCTTTGGGCCATCGACACCCGAATGTGTTGGAAGCCATTCGAGGACAACTTGACAAGCACCTCCACGTCATGGTTTATGGGGAGTTGATCCAAGCACCACAGGTACAGTTTTCCCGCCAACTCACTGAGACACTTCCACCCTCACTTGACTGCGTTTACTTTACGATGTCAGGAACCGAGGCAAATGAAGGGGCTCTGAAGCTGGCCAAGAAATATACCGGTCGTAGCCGGATGGTCGCATTTGAACAGTCGTATCACGGCGATTCTCACGGCTCATTAAGTGTTACTGGACGAACGATTTACCAAGATCCATTTCGACCCTTGCTCCCGGGGATCACGTTCTTGCCCTTTGGAGACTTTGAAGCCTTAACAACGATTGATGATCTGGTTGCGTGCGTGATTGCGGAACCGATCCAGGGCGAAGGTGGAATGCGGGTTCCGCCGCCGAGATGGTTCAAGGCCTTGCGCGCCAGATGCAGTGATGTTGGAGCTCTCTTGATTCTAGATGAAATCCAAACTGGTTTTGGCCGAACCGGTCATCTATTTGCATTTGAGCATGAAGAAATTGTGCCAGATATTCTAACCTTGGCCAAGGCAATGGGAGGTGGAATGCCTCTCGGAGCTTTCGTTGCCAGCAGTGAAATAATGAACTCACTCCGACGCGATCCACCACTCAGCCATGTCACAACCTTTGGTGGTCATCCGGTATCCTGTGCTGCTGCTAGTGCCACATTACAGGTTATGCTAGATGAAAAGCTGGCAGAGCGTGCAGTATGGTTGGGCAAACAAATAAGATCAAAACTCAAGCATGCGCCTATGGCAATTCTGCGAGGCAGGGGAGCCATGCTCGGTCTGGATCTTCCAAATTCGTCCATTGCTGAACAGGTCGTAAAAACCTGCCTACATCATGGAGTACTTCTGGGCTGGACCCTCCATTCTGGAACCGTCATTCGACTTGCTCCCCCTCTCAATATTCCCGAAGAGGTCCTAGACGAGGCCTTAGAAGTGATTTCCAGTGCACTTGCCCACGCGCAAGTAGAGTTAGCACATTCACTTCAATCTGGTTAATGTGATTGATTGCTTTTGATTGATGGGAGCATAGTCTCCTGAGCCTTTTATCTAGTGCCTGCCAAAAAATCCCTTGTTTTTGACATACAGTGCTCTGAATACTCTCTATGTGGACATTTTCTGTAGTCATGGGACGAATTTTTGTGAAAAAATAGGCGTGAACATTTTTTGAGATCCCCTGACTGATTTGGCAGAATCGTACGGTATACTGGATGAAATGCGATTTTTGCAAAATTGGAGATGAACCTGATTGATTACGGAAAAATATTCGCACCCCAAAATGATCAAGTATCGGTAAGATCAACATGAAAAATCTATGATTGGATGTCGGTAAACGGATTTATTTTTTCAAGATTCAACAAATCTACTTTTTGGGCAGGCACTATCTAGAGACGATCTTGGGAAGCTGATCGTGCATCCATAAGATTATCTCCACAAAAGATGATTCTTATGGGCTCATCTTGACCCCGAAATGATACTCGTTGCCGAACTATTTTTCTTTGGTTCTTTGGAAAATCCCCCAGTACGCCAATCGGTCAAAATCGGCATTCGAAACGAACGGCAATTCGTCTTTCTATCTTGCACCCGACTGAATTTGCTCGACTATTTTCCCTCTCCAAGTCTTTTTAAACTCCACCGTTGCCACGCAAAGGGGCATGCCAAAGTTAGTGGGAGTTTGGCGCAATCCCGATCAAAGCTGCGATTTTTACGAATCCTCCTTTGTGTTCTGCTCCAAAAGCGCAAAACACTGGATCTGGTACGCTTAAGACCTTGGAAGTACCCTGATTGTCTTATCGGATACTCTGTCATGATGTTGAACATGGATATCTGCTAAAAATCCAGCAATATGGTTGAGATTTTTCACTATCCGTTGTATCTTTGCGATAACAGTAATAAACTCCTTGTATCAACTCATACGACAAAATTCTATGGCCCGAGGTGACCTCATCGTCAATCTTGTAAAAGCAAGTGCAAGTGGAGACCAAGAATTAGTTCGCACCATTGCTGAAGAAATCGCGGCAAACGAACGCTCCAAAAAGCACGATCTGTTGGCTGATAGGATCGCTAGAGCGTTAACCACACCATCTAAAGCAACAAATAATTCCTTGCGAAGACCAAGCAATTCAAGAATTCGAGATGGCTCAGGTGCGATCCAACGCCGCTACATTGAGCGGCCAATATCTAGTTTGTTCCTAGAAAAATCTACTCGTAAAGCCTGTGAAGAATTTATTGAAGAGCAAGTGCGTGCGGACGTTCTACGTGCTCATGGGATTGAGCCCAGACATCGTATTTTGCTCTATGGACCACAGGAAATGGTAAGACCTCCTTAGCAGAATGTCTATCCTTTGAACTCGCACTACCGCTGTTTATAGTTCGGTATGACATGGTCGTGACAAGCTACCTTGGTGAAACAGCAAAAAGGCTCAGAAGGCTGTTTGATTTTGTGCGCACTGAACCCTGTGTTCTCTTCTTTGATGAATTCGACGCAATCGGAAAAGAACGGGGTGACCTTCATGAAACCGGAGAGATCAAACGGGTAGTCACAACTCTCCTATTACAACTTGATGATCTTCCGTCGTACTGTGTGCTGGTTGCCGCAACAAATCACCCAGAATTGCTTGATCGGGCTACATGGCGTCGATTTGAAATCAAACTTGAACTGGATCACCCAAGCGACGAACACATGATCGCTTACTTTGCTCACCGTCTGCGTGAATTCAAGGAAAAGTCGGGTTACACGGCGAAGCGATTGCATTCAGCTGTCGCTCCAAGAAGTTTCTCGGATGCCGAGAGTTTCTTTCTAGATCTACATCGACGTTATGCATTGGTTCAGGGTAAAACCTCCTTTCGAACACTTGTGACGGATCGTGCGAAAGCACGATCTGAACTGCCTCTTGGTCAACAAAATCTATACCATACCAATGGCAAATCGTCCGATCCTGTGTCTCCCTAATCCGAGGCCCGTTGACAGATTAAGAGGTTCACCAAGCTCTCCCCCACGCCCAAAAGGACCTGGCCGTGACCAACAAGTCAACCGGTTTTCTCCGCAGTTCAATCGGCTTGAAGCAGCTTTGAAGGGCGCAGATCCAAGAATTGAACTGCGTCGGGATCCTTTCGGAATTGCACCAGAACGAGCACTTGTCTTCGTTACCAAAGGCCCCATCAATAACTTCATGCGGGCTGCCAAGCGTATCAACCTAGAAATACTTATGGAATTTGAATTAGGAATCAATTATGAATTGCCAAGTGATCTGATTTCCTATGACCAACTTGGAGTGAATCCAACACTCTATGCGAGCATGCCATCCTTGAATACCCTCCGTGAAATTCTTCATCTTTGGCGTAGATACGAAAAGGGAGACAATGCTGAGTACGGTTTCACTCCTTGGTGGAACTTATTTGATACGCTTGCCGAATTGCGTGCTTGGGGCCCTGAAGATCGACTGACTGCTGAGAATTGCTTGGAATTGAAAAATCGTCTTCCTCTTGATGATGATGACGAAGAGATACGGATTGAACTTGAATATTGGCCAAATAAAAATGAGTCGGTTCCAGTGCAGTGGAGACGAAAAACAGAACTGAGGATTATAGAAATGGATGGGCGAATCATTGATCGCAGTAGCATCCATGAAGGAAGTTTTCACTACGAAGCTTTACTTGTAAGCCTTTCCGCAAGGTATGTGCGCGAAATGATCAATGAGCCATCTGCACCTGATAGCCTTGCAACACTTGATGGTCTTCAGTTCATCGTACCCCAAACTATTGCGCAGTCTCTACCTTCACAATCTCCCTCTATAGACATCAACAGCAACAATCTTGAAGACTTTGATGATGGTGGGGCACTCCGTGTCCTTCTTTTTGATGGAACACCGATTGCTGAGCATCCAGTTCTAAAAGGGGGGGGGTTGTCATAGAAGATGTCTATGATTTAGTGGAGCGGTCCGTCGTTTCCATGCGCCGCCATGCAACCGAAATGGCTTCTCTTATTTTGCGGGGAGATCTCATTTCAGATGGTCAGCCACTTATTGATAGTCGTGTTTTAGCCATCCCTCTGTTAATTGACACAGATGTGGACTCTACGTCTCCTGATGATCGACTCTTTGTTGATCTAGTCCATGTGGCACTACAGCGTGCATTTGAGGGTGATGCCCCATTAGCACCGGATGTGTTTATTGTTAACTTCTCGATAGGGGTACGTGGGGGGCATTTTGCTGGTCGTATTAGTTCATTAGCACGACTGCTTGATTGGTGGTCCTACAAAGCTGGTGTACTTTTCGTTGTTTCTGCGGGCAACGTTCAGGAGGATCTGGAAATTAGTGGTATAAATTCCATTGATTTCGAAAACCTTCCCATTTCTAAGAGGCAAGGTTTTGTACGAACTGCTCAGCGACTCCAGCGTCATAAACGTACTTTACTATCTCCCAGTGAAGCGCTAAATGTCCTTACTGTTGGTGCTGCATCGCTTGATTCAGTTCCCTATGCGGAAAATTCAACTCCCAGAGCAATTGACATCAATCAGGATGGAGAAATTTTTCCTGCAATATCAACAGCCATCGGTCTCGGCCCATTTCGGAGTATAAAGCCAGATCTGATTGCAATCGGAGGACGCCATGAAATTATGACCTTGCCAGGGGGGGACTCTCTACCATTTATGCAAATAAAAACCAATAAATTTTAAAATATTTTTTGTGTGTTCTTCCATGGAAGCGATTTTTGGCGTGGGCTGGTATAAACTCCTCGGTCCCGAGCACTCTGATTTCATCGTATCCGACTACGCAAAAGGACGCGAGCGAGTGGATCCGAATTAGACGTAGGCTCCTCCTTTGCCCTGGAAGTTTCCGTTTCGTCACGATCCTGCTTTGCATCCAAGAAAGGTTGGAGAGGCAGAGTTTACGAGGTACGGGACGCCATGGTTTGACGGCGGGGATCATAGAGAGTTTGCTCTCGGAGCATTGCACAGGCGACGGCAAGTAGCCGGTCTCCTACCGATCGGAGCGATCGTCCATGTTTATGTCCTCGGTCCCTCAGGGCTTTGTACTTGGCTTTACGGATGGGGTCACGCTGGGTGGAGACTCTACTCCAGTGATAGACGGAATTTGCCAACCGTGCATGATGGGCTTTTCGTTGCACGACCTTGTGGCTTTTTCCCGATCGCTTGGTGACCGGAGCGGTGCCACACAAGCATCTCAGGGCCTGGTAATCCCGTGCTTGGATCGCCGAGGAGGCTTCCGAGAGAAGGGTGGCTGCGACCGAGCTTCCGATTCCCGGGATCGATAACAGGATCTCTACATCCGGTGGCGCAGATCTGGACGAGGGGGCTTGCCCAGACGATGCGTTTTCAGGTTCGCAGATCTCCTGAGAGGGTGGATTTTCATGGAGCGAACCCAGAATGGATTCGATGTTCTGTTTGACCTCCTGGATCTGCTTCCCAAGGAGTTCCAGCTGTTGCAGAACGAGTCGGATGTGCTGGGTCGCGGCTTGCTCCACCCCGTCGGCAACCGTGAGGGGCTTCGCCCGCAAGAATTGCAGGACTTCCTCGGCGCTCAGGCGCCGGATCCGATGTTCTTTGAGCACTTTTTGTACTGAACTGAGTCGAACTCTCCGAGCGCGTGCGGGGGTCGGAATGAGGATCCACAGAGCCATCAGTACGGGAGAATCGAGACGGAATTTGAGGCGAAGGAATTGCGGGAAGTAGCGCCAGAGCTGTGCTCGGAGTTGATGCATGAGGCGGGTACGCTGGGCGGTGAACTCCGCCTCCATCCTGGACCACTCTCGCAACGGAATGATGTCCGAATCCTCTGGATCCAGCGCACGCAGACGGTCAGGATCCGTGCGAAGGGCATCGGCAAGTACCCGCGCATCCCGACGATCATCTTTGGCTCCGGCCGGCGAAAACCGATCCCGGAATCGATCCAGTTGCTTCGGATGGATGGAAAATACCGGAATGCCTCGCTCCATCAAACTCTCCACCACCGGACCATGTGGAACTTCTATACTGGTAGCAATCTCGGTCAGATCGCAGCCTGCGGTGTCCCTCATCCAATCCATCATTTGATGGAATCCTTCTCCGGAGTGGGAGAATGCCTTCTCTCCGAGGACCTGGCCCTCTCGGTCCAGAATACAGACCTGATGAGATTCCGAGCCCCAATCCACTCCGGCGAACCTCGTGTAGCGATTTTTTTCTGTCATGGTTTCCGTATCTTTAGGGGTAAGTTTTGTGGGTCGCCATGACGTTCATCTGCCCCTGTATCGGTGCTCAACGGCACACACTCTCTACTGGATGTAGATCATGGTTCCCCCTGGGGCACAGTTCCCCCCCAGGCGTTCAAGACGCAGGGGGCGTCAGGTGGCTCCCAGGGAGAGACCCACGTTTGAATGATGCAAACCGGTTCAACGTATGGAGTATCCGAAACGCTCCGATGGGTCCAGTTGAAATTCAAAACCTTTCAACCAATGGACACATCTTCACCGCATTGAAGACCCAAACAATGAACTTAAATCAGCATCTCTTATAATATACAGGGGGGGACGCTTTACGTTTACGGATCATCTCCAACACAGACCGAACAGGGCTAACTGTTGCAGGGATCAATCAAGGAGTTCCATATAAGAAATCTAGGGGAACCAGTCATGCTACTGCACTTGTCACGCGATCTCTAGTCAATGCGGCTACTGCTCTTACGGAAGAAGGAGGTCCATACGAAGGGCGTGAACTCTCTCGAATTGAGCTGGCACTATTAACAAAAGCTCTTGCAGTCAGCGGGGCTAGATTACCCGAAACAGCTCAAACCTTTTATGAGTCTGAGTACGATAAACTCCAAAGGCGGAACTATCAACAAGCTAGCGAGGAGGTAGCACGCTATTTCGGTTATGGCTTCCTAAACTCAGAATTAATGTGCGAGTCTCCGTTAAACGGAGCAACACTTGTGGGGCTTGGTAGCGTCCAGAAAGATAGTGGAACTCTATTCAATATGCCGTTACCCCCATCCTTGTCAAGACATCTTGTTGATCGTTCAATGCTGGTTACCTTGGCTTGGTTTTCACCTGTTGAGCCGACCCGAACAAGATATCGTTTGGCAGCCCTTGAGGCCCTCGCCACAAAGGGTAATCTACAGGAAAATGAGGAGAAAGACGATGAATGGAAGCTTGGAATGAAACCTAGCCCTCCAAACAAGAATCTGATTTCACGTGGAACTGTATGGTCTAAGCGTTTGATTCAAAAGCGAAAAAAAGTGTCCAACTTTTCGCACGATGCAACCCTACCGATTAGAGTTCAGTGCCGAGACACGTCTGGGCTTGATCCAGACGTACAGATTCTTTTTGCTATAGTCGTAACAATAGAACTGGAAACACAAGTACTATTTGACATACATAAAGAAATAAGCGATCGCTTATTAATCCCCGTCCAGGTACAGGGCTAAATTCAATACTGTTGCTTTAAGAATTTTTGTATTATCTTTACGGGGTATTTCCTTAACTTTTCCTCCACGGCCAGAACCCCTTCAACCTTGCCTGGAGGTCCCAGACTATCCGATTACTTGAGCTTGGGAGTGATTGCTCAAGTCTTTCCAATGCCTGCCGTTTTGACGGCCCTGGAACAGAGCAAATCCACCAGCATACGGAGGCGTCGCCTGCCTGCTGAAGTGATGGTGTACTATGTACTGACCTTATGCCTGTTTCGGTCGGTCTCTACGCGGGAAGTACTCCGTTGTCTTATGGATGGATTTCGCTTGATTCGTCCTGAGTCTCCTTTTGTAGTGTCGGGCAAGTCGTCTATCTCTAGGGCTCGCACCCGACTTGGAGTTGCCCCATTCCATCAGCTTCGTCAGAGCAGTGTGCACTGGCTGTCCAACGAGCATACTCCTGGGGCGTGGTACTGCGGTCGTCGTCTCGTGGCGATTGATGGTTCCACGCTGAGTCTACCCGACGAGAAAAGTAACCGGGCATTTTTCGGGTTGCCTGGGTGTTCACGGGGGCAGACTGCGTTTCCCAAACTGCGTATTTCCATGCTCTTGGAGTTGGGCACGCGTGCGCCCCATGCATGGTGTGCGGGCCCCTACAAGGAATCGGAGCAGACCCAGGCAAAAGAACTGATATCGAATCTGGGTCCGGGCATACTTATGCTTGCAGATCGGGCTTTCCCTTATGGTTCCGGGCAAAAGAGACGGGTGCAGACTTGCTTTGGCGAGCATGCAGTCAACCGCATTTCCCTGTGAAGGAGGCGTATGAAGATGGATCGTGGCGGAGCGTTTTTAGAGGCAAGGGCACAGACCACACCTGTGAGGTCCGCGTGATGGATTACACCCTCAAACAAGAAGATGCGACGGTCTACCGGCTGGTGACGACGATGTTGGATCCAGAAGAGGCCCCCGCGGACGAACTGGCCGCCCTGTACCATGAGCGGTGGGAAATCGAAACCGCCTATGACGAGATCAAAACCCATATGTTGGGACCAAGGGCCATGTTGCGTAGCAAGACCCCCGATCTTGTACAACAAGAATTTGAGGGATTGATGCTGGCCTATTATGCGGGGCGGGCGCTGATCACAAAGGCAGCCAGCAAAGCGGCCGGGGATGCAGACCGATTATCTTTCGTACATCCCGTCAATGTTCTCCAACGTCGGATTTAACAACTCGGCGTTCCCCCCCCCCCCCCCAAAAAAAACACGATTCCGCAGGTCATGATGGAACATGTAATTGACGAAATGTTAGAAGAGCGTGCTGTATCCAGTCGAGGACAACGAAAGCCGTGCGGATGGAGACAAAAAATGAGTAAGTATGCCGTCCGACGGAGAGGTCAACTCTCACGAGAGGAGCATGAGTGGATGCCAGAAATTTTGCCTCCTGTTACCTCAGAAAATCCTTAAAGCAACAGTATTGGGGCTAAATTTGAACTAACCTCATCAGTCAACAACTCACTGCTTATTAGACTATATGGCATCAACTATATTGGTTTTGATGTATTACTTCATACGATCTGTATCCATGTCTTATGAAACATGTATCCACCGAATAACATCAAATATCACAAAAAGCCCTGAAATCTCACCATATGCAGGGATGTTCGAAAAATTATATTCCTCACGATCTCTACTTTCGGCGAATTTTATGAACTGGTAGCTCATTTCCATCTAAAATAACATCCGATATCAAAGAATTGGTCAAGCTCTGACACCACAGGATATTTACTGGTGCACCATCCTACTATACCAAGAGTCGTCCTTTTCCTAACTTGCACAGTCTACCTGTACCACGCCATGCTCACCTACGTACTCTCCGTGATCTCGTACGGCTGACTTTCCTTCATGCGCCCGCGCAAAATGAGATCTCCTAAAAATCCTGTGCACATGAACTGAACCCCTACCGTAATGAGCAATACTCCAAGTAAAAGGGCCGGGCGATCACTCACAGGATTATCGTAACCAAACTTGTCAATCGTGATCCATAAACTGATAACAAAGCCCCCCAGAAAAGCCAACAACCCCATCGACCCAAAAAAATGCATGGGCCGGGCACCAAAACGGGTCAGAAATATCACCGTAATGAGATCCAGACAACCTCGAATATAACGCTCAAACCCAAATTTAGAGCGCCCATACTGACGACTCCGATGATTTACCTGTCGCTCACCAATCCGCGTAAATCCCTCCCACTTCGCTAACAGTGGCAGATAGCGGTGCATCTCTCCATAGATCTTCATTGATTTGACGACTTCAAGCCGATACGCTTTCAATCCACAATTAAAATCGTGCAATGGAATCCCCGATACAACTCGAGTAACCATATTAAAGAAGCGGCTCGGCAAAGTTTTGGTCCAAGGATCTTTTCGAACTTTTTTCCAGCCACTGACCAGATCCTGTCCTGCATCCACCGCGGCTACCAGTGATACGATTTCGCTAGGATCATCCTGAAGATCCGCATCCATTGTGATTACAACACGCGCGCTCACATGCTCAAACCCGGCAGCAAGTGCCGCACTCTTTCCATAGTTGCGACGGAAACGAATCCCATGGAAACGTTGATCCGCATCGCGTTGACGAACAATCTCCGTCCAGGAGTCGTCACGAGAGCCGTCATCAATGAACCATACCTCAAAGCTCAATCCAGCCTCTTCACAACTGAGCTGGATCTCCTTCGCAAGCAATGCAATGGAAGGAGCCTCTTCATAAACAGGAACCACGATGCCAACATCCAACATGAGGATTATACATCCAAGGTAGCATAGCGTGCGTTACGCTCTATGAATCTGCGGCGTGGCTCTACCTGATCCCCCATCAGCGTTGAGAAAATTCGATCTGCGTGCACTGCATCCTCAATCGTTACACGCTTTAACTGGCGCATTTCTGGGTCCATGGTTGTATCCCATAGCTGTCTTGGATTCATTTCCCCCAGTCCCTTATAGCGCTGGATTACTACTTTACTGTTACCCGTCTCCTGCATTTCTTCGATCGCTTCGCGGAGAGCCTCATCGGACCAGCAGTACTGCTCCTTTTTACCCTGTTTCGCTTTGTACAGTGGTGGCAATGCAATGAACACCCGACCGCTTTCAATTAACGGACATAGATGACGATAGAAGAAGGTCAAAAGAAGTGTTCGGATGTGAGCACCATCTATATCTGCATCCGTCATCAAAAGGATCTTGTGGTACCGTAGCTTCTCGAGATCAAAATCCTCTTCTGATGTGGCGATCCCCGTCCCCAGTGCTGTGATAATATTCCGGATTTCCTCATTTTCCAGCACCCGATCTAAGCGTGCTTTTTCAACGTTGAGGATTTTTCCCCTGAGCGGCAGGATTGCCTGGAAGTGCCGATCACGTGCCTGTTTGGCAGAACCACCCGCTGAATCTCCCTCTACTAGATAGAGCTCACATTCTTCGGGCTTGCGCGAAGAACAATCCGCAAGCTTTCCTGGAAGCCCACCCGAAGCGAATGCGTTTTTACGCTGGACCAATGCTCGTGCCTGGCGGGCCGCCTGGCGGGCCGTAGCCGCAATCACAACCTTGTCTACAATCAACTTCAGCTCTCTGGGATGATCTTCCAACCAGTGGCCAAGCTTTTCTCCTACAATACTCTGTACCTGTCCCATCACCTCGGAATTCCCCAGTTTCGTCTTTGTCTGTCCCTCAAACTGGGGCTCCGCCACTTTAACAGAAAGCACAGCCGTGAGGCCCTCACGAAAATCATCTCCCGCCAAATCCCCCTTAAAATTCTTAAATAGATTATTCCGCTCTGCACTACTTTTCAGCGTCCGGGTTAGTGCTGTCCTGAATCCCGAAATATGTGTTCCTCCTTCATGCGTGTGGATGTTGTTCACAAAGGAGAGTACATTCGAGGAGAACCCCGCGTTATAGCGCATGGCAATTTCAACCGTCCCCGCATCATCCTGAAAACAGATAACCTCATTATGGATCGGCGTACGTGACTCATCAAGATATTC
This sequence comes from Rhodothermales bacterium, assembly GCA_965215475.1. GTDB lineage: Bacteria > Bacteroidota > Rhodothermia > Rhodothermales > Bin80 > Bin80. The sequence goes on from OZ244061.1 coordinate 2,064,450, forward strand.
TACAAACTCCCCAAGCCCTCCCTCAAAATAGAATTCTTCGTCATCTTGGCGACCTGGACGAAGATCTTGTACGTTAATTTTTACTTTGGAATTCAGGTAGGCGAGTTCACGAAGACGCTTACTGATCGTATCAAACCGAAAATCACATTCAAGAAAAATGCTCTCATCCGGCCAAAAGCGAACTCGGGTCCCAGTTGTCTCACCTGGCTGCATGGGGCGAACTTTTTTCATGTCAGCGATAGGCTGACCACACTCATATGCCTGCTCCCACAGGAAGCCATCTCTGTATACACTTGCTTCTAATCGACGCGAGAGTGCATTCACACAAGAGAGCCCGACACCATGAAGTCCGCCAGACACCTTGTATGTCTTATCATCAAATTTGCCACCGGCATGAAGTACAGTCATCACAACCTCCAGTGCAGGCCTCTCCTGCTCTGGATGCATCCCTACCGGAATTCCCCGGCCATTGTCTCGAACCTCAATCGATCCATCCTCACATATACGAACCTCAATATGATCGCAATGCCCAGCTAATGCTTCATCGATTGCATTGTCAACGACTTCATAAACTAAGTGATGAAGTCCGCGAAGATTGACATCCCCGATATACATAGCAGGGCGCTTACGCACCGCCTCCAGGCCATCCAGGACCTGGATATTTCCAGCACTATAATCTGATTTTTCCATAGATACCCTTGAGAGACTTCCTTGGGCGATCGCCTCTATCGTTGTCGATTAAACAGGTGGCATCTCTCATTCCTACAACAAAGCGGGAGAGAAAACGTCGATTGAATCCGTTGCGCAAGCACGAATTGTTGATGTCAAATCTAGCGAATGGTAACATCGCATTTCAACTGAACAATATTGGCCGATACAGTAAATTGGCATTTGTTGTATTGACATGTTGTATTGACATACAGAAGTAAAATAGAAAACTATTGGGAATTATATCCATAAGTAACCAATCATATAGCTACTGATCGATCCATTTGACGGCTCTTAGGAGTTCCTGACCGAAACGCTCCTCCACGTCCAGTAGCCCCAATCCCGGAGGCCAAGATGTTTGCAGATGCGTTCAGATCCGCATAGCCACAGGCTACACACTTGAACTTGCTTTGTGTCAACCGATTCTCCTTTGCTACGCGTCCGCACTTTGAACATCGCTGACTCGTGTACTTTGGATCCACCGTGATGACCTTACTGAATTTGTACTCGCAGTAGGCATGAAACCGGCCATGGGACGCATTCTGCATTACCCGGTTCAGTCCTGCTTTTGCCTTCACATTCTTGCCCGGGTCCTCGACGGTCCCTTTTGCCGACCTTGTCATATTCTCGAGCTTCAGATCTTCACGCACCAGGACCTCCGCCCGATTTGCCAAAATCCTGCTATTGTGATGATCCCGATTCTTTCGTGAATGCTTCCGTTTCCACTTCGCGATCTTGCGTCTGGTTACCTTCGATCGCTTCGAGTCTTTCTGTTGCCGGGCCAGCTTCCGCTGATACCGCTTGATCCGGATCTCCTTTTTGTTCGGCTTCTCAATCGGAAGCATTCCCTGTTCATTTGCTGTATCCGTCCAAGCCACGTTGTAGGTATTCAGATCTACGCCGACGGTAATCCCGTTCAAAACTTTCTTCTGTGTTGGAATCTTGTACATGACGCTCATTCTCCAATACCGCCCTACCTTCTTGACCGTGATCGCAATCGGTTCACGGTCAAGGTATGGATCGCCTCCCTTGCGCCGGAACTTCATCCAACCAATCTTTTGGATGTGTACATTATCGCCTTCAATTTTGAACGTTCCCTGAGTCGCGGTGAAGGAATCCGCGTGCGCGCTCCTTGAATGAAATCGGGGATGACCTCGCTGCCCCTTGAAGAATCCATTCCACGCATCTGCCTGATATTTCAACGTATATCGGACAATCGCACAGGAATACTGGTCTAGCCATTCTGTGGATTGACGCAATTTGGTAAACCGCTTCCCCAGAGAAAAAAACGAGACCGAAGGCTTTGGCTGATCTGTATCTCGAACCGCATCGTATTCTTTCTGACACTCGGCAAGAATGGCATTCCACGCAAACCGGCACGCCCCCGCGAGTTTCTTTGCCTTGTCCTGTGTCCCTGGACATAGACGATATTCCACGCCCCGGTAGGAACTACCTTGCTCGTTCTTGTTTGAATCCTTAACAGGCATGGTATCAAGTATAATTTGATATTATGATAAGCAATAGGGTAGACTCCATATCTATCCTATTGTGTCTGTTACACCCGCCACCCCAAAAAGATTCCATCCGTTGTTACTTATGGATATAATTCCCAAACTATTCCTTCCTGAACTTGTTCCTTAGAAGAAGCTCTTCTACTTCTCGATCACCTCACTAAAATCGTACTGAAAGGATCATCACTATCTAGATCTAATGAGGAACGAGCACAAGATATATGCCCGTTTTTTCATTAGACCTGCCTACAATCAAACCATGCCTTAGTCCTCTCCTGAGAGCTTCTTCAATCCTCTATGAGGTGCCAAGAGGCGTGCAAGCTCGTCCATCCTGTCATTTGCAATACGAAACCGCACATCAAGGGCCTCTTTGATACCAAGCTGCCCATTACTACTCACCTTGACTAGTTGCTGGCTTAGCACCTTCCCTAGTCGCTGAACTTCTGCTAAAGTACGCCCATCAGTAACTGGAATCAACGCGGAATCTTCCACTTGTGTCCCCCGAACCATTTCTTCCACACGAGCAGTTAGAGTATTCAGGCCGATTCCGCGTAAGGCAGCAATCATGACGGCTTCTGGATAAATGCGTTGCAAAGCAGGCAGACTTTCCGAAGGGGATTCTAGTGCATCAATCTTGTTGAAAACCAATAGGGTGGGAATCTCAAGGGCACCAATGTCCTTCAACGTTTGACGCACAATGGTCATCTGATTTTCAGAACTTGGATGCGCAGCACTGGCTATATGAAGTAGCACATCACTTTGGCGCACTTCGTCAAGTGTACTCTTGAAGCTCTCAATCAGTTTATGTGGCAGTTTACGGATAAATCCTACCGTATCTGAAAGAAGTACGGTCGTTGAGCTGGAGAGCTGCCATTGACGTGTGGTTGCATCTAGGGTTGCAAAAAGCCGATCTTCTGCAAATACCCCACTTTGAGAGAGAGCATTCATCAATGTGGATTTCCCCGCATTCGTGTAGCCTACAAGAGCAATTCTACAATATTTTGCTCTCCGTCTTCTTTGGGTCATCCGCTGCTGATCAATACGCCTTAATCGCTCACGTAGCGTTGCTATGCGCTGACCAATGAGTCTGCGGTCGGTCTCAATTTGTGTCTCTCCCGGCCCTCGTGTACCAATTCCTCCCTGTTGCCTTGAAAGGTGTGTCCACTGCCTTGTCAGTCGTGTACGTAAATAATCAAGTTGTGCCAATTCAACTTGCGTCTTAGCTACCGCTGTTTTTGCTCGCTTTGCAAAAATATCCAGAATAAGTTGAGGACGATCGATGAGTTTGCAACCGATCAGGCGTTCAAGATTTCGGATCTGATTCGGGCTAAGCTCATCATCAAACAATACCGTGTTGATCTTTTCTCTTTGCACAATCTCTGCAATCTCTTGGACTTTTCCCGATCCGATATACGTTGCTGGATTCGGTTTTTGCAAAACCTGCTTTATTCGACCACTAACGGATGCACCTGCCGTTTCCGCCAGTTGTGTTAGCTCATCAAGAGAATCATCTCCTCTTCGCCTTGTATACACTGCACCTACCAGTAGGGCCGACTCTTTATCCGGCTCCCCTGTAATATGTAGCTTTTGTTTCATGCGTTATGGTTTCCGCCAATGTGAAGCAAGTATCATTTCTGCAGCCAGAAGAAGAAGTGCCAGGACTAAAAAATGTCGCCAGAGCTCTATTCCCATGCGTGCCTGCCTCATCGACGTGTCGTCCTGAGAATCAACATCCAGAAGATCAACTGGTGCGTCCAGTACTTCTTCTAAAAGGGTGGCGGCTTCTTCTGGTTCTGCATAGCTTAAACGGGATTCCTTAGGATCAAGATCAACACTGACAAGTCGTACCGTCTGATTTTCCACCCGAACCTGCATGATCCCCGGTGAGTCTGCTTCAAATTCAACTAGGCTTGCACCAAACACCTGGCGCTCTGCTGGGATTTGCTCGATTCCATCTGGCATTTTCAATGTAATTTCCCCTTGTACCGAAGCGACTCTGATCGTTGTCTGTTCCCCAACCAGAGTTTTTTCTCCCTGCACAGAACTTCCAGCGGAAAGGTAATGCGCTGCCCTGTACATCAGTGGAACAAATAAACCGCGGACCGGCAAATCACTCCACGACAGTTCTGGTGCAACTGCTAGGAAAAAGATGTGACCATTTTTGTACTGTATTTCCTGCAGTAGGGGAGCTTGACCAAGAAGCGTGATCAAGCTCTGCTCTGTGCCAAATCCCGGCTCATATATTGCGACACGTTGAACGCGCACCGCTTCTAATCTCTGCGTATGTTCTGTCCCGGTAAAAACCCCCTCAAAAAATGGATGCTCAAAATCTGCAGCCTCTATCGAAGTTTCCCTCTCTTGAATCGATACCTGACCTGCACCGAAGGCCCCCATGAGCGAATTAACTGGGCCCGGATCTAGTCCAGGAAAAATCAGTAATCCCCCTCCACTCTGAACATACTGATCAAGCCTGCCAATTTCCCCACTACTCAGTTCATCCGGTCCGATCAGAAAAATTGCTGAGTATGAGCTCAGGGGAGCAGCAGCTAGACCACGCTGGGGGATTTTCGTTGTCTGTAATCCATCAAATTCATTCTGGAGAGAAAGAGATAGTTCTACCTGTTTCGTCTGTGCTTGACGACCATGTATGATTAGAATCTCTCTTCGCTCAGGTACGTTGAGCGTAAAGTAACGTTGATTATCCTCTGCTAATTCATCATCCTCCGTCATCACATAACCAGCAATCCATCCTCGCGTTTCCGCCGCTCCTCGAAGCAGTACACGGACTGGTATCTCGGGTGCAAGTGAAACGCTAGTTTGGGCAACCCGTTTGTCTTCCAGATACAAACTCACCGTGTGGTCATCAATCGCAGATATTCCATGATTGACTACAACTGCTTCAATCTCGACCGGTGTGCCTGGATCCACAATCCTGCTCGCAACCTGCACATCCGCAATTCCCACGTTGGGCATCACTTCCGTTTCACCAATGGGAATCAATACCACACGAACATCTCTCTCCATGGATGCCTGGAGAGAATCTCTCAATGTGGACTCTTGGAGATCACCCAAATAATAGATGACTCTGTTTGGATGTGTTGCCTCCTGGCTCAGGAACTCGGCTGCTTTCCGAATTGATGCGGTCGCTGATCTAGTCACATAACTTGGCTGCATTTGTATCAATTGATTGAAGTCTTGAAGCTGCTGTGCATCTGACTGCATGATAAAAACCTCGTCTCCTGTGGAAGTAGACTGCGTAATTGACTGCGCCACCGCTTTTGCCTGATCCAACCGTGTTCCCTCAGAATCTCGTTGTATCATGGACAAGGATGCATCAAGGATCAGAACCATTGAGATACTGGAATGACCAAGAAACTTTGTATTTGAGAATCCAACCAAGGTTGGTCGTGCAAACACAAATACCAAAGCAGATAGTGCCAAGGTTCTCAGTAGAAGAAGTAACCAATTGCGGATCCGTACTCGCTGCACAGCCATTTGCTGTATGGATTGCAGCAGAGCAAGGGAGCTATACTCCAGACGCTTGGGCCGTCGAAAATTGAATAGATGCACAAGTAAAGGGAGAGCTGCCGCGATCAGTCCCAATAAGACCAGTGGATTAACAAAAAACATTTGCGATTCCAGAAACGCCCATAAAAGCAAAAGCCCGTCTACAGCGAGCGATCGTAACGGGATAGGCTTTGGCAAACGGAAGCAATAAACCGATCACTTTGGCAAACTTAATCTACAGAACCATAGAGCAATCAGTTCCCTTTGTGCAAATTGCCGATTAACCGTTGTACTGCCTGGTCTTTATACATTTTAGTAGATTCATGAAGAATCCATGATCCTTTATGAAATATTATACTCCTTTCCGTTGGAGTTAAACGAATTTATGCGGGCGCAATACGGCTACATATGACAATTTCTATTCGTGATTTAATAGTTTGTACTGCTATGGGATTCTCCGCCCAACTCCCTCATCATCTCGTAAATTTCGTTTGCACGCCCCGAATAATATTCTAACATCTCTCTCTCCTTTTCCAGTTCTTCATAAATGGCCAGTTTTCGTTCTGCACACTCTTCTGGGGGTAGCTCCCAAACTCCTAACCCCCTCCCACAAGGATTCTGCAATTGTCCTTGGAGGAGTTCTATGGCCCTACTTTGTTGCTCTACTCTGTATTCAAATTCTCTTGCATTACCCTCAAGTTCCGCCTGATAGGAGATCATGTCGTAACTGTTGTAACCTTGACTCGAGTACGAATTGGTGTAGCTCCGGGAGGAAGCTTCTCTTTGCTGAGAAAGAGAGTAATTGGTGTAGCTCTGAATTTCGTTTGCACGCCCCGAATAATATTCTAACATCTCTCTCTCCTTTTCCAGTTCTTCATAAATGGCCAGTTTTCGTTCTGCACACTCTTCTGGGGGTAGCTCCCAAACTCCTAACCCCCTCCCACAAGGATTCTGCAATTGTCCTTGGAGGAGTTCTATGGCTCTACTTTGTTGCTCTACTCTGTATTCAAATTCTCTTGCATTACCCTCAAGTTCCGCCTGATAGGAGATCATGTCGTAACTGTTGTAACCTTGACTCGAGTACGAATTGGTGTAGCTCCGGGAGGAAGCTTCTCTTTGCTGAGAAAGAGAGTAATTGGTGTAGCTCCGGGAGGAAGCTTCTCTTTGCTGAGGAAGAGAGTAATTGGTGTAGCTCTGACCTGAGTACGGATTCGTATAGCCCAGACTTGAGTATGGGTCCGTGTAGCCCTGACTTGAGTATGGATCGGTATAGCTTTGACTTGAGTACGGATTCGTATAGCTTTGACTTGAGTATGGATTGGTATAGCTTTGACCTGAATATGGATTGGTGTAGCCCTGACTTGAATACGGGTCCGCGTAGCCCTGACTTGAGTATGGATCGGTATAGCTTTGACCTGAGTATGGATTGGTGTAGCTCTGACCTGAATATGGATTGATGTAGCTCTGACCTGAATACGGGTCCGCGTAGCCTTGGCTTGAGTATGGATTGGTGTAGCTCTGACCTGAGTACGGATTCGTGGAACTCTGCGATGAAGTATTTTGCCCTGAACACCCCAAAGACATGTAGTAGCAGGTCTGAGCAAATGCTGGATGAGAACTCGCAAATGTTATAAAAAGAAATGTGGCGAGCAAAGTAAATAGATTCAGATTTTTCATGGGATTGTGAGATCTTGACTAATTATTTTGGTAGACTTTTCTGTTGCATGCGGAGAAACTTCATCAAGCGCATCTCTCACTCACATGCAGTTTGTACTCTCGCATCGTCATTGCTTGCTACAGATGTACTGCCAAACGGTTCCGAGAGCAAGTTGCTTTGATGTGCGTAAAAGGTGGTTTTGATGTCAAATTCTATGCCTTATTTGAGCTCTCGCGACTACATTACGATCCGTGGAGCTCGTCAGCATAACCTGAAAGGGTTTGATGTCTCCCTGCCGAAACGCTGCTTGGTGGTCGTCACCGGCCCGTCTGGATCTGGAAAGTCAAGCTTAGCCTTTGACACCATTTTTGCAGAGGGGCAGAGGCGCTATATGGAAAGCTTGAGCTCGTATGCGCGACAATTCTTGGAGCGCATGGATAAACCAGAGGTAGATTTTATCTCAGGATTGGCACCGGCTATTGCCATCGAGCAACGTGTCCTTTCAAAAAATCCGCGCTCAACGGTAGCGACGCAAACGGAAATTTATGATCACCTCCGTATGCTTTTCGCCCAGATTGGGAAGATCATATCTCCAATTAGCGGGAACGTTGTGACCCGAGACACTCCACGTTCTGTCGCCAATGCCCTTCGATCCAATCTACCAGACGGAACACGCTTCTATTTAACGTTTCCTAATCAAATTTACCCCGAAGGCTCCCATTCCATACAAACCCTAGTAGAGAGAGGTTTCCATAGGTTGCTTTATCTAACCGATGAAAAAACCATTCATCTGTTTGATATGACAAAAGAGGCCCCTGATAGCCTTCCTGTTCCACCTCATTCAACTTGGGTACTTGTAGACCGACTGGTGGTCAAGAAAGAAGATGAACGCACCATAAGCCGCATTGCCGATTCGGTTGAATTAGCCTTCCGCGAGGGGGATGGGGACTGCACTATCTTTGTCCCTTCGGAAACCTCACGAGACCTTCTTACATCTCGACTGGATTTCTGCAAATGGCTCGAAATGGACGGAATGGCTTTTGCTCCGCCACGTCCAAAAATGTTCTCCTTTACCAGTCCCTTGGGCGCTTGTCCTTCCTGTAATGGGTATGGTCGATCAAAGGGGTTGAACCGGGACCTGGTTGTTCCCGACCCAAAGCTATCCCTTTCCGAGGGAGCATTGAAACCCCTTGAGGTATCCCTCGCAGAAGGGCATAAAAAGAAAATGCTCCAGTGTGCAAAGAAGATGGGGATCAATCCCAATATGCCCTACGAGAGTCTTCCAAAAAAACATAAGCACGTTTTATGGCATGGGGATGGTTTCTCCTATGAAGGGGTTTTTGGATTTTTCCGATATCTGCAGCGCTATAACTACAAGAAATCTTATCGCTTTCACAATGCCCGGTTTATGGGCTATGGAACTTGTATTGAATGCAACGGAGCTCGCCTGCGTCAGGATGCCTTGTATGTACAGATTGGCGGTAAACATATTGGTGAAGTCGTTGAGATGACGATCCAGGAAGCCGTTGAATTTTTTGATCACCTCGAACTTTCCCGTTATGATCAGGAGGCCTCCGAAATCCTGCTTCACGAAATCCGAAAACGCCTACGCTTCCTGCTAGATGTAGGTCTTGAGTATCTTACTTTAGGACGATTATCGGAGACCCTCAGTGGCGGAGAAAGTCAACGAATTCGCCTTGCCACTGCATTGGGAAGTGCCTTAGTTGGAGCCCTTTATGTTCTTGATGAACCTACGATCGGACTCCATCCAAGAGATACAATGCGTTTGGTCGAGATTCTGAAGCGAATGCGTGATTTGGGGAACACGGTGATTATTGTAGAGCATGATCCTGATGTGATTCGTAATGCAGATCACATCATTGACCTAGGTCCTGAGTCGGGAAGACGGGGAGGCGAATTGATCTACGAAGGCCCCGTCAATAAAATGCTGGAACATGCAGACTCAAGAACGGGTGCTTTCCTTAGTGGGAGTGAATCCATTCCCGTTCCTGAAAAACGCCGGATCCCGGATTGGACCCGTACCGTCGAAATCAAGGGCGCAAACCTGTACAATCTGGAAAACTTCGATGTAACTTTCCCCTTGGAACTGATTACCTGTGTAACGGGAGTCAGCGGTTCCGGTAAATCCACACTGGTTGAAGAAATTCTTTACAAAGGGCTAAAAGATAAACTGACCCCTGAATTGAAAGAGGTAGACTCTATCCCTTACAAGTCACTGAAGATGCATAGAAGTATCAAAGCGGTTCAGATTGTTGACCAATCGCCGATCGGAAGATCTTCGCGCTCCAATCCTGTGACGTATGTCAAGGCTTTTGATATCATCCGACAGCTCTTTGCACAAACTCCCCAGGCAAAACTTCATAACTATACTCCCGGTTTTTTTTCATTCAATATTCCTGGAGGGCGCTGCTCGGAATGTGATGGCGAAGGAACGGTTACTGTGGAAATGCAATTCTTGGCCGACCTTCATCTTCCCTGCGAGGAATGTAATGGAACCCGGTACAGTGACGAAGCCCTACAAGTACTTTATAAAGGGAAAAATATCCATGAGGTTCTCAACCTGTCCGTTGATCAGGCAATGGAGTTTTTTGCGGACCAAGACCGTCTTTGCCGGCTACTCTTGCCACTGCAGACCGTTGGTCTTGGATATCTGAAATTAGGACAACCTGCACCTACCTTGTCCGGAGGAGAAGCACAGCGAATTAAACTAGCCAGCTGTCTTGTCCAACAGCAAAACTACCATGTATTTTACATCTTTGATGAACCAACCACGGGTCTGCATTTTGTGGATGTACAAAAACTAATTCATGCATTTGAACAACTTGCAGAAGCAAAACATACGGTCGTCATCATAGAACACAATCTCGAAACGATTAAATGTGCCGACCACATCATTGACATGGGCCCTGAGGGAGGCTCCAATGGGGGACGCATTGTTGCCTCTGGAACTCCAGAAGAAGTCATTCAGATTCCTGAAAGTCATACGGGCCGTTTCTTGGCCCCTTTGCTTACATCCAAACAGGTATCCACCTAAACCCCGTGTTACTTTACTGCATTTGGTTGCGACTATCCCTTGGGTACGTACGTAATCTTCTATTTTTGAGGGTGATTCATGTCACCATTTACGGATGCCTCTGTTCATGCACCAGTGGCTGGTCGACGCATCGCATTGTTTTCGGGTGCCTACAACCATATTTCGGATGGCGTAACTCTGACACTCAATCGGCTGGTTCGATATCTAGAGAACCATGGTGCCAAGGCCCTCGTTTTTGCACCAACCACGAATAAAGCTCCCGCTCTTGTTCATAACGGAACCTTGATTTCCGTTCCATCCATTCCGGTTCCCGGTCGAAGTGACTATCGACTGAGTATTGGCCTTTCTCGAAAGGGATGGTCCAATCTGGAAGCATTTGAGCCAGATCTTATTCACATTGCCACTCCGGACTACGCGGGTGCTCAGGCATTAAAATGGGCAAAATCACGTCAAATCCCCGCCGTATCTTCTTTTCACACTCACTTCACCGCCTACCTGAAATATTTTGCAAAGTACAACCCCCTCTACAGTATGGACTTCCTTGAGGATACGGCATGGCGATATGCTCGCTGGTTCTACTCTCAGGTTGAGCATATCTACGTTCCTTCTCCCAGTATTGGTGACATGTTGCGCTCCCACAGGATCACACGTGGAATCCGGGTTTGGGCCCGTGGTGTAGATCCAAATCAGTTTTCTCCTGATCATCGAAATCAAACATGGCGTTTTTCTCATGGCTTTGAAGAAGAAGACATTGTCATTTCCTATGTTGGTCGGCTTGTCTGGGAAAAAAACCTGGCTATTTTTGCTGACGTGCTTGAACATCTGAGCGCGTCAGGGATTGCTCATAAGATTCTTATCGTCGGTGACGGCCCTGCGCAAGACATTCTCAAGGAACGTCTCTCGGGGGCCGTATTTACGGGCCCCCTCAGTGGAAAGGAGCTCGCAACAGCTTATGCGTCCAGTGATGTCTTCCTTTTCCCCAGCGATACAGAAACCTTTGGCAATGTAACCTTGGAAGCCATGGCTTCGGGCCTTCCGACGGTTTGTGCCAACGCAAGTGGTAGTGACCTTCTCGTCCTTGATGGCAAAAGTGGTTATCTGGCTCCTGCACAGGATACCGATGCGTTTCTTGAACACGTAACCCGTCTCATCTCTGACGATTCCTTGCGAAAAACATTGGGTAATGCGGCCCGCGAACGGGCGATGACGTTCGAATGGACCAATATTATGAACCGACTGACCAATTACTACCAGGAGATCTGGCAAGATCTCCCGGAAAAACATGCCGACTCGCTTGCCACGTTCCAGACGGACCGGCCCATTCGAAAAGCGGTTGCTTAGTTTTGCGCCTGCTCTTTGTTTCTCACTCGTTCCCTCCTGAAAACAGACCCCTTGATAGTATTGGGGGGATGCAGCGTGTTGCCGTGGAACTTGCGGATGCGCTAGGAAAACGAAAAGATCTTCAGTACCAGCAGTTGGTGCTACGCAGCGCATGGAAATGGCACCATATTCAGTGCGCTCCCTGGCTTGCACGAACGGCGGCTCGCCTCTACCGGATTGCCTTACAAGGCCAGATTGATATTATTTTGTTTTCGTCCATGGTAACAGGGGCTCTTGCCACGCTTATACGTAAGCCCTGCTCGGCGGCAAATATTCAGTTAGCCTCCATCGCTCATGGCCGGGATGTAACTCTTCCAGGAATCTATCAGACCTTACAGGTTCGCCGCACATTGAAAAATCTTGACTGTGTTTTGCCTGTGAGCCGGGCGACCGGATTTGAATGTGAAAAACGGGGAATGCCTCCATCACAGATCCATGTCATTCCGAATGGCGTCACTCTATCAAGATACACCGTTGGACCCGGGAGTGGGTCCCGAGTGCGAAAACTGTTCAGCGTCGGCCGCTTGGTAAAACGGAAGGGATTTGCCTGGTTTATTGACCAGGTCATGCCGATGCTACCATCGCACATCGAATACTCGATTGCCGGCACGGGGCCCGAGTCTAAGGCCATCCAGCATGCCACCGCAGCACATGGACTTGAAGAGCGCGTACATCTATTAGGTCGCTGTTCTGATGAACATCTCGTAAAACTCTATAGTGAATCCGACCTTCTAATCATGCCAAACCTCCCTGTTGAGGGAGATATGGAAGGTTTTGGGGTGGTCATGCTGGAAGCGGGTTCGTCCGGTACACCCGCAATTGCTGCGAATCTGGAGGGCATTCGGGATGTCATTACCAATGATGTCAACGGACGGCTTGTGCCAAGCGGTGATGCTTCAGCCTTCAAAAATGCTATTCTGGAGTATCCCATCTCCCCAGCAGCACGGGCGAAAGCACATACACATACCCGCAAAAGATTCAGTTGGACCAGTATCGCAGAACTCTACGTTCATCACCTGCGTGAGCTACATACCGGCACACTCTCCAACTGACTCCGCCTTCTCTTCCTGGCCTGTCTGGGCATATGCCTGAAACAGGGCTGCACAGATTCCTACTAAGGAGCGTCCCTCTTCCATTTCTGCATATTCTTTCGCTGCTTCCAGTGGAATAATTGCCTGTTCATATAATTCTCTGCGCTCCGCTATAAGAATGTCCATGTCCGACATAATACTCGCTTCTTCCTCGGCAGAAATCTCTTCCCGTCGTTCACGCATGTCATCATCCATGGCATTGATTTGCTGCTGAAGCGCATTTGCCTTATTGATATAAGCAGCACCCAAATTATAGTACGCATCAACATATCCTTCTTCCAGTGTGGTTGCCTCACGAAGCTCGTTAACGGCTTCATCAAAACGCTCTGCCTGAAGTAGCAAGGATCCATAGTTGTATCGATAAATTGCATTTTCTGGGTTGTTGGCAACGGCATTGGCATAGGTTTCCAGTGCACGATCATCCTGCCCTGTATCTGAGTATGCATTTAACAGGTAGTTTTGCAACTCCGCATTATCGGGAAAATGAGCGGTTGCTTCTTCCAGAAGAGGTACAGCTTCCTCAGCACGGTCACTTGTAAGGTAAATCCTAGCCAAGAAGCTGTATAACTCTGAATTTTTGACGCCTTTCTCAATTGCAAGATGCAGTGGTGTAATTGCTGCATCACTATCACCGGCCCCAAGCAGGGCGTAGGCCCAATTTACATAGGAACCCGACGAGTCTGGAAAGACGACGGAGGTCGCTTGAAAATATCTTGCAGAATTCTGAAAGTGTTCTGCCTGTAGAGAATCATCCCCTACCACGGACTGAGCATTGTTAAATTCAGTAATCCCCGCATTAAACGTTTGCATATAAAATATCTGCAATCGCCCCATCACTCCATCAGATTCACTTGGATCAAGCTCCATAACTTTTTGGTATGCCCCGGTCATTCCTTCGACATGCTCTAGGTACTCATCCATAGAACTTTGCATGGCTTTCGCATCGTGAATCCGAGCTAATAGATCCCAACTTCTATGATCATCGGGTTTGTCCTTCAATAGCTCCTGTGCTAGGCTCATAGCCTCCTCATATTCTCCCCGATCAAGGGCCCGATTTGCTTTTCGAAGCTGTGCCTGACTTTGGGGGACTACCGCAAGGGCGGCTATAATCAATGCTAAGATGAAAGAAATTCGTTGCATTCTACTACGGTAAGATTGTTCGTTGCTTTCCAAATTCAGAGAGATGTATCTCCCTCAAACTACTTAATATAGGCTATACGCTTTAGTATGTTAGGTATACAGAAGTTTCTCCTCAGCGTTCCCAAGAAACTCGAGGCGAAGTGTACTTTCGCCAAAGAACGGCTTCGTAAAGCTCATCCACCCTGCAGAAGGGAACTCCACGACGGTCGAAAGAGCCTCCCAAAACTATTCAACCTTTATATCTACCTGAACGGTAACGGTCCTTAGAAAGACAAACTATCCCTAATGAGACCGTTTACCACACGAGTCCAAATTCCCATGTCTTCGCTGCGTTCTTTCTTCTCATTTTACGCAGATCCCGTGGTCATCTGGGTGATCTACGATTTTCCTGCACCTGAATCAACGTCGGTAAAAACAGTAACGCAGCCAATAACGTTGATCCAATCCCTGTAATCGCCAGGGATCCGATCGTGTTCAGACCTGGATGAAAACTCAAAAGAAGTCCCCCAAATCCCACCATCGTCGTCACGGCTCCCATCGTAACATGCTCCCCCGTCGAGCGCAAAATGCGCCAAAGCGTTCCGGCCCCCTCCTCTCGATAACGATGGACTAAATGAGCTCCCGCATCGTTACCAATTCCAATAATTGCAGGGATCACAAACAGATTATAGAAATTCAGTCGCATACCAAACAGCTGCATAAACAAAATCATCCAGATCACGCCAACCATTAGCGGAAGCATTGCCATAAGTGCCCACCGAAACCGACCAAAATTGACCCACATCAGTAGCGTCACAATAATCAGAGTCGCCAATATCATATACGGGCTCTCCTGCCGCATCAGGCGCAGAACATCGGCGGCAACGATGGATGGAGATCCTGCGTAGTACGTTTTCCCGTCCACGGTCGTAATGTTTGCCACATCCTCCGCAAAGGCCATGGATTTGCGTCCATCTGAGAGCCCCACGCCTGGCAGGATCGTGATGTAGCTCCCTAACTCTCCCGTCTTGGACATGAAGCGCTGACTCAACACTTCCGGCACATCTTCCACCACAAGCGGTGTCCGTGTCTGTGCCGCCCTTCGAATGCGTTCCAATTCGGCATCTCCTGCCAAAACCGGATCCGTTAATAATGAATCCCGGATATAGGCAATCTGTGCAATCCTTGCCCTTTGTTTCTCCGGTTTCAGTGGGAATCGGTCCTGAAGCGTTTCTACTCCTCGAATGGTCGTCCGAAAGCTGTCTGCGTCAATTACATGCAATACCGTATCTTTCTCCATTCTATTTCGCAAGGCTTCCGCAACCGCAGGTGCCTCCGCCGGATCATCCACCACAATGTACGCCGGATTTCTGCGGTTAAAATCACTGTGTGCCGAGGCCACTTTCGAATTGACGGCAATCCAATCCTCATACTCCGGTTCTAAAACGGAAAACCGATATTCAAACTCAACCCTTGGTGCCATGAATAAGGCAATAACCGTAACGAACGCACACCCGACCAAAATCCCACGAGCCCCAACCAGAGGTCCACGTACGACCGCTTTTGTCGGACGACTTCGCTCAAAATGCAGTACTCTCCAGCGCTCACACACTACCAGCAGTGCTGGCAGTACATGAAGGGTGGAGATCAATGCAACCAATACACCGGTCCCCGCCAAAAATCCAAACTCGCTAAACCCCTTAAAATCTGCTGCCATCAACACGTACATTGCAGCGGCTGTAGTAAATGCTCCGACCGCAATTGCCTGCCCGGTGCTCATGAACGTGTTCTCTGCGGCATCCTCGACACTGTGCCCCTCCCCCCGTTCCTCTATGTAACGTGCATAAAAATGAATTCCATAGTCAATGCCCAACCCAAAAAGCACTAGGCCAAGTGTTGAACTAAACAGATTCAGAGTCCCATAAGCCAAAAATCCTATCGCCGCTGTCCAAGCTAAACTCATCAGAAGAGGGATTCCAATTAGCAGTGCCGTCACCGGCGCACGGGCAAGCTCGGACCAGACGGCTTTTCTTCCACGTAACTGGATCGATTTGACAAAGAAATAAGCCATCAGTACCAAAAGTACTGCGAGAGCACCCGTGCCAAAAGAGCCAATGACGTCGTCTGTGATGGCTCGCACTTCTACTCGCTGTCTCCATAATCGGCCAGCGAGATACGTCTGCATCTCTGTGTGGTAAGCGGAAGGCCCCACGTTCTGGATTACGCTGCGAAGACGACTATAAACGGCCTCTATATAATCTACATTGGAGGAGGAGCCAGAGACAAAGAAACGAACGACCAAAATCGTGCTGTCGGTATTCACCCGATACTCTGGCCCTACAATCTGATCGAAGATCTCTGCTAAAGATTCAATCTCCGTGTCCTCTTCTACCTCTTCCTCGTCATCCAAGCTAAAAAAGAATGGATTCGCAGCAAGCTTGGCCTCTACGATCTGATCCTCCAGCCAGGTTGTAAGTGTGCTTAATTCCTCGTCCGTCGCGAAATACAACCCGTTATCCGCCATAAATTCCGTATCCCTTCTGAATTCCTCTCTCAAAAACAGTGGTTCATCGGTGATCGAATCCCGTAGTGCCATTGCCCGGGGAACCAGAGCTTGTGCAAAGGCTAGATTGGCCGTAAATGAAGGGCTCTCAATTGCCAGATCTACCGAGACGTCTCCTGCTCCGATCGTATCCCTGATTTTTTCAAGAGACGCAACACTAGGATAGGATTCTGGAATCAGATTGGCAAAATCCGGATCTATCGTCAAACGTCCTGCAAGCAATACGCTTCCAATGGAAATCAACAAAGCCAACACTAACACGGGCCCCGGATACCGCACTATGGTACGAATCCACCCACGTAGCCGTGCAAAAAGAAACGTCATTCTTCAGAAAATGCTACGATGTCATCAAAATATACATCTGCCGCTCCTCCTGTGTTATCACTGTCGCTCCATACCATTACATAAAGCGGAAACTGTGACGGGGGTTTGCCAAAAAACAGCTGATAATCCTGCACAACATTCCGTTCAATTTCGATCCATTTCTCTTTGATCTCCACCGCCGAAGAAACAACCAGTACCTGGAGCTTTCCATAGCGAGCGAGTGCTCCTTTGGGCAGTGTGCTGCTGTAGGTGTACTTGATCGTACACGGTCGCCCAAGCCAGTCGTTGCACTCAAATGCAATATAGAGGGCTGCTCCGGTGTCGTTCAGGTTCCTCCGATCTTCTTTTGCCCCTTCGGGTAGCTGATCGGCCCGCCAGCGCCAGCGTAACCGGGGAAAGCGATCCACATCCCACTCAAGTCCATCCCCTTTGGGTAAAGCGATCTGCACCGACTCTCCTTTTGTATATGCTCGCAAAACTTTCCCTTCCTCTCCCATAATCACATTCACATAATCATTGGGTTTGGCATGATCTGGTGGGAGGACTCGCATCATTCTTGACCGCTTGTCTGGTATTCTCCACGAACTAGGGAGGCCATTTATTTCATAACGTTCAAAATCCTCAATGACCAGAGAATCTTGTGCCGAAGCGATCAGTGTAGATGAACCCGCAAAAAGGAACAAAGAAAGGAACTGAAGTACGCGCATTTTGGGGAAATAGGCAGAATTTTCTGACGCATCAGAACCCTATTTAGTAACAGGTATCGTCTCTTTGGGGATACGAACCGAAAGGGTTGTAAAAAAAAGCAGATTGATCAGCCGGTTTACCAATGCCACCGCACCAAAGAGTGCCGCGATGTGCACCTCAGAGACCGTCATTGCTCCCGCAATACCCACCGCAACCGCCATCGTCACAACGTCTTGGTTGGGTATAAATGGAAGTCTATAGACAACAATAAAAATTGCAGCATATGTAAACCATATTTCTATGGGTACTTCAGGCATGGCAAGACGCCACATCGTGATCTCTAGGATCTGTCTGATGAATACACGGGCAACATGAAGTCCAAAAACAATACGCGTTTGCTTCCAAGGCATTGAGAAAAGCCATTTGCGGCGTGTAAACAAGATCACGAACAGGATCAGGGTAACCCCAATTCCTCCGATCAGGACGCCTGCCTGCGTTTCTCCTATCAAATCCCGCAAATTTACTTCTCCCTCCAAGGCAAAAAATGCAAGAAGCGGTATCGCACTCAGTGTTGAGGCGACCGCAGAAATAATATTCATGTCACGGATACACTCCATCAGCGACCGATTCGCCATCGCGACATGATTCTGAGCCCAGGCAAAGATGTATACTTCGCCTGAGTACCCCAAAACATCTTTATTCAGGATGCGCTTCTTAATAAAAGCTCGGATTGCAGGACCTGGACGAAAATCCCAAACGACCCGGTAAGCCAAAATTTGTATTGTGGGTAAAAGGAAGTAAAGAATGACCAACAACACATAGAATAGGGGATTGGTCGGAAGCTCCAGGAACACGTTGCGGAATTCGATCTCACGTAATTGCCACACCATAAACAAAACCACGCCAATGGTAAAAGTTATCCGTGCAATGCGTAGAATACGCTTGCCTCGTCGCGTCGTGCTGAATTCCTTTAGACGTTCTTGTATCTGCATGATCACATATATAACCCTTGCTTGGAGTCACAGATTAAAGATCTATATTGTATCTTTAGTAAATTCTTGTTGCCCCCTATATCATTGCAATGGTTGAGCAAAAAACAGGCCACTCCTTTGGGTCCTTAAAGATTGGTGATACGTATGACTTTCATCGTTTTATCAGCGAGGACGATGTCCTGACGTTTGCCAAAATTACTGGTGACGATAACCCTCTCCATGTAGACGCTGAATATGCAGATAACACCCGTTTTGGTGGTCGCATCGTCCATGGCATATTCCTTCTAGGGCTCATCTCCAAGGTTCTTGGACGTGATTTTCCAGGTCCCGGCAGTGTAGCAGTCTCTATTTCATGCCGGTTTTTGCGGCCAGTACGTGTCAACTCGGAAGTGCGTGTTTCGGTCAAAGTTGTTGAAAAATTAGAGCAACGGCGTTATGCAAAGGTGGAAACCTTTGTATTCACTGATGCCAACAAAAAGGCTCTGGTTGGAGAAGCAACCATTATACCTCCGGCGGATCCGGAATGATTTTACCAGGCAGAACTTGGATGCATTGATTTGAATCTCCTGTTTGCATGATTGGGGAGCGTAATCTTTCGGCGTCTGCAACGGTCACAATGCTCTGCCCCGTCGAAGCATCTTGCAACCAATCCAGAATCACCGCGGTTCGCTCTTGATCCAAAGAGTCAAATATATCATCTAGTAACAGTATTGGTTTTTCTTCCAACCGTGAGTCTAGGTAATAGTACTGCGCCAATTTGAGTGCAATTGCAAAGGAGCGATGTTGCCCCGTCGAGGCAAATCTCCGTACGGGTTGCCCATTCAACTTAAATATCAGCTCATCGCGATGAGGCCCCACCGTGGTTCTTCCTAATTCATAGTCACGCCTAGCGGTCTTCTCCAACGCGGTAATCAGTGCCTTTTCTACCTCCTCGGCAGAAGAGTATTCCTTCATTGGAACAGGCCCTTGGTACGTGATCACCGGTTCTTCTATCACCTCTCCGAGTTGTTGCCATGCACGCTTAAGTTCTTCGCCGAACTTTTGAAGAAAATCGGCCCGTAAGGCAACAATCCGGCCACCGAACCGAGCCAGAACCGTATTAAGCGTTCCAATTATCTTCTTATCCATCGGACGCATACGGTTACGGATCAAGTACTCATTGCGCTGTCTCAGAGCACGTCGATATCCGATAAGATCTTCCAGATGAGCCGGCCTCGCCTGACTTAGCATACTGTTCAGAAATTTTCGACGTTCTTCTGGCCCATCATAGGTCAAGGCTTGATCGCTTGGCGCAAAAAGAACGATTGGAACGACACCGACGATATCGGCCAGTCGCTCTAAAGGGGCACCGTTGATAAACATTCGCTTCCCCTGACCAAGAGCGAATGCAATCCGTATTTCCAGGTTCCGCCGCAGAGATCCCTCAAATCGGCCTTTGATCTCGAAGAATGGTTGCCTGCGCTGAACGACATAGCGGTCGACATTGGTTAGAAAACTCTTGGAAAGGCAGAGATAGTGAATCGCTTCCAGAATGTTGGTCTTGCCCGCACCATTCGGGCCATAGAGCAAATTAATCCCGGGTGCCAAGGCCAACGTTGTGTCAACATGCGCGCGCATGCTCCGAAGACTGATTGAACGCAGGATCATTACTTCTAAGGATCTTATTCCTCAACGTTGGTTCATTTATACGTCAATAGCGTATACCCCCCTTTTACTCTCATCCACCCATGACGGTACCCCCTCCCTTGTTTGAAGAGCTTCAAAGCCTCGTTACTGAGCAGCGTAATCCACGCTCCATGAATATTGACCATGTATCTGTAGAAGAAATCCTCACGATTATCAATACAGAAGACCAGTATGTACCGAAAGCCGTGAAAGAAGAACTTCCCTATATTGCACAAGCAGTCGAAATTGTAACTGCAGGGTTGGAACGTGGTGGTCGCCTGATCTATGTTGGAGCCGGTACCAGCGGACGTCTTGGAATCCTGGATGCGTCCGAATGTCCACCCACGTTTGGCTCTTCGCCCGAAGATATTCAGGGGATTATTGCTGGTGGAAAGGAAGCCGTATTCCGATCACAAGAAGGGGCTGAAGATGTCGCCTCTGATGGTGCAGAAGCCCTTCGCGCAAAAGGAGTACAAGCAAACGATGTGGTTTGTGGGATCGCAGCAAGCCGACGTACTCCTTTTGTGGTGGGAGCAATGGAAGAAGCCCGGAATACCGGATGCAAGACGCTGTTTATCACCTGTAACCCTCGTTCTACATTTGACCTCGACGTGGACGTAGCGATATGTGTGGTCGTAGGCCCAGAAGTCATTATGGGATCCACCCGTATGAAAAGTGGAACCGCGCAGAAACTGGTCTTGAACATGATCACCACTGCTTCGATGATTCGCTTAGGTAAAGTGTATCAGAATATGATGGTTGATCTGCAGATGACCGCCGAAAAACTGACTCAGAGATCCCGACGCACAGTCATGACGGTTACCGGACTAGGTTATGATGAGGCAACAAATGCACTCCAAGCCGCAGACGGACATGTAAAAACTGCTCTGGTCATGATTCTTGGTAATGTCTCAAAAGAGAAGGCCTTGGAAAAACTAAAAAAATCAAAGGGGTTTGTTCGGGGTGCGCTGGAATAAATTCTTCTCAATCCTGAATCTTTTGGGCACTTCAATGTTTCACGTGAAACGCTACATGATCCACTTTGGGTTTGTCTGATCCTCTACTACAACGACTTTCTTCTCGACTCTCCCAAGTTACTTCGTTTCAGGAGTTTGGCAGATGGTGTACGCAAACCAAAACCGCAGAGATCTGTCTGTTATGGAATGCGCCTGGGTCATTGCCTACATTTTTACTTCAGTACGCTTGGAATTCTGGGCGATCTTTGGTCTGCATTCTCCCCGAATCCGAAGATGCGCGGCTTCTGCATAGTGACTTGACGGAGCTGGGCCTCCCAGGTCTCTTATTCCCCCCGTTCGGATCTTCCCCGTACGATGACGAGCAGGTTGAGGATTCCGCTCCTATGGTCCGGCGGCATGATGTATTGCAACAACTTGAGGCAGATGTGCAGACTGTGGTCGTAGCCAGCCTTCAAGCCGTCATGGAGAGGATGCCGGCACCAGAAAAAACCTTGGCACAATCCATTACCCTCAATATACAGGATCGTATACCACCGGATCAACTCGGGGACCTGCTCACGGATCGAGGATTTGTGCGTGTTTCTTTCGTCCAAGAGGCTGGCGAGTTTGCATGGCGAGGCGGAATTTTAGATGTATTTCCATTTTCTGGCGGACTGCCTCTTCGACTTGAATTCTTCGGCAATGAACTTGAGTCCATTCGAGAATTTGATCCACTCAGCCAAAGATCCGTCAGCCGCTTAACCAGTGCTGGACTGGTGCCTCAACCAGTCCAGTCCTCCGGAAACTCTCCGTGGATTTCTCTGCTGGATTCCATCTCTGATAATGCCCTCCTCATTCTGTTTGAACAGCCCCGGCTGAACGAAATTGCCGAAGCGGCCTGGGAGGAAGCACACAACCGGTATCAATCGAAACACCGCTCCGGGGCAGAGAGTCCTGCTCCAGAATCTCGGTACCTGAGACCCAATGAACTTGCGTGCTACTATGCATCAAAGACCCAGGTTCATGTGCACACATCCAGTTCAAAGCCCAACACCGTAATCGAGATTGATGCTCAACCGCAGCCCTCCTTTGGTGGACATATGGACATCGTTCGATCGGACTTGACCCAGCCGAATCGGAAGCACACCTACATCATCTGTGATAGCTCTGCCCAGAAAAAGCGTTTGGATTCGCTCTTGGAAAATCTCCTGAACTCTGGCAAGTTATCCTTCCTGGTCGCGTCCCTTCATCGAGGGTTTTCACTTCCAGACGTAGGCATTGCCGTATATACCGATCACGAAATTTTCGGCCGGTATTTCCGCCCACGCGAACGAAAAGTCTCTCGTACAGGAGGGATTCGGCTGCAAGAGTTGCAAAACCTGAAGCCTGGAGACTTTGTTGTGCACAAGGAATTTGGGATCGGTAAATTCGCAGGGCTGAAAGAGATCACCGTTAAGGGACGAAGCCAAGAGGCTGTGCGGCTCATCTATGCGCGAGATGATATCGTGTTTGTAAATATAAACGCGCTGCACAAGATTAGTAAGTACGCGGGAAAAGATGGTCAGGTCCCTTCATTGACCCGATTGGGATCCGGGCAGTGGGAACGCACAAAAAGCAAAGCAAAAAAGCGAATCAAGGATATTGCACGAAACTTGATTCATCTCTATGCGCAGCGCAGATCTTCTACCGGACATGCTTTTTCGGCAGATTCCATCTGGCAAAAGGAACTGGAGGCGTCTTTCCCCTGGCAGGATACCCCCGATCAGTATGAAGCTTCGGAAACGGTCAAACGAGATATGGAATCTCTAACCCCAATGGATCGACTGGTTTGCGGAGACGTTGGGTTTGGCAAGACGGAGGTTGCAGTCCGTGCCGCATTCAAAGCCGTTCAGGATGGGAAACAGGTTGCGCTTCTGGTCCCCACGACGGTCCTCGCCCGGCAGCACTATCTCACGTTTCGTAAGCGCTTGGAACCCTTTCCTGTACGGATCGAGATTCTCTCACGGCTCGTCAAAGGTGCGGCATCCCGAAACCTGCTTACTGAGGTGAATCAGGGGAAGGTAGATATTCTTGTTGGGACCCATCGACTGGTTTCCAAGGATGTCTCCTTCTCGGATCTTGGGCTTCTGATCATAGACGAGGAGCAACGGTTTGGGGTTCGAATCAAGGAAAAACTACGCGAACTGCGTGTCAATGTAGACACGCTCACCCTGACCGCAACGCCAATCCCCCGAACCCTTCAATTTTCGCTCATCGGTGCACGGGATCTTTCGATCATCAATACCCCGCCACCAAACCGGCAGCCCATCCACACACAAATCCATTCCTCCGACTGGGCACTGATCAGGGATGCAATTCTTTATGAAGTTAACCGCGGAGGACAAGTCTTCTTTATTCACAACCGTGTGTCATCCATTACCGATAAGCTGATGAAGCTGCAGGACCTTGCCCCTGGGGTTCGCTTTCGTATTGGCCATGGTCAAATGCCCGGGACCGAGCTTGAGCATGTCATGACGGACTTTGTCGATCATAAATTTGATGTCTTGGTCTGCACCTCGATTGTGGAGAACGGACTTGATATCGCAAATGCCAACACCATTATCATTGACCGTGCCCACTTATTCGGCCTAGCCGAGATCCATCAGCTACGCGGCCGGGTCGGCCGCAGTGATCGCAATGCATTTTGCTATTTACTGGTTCCTTCCATTCATGCCCTGAGCCGAGATGCTCGGCAGCGCTTGCAGGCCGTCGAACAGTTCAGTGATCTTGGGAGTGGTTTCCATATTGCGATGAGAGATTTGGACATCCGGGGCGCTGGAAATATTCTCGGTGGTGAGCAAAGTGGTTTTATTGCAGATCTGGGGCTCAATACGTATTATCAGATGCTGGATGAAGCAGTTCGAGAGCTCCGTAATGAGGATTTTTCCGAACTCTTCAAAGACATAGAACTCCCCCTTCCGGAAGACACGGTGGTTGATCTTGACGTGAATGCTTCCCTTCCCAAACCTTATGTGGGCAATGACTTTGAACGCCTAGCCCTCTATCGCAGGATTGGAGAAGCCGCCGACCAATCTGCCCTTGACGAATTAGAGGCGGAACTCCGCGACCGATTTGGCTCGCTTCCGCCCCAGGCCTGTCAATTATTCTTGGGCGCCCGCATGCGTATCCTCGGACAATCCCTGCGTCTTCCTCGGATCACCTATCGGAATCGGCGGCTATTTTTGCGCCTTCCAGACAGCAATAAGGATCAACAATTCTATCCCGATCGATTTGAATTACTCTTGAGCTCGCTTGATGCACTTTCGAATCCGTACGTTTTAAATGATTCCAAAGCAGGAAAAATGCGTGCTATTGTACAGAACGTTCCGTCGGTGGAGGCTGCCTACGAGATTCTTTCCCGGTTGGACGTGAGGCAGATCTCACCTGAATCAGAAGCCGGGAAGAATCCAATACCGGTATCTGTTTGATCTGAATCTTGGGGAAGGCCGTGACCAGATCCCTTTGCTCGGCTCCTAAGTGTCCTCCCTTGAGACAATAGAGAATTCCTGTGGGGATTGCCACTCGCGTGTGCCACTGCCACAAAGTACGAAGAGGGGCGGTCGCTCGTGATACGCTACACTGGATTTCAAATGGAAACTCCTCTGCTCGGCCATGCCACGGAAATAGATTCGGCAGATCCAGCTCCCGCTTGAACGCCTTGACCGCATGTATTTTTTTCTGGGCTGCATCTACTGCATACACCTTGACCTCTGGATGCATGATCGCTATCGGGATTGCGGGTAGCCCCGCTCCCGTCCCCCAATCTACAAGAGAAGATTCCGCAATATATGGCTGCTCCACAAAGGTCAGACATTCCACAATATGTTCAACAAATCCTTCCTCTGTCGTGCGCCTTGACAGTAGATTCAACCGCGTATTGTAGCTCTGCAGAAGCTCTGCGTAGGATTGGAGTTTTCTCCTTTGCCTTTCTCTCATTGACGGCGGAAAATGTTTCACGTGAAACATACTGTTTCTCCACTTTGTCTCAGCGCTCCAAGAGCACCATCAATACGGCAATATCCGCGGGGCTTACACCACTGATTCTAGATGCTTGTCCGAGCGTTTCGGGTTGAATTTTGCTTAGTTTTTCCCGTGCTTCGATGGTAATGTTGGTTACCTCGGCAAATTTGAAATTTCTAGGAATTTGCCGACTCTCCATCGCAATCATCTTCTTGGCTTCTTCCTCCTGCCTCGCTACATACCCGGCATATTTGATGGACGTTTCTGCAAGTTTTTCGACCGGCTCCATCCCTGGTACAGGGTCCACGATCTGATTGGAAATTCCAGCCGCCTCCAAGAGATCCTTCAAACTTACCTCCGGGCGCCTTACGATCTGAATGGCCTTGACGGGTTCTGTAATCGGAGTTGTTCCTGCATTTTTCAGATAATAATTACATGTTTGAGGATGAATTGTATGTTCTGATAGCCTGGCGATGATGGCGTTCACCACTTTTTGGCGCGCTTGCATTCGCTTATAGCGGATCTCCGATATCAGCCCTAAGCGATGTCCGAGAGGAGTCAGACGTTCATCTGCATTATCCTGACGTAGCAGCATTCGGTGTTCTGCTCTGGAAGTAAACATCCGATATGGCTCCTCCGTCCCTTTGGCAATGAGATCATCAATCAGAACTCCGATATATGCTTCCGAGCGGCGAAGAGTTATGGGACTTTCCTCCCCGAGCCTGCGGACCGCATTGATCCCTGCCATGAGCCCTTGTGCCGCCGCTTCTTCGTAGCCGGTCGTACCATTGATCTGCCCTGCAAAAAACAACCCGCGTACCGTCTTCGTCTCCAGGGAATACTGAAGTTGATGAGGAGGAAAATAATCATACTCAATCGCATATCCTGGGCGTAGCATATGTACCTGTTCTAATCCTGGCACCTTGCGCAGGGCCTGCTCTTGAATCTCTTCTGGTAAACTCGTTGAAAATCCATTTACATAGACCTCTGTGGTTCGCCGTCCTTCTGGCTCCAAGAAGAGCTGATGGCGCTCTTTTTCTGCAAAACGGTCAATCTTGTCTTCTATGGAGGGACAATATCTCGGCCCCGTACCTTCGATCTGCCCTGTAAACATTGGACTTTGCTCAAACCCTTTTCGCAGAGCTGCATGCACCTCTGGATTGGTCCACGTGAGATGACAGCTGAGTTGATCCTTGGTCAATTGATCGGTCATGAACGAGAAGGGGCTTGGATCTTTGTCTCCTGGCTGCTCTGTCGTTGCATCGTAGTCAATCGTACTTCCATCGACACGAGGAGGCGTTCCTGTCTTTAGCCTTCCACTTTCAAATCCTAATTCGTGCAGCTGCCCTGTCAGTCCTGTACTTTGCCTCTCTCCCATGCGACCCCCACCAAACTGACGCTCTCCGACATGGATTAACCCGTTCATGAACGTACCGTTGGTCAGAATCACCGCTTTTGCACCATACGTTTGACCTAATTGAGTCCGTACCCCGCAAACCTCCCCATTAACCACCTCCAGAGCCACGACCATGTCGGCACGCATATAAAGGCCTTGGATGTTTTCCAGAGCTTCTCTGACAAAGGTTGCATACTCAATTCGGTCGGATTGTGCCCGAGGGCCCCACACCGCGGGTCCTTTCCGCCGATTCAGCATCCTAAACTGAATCCCGGCCGCGTCTGCTGCAGAGCCCATGATGCCTCCTAACGCATCAATCTCACGTACAATATGCCCCTTACCAATGCCACCTATCGCAGGATTACAAGACATCCGCCCGATCGCTTCCAGGCTCATGGTAATCAGAAGCGTTCTAGCACCCATACGAGCGGTCGCGGCGGCCGCTTCTGCCCCTGCATGCCCGCCTCCAACCACAATCACATCAAAATCTGTGCTCATTGTGATCCTATTTGCCAATGCAAAACCTGGAAAAGATGGTCCCCAACACCGTTTCGTTGGTGATCACACCCGTAATCATTCCCAATTCACTCGCAGCCGTCCGTAAATCCATTGAAAATATATCCGGGGTCACATTTTTACTCAAAGCCTCTCTCGCATCCAATAGTGCTTGATATGCACTCTTTAGGTGGGTTTTATGTCTCGCATTGATCACCGTTCTGCAGGCATCTGCATTCCCGTACCGATTTGATGCCTGCTCCAACAATGCACGAATCAAAGGCTCCATTGCCTTCGGCCCGTCAATGGCCGCCAACTGTACCCCCCTTTTTTTCCTCTTCGGAACAAGATCTGCCTTGTTTCCAACCAAGATTACCGGCACATTGTCAAAACGATCCAATACCGTTTGATCTTCTTTCGATAACCCGCATGCAAGATCATAGACATAGATCACGATGTCGGCCTTGTTGATCATTCGATACGCACGCTGAACCCCTTGCTGCTCAATGGAATCTGTGCTTTTTCGTAGTCCGGCTGTATCCATAAAGCGAAATCGTAGCCCCCCAAGCTCAGCATCTACCTCCAGAATGTCTCTGGTGGTCCCTGGCTCTTCGCTTACAATTGCTCGATCCCTTCCTGAAAGACTGTTCAAAAGCGTTGATTTTCCTGCGTTTGGGCGACCCGTAATTACGACCCGAACGCCTTCTCTCACAACCGTTCCAAGCTTTGTCGACTGAAGTAATTCCTGAACCTGCTCCAACGCCTTTTCAATCAGATCGCGAAGTGTCTTCCGATCTGCAAATTCGACATCCTCGTCTGTGAAATCAATTTCCAGTTCCGCGAGTGCGCACAGTTCTAGAATTGCGGTACGTAGTCTTTCAAGTCCTTCTGAATAGTGTCCTTCATAGGCGGCCAGAGAAACTCTGTGTGCCTGCTCACTTGAAGCATGAATCAAGTCCGCAACCGCTTCTGCTTGGGCAAGATCTATCTTTCCTGCTAAGAATGCCCGTTGTGTGAACTCTCCTGGCCGTGCCAGTCGAGCTCCTTGTTCAAGCAAGCTTTGTAGTACCAATGCCGCCACATAATCTCCTCCATGGCAAGTGATCTCTACTATATCCTCTCCCGTAGCCGTACGGGGCTTTCGAAATACCGTTGCCACAACCTGATCCACTCTGGCCCCCTCAGGGTTCTTCCAGATCCCGACATGTGCGGAGTGAGTTGCAGCTTTCTCGAGGTTTGGCCCCTCAAAGCACATGGAAGCAAGTGGACACGCCTTGGGTCCAGACACACGTACTATGGACAGTGCCGCAAGACCGGGTGCGGTCGCGATCGCCGCAATCGTATCTTGGGCGAGCATTCTGAATCACTTACGGGCTTTCCTGCCCGAGCCTTTGACCACCCCTTTTACCGGTTTCATTTTGCTTGATGTTTTGACCGGAGTGTTCTCTTCGGCTGATTTTTTCTTCATTGAAGTATTAATGAAGTACTGTTGCACGGCCGAAAAAACGTTGTAACAGAAGTAGTATAAGCTGAGCCCGGATGGCAAGCGATTGAAAATCACGAAAATCATTGCCGGCATCATATACATAAATATTTTTGCCTGCGGCCCGGATGCGGGAGTTGCCTGCATCCGCATCTGCACAATCATGGACAATCCCATGAGAATCGTGAAGCCTGCAACAAAATCTCCGTAAAATGGAATCGCAAATGGTAAATCCAGAATTACATCTGGAGCGGAGAGATCCGGCGCCCAAAGAAAGCCCTGCTGCCTGATTTCGATAGATTGCTGCAAAAACTGCCATAGCGCAATAATAATCGGGTACTGCAACAACATCGGCAAACAGGCTCCCAGAGGATTCGTACCGGACTCACGATACATCTTGATGGTCGCCTCTTGTTGCTTTTGTGGATTATCCGGATATTTTTCCTTGATCGCCTGCATTTTTGGTTGCAGCTCTCGCATTTTCGCCATACTCTTGTAAGAGCTGAGCGTCAAGGGAAGCAGGACCACCTTAATCAAGAGGCAAAAAATGATTATCACCAGTCCATAGCTCTCTATGATGCTACTTAGGAATCCGAATACTGGAATAAATACGGCGATTGCAAGTGGTCTTGTCATCCACTCAAAGGCATCCCAGCCGTAGTCGACCATCCCGTAGACCCCGTCATAGCGACTGATTTTTCGGTATTCGAGAGGCCCCAAATAAATTCGGTAGGTGTCTGGAGCTTCACCCGGTGCGCCCACGAACAGGCTGGCTCGAAAGTCTACGGTTACTTCTGGGTTATCCACCTCTCCGAAACGCTCCCCGACCAGCTCGGCCTCTCTTACCGGATCATCGGCCAGAACGACCGCCCCGAAATATTTGTTCTTTACTCCGATCCAGGACACATTTCCCCGTAGTGTCCGATCCATGAACTCGTCTCTCTGCAGATTAATCCCTTCCACATCATTCCCGCTTCGGGCATATGCACCTACTTTGTTGACCTCTTCTTTTCGATAATCTACATCTTCACTGAACGGAATGGCACCATTCCACACCAATTCATATCCTTCCGCCGTCTGGAATCCAGGTGCATTGAAATGGGCGACTTCCAAACCTACCTCATAATCCCCGGGAGTGAACGTGTAGGTCAATTGTAACTGTCCACTCCCAATAGCAGCTTCAAACACCACGGTCGCTGGACTCTGTGTAGCATCAATCACATCCGTCGAATCACGCTGAGTAAACAGGATCCTTCGTGTGTCAATATTGCGAGCACCTGGTGACTGAAACCCAATACTGATCGCCCCTGAGCCTGCGCTATCGATCAATTGAATCCGATGAACCTGATCATACTTAAAATACTCTTTGAGTTCAAAGCTCGTCAGGGTTGCTCCCAAATCCGAGAGTTGAGCGGTATATAGATCTGTTTCTACGGTTATTTCTCGTGCTTCTGCCTGCGTAAGGATTACCGTAGCTGGAACGATTGCCGAATCCGGCGTAATCTGTTCCACTTGAGTTTCATTCAAAGACTGAGGCACTTCCTCCCTTGGCTCATCGGTTACCTGCTCTACGGGGTCTGGAGGAGGTGGCGAAGGCATCATCATCATCCATACGATCATGATCCCCGTGATCAGCACGACGGCAATTATCGTATTTCGGTCCACGTTTAGCCTCCCTGGATTAATGATTCATGCAAAAGCTGCATCGCCTGTTTGAGATCCTGCGAAAGTCGCTGGTTGCGACTGGAACTACGTCTGAGGATCATCATCGTGAGTGCTTGGGCTGAGGGGATGGTCTGAATTGTGATGAGATGCTGATTCGTGCGCCAAATTTCCCGCATCTGGCGGCGAATCCGATTACGCTGTACCGCATTTGTGCACCGTCCAACCGCGAAACCAATCTGTATCGGGGATTCGGTACCTGTCATGCTACGAGGAACAAAACGATACAGAATCCGGATACTCCCCACTGCCAAGGACTTCGTGCCGGAGGTGGATGGCTCAAAAAGTGGCGCAATCAACCGCCGACGCTTCAGTCGCATCGAACGCGGAAACCCCTGCTCAGCAACCTTGATCATTCACTATTTCCCAACGTATCGATCGCTTACCGAAAGACTCTTGCGCCCTTTCCGGCGACGACGTGCCAATACTTTGCGGCCGTCTTTATCTGCCATTCTCGATCGAAACCCGTGCTTATTGCGGCGTTTTCGACGACTTGGTTGGTATGTGCGTTTCATGGAACCCTATTTGTTCAAATCAGATGAATGAGGCTGCAGAATCTTGTCATTTTGTACGTTTAATCTTCCTGTTTCACAGCCTCATATTTGTCTTTAACGCACCTTGTCAGTATTTTGCTTCTTTTTGCGGGAATAGCTCAATTGGTAGAGCGTCAGCTTCCCAAGCTGAAGGTCGCGGGTTCGATTCCCGTTTCCCGCTCTCCGGGCGGTTAGCTCAGTTGGTTTAGAGCGCCTGCCTTACAAGCAGGAGGTCGGGGGTTCGAATCCCTCACCGCCCACATTTGTTGATTTTATGCTTGCGTTTGGCCGTGCTTGCCAAGTCGTACGTCCTTAAAACATATCCTTGAAAAATGAAAATCCTCTTTATCGTATCCACCGCTCTCTTCTTTTTGGCTCCTTCGGTAACCCTCGCACAAACGCCTGAGGAGGTTCGATTTGAGCCGGAAAGCATTGAACAGGTTGCAGAGATCCGCTTGATGGACCACCAGAGTGTGGTTGTTGAACTCCTGGAGGGGGAGGATCTTATTCGCAAGTTTTCTCTGGCTGGCCCTGACGTCCAGATTGCAAGCGGAGCGGGATTTGTTTTCGCGGTCAACGATCTCAATTCATCGACCGTTCGTGGGCTGGTTGGAGATGAGACTGTCTCTTTTACTGGAGATTTGCAACTGATCACCGTATTCCTTAACCCTGAGGAATCTCCAACCATTCATACCCGTGTCACTGCACCCAACGCGCTCGTCAAAATCCGAACCGAAACGGCCTTGAATACGCAAAAACAATCAAGTAAAGATTAGAGAGCCAGTCTCTCCAAAATCCCAACCTTGAAAGGCTTGTTCTCATCAGGATTCCCGAGACAAGAATCATGTTTGCCTTCGGACCTATCCCTAACGGGAATGCGGAGTACGAGCGCAAAATGTGTAAAGTCAGAAAAGCTAGTCAAAAGTATGTTGCGCTATCGCATCCAATAACTGAGCAATTCGTCCCTTCTGTTTGGATTTTTCGAGGTAGTTTTGATAACTGATCTCTGCATCTCTGATTAACTGACGATAGGTAACTACTCGAATATTTTTAGGCGCAAGTGTCTGCTCAGACTCTCTTTTGTTTTCCAGTGTATCCCAGTCTTTTAAATCTTTTCCCACCAAGCAAACAATCTCAACAGGAGCATTATCGCCGGCATTTCTTGCTATGTTTTTGACGGCGTTCCTGTATTTATTCACTTGATTGAGCAGTGCGATTGTGTCCGTTCTTACATTGGCCCTCTTTAACTCAATGATTATATGCTTACCTGAGGATTTTTTGTAGTAAATGTCCATCCGGCCTCCGACCGCATTTGGGGATCCGTCAGCTTTTGCAAGTTCACTAAAAGCGTCCTTTACCGCTCTTTCCATACTGGGAGTTTCAGTTGCTCTATCCCAGGACGGATCAAGCAACCACAAGTGTGAAGCGATGTGATCCCTGACGACTTTTTCATAATCATTACCCTCAACTTGTTGTATCAACGTTTGAATTACGTCTAAGCGTCCGCGTATAATTTGGTAGTACCAAGACGCTTCTATGTCGTCCAATGCTGAAAAGAGGGAGACAGTAGCTTCAAGCTGGTGGATATCAAAGCCATCTAATTCGCTTAGTTTTTCCTTGTAGTGAAGATGTTCAAAAGCCAGAACACCATAATGGTAGAGCGTCTTCCTATGCTCGTCGTCAATCACAATGGCATTGATTTTCCCAAAAAGCTTCTTAGCAGACTTGCGAGCATCTCCTCGCAATTCTTGAAACCATTCTTTAATTGCTGGAATTTCCTGGGCTTTCGTAGTTCCTTCTTCATTCTTATATCTGGCACGTTCTGCTTCCAAAAATCTCAGCTCTTTTACTACAAATTCACGTAGGGCGATAAAGCGTTCCTCATCTCTTAGAAAATCCTGCCTGCTGGAAGTGGCAATATCCTCCTTGTCGATCAAATCTAAGAAATCCGCCTCCAATTCACCAATCACGAATTTGGTGTAGAGCCCCCCTAATCTAAAGGTCTCAAGAATATCCTCAGAAGCGATTTTCCCACGCGTCAAAATAGCAAGCTTGTTGAGATTATCGTCGCCTTCTTGTAATAAACTTGATTTTCTGACTAGCCCAATCCACCCCCTTACAGAATATCCTTTTTCTCCCTGCAAAGTATGACCTCGCTCGATCAGACGATTATTCTCTCTCAGATGCTCAAAATGTGATCGTTCATATTCGTCATAAATCATGGCGTATTCAAGCTTGTCAAAATAATCTCTCTCAGTGATGTTTACTTCTTTGTCGCCTAAATACACTTGAAATTTCTCTGACCATACATTAAATCTCCGAGCAATACGCTTCCGTAAGTTTCTGGATATTGTTGATTGAATGCGCTTTTTGAGTTTTGATAGAACTATGATCGTTCCTGTCTGGGAATCTATTTGATACTCGTCAGGAATCTCAAGTATAGGCTTCGGGTGATGTGGTTTGTTCTTTTCGATATCCTGTTTGATATCTTTGAGAACAAGTTCCAGTCCTATCGTTTGCAAGTTTTTCTTAGTGTAAACTTGGACATGCTCAGAGATGGAGAAAACGGAGAGCTTACCGATTCCTTTTCTCCCCATAACTTTACGCCTGTTGATGGGAGTGTAATCGTCCTCCTGATTTTTTCTTCGCTGATAGCCTACAGTCAAAAACTTTTTGTTGAGGTCTTCATCGTCCATCCCACAACCATCATCGCTTACAACTATACGAGTATTTCCGCCATCTTTCAGAATAGTCAAATAGACCTTACCAGCATCCGCGTCCCATGCATTAGCGATGAGCTCCGACAATACTGCCGGAACATTGCTGTATAGATTGAGACCAAGGTGGTTCAGTGCATTTAGATCAATTTTTAGCTTATACCTTGGATTCATATCTCTCCACATGTTTAAAAATAGATGTGCCAATAGCCTTTCCTAACAACGGAGGGACGGCATTACCGATATGGCGACCCACAATGGAAATGGGGAGTCGCTTATCAGGATGAGATAATTTATAGCACTCTGGAAACGTTTGTAAAAGTGCTCCCTCCCTCACGCTCAAGGCTCGATCTTGTTCTGGGTGACCAAATCGACCCGTACCGTAGGAATAAAACTGGGTGGTGAGAGTCGGGGCGGGTTTATCCCAACTCATTCGCCCATACACACTGGAATATGTTTCACCACTGCTTTTTTTGTAGCAGTCCGGTAACAATTCTTCCGGCCAATCCCGCCAAGTTCCCGCTGGCACTGAAGCCCTGATTCGCTTCAGGTTAAGGGGAGATAGATTCCAACAAACGTGTACAGGATCCGTCATAGAAGCCATACCACTGGAGATGCTTTCCAAGTGCCCTATGGATTCTCTTAAATTGATCGGCTCACGGAGAGTTTTTTGGGGCAGGAATATATCATCCAGCAACGAAGCAAGCAAGACCAAGCGATGACGTCTTTGAGGTACTCCGAAGTATTCACACTGGACGATCCCATCATTCAACTGGTAACCCAATTTTCTTAGACCCTCTTTGAAAGCCATATAGATCTTTCTTTTTCTGAGTGCCGGGACATTCTCCATTGAAACGATTTCTGGTTTTCCTTCAACAATTAATCTTAAAAATTCATGAATCAAATTCCATCTGGCGTCTCTTGTCCGATTTTTTCTATTCTTGGTCGTGTGCTTTGAAAACGGCTGGCAGGGTGCACATCCTACGAGAATTCGGTATTTCGCACCCTCAAAAAGAGTAGAAATATCCGAATATCTGATATCTTTGACGTCGGCATGAATAAATTTCGCCTTGCAATTCTCTTCATACGCATAACGACAAGTTGTATCGCTGTCCAGCCCACCTACAATAGGGATTCCGGCCATCTGTAAGCCGTAAGATAAGCCCCCTATTCCACAGAACATATCAAAGGCTTTCACTACGGAATTCATGGTTTTCTATAGTCACTCTTAACCTTCTCAGTCTAGAATCAAAAACATGGCTTGAAAAGGCATATTCTTGACATCATACACCTTAAAATCTTACCCCCAACGTTATCTCCACCAACTCCCATAAATAAATTTCCACTACGAAAAAAATGAGAATCATCCATCAGAACCCCTCTCAGGTCGCCTAATAGCATGTTTTGAACAACAGAAATGTTACATGGACGGTAAGGAACATATTCCGCCCGCGATTATCTATCCAACCGCAAGGGACCATTCGGATGGCCCAAGCGTAGCCCTGCTAAAATAATAACTGCACGAAGCGAACAAGCACAGATTTGGTTTCTAAACATATACTAGCTTGAGTATCAACCTGATCCACGCAAAAGCTACAGAAAAATACAATAACTGGTATAAACCGTGTCATGAGAAAATTCTCTGATTTTACAGTAACAACGCCTGATTCCTTGCAACAAAAACTATACAGTGGTGTCACGACAAGTCAGGCTTATATACGATTACGATCTGATCAACCACGCCATTACTATCTATGGATCGGACGGTGACAAGAAAAGAGCTTTCTCTTTGAGTTGAAGCTGGAGCATCAACAAACAAAAAACCGTCCGGGTTAAATAGACTGGATTGATAGCATCATGCTGTGGAAATGATGTCGCTCCAGTCCGATTGGAAGCATTGTAGATAACACTAACGTCCATCCTCCATATGATTAGAACTGATTTGTTTGAGCAAGTACTGGTAGATCCCGCTAGAGAGAATTCTGGGGGACATCTGCTGATTGTAAGCGGGTATGCAACAGCCAATATGGCACATCATCACATGTCGGTTTTGAGGGAGTATGAGGTCAATATTCAAATATCGTTGATTGTAGGGATGACTCATGCGATACTCAGTCCTCAACACACTGCCTTTAAGGATCTTGTTATAACAAATCCCTACGGTATCGATTTCAGCTGTCAGTACGCTTGTACTGGAAACCATGTTCATGCAAAGACCTATCTATACCTCGATAAACATGGGAACCGTAAACATGCTTTTTGCGGATCTGCTAATTATACAAAAAATGGATTTGGTACACGGCAAATAGAAATACTATCTCCTGCTGATCCTAAATCTGTTGAGGATTTTTACCGTCACATTCAGAAAATAAGCCTTTCTTGTTTTGAGCATGAAATCGAGGATCTATCACCTTCCATACTCCACGAAAACAGACTGATTCATAGACCATTAAAGGCTTCATTACCATTGGTTATTTCTCGGACTGGTGAAACCCATAGGGCAGGAGGACTAAACTGGGGGCAACGAGAAAACAGAGAAAAAAATCAGGCCTACATTCCCATTCCAAGTGCAGTTCGTGATAGCGATTTTTTTCCCCCAAGGGGGGAACGTTTTACAGCACTGACCGACGACGGAAAAACCTTCATTTTTGCCCGTGCACAGCAGGGCGCAAAAGCATTACATACACCTCTCAACAACAGCGAAATTGGAATATATTTCCGGCAACGAATTGGTGTGCCTCTTGGTGAACGCGTTGAGAGTCAACACCTAATTGATTATGGGCGCACAGATGTAGAATTTGTCAAACTTGATGATGAGACGTATCGGATGGATTTTAGTCCTCGCCCCAATTCTCTTATTGAACTTTGATTCGAGAAAACCCCAAAACCGGATACTCCAACTAAGAATTGTCTGTACTTCATAGTCATTTCCCTAGGAGTTTTTAATTATTGGCATGGGCAAACAGATCAAGCTCCCTCGACGTTCATACAGTAGTTGCTTCTGAAGCATGTCACCGATGTCTGTTTTGACCCGAATGAAATGGTGAGAAAGCCACTGAAACAACCCCAAACTTGCGTAGAACGAACACGTTATCTTGATTCTTGCAGTATTTTTTGTAACTTTCTGTCAAGAAGTGCCCAAGACTCCCATCCTTTCCAAACTCATGCGAGTCTGCATCTCGCACTCTCCTTTCTATGACGGTACTTAGGCTACCCAAATATTCTCTTGCATGTGGATTGATCGACAAAAATCGGAATATAGTTCTCTTTGCTTATGTGCCTTTTAGGTGTTCGTAGCCAACGTTTATTTGATCCAACAAGTTTTTGTAATGGATAAATCCTATACCTTTCGCCTTGGAGAATTGTTCGCGGGTGCTGGTGGGATGGCACTCGGAGCTACAAACGCACGCGATGGTACATACTCTTTTGAACATGTCTGGGCAAATGATATGGATAAAGATTCATGCCAGACATTCAAAAACAATATTCCTGTCGCCCAAAACCACGTTTTTTGCTCAAAAGTTCAGGATTTAAATTTCGAGAAGTTAGATGCAATAGATGGGCTTGTGTTCGGGTTTCCATGTAACGATTTTAGTATCGTCGGTAGCCGGAATGGTATCTCAGGTGAATACGGCAAATTATATCAATGGGGAGAGAAAGCACTGAAATATTTTCAACCTCTATTCTTCGTCGCAGAGAATGTATCCGGCTTAGTATCAAGCGGTGGTAGCTCTGACTTCAAATATATCCTCTCTAAACTCACACAAGCTGGATATTCTATATTTCCATCCTTGTATCGGTTTGAGCAATATGGAGTCCCCCAAGCCCGCCACAGAATAATCGTAATAGGTTTCCGTAAAGATCTAGAGATACTTGACTTTCAACACCCCAACCCGACCCATATCCTCTCACCCATTACAGCGAGGGAAGCTCTCAACGATATCCCTGTCAACGCCCCCAACAATGAATACACTAACCATCCACCACATGTGATAAAAAGACTTGAGCATATTAAGCCTGGCGAGAATGCATTTACCGCTACATTGCCTAATCACCTAAAGTTGCAAATGAAAAGCGGCGCGACAATCAGTCAGATATATAAACGGTTACATCCCGACAAGCCAAGCTATACCGTAACTGGCTCTGGAGGAGGTGGAACACATTTGTATCACTGGGATGAGCCCAGAGCTCTGACAAATAGAGAACGAGCGCGATTGCAGACGTTTCCTGATGATTTTCGTTTTTTTGGTGGTAAAGAATCTGTTCGCAAACAAATTGGGATGGCTGTCCCTCCTGTCGGAGCGGAGGTGATATTTCGCGCGATCATAAATACTCTTATCCTCCATAATGTAAAATCGATCTACAGTGGGGTCAAAAGATCTACTTGAGAAATGATTACTTGCATCTGTCATGTAATCCCGTGACGATTGTACAATGAGATCAAAAACCGTGCATGATGGGGTAGTCCTGTTGTCCCATTTTTGCGATGCAATACCGGCTTACCTTCGCCGACCCCTACGCGGCCTGTTTTTCTGCGTTTGTCCCTGTTGTCTGTTCGGGTGCATTCTTGTCTGATTCAGTTCATCAACAAGCATCGCCATCAGCTCAGGCTCCTCTTCGGCGAGAGACTTCACCATCGGCACAAACTGAGCCAACCGCTCTCGCTCCAAGTTGGTTTTGGCTCGCAATTTCTCTTCAAGTACAATCGTGACTCGCTGTGATGTGCGAGCAGCAACTTCTTCGGGGGTTGGTAACTGTCGTTTTTCCATCTGAATATCAAATCGATGCGCAATGGCTTTGAGTTGTGATTCCTCTTCCCAGGCTACAAGTGTAATGGCTACACCTGCCTTGCCGGCTCGGGCCGTTCTGCCCGTACGGTGGATATAAATTTGCGGCTCCAGTGGTACTTCGTACTGGAATACATGACTGAGCTCAGAGATATCAATCCCCCTTGCCGCCACATCCGTCGCCACAAGAAGACGGATACGCCGCTGCCGTAACCGGTTCATGACTCTCTCTCTTGCCCCTTGGGAATAATCACCACTAATTGCTCCAACACTGAACCCGTAATTACGTAAAAAATCTGCCAGAAAAGAAACCTCACGCCGCGTATTTGTAAATATGATCGCAGAATCCGGGTTCTCATATTCAATCAATCCAGATAACGCACGCGCACGCTCCATTGCATCTTGAATGGTATAATATCGATGATCTATCGTCGCGACACCAACACCGTCTGCGCTAAGCCCAAGAAACCGAGGTTCGTTCAGAAATTCTTTTCCCAATAGCCGAACCTTGGGTGGCATGGTTGCACTAAACATACATGATTGACGCGTTTTCGGCAAATACGATTTCAGAGCAACCATCGCCGGGTAAAATCCCATTGAGAGCATTTCGTCTGCCTCATCAAGAATAAAGGCTCGGAGCTTTTGCAGTGTGAATGTTCGGCGCTCCAAGTGATCTAGAATCCGCCCCGGTGTGCCAATGACAATCTGTGATCCTCCCTTCAGTCCGCTCAACTGTTTTTTATACCCTACCCCCCCATAGACCAGAATCCCCTTGAGTCTTTCTGGAATCGGATTCATTCGCTTGAATTCATCGTAAATCTGTCCTGCCAACTCTCTTGTCGGCGTGAGAATGAGAGCTTGTACCTCACGTTTAGAGGGATCCAAGCTGTCAAAAAGAGGCAAAAGAAAGGCTCCTGTCTTGCCAGATCCTGTACGTGACTGTACGATCAGATCTTGCTTGGAAGCCATGTAGGGAATTGAATGCGCCTGAACTGGCATCAAACCTGGCCAACCACTCTTTTCAAATGCCGCACGTGCACCTGTACCTAGCGAGTCTGGCGTTGCCTGCTCAACCTCAGGGTCTGGTGCGTCAAAGCTGTGCTCTGCAACAGATTCGCGGCTCGATTGCTGAGCCTTTGATGAAAAATCCAATCGTGTCGTAAAAGGCTTCGTCACAGACTACATGGATAAACCGCCATCAACACCAAGAACCTGTCCCGTAATATAGGACGCTTCCTTGGATGCCAAAAACAGTACAGGTTCTGCGATTTCCTCCGGCATTGCCGTACGGCGAACCGGAATGGCATTCCTCAATATATTCTCCTTTACCTTCGAGTTGATCGCCTCCGTCATGTCCGTCTCTACAAATCCAGGCTCCACCACATTCACGGTAACCCCACGCGCTGCAAGCTCCTTGGCTAGACTTTTGGAGAAACCAACTATACCCGCTTTGGAGGCAGCATAGTTTGCCTGGCCTGCATTTCCGGTGCGGCCAATCACCGAAGAGATATTAATGATCCGACCACTGCGCTGACGTATCATCGATCGGCAAACTGCTTTGCTGTAATTAAAAACACTCTTGAGATTTGCACTAATGACTTGGTCCCATTCAGACTCACTCATACGCATGATCAAATTATCCTGCGTAATCCCTGCATTGTTCACCAAAACATCTACGCCACCCCAAGTTTCAATCACCTGCTCAACGACCTGCTCTGCAGCCTGAAAATCCGCCGCATCACATTGAAAAGCAAGCCCATTTATCTGTTTTTTTAACTCCTCTGCGACGTCTGTACTGCTTCGATAAGTAAACGCAATCCGTGCTCCTTGCCGTGCAAATGCTTCAACAATTGCACGACCAATACCACGTGTCCCTCCAGTTACTAGAATACGGGATTTATTGAATTCCATGTTTTTTGTACGTCAATCGGATAAAAATGCTGTTACGGCTTCCGCAGTTGCGATTGAAATCACTTCCGTCCTGCGCCCCAATGTCTGGCGTACCAAACCATTCAAAACGCGTCCAGGTCCTACTTCAATAAAGCTGGTGTTCTCCGGCATATTTTGAAGCAACTGGTACCAACGTACAGGGCTCGTAAGTTGCTCAAGCATTCTCGCTCGGATATGTTCTGGATCCAGAGCGGGCTGTGCCGTTACATTCAGGTATATCGGACAAATGGGGGGCCGAAGAGTTACCGTCGCCAATTCCTGTGCCAATGCTTCACGCGCATTCAAAACCAATGGCGAATGGAATGCCCCGCTCACAGGAAGATGAACAAGTTTTTTCGCTCCCTCATTCTTGAGGATCTCTTCGGCTGCACGGAGTGCTGCCGTATCACCACTAATCACCATCTGTTGGGGTGTATTGTAATTCGCACACACCGCGATCGTATCTGTAGAACTAACCTGTCTACATGCAGCATCTACAACTTCACCTGATAGTCCAATCACAGCTGTCATGCCCGCTGAGCGCCCTCTCCCTGCCATCGCCATAAGCTCTCCCCTGCGACGCACAAGGCGCAGACCATCTTCAAAAGACAGTGCTCCGCATGCGTGTAGCGCACTGTACTCTCCTACACTGTGTCCAGCCACAAGGCTAGGTGCCAGATCCAAGGCCGCTAAAACGGCAATGGAATGTGTAAACAATGCGGGCTGACAAATTGCGGTGTTTGTTAACTTCTCCAAGGCCCGTGCATCCTCTTCAACGGTCGTAAAACAGCACTCTGTAAGTGGGAATCCGAGTATTTCGTCTGCTGCCTCAAAAATAGCCCGAGACCTGGGGATTTTTTCAAACAGATCTCTTCCCATACCGGCAACTTGAGACCCTTGGCCTGGAAATAGTGTCGCGAGTTGCTTATCTGTCATGGGATTGCTCTGCAGGAAGATGACTATACAACCAGCGCACATAAGACGCTCCCCAAGTAAACCCTCCACCAAACGAAGCGATCACGATCTTATCTCCTTTTTTTAATTGGTCCTCCCAATCATGCAGGCACAGAGGAATCGTCGCAGCCGTTGTGTTACCATATCTAGAAATATTGAGCATCACACGATCAAGACCAAGCCCCATTCGCCGCGCAACCGCATCTATGATGCGCTGGTTTGCCTGATGAGGTACCAGGTAGCGTACATCATTTCCCGTAAGATGATTGCGCGCCATGATTTCGGCGGCCACATCCGCCATTCCCTTGACGGCAACTTTAAAGACTGCTTTACCCTCCTGATAGATATAGTGCATCTTTTGATCTACGGTGTCGTGTGTGGCCGGATGACGGCTCCCTCCCCCCAACATACATAGCGACTCCCAGCCACGCCCATCCACATGAAGTACGGAATCTATCAAACCATACCCGTCCGGAGCTGTCTCAAGGAGCACTCCTGCGGCTGCATCCCCAAAGAGAACGCATGTCTTTCGGTCGGTGTAGTCTGTAATACTGCTCATCTTGTCAGATCCGATCACCAACACCTTTTCTGCCCGCCCACTCTCTATGAGGCCCGCTCCCGTGTTGAGGGCAAAAAGAAATCCACTGCACGCAGCTGATAAATCAAATCCCCAAGCGTTACTCGCTCCGAGTTCTGCCTGAACCAGGCAGGCCGTCGCAGGAAAGGCCATGTCCGGGGTGACCGTAGCAACAATAATTGCATCGATCTCTTCGGCGGAGATTCCTCGCTTGTCCAGAATCTCTTGTGCTGCAAGAGCGGCCATATAAGATGTCCCCTTCCCTTCGTCCTTAAGAATCCGGCGCTCTTCTATGCCAGTCCTTGCCCTGATCCAAACATCATCGGTGTCCACCATTTTGCTCAGGTCTTGATTCGTTAACCGAGTTTCTGGTAAATAATGGCCAACCGCTGTAATCCCTGCACGCACCTTAGGGCCCATTCTGAGGTAATTTTATCTTAGGGAGCCAGTGCTTTTTGAATCGCATTGGTCAAATTGGCTTTGGCAGCCTGTGCGGCCGTCTTGATACATTGTTCTACGGCACCGGCCGTTGTGGACCCATGCAGAATAAACACTTCTCCCTCAACTCCTAGAAGAGGGCCTCCTCCTCCATAATTCTCGGGATCAAATCGGCGAGCAAGCTTCGAAAGAACTTTTTTTAGCAGGGCAACCTCGGCAGGTTTTGCTTTCAATTGACCCATCTCCTGCTGAATCATTTCCGGCACGGCTGTCATAATGCTCTCCCCGAATTTAAGAATTACATTCCCAATGAAGCCATCACACACAATGACATCTGCTTTTTGGTGCAGAATATCACGACCCTCCACATTCCCGATAAAATTCAAATCAATGTCGCTCAATAATAGTTCGTGCGTGGATCGTACAAGTTCATTCCCTTTTGCCGGCTCTTCTCCGACGCTCAACAGTCCAATTCGCGGATGCGCGATGTCCATCACGACCCGGGCATAAGCGGACCCCATTTTTGCGAATTGCTGCAAGTGTTCAGGGCGGCTATCCATATTGGATCCCACATCCAGGATTGTGCAGGACCCTTCGGTGGTTGGGTAAAACGTCGCGATGGATGGCCGAAACACGCCCGGAAGCCGGCCCAATACAAAAAGTGAAGCGGCTACAACCGCTCCAGTATTGCCCGCACTCAGAAATGCATCTGCCTGACTTTCCTTGTGCCTTCTAAGCCCAACATGAATGGATGAGTTCGGTTTTGTTCGGACTGCCGCAACCGGAGAATCTCCCATTCCTATCACCTCTGGGGCGTGAACTACCTCTATCCCCGAAACAGGCCCGTAACTCTCTAGAGCGGATTGGACGACCGTCTCTGGACCACAAAGTTGAACCCGTAACCGCCCCTTAGAGGACCGTACGGCTCGCACCGCACCCTCCACAATGATTGTGGGAGCCTGATCTCCACCCATTGCATCGACTGCTACACGAATTGCCATCTGTCCTCAGCCTACGTTTGGGACAATCTGTGGCCTCTAATATGCGTCAGCTGATCGCTCTACAATCTGACGGCCCCGGTACATCCCGCAACTCGCACAAACGCGGTGGCGCAGTTTCACGGATTTACACCACTCGCAATCTATTACGGTCGGAGCACTAACACTGCCATAGTACACACTTCTACGTTTTCGTGTACGGGATTTTGAATGTTTTCTTCTTGGATTGGCCATTATTCTATTTTATTTACGGGCTATTCCTGACGAACAGCAAGCAGCGCTGACCAGCGCTGATCTAGTTCCATATCAGGAGCGCCAAAAACGGTTTGAATTTGTAGTTCCTCTGCTTCCGGTGCAACTTTTCTGGCAGGAATTGCCAACATTAAAGTATCGCGAATTGTATCCGTTAAGTCGAATATACGCTGTTTCGGCTCAAGTTCAACCTGCTCCATCATG
Organism: Rhodothermales bacterium; assembly: GCA_965215475.1. Taxonomy (GTDB): domain Bacteria; phylum Bacteroidota; class Rhodothermia; order Rhodothermales; family Bin80; genus Bin80. The sequence continues at coordinate 2,108,149 of OZ244061.1, forward strand.
TCCTCCTCGGGTGGCTTATGACCAAAAGTGTATATCTGCATCTCATGGACATTGCTCACGGGAGCAACAAATTCTCGAAGCGTTCGATCACATTCCATACGCGCCTTCGCGCAAACATCCAGGGTAATGTGCACACCTTCATTTAATTGTTCAATCTCTAACTGTGCCTGAATTTCTGAAAACTGTGATTGGTTTAATCCCAAATCCGAAGCAGAAAGTTCAAGGCGACCTCCCTGGGGAGAGGATATGTCAAACTTGATCATCTATTTTTTGCAAAACAGTACGGGTAAACCTGCAATCCGTACTTCAGGTTTCCTATGCCAGTATCAGGAAAACACTAAAGAGCTGAGACCTCCTTTACGCTATCGTTTAGATTCAGCTGAATTTCGCGTGACTCACCTATGTGTATTCCGTGCGTTATTTCATCTCATTTTACCTTCCTTCCCATAATGGCTATTTCTTGTTAAACACTCCATTTCGTCAGTTGAACCAGTCCCCAAAAACCCTCGTAAAATCGGTCATCACTATCCACATCAACCAAAAATTCTTGCATCAGGTGAAAATTCCCTAATCATGCCTCTCAGAATGTGAATAAGTTGTGAGTATCCTAGCCTTCCCTTCCAAAACTCCAGGGTTTTCCTTCTTTTATAGCCCTGAGAAACATGATTTAGGTAGATTTTAGCCTTGTTTTATCCCATTTATCCCCAAAAAGCTACTCTTAGACATACTTAATGCTCATAATTCAATTTTTTCTCCCATTTTGATTTACGGTAATTTTTGTGAACAAGTTGTGGATAACTCTTGGATCCTTCTTTCTGATGAGCCTTTCCATTTCGTATATTTCACCTCAACAGAGCAAGTATTCCTTCTGTTTAATTACAACCAGCTCATCCAGCATCAACGAATCTATCCTTAAATGCCACATACCGCCGAATCTGCTTGGAGTGCTTGCCTCGAAGTGATTCAAGATAACGTGACCCCGCAGTGCTTCCTGACTTGGTTCAGTAAGCTAAAACCTGTCTCCTTGGTGGGAGAAGAGGGTGCCTCAAAACTAACGATACAAGTGCCCAGCCCATTCCATTATGAATACCTTGAGGGACAATATAATCTACTTCTCCGCTCCACGGTATCCCGGGTACTTGGAGAGCAAAGTCATTTCTGCTATGAGGTCGTTGTCGTTCAGGATACGGAAACGGACAGCCAACCTAAAACCTACAAGGTTCCTGCGTCTAGTGATCGCCCTGCGGAGATCGAAAGCTCTTCCCCAGAAAAGGTCCATCATCCCAACGTAAACAGTAACCTCACCAAAAGCTATACCTTCGAGAAATTCATCGTTGGTGATTGCAATAACTTGGCTTATAGTGCTTCTCAGGCGATTGCAAAATCCCCTGGAGGAACCGCCTATAATCCTTTTCTTATATATGGTGGTGTGGGGCTTGGAAAAACTCATCTCATGCAAGCGATCGGGAACCAAGTTCGAAAGAGCCAGCCACATAAAAAGGTTCGCTACATCTCAAGTGAGCGATTCACAAATGATTTTGTGCGGGCCATTCAGGAAAAAAAGGTTCAAGAATTTTCTCGTAGTTATCGCGAGATTGATGTCCTCATCATTGATGATGTTCAATTTTTTGGTGGGAAAGAAAAAACACAGGAAGAGTTCTTCTGTATCTTTAACGAATTGCAACAGGGAGGAAATCAGATCATTCTCAGTGCGGACCGCCCACCAAAGGAAATTAGTGGTATTGAGGAACGTTTACTTTCTCGCTTTTGCTGGGGACTCCAAGCCGATCTCCAGGCCCCCGACCTTGAGACGAGAACCGCAATTTTGCTGCGCAAGGCTACCGAAATCGGACTGGAACTTCCAACGGAGGTAATCAACTATATTGCACGAAATATTACAAAGAATATCCGTGAACTTGAAGGTGCACTCGTTCGACTCTTGGCACAATCAGCTTATACGAAGCAAGATATCGATGAGTCCTTGGCAAAAAATGCCCTGAAAGATTTCATTCGTCGTCCGCTTACAACTCTCTCCATTGACCGAGTGCAAAAGCTGGTTTGCGAATACTTCGGAATTGATCAGCACCGCCTTCATGAAAAAACAAAGAAACGTGAGATTGTACAAGTCCGGCAGCTGGCAATGTATCTCTGCCGTGAACTGGATTATACACATAAGTCTATCGGACTTCAATTCGGCGGCAGAGACCATTCCACTGTCGTCCACGCGATCAAAAGCGTGAACAATCTGATAGAAACTGATAACAACTACCGGAACCGGGTGGCTGATGTGCGACGTAGAGTTCACCAGTTATCTGATTGATCCTTTTTCTCAATGAAATTTTCAACTACAAGTACGGCACTTTATAAGGCATTAGATACGGTCAGTGGAGCCTTGCCCCCCAAGTCTGACAAGGAAATCCTGATGTGCATTCTCTTGCAACGAGAAGGCAATTACTTAGAACTTCGAACCACCGATTTAGAGGTTGCGATCCGGCATCGCATTCCCGTGGATTTTTCCAGTGAACCCGATGAAGATCTTGACCTCATTGCGGTTCCGGCAAAACAGTTTCTTGAAACCTGCCGGACTCTTCCCGAAATCCCTATCACCTTTGAGGTTGAACAAAGCTACAAGATCATTCTCTCACATGACCGGGGGCAGTATGACTGGATGGGGTTCAGTGGTTACTCGTTTCCTGAATTCCCCGTCATTGACGATGCACAAATGGTTGAGTTTGATCGGGAACAACTAAAAAACGGGTTTAATCTGGTAAGTTTTGCCGTAAGCAAGGATATGTCTCGCCCTGGGATCATGGGGATACTCTTCGAAATCCTCGAAGGATCCGCCCGTATTGTCGGAACCGATGGACATCGGCTTGCTCGCTGCATCTTCAAAAACTTCGAGGGCGAGTTGGATGTGAGTGCTCTATCTCCCTTCAAGGCATTTCAGCAGGTAGCTCGCATGGATGGACCCAACGATTGCACGATTGCGATCAGTGAAAATTTCCTTTCTTTTTCCTTCGGCCATACACATATCGTGACCTCTCTGATCATGGCCTCTTTCCCGAACTATGAACGAGCAATCCCTACCGAAAATGATAAGATCCTTCTGCTGAGTCGCGATGACCTTCTTAGCAGTGTACGGCGCGTGAACTTCTTTGCCTCCGAAAACTCACATCAGATCCTTCTCGACTGTAAAAAAGATTCCATTGAAGTCAGTGCTTGGGATATCGAACGCTCCAGTAAAGGATCGGAGACTATTTCCTGTGAGTACCGTGGAGAAACCACACAGATTGGATTCAATGCAGAATATCTTTTGGATCTACTAAAAAATCTTCCTTTTGGAGACATTTCCCTCTCTATGGGAATGCCCAATCGTGCTGCTCTTATGAGACCGATCCCCCAAAGTGATCACCACGATCTCACGCTCCTGATCATGCCGGTGATGCTCAACACCGATGATAGCTACTAAGCTACTCTTGGTTGCGTGAACTTTGTATCTAGGCTGCGCGTACCACCCTGCTACGCCTGAAATAAACCATCGCCTATATACAAACGCAATGGAAACTCAAAGTTATAAAACTCAAAGTGTTCGAGCCAATGATGTTCGGCGTAAATGGTTCGTCATTGACGCAGAACAAGCGATTGTCGGCCGCTTAGCTTCACAGGTGGCAACCATTTTGCGTGGCAAACACAAACCCTGTTATACCCCCCATGTAGACACTGGGGACTATGTAATTATTGTGAATGCTGACAAAGTTCGCTTCACCGGGAATAAAGAAGACTCCAAGCTTTACTACCGCTATAGTGGCTACCCCGGCGGATTGAAATCTCGATCTGTCAGAACTATGCGCGCAAAAAAGCCTGAGCATCTAGTTCGCCATGCCGTGAAAGGGATGCTCCCCAAAGGCCCTCTTGGTCGACAAATGCTATCCAAGCTCAAGGTCTATGCCACGGCTGAGCATCCGCACGATGCACAAGAGCCTGAGGAATTATCCATTCATTCTAAATAATCATCATCAACCTTGCCTCACTCATGGCAAACCTTACTGAATTTATCGCTATCGGACGTCGTAAAACTTCGACAGCTCGAGTTTATTTGCGACCGGGCTCTGGTAACATACTAGTCAATCGCCTCCCGATTGATGAATACTTCAAAATGGACACTCGGCGCCGGATTTTACTCTCTCCGTTTGAGGTCACTGGCACAACCGGAATGTACGACTTGGTCGTGAATGTGAAAGGTGGTGGACTCACCGGACAATCCGAGGCGATCCGGCTCGGCACTTCTCGTGCACTAGTGCAAGCAGATGAAGAGCGTCGTAAACCTCTTCGGGATGCCGGCTTCCTGACGCGTGATCCCCGGATGGTGGAACGAAAAAAATATGGCCGCCCAAAAGCACGCAAACGGTTCCAGTTCTCCAAACGATAACTTTTCCAAACGATATACTTTTCTCATCTCGCACAGGATTTGATGCATAGCCGGGTGCCTTCCTGGTTGGCCAATGCAAGCGATTGTCCTGGCGGCTTAACCCAGTTTAATCTATCATGAGCAACCCTATCTCCCCCTCGGATTCATCCCAACACCGAGTTTCTGTAGAAGACCTATTGAAGGCCGGTACACATTTTGGTCATTTGACCAGTCGCTGGAATCCCAAAATGCGTAGCTATATCTTCATGCAGCGCAATGGGATTCATATTATTGATCTTTTAAGAACTCAAAAACTCCTTGACCAGGCCGCTGATGCAGCTACCCGATTTGCCCGTCAAGGAAAATCAATCCTGTTTGTCGGAACGAAAAAGCAGGCACGCCAAACCGTTAAGGAGGCTGCAGAGTCCTGTGATTCGCCCTATGTTGTGGAGCGCTGGCTTGGGGGAACGCTGACGAATTTTCAGACTATCCGTAATAGTATTCGACGGATGGAAGGATTGGCAAAAATGGGCAACGACGGTACACTGGAGCAGCTCAAAAAGAAGGAGCGCCTAATGAAATCCCGTGAGCTGGACAAGCTCCAACGAAATCTTGGTGGTATTGCTACAATGCCCCGAACACCAGGGTGCCTGTTCGTGGTCGATATCCGCAGAGAACGGATTGCCGTCAACGAGGCACGCAAATTGGGGATTCCCATTATTGCGATGGTCGACTCCAATTGTGATCCCGACCTGGTGAACTACGTGATTCCGTGTAATGACGATGCCTTCAAGTCCATCCAGATCATTACGGAGACGATCGCTCAGGCTGTAAATGAGGGACGGAAAGCAGCGGAGATTGAATCCGCAAACCAGAACGCAGAGAAAGAAAAACGTAAGGAAGAATTGAAGGCTTAGCCTCCGAAGTTACTCGTCGCGGTTTGTTGATGCGCGCCTTCGGAGATGTCAACCACCCGTGCTGAACAACGAAAGCTCTGAATTATACCCTATCCTGATGACCAAAGTATCTATTTCAGCAAAAGATGTAAAACAGCTCCGTGACAAAACTGGTGCGGGGATGATGGATTGTAAACGTGCCCTTTCTGACGCGAATGGTGACCTTGATGCAGCCATTGATCTTTTGCGCAAGAAGGGGCAACGTGTGGCAGCTAAGCGTGCCGATCGGGAAGCTCTCCAGGGGCTCGTCCTGACACGCATTGATGATGCCGGAAGTACCGGAATCGTTGTTGAGGTGAACTGCGAAACGGATTTTGTTGCCCGTAATGAGGAATTTATCTCGTTTGCTGATTCTGTGGCTAACTTGATTTTGTCTGCACGCCCCGCAGATCTGGATGCCCTTGTCTCTTTGCCTCTGGATCATGGACGTACTGTTGGAGAAACCCTGACGGATCTCACGGGCAAGATTGGTGAAAAATTGGGCATCCGTCGGTTCTCCGTTCTGTCCTCGGAGGATGGACAAGTGATTGACTATATCCATCCCGGCTCCCGTCTTGGTGTCCTGGTCTCTATCAAAGGAAGTGGCGATCTGACCGAGACGGGGCGAAATGTTGCCATGCAAGTTGCGGCTCTGAATCCTTTGGCTGCACATCGAAAGGATGTGCCTCAGGAAACACAGGACAAAGAATTAGAAATTGGCCGTGAAGCGGCTCGCCTCGAAGGAAAACCTGAACACATCCTCGATCGGATTGCGGAGGGAAAACTAGAGCGCTTTTTCAAGGATCATGTTCTTGTGGAGCAACCTTTTGTCAAAGATGCCTCGCTACGAGTTCGGGACGTACTCGCTAAATCTGGTGCAGAAGTGAATGGGTTTGTTCGATGTGCTCTCGGTGAATGATCTGACTCCCACGGATTCTCATGCAAGATTCGCAGCTGAAACAACCAATATACAATCGAATCCTGGTGAAACTCAGTGGCGAGTCGCTCTTAGGCAATCAAGCTTTCGGGATTGATTCAAGCGTGCTCTCCGCATGGTCAAAAGATCTGGAGGCTGTGGTCCAAAGTGGCATTGAATTAGCGATCGTGATCGGAGGAGGGAATATTTCGAGAGGAGTCATGACCACCACTCACGGGATGTCCCGGGTCCATGGAGATTACATGGGAATGTTAGCAACCATGATCAACGCGATGGCACTACAAGATGCTCTAGAGGATTTGCATCTTGAAACCCGACTGCTTTCCAGTATCAAGATGGAAGAGATTGCCGAGCCTTTTATTCGGCGGCGGGCCATTCGCCATCTCGAAAAAGGTCGTGTGGTCATTTTTGGTGGAGGAACCGGCAGTCCCTATTTTACCACAGATACGGCGGCGGCGTTGCGTGCTCTCGAAATTGATGCAAATGTGTTTATCAAAGCCACACGAGTAGACGGGATCTACTCTGCGGATCCTGAAGTTCACGAAAAAGTCGAACACTTTGCCCAGATTGAGGGACATGAAGCGATCCGCAAAGGTCTGAAGGTCATGGATAAAACAGCATTTACTTTGTGTGAGGAATCCAAGATGCCGATTGTTGTGTGCAACATGAACGAACCGGGGAACCTGCAGAAGATCATCTTTGGTGAGAGAGTCGGTTCTTACGTACATTGGGACTAGAATTCCCCTTTCTTGACCATGTTAGACGAGCTTCTTGAACTACTTCTTCTTGAAAATACGGAACAGATGGAGCGCTCATTGAACCATCTCAACGGTGAGTTGCGTGCGATACGAGCGGGGAGAGCCACTCCCGCCATGCTTCAAAATGTTCGGGTTGATTTCTATGGTAGCGTTTCGCCTTTAAATCAGCTCTCGACGATCAGTGCCCCCCAACCGGATCTCCTGGTCGTGACTCCCTGGGATAAATCTTCGATTGAGGCGATTGAAAAAGCAATTCTCTCGGCGAACCTTGGACTGAACCCGTCCAATGATGGTACTGTGATCCGGATCCCTGTCCCGCCGCTAACGGAAGAGCGACGAATTGAACTCTGCAAACGAATTCGACAAATTGGGGAGCAGGCAAAAATTTCGGTTCGCAATATTCGCCGTACCACAAAGGAGGAGTTAAAATCCACTCAGGAGGCTGAGAATCTATCCGAGGACATGCGGTATTTCGCCGAAGAGAAATTGCAGAACGAAACGGATCGATTTGTGAGTGCGATTGACAAGCTTCTTAGCGAGAAAGAGAAGGACATCATGGAAGTATAGGAGAGGTGCCGGAGCGGTCTAACGGGCTCGCCTGGAAAGCGAGTGTACCCTAACCGGGTACCGAGGGTTCGAATCCCTCCCTCTCCGCCACTTAATCTGCATGACCCCTTGGTGTTTTAATTTCAACATTCTTTGGTTCCATCATGAATATGGATCGCGGTAGAACCTAGAATGACAATTCAGGTTCTGTTGTAATAAAGGGTTCAACTATTCTGGTTTTTTGATCGAGTCTATTTTTGAATTTCTTATCGTATTCCATCAACTTACGATCGTACGTTTCGAATCGACATACATCTGACACTATTACGGTTGCCAAGTGCCCCGCGTCTTTGATCTGTATATCATGATACTCCCATTTCAATTCTCGTGCTTGATTCGCAACATACCTTGTCAAATCCGCTACTTTAATAAAACTATACTCGAAGAGATCTCTGATTTTTTGTTTTGAGTTTTCGTCGTAACGTTGATCCTTATCCAGCCATAGTACCTCAAATGAGGTTACTGATGAGGTTACGATCATTGTTTGGTTCTTTTGGGCGGCTTTCAGTATGGCGTCACATTGTGTTACCCTTTCGGGTTCTTCTTTGAGGTAAGCGAGAAATACACAACTATCCCAATATCGGAGAGTAGGTTTGGGCTCGCTCATCGGAGAATGCCTCTTATTTCAGATAATGGTGTCAGCTCATTGTCAGGGCGAAACACTTTTATTTGCTCTGCTGCGACACTTGTGGGTAGACCTTTGCTATTGTACCTGACCGTACCATGAACCGAGACACGTTTATTGAATGCAGCTACGGCCTCAGATATTAGGCGAGGATCGTCTGTGAGACAATCTACCGCTAACCCGTCAAGACTGCGATACACCACCATTTTGAAACCTCGACGACCCGTTAACGTGCTTAATTCCCCCTCAACATTTCCGATTGCCGAGTGAGGTTTCTTTGGCTCCAAAAGCTGATGTGCGTTTTTTGCAATTCTTGGAGATAATGGAACTAGGTTACCATCTGAATTGATGGACACCCGTTTTCCTTCTTCTTCAGCCGTCAGATTCGCAATTTCTCTGATATACTTTAATCCTTTGTCCCTAAACGGATTCGTCCAATGAATGTCTTTACTTATGTCTGATTCTAAATCTGCTAATCCTTTAGAGATTACCAGAATAGCCTTCAGCGCCGTTTGCATTGAAGATCTTTTTTCAGGATCTGGGGTCATTCTAATGATCATGCTGCCTTCTTTGATCGAGATTCTCCAATCCGAAGGCCCCGTTTGGGGAGATACGGCTTTGGATACTTCGCTAACTAGGCCAACAAATGCTCTCACACTATCCGCAAATTCCTTAGGGCTAAAGACCCCATCAAGACATAGTTCTACTGCTTTGTCACATTCTTTGAAAGATTCTCCAGATTGGTTCATCTTGTCCGTGAGGATTATTTCAAGAAATTTATACTGGAAATATGCTACTCAAAGATGATCAACGTGTTCTTGTTCAAGATTGATTTCTAGATCAAATCAAATAAGAAGAGATTCCAAAGTTAGTGGGGATAAGCAGGTTTTAACACATATTTCTGACAAAGATTGTGTGTTCCGAGAAAACGTCTTCTCCTCTATCTCAAATATTTGCTGGATAGAGATCCAATCCTCCTTGATTGTGTAGATAAAGAGGACGTCGAAGAGCGGACTCACAATCGTTGCACAAAAAGTTGAGAACATTTACGGAAAGAGAATCAAAATTAGTCCAGAAGAAATGCAGGAACTCCATTTGGAATACAGCTCCACATTACCTCGGTGGAACTACCCCATCATACCACCGTCAAAGACGCAGGTGAGCACGCCAAATTGCTCGTTCTGACGAACTGGGACACTCAGCATTTCATCATGCTAAACTTTCGGGGATGATATTCTGCGAGATGCCCTCTTTTGGCTTTTTCGGTGCTGATTTTCGTATCGAAAAAATGCACAGACCTCTATCAAACCTGCCTGCTAGCAAAATTTAGCTCTGCACAACATGAATGTCAAATTGATAAATTTTCTCGACTTGTTTAAGATGCCCGTCCAGTATTCGGTGCCAAAATGGCAGCGTAGATATAGTTGGGATAAATCTACAATTCAGCAGTTGATTAAAGATTTAGAGGCAATCTCGAAATCAGACAAATATAATGCCAGTCATTTTGGAGGTACACTCATAACCTATTCCGAGAACACACCCGCAGGTACTGCCGAAATTTTTCATGTTGTTGATGGCCAGCAGAGGCTGACGACGATCAGTGTTTTGTTGATCTGCATAGCAGAAAAATTGGAAGAAACCGGGCGTATAATAGGAGAGTGGAGTTCGGATAATATCACAAGAGTTCTTTTGATGAATCCATTAAATCCACCAAGAAAACTCAATTTACAAGATCAAGATGAGGAGGAGTATAGGCGGATACTTGAGAACAATCCTGGGGGTGAAGGAAGAGTGACTGCAGCCTATAAGACTTTAAGATCTGAAGTGGCTTCTGTAGGACCTGAATGTCTGATGAACGGGTTAAGCCGATTCAAAGTAATCACCTTTACATGTGAAAAATCTGATGACCCACAGCAGATTTTTGAGAGCTTAAATGCAACGGGAGTTCCACTAACGGAGGGAGAGAAGGTGAAGAACTGGCTCCTGATGGGGCTGGACAGAAAAACTCAAGAAGAATTACATAAGGATTATTGGTGTAAACTTGAGGACTCTCTTAATGCTGTGTATGAACCAAAGCATATTGATCATTTTTTACGGGATTTTCTTCGATGGAGAACGGGAGAGACTGTCGGAAGTAATCGGACGTATGCAAACCTAAGAAGATGGTGGTATAAGACGCAAGGTTCCATAGATAGAACATCCTTGTGTAAAGAGTTGACTAGGCTAGCAGATTTATACGGGAAGATTACAGGTACAAATGGCAAGCACGAGAACCGTGAGATAGATAGGCTCTTGCAGCATTTGCGGGATCTCCGAACAGATGTTCACCGACCCTTTACATTACGCCTATTGGATGATGCTACGAAGCCTGACGCTACAGGCGCAAATGAGCAGGAGTTAATAGACGCTTTAAATGCTCTCAGCACTTGGCTGACAAGATTCTGGTTGGCAGGGAAAAGCACCAGAGGCCTTAACACTGAATTTGCTCATTTTGCTCACAGCAAGGATGCTCAGTCTTCAGAATCTTACGCTGACTACTGGATCGTGAAGATTAAAAAACTCAGGCATACGGGCATTGCCGTGCCCAACGAAAAAGAAATCAGAGAAGGCATTAAAAAAAGAAAAGCCTATGGAGGGAAGGCATCCGATGCCGCAAAAACAATTTTGTGGACGATGAATTTTCAGTTGGAAAAAGACGCTATTTCGAGAATCGAAGATTTGTCGATTGAGCACATTATGCCTCAGAAACTCAGTAAAGAATGGCTGGAGTATTTAGGAGAAAATGCCGATGAAGTTCATGCAACCTACATGAATAGTCTCGCAAATCTAACCCTGGTAGGGAAGGGATTCAACGCAGGGATTAGCAATCAGGTTTATACAGAAAAGCGTACTCTTTACGAGAAGAATAGCAACGTGATACTCACACGGGAATTGTCTGGATCCTATTCAGACTGGAGAGAAGAAGATCTTGAGGCACGCGTCCAAGAACTTAGTGACTTGGCCTTGAACTGTTGGCCTTGGGAGAACATAATCCGGGCAAGGGCTCGATGGCGAATCAGTGGTGTCTCTGACTGGCAACATGAGAAAACGTTTACAGACATGCTATTGAATGTCGTTTCTTTTCTGCTGGATGAGAATTCAGAAAGAAATAGTAAACGGCTGCTAGGGAACCGAGTAAGGAAAGATATTTTTCCTTTCGGTGAAGGTGCAAGTCATTCGGGTTCCTTCAGGCGGATCCCTGGCCATGATGAGTTTGAGGTCAACACACATTTCTCCGGTCAAGACATATGTAATCTTTGCATGGAAATGTCAGAGAGATGCGGTTTACAGATCGAAATAGAAATCCCTAAAAAGGCAGGCGAAGGTCAGCAAATTTGGGAGAGTGTAGATTTAAAACGCCACCAAGTTCGTAAAGAGAGTCCAACAGTTCCTCGTTGGAGGATCAATCAGAGTGAATGGCAGCAAGAGAAGAACTATGCGGCAACACTTTTGAATGTTATTGCGGCATGCTTGGATATAGATCCAAAAAAGAATGGTGAACGACTATTGGGAGATCAAATGACTAAAGATCTTTTTCGTTCTGGAATGGAGCCACTTGGTTATTTTAGATCAATCCCTAGGCATGAAGAATACGTAGTTAATTTAAAGTTAGGTAGTGAACCTATTCTCAAACTATGTAGGGAAATGGGTGAAAGATGCGGAGTTGACGTTGAATTCCAAAATAGGCAGATTGATGGTCAAGACGCGATTCCCCGATGGCGAATTGATCAAGGGGATTGGCAGGAAGAAAGAAGCTACCGGGCAGTATTGTTAAGCCTGATAGCTGACCTCTTGGATCGGGATCTCCAAGAGAATAGTTGGAGACTCTCAGGTGGCTCAACCAGAAAAGATCTCCAGTCGTCTCATTACTATTCCAAAGATCCTAGTCGCTTCAAAAAGATACCTGGATATCCTCAGTACCAGATTTATGTAAATTTAAGTCGAGATGGGATCATCCAACGATGTAGGGAATTAGGTAAGCGATGTGGTGTCTTGGTTGACGTCGAGTAAAATAAATGGTTCTGCTACGATTGTTGATTGGATAAATACCTAGTCCTCCAAGATTGCATGGATAAAGTGTTTGTTTTTCTGATGGTCACTCGCATTACCATGGCCGGAAATAACACTTAGAATACAGTTGAGTACTAACGAGCCAACAGCTTGGTGTTTCTGAGGGTGAAACAAGCGGAGGGTATCTAGTCCATGACGGCTTCCTTTTACACCTTCAGAGAAACTATCGCTGAATACAGTCTCCATACTGAACTCGGATCGTGAGTTTGCCCTGTTGAACCTATACCAATGTACTCTTTTTTTCTGGCAACCTCTTTTTCTTCCAGATGACGTCACGACGGAAACTAGTTGGCCTGACGGCACCAAGCGGTGCCGGGAAATCAAGCCTCGCTAAACGGGTGCTGGAAGAATTTCCTTCGATGCAATTGTCTGTCTCTGTTACGACAAGACCTCCACGCTCCTATGAACAACATGGTCGGGAATATTATTTCGTTTCCGTACCGGAATTTGAGCGCCTCGTTGCCGAAGAAGCACTCCTTGAATATGAGGAGGTGTATCCTGGTCGTTTCTATGGTACCCCGCTCTCCACCCTCGCAGAATCTGATGCCCCGCTCCTGCTAGATATTGACGTTAAGGGAGCCGCCCGAGTTCGTTCTTCTCATGGTGGATTTTTTATTTTCGTTGCTCCGCCATCCGAAACCGAACTGAAAAACCGACTGAGCAACCGAGGCACTGAATCCTCCGAAACCCTTGATCTTCGACTACGAAGAGCTAAGCTTGAACTCGACTACGCTGATCAATTCGATGCCGTCGTGGTAAACGATTGTCTTGATCGTGCTGCGATCGAAATGATTACACTAATTAAGGCCTACCTTGACCATGAGTGACTCAAGTCGAATTGCAGAATTGTACGGTAAACGCCTTCTACTTGGAGTGACCGGCAGTATCGCTACATACAAAGCTGCTGAATTAATTCGACGATTGCGAAAGATTGGCACTGAAGTACAGGTTCTGTCAACGCAAGGGGCCTCCAAGTTTATTACCCCGACAACTCTTGCAACCCTGTCCGGCCAAAGGGTGCTCACAGATCTTTTCCATGAATCAGACGAAGATACTTGGACCAAACATATTACATTGGGGCATTGGGCCGACCTGTTCGTGATCGCACCCGCAACCGCTCAGACTCTGGCAAAGCTGGCGAACGGGTTTGCTGACAATATGCTGACCGCAACCGCCCTTGCAGCGCGTTGCCCCATCCTGATATGTCCTGCCATGGATCATGATATGTACATGCATCCATCTGTTCGTTTGAACCTCAAACGGCTTCAGGGATTCGGTTATCATGTCCTTCCTCCTAGTTATGGAGAACTTGCCAGCGGCCTTGTTGGATTGGGGCGCCTCCCCGATATTGATGATATTCTCGAAAAAATTGTGTCTCTTCTGCCGGACGAGTTGCGAGGCAAACATGCTCTGGTCACTGCGGGGCCTACACAAGAGCCCATCGACCCGGTTCGAGTCCTGACCAATCATTCAACCGGTACAATGGGCTTTGCCCTTGCAACAGATCTTGTCCGGCGGGGAGCAAAAGTGACGTTGGTCACCGGTCCGACGCTTTTAAATACTCCTGATGGAGTGCGGCGAATTGATATTACTACCGGCACAGAAATGCAGGAAGCGGTTTTAGCTCATAAAGATGCAGATTTTATTTTTATGGCGGCGGCGGTAGCAGATTATGCACCAAAAGAAACCCATCCATCAAAAATCAAGAAGCAGGCGGATCATCTCACACTCCGGCTACATCGAACGTCTGATATTCTGGCTCAACTGGGCAAACGGCGCCGAAATGGGCAGGTCTTGGTTGGCTTCGCCATGGAAACAGAAAACGGTCTTGTGAACGCTCGAAAAAAACTCGCCGAGAAAAATCTGGATTGGATTGTCCTTAACAACCTGAACGAAGAAGGGGCAGGATTTGGAACGGGAACGAATCGAGTGACCCTTATCGCGAAAGATGGTTCGTCCTTCCCGTTGGAGATCATGTCAAAACAAGACGTTGCCACCGCTCTTCTGGATCGAATCTTGACTGATTGTGCATAACTTGTTGAAAATCAATGAAAAACTTGGCGGAATTGCACAACAACTTCACAGTAATTTTATCTCCCACGGGTATAATTGTTTTGGTTTTCTTGCTCATGTGTCCATGATCTCGCCACTTCATCACCTCAAGGATAATCTCTCCGCAGAGGCGAACCTACACGGCCCGCTTATCCCATTAGAACCAACAAATTTGTTCACTCGAAAGATCATGGCGCGGGTTGATGCCCAGAACCCTGTTCATCGGATTCAATCTCTGGATACGCTCCGAAACTATGTCGAATCCTCGGTTCTCATTCCGATCGATTCGGAACGTACAAATGCCGTTTTGGGAGAAGGAAATCCTCATGCAGACATCATGCTTATTGGGGAGGCACCTGGCGCAGAAGAAGATCTACAAGGAAAGCCTTTTGTCGGCAGGGCAGGCCAACTGCTTGACAAAATGCTGGCAGCAATCCAACTGTCTCGCGAGAATATATTTATTACAAACATTCTCAAATCTCGACCTCCCGAGAATCGTGATCCAGAACAGGACGAGATTGAAGCCCATCTGCCTATCCTCTACAGGCAGATGTCCCTGATACAACCGAATCTCATTCTCTGCCTAGGTAGGATAGCGGGTCAGACACTACTTGAACGCTCTGATCCTCTTGGAAAACTGCGAGGCCAAGCTCATCCCTATTATGGGTGCACGCTCCTTGCCACCTATCATCCCGCAGCTCTTTTACGAAATCCAAACTGGAAGCGCCCAACATGGGAAGACTTAAAACTCCTACGACAACTGTACTCGGATCTATAAACCCTCAAAACGATGCAAAGTGAAGCCATTTCCCCCAGAGGGCCTGTCCTAGTCCAGAATTTGCAGGATTCCTCTGGACGCATTCCGCCTCAAGTTGTTGAAGTAGAGAAGTATGTCCTCGGAGCAGCATTAAATGATCCTGAGGCTGTGAGTATCGCAACGGAAATCCTGCCCGTTGACTCTTTTTACTTGCCGAAACACCAAAAAATCTATCAAGCTCTTCTTGACCTTTCTGCCAAGGGACAGCCCATCGACATCATCACGGTTTCGGAGCAGTTGAAGACAACAAAGCAATTAGAGTTCGCTGGCGGACTCCCCTACTTGAATGAGCTTTCTCTTGAGATTGCCACGTCTGTAAATACCGAGCATCATGCTCGTATCATCAGCCAAAAAGCTCTCTTGCGTAAGCTCATTACCGCGATGGGGAAGCGAATCACAGAAGCGTATGATTCATCAACGGATGCGTTTGATCTCCTTGACGCGACGGAAAAGGATCTGTTTTCCATCTCGGAAAGCCAAGTTCGCCGATCGGCAAAAAACCTAAAAGATGTTATTCGGGACACGATTGACCACATCCTAACCGTTGCCGATCGCCCAGAAGGGCTTTCCGGAGTGACCAGTGGCTTTATCGATCTCGACAAATTGACAGGAGGGTGGCAGGAATCCGACTTGGTCATCATCGCTGGACGACCGTCAATGGGAAAAACCGCTTTTGCTCTGGCATGTGCACGTAATGCTGCCATGGCTTCCCAGAATCCGGTTAGCTGTGCTATTTTCTCCTTGGAAATGAGTGCTCGACAACTCGCCCAGCGTCTTCTAACCTCCGAAGCCAAAGTGAATGCCCAAAGAGCTCGGACGGGAAAGTTAAGCCAAAACGATCTTGAGGCTGTCGTAGAAGCAGCGGGAAAATTGGGACTCGCTCCTATCTTTATTGACGATTCAGAGGGCCTGGGAGTTCTGGAATTACGTGCCAAATGCCGCCGATTAAAGTCCGAACATGATATTGGTCTTGTGCTGGTTGACTATTTGCAACTCATGGAAGGAAAAGCGAAGACGAACCGAGATAACCGGGAACAAGAAATTGCAAATATCTCCCGCTCCCTGAAAGGACTTGCAAAAGAACTTGAAATCCCAGTAATTGCTCTCAGCCAGTTGAACCGGAATGCAGAAGATCGAAAAGACAAACGACCACAATTGTCGGATCTGCGTGAGAGCGGAGCGATTGAACAGGATGCTGACATTGTCGCTTTCATTTACCGTGCAATGTATTACGGGATTGAAGTTGACAAGGAGGGGCAACCCACCAAAGGCGTGGCAGAAATTATTGTCGGAAAGCACCGAAACGGTCCCACCGGGACCGTCAAGTTAAAGTTTGAGACAGACTTTGCCCGTTTCTCAAATCTCGAAATCTATCGGAGCCAAGACGACTATTCTGACGCTCTCGAAGACGAGTGGTCCGTATCGGATGTAATGCAATGAGGTGACGGGCGGATTCGAACCGCCGTACAAGGCTTTGCAGGCCTCTGCCTAGCCACTCGGCCACGTCACCTTAGCACGCCCGGCAGGACTCGAACCTGCAACCTGCGGATTCAGGTTTGTACCGGTTTCCCGACTCCCTGGACTATCTCTTCACCTTTTTCAGCTACTGCTGAAGGAAGGGGTGGCCGTCTAGTCTCTACACCTTCCCCTTAGGGCTTGGCTCGGGATTACCGTGAACATCGGTTCCGTAGGCTTCCCCGAATTTGACCACTTACTCGCTGGCCGTTTCCAGCCAGCGGCCCGCTTTTGTTGCAGAAGTCCGCTGCTCTATCCAGTTGAGCTACGGGCGCCTGTATGTAATAGAACTGGTGTATCCGCACAGTCGGGGCGGCCGGATTTGAACCGACGACTTCTGCGTCCCAAACGCAGTGCTCTACCGGGCTGAGCTACACCCCGAATCGGATGATCTACTTGATCGCTTTCAATTCTGCTTGAACGTCCTCCTGGGGAACCATTTTTTCTCTGAAGCGGAAGCTTCCGTTTGTCTTCTTTTCCGCAATCACGAGCTTCGCCATAACTTTTCGCTCTTGACGGCGCTTGAGGACTTTGTCTCCAAACGATTGTTTCTTGGCCATCTTTACTTGATCTCCCTATGCAATGTATGTTTGCGAAGTGTCGAATTGTACTTTTTGAGCTCCAGTCGGCTAGACGTATTACGCCGGTTCTTGACGGTTGAATACCGGCTGGTTCCGGGAGCCTCGGTACATTCGAGGATTATTTTTTGTCTGACGTCTTTTCCTTTTCGTGCCATGTTACAATCGTACCTGTTAAACCGTGATGCCTTGAGCCCGCGCCTCTCGCAACACCGCCTCAATCCCGTTCTTGTTGATAGTCTTGATCGTATTTGCAGAAACCCTCAGTTTTACCCACCGCTTTTGCTCCGGCAAATAAAACTTCTTTGTCTGCAAATTCACCCCGAAACGCCGACGCGTTTTGTTGTTTGCATGTGAGACATGGTTGCCCGACATGGGCCCCTTGCCGCTTAATTGATCCTTACGTGCCATTCGTGAATCCCCCTTTTCCTGTTTTGGGCGACCGGCTTATATGAACACGTTTGCGGAACGGTTCCCGCGTCAGTCCCCTTGTGTCAGAGCTCGGCTCGGCTCACTCCGAGCTGCACGCCACGCGGGATAGATTGAAGCACTCAGGCACAAACCAAACGAAACGCCCAGAATAAGAACTAGGTCAAGAACTTGGACCGAAACAGGATACGCTTCGATTACAAACGATTCCGCCCCCAATAGGGGAACAAACTGAAAATGTTTCTGGAGTAATAGAATCCCCAGCCCCGCCACAAACCCCGTTCCGGCACCAACGAGTCCGATCATCCCGCCCTGCATAAGAAAAAGTTGCCGGATCTCCCTAGAAGTTGCCCCCATTGCCTTCAGTACCCCAATATCGTGTTTCTTTTCTACAACAACCATGGTAAGAGATCCTATGATACTAAAGGCGGCGACCACGCAAATAAGTAGCAGTATGATGGATGCGCCCCATTTTTCCAGTCGCATCACATCATAAAGAGAGCGTTGAAGATCGTACCACGTTTGAACCGTCACTCCACTTGGAAGTGAAGCCTCAAGTGTTTGCTTCACGTGTTGAGCCTGCCGAAGATCGGTAAGTCGCAACTCAATTCCCGTAATCGCATTGTTCAGATGAAAAAGCTCCTGAGCTTCTTTAATTCCAATAAATACATGCGTGTTATCATAGGATTCTTCAAGTCTAAATAATCCACGCACCTCAAATTCTCGCACCGCGGGTGGAGAGAAGATGCGTGTGAGCATTTGCCCCAATCCTTGTGCAGAAAATAGCATTGCCCGGTTATTTTCAGAGCCAGGAGAGAGCCCTAAACGCTGTCCTAGGCTAAATCCCATCACCATTCCCTGTTCTCCCGTGTCAAATTCTCCGGTGACGAGCCCCGTTCCCGTTGTATGATCTACTACGCCTCTGAGAACCACTACACGGTTGACTTCCGATTGCGAAACGGTCACCAGGAGGGCTTTACCTTCAACGTAAGGATCCGCTCTTTGAACCTCGGGCATCTGTCGTGCTTGATCGGCGATCTTGGTTACTTCTGGTTGGGACAATCCTCGTCCATGCTGTGAGACAATGCGGACATGTGGATCCATCGAAACCAACAAGTCTCGTACGACATCATAAAATCCATTCATGACCGACAGAACCACGATTAAGGACGCAACTCCTATCGCCACGCCGCTCATCGAAATCCCTGAAATAATTGTAACTAGCGGGATTCGTTGTCGGCTGTGCAAGTATCTTCGTGCAATAAACAGTCGATAATTCATCCCTAGGGGTTGTCTTTGCTTGCTGTAATCATACGCTCATCGAGGGTCTCCTTATTTTGACTAGATTATACATTGAACCGAAAAAGAATCACGTCCCCATCTTGAACGGTATATTCCTTCCCTTCGGACCTCATAATCCCGGCCGCGCGCGCAGCCGACTCCGAACCTACTTGAATCAGGTCTTCAACCTGAATGGTCTCTGCACGAATAAATCCGCGTTCAAAGTCGCTATGGATTTGTCCCGCTGCCTGTGGAGCTTTTGCTCCTTTTTTTACCGTCCAAGCCCGTGTTTCCTTTGGTCCATGCGTGAAGAATGTTATAAGGTTCAACAACGTATATGCCTTATGGATTAAGCGTTGCAACCCATCTGCCTGGAATCCTTCCCCTACCAGAAAAACCTCTTTTTCTTCCTCCTCTAAATCTGACAGCTGCGCCTCAAACTCTGCGCTCAGGATCAAGCATCCTGCATCCTCTCTGGCGGCAACCCTCTGAACTTGTTCCGCCCACGTGTTGCCTTGGGGTAAATCCGCCTCCCCCACATTAGCTATGTACAAAACAGGCCTACTAGTTAAAAGAAATAGCTCCCGTATATACTGTTGTTCTTTGGGGGAGAGGCGTCTCAGGAGCCGTGCAGGGTTCCCTTCAGACAAATGATCAACTAAGCGTTCTGCGAACGCCGCCTTCATCACTGCTTCTTCTTCTCGTCCTTTTGACGCTTTGCCCCATTTTTCAGCAGATCGCTCGGCGGTATCCAAATCTTTCAGCAAGAGTTCGGTATTCACGATCTCGATGTCCCGTTCTGGGTCAACACTTCCGGCAACGTGGGAAATCCCTGAGGCATCAAAGCAGCGGACCACATGTATTAGCGCATCTACCTGTCGAATGTGCCCCAAAAACGCATTTCCTAGTCCTTCCCCACGAGAGGCACCAGCGACCAAGCCTGCTATATCAACAAATTCTATCGTGGTTGGAACAACTCGCTCGGATGGGGAAACAGCTGTAAGCCTTTGTAATCGTTCGTCCGGCACGGACGCAATCCCCCGATTGGGATCGATTGTGCAGAACGGATAATTCGCAGCAGTCGCTCCAACCCCACTCAGCGCATTAAACAGGGTAGACTTACCAATATTTGGTAAGCCAACGATACCACAATTGAGGGACATGGTCTGGGTTTATCGAATTAGAATGGAAATAGATCTCCTTTCACGATCCGTTTTGATAAGACTTGCAACTTGTATTGTATGCTTGCCTACAATGCCTCTCTGTTCTTCTTCGGCATTTTGCTCTCTTATACGTTCGCTAGGCAACCAGGCTCATGCACATTTATTGACTGGTAGATTTCCCTCATAGCCGTATTTAATCAAAAATGAGGGGCGTTTTATACTGTTCTCATCCTCTCTCCTCATTGGAATTATATCCAATAGATCTGATGATCTCATCATTATTTTCGATTTACTAAACCAAGCGGATAGGTCCATTTAACAGAAAATGAACGCTCATTACCTTTGACGTGTAAACAACGCTTTCATCTGAATACACATATGTCTCGGTTACGTGATTAAGCTATTCCAAACAATCTGTCTGTTCATCCTCTTACCATTTATAGCCTTCGCACAGTCATCTTATGTTCAGGCTGGGTTGGCAGGTTGGCCCGGAGCTGGCATGCAATTCGTGCATGTTCAAACTCGTAGCATTTATTCACTCGAAGTTCATTCTTCCGTTGATACCGAACTCTGGAAGGAAAGAACTCCATTATATGTTTCTGTAGGGGTTGGGGCTGCTTTAAGACCTTTAGGGGTTCTTCGTGTGATTGGACAAGCAAATTATTCGTATGACCTGTATCTGGGAATTCGATTTGGCCCTGCATTAACCTTTCTACAAAAACAAACCAGAGCAGAGAAAAATCGTCAATTCAGTCTCTTTCTGGATCCTTTCCTTCGATATACCCGACCATTGGGACAACAAACCGCCTTCGTTGAAATTGGATCACAGCGCCCATCCCTGCGCATCGGGTTTTGGATTCTTCTTGACTGATCTCACCGTGAACTCAAATCATTCAACGATCTCCCCATTCTCTTCCCAAAGCGGGGCAAGTATTTCAAGAACTAGCTCGATGAGAATCTTGTCTGCTAACCATTTCTTCCCATCCCTGACGGCCTCCCTTATTTTTTGTCATTTTCCCCTCCTTCCTTAATCTAAAAGCAATTTCATCTAGAACACCATTTATAAAGTCCTTGCTCTCCTCTGTGCTGAAAATTTTCGCCAACTCAATTGCCTCATTCATCGTCGCCTTAGGTGGAATCTGATCAAAGTGCAAAAACTCACACACGGCTATTCTAAGAATAATTAGATCAATTCTGAGCATACGCCCTAAATCCCAGTTCTTGGCATTTTCAGATATAATCTGATCCAGTTGATCTTGGTCTGAAATCACGGTCTCAAACAATCTGATACCCAATTCGGCTGCTCCATCCTGGCTTGGGAGTCTCGGTAGAAGTGTCATCTTATAAACATGCTCCTGAGAATCGCCACTCAGCATATGTGCATAAAGTGCTTGCAGGGTTGCGTAGCGAGCACGGCGACGAGGTGGTGCGGACATTGAATTTTTGATACGATCATGAGCTTAAACATCAAGCCCATTCATAATGTGCTTTCTCCTAGTACCACATAACTGTTTCTCATAATTCTATGGATCATCAGATATCTATGCGAATTATTGGGGCAAGATACATCATTTCAGGAGGAAGTAACTTTATTCACATCTCTTTGTATTCAATATGAACAAGGTTTTAGAAAAAAATAAAATATATATTGTTGATCCTGTGGAATTGTGGATAACCGTTTCAAATTCTTATCTGTTTCGATATGAGGTATGCCATAAGAAGGATTTAGGACCGATAAGAGCAACATAAAGGTATGTTAGGATTATGTGTATTAGTGTCTGAAATTTCACAAAATCATGTTTTTTGGTAGGGGGTGTATAAAATTCTATTCAAAAATCACATGTTGTTCACGGGATCTTGGAAAAATAAACAAATCCTGTCCACATCTTTTTCGTACTTCAGCAAAAATAAATTACAGCAAAATTTCTGATGGAAGGTTCATATTTGAAAGTGACCCACTGCATTGAGACTTGGGACGGTCCAGATCGGGCATACGATGATTACTCGCACAAACAAATCCTTGCCAGATAAGGGCGTGATTTACTCAATATTAGTTCGTATCAAATAGTAGAATGACACCTGGAGAAGCTTTTCAAAAAGTGCACGCAGAAATTTTAGAGATGCCAACAGAGGAGATCCCCCTACGTATGGCATCTGGACGGGTGCTCCGAGAAGATATTATTGCAAAGGAGTCAATCCCTCCCTTCGATAATTCGGCAATGGATGGATATGCAGTCCACATGGGTGGTTTCGCACAAACAATACCCGATCTCCAAGTTATCGGAGAACTAGCCGCGGGAAATATTCCAAGTACTGAAGTGAAACCAGGAACATGCATCCGCATCATGACGGGGGCGCAGATTCCCCCGGGGACAGAAGCCGTCGTGCCACAGGAATGGGCGACGGAAATGAATGAGGAAATTATTCATATTCGTCGAAAACCTGAACGAGGAGCTTACATACGAAGAGCAGGTAAGGATGCTTTACGGGGAACAGTGGTAGTGAAAAGGGGCATGCGGATTACTCCACCAATCATAGGCATGATCGCAGCAGCGGGGTATGATCAGGTCAAAGTGGGAAAATCTCCGCGCGTTTCAATCATTGTTACGGGGAATGAATTACATCTTGACTTGACAAAGCCGTTACCTCCTTCCCGGATTTATGATGCCAATGGCCCTGGATTGTTTGCGCAAGTGCTGGAAACAGGCGCAATCGTTCCAGATTCGGAAGTTGCTCAGGATAAGCGAGAAGATCTTCTTGGTCAAATTCAAAGAGCAATGGATATGGATGTGATGATCATTACCGGCGGTGTATCCGTAGGGAAGTATGATCTTGTTCAGGAAGTACTTTTAGGTTTAGGATTTAAAAAGCGTTTTTGGCGAGTCCGTCAGCGACCAGGAGGTCCGATGCTTTTTGGAATACTTGGAGCTCAACTAGTTTTTGGGTTACCCGGCAATCCCGTTTCGTCAGCAATTTGCTTCCAGCAGTATGTTCGGCCGACTCTTCTCAAAATGATGGGGGCCGCAGAGATTCACCCACCGAAGATAAAAGCGAAATTGGGGTCCTCAGTGCTCAAGAAGGCAGGTCGATATCATTTTGTGCGTGGAAAAGCCAAGAAGGAAGAGGGGGGAGAATTAATTGTGCGCACTACGGGCCCACAGGCTTCAAATCTTTACTCTTCACTTCAGCATGCCAACTGTCTGATTCATTTAGAGGAAGAAGTGATAGATCCTTCCGAGGGAGAGGAAGTGATCATAACTCCTCTTCCATGGGCAAGGATTGACTGAATAGAGTGAGATCTTGAGTCTCTGGCCAGGAGAATGGTTGTCTCTCAAGTCATGTCAGAGCCCTTGGCCGCGGAGATCTTTATCGTCATTTTTTCGATGAACAAATTTACGTACATACTCGACCTGCAGATCTGTGATCCTTCGCTTGAAATAGGTGAGAGAAAAAACTCACTTAGGGGAGCGAGCTAGCGAAGTGGGATGGTATCTGCACGACGGAACTGATCGGCACCACTTTTTTTCGATGTTCCGTCAGCACTTCCCAATCCGAGCATGGTAACCCGTTCAACTCCAATTCCATTAGATGTGTAGTAATCCATCAATGCACGCGCTCTGTCTTCAGAAAGGGTCTGGGGGTTACGCTCCAAAGGGCTTGCCATGCCCTCCACACGTGCATTTAGATTCAGGCATTCACTGAGGATTTCCAGATTGTCTCCCAAGGCCTGCATAGCAATATCGGAGAGCACACTGGAATTGCGTTCAAAAAAGATGGTGCTCATTTCAGCTATATCTGAGCAGTAAGCAGGTTCAAATTGCGCCACCGACACATTCAAAGTTCTTGCATCTCGGCCATGCTCGTTAGAAATTTCCAGAGAGACGGCATACTCACCTTCAGACATGTATGTGTGTTGAGGTCTAGGAGTAGAGGACGATGTGCCGTCTCCAAAGCTCCAGCTATATGTCAGAGGCGCATCTCCGCGCACGTTCGCACTGAACTCGACAGGGGTTTGGGTATCCACACTTGTGGAACTGGCTGACAAGGCCAAGACCTGCGCAGGAACAGGCGGATCCGTGACGATGATGCTAGATGTTTCGGAAATAGAGTAACGGCCATCATTATTACTAGCGGTAACGATTATAGTGTAGGCGCCTGCCTCGGTATATGTATGAGTCACCGCCGTGCCGTCTGCGGTTGCCCCATCACCAAAGGCCCATGAGTAGACCACAGGTGGTCGCGCATCTTCGTTGGCAAAAGCCGCGAATTCGCCATTCTGATTGGTTTCAATAGACTCTGGAGCTGATACAACCAGCGTTTCAACGGCCCGGGGATTACAACCTGTAAGTATGATGGCGGAAACAACGGTAATAACGAAAAAAGATGAACGTAAGATAGTCATGTCAATAGGAGTGTAAAATCAAGGAAAACCAACAGCAAGATACGAAACAGGGAGGAATTTTCACGCAACGGACAGAATCAGGATTCCTCGCCCAGAAGAGAAGCCATCATTCTAGGCGGAAGATGTTCGAGGATATAAGGAAGATGGTGCCCAGTTTCATGGACGTGACATACAAGAAGTTGTGCAAGGAATTCCATAGAGGGGCCTCCTTTCAGGTTTTATGATGATAAGGTGAATAGGCTCTCGTTAGAAGGAGCATTTCAGGATGTAGCGGTGTCGAGATTAAGTGCCCGCGCGGGACGGGATGTCCTGAACCTTGGGCGAGGCCATGCTGGTAGATCGCGCAGTCATCAGCTGTCCGACGGTACTTGAAGCTTTTGCGCGGTTGGCAAAAATCGTGAAAGTAACTTGCTGTATTCAGCATAATACTGATCCCAGTGGAAGCCATCATATTCCTCAGGATTGTTTTGAACACGTTCGCTCACCAGCCGCGCGCATACCGCATCAGCAGTGATTTCTGCCAACATCACTCGGAAATGTTTATCGTCCTGTCCCTGAAATCGAGGTGCCGAGCCCAGATATTGCTTGAGGGCCGGATGGCGGGCAGCGATTTCCAGTACGTTTTGCCTCCAGCGGTAGCGCTGATCTGCGATCTTGATGTCTTCAAGTTTAATCTTAATGCCTGCTCCGAGTGGCTGAAGAGCAATTAAATCTGCCGTAGCTTCCTCATCCTTGAGCTTCGCCTCAATTATGCCATTCGCATCCTCTTTTCCAGAGATGCCGACCCGAATGTCACAGTGCGCTACGCCGAGGTTTTTGTTTGGGACCAGCATTTTATTGCCGGACACCTTAAACCTGCTGTTATCGACGGAAATGTTCAGCATGGTGGGCTGAGAGACGAGCGAAAGCGGAGCCAAAACACGAACGCGTTTTTTCGGGCCGCCGAGTTTGATACGGTACCGTGATTTTTGAAAGCAAAGCTCTTCCAGTTCCTTGAATTCGTCGGCTCTGGATTTGAGCACCTCTACGGTACATTCTTCGGTGATGGAGCCAATTGACACCTTGATGCCAGAAGCTGTCGTAGCCTGAACGCCCGTCAGTTTCCACGAGGCCTGTAGAACCCCCTCTTCTGTGGGATGGGACTCAATCGGCATGAGCCGTTTGTCGGTAGCCACCTCGTCGGTCAGGCACTCGACATGGACGGTTTCACCATGTTCAATTTCGGGAAAGGCTTTTTGCCGCACGCGCAATGTGCAAGGGATAGACTGGTCAATTACAATTTTGGCAAACCGAGGGCTGAGAGAATAGCCTGATTCCTGAAATAGCCGGCTACTGGCCCCATTCCCGTCACGGGCCACATCATCTTCCGCACCCTCGTGCTCCAAGAACTTAGTTGCAGCACGTTCTAACGCATTCAGGCGTTTGCGGGTGGCTTGACTCTCAATGGATGCACGCTCGCGATCTGCGTTTCTTCGTTCCTCTTCAATCAAGGGACGTAGTCGCTTCAAGGTTTCGGCAAAAAGGATCCTAACAAATGGATGCGACCGGGTCAAGCCGGATCGCCGCGAAGGGTCAAGTATGGGCATGGGGTTCCCCGGGTCAGCATCCGCGCGTGCTTCTACACGCCGATCAAATTGATTCCAGAGTTCATCAAGATGGTCGCAGACCAAGCGTCCAAAAAATCGCAGTGCATGCGGATCAGTCTCAAGCTCTTTGTCAAACAGTGTTGCTTCATGGACAGCATGACGAGACTTGATCAAGATGCCTCCGCGCCGGAATCTTGGTTTTTCGCGCTCGAGTTGTTCGCTCGTTCGACTTATGGTCAGCTTTGCCCTTGCCCCTGCGTAGCCGGGCACGTCAAAGGCTACCTTGATCCGGTCCCGTCCAGCCAGCACGGGAGGCTTTATCATCGTCCGTTTTGTGGCACCATCCTTTAGGGTTATTTGACGTCTAGGATCTCTAAGGATGTCCCGCAATGGCACAAGCAGGCGAAGATTCTTCTTCAAATTGGCGGGGGTTGGAATTCCTCGGCTCGCATTCAATTCAATAGTGACCACCGTGCCTCTACCCTTGGGAATTCCCAATCGTTTTCGTTCGGCCATGGTGACCTTGGTTGGCTGGTAAAGTGAGAAATCGAAATACTCTGACACCTCGCATGCATGTATGAGGCCATCCCCTGGAATGGATTCAAAGGTGACTTTCCCTAAGGCCGCTATATCCTTTGCTCCTCGTGAATTGGTCCCGCGAACGGATAGTCCCTGTTCCAAGCCACTGACCCGTCCACCTGTACGGCCAATCTTCTGACTCATAACCGTCATCGACATGCCGTCCGCAAAATCACGAACGCGTAGCGTGGGCGGTATCCCCTGTGTGTGGCAGCGGACAAGTTCAATTTCTATTTGACCGGAGATCCCGAGTACCTGATAGCGATCATCGGCATTGGTGATCAACTCTACCAACGCATCATAGATATCGCGAATGGCCATGTTGGAGTCTTGGATCAGACGCCGCGTTCCATCCAATTCCACCTTTCGCTGCTCAACGATTTGCCTTGTCACGAGATTCGTTGCTCTTGGTTGTTCTTCAGCGGTCAGGATCTCTGTACGCGCCACGGGAGGTCGCAATCACTTCATCAACCAACGGCTTCAAGCCTTCCAAGGAGGAAGCCTCTACCAAAGGAATCGGGCTCGGAACAAGACGCCAATAATGCACTCGATTAGGATTTTTGTCCGGAGCCACAAAAGCGCCGTACTCCAAAAGATCAATCGCATCCGAGCGGTAGACAAATCTCCCCAGTCTGACATTGCGGTACACCTCCTCAGCCGGAGGTAGACGGCCATGAAAATACCCGGTTAACACGCCCCTCCCAATCATCTCCCCTATGTACTCCTTCGCCCGAATTTTAGCATCCACAAGATGATTGGCAAAACCATAAACATCATCCATAGGATCCAAACTACGCCAAACATAAGCATGCTCCGCCCCAGGAAAACCTTCCAGGATGTCAATCGGGGGGATATTGTCAACTTTTTTATATAAAGACCAATCCATTCTTTTTATTTACTTGACCTCAATTGCATGCGCTAACACCTCACCTTCATTCGTCTTGATCGCGACCTGAACATCTGGATATTTGGAGGCAGGAAAAGGATTCACCTCAAAAGGGTGGTTTTCGTCGTAACGAAGGTATTTTTGATTGATCTTTTTCTTTGCCCAAACCATCTGATCCCATTGCAGAATTTGCAGCATCTGATCAAAATCGGATTTGGATTTGAATTTCTTAACATAGGTAGATTTGCGACCCAGAATCGCCCGATTATTCAAGACCACCAGCTCCTCCAAACCTTCAATTCAAACCGCGTCATAACCCTGCATCATGAGCTCATGCGAAACATCAAATTTTTTATCTGGCAATCCTCGAGCACGGAAATCAGCCCGCAAACGCGAAACAGCCCAGGTTTTATCCTGGATTTGCACCCGAAACACTTTCGCACCAGGCCTCAACTTGAAGGACGTAATCTGAGGAGTCATTTTTTTCGCCCTTCTAGCAGCAGGGGCAGCAGTAAACTTTTTAGCATACCCATTCGCCTCATATATATCAGCCGAGGCATACCCCCCATTGCCAAAACCATCAAGCTCTTGAACTTGCCTTCCCGGAATTTGTTCGCATATTTCGTGCTGCTGCCCCGATAGAACATCGGCCCATCAATCTCATCCAACACCGCATCATCCACCAAGCGCAACTCCTGGCTTCCCGCCAGATCATTTAACAAGGGGTCACCGAACTTATCGGATCCATCATTTTCACTGAAACGCCTTCGATAGGCGGTCGCCATTTCATCATCGGTCAAATTATTAGCACGGATCGGGAAAGAACGAGGCAAAGGCCCCTTGTCCAACTGCTCCGCAGGTATTCCGGCCCCCACGGGATCCGGATCCGCCTGCTTGACCAGATCATCCAACACCGCCAAAGCCACACAACGACATTGGATCTCATTCCCGGGATGCCCCGTGTCCACCGGAGGATTATCCCAAGCAAAGGTCAACCCATTATGAGCCGCATGACGCTCTCGAACCCGATTATCCCCCGCCGTCGCCCACTCATACCGAGACACACCAATCTGCTTCTGCCGGATCTGGTTGAGGGAACCAACCGCCTTATTGACTTGGTCACGGGCGATCCGGCGAAGCGGGTAATCACGATACCCCCATTCCTTGGCAAACAGACCCGCCAAGGCCTCTCGGTCAAAGGGCTTGGAGCCGTAGAGTTCGGCCACCTGCTTGAAGACCTTGGGAAGGTGCTTCTTGGCAACCAACTTTATCAGGTCGACATTTACCCTCATCGCCTGTTCCATCGCTTCACGAACCACCTTGTCACTCAGCAGGGCCTGCAAGGCAGAAACCCCCAACGCCTTGCGGTGTGCCTGGACAAACCGCTTCTCATGCGACCCAGAGAGCTCATCGAAAAAATCGTCCAAACGATCCCGCGCATCCGCCTTCAACTTTTTGCGGACATTTTCAAAGGATAGCGTCTGGGCATACTGCAAGGAAGCCAAGGTTTCCGTACCCACCTCCAAACCTGCTGCAACCCCACGCAATACAGGAACATCGACCAACTCACGAAGAATTTTCCGATACTTCCTGGCATCATTGGAGCGAGGCCTAACCGGACTCCCCCGAATCTTGGCCATTGGTCAACTGTTTAAGGGCATCGGCATAGGCATCCACATCCAGTGCGGACTCGGGAGCCGGGCCAGGTAAATCCATCAGTACCGGGTCACCGTCCAGAATCGCCCTGGCCTCATCGGAAGAAATCACACCACGTTCCAGAAGCTGCAAGACCGACCTGACTTTACTTTCCGTAGTTTCCGCTTCCATTTTCAGATCCTTGTCCAGCACCGATGGCCACGACCACCGAACCATCGTATCCGGTCGCAACCCCGCATTTGCAAGCAGGAACGGAGTCAAAAAACGGAGGGCCGGATCCAGTTCCAATCGCCGGATCGTCTTGACCGTCTCATCCCAGTTTCGGAAATCTGCATCGCCCGTGGCATTCTGCCCCTCAGGCGACCGCCCCCATAACAGCGTCGAAGGAATATCCGAACAACCCGAAACCCGAAGGGCATACTCCTCCATGATTTTAGGCAAACCCGCAAACTGGACGGTCAACCGTTCTATCGATGTCGAAGCGTCCGTAAACACCATCCGGCGCACGGAACGGGCCGAATTCTAAGTTCGCATGTGAGCAGAACTTGTAAAATGGGGTAGAATTGGTCACATGTCCCCCTTTTTGGGTATAGTGTGTGGGATTGGTGATCAATGGGAACGAATTCTCCCCAGAACAATTGGACGCATGATGCGCATTTCATTATTCTTCTTGGCAGCGATTTTTTTGGTAGCGTCCAGCTTCCTGTCGGTTCGGCTCCGATATTTCAACACGGAGTTTGAGACAGGTGTGATTACGGTTACTTGGGAGGCGGAAGCGGAGGGCGACGTCAGAACGTATGAGCTCTTTCGAAAGTCTGACCAAGCGGATGATTTTTCTAAAATTGCGGACATTTCTGTTCATGGGGTGAACACGCCTTATTCCGTCCGTGATGATAAAGTATACAAGTCACCTGCCGCGACGGTGGATTATCGCTTGGAGGCCGTTCTCACCAATGGCTTACGACAGCGGATCGCAGAGAGCAAGGTGAACTACACGCCCACGGCTATCCCACGAAGTTGGGGCAGCATCAAGGCGATGTTTCAGAATTAGTGTGCCCTGTTTATGGACACATTGATTCTTGGTAAAGAGCGGATAGAACGAACGCTTGCGCGCCTTGCTTGTGAGGTGGATGAGCGGAATCAAGGCACACAGGGCTTGATTTTATTTGGGATTAAGCCAAAAGGCCTTCTCGTGGCTCAAGCCTTGGCAAGACATATCAGCGAGATTGCCGGTCGTATCGTAATTCCAGTTCCGCTGGATTTAGAGATCCTAGACCCAAAACCAGAAGATGTGTCTGGAAAAGTCGTCGTCATTGTAGACGATATCCTTTACACAGGTCGAACCGCACACAAAGCGGTTACCATGGTATGTAAAATGGGGTTCCCAGCTCGAATTCAACTGATGGTTCTGATTGATCGAGGGCATCGCGAAATGCCTCTCCAGCCTGACTATGTCGGGCGCAAGTTGCAAACGAAATATCGTGAACGTGTGGATGTAAAGGCAGAAAAAGGACTCTCAGTATACCTTACCGAATAAGTCAGGTTCAGGGTCATGTATATGTCTTGGTGACGTTTCGCCCCGATCTTCCTTCGAGAGATCTTAATGCAGACAGATCAAGCGGAGAACGAACATCCACTCTCTTTGCCTCTGGATTTTTCGGTAGGTATGGTTTTGCAAGAGACTTTACCAAGAGAGATTATCTCTGTTGTACGGGATCAGCGGTCGTAAACAGGCGGATTTCTGATCCTTCTGGTAAGAGTTCGCCAGATCCTGGAGACTGCCGCAGAATCAGGGGATTCGGGGGATCGTCTTCCTTTCCCAGTAATCGAGGCCAAAAAGAGACAAGGCGTAGAAGACTGTCGGCTGTAGATAGATCCTGTCCAACGAGATCAGGTACCTCAACAAGCCTGTTTCGATTCAGACCTCGACCATGCCAGACCGTAATACTTTCTCCCCGGGGAACCACCGATCCTGCGGCAGGGTCTGTGCGAGTTACCGCACCCGGACTAGGGCTTGGAATCGTGTCAGGTTTTTCAATGACATCAAGTCCCGCGGCCCGTAACGCTAGTCGTGCATTCCTGCGGGATTGTGTACTCACATCAGGAACGATGACATCTTGCACTAGCCCGCGATAGAGGGAGAGGTAGACGCGTCGTCCAGGCCTTACGGGTGCGCTGGGACGCGGAGTCTGCCTAGCAACCAATCCCTGTAGGCTGTCAGGTCCGATACGGGAAGTGGTGTCGCCAAAGACAAGCCCGACAGAGTCAATCTCTAGAAGAGCATCAGAAATGGGCATGCCCCGAAAGTCAGGAACGGGAAGCACCTCTCCCTGACGAGTAACTTGTGGCATGATAATCTGATCAACCGCTAGATATAGCCCAAAAAACACGAATGCGAGTAGTGCACCCCCCCATTTGAGGTAGGAATTCCTATAAAGAGGGAGACGATTCATGAGCGCTCAAAAAAATTTGAAAAAAAAATACAAAAACGAAAGATTTTGGGAACAACAGATTTTCCGGCATAGTTAGAGCCGATCTTTGCTGTAACCAGCAGGGCGGTTTTTTGCTTGGCAAATCGGTTCTTTTCCCGTTGTGAACAGTCAGTTTTACGCATCACCATATGATCTGGTGCCGTGTATTGTTGCTGAGGGATCAACGGAGAGTTTCACAGATTTGGTAGAGTCAAAAAAAATCCGTACGTTGGTACTCCGGCCCCTTGGGTCGGGCACAGTTCTTTGACAGGTTGAGAGTATAGCGAGTCCTTTGTCGATTCAGACAAGGAACCGGTTGTTCTAT
Organism: Rhodothermales bacterium; assembly: GCA_965215475.1. GTDB lineage: Bacteria > Bacteroidota > Rhodothermia > Rhodothermales > Bin80 > Bin80. The sequence continues at coordinate 2,140,268 of OZ244061.1, forward strand.
AATGGAACAACCAATCCAAATCAGTCAGGAAGAGTGTGCAATAAGTGCTCACAGAAATAGTTCAAAATCTCTAACTACGGAGAGTTTGATCCTGGCTCAGGACGAACGCTGGCGGCGGGCTTCATACATGCAAGTCGAACGAGAACGTGTCCTTCGGGATGCAAGTACAGTGGCGCACGGGTGAGTAACGCGTAGGCAACCTGCCCTCGAGTGGGGAATAACCATCGGAAACGGTGGCTAATACCGCATGCTGTCGCACATCGTATGTTGTGCGATGAAAGTCTTCGGACGCTCAAGGATGGGCCTGCGTCGGATTAGCTAGTAGGTAGGGTAACGGCCTACCTAGGCAACGATCCGTAGCTGGTCTGAGAGGACGATCAGCCACACTGGCACTGAGACACGGGCCAGACTTCTACGGAAGGCAGCAGTAGGGAATATTGGGCAATGGGCGAAAGCCTGACCCAGCCACGCCGCGTGGAGGAAGACACCCCTATGGGGCGTAAACTCCTTTTATATGGGAAGAACACCTCCCTCGGGGAGGCTTGACGGTACCGTATGAATAAGCACCGGCTAACTCCGTGCCAGCAGCCGCGGTAATACGGAGGGTGCAAGCGTTGTCCGGATTCACTGGGTGTAAAGGGTGTGTAGGCGGGACGGTGTGTCAGAGGTGAAAGCCCACGGCTTAACCGTGGAACTGCCTTTGAAACTGCCGTTCTTGAGTCTCGGAGAGGTCGCTGGAATTCGTGGTGTAGCGGTGAAATGCGTAGATATCACGAGGAACACCAGAGGCGTAGGCGGGCGACTGGACGAGTACTGACGCTGAGGCACGAAAGCGTGGGGAGCAAACAGGATTAGATACCCTGGTAGTCCACGCCGTAAACGATGGATGCTCGGTGTTGGCCCTCATTGTGGGGTCAGCGCCCAAGCTAACGCGTTAAGCATCCCACCTGGGGAGTACGCTCGCAAGAGTGAAACTCAAAGGAATTGACGGGGGCCCGCACAAGCGGTGGAGCATGTGGCTTAATTCGATGCAACGCGAAGAACCTTACCCAGGCTCGAACGCGGTCGGACAGGTCTTGAAAGGGATCCTCCTTCGGGTCGATCGTGAGGTGCTGCATGGCTGTCGTCAGTTCGTGTCGTGAGATGTTGGGTTAAGTCCCGCAACGAGCGCAACCCCTGTCACTAGTTACCAGCGGATCATGCCGGGGACTCTAGTGAAACCGCCTGCGCAAGCAGTGAGGAAGGTGGGGACGACGTCAAGTCATCATGGCCCTTACGCCTGGGGCTGCACACGTGCTACAATGGGTGATACAACGGGCAGCCACCTCGCGAGAGGGAGCCAATCCATAAAATCACTCCAAGTTCGGATTGGAGTCTGCAACTCGACTCCATGAAGCCGGAATCGCTAGTAATCGCGTATCAGCAACGACGCGGTGAATACGTTCCCGGGCCTTGTACACACCGCCCGTCAAGCCATGGAAGCTTAGGGTACCCGAAGTCCGTGACCCAACCTCGGAGGGAGCGGCCGAAGGTAAATTAAGTGACTGGGGCTAAGTCGTAACAAGGTAGCCGTACGGGAACGTGCGGCTGGATCACCTCCTAAAGAGAGCCTTGAGACAACAATCTTCCGAATCGACAGGACTCGCTATACTCTCCCCTGGTTTTGCAAGTGGACGAAACCCGCATTTCAGGGGCTGTAGCTCAGGTGGTTAGAGCGCACGCCTGATAAGCGTGAGGTCGGAGGTTCAACTCCTCCCAGCCCCACCCCGCAGGCCCGATACGGTCCTTAAATGCGAGGGGTTATAGCTCAGATGGTAGAGCATCGGTTTTGCATACCGGGGGTCGCCGGTTCGAATCCGGCTAACTCCACTAGGATCGAACGTTGATCCAAGTTCTTTGACATGATGATATTCGCCAATATGAACAACACGCAGAAAAGATGAAATCTATAGAGTGAAATCTATATGATTTTCGTCCGAGCGTAAATCGAGCGCAGAGAACTCCTCCACCGGGAGTTCTCGCGAACCTGACTTGTGTAAAATCTCAAAGGTAATAAGCAAGAAAGGGCGCATGGTGGATGCCTTGGCACGGGCAGGCGATGAAGGACGTGATAAGCTGCGATAAGCCACGGGGAGCTGCAAACAAGCTCGGATCCGTGGATTTCCGAATGGGGCAACCCGGCACTTTCTGAGTGTCATCCTTGAGCTGAATACATAGGCTCTTGGAAGCGAAC